>NZ_JAFLNF010000003.1 GCF_017313085.1 Roseibium limicola | reverse complement strand
CTGCCGCCGCCCAAAACATCAAGAAGATCGCTATGGCCCTCACCAAAGCCCACGAACAAGCCCCCGCGTGACACAGGCAAGCCCGCAAAAAACAAACCCATAAACGCGGACAATCGCCACAAAACAAAAATTCAAAAAACAAACCCGCCGGAAATCGACGGGTTTGTCAGCAGTCTGAGGCGCCCGGAGGCGCCTTTTCTGAGTGCTATCCGGCGGTCGCCAGATAAAGCCCGCCAAGGGTGGTCGCCACGCCAAGGAAACGGATCGCACGTTCGCCTTTTTGCGTTGTCGGGCCGAGGCCGATCTTCGCACCATAACCAAACAGAACGCCGCAAGCATGCAGTACGGCGGTCGCCACCAGAAAGCCAAAGGCAAACGCGAGCTGACCTGCCGTTCCGATCTCTCCTCCATGGGCGTGGCCATGAAACAACCCAAAGGCGGCGCAAACCGCCGCTCCGGCAAAGACGGGAAGGCGCAGAGCCAGGGCAACGACTGCCCCCAAAACGACAACGGAGAACAGAATGATCGGCTCGACGGCAGGCAGTGCAACGCCGACGAGGGACAGCAAGTAGCCAGAAACCATGCCAAGAACGAAGCCCGTTGGCAGAAACCAGATGGCTCTCCCGCCAATCAATGCGGCCCAGAGGCCGACAGAAAGCATGGCAAGGACATGATCCAACCCGAAAATCGGATGGCTCAATCCAGCGGCAAAGGAGCCATGAGCGGCTGGGTCGAGATGGGCGAAAGCAGGGGAGGCAGAAAGTAGTGCGAAGAGTGTCAGCACTGCACGAAGGTATGTCATCAAGGATCCTCTGAAATGAGTCGATCTGGCACCCCGGAATGGGTCGTACCTTGGGCCAAATGGCGATTTTTCGCATGAGCTGTCAACGCAAACTGCGCCGGCGACAGGACAAATCTGCTGAAGATGCAAAAAAGCCGGCGCGGGGACTGGCCCGCCCGGCTGATTGCTATCGAAGAATACGCCTATGACACTTGCCCTCGCGAGACAATGATGCGTTTGAAACTCAGTTCCAGCCGCCCGCATAGGTCTTGTAGAAGATATGCTGACCAACCTGACCACGGCGAGCCATGGACTTTGCCCAACGTGGCTTCACGTAGGTCGCGTGGTAGTGTGTCGAAGCATCGACCATTTTCAGATATTGCTTTCCGCCGGTGACTTCTTCGGCAAGCCGCTTGGCCAGCTTCCACGAGGCTGGCTGTGAAATCCGGTCGCGAATGCCGTCGCAGGCAAAGGAGAACTGGCAGCGGTTACGCTTCTGCTTGTTCTGGTAGACGACACCGCAGATGGAGTTGGGGTAGGACGGGTTCTTCACCCGGTTCAACACCACCTGAGCAACGGCGACCTGGCCTTCTTCGACTTCACCACGGGCCTCAAAGTAGATGGCTTCTGCCAGGCACTTCTGTTCCTTCGCTGAATAAGCAGAGGCCGGAAGAGGTTTCTGAGCCCACCAATGCGGATTTTCCGGGTCTTCGGGCGGCGGCAGTTCCTGTTCGTATTTAGCAGCACCAAAGAGCGCATCGAACGGGCCTTGGGTATGCGCCAGGGTGTCAGGGGCATAGGCGGACACAAGGGAAAAGCTTGCGGCGGCAGCGTTGCGGGCCATCATTACGCGTTGAACATCAACCGGATGCGGCTCTGTCAGCTCCCCGACCATGCGACCAGGCTCCAAAGGCTGCAGCGGGGAATAGGGGCGAGCCTTGACGAAAGCCACCTTCGGCAGGTCGCCGGAGGTGTCCTCATCGAGAATGCTGCCCATCGCAAAGACGGCACCTGATGCCATGTCGACCATCTGACGGTCAGGAGCCATGGTGATCAAGCGGTCTGCCTTGACCGACCTGTTCACGTCGATGATGTCGGGAACCACTTGCGGGCGGCTTTCCTTCAGAACATCCTTCAGTCCGTAGATCGGCTGGCGGTCGGCGCCCTTTGCGTTGGAAGTCAACGTCATCACCGGACCGTTGTTGTCCACCGGTGTCTTGGCACTGGCCAAGGCAAGGGAAGGGGAAAAGCTGGTGGTAAAATGAGCCGGTTCCAGCGTCATCATCCAGCGCGGAGTTTCAGTCTTCTGGGCGGCCAGCAGGCTGACGATATCCTGGGGCCCTATGGCGCCGGTCAGGGTCAGGAACGCCAGTGGCGCGACCAGACCAATGCGCTTGAGGCGCCGCGCGAGGCGCAAGCTGCCGTCAATCCGTCGGATTTTTGATGGGGACCGTCTTGTAGACGCAGGGGTACGCGGGCCAGACATTACGCAGCCAACTCCAACTCAATTCACGGATCCGGAACAACACCGGACAAACACCGCTGGCACGTCTCAGGACGAGAACATTGAGGTTGAGAGTGACAACTTAACCTTGAGAGAGAGTTAATGCGCGGAATATTGGCGTATTTCCCTGCGTTACTTACATGTGGAGTGAGCTGTTATGGTTAAGGCCGGGCGGATATTTTCCGGCAGTTCAACGCCCTCCGACCCTCAGTCCGAGCCCAGGGCGTTCCTTCAAGAGCTCTCGTCGGAACCGGAAGAGCGCTGCCGGACGTCCGCCGGTTGCCGTTGAAGTTGCCCCGGTCGGCTCGACCAGGTTAGCAGTCTCCACCAGTCTGCGGAAATTCTGTTTGTGCAGGTGCCTGCCTGAAATTGCCTCCACCGACGCCTGCAGATCGGTCAGTGTGAAGGTCCAGGGCATCAGCTCGAAGATGACCGGACGATACTTCAGCTTGGCACGCAGCCGCGAGATGGCCGTAGCGAGAATGCGGCGATGGTCGTGGCGCATGGCGCGGCCAAGTCGTGGCAGGCTTTGGCGCGCCAGTGCCGCCGGGCGCCCGTCCCGCAGGGCTTCCTCCATCAGACCGGCCTCGTAAAGAAGTTCGTAGCGCTCCAGGGCTCTTTCCTCATCCCACCGTGTTTCGTCGGCACCGAAGGCCAGCTTCAGCCGTTCTTCACGGGTCAGTGCGCGGGGTGGAGTGTCTTCAGCCGGCTCTTCATCGGCCCAGGCTTGCAAGGCCGGAAGAAGGGTTTGATCGAGGATCTCCGGGCGTCCTTTACGCCAGTCTTCCCAGGGGAAATACTCGTACCAGGATCGCCAGGAGGAGTGATGTCGGGACAGGACGTTCTGTGAATCGTCCGATTGCCGTGTGAGCGCCAGATAGCCAACGGACACGACATGCGGATCTTCGTCTTCCCGCTGACGGTGGCGCCCCCGGTCGCCGAAGGTGTAGAGCTGCTCGACATAGCCCAGACGCAAGGCTGTCTGGTTTTCCACCCACGCCCGCAGGCCAATCTCGAAGGTGCGGTGATGCAGGGGATCGAAAGGCCCGAACGGCAGGCTGTCCGGCTGACGGCTGGAAGGGTCGCCGACCTGGACAATCGCCGGGACCTTGTCGGCGACTGCGACAATCACGGCGTTCAGACCGATTTCGAGGGTGGTGGCCGATTTGTTCATCAGGAGGCGGAGGCCTCCTCATTGCCAGCATAGCTCAGCGGCATCTGGAAGGGTGTGCCCTCAAAGGCATCTTCTCCACGACCAATTCGACGTACGGCGTCGATCATTCTGCCGTTGCGTCCCAGCAACTTGTCAGCAATGGCGACCAACCGTCCGTTGGGGGTCGCAGAGGGGGCTTGCTGGCGCAGGGTCTGTGCAATCAGGGCTTCGTCGGTGTCGGGGTTGAGCACACAAGCCGCAATATAGGCCCCAGCGGTCGAGCGGCTGATGCCAGCCCAGCAGTGAATGATAAGCGGCTCATCGCGTGGCCAATCCGCAATGAACTCCACCAGCTGTGCGACATGCGCTTCGCCAGGCGGCAACAAGCCGTCTACCGGGTTGACGATGTCATTGAAGCCCAGAATCAGGTGGTTTTCAGGAGCAACACCGGTCGGGGTCGGCACAGCCATGTCGGCATTGATCAGGGTGATGATATGCCGGGCCTGGACCCGTTGTGCCGTGTCCGGCAATTTGGAAAGAGAGCAGACGTAGATCATGGGATGGGGCGAGGCCTGAGTGCGGGTGATTTGGGTGTTTAACCAAATCTTAACCTGCCTGGACCGGTGCCGTCACCCGGTCTTAACTGACAAGGCGAGGGGTTTTCCCCGGTTGCTGCAATGCGTCGATTTCTTCAAACCGGCTCAGAAATTTGGCTTGCGCTTCAGAGGCCGGAAGGGGCGCCAGTCCTAGCCGGGTTGGTACGGTCGCATTCGGTCCGAAGGGCCTCGGTTTGCCAAAGATCTTGTTGGCTTCTTCCGGTGCGAAGCCGGCCAGCTCGATGGCCTCGTAATAGGCGCAGATGATGTCGGCACGCTTGGCAAGCTTTTTGATCGTCAGCGGAATTTCCGCCGGCAGCGAGAATCTCAGGTGGATCGCTGCCTGCAACCGGGCTTCCACCGTCTTGTAGGCGCCGCCGATCACCGCTTTGAACGGTGAAATCATGTCGCCGATGACATACTCAGGGGCATCGTGCAGCAGGACAGCCATTTGCCATTTTGGTGGCAGGTCCGGCTTCAGCTGGCGGGCCAGCTCTTCCACCACCAGAGAATGCTCGGCGACGGAAAATGCATGATCGCCCGAAGTCTGGCCATTCCAGCGTGCAACTCGGGCCAGTCCATGCGCAATGTCTGAAATTTCGACATCGAGCGGCGAGGGATCCAGCAGGTTAAGGCGTCGGCCGGAGAGCATGCGCTGCCACGCACGCGGCTGGTCGGTAAGGTCGGCAGGCATATCACCTCGGCAACTGGAGAGACGTCGAAGCCCGTGAAAGAGCTTGAGCGTTTTAAGCGCTTTCGGGTCCGTCCGGCCAGTCGAATTTTGCCCAGCTGGGGAGCACAAGCTCAACCGTTGCCTCTTGGCACGTGAAGGCTTGGCCCTTGCTGCGCGCCGCTTGCGCCTTGTCAAGACGCACCAGCGCGATGCCCTCGGAGCCGGCCGAAGACCTGAGTTCACCCACAGATTTTCCATCTGCAAGGATAGGTGATCCGGTTTCTGGAAGCTCGCTTGCGCCGGTGATACGGATCATCCGTTTGCGTGCGGTCCCGCGATGTTGCATGCGGGAAACGACTTCCTGGCCAACATAACAGCCTTTGGTGAAGGACACGCCTTGCAGTTGATCCATGTCGGCGTCATGCGGAAATATGTCGGAATAGGCATAGTCGGTCATGCTTTCAGGCACGCCGAGGCTAATGCGGTGTGCCTGATAGGCGGAAGCGTCTGCCGCTGTAGCGCCTGTTGTCTGCAAGGCAGATGGAAGCATATCCGATGGTCCGTAATGCCGTTGACCGAGGTCGGTCAAGCGCGGATCGGTAACGTTGAGAAGCGCGTCCGGCGCCAGAGGCTCTCCGCCGAAACTGACCGCGACGCTCCAGTTCTCCAGGGCCTCAAGCTCGACCTTCGCCCGCAGACGATAAAACGTCAGTCGCTTCAGCAGGTCGGCAGCAATCTCCGCAGGGGCATCGATCAAATAGGCTGTCTCGTGACGAAGAATAAGGAAGTCGAAGAAGATCTTGCCCTGAGGCGTCAGAAGTGCGCCAAAACCTGCGCCTGTTTCATCGACCTTTTCCAGATCACAAGTCACGAGGTTCTGCAAAAAGGCATGCGCTGCCTCGCCGCCGGCACGAAGCAGCGCACGAGAGGGAAGAAGGCAAAAGGCAGAAGCGGACATGGTCGGGACCTGACGTTGGCGCGAGGGTGTTATCTGCCAGATAAGCGGCTCTTGCCTGCATGGCAAGGGTCGGAAAAGGCCTTGCGGGCGGTTGGCAAGGCTGGCTCTCGTTTGGCAGCAAGGCTATAAGCGCCTGAACAGCAGACTTTACCAGCGGAACGGAGTGCAACCGGTGCTACAGACCTTCGACGTCATCCTCAAGAACGGAACCTTGGTCAATCAGGATGGGGAAGGGCTGCGCGATGTCGGCATCCGCGATGGCCGCATTGCGGGCATCGGCTCTTTCGATGCCGGCCAGGCTGGCGAAGTTGTCGATTGCACTGGCCTTCACATTCTCCCCGGTGTGATGGACACACAGGTTCATTTTCGCGAGCCGGGGCTCGACCACAAAGAAGATCTGGAAAGCGGATCGCGCGCGGCTGTCATGGGCGGTGTCACCACCGTTTTTGAAATGCCCAACACCAATCCTCTGACGACAACGCCGGAAACCCTTGCCGACAAGGTGTCGCGCGGTCACCACCGCATGCACAGTGATTTTGCCTTCTGGGTCGGTGGCACCCGGGACAACGTCAAGGACATTCCCGAGTTGGAGCGCCTTCCAGGTGCTGCCGGGATCAAGGTCTTCATGGGCTCTTCCACGGGCGACTTGCTGGTGGAAGATGACAAGGGAGTGCGCGAAATTCTCTCGGCGACCCGTCGGCGCGCCGCATTCCATTCCGAAGACGAATTCCGTCTGCGCGAACGTCAGGGCGAGCGGATCGAGAACGACCCGCGCTCGCACCCGATCTGGCGCGATGAAATTGCAGCTCTCCAATGCACACAGCGCCTGGTGTCGATTGCACGTGAGGTCGGAGCGAAGATCCACATTCTGCATCTCTCGACCGCAGAAGAAGTGGATTTTCTGATCGACTTCAAGGACGTGGCCTCGATCGAAGTAACACCGCATCATCTGACCCTGACCGACGAAGCCTATGAGCGGTTGGGAACTCTGGTGCAGATGAATCCGCCAGTGCGCGCGCCGCGTCACTCCGAGCGGCTGTGGTGGGGCCTGAGCCAGGGCATTCTGGATATCTTCGGGTCGGATCATGCGCCGCACCTGCTGGAAGAAAAGCAGAAGCCTTATCCGGCTTCGCCCTCCGGCATGACCGGGGTTCAGACGCTGGTTCCGATCATGCTCGACCATATCAATGCAGGCCGGTTGTCGCTAGCGCGCTTTGTTGACATGACCTCTGCCGGTCCTGCGCGGCTGTTCCAGACGGCCCGCAAGGGACGTGTCGCGGTGGGCTACGATGCGGATTTCACCATCGTCGACATGAAGCGCAAGGAAACCATCCGTAACCAATGGATCGCCTCCAAATGTGGCTGGAGCCCTTACGATGGCAAGGAAGTCACCGGCTGGCCGGTCGGCACATTCGTGCGCGGCCAGCAGGTCATGTGGGACGGTGAGTTGACAACGCCATCACAGGGTGAGGCGGTGCTGTTCCAGGACGGCCTGCCGCGCAGCTGACACAAGGCCTGAACTTTCGGGGACATCGGAGCAGTACACCTTGTGTGCTGCCATGCGATACGGCAGGATCAGCACCGTCTAAAAAGGAGAGGCCGGTGCGGTTAGCCCGGCCCCCGCACGCGCGGGTCCTGGTCCCTGGCTGTGACATTTTTCTTCAGCACCTCGTTGCGAAGAAGACTCATGGCATTGTGCCCCATGGCCTTCAGCATCGGTGCAATGTCGCGTCGGTGAACATGAGAGGTCTGGGTATGCAACAACTAATGTCGGCAATCACACTGGGCGTGAGCGATCTTGTCCGTGCAAAACGCTTTTATCAGGGAGGCTTTGGCTGGGCGTCAGTGTTTGAGAATGAAGAAATTGCCTTCTATCAAATGAACGGGTTTGTCCTGGGCACGTTTCTCAAGCCTTCCTTTGCACAGGATATGAAGCGCCCGGCATTCCAACCGGATGGCGCCTATGCCCTAGCGCATAATGTGCCGGAAAAGGGGGGCGTCGTGCCTGTGATGGACAAACTGATCAGTGCTGGAGGGAGCCTTTTGCGGGCGGCAGATGCGCCCCCGCATGGCGGCTTCCGGGGATATGTCGCCGACCCGGACGGTCATGCCTGGGAAATTGCCTGGAATCCGTCCTGGCCCACCGATGCAAATGGCTATGTGACATTCGGCGTCTAGAAGAACAGTGAGGGGAGGGCACAAAAGCTCTCCTCTTTTTTATCCGCTCTTGCCCCAGTGCACTTTGTTCCAGAGTTTTTCGTGAACGAAGAAAAAGCAGAAGCCGGTCAGGGATGCGGTGAGCGAAAGGGACAGTGCAGACAGCAGAGATCCGGTGTGCGGATAGCTCAGGCCCGTCATGGTAAGAATGCCCATGATTTGCCACGTGACGGACTTTGCGAATGTGCGGCGCGTCGTCTCCACAATCAGAACCTCCTAAGCTATGAAAAACCTACCCCTCTATAGGATGAAGCTGCTTGCCGCGGGAATTATGTGTTTGCGCAGTTAAAAGTAATGGTTGTTGATAAAAAACACCAAGGGTGATTAAATCATCCACATGGATAAAAGAGACCGCGCCGAGATTTTTCGTACCCGCCTGGCTGAGGCCATGTCCCGCCGTGATATGAGCCGCAGCTCCATGGCCCGGATCTGCGGGGTTGATCGGTCAACTGTTGCCCAGCTTCTGTCTGACGGCGAGGCGCGGCTTCCAAATGCGCATCTGGCGGCTGCCTGCGCGGAGGCGCTCAGCGTCAGCTCCGACTGGCTGCTCGGTTTGACCGAGCGGAGCGAGACAGCTGCCGACTTGCTGGCATCGTCTTTCCGCATCACTGAGGCGGAACGAACCTTTGCCGACACCAAAATCGATGCCTGGCACCGTGAGGCCTCCGGTTACAAGATCCGTCACGTCCCGACCACCTTGCCCGACATTCTCAAGACCGATGCGGTGTTCGAGTTCGAGTATGGATCATTTCGCGACAAGACGCCGGATCAGGCGATTTCCTCCATGCGGGCGCGTGCCGAATGGTTGCGACGTCCTGGCTCAGATTATGAGATCTGTTGTTCCTGGGAATATGTGGAGAGCCTGGCACGCGGCGAGGGCTATTGGCGCGGCATGAGCGCTGAAGTACGCAAGGAGCAACTGCTGCATATGGCGGGCCACTGCCAGGAGCTCTATCCCTCGCTTCGGCTTTATCTTTACGACCCGAAGGTGGTCTTCTCAGCTCCGGTGACAATCTTCGGCCCGCTGCTCGCCGTTGTCTATATCGGCTCGCAATATCTGATTTTTCGCGAAAATCGCCAGGTTCGGGCAATGACCGATCACTTTGATCAGTTGGTGCGCGACAGCGATGGCGACGCAAGGTCTGTCGCCGGCACGCTGGAAAGCCTGGCAGCAGGCATCTGAGCCTACGCGACGTGACGCCCAGCTTGAGACGTTAATGAAGTCTTAATGTGTGATCTATGCAACAGTCTTGAGGTCAAACCTCGGCTAGAGTGCCTATAGGTAAAGTTGAGAGATTGGTAACCTTATCTCTAAACCTAAAATACACACGAGGGGTTTAATCCTTTTTCGAGCTATCTGGGGTTTTGCGTACAAGGGGCTCGCCCATGCAGATTTTTAATAAACGATTTGAGGCTGAAATCGCCTCACAAGCAGTGGTGCCTCTGACGGACCATGAGATGAAACCTTCGCGATCAGGCCATGGCCTTCTCCGCGCCGGTGCCGGTTTGTTTGCTATTGTCTGCCTGGCGGTTGCGTCGGTGCCTGCCGAAGCGGCAGGTACGAAAACGGCGTCCTTGCCGTCTGCCGAAAAGGCAACCCGCGAGGCGGAGCTTGCTCCGCTGCAGATGATGGTCTCGCTGAAAGCGCAGAAAATCGACGTCTACCGCGGAACCGAGCTGTTAAGCTCTTCGCCGATCTCTTCGGGACAGAATGGCCACCGGACGCCAACCGGTGTTTTCTCAATCCTGGAAAAGCGGCGTCGGCACTTCTCCAATATCTACAATAATGCGCCAATGCCTTACATGCAGCGGCTCACCTGGTCGGGCATTGCTCTGCATCAGGGACGGTTGCCGGGCTATCCGGCGTCCCACGGCTGTATCCGCATGCCCAAGGCCTTTGCCATGGACCTGTTCGGCCTGACCCAGCGGGGCATGCATGTTGTGGTGACCCAGGATCAGGTGGCACCACGGGTGATCCATCATCCGATCCTGCCGCAGCCAGGCGGATTGACGCGGGAAGTCGCAAGCCTGTCGGCGGCGACCATTGCGGCAGATCCAGCCCTGCGTGGAACGCTGCTGCCGGAAGGGGCGGATACAGAGTTGTCTGCGGGCGCCACGCCGAACCCGGATTTCGATCTTCCCTTGCGCATGATCGTCACGCCGCTAAAGCCGGAGAACAAGACCCAGACCCTGCAGCGTCTGCTCAATCAGATGGGCTTCAACGCGGGCTATGTTGACGGTGTTGCCGGCAAGCGTACACGTGCTGCCATCAGCCTCTATCAAGAGGGCGCCGACCTTCCCGTCACCGGACAGATCACAGATAGCCTTGTGAAGTCGGTCTATGCTGCTGCGGGTTTTGAAAAGCCGAAGAATGCCATGTTGCGCATTCGCCGCAAATTCAAGGACCTCTACGAAGCGGAAGTCACCTTACGGGATCCGGAAAAGGCCATCGGCACCCATGTGTTCACCGCCCTGGGGTTCCAGGAAGGCGACCGTTCGGTGGAGTGGATGACAGTTCCGGCAGAAGGCGAAACCCTTGCCTCGGCCGACGAAGTTCTGAGCCGTCTCGACATTGATGATACGGTCTCCCGGGATCTGGCCCGCATGTTGACGCCGGGCAGCTCGCTGATCGTCACCGACCGGTCTTTTGCCCGGAACACCGGTCTTGGAACCGACTTTGTTGTCGTCACTCGCTAGGTTGGCAGTCTGATTGAATTGGTTAAGCCCCCGGTTTCGGGGGCTTATCTGTTTGCGCGGCTACGTGTTGACCATGCGTCACCAAACTGTCGCGCGACTCCCGTAATCGACTATGCAGCCCATCTGTATGGTCTGCGGGAGAGATCAATGACACCAAGTTCCCTGGAAGCCTCTAAGTCGCGCCTCAAGTCAGCCGTCCACCGCTCCAGTGCGGCAAGCGGCGACGGCATGTTGGAACGTCTCTTCACCTTTGCCTTCAAGGGGCTTGTCTACCCACAGATCTGGGAGGACCCGGATGTGGACATGCAAGCCCTGCAGCTGGGGTCGAAGTCGCGGATGGTTGCCATCGCCTCAGGCGGCTGCAACGTCATGTCCTACCTGACAGCGGATCCGGAACAGATCACCGCAGTCGATCTCAATCGTGCCCACGTTGCGCTGGGTCGGTTGAAGTTGCTGGCCGCCAAGCGCCTGCCCAATTACGACGCGTTCTACAGGTTCTTCGGTGAAGCCGACGAGAAGGCCAATATTGCGGCTTACAACCGCTTTCTGCGCGATGAGCTGGATGCTGAGAGCCGTGCCTATTGGGAAGGCCGGGATCTCGTGGGCTGGGGGCGGCGTCGGATCTCGTTGTTCTCCCGTGATCTCTACCATCATGGCCTGCTGGGATATTGTATCGGCGCAGGACATCTCGTTGCCCGTCTCTACGGCATTGATCCACGCAACATTACCAAATCGACGTCGCTTGCGGATCAGCGCAGTTTCTTCGACACGGCCCTGGCGCCATTGTTCGACAAGCGCATGGTGCGCTGGGCGACCTCCAAGAAGATGTCGCTCTACGGCCTGGGTATTCCACCGGCACAATATGATGCGCTGGTCTCGGCCAGTGCAGAGGGCGATATGTCTGCCGTCTTGCGTCAACGGTTGGAAAAACTGGCTTGTAACTTTTCGCTTCAGGACAACTATTTCGCCTGGCAAGCCTTCACTCGTGGATACGCTCCTGTTGGCGAGAGTTTCGGTGAAAGCTCCGGTCCGGCTGGTCCTCTGCCACCTTATCTGAAGCGCGAACATTATGAGACGATCCGCGATCGTGCCGATCGGGTTCAGGTGATCAACCGCAATTTCGCCGAGCACTTGCAGTCGTGTGAAGATGGCAGTCTCGATGCTTATGTTCTGCTGGACGCTCAGGACTGGATGACGGACGCTCAGCTCAATACGCTGTGGGCAGAAATAACCCGCACTGCCAGGACCGGCGCACGGGTGGTGTTCCGCACCGCAGCCGAGCCGACCTTGCTTCCGGGCCGCGTGGAGGACGAGATTTTGAACCGCTGGACCTATGAGGCGGAAGAGAGCTTGCGCCTCGGCAATGCGGATCGCTCGTCGATCTATGGTGGGTTCCACCTGTATGTCTTCAATGGTTGACGAAGGATTGCAGACATGAGCGCAGCAGCGGACACCGCGCGGGTTATGGATGGCGTCTACCGCAATCAGCGCCACATCTACGATCTGACGCGGAAATATTATCTTCTTGGGCGGGATGTCCTGATCGACAGACTGGCACCGCCGGTTGGAGCGCAGGTTCTGGAGGTCGGTTGTGGCACAGGTCGCAATCTGATCGCCGCGGCCAAGCGCTATCCGGATGCGCAGTTCTATGGCTTCGATATTTCCAGTCAGATGCTGGAAACCGCCAGGGCCAATGTCGCCAAGGCCGGACTGTCGGACCGGATTGCTTTGAACCTGGGCGATGCATCGGACCCGCACGTCATCTTGGGATTCGGTCAGCGCCATCTTGCCGAAGAAGGGTTCGACAGGGTTTTCTTTTCCTACACCCTGTCGATGATCCCCGTTTGGCAACAAGCACTGGTGGTCGGGTCAAGCGTCCTGAAGGCCGATGGGCGAATGTCGGTGGTCGACTTCGGCCAGCAGGATGGTCTGCCGCGCATGTTTCGCCATGGACTGTTTGCCTGGCTCAAGGCATTTCACGTTGAGCCGCGCGCCGAGCTTCGGTCGATCCTGAGTGATGTTGCGGGCACAAATGGGTATTCCGAAAGCTTCAGCAGCCTTTACCGCGGCTACGCCGTTTATGCAGAGCTGCAGGCAGGCGCTTCAGGGCTTCATTCGCCGGCCACGAAATAATGCATGGTGCCGTCTGGTCCGATGCCGATCCGGTAGAACAACCAGACCCCATAGGATTCCATTTCGGCAAAGTCGCCAGCCGTGACCAGCCGGTAAAGCTCGACTTTCTGTTCCGGCGACAATTGATGCAACGGGTAACGGGCAAAATAGGGCCAGACGAACATCTCCTGGGCTGTTCCCTGATCCACATGCACAAAGCCCGCATCCAGCGTGTCTGCCAGGATCGCCAGAATCTCGAGGCCGTCTCCATCGCCCGAGCTGTCGCGCAGAAACTGGATCGGATCATCGATCTTGGTCAGCGACAATGTCGGCATCAGCTCGTTGCCTTCCAGCACCATCCGCAGCCGCTCCATGTCGCCGGAGAGGGCGGCTTCGCGCAACTGCGCACGCATGCGCGCAACGGGCTTGGGCAGTTGGTCCACATCGTAGAGCACCTCCGGCGTCGCGACTTGTGTCTCTGCGACGGGCTGTTCCTCGTCTTCCCTGTTGGCATCGGGGGCCGGACTGTCGGCGTTCATGGCTCCCAGGTCAGCAGGTACCTTGCCCGTGCCAGCATTGTCTGCCAGTGGAGGGCTCAAAAGGATAGTGTCGGTCTTCACCGGAGCAGAAAGGGCAGTCGTGCTGATCCCGCAGATGCAAACCGTAGCGGCCAGCCATTGCAGGACACACGGCACGAAGCGCCGGAAACAGATAGATGGGGCGCTGGTGATCATGTTTCTGGCCTCTGGAAACGGGAAGAGCACTGTCGCCTTCCTAAGCATATTCCTCGGCTCGCGGCCACCCCTTATCAGTCTCAGGCCGGTATGACTGTGCCGGTGAAACAGCGCTTTTGCTTTGACGGCGGCCCTTGCGCAGAACTGCTGGGGCCGCTATCGACGCAGCTTGATCTTTGGCGGCCTGGTGATTTGGCGTGATTACACTTGAGTATCTGTTGATCGGAATAGGCGTTGGCCTTGTGACGAGTGCTCCGGTTGGCCCAGTCAACATCATGGCGATCAAGCACGCGGCTCAACAGGGCTTCGGCAAGGGCGTGACCGTGGCATTCGGTGCTGTGGTCGCTGATACGATATATGCCGCTCTGGCTGTGTTCAGCGTTTCCGCAGTCACCACATTCGTGACCGGTCAGGAAGATCTGATCAAGGCTCTTGGCGGGCTACTGCTCCTGGGATTCGGTCTGAGGGTCTACTTCTCGCATCCGCATATGGAACCGGGTGAGGGTGGAGCGTCCGCGCTGACCGATATGGTTGCAGCATTCTTGCTGACCGTGACAAACCCAGGCGTGATCCTCGGGTTCGTTGCCATTTTGGGCGGGCTGGGCACATGGCGACCGGTTGCAGGGGATCATCTGGGAGCCCTGTCCATGGTCGCAGGTGTTACCTGCGGTGCGATGCTGTGGTGGTGTGCAATTTGCTGGCTGGTGAGCCACATGACCGGGCGGATTGACGATACATGGCTGGAACGGGCCAATCACATTGCCGGTGCATTGTTGGTGGTGTTTGCTGTTGGCCTCTATGTGGACCTTCTGGTCCGATGGGTGCTTTGAAGCTTGCAGGCCGTCGGCACACTTAAAGGCCCGGGGATTTCCGAACGCGCAGCCTTGAAACCGTCAGGTCGTGTTGGCGGCCTGCTCTCAAGAGATCTGTGGCGCGTTACTGCAGGACCCGGTTGACTGTGTAATCTCCGCGTTGAATACGCTCGGGCAGACCTTCGGCCAGCTTCGAAACGGCATCTTCGCCATAGGTCGCGACAAGGTCGGCAAGGGCGGTGAACATCGCCGCATGAGCGACAGCATCCGCATCGACGCCATTGGCAATCGCCTCGGCCCAAGCGTCGGAAATGAAGCTCAAAGCGGCCCGCCGGATATCCTCATCCTCGGCGAATTCAGCTTCCATTGCCGCATCATTTAAATCATCGTTGATCATGCGTTTCCTTACCAGTTTCAAAGTGTTAGCGGGAACGGAATCTCCGAGTGGCCTCCCGAATCTTTTCGAGGATCAATCTACCACGGCGAACCGCGCTGATAAGTAACCGTGAACACAAACTTAACGGCCACCCACAAATTTAACGCAAAAGGTTAACCAACCGGTAAGCAGCGTAAATTTGGTGAGATGGCTTAGCGGCTGAAACGGCCAGTTACGTTGCGGATCAGGGTCTGACCTTCGCTAACGTATTGTTTCATAGCGAGACGCGCGGCTGGCGTGCAGGTCCGATAAGTTGAGGAAAAACCTCGGTAGCCCTGATTGAAATGCTCTATGTAACGCCGCCGCCGATTACCTGGCTCGGTTTCGACGTCCAGAAGGGCGATCATCCTGTCGCGCCACGTTGGCGCCTCGTCTGGACCACACATGGGCTGCAGGCTGTGCAGAGCGCCCATGACTTCCGCCAGCCGCATCAGCTCGTCGTCATAAGGCACGGTGTCTTCCGTCGTCTGGGCACGGGACGCATCCGGCAAGGTGAGAAGGCCAATGCCGAGTGTCAGGCAGAACAAAAGAGGAAAAAAACAGTGACGCATGGCCGGAGTGTGCGGGCAGAGCACACGTATCGCAAGGCTAAACAGCTCCGGTTTGAGAGCCGTTCACAGCTCTGCGGGTCAACACAGCGAGCCATGAGACCGTCAGTCCTGCGGGAAGCGCTTCAACAGGCGCTCAATTCTCTCAGGCGTGTCCGGAGTGGTCAGCAGTGCGTAACTGTCCTGCGGAGCTATCCAGCGCACCTCTGCGGCGTCATCGCCCGCCACAGCCGCGCCACTCTTGTAAGTGGCCAGCATCACCGCGAGCACGTAGTGCGACTTGACCCGTCCGTCGGCATCTTTCTGGATGCTGTCAAACACTTCACCGACTTCGTGCATGCGCGCCTCGATAGTGGTCTCCTCCTGCAGCTCGCGGTCTGCGGCTTCAGCCAGGCTTTCTCCCACTTCGATCATTCCCCCTGGCAGGCTCCAGTGATCCTTGAACGGCTCATTCCCCCGGCGAACCATCAGCACCTTCTGACCACGACGGCACAGGACGCTGATGGCAATCAGCGGGATGTCTGGATAGCTGCGGGAAACGGCCATGGGCATCTCTGGTCGGGCTTGCGAAGCGCACACGCGCATAGACTAGAAGTCAGCTGGGAGAATGTCTGCCGGTCAGGCGAACATTGCATCGATCTCGGCTTGAGCTTCTTCGCCTTCGGACTGAAGAGCATCCGCACCCAGATGCCCGTGGATCACGCCACTGGCCTTGGAGATCAGAGGCTTGATCTGCGAGGTGGCGGTATCGGCAATCATGATAGCCGATGAGGCCAGATCTTCTGTTGCGCGAATCTGTTCTTGAGCCAGAAGCACAACCGCATTGATTTCCGCCACATAGGCCTCAAGATGGGTGCGCAATCGCACAGGCGCGGCATGGTAGGCATCGACTGCCAGCTTTTTGTCGCTGAAACCTGAGGTCTCGAAATGATCTTCGTAGTCGATCGGGTGCCAGTCGAGAACGTCTTCGGCGCACTCGGGCATTGCCGGAAGCATTTCGAGCAGCATCATGACTTCGTTGAAGTGGTTGAGATAATCGGTGGCCAGTCCCGTGGTCGGGTTAATATTGGCTTGCTCGAGCCTGTCAGCGGCCAAAGGGCCCACGCCGAGTACAGGACTATCAAGCTTCATACCAATTCCCCAAGCGATTCATCAAAGCATACGCTATCTTGTGTTAGTTGCCATTTGCCTAATCGGATGGCAAGGAAGTGAAATGTGCGGTCGATTCACTCTTACAGCGTCTCCAGCGGAGGTTCGCGCGCTCTTTGACTATCAGGAGCAGCCGAATTTTCCGCCTCGATATAATATTGCGCCAACCCAGCCCGTTGCCAGCGTGCGCCAGAACCACAATGGTCAACGGCATTTTGTTTTACTGAGATGGGGGCTTGTGCCGGGCTGGGTCAAAGACCCTGCCAGCTTTACCTTGCTGATCAACGCGCGGTCTGAAACCGCGGTCCAGAAGCCGTCGTTTCGGGGGGCTATGAAGCACAACCGCTGTCTCTTTCCCATGTCAGGTTATTTTGAGTGGCGACGCACGCCGCAGGGCAAGCAACCGTTTTTCATTCATCCGGCAGACGGTGGCGTGATGGCTGTTGCCGCCCTTTGGGACACCTGGTGCGATCCCGATGGCGGTGATATCGACACAGGAGCCTTGCTGACCACTCCAGCCAATTCCAGCCTGGGTCAGATCCATGATCGCATGCCGGCGGTTCTGGCCCCCGAGGATTTCGAAACCTGG
Organism: Roseibium limicola; assembly: GCF_017313085.1. Lineage (GTDB taxonomy): Bacteria > Pseudomonadota > Alphaproteobacteria > Rhizobiales > Stappiaceae > Roseibium > Roseibium limicola. The sequence goes on along the minus strand of NZ_JAFLNF010000003.1, from coordinate 564,086 downwards.
CTGGACACAGGCAATGTCATGGCGCGTGATGCCCGCAGACTGCTGCGCCCTGCCGAAGACGGTCGTCTGATTGCCACGCCTGTGTCCAGTCGCGTCAATTCGGTTGCCAATGACGAAGCGGATCTGTTGCAGGAAGTCGAGCCAGACGAGGCGCTTCCGGCTCCAGTGCGTCGACGGAAGAAAGCGGCAACCGGTCAGGACGACGGAGGCGAGGCCGGAGGAGGGCAGATGTCGCTCTTCTGATGAACTGGCCAGAAAGTGGGTTGCGGCCCTCGATAAGCGTTGAATAAATCACTGGCACGGCTCTGCTGCCTCGGATATGAGGCACCCCCAGACAACAGACACATGAGAACGGGGCGATGCTCCGCTCACCCAGCCAAGATCGGAATGACATGAGCGACACCGACGAAGATGCCTTGGCCGAGGCCTATAACCGGGGGCTTGAGCTGGAAAAGTCCGGGGACCTGGATGGCGCCGAGACGGCATACCTTGAAGCGCTCAAACTAGACCCCAGCGACACCGGAGGTGTCTCCATTCGGCTGGCCGCATTGGGACGTGCGCCTTCTCCCGACGCGATGCCGGAAGCCTATGTCGCCACGTTGTTTGATCAGCATGCAGACGTATTCGATGAGATCCTGGTCGATCAGCTAGGATACTGCGTCCCTCTGCTGTTGCGCGAAAGGGTGAGAACCCTTGAGCTGGGGCCCTTCGAGCGGCTACTGGACCTGGGTTGTGGCACGGGCCTGACCAGCGTCGCCTTCCATGGCCATGCGACCCACATGACGGGCGTCGACCTGTCGGAGCGCATCGTTGAACTGGCTTTTGACCGGGAGGTCTATGACGACCTCTATGTTGGCGAGGCTGTCAGCTTCCTCGAGGAATTTGAGGATGAAGATGACAGTCGACCGACCTGGGACTTCATTGCAGCCACCGACGTCTTTCCCTACCTTGGCGCCATTGAGCGGATGGTCAAAGGGGCTGCGGACCGTCTTTCTTCGAAAGGCTATTTCGCCTTTTCGACTGAAACCCTTCCAGATGAGCAGATGGACGGCAAGGATTACAGGGTCGGAGCCAAGCAGCGCTTTGCCCAGAGTGGGGGCTATCTTCGTCGGGTTCTCGGTGCTGAAGGTTTCGACATCCTGTCGCTGGAGCCGATCACAGTTCGGCTGGAGGACGGCGTACCGGTTCCCGGTCACATGGTCGTCGCGCAAAAACAGGTCTGATCACGGCCAATGCCATAGCCCGGACAGTGCTGTCCGGGCTATGGCATTCTCTCAGAAAGCTTTGCGTATCCGCATGTGAGGAGCGCCGTCAGAGGTTTTTGCCGGGCTCACCCCATCTGCGTCGACATTTGCCGTCACCCGGTGGCGATAGGCTGAAAAACTATCGAAACTCACCACGTCGACAGGTTCATCAAACGCGATGGTGAGCTTCAGCCCACCATTCGGACCGAGCCGACTGACAGACAGGACTTCGCCTGCGAAGTCCTGCTTAAGATAGGCGCCGCAAACCCGGTCGCCGACGGCAAGTGTCAGGTCAGGCTGGTTGCCTTTTGCCGCAAAGAGCGTGTTCCAGTCGCGATAGCCATATTGGCGCGCCACAAGGTCAAGGGTTTGCCCATGTGTCAGGGCGCCCTTGTCCGACAAAGCGGATCGCAGGCGCTTTGCCTGGGATTTGAGATCATCCACGGAGGGTAGGGTCATCTGACCTGCCTTTTCAAAATCGCAGGCAATCTGGGATGGGGCTCGCATTGCCATCGGCCTGCTTCATGAAAAGCGGGTGACAGATGTGTTCTGGCTCCCGGTCTTTCCGGAAGCATCAGTTTCACCAAGAAGCACGTTATGCTCCGCGAGCGGCTGGGACCGACGACCCGCCGAGACAAAAACGTCTTCGGGAGAGTTTTGTCAAGCGGGCAGGCGCATGCTGGCAGTGTTGCTTTTAAAGGGGTTGCTTTTAAAGCAACCGTCCCGGGTTCATCAGACCTTTCGGATCAAGGGCCGATTTCACTCGTCGCATCATGTCCATCTCCACGGGGCTTTTAACCTCATGAAGCAATTCCCTCTTCAGGCGACCGATACCGTGTTCAGCCGAGATCGAACCGTTGAACTCGGCGACGATGCCATGGACGAGGGCATTCACATCATCCCACTTGGCGAGGAAGTCGTCTTTGTCGGCACCGACCGGCTGGCTGATGTTGAAATGGATATTGCCATCGCCCAGATGGCCGAAGGGCACGGGTCGGCAACCGGGAACGAAAGCAGAGACAGCCGCCATGGCCGTGTCTAGAAACTCCGGAATTGAGGCAACAGGCACAGAGACATCGTGCTTGATCGATCCGCCTTCCCTCTTCTGAACGCCAGACATGCCGTGGCGCAACCGCCAGAAGTCGTCAACCTGCTGCATTGAACTGGCAATTGCCGCATCACGTACAACGCCGGCCTCCATGGCTTCGCTCAGCGTGCTTTCCAGAAGATCCCGCACAGGAAAGGCGTCCGAGCCGCTGGAAAGCTCCATCAGCACATACCAGGGATGTGGCTCAGCCATCGGATCGCGTGCGCCTTCAAGATGAGCAACACAGAACTCCATGCCAATCCGGGGCATGATTTCGAAGCCGGTGAGGACCGGTCCGGCCTGGGCCTTGGCAAGCGAGAACAACTTCAGGGCGGCATGGGGATTGCTCAATCCGACAAACGCCGCTTCCAGTTTTTTCGGCTTGGGGAAAAGCTTCAAAGAGGCGGCCGTAATAATCCCCAGGGTCCCCTCTCCGCCGATAAACAATTGTTTCAAATCATATCCGGTATTGTCTTTGCGGAGGGTTCGAAGGCCGTTCCAGATCTCGCCTGTCGGCAGCACAACTTCGAGCCCGAGAACCAGATCCCGAGTGTTGCCATAGGCGAGTACAGCGGTGCCTCCGGCGTTGCTGGAGATGTTTCCTCCGATCTGGCAAGAGCCCTGAGAGCCGAGTGAAAGCGGGAACAGACGGTCGACTTTTGTCGCCTCATTTTGCAGCGTTTCCAGCACCACTCCACTTTCCACAGTGATGGTGAAACCGTCCGGATCGACGGCACGGACGCGGTTCAGCCGACCAAGCGAAATAACGATTTCATCGCCGGTTTCCTTAGGAATTTGGGCGCCTACCAACCCAGTGTTCCCACCTTGCGGCACCACCTTGAGAGTGTGCTCATAGGCATAGGTCATCACGGCGGAAACGTCTTCAGTGGAGCCCGGTCGCACCACCATCGGCGTGACACCCTGGTAGAGATCTCGCCACTCTTTCAGGAAGGGAGCCTGGTCATTTTTTTCAGTCAGCACATTCGCTTCACCGACCAGCTTTGCCAGCTGCGTTGCATGAGTGCTCCAGTCCATCAAACCGCTTCCTTCAGATCAAAAGGCAAAATTCACTCGGTAACATAGTGACTGGCACGAGCCCCGTCGACGGCTCTTTCCGGGCTCTATCCGACTTGATGCAGAAAATGCCCTGTGCCATAGGAAGCTCTGCCCGGACGGGGTGGTTAAAGAATTTCTTCTGGAGATGAAGATGGCGGAAACGCTCGGACTGATGAACGGCAAACGCGGACTGATCATGGGCGTTGCGAACAACCGGTCGATTGCCTGGGGTATCGCAAAGGCTCTCGCAGATGCCGGCGCGGAACTGGCGTTGACCTATCAGGGCGATGCTCTGAAAAAGCGTGTTGCACCTTTGGCGGATCAGCTTGGCGCCTTCGTGGCCGGCCACTGTGATGTGACGGATGCTGAAAGCATCGACAACGTATTCAAGGCTTTGGAAGAGAAGTGGGGCAAGATCGATTTTCTCGTTCATGCCGTGGCTTTTTCCGACAAGGACGAGCTGACAGGTCGCTACGTCGACACCACGTCGGAAAACTTCAATCGCACCATGGATATCTCGGTCTATTCGTTGACCGCAGTGACCCAACGTGCCGAGAAGCTGATGAACGATGGCGGTTCTATCCTGACCCTGACCTACTATGGCGCAGAGAAGGTTATGCCGCATTACAACGTCATGGGCGTTGCCAAGGCTGCTCTGGAAGCCAGCGTAAAGTATCTGGCGATGGATCTGGGGCCGAAGAATATCCGTGTCAACGCGATCTCTGCTGGTCCGATCAAGACGCTGGCCGCATCCGGTATCGGCGATTTCCGCTATATCCTGAAGTGGAACGAATACAACGCGCCCCTGCGCCGCTCGGTCACCATCGACGAAGTGGGCGACAGCGCGCTGTACCTTCTGTCAGACATGAGCCGTGGCGTGACCGGTGAAATCCAGCACGTGGATTGTGGTTACAACATCGTCGGTATGAAGGCTGTCGATGCACCGGATATCTCGGTCGTCAAGGACTGAGGTCGGCGACTGCAGTTTTGATATGCCAAAGGGGAGGGGATCGCAGGATCGCCTCCCTTTTTCGTTGTCAGAAGCCGATCTGGCTCAGGCCAGGATCGAAAAGGTCGATGTGGTGTTGTTCATCGAGGCCCACTGTTCCAGGGCAAGCGCATAGCTTGGCATGTCTTCCAGCATGGCATCCTTGTCCGACGACGTGTGCAACTGGTCATAGGCGGTCAGCAACATGTTGGTGATGTTATCTTGAACATCGCCGTCATCCATCTTGCCACCGGTGATGAGCTGATAGACGAGCTCCGCCTTGGCCTGGGCGCGGGACCATTCTGTCGCCAAGTCTTCTCCAAGCGTTGCCGCATCTTCAAAGGCCTTGGTCACCGGATCCGTCTCGGTTTCGGCCTGGGTCGCGTCGTCTGTCGACGTTGCGGCTGTGCTTTGGGAATTCAGGCTGCGGGAATTGCTGGAACTGGCGGTATTGTAGCCGCTGAAAACAAGACTTGAAATGGAACTCATGACGAAATACGGCCTCTAAGGACTGAGTTGAATCCCCTTATATTTCTACCAAGGTAATAATTACTTAATTTTTCCACTAGGCATTTTAATTTTTTCGATGAATTGCGCCGCTTTCGCATGCGTGGCAGCGGTAAATGGATCGACCTTCGGCGCCAAAAGGGCAGTTGCGGGAATCGCGCCATGTGTGACATGGCTTAAACATAGACGATTCCACGGCCTGAAAGCAGAACATGACCGCGACCCTGCCTCGTATTCACAACCCGGCATTCCTCATTTTCGTCCGTCACGGACAGACCGACTGGAACAGGGAAGGTCGGATGCAAGGTCAGAAGGATATTCCTCTGAACCCGCTCGGACGTTTACAGGCCGACGACAATGGTCTGCGCCTTTCCGAGTACCTCAGCCGCAATGGGTTGACCCCTGAAACTTTCGATTTCGTTGCCTCACCTTTGGGGCGAACCCGCGACACCATGGAACGCGTTCGCAAAGGGATGGGACTTGCACCATCGGAGTATCGCCATGAGGACTTGTTGAAGGAGCTGACCTTCGGCGCCTGGGAAGGACACACACTGGAGGAGCTGGCAATGTCGCATCCTGAACTGGTCGAGTTACGTCGCAAGGACAAGTATCAGTTTGTACCGCCGGGGGGCGGCGAGAGCTACGAGATGCTGCGCCAGCGCATTGCCAAATGGTTGGTCACGGTCGATAAGCCGACCATCTGTGTTGCCCATGGTGGTGTGATGCGTGTCATGCGGGGCATGTTGGAAGGTCTTCCCCCGGAGATGGTCTCCAAGCTTGATGTACCGCAGGACCGTGTTTTTGTCTGGAAAGACAGCAAGGGCGACTGGTTCTGACAGCAAAGTGAACGTTGGGTGAGCTTTGCTTGCATCCAACTGCCCCCCCTGCGCGTAATCCTCGGTAAGGAGTGCTCGTTGCGCACAGTGGAGCCACATGACCGATCAAGCTGACACCTTCTATAAGAATCTTCCGAGTTTCCGTGATTTTGATCAGGTTGGCGACCTGGCAGCCTATCAACCCGTACCGGACGACTGGGTCGTGTTGGCAGCCGATATCGTGCAATCGCGGAAGGCCATGGCCGACGGGAAGTCCAAGGAAGTCAATCTGGTCGGTGCTGGAGTCATTGCCTCTGTGGTCAATGTTCTGGACCGGGACCGTATCCCTTTCATCTTCGGCGGTGATGGTGCGATGATCCTTGTCCCCGGTGCTGACGCTGCAGTGGGGGGGCAGGCCCTTGCAGGTATGGCGCAGCTTGCCCGCGATCAGCAGGGACTGACGTTACGCACGGCAGCGATACCATTGAAGGTGCTCCGGGAGCGTGGGACAGACGTTCGGCTGCGCAAATACGAGCTAAACCCGGGGAACTATCTGGCCATGGCAATCGGCGGTGGGCTGGATCTTGCCGACGAGATATTGAAGTCCCCGGAGAATGCGGAGACCTTCGCCATCGACACCACGGCACCCCCGGTGCCTGATCTCACCGGCCTGTCGTGCCGATGGGAACAGCTGCCCTCCGAGCATGGTCGTATTGTCTCGCTGATCGTGCGCCCGACCAAGGGCGCGGGCGAAGAACAGGTTCTGACGGACATCCGCAAGGAACTGCGGCGCCTCATCGGGCAGGATGTCTTTTCCGATGAGGAAGAGGGTCGGTTTATCTTCCCCCGGCGCCTCCGGTTCCGCTTCCCTCCCAGTGGTTTGGGTCGCGAAATCCGTTTGGTTGGTGCCAGCCGGGGGCGGCTGAAGACTGCTCTTGGGTCTGTCTTCGAGTGTCTGGCATTTCTCTATGCCTATACGACCGGACGAACAGTCGGTCCGCTTCAGCCGGCGCGGTATCTGGATGAAATCTGCCGGCAGACGGATCATCGCAAATTGGATGACAGTTTGCGCCTGGTACTGGACATGAGCGCCGGTCAAGTCGCGGCTTTGCGTGTCTACTTGGAACAGGCCCGGGATCGTGGGGCCTTGAGCTTCGGACTGCATGAAGCCGACACCGCCATGATGACCTGCTTTGTCTCAGACCTATCGGCTGGCCAGCATCTGCACTTCATTGACGGGCATGGCGGCGGCCTGTCGGCGGCTGCCACCGCGATGAATTCGGCAGCCTGAGGGACGTTGAGTTACCTCGGGCGGTTCGCCTGACCTCAGTTGAAGGGCTTTACAGAACGCGGAGTTCCACGCTGGGTCTTCTAGCGAGGTCTTCCGCAGGAAGTGCGAAGGGCTGGCGCGTGACCATCTCGGTGATTTCTTCCCTTGGAAGCGGTTTGGCGAAGAAATATCCCTGCAGGATATCGCAGCCATTTTCTGTCAGCCATATGCGCTCGGCCTCCGTCTCGATTCCTTCTGCAAGGACTGAAATGCCAAGACTGCGCGCCAGTTGGATCAGCGCCCGTGTAAAGGTCTGAAGTTCGGTGTCATGATCCACTCCATCGACGAAGCTTCTATCGATTTTGACTCGATCGACCTTCAGGTCTCTCAGGCTCGCAATGCTGGCATGGCCGGTACCGAAGTCGTCCAGCTCGATGAAAAATCCGAGGTCAGCAAGAGCGGCAACATTGTCAAGGATCGGCTTGGCGTCGAAGGCATCCAGCATGACAGCTTCGAGAATTTCGATGCTGACCTGTTGCGGCTTCAATCCGGCGGCGAGCGTTTCTTCCAGAAGCATTTTGACGCAATCAGGTTCTGACAAGACGGTCGCTGAAACGTTCAATCCTATATGAAAGGGGATATGGCTAAGTTTCATCAACTTGGCCGCTTTGGCCATTGCTACTTCCCGGACAACCTTGTCGATCGCATCCATGTAGCCAGCCTCTTCGGCAATAGGCAGGAATGCTGCCGGCGGTCGGACAGAGCCGTCGGCTCCGACCCAGCGAACGAGTGCCTCTGCTCCGACTATCTGTCCGGTGCGCGCGCAGATCTGCGGCTGATACCAGGGAACGATGTGCCCTTGCTCTAGAGCTTTGCGGAGATCTTTGGCGATCTCGTTGTGGCGCTCGAAGTTGAGACGGATATGAGGGGCAAACAAGCAGATATTGGATGCCCCCTTGAGTTTGGCATCCTTGAGGGCGAGGGATGCATCGGTCAGCAGCTGTTCGCCGATGCCGGATCCTTTCTGCGACAGGGACAGGCCAATGCAGGTATCGAGCTGGATCGAATGACTGCCGATGGCGTGTTCGTTCGACAGGCTTTGGACAATGCGCTCGGCAAGGGTTTCCAGCGCTGAAGGATGAGTGAGGTGGCGACGGAAGATGATGAACTCAGCACCGCCGGCTCGAACCACAACGTCGTCGTCTTGAGTCAACTCACTCAGCAACTGCGCGACGGTGCGCAAGACCACATCCCCAATGTCTTCGCCATGACGCGTGTTGATCGCCCTGAAACGTCGCAAATCCAGATGCAAAAGACCTGCAGTGGCGTCATCCTTCTCGCTTCCCAGCTCCAGCAACATCCTCATCAATCCGCGCCGGTTAAGCAGACCGGTCAGTGGGTCAGTGAGGCTAATATCGTTGAACTCCTTGGCTGTTTTGGTTTCGAGTTTCCTGGAGAGAAACAGTGCCATGCCAAGGGCGAAGACGATTACCAGAGCACTCGAGGTGCTGGCAGTCAGGACAGCAAGTCTCTTGGTCGCTCTGGACTGTTGCAGATCGTCCTGCAGATGATCGATTGCGCCCCGCCAGAGATCAAGTGAGGCACGGGCGAGAGCCAAGAACTCAGCCCGGACGGGCGCCACAATTACTTGATGACCACGGCCGGCTTCCAGCGCACTGCGAAGTAGTTGGGAGCCGGCTTTTTGGTAATCGCCATTGGCGGCCCTATAGCGTTGGGCAAGGTCTTGCAAACGGTGCACGGACGTCATGTCTTTCTTAGGAAAGAATTCCTTGGAGATTCGGGCAACCTGATCAGCCGCCACCTTGAATTGACCGCCCTGGACTGTGATGGCCATGCGATCCCACAGGTTGATCTCGTCCTTCACCGCAACGCGTTCACCGGCGAGCAGCATGGAACTTGATTCCAGAATGACAGTGAGAAGCGTATCGCTGACCAGGTCGGGCAGTTCGCCATTATCGAGACTGACGGCACCTGACAGATCGACGGCCCTGCCGACGAGACGAGCAATGGTGCGTGCCTCTGTCATGGCGGAACTGATGGCGTGAACGGTGATCAGCGATTGATAGTTGTCAGCGATCTGCGCACGAAGGTCGGGTCTCAATGGAATCTCAGTTGCCAGGTTAAGCTCTTGGGGAACTGGCATGACGCTGGTTCCAAGAGCAGCCTGCCGCAAGGCTGGCTCCAGGGATGAAATTGCGGCAAGTCCACCAAGGCTGCGGTCCAAAGTCGTAAGGGAGGACAGGGTTTGGCGCAGCCACAGCGTTGAGAACAGGAGAATGGGAACCAGTAACAGCAGCACAATTGCGGCAAGCCACCGTCTGATGTTCAAGGTTCCATTTTGCATCGTTATCACGTTCTCTTTTGTCGTTGCTAGTTGGCTCTGATTGCCTGGCGACTAACTCTTACGTCTTGCGAACTAACTTGGTTTAAAAATGCAGTCCGTAGGGTAAGCTTCACGTTAACGGCAGGCATCACTTTGATGTGCGAATGTCCTACGTCCTTTTACCCAGGGCTTGTCTCTGGTTTCTGGGGCTTGAGGTTAAGTCCGTCTTGCCGTATCGCTGGGCGCCTGAAAGTCAGTTTCTGCGCCGGGCTCATCGAAGGTTTTACGGCGCCACCGAAGGGTCCCCATGTCTCACAATAGCTTTGGACATTTGTTTCGCGTTACCACTTGGGGCGAGAGCCACGGCCCGGCGATTGGCTGCGTTGTTGATGGATGTCCGCCGTTGATCCCTCTTTCGGAAGTCGATATCCAGGGGTTCATGGACAAGCGCAAGCCTGGGCAGTCGCGCTTCACCACGCAACGTCGCGAGCCGGATGAAGTGAAGATCCTCTCCGGCGTCATGGTTGACGAGGACGGCGTGCAGAAGACCACCGGTACTCCGATTTCTCTGATGGTGCAGAACACCGATCAGCGCTCCAAGGATTACTCCGAGATCAAGGACCGCTACCGTCCTGGCCACGCTGACTACACCTATATTGCCAAATACGGCATTCGTGATTATCGCGGTGGCGGCCGCTCGTCGGCGCGTGAGACGGCGATGCGGGTTGCAGCCGGTGCTGTTGCCCGGAAGATCCTCCCGCAGGTGACCATCCGGGCTGCCCTCGTGCAGGTCGGTCCGCACAAGATCAATCGAGCCAACTGGAACTGGGCGGAAGTCGACAACAATCCGTTCTTCTGTCCGGATGCTGAGGCCGCAGAGCAGTGGGCGACCTATCTCGACGAGGTCCGCAAAAGCGGCTCTTCGGTGGGGGCTGTGATTGAAGTGGTCGCTGAGAATGTACCGGTCGGCTTGGGTGCGCCAATCTATGGCAAGCTGGACACGGACCTTTCGGCGGCGCTGATGTCGATCAATGCAGTCAAGGGTGTCGAGATCGGCAACGGCTTCGAGGCGGCTACCTTGAGCGGCGAGGAAAATGCTGACGAGATGCGGATGGGAGACGATGGTGAGCCGGTTTTCCTGACCAACAACTCCGGCGGGATCCTTGGTGGTATTTCCAATGGAGATCCGATTGTTGCCCGTTTCGCCGTGAAGCCGACATCCTCGATCCTGACAGAGCGCAAGTCTGTAACACGCACCGGCGAAGAAGTTGATGTGATGACCAAGGGCCGTCACGACCCCTGCGTTGGTATCCGCGCGGTTCCGGTCGGGGAGGCAATGGTCGCCTGCACCCTTGCGGATCATTTCTTGCGTCATCGTGGCCAGGTCGGCGACTGATTTTTCCGGAATGTCTAATTCCCCAAGCAGAGGGCGACCAGTTAAAAGCCGGTTGCCCTCTGCTTTGCGTGATCCGCCGAGATCAAATACGCGTGAGCGGCGTTCGGGGAATGGCAGAAATACGAGGGTTTGAAAAAACACCCCGTCCAGATATCGGAAAACCATTGGACGTTCTGTTGAGTGCTTCCTAGTCTTTTTTGGACATTGATGTTGCTCAATGGGAGGAGGCCTGTCGCATGAACGAGATACCGTCCATTCACCGAAAGACCGCGAAAGATTTTCCGCAAGAGCTGCTGGATCTCTATGACTTCTACGCTCATGGAAAAATCACCAAGCGGGAGTTTCTCGAGGGAGCATCGAAGTTCGCAGTTGCTGGCGTAACCGCCGGATTTTTGCTGCAGCAATTGTCTCCGAATTATGCGCATGCCCAGCAGGTCGCCCCTGATGATGCGGCGATCGTGAGCGAGCGTGTGACTTATCCATCTCCGGAAGGAAATGGCGAAGTGAACGGCTATCTGGTCAGGCCGGCTGGTGTCACGGCGAAGCTTCCCGCCGTTCTGGTGATCCACGAGAACCGTGGCCTCAACCCCTATATTGAAGATGTTGCGCGGCGCATGGCCAAGGCAGGGTTCCTGGCGCTGGCACCGGATGGCCTGACGTCGGTGGGAGGGTACCCTGGGTCAGATGACGCGGGGCGCGAGCTGCAACGCACAGTCGACAGCGAGAAGTTGATGAACGACTTCTTTGCCGGGTTTGAGTTTCTGTTGAAGCACGACGACAGTACGGGAAAAGTCGGCGCAGTCGGCTTCTGTTATGGTGGTGGTGTGGTCAATGCCATTGCCGTTGCCTACCCGGAACTGGGCGCAGGCGTTTCTTTCTACGGCCGTCAGCCGGCGGCTGATCAAGTTGCCGATATTCAGGCTCCGCTCCTGATTCAGATGGGTGCGCTCGACGAACGCATCAATGCTGGCTGGCCGGCGTTCAAAGACGCGCTGGACGTCAACGGCAAGACCTATGAGGCGCATATCTACGAAGACGCCAATCACGGATTCCACAATGACACCACACCGCGCTATGACGCGGAGAAGGCGGAGTTGGCGGAAAAACGGACGATCGCGTGGTTCGAGAAGTACCTGAAGTAACTTTTCGCGTAAGGCCAGTGGCAATCGCTGGCTTCCCCATCGACCTGACTTGCCCGAGACCTCACATAAATCAATCACAAGAGGCGCGTGGCTCTTACTCTCGACTGGAAATGCGCTGGCGGCTCAAGCCGCCAGCAAAGGTCGAATGAAGATGATCAGCAAGCCGCCGGTGCAGAGCAGAACGCGCTTCCAGGCAGCTGGTCGCCCGATCAGCCCATAAGACACCATAGACAACCCGATGCCGATCTGAACGAAGGCTGCAATTGCGGCGACGGGCTCTTGGGTGAGCTTGAGAAGTGCCGGGTTCGCGATCATTCCCAATGGGATGATATACAGCCCGATACCAAGGGCCATGGCGCTTGCCGCAACTTTCAACCAGTTCTCTCCAATCATGCCGGCCGCGATGAAGACGGCGCCACACACCGGCGGGGTAATCGTCGACAACAAGGCGAACCAGAAAACGAAGAGATGTGATTGCAGCGGCTCCAGACCCAATTGCGTCAACGCCGGACCTGCCACCGAGACGCAGATGACGTAAGCGGCGGTGGTGGGGATCTCCATGCCGAGGATCAGGCAGGCAAGGGCCGTCAGGAACAGAGACGGCCACAGAAGCCCCCCAGCCCCCGACAGGATGAGGGAGGTGATCTTCACGCCCAGACCTGTCAACGACAGAACGCCGATGATGATCGAGGCGCAGAGGATGATCGAGGCGATGACCGCAACCTGGGACGCTGCTGTGACAAGAGCTTCCTCAAGGCGTGCCAGCCCCTGCTGTGGACGGATTTGCAAGGCGGCATCGGCAAACAGCAGAAGTGCCGCTGTGAGGATGGCGAGTGTAGCGGCATACTGTGGTGTGTAGCTTGCGACGAACATGCACCAGAGCAGCACGCCGAATGGTACCATGAAAAAACCGGTGGAGATGATTGTCTCACGCCATGTCGGTTGGTCAGCGGCGTCTAGGCTTTTTAGATCCAGAACGCTGGCATGCGCGTTGATGCCGACCCAGACCGCCAGAAAATATAGAATTGCTGGCAGAATGGCAGCTGCCATGATCGACGGGTAGGACATGCCCGTCAGTTCCACCATCACGAAGGCACCGGCCCCCATCAGTGGTGGCATGATCTGTCCACCAGAGGAGGCAACCGCTTCCACCGCAGCGGCTAGTCGCTTCGGGTATCCCAGCTTTGTCATGGCCGGCAGGGTGATTGCACCGGTCGAGGCCACATTGGCCGAGGCTGAGCCTGAAATGGAGCCGAACAGTGCCGAGGAAATCACGGAGACTTTTGCAGCGCCGCCGTTCAAACGACCGGCAGCGGAGGCGGCGAGATTCATGAAGCCCTTGCCAGCTTCTCCGGAGTTCAGCACCGCGCCAAGAATGACGAAGATGGCGACGACCGAGACAGAAACACCGGTCAGGCTGCCCCAAAGGCCGCCTTCGGCAATGGTCAGAGTGCCAAGAAAACTGTCCAGAGGCAGTCCGGAATGGCCGAACTCGCCGGGTATGTATTGTCCCCATAGACCATAGGTGAGCGCCAGAAGCGCGACGCAAGGCAGTGGCCAGCTGATAGCGCGCCGCGCCGCCTCCAGCACCGTGATAAGCAGAGCCGCTGCGACCACCCGCTGAAAGCTGCTTTCCAGAAATCCGTATTGGTCAATCAGCGTTGCATGGTTCAGTGCGACCCAGCCGCAGGCAGCCATGCCGGTGATCATGAACGGCCAGCCGGTCCAGATCGAGGTCGGCGTTTTGGCTGTGAAGAGAAAAACCCACGGCAGAGCGAGTGCCATATGAAGTGGGCGGCTGATCAGATTGGGAACCAGTCCGGAAAAGATGAGCCCGAGGTGAAAAGCCACCAGCACCGCTGCCAGGGCCAGTTTCATCCAACGCAACAGCGGTGGGGAGCTGGGCGGCAGGGCAGGTGAGGTAGTAGCTGGGGTGGTGACCATCTTGAACTCGTGATCTAAACTAAAAATCCCCGGACAGCAGGTCTGTCCGGGGATGGTTTTTCGTGTCTGACCTTACTGCTGCGCGTCGGTCAACGGGAAGCCGGCTTCCTGATAATAGCGCAGTGCACCAGGGTGGATCTTGCCCTGGATAGTGCCCATCAGATCCTTGTCGACGCCAGCCCACCAGCGAGCTGTCTCGCTTAAGGAGGCCTTGGTGTCCCAGAAGGTCTTTGTCAGCTGATAGGCCGCTTCGTCATCCATCGCGGTGGTGGTGTAGGCAACCACCGGCAAGGATGTGGTGACGATCTCGCTCGCCTGTTCTGAATACGTGCCGGCCGGAATGACTGTACGTGTACGTTTTGTTTCCGCGACTTGGTCGTCGCTCAGTGACAGTACGGTCACGTCGGCAGAGGCGGCTGCCTCGACGACATTTGGAGCAGGCCAGGAACCGGCAGTAACAAAACCGTCAATCTGCCCGTTCTTCAGCGCAGCTACGGCGTTTGACAGTTCGACTTCAGCAAGCTTGACCTTGCCTTCCAGTCCGAAGAGCCCGAGATACTTTTCGCCTTCGCGAGCGCCGAAAGAGCCTTTGCCGAGAAGCAGCGTCTTGCCTTCCAGGCCAGCGAAGTCTTCAACACCGCTGGCTTTGGAAACAACGAAGTGCATGGTGAGGGACGGGATCGGGAAGAGTGCACGAATATTTGCGAACTTCGGGCTTTCCTTGCCTTCAAACGGACCCTTGCCACCCTTTGCAGCGCCAACCAGTGCTGGCGGAGTGGTGAAGACGTAGTCGCCGCCACGTGCCCGGGTTTCCATGACGTTCTGGACGGAGCCCTGGCTTTCTTCCACGGTGACAATGATGTCGCCGCTGGAGCCGGATTTCATCGCTTCCGCCAGTTCCACGCCCATCTGGTAGTAGGATGAACCTGCCTTGGCTGATTTATAGGTGATGCGGGTTTCTGCCTGCGCCGTGGTGGCAATGGCAAGTCCGGCGGCCAGAGTGATCCCGGCCATGAGCGTGGATTTGAACATGGTTTCCTCCTGAGTGGTTGCCCATCTTTCACGAGCAGCTGTTGCGTTTGCCCGGAGATCAGTGTGGGTGCAATGACGTCCCCTCCGGACGTTGGATCGGCACACAAAACCTCTGATCAAACGAAGCAGTCAATCTCGCAGGCGTAGCGGGCTTCATGCCGTTTTAAAAGCCCTCGGGGAGAGCAAACCGGTCTTAAAGTGGCAGATACCGTCGCACCCGCGCAAAAATTTCTTCCGGGTTTCCGGTGAGGGGAAGCAGGTTCACCCGGATAACGGGTAGCCCGTCCTCAGCTTTCCCGACTTTCCAGTTTCGCGCCATCATGGCTTTCCAGACGGGGAAGACCTGTGGTTTGGCCAACGCGTCGGGAAGGGGAGCGTTCAGGCTGATTTCAAGTGTCCGAAGCTCGATGGAACGCACGGAGCTTTCCTTCAGGTTCAAGCCAGATATTGCGTCCCATTTGAGAAAGCCGAGGCGTTCCAGAAACAACCCGTCCTTGTTGGCGGCCAGCTGTGGTTGGCCCCGGTCGATCATGGGATAATGCCAATAAGCGAAGAAAATCGGGATCAGGGCGAGGGAGGCAAGAATCTGCGCCTTGCCGAAAAAACCAAGCACGAGAAAGCCGACGGCGAAGAGAATGCCGCCATAGACGAACCCGTCGCCAATCGAGGGCTTGTATCCGATCGCGAAGGGTTCTGGTGCAATCGGGGTCTGATCCGAAAAGGGGTCGGTATGCTGATCTTTCATGAATTCCGCCGCAAAGAGAAAGAAGCGCGAACCTGGTCGCGCTTCTTTGTTTCAAGCCTTGGCGGAAATGTCAAAAGCCCGGCGTCGGGTCCACCGCCGCACGGCCGACCTTCAGCGCATGCAGAAGAATGAAGGCGGCAAGCGAACAGGTGAAAATGGCCGCAACCATTGGTGTGACGCTGCCGTCAAAGAACGGGCTGACAGCAACGATCATCAAGCCGCCGGTGACCATCTGCAAGGTTCCGCCGAGCGAAGACGCAAGGCCCGCGATCTTGCCGTGACGCTCCAGTGCCAGAACCATGCAGGTCGGGATGACCAGGCCGAGGCAGGCGTTACCGAGGAACAGGCAAGCCATGACAACAGGCAACTGATCGAAGCCATTGAGTACAAGCATCAAGAGAACGGTCTCGACGGCGAGAAAGCCGCTGATCGCATAGGCAATCAGTCGATTGACGCCAAGTCGTTGTCCGAGGCCGGCTGCGAACTGCGAAGAGGCGAAGAAGCCAATGGCGTTGGCCGCAAAGGCGAGAGAGAATTGAACCTCCGACAGGCCATAATAGTCGGTGTAGACAAAGGAGGCGCTGGCGATGAAGACAAAGAAACTCGCCATGCCGCAGCCACCGATCAATGAAAGACCCATGAACATCGGATCGCTGCTCAGCATCTTCAGGCCCCGGAGCAATGTGGCGGGGCGAATGGCAACGCGTTGCTCCGGAGGCAAGGTTTCCGGCAGCATGAACCGTGTCATGAGCAACGACAGAACGGCGATGGCGGCCAGGAACAGGAAGATGGCATGCCAGTCACCAAGGCCCATGAACACCGTTCCGATCAGCGGGGCAAGCATTGGCGAAACGCTGATCACGAGCATGATCAAGGCCATCAGGCGGGTCGCTTCATAGCCGGTGAACATATCACGCACGATGGCGCGTGGCATCACCATCACCGAGGCGGCGCCAATGCCTTGCACGAAACGGGCAGCAATCAGCAGTTCGATGGACGGTGCCAGGGCGCAGGCAAGAGAGCCGATGAGGAAGATGCTCAAGCCGATATAAAGCGGGACCTTCCGGCCAAGCTGGTCGGAAAGAGGACCGTAGATCATCTGAAAAACACCGAACGCCAGGAAGAAGGCAGACAGAGTCATCTGGGTTGCGGCGATGCCGGATTGGAGATCTCTCTCAATTCCTGGCAAAGCCGGCAGGTACATATCGATCGCGAGGGGGCCAACCGCAGCCATCAGGCCAAGGACAACGGCGGACCGAGCAAGACTGCCGGACATATTCAACTTTCCCGAGGGTCAAAGGGGTGGGCAAGGCAAAAGGCAGCACGATCAATTATCGCGCTGCCCTGTAAACTGGTCAGTACCATTCTATGGCAGCCTGCCTTTTCGCGCAAGACGATAAGGCAGGCTTGCTTTCCCTTTTCGACCACGGGTCGGGCCCGCAGAATTCACCTGCAGGTCGGTCTCAGTCGTCCCGATCAGGCGTCCTGGATCTCGGTGGCTTCGATCTTGATGTCAAAGCCTTCCAGCCCGACGTAATGGCGTTCGCGCGAGGCAAGCAGGAGAATGGATGTCACGCCGAGGTCTTTGAGGATCTGGGCGCCGAGCCCGACTTCCCGCCACTGTTCCTGACGCTGCTGGGCAGAGACATGTTCCTCACGCTCGGCCGCATCCAGGTCGGCGCGTGCCCGCGTGGACTGTCGTGCAACGCCGACGGATCCTTCACGCAGGTAGATGATGACGCCACGGCCTCGCTCAGCCATCAGCTTGATGGTGGTGTCGAGGGGCTGGCTTGCCCCGAAAACATCATCCAGAACGGATTCCAGCTGAAGGCGCACCGGCACGTTTCGGCCATCCAGAATGTCCCCGAACACAAGCGCAACGTGATGCATCGGATCGTAAGGGGTGGAGTAGGTCACCGCATAGGCGGGACCAGCCAGGGTCTGTAGCGGCTGTTCGTTGACGCGCTCGATCAACCGTTCGGTGCGTTGGCGCCAGGCGATCAGGTCGGAGACCGAGACCATGGGCAGGTTGTGTTCTTTGGCAAAGACGGAGATATCCTCACCGCGTTTTACGGTGCCGTCGTCATTCACCAGCTCGGAAATGACGCCGACTTCATCCAGGCCTGCAAGGCGGCAGAGGTCGACCGCAGCTTCCGTATGGCCGGAACGCATAAGAACGCCGCCTTCTTTTGCA
Source organism: Roseibium limicola (assembly GCF_017313085.1). Taxonomy (GTDB): domain Bacteria; phylum Pseudomonadota; class Alphaproteobacteria; order Rhizobiales; family Stappiaceae; genus Roseibium; species Roseibium limicola. Next base: position 546,322 of record NZ_JAFLNF010000003.1, on the reverse strand, counting down.
ATCAATGGGAAGACATGGCCAGGGCGCACGAAATCATCGGCACCGGCGTTGGGGTTTGCCAACCCGCGCACGGTGGAGGCGCGTTCTTCGGCGGAGATGCCGGTGGTCAGGCCCTGCTTGTAATCGACCGAGATGGTGAAGGCTGTCGCAAGCGGCGCATCATTCTGCGACACCATCGGGTCCAGTCGAAGCCGCTTGGCATGTTCGACCGTCATCGGCGCACAAACGATGCCGGAAGTATGGCGGATGATGAAGGCCATTTGCTCCGGTGTGATCCGGGAGGCGGCAACGATCAGATCGCCTTCATTTTCCCGATCGTCGTCATCAGTTACGATGACCATTTCACCGCGCTCGAACGCACGGATGGCTTCAGCGACTCGAGCCTGAGACACGGGATGCTCCTTGGTGGTGGAAAGACCGAGAAAATCATTGGGCGTCACGTCGCCATTCGTGGCTTCGGCGATGCGTCGGGCCATATCGCGGGAGATCCAGGCGTTGGGATCGTTGCACAGGGCCGTGACAGACGCGGCAGACAGACTGGCGCGGCGTGCGAATGCGCTGCGACTTTCACCGTGTGCCTGAAGCCAATGATCTAATCTCATGGGCGTCGATGTAAGTTACACCAACGCCAAGGGCAAGAGCAGATGCAAAGAAAATTCAGTAATACTGAAATGCAGGGGCGTGATCCATCTTTTCGGTCTCGGCAGCAAGTTTCGCCCGTACGGCCCTGATGAAGGCTCGAAACAGCCGCCTGTGGGGTTTCAGGTGCAGCAGAAACTCCGGATGCCATTGAACCCCAATCATGAACGTGGCGTCTTTGTTTTCAAGCGCTTGCGGCACACCGAATTGGTCCCACGCAACGATCTCGAGGCTGTCGCCAACCTGATCGACGGCCTGATGATGCAAAGAGTTGACCCGCAGCTGCGCCTTCTGGTGAAGTCGGCGTAAACGGCTTCCTTCCTTGAAGGTGACTGTCTTGACCGGAAGAGGCGTCCACATGTCGGGCACATTGTCGAACTGGGCCTGGACGTTCTGGTACAGCGTACCGCCGCGGTGGACGTTGATCATTTGAGAGCCACGGCAAACGCCGAGCACCGGAATATCGCGTGGGCCGGCATACTCGAGAACCTTCAGTTCCATCTGATCACGCTCCGGGTCCAGACGGGCATCAACCATGGTATCGCCTCGGTAAAGGTCCGGGCTGATGTCATCACCGCCGCCGATGATGAAGCCGTCGAATTTTTCGAGCGGGTGCTGTGAGGCAGGCGCGATCAGTCGGGTTGGGCGAGCGCCGACCAGTCGCAGGGCAAGCCAGTAAAACCACCACATGTAGCGCCCGCCACCGCGTGACGTGGTCACGCCGATCCGGGGCCGGCGCGGCAAGGGGCGGCTGGCCAATCGAGCAATTTTCTTGATCATGCGAGCACCATCCACTCGCTTGCGCGCCACGCCCACGGTTTGGGCTTGGCCGCAGCATCAAGGCGCAGAAAGTCCTCGGCCATGGCGTTGAGCTTGTCGCGGTCGTTTGCCAGTCGCTCGACCATCAGCCAACGGTTCCATTCAAGCGCCAGAGACCAGGCCGGATCACCCAAACGGGCATCCGGCAAGCGGTAATGAAATGTCGGGCGTGCCTTGATCAACGGGTCATTGACGCGGGCCGCGACCTTTTTCTCATCCAGATGGGCAAACAACGGCAGCATATCCAGCTCGCGGTTGCGGGTCGGATTTTCCTTCAGGTGCATGTCCATCAGGTCGTCCAGACCGGGCCAGTAATCCGGCGCGACGATCTTGCGTTGATAACTTGGCGGGAAGGGGTCGGCGAAGGAGGTCAGGCGCCGGGTCGGGTCCACATCCACGATCTTACGCAGCCAGGCACTGAGCAAGACATAGGCCTTCAGCACGCTGGCGATATGGTCGCCTGTCGGCTCGATGATCTCAGGGTTGAACTGCGCTCCGAAAGCATAAAGCACGTTCTCGCGCGTGCCACTGGCACCTGCCTCCTCAAGACCGGACACCAGTCCGGCCAGTTTCGGCAGGTCGGTTGTGACAATCGGCGGACAGACGACCTCACAGGGCACAAGCAGCGACGAAACATCGCCAAACAGCTCCTGCAAGCTACGCCGCAAGCGATACTTCAGCTCGCTCGGGTCTGCATTGGCATCTTTTGGATTATCGTGAACGTACTGACTGTCGAGTTCGCAAGTAAAATCGCCAAACTCGGTGTCGACAACTTCAAAGCGGTGAGGATCCAGTTCGCGAACGTTTCCGCCAAACAGTGTCTGAACTACATTGGCGCTGGCGCGCGCCGAAACGGCGGCAAACTCAAGTTCAACGCCGACACGACGAAGCTCCCCCCCTGTCGTGTGACTGTGGGGGGGAGTAAAAAATACGTCCCGAAAATCCTGCAAGTTGCGGCCCTCAGCTGTCCTGCCCAAATCTATTCTTGGCAAGTGAACGCGTCAGGGCCGCAGAGGTTCAATCGTTGTGGCCTAGAGCCGTTCCAGGACCGCCACAACTTCCACATGGGAAGAGAACAGAAACTGATCCACCGGAGTGACCGACGTCAGACTGTAGCCCCCGTCCATAAGGGTCTTCAGGTCTCGTGCCAAAGTGGCCGGATTGCAGGATACGGCGATCACACGCTTGACCGTGGAAGCAGCAAGCTGCTCGGCTTGCGTATCGGCACCGGCGCGCGGCGGATCGAAAACGACCCCGTCGAAAGCATTCAGTTCGGCCGCCATCAAGGGGCGGCGGAATAGGTCCCGACGCTCGGTGGTCACCATCTTCAATCCCTGGGCATGGCGCAGAGCCCGGTCCAGAGCCTTTACTGAGGCTGCATCGCCTTCAACGGCATGAACATTTGCCTTTTTTGCGATCCGCAGGGCGAAGGTGCCTGACCCGGAGAACAAATCCGCCACGCGTTTCGATTTCCCAAGCCCGGTGACGACCAGTTCAGACAGAGCGTCTTCGGCTTCTTCCGTGGCTTGCGTGAAGCCACCCGGAGGGGCCACGACAGCGATCTTGCTCATGATGAGCTGTGGTGGGCGGACTTCCAGAATGATTTCTCCGTTGACAGAGAGGCGTGCCAGATCCAGATCCATCACGCCTTGTGTGAGGGCCGGAAGCCGTTTGGCATAGTCGCGTGCGGCTCCTTCGACGGAGACATCGGCGCCCGCCTTGGTCATCAAGACGGTAAAGCGCAGGTCGCCCTTCTTGGGCATCAGCTCAGTCGAGAGCCTGCGCAGGCCTGGCAGCAGTCTGACGATGCTCGGCACCAGAACCGGACATTCGCGAACATCCATCAGCTTGTGGCTGCCCTTCTGGTGATAGCCGAGCAAGATGGCGCCCCCGACCCGAGAGGCGGTCAGCACTGCGCGACGACGTGAGTGCGGCTGGCCTGGTATGGCAGGCTGGACATTGGTCTCAATCGCATGCGTTCCCAGCGCGTTGATCACCAGGTCTCGCTTCCAGGCGAGATACGGCTTTTGTGCCAGATGCTGCACCGTGCAGCCTCCGCACTCGTCAATGTGGCGACAGATAGGGTCGATCCGGTCCGGGCTGGCGGAGAGGATCTCCACGTGATGGGCGCGGCCCTTGTCGACCCTGGCCCGGATCTCTTCGCCGGGCAGAGCCCCGGCCACGAAGATGCCTCCGTCCGGGGTATCGGCAATGCCGTCGCCCCGGTGGCCGAGGCTGGAGATGTGAAGTGTTTGCGCGTCCTGTGTCATAAGGGTAGGCGATACAGCGCAGATCGTCTCAGAACAAGCGGCGAAAATGACAGGGGTACCAAAAAGCATATGGAACCGGCGGAAACGGGTTCAAAGATCAGGCGTCCTTGCGCCCGTGCAGCAACCATTCGCCATTGCCGTCGCCGCCTTTGACAGGTGAGGGGATCAATTCCCCCGCACTCCAGCCACTGACCGTAGACAGCCATTGGCGAAGTCTGAGAGAGGTTTCTTCCGCGACATCGGGTGCCACAAGCCCACCCTTGCCGATGTTGTCACGTCCGGCTTCAAACTGTGGTTTGACCAGAAAGATGCCTTCAGCGCCGGGGGTAGCCAGATCAAGCGCGGGCGGAAGCGCCAGCGTCAGGGAAATGAAGCTGACATCAGACACCAGCAGCGCTGGTGCATCGCCTTGCAGGTCTTCCCGCGTCAGCTCGCGCGCATTCAGTCCATCCCGGCGTAACACACGGGGATCGGCGTTGACACTGGCGTGAAGCTGATCATGGCCGACGTCGATCGCATGGACCCGACTGGCACCCTGTTCGAGCAGAACCTGCGTAAATCCGCCCGTCGAGGCGCCGATGTCGAGGCAAATCTTGTCGCGGGGTGAGACACCGAAAGTCGCCAGCCCCGCCAGCAGTTTGAGGGCTGCCCGTGAGACATAGGCGGAGGCGGGGTCGGAGACGCTGACGAGCGCATCGGCAGCTACCTTCTGCGCCGGTTTCTCACAGACACTGCCATTCAGGCTGACCGTCCCGCGCAGAATCGCGTCCCGCGCTCGGGCACGAGATGGGAATTGACCGGCGTCCACCAGATACTGATCGAGACGAGTTTTCTGAGACATACAGTACGTTTAGCTTGTGAAATCGGACGTGAGGTGGCGCGTGGAAGGTCTAGAAGCATCCGGCAATGGCTGAAAGAATGCGGGTGACGAACAGGTTTTCACCCGTTTGTGCCCACAAGGCGAGAGCAAGAGCGCCGATAAGCACCCCGCCTGCAGTCAGTCCGGTGTAAAGCGGCCAGCCCATTGCTCTCTTCTCGTCTTTGTCGGGACGCCATACGTGTGTTCAAGAAGCCTCAGGGGTTTCCTTGACCAGCCGGCGCAGTTTCAGCAACGCAGTTTCTTCCGCCTCATTATAGGCGATGGTTCCAAAAAAGCGATTGTCAGCATCCATAAGATACACGGCAGCAGAATGGTCCATCGTGTAGTCGCCGTCGTCCAGGGGCACTTTCTTGGAGTAGACCTTATAAGCCTGAAGCATCGCGTCGACCTGCTGGCGGGAACCCGACAGACCTTTGATCCGCTCGTCAAACGCCGCCACATAGTCACCCATGACTTGCGGCGTGTCGCGCTCTGGATCGACTGTGACAAACAGGTAGTTCAGCTTGTCCGCATCCGGGCCAAGGGCTTCGATCCAGCCCTGCATTTCAGACAGGGTCGTGGGGCAGACATCCGGGCAAAATGTGAAGCCGAAGAGAATGGCGCTGGGTTTTCCCTCCAGATCGGCTTCGGTCACGGTTTCTCCCGCTGCGTTGACCAGCTCAAATGGCCCGCCGATGGCAGCAGGCTGCAGAGTGGATCTGTTGGCGCTGGGAGCGATCACTTGCGTGATGAGGGTGACTGCTGTGACGAACGCCAGAACGATCACTGCCGCCCAGGCGCCATAGCGAATGATTTTCAGTTTGGACATGTTGCGATCTCCATGGTGGCCGGGCGCTGAGCCCGGCCTGACGCATCTGCATGCTTAGTTCGACGAGGCTGCGGGTTTCATATCGCCATGGTCCATTTTTGAATGGTCCATGTCGCTGTGATCTACTGTGGAATGATCCATGCCGGTGCTCATACGTTTTGCGCCGATTCTTTCGACTTTCAGGTCGAGTGCAATAGCACCGGCCTTCTCGAAGGTCAGCGTAACCGGCACAACTTTGCCTTTCTCGAAAGGCCCTTTCAGCTTCATGAACATGATGTGCAATCCGCCGGGCGCAAGCTCAACCGATTGTCCGGCAGGCACTTCGATGCCGTTCTCCTGCTCCCGCATGATCATGACACCGTCCTTCATCGACATTTGGTGCAGTTCAACCCGGTCGGCAGCCGGGGAGGTTACCGCGATCAATCGGTCATCATGGTCGCTTTTGTTGGTGATCACGGCAAAGCCGCCACCGCTACGCGCAGCGGGAGGTGTGGCACGTGTCCAGGCGTTCTCGATGAGAATATCACTTTTGTGTGCGGTTTCAGCGAGAGCGAGGGGGCTGCCGAGGGTGATCATGGCAGCAGTCAGAATGGAAAGCAGTTTCATAGTCTTGGTACCTTGGTTGTCTTGTAACTTCAGCCAGTCCCGAGGTCGGCACTGATAGCAAAGCTCAAGCCAACGGCGGTGCACGGATGGCGCGGTTTGAAAGCCCCGACCGGTCGCGGCGAAGGTCATGCTGGGCGTGACGTGGTTGCGCAGCGGTAATCAGACGAAGGCTGCCAGAGGGGCCATCTGCCGAGGCGATTGCGAGGAAATGCGAACCGTGAAAACAACCGGTTGCGCAGATGCAATGGGCGGGGTCGTGCGCGCCACCTATCGGGATGTCTGATCCCGCTTCGTCGTTTTGAATGCCCGACGCATCGGCGCCGCCGAGCCCCAAACATAGCGCGCTTAAGGCGAATGGGGTTCCATCTGGTTCATCGCCATCCGAGACGGTCGTTGCGAGAGCCGGAGCGGAAAACAGCATCAGCAGGCGCAACGACAACGCCAGAAGAGCGAGCACCACAAAGGGTGTCCGCTCTTGGCGCAGTGACGTTAGAAATGGTGCGTGCCGGTTCATTGCTGGAACTATGGCGTTGGCGTTGCGCAAAGTCGAGTGCGTCAAATCACCCGGAAGGAGTTCGTTGCAGGCTTACTCCGGATCCTTGGATGGTTTGCTTTCTTCCGCGTCATCGACCGCTTCCGCTGCTGCTGCCTTTTCAGCGTCTTCTCTGTCCTGGGCGGAAGTGGCGTTTTCGAAGGAATAGATGTCATCCTCATAGGCCGGGAAGTCCTCCGGCTGAATGACATAAGGCGCATCGACGTCGAGTGGTTCAGGCGAAATGACTGTACCAACCTGGGCAGAGGCAGCGTATTCGAAGTCGACCTTATCGTCCGGATCGATCGCGCTGCGAGCAGCAAGTCGGGTGATGATGAAGGCCGCCAGGGCAACGTTGACGACGCAAACCAGCATATACAGACCGGAGGGACCGAACTGTCCCATCAAGGCGGACGCCGTTAGCGGGCCGCCGACCGAGCCAACACCGAAGGACAGCAGCAGACCAGACGAGGTTTCGACGTAGTCATCAGCGTCGGCGTAATCGAACGCATGGGAGACAGCAATCGAATAGGCTGGCTGGGAAAACACCCCGACGACGACAGCCAGGCCGGTTGCAACATACACATTCACCGGCATGAAGATGGCAATCCCAACTGTAACCACAGCTGTTGTACACGCCAGGATGAGCATGACCTTGCGTCGGTCTATCCGGTCAGACAGTCGCCCGAATGGCCATTGCGACAGCATTCCGCCGCCAATGATCGCAGCGGAATAGAAGGCCGCCTGGTTGGTGCTCATGCCGATCTGCGAGCCGTAGAGCGGGGTCAGTGTCAACAGGGCGCCATTCCCGACACCAATCAACAGGGCGCCCACCATCGCGGCTGGCGAGTTCTTGTAAAGCTTTCCGGGCCTGAAACGCACGATGGTAATCGGCGCTGGTTGGTTGGCTTTTGTCAGCGAGACTGGAATGACCGCCAGGCTGACCAGAACGGAGGCGATGGCAAAAGGAACGAAGGAGCTGATTTCCATCGTTGCGATTGAGACCTGCCCGACCATCATCGCCGCGAAAAGCACGACAACGTAGATCGACATGATCGTGCCGCGGGTCTCGTTCGTCGCAGCTTCGTTCAGCCAGCTTTCGACAATCATGTAAAAGCCGGCGAGACAGAAGCCCGAGATGGCGCGAATGATGAACCAGGACACCGGATCAACTGCAATCGGGTGCAGAATGGCGGCAGCAGACATCAGCGACACAAGGGCAGCAAACGCGCGAATATGCCCGGCGCGCATGATTACATGCGGCGCCCCAAGGCAGCCGAAAACCATTCCGACAAAATAGGCCGAAGAGATAAGACCGATCGAGAAACTGCTGAATTGAGCTTTTTCCGCAGCCAGAGGCAACAATGTGCTCTGCAAGCCATGGCCAAAGAGCAACAGCGCGACTGCGAAGAGAAGTGCTGAGACGGAAGATACGATCTGCGTCATGGGTGCGCCTTGGCCGACCGGAAAAGAAAACGCGCCGGTTTGACCCGGCGCTGAAGCGATCCGCATCAGCCTTTTCAGGCCCTCGGTGCGAAGTCAATCAGAAGAACCTACATAACGGGTAATGAGGTCATTCCAAATGACATGACATGCAGAAAACCGGCTCAGGCCTGCCAGCTGGATTTCAGACCTTCTGTGCCCAGCGCTTCAAACACCTTGTTTACGATGCCGTCGGACATCAGTCCGGCTTCCCGGTACATGACATCTGGTTTGCCGTGATCCTGGAATGTGTCGGGAAGCGTCAGCGTTCTGATCTTCAGACCACGATCCAGCAGGCCAAGCCCGGCCATTGTCGAAAGCACATGGCTGCCGAAGCCGCCGGCGGCCCCTTCTTCGACGGTGATCAGCACTTCATGCTCACGCGCCATACGAGTCAGCAGGTCGATATCCAATGGCTTAGCAAACCGTGCATCGGCAACTGTTGTGGACAGCCCAGCAGCTTCGAGTTCGTCGGCGGCTTTCAGGCATTCACCCATGCGGCCGCCAAAGGACAGCAGCGCGACTTTCGTGCCTTCGCGCAGGATAGCGCCCTTGCCGATTTCCAATATACTACCGCGCTCAGGCAGATCGATGCCTATACCTTCACCTCTCGGATAGCGGAAGGAAATTGGGCCTTCGTCATAAGCAACAGCCGTTGCCACCATGTGGCGCAGTTCGGCTTCGTTGGACGGGGCCATGACGACAAAATTGGGTAGACAGGCCAGAAACGCCGTGTCGAATGATCCGGCATGGGTAGCGCCGTCGGCGCCGACCAGACCGGCGCGGTCGATTGGAAAGCGGACCGGAAGCTTCTGGATCGCAACATCATGCACAACCTGGTCGTAGGCACGCTGCAAGAAGGTCGAGTAGATCGCAGTAAAGGGCTTGTAGCCCTGGGTGGCCATACCAGCTGCAAAGGTGACGGCGTGCTGTTCGGCAATGCCGACGTCATAGGTGCGCGTAGGATAAGCTTCCTGAAACAGGTCGAGGCCGGTGCCGTCGGGCATTGCCGCTGTAATCGCCACGACCTTGTCGTCATGCCGCGCTTCCTCGACCAGTGATGTCGCAAACACGCTTGTGTAGCTCGGGGCATTGGCTTTCGGCTTGCTCTGCTTGCCGGTCACGACGTCAAACTTGGAAACACCGTGGTACTTGTCCTTTGCGCCTTCTGCCGGACCGTACCCCTTGCCTTTCTGCGTCACTGCGTGGATCAGAACCGGACCCTGATGGGTGTCCCGGACGTTCTTCAGGATCGGCAGGAGGTGGTTCAGGTTGTGACCGTCAACGGGGCCGACATAGTAGAAGCCGAGTTCTTCAAACAATGTTCCGCCGGTCCAGAAACCGCGTGCATATTCTTCCGCCTTGGCAGCTTTGTCAGCCAATTGCTTGGGAAGATTGCGAGCAATATTTTTGGCAGCCCCACGCAAGCTCTGATAGGTCCGGCCGGAGACCAGTCGGGCAAGGTGAGCGGACATGGCGCCCACGGGCGGGGCAATCGACATGTCGTTATCGTTGAGGATCACGATAAGCCGGGATTTCAGGTGTCCGGCATTGTTCAGCGCTTCATAGGCCATGCCTGCCGACATGGCGCCGTCGCCGATGACCGCGACGACATTGTTGTCATCTCCTGCAAGGTCACGGGCAGCAGCCATTCCGAGCCCGGCCGAAATGGACGTGGACGAATGAGCCGCGCCAAACGGATCGTAGACGCTCTCGTCGCGTTTGGTGAAACCGGAGAGGCCCTCGGGCTGGCGCAGGGTTCGAATGCGCGCGCGCCGTTCGGTCAGGATTTTATGCGGATAACACTGGTGTCCAACGTCCCAGATCAGTTTGTCGTCGGGCGTGTTGAAGATATAATGCAGGGCAACAGTCAGTTCGACAACGCCAAGTCCCGCGCCCAGATGCCCACCGGTTTCGGACACCGCATCGATCATTTCCAGACGAAGTTCATCTGCAAGCTGCTGCAGTTGCTCCTCTGGAATGGCTTTCAGATCGGCCGGATTGTGAACCTGATCCAGAAGGGGGGTAGTGGGCTTTGGGGACACGAGTGACCGGCTCCAGACTATTAAGAATGTTGCGCACGCTTACACGATGAAAAGATAGCGCGCAAATCTCCTGAAAAGACGACCGGAGGCAACTCGATTGCCCTGGGGCAGCTTGGATGGGCAGCAATTGATAAAATTACGTATTTTTCGCCGAATATTGGCAATTTTTCGTCTAAATCACCCATATGGGTGATGCAATCTGGGGCAAGCTGGAATAAACAACTAATCGTGGTCGATGGGGCCACGTGCACAGTGATCAACTGAGGCCGCCTTGAGCGGCCTCTTTTTTTTGACCCGTGCCGTTACCTCGGTTTTGGATGGTGCCTCAAGGTATAAACGGTTAAAACGAACGTGAAGTTTACTGCTGCTTCTCTCTATGTACAAGACATTGCTGTTCTGGCTTGAAACCTTGACTGAAGCGTGGCGTATCGGTCCCGCGGCGTGACGCCCTGCCGCTGAAATCAAAACAATCCACTCAGGCGGTGCAGTAGTCGCGCCAGTTCGAGCTGAGATTGGGTCTCCGTTTTTTCATAAATTCGGCGCAAGTGGGTTTTGGCCGTATTACGAGTGATGTCCAATCCCTCCAGAGTAGTGGCGAGAGACCCGGTTACAGACAGGTTATGCGCGAGGCGCGCTTCGCTTTGAGACAGCCCGTATTTGCTTTGCAGGAACTCCCGGACCTGCGGAGCAATGGCTGAAGATTCCCGTACTTCGATCAGAATGCTGCCCGCACTTCCGTCGCTGGCGGCAGTCTCGGGCACTATACTTTGCAGGCGGATGTGGCAGTAACTGTTGTTCTGCTCCTGCAGGAAAATCGACTTGTTGGGTTCTGTTACAGCCGCCATCAGGAGCTGTCGGGAAAGAGGCTTTTGCGCGCCGGCGAGAAACCGTTTGATCGATGTGATCGCGTGATAAAGCTCAGGGCGTAGCGGAATGAGTTGCCCATCTTCAAGTGTGAAGAGGGTGCCCTGTTCAAGCAAGCTCTGGGTCGCTGGTGTGCAAAACAGCACCGACAGCTGATCATCAACCAGGAAAGCGGCATGCTTCTGCATCTTCAACATTGCCTGCAGAGAGTCGAAGCGGCTTTCAACTTTGGTCAGACGGTCGCCCAGGGAGAGTGCTGTGTTCATGGCACGCACATAGCGCCGAAAATTCGGGAGCACGTCGTCCAGCCCCAGGTCACGGGCGATGTCTGGTTCCCAAAACCCTGCAACGAGAATGACTTTTTCTGGGGTCCTGACAATGGGCGTGATCAGGGCGGACATGCGGACCCAGTCGCCCTGATTTTCTTCGGCGCTGCCAGGAACTACGGGTCCTGAGGGCTCCACAGGAGATTTCCAGTAGGGGTAATAGAGGGCGGCATGTTCCAGCAGAAACTGCAGCGCATCTCCCCCTTCGGCGTCGAGTTGGGAAAGGCCTTCAAGAATATGGGTGACATCTTCGGGGTGGCAGTAACGGCCGGTGTGATGACTGCCGGCTTCGAATTCCAGAACGTAGATCCGGCAGGAGAGCGCAACGCTCAGTGCGGCTATAGCTTCAGGCCACTCATGCGGCGCTCCAGCGCACTCATGAATTTTTTCAATGACCCGATAATCTATCTGTCCAATGCTGCCGATCATGCCGGGATGTTTCTAAACTCGCAGCGGAAATGCAAGGCCACTCAGGCCGATAGAGCCGAAACTCTATGAATGCGAGGTCTGTTAAGGCAAATTTTCTAAAGGAATTATCCGCGCGTATACCGCTGACCTCCAGTGCCAACAAGTAAAATGCTGCGAAAGTATAAAGAATACAAGGATGTATTTCGGCCGGCGAAATATCCCGACTTCAAACGTCCGGGTCGAGACTGGTGGTACCTGAAGCCGAGCCATCCTGTCCAAGCTGAATTTTTTCGACCTTGGCTTCGGCCGCACGCAGCAAAGTATCGCAGTGGGCACGTAACTGAGCGCCGCGCTCGTACATTTCGATGCTGCGTTCGAGCGGGACATTGCCTTGCTCCAATTCCCGAACAATCGTTTCCAGCTGCTTCAGAGCCTCCTCAAAGGACAAGGCGGAGAGATCAGCTTGTGACGCGGTCGAAGGTTCGGACTGGGTCATGAAACGGGCTCGCTGAAGTTTGAAATCAAAGGAATTGCTGGCAGATTAGCCACGCGGGGTCTGAGGTCAAGCGCGCGGGCTGTCGACTGCGCGGTTCTCCTCAGGGCTTTTGTCGTTAACTCGAGGTTTTCGCTTCTAGCCGGTCATCAGTGTCAGAACATGGGCCGCAGTCGAGCGGGCAAGGCTTTCAAGGTCGTATCCGCCTTCGAGAACCGAGACCACACGGCCATCGCAATGGCGGTCGGCAACATCCAGCAGGCTTTTGGTCGCCCGGGCGAAATCCGTTTCGTTCAGGTTGAGCCCGCCAAGGGGATCGCGTGCGTGGGCGTCAAAGCCGGCAGATATGATCAGAAGATCGGGAGCAAAAGCTTCTAGCCTTGGAAGAACGACGATATCGAGGGCTTCGCGGAACGCTTCTCCATCGGCGCCGGGCGCTAGAGGCGCGTTGACGATCGTATTGGCATCCCCGGTTTCACTTGCCGCGCCTGAGCCCGGGTAAAGCGGCATCTGATGGGTTGAGCAGTACATCACGCTTGGGTCAGCCCAGAAAATGTCCTGCGTTCCATTGCCATGATGGACATCGAAATCGACGATGGCGACACGCTCCAACCCGTATTGGCTTTGCGCATAGCGAGCAGCGACCGCCACATTGTTGAAAAAGCAGAAGCCCATTGCCCGGTCTTTCTCGGCGTGGTGGCCCGGAGGGCGCGAAGCGGAGAAGGCGTTGTTGACGCGCTTTTCGACCACTTCATCAACAGCGCGACAGGCCCCGCCAACACCGCGCAGAATTGCCTCCCAACTTCCTGGAGAGAGCGTCGTATCGGCATCAATCCTGACCAGACCTTCTTCCGGGGCAAGATTATGGAGGGTATCCACATAGGCCATCGGGTGAGCGCGTGCGATGTCTTCGACGCGGCCTACCGGCGCCATATCTCTTTCCAGCGCCTGAAAGCGTTCATCTTCCAAAATGCGGTCTATTGCGCGCAATCGGTCGGGGCGTTCAGGGTGGCCAATCGGCGTCAGGTGATCAAGAAATGTCGAATGGTGAAGGAGCAGCGTGGACACGAAAAATGCACCGGAAATCAAAAGTGTGAATGTTGCTTGGTCTGGCATGTAGCGCTCAGATCGTTAACGCCATCAGAGCCGCCAACCGGTGCGCTGTCAATCGGTCGCGGCATTGCGGGGAGCCTTGGACGAGTGATTTCGAGGCTGCCTGCCCCTCGTCGGCATTGGTATATGCCGGTAAGCACCTGCGGGTGGCAAGGACGGCAGGCGGCTTGCTGCTGGAGACGCCTTGCCTTGGAAAGCGTCGATCTAGAGCGGTGAGGGCGCCCTCTAAAGAGGCGGGGTCGACCTGGGCTTAGGTCCGACCCCGCTTTAGGTGCGAGCAGATACGCGCTCGAGGGGAGGTAGGTGCAAAGAGAACTTCTGTTATTAACGTAGGGTAAATTTTAAATTTACACGAGATGATTGATCCGCGATCCAGCTTAACCTGTGCAAAACGAAGCGACCGCTGCATCTGTGCAACACCTGACTTGTCAGGTTTGCCGGGTAAACGATCGAAATTGGATGAAGAGATTAGTCTCGTGGGGCTGCTGCGCGTATCAAGCGGTCGTTGATCGCCTCACCCAGGCCGGTAAAGGGAATCGGTGCGACGCAGATCTGGCCGCTACCGGTGGCATCCAGCTTTCGGAGACCGGAGAACAGGTTTGCAGCCGCTTCAGTGAGGCTACCGGTCTCACTCAGGTTGAACACACTGCAGGCCAGATTCTGTCCTTCGACGGGGAGTGAGCCGAAGGTCAGCAGCGCTTCGCCAGCTTTTACATTGTGTGCATTTAATCGAACGCCGGCGCGCGGCGCATAGTGAGATGAGAGCATGCCGGGGGCCAGAGGAGCTTCCGTTCCGCCGATCTGGGGCACACCTTCTACCGTATATCCAAGAACGGCCTCGATGTCCTCGCGGGAAAGGCCTCCGGGTCTCAGAAGGCGGACGTTGTCGTCAATCACGGACAGGATGGTGGATTCAACCCCAACCGTGCAGGGGCCTGCGTCAATGAGCCAGGCAAGGCTGTTGCCGAGGTCTGCGGCAACGTCATCGGCAGTGGTCGGACTGATCTTGCCGGAAAGATTGGCGCTCGGCGCTGCGATAGGGCGCCCGGTCGTCTCTGCCAGAAACCGCATGACCGGCCCTGCGGGAACCCGCAAGGCAACCGTGGAGAGCCCTGCCGTTGCCAGGCTGGAGATGGGCGAGCTGTCTTTTCTCGGGAGCACCAGGGTAAGTGGACCCGGCCAGAACGCTTTCGCCAGTTTGATGGCCGATGGCGAGAAAACGCCATGTGTCTGAGCGCGGGAGAAACTTTCCACATGGGAAATCAGCGGATTGAACTGGGGGCGACCTTTCGCCTCATAGATCCGGGCACAGGCCTCGCCGTTGCTGGCATCCGCAGCAAGCCCGTAGACGGTTTCTGTCGGCACAGCAATCAGTTGGCCGGCGGTCAACGAGCCGGCAACCTCTGCGGCTTCGGGGCTGTCCAGCCAGCTTCTGGTGTTCAGGTTGACAGTCCACCGGTGCATGGTTCCGCCTCGCTCCGAATCTAGTATTTGTCAGCGCGGCAGCACCCGTCAGGAGAGGAGGCGCACGTTGTGTCGCCGGTTTGACCTGCCCTTAGGATACGGGTTGACGTTTACGTCAAGCAGACTACTGTCTCGCTGAAACACGCCTCGATAAGGGGCTTTTGCGGTGCTTGGGCCCGCCCGTCAAGGGTGTCAGGCCGCAGCATCGAAAGAACGAATTGGGAGGTTCTGAATGTACAAGGCGCCGATCACCGAGATCGCCTTCACCCTTTCACAGGTCTGCGGCCTGTCCGACCTTCAGAAAACGGCAAGTTTTTCAGAAGTCAGCGATGATCTGTTCGAGGCTATTTTGACTGAGGCGGGTCGGTTTGCCGGCGAGGAAATCGCTCCGCTGAACCGGGTGGCTGATCTGCACGGGACACCATTCAAGAACGGTGAGGTGAGCACGCCTCCGGGTTGGAAGGAGCTTTACAAGGCCTGGGCCGAAGGCGGGTGGAACGGATTGAGCGCCTCTGAGGCGTCCGGTGGACAAGGCCTGCCGGTGATGCTGAACACCGCCGCTCTGGAAATGTGGAATTCCGGATCGATGGCCTTTGCGATCGGACCAACTCTGACCATGGGCGGCGTCGAAGCGCTGGAGAAGCACGCCAGTGACGACCTGAAGACGACCTATCTGGAAAAACTGGTGTCGGGCGAGTGGATGGCGACGATGAACCTGACCGAGCCTCAGGCCGGATCAGATCTGAATGCCATTCGCGCCCGCGCAGAACGCAATGACGACGGAACCTACCGCATCTTCGGTCAGAAGATCTTCATCACATACGGCGAGCACGACATGACGGACAACATCGTCCACCTCGTGCTGGCCCGTCTCCCGGATGCTCCGGCGGGGACCAAGGGCATCTCGCTGTTCCTCGTACCGAAATTCCCGGTTCAGGCCGACGGATCGTTGGGACCGCGCAATGATGTGCGTTGCGCCGGCGTTGAGCACAAGCTCGGCATCCACGGCTCGCCTACCTGCACCATGATCTTTGGTGACGAGGGAGGAGCCACGGGCTGGCTGATCGGTGAGGAAAATCGCGGCCTCGCTTGCATGTTCACGATGATGAACAACGCCCGTCTGGCCGTCGGTGTTCAGGGGCTGGGAGTGGCGGAACGGGCCTATCAACAGGCGTTGGCCTATGCCCTGGACCGCAAGCAGGGACGCGGCCCGGGCGACAAGGGACCGGAGATGAGCTCGATTGCCCGTCACCCGGATATCAAGCGCATGCTGTTGGCGATGAAGTCCCGCACGCAGGTGGCGCGTGTGCTGTGTTACGCCTGCGCGCATGCCATTGATATGAGCCATGCCTCGGAAAGCGCAGAAGACAAAGCGTTCTGGGCGGAGCGAGCCGGTGTTCTGACCCCGCTTGCCAAGGCTGTCTCGACCGATTTCGGCAGTGAAGTCGCCTCTCTCGGCATCCAGATCCATGGAGGCATGGGGTATGTTGAGGAAACCGGAGCAGCCCAGCATCTGCGCGACGCCCGCATCGCGGCGATTTATGAGGGCACCAATGGCATCCAGGCCATAGATCTGGTGCTGCGCAAGTTGCCGATGTCCGACGGGGCACATGTCAAAGGCTACATGAGTGAGCTGCGTTCGGTTGCAGACACCGTCGCAGCCTCCGGGCTTTCGGGACTGTCGGGCGTTGCCAACAATCTGTCGCAAGCTCTGGATGCCCTGGGCGAGGCGACCGAATGGATGCAGGTCGCGCGTTCGGAAGGCCGTACGCCGGAAGTTCTGGCCGGTGCCACGCCTTACTTGCGTCTTTTCGGCCTGACAGTGGGCGGCGTTCTCTTGGCCAAGGGGGCGTTGAACTCGACCGGCGTCCACGCGCATGCAGCGCCTCAGCGAGCCCTTCTTGCACGCAATTTTGCCGAAACTCTTTTGACCGAAACGCTCGCATTGAAAAACGACATCGTGACATCCAGTGCGTCGATTCTGGAGTTCGACCCGGAATCTCTTGCGTCCTGATCCATTTTGTTCGGCAAGGGAGGACCCGCCGATGATTGAAAAGACCCTCACGGAAGGAGTGTGCCTGCTTCGGTTTGCGCGCCCCGAAAAGAAGAACGCCCTGACGGCTGCGATGTATCAAGCACTGGCCGAGGCTCTGGAGGAGGGCCGCGACAATCCCGAAATCCGATGTTTCCTGATTGCCGGGTCATCAGGATGTTTCACGGCTGGCAACGACATCGCCGATTTCATCAAGATGGCCTCAGGTGGCGATCTTGAAGGAACGCCAGTTCTGCGCTTTCTGAAGGCACTTGCGCTGAATGAGAAGCCTCTGGTGGCAGCTGTCGACGGCCTCGCCATCGGGGTCGGCACCACGCTGCTGATGCATTGCGACATGGTGTTCGCGACGCCGAAGTCTCTGTTCAAGACCCCGTTTCTTGATCTGGGTTTGGTGCCGGAAGCCGGATCGTCTTTGCTCGGTCCCTTGATCATGGGGCATCAGCGGGCATTTGAGCTTTTGTGTCTGGGCGAAAGCTTCAGTGCCGAGCGGGCTCATTCCGCAGGCTTCGTCAATCACATCAGTGAGGCCGCTGAAGATGAGGCTATGGCTTGCGCGCATAAGCTCAGCGCGAAACCAGCGGAAGCCTTGCGTCTGTCTCGGGATCTGCTTTTGGGGGATCGCTCCGCAGTGCTCGCCCGCATCGAATTTGAGGCACGGATCTTCGCCGAGCGCCTTGCCGCCGCTGAAACCCAGGCCGCCTTCCAGGCATTCATGACCCGCAAGGGCTGAGCCGTCGACACGTCCGACTTCGAGAGACACTTCATGACCAATCTTTCTGGAAAAACGCTTTTCATCACCGGTGCCTCTCGCGGCATCGGACGGGCGATTGCGCTCAAGGCGGCCGGCGATGGCGCCAATGTGGTGGTCGCCGCCAAGACAGCCGAGCCGCACCCCAAGCTGGAAGGTACGATCTACTCAGCAGCAGAGGAAATCGAGGCCGCGGGCGGCAAGGCCTTGCCATTGGTGCTGGATGTTCGTGATGACGAGGCCGTCGAAGCAGCCATGGCCAAGGCTGCTGAGACTTTTGGCGGGCTGGATATTCTGGTGAACAACGCCAGTGCCATCCAGCTCACGCCTTTGGCTCAGACCGACATGAAGCGCTTCGATCTGATGCATCAGGTTAACACGCGTGGCACATTGGCCTGTTCCAAACACGCCATTCCCTACCTCGCCAAGTCTGACAATCCGCATATTCTCACGCTGTCACCACCGCTCGATATGCAGGAAAAATGGTTTGCCGGGTTTACCCCCTATGCCATAGCCAAATATGGCATGAGCCTGGCGGTTCTGGGCTTGGCGGGCGAACTGCGCAAGCAGGGTGTCGCAGTGAATGCACTCTGGCCACGCACGACGATCGCAACCGCGGCGATCAAGAACATCATCGGTGGCGACAAGCTGATGCAGCAGAGCCGAACACCCGATATAATCGCCGAGGCTGCCTATCAGATCTTCACGACGAAGTCCGCCGGGTTCACCGGGAATTTCCTGATCGACGACACGTTCCTCGCATCACGCGGCTGGACTGATTTTGACCAGTACCGTGTTGATCCGACGCAAGCACTCGCTCCTGACTTCTTCGTTCCTGCCGACAGTGTTGCACCCTGCAGTTTGGGACCGGTTGCCGGATAGGACAGATTCGTCCCATTCTGCGATCTGGCGATGACCCAAATAACAACGGGGATATCGCTCAGTCGAACTCGGGGCCGCGTGCCTTGTAGGGGGTCAGCTCTCGCCAGGCGGTCATCAGTGTGTGGAGTTCTGAATCTTCGTGCGGCGGAAGGGTGATCTGCAGTTTGACCAGCAGGTCGCCATGTCCACCAGTCTTGGTCGGTAGCCCTTTGCCTTTCAGCCGCATGATCTTCCCGCTGGAAGAGTGGGCTGGAATGGTCAGATTGACTGCGCCTGTCAAAGTTGGTGTGCGGACCTTGGCTCCTAGAACAGCCTCGTAAAGCGCCAGTGGCAGGTCGAGCAATAGATCGTAGCCGCGCACTTCGAACAACGGGTGTTTCTTAAGGCGGACTTCCACCATGGCGTCCCCGGCACTGCCGCCGTCGCTTCCTGGATGACCCTGGCCGCGCAGGCGGATCGTTTCGCCCTCCGTGGTGCCCGCCGGAATGGTAACATTGACGGTCTTGCCGCTTGGCAGCTTGACGGCTGTCTTGCCGGCATTGACGACCTCTTCCAGAGACACATGTGCAATGATGTCGGCATTCTGCCCCTTCTTCGGAGGCGCGCCGGTTGCGCGCTGACGTGTGCCGGCACCTGCTGCACCGGGTCCCGCCGGGCCACGGCCACGCCGTGCGCCGCCGAAGCCGCCGAGAATGTCATTCAGAATATCGTCGAATCCGCCACCGGAATAATTGCCGCCGGATTCCGTTCTGGATCGGAAGCCACTGCTCTTGTCGAAATCCTGGAAGCCGGAAAAGCCGCCCGCGCCGGGTCCTCCAGCGCCGAAACCGCCCGCATAGCGTGGCTTGCCATCAGCGTCGATTTCCCCGCGGTCGAATTTGGCGCGCTTTTCCTTGTCGCCAACAATCTCGTAAGCTTGGTTCGCTTCGGAAAATTGACGTTGCGCGCCCGGGTCGTCTTGGTTCTGATCCGGGTGGAACTTCTTTGCCAGGGTGCGGAAAGCCTTTTTGATCTCGGCTTCAGTCGCTGTTTTCGCAACGCCAAGGACGCTGTAGGGATCTCGCATTAAGGTCACCAAATATTGTCGGTTACCGCTCCACACTGTAGCAGTCAGCTGTCGTCACAGGGAGCAGGCAATGGTCTTGACCATTATATCGGAACTGATGGGAAGAAATTCCATACCATCTAGCTTGAGCCGGTCATTTGCATACCGTTTTACCGGTATTTCTGACAGCTTCAAGCGGCCTCTACGGCCAAACTGGTAATGGTCAGCTGTTGGCGGATGTCCTTGCAGGCTGTTCCTGCATAAAGCCGGACGCCGGCGATCGTGTTGGCCGTGGTCCGAAATCCGACGCAGCCGGTGCTGTCGGAGGTCGAGCGATCTATCGCACTGATGCTTCCTGAATTGCCGGTTGTCGGGTTTGTCCAGGCAACGCTGTCCTCCGGTGCGACACCTGCGACATAAGCCAGCGACGGTGTTGTCTCGTCAGGAGAGCTGAGAAGCAGTGACAAAGTGCCCGCAATGACCTCCCGGTCGCCGTCCTCGATATCCGCGAAGGCCTGATCGGCAGACGATGGAAGTGCCCCGGTCAAGATCATCGGCGTCTCCACATCGGCGGATCCGATCGGAACTGAAATCTGGCTGCAGCCCCCCGCGAACAGGCTCACGAGGACAATGGCCAGGCCTGCCCTCTGGATCTTTGCCTCGAACGGCGTATATGAATTGCAGCGTGCCAACGGAAAACTTCTTTCTCTTCGTCCGGCACAGGTTGAAAAAACAAACGCTTCTTCAAACTTTCCGGCAGGACAAGATGACCACACATGAGCCTTCGCCAAATGAGTTAACAAAAGGTGACTTTACGGAGGTCAAGGATCCATTTTCCCTTTTTCACACGTGGCTTGAGGATGCAAAGGGGTCTGAACCCAACGATCCCAACGCTGTTGCGGTCGCAACTGTGGATGAAGGTGGATTACCGAATGTGCGCATGGTCCTGCTGAAGGACTTCGATGAACGGGGATTCGTTTTTTATACGAACTTCGAAAGCGCCAAGGGACGTGAGCTGTTGAGCGCGGGCAAGGGCGCCATGTGCTTTCACTGGAAATCACTGCGGCGTCAAGTGCGCCTGCGTGGGACGATCGAGCAGGTCTCTGACGCAGAAGCGGACGAATATTACCAGTCCCGGCCGCGTGGCAGCCGCATCGGCGCCTGGGCTTCCAAGCAGTCCCGCCCGCTGGAAAGCCGCTTTGCTCTTGAAAAGGAGGTGGCGAAATACACCGCTAAGTTCAACATCGGCGATATTCCGCGGCCCGAGCATTGGTCCGGGCTGCGGCTTGTGCCGTCCTCCATCGAATTTTGGCACGACCGGCCTTTCCGCTTGCATGACCGGGTCCTGTTCACACGGAATACCCCAACAGAGGCCTGGTCGACTGAACGACTTTACCCGTGATGTGCTGCGTCTGAGGCGGCTTACAGCAGTCGCCTCAGACGCAGCACCAGGTAAGTCAGCAACACCAGACCTCCCATCATGGCCAAGGCGTATTCGAATCCGTGTTGCCAGCTCAGCTCTGGCATCGATTGGAAGTTCATTCCATAGATGGACGCGACCAGTGTTGGTGGCAGGAAGATCAGCCCGAGGACGGAGTAGGTCTTGGCTGTCTGGTTTTGCTCCAGGTTGACCAGTCCGATGGTCGCATCGAGCAGGAATGAAAGCCGACTGTCGAGCGCGTCCCCATGCTCTTTGATGGAGTGGACGTCGCGGCCAAAGCTCTTGAGCAGTTTCCTTTGTTTGTCCTGCAAGGAGACCTTTTCGGAGTGAACATCAAGAAACAGAGACATCCGGGAGAGCCCGGTACAGACGTCGTGCATTTTCGAGACCTGAAGTCCGATCCGGCCCTGTTCCTTGATCGCCTGCTGATAAAGCGCGCTCTTTCGCGCTGAAATGCCGCTTTCAAACACCCTCAGGCTCATCTGATCGACGTTGGCGGAGGCTTCCTCCATCACGTCGGCACAGCGGTCAACGACAATTTCCAGCAGGGCGACGAAAACGCCCGGACCGGTATGAGCGATGTCTCGTGTTGAGGTGGCCTTGCGGGAAAACTGGCTCAGCGATGTGGGTTCGCCGTAGCGCACGGTGACGAGCCGCTTGGAAGATATGACGAAAGTCACGGAGGAGACCTCGGGATCCGGGGTCTGTGCTGCGATCGGGAAGAGCGTCGTCATGACCAGGGCGCCCGGTTCCTCATAAAAGCGGGCAGAGGCCTCGATGGACCCCATCTCGCCTCGGGTTGGGATTTCGGCTCCCATCAACCGTTCCGCTGCTAGTTGCTCATCACGGTTGGGACGCAAAAGGTCGATCCAGACCGAGGTCGGCGGGATGGCCGTCCCGGTTTCAACCTGGATTTTTTCAAGTCCCTGAACCGTCGGCACATACGCGAAAATCATGAAATAACTCCGTCATCAAGGGCGCTCAATCTGGTCAGCCTTGGGATCAGCATATCCAATGCTTGTGAAAATGCGTCAGGATTGGTTCTATGGTTGAACATCAGCCTGAAGCCAGTGACAAGCTTTTGTCCATGACTTCATTGCAGGAAATCCGATCTCGACGATGGCACGACACGAATGCACATGACGATCAGACCAGTTGAGACCCGGGTTGCGCGAAATCTTGACGCACAAACTGCTTGGCGTGGGATTTCAGCAACATGAAGCGGTTCCCCTTGTTTCAAGCGAAAACGGCCAGGGTAAGCCGTATTTTCGGCGCTCTTGGGTTGCCGGTCAGCCTGATTGCAGTGCTGGGGCACCGCCTGGATGCGATCGGCGTTTGGGACATGGTGCTGGCAATCATGTTGGCCGCCGGACTTGGTCTTTTTGCGATCGCTCTGGCGATGATCGCCTTCGCACAGCTCTGGCGCTTCGGCGGTCGCGGATTCACGCATGCCGGGTTCGGCCTGGTGTATGGCTTCGTCGCACTGCTTCCGGCGTCTGCATTGATCGCCGCGCCATTGGTGCTGGAAGGCGCATCCGACATCAGCACCAATCCCAATGATCCACCGGTGATCCGTACGTCCGGTGCCTTGCAAACCGGGCCTGCCTGGACATTCGGTCGCCCGTTGGTCTTCACCGGCCAGGACGATGGTGAACATCCGTTTGATATTGTCCCGCGCCGCTACCGGATGTCGCCGTCTCGGGTGCATAGTGCAGCGCGCGAAGTGTTGAGCCGGGATGGCTGGACCTTGATTGACGAGACCTTGCCCGACCTCCCGGATATGCCGACCCGCCTGCAGGCACGGGTTCGCAGCCCGCTTCTCGGACTGGTCAAGGACTTTGTAGTACGGATCCGTCCTGACCCGATGGGCGCCTTGCTGGATCTGCGATCATCTTCACAGACAGGGCTGCGGGATCTCGATAGCAATGCCGACCGCATTCGTGAGGTATTGGCGGGCATCGATGATGTTCTGTTGGAAACATATGGAGAGGTGGAAGCGCAAGATGTGGCGCTGCATGAGCGCCTGGATGAGCAAGGCCGATTGCTGCTTGATGGTACACCCGGCTTTGCAGAAGGCGGTCGTGCACCGCTTCCCGGCTTCAAGCCCTATCTCCCGGATCTTGAGGGGGATCAAACCGCACCGGCAGAGGATCTTTTGATGCCTGCAGGGCCTGAAACGTAACCTGCAAGTTGCACCTTCGAAGCCGTAGTTTCTTGCTTGTCATGGCGTCATGTAAACTGCTTGCAAACTCGCACTCGGCACTGCTTTGACGATGCCTTGGCTGGTCAGATCCTCAAGGTGGGCGAAAACGGACAGGCCGGCTGCTGGCTTCAGCATTGGGTCCAATCCCTGATAAACCAGCTCGACGATCTGCGGAATCGAGAGTGGGTTACCAGACAAACACCCGGCGATGGCCTTTTCGCGGGCTTTGCGGTGGTCCCACAGCGCGCTCATATACTCATGCGCCTGGGTGACCGCTGCGCCGTGGCCGGGCAGGAAATGATCCTCCGCGCGGGCCTGTAGCCGCTCCAGAGAGGCCATGTAGTCGGACATGGCACCGTCCGGCGGTGCGACGATACTGGTCGACCAGGCCATGACGTGATCGGCTGAAAACAGAACTTCGGTGCCTTCAACGGCAAAGCACAAATGATTGGCCGTGTGCCCTGGGGTGGGGACGGCTTCCAGAGTGAACCCGCCGATGGCGTAACGCTCGCCGTCACCCAGCTCCTGATCGGGCCGGTAGTCTTTGTCGGCGCTGGCATCAAGCGCATTGGTTTCCATTGCTGCCAGGTCCCGCGCTGGGCGATGGGCCCCGCAACCAATGATCGGAGCGCCGGTTACCGCCTGCAGGGCCTTGGCGCCGGGAGAATGATCCATGTGGGTGTGACTGACCAGGATTGCCTCAACTTTTTGTCCCTGCGTTGCGCGGAGCAAGGCATGCATATGCTTTTCATGCAGCGGGCCTGGATCGAGGATCGCCACGTCCTCGTGACCGATGATGTAGCTGTTGGTACCGAAGAAGGTGAAAGGGCCGGGGTTCTGCACGGTCATCCGGCGAATGCCTGGCATGACCTCAATGGCAGTCTCATAGGCAGGATCGAAATTTCGCTCGTGTTGCAAGAAAGTCTCCCGGAAGATGGCGAGGGCTTGAGAGGAGCAGGGGCTAAACCGAATGGGCGCTGAAGAGAGCTGCCATAGCCTGCCACTGGCTGCAAGTGCGGGGTGGTGAGCATCTGGGGCAGCAAACAAGGGCGAATGCCCAGGCGTTAGGTGTTTTTGCGCCATTGTCGCCAGAATGACATGCAACCTATGTTATCTGCCTCCCCCATTGCAGGATGATATCGCTTTCTGTACCGAACATCGAAGCAAAGCCGACTAAGCGCCTATTCCCTCTCGGACCAACAGATTTTACCCATGAGCCAGACCAACGATAGTCAGACGGACCCGATGGCGGTATATTTGCCAGCTACGCCTTGGACACGTGTGACCGAAGCGCGGTGGCCGATTGTCGCGATCGCGATTCTGGCTCTGCTGGCGAATGCATTTTATCAGGTGCCAGGCGTGGTTTGCGGCGCGGTCGTTATCGGGCTTACCGGCATGATTGCCTATCTTCCACGCAAGGCGCGGACGCGAAAGCTGCAGGCGGTGAAACAACGCCGGTTACGTCGCATGTGGCCTGGCACCGGAATGAAGCTGACTGTAGACGCTTTGCCAAACCCGTGCTTCGTGGCCGATGGACGCGGGATCACCCGATACGTCAATGAGGCGGCCTCCAAATTTTACGGGGCGGTCAAGCCGGGCGATCCGTTGTCGTTCTCCTTGCGCGCTCCATCGCTGCTTGAAGCCTTCGATCGGGTTTGCGTCGAAGGCCGTCCGGCTCAGATCACCTGGACTGAAAAGGTGCCGACGGAAGCCTGGTTCGAAGCCCACTTGGCGCCTATCTACATGCCGGGGCAGGCGGAGCAGGGCGGCGGCGGGGCTGCCCCGGACTTTGTTCTCGTGGTGATCCAGAACCAGACCGAACAACGTCGGCTGGAGCGGATGAGAACCGATTTCGTGGCCAACGCCAGCCACGAGCTGCGCACCCCGCTTGCTTCTCTGACAGGTTTTATAGAAACCCTGCAGGGACCGGCGAAAGACGACACGGACGCGCGCAATCGCTTCCTCGCCATCATGCTGGAACAGTCGGGCCGGATGCGTCGGTTGATTGACGATATTCTCTCCTTGTCTCGGATCGAGCTGAAAGCGCATGTTCAGCCAGCTGAAAAGACGGATCTGGTCGAGATCGTCCGCCACAGTGCCGATGCATTGGCACCGCTTGCGCGGGAGCTGGGTCTGGAGGTTCATACCGAAAGTCCAGATACGCCGGTCATGATCCGTGGCGACCGGGACGAACTGATCCAGGTGACGGAAAATCTGCTTGAGAATGCGCTGAAGTACGGCAGTCAAGGCAAGCGCGTTGATCTCGTGGTCAAACGCCAGGAAACCGGCGGCAAGCACTGGTGCCTGCAGGTACGTGACTATGGCGAGGGCATTCCTGCGGAACATCTTCCGCGTCTGACAGAACGGTTCTATCGGGTGGATGTGGCCTCCAGTCGTGCAATGAAAGGCACTGGTCTGGGACTGGCGATCGTCAAGCACATCCTGACCCGCCATCGGGCCAGGATCGAAGTGGCAAGCGAGTTGGGGAAGGGGGCGACCTTCTCCGTCGTCTTCGCCGGTGAGCTGCCTCATCAGGAGAGTGACATCGAGCTCGCTCTCTCCGTCCCGCTGCCTGCGCAAGCCGAATAGGCTTTTTTACGTGGGTTTCGGCCGCGAATCTGTTTCTGCTGTCGTGTGATTTGACTGACGCCAGACGACCTGACTTTCTCATGCTGCCTTTTCAAAATGCACGCTCATGTCGCGATCATTGTCGCCTGTTGTCTGCAGACTCCAGGACTCGGCACCCCAGTAGGTCGAGCTAGATAGATTTACGGAGGGGCAAATGTAATGAAACACCAGGAGTTTCATGGAGGTAATGTGAATCATTTAGATTAGTCGTTAAATTTCAGAGGCTTATAAAGTCATAAAACTGATATAAATTCGTCATAGAAGTCACATCAGTCCCCACTAGGTTCCTCGCTGTCGCTCGGGCAACGAAGACCCTAGCGAATAGATAGAAACCTTGACATTCAAAGGGAGTGGTCAAGTGAAATTCAAGACCCTCGTTTCCGCCGCTGCTCTGGCCGTTGCTGCCACCGCTGTTTCCGGCGCCGCCCAGGCTCGCGACCAGATCCAGGTTGCTGGTTCTTCTACCGTTCTGCCTTACGCTTCCATCGTTGCTGAAGCTTTTGGCGAAAACACCGACTTCCCGACCCCTGTGGTTGAATCCGGCGGCTCTTCCGCTGGCCTGAAGAAGTTCTGCACAGGCGTTGGTGAAAACACCATCGACGTTGCAAACGCTTCCCGCGCGATCCGCGAAAAAGAGATCAAGGCTTGTGCTGAAAACGGCGTGACCGACATCATCGAAGTCCGCATCGGTTATGATGGGATCGTTTTCGCCTCCCAGAAGGATGGCCCGGCGTTCACAGCTTTCACACCGTCTGATTGGTACAATGCTCTCGGCGCCAAGGTGCTGAAGGACGGCGAGCTTGTCGCTAACCCTTACGGCACATGGGCTGAAGCAAACGCTGACCTCCCGGATGCTGAAATTGCTGCCTTTATCCCGGGCACCAAGCACGGTACACGTGAAGTCTTCGAAGAAAAGGTCCTGCTGCAGGGCTGTGAAGACACTGGCGCCATGAAAGCCATGGTCGACAGCGGCATGTCCGAAGATGATGCGGAAGGCGCTTGTATGTCTGTCCGCACCGACGGCAAGTCTGTTGATATCGACGGTGACTACACAGAAACCCTCGCTCGCATCGACGCCAACCAGAACGGCGTCGGTGTCTTCGGTCTTGCTTTCTACGAAAACAACACTGACAAGCTGAAGGTTGCCACCATGTCTGGTGTGGCTCCGTCCACAGAGACCATCTCCACCGGCGAATATCCGGTTTCCCGTCCGCTGTTCTTCTACGTCAAGAAGGCCCACATCGGCGTGATCCCTGGTCTGAAAGAATACGCTCAGTTCTTCATCTCCGACGAACTGGCCGGCTCTGATGGCCCGCTGGCTCAGTACGGCCTGGTTTCCGATCCGGAACTGGCTGCTACTCAGGACGCTGTCGCCAACGAAGCGACAATGAACTAAGTATCTGACGCCTGAGGGGCGGCCTTTGGGCCGCCCCTCTTCTATTGCCTGCTGTTCGGATTTTTGAATAATGGCGTTATCCTTCCTGCTCCTAACTATCCTTGTCGTAGCGGGCCTGGCCTATGTGTTGGCCAAGTCCAGGGCTTTCAAATCTGCAGGAGGTGATATCCGCTTGCTGCATTCGCTGCCTGGCTACTACGGCTGGAACGGTGCCCTGACGGTGCTGTTGCCTACCTTTCTGGCCCTTCTGCTATGGCTTGCTATCCAGCCAGTCGTGGTGGACCACACCGTGTCCGGAATGATCTCTGCCGAGTCCGCTGCCGAGAGCACGCTGGGGCTGGTGATGAGTGACGTTCGACGGATCGCCGACGGACTTGATCTGGCGGTTCAGAACGGTGTTCTGACGGCGCAAGACGCTTCGAGGCTCAACACGGGGTCTTCCGATATTCGCGAGACGCTGGGTGCGGTCGGTGTTGCGCTTGGGGCCGAAGTGACGGCCGAAAAGCTTGAGGCGGCCCAAACCTACCGGTCGGCGACCGCTACCGGGTTCTGGATGCGCACGGTGCTTGTCCTGCTTGTTGCGCTTGGCGGCCTTGCGGTTTCCTACCGTCGCACGGACAAGGATTTTCGCGCCCGCAACTTCGTCGAGCAAGTGGTCAAGGGTATCCTGGTTTTCGCGGCGCTGCTGGCGATTCTGACCACGGTCGGGATTATCTTCTCGCTGATCTTCAATACAGTCGAGTTCTTCTCGCTTTACCCGGCAGAAGACTTCTTCTTCGGTCTGGTCTGGAGCCCCAGCTTCGGTGGTGGATCCGAACTCGGAATTCTCCCCCTCATCTGGGCGACTCTCTATATCTCGCTGATTGCTCTGGCGGTCGCGGTGCCGGTTGGACTGTTCGCGGCGATCTACCTGTCGGAATATGCCTCTCCAACGGTGCGCGCTGTGGCTAAGCCTCTGTTGGAGGTTCTGGCGGGCATCCCGACCATCGTTTACGGGCTCTTTGCACTCCTGACAGTCGGGCCTCTTCTGGTTGATATCTTCGGCAACGATGGCGCACTCGGCGTCGGCTGGATGCAAGGCGGGACCGCCGTGATGACCGCGGGTCTGGTGATGGGCATCATGTTGATTCCTTTCGTTAGTTCTCTGTCCGATGACATCATCAACGCTGTGCCGCAGGCCATGCGTGATGGATCCCTGGGGCTCGGCGCCACACATTCCGAAACGGTCAAGCAGGTCATCATGCCGGCAGCCCTTCCGGGAATTGTCGGGGCTATCCTTCTGGCGGCCTCTCGCGCCATAGGTGAAACCATGATCGTCGTACTGGGGGCAGGTGCTGCTGCAAGGCTCAGCATGAACCCCTTCGACGCGATGACGACGGTGACCGCCAAGATCGTCAGCCAGCTGACCGGGGATGCGGATTTCGCCTCGCCTGAAGCTCTGGTCGCCTTTGCTCTGGGCATGACACTGTTTGTCATCACCCTCGGCCTCAACATCTTCGCCCTCTATATTGTGCGCAAGTACCGGGAGCAGTACGACTGATGACCGACGTCACGCTGACCACAACACCTGCAAGCGAACCGGCTCGCTCCAAGTCTCTGCTGGAGATCGATGAGCGCACGAAAAAGCGCAACGCCGCGGAGACACGGTTCAAGTTCTATGGCATCGGTGCCATTGGCATCGGCGTCTTCTTCCTGGTCGCCTTGCTGGTCTCGATCCTGAGCAACGGACTGTCTGCCTTCACGCAGACATCTATCTCCCTGCCTGTTCCTCTGGTGCAGTCGGAAATTGAGGCGGCTGAAAAGTCCATCGTCAAGACCTCCAAATACCGCGATATCATCGGTGCGGTGCTGATCGAGAAGCTGAAGACGGCAGGTGTCTCGACCGACATGGACAGCAAAAAGCTGTTGCAGATCATGTCCTCTGGAGCTCCGGGTGCTCTGCGTGAGTTCGTCCTGGCAAACCCGGATGCCATTGGCACCACCGTGCCGTTTGACTTCCTCACATCCTCGCGCGTCGACGGCTACTTCAAGGGCCGTGTGACACGTGCAGCCCTGGCGGAAGACAAGAACCTCGATTCTGCGCACCTCGACATCGTTGATCAGCTAAAAGAGCAAGGCAGCGTGACTTCCGGGTTCAACTGGCAGTTCATTTTCGGGTCCGATGCCTCGGACAGCCGTCCTGAACAAGCCGGTATCGGCGTTGCCATGGTTGGCTCCTTCTACATGATGCTGGTCGTCCTGTGCCTGGCCCTGCCGATTGGTGTGGCTGCATCGATCTACCTTGAGGAGTTCGCTCCTAAGAACCGTCTGACCGATGTGATCGAGGTGAACATCTCCAACCTGGCGGCGGTGCCATCGATTGTCTTCGGTATCCTGGGGCTGGCGGCATTTATCCAGTTCGCCCATCTGCCTCAGTCCGCACCACTGGTCGGTGGTCTGGTGCTGACGCTGATGACGTTGCCGACGATCATCATTTCCACCCGCGCCTCGCTTCAATCGGTTCCGCCGAGCATTCGGGATGCGGCTCTGGGGATTGGCGCTTCCAAGATGCAGTCGGTGTTCCACCATGTTCTGCCTCTGGCCATGCCGGGCATTCTGACCGGAACCATCATCGGTCTGGCTCAGGCGCTTGGCGAAACCGCTCCGCTGCTGCTGATCGGGATGGTGGGCTTCATCGCCTCCGAGTATCCAAGTGGCGTGTTCGAAGGCTTCCTGTCGCCGAACTCTGCCATGCCGGCCCAGATCTATGAATGGGCCAAGCGCGCGGATCCGGCCTTTTACGAACGGGCCTGGGGTGGGATCATCATCCTGCTTCTGTTCCTGATGACCATGAATATTGTTGCCATTATCCTGCGTCGCAGGTTCGAGCGCCGCTGGTAAGGGGAAGTAGTGCCATGAGCGAAGTTTCCGGAGCAATCCGAACTGCCGACGAGTTTGAACCCAATAAGGCTACGGCAATGGAAAATACCAAAATCTCGGCCGATAAGGTCCAGGTCTATTACGGCGATACGCATGCCATCAAAGATGTGTCCATCAACATCCGTGCGCAGACCGTAACCGCCTTCATCGGCCCGTCCGGCTGCGGCAAATCCACGTTCTTGCGTTGCCTGAACCGGATGAACGACACCATCGACATTTGCCGTGTCGAAGGTCGCATCGCTATTGACGATGAGGACATCTATGATCCGAAGGTCGATCCGGTGCAGCTGCGTGCCAAGGTGGGCATGGTCTTCCAGAAGCCGAATCCGTTTCCAAAGTCGATCTACGACAACGTCTCTTATGGTCCGCGCATCCACGGTCTGGTTCGCCGCAAGTCCGAGCTCGATGACATCGTCGCCTCGTCCCTGCAGAAAGCCGGTCTTTGGG
Source organism: Roseibium limicola (assembly GCF_017313085.1). Lineage (GTDB taxonomy): Bacteria > Pseudomonadota > Alphaproteobacteria > Rhizobiales > Stappiaceae > Roseibium > Roseibium limicola. Next base: position 515,811 of record NZ_JAFLNF010000003.1, on the reverse strand, counting down.
AAGAAGTGAAGGATCGCCTCGACAGCCCGGGAACCGGCCTGTCTGGTGGCCAGCAGCAGCGTCTGTGCATTGCTCGCGCCATCGCCGTCAGCCCGGAAGTCATCCTCATGGATGAGCCATGTTCGGCACTGGATCCGATTGCGACGGCAAAGGTCGAAGAGCTGATTGATGAGTTGCGCGAAAACTACACGATCGTGATCGTGACCCACTCCATGCAGCAGGCTGCTCGCGTCTCCCAGCGCACCGCTTTCTTCCACCTGGGCAATCTTGTTGAAGTGGGCGACACCCAGGATATCTTCACCAATCCTCGGGATAAGCGCACGCAGGACTACATCACCGGGCGCTTCGGCTGATTTATAGGGGTGATCTACAGTGTGCCACAGGGCCAAGCCAGACCCTGGCCGGCCGTAGAATTGCCCGGGAAAGGATGAGATTTCATGAGCGAACATACAGTCTCCGCATACGATCAGGAACTGACCGAAATTGCCGGTAAGATCGCGGAAATGGGCGGCTTGGCCGAAAGCATTGTCTCCAATGCAGTCAGTGCCCTGATTACCCAGGATCTGGTACTTGCCCAAAGCACTATCGACCGTGACCAGCGGCTCGACGATCTGCTGCACGAGATCGAAATGCGCAACGTTCAGGTGATCGCCCGTCGCCAGCCGATGGGGCAGGACCTGCGCGAGATCATGGCCGCAACGCGTATCGCCAACGACCTGGAGCGTGTCGGTGACATGGCCAAGAACGTTGCCAAGCGAGTGATTGCCATCGACAGCGATCTCAAGTCGAAGAAGCTCGCCATCGGCGTGGAGCATATGACCGAACTGGCGCTGAACCAGTTGAAGGCCGTACTCGACGCTTTCACACGCAAGGATGCGGAAGCCGCCGTACGGATCCGTGGCCAGGATGCAGAAATCGACGCCATCTACACCTCGCTGTTCCGCGAGTTGCTGACCTACATGATGGAAGACCCGCGCAACATCACGCAGTGTGCTCATCTGCTGTTCTGTGCCAAGAACATCGAACGCATCGGTGATCACGCCACCAACATTGCTGAAAATGTCTTCTACATGGTCAAGGGCGACCATCTCCTGGATGACCGGCCTCGCATGGACGAGACCGGGGTGGAAGACAAGGAAAGCGTCTGAGGGGTTCTCCCTCGGACTTTGATCGGAGATCACTGGAATGCCGAAGGTACTCATCGTTGAAGACGAGGAGCCCCTCAGCCTTTTGCTAAAATACAATCTTGAAGCGGAAGGCTATGCCGTGGACGTCTGTGTCCGTGGCGATGATGCGGAAATACGTCTGCGGGAAAGCGTTCCCGACCTTCTTCTGCTGGACTGGATGTTGCCGGGCCTGTCAGGGATCGAGCTTTGCCGGCGCTTGCGCATGCGTGAGGAAACCGAACGTTTGCCGGTCATCATGTTGACGGCTCGTGGTGAGGAGGCAGAACGTATCCGCGGCCTTTCCACCGGGGCGGATGACTATGTGGTCAAGCCGTTCTCTGTTCCGGAGCTGATGGCCCGCGTGCGCGCTATCTTGCGCCGTGCCAGTCCGGAAGTCGTATCCACGACCCTCAAGTCCGGTGATATCGAGCTGGACCGCGAGACCCACCGGGTACGGCGTAACACGCTGGAGATCCATCTGGGGCCGACCGAGTTTCGCTTGCTCGAATTTCTGATGACATCACCCGGACGAGTGTACTCGCGCGAGCAGCTTCTGGATGGTGTCTGGGGGCATGATGTTTATGTCGATGAACGCACAGTCGATGTGCATGTCGGTCGCCTGCGCAAGGCCTTGAACCGAGGCAAGGCGAAGGATCCTATCCGGACGGTGCGCGGTGCCGGCTATGCATTCAACGACCAGTTTTCGACGATCTGACCGCACAAGCGCTCCTGGCGAACTGCGGTGAAACATGCAAGACCCGGCAGCCTGGCTGACCGGGTTTTCGCTTGTCCGATGGGTGCAATGATTTGGCCTGGTCGAGCGCGTTTTTGAGCAACAAAAAAGGCCCGTGAAACACGGACCTTATGGGTTTTACTGCAGAACTCGGCTTATTCAGCCTGCTGCGCGCGCGGTGGTGACCTTGTTGGCGCTCCGGCGGCGGTCGCTGACCGGCTGGTAGGCGATCTTGCAATGATGGGCACAGTAAGGCACGCCCGCATCAGAATTCCGACCGCAGAAGTAAAAGTCTTCCGTACTCGGGTCTCCAACAGGCCATTTGCAGGTGCGTTCTGTCAGCGTCAAAATGGTTGCTCGCTCGGAGATTGGCACCAGTTCGGCCATCACTTCAACAAGCGGCTGAGACTGCAGAGCTGGCGAGGCTTCGGCCTTCAGGGCTGTGGCCCCCTGAGTGCGTGGCTGGGCCGGAGCTGAAGACGTGCGGCTGCCTGCAACGGCAGGTGAGGGCGCAGTACTGCCTGCAGCGGCTGTGGCCGGCCGGTTGCGGCGCGGCTTGGCAACCGGGCTTGTGGACTTGGCACGGCCAGACAGGCCGAGCCGGTGAACTTTACCGATGACTGCATTGCGTGTGACGCCGCCAAGCTCCGCTGCAATCTGACTTGCACTATGGCCTTCAGTCCAGAGCTTCTTCAAAAGCTCTACCCGTTCATTCGTCCAACTCATGTTGCCGCACCTCGTTGGTCTTGGTTAAAACGACGGGCATTAACCCATTATTAAGGCAAACGTTAGAATGCCGAAAATCATATATCTAGTGCTATAAACTGGAGTGGTGCACGATATGTCGTATCCGATGGCTCAGAGCCTACAATAAGGTAAAAACGGCAAGCAAGGTTGCAGCCTGTTTCTCATGGGGAAGAATCGGTTTTTCCCCAGTTTAGCTCTTCTATCCCTGTCTCAGCGCGAATTGGCGGAAGGCCTGCATTGGCATTGACAGAACCTGCGGGAGGGGGTGTATAAAACCTTCCGATATACGCATGCCGTCTCTCCGGGGCGGCATCTTTCGTTTCTGGACCAAGTAAACTGCATGGCCGGTGCAGTGGGCTGGAAGATGAAGGCGCGGTATCTCTCATAAATCATCGCTCCACAGGAGTTTAAGGAATGTCGGCGTCTGCGCTGTTTGCGAACTATGCAAGAACGGGTCTCGAATTCGATCACGGGGAAGGCATCTGGCTCGTGACGAAGGACGATCGACGATTTCTGGACTGCGGGGCAGGTATCGCAGTCAATTCCCTCGGCCATTCTCATCCGCACCTCGTTGAAGCCCTGAAGCAACAGGCTGAAAAGCTCTGGCACGTGTCCAACCTTCATGTGGTCGCCGGACAGGAGCTTCTGGGGAAACGGCTGGCCGATGCGAGCTTTGCCGACAAGGTCTTCTTTTGCAACTCGGGCGCAGAAGCCATGGAAGCCTGCATCAAGGCAGCGCGTCGCTACCACTATGACCGTGGTGAGGCCGAACGGTTCCACATTCTGACGTTCGAAGGCGCCTTCCACGGCCGGACACTGGGCACCATCGCTGCTGGTGGTCAGGCCAAGTATATGGAAGGCTTCGGGCCGAAAGCTCCGGGCTTCGACCAGATTGCGGTTGACGACATCGCTGCAGTCAAAAAAGCGATTGGCCCGCAGACAGCAGCCATTGCTCTTGAACCTATTCAGGGGGAAGGCGGCATTCGCGAAATTCCCGTCGATTTCCTCCGTCAGCTGCGCAAGCTCTGCGACGAGACCGGCACGCTGTTGATCTTTGACGAGATCCAGACCGGCGTCGGACGGACTGGCAAGCTGTTTGCCCATGAATGGGCCGGAGTGAATCCGGACCTGATGGCCGTGGCAAAGGGCATTGGCGGCGGGTTTCCAATGGGCGCCTGTCTGGCGACAGAGGAAGTTGCCAGTTCGATGGTGCCGGGCACTCATGGAACGACCTTTGGCGGCAATCCGCTGGCCATGGCCGTTGGCAATGCCGTGCTGGATGTGGTGTTGGAGGAAACCTTCCTCGAAGGCGTCCAGTCAAAGGGGCTTTCGTTCAAACAGAAGCTTGCAGCGCTTGTCGACAACCACCCGAACGTTTTTGAAACGGTTCGTGGCAAGGGGCTGATGCTCGGGTTGAAGTGCAAAGTTCCGGCTGGCGATTTTGTTGTCGCCGCGCGCGCGGAAGGCCTTCTGGCGGTTCCTGCTGGCGACAATGTGGTGCGCATCATGCCACCGCTGACCATTACCGAAGACGAAATTGGCGAAGCTGTAGCCCGCATGGAAAAGGCGGCAGCCGTACTTGAAAACAAACTGAAAAATGAGGGAGCGGCACAGTGACCAAGGATGGCATGTCGCGGCATTTTCTGGACTTGACCGAGTTTGATGGCGATGAGCTGCGCCATATTCTGGATGGCGCGAAACGTATCAAGAGCACCCGCAATGGCGTGCGCCGGGGCGAAGGCCCGTTGGCCGGCAAGGTGCTTGCCATGGTCTTCGAGCAGCCGTCGACCCGAACCCGTATTTCGTTTGACGTCGGCATGCGCGAGCTAGGCGGCGAGGCGTTGATGTTGACCGGCGCAGAAATGCAGCTCGGCCGCGGCGAAACCATTGCCGACACAGCAAGGGTCCTGTCCCGCTTTGTCGATGGCATCATGATCCGGATCTTGAGCCATGATGATCTGAACGAGTTGGCGGAATATGCCACCGTTCCGGTGATCAACGGCCTGACCAAGCTCTCTCACCCGTGCCAGATCATGGCAGACGTGATGACCTTCGAGGAACATCGTGGTCAGATCGCAGGCAGAAAGATTGCCTGGACCGGCGACAGCAACAATGTCCTGGCGTCCTGGATCCATGCTGCTCCGAAGTTCGATTTCGAGCTGCGCATTGCTACGCCGGGTGAACTGGCGCCGCCGCAGGAGCTGATCGAGCAGGCACGCGCTGCCGGGGGTTCCATTGTGGTCACAGATGACCCATATGAGGCGGTGAAGGGCACCGATTGTGTGGTGACCGACTGTTGGGTCTCCATGGGGGATGAAGACGAGGCAACGCGCCACAATCTTCTGAAGTCTTATCAGGTTAATTCACGCCTGATGCAGGAGGCCAAATCCGACGCCCTCTTCATGCACTGCCTGCCTGCCCACCGGGATGAGGAAGTGACCTCCGAGATCATGGATGGTCCCAATTCCGTTGTCTTTGACGGGGCGGAAAACCGGCTGCATGCCCAAAAGGGTATTCTGGCCTGGTGCTTCGGCGCGATCTGATGCGCGCGGGAGACCGTGGCGAACCACATAAGGTCTAGAACCGTGGCTTTTGACTTGAAAGAATTCGGCGTTGAGCCCGCTGGGTTGGACGCCGTACGCCCGTTTGCAGTGGAAGGATTGGATGTGCGGGGGCGCTCGCTGGTCCTCGGTCCGGTGATTGACGACATCCTTTCGCGGCATCAATATCCAGAACCTGTCTCGCGCCTTCTGGCGGAGGCCATTGTCCTGACCTGTCTTCTCGGCACAGCCTTGAAGTTTCAGGGGCGCTTTACCCTGCAGACCCAGACAGATGGTCCGGTGTCCATGCTCGTCGTCGACTTCTCGTCGCCAGACGCGGTGCGCGCCTGTGCCAGCTTTGACGAAGAGCAGGTCGCCGCGGCAGTCGCACAAGGCAACCTCAAGCCGCACGACCTGCTCGGTCGCGGTCATCTCGCGATGACCATCGATCAGGGCCAGCACATGCAGCGGTATCAGGGTCTGGTGGAGCTGGACGGCATTTCCCTGGAAGAAGTCGCCCGTCGCTACTTTGCCCGGTCTGAGCAGATTCCGACGGAAATTCGCATGGCAGTGGGGGAGTTGCTGACACCTGGCTCCAGCGAAGGCGCAAATCGTCGCTGGATTGCCGGTGGCATGATGGTGCAGTTCCTGCCCGCTGCGCCCGAGCGTATGCGTCAGCCTGATCTGGATCCCGGAGATGCGCCGGAAGGCGCTGGCGCGCATGATCTGGAAGAAGATGACGCCTGGGCGGAAGCCAGGGCACTGGTCGAGACCGTTAAAGACGACGAACTCGTTGACCCCGACCTGAGTGTCGAGCACTTGCTGTTCCGGCTTTTCCACGAACGTGGTGTGCGCCTCTACGACGCACAGGTCGTTGCTGACAAGTGCCGGTGCTCGCGTGATCGGGTCGAAGGCATATTGTCCAGTTTTGCGGCTGAAGAGATCGATTCCATGCGCGAGGGCGACAAGGTGGTCGTTACCTGTGAATTCTGCTCGGCACGCTATGAGTTCGACGCAGAACGATAGGCTGATACGGCATCAAATACGCAAAAGGCAGGCCTTCGGGCCTGCCTTTTTTGTTGAGACGTGCTGCGCGGGCGATCGTAGCTTATGCCGGCTTGACGACCGTTTTGGCGAAGGCTGCTATGTGTTTGGCAGCAGCACCGAGGTTGCTGTCCATCGTCGCAGGTGACCGGCCACGCGGTGCAAAATCGTGGTTGCCGTCTTCGAGATAGTGCAGCTCTATGGCGGTGGGCAGCGTTAGTGCATCAAGCTCAACCTGGCTGCCGAAGGGGTCACGCTCGCCCTGCAGTATCAGGATCCGGCGGTTGGATGCTTCCAGAGGTCCCAGGCGCCAGTCGCCTTCGGTTTTGCCTGTCGCATGGAAAGGATACCCGAGACAGACAACGCCCTTCAGCCGTCCGGGAGGGGTTTGATTTCCTGCGACCATGGCAGCAACACGTCCGCCCATGGATTTGCCACCAATCAGCAGGGGACCTTCGGTGATGCCCATCAGCTGCTTCAATGCTGTTTGATATTCACCGACAAGCTTGTCCGCCTTGGGGGGCGGGCGCTTGCTTCCGCCTTCACGCCGCTGTGCCATGTAGGCAAACTCGAACCGAACGACGGCAATGCCCTCGGCAGCAAGCTTGTCCGCGATCTTGTTCATGAAGGGGGAGTCCATCGCGGCGCCGGCGCCATGCGCCAGGAGAAGCGTCGCGGTGGGCTTGCTGTCCGGTTTGGTCCAGTGAAGGTCGGTCATTTGGTCTCGATTGCTGGTGGCCCAATGGCACTGTCGATAGATTTTAAACCGCCCTAGCCGCATTTGGCGGTTTGCTCAAGCAGTAAGTCTGCAAGAGGTCGATCCTTCGGGGAGGAACGACGTTTGCCGACCATAAACTGGCTAGTAGAAACTCACAGGGAAATAGCGGAGATAAAGCTCACGGTATTTGCCGTTTGTGGCCGTTTTGCGCAGGGCATAGTCGAGGGCTTCGGCAAGTTTGGGCTCTGATTTTCGCACGGCAATCCCAAGGCCCTGATCGAAGAAGCCGGGCTCAAGCCAAGGCCCGCCGGAAAACGCGCAACAATCCTTTGCATCCTCGCTGGCCATCCAGATGGCAAGCATGAGACCGCTGCCGAAAAGCGCATCGACTTCACCCTCCTGAACAGCCTGTCTTGCATTCGCAACTGTTGGATATGTCTGAAGAAAGGCGTCTGGCCAGAATGACAGGGCAAAGCTTTCATGGCGTGTACCAGCCACAACAGCGATTTTTCGTCCAGCCAACTCTGTTTCATCAAACATGTCCGCCTGGTCGGCGCGCACCACAAATCGGCCCGGCAACTTGAGGTAGTCCTGGGTGAACGCAAGATCTCCGTTCAGGGCGGTGTTGGGCACGAGGCCGGCAATGATCGCATCACCTTCGCCGGCGATGAGACCTGGAACGAGATCTTCAAAAGGCAGGATTTTCAAGGCGCAGGAGCTCATGAGCTCATGGCAGATTGCGCGCGCCAGGTCGATGTTAAAGCCGGTCAGCTTGCCCGTGTCATCCCGGAACACGAAGGGCGGAAAGTCGTCTGTTGCCAGAAACTGGATCTTGTCCGGAAGGTCCTTCGGGCGGTCTTGGACCGTCTTGGGATCCCAAAAATTCGGAATAACCGGAACATCGCCACTTGAAATCTCCGCTTCCGCATCACTGAAATCTTGAGCCTGAGCTTGGAACTGCGTTGGTCCGGAGACGATAAAAATCGCAAAAAGTGACGCAAGGGTAATCACAACCCTTGCGCGAGACGGGCTAAAAACGCTAGATTTTACGCAAGGGAAAGATCGCAAGGCTTTTTCCGGTTTGTTCGTTTCAACGTCAAGCGGGGAGGGATATGCGGATTGAAGCGCCTATCCCGGCTGAACTAGAGATACTGCGTCAGCGGGGAATCGCAAAATCAATCCTGGAACGAGCCTGCAATTGCGCAGCGCGGGTGGGTATGAGCCCATCGGAATATCTCGTCTCCCGCGGGTTTCTGACCGAAGACACCGTCTACAGCGCGCTCGCCGAAGCCTGTGGACTTCCATTTCTCCCCACCAGAGGATTTCGCCCTCAATCCATCAATTGTCGCTACATCAGTCTGGGCGCAGATGAATGTGGACCGCTGCTGATCGGGTTGACCGAGAAGGATACAATCTATGCGGTGGCCCCTGACTTTGCCGCCTTCGCTGACGTCCTGGACCTATGCCGCCGCAGGCCGGAGCTGCGCCGTTGGGTTCGCATCACGACGCCGGATGCCCTGCGTCACGCCACAACCCATCTGAATTCGCCAGAGGGAGACCTGGAAAGCCGATATCCGGATTTTTCGGCCCGATACCGGGTCAACAAGGCGCAGATCATCAAGGGCGTGAGCCTTGGCGTGGGCTTCCTTTTTGGCTGCTTTATACCGCTCGTGTCCACGCTAGTCTTCTGTGCCTTGGCGATGGCCTTGTGCTGCACGATGTTCGGTGTGGCGAGATTGGCCAGTGCCTGGAGCAGCCGTCATGACAGTCCGTCCTTCCGCTTGCCGCCATCGATTGCGGACGGGCCGATAAACTGGCCGAGATACACCATCCTCATCCCGCTTTACCGGGAAGCGGCGAGCGTGTCTGGCTTGGTGCAACACCTGAAGCTTCTGCAATACCCACGTGACCGGCTACAAGTCCTCTTTCTGCTGGAACGCGACGATCTGGAGACCGCCCGCCATCTCAAGGAGTGCCTGCCTGCCAACATGGAGATCGTCTGGGTGCCGGATGGGGCGCCACGTACCAAGCCACGGGCGCTGTCTCACGGGTTGGAGCAGGCGACGGGCAGTCTAATCACGGTCTATGATGCCGAAGACCGGCCAGAGCCGGACCAGTTGAAATTGGCGGCGTTCTTCTTTGCGCTGGCCACGCCTGAAGTCGCCTGCCTGCAAGCTCGCTTGTCGATCGACAATTCAGAAGACAGCTTCCTGACCCGTCACTTTGCGCTTGAGTATGCTTGCCTGTTTGATCAGCTGCTGCCCTGGTTGCATCGGCATGACTGGCCCTTTCCACTGGGTGGCACCTCAAATCATTTCCGCACCGAGGCGCTGATTGCCACCGGGGCCTGGGACAAGTTCAACGTCACCGAGGATGCCGACCTGGGCATTCGTCTGGCCCGCTTGGGTTACGCATGTGGTGTGTTGCCCAGTTCGACATTTGAGGAAGCGCCGATCACCTGGAAGGCCTGGCGCCAACAGCGTGCACGCTGGCACAAGGGCTGGATCCAGACATTCTTCGTTCACACCCGCAATCTTGGGCATCTGCTTCAGGATCTGGGATGGCGCCGTCTGTGCGTCGCGCTCAGCCTGATTGGCGGCAATATCGCCGTTATGGCGCTGAGCCCCGTGTGCGTCGTCCTGGTGGGCCTCTACAGCTTCGGCTGGCTGGAAGTTCCGCAGCTGGAGGGCAGCCTGCGGGGTGCCTTCACCGCCGTCTGTCTGGGCAGTGTCTGTATCTGCTATTCCGGCTCAGTCGCTGCACTGCTCTGGGGCGCCCGTCAACGCAGGCTGAAAGGCGTGTGGCTTCAGGCGCTGACCTTGCCTGCTTACTGGGCGTTGAATGCCTGTGCGTTCTATCAGGCAGCCTGGGAATTCCTCCGCCAACCTCATGGTTGGAACAAGACCGAGCACGGCGTGTCGAAATCACGCCGCAAGATCCTCACGGCCAAAGCGGCAAGTGACATTCTGGAAGCTGGCGCTGTGGGGAAGCTGAAAGGCAATGGCAAACTGGAGCGGGTGAAGGGAATCGAACCCTCGTCTTAAGCTTGGGAAGCTTCTGCTCTACCATTGAGCTACACCCGCGGAAGCGACGACAGTTCTGCTGCCCGCACCGCATTCTGTCAAGTGGAATGCAGTGCAATGGATGGTACGTCCGTGACATTTATGTGAAGAGATTTTCACGCTGGATGACCGCATCAAACGCTTGTCAGCAGGCCTGCCTGTGGCATTGTCGTCCCGCTTCAAAAAGAAGCCCCCCGGCTGGATGCCTGCCAGGTGGATCGTGAAAATTCGCGCAAAGGAAAGTGGCCTTCATGATGCGGGAGCGTCTGCACAAGCTCGTTCATTCCAGTCAATGGGAATTCTGGATCGTTGTGATCATCGTCATCAATGCGATCACCCTGGGGCTGGAGACCTCAACAACGGTCATGAATGCCGTCGGTCCGGTTTTGCACGTCGTGGACAAGGTGATCCTGGCGATCTTCGTGGCCGAGCTGCTTTTGCGGATCGTTGCCGACGGCCGGAGCTTCTTCAAGGGCGCCTGGAACATCTTCGATTTCATCATCGTGGCGATAGCCCTGGTTCCGGCCAGTGGACCCTTCACCGTGCTGCGGGCCTTGCGCATTCTGCGTGTCTTGCGCCTCATTTCCGTCGTCCCCAGCCTGCGCCGGGTCATTGGCGGGTTGATGGCGGCCCTGCCGGGCATGGGCTCTATCGTCGTGCTGATGATCCTGGTCTTTTATGTCTTCTCGGTCATGGCGACGAAGCTATACGGCGTAACGTTCCCGGAGTGGTTTGGAACCATCCCGGAATCGCTCTACACCCTGTTCCAGATCATGACGCTGGAGAGCTGGTCGATGGGCATCGTCCGTCCGGTGATGGAGGTCCATCCTTGGTCCTGGCTGTTCTTCATGCCGTTTATCCTGTGTACGGCCTTCACCGTGCTCAACCTGTTCATCGGGATCATGGTTTCGGCAATGCAGGAAGAACATGAGCACACGGCTGACGAAGATCGCAAGGCGATCCAGACCGAAACCGAGCACATCCTGACCGAGGTCAGGGCCCTGAGGCAGGAGGTGGCCGCGTTGAAAGACCATCTCAAGGCAACTTGAAACATAAAAAAGGCGGCCGGTAGCCGCCTTTTTTGGTCTCGACTTCGGACGATCAGGCTGTGTGCGCGCCGGCCAGGGCCTTTGCAATCAGCGCGCGGGTTTCCGCGATGCCATAGAGCGCCACAAAGGAACCGAAGCGTGGGCCTTTTTCCTGACCCAGAAGCAGCTGGTAAAGCGCGGAGAACCAGGCGACAGAAACGCCGGGGCCACCGTCCGGGCTTTTCTTCTTCGGATCCTGGTAGCGTTCGATCTGGCGTGCCACATCCAGCACTGCATCCTGAATAACCGCACCATCCGCGTCGGCTGGCAGGGCGGCCAGGCTGACATCGAGCGTCTTCAGTGCGTCCAGTTCAACCTCGTCCGGGGTCTTGAACGACTTGTTCGGCTTGACGAAATCGTCGAAGTAACGGATCGCGTAGCCGACCAGCGCATCCAGATGCGGATGGGTGTCAGCCGTAACGCCCGGCGCATAGCGGGTGATGAACGCCCACAGAACGTCCTTGTTCTCCGCATTCGAGGCAGACACCAAGTTCAACAGCATGGCAAACGGCACCGGCATGTCAATGGCCGGAACGGCGCCGGAGTGGATGTGCCATGCCGGGTTTTGCAGCTTCTGTTCCACCGGCATGTCGGCGTACTTCTGAGCGAACGTGAAATACTCGTCGACGGCCTTCGGGATCACCTCAAAGTACAGCTTCTTGGCTGTCTTCGGCTTTTGGAACATGTAGAGCGCCAGGCTTTCCGTCGGGGCGTAGGTCAGCCACTCGTCGATGCTCAGGCCGTTGCCCTTGGATTTGGAGATTTTTGAGCCATCATCTGCGAGGAAGAGCTCATAGACGAAATGCTCCGGCGGCTTGGCACCCAGCACCTTGGAGATCTTGTCGTACAGCGGCATGTTCGGGCCGTGGTCCTTGCCGAACATTTCAAAGTCCACGTCAAGGGCTGCCCAGCGGGCACCGAAGTCCGGCTTCCACTGCAGCTTCACATTGCCGCCGGTGACGGGCAGCGTGACATCCGAGCCGTCTTCGTCTTCAAAGGTTATCGTGCCGTCCTTGCCATTGACGTCTTTCATCGGAACGTAGAGCACACGCCCGGAGATCGGTGAGATCGGCAGGAATGGGCTGTAAGTGGCCTGGCGTTCTTCGCCCAGCGTCGGCAGCATCACCGCCATCAGTTCCTTGTACTTGGCAACCGCTGTCAGCAGGATCTCGTCGAACTTGCCGGACTTGTAGTACTCGGTCGCGCTGGCGAACTCGTAGTCGAAGCCGAAGGTATCGAGAAACCGGCGCAGCATGGCGTTGTTGTGGTCGCCGAAGCTCTTGTGCTCGCCGCCAAATGGATTGGGGACGACCGTCAGCGGCATCTGCAGATAGGGCTCCAGAGCTGCTCTGTCCGGCACGTTTTCCGGGATCTTGCGCATACCGTCCATGTCATCGGAGAAGCACAGGAGGCGCGTCGGAATCTTGTCTTCGGTCAGCAGGCGGAAGGCGGTGCGCACCATGGTTGTGCGGGCCACCTCGCCGAAGGTGCCGATGTGCGGCAGGCCTGAGGGGCCATAGCCGGTCTCGAACAGCACCGGCTGCGACGGATCCCGCTTTTCGACCCGTTTGACCAGTTTTCGCGCTTCTTCGAACGGCCAGGCTTTGGAAGTCCGGGCCGCCTCGACGAATTCAGGCGATAGGTCAAGCGGTGGCAGGGAACTGTCGGTCATAATGCTCTGTTTCTGTTTCTGGGTCTTTTTTAAGGGATATATGCTTGATCGAAGCAGGGAAGCGGCCCCACCGTGAAAGCGCGGCGACACTAGAAAGGCCGGGGGCTGGCGTCAACGAAGATCTCGGGATTCTCGCTTGAAAGCGAGAGTTTCGCAACCTAACTCTCGGAAGAACTTGCAAGAGTGCAAGCGGACTTCAGAAACAAAGGTGGTGCGTAGGGCATGAGCGAGACAGTCAGCATTCATGAAGCTCTTATTTACGTCATGGTCATTACGTCCGCATCGGACGCCAAGATGACGGATAGCGAGTTGGCAGCCATCGGCGATATGGCGCGCACACTCCCGGTCTTTACCGATTTTGATCCGGCAGATGTTCTCCCAGCGGCTCAGCGATGCGGGGAGCGGCTGCAGGGTGAGACGGGCCTGACGGATGTTCTCAGCCTTGTGGCGGACGCGCTTCCGGTCCATCTCTATGATACCGCCTATGCCATGGCGGTGGATGTTGCCGCCGCCGACATGGATGTCTCTCGCGAGGAATTAAGAGTTCTGCAGATCCTGCGGGATCGGTTGCGTCTGGACAAATTGACCACTGCTGCCATCGAGCGTGGGGCGATTGCACGTCACAGACGCGTTTGACGGCTGAGGGTCAGTTCAGGCTGCGGGCGACGTCCGGGAGGTCGAGGGAGAATGCCGGGATGGTGACGTCGAATGAGCTACCATCCTCCCGCTCCATGCCGTAACTGCCGGACATGATGCCGGATGGTGTTCTCAAAGGGCAGCCGGAGGAGTACTCGTAGGCCTCGCCCGGCTCGATCACCGGTTCTTCACCGACGACTCCCGGTCCCTGAACCTCTTCGACACGGCCCTGACCGTCCATGATGATCCAGTGCCGGCTTCTCAGATGCACCGGTGTGTCCGTATCGTTTTTGATTTCCACCATGTAGGCCCAGACATAGCGGCCTTGCTCTGGACGGCTTTCCTCGTCCAGATAAAATGGCTCTACCGAAACGGTGATGCCTTGGGTTATGGCGCGATATTGTCCTGACACGACTCGATCTTCTGATATGAGGTCTTTGTCTCTAGCGGCAGGCTTATAGGGGTTTTGTCGAAAAGTTGAAAGATCCGACCTTGCTGCTGCCCCCCGGATTTTCCAAAAAAGATAGTGACAGTCCTGCAGATCGGAACCGGATCGCCAATGTTTGATGCTCGCCTGCGCCCGCTCATCGACCCGCCGCTTAACGCTTTGGCCGCGCCCTTGGCCAAGACAGGCGTTTCGGCGACGCAAATAACGCTGGCCGGTTTTGGTCTGGGGGCTGCGGCCTGTCTTGCCATTGCCTGTGAGGTTTACTGGTTGGGCTTTTTGCTGATCTGCCTCAATCGTCTTGCCGACGGTGTGGATGGTGCGGTGGCGCGGCTGACCCAAAAAACCGACCGCGGCGGCTACCTCGATATCGTTCTGGATTTTTTCTTTTACGCCGGCGTGCCATTTGCCTTTGCATTGGCCGATCCGGCGGGCAATGCCTTGGCGGCGGCTGCGCTGCTCTTTAGTTTTTACGCCAATGGCTCCGCCTTCCTCGCCTTTGCTGTCATGGCAGAAAAGCGCGGGCTGGAGACGACCGCCCAGGGGCGAAAATCCCTGTATTACCTGTCGGGCATTGCCGAGGGCGCGGAGACCATCGCCTTGTTTCTCGTCATGTGCACTTTCCCGCAAGGCTTCGTCTGGCTTGCCTGGGGATTTGCCATGGTTTGCTGGCTTTCGGCCGCTGCACGGGCAATCAGCAGCGCTCAGGCTTTGAAATGAAGCAGATGTCTGGATGCGATGCCGCACTGAAATTGAAAAAAACCTTCCCCGCCGGGGCGGGAAAGGTTTCAAAAATCACAGCTCAAAGCCAGCGATCAGACTGCCTTGAGTGCCTTTTCGATGTCGTCAATCAGATCCTGAGCGTCTTCCAGGCCAATCGACATCCGTAGCAAGCCTCCTGAGATATCCAGTTCGGCGCGTGCGTCTTCTCCGATCGACTGGTGGGTCGTTGTCGCCGGATGGGTGATCAGCGATTTCGCGTCGCCAAGGTTGTTGGAGATCCGGATGATCTCCAACGCGTTGAGGAACCGGAAGGCTGCTTCTTTGCCGCCATCGATCTCAAACGCCACCATGGTCGAGCCACCGGTCATCTGCCGCTTGATGAGGTCTGCCTGCGGATGGTCGGCGCGACCTGGATACACCAGACGGCTGACAGCAGACTGTTCTGCAAGGTAATCTGCGATCTTGGCTGCATTGGCGGTCTGTTGTGCCACCCGCAGCGGAAGCGTTTCCAGCCCTTTCAGCAGAACCCATGCAGAGAAGGGGCTCATGTGCGGGCCGGTGTGCTTGACGAATGGCATCACCTCTTCGGTGATCCACTTTTCATCGGAAAGCACGACACCGCCGAGACAACGGCCCTGACCATCGATGTGCTTGGTGGCTGAATAGACCACTACATCGGCTCCAAGCGAAAGCGGCGACTGGAACATCGGGGTGGCGAACACATTGTCGACGATGAGTCGGGCGCCGACCGAATGGGCGATGTCTGCGACAGCTGAAATGTCGATGACTTCGAGCGTCGGATTGGTCGGACTTTCCAGGAACAGCGCCTTGGTGTTTGGCCTGACGGCAGCCTTCCATTGGTCGATGTCCGTGCCATCCACCAGGGTGCTTTCAACGCCGAAGCGCGGCAACAGCGTTTCAACGATATAGCGGCAAGACCCGAACAGCGCCTTGGCCGCGACCACATGGTCTCCGGCCTTCACTGCAGCCATCAGCGCCAGATTGACAGCAGCCATTCCAGACGCGGTGGCGCGCGCAGCCTCGGCGCCTTCCAGCATCTTGATCCGGTCTTCGAACATCGCAACTGTCGGATTGGCATAGCGCGAGTATACGAAGCCCGGCTCTTCGCCGTTGAACCGTCGCTCGGCGAATTCGGCAGTGTCATAGACGAACCCTTGCGTCAGGTAGAGCGTCTCGGACGTCTCGCCGAACTGGGAACGCGTGGTGCCGCCGTGGACCAGCTGGGTGGCCGGACGCCAGGACGAGGAGTCATTGGGATCGCGGGTGGTCATATCAGTCTACTCCAAAAGCAAAAAACCCGGCCGTGAGCCGGGGTCTTTTGGATCCCGGCCTGTTTAGCGACTTGTTTAATGTGGCTGCAAGCCGGCCGGCTCAAATGACCACGAGATATACCGGGTGAATAGGCCAAAAGCGGGCGGCGGTCAACGCTTTGCGGTGAAATCCGGTTGGCGTATCTGCCCCAATCGGCTAAGCACAGGGAAAGTGAGAGTTAAAGTCGGGTGAGCGAGAGGATCAGGCAGACCATGGCAGCGGACGTCTCGGGTATTTTGCCTGTGCAGGCCATCGAACAGATGTTCGACGATGGATCCATCGTATCTGATCAGGCTCCTGTTGACGGGCAGATACAGCCTGCGAGCCTAGATTTGCGCCTTGGGGCGACCGCCTACCGGGTTCGGGCGAGCTTCCTCACGGGTCCAGACCCGACGGTGTTGAAGAAGCTGGAAAATCTCAAGCTGCACAAGGTCGATCTGGCCCAAGGCGCCGTGCTGGAGACTGGTTGTGTCTATATCGTCCCCTTGCAGGAAAGCCTTGTTCTTCCCGCTGATATATCCGCCACGGCCAATCCTAAAAGCTCCACCGGGCGCCTCGATGTGTTCACCCGCGTCATCACGGATCAGGGCGTTGCCTTTGACACGGTTCCGGCCGGCTACGCTGGGCCGCTTTACGCTGAAATCTCGCCGCTGACGTTCCCTATTCTGGTGCGCACGGGGTCCCGCCTAAGCCAGATCAGGTTTCGGCGAGGTGAAAGTCTGATTTCCGATCAGTTCCTGCAGATGGTGCATCGGGAACATACGTTGGTGACGGGTGGCAATGAGCGCATTGGCGGTGGTGTGCAACTGTCCATCGATCTGGAAGGCTCCGGCAAAGGCTCGCTGGTTGGCTATCGCGCCAAGCACCACTCAGGACTGATCGACGTCGACAAGCCGGGCGCCCATGCACCGCTCGACTTCTGGGAGCCGATCTACCGTCGTGGCGCCGCAGAGCTGATCCTTGATCCGAATGAATTCTACATTCTTGTCAGTCAGGAAGCCGTTCACGTTCCGCCGGATTATGCTGCGGAAATGGTGCCATTCGATGCCCTCGTGGGAGAATTCCGCGTTCACTACGCAGGGTTCTTTGATCCAGGCTTTGGTCATTCCAGTGCCGGTGGTGTGGGCTCACGCGCTGTCCTAGAGGTCCGTTCTCACGATGTGCCATTTATTCTTGAACATGGCCAAACGGTTGGTCGCCTGGTTTATGAGAAAATGTCCCAACGCCCAGCCACCCTTTATGGCGAGGGGATTGGCTCCAATTACCAAGGGCAGGCACTGAAACTCTCCAAGCACTTCCGGGCAGTGGACTGAACCGGCCAATGCCCGACTATTTTACGGTTGAGCGTGAGTTCGAAGGTTTTCTCGAAGACCGGAAGTCGCGCTTTTACGCCTTCCTCATGCCGCTGCCCGATTTTGGGCGGCGGATGGAAGAGCTGCGGGCAGAGCACCGCAAGGCCAACCATTTGGTCAACGCCTTTCGCAAACTGCATGACGACGGACGGGTCGAGGAAATCGGGAAGGACGACGGCGAGCCTTCCGGAACCTCTGGCATGCCAACTCTGAAAGTCCTGCAGGGACCGGCACTCGTGAATGTCGGTGTGATTGTGGTGCGCTATTTCGGCGGCACAAAACTTGGTGGTGGCGGGCTGGCGCGAGCCTACTCAGGCGCTGCGGCAGATGCCATTCAGAAAGCTGAGCTGGTTGCCTTTGAAAGGCGTGCGGAGGCGAAGGTCTCGGCCACTTTCTCGCAAACAGCCGACCTGGAGCGGCAGGTCGGCCTGGCTCCGGTGGACATCGTTGACAGGGTATTCGATGCTGGCGGGGTGACGCTGATGCTGGAAGGGCCGGAGGAGGCCCTGGACGCGCTCTGTCGCGATTGGCCTTCGCGTCATTGAGGCAGGCGGTAAAGCGGGCCTTCGCACCGGCCGACGGTTTATTGGTTCAGTTCTGCGTTGTTCTGGCTAGAGCCCCCGGTGGCAACTGCTTCAGGCAAAGCATTTCGGCTGGGCAGCATTTCAAGTTGGGACAGGCTGTCCAGATAGAGATCCGCGTCGCCGCCTTCTGACACAGAACTTGATCCAGAAGACTTCGCTTGTGGTTGCTCTTCGGCATAGGTGTCGGCCTCATCGGAATCGACCAGAAGCGGTTCCCAGTCTCGTTTCCACTGGCCTCTGCCTTCTTCTTTGGCGACCGCTGCCAGCTCAGTGTAATCTTCAGGGGCAGTGTCATCGGGCACTGCCCAGCCGTATTCGACGAGCCAGCGGCTCAGGTTCAGCGGTCCGCGCTCGCAGATGGCGCTGATTTCGCGCTCCCCTATATCTGCTGTTTTCTTGCAGGTTACAGCATAGATCCGTACCACTGCCCGCAGCGCTGTGCGCGCCAGTGCCCCGCATGGCCAGTCTGTACCCAGGTCCGATGGGCAAGTGTCCTTACTGGCAAGCGCGTCGACATGGGCAAGGTGCAGGGTGAGGTGGTTACCGGTCAGGGTTCCGGCTGAAACCACTTGAGGCCGACGAATGACGATCAGGTCTCCGGTCGTCGGCAAGGCTTCGGGCTCTGGTTGTCGGATCTCGGGCAGCCGGGCCTCAACCCGCAAGAGCGGGCCGGATACTTCAGGGGCGGGGATGCCACTCGGTGCGACGTTGCGCAGGTAATGTGGGAGCGGTGCAGCCGAGGCTGGCTGGTCCTGCTCACGAGGCGCCGCGACCTCAGGGCGCTTGCGCGAAGCTGTCAGGAACGTCGATGACGCATTGTGTTCGGCAGAAGACGTCTCTGGAACCGCAGGCGGTGGGGCCAGCTTCAGCCAGGCGACAGCACTACCAGCCACGACCAAAAGCAGTACCGGCAAGGCTATGGCGCGTGGTGGCATGTCTCGGCTTTCGTTCCCGGCTCTATTGGCTCGCCCATACGATGCGGCCCATCCAGTCGACGTCCTCGTGACCCAATTGCAAGCGAGCGGAAGCTCCACTCAAGGCTTTGAAGACATACGCCTTTGCAGTGCGATGTTCCAGACACAGCAGGGTCATTTGACTGTTCTTTGGTTTGACCACCACTCTGTCGCCGGTCCGAACCGGGGTCTTGCGGCTGATCACCACCACATCCCCGTGCCGATAGACGGGCAGCAAGCCATCGCCCTCGACGCTCAGCGCAAAGAGTTTGTCTGCCTTGCGCGGGGGCAGGGTCAGCGGTTCCCAGGCAGGGCCGGTCGGGGCTCCCTTGGCATCGAAGTCGGCATCCGCTTCGGACGAGAAGGCGGCAACTGGAATGCCGGCGAAGGCCTCCGGTCTGGCGGTCACTGTACGCTCTTCAGGGTCCAGCCCGGCAACAAATCGCCCGACGGATTCGCCGGTTGCTTCCAGAATCTTTGACAGCGACTCGGTCGACGGCCAACGCGGGCGCCCGTCTCCGGCAAACCGTTTTGACGGATTAAACGTGGTCGGATCCAGTCCGGCACGCTTGGCCAGACCCGATGAGGTCAGACCATGGCGTTTTGCCAGAGCATCGATGGCGGCCCAGATCTGTTCATGGGACAGCATGGTTCGTCTCCACTTACCCACTTGCTGACAGGAATATATCCCTTTTCTCGGACTATGTGTTCCGGGAAAAAGGCTGTCAAAAGCTTAAATTCCTGAAAACCGTCCAGCGGTGAGCCGCCCGGCTTGAGCTGGCAGGCTCTGGGCTGTAGGGTCCGCCCGCTTCTACGGGGCAGCGCGCCCCGGTTTTCGCGGCGAAAGGCTGGGCTATGCGTCTGATTTACAAGATCCTACCGGAACCTCTCTGGAATGCGGCACTGGCTGCCGGTGAATTTGCCGGGGCCCCGGTGGACCTCGCCGATGGGTTTATCCATTTCTCCAATGCCGGCCAGGTTCGGGAAACCGCATCGAAGCATTTTGTTGGCCAGTCGAACCTGCTTTTGGCGGCATTTGATGCCGAGACCCTTGGCCCGGACCTGAAGTGGGAAACCTCCAGAGGCGGAGCGCTGTTCCCGCATCTTTATGCTTCGCTCGACCCCGCCCTGGCGGTGTGGGTGAAACCCTTGCCGATCGATGCTGACGGCGCCCATCAGTTTCCGGACCTCACGCAATGATTTTCCCTCTCGTGCAAAAACTCGGCCTTGGCCTCTTGCATCAAATGGACGCGGAGACGGCCCACAGCGTGACGATCAAGGCCCTCAAGGCAGGACTGGGCGGATCAGCTGCAAAGCCAGCGGATCCGCGCCTTGAGACTGCTCTGTGGGACTTGCGCTTTCCCAATCCCCTCGGTATGGCCGCCGGTTTCGACAAGAATGGTGAAGTCCCTGACGCTCTGCTTCATCTGGGATTCGGCTACACTGAAGTTGGTTCGGTCACGCCGCGCGCACAGGCAGGAAATCCGCGCCCGCGTGTCTTCCGGCTCAAGGCCGATGAGGGGGTCATCAATCGTTATGGCTTCAACAATGCAGGGCATCAGGCACTGAGATCCCGGTTGGAAGGTCGTCCGAGCCAGAGAGGAGTCGTCGGGGTCAATGTCGGCGCCAACAAGGACGCGAGCGACCGGGTTGCCGACTATGTTGCTGGCATTCATGCCTTCGCGGATCTCGCCAGCTATTTCACCGTCAACGTGTCTTCGCCCAACACGCCAGGATTGCGCAATCTGCAGGCGCGCACTGCTCTGGCAGAACTTTTAACCGCGGTCATTTCTGCAAGAGACGAACGCACTCAGGTCATAGGCCGGCATGTCCCCGTCCTGCTGAAAATCGCTCCGGATGTTCTGGAAGAAGAGTTGGCAGAGATCGTCGAGGAGGTTCTTGCCAAGGGGCTGGAGGGGTTGATCGTCTCCAACACCACCTTGTCGCGTGCTGGCTTGAAGTCAACCAACCATACGGAGGAGGCCGGTGGTCTGTCCGGACGGCCGGTGTTCCGTCGATCGACCATCATGCTTGCCAAGGCGCGCAAGTTGGCCGGACCGCAGCTGCCAATTATCGGGGTCGGCGGCATCGACAGTGCGGAAAGTGCTTGGACCAAGATCACGGCGGGTGCGGATCTGCTGCAGGTCTATTCTGCGCTTACCTACAAGGGAACAGGGCTGATCGGAGAAATTCTGACGGGGCTGTCCGCCAAGCTCGATCAGCATGGTCTTGCAAATCTGCGCGAGGCCCGTGACAGAAATCTGGATGCCTGGGCCAATCTTGATCCCTCAGATTGAGGATCTTGGAGGCTTACGCCGGGGCGAACGTCTCGTTCCGGCGTCGGCTGCAGATCATCAGCAGAGACAAGCCTCGCGCGCCCAGAAAAATCTCAAGTGCCAGCCAGAGTCCGTGGTTCTGCAGCAGCGGGAACAGGGAGAAATAGGCGATGATAAAGACGAGCAGAGAGACCAGCATCATGTTGCGCATGTCCCTGGACCAGGTTGCACCGATGAAGACGCCATCCATCTGAAAGGCCAGCACCCCGCACAAGGGCGTGATCGCCGCCCAGGGCAGATAGGTATAGGCGATCTGGCGGACATCTTCTGACACAGTCATCATCCGCACCAGTGAGCTGCCGAAACCGAGGTAAAACGCAGCCAGAAGCCCGGCCAGTAAAAAGCTCCAGATTGCCGTGATGCGCACAGCCTTGTCGAAGGCGGGCCGATAGCGTGCCCCGACAGCGCGCCCTGCCAGCTGTTCTGCCGCCGTGGCAAGGCCATCGAGGAAATAGCCTCCGACCAGGAAAAACTTCTCCAGAATCGCATTGGCGGCGAGGATGCCGTCGCCCTGAGCCGCAGAGCGCTGGGTGAAGAATGTGAAAGCAAACAGCAAGGTGAAGGACCGGATCATGATGTCGCGATTGACAGCCATCATGCGCCGCAGAGCGGTCTTGTCGATCACCTCGCTCCACGTCGGCCAGGCCCCACCGCGGCCAACCGCCTTCACCAGAGCAAGCCCCAGCAGGCAGGCAAGACATTCACTGGCAACCGTCGCCCAGGCAGCGCCTTCGACCGACCATTCCAGGCCAATGACGAAGTAGATGGACAGGGCGACATTCAGCCCGTTCAGAACGGTTTGAAGAAACAGGCCGGTTCCGGCGCGGCCAAGCCCCAGGAGCCATCCCAGAATGGCGTAATTCGCCAGCATCAGAGGCGCGGAGTAAATCCGGACTTCGAAGTATCGTCGGGCGGCGGATTGAACGTCAGCACTGCCGCCGATCAGCGTCAGACCGAAATCCAGAAGGGCGACGTGAAGCACGACGACGGCCGTTCCAGCGAGAGCTGCGATAAGCAATGCGCGCAGTAGAGAAGCCTTGATTTCCCGTTTGCCGTCAGCGCCAAAGGCCTGGGCGGTAAGCGCAGTCGTTCCAGACCTCAAGAAGTTGAACGTCGTGAACACCAGATCGAACAGAATGCTTGCAACCGCAATTCCGCCAAGCAGTGCGGCGTCCCCAAGGCGACCGATCACCGCTGTATCGACGATGCCGAGGATGGGCGTCGACAGATAAGCCAGTGTCATCGGCAGTGCGATTTTCAGGACGCCTGTGTGGCTGATGTCGAAGGCGCGGGAGGTGTCGGACTTGGCGTTTGGCTGGGTCATGTCAGGCTCTGGGCGGGCAGCAGAAATCAGCTGGGAAAATATCGGCGGGCAGGTCGCTCGAATGGGAACACTTGCCTCTATGCCTTTCCTGGCGGATCGACAAGCCTATATGGTCTCGCGTATGAGCTTTCCGATTGTGCATCACCCCGCCTACTGCGCCACATTGCCTGATGGCCATCGCTTTCCCATGGACAAGTTTCGTGCTGTGGCGGAGATCCTGCGCGCTGACGGCGATTTGATGAATGGCACGTTTTTCAAGCCCCGTGTAGCGCCTTTCGAGTGGCTGGCCCTGGCCCATGATCCGGCCTATGTCGATGCCGTTCTGGACTGCCGAGTGCCAGATAGGATCGCGCGTGACATCGGCTTTCCGATGAAACCGGATGTCGCCTTGCGTGCGCGCTGTGCGACTGCAGGGACCGTGCTTGCCGGCTATCTGGCGTTGTCTTACGGGATGGCTGCGAACACGGCTGGCGGCAGCCATCATGCGCGTCGAAAGCAGGGTGCTGGCTTTTGTGTCTTCAATGATGTGGCTGTGGCCATACGGGTGATGCAAGCCGATGGCGTTATCGACAGGGCGCTGGTGATCGATCTGGATGTCCATCAGGGTGACGGCACTGCGGAAATCTTCACAGGAGATCCCAGCGTATTCACTCTTTCATTGCATGCAGAGAAAAATTACCCGATGCAAAAAGTCCCATCTTCGCTCGATGTTGCTCTGCCTGATGGTCTTGATGACGAGGGGTATCTGGAAGCTCTGGCTCCGGCGATGGAGAAGGCGTTCAGCGCAGGGCCCTTCGACATTGTGTTCTTCAACGCTGGCGTCGATCCGTGGGAAGGTGATCGTCTCGGGCGCCTGTCCTTGACGCGGGAGGGCTTGCTACGGCGCAACCGGATCGTGATTGATCGCGTCAGACGGCAAGGCCTGCCCATCGCCGGTGTGCTTGGCGGGGGGTATTCCACCGACATCAGCGAGTTGGCAGAACGGCATGCGGGCCTGCACCGGACAATGGCCCAAGCCCTGCGTCAGGAGGGGCAGTCTTCTGCCGCGAAACAGTCTCAGTTGATACGGTTCTGAGACTTAACGCTTGCCAAGCGACAGAACGCGCCCGATCAGCCACAGCGGGATGACGATCACGGCACCGAGCAGAAAGTACCGTCCCAACGATAGAATAGCGTCGAAGCCCATGTTCCACAGACGGTTGAAGAATCTGATGACCATGTCCACCAGGGACATCGGGTCGAGGCTGAGGGCGGATAGGATAATCCCGACGACGAACGACAGAAAAATCAGTCTGAGGATCACCTGGCCGGGTGAGCCGCCGATGAATCGGGAGAAGGTGTCATGAGCCATAGTGTCTTTGTACCGGACGTTTGAACTGTTGTGTGAAACGTAGGATCGCGGGGTCTCGCTTACAAGTCGACCCGAAGCGCTTTGGGAGCGTGCGCAAGATTTTGAACTTTTTTCAATTCTGGGTTTCACGAAATTTCGTTTAGTGACATCTGCGAAAGAGAATGGCGCATTTCGATAAAGAAATGGGTGCTTTTGCCAATCCCTCTCAAGAGAAATCCTTGTAGATACCGCTGCGGAAGAAAGCTGTTTATCCTGCTTTATAGAAATAAGAAAACAAGCGGGCTGAGGACAACAAAAACAAGCCGTCAGGTTCGAGTAATGCAGATGTGTCGCCCCATCGATCGATCTGTTTAACCTGAATGTTTTGCTACACAAAATCAGGCTGTTCTTCCGAGGCTGTGCCAGTAGCGTTCCTGGAAGCGGAATGTGCAAGGTGACGTCTACCATTTGCGGTTGCCGGGCGGGACGTAGTCTCATCAAAGCCGTCGACTGCGCTGCGCGTTTCTCCCACGTGCGGTTGGATAAAGCGCGGGTTGCCGAAAATGCACCCGCGCCCCTTTTTCCTCTTCACGTTTGCATCTGGCCGATGATCGGATTGCTTAGCTCTCTGCGAGTTACTCTGCTTCCATGTCCTCAAGCGCGTGTTTGCGAAGATCGCGCGGGGCCATCCCAAACCAGTTTTTGACGGCGCGGGAAAACGCGGAGATGTTCGAAAACCCTAGGAGATAGGCAATCTCTTTTGCGGCCAACCGGGTGTCGAGCAGATACCGCTCGGCGCTGGATTTTCGCACGTCATCGAGAATTTCACGATAGCTTGTGCCTTCCTGTTCCAGTAGCCGTTGCAGACTTCGTTGCGACAATCCCAGTGACGAGGACACGGCCTCCATTGACAGCCGACCTTCTCGTAGCCCCTCCGAAATTTTCGCGGAGATCATCGAGATGGTGCTCTCGTCCTCTTGTACGTCCGCCAGAAGACGTGTCGCGGCGGTGTGGATCAATCGCAGCAGGTTCTTGTCCGCATGTGGGTTGGGGATGTTGGCCACTCTGTCTGGAAGCAGGATACGATTGCGGCATGTTTCAAATTGCACCTGGCCGGAAAATCCACCGAGACGTAATGGGAATGCAGCATTGCCAGGGTTGACGGAGGTGAACTGGACTTGCGTGTGTTTGCTTTCCGGTCCCAGGATATAGCCAAGCCGGTTCGCCATCAGCCCCATCAGCGCATAGGAGGCTTGGGCATTGGAGCCGAAGCGAACCGGGATGGATAGCTCCAACTCAAGACCGCTGGCGCTCTGTTCGACGCTCACAGTCATTCCCTTGCTGCAAAGCGGTGCATAACGCGCCCAGTTCTGCAGTGCGGTCCCGGCGTCAGGAGCAAACACCGCGACATAGTCAAGCAGGTCGGCAACGCCTATCGGCAGGTTGGCAAAGCCGTTCAGGATGAATGTCGGGTCGGAGACCGAGTGACTTAAAGTATTGAGGATCTCGAGCGTCTGGCGCAAGCCTACATGTTTGTCGGGAGACAGAAGAAGGCTTGCGGCGACGTTGTGCTTTTCGAGAATGTGCCCCCAATTAATACCTTTTTCCCGAGCCAGTGCACCAGCATTTATCAATAGGCTGCTCACGACCCAGTCGGTTTTACCATCTAGGGGCATCGATCCTCTCTCGGCGATACTGGCCACGAGGCCTATCGGAAAGTGGCGGTTACCTAATTTCAATAAAAATAACCTAGGTGACTCAATACCTCAAATCTTTAATTCGTCTTCTATTAGTATAATCAACATCATAAATCGTCTTAAGGATCATATTGTATTCAATTTCCATGATTTAGAAAAGTAGAAATCTAAAGCTATGTTTTGTCGGATGACTGAATAAAATTGAGAATTGTTATTTTAAAAAATACAATTATTGCGGGATCTGATTCACTCGCCGACTGTGCGTTTGGCCGGTTGCGCGACGCGTCCAGCCTGACTTCGCCGCAATTCCGTTGGCGGTTTGCCGAACCAGACACGAATAGAACGTGAAAAAGTACTGACTTGGGAAAATCCGAGCAAAAAGGAGATTTCCTTCATCGAGAGATTGGTTTCGGTCAAATACTTCTCTGCATTTGATCTCCGAACGTCTTCGACCGCTTCGCGGAACGAGCGGCCATTCTTGGCCAGAGTTCGTTGAAGTGTGCGGGGGGAAATGCCGAGAGACTTCGCCACCAGGGGTAGGTTGCAGGTTCCATTGCTCAAGGATGTTGAAATGGTCTCTGTCATGTCCTGGATCTGATGGTCATGGTCCCCAAGGTGCGCGATTTCATGTGCAGCAGCCGTATTCAGGAGCTGATGCAGGTTGTTGTCCCTGCGTGTCGGGCGAAGGTCGAGAAACGCTTTGGCAATCAGGATGGCATCAGCGTCCTGGTTGAACAGAAGCCTGTCGCCGTAGAGTTCTGAGAACTGGCTGCTGTTGTTGGGCGGTGGCCCTTCCAGATGAATGGTGACGGGAGCAGGGCTGATGTCCAGAGCGAGGTTGATCCGGCCAACGGCCCAGGCAATACGAGCATACATGTTTTGTCGGGTGTCACCGTAGCCGTGCAAGGAGGGCCAGCGCAGTCCGCCTTCAGTCTCCCCTTCGAAATACTGGTAGTGGAGCCCATTCATGCGCACCGGGATATAGCGCACCCAGGTTTGCAGGCCTTCGCGCAAGGTCGGAGCATAATGCAGCAGATAATCAAAGACGGAAAGCGTGCCGGCGGGGAGTGTGCTGTAGATGTCGAACATCGCCGCATCATCGCCCAAGGCTTCGGACACGACTTGAAATCCGGAAGCTACTTTTTCGAACGGAAGCGTGCAGAGGGGATCGCGTATCTCCTCCATTTCAACGGAAAGATCCTCAAGTATCTTTCCCCAATCAAGGTGTCGGGTGCGCGGATGATCAATGAGAATGCCCAAGGCATCTGCACGCGCCCATATAGCCTTTTCAACCATGACGGATACCGGCCCATCTCCCGCAGCATCTTTAATGTCTAGGGTAGCTTGAGCCAAGCGGCAAGCAGAAGCACCTTCCTTTACGTCACCACACGAAAATGTGACACAGGTAGATGTACCAATGTAAGAGTCCCACATCGGTTCTAAGCCGACGTGGGACTGGGTTTTCAAATCAGTTTGAAGGCACTAGGCAGCTTCAGCGTCTTCACTGTTTCCTGCCTTCGGCTGCGGTGGGAACTTGCCATAGAAGGTTTCTCCTTCCTTGGCCATTTCGCGCAGCAACTTGTTGGGCTTGAAGCGCGGTCCCCACTTGCGGGTGAACTTCTTGCAAAGCTCGACGAACGCAGCCGTTCCCATGGTGTCGATGTAGGAAAGTGTGCCGCCCGAGTAAGGGGCAAAGCCGAACCCGAGGATTGAGCCGACATCCGCCTCGCGCACATCGGTCAGGCACTTTTCCTCAAAGATGCGAGCGGTTTCAAGCGCTTGCATGACCAAGAGACGCTGCTGGAGTTCCTCGACATGGAAGCTGTCTGCTGACTTCGGCTGACCGACAACATCCGGAATGCCAGGCCAGAGTGTCTTTTCCTTGCCCTTGTAATCATAGAAGCCCTTGGCGTTCTTGCGCCCAAAACGCTCGTGTTTGACCACCATCTCTTCCAGAATGTTGTCCAGTGGTCCCTCGACGTATTTCACGCCAAGATCCTTGCGCGTTGCCGATACGATCTTCCAGGCCAGATCCAGGGCGACCTCGTCACCGAGGGAGAGCGGGCCGACCGGCATTCCGGCCATCTTGCCGGCATTTTCCACCATCGCGGCCGGCACACCGTCCGCCAGCATCATCAGACCTTCGCGGATGTAGGTCATGACAACGCGCGAGGTGTAGAAGCCGCGCGAGTCGTTGACCACAATTGGCGTCTTCTTGATGGCCTTGATGTAGTCGAGCGCCATCGCAAGGGCCCGATCTGAGGTCTTCTTGCCGACAATCACCTCCACCAGCATCATCCGATCGACGGGTGAGAAGAAGTGAATGCCGATGAAGTTCTTCGGTCGGGTGGACGCTTCGGCCAGCGAGGTGATCGGCAGCGTGGACGTGTTGGAGGCGTAGATGGCGCGAGACTTCATGGCGGCTTCAGCTTGCTCGGTGACCTGACGCTTGATCTCCCGGTCCTCGAACACAGCCTCAATCACCAGATCGCAATCGGCCAATGCGTCATAGTCCGTAGTCGCGGTGATCTTCTCGAGCAGCTTTGCCTTGTCGTCATCAGTCGCGTGTCCGCGCTTGATGGCCTTGCTCATCAGCTCGTCGGAGTGGCTCTTGCCCTTGTCGGCAGCAGCCTGATCCCGGTCGATGAGCACGACCTGGATCCCGGCCTTGGCCGAAACGAAGGCAATGCCCGCGCCCATGAAGCCTGCGCCGAGCACGCCGAGCTTCTTGATCTTGTTCGGACGCTGATCTGCCGGGCGGCGTGCCAACTTGTTCAGCTCCTGCATGGAGACGAACAGCGTGCGGATCATGTTGGCTGCTTCTGGCGTCTGGAGAACCTTGGCGAAGTAGCGGCTTTCCACTTGCAGTGCGAGGTCCATCGGCAATTGGAGGCCTTCCACGACCGCATGCATCATGTAGCGGGGACCGGGATAATTGTCGAAAGTCTCACGTCGATAAATGGCATTGGCGGCGGGCCAGAACTGGAATCCGGCGGGGGAGTAGACCTTGCCGTTGGGCAGCTTGTAGCCCTTCTTGTCCCACTCCTTCACAGGGTCAACGTCGCCTGATTTCAGCAGCCGTTTTGCTGTCTCGATCAGTTTCTTTGGTGCTGCAGTGTCATCGATGAGCTTCATCGCCTTCGCTTTGGCTGCATCCAATGTGCGGCCCTGCAGCAGAAATTGCAGTCCCTGCTGGCCGTCGGCCATGCGCATGACACGCTGGGTGCCACCGGCGCCGGGGAACAGCCCGACCTTCACTTCAGGCAAGCCCATCTTCAGGTTACCGTCGCTCGCAGCAATGCGCGCATGGCAGGCAAGGGCCAGTTCGGTGCCGCCCCCCATGCAGGCGCCGGACAGGGCGGCAACAAATGGCTTTCCGCATGTCTCAAGCTTGCGGTAGATCAGCGACAGTCTGCGCGATCCGTCAAACAGAGCCCTGGCAGCAGCTTCAGGATTGGTGTTGCGCTGCTTGTGGAAGTCCTGCAACAGGCCTTCCAGCATGGTCAGATCGGCGCCACCGGAAAAGGCTGGCTTGCCGGATGTGATGACAGCACCTTTGATCGCATCATCCGCGACCACCTGGTCGACGATCTTGTCCAGCTCTTCCATCACAGAGAGGTCGATAACATTCATCGACTTTTCCGGCATGTCCCAGGTGATCAGGGCAATGCCGTCAGCGTCGGTCTCGACTTTGAAATTTGTGTAGGTCATTTGTCTTGCTCCTCCGCTTGTTCTAATCAAACGCGCTCGATGATGGTGGCAGTGCCCATGCCGGCGCCGATGCACAGCGTTACGATCGCGGTGTTGAGGTCGCGGCGTTCCAGTTCGTCGAGCACCGTGCCGAGGATCATCGCACCTGTTGCGCCTAGCGGGTGGCCCATGGCAATGGCGCCGCCATTGACGTTGACGATGGCCGGATCCAGATCAAACGCTTGCTGGTAGCGCAGAACGACCGATGCAAAAGCCTCGTTGATCTCGATGAGATCAAGGTCCTTCATCTCCATGCGGGCGTTCTTCAAAAGCTTCTCGGTGACATCAACAGGTCCTGTCAGCATCAGTGCCGGATCAGATCCGATATTGGCGAAGGCCTTGATGCGGGCACGCGGTTTCAGTCCGGCAGACCGGCCCGCTGTACGTGATCCGATCAGCACTGCCGAGGCGCCATCGACGATGCCGGAAGAGTTGCCGGCGTGATGCACATGCTTCACGGCTTCCACTTCCGGGTGCGCCTGGATGGCCACCCCGTCAAAGCCGCCCATTGCGCCCATAATGGCGAAGGAAGGATTGAGCGAGGCCAAGGACTGCATGTCCGTTTCCGGGCGCATGTGCTCGTCACGAGCGAGGATGGTGATGCCATTGATGTCTTTCACCGGCACCACGGAGTTCTTGAATCGGCCCTCTTCCCAGGACTTGGCGGCACGTTTCTGACTTTCAACCGCATAGCCATCACATTGGTCGCGGTTGAAGCCATACTTCGTGGCGATCAGGTCGGCGGAGACGCCCTGCGGCATGAAGTAGGAGGGGAGGGCCACCTGTGGCTCGATGGGCCAGGCACCACCGGAGGCGCCAAGGCCGACGCGGCTCATGCTTTCCACGCCACCGGCGATCACCAGCTTGTGCTGACCGGACATGACCTGCGCAGCGCCCATGTTGACCGCATCTAGGCCGGAAGCGCAGAAGCGATTGATCTGCATGCCGGGCACGGACTTGTCGTAACCAGCGGCAAACACAGCCGCCCGGCCGATGTCGCCACCGGCTTCGCCAACCGGATCCACGCAGCCCAGAACCACATCGTCGACACGTGTCGTGTCGAGGCCGTTGCGATCCCGGATGACTTCCAGAGCGGTTGCTGCCAGACGAACCGCCGGCACTTCGTGCAGGGCTCCGTCTTTTTTGCCGCGGCCGCGCGGGGTGCGCACATGATCGTAGATATAGGCTTCCGGCATGGGGTCCTCCTCTAGGTCGTTTATTCGCTCACGCGCAGGGCAAGGGGTGTCCGGGCATGAGATCATATGGGTGTTGCCAGCCTGGAAGGGCCTTGAGGGTTTCCAGCCAGCGCGTGATGTTCGTATAGGGACTCAGGTCGATGCCGATTTCGTCCGGCCAATACAGGTAGCCGCATAACGAAAGGTCGGCGATTGTCGGCTTGTTACCGACAACGAACTCGCGACCGTCCAAGTGCTTGTTGAGAATGGCGTAGGCGGCGGTTGCGCGCGTTTCGAGCCACTTCACAACGTCTGTTTCTCCGGTCTTGGCAATGAAACGCAGAAAACGCAGCGTTGCCGTGTAGCCGGTCAATTTGTGATTATCGAAGAGGATCCAGCGCAGGATCTCACGCCGTTCTGCTTCCGTCTCCCAGCCAAAGGTGCCGAGTGTTTCGACCAGATAGTCGAGAATGACCCCGGATTGGCTGAGCCGCAGGTCTCCATGAACGAGAACCGGGATTTCGCCCATTTCGTTCACACCTTCGCGAAAGCCTTCCTGCCGTGTTGCTCCGTTGAAGAAGTCGACCCACTCCGGCTTCCAGTCGGCTCCGGACAGCTCCAGCATCAGGGCCGCTTTGTAGGCGTTCCCGGATTGGGCAAAGCAGTGAAGAATATAATCGCTCATGGTTTGATCTCTCCTCGTGAAGCGGTATTTGAAACCGGACCTTAGCCCGAAGTCGCACGCCCGCCGAGCCGGGAGTGACACAGCCTCACGAAAAAAAGGCTGTGCCTGGTGCATCATCAAAACAGATCGGCATCCACGGACATCATGGTGTCGCAACCGGATGAAATCCGGGCCAGGTGTGCCGCGGTCTCTGGCATCATGCGCTCCATGTAGAAGGTCCCGAACGCAAGTTTGGCCTTCAGTTCTTCCGTGTTTGCGGCATCGCCGTTGGCGAGTTTTGCATGAGTGGCCTTGGCAATTTTCGCCCACATGTATCCCATGGCCACCAGGCCGAAGAGATGCATGTAATCGGTGGAACCGGCGCCGGCATTATCCGGCTGCTTCATGGCGTTCTGCATGAACCACATGGTGGCCTGCTGCAGGTGATCGGCGCCCTGCTTCAACGGTTGGATGAACGGAGCCAGCGCTTCATCGTCCTTATTGGCTTTGCCGAAGGCTTTCATTTCCTCAAAGAACGCCATCACGGCCCGGCCACCATTGGCGGGAAGCTTGCGGCCAACCAGGTCAAGTGCCTGAATGCCGTTGGCGCCCTCGTAGATCATCGCGATACGGGCATCGCGAACGAACTGGTCCATGCCCCACTCGGCAATGTAGCCGTGTCCGCCAAAGACTTGCTGGGCGTTGACGGCATTGGCAAAGCCTGTGTCGGTGAGAACGCCCTTCAGCACCGGTGTCATCAGGCCCATCATGTCCTCGGAGTTCTGACGGGTCTTCTCGTCAGGGGACCGATGGGCAATGTCACCATGCAGTGCAGTCCAAAGGACGAGTGCCCGTGCGCCTTCATTGAAGGCCCGGATCTGCATCAGGATCCGGCGAATGTCTGGATGGACGATAATCGGGTCGGCGGCCTTTTCCGGCGCTTTTGCTCCGGACAGGGCGCGTCCTTGCAGGCGGTCTTTCGCATAGGCAACTGCGTTTTGATAGGCGACCTCAGACTGGGACAGCCCCTGTACAGCCACCCCCAGGCGCGCTTCGTTCATCATCGTGAACATGGCACGCAGGCCCTTGTGTTCATCTCCGACAAGCCAGCCAACTGCTTCGTCATAGTTCATGACGCAAGTTGCGTTGCCGTGGATGCCCATCTTGTGTTCCAGCGAGCCGCAGGAGACGCCGTTTTCCTCGCCGGGGTTTCCATCTGCATCTAGTTTGCGCTTTGGAACGACAAAGAGCGAAATACCTTTCGTGCCTTCGGGTGCGCCTTCGATGCGTGCCAGAACCAGGTGCACGATGTTCTCGACCATGTCGTGCTCACCGGCGGAGATGAAGATCTTCGTGCCTGAAATCTTGAAGCTGCCATCGCCCTGCGGCACTGCCTTGGAGCGCAAGAGGCCCAGATCCGTGCCGCAATGAGGCTCGGTCAGGTTCATCGTGCCGGTCCAGGTGCCAGCGATCATTTTCGGCAGATAGGTCTGCTTCTGCTCATCCGTACCATGTAGCGTCAAGGCGGCAATGGCGCCTGCGGTCAGGCCGGGATACATGGCAAAAGCCATGTTGGCGGAGGAAACATATTCGTTGAGAGCGGTCGCCAGGGTATGCGGCAACCCCTGACCGCCGAAGTCCGGATCCGCAGAAAGCGTTCCCCAGCCAGCCTCACAGAAGGCTTCATAGGCCAGTTTGAAGCCTTTGGGCGGAGTGACAGAGCCGTCGCTGTTGCGTTTGCAACCTTCCTGATCTCCAGAGAGGTTCAAGGGTTGAATGACCTCTTCGGCGAACTTGCCGCCTTCCGTCAGAATCGCCTCAACCAGATCAGGGGAGGCATCCGCAAAGCCAGGCAGATCGGAGTAGCTCGCATAGTCGAGCACATCGTTGAGAAGAAAGAGGGTGTCTTCTACAGGGGCGCGATAACTCGGCATGAATTCCTCCCAGAATAGCCGCTGGAGCGTTTATGCATGACGTTTCCGTAAACGTCACCTTGTGAGCTATATACGCTGACCAGGAAGAGGCGACAAGTGGTCTCCTTGGGGAAGGTGAGCGGAAAAATGAGCCTTTTTGATGGAAAACGGGTCGAAAATGCAGACTATTTGCCCGATTTTAGAATGTGAGGGGCCGATTTTTCAGTGATATTCGACTTTTCGCGGATGCTGGTTTTTGAGAATTGATCGCCAGCACACCGCACGCGAAAATAAAAAACGGGCAGCCTGGGCCGCCCGTTCAAAAGTTAATAACTGAACCGCAAACAGTTAGTCGAGTGAGCTGGCTGCGTTCATCAGCTCGTTGGTCTCGGCTTCCTCGGTTTCCTTCTGCCGAAGCATGCCAGAAACCACCGATACGGTCCGCGAGAGTTCGCCGATTGCTTGTTCGATATCGGTCCGCTGTTTTTCCAGAACATCGATCTGCTCATTGAAGCGATTAAGCGCCACACGAAGTTGGGTCACCTGACCATCGCGAAGGTCATAAAGGTCGAGCATGTCGCGGATTTCGGCCAATGAGAAGCCGACGCGTTTGCCCATGAGAACCAGTTTCAAGCGGGCACGATCGCGGCGGGAATAGACCCGGTTCATGCCATCGCGCTTGGGATTGATCAGTCCCTTGTCTTCATAAAAGCGCAGGGTACGCAACGTGCATTCAAATTCCTTGGCCAGCTCGCCGATGGTGAAAAACGGCTTTTTGCTGCCTTCATCACGCGGATCGAGGCTATCGGCCAGATCAGATTCATTCAGGATGGATAGGGCTTCACTCATATCATTTCTTTCGAGGCACATAAGGCCGGAACGCGGCTGGTTTCATGGATAAATCACATGACCGCCGCTGAATTTCGTATCGTTTTAAACGTGTTCTCGCGGGTTTTAGCTTACGCGTACGTCACCGTCTAGCCGCTGGGGTGTTCACGTGTCGAAAATCGTTAATTTTCGGCGCCGATAGGCCCGCTCTTCTGAGCAGTTATGCCTGACAAATCGTTAGCGTATTCGCAGACCGCGATTCCGATTAACGCGCTGTTTACCCTAAACGGACAAAGCTTTGGCAACTGCTGCCCTGGGTGATTTTACTGTGTTGGTTCCGGGCGGCTCAAACATTCGTTTGCGATCAGAAAGATCGTCAGCTCAGGGTTTGCAAATGCCTGCTTGGAAAAACCGTGATGCAGAAGGCCGCGGTCGATATTCTTCCCGTCATCCTTCTGCTGGCGAGTATGAGGAAAACCTCGATATGCCGGAACGCGATACAGATGCCCGCCAGGAAAAGTCTAGAGTTCAGGCCCAGCGCCGTATTGACCGTCTGACTCGCACCGCCACATCCTTGCAAGAAAACTCCGAAGCGCCCTATGACACGGATCCGGAACAAGATCTGGAGGCTGTCGCCGACGAACTCGATCGGCTGCTCAGCGAGCGCCAGAGCCTTGCCAAGCGTGCCTCGAAGGAAGTCGTATCCGAAGGTGCCGCGTCTAGCCATGCTCGGTCTGCGACATCGGATGGGCGCTCGCCACGAAAGGCTGCCGCCAGTCCCAAGTCGGCCAATGCGCCTGCTCAGGGCAGCAAGCGTTTGGAAGAAGTCATGGGCGCTCTTGAGCGTCTTGATGCGAAGGTTGCACGTCTGTCGGAAACCGAAGCGGAAGAGGCGAGGCTGCCGGAGCAGGATTTTGCGCCCGAGGCTTTTGAAGATGCAGCCGATTCCTCTGAGGCTGAAACTGACGCCTTTGATGACTACGACGATGATGATAGCTACCGCGGTTATGAAGACGAACGCCCTGTCGCTGGACGCCCGGCACTGCGCGAGCGCCTGAGTTCAAAGACCAGTATGGGCCAGTCGTCGAGCACACGACTGTACGGACGTGCCCATGAGGGTGACACCGCGGGGAATATGTCACCGCGATCCTATCGCGATTTGAGCCGCCGTATTGATTCCCTGCGCAAGCCGCAAGAAGAGACGATGATGGCGATGCGGGAAGGGCTCGGCTCGTTGCGCGACGCGATCTCCGGTTATGCCGCAGGCAACCAGGAGCGCTCCTCTCGCCACAATTCCGAATTGCGGCATCTGTCCGAGATGGTTGAGCGTTTGCGCGCTGATCGACAGGACGACAGCCAGCTGAGGGAAATGCAGAAGGAAGTGTCTGAAGTAAAGGCGCTTCTCGGACGCAGCAATGTGGACGGCGCTCTGAAGAGCCTTGAGCATGGATATGCGCATATTCTTCAGCGTCTGGATGAGCTTAATCGCGGTGCAGTCGATCCGCGCGTGTTGCATGGCATCACCACGCGGTTGAACGAAATTGAAGACGCCTTTGCCGTGCTGCCGCGCGGCGAGCATATGCAGAGCCTTGAAGACCGTATCGGCGACATCTCCGAGCGGGTCGAGGATCTGATCACCAGCCACCGCCCGACTGACATCGAACCTTTGAAGATGGAGCTGCAGGATCTGCGGGCCGTCGTCACCAAGATTGATTTCACTGATCTTGTCGAAAGCATCGACAATCGGTTGCGCTTCGTTTCCAGCCGGTTGGATGAGCTGGAAACCCTTGCACGCGAGCAGCGTGGAATGAACACCCGTATCGCCGCGATGGAAGAACGCCTTCCGGACGCGGAAATGCTTGGTCGTCTTCAGGGGCGCCTGGAAGATATCGTCGGCATGCTATCGGAAGACCGTACGCCGCCGGAGAGCGCCCGGTTTGACGAGATCGCTGGCCGTCTTGAGCGGATGGAACGCAACACGCCGAAGCCACAGAGCGCTGAAGCAAGCTCCGAGGCCATGTCTGCCCTGGAGCGTAAGCTGGAAAAGATCTCCAGCAAGATCGATTTGATCGAGAAACGCTCGAACCGTCCGGTTCCGGTGCTTGACGCCAGCGCCAGTAAGTCGGCCAGCCTGTCCGATGACAACCTGCGTCTGCTGGGCGACCTGCAGAAACGCATTGGAGATTTGTCGGAGCAACTTTCACAGCCTGCCGATTCAGTCACGACGGCGGACCTCGATTTGCTGCGCAAGGAAATCGGCGAGATGCGGGCGTCCTTCTCGGCGCCCCCGCAGACGGAAAAGCTGGAGCAGCGGATCGCCGAACTGGCCGAGACCCTTGCCGCAGACCGTGGCCAGCTTGACGATAGCCGTCTGGACCAGTTGGGAGCCAAGGTTGCACAGCTGGCTGAGCACCTCGAAAACTCTGCTGAACGCGATGAGGATACCGCACGTATTTCCTCGGCGCTGGCGCGCATCGAGGATAATCTCAAGGCCACGCGCGATGATGTGGTCGTGATGGCGAAAAAGGCGGCTCGCGAAGTTGCCGAGGGCGTGGTCGCCGGTCAGCCTCAGACACGTTCGACCGAATATGACGACGCCATCGAAGGTTTGCAGGGAGATCTCCGTAAACTTCTTCAGGCGGCTCAAGGGTCAGAGGAACGCACTCGCAACACTTTCGATGGTGTGCAGTCGGTTCTCTCTGCCCTGACTGACCGATTGGAGCATTTGGAAAAAACGGACGGCCCCGTCTCTGGCGCCTCATCGGTTGCAGCAGCAGGGCGCATGGGGGCGTTTTTGAAGCGCGAGCCGGATGCTGCAGGTGCCAAGCCGACAGCACCAGTTACGACCGGTAAGGATGACCGACCCGGCGAACGGGTGCGGGATCGCAAAGCCGATTTCATTGCTGCTGCCCGGCGCGCCGCACAAGCGGCCTCTGAGGAGGCAGCCCAGCTTGAGCAACAATCGCGCAAGGAGGCTCCGGCCAAGGTCAAAGCGGCCAAGCCGGCACGAAAAGCAGCCAAGGAAGCCATTGAGACGCCGGTGGCGGCGTCAGCGCCCGAGCGTGGAGAAGCCCGTGGAAATTGGCTCCGCAACACTTTGAAGCGCGGCGAAAAGGACACTGAGGCCGGCACGGCGGTGCAGGACGATCTGGATGCGCGTCCATCCGGCAGTCTTTATGCAGGAAAGTCGGAAACCGGGAATGCAGACAATGAACTGCATATGCGCGAAAGAGTTTCGGTTCTGGACGATGAGCAGAGTGGATCCGAGGGCGGCAAAGGACGTCGCAGAGCCCTGATGTTTGCGGCGGCTGCTGTGGTTCTGGCTCTGGGTACTTTGCAGATCGCTCGAATGGTGATGCCATCTTCTCAGGATGTTGCGGCAACCGATGTGCCGGCAATGGAAGATCAGATGGGCGTTGTCGGCTCGAATGCGTCCGGCCTTAATGAGCAGGGCACCCCGCTCTCGACCGCTGAAACGAATACCGCCGCCCTACCCAAGCGGGTTCAGGTGCCGCTGGAACCTATTGTTGAGCCAGATGGTCTCGACGCTGAGATTGCTGAGGCCCCTGAGGTCGGATCGTCTTCCGAGATGGCAAATATGGATGTTGCCTCCGAACCGGAGCTCGCTCGGGAAATGGAAGATGCCCCTGCAGCTCAAGCTGGAAGCGATCTCGCATTCGCCACCCCCAACGCGCCTCAGGCAATTGGCGAAGCCGAGCCTGTGCCCGCCGGCAGTTTCTCTCAGACCACGCAGCAGAGCAGCCCGGTCAACCTGAGCACACCGCTCCCTCCAGCTGAACTTGGTTCTGTCGCCCTGCGCACGGCAGCTGCACGCGGTGATGCCGCGGCCGCTTTCCTCGTCGGTGTTAAATACACTGAAGGTCAGGGCGTTCCAGCCAATCTGGAAGAAGCAGCCAAGTGGTATCAAAGGTCTGCAGAGCAAGGCCTGGCCCCCGCACAGTACCGTCTCGCCAGTCTCTATGAAAAAGGTCGCGGCACTGAACGCAACCGGATCAAGGCACGCGATTGGTATACCAAGGCCGCCGAAGCCGGGAACGCCAAGTCGATGCATAATCTTGCGGTTTTGTATGCTGAAGGCGTCGAAGGCACACCGGACTTTGCCCAAGCGGCAAAATGGTTCGAGCTTGCCGCCAACTACGGCATCAAGGACAGCCTCTTCAACTTGGGTATCCTCTATGCTCGCGGCCTTGGCGTCGAAAAGGATCTTGTGGCCAGCTACAAATGGTTCGCGGTCGCTGCAGAACAGGGTGACCAGGATGCGGCACAGAAGCGGGATGAGATCGCCAACATGCTGGACCAGGAAAACCTGGCCAATGCACGACTGGCGGTCGAGAACTTTGCTCTGAAGACGCCTGCCGAAAACGCCAACAAGGTGATCCCGGACCCGGCCTGGGCGGAAAGCACTGGCTTCTCGACAGACGCATCGACGCTGATGGATGATGTCACCGACTACACCTCATTAGTTAAGCAGGTTCAGTTTCATCTGAACCGCCTGGGCTATGAGGCCGGAGAGCCGGATGGCGCAATCGGCCCGAGGACACGCACTGCCATTCGGGCTTTCCAGCGCAACAGTGGCAGCAGCGAGACAGGCGAAGCGGATGCCGATCTTTTGAAAGCACTGGAACGCCGGGATGCCTAGGAAATCAGCGCATCTGTGATCATGAAGGCACGCCTGATAAAGAAGGCGTGCCTGATCTCGTTTTGGGGACTGTTTCTTTGCTTGTTGGGCATTGACGTGCTTTTTTCGAGAAGATTTAACCGTGCCGATGTAAATTAGCCTTCCGGGCGCTTCCAAGGTCTGCTGTCTACCGTGCAACTGTATCTTCCCATCGCCGAAATACCGGTCAATATCTTCATGATATTTGGCATGGGTGGAGCCGTGGGGTTCTTGTCCGGGCTGTTCGGCATTGGCGGCGGCTTCCTGTTGACGCCCTTGCTGATTTTCTCTGGTATCCCGCCAGCCGTCGCGGTGGCCACGGTCACCACTCAGGTGACGGCCTCGTCTACTTCGGCCGTCCTGACTTATTGGCGGCGAAAGGCCATTGATTTCAAACTGGGCACAATGTTGTTGGTCGGCGGCATTTCCGGTTCGATCGTAGGCGTTTTCCTTTTTGAAGTGCTGCAGAATCTCGGTCAGCTCGATCTGGTGATCTCGCTGTCCTACGTGACATTCCTCGGTACCATCGGCACTTTGATGCTGTTTGAATCTCTGCGCGCCATGCGGCGGCGGCGCAGCGGTGGGGCCGCACGCATTCGGCGCCCAGGCCAGCACAACTGGATTCACGGCCTGCCGTTCAAGATGCGGTTCCGTCAGTCGAAGCTCTACGTCAGCGTGATCCCGGTCCTGTTTCTGGGCGCCACCATCGGCTTCCTCGGCACAATCCTGGGGATTGGCGGCGGCTTCATGATGGTGCCAGCGCTGATTTATCTGTTGCGGGTTCCCACCAATGTGGTGATCGGGACATCGCTTCTGCAGATCCTCTTCACCATGGCGACAGCCACTGTCTTGCATTCCATCGGAACCCAGACCGTCGACATTGTTCTTGCGTTGACGCTGATGATCGGCGGCGTGATTGGCGCGCAATTCGGAGCCCGCATGGGCCAAAATTTGCGCGGAGATCAGCTGCGCCTTCTGTTGGCATTGCTGGTTTTGCTCGTCGGGCTGCGGTTTGCAGTGGATCTTCTGCTGACGCCGACGGATTTCTATTCCATCGCGATCATGGGGGGAGCAGGGTCTTGACGGCTTGCACTCGCCTGTCGACGCGTTGGTTGAAGCCGTGCCTCGGCCTGCTGCTGGGGCTGTTTCTGCTTGGTGGCGAAGGCCGCGCAGAGGAACTCGTGACGGCACTGTCTTCCGATGTCGTCTCGATCCAGTCCAATTTCACCGGGACAGAGATCGTCATTTTCGGGCAGATCGGGATGGACCCGCAAACGTTGTCGCGTCCGGGGAGATACGACATCATCATCAAGGTCGTCGGTCCGGATCAACAGATCACCACCCGGCGTAAAGGTCGGTTTCTAGGGGTCTGGGTGAACCGCGACTACGAAACTTTCGTGGCCGTTCCTAGCTTCTATTCGCTGGCCAGCACTGGCCGGGTTGGAGAGCTCGGAGGACGGGAATTGCTCGACGCGCATGCGCTCGGTTTGAACCACCTCAACCTTCCGGTCAGCGGTAGCTCTCATGTTCCTTTGTCAGAACGCGATGATTTCCGCGAGGCGTTCTTGCGGCTGCGGACGGAGCAGGGGCTTTATGCCGAACGGCCAGAGTCCATCGAGTTTCTGACCAATACCATGTTCCGGACAACCGTCCCGCTGCCAGCCAATATCCCGGTGGGCAAATACAGCATTCAGGGGTTTCTGATTCAGGATGGGGTTCTTCTGTCGCGCACCGAGCAAGAGTTGGCTGTGGCAAAGATTGGCTTCGAGCAAGTCACCTATAACCTGGCGCGCCACCACCCACTGGTCTACGGCGTACTGGCTGTCATTCTGGCGACGGTCACCGGTTGGCTGGCAGGCGTGATCTTCCGCAAGGACTAAGCACAGAAAATCTGCGCGCCGCAGCGCGTGTTGCGAGTTTCAATTTAGTTCAAGAAAAGCTGCTTCAATCGCTGACGAGACGGGACGCGGTGAAGGGATACAGCCGGTTGTCGCCGAGCAAGAAGGCGGAGAACCGGCGCTTCTCGAACAGTGGTGAGAAGGCGTCATCCATCACATTCAGCCCACCGGTCAGAGCGCCGAAAGCTGGTAGGATAAGCCGTGTTCCATCGGTGACGAAGCAGGCACGACGGATCGCCCGGCCATAGCGGCGGACTTTTGCGGCCGGATGAAGATGGCCGCAGATTTCACCAGCAGATCTTGCGGGGTCTTCGCTTGGCTCATGACGAAACGTCAGGCCACCAATGGTGACTTCGTCCACTGTTTCCCCACACAGTCTGACGGGGGGAAGTGGGTCATGATTGCCTGTGACCCAGATCCATTCCCGGTTCAGCTGTAGCGTGGCGAGCATGGCACGATAGGTCGCCGGTAGTCGGTCGGAACCTTCCTTGTCATGAAAGCTGTCGCCAAGACAGATGACGCGCGCCGGATCGAAGGCGTCCATGACACCTGCGAGCTTTTCCAATGTGGCAATCGTATCGTAAGGTGGAAGCATCTGGCCGCGCGTGGCGTAGGACGAGCCCTTTTCGAAATGCAGATCGGCAATGATGATTGTGGACTCATCCGGCCACCAGAGAATGCCGCTTTCATGCAGGCCAATCGTTTGTCCGTTGACCTGAATGTCGTGACACACGGGCACGACCATGAATTCTCGCATGTGCTTGGGCAGGAGATTCATTGACCGGTTGCCTCGATGACAAGATCGTCTGCCGCTTCTTCCAGTAGACTGTCCATGGCCTCGCCGTAGATCGGTTCTCGGCCGATCTCAAGAAGGATCGGCACCGCCAGAGGAGATACCCTCGTGAGGGGAGTATGCGTGATTCGTCCCTTAATCCGTGCAAGAAGTTCGCCTAATCTGGAGATATCCAGAAGTCCTTCCGCCGCGTCGTTCCACGTTGCTTCCAATAGCAAATGACCTGGTTCATGCGCCCGAAGGACATCGTAGATGAGGTCAGAGGAGACTGTGACCTGGCGACCGTTCTTTTCCTTGCCCGGATGCCGGCGTTCAATTAGCCCGGAAATGACGGCGCAATTTCGGAAGGTCCGCTTCATCAGGCTTGACCCGGCGAGCCACGCATCCAGATCGTCTCCCAGGATGTCTTCGTCGAAGAGTTCGTCCAGAGAGATCCGTTCCGTTTGAAAACTTAGGGAAAGATCTCCCAGACCCCAGATCGCCAGCGCATAGTCGTTGGCAACGAACCCCATTGGCCGGGCGCCCAGGCGCTCCAATCTCTTGGTGAGAAGCATGCCGAGCGTTTGATGCGCCAGACGCCCCTCGAAAGGGTAGCAGACCAGGTAATGCTTGTTGGAGCGCGGGAATGTCTCGACAAGCAAACCGTTTTCTTCAGGCAGCCTGGAGTTCTGGTCCTGCAGCTTCAACCAGTCCCGAACCTGCTCGGGCAAGTCTGGCCAGAGCGCCTTTGTCGCCAATATGTGCCGCACGCTGGCGGCCAGATAGGTCGAGAGCGGAAACTTGCCTCCCATATAGGAGGGAATCATCGGCGTATCGGCCTTGGAGCGTGAGACGAAGGCTTCATTCTCGCGCAGGCCTTCAAACCGGACGACTTCACCACCAAAGATGAAGGTGTCGCCAAGATTGAGCTGCTCGACAAACCACTCCTCGATCTCGCCTAGCATCCGCCCACCACGGCCGATGGGAGCCCGTCGGCCAGCGGCCTTGGATCGAATGAGCCGCACCTTCAGCATTGGTGCTTCGACGATGGTGCCGACATTCAGACGATATTGCTGAGCAATCTTCGGATTGGCGATCCGCAACAAGCCGTCCGGCCCTGCCTTCAGCTTCGCATAGCGATCATAGGCCCTGAGCGCATATCCACCGGTGGCGACAAAGTCGAGAGCGCGGTCGAATTGCCCGCGCGTCAGCTGGCGGTAGGTCTGGCAGGAACGAATTTCGTCGAAGGTGGCGTCTGGATCAAGTGGGGCCGAACAGGCCAGTCCCAGTAGGTGCTGTGTCAGAACATCCAGTGCCCCCTTGCGCAAAGGCGGCGTGTCCTGATCGCCATGCAGCGAGGCAGTCAGTGCGGCCTGACACTCCAACACCTCAAACCGGTTGGCGGGAACGAGGACTGCTTTCGATGGCTCATCCATCCGGTGGTTGGCGCGGCCGATCCGCTGCGCCAATCGGCTCGCACCTTTCGGGGCGCCGATGTTGACGACCAGGTCGATGTCGCCCCAGTCGATCCCCATATCGAGCGATGAGGTAGCGACGACCGCGCGCAAGGCACTTGAAGCCATTGCGGTCTCTACCTTCCGTCGCTGCCCCACATCCAGCGAGCCATGGTGCAGGGCAATCGGCAACGTGTCGTCGTTGATCCGCCACAAGTCCTGGAACACCGCTTCTGCTTGCGAGCGTGTGTTGACGAAAAGCAGCGTGACTCGATGTGCCTTGATCAGCTGGTAGATCTCTGTAAGGGCGTAGCGGGCGGAATGGCCGGACCATGGGATCCGATCTTCAGAATGCAGGATGGCGACGTCTGGCTGGGCCCCGCCTTTGATCTCGACCAGCTCTGCCAGGGCTCTCAATTTCGGGTCGGGCTGCTCGACCAGATAGGCGCGCAGCTCATCCGGATTGGCTACCGTCGCTGAAAGGCCGATGGTACGCAGGTTTGGCGCCAGGCGGCGAAGCCGCGCCAGACCCAGAGCCAGAAGATCCCCGCGCTTGGACGTCACCAAGGCGTGCAGTTCGTCGAGAATGATGGTCCGCAGTCCGGCAAAAAGATCTGCTGCGGTCGGATCCGACAACAGAAGCGCAATCTGCTCTGGCGTTGTCAGCAGGATATCGGGTGGGTTGATCTTCTGGCGTTGTCGCTTGTGTGAGGGGGTGTCGCCAGTCCGGGTTTCCAGCCGCACATCCAGCGCCATTTCTGAAACAGGAGCTTCAAGGTTTCGGGCAATGTCGACAGCCAGGGCTTTCAGCGGGGAGATGTACAGCGTGTGGACGCTTCTCGGTCCGGCTTTGCCCGGCTTTCGTCTTCCGCGGGCGTCCAACTCCACAAGGCTCGGCAGAAAGCCAGCGAGGGTCTTGCCCGCACCCGTCGGGGCAATCAGCAAGGTGGATTGTCCCGCCTCAAGCTTTCCCAGAAGATCAATCTGGTGTGCCATCGGGCTCCAGCCGCGCGATGCAAACCAATTTTCAAACCGGGGCGGGAGGGACGTTGTTGACATTCTGCTTATGTAGGGAAGCTTTTCGCGAAAGGCGAGCCTGTCGTGATGGCTATGCGCGTTACCATCTGCTGGCCCACACGACCGGGTATGGCCGAGAGCTCAAAGAAAGCTATTGGACGGGCTGGCAATTTCGATCCGGCATCCTACTGTTTAGAACATGTCCGAGACCCTGATCCTCACGCCGGAAGGCCTCTACTGCCCTGATGTCAGGGCACACATCGACCCGGTTCGTCCGGTCGAACGTGCCATCATCACCCATGGACATGCCGATCATGCGCGTGCCGGGCATGGCAGCGTTCTGGCAACGCCTCAAACGCTGGACATCATGGCGATCCGTTATGGACAAGGGTTTTGCGAACAGCGCCAGGAGCTGGTCTATGGCGAAGTCGTGAAAGTCGCGGAGACCAAAATCAGCTTGCATCCGGCAGGGCATGTGCTCGGCTCAGCCCAGGTTCGTCTTGCAGACAAGGCTGGACGAACAGTCATCTCCGGTGATTACAAACGTCAGTCCGACCCGACATGTGCGGATTTCGAGCTGGTGCCCTGCGATACCTTCGTAACGGAGGCGACTTTCGGCCTTCCGGTGTTTCGCCATCCGCCAGCGCAGGAGGAAATGCAAAAGCTTTTGGCTTCGCTTCAGCTACTTCCGGAAAAGACCCATTTGCTCGGCGCGTATTCCCTGGGCAAGGCCCAACGTGTCATCGCGGAAATCCGTGCGGCGGGATATGAACGAACGATCTATCTCCACGGGGCGCTGGTCAACCTCTGCACCTACTATCAGGATCAGGGTGTCGATCTTGGGTCACTGGAGCCCGTCGGAACGAGAGGCAGGGAGCTGGCGGGGGAGATTGTCATGTGTCCGCCCGGCCAATTGGCGGATCGTTGGGCCCGACGCTTCGGTGATGCCATGACATCGGTCGCCTCCGGCTGGATGCGGGTTCGTGCCAGGGCCCGTCAG
This sequence comes from Roseibium limicola, assembly GCF_017313085.1. GTDB lineage: Bacteria > Pseudomonadota > Alphaproteobacteria > Rhizobiales > Stappiaceae > Roseibium > Roseibium limicola. The sequence continues at coordinate 471,180 of NZ_JAFLNF010000003.1, read as the reverse complement.
AGAGGTGTTGAGCTGCCACTTGTCATTTCAGATCACAGCGACTGGAATGATCTATGCCGGACCATCCGTGAAACCGGAGCGCAAACAATTTGGGTGACCCATGGAGCGGAAGACGCTCTGGTGCATTGGTGTGAAAATCAGGGACTTGTTGCACGGCCTCTCAACATGATCGGATATGATGATGGGGAAGAGGCGGCTGAAGCCACCGTTTCGCAGATTGATGCGGTGGCCGGTTGAGAGAAACTCCCTTATGTGGGGGAGTCACCGGCGACGGGACGGTGGGGCGAACAGGAGTTGGACGAAGAAATGAGCGACGACGGCAAGCTGGAGTACGATGAAGACGTGGCTGCTACTTCTTCTCCGGAGGAGGAAGAGCAGATCAACGCTCTGTTCGAGGACTACCTCGAAGGCTTCAATGATGCGGATGAAGACCGCATTGCCGATTGCTTCGCGCTGCCAGCCACGATTTGGCAGCATGAAAAGGGCCATGTTTTTCACGACGAAGAAGAGCTGGTCGAGAACATCGCGGCGCTGTTGGGAGCTCTCGGCAGGGAGGGGGTCGTAACCTCCGATTTCCAGGTGGTCTCCAGCCATGTCTGCGGGACGACGGCCCTGGTCACGCTCGACTGGACCCAGGATGGTCCTGACGGCGAAGTTATTCTGGAATTCACCTGTCACTATCACTTGGTCTTGCTGGGTGATGACTGGCTGATCGCGACAGTTGTGAACGAGTAGGGATCCAGCTGTGCTGCGGTGAAGGGTTATTGGCAGAGACGGGACGAAAATGGCTAAATTGATTCACTCCATGATCCGCGTTGCGGATGAAGGTATTTCGACGGATTTTTACAAGAAGGCTTTCGATCTCGAAGTGGCTGGTCGATATGTGTTTGACGGGTTCACTCTGATTTATCTGGCGAACAAGGAAACCGGCTTCGAGCTGGAGCTTACGGTCAATGGCAGTCACTCAGGCCCTTATGAACTGGGCAATGGCTACGGTCATCTAGCGCTGTCGGTTGACGACCTGGATGCGGAACATGCGCGCCTGCGAAATCTTGGTCTGGAGCTCGGCGACATCAAGCAGATGCCTTTTGAGGGCAAGCCCTTCGCCAAGTTCTTCTTCATGTCGGATCCTGATGGATACAAGATCGAGGTGCTCGAACGCGCGGGCCGTTTTCAGTAAGGCGAGATCCGGTCGTCCACACAAAAAAGCCCCGCAGTCCGATTTGGACTGCGGGGCTTTTTTATGGTCTTGGCCAGGGCTTATTTTGCAGCCTTGGATTCCTTGCGATCAGCGCGCGACGGCTTGCCGGGCTTTGCAGCCTTCTTCTTGACGCCAGCGGGCTTTACAGCGCCTTTGGGACCAGACGGCTTTTTGCCCTTGCGATCAGCACCGCCACCGAGCTCTTTCATGTCAAGCGGGGCATAGGCGGGATGGTTTGGTGTTTCCTCGTCGTCGCCGAAGCGGCGCTTGCGTGCGCGGGGTGCAGGTTTGGGGGCACCGGGACCACGGGCTGGGCCGCGTGAAGGGCGGTCGCCGTCGAGGCGATCTTCCCGGCCTGAGCCTTCATAGTCAAACCCGCGCTTGTTCCTTTCGAAACGGCCGCCGCCACCGCCTGGGCCGCCCTTGCGGTCACGAAAACCACCAGACCGGGCTTCTTCCGGCGCTGTCGGGGTTTTGGCACCCTTCAGATCGATCGGGTCGATGGAGACATTGCGTTCACCGGTTCCGTTCTCAAGAACAGCCGCTGTGTAGCTGTCGGCCACAGCACCATCAATTTCGACGTGGGTTTCGTTTTGGTAGATCTTGATCGCGCCAACGTCTTTCTTGGTGACGCCGCCGGCCTTGCAGATCATTGGAAGCAGCCACTTGGGATCCGCACGATGCTTGTGACCGAGAGATAGCTTGTACCATGCGCCGCTGTCGAACTTGCCGCGAATTTCCGCGACCCGTCCGCCGCGTTCCCCAGTGCCGCGACCGGCGAGGGAATCCGCATTGGCAGCGGTGATTTCTTCCGGTGCAGGCATGCGGGACTGATGCAGCTTGACGAAAGCGGCTGCAATCGATTCCGCATCGTGGTTTTCCAGAAGCTCACGAGCGATCTCGACCGTGTCTTCATCGGTTTCCGCAGTGAAGACCGGGTCCGACATCAGGCGGGCCTTGTCCTTGGCGCGAATGTCATCTGCAGTCGGGGCTCCGGCCCAGGTCACCTTGATGCCGGCCCACTGTAGGATACGCTCCGCCTGACGGCGCCGCGGGAAGGGGACCATCAAAACGCAGGTGCCCTTACGGCCTGCACGGCCTGTACGACCCGACCGGTGAAGCAGACCTTCCTTGCCGGTCGGCAAGTCGGCGTGAATCACCAGGTCCAGGTTGGGCAGATCGATACCACGGGCGGCAACATCAGTCGCAACACAGACGCGGGCACGACCGTCTTTCATCGCGGCTAGCGCGTTGGACCGTTCTGCCTGGCTGAGTTCGCCGGACAGGGACACGATCGCAAAGCCACGGTTGGCAAGGCGGCTGGTCAGGCGCTTGACAGCTTCACGGGTCGAGCAGAACAGGATCGACTTCTCGGCTTCATGCAAACGCAGAACGTTGATGATCGCGTTTTCGCGCTCATGCGGTGCCACCGGGTGCGCGACGTAATCAATGTCGATGTGCTGTTCACGGGCATTGATGGTCGTCAGACGCACGGCATTGCGCTGGAAGCGTTCAGCAAGCTGGGCAATCGGCTTGGAGACGGTCGCCGAGAACATCAGCGTACGGCGGCCTTCCGGCGCGGATCCGAGAATGAACTCGAGATCTTCGCGGAAGCCCATGTCGAGCATCTCATCGGCTTCATCGAGAACGACGGCCTTCAACTCGGACAGGTCCAGTGCGCCGCGCTCCAAATGGTCGCGCAGGCGGCCAGGTGTACCAACGACGATGTGAACACCACGATCCAGGTTGCGGCGTTCTGCGCGTGGATCCATGCCACCAACACAGGATGTCGTCTGGGCGCCGGTTTCACGATAAAGCCAGCTCAGCTCTTCTTTGACCTGAAGCGCGAGTTCGCGCGTCGGGGCAATTGCAAGAGCAAGCGGCGCGCCCGGAGGCGGAAGCTTGTCGTCGTCGCCGAGCAGGTTCGGGGCCAAAGCCAGTCCGAAAGCTACAGTCTTTCCGGAGCCGGTCTGTGCAGAGACCAGAAGGTCTGCATCATGCGGCGCATCGTCGAGAACGCAGGTCTGTACAGGTGTGAGAGTAGTATAGCCTTTTTTTTCTAAGGCTTTTGCCAACGCCGGAACGACGTTTTGGAAATCAGTCATTTAGATCTTTCAGTGGGGGTGCATGCGCGCGGGCGGCAAATGCTAGGCCACTGTGCGCGTATATATTTGGCGCCTGTATAGGGGTTTCCGAGCCATTCGTCCACTCTAAGGATGCTCTACAGGCCTGTTAAAATCGTTGGGCAGCTATGCAGTGTCATAAGTGTCTATGATTAATTATTGCAATTATTTCAGACTTCGACCGGGCTTGCCAAGTCAATAATGAGATGAACATACGTGCATTTACGAACCAAACAGTAGGCCTCGCGTTTTAATTGAGACATCGGGAAGCTGTGCAGCAGGCTTGGAAGCGTTCCTATGAGACGGCCCTTGAAAATCCGTCGGCCTGACGCAAGTGAAGGGACGCTCCGGCTATCACTCCCGCATTCTCTGACAGGCATACTCATGAAGGCATTCGCCGCGCTCCTTGACCGACTTTCTTTTGAGCCTCGCCGGCTGGTGAAAGAAAAGCTCGTACTGGAATACCTCGCCGCGACACCAGATCCGGATCGCGGCTATGCGCTGGCCGCGCTTGCGGGCGCGCTGACCTTTCGACACGCCAAGCCGGCAATTCTGCGCGGCCTGATTTCTGAACGAAGCGATCCGCGTCTGTTCGAATTGTCCTATGACTTCGTTGGTGATCTGTCGGAGACCATCGCGCTGATGTGGCCAATTGACGATGCAGGCTCGGATCTCAACGGCAGCTCTGACGCGTTGGCATTGTCAGATGTCGTCCATCAGTTGCAGGCGGCGGGTAAGACAGACTTGCCGGGGTTGCTGACGTACTGGCTCAGCCGTCTGGACGAGACTGGACGCTGGGCGCTGCTCAAGCTGGTAACCGGAGGATTGCGGATTGGCGTCTCAGCCCGCTCCGCAAAAGTCGCGGTTGCACGGCTTGGGGAGGTCGACCCATCGGAGGTGGAAGAAGTCTGGCATGGACTGGAGCCGCCCTACCAACCGCTCTTTGACTGGGTGGAGGGACGTGGTCCAAAGCCGAGTTACTCAGATCCGGCGCCGTTTCGACCGGCCATGCTCGCGCATCCTTTCAACTTCGAAAAGGATGGCCCGGCGCTGAATGTCGCAGAGCATCAGATTGAATGGAAATGGGATGGCATCCGTGTCCAGGCGGCCGCGGGGCGGGATGAGGAGGGGCGCCATGTCGCCCGGCTTTATACCAGGACAGGTGATGACATCTCTGCTGCCTTTCCCGACCTCCTTGAGCACCTAGCCTTTGATGGGGCGCTGGATGGCGAGCTGCTGGTGATGCGGGACGGGAAAGTGGCGGCTTTTTCTGATCTGCAGAAACGTCTCAACCGCAAGACTGTCGGCGCCAAGCTGTTGCGGGAGTTTCCGGCGGCGTTGCGTGCCTACGATCTTCTGGCTGAGGGCGGCGAAGATCTGCGCCCGCTGCCACTTTCGGAGCGGCGCCCTCGGCTCGAACGGTTTGTTGGTGAAATCGGTTCGCCGCGCATTGATCTTTCGGCAGTTCTCCCGCTCACCACTTTGGAGGAGCTCGCTGTGGCCCGTTCAGACCCTGCTGCCTATCTGAAGGGGCCCGACGCCGAGGCGGTGGAAGGGCTAATGATCAAACGGCGCGACACGGCGTATCTGACCGGCCGTCCCAAAGGCCCCTGGTACAAGTGGAAGCGCGAGCCGCATTTGATTGATGCGGTGCTGATGTATGCCCAGCGGGGGCATGGCAAACGCTCGTCGTTTTATTCTGACTACACCTTCGGTGTCTGGACGCAAACGGGGGTGGGTGCAGATGACCCATCGCTGGTTCCTGTCGGCAAGGCCTATTTTGGCTTTACCGATGAGGAACTGAAGCAGATTGATCGTTTCGTCCGCGCCAATACCGTCAATCGCTTTGGTCCGGTGCGCGAAGTGACCCAGAAACCGGACGGCGGGTTGGTCCTTGAGGTCGCCTTCGAGGGGTTGAACCGCTCGCCACGACACAAGTCCGGGCTGGCCATGCGCTTTCCTCGAATATCGCGTTTGCGGTGGGACAAACCTGCCTCCGAGGCAGACACGTTGGAAACGCTGGAAGCCCTTTTGCCCAGCGGAAGCTCTTGAGCGGAGTTGGGGCGAACAGACTTTACTTTGGCCCCTAGAGGTGAAATTCGTAGGAACTATTGAGAGTTAGGGAAGGGCGAGCGCCAATGAGCACCACGATCGACTATTACTACACCCACATTTCTCCTTGGGCCTATCTGGGCCATCAGCCGTTCCAAGCCCTGGCCGCGCGCTATGACGTCGTCATCCGGCCGAAGCCAGTCGATTTGTCTGGTGTCTTTCAATCCACCGGAGGCCTTCCGCTCGGCAAACGCCATCAGGCGCGGCAAGACTACCGGTTTGTGGAAATGCAGCGCTGGCGCGATTCCCGTGACGTGCCGTTGACGCTCAAGCCGAAGCACTTTCCGACATCGCCACGACTGGCAGATGGTTGTGCCACCTACCTCGCTGCCGCAAATGGGCCTGCTCTGCAGTTTTCGGCGCTGGCATTCCAGGCTGTTTGGGTTGATGACCTTGATATCGCCTCACCCAACGTCATCGAGCGTATGCTGGGAGACCTCGGCCTGTCGGCCAGTGATGTGCTTTCCGAAATCGAAAGTGACGCAGTTCAAGCCGATTATACGCGCAACCAGAGCGAAGCGATTTCCCTTGGTGTGATCGGGTCGCCGACTTACGTTCTCAACGGTGAGCCCTTCTGGGGTCAGGACCGGTTGGGCCTGCTCGAAGAAGCCTTGAAAAGCGGTCGCGCACCTTATCGTCCGCTCTAAAATCTCTGGAGTGCGCCGGTTTCTGCTGGCGCTCTTCTTCGGGGGAAGTATGCACAGGGGAGGTTGCCACCAGTTCGGTGGCAGCCTGATCGCTGATTTCGCCGGATGCAAAACTGGCTTGGGGATCCAGACAAAAAGCCGAGATCGCCCCCTGCCCACAACGTGCCTTTCCTGTCAGTATGCCGAAGGTAAACAAACTGTAAAAGGCGAGACGACATGGGCGTGATGACGACTGCTGCGGTACTGCCTGCCATGATGTTAATGGCGCTGACTGCGGCGCAGGCGGTACAGGCCGGTCAAGCCACCCAGACGGATGTGTCGGCTGCTGAGTCGAAAGCTCCAAGCAGTGCGCCATTCCAGAACAGTGAAGGCCTGCGTCTGGTGACGCCTGGTCAGGTCAAGCCCCGGATCCGCAAACTGCAGGAGGCGCCGGAACAGTCCGGTGTCGTGTCGCCGCCCAAAACGCCACCTAGCTCACCTGAAACAGAGCAGTTCGGATCTGCGCCGCAACTGCTTTTGCCGGATGCGCCGGGCCGTTTTGCCTTGGTCGAAGTCGATGGTGGGCTCGCCCGACTGGATCTTGAGAACGGGACGCTCGATATCTGCAAGCAGGCCGCAGATATCTGGCGTTGCCTGCCAGTGCCACAAGCACGGGACGCCTATGAGGGCGAAATCGCTGCGCTCTCGGACCAGATCGACCTTCTCGAAACGGAGGTCATTGACCTGAAAGCACGCGAGCAAGCTGCGGTTGAACAGCTTGAAGCCCAGGAAAAACTGGAAAAGCCTGAGAACCTGACAACGGGCAGCATTGGCGAGCCTCCCGCAGCTGCTGAAGAGGGCGATACAGCAGCAGTGGTCAGTCAGGTGCCAACCGTTGGTGACAAGACGTCGCGTCTGGAAACGCTGGAATCGGGTGCCGGTGTTCAAAGCAAAGACGAGGCACGCCTTGCACCGGAAGACCAGGCGCAGATTGAACAGATGGTACAGTTTTCAGAAAAGGCGATGAGGCGCTTCTTCGGCTTGATTCAGGATATGCAGAATGAGCTAACCAACGGTGGAAGCTGAAGTCTGATCTTGCGATAGCCTTGAGACTGACGCCTTTCTTTCCGGGGTAGGGCAGCTCAGGTGATCAGGTTCGTCATCTCGCGTCGGGTTAATTCGTCCAAAGGCACGACCTTGCGGGTTGTCTTGTCGAGCATTACGGCAACCACATCGCAGATTGCAGCCAACCGGTTGGTTCTGCTCTCGAAGAGGTGGTGGCGTACATTGAAGGTATTGGCCTGAACCTGCGTCAATCCGCTTTCGGCCACCACCATGTCACCGCTCTTCAGCGGACTGATCCATGTAAGCTTCATTTCCAGCACGACGCGTCCGGCATTTATTTCATTCAACCGTGCGGCGGTCAGGGATGTTGCCTGCCAAATGTGGGGTGAAGCCTCAGAGAAACAGCCAACAGCATAGGCATCGTCCACCCGTCCATCGATGGAGAGATGGCGCGGCAGAACCGTTCCGCGAAAGGTTTCGCGGGTCCCGGATTTCTTCAGCTCGTCCAAAGTTACCCGCGTCTGGACCGGGGTAGCGCTCAAACCACGTGGAGCGGCGTGATCAGGCATGTCTTCCCGGTGATCCTTGTAGCGGCTGCGTAGAGTTTTGACGGCCGTGGGTTGCGGGTCATATCCGTCAATTGCTGTGGTGCAAACTTCACCGGTTTCCCGATTCACCATTTCATGCAGAACGGTCAGCATATGTGGGCCGTCAAAGGCAATGCCGGTGCGGATGGAGAGAAGGTCTCCAGAGCGAAGTTCATGGTGAAAACGGAGGTGACGGACCCTGCGCGCTCCAATCAGCGCTTCACTCAGACCTGTGATTTGGCGGAACTGGCGGTCCGCTTCTTCAAAACGGGCAAAATAGAACTGGACGTTGAGGTGATCTACTTCGTCGCACTCCCATCGATTTACGAAGGAATGCAGAGTTTCTGAGGCTGACATTACGAGTGAGCACCTGTTTCTATTTATTTCTAGAAAGCGGCGACAGAAGTATGGTCGGTAGAGAGTGCATTGGCCGCAATGTTTTCTCCACACTCTCTGCCCTGAATTTCCAGACTTGTCGATAAACCAAGGATTGTGAGAAATTTAACTGCCACATGACGTTAGGTTGTTTGGCAAGCAACAGTGGCCATTCAGAGACTGGCCATCAGGTTTGCAGTTTGACATCTTGATTTGATAGGGATCGCTGATCGATCTCGATGTGACTTGGAATGGCGCATGCCATGGCTTGTTGGATAATCTAGGCTCTGGTTGGGAGAGACGAGCATGCACGGCAATCAGATAGGTGTCTGGACATTCGACGAGGACGCTGCCCCCTTGCGTCAGCTTATGGGACGGCTGGTTGTCCCCACGAGGGATCCGGGATTTACCACGGTTACCCACGCCCTGAATGATTGGCTTGGTCAAAATGAGGTAGGTGACGGGCTTTTGACGGTGTTCCTCCGTCATACCTCCGCCTCTCTGACCATCCAGGAAAATACCGATCCGGATGTTCAGGCGGACTTGCTCGATGCCTTGAACCGCCTGGCGCCCGAAGGCAGCGGCTATCGCCATCATCTTGAAGGGGCGGATGATATGCCGGCTCATATCAAGTCGGTGCTTGCAGGCATCAGCCTGCAAATCCCTGTCGTCTCAGGCCAATTGGATCTCGGCACCTGGCAGGCGGTCTATCTGGTTGAGCATCGGCGTGGCGCATTCCAGCGCACCGTAACGCTTCACTACACTGGAGCATAAGAGTCTCGAGAGTTTGAAGTTCTTGAGCGGCTGGCCAGAATTTTCGGCACTCCGCATAAAAGAACTCTGCATGATTTAAGGTTATACTTTGGGATAAATGAGTTCTTGAATTTTTCTCAAGACTAAAATTATTTGACGTAGGGTTTTTGTTGATTTTTTATGAACTTAAGGCGCGAAGATCGACTATATGCCGTGGTGGAGTGGTGGCAATCACTCGCTTCGATGGAGCCGGGTTAGGTTAAATTGGGATTTGAGTTTATAAACCGACTGGATCTTTTCAACTTTGATCGGAATTACCTTCGCTTTCGCGTTTCAGCCGGTCACGCGAGAGTGGAACACACATATCTGTTCTCGGAATTTGAACGCTAGGAAAAGGCATGAAATGGGCGACGAGGAAGGAGACGCCTGCAAGCAAAACAGTGCCGAGCATGGAGATCAGAGAAGGCCTCTCTGGTTGGGGCTTTATGTTGGCGATGGCTCGTAGTTGTGTCTGTGACGCTGATCCCGCTAACATGAGGGAATGCTTCAGTTCAGAGCCAGGCAAATAACAAGGCAAACAGCTAGGTGTGTGAAGTGAAGTTGGCTTTAGAGCGAGACGGGACGCTCTGATCTGAATAAGGATTGTCAGCTAGATTAACGACAACCAAGGGTGAGGTGTCCTTGGCCGTGACTCTACCGGACGGGTTCGTCAGCGTCTTGTCATCCGGGTGGGAACGGCTCTGTCGCTTGGCAATGAAAATAATCCTTGAGGGTCAACACCGCGATCGCCCTAAGGCATGGACTTAATTGGGAGGAAGGCAATCGTGCCGACAGAAACTTACAGATTTATGATCGCCGATGATCATCCGCTTTTTCGAGGAGCCTTGCGCCAGACCCTGGAGACGCTTTATCCGACTGCCGAAATTCTGGAGTACGGCGCGCTGACAGATGTCACTGCGGCGCTGGAAAAGGACAATGAAGTTGATCTGATCCTACTGGATCTGACGATGCCGGGAGTCCGGGGGTTCTCCGGGCTGATGTATCTGCGAGCGCAATATGCAGCAGTGCCTGTTGTCGTGGTGTCGGCCAATGAGGATCCGCAGGCTATTCGCCGTTGCATGTCGTTCGGGGCGTCCGGGTTCATTCCGAAATCACGCGGGATCGACGTCATCCGTCAGGCCGTGCAGTCCATCATGGAAGGCAATACCTGGACCCCGGATGAGATTGATCTGTCTGCTGAGGATGACAATGGCGATCTGGTTCAGCGGTTGGCGACTCTGACGCCACAACAGGTGCGCGTCCTGATGATGCTGTCGGAGGGACTACTGAACAAGCAGATCGCCTATGAGCTCTCGGTCTCGGAAGCCACGGTAAAGGCACATGTCTCCGCCATTCTGCAGAAGCTCGGGGTGGAGAGCCGCACCCAGGCGGTGATCGCGGCGTCGAAGATCGACAATGGCCAGTGGCAGAGCGGTGACGCGGATGCGCCTGGGACGGAGCCCCGTACAGCGACGTTGTAAGTCGCAGGCACATTGCTGAAGTCTTGTCAGACCTCTCCCCGCCTTGATCCGCCGGGAGGGGTTTTATTTACCTGGGCTCCAGGCCATAGGCCGCTTGCGCGTGGCGAATGAGTGCAGGCTACTCGGCTGCATAGCGTTCCGCCCGGCAGCGGGCGAGATGAGCGCGCAGGACAGCAGGTTTGACTGGTTTGGCGCACACCTCAATCGACTGTTCCGCCGCCTTGGCCCGCACCGCCCGGCTGCGGTCTGCGGTGACAAGAATGGCCGGCAGATCGTTCCCGAAGGTCCGTCGGAGCCGAACAATAGCTTCCAGGCCGGTGCCCTTGTCGAGGTGGTAGTCGATCAGCACAACGTCGGGGCGTTTTCCAGTTTGTGTCAGTACCGTCAGTGCCTCGACATCGTCAGCCCCGGTGATGACGTCGCAGTTCCAGGTGCTCAACAGCAGGTTCATCCCGTCCAGAATTTCCGGTTCATTGTCGATGGCCACCACGCACATGCCATCGAGCTGGGTTGCCATCGCGGGGGAAGGCACAGCCACTGCCTCCAGCGGAACCGGAGCTGCAATCGGCACGCAGACGCGGAAGCATGACCCGCTGTCGACAGAGGATGTCACACTCACCGGGTGGGTGAGGACCTGAGCGATCCGGTCGACAATGGAAAGACCCAAGCCGAGCCCTTTGGCGACCTGCGCACCCTCATCCAGACGTTTGAACTCTTCGAAGATCTGCTTCAGTTTGGAGGGGTGGATGCCCATGCCAGTGTCATGCACTTCGATCTGCACCATGTCATTCTGACGGCGACAGCCGATCAGCACCTTGCCACCCTCGGTGTATTTCAGGGCGTTGGAAATGAGGTTCTGGATCAAGCGTCGCAACAGACGGCGGTCTGAACGTATCGACTGGCTGCAGGTGACAAAAATCAATTCCAAGCCCTTTTCGCGGGCTGCTGGCTCGAACTCACGCTCCAGTCCAGAGAGAAACTCGTCAAGGCGGAAGACTGTTGGTTCTGGCTTCAAGGCACCCGTGTCGAGCCGGGAGATATCGAGCACTGCACCGATGATGTCTTCAACCGAATCCAGAGCGGCCTCGACATTGCGAACCAGAGTGCCAGTGTCGCCATCTTTCACCCGGTCCACCAGAACAGAGGCATAAAGACGCGCAGCATTCAGCGGCTGGAGAATGTCGTGCCCGGCGGCTGCGAGGAAGCGAGTCTTTCCAAGATTGGCCTCTTCGGCCACCACGGTTGCCTGCACCAGTCTTTCGTTGACGTGGGTCAGCTCCTCGGTACGCTCGCGCACCCGACGTTCCAGAGTTTCGTTGGCCCGGGCAAGGGCTTCCTCCGCCAGAACCCGCTCTGTGATGTCGGTGTAGGTCATCACGATGCCGCCGTCAGGCATTGGACTGACACGCACTTCCAGCACGGTGCCGGTTGACATCAGACGCTCCTGGAAGGTGTCCTGAGAGACAACTAGCTTGTCTAGTCGGTCGGAGACGATTGCCTCTACCGGATCTGTTCCGAACTCCCCACGCTCTGCGTTGTAGCGCAGGATTGTATCGAGCGGCGTGCCAACCTGGCCGTATTCCGGTGGCAGTCCCAGCAGCAGTCGGAACTGGCGGTTCCAGCAGATCAGTCGCAAGTCCTTGTCGAAAACGCCAATTCCCTGGCGCACCTGGTCGAGAGCGGTTTGCAGCAGGTCGCGGTTGTATTGAATGGCCGCAGAGGCATCATCCAGCAGTTTGGCGGCGGCCTTGGTCGAGGGATCATGCCGCTTGAGCATCAGCGACAGGATCAACCGAGAGGACGCTGCCCCGACTGCACTGGCCAGAAGTTGCTCGGAGAACCTCAGCAGGTTGCCATCGGCCAATTCCTGCGGGTCGACTTCCATCCCACGCTCACGGCCGAAACGGTCGAAGGAGCGCTGGGTTCTCTCCAGGCCGAGATACCGCGCAATCGTGGCCAGCAGATCCCCGGCAGTCACTGTGCTGCGGGACAGACGCAGGCTTGGGGCGGCAGCGAGATCGGCGGGCACAAAGACATTGCTTTGCAGCTTTTCTGCTGGATCCGGCTTGCGGCTCAGCGACAGCAGGATGAAACAGATGACATTGCTGCCAAGCGCCCAAAGATTGCCATGAATGAAGGAATCCATCTCAAGCCCAAGGAGAGCTTGAGGGCGCAGTGCAGAAATGCCGAAAGGTCCGAGTTCCAGTATGCTTGGCGAGATCAGGCCCGAACTGGCGAAATTCGGTAGGAGCAGAGTGTAGAGCCAGAAGGCAAAACCAACGCACATGCCTGCAATCGCCCCGCGTGCCGTCGCCCGACGCCAGACCAGCGCGCCGATGAAGGCAGGCGCGAACTGGGCGATGGCGGCGAAGGACAGTAGGCCGATAGAGGCAAGGGCGGCGGTGTCGCCGACGGTCAGATAGAAAGCGTAGGCAAGGAGTAAAATCCCGCCGATGGCCATGCGACGGGTGTTGAGCAGCAGCCGGCTCATGTCCTTGCCACCACCCGCAATGATCTCGTCTTCGCTGCGTCGGCGCAAGATCAGGGGGACGGCAATGTCATTGCAGATCATGATCGCGAGCGCGACAGTGGCTACGATGACCATGGCTGTGGAGGCGGACAGACCGCCGATGAAGACGAACAGTGCTAGCCACGACTGCCCCTGGTCAATCGGTAGAGCAAGAACAAAGGTGTCCGGATTGATGTCCTGACCGAAGCGCAGCAGCCCGGCAGCCGCGATGGGGACAACAAACAGGTTGATGGCGACCAGATAAAGCGGAAACAGCCATGTCGCCCGTTTGAGTTCGTCGTCGGAATTGTTCTCGGTCACCGTCACATGGAATTGCCGCGGCAGTAGAAGAACGGCAAAGCCGGACAGCAATGTCATCACCGTCCAGTTGCCCAAATTGAGCGGTTGCTCGAAAACCTGCCGCACTTCAGGGGCTTCTGCAATGGCACGCGTCAGGTCGCCGGGACCATCATACAGGCTGAAACATACCCAGATGCCCACCGCAAGGAACGCAAGAAGTTTGACGATGGCCTCAGCGGCGATCGCCAACATCAGGCCTTCCTGATGTTCGGTTGCGTCAATATGGCGGGTGCCGAACAGCCACGAGAACACCGCCATGCCGATGGCGATGACAAGCGTTATATCGGTCAGGGCCAACGAGGAACCAAAAGACGGCGTGATGTCGGCAACTGGACCGATCATCGTCGTCAGGGACTGAGAGACTGCCTTCAGCTGCAGAGCGATGTAGGGAACGATGCCGATAACGGCGATCAGTGTTGCTAGTGCGGAAACGGACTGACTCTTGCCGTAGCGGGCGCCGATGAAGTCGGCAATCGACGTAATGCGCTCTGCCTTGGCGATCCGCACGACACGTCGCAGCAACGCATAGCCGAGAACGAAGACGATAAACGGCCCCAGGTAAATGGTGAGAAACTCAAGACCAGTCCGGGAGGCATTTCCGACCGAGCCATAGAACGTCCAGGAGGTGCAATAGACGGAGAGTGAAAGCGCATAGATGATCGGGCGGCCCCGGACGGAAAAGCCCTGCCGTCGCGACTTGCGGTCGCCGTAGCTGGCGATCGCAAACAGCAACAGGATGTAAGCGACAGCTGCAAAGATAACGAGCCATGCCTGCACCATGGTTTACTCAAATTCCTCCACCCCAGGCTCCCGCACTTCAGCTGTCTGCGTCATGCCTGTTGCCACACCGCCTAAAGCGGCTCATTCAACGACTTCGTTTGTGCGACGCAGCAAGACGTGTATCCTGCAAGCAATTGAAGTACTTGACGAAACCCTATCTGAGGACTTGAACACATTTCACCGGTTCCTGTCTATTGAACTTGCGGCGCAGAGCTTTACCGGGCTGCTCTGCAGTCCTTGGTGATCCATCAGGCGCCTTGATGAAAACGCGACGAATTGTCATGCCAAAAGCACCAGCAACCCGATAGGATGCGGCTACATCCTTCCCTTCAGGTTTTTAGCCGGTATCTTCATGCAGCACATATCATCTGTCTCGCCTCTGGTCCGCCATCTCAGCGCCGAAGCGCGACGGGCGCCCGAATCTGGCATTGTCGAAGTCATCAATGCGGGGCGGGAACGCGATGATCTGGTTCCGCTCTGGGTTGGTGAAGGCGATCTTCCGACACCGGATTTCATCTGTCAGGCCGCCAAACAGTCTTTCGACCGAGGCGAGACGTTCTACACCTATCAGCGCGGAATTCCTGAGCTGCGTCAGGCGTTGGCGGAGGACCACAGCAAGCTCTACGGTAAGCCCTTTTCTGCGGAGCGCTTCTTCGTCACAGGCTCCGGCATGCAATCTATCCAGATTGCCGTCAGATGTGTGGCGGGTCCGGGAGATGAGGTTGTGTATGCCGCGCCGGCCTGGCCGAACCTTCCGGCGGCGGTGGAGCTGACAGGGGCTCATGCAGTTCCAGTTGCGATGGAACTGCATGACGGCAGGTGGGAATTAGATGTGGAGCGGTTGTTCGCTGCCGTTACGCCGAAGACCCGGGCTATCTTTCTAAATTCGCCCTGTAATCCGACAGGCTGGGTTGCCGGTCGCGAGGTTCTGCAAGCCGTGCTGACCGAAACGCGAAAGCGCGGTCTCTGGATCATCGCCGACGAGGTCTATGGCCGCTTCTTCTACGGAGCAGGCACGGCTGCCCCATCGTTTTATGATGTGGCGGAGGAGGATGACATGATCCTCTATGTGAATACATTTTCGAAGAACTGGGCGATGACCGGGTGGCGTGCGGGATGGATTTCCGCGCCTAGGGCGCTTGGGCAGGTGATCGAAAACCTCATTCAGTATTCGACTTCAGGAGTGCCGGTTCCCACCCAGCGGGCTGCCATTGCAGCGTTGACGCAAGGCGCGGACTTTCTTGCTGACCAGATTTCGAGGGCGGCTGCAGGACGCGAGGCAATTGTCTCTACACTGTCTCAGGTACCAAGACTGCAGTTGAGCGAAGCAGATGGAGCGTTTTATCTGTTCTTTTCCATCGACGGTGTTCGTGACAGCCGGCAAGGGGCATTGGACCTGGTGCGTGAAACGGGCGTCGGCTTGGCTCCGGGAGTTGCATTTGGAGCTGCTGGTGAGGGTTATTTTCGCCTTTGCTATGCAAGTAGCCTGAAACGACTTGAGACAGCTGGCAACAGGATTGGTGATTGGGCCGCCCAGTATAAGGTTGCAGGCTAAGTTGAATCCGTTAAAACACGTACATGGAGAGTGTTGCTTCGAGGGGTGATTAGCAGAACGGCAAAGCACAACTAAGTGCCTTCCTTCAAGGCCTCACCGCAAGTGCGGGCTTGGCCAGAAGCGCATGTCGTACATCTGCGGCCTCTCTCAGAGCGGCCGGTTCAGGATGAGGTGCAACGGGCTCCCACAAGACATCAAGCAGCGTCCCGTGATGCTTTTCAAGGGACGTGGTGCATCCGATAAGCCGGGTTGGACCATAATGAATTGACCGGAGTTCTTGAGGGTGCTGTCTCTCTCTTTTGTGACGTAAGAGGTGCTCATACTCGCAATACTAGCGGCGCAAGTGGTTGAAACCATTCACAGGATTCTGTTCGTTGGCCGAGAGGTCGAGGCAGATCATAGCCTTTGAGATTTTTTTCCGGAAATCCCAAGAAAATCTTCGGTCAAAGTGTAGAGTTTTGTCAGTCAATTGCGCAAGATCATTGCGAGCAACGAGCTTAGACAGTGAAACTACCCACGGATGTGATGCGATATTCGTGAACGAGTATGACGTAAGGCTCCAGGGCGAGAGTAAAAAAAGACGAGGGGTGGGTGGCAGCTGATCTGCCTATCCCAAAGGGCGCAGGCAGGGACAAACATATTCTCTGCCGGGAAGGGAAGACAGAATGCAAACTGAATCCAAGGCCATCTATATCGTTGATGACGATCCTGCCGTTCGCGATGCCTTATCGGTTGTTTTCAGCATGGAAGGATACGTCGTAGAAACCTTCTCCGACGGTGATGCTTTCATTCAATCTGCTTCCAAGACCTATCCAGCTGTTGTGTTGCTGGACGTATATATGCCAGGACGCTCAGGTCTTGAAATTCTGAAGGCGCTGAATGGCGAAGACTATCCGGCGCCGATCTTCATTATTTCCGGGCAGGGCGACATTCCGATGGCTGTCGATGCTATTCGGGACGGCGCATTTGACTTCATTGAGAAGCCTTTTACAGCTGATGGTGTCGTTAAGAGGGTCGAAGAAGGCATCAAGGCGATGCAGAACCGCCAGAAGGAGACGACTGAGTCGACCTTCCAGGGAGCGGATCTTCTGACCCGCCGTGAGCGCGAAGTTCTCAAGGAAATCACCGGCGGTGCTTCAAACAAGGAAGCTGGCCGGACGCTTGGAATTTCTCCGCGCACCATTGAGGTCCACCGGGCCCGCATCATGGAAAAGCTTGGTGCGCGCAATGCGGCTGATCTTGTGCGGATCGTTCTCGGCTAAATTTTCGGCTGTCAGCTGAACCGACACTCAATGCGACGATCATGATATCGACCGGTTGCTTCCTCGAGGCAGCCGGTCGCTTTTTGGAACAAGGGCTCTCTGTCGAGTGCGGCCATTGAACTGTCCCCAAAGGTTCGCGACAAACTGGCGCGGAAATAGCGTCCGCTTTGCATTTGCCTTTTTCTGCCGCTTCGATAGCCTTAAGGGAATATGGGGCATCATCACCAAGCGCGGGTGAGGCTCAAGCGAATATACGCGTTCATTCATTGACCTGTGCACCTGGCGCGACGGCGTCGGGAAGGGGTGTCATGCCTAATTCTGCAGTTTCGAATTCTCTTTTTTCGTCTTCGACAGGAGCAACCCTGGGGAGGCGTGCGACAACTCAACGTGCGCGCTTTGAAGACTTCGGTGGAACCCGCCGGGCCTTTGCAGCACATGAAGTGGTGTATTACGAAGGAGACCCGGTCAAACGGTTGTTTCAGCTGAGCGAGGGTTCGCTGATGCTTTACAAATTGCTGCCGGATGGAAGGCGCCAGGTTGTCGAGGTTCTGCAAGCCGGGGATATTTTCGGTCTTGCGGAGGGCAGCGAGTATGATTGCACAGCAGAAACTCTGACCAAGACATCCGTGTATGAAATCGATCTGAAAAAGGTGGAGAGCTCTGTTGGCCTTCAGCAGCAGTTGACGAAGTGCCTGATCGGTCAGATGAATGCTCTGCACGAACATGCCATGCTGCTCGGGCGCAAATCGGCGACGGAGCGGGTGGCGAGCTTTTTCATGTATCTCATTCCGAACCGCGGCGGACCCGGTTGTGTGGGCCCGGATCCCGAGGTTGAAGGTGATGGCTGCGATCTGGAACTGCATATGACCCGGCAGGAAATCGCCGATTATCTGGGATTGACAATTGAAACCGTCAGTCGCGTCATCTCAGATTTGAAAAAACGCCAGGTCATCCGGTTGGAAAAATCCGATCGGATCCACCTCAGACGCGTTTGCGATATGTGCCAGATTACCGGCATCCACTAGGGCTTCCTGGGACCTCAAGCACCGCTCTGGCATCAGATGGCCATGGAATGGCGCGGCACGGGGGGCGTCTGTTTTGAGGCTCCGGTGCTTGGAGCGGTCTTGAGATATGCATCGAAGGCCGATGCGACCAGGCGGACGAACGGGCGCCCCTCCGGTGTCATCACCAGTTCATCTCCTTCATGCCGGGCCAAGTCATCCGCCACAAAGGGTGCGAGGATGCCAAGGGCACCATCCAACGTGCTGAGAGGCAGACCGAAGGCGTTGCAGCTCGCCGTCAGATTACAGCGATAGTCGGTCATCAAACGTTCGATGATATGGCCGCGCAGCTGATCTTCACCTGTCAATGCAAATCCACGAGCAATTGGCAGTTCACCAGCCTGAACTTTCTTCCTCCAGCCACCCACGTCCGAGATGTTCTGAGCGTATCCCGTCTTGAGCTTGCCGATGGATGAAACGCCCAATCCGATCAGCTGGCTCGCTTGGTCCGTGGTGTAGCCTTGAAAGTTCCGGTGTAACTTTCCGCTGGCCAGGGCAGTGGCCATTGCGTTGTCCGGCAAGGCAAAGTGATCCAGTCCGATCTGTTGATAGCCGCCAGCGACAAGCTTCTCACGAGCCAGTTTGGCCATGCTCAGCCGGTCAGCCGGCTGGGGCAGCAGGCTTTCGTCGATCAGCCGTTGATGCTTCTTCATCCAGGGGACATGGGCGTAGCCGAAAAGCGAAATGCGCGACGGCCGCAGCGCAAGTGCCTGTTTGATTGTGGAGGCGACTGTCTCTTCCGACTGGCCTGGCAGACCGTACATCAAGTCGAAATTGACATCTTTCAGTCCGGCAGCTCGCAACAAGTCGAGGGCGCGTTCGACAGTCTCTCGTGGTTGCACCCGACCAATGGCCTTTTGCACATTCCGATCAAAATCCTGCACGCCGAGGCTGGTCCGTGTGATGCCGATATCACGCAGCGTTTGCGTCAGCTCAGTGGTGACGAGGCGTGGATCCAGCTCGATGGCATGTTCCAGATCGGGCGCCAACTCGAACAATACCCGCATCATTCCGGTTATTTCCAGAAAGTCTTGTCTCGGCAGGAGGCTCGGAGTGCCCCCGCCCCAATGGATGTGCTTCACGGGGCCGGAGTGCTTGAGGCGGTCGGCCACCAGCTCCAGCTCCTGCAGCAAAGTATCCCCATAGGCTTGCAAGGGAGCATCCTGTCGACTGGCCTTTGTCAGGCAGCCGCAATAATGGCAGATATCCCGACAGAATGGCACATGCAGATACAGTGACAAGCTGTCTTCACAGGTTAGCTCAGTGAGCCACCGGCTATAGACAGTCGCATCAACACCACTGTGGAAGTGGGGGGCGGTCGGGTAGCTTGTGTAGCGGGGCACATTGCGTGCTGCGTATGTTCGGGTCAGCTTGCTCATGGACATAACTTTCATGCAATTTTGAAACCCGTCCTTGATCTATCTCAAGCCCCTAGTTTTTTGCTGCGCTTACGTAGAGGCATGATAATTTAGACCCGGTGAAGCTGCGGGAGGAGCAGATGCGTCATGACCAAAGGTGGAGTGACTGTGCTGGTTGGCACGACCAAGGGGGCATTTTTACTGTCAGGGGGGGCGGAGCGAACAGGATGGTCCGTGAAGGGACCTCTTTGCGACGGTTGGCCCATCAATCATATGATCGGCGATGCCAAAACGGGAACCATATGGGCTGGCGGGGGAGGTGACTGGTTCGGGGCTGGCATCTGGTGCTCTGAAGACGGTGGCGAGACCTGGGAGCTCTCGAGATTGACACGTGGCACACTGGATGACTGGGCGGACAATGACCCGGAGGTCAGGAAGTTCGCCCCCTGGGCAGGTGAGCCAACGCCGTTTGAGAAAGAGTTCTCGCAAGTCTGGTCTCTAGGCTATTCGCATGGGGCTCTCTATGCGGGCACCAAACCGGCAAATCTGCTCAAAAGCACGGACCGGGGAAAATCATGGAAAAAACTGGAGAGCCTGAACAATCACCCGTCGTCGGACAGCTGGAACCCGGGAGCCGCAGGGCTGGTCCTGCATACTATCGTTTTTGATCCGGTTGACCCCGGAAAAATCTGGATTGGGATTTCCGCTGCTGGCGTATTTGCAACGGAGGATGGCGGCAAGACGTGGGATCGACGCAACAGACTGTCCAACGCCGGTGTTTGCGTAGGTCACTCCCATCCTGCCGCGCCCTCCAACGGGGAAGTCGGACATTGCATTCACAACATGATGCGCGCTCCCGGCGGTGGAGATCTGCTGTATCAGCAGAATCATCATGGCGTCTGGCGTTCCGCTGATGGTGGCAGATGCTGGGATGATTTGACGGAAGGGTTGCCCTCAACATTCGGCTTTCCGATCCGGGTCCATCCGCGTGATCCGGAAACGATATGGACCTTACCGCTGAATGGCGACAGCATCGGACGGTATCCTCCGGATGCCGCAGCAGCAGTCTGGCGGTCCCGCGATGGCGGCAAAAGCTGGGGTGCGATGCGCGACGGCCTTCCACAAAAAGATTGCTTCTTCACCGTGTTGCGTCAGGCGATGGGTGGGGACAACCAGGATCCGGCAGGCGTCTATTTCGGCACGAACTCGGGCTCGGTCTTCGCCAGCTTCGATGAAGGCGATAGCTGGCAGGAGATTGCAAGGCATCTGCCAACAGTGCTGGCTGTCGAGGTGCTGGATCAAGCCTGAAACAAGCGGGCTACCGCCGGCCCGGCCTTGAGCCGGGGCGATGTGTTTAGGCCAGTCACGGATCAATCCGGGACGGCGGTAGCGGGTGTTTCGATCCGATGGGATTGGCTCTGCGACCCGGTTCAAACCATGTCGATTTTCCGAAAACGCGATGAACAGCCGCTGCGCCCCTGTTTTGCCGCCTGTTGAAGCCAAATGCAGTTTGTTTGATCTGAATCAACGTCACGATTTGGTAGCCAGCCCATAACCAGTCTCATCCTGGACACATATGTGTCGATTCAAGACTGGGGCGCGCAAACTAATGGCATCTGAAAAAGCCAGACTGGTCTCGCTCGAGGAGGGGCTCTTCGCCGGCTTCCTCGTGCTCCTGACCTTCGCCTGCCTGATCGTGGCTGGCAAAACCCATGACGGAGTGATGAGCTTCCACGCTCTCATCGGGGCAGTTGCCGCCGGTGCGGGTGTTTTCATCATCTTCAACAATTATTTCAACTCCGAAAACGCAGCTCCTGTTCTTCAGGAGATCGATGGAAAACCCAATTACAACATGGGGCCGGTGAAGTTCGGCACTGTTGCGTCCATGGTCTGGGGGATCGCAGGTTTCACGGTCGGTCTGATCATTGCACTGCAGCTGGCCTTTCCCGCGCTGAACTTTGATCTGCCCTGGACCAGCTTCGGTCGCTTGCGGCCTCTGCACACCTCCGCCGTGATCTTCGCCTTCGGCGGCAACGTGCTGCTGGCTACCTCCATGTATGTGGTCCAGCGCACCTGTCGCGTGCGCATGCCAGGCTCCGTTCTGCCTTGGTTTGTCATCCTTGGCTACAACGTCTTTATCGTCATTGCTGGCACAGGCTATCTGTTGGGGGCCACTCAGGGCAAGGAATACGCCGAGCCGGAATGGTATGCGGACCTGTGGCTGACCATCGTTTGGGTCGCCTATCTGCTGCTGTTTCTCGGCACCATCTGGAAGCGCAAGGAACCGCATATCTATGTGGCGAACTGGTTCTATCTGGCTTTCATCGTCACCATTGCCGTTCTGCACATAACCAACAATCTGACCATTCCGGTTTCGGTTTTCGGCATGAAGTCCTACATCGTCTGGTCCGGTGTTCAGGATGCCATGGTGCAGTGGTGGTATGGCCACAACGCGGTTGGCTTCTTCCTCACCGCTGGCTTCCTCGCCATCATGTACTACTTCGTTCCGAAGCGTGCAGAGCGTCCGGTCTATTCGTACCGCCTGTCGATCGTGCACTTCTGGGCGTTGATCTTCATCTACATCTGGGCCGGTCCGCACCACCTGCATTACACGGCTCTGCCGCAGTGGGCCTCGACCCTGGGTGCGACCTTCTCGATCATCCTCTGGATGCCGTCCTGGGGCGGGATGATCAACGGGCTGATGACGCTCTCCGGGGCTTGGGACAAGCTGCGCACGGACCCGGTTCTGCGCATGATGGTGGTCTCTGTTGCCTTTTATGGCATGTCGACCTTTGAGGGGCCGCTGATGTCGGTGCGGGCGGTCAACTCGCTCTCGCACTATACGGACTGGACCATCGGTCATGTGCATTCAGGCGCGCTGGGCTGGGTCGGCTACATCTCTTTTGGGGCCATCTACTGCCTGGTTCCATGGCTTTGGAACAAGAAGAGCCTGTATTCGCTGAAACTGGTGAACTGGCACTTCTGGGTCTCCACCCTGGGCATCGTGCTCTACATCACCGCGATGTGGGTCTCCGGCATCATGCAGGGTCTGATGTGGCGTGCCTACGATAGCCTCGGCTTCCTGGAATATTCCTTCATCGAGACTGTCGAAGCGATGTTCCCTTTCTATGTGATCCGCGCGCTGGGCGGTGGGCTCTTCCTGCTGGGCGCTCTGATCATGGCCTACAACCTCTGGATGACTGTCAGGGCCGGCGAGCCGGCTGAAGCGGCAGCTCCGGCCCCCGGCGTTCTCGCCGCAGCCGAATAAGGAGGGATGGAAAAATGTCTCTTTGGACCAAACACCAGGTTTTTGAAAAGAACTCCTTCGCGCTCCTGATCGGCATCCTGATCATGGTGTCGATCGGGGGATTGGTGGAAATCGCCCCGCTCTTCTACCTGAAGAGCACCATCGAGGAGACGGAAGGGGTGCGCCCCTATACGCCACTCGAGTTGGCTGGCCGGAACATCTACGTCCGCGAGGGGTGTTATCTGTGCCACTCGCAGATGATCCGCCCGATGCGCGACGAACTGGAGCGCTATGGCCACTTCTCGCTGGCAGCCGAAAGCATGTACGACCATCCGTTCCAGTGGGGCTCCAAGCGCACCGGACCGGACCTGGCACGCGTCGGCGGCAAATACTCCGATGACTGGCATGTCGAACACCTGAGAGATCCACGCTTAGTCGTCCCTGCCTCAGTCATGCCCGGCTACCCCTTTCTGGCCGAAACCGCTCTGGACACTTATGGCATCGCCGATCATCTGAAGGTGAACGCTCTGGTCGGTGTTCCTTACACGGATGAGCAGATTGCGGAGGCCGGTCGCGACATGCTGGGACAAGCCAATCCCGACACGGATGCAAGCGATGCCTTCAAGGAGCGCTATCCGACAGCATTGGTGCGGGATTTCGACGGCAACCCGAAAGCCGTCACCGAGATGGATGCTCTGGTCGCCTACCTGCAGATGCTCGGCACACTGGTGGACTTCTCCATCTACGACGACAAGGCAAACTTGAGGTGATGTCATGAACGAGAGCTACACCGCCGTCGCGGGCTTCGCGCAGACCTGGGGCCTAATCTACTTCGTCGTTATCTTCGCCATCGTTGTCGCTTATGTGCTGTGGCCCAAGAACCGCAAGCAATTCGACGATGCCGCACAGATCCCGTTTCGGGAGGACTGATCCATGTCGGACACTCACAAAAAAGAAATCGACCAGATTTCAGGGGTCGAAACCACCGGTCACGAGTGGGATGGCCTGAAAGAACTCAACAATCCACTACCGCGATGGTGGCTCTATAGCTTCTACGCCTGCATTGTCTGGGCCGTTGGCTACTGGATCATCTATCCCTCCTGGCCACTGATCTCCGGCTATACGAGCGGGGTGATGGGATACAGCCAGAGGGCCGATGCCTTGGCAGCTTACGACGAAGGGGTTTCTGCCCGATCCGTGTTTGCTGATCAGATCGTCGCGACTGCTCTGGAAGACATTCCGGCGACACCAAATCTGTTGGAGTTCGCGGCCGCGAACGGAGCGGCAGCTTTCGGAGACAACTGCGCCCCCTGTCACGGCAGCGGTGCCAGCGGATCTGAAGGCTATCCCAACCTGCAGGACGACACCTGGCTTTGGGGGGGCACTCTGGAGGACATCCACACAACACTGTTGTACGGCATCCGGTCGGACCATGACGAGGCCCGGCTCGGTGAGATGCCGGCTTTCGGTCGCGACGAGCTGCTCAGCCGGGATGAGATCAAGCAGGTGTCGAACTACGTCGCATCCCGAACGGGTCTGGAAACTCAGGATGGTGTCGATCTGAGTGTGGGCGAGATCCTCTATGTAGACAATTGTGCGGCCTGTCATGGCGACGATCTTCGCGGCATCCAAGAGATGGGAGCGCCGAGCCTGATGTCGGCGAATTACCTCTATGGCAAGTCCCTGGAGGCCATCAAGAAGCAGGTTCATAGCCCGCGGAACGGCGTGATGCCGGCTTGGGTGGACCGACTGGACGAGGCCACCATCAAGTCGCTTGCAGTCTACGTCCACTCCTTCGGCGGGGGGCAGTAGTCCGCCGTGCAAGACGCTTTGGGCGGTCTGATCGCGAATAAACCTTGCGAGATTTGATCCGCCGCAAAGTCGCAAGGACAGCGAGGCTCTACAAGCAGGGTCAGTGGGCCGGACAGCATGCTCCGGCCCACTGACCAAACAGAAGGATCAGCCCAGGGGCAGGGAGATCCTTTCTTTCAGACAAAAGGACGAACGGCATGAGCGCCGAAGCAGACAGGGCGGGCGCCGAAAAGGACCAGGATTGGTTCGCCTCGGCCCAAAAGATCTATCCGATGGCGGTGCATGGCACGTTCCGGAAGATCAAGTGGACGCTGCTTTTCATCACTCTGGGTATCTACTACTTCCTCCCATTCATTCGCTTGGATCGTGGGCCCAATGCGCCCAGTCAGGCGGTGCTGGTCGATCTGGAAGGGCGGCGCGGCTATTTCTTCTTCATCGAGATTTGGCCCCAGGAAGTCTATTATATTACCGGCCTCCTGATCATCGCATCGGTCACCCTGTTCCTGATGAACGCTGTCGCCGGGCGACTCTGGTGCGGCTATCTCTGTCCGCAGACCGTCTGGACGGACCTGTTTCTCTTCATTGAACGCAAGGTCGAAGGAGACCGGCGCGCGCGCATTGCCCTCGACAAGCAGCCCTGGACTTTCAGCAGGGTCAGAAAGTGCGCGACGAAACATTTTCTCTGGCTGATGGTGGCCTGGTGGACCGGTGGAGCATTGGTGCTCTATTTCTCGGACGCGCCGACGCTCGTCTATAATCTTGCGACCTTGCAAGCGCCTGTCGTTGCTTATGTCTGGATCGGCATTCTGACGGCAACCACCTATCTGCTGGCCGGGCACATGCGTGAGCAGGTTTGCATCTACATGTGCCCCTGGCCGCGGATTCAGGCCGCTCTGACCGATGAACAGGCGCTCAATGTTACCTACCGCTGGGACCGTGGTGAGCCGCGTGGATCCTTGAAGCACAACAAGGCTCTGGAGTTGCAAGGACTTCCTGCAGGGGACTGTGTCGACTGCTACCAATGTCTGCATGCCTGCCCAACAGGTGTAGATATCCGCAAGGGGGCACAGCTGGACTGTATACAGTGTGGGCTTTGCATTGATGCCTGCGATGCGGTCATGCAGAAGGTCGGCAAGCCTTCCGGGTTGATTGCCTATGATACGGACGAGAACATCGAGCGCAGGGTAGAAGGCAAGGACAGCGTCTACAAGATTGTTCGCGGTCGTACGGTGGCCTATGCAGCCATCATCGTGGGTGTCAGTGCCATCATGCTGACAGCACTTCTGACCCGCGACTATGCGGGCATCAGCGTCCTGCATGATCGCAATCCAATCTACGTCAGCTTGTCCGACAAGGGCGTGCGCAATGGCTACACGGTTCGCCTTTTGAACAAGCGGACCCACGAACGTCACTTCATGCTGCACGTCGAGGGATTGCCAGCGGATACGGAAATAACGGCAGTCGGGATCGAGGACAGTTTTGCCGGCCGCCCGGTCATCGCGATTGGGCCGGATCGCACACGGGAATTGCGTGTGCTGGTCGTGGTGCCTGATGCGCGCGAACTTGCAGAAAGCACCTCCATAACCTTCCGTTTGACGGAAAGCGTGATGGGAGAGGTAGTGACCACCGAAGACTATTTCAAAGTCCCCAGAGGAGAGATGAAATGACCACGGTCGAGCGCAACGGGGCTCCTCCCGACGTGAAACTTTTGACCGGGCGCAGAGTGCTTTTCTGGATCATAGGCTTCTTCGCCGTGATCTTCTCTGCCAACGGTGTCTTTGTTTATCTGGCCCTGAATTCCTTTCCCGGCGTGGTGGTGGAAAGCTCCTACAAAGCGGGGCAGGCGTACAATCAGGAGCTGGCAGATGCGCGTGCCCAAGCGGAACGTGGTTGGCTGGTGTCGGCCTCTCTGACACGCGTCGTCGGCGGTGCCGCCATGCTTCGCATCGAGCCGAAGGACCATGAAGGCCACGTTTTGGCAGGACTGGATTTCATCGCGGTCATGGAACATCCGGCGCATAAGGGCGGTGATGTTTCGCTGGCCCTGAGCGAAGTTCAAAGTGGTGTCTATCAGGCATCAGCCACCGGCCTTGCCGGAGGGAACTGGGAATTGGTGCTTGAGGCGCGTCGGGGAGATCAACGGTTGTTTCGCTCTGAGAACAGACTTTTTCTGAAGAATGAGGACGACTGACTGTGAGCGTGCATCAGCGCGACTGGGAAGCCTTCATGACCCCGGCAGCAGGAGGCCTGGTTCACATGGACCTTGCCGTCGACGGCATTACCTGCGCTGCCTGCATGGGAGAGATCGAACGCGGTCTTTCACGGATGCCGGGCCTTCATCACGCCCGTGTCAATCTCACCAGTCATAGGCTTTCAGTCGATTGGGAGCAGGAGAAAACCTCGCCTGAGGAAATCCTGTCGGTGCTTTCACGCCTGGGATACAAAGCGCATCCGTTTGATCCGGCACATCACGGGCAACGTCAGGATGAAGCGGGCCAGCGCCTTTTGAGAGCGCTTGCGGTGTCAGGTTTTGCGGGCATGAACATCATGCTTCTGTCGGTCTCTGTCTGGTCCGGAAATGCCACCGACATCACGCCTGAAACCCGCGACTTTTTTCATTGGCTTTCAGCGTTGATTGCCCTGCCAACGGTTGCCTATGCCGGTCAGACCTTCTTCAGGAACGCCTGGAGTGCAGTGAAGGCAGGTCGGTTGAATATGGATGTACCGATTGCGATCGGAGTTTTACTGGCGATTGGCCTCTCGCTTGTCCAGACTGCGCAGCATCAGGAGCATGCCTATTACGAGTCTGCAGTCATGTTGTTGTTTTTCCTTCTGGTTGGTCGCTACCTGGACCACAACATGCGCGGCCGGACCCGATCGTTTGCAGAGAATATGACGGCCCTGAGAGCAGAGGTTGCAGGGCGAATCGGGGCAGATGGAACCGTCCGGGAAACGCCCCTGTCGCGCATTCAGTCAGGGGACAGGGTCCTGGTGGCCGCAGGAGAGAGAATTCCGGTCGATGGTACGGTAGAGCACGGCAACTCCGAACTCGATCAGAGTCTGATCACCGGCGAAACCATGCTGGTTCCGATTGGAGCTGGCCAGCCCGTCTATGCCGGTACGCTGAATGGTGCCGGAGCTTTGACGGTTCTGGTCACGGCGGCCGCCAGTGGCACATTTCTGGATGATGTCAATCGGTTGCTGGAGACGGCATCTCAGGCGCGCTCGGCCTATGTCCAGATCGCCGATAGGGCAGCGCAGGCCTATGCGCCACTCGTCCACGGGGCTGCTGCGCTGACCTTCATCGGGTGGTGGCTTGCCGGCCTCGACTGGCAGCCATCCCTGGTGATTTCAATTTCGGTGCTGATCATCACTTGTCCCTGCGCACTCGGCCTGGCCGTTCCAGCAGTGCAGGTTGTGGCTTCTGGTCAGTTGTTTCGGGCTGGTGTACTGCTGAACTCTGGCGATGCCATCGAGCGATTGGCGGAAGTTGATACCGTTGTCTTCGACAAGACCGGAACATTGACGAAGGCAGAGCCCGTGCTTCTGGACGAGACCCTGCTTGATGATGAGGTCGCGCATCTTGGTGCACGGTTGGCGCTGTCGAGCAAGCATCCACTGGCCCAGGCCGCAACGCGGGCCTTTGGCGAACTTGAACCGATAGAGGCAGCGGAGGAGCTGCCGGGGCGGGGGCTGCAGACCTCCTGGCAAGACATGGCCTTGCGGATCGGCAGCCCGGAGTTCTGCGAAGCGGATCCGGTGCAGGTCGCGCGCTGTCTAAGGTCGCATCCGGGGGCCTCTTTGCTCGCAGTTCGTTTGGGAGATCGTCCTGTGAGGCTCCTGCCATTGCATCAGGCCCTGCGGCCAGACGCGGCTGAAGTTCTGAAGTGCTTGTCAGGGGCAGGTTACCGGCTTCAAATCCTGTCCGGCGACCGCATGGCAGCGGTTGAGGACATCGCGGCGCGCGTCTCTGTCCCCAGCTGGCAGGCACAACTGACACCTGCCGACAAGATTGCCCATCTTGAAGAGTTGAAGGCACAAGGCGCAAAAGTGTTGATGGTGGGAGATGGCCTGAACGATGCGCCTGCTCTGGCTGCTGCCCATGTCTCGCTCTCGCCGGTCACCGCTGTGCATCTGTCGCAAGCCGCCGCTGATGCTGTCTTTTTGGGCGAGAATCTGCGTCCCGTGTTGGAAGCTCTGGTCCTGTCGAGAAGAGCCCGCGCAGCGATGGAGCAGAACCTTTGGATTTCCGTTGGCTACAATGCGATTGCGGTGCCGGTGGCGGTGGCAGGCTTCGTCACTCCGCTGATGGCGGCGCTGGCGATGTCGGCCTCATCCCTGGTGGTGACAGCGAATGCGCTCCGACTGCGTTTTTCAGCTGGCCGGAAGCTTAAACGGATAGCCCCGGAGGGTATCTGATGGACGTTCTGATTTATCTCATACCGATTGCCATTGCCCTCGGGCTTGTCGGCCTCGTCGGGTTTCTGTGGTCGCTAAAAAGCGGTCAGTATGAGGATCTCGAAGGCGCCAAGTGGCGTATTCTGGAAGACGATGATCTGGCGGATTAAACCTAGTCGATGCCCGCGATAACAACCATGCAAGCCGAAAGGATCAAAAGTCCGACGCCGGAAAACAGCAGCAGACTCTCACGCCGGCGTTTGGGCGCACGGCCATCGTCCGAGACATCGGAGGCGGCGCGAAGCTGTGCTTCAAAGCGCGTTCCCACAGGAGAGGCTCGGTTGTCTTCCGGTCCGGGTATGAATGGCACAGTCATCTGTTTTGCCCTGTCCCGCCGCCCACTGCGTCGAGTTTATAAAAATCTATTGTCGAAAGAGAATAGGCTTCGGCACCTAAAGGCAGGTTAATTACATTGTCGAAACCTGCAATCAGAAAGATGTTCGCCGGACGATGACGAAAAAAGCCGACGAAATCAATCGTCGGCCTTCCGATACCTGGTGTGCGAAATAGACGTTATCCGCCGGCGGCAGGGTAGATCGCCGGTGCCGGGGTATTTTCCAATTCGATGATCCGACAGTCGGCATCGACTTTCCCCTTTGGCAGGCCGAGAGCCTCCCAGACGTCTTCCAGTGCCGCGCATAGATCAACAATCAAGGCATCATCATGCAGCGGCGTCGGAGTGATCCGCAACCGCTCGGTGCCGCGCGGAACAGTGGGGTAGTTGATTGGCTGGATATAGACGCCATGCTTTTCCAGAAGCATGTCGGATGCCTTCTTGCAAAGATCCGGATCGCCCACGAGAACGGGCACGATGTGGGTCTCCGACGGCATGACAGGCAGACCGACCGCCGCCAGCTTGTCCTTGGTTTGCTGAGCCTGACGCTGGTGCATTTCACGTTCGCGTTGAGACGACTTCAGGTGGCGAATGGAAGTACAGGCGGCAGCTGCAAGACTTGGCGGCAGGGCGGTGGTGAAGATGAAGCCCGGTGCATAGGAGCGAACAGCATCGACGATCGCCTGGCTGGCGGTGATATAACCGCCCATCACGCCAAAGGCTTTGGCCATTGTTCCCTCGATGACGTCGATCCGGTCCATGACGCCGTCGCGCTCACAGATGCCGGCACCGCGCTCGCCGTACATGCCAACTGCGTGGACTTCGTCGATATAGGTCATGGCGTTGTATTTATCGGCCAAATCCGCGATGCGCTCGATCGGGGCTACATCGCCATCCATTGAATAGACGCTTTCAAACACAATCAGCTTGGCGCGGTCTTTTCCGGCGGCCTTTAAAAGGTCTTCCAGGTGTTCCAGATCATTGTGCCGCCAGATCTGCTTGGCCGTGCCTGATCCGCGAACACCGGCAATCATCGAGGCATGGTTCAGCTGGTCGGAGAGCAACAAGCAGTCGGGCAGAAGCTTGGCGATGGTCGAGATTGCGGCTTCGTTCGAAACAAATCCGGATGTGAACACCAAGGCCGCTTCCTTGCCATGCAGGTCGGCAAGTTCGTGTTCCAGTTGGACAAGTGGGTGGTTGGTTCCGGAAATGTTGCGCGTACCACCCGCACCGGCGCCCATGGTCTGGGCGGCCTCTGTCAGAGCGGAGATCACATCCTTGTTCTGCCCCATCCCGAGATAGTCGTTGGAGCACCAGACTGTGATTTCGCGTTCGAGGCCGTTCTCCGCCCGCCAGATGGCTTTCGGAAAAGAGCCCGCGATACGTTCGAGGTCGGCAAAAACCCGATAACGCTTTTCGTCCCGCAGGGCTTCAATCGCGTTTTCAAAGGTTTCTTTATAGTTCATTGAGTGAACCTATTATCCTGGCGTTTGTCCGTCAGACCCTAGTGACCCGAAGTCTGAACGTCGACTGGCATATTGACGCGGAAGGATGAGCGCAGGTTCTGCGCGGGCTGATCCCCTCCAGGTCGTGCCCTTCAAATGTATGGCCCCTTGATGTCCGTCCTGACAGGAGCCTGTTTTCGCAACCAATCTACGGCGAATTCCTTGCTGGCGAATTGACCGAGCGCAAAGAGTACCGCGATTTCTACTTTTAACTCAGTTTAGAGGTATCCTAAACTATTTAAGCGGCGCCTAGCCATATGGCTAGGTATCGAACTGAAATTTATCCCTTTGGGCGGTTAATAACTCTCTCTTCAGACTTTTCTGACAAGGCTTTTCCTAGAACACGGAGGTAACGCGGTGAGCCTGGACCTTTCCTCGCTGACATTTTTGCTGGTTGAGGATAGTGCCTACATGCGCACGATCATCCGTACCATGTTGCAGGGCTTCGGTGCCCGACGCATTGTGGAGGCGGAAGATGGCGCGTCGGGCCTGGAAGCGATGGACCGTGCCAACCCAGATATCTTGATCCTGGATTGGGTTATGCCGATTCTCGATGGTGCGGACATGGTTCGCATGATCCGCAGCCCGAACAACCCGTTCGCCTATATTCCGATCATCATGGTGACTGCCCACACGGAGCGCAGCCGGATTGTCGAGGCGCGTCGTCTCGGCGTGCATGAGCTATTGTCGAAGCCGATTTCGGCCAAGGCGCTTTACCAGCGCATTTCCAGCGTCATCCTGCACCCACGTGATTTCATCAAGACAGCCAGCTATTTCGGACCGGCTCCGCGCGAGATCCGCAATCGTCAGAAGATCTGGCAAGGCTCGCCTGGTGGTGAAGGTCAGCCGGTCGGAGGTAGCGGTGAGGTTGCGGCAATCAATTGATTACCGCTTCCCGTTCCGTGTTGGCAGAGCCTGCACATCCCCTGAAATAGCCATTTTTTCGTCCCCGGCTGCGCGGCTTCAGCCCTGCAATTGACAGTTGGTTCATGGTGGGAAGATAAAAGGCATGTCCGGCAGGCATTCGGGTCAGCCGGGTTAAACCAACAGGATTGATCGTGAAGACCATTTACGTCCTCAACGGGCCGAACCTCAATCTTCTCGGAACACGCCAGCCGGAGATTTATGGCTCCGACACAATGGCTGATGTGGAGGCCAACTGCCGCGCGCTCGTCGAACCGCTCGGCTTTGGCCTCAAGTTTTTCCAGAGCAATGCCGAACACCAGTTGATCGACTGGATCCATGAAGCACGCAATGAAGCTTGCGGGCTGGTGATCAACCCTGCTGCCTACACACACACGTCGGTGGCCATCCTTGATGCGCTGAACACCTTCGAGTCTCCGGTGTTCGAGGTCCATATCTCCAACGTCCACAAGCGTGAGAGCTTCCGCCATCACTCTTATGTGTCGCTGCGCGCGGATGGTGTTATCGCGGGGTGTGGCATTCTGGGCTACGAGTTGGCGCTGCGCCGACTTGTACAGCTGGTCGAACCGGCCTGATCCAGGTAGATCGTTCCAACCCAATGATACAATAAGAAAAAACCCGGGCAGTGACCCGGGTTTTGATGTTTTTCCCAGAGTTCATCCTGTCAGGCGCGAAGGCGTCCTGTCAGTAAGCACGCCCAACGCTGGTGTAGTCGAAGCCACGGTCCGCCATATAGTCCGGCTTGTAGATGTTGCGCAGGTCGATGACCTTGGGAGCTTTTAGCAAGGTCTTGACCCGGTTCAGATCGAGCGCACGGAACTGATCCCATTCGGTAATGATCACCACGGCGTCAGCATTTTCCAAGGCATGGTAGGGGCCATCGCAAAACATCAGATCAGGCATAACTTTTGCGGCTTCCTCCATGGAAGCCGGGTCGTAGGCACGCAGAACCGCTCCGGCCTCTTGCAGCTTGGCAACGATATCGATCGCCGGGGCCTCGCGCATGTCATCGGTATTCGGCTTGAAGGCCAGGCCGAGGAGCGCAATCGTCTTGCCGTTGACGTCGCCGCCCATGGCCGCAATGACCTTGTCCGCCATCTTCTTTTTACGCGCTGTGTTCACGTCGATGACGCTGTCGACGATCCGCAGGGGTGATCCTGCATCATGACCGATTTTGGACAGGGCGAGCGTGTCCTTGGGAAAGCAAGATCCGCCATAGCCTGGGCCGGCATGCAGGAACTTGGAGCCAATGCGGTTGTCGAGGCCGATGCCGCGCGAAACCTCCTGGACATTGGCACCAACGCTTTCGCACAGGTCTGCGATTTCGTTGATGAAGGTAATCTTCACGGCAAGGAATGCATTTGCTGCGTACTTGATCAGTTCCGACGTCCTGCGTCGGGTCACGATGATCGGCGTTTCGTTGAGGTAAAGCGGACGGTACAGCTCGCGCATTACCTCGACCGCCGCGTCATCTTCCGTTCCGACGACAACACGGTCGGGGCGCTTGAAGTCGCTGATAGCCGCGCCTTCCCGCAGGAATTCCGGGTTGGAAACAACCGCGAACTTCGCCTCCGGGTTGGTTCGACGGATAATGGCTTCCACCTCGTCACCAGTACCGACAGGCACAGTGGACTTGGTGACGACCACCGTGAAACCTTCAATCAGCCCTGCAATTTCTTCTGCTGCTGCATAGACATAGGACAGGTCGGCGTGACCGTCTCCGCGCCGTGTCGGTGTGCCGACAGCGATAAAGACAGCATCAGCTTGGCGGATCGCTTCTTCAGCTTCCGTGGAGAACGAAAGGCGTTCTTCCGCAACGTTTTTGGCCACAAGGTCTTGCAGGCCGGGTTCATAGATTGGGATGCGGCCGTCCTTCAGCGCATCAATCTTGGAGGCATCCTTGTCGATGCAGATAACCTGGTGACCGAAGTCGGCAAAGCATGCGCCGGAGACCAATCCGACATAGCCTGTTCCAATCATCGCAACGCGCATTTACTCGTCCAATCGTCTGGGGAGGAAAACTGCCGATGGGCGATGAGGCCGCCCAAGTCTTTTCCCTGCTAACAAATGATTGTTGCCGTACCATGACGCAAACGTGGAGGCGAGCCTAAATGCCCGTGCCGGCTTTTCTGTGCATAAGCCGGTGCGTGAAATGCAGCTTGTATTTGCTGCTTTTGTCGAGATTCAGAAGCAAATGAGTTGGCATTGCGCCGAGGCTGAAGGTCGCTGGTGTGCCGCAACGAAGGCTGGTGCCAGCGTCAATTCGGTAGAGTGTGTCGTTGCCCCTCAGACAGCACTTCCCGAAGATAGGGGGGTACGTTGAACCACTGGCTTGGAGTCAGCTGATTGGTTTCCAGCCACTCTGACAGCAGCTCGATCATTTTGTCCGGGTTCTTCTCAAACATCGCGCGGCACAACTCGACGTCAAGGAGAGGCATGTCTTGGCGGGGCAGTGTCACAATCATGAGCTTCAACTATATCGGGTGTCGATCTGGGCGTGTCGGGATGATGTTCGCGAAAACCGGGGAGGACCAGCAAATAGCGGTTATGGGAACCCCCTACGTCATAATGGGAAATTATGCCTCCTTCACGCCTGTTCGGAATTGGTAGGAGCATAGCTTTTGCCAGGGGCGAGCGACGCCAGACTGAAGCACAACAAGCCGGCGGCAAGGAAGAGATTTGGTTCGCCGAAAACCGGGATGAGATAGCCACCCAGGACTGGCCCCACGCCTTGGCCGAGAGAGATCAGGAAAAATGTCATGCCAAAGCCTATGGAAGGCATGTCGCGGCAGACGCCCATGCTCCAGATGCCAAAGAGTGCTGTCATGACGATAAAACCGGAGCCGAAACAGGCGGCGGAGAAGTAGATCCCCGCGGGCGCTTGGATTAGTAGCGGCAAGGAGGCCACTGCCAGGCCAACGAGGATCACGAGTGCAAAATAAGCCCGTCGCAGCCCCCACCGGTCAACCACCCCCCCGGCGAAGCACCCGCTAATCCCCGCCACGCCCAGAATGATCCAGAAGAGGATCGGCGCCTGCGGGTCGTCAGTCAGCGTATGGAGCAGCTCGACCGCATAGGTCCAGTAGATGGCTGTCACCACTCCGAAGATCAGTGCCGCCGTGAACAGAGGGCCGTTTTCCCGTCGCATCAGTACATGTGTTGGGACGCCGATGGAACGCTGTCTGCGCGTCGGCTGGGGTGGCGGCAACACGATCAGGTTCCAAACGGTGATCATCAAGGCCAGAGCGGCAAAGGCGAACCATGCCAGCCGCCAATCCTGCCCGGCATAAAGAGCGAGTGGCCCGGCAATCGCCACGCCGAAACCAGTACCCGAGTTGATCCATGCGTAGACGGTGTTTTGCCGTGAGCTTTCTGTGTGTCTGACGATAACGTCGGAAAACGGCGGGTAGGAAAGGCCTGGGCTGGTGCCGGCGATGAAGACACCGGCTGCCAAAATCAGTGGGGTTGTGGAAAGGGCGATGATGCCCATGCCCAGCGTCGCCGCGAGCCCCCCCAGAATGATCGGCAACCGTGGGCCGTAGGTTGTCGACAGCCAGGACCCGATGAATGTTGCCGCCAGATAGCCGATATAGGACGAGCCGGCGATCAGCCCGACGGTCTCGGTCGCCAGCTGGAACTCGTCCCTGATATCCGGCAGAAAGAGCCCGAAGCAATAGCGCGCCAGCCCGTAGGTTGCCGCCACAATGGCAAGGCCCGCGGCCGTCAGGCCGCGAGCTTTCAGCAGTGGTGGCTCAAGTCCGGCGGGAGAGCTGGAAGTGAAGGGTCTCGTCATCTGTAAAACTCTCGCCGATGATTTCGAAATAGCTGCCGTGCTGCCGGTAATGACGATACTGATCGGCGGTTAGTTTCAGGCAGAAGTTGGAAACGTGCAAGGAGCGCCCATAGGTTGAGTGAGTAAACTCCTCGCCAAGAATGGCGACCTGGGCACTTTCTCCGTCCTGAAAGGTGACAGGGAGCAGGAAAAAGCGGTTCAAGGTCGGTGCCGTGCGGTCTATGGCTTGCTCGAATGCTATGCGGGAAAACCGTTGCATGGCGGCGTGGCCATAAAAGGCCGGGATCTTGGAGACCTCATTGCGGCGATAAAGTTGGCTCTCCGACAGGAGCAGATCACCTTGCCGGGCGATGTCACGCAGCCATCCATTGACAGTGAAGGGGTCATCATTGCCTTCCTGAAAACCGAGCATTGTGATAAGCGCAGGCGGGGCTTCAGGCTCCAGCAATGTTTCCAGCCGAATGGTCTCGAAGGCAGCCGTGACGAACTGCATTGGGGTGCCGGGGATGATCTTTTCAAGATTGGCCCGCATCGGTGCTGCCGACTTGGGATTGATGTCGACGGCAATATAGCGGTCGATGCTGACACCGAGCTGTGCCAGGGTCTTCAGGACAAATCCCGTCTTCACCGGTTCTGGTCCAAGTTCCACATAAACCAGCGCGCGTCCGTTCAGATCGGCAGCAATTTGGGCGCAGGCCTGTTCCAGCGCCTTGCGAAAAGACATGCCACCTGCGCGTGTGCGCCCAAGGGAGTGAGAGCTCACGCCGACCTCATTCAACTGACGCATCAGCTGAAACACTTCATTCAGATGGTCGTGGGGAGTATCCTCCCCGTCGGGTCGGGCATATTTGACCCGGTTGTCCTGGGTCACGATCCGGTTCAGCGAAAATTCTGTATGGGATGCAATGGTCTTTTGGACTTTTTGCTGCAACGTGATTGGTCGCTCTGGCGTCTCGATGATGTCGATTAAGCTCATTGTATGCGCAACGGACATGGCAATACCCACCTTGAGAAAAGAAACTATGCTCCCGGAATACGAGCTTTTGACCGGCCCTCTAAATTTTTAATTGAATCGACCCATAATGAAACGTTATGCTTGCAAATCACGGGTGAGCCTTGCGCCAGGTACCTCTGAACAGGCGTGAATGGTGCCTTGGACGTAGGGTCTGGGCCAGAAGTGCGGAGGCTGCGCAGGATGACTATCGGACGTTTCAATATCGAATTGCTGGAAGCATTTGTGGCGGTCGCGGAAAGCGGAAATGTCACTCATGCTGGGAGCAAATTGAACCGAACCCAACCGTGTGTCAGTACTCAGCTCAGGCGGTTGGAGGATCGTGTCGGCAAACCGCTGATCGAGCGGACGGCCAGAACGATGAACCTGACCCCCGCCGGGCGGATCCTGTACCAGCATGCCACCGAAATCCTGAAGACGCACGAAGAGGCGCGCATGCGTCTCTCTGCGCCGGAATTGACCGGCACCGTTCATGTGGGCCTACCGGAGTGGTACGCGACCGGGCAGTTGCAATCGATTTTCTGCAATTTCGTGCGCGCGCATCCAAACGTTAAGTTGCAGATGACTGTTGCCGACAGCGCCACCTTGCATGACCGGCTATCAAGTAATGAGATCAACCTCGCGCTCGCCCTGGTCAATCCGTCGAAGGCAGAACCGAACCGCGTCGTTGAGGAGCCATTGCATTGGGCGGTGAGTGACATCTGTCCGCTTGTCGATCCGCTTCCGCTGATCTTGTTTCCAGAGCCATGCCCCTTCAGGGAGATGACCTTCAAGGCTCTCTCTCGAGCAGGCCGTCATTGGTATGAGCGGATCACGACGTCCAGTGTCGCCGCAGCCCAGGTCGCAGTGCAGTCGGGGGCCGGTATCTGTCCGCTTCCTGCTGGTGCGATCCTCGATGGCTTCAAGGTTCTGAAAGAACAGGATGGGTTTCCGCCACTGCCGGCGACCCGCCTGGCAATCTACACTCAGGCCAAAAAGCAGTCGCCGATTGTCGACTATCTTGGTGAGCACCTCTCGGGACTTCTGGAAAAAGCCGAGACCCAGCATTCTGCCTTGGCGGGACGGGCCATGTCCCCCGACTTGCGCGTGGTTTAAGCAGGTCCCACACAACCCCACGCTCTCAAGCGGCGATCCGTGCTGCGCCGAAACTGCGTTGGCGCGCTGTCGCAGCTCGGAGACGGCAGTAAACTCGGGGCTGGTCGGGCGTGTTGAGAGAGACGCTGTGACAGCTTGTTCATGCCAGGCAAATCGCAAGGAAAAACCAGCTGCTTCGCAAAAGATATTGATTTCATTTTGAAATAAATGGTGCTGCCGGAGAGATTCGAACTCTCGACCTCTCCCTTACCAAGGGAGTGCTCTACCCCTGAGCTACGGCAGCATCGATGCTGTCTGACTTCTTGTAGCTCTTGAGAGCTGCTATATTCTGTTATGAGGACTTTGGTTAAGTGCCTGAAACAGAAGACCTTGAAGGCCAGTCAGTGCTGTGCCCCGGCGGCGATGCCGTCCGGAATGAGGGGCTTTTGCCATAAGTCCCGAAGCCGTGCAAGCGCTCTTTGTTGTTTTTGCATTTTTGTCTGGGAAACAAATTTCGACACGCCTTGGGAAACGTCCGGAGGTGATATCAAAGCGCAGAATTTGGCGGGAAATCCGGTTTGTGGATAAGCGGGTATAAGGAATTGAACCTGTATAAAACTCGAACCGATACGCTGGGTCCTGGGTTTTCTCGTTCTCAAATGTTTGGGCCAACGTGCGGGAGAGGGGAAATAACGAACGAGCCCGGTGTCGTATCCCATCTGGCCAGATGGCTTGCGATCGAAGGGCGTTTCATGAAATGAAAGCTCAGGAAATTGGCAACACTCAGCGGCTGAATATGACAGACGATCGAAACAACTCTGAAGCTGTAAAGAAGATCTCTTCAAGCGACGCGACGGGGGGCGGCGGCTCCGCACCGCAAGATGTTGAGGCGCTTTTTCAGATGGCAGCGCAAGTCCCGAAGCAATCTGTGGCTCAAACTCAGGTCAAGAGACAGTCGAAGACAGTGAGCGAAAAGTCA
Source organism: Roseibium limicola (assembly GCF_017313085.1). Lineage (GTDB taxonomy): Bacteria > Pseudomonadota > Alphaproteobacteria > Rhizobiales > Stappiaceae > Roseibium > Roseibium limicola. The sequence goes on along the minus strand of NZ_JAFLNF010000003.1, from coordinate 432,795 downwards.
GGCACGAAGTCGAGGCAAAGTCGCGATGAGCGGCTGGCGGAGGCGTTGAGGGTCAACCTGCGGCGGCGCAAGGCGGCAGCCAAGTCGCGACGGGATGAGGCGTAAGACGTTCGGGATCGAGGCTCAGATCTCGAGTGCTGGCCTTAGAGCTCAAGCGAGACTCAACTGGCTGCCGTCATCGTGGGGGCCTGGGCAGCTCTTGATCTCGCCATGGCTTCGCCTTGCGTGGGCCACACGGAGCGTGTAGAGGCGGGGTTTAGTCAACCAAGTAACGCGACGGATGTCTCTTTGAGGATAAAGTCTGGCGCGGCATTTAACCTTTGGGATGGGTTTATGGACAGCATCAAGGTTGTTGGGGGCGCAGAGCTCAACGGCATCATTCCGATCTCTGGCGCCAAGAACGCAGCGCTGCCGCTGATGATCGCTTCGCTTTTGACTGACGAGACACTGACCCTGAGCAATGTGCCGCGTTTGCGCGATGTGGCTCAGTTGACTCAGATCTTGCAAAACCATGGCGTTGATTATTCCGTCAACGGCAAGCGCAATGGGCAGGACGAGCTGGAAGGCCAGACTGTTCATCTGACAGCCCGCGAAATTGTCGATACCACTGCACCCTATGAACTTGTTTCCAAGATGCGTGCCAGCTTCTGGGTGGTCGGTCCGCTTCTGGCGCGCTGCCGCGAAGCCCGGGTGTCCCTGCCTGGCGGCTGTGCGATCGGCACGCGTCCAGTCGATTTCTTCATTGACGGTCTGGCCGCGCTGGGCGCCGACATCGAAATTGAGGCCGGTTATGTCGTCGTCAAGGCACCGAATGGCCTGAAGGGCGCGCAGGTTGTCTTTCCGAAGGTTTCGGTTGGCGCCACCCACACCATCATGATGGCCGCTACACTGGCTTCGGGCGAAACGGAGATCGTCAATGCGGCCTGTGAGCCGGAAGTTGTCGATCTTGCGAATTGCCTGAAGGCGATGGGCGCGGAGATTGAAGGGGCGGGGACCCCGACCATCCGCATTCAGGGCAAGCCGCGCCTGCATGGTGCACATCACGCCGTCGTGGCAGACCGGATCGAAACGGGGACTTACGCCATGGCAGTCGCCATGACTGGTGGCAACGTTCTGCTGCAGGGGGCCAGAGGCGACCTGCTGGAAAGTGCACTCCATACTCTGCGCCAAGCCGGGGCGGAAATCACCGAGGAGGCCAATGGCCTGCGCGTTCGCCGCAATGGCAACGGCATTCAGGCTGTCGATATCACGACGGAGCCTTTCCCGGGCTTCCCGACGGATCTTCAGGCCCAGTTCATGGCACTGATGACCAAGGCGGAAGGCCGCTCTTGCATCACGGAGACGATTTTCGAAAATCGCTTCATGCATGTGCAGGAATTGGCTCGCCTGGGCGCACAGATCCATATCGAGGGCCGGTCGGCCTTCGTTGACGGTGTCGGGACCCTGCGGGGAGCGCCTGTCATGGCAACTGATCTGCGCGCATCGGTGTCGTTGGTGATCGCGGGGCTGGCAGCGGAAGGTGAAACGTCGGTGAGCCGCGTCTATCATCTGGATCGCGGTTTTGAGCGTCTAGAAGACAAGCTGACCCGATGCGGTGCACAGATCGAGCGTATTTCCGGCTGATCCAGGGTGCCGCCAATCTGGCCTTGTCGTTTTGATGAATGTCAGGCCCAGTCTTCCTTGCGGAGGGCTGGGCTTTTTCACGAGCACTGCTGAGGGCGTGCGCCCAACTGGCGGATTGTCAAACCGGCCTATTGCTTGTAGGTCATCAAGCAGGGTGATGAGCTGGCTGGCAAGCCTCTTGTTGCCGTTCGTCCGCCCCGTCCCCCAAGCCCGGATTGCCAATAGAATCGTCATGGAACAGCTGAAACTCGCCGCCCTCGACCTTGAAGATCTCGCTGTTGTCTCTGCTCACGTGCAGGATGCTGTTCTGAGCGTTGGCGATATCCGCTTTTTGCCGCGCGAAAAAACGGCAGTTCTGGTCATGAACCGCTTCGTCTGGACATCAGGCAAAGACAAACGTACCGGTCAATATGAGCGCCGTCGCGCGGCTCTGTCTGTTCATAGGGTGCAATCTATGCGCTCCAGCAACATCGAGCAGAGCGACAAGGCCCAAGTGCTGGAGTTGCTGGCTGTCACCTTTGATACAGGCGAAGACCCTGCGGGAACGCTTACCCTGACATTCGCCGGTGGTGGTGTGATGGCCCTGGACGTGGAGTGCATCGAGGTCCAGCTTGCCGATCTTGGCGCTGCCTGGGGCACGAATAACAAACCGACGCATTTTCTGGGATAACTATCAGCTCTTGGCACTGCGAAGTGCGGCGCCGCGCGATGTATTCTCTCACCATATGACACGACAGGCCCCGACGTGGCAGGGCCGACACACAAGGACATGACACGATGGCGCAACGCCTTTCCGCGCAGGCTCCGGACTTCGAAGCTCGTTTCACAGAGCTTCTTTCTTCCAAACGGGAAGTGTCTGAGGACGTGGATCACATCGTGCGGGACATCCTGGAGGATGTTCGCAAGCGTGGCGATGCGGCCGTTCTGGAGTATACGGCGAAGTTTGATCGATTGACTGTCTCTTCCATGGAGGAATTGCGGGTTTCCGAAGAAGAGATTGCCGCTGCGCTCCAGCAGGTGCCACAGGCCACAATTGATGCTCTGGAACTGGCGCGGGAGCGCATTCATGCTCACCATGCCCGCCAAATGCCCAAGGACGATCGGTATACCGATCCGATTGGGGTTGAGCTCGGCTCCATCTGGACGGCGGTTGAGGCCGTTGGCTTGTATGTTCCCGGCGGTCTTGCCTCCTATCCCAGTTCGGTTCTGATGAATGCCGTGCCGGCCAAGGTTGCTGGCGTTGAGCGCATCGCAATGGTGGTTCCAAGCCCCGACGGCGTTCTCAACCCGCAGGTTCTGGCCGCAGCGCATATTGCCGGTGTGACGGAGATTTACCGTGTTGGGGGCGCGCAGGCTGTGGCCGCACTTGCCTATGGCACGCAAACCATCGCACCAGTGTCCAAGATTGTCGGTCCTGGCAACGCTTTTGTGGCAGCTGCGAAGCGCCGTGTATTCGGCACCGTTGGCATCGACATGATCGCCGGTCCGTCGGAAGTTCTGGTGATTGCCGACAGCAGCGCAAATCCGGAATGGATCGCCGCTGATCTGCTGGCCCAGGCCGAGCACGACGAGGTCGCGCAGTCCATCCTGATCACCGACAGCGCAGACCTTGCAAATGCTGTTGAAGTGGCCGTGGAAGGTCAGCTCAAGACCCTTCCAAAAGCTGATATTGCTGGAGCAAGCTGGCGCGACTTCGGTGCGATTATCGTTGTTGACGACATCGAGGCGGCAATGCCTCTGTCCAACCGTATTGCGCCTGAGCATCTGGAGTTGGCGGTGGCCGATTCAGAAGTGCTGCTGAAGAAGGTTCGCAATGCAGGCGCGGTGTTTATCGGCGCCCATACGCCGGAGGCAATAGGCGACTATGTCGGCGGTTCCAACCACGTTCTCCCGACGGCCCGCTCTGCGCGGTTCTCCTCTGGACTGTCTGTTCTCGATTTCGTCAAGCGCACGTCCATCTTGAAGTGCACTGCGGATAATCTGCGCCAGATCGGCCCGTCGGCCGTGGTGTTGGGTGAAGCGGAAGGTCTTTCTGGTCATGCGAGATCTGTTGCCATCCGGCTCAACCTCTAGCAGGGTGGGTGAGCCGGAGCGGTTTTGCGTCCGGATATAGACTGTGGAGGCAGTCGCACATTGGGACAAGGAGTTGCGATGAGCGAGGCGGAAGTAAGCGAAGACAGAGGTGCTCATCTGATCGATGTGGTGCTCGACACTGCCTCCATTGCCCGTTCCACAGCGGATGTGGAGCATGATCGAGCCGTCGCTATCTATGATCTGATTGAGGACAATACCTTTCAGCCGGTGGGCTTTCCCGCTGGCGCATACGTTCTATGCATCTCGGTCATTGAGAAGAAATTGATTTTCCAGATCCAGAGTGCCAGCGGCGAAGAGGTGGTCACTCATGTTCTGTCGCTGTCGCCATTGCGCCGGATCGTCAAGGACTACCAGATGATCTGTGAGAGCTACTACGACGCGATCCGCCGCTCGACACCAAGCCAGATCGAAGCCATCGATATGGGGCGCCGTGGTGTGCACAACGAGGGCGCGAGCATTCTTCAGGAACGTCTGGAAGGTAAGGTTGAAATCGACGTCCGCACGGCCCGACGCCTGTTTACCCTTGTCTACGCCTTGCATTGGAAGGGCTAGAGCCTCGTGTCGCCCGATAGCGGTGAACCCATCAAGAGGCGTCCAACCTCGGTGCTGTTCGTCTGTGGCATGAATGCAGTGCGTTCGCCGATGGCAGCCGCGATAGCCCGTGCGCTCTTCCCCTCGCAGATCTATGTCCGTTCGGCCGGCGTGCGGCAGGGGGTGTCGGATCCTTTTGTCGACAGTGTGATGGCGGAAGTTGGCATGGACACCAGCCAGCACAAGCCCAAGACACTTGAGGACCTGGCTGAATCCGGTTTTGATCTGGTCATCACCCTGGCTCCTGAAGCCCACCATGCGGCACTTGAGATGACCCGTACGGATGCGGTGGACGTTGAGTATTGGCCGACGATGGACCCGACGCTTGCCACGGGCAGCCGGTCGCAGATCCTGGATGCCTATCGCGGTATTCGCACTCAACTGATGGCGCGGATCAAGAAACGGCTGGACTGGACACCACCACCGAGCGGGTGAAGTGGGCCCCTTGGAGCGCTGCAAACCGGTTTGTCCCAAGGCAAACTGGACCTGATCCCAAAACCCTTGTATATGCCCCTCACAGACGCGGAAATGAACGGTTCACTTTGTTGAAGTGATCCGCTAGGTTCGCCGCTCAATTGATCGCCTTAACCAGGATACCAAATGGCAAAAGAAGAAGCACTGGAGTTTCCGGGCGTCGTCACGGAACTGCTGCCCAACGCGACTTTTCGCGTGAAACTCGAAAATGAACATGAAATCATTGCTCATACAGCTGGTCGTATGCGCAAGAACCGTATTCGCGTTCTCGCGGGTGATAAGGTTCTTGTCGAAATGACCCCTTACGATCTGACCAAGGGTCGGATCACCTACCGCTTCAAGTAAGTCCGGCAGGTTTCACCGACCGGATAGGCACCAGAATAGCAACGGACAGACATGATCAAGGTCCCCTCGCTGATTTTGGCGAGCGCATCGCCACGACGGCTTGCGCTTTTGCAGCAGATCGGCCTTGAGCCGGATGTCCTGATGCCGGCCGATGTCGATGAAACTCCAAAGAAGCTGGAAGCGCCGCGCGCGCTTGCCTTGCGTCTCGCCAGAGAAAAGGCCAAGGCGGTGCATGCCATCGCGGAACGGTCCGACGAGTTGCGCCATTCCATCGTGCTGGCCGCCGATACGGTGGTCGGTGTAGGCCGTAGAATTCTGCCCAAAGCCGAATACAGTGATCAGGCACTCGCCTGTCTTTCACTACTGTCGGGGCGCGGTCATCGGGTGTTTACCGGTGTCTGCGTCATTGACGTTGATGGACGGGTGCGCACCAAATTGGTCGAAACACGTGTTCGCTTCAAGCGCCTGTCGCGTCAGGATATGGACGACTACATTGCTTCCGGCGAATGGCGTGGCAAAGCTGGCGGCTATGCGATCCAGGGACTTGCAGGCAGCTTCGTCGTCAAGCTGACGGGCTCTTATCCGAGCGTGGTCGGTCTGCCTCTGATTGAAACCGTAAATCTGCTGTCTGGGGCCGGCTACCCGGTCCACCGGAACTGGGTGACATCCGCCAGTTGAGTGTTGATACTCTGCCTCAAGTCGCTGCCTGCAGTCGTGTAGCCTCAGGTGGCTTCAAACAACTTCTGTAAGGATTGCGGACCATGAGTGACGCTGAAAACAAGCCTTCGCGGACCATGCGCCCTTGCCCGATCTGCTCTAAGCTATCGACCCAGGAGGACTTTCCTTTTTGCTCAGAGCGCTGTCGCAAGGTCGATCTCAATCGCTGGTTTACCGAGAGCTATACTGTGCCAGTGGTGGAAACGGACGATCTTGATGACGATGATCAAGGTGGGCTGTGAATTAGAGAGATTATTCGGCTAACATTTAATATTATTATATTTCATATACTTAATAGAAATTGGCATAATTTTGGACTGGGCGGTGAAAAAAACGTCTTGTCGTGAAAAAATAATCACCTCCATACTGTTCGAGTAAAAAAGCGGCTGACCTGCGCCCTTAGTGCATGCGTCTTTGCCGGCGAGCAGCTGACGGGTCTGGCTGTGTTTTCTCCGGTGCAGGTGCGACGAAAAATCGTTGTAACTGCATGGTAGCATGATGCGTCAAGGGGGGCAGCAGACCCTGCGCGTTCAGGGCGAGCGAGCCTGAAAGATGAGGTGATTGAAATGGGTATGTCTATCAAATGGGGGGTGGCCGCTCTGGCAGCCGGCACACTTCTGTCTTCAGCGGCCTTGGCCGACTACAAGATTACCATCTTGCACACCAACGACTTCCACAGCCGGATCGAGCCGATCAACAAGTATGACAGCGGCTGCAGTGAGGAAGACGATGCCGAGGGCAAGTGCTTTGGTGGTTCTGCACGCCTTGAGACTTTGATCAAGGAGCGTCGTGGGGCGCTCGACAATTCCCTGCTGGTGGACGGTGGTGACCAGTTTCAGGGGTCGCTCTTCTACACCTACTATAAGGGTAAAGTCGCCGCCGAGATGATGAACACGCTCGGCTATGATGCGATGACCGTGGGCAACCACGAATTCGACGATGGCCCTGAAGTTCTGCGCGGCTTTATGGACGCGGTCGGTTTCCCGATCCTGCTGTCCAACGCAGATGTCTCCAAGGAGCCGCAGCTCGCAGACGTGTTGAAGCCGTCGACCGTGATCGAAAAGAACGGCGAGAAGATCGGTCTCATCGGCCTGACACCCGCAGACACACATGAGTTGTCCAGCCCGGGTCCCAACGTCAGCTTTTCGGATCCGATTGCAGCGGTTAAGGCCGAAATCGAAAAGTTCAGCGCTGAAGGCATCAACAAGATCGTTGTGCTCAGCCACTCTGGCTATGAAGTCGACAAGGCCCTGGCGGCCGGTGTTTCCGGAATTGACGTGATCGTCGGTGGGCACTCGAACACCTACCTGTCGAACACCTCGGATAAGGCCAAGGGTGCCTATCCGACCTGGGTCGATACGCCGGAGGGCGGCAAGACAGCCATCGTGCAGGCCTATGCCTACGGCAAGTTCTTGGGCGAATTGAATGTCACCTTTGATGATGCGGGCGTTGTGACCGAAGCCGTTGGAGAGCCGATCGTCGTTGATGGGCAGATCGTCGAAAACGCCGAGTTGAAGGACCGCATCAAACAGCTTGCCGAACCGTTGGATGAGATCCGTCAGGAAGTCATCGGTCATACCTCCGAGGCAATTGAAGGCTCTCGCGACGTCTGTCGTGCGATGGAATGCTCAATGGGCAATCTGGTGGCCGAAGCCATGCTTGACCGTGTGAAAGCGCAGGGCGTTCAGATTGCCATTCAAAACGGTGGCGGACTGCGCTCCTCCATCGACAGTGGCGACATTACCATGGGCGAAGTTCTGACGGTGCTGCCATTCCAGAATACCCTGGCGACTTTCCTGCTGCCGGGCTCCGGTGTGGTGGAAGCCTTGGAGAATGGTGTCTCGCAGATCGAAGAGGGCGCTGGTCGTTTCCCGCAGGTTGCGGGCCTCAAGTTCAGCGTTGACGCTTCCAAGCCTGCAGGTGAACGAATCGGCGATGTGATGGTTGGTTCTGGCGATTCCTGGGCACCGATTGATCCTGCAAAAGTGTACGGTGTTGTTTCCAACAATTACATGCGCGGCGGCGGTGACGGATACTCTGTCTTTGATGAAAAGGGCGAGGAAGCCTATGACTACGGCCCGAACCTGGAAAAGGTCGTTGCCGAATTTATCGCCAAGTCAAACGGTTACAAGCCTTTCACGGATGGTCGTATTGTAATCAAGTAAGTCGGGGTATCATTAGGAATATCGCTTTTACTTAATATCGAAATTTTCAGGGCGCGCCAGTTCATTTCGGTGCGCCCTTATTTTATCTTGAATGCAGTGCTTCTCTGTGTATTCCTTAATTTCTATTCTTTTCAATTTAAGATCTTAGTTTTCCGCATGAAGGCATTTGTACGCAGAACAGGGATATATGCACGTTGTCTGACATGGCATTCTTTTGTCGCTTGGATTAGTCGTGTATGCTTATTGTTTTACTTAGGTCTCTCAAGCTTGATCGTGCCTGCATCTGCCCAGACGGTGGAAGGGGGAACGGCCACTCTCCCGGCACGTCAGCAGCAGCTTTTGAGCGCAATGCTGGTACAGCCAGATAATCTGGATATTGCCTTCGAATACGCCAGCGTCTCTGCGCAGCTGGGCGATTTTGAAGCTGCAGTCAGCACATTTGAAAGAATGCTGATCTTTGCGCCGGGACTGGCACGCGTTCAGCTTGAACTCGGTGTGTTGTATTACCGAATTGGGGCATCTGAAATGGCCCGGCAGTATTTCACTGCTGCCATTAGCGGGCCTGAGGTTCCAGAAGAAGTCGAATCTCGGGTTCGGTCGTTCCTAACCGCCATCGACGCCTCGGAGGAAACGACGAACTTTCAGGCCATGCTGTTGGCGGGTGTTCGGGTGCAGAGCAACGCCAATGCAGCCCCGGGTAGCCGAGCGATTTCCCTGAATGGCAGCACCTTTTTACTTGATGAGACCTCGACGGGCCGCGCCGATGTCAACCTTTACGGTGTTTCTACCGGTCATCTGGGATACGATCTGGGAACGCAGGGTGACGCACTGGAGGCAGACTTCCTTGCCTACGGATCCCACTATCGCGATGTCAGTCGACTCGACACCGTGTTGTCGGAGGTCACCTTCGGTCCTTCTCTAAACCTCGCAAGGTTTGGCATCGGCAGTGGCCGCTTGGGTCTTTATGGTATCGTTAGCGGTGTCCATCTGGATTATGCAAATTATAGTGCTGCTTTGGGCGGTGGCACTCGGATCGCACTAAGGCCAGCAGATAAGACGGAGCTTTCCGGAAAGCTTGAGTTTCGCCGTCGCTGGTATAACGACACGGCCACCAATCCGACGTTGTCAGACCGTGCCGGATATCAGCTGAAGGGCAATCTGACACTCACCCATCAACTCACGGGTGCCCTTTCTGCTCGTGTGACAGTTCTTGGAGATTTTGAAGAAGCCAAGAGCGTTTGGCGACAGAGTTGGGAAATTGGCGGTAGCGCTGGTGCGACCGTTCAGTTTGCTTCATTGCTGCCAACACTACCTCATAGTTGGTCCGCGTCTCTGGATGTAGGCTACCTGCATCGAACTTTTCAGGGCGCGGATCCAGTCGTCAGCGCGACGGAAGCACAGGAGGACGATGAGGGATTCGTGCGTGCAACTCTGACAGTACCGCTACGCAGCGATTTTGCTGTGAGTGTGACGGGCGAATATCGGAGACTGTTCTCCAACTATGACTTGAGCACATACAGCGACGTCGCAGCCTCCGTTGCGTTGATCAAGACCTTTTGACCGTGAGCTACACGAGGGAGCGCGCGATGCGCAAGAAGCAAAGCCGCCAATGCTCTCTGATGATGTCTTCAGCAGCGCAAAAGTCTGCGCGTTTAAAGGGCGTTCGCCCCGCCGTGGTGCTCGCAGTTGCTGTCGTTATGACATTGTCCTTGCACGCTCTTTCCGTTGAGGCCGCTCCGGTCGGGGTGACAGCAGCTGTCAACAAGACAACTTATGGCACGGCTCCAGGAGCGGCCCGTCAGGTGATGGTGCTCGGGGACAACGTAATTTACCGCCACCGGATCGAGACGAGCGACGAGGGATTGGCCCAAATCCTGCTGAATGATGGCTCTACCTTTACCGTCGGGCCGGGGTCCGATCTGATCATCGATGAATTCGTCTATGACCCAAATTCCGGCACCGGAACTCTGATCGCAACTCTGAGCAAGGGGGCAGCACGGTTTGTTGGTGGCAAGCTTTCCAAAAACGAGGGGGCTGTCAGCGTCAAGACACCGGTCGGCACGATCGGGATCCGCGGCGCCATCGCCAACCTGAAGGTAGATGACGCGAACTCGTCGACTTTTTCGCTCATATTTGGTGACGAACTGATTTTTACTGACCCGCAAGGGATCTCGCGTCGTGTTTTTGAGCCTGGCTATACGATACAGACCGCCAGTGGCGGCCGTGGTAGCGCGGTGAGGCGCACGACGAGCAATGACATCGGACAGGTGCAATCCGCGCTTGCCGGGCGCGCTGGGCAGCGTGGGGGCACAAGAAATCCGCCGACGCCACGCTCAGTCGTAAATTCCGGTTTCCCGAACGCAAACTCGCGACTTCCGGCGAATTTTACGGCGCCTCCGCGCAAACCAAATGTCGTGCGCTCGACTGAGCCAAAGCAGGCAGAGCACGCACTTGCCCCACCACAGGTCGCCAATCAGGAGCATGTGGCCCATACGATCAACAAGCGGCCGGTGAAGACACCTGAGCCGGAGACGCCGGTCGATCCAGAAGTGCCGGTAACACCCACTGACCCTGAGACGCCCATAGACCCTGTGATCACGGTCGATGTGCGCATTCTCACTCCTGCAGAAACGTTTGTTCATCCAGACAGCGAGACGGCAGTTATTTCGGATCCAGGATCGCAAGGGTTGATCGGCCTTGGAGACGGCCATGCCCAGACTGTTGCCGCAGACTTTGGATATGTCGAGGAAGGGAACGCGACCGAGTTGGCCTATGCTCAGGTTGCAGGCAACCCTCTCTATCAATTCGTTTTCAAGGGCAAGGGGAGTCATTACTATCAACAGGCTCTGACTTCGACGGATTATGTCGCCCAGAGCAGCGATGGCAGCGTGGTCCCTGATGCGCCAATGCTGGATGAACTCCTGCGCGGTCCTGTGACCGGCTATGCGCGCGGCGTTCAATACTTTGACTATGACAACAACTTTCTGGCTTTTGCCCATTTCTTTAGTAACGGTGCTGAGCCAGCCTATAAAGTGGGGGATGTCGCTCTTGGCATGCGCGCGATCAAGACGGATTTCAGTGGTGTTGTGCCAGCAGAGCCGCAGGTTCGCAGCTATGCACTGACCCCGGATCCTACACTGTCGTTCAGTTTGGGCTCTGAACTCGCCGATGGTGGCTACCTGCCGCTGGAGAGTGCTGCCCTTATGCTGAACCCCTTGGTCGCCAAACAGTTTGGTTCCGATTTTGTTGAAGGTATTCAGACTACGCCACTGTATGTGCTTGAACAGTCGTCAGGCTCGTTTGAGGGCGCTAAGAAGTTGGCCAGCTCCTTTTTGATTTCCGGAGCAGGCGCGGCCCAAAGGTCCTTTGTTTCCCTGCTGGTCGACGACTTCTTTGCAAACGAAGCAGGCAACGTCTCCGCAACGTGGGAACGCCGTGGCAGCCAACGGGTTAAAGCCGATCAAACCGCAGGTCGCTTCGGCGGGCGTGGCAGCCTGCAGATGGCAGCTGACGGAGGTTACATCTTTGGTCCCGATGCCGATTACATGGTTCTCGGACTTAACCTGGATCAAAATGACCCCTACAGCGATAGCTATCTTTTGACGCCAGCCTTTCTATCTGTCGACGCGGCCCAACGCTTCAGTGGCTCGTTTCAGGTTGCATCATTGGCTGGGAAGGTAGCAAAGGCAGACCTTGAACGGGAAACAGCTACGTATTTGGGCTATGCAACCGGAGCGGTTGAAACCAGCATGAACTATGGTTCTGGGCTTGGTGCCGTGATTTTCAGCAGCCGCGCCCCAAGCGATCTAAGCCTTAAGCTGGATGCCGATGCAAGTACCGTTCAGGTTTCCATGATCGTCTCCGATGCCACATTCTATCAGTCTGCCGCAGCAGCTGAAGTTCAAGCCGACAACTACCTTGAAATGCTGCACTTTCAATTCGGATCAAGCATTGATGGCACTGGCACCCAGCGGGGCATTTTTGTCGATGCTGATACCTACGCTGCACGGGATCCTCAGCAACACACCGATTCATATGCTGTGCTCGATAGTGAAGAAATCTTGACGCAGCTGACGGATGAAAATTCTCACAACTATTTCATTCCGAGCACGGTGGCCGGCACCGGGGATGACGCCTTGTTCATCGGCAAGACGGAATGCACCTGCGCCTTCCTCGAGTGGGGATACTGGGGCGGTGAGCTGGAGCTGGATGGCTCACAGAGCGCGACACTGCCCGATGGCACACAGGTTGCTCGAACACACATGGGCACATGGGTAGCGGGCGACGTCCTGTCCGAGAGTGAGCTGCCAGCCACAGGTAGTGCGAGCTATGCCGGCCATGCCGTAGGTAGTGTCATTCGCGGCAGTGGAAACGCCGCCAATCAATATCTCGCGGCAGGTGACTTTTCTATGAGCGTCGATTTCGCCAGCCGGAGTGGCTCAGCGACAATCAGCAATTTCGATGGACGCTCTCTCTCCGCCGATCTGAATAATTTTGCCGGAGGGAATACAAACAAGTTTTACGGTGCGATTTCCAACCAGGCAGCAAATCATATCGGGACCATGCATACCTCCGTTGTCCGCGGTCCAACCAGCAGTGTCCAGGGTGTGATTGGCGACTTCAATGCACGTGATGCCGACTGGCAGGCAACAGGCATCATCGCTGGTGAACTGCAAACAGGCGCCAACCAGTAGCTGATTTCGTGCGTTTCTACCGGTATGGCCGCGGCAGCGGCTGCTTTTTTACGCGCCCAGGCTACCAACAATACCCCTGGTTCTTGATCCGTTGAAGGCATCAGAAGCAGTCGTCACTGTAGAGGCGCGGCGATGGACTTCGAGGGCCCAGGGCCGCCTCTACCTGACATTTGGAGCTTGGAAAGGTCCAAAACTTAAGCCTCTGAAAAAACGCCGGAAAACCAATCTGGATTTTGAGTTTCCCACAGGGGTAACGGTCAAATCCAACGTTGTTGAAAAACTTCGTCGGGGCGCTGGACAAGCCCGAATTCTGCTTCTATAAGACCCCCACTTCCGGCGCACAGAGAGCCTTCTCGCAGCGCCAAGTATGCCCGGATAGCTCAGTTGGTAGAGCAGCGGATTGAAAATCCGCGTGTCGGCGGTTCAAATCCGTCTCCGGGCACCATCTTCTTCCCTAACATTTTGATATTTTGCTCGTTGTTGTCAGTGTGCTTTTGCGTGCGGACAGCGGAAGTGTGTTCTGCTGCGGCGCAGAAATCGCGGCGAGATGGAATTACGTCTTTCAACGCCTTTCCATCCGGTCACCCGATCTGCTTAAAGTCAGGAAAGCGGAACCGCAAAGCCACGCTGGATAGCGGGTCTGGCCATCATCGCATCATACCAGCGTCTGACATTTGGGAAATCGGCGAGATCGACCTTGTGCCTCTCGTGCCGCCAGGCCCAGCCAAGAATCGCAAAATCTGCAATCGACAGCTCACCGGCGAAATATTCGACCTCTGCAAGCCTGCGATCGGCGACCCCATAGAGACGGCGGGTCTCTGCGCTGTAGCGTGCCAGACCATAGCGTTGGTCGGTCTGGTCAGATACGCCGAGGAAATGATGAACCTGGCCGGGCATCGGACCAAACCCACCCATCTGCCACATGAGCCACTCCAGCACAGGAACTTGCATTCGCAGGTCTGACGGCAGAAAGCGCCCGGTTTTCTGCGCCAAATAGAGCAGTATAGCACCGGATTCAAAGACACTGATCGGTTGGCCATTCGGCCCGTTCGGATCGACAATCGCCGGAATTCGATTGTTCGGGCTGATACGAAGAAACTCTGGTGCGTGCTGTTCGCCGGCTCGGATGTCGACCACCTTTACCGTGTAGGGCAGCTCCATCTCTTCCAGCGCGATACTGATCTTGCGACCATTCGGTGTATCAAAAGCCCAAAGTTCGATCGTCATGGCAACCTCTATCGCTTGTCGCGCCACAGCTGCTCGCTCAGCGCACGGTTCCTGAATTTCAACCGACACTATCCATAGGAGTCATGTCGGGAAAGGCATGAAACGACAGGAGAGGGTTGTAATGCTGCTTGGGCCTAAAGCTGGGCGGGCGGATCAGCCTTGACAGAAAGAGGGGGCAGGGACGCTTGCTAGGCAACAGCATCTCAAGGCGTCCGAGTTCCGGCCCTAGACGAAAACGCGGGCCAGGCTGGCTGTTGCCATGGCGGCGATCATGCGCTGTGGGCCAGCAAGAGCATCAAGCGGCGAGGCAGGCGTTGTCTGCACGCCATCCTGGCGGTAGGAGAGGCCGTTCAAGTCGGTTGCTTGCAGCTTGTCCAGATCGGCCGCCTTTGCTGCGTCTTCTGCAGCAAAGCGGATCGTGTCGAACAACTGTACCATTTTTTGCCAGACGTCGATTGGTGGGCTCTCGTGCATCTCGCACCAGCGAACAACATCGGCTGCATCCACCTTTAGATATGTGGCTGCATCTTCGGGGCTTAGGCCGAAAAGGTCCATAATCGCCTTGAAGTTGCTCATTTTTTGCGGGCTCCATTGTGGTCGAAAACCCTTTTCAGGTTTCGACATTTTCATTTTGCACTGCAATATGGCGAAATGTCGATAGGAGAACACCAACAGGGTAAAAAGGTTCCCCGGCAAACTGCCTTGAGGTCTCGGAGGTCGCCCGTCGCTGCACCTTTCTACTCGGAAGGGATGCGTGGAAAGAAAAAAGGCATGGCGAATGAATTCGCCATGCCAAGTGGGGATGTGCATATCCCATCTCTCAAACCTGTAGTCTTTAAACGTGCGGGCTTGGGAATAACGGGCGCAGAGAATGAGAAAAGATCCGCCGCGCCACTAAGCTTTTGATTCCGTTAGCTTAGAACATCGGCGGGAAGTGACGCCCACCGCGCTCCAGCGTGATCCAGCGGGTTTCGGTAAAGGTTTCCATCGACCAGCGGCCGCCGTGTCGGCCAACTCCGGATGCCTTGGAGCCACCGAAGGGAATATGCGGTTCGTCGTTGACGGACGAGCAGTTGACGTGGCTGATGCCGGTTTCCAGCATGGAGGCGATCTCCAGGCCGCGTTTCTCGTTCTCGGTCATCACGCCGGAGGACAGGCCGTATTCGGTGTCATTGGCGATCTGCACGGCTTCTGCGTCGGTCGAGAACTTGATCACCGGCACGACAGGGCCGAAGGTCTCATTCTGATAGATCAGCATGTCGGGCGTGACGCCTTCGAGGATGGTCGGCTCGACGAAGCGACCTTCGATCTTGCCACCGACCAGCACTTTAGCTCCCTTTGCAATGGCGTCTTCCAGCTGTGCCTTGACCTGGGCAACCTGCTTGTCATTGATTAGTGGACCGATGATGTTCGACTTGTCGGTGGTCGGGTCGCCGACTTTCAGCTTGGCGGCGCGTTCCACGAACTTCGGCACGAAAGTGTCGTAGATGCTCTCGTGAACGAGAACCTTCTCCACACTCATGCAGATCTGGCCCTGATGCATGAAGGCGCCGAAGTTGGCGGTCTGTGCAGATTTTTCCAGATCGGCATCGTCGCAAATGATCAGGCTGTCCTTGCCTCCCAATTCGACACAGCACTTCTTCAGGTGCTGGCCGGCCTTGGAAGCAATCATCCGGCCCACAGGCGTGGAGCCGGTGAAGGAGATGCCCTTTACATGCTTGTTGATAATCAGTTCGTCGCCGATCTCGGCGATGTTGTCGCGTGAGCAGGTCACAACATTGAAGACGCCAGCCGGCAGGCCGACAGCTTCCATCACTTCAGCAAAGAAAAGTCCGCCAGAGTAGGGCGTTTCTTCAGATGGCTTCAAGACGATGGTGTTGCCGGCGACCATTGCAAAGGCAAAACCGCGAGCGGTCAGCAAAGCAGGGAAATTCCATGGGGAGATGACCGTGACGACGCCCATTGCCCGGCGCACGGCCAGGGAGACCTTGTTGTGCTCGGAGGGCAGAACTTCACCGATCGGCGCATAGGACAGGGCCGCAGCCGCGCGGAAGACACCAGGAATATAACCGGATTCAAACATACCCTTGCCGAACCAGCTGCCGGCTTCCGCCTGAATGGCGCTGCACAGGATGTCTTGGCGCTTTTCGATCTCGTCGGCGATCTTCAGCATGAAGGCAGCGCGTTCGGTAAAGGGCAGTTCGGACCAGCTGGCAAATGCACCATGTGCGGAGGCGATTGCGTCACGCACATCTTCTACAGTGGCGTCGGCCACTTCCGCGTAAAGCTCGTCGTTTGCCGGATTGAAGTCCTGGAAAGTCTTGGCAGCCTTTTTCCAGCTACCGCCTGCGTAAAAGCCATCGATTGCACGGGCCATGTGAACACTCCATGGGGTTCGCGTTTCCTCCCGCAGCGGGTCTGCCGACGGGCGTGTGATTTGGGGCTATTTTGCCCCGGTTGTCTTCTGCTACGGGCCGGAAGGCGCCGCACCTGTTGGTCAGGAACCCGAAGGCGCGACAGCGCCTCCCAGATAGGCGGCTTGCACCGCCGGGTCATTCAGCAGCGCATCGGCCCGGTTTTCACCGGTGATTGCGCCGTTTTCGATCAGATAGCCACGGTCCGAGATGCCGAGGCTGAGTTTTGCGTTCTGTTCCACCAGAAGAACTCCCATGCCGGTCGCGGAGATCCGCGACAGATTGTGGAAGAGCTCCTTGGAGAGCAGCGGTGACAAGCCAAGGGACGGCTCGTCGAGCATCAGGATTTTCGGATCTGCCATCATGGCGCGGCCGATGGCCACCATCTGCTGCTCGCCCCCTGACATGGTGCGTGCAATCTGGCGACCGCGTTCCTTCAGCTTGGGAAAGAGGTCGTAGACCTGCTCCAGATTTGCAACGCTGTTTGTGCGAGCGTGCCGGCAGTAGGCACCCAATTGCAGGTTCTCAGTGACACTCAGATCGCCGAAGATGCCACGGCCTTCGGGGACGAAAGCTATTCCGGCCTCGACAATGTCCTCTGCCGGCATGCCGAAAATCGATTTTCCGTCCAGATTAACCTCGCCGGAGGTCTGACCTTCGCACATGCCGGCAATCGCCCGCAGCAAGGTGCTTTTGCCGGCGCCATTGGCTCCGAGAATGACGACGATCTCACCGGCGCCAACGGTGATGTCGATTCCGCCAAGGGCCCGGTGCATCCCGTAAGCGGCTTTCAGGGAAGAGACAGTCAGCATTATTCGTCTCCCAGGTAGGCTCGAATGACTTCCGGATCGGATAGGACGTCCTGCGGCGTGCCCTCGGCTATCTTGGTACCGGAATTCATCACCACGCAGCGGTCGCAAAGGGAGCGAATGGCATCCATCACATGTTCCACCAGAATGATCGTGCGACCTTCCTTGCGCAGGTCGGAAATCAGCGCGATGCCGTCCTGTAGTTCCGTCGGGTTCAGCCCGGCCAGCCATTCGTCTAGCAGCAAAACCTCTGGCTCTCCGGCCAGCGCGCGGGCCAACTCCAGACGCTTCTGATCGATGTAGGTCAGAGAGGTTACCGGCAGATCGATCTGGGTCTCGAGGCCGACACGAATGAGCAGCTGGTGTGCCATGTCGACGGCTTCCGCTCCCCAGCGCTTCTTGTGGCCGAAGGCTGCGCCGGCAATGACGTTTTCTGTCAGCGACAAGCCGGGCAGTACTTTCACAAGCTGAAAGGTTCGCGAAATTCCGGCGCGGGTGATTTCATGGGCTGGTAAGCCGGACAGCACCCGGTTGTTCATGCTGATGGTGCCGGTGCTTGGTCCGAAGGCACCGGAGATCAGGTTCATCGTTGTGGTTTTGCCGGAGCCATTTGGCCCGATCAGTCCCATAACTTCATGTTCCTTCACGTCAAAGGTCATATCGTTGACCGCAACCAGGCCACCGAAGCGTTTGGTCAGGTTTTCGACCTTGAGCAGTGTGCGGGGTGGTGTCATGAGGCGCGCCCTCGTTTGGTGAGGCTTTCGATCAGTCCGACCACGCCGTTGGGCAGGAAGTAGACGATGGCAAGAAACGACAGGCCAAGATAAAGCGTCGTGGCATTGGGAAAGGAGACCGTGATCGTTTCCCAGATCAAAATGAACGGGATCACACCGATAATCGGTCCCCACAGCCTTTGTGTGCCGCCCAGAAGCGCCATGATGACGACCATGAAGCTGATTTCTGGCGAAAACACCAGGTTCGGCTCAATGTAGGAGTAGCGTGGAGCGACGATGACACCGACAAGCGCGGAGAAAAAACCGGTGATCATGAAGAGGATCACCTTTGCGCGGGCGGTGTTGATGCCCAGATGCTTGGCGACGCCCTCGTCATTGCCGATAATTTTCATGGCAAAGCCGAGCTTTGACCGATCAATCAGCCAGCCGATGACATAGACGGTGGCGGCGATCCCCAGAAGCATCCAGTAGATGTGCTCTTCGGTGAAGTCGGTGAGCACATACAGGCCGCGCGATCCGAGGAAGTTGTTCTGCACCCAGGACACCAGCCCGCGGATCATTTCCGCCAGGCCAAGCGTGAAGATGACGAAGTAGATTCCAGACAGACGCAGCGTGGCCGCCCCGATCAGTGCTGCCAGCACCACGGCGACGATCGGTGCGATGGCCGCCATCACCCAGAACGAGATGTCGAAGTCACTCATGCCGGTGGCGACCAGATAGCCGCCGATACCGAAAAAGGCGCCAGTTGCCAGCGAGATGTAATGGGTCGGGCCGGAAAACAGCGTCCAGGCGGTGGCCAGGGCAATGTACATCATGGCCGTGACGGCGATTGAGAGCCAGTAGCCATTGGTGACGAATGGCACAAAGGCAGCGGCGATCACCAGAACGCCGATGAGGGTGAGGCTCTTGAAACCTTGTCCGGTCATGCGTTTCGCTTTCCGAAGAGCCCTTGCGGGCGGAACAGAAGAATGCCGAGAAAGATCACATAGGCTGCGACAAGCGTCAGGCCTGGATCGATCAGGCTGGCGACAGCGGTCTCGACCAGTCCGAGCACCACTGCTGCAATGATCGAGCCGCGCAGATCACCCACACCGCCCATGATGACGATGATCAGGGCTTTCATGGTGAAGATGACGCCGATCGAACCATCCAGAGTGATGAATGTGGAGATCAATGTGCCGCCGACGGCCGTGACGGCACCGCCAAGCGCGAAGGCAAGGGCTGAGACTCGTGGCACGTTGATGCCTACCAGTCGGGCGGCCTCGGTGTCGACGGAGACCGCGCGCACAGCCGTGCCTGTCCTGGTGTAGTTCAGCCAGGCGACCAGGCCGCCGCCGATGATGACTGCGGCGAAAAAGGCGACCAGACGGTTCTGGGCCACGGTGGTGCCGAGGATTTCGAACGGGCGCGCCAGAAACGAATAGGTGTAATATTCGCCGTGGATCGACACCATGATGCCGACCAGCGCAAAGCTCATGCCGAAGGTCGCCAGGATGGAATCCACTTCCAACTGGCCGGATGTCTTGGCGCGCTTCACCAATGGGCGTAGCAGGAACTGATAGACCAGCCAGTTGGCTGCAAAGGCCAATGGCGCCACGATGACCAAGGTGACAAGAGGGCTGAGGGAAATGGCGGTAAACGCAAGGAAGGCGGCCAGAGCGCCCAGCACCAAAGTCTCGCCGTTGGCGAGATTCATGATGCGGGCAACGCCATACTGCAGGTTCAGCCCCATCGCCACAAGGGCATATGTGCCCCCGAGCAGAAGGCCGGAAATCAGAATATCCATGGGGTCGTTTCTTGGGTTGTTGCTGGGTCAGTCCGAATGAAGTCGGATTATGAAAGCGACAAAGACGTCACCGCTGTCATCCTCGGGCGTGTCCCGAGGATCCAATTTCGGGCAAGAGGCTGGATGCCCGGGACGACCCCGGGCATGACGAAGTGCAGGCAGAGGGCTTGGACCCCAAGTGGCGGGGTTGGGCTCTCCAAACTTTCGCCTCTTAGTTCCAGCCGTCTTTCAGCTTCACATCGACAGCGCCTTCGATGTTGGAGGAAACAACGCCACGGAAGACGCCCTCCTGCCACTGGCCAACAGTCCAGAACCGGTTGGAGTTCTGATCGTCGAAGTTGATCGGGCCCATGATCGTGTCGAATGTGTTGGACTTGATGTAATTTGTCACCGCTTCGCGATCGACTTCGCCAACGCCTTCAATGGCTGCTTCCAGGATCTGCAAGCTGGCATAGGTGTTGGCCGAGGCCCAGTAGTCGGGCGCCTTGCCGGTCACTTCTTCATGACGCGCGCGATAGGCCTTCATCTCATCCGTGTCCGGATTGACGCCACCTGCACCCAGGACATTCTCGATTTTGGATCCAAACTTGCCCGCATACGCCGGGAAAGCTGTCGCGACGGCTGTGTAGAATACCTTCACGTCATAATTTTCGATGACTGCTTGTTCGGTCAGGCCGAAGGTGTCCGGTGGGTAGGACCAGGCGATGAAGCTATCTGCTTCAGTCGCCTTGGCGCCCTTTATGATCGGCGAAAGATCAGGTGTGCCAAGCGGGTAGGACTTGTCATAGACCAGCTCGAACCCGGCTTCTTGGAGAAGCGGGCGCGCAACGTCTGCCAGCTCAATGCCGAAGGCGTCAGCCACATTTACCATGGCGATCTTGTTGTTGATCTCGCCTGAATCTTTCAGCTTGACCAGTACGTCCTTCAAGCCAGCAACGAAAGAAGTGGTGTCGCCAAGGGTGAAGAACAGAGACGGGAAGCGCTCGGTAAGTTCACCGATCTGGTCAGTCACTGAAGTTACGGCGATCTGCGGATAACCGTATTTTGAGTAGATCGGCGCTGCGGCAATGTTGAAGCCGGTGCCATAGGGCGCGATGATAAAGTCCACTTTGTCCTGGGTCGCCAGGCGCTGCACGGCCTTGATGTGCTCGGTCGGGTTGGTCTTGTCGTCATAGGCGATCAGCTCGATTTTCTTCTGACCTTCCTTCATCTTGAGCCCGCCGCGCTCGTTCACTTCGTGCACCCAAAGGTCCACGTTCGGCCACTGGCTGACCAGCGATCCGCCGGCAAGGGGGCCGGTTTTCGGTGCGACAGTTCCAATTTTGATGGTGTCGGCAGCAAGGGCCGTGAAGCTGAGAAGGCTGGCGGCGGCAAGGGTTGTGAGACCCGCTGTGGCGCGAGCCAGGAATTTGCGTTTATTCATGTCACTCCTCCCTGAGTGGTGGTTGCCGAAAGTTCTCCTCACTTTCGGCACCTGAATTCAGGATAGGCACTTTGGATCCATAATGACAAGATAGATTCCGGATGAGTGGGTACATTTTTGATAAAATGACCGAGTTGTGCGGTTGTCTGGATCGTCAATTGACGTTTTATGGATACAAAGTCATAGTCCGGGCATGAAAAGTTATGATTTAAATGGCGCGCCCCCAGAGGCGTATGGCGGTCTCGAGCTGCTACAAGAAGATACGGGGGGGCGCGCCTCTTCAGACGAGCGGGTTCTGATCACTCTGCGGCGCCACATCATGGACGGTTCAATCCCGTCAGGCGAAAAGATCACGGAGGTTGGGCTTGCCGGTCTGCTTGAGGTCTCGCGGACGCCCGTACGGCTTGCACTGCGTGCGCTTGAAGTCGAAGGACTGATCAAGAAGCGGTCAGGGCGCGGCTACACCGTGGTCGACTTTGATTTTGATGACACATCAAATGCCTATCAGGTGCGCGGTGTGCTGGAAGGTCTGGCTGCGCGCTGCCTTGCCGAAAACGGCATGTCTGAGGAGGTTGACGGTATCCTGCGTCGGTCGCTCGAAATGACGCGTGATGCCCTCGACCATCTGCGCGATAAAAAAGACAGCGGCATGGACCTCTATCAGGAGGCCAACACGCTGTTTCACGAGACGATCATGCGTGAGTGCGGCAACTCCTTTGTACCCTTCACCTATACGCGCCTAGAAACGGTGCCGCTGCTGAAGCTTGGGGTGCTGGTTTTCAATCACGACTCCTACGACACGGAAGTCCAGCGTCTGACGATTGGTTATGGTCAGCATCTGATTGTCTATGACGCGATTGCCAAGGGTGATGCGGCCCGGGCGGAAGCCATGATGCGGGAGCATTCCCACGCGACGATCACCTATTCGATGCTGTTCTCCCGCTAAGAAGCCTGCTGCCTTAGTCTGAGGTTCCGAATTGGCGCAGCAGGCCTGCGACACCTGAAAACAGCGCGATAATGCCGCCGTAGATACCGGTGGTCAGGACCAGTCCAAGGTGGGGCATTGCGACGCCCGCCACGACCACCGGAAGTCCGAATGCGGCATAGCTCAGGGTGAAGAGCGAAGCGAAAAGCTCGGATCGTTCGGCTGGTGCCGCCAGCGGAATGATGGAGCGAAGAATGCCGAAAAAGCATGTTCCGAACCCTGCGCCGGCGATGGCCACGCCAATCAGGTAAATCGGCAGGTGCTGGGCGTATAATCCGATCAGGGTCAGTGATGTGCCGAGTGCCAACGAATAGGTGCCAAACAGAGTGATCTGGCGGGCGCTGCGGTTTTGGGCTGCGAAACAGGCCAGCGCTCCGGACCCCGCCAGAAGGGTCACCACCAGCGCCTGAAGCCCGGTATCATGAACATCGAACACATGATCGACAATCGGTGTGCCGAGAGAGAGATAGAGGCCACCTGTGGCCCAGCCAGCGACAACGGCCGGAGAGCTGCGCAAAAAGGCAGCTCGGGTCGATTTCGGCAGGCCGATCTGCGGGCGCAGGCACGAAAGAACATTGGGGAGCCGGGATGAGGTTTCCGGCAGCGTCCAGATCAACCCGGCCAGCACCAGGTAAAGCAGCGTTAATCCACCAAAGACATCTGTTTTCGGTGTTGGGCTGAAGTCCAGCGCGATGCCGGCAACCAGTGCCCCTATGGCGAGACCCGCGAGCGGAATGACCGAGTTCCAGATGGCGGCTGAGCCTGGTCGCGATTTCGGTTCCAGATCCACGGCCGTGGCTGACAGTGTTGAAAGCAGCAATCCGCTTGCTATCCCCTGTATCGCCCTGGCGACGAGGAGTGTCTCGGGGCTGCCTGCCTGCCAGAACAGGACAATGGAGACTGCCAAAATGGTGAAGCCAGCCGAGAGAACCGGACGTCGACCGACATGATCGGACAGGGATCCTGTCATCAACAAGGTCGCCAGCAGGAAAATCGCGTAAACGGCAAAGATGCCGGTCATCATCGCCGCCGAGAAGCCCATTTCCTGCTGCAGGATCGGGTAAAATGGAGAAGGGGCGCTGGCACCGGCTAGCATGGCGCCCATGCCCGCAAGGATCAGCCCGAAACCGGCCAAAGATGATCCGCTGCTGCGGCTGACAAATAGGCTCATGGAGAGTATGCCTTGGGGGTCGGAGTTATGGTTCGATAATTTTGGAACCTTTACCTAGTACACATGCCTCGATGGTTCAACTATATTCGAACCATGAAGGATCCATCCGAGCTGCCACACCCCTCACGGGCCGATCTGAAACTGACACAGGTGTTGTTTGCGCTGAGTGATCCGGCGCGACTGGCCATCGTCCGTCATCTCGCTGCAGGTCCACAGGAAATGGCCAATTGCTGCGCGATAGACCCCAACATGCCCAAGTCGACTAAATCGCATCTGATGAAGGTTCTGCGTGAGGCGGGGGTGATCCGTAACGAGGCCAAGGGCCGAAACCGCCTGCTAAGTTTGCGTCAGGACGATATCGATGCCCGTTTTCCCGGGCTCTTGCAGTCAGTGCTGGCAGCTGAGTGAAGGCCGCCGCGTCGCAATGGTCCGCTGGAGAACCATGGCCACGCTTCAGGCGGCTGACTGCTTGCCGGCAATCGCATTGGAAATGGTTTGCGCTGCTTTCTTTAGATCCGGCAGAAAACTCTCGGAGAATTCCTCCGGGCTTTTGAATGTACGTGGCCAGACGAGGGTTACCGCGCCTGATGGCCAGTCGTTTACAAAAATCGGCACCGCCATCGCGGCCAGTCCGTCGTCAAGCACGGTTTCGCCGAGATAGTTCGACAGGCGCAGGCCAAATCCCTGAGTTCGGACAGTTTCGAGACGTTCCAAGTAGGTATCCAGCGACATGTCAAACCGGCGCAACCCCCATACGGGGTCACCGGCAGTCTGCTTGGCGTGTTCGGCCACGATGGCGTCAGGCATGGCGGCAAGGCAGGCTGATCCTGACGCAGATCCGAAGATGTTGATCACCCGATTCACAAATCCATGGTTGAGCCTGTATGGGCTCAAGGGGCGAGTGCTGTCGACGATCCGCATCTTTGATCCTTCGACGATGTGGATGTCGGAAGGCCAGCCGACCTTTCGTGTCAGTGCGACCAGATGCGGCATTGCGCGGTCCACCAGCATCGTTAGCTCAAGAGCTTGCGGGGCGTCGCTGCCGGGCGGGAAGATGACATTGGAGCGGTAGAGCTTGTCGGTCAGGGACTGGCGAATGATGTGGCGCTCCAGAAGGGTGCCGATCAGGCGCCTCAGGGTCGACTTTGCCAGCCCTGTGTGTCGGTTCAAGTCTGCCAGCGAGCAGGCTCCATGCCGGGCGAGGGCTTCGAGCACATCGATTCCCCGGTCCAGGGACCTGTTTTGCAGCTTGGCTTTTGTCTCGGTCTCGTCGTTCATTCGGCACTCCTGGCGGCAAACTTGCCAAATCGCAGATCAGAAAGCCAGCGTCACATTTTGCTCGCAGGAACTTCCGCAGGGTATTGAGCCGACAGCTTTTCCCTGCCTGTTTATATGGGGCGAGGTGGCCAGTGGTTGCCAAATGGTTAAAGGAATTCAGTGGAAAACAAGGGTGCGCCTTATTGTGAAACAGCCACAATGATAGCTCTTATCGTGGTTTGAATCGTCAATAGATCGTGAGTGCTGAGCCCCCTATGAAATTCAAGGGTAAGTCCTTTATTGCCATCGTGCTGACCCCGCAAATTCCGTCTGATGCGTGGTTTGCGGAAATCGACCGGATCATGACCCGCTCGCCGGGGTTCTTCATTGATCGGCCGATCATTCTCGATGCGCGCGGCACGAAAATGCCGATTGACGATCTGGAAGGTGTTCTGGAAGGTTTGAGCCAGCGGTCGATCCGCGTGATGGGCATTGATGGCATTGCCGGCACACGCCTGAAGCCTGGCATGCCGCCAAGCTTCGGTGGTGGTCGTCTGGCGGCTGAAGTCGATGTTCCGGGCCCCGCAGGCGTGGGCGTCTCTGCCGTGGAGGTCACGGAAAAGGCGTCTAAGGGCGAAGACGCTGACGCAGATTCTGATGCAACGGTTGACCTGGATGATGATCCGGCAAACGATCAGACTTCTATCGTGATCACTGAGCCGGTGCGTTCCGGCCAGTCCGTGGTACATCCCACGGGCGATGTCACCATCATCGGGTCGGTGTCTTCCGGTGCTGAAGTGATCGCCGGCGGATCAATCCATGTTTATGGCGCCCTGCGCGGGCGGGCGCTGGCCGGAGTTTCCGGTAATGAGGATGCCCGCATTTTCTGCACCAAGCTGGATGCGGAACTGGTGTCCATCAACGGGCTCTATCAAATCGCGGATGATTTCGGGAAAGAGGTTCTGAATGCCTCGGCTCAGATCCGCTTTGAAAATGAAACTCTGGTGTTTGAACGACTGGGCTGATGCGCCTTCCTCGGCCATCGGGTTTGTCTTGCAACGACAGGAAATAGGAACATGAGCAAAGCCACAGTTGTCGTGGTGACCTCGGGCAAGGGCGGTGTGGGGAAAACCACCTCTACCGCAGCCATTGCCTCGGCCCTTGCCAAGGAAGGCTACAAGGTTTGTGCGGTCGATTTTGACGTCGGCCTGCGAAACCTCGATCTGATTATGGGCGCTGAGCGCCGTGTCGTCTTTGATTTGGTCAACGTCGTTCGCGGCGAAGCCTCGATCAAACAGGCGCTGGTGCGCGACAAGAAGCTGAACAATCTGTATTTGCTTCCCGCCTCCCAGACCCGTGACAAGGACGCGCTGACCGACGAGGGCGTGGCCTCCGTCATCAACGAACTGCGGATGTATTTCGACTGGATTGTCTGTGACAGCCCGGCCGGGATCGAACGCGGTGCAACGCTGGCCATGCGCTATGCGGATGAAGCGATCATCGTGTCAAATCCGGAAGTCTCTTCCGTACGCGACTGTGACCGGATCATCGGCTTGCTCGATGCCAAGACGGTTGTCGCCGAAGAAGGCGGACGGATGCCAAAGCATCTGTTGATCACCCGCTTTGATCTGGAACGGGCGAAAACTGGTGATATGCTTTCTGTCGACGACGTCGTGGAGATCCTCTCCGTACCGCTGATTGGTGTCGTGCCGGAAAGTCGGGACGTGTTGAAGGCCTCCAACGTCGGGATGCCGGTGACCGTGTCTGATGAAGCCTCTCCAGCCTCTAAGGCGTATGTGGAAGCGGTTCGTCGCCTGTTGGGCGAGGAAATTCCCGTGACTATACCGTCCGAGAAGAAGGGTTTGTTCGGCAAGCTCTTCAAGGGGAGGGCTGCATGAACTTCATGAGCTTCTTCGCCCGGCGCGGAGAGAGCGCATCGGTAGCCAAGAATCGTCTGCAGATCCTGCTTGCCCACGAAAGAATGGGTGACGGGTCTGATGCCAAGCTGATCTCCGAGCTTCGCGAGGATATCCTGGAAGTGGTGCGCAAGAGAATGAACATTGACCCGGACGCCGTGCGCCTGGAGATGGACCGTTCCGGTGATATCACAACTCTCGGCATTGATATCGAACTCCCCCAGACCAAGAACTGACCTATCGGTCTGGTTTTGATCTGAACAACATTTGCACCCCGATCTGTCCGCAGGCCGGGGTGTTTTTTTGCGCGGGGTGAGGCCGTATCTGGTCGCGTGGGTGACCGGGCGCGTTAGCCTCCCTGCCACTGCCTGACCGCGTCGACTGGATAGACAAGCATCAGCACATTCAAGGTCAGATTGTCTCGGATGACATAAAGCGCCAGCAGCTCAAATAGAATTCCGAGCACTACAGTGACCCACAGCGGCATTTTCCAGGCGAACCAGAACCCGACCAGCATGAAGACAATGTCGGACATCGAGTTCAACACGCTGTCTCCGGTATATCCGACAGCAATGGTCGCCTCCCGGTAGCGGTCGATGATGATCGGACTGTTTTCCAGGATCTCCCATGCAGCTTCTACAATGATGGCAGTCAACGCACGTTCACCGACCGGTCTGTTGCGCAAAAGCAGCCAGAACAATCCATAGAACAGAAAACCATGGATGATGTGGGAGAGGGTGTACCAGTCGGCAATGTGCTGGGAATTGCCCGCCTCGTCCCAAACAGGCGTCCAGAGCTTGATCGTGCCGCAGGCGCAGATCGGAATGCGTCCCATGCTAAGCAGGATCACGGCAGTGAGGACCAGAAGGCCGAAACCAAGGGCCCATGTTAAGCGTCGGGACATGAAACCCTCATTTGTAAAGGCGGCTCAAAACGCAGTGTGTGACTGGTAAGCGACGGACTTTCCGGGAGACTTTCTGCTCGGTCAACCAGAAAGGTTGGCTGGATGAGAGATTGTGGAACAAAGCCGTTGTGTTCCAACGGCGTGCGTTCCTCTCGTCATGAAAGCTTTTCACTGGAAATTTCTCTCCGCACCTTCTAGAACCGGCGCCAACGAACCATAACCCGATGATCCGTGCCGGACCCCTGACGTCCTGCTCAGGCTGCCTTTGCAGACCTTGGAGCATGTGGGGGCTTGAGAGCCGGATGCGGCCGCCCTTCAGGAGCCTGAAAAGACATGTCCGCCAACGGCGCTTCCTACAAGAACCGACGCACCTTCGCGATTATTTCCCACCCGGATGCCGGTAAGACGACCCTGACGGAAAAACTGCTTCTGTCAGGTGGTGCGATCCGGGCGGCGGGGCAGGTGCGTGCCCGTGGTGAACGGCGTCGTGCCCGGTCTGACTGGATGAAGATCGAGCAGGAGCGTGGGATTTCCGTTTCGTCCTCGGTCATGACGTTCGAGCGTAACGGCATTATCTACAATTTGCTGGATACACCGGGCCACGAAGATTTCTCGGAGGATACCTATCGTACACTGACGGCCGTTGATGCGGCTATCATGGTTATCGATGCCGCCAAGGGTATCGAAACCCAGACCCGCAAGCTCTTCGAAGTCTGCCGTTTGCGCGACATCCCGATCATCACCTTCGTGAACAAAATCGACCGGGAAGGTCGTCACGCACTCGAGATCCTCGACGAGGTTCAAGAAGCTCTTGCTCTGGACGTGTCGCCACAGACCTGGCCCGTCGGCATGGGCTCGGATTTCTTCGGCGTCTATGATTGGCAGGCCAAGAAATTCCATACCTCTGACGGCGAACGCGGCGGCGCTTATACCCAGACAAAGGACGTCTCGGGTCTCGAAGATCCGATCCTGACGGAGTTTGCATTCGACCGGATCATGGATGAGCTTGAGGAAAACGTTGAGCTTGGTGCCGAAGGCTACGCCAATTTTGATCTCGAAAGCTTTCTCGATGGCCACCTGACCCCGGTGTTCTTCGGCTCGGCCTTGCGTGACTATGGCATCGAAGAGTTGCTTGATTTCATCGCCCGCTGCGCGCCGCCTCCGCATTCCCAATCCGCCACAGGCGGGCGCACGATCACGCCGGATGAAGGCAAGGTAACCGGCTTCGTTTTCAAGGTGCAGGCCAACATGGATCCCAAGCACCGCGATCGCATTGCCTTCTTCCGCCTGTGCTCAGGCACGTTCAAGCGCGGCATGAAGCTGAAGCATGTGCGCACCGGCAAGCAGATTGCCGTGACCGCGCCTATCTTGTTCTTCGCCGAAGAACGCGAAATTGCCGAAGAGGCCTTCCCTGGCGATGTCATTGGCATCCCCAACCATGGTCAGCTGCGGGTGGGGGATACCTTGACCGAGGGCGAGGACATTCACGTCACCGGGCTGCCGGCATTCGCGCCGGAGATCCTGCGTCGCGTCCGTCTTGGTGACACGATGAAGGTGAAGCAGATGCGCCAGGGTCTTCAGGACCTGGCGGAGGAAGGTCTCGTTCAGATCTTCAAGCCGGATATTGGATCGAACTGGATTGTCGGCGTGGTCGGCATTCTTCAGCTGGATGTGGTGATCGAGCGTATCCGCCAGGAATACGGCACGGAGATCAGCTTCGAGCCGGTCAATTATTCCACGGCTCGCTGGATCGAGACCGACAATGCGACCCTCGCCAAGATGATCGAGAACCATCGTATGTCGATTGCCAACGATCGTGATGACCGCCCGGTGTTTCTGTTCAAGAATGCCTGGGAAGTCGGCTACGTCGGTGAAAAGTACCCCGACGTAAAATTCCGCGAAACCCGCGAGATCGTCTACGACGCCTGAGAAACTCAGCGCCTGCTGGAAAGGTCCGAATAAATGAACCTGCTTGCGGCCAGTCGACTGCGAGCGGCTTTGCCGTGGGCCGGTATGTGTATGCAGAGATCCTCGTTCCCGGCTGGAGTTTGCATAGGGCGCAGGAAACGCGGCGTCCGTAACTCGATCTCGAATAAATTTGTGAGAGGCAGCGCAACCAAATCATAACGCTTAGGCGGGTATCACTAAAAACACTTATCGTATTTTTACGGATTTTTCCTGATGCTATCTGTCCTCGGCTGTATCGTTTACGAGAACAATCTTTATCTCGTTTTTCTCGCAGCGATCATTTGTTTGCTTGGTTCTACCGTCTTCCTCCGGCTGGTTCAGAGGACAGAAAATACAGGTGGCGTGCACCGTATCGGCTGGCAATTTCTCGCCGCCGTTGCGGGAGGAGGCAGTGTATGGGCGACGCATTTCGTCGGCATGCTGGCCTTTGAACCACAAGCGCCGGTGTCCTTTGATCCGGTCATTACGGTTCTGTCTCTGGTTGTCGCCATGGTGGGGCTGTTCGTCAGTCTGATCATCGGAAATTTGCGCAGAGGACGTGTACACGCCGCGGTCGCAGGGGCCTTCTGCGGTCTTTCCTTTGCCGGCATGCACTATCTGGGCATGTTCGCCTATCGCGTTGTTGGTCTGGTGGAATGGCGCATGGATTATGTGGTCGCCTCCATTCTACTGACGGTGGTTTTCACAGCCGCAGCCAGGGCTTTGTCCTGGAAGGTGAGAAAGCCCAAGCCCTTCTTCGCTGCTGTTGGCTTGCTTGTTCTGGCGATCATCGGCTTGCACTTCACCGGAATGACTGCTTTCAGGGTGACGCCGATGACAGGTGTCTTTCCGCGAGTAGATTCACAGGCCATCATGGCGTTGGCTTTGGCGATTGCCGTGGTTGCGATGATCATTGTCGGCATGGGGGCTGCAAGCTATCTCATCGACACGAAGGTCCGTGAGGAGTCCAAAGCGCAACTGCATCATATGGCAGCCCATGACCCGCTGACAGGTCTGCCGAACCGTGCCTGCTTCCGCGACTATCTGGAGAACGTTCTTGATGTGGCTGAAGGGGATGGCAGCCAAGTCGGTGTCATTGCAATTGACCTCAATCGTTTCAAGGAAGTCAACGACACACTTGGCCATGCGGCCGGCGATGAGGTGCTGAAGACCCTGGCTCAACGGCTCGATCAATCTTTGGAGCAGGGGGAGTTTATCGCGCGTCTTGGTGGTGATGAATTTGCTGCTGTTCGTACCTTCGTCGACAAGGAAGAGATGACGGCCTTTGGCGATAAATTGGCCAGCCTCTTTAGCCTTCCAATGAAAGTTGTCGGCATGACGACAGCGGTTGGCGCGAGCATGGGGGCCGCTGTCTGGCCGACCGATGCTGCCGAGCCCGATGAACTACTCAACAATGCCGACCTTGCCATGTACCACGCCAAGCACGGCCTGCTGGAAACCCTGTGCTTCTATGATGCGGACATCGCGTCCGAAGTGCGGGAACGTCGCCAGCTTGCTGAGGATCTCCGCCTGGCGCTGGAAAATGACGAACTGGAAGTACACTACCAGGTTCAGATGGCTCTCGACGGCGAGCACATCCATGGCTACGAAGCGCTGCTGCGCTGGCACCACCCGGAAAAGGGCTCAATTTCTCCTGCTGTCTTTATTCCGATTGCTGAAGAGAATGGACTGATCGGTCCGGTGGGGGCCTGGGTGCTGCGCCGTTCATGTCGCGATGCTTCGCATTGGTTGCCGCCGTATCGGGTCGCGGTCAATGTCTCGGCGGTGCAGTTTATGGATGCCAATTTGCCGAACCTGGTTCAGGAGGTGCTCCTGGAGACAGGTCTCTCGCCGGATCGCCTTGAGCTGGAGTTGACTGAGACCGCCCTGATCAAGGATCAGGCCCGCTCGTTACACATTATGCGCCAGATCAAGGCGCTTGGGGTGGGTATTGCGCTGGATGACTTTG
Organism: Roseibium limicola; assembly: GCF_017313085.1. Lineage (GTDB taxonomy): Bacteria > Pseudomonadota > Alphaproteobacteria > Rhizobiales > Stappiaceae > Roseibium > Roseibium limicola. The sequence continues at coordinate 401,550 of NZ_JAFLNF010000003.1, read as the reverse complement.
GCACCGGCTATTCGTCTCTGGGGACTCTGCGCACCTTCCCCTTCGACAAGATCAAACTCGACAAGTCCTTCATCGACGACGTGGGCCAGGACCGTCAGTCGAAGGCCATCATCCGCGCTATTTTGGCGCTTGGCAAAAGTCTTGATATTCCGGTCTTGGCCGAAGGCATCGAGACTTCAGAGCAGATGGAACTATTGCGTGCGGAAGGCTGTGATGAAGGGCAGGGCTTTCTTCTGGGACGCCCCTCGCCAAACAGTGCTTTGGCAGGCCAGGGCGGTCCAAAGCAACGCAAGAATGAGGAAGCAGCCTAAAGGCGCCATGCTTCCGGCCTGCCTTGTATGGGGGCGGAGAGCTTGTTAAGTTTTGTGCTCTCAATCGGGGGAAATTGCTGTGGCGTCTGTTTCGCTCATTGAGCGGCTGGGTCTCAGGCTTGGTCGCCGGCGGCCCTCGAAATTTGGGACATATTCCGATTTTCCGAGGCGCGGTCGGTTCTGACGCATTTCAAAGTCTCAGGCGCTTTCACGATCGGTTGACGAGTTGTGCAAAGGGCTTCTGACGATGAAAAATGCCAACACGTCCGCGCCGCGAGGTTTTTCCTCTCTCAAGGCGGGCTCGACCGACACTGAAGCAATTGCCGTGTATTACGATGGCTGGGCCAGCACATATGATGAGACTCTGGCCGGCTGGGAGTACGAAGCGCCAAACGATATCGCTAGGTTAGTTGCATCGCATTTGAAGGATGATGCTCTGATCCTTGATGTGGGATGCGGCACTGGCCTGGTTTCACAGGCACTCAATGCCGGGAGAGGCGAGCGGCGCCTGCATGGCATAGATATCTCGTCGCAATCGCTCAAGCAGGCTGAAAAGCGCGGCGCCTACGAACGTCTGTTTTGTCATGATCTTCAAAAACCTCCGCTTCCTTTGACCTCCAATGCCTACGATGCGGCCGTCTGTGTTGGCGTTTTGACTTATGTCGAAGATGCCGGGCCGCTTTTTCATGACCTGTGCCGATGTGTCCGCTCCGGTGGTGTGATCGCCTTTACCCAGAGAGTTGATCGCTGGGAGCAGCACGACTTCGATAGGGTAATTGGCGCCGTGGCAGATCAGCGACTGTGGAAGCTGCTCGATAAAAGTGCGCCGCAAAGTTACTTGCCGGGCAACGCGGATTTCGGCGAAGAGATCAAGATCATCCTGACGCTTTGTCAGGTGCTCTGACCCAACGTGTACCTCCCGAGTGATGCGACCCTTGCAATGTCGCGTCAGGGCCTTTTTGGGGGGGCGCTTGATCGGAAAAGACGCGCTTGATTGTCCTGGCGGATGATCCCTACAGAAGAGCCTGAATTGAGCTTATTTTTATCAATGCATAGATAAAATTGACTATTACTCAAATTTTACAATAGTATTTATTTTTAAGTTATTTTACATGTAAAAATTAGATTCTAACTCTGAGGAAAGAAAGCGGTAATGAGTTGGGCATAATCCTTTTTGTACTATTTCGTACTCTGGGTTGTGATGATGTTTGCTGTAATTGGGTGCATAATATACGAGAACAATCCTGCTTTGGTCGTTTTGGCTGCTCTCGTATGTCTCTTCGGCTCGGTTGTTTTCCTTCGATTGGTTCAACGAGGGACAAACTCTCACGGCTCCCAGAAGGTTGGATGGCATTTTCTCGCGGCCGTTGCTGGTGGTGGTGGCGTCTGGGCGACCCATTTCGTGGCGATGTTGGCATTTGAACCTCAGGTTCCTGTCGTTTTCGACCCTATACTGACTGTCTTGTCCCTTGTTGTTGCCATGCTTGGCCTGTTCGCCAGTCTGCTGATAAGTGGCACCAAGACCAGCCGTATCGCTCCAGCCATTTCAGGCGCATTCTGCGGCCTTTCCTTTGCCGCGATGCACTACACTGGAATGTTTGCCTATCGAGTCGTTGGCCTCGTCGAGTGGCGGTTCGAATACATCGTGAGTTCTGTGCTGGTGGCGGCTGTCTTCTCCGCCCTGGCATTCGGGCTGCTTTGGTATAGTCGCCGCGCCTCTTATTTTTGGGGCGGTGTCGCAGCCATGGTCATTGCGATCGTTGGCCTGCACTTCACGGGCATGACTGCTTTCCGGGTAACTCCGATGGCTGGTGTGGTGCCGAACCTTGATCCCCAGGCAGTGACAGCCCTCGCACTGGGCATAGCGGTCGTCGCCTTCATTGTCGTCGGCACTGGCTTTGCCAGCTACCTGATCGACACGAGGGTTCGCGCCGACACCAAGGCGCAATTCTACCATATGGCAGCCCATGACCCTCTGACCGGCCTTCCCAACAGGTCAAGTTGCCTGGATTACCTGGATCAGGTCCATGTTCAGTCGATCAGGGCGAAAACCAGGTTTTCCGTCATCGCCATCGATTTGGATCGCTTCAAGGAAGTGAATGATACGCTGGGCCACGCCGCTGGCGATGAGGTTCTGAAGACACTCGCACATCGTTTGAAGCAAACGCTGCGGGACGACGAATTTGTTGCGCGCATTGGTGGCGATGAGTTTGCAGCAATCCTGCCCTATGCTGACCACGACGAAGTGCATCAGTTCGCACATCGGCTGTGCAGCCTGTTCAGTCTGCCGATGAAGATCGGGACCGTGAATACGTCCGTTGGTGCCAGTCTCGGGATTGCTGTGTGGCCGGATGATGCCAGCATTCCAGAGGAATTGCTGGAGAACGCCGACCTCGCAATGTACCACGCTAAGCATACCAGTCCGGAATCCATTTGTTTTTACGATGCAGAGATTGCACTTGAGGTCAGAGAACGCCGCCAGATGGCAGACGCCCTGAAGACAGCGTTGGAAGAGAATGAGCTTGAGCTTTACTACCAGGTTCAGATGACGCTGGAGAAACCTTCAGGCACGATCAACGGTTGCGAAGCGCTGCTGCGTTGGACCCATCCGCGTCTGGGTGTCGTTTCGCCAGCGGTATTTGTTCCGGTGGCTGAGCAGAACGGGCTGATCGGTCCGCTGGGAGAATGGGTGTTCCGGCGGGCTTGCGCCGACGCTGCTGCCTGGGATACGCCGCATCGTGTCGCAGTCAACGTGTCGCCGGTCCAATTCATGGACGGAAACTTGCCGCGGTTGCTGCATGAGGTGCTTCTGGATACCGGTCTGGCGCCTGAGCGTCTTGAGCTTGAGCTGACTGAGGCGGCCATCATCCATAATCCCACGCGATCACTTCAGATTATGCGTCAGATCAAGCTGTTGGGAATCGGCGTCGCCCTTGACCACTTTGGCAGCGGATTCTTTTCCTTGGAGACACTGCAGACATTTCCGTTCGATCGGATCAAGCTGGACAAGGCTTTTGTTGACCGTATTGGTCATGACCGACAGTCCAAGGCCATCTTCCGCGCAGTACTTACACTTGGCGAGAGCCTTGGCATTCCGGTTCTGGCCGAAGGCATCGAGACGACCGACCAAATGGAACTTTTGCGCCGCGAGAACTGCACCGAAGGTCAGGGCTATTTGTTTGGGCATCCGTTGCCCTGCAGTGACGCCGAGGGCCCGCAAACTCAAAATCTCAAGGTTGCTCATGCAGGAGGCCGGGAGCCTTCATCGCTTCTGTCCCCCGTGGCCGAGCGTCTGGGAAAACAGGGTATCTCCCTGGTTGATGTTTCAAGAAAATAGAGCAGTATCAACGTGAGCAGCTGGTGGCGTCGCTGCAACAGCAGTGTTTGCCTGTCCTGGCCCAGTGCATGAAGCAAGGCGTGTCTTATTTACTTGCCGCGTGCCTTGTCTCCGACGATTGACTGCCGCCTGACAAAGGCTCTTAATAACAGCCACCTTCGGCAAGCGGTGCCTTCACACGCCTGAGGCGGCATACGCTGTGCAGTGAATGGTCGCTCTTTTGCTGGAGAGAGTATCTGTTAAGACACGAAAAAACGCCCCGACGGCTGATGAGTGGGGCGTTTTGGAGGGTCTGTGACCTTGGACGAAGCCGCAGGTCGGCTCAGGATGCTCTTTTGAACACGTCGTACCAGCGGCGACGCGGTGTGACCTGCGCGCGTTCCAGGACCTCGGCGGAGAACATCACAGCGTTTTCCTTTGCCTTGCCCAGGTTGGTGACTGTTTTCGGGTTCTGAGCCCTCAGGCCGCCACCGAATTCAAACAGGTCCCGGTAGGCTGCACGCTCGACAATCGGCGTCAGCAGAACATCGATGCCATTGACGGCGAGAAACTCCTGCACGGCCTTCAAGGCGCGAGTGGTCACGGCAGCATTGGTGCGCGTCAGCACAACGCAGTGTTTGATGTCGTGACGAACGATTTTTTCCAGTTTCTTGATCAACGTCAGGATTTTCGCACCGCCGCGTGCGTCCATCGACGAGCCTTGGATTGGAATCACAACCAGATCGGAAACAGACAGCGCATTTGCGACGATCAGATTTTCCGTGCCTTCCAGATCAATAATCACATAGTCGGTCTGAGCCGCCGCATCCATGATCTGTTCGGTGATTGAAGCCGGGATGATCTGGCTGATCACCTGAATGTTGCCGGGACGCCCCGGCAGATCGGCCCATGTCGAAATCCACTTTTGCGGATCCGCATCGAAAATCGTGACACTCTTCCCACGTTCCGCGACTTCTGTCGCGAGCAACAAGGCTGCTGTGGTCTTACCGGCACCGCCCTTTGCATTCGCGAAGGAAATGACTGGCATCGTTGTTCTCCTGACTGAACCCGGAAAGCTTCTGCTTCCAGATTTCCTGCGGCTATTTTCGATAAAACATGGTTACTAAAGTCTTAAGCGATTTCGGAAAACCTTTTTAGGTTCATATACTTATGTGGATCCACGAATATATCCACGTAGATTAGCTAAAAATGACGATGGTTCCGCGTTAAAGTTGAAATGGGACTTTACGGCAGCCTCTTGGCGTTACATTGCTGTCTTTGCGGCGACTGGTCCTGTCACATTGTGAGCAGCATTCCCGTGTTGGGAACTGCAGCTGCCTGTGGAGGGGGGCGTCGCAAGTGTCGGCTTCGCTTGCATCGGCCGTTGCGGGGTGGATAGGCTTGCGCCGAGAAGTGTCGGTTGCCTTGGCCCGGATGGAGTTGCCTCATGTCGCAGTACATTTTCCCATGCGCCTTGCGCCAAAAGGCCAAGGCAGTCTTCCTGGCGGCAACTTTGAGCCTTGCGGGGATCGCTGGGGCTGGGGCGGTCGAACTCAAGCCATACAAGGAAAACCTCTTTTCCTATCGTTCGGTCACAGACAGCGGTTTTGGTGGCGACTTTCTAGTGGTCGACTACTCCAAGCAGCGCGATCTGCGCGATCGGGACGAAATCGATGAGCGCAAGGTGTTCGGGCATTACGTCTCTTATAAACCGCGCCGGTCTCAATCGAGCTACGAGCTGAAAGCCAATGGGCGGTCGATCAAATATGTCGGTGTCGGCAAAGCCAAGGGCGGCGCCAAGGCCGTCGTGATCTACATTCACGGGCAAGGCGGCAACCGTTTCCAGGGGATGAACGACGACAGCTTCGGCGGTAACTTTAATCGCATCAAAAACCTGATGGTACGCAATGGCGGTGCTTATCTGTCGACTGAGTTCACCGATTTCGGAGCCGCTGGCACTCAGGATATTGCCGCCCTCGTCGCCTATCAGAAGCAGCTGTCCCCCCGTGCCGAGATCGTGGTCGCCTGCGGATCCATGGGCGGCATCATCTGTTGGAACCTGGTTAAAAATGCCGGAACTGCCAGCCAGCTCGCCGGTATCATGCTTTTGGGCTCTCCCCGTGATCCTGGATTTCTGTCTTCCGGTGCTCTTTCCCGAAAAGTCCCGGTTTTCATGGGGCAGGGGTCGAAAGACAGTGTCTACAACTGGGAAGATCAAGCGAATTTCTTCAAGCGGATCAAGAGTACGACTCCGGGATACCCGATCAAGTTTCATCTGTTCAACACCGGCTCGCACGGTACCCCGATCCGCATGACCGATTGGCGCCTGGTATTGAATTGGATGTTCGCTCAGTAGCCAACCGCGGTCGTTGTGTCCAAGTCAGCGATTGGTCCGGAGACCGTGGCTGCATCTGTTCATACGGCTTTCGCTCATGCTAAAGTGCTGACGGTTTTTGCATTCCCTCCGCTTGAAAGCTCTCCATGCTTGCCCGGCACAAGGCCTTTTTCGTCTCGCTGTTTCTGACACGGCTGGCTGATCAGATACTGCTGTTTCTCGTGCCCCTGGTGGTTTTTCAGATCACTGGCAGCGTCAGTTGGTCCGGACTAGCATTCTTTGCCGAAACCTTGCCACGTTATGTTGCCTTTCCGATTGCGGGGATCCTTTGCGATCGACACCCGCCGTACCGGCTGCTGCGTCTCAGTCAGGCGATGCGGGCGGTGGTGTGCATTATCGGCATCGCAGGGGAACTTTCCGTCGGCGGGGTGTGGTGGTTGATTGTCTTGTCTGCGCTGAGCGGCGTGTTGACGACACAAGGGTTGATGGCACGTGAGGCGATTTTGCCCAGGGTTTTCGCCACCGAGCGTTTTGAAAAAGTCGCCAGCTACACCCAGTTGGCGGATCAGTTGGGAACGGTACTCGGGCCGTTGATCGCCGCCAGCCTGATGGCGGTTCTACCCTGGCAGGCCGTCGTGGTTCTTGCCGCCGGGCTTTTCCTCTTGGCCGATCTAGCCAGCGCACTCTGGCCTGCCAGAACCGATCCGTCTCTGACACACATGCCGAAGGTGAGCGAGCCTTGGATTCGTTCGCTGGCGACAGGCCTCGATCGGATAATAACGCTACCCGGGCTGATGCGGCCAATCCTGCTGGCGGCGGCCGTCAATTTGATCATCGGTGTAACGCTTGCGACATCTGCTGCCATGGTGACCGGGGTTCAGGGCTTGGGAGAGGGCGCCTATGCTTTGCTGCAGACAGGCGGTGCGCTTGCGACTGTGGCTATATTGCTGGTGACGGCTCATGTCGGCTGGCCCTATCAGCGCATGGGCGTCGCGTCTTATTGCCTGGTTGCCGGAGGCGCATATCTCACCTCGTTTGGTGAGCTGCCTGTGGTTTATACCATCGGCTTCTTGCTGGTGACTGGCTTCGACAAGATGTTCAACGTCTATGTCCGGACCCTGCGCAAAACGCTTATCCCACTGGAGGATTTCGGCAAGACCACTGGGCTGATCGTTTGCTTCAATAACCTCAGCCAGCCACTGGCCGGCTTGTTGGTAACCCTCTACGCCGTTGGCGAAGATGCCAGTGCGGTGATTTTCGCCCTGACAATGGTGATGGTCGCCACCGGCGCAGTACTGTTTGCCATGCCAATGGTTCTGGGTCGCAGAGCCCGCTCCTGATGGGCCATGGTGTAATATACTTGGCTATTGAATGTACGTGGGGTGCCCCAGGCTGGCGCAGTGCCTGCCGAAAGCTAGAGGTTTCAGCGCTGATTGGCTTCTCCCTTTGACCTGAGCCGTGATGGAGCCTATAGCAGCCGCCAAAGCTTTTCGGGCGGCCGAACCGGTCTCGCCCCTTGAACAGGACACATCATGCACGATCCGGCTCTGGACACACTTATGTTGGCTCTTGAACTGGAAGCCGTGGCGCCAGGCGAAGATCACACGGTCGCCTTCTTTCGGGCGCGTGCAGACCGGGCCCTGGCACAGATGAACTGCAAGAGCCTGATCTGCGAGCAGAGCTTTGCGCCTGAGCGTGATCGCCTCGTTGCCATGGGCTATACCGTTGACGCAGAAATCCCTGTCCGCGAAACCTTTGATCGCGTGCTTGTCATGCCCACCCGTCAGCGGCAGGAAACCCGGGCAGAGCTAGCGCGCGCCGTCCTGGCAACGCGAGAAGGTGGCATTGTGGTTGCCTGTGCGGCCAATTCCGAAGGCGCAAAAACCGTCGAGGCCGACCTCAAAGCCCTGCTGGGGCCGGTTGATACGTTGATCAAGAACAAGTGCAGGGCCATCTGGGCGCCAAAGCTCGCCGACAGCATTAATCAGGATCTGCTGACGGCGTGGGCAGCTCTGGATGAAAAGCGCGAAGTTCTGGATGGCGCTTTCGTCTCTCGCCCCGGCGTCTTCGCTTGGGACCGGGTTGATCCAGCGTCTGCGCTCCTCATCGAACACATGCCGAATACCCTTGCTGGGCGCGGTGCCGATCTCGGTTGTGGTTTCGGCGTGCTGAGCCGGGCTGCCCTTGAAAAAGCGCCGAAGATCGCCTCTCTTGACCTGTATGAGGCGGAACGGCGTGCTCTTGACCTGGCCGAGGAAAATCTCGCCTCCTGGAAAGGCAAAAAGCCACTGGTGGGAATTTGGTCCGACGTGACCAAGGGCGTCGACGGCCCTTATGACTTCATCATCATGAACCCGCCGTTCCATCAATCGGGAAAGGCGGACCGGACTGATGTGGGGCAAGGCTTTATTCGGGCTGCCTCCTCGGGCCTGCGTGGGGGCGGGCAGCTCTTCCTGGTGGCCAATCGGCATCTGCCCTACGAGCAGACATTGAGAGAGACTTTCAAGGTCGTGGAAATGCTCGCTGACGAAGGTGGTTACAAGGTCATCCGTGCCATCAAGGCGACAGGCAAGATCACCGGGCAAGTTCTCAGCAAGACGGCGGGAAAGTAAGTCTATGCGACTGGTCAAACTTATCGCCAACCTGGGCTATGGCTCGCGCAAGGAAGTCAGTCAGGCCCTCAGGCACGGCTGGATCACTGATCGGGAAGGCAACAAGCTTAAAGCTGACGCCAAGACCCCGCATGAAGACATTCTATTCGACGACGAGCCGTTGGACCCGGCACCAGGCATGGTATTGCTGCTCAACAAGCCTGTCGGATACACTTGTTCGATCAAAGACACGGGCCGGTTGGTCTATGATCTTCTGCCAGATCGGTTCCGGGTCAGAAAGCCTGTCCTGTCCACCATCGGACGCCTCGACAAGGAAACATCCGGTGCGCTTTTGTTTACCGATGATGGCACCTTCCTCCATCAGGTGATTTCACCAAAGTCGGAAGTCCCGAAAATCTATGAGGCCGTGCTTGATCGTCCTTTGAAAGGCGACGAAGCAACGCTCTTTGCTTCCGGCGAGATGCTGCTGGAGGGAGAAACCAAGCCCTTGAAGCCGGCAGAGTTGGAAGTTCTCGACGAGAAGCGCGTCCGCCTGACGCTGCATGAGGGGCGCTATCATCAGGTGCGCCGAATGTTCGCAGCAGCTGGAAACCACGTCAACGAATTGTCGCGTACTCATGTCGGCGCACTCGGCCTGGAAGGCGTGGCAGAAGGCGAGTGGCGCCTGCTGGATGAGGCTGCCAAGGCTCGTATATTCGACTGAAAGTCCTGAGATTTAAGAAGAAATGCAAAAACCCCGGACCTGCTGCCGGGGTTTTTGTTTATCTGCAGCTGGGATACGGCGGACAGCTCTAATCGCTCAAGGAAACGCTATCGGCATCGACGCCGAGTTCCTGAAGATCTTCCTGAATGGCCTTCTGCATGGGTGGCGGCCCGCAAAGATAGAACCGGCGGTCGAAGTCTGGCACCAGATCTTTCAACAGGGCAACATCAATTTGGCCGTGGCGGTATCCGCCCTTGTCTTCTTCTGACAAGACATGCTCCAGATCCAGACCTTCCATCGCGGCCAGTTCATCGGCGCAGATGATGTCTTTCTCTTCCTTGTTGGCAAAGATCAACTGATTGCCCTGCAGCTCACCCTTGGCGCGCAAGTCGCGCAAGATAGCCAGAAAAGGAGTGAGACCGGCGCCGCCAGCAATGAAAACGCCCTTACCCTTGTAGCGGAACGTTTCAAATGGCTCGTCGATCAGAACAGTATCTCCTGGCTGCAGCGCATGCAGACGGGTGGTCACGCCATCATGCTCTGGGTAGCCCTTGATAGTGAACTCGATCTCTTCATCATCAGGCAGCGACGTCATCGTGAACGGACGCTTCTCATCACGCCAGTTTTCTATGTCGAGCGCCAGTTCGGTCGCGTCGCCGGGCTGATATCCAAAGCCGCCAGGTCGACGAAACTTGAAGCGTCTTACATCGTGAGTCACGGCTTCGACAGAAAGCAGGGTGGTCTTCTGCATGGAAATCTCCGTTGTCTTGTTTCAACAGAGCTAACGGAGAGGGCAGGGGGGAAGTTCCAATTGCGCAAACAGACAGAGGTGGGGTTCTTCTCCTGCATCTCCGTCATTGCAGGACTTGATCCTGAAATACATTCTGTGACCTCTCAGCATACACGGTAACTGAGCAGGGTGGCGAGGCAACGGCATGGATGCCATGGTCGAGCCATGGCATGACGGTGGAGGGGAGAGGTAAGGAGCCAACGAGTTGTTGCCGCGAATGCGTCGAACATCGTGAATGACCGATCATGGGACCAATGCGATGGCGCGGCTCCTTGCCGCCTCCTTCTCCTGCACCTCCGTCATTGCAGAACTTGATCCTGAAATACATTCTGTGACCTCTCAGCATACACGGTAGCTGAGCAGGGTGGCGAGGCAACGGCATGGATGCCATGGTCGAGCCATGGCATGACGGTGGAGGGGAGAGGTAAGGAGCCAACGAGTTGTTGCCGCGAATGCGTCGAACATCGTGAATGACCGATCATGGGACCAATGCGATGGCGCGGCTCCTTGCCGCCTCCTACTCCTGCATCTCCGTCATTGCAGGGCTTGATCCTGCAATCCATGCCGTGACCTCTCGACAAACGCGGTAGCCGTACAGGGTGGCGAGGCAGCGGCATGGATGCCATGGTCGAGCAATGGCATGATGGTGGAGGGAAGTCGTATTAAGACTTCAGAGGTGGAGTTTGTCATTTGGCCCGTCAGGTAGGCAATCTTCAGCCTTCCATTTCTTCCTTCAGCATTTCCAGTTCGAGCCATTGCTCTTCTGCCTGACTTTTTTCCGTCGTCAGGTCGGTGATCCTTGCTGTCAGCTTGGCGAATTTGTCCGGGTTTTTGGAGTAAAGCGCCGGGTCGGCCATATCTTTCTGAACCGTCAGCAGTTCTTTTTCGATTTCAGTAATTCTGGTCGGTAACGTCTTGAGAAGGTGCTGTTGCGTGAAGGACAGCTTGGCCTTGGATGGCTTCTTTTCGCTTGCCGCTGCCTTAACCTGACCAGTCTTGCCTTTGCTGCTGGCTTTCTTTTCAGACTTCCGGGCCGAGACGCCTTCGCCGCGCTGCGCCAACATGTCCGAATAGCCGCCGGCATATTCCTGCCACAGGCCGTTTTCTTCCGACATGATGACGGATGTGCACACCCGGTCGAGGAAGTCACGATCGTGGCTGACGATCAGCGCGGTACCGGGATAATCCGCCAGAAGCTCTTGCAGCAGATCAAGAGTTTCCAGGTCCAGATCGTTGGTCGGCTCATCGAGCACCATCAGGTTGGACTTGTTGGCAAGCGCGCGGGCCAACATCACACGGGCGCGTTCTCCGCCCGACAGAACGCCGACAGGGGTGCGCGCCTGTTCGGGAGAGAACAGGAAGTCCTTCATGTAGGACATCACGTGCTTGGTTTCATCACCGATGACGACAGTGTCACCACGTCCGCCGGTCAGGGCGCTGGACAGGGTGTCGTTCGGGTCTAGGTTCTCGCGCTTCTGATCGAGTGTCACCACTTCCAGGTTGGTGCCTAGACGCACTTTCCCTTCGTCCGGGTTCAATTCACCGGTGAGCATTTTCAGCAAGGTCGTCTTGCCAGCACCATTGGCCCCCACCAGACCAACCCGGTCACCACGTTGGATGCGGCTGGAAAAGTCCTTGACGATTGTCCGGTCGCCGAAGGCCTTGGAGATGCTCTTTGCTTCGATCACCAGCTTGCCGGAGACTTCCGCGTCGGTGGAGGACAGCTTGGCCGTGCCTTGCGGACCGCGGTGGTCCTTCTTCTCTTGGCGCAGGTCGGCAAGCTCACGCACGCGGCGCATGTTGCGCTTGCGCCTTGCGGTGACCCCGTAGGTCATCCAATGCTCTTCGCGCTTGATCTTCTGCGCCAACTTCTGCTGGTCGATCTCTTCCTGTTCGAAGACTTCGTCGCGCCAGGCTTCAAAATGAGCAAAGCCCTTGTCCATGCGCCGTGTGGTGCCCCGTTCGATCCACAGGGTTGCGCGCGACAGATTTTCCATGAAGCGCCGATCGTGCGAAATCAACACGATGGCTGACTTGAGCGACTTCAGCTCGCCTTCCAGCCACTCGATGGCCGGCAGATCCAGGTGGTTGGTCGGCTCGTCGAGCAACAAGATGTCGGGCTCCGGAGCAAGCGTTCGGGCAAGCGCGGCACGGCGTGCTTCGCCGCCGGAAAGGTCATTTGGATTTTCCGAGCCTGTCAGCCCCAGAACACCAAGCAGGTACTGCCCGCGATAAGGATCATCACCCGGGGACAGTCCTTCGTTGACGTATTCAAGCGTCGATGAATAGGCGGAAAGGTCAGGTTCCTGCGGCAGGTAGCGCAGCGTCCTACCCGGCTGGAAGAAGCGCTCGCCCTTGTCCATTTCGACCATGCCGGCCGCAATTTTCAGGAGGGTCGACTTGCCTGACCCGTTTCGCCCGACAAGGCACAGGCGCTCGCCTTCTGAAACGGAAAGCTCTGTTCCTGTCAGCAGAGGTGTGCCGCCAAAGGTCAGGTGAATGTCGCGAAGGGTGAGCAGCGGAGGAAGAGCCATGAAAACCTTGTGCATGTGGTCGAAGGGCAGCGCCTGCTTCAAGCGATCGGCAGCCCGTTTAGCAGCAGAGGAATACGAGGCTAGCGACAAAATACAAGCCCCTTCCTGTGTGGGTGGTGGGGGCAGCATACAAATTCCCACGCCCTTCAGGCAGAAAGGCCAGACAGATCGCTATTGCGCTGACAAAACGGCGAAAGTCGTAATCGGAGGCAACAGCCTTTTTGTAATGTTTCGCTGGTCCCGAAAATCGAGCGATTGTGGTAAAGTTAACGTATGGGCAGTGAGGCAGCGCATCGAAACGGAGGAGAGGACATGTTGGAACGTGGGATCGCTAAATTGAAGTGGCATTGGCATATCGGAAGCGCAGTGAAGCTTGGACTGGCGTTGCTGATGCTGGCTGGGACGACCTTGGGCACTACGACGAATGCGGAAGCCGGCAAGCGCTGGCACCGCAATGGCGGGGCCGCCGCAGCAGCCGGGATCATAGGCTTTGCAGCTGGTGCCATTGCCGGGTCTGCGATGGCTGGGCCACGCTATTACGAGCCCTATCGAGGGCCACGGTATAATGGACCGATTTATTACGCCCCGCCGCGCGTACGCTATATGGCCCCACCTCCAGTTTATTATGCCCCACCACGGGTTCATTATCGTGCTGCACCTGGCACGCCCGAATGGATTGCCTATTGCGCTCGCAAGTATCGGTCCTTCAACCCGCGAACCGGCACTTATGTAACTTATGGTGGCAAAGTTCGCCGGTGTCGTTAGGGCACGTGGTGTCGTCTTATGGAACAACGGCTACAAAGAGCTTGAAAGTCTGAGGAATATTTTTCTTCCCGAGCTCTCTTTTGGGAAAAAAGTCGTCAAGAGATCAAGCGTTTGCGGCAGGTCTCGAAAGAACCTATGCTTATTTGGGGTTGTGCTCCTCTATCGCTCTTGCATGCGTGATTGCCTCGTGAAATCGTGCTGCCATTGTTTTGGTACTCGATAATCAAGAGGGGAGACCGACATGTTGAATTCCTTGAGGGTCACGGCGCTGGCAGCTGCGCTCCTGACTGCGACCAGCCTCGGCGCGTCTGCCGAGATGGTCTATCATCGCGGCAACGCCGCCGATCCGGAAACGCTGGATCAGCACAAGACATCGACCGTTTATGAATCCCATATCCTGCGCGACATGTACGAGGGCCTGGTGTCCTACAGCGCAGAAGGCAAGATCATTCCGGGTGTTGCCAAGGACTGGACGGTCTCCGAAGACGGCACCACCTACACCTTCAATCTGCGTGAAGATGCAAAATGGTCGAATGGCGACCCGGTCGTCGCAGGCGATTTCGAGTACTCTCTGCGTCGCATCATGACTCCGGAGACAGGCGCAAAATACGCCAGTGTTCTGTATCCGATCCTGAATGCAGAGGCCGTGAACAAGGGCGAGAAGCCGGTCGAGGAATTGGCGGTCAAGGCGATCGACGATCATACGCTTGAAATCAAGCTGGCCTCCGCAACGCCGTATTTCATCGACCTTCTTGGCCACCAGACGGGCCTGCCGGTTCATCCGGCCACAGTGGAAGAATTCGGCTCGGATTTCGTCAAGGCAGAGAACATCGTCACCAACGGCCCGTTCACGCTGGCGGAATTTATTCCGAACGCGCATGTGAAAGTCACCAAGAACCCGAATTTCCATCATGCGGCCGACGTGAAGATCGACACAGTCTACTTCTATCCAACGGAAGACCGTGGTGCTGCATTGCGTCGTTTTCAGGCTGGTGAGCTGGACTCCAACAATGATGCCCCGACCGAACAGGTCGACTTCATGAAAAAGGAGCTCGGCGATCAGTTCCGCGTGGCGCCGTACCTGGGCACCTATTATTACGCGTTGAACCATGAGTCCGAAGGCCTCGATAAACCAGAAGTCCGTCAGGCGCTGTCGATGGCGATTGATCGCGAGTTCCTCGCAGATGAGATCTGGGGTGGCACCATGGTGGCGGGATATTCGTTTGTTCCACCAGGGATCGGCAATTATGGCGAGCCCGCCTACGCCGACTACAAGGACATGTCGATCATCGACCGCGAGGACAAGGCTCGTGAGCTCTTGGAAGCCGCCGGCTACGATGAAAGCAATCCGCTGCATCTGAGGATTAACTACAATACATCGGAAAATCACAAGAACACGGCAGTTGCAATTGCCGACATGTGGAAGCCGCTGGGCGTCGATGTGGAGCTGATCAACACCGACACCAAGACCCACTACGCCATGCTGCGCGACCGAGGAGACTTTGATGTCGCCCGTGCTGGCTGGATCGGTGATTATTCCGATCCGCAGAACTTCCTGTTCATGGTCGAAAGCGATAACGACGGGTTCAATTACGCCCGCTACAGCAATGAAGAGTATGACGCTCTGATGGATGAAGCAGCAACGACGGTCGATCTGGAGAAGCGTGCTGCGATCCTGAAACAGGCGGAAGCCATCTTCATGCGCGATCTGCCCTTCATTCCGCTGCTGTACTACAGCTCAATGAACCTGGTCTCTGACAAACTGCAGGGCTTCGAGGACAATCTTCTCAATGTCCACCTGAGCCGTTGGATGAGCGTTTCCGAGTAAATATGGTGTCAGGACCGGTGAGGGCAGCTTCGCCGGTCCTGTCCTTTTTCTTGCACAGGCCGGAACTCTCTTGTTCCGCCTGACGGCGCAGAGCACGCGCCTCATCCACACATGACGAGAACGCGGCAGAAGACCGCGCGCATAAAAACAAAGGGCAAGACAGCCATGCACCGCTATGTGCTGGGACGGCTTTTGGGAGCAATCCCGACCCTGTTCCTGATTGTCACGATCTCCTTCTTTCTCATACGCATTGCGCCCGGTGGCCCGTTCGATCTGGAACGCCCTCTGGAAGCCAAGGTGATGGAGAACCTCAACCGGATCTATCATCTGGATGAGCCGCTCTGGAACCAATACCTGATCTATCTGAAAAGCATCGCGGTTCTCGACTTCGGGCCGAGTTTCTATTTCCGCGATTTCTCGATCAACGAATTGTTTGCCGAGAGCCTGCCGATCTCCATCCAGCTGGGCTTGAGCGCTTTGTGCCTCGCCTTCGTGGTCGGGGGGACTCTCGGTGTCATTGCCGCGCTGCGCCAGAACAGGATGACGGATTATTCCGTCATGACGGCTGCTACCCTTGGTGTGACAGTCCCGAATTTCGTGATCGCTCCCATTTTGACGCTGACACTGGGGGGCTGGCTCGGGTGGTTACCTGTCGGTGGCTGGAACGGCGGAAAATTCGTCAATGCGATCCTGCCGGTGATCACTCTGGCTTTGCCGCAGGTGGCGGTCGTTGCACGCCTGACGCGAGGCTCGATGATCGAGGCCCTGCGCTCCAATCATGTGCGAACCGCCCGAGCGTATGGTCTGACCACATGGCTGGTCATTGTCGTGCATGCCTTGCGCGGTGCGATCCTGCCGGTGGTCTCCTATCTTGGCCCGGCTGCCGCTGCCCTGCTGACCGGATCTGTGGTGGTGGAGACGATCTTCGGTATTCCCGGCATAGGTCGCTATTTTGTGCAAGGCGCTCTCAACCGCGATTACACGCTTGTCATGGGCACTGTCGTGGTCGTGGCCTGCTTCGTCATTCTCTTCAATCTCATGGTGGATCTGATCTATGCGTTGCTCGATCCCCGTGTCCGCTACGATTAAGGAGGAGAACTTGATATGAGTACCATCAGCTCTCCTCAGACACCGCCAGACCAGCCCCATGGCGATCCTGCAGTACATCAGGAAGTGCGCGGGCGATCCCTTTGGGATGATGCACGTGATCGACTGTTGGCCAACAGAGCCGCCATGGCTAGCCTCTGCGTTCTGGTTCTGATCACTATCATTTCGATTCTGGGTCCGATGCTGTCGCCTCATCCCTTCGACAAGGTCTACCGCGATTACGTCAAGGTTCCCGCTAGCCTCTCGGCTTATCCTGCCGAAGACGAGGTTGAGCCGGCGTTCCGCAGCTTGTTGAAGCGCGCGCGCGTTTCCATCGACAGCTTTGAGCGCACGGGCAACGTCGTGACGGCTATAGTCACGTCTAAGCGGGAGATCGATCCGCGTATTGTCCGCTATGCCGACCGCAGCGACATGTTCTCCGGAGCAACGCTCGGCGACTTTTCCGAGGATGGGAAGAGCGCGGTCATGCAGGCTGATATTGCTTTCGTGCATTTCTATTTCGGCACGGACAGCAACGGCCGCGATTTGATGACTCGGACGTTCATTGCCGGTCGGGTATCTCTGACCATCGGTCTGCTGGCGACCATCGTCGCGATCGCTATCGGCGTGGTGTATGGTGCAACCTCGGGCTATCTGGGAGGGCGGGTCGATCAGTCGATGATGCGTGTTGTCGACGTTCTCTATTCACTGCCGTTCATCTTCTTCGTCATCATGTTGGTGGTCTTCTTCGGACGAAATTTCGTGCTGATGTTCATCGCCGTCGGCGCCGTCGAGTGGCTCGACATGGCGCGCATCGTGCGCGGCCAGACCCTGACCATCAAACGCCAGGAATATGTTCAGGCAGCCGAAGCGATGGGTGTTTCAGATGGCGGCATCCTGCGTCGGCATGTCATTCCCAATACGCTGGGACCAGTGGTCGTCTACATGACGTTGCTGGTGCCCAAGGTCATCCTGTTGGAGAGTTTTCTGTCCTTCCTTGGACTTGGAGTGCAGGAGCCGATGACAAGCTGGGGCGTTCTCATTTCAGAGGGCGCGCGCAATCTGCAGGGCGCCTACTGGATGTTGATTTTTCCCTCCATTTTCCTGACCTCTACGTTGTTCGCCTTGAACTTCATCGGTGATGGCCTGCGCGATGCGCTGGACCCGAAGGATCGGTGAGGGGCATGACAATGACTGAAGCACACTCTTCAAATCTGCAGCTGAGCAACGAGACAGTTCTTGAGATCAAGGACCTGACGGTCGATTTCGAGACGCCGACAGGCCCAGTCCATGCGGTCCGCGGTGTCGATATTCATGTTGCACGGGGAGAAACCGTCGCCATCGTCGGTGAAAGCGGATCCGGCAAAAGCCAGGCGATGATGGCGGCGATGGGGCTCCTGGCCTCCAACGGTCGCACCGGCGGAACCGTGATCTACGAAGACCGAAATCTGCTGGGGTTGTCGATCCGCCAGCTGAATCAGGTGCGCGGCAAGAAGATCACGATGATCTTCCAGGAGCCGATGACCTCACTGGATCCTCTCTACACCATCGGACGTCAGCTTGCGGAGCCGATGGTTGTCCATGGCGGATTGTCTTGGAAGGCAGCACATGCCAAGGCGCTGGACCTGTTGAAACTGGTCAATATTCCCGAGCCGGAGCACAAGATCAAAGCCTACCCGCATGAGATGTCCGGTGGTCAACGGCAGCGTGTAATGATCGCTATGGCGCTTGCCAATGATCCGGACGTGTTGATTGCGGATGAGCCAACCACGGCGCTGGACGTCACCACTCAGGCTCAGATCCTGGTTTTGTTGAAAGAGCTGCAAACCCGGCTCGGCATGGCTGTTATCTTTATTACCCACGATCTCGGCATTGTCCGCCAGATTGCCGATCGGGTGTACGTCATGAAGAATGGCGAGGTGGTGGAAGAGGGCGGTACGGCGCAGATCTTCGACACCCCATCGCAGCCTTACACGAGGATGTTGCTGGACGCCGAGCCTGAAGGGGCAAAGCTGCCTGTGAAGGCTGATGCGCAGATCCTGCTGGAGGCGCAGAAGATCTCGGTCGAGTTTGCACTCGACACCGGGTTCTTCTCTGCCCCCCACCTTCTACGCGCGGTCGATGATGTTTCCTTCTCGCTGCGCACAGGACAGACCTTGGGTATCGTGGGGGAAAGCGGATCTGGAAAATCGACGTTGGGAAGAGCTCTGCTGAACTTGCTCCCCTCAGATGGCCGCGTGATGCTCAATGGTCGCCAGATAGTCGGGCTGTCGCGTCAGGAAATGCGTCCGCTGCGCAAGGATCTTCAATTGGTGTTTCAGGATCCTTTTGGATCCTTGAGTCCGCGGCTCACGGTCGGTCAGATCATCTCCGAAGGGCTGAAGGTGCATGCAACCGAGCTGTCCGGTAAGGATCGCGACCGCCGTGCGGCGCAGGCTCTGGAAGAGGTGGCGCTTGATCCGGTGATGCGCAATCGATATCCGCATGAGTTTTCCGGTGGGCAGCGTCAACGAATTGCGATTGCGCGGGCGATGGTCCTCAAACCGAAGCTTGTGGTGCTGGATGAGCCGACGTCGGCTCTCGACCGGACCGTGCAAAAGCAGATCGTCGACCTTTTGCGCAAGCTACAGGAAGAGCACGGCCTGACCTATGTGTTCATTTCTCATGATCTCGCCGTGGTGCGTGCCATGGCTGACACAGTGATGGTCATGAGAAACGGCAAGGTTGTAGAGGCTGGGGCGACCTCGCATATTTTTGAGGCGCCCCAGCAGGATTACACGAAGGAGCTGATCCGGGCTGCCTTTATGACCGCAACCGCACGCGCCAGCTGAGGTTTGTCGGCGCGCACGGGTGCCCGGTCAGGACGTGCTCTTGGACAGCATGCCGAATTTCACGTCCGACGGGGCAATGGCGATGGCATGGACGTCTGGCATCATCATCAGCATGGCGCGTGAGACGTGCTCTATCAGCCGTTGCCGCACTTGCTCAAGGTCGCGGTTCTCCAAGGCGTCGAGGATCGGGCCGTGGGGATCTTTCTGCAGCGATTTCCACTCGACTCGTCCCCGAAGGCGGGCAAGGGAGTGGCGGTGCAAGAGCAGCAAGGTACGACTGAGTACGGGTTCGAGACCTGGCATGTTATTTAGACTGAAAAGTGCCATATGCAGCGCACGGTCGATCTCGCTGCAGGCATAGACATCCTCGCGGGCTCGCGCCTCGATATAGGCATTCGCCAGTTTGCGCAGGCGGTCCATGTGCTGGGGTGTGCAATTGGCAATTCCCTCTGCCGTGACGCTCTCAAACTCCAGAGATAGACGCAGTCGCGCAAGCAAGACTGCCTCCTGTGGACTGGTCAGCGTGACATAAGTCCCCTGATACCCACGACGGTCTACCAATCCATCTTCCTGCAGGGTGAGCAGGGCCTCTCGGATGGTGCCCTGAGAACAGGAAAAACTCTGGGCGAGCGCCTGTTCGGTAATGGCGCTTTCTTCGGTCAGGTCACCAAGAAGAATACGGCGTTTGAGTATTTGATAGACGACGCGGGATTTCTTTGGAGTGCGCCGGTAATGAGCGGGCGTCTCGTCAAACAGAAGTTCGGAAAATAGAAACTCGTCAATCGGCGTGTCGAGACCGGTCGAGCCAGTTGTCATTGCATTTGTCCCCCGTAGCGGACCCCAACTTTCTAGATTAACAAGAGGCCAGCGGGTTTTACCTACAACCTCTTGTCGGCTGCCAGGTTCGTTTGACTGGCTTTGCCGTGTTCAAGATCACACTTGGCACTGGGCTCCGACCGAGCCTCATGCACAGGTCACGGCCATAACGGGAGATTGCCACGGCTGCGGCAAATCTCGCTCCAGTATGGCGGCCTTTTGGGTAAGCAGTCTCATGTTGACCAAAGGGGAGCTCTGACTGAGAGCGCCACCTCTATGGTCGCCATAAAGGATGTCTTACCTCCGAACGGGAGGAGAGACTGCATGCCTGAAAGGGTCTGCTTCGGTACTTGCTTTCATCTTGTTCCAGTCCCTAGCGACCGGAGCATAAAACTTTGCCCTCTTGTTCAGTGACAGCGTTGTTGCTGAGAGCAAGCGCGCTGTCCGTGGAGGTTGTTAAAGTTTGATGATGGCAAGTCCTATGGCCTTGAGCCTTCGTTCGATGGGGTTCCGTTGATCTCCATTGCGGGGGATCCAAAGGTCCGACATCTCTTGGCAGATGTGACGGATGAGCCTTGTCTCCCCATAGTTCCCTTTTGCAACCATTGATTGTTTATTTTTTTACACTCAATCAATGGCGTCATCTCAAGCCATTTGTGGAATATACTGTTCCAGTTTTACTTGGCCTTCCAAAATGGGCTGAACCATCAGGGAAGAATTGACAGTGAAACTAATGCCATGAAGTGAAGACGTAAAGTAAGGGCTTTCACAAAGGAAAAAATACCATTGCGGTCAGGTTGGAGCTCAATTTTATAGGCTTCATTCTGTTTTGTAATGTTAAATCAGGTGATTAGTAATCTTTTGAATACATGCCCTAGACGGTTCGGCTAGAATTTTATTTCTGAGTCTTATCAAGCACATTGAGCCAGTTTTCGTGTGCGATCTTATTGATAAGGTCAGTTCCGAAGCCAGCAGCCCGGTAGGCGTCGATCAGATTTGGCAATCCGGAGACATCGCCAATGTCCGCGGGAAGAAGGCAGCCGTCGAAATCTGAGCCTAGGCCAACGTGATCCTCTCCCAAAGCCTCGATCAGATAGGCCGTGTGGCGCACGATCAAGTCCAGTGGGGTGTCACGTGCGTAGCCGCCATCTTCACGGAGAAACGCCACGTGAAAGTTGACGCCGACCAGTCCTTTGCTTTCCCGGATCGCACCGAGTTGCTTGTCTGTGAGGTTGCGCGCGTTTGGGCAGATAGCATGGGCATTCGAATGGCTGGCGACCAGCGGAGCGTCGCTTAGACTTGCGACGTCCCAGAAGCCCTTTTCGTTCAGGTGTGAGAGGTCGACGAGAATTTTAAGCTCATTACAGGCTTTGATCAGCGCTTTGCCTGTGTCGCTCAGGCCGTTGCCGATGTCCGGCCCGGAGTTGAAACGCATGGGCACGCCTTCTGCGAAAATGTTGCCGCGGCTCCAAACTGGGCCGAGAGACCGTAAGCCCATTTCATGCAGGGCTTCGAGTGCGTGGAAATCCGGGTCAATTGCCTCCGCGCCTTCAATGTGCAGGGAGATGGCCATCACTTCATCGTGCATGGCCTGCCGGATTTCGGTAGCCGAGCGGCAGACCTTCATCCGTCCATTGGAGGCGCGGGTCAATCGGAAGGCTTCAGCTGCCATAGCCATCGTGAAAGCGAGGGCTTCCTGCTGGTCAACCCTGGCGTAATTTGCCGGATCGGATGGATTGAACGGTTTGGAGAAGTCTTGCTTGGTCTGAGATGGCACGAACATCGCAAACAAGCCACCGATCAGCCCACCGGCTTGGGCGCGCGGAAAGTCGATGTGGTTGGCTTGTGTCGCTGTGAAGAAGTCCTGATCCCGTTCCGTCCCCCTACGAAGTATCCGTTGCAGAAGCGTGTCGTTGTGACCGTCAAAAATTGCAACAGGCATGGCGGAGAGTGGCATATCGGGGACGTGGGGCATGTGGTGCGTATCGATCTTTTGCCAGAGTTCAGGGGACTGAGAGCCTAGTGACGTCAAGGGTCGCAAAAGGAGCGGAAAGTGGAACAGTTAAGGCTTATTCGTCAGGCTTGCGCAAGCTTGCCGGTGCGCAAAAGCCATAGTCTGCGACGGACTTGCGCCGGCTCAAGCAGATTTGTGAATGTGCCCCCTTGCACTTGTCTTAAACAAGTCTCATGACTTCATTTCAGCGTCTTGAATGCGAAGATGCGACGGTTTTTTTCAGGTGCCGTCCAAAGGATTGAGGTGTCAGTTTTGCCAGACGAGCCGACCATGAACTTTGCAGTGTCTTCTGACGAGATCGCAGCGTCAGGCCCCGACGGACAGATCAGTCGTCGACAAATCCTCCGGGCCGGCGCATGGGGGCTTGGCGGGATGGCAGCGCTGTCCTTGGCAGGTTGCTATTCGGTCGGCCTGCCGAGCCAGCCAGCGCTTCCCGGCGACGATTTCGACTACGAACTGGCCTACGCGGCTCTTCCGGATGGGGATTACACTTGGCCGGCGATCAATTACAAATCCGTCGACCGCAAGTACTGGCGACAAGTCGTAGACTATAAGTCCGGTTCCCGCCCAGGCACGGTGGTGGTCGACCCGTATAATCGGTTCCTTTACTGGATTCTGAGCAACCGCAAAGCCCTGCGCTACGGCATCGGCGTTGGTCGTGCTGGTTTTGCGTGGTCTGGGGATGCGCAGATCCGGGTCAAGCGGATGCATCCGATCTGGCGCCCTCCGCAGGAAATGATTGCCCGCAAACCGTCGCTCGGCCGTTATTGGGAAGAAGGCTTTCCAGCCGGTCTCAAGAACCCGCTGGGCGCGCGTGCGATGGATCTCTGGCAGGGCAGAACGGACACGCTCTACCGCATCCACGGCACGCCTGATCCCTCAAGCATTGGCCGCAATGTGTCTTCGGGCTGCATCCGTATGTGGCATCAGGACGTGATTGACTTGTTTGAGCGTGTGCCCTTGCGAACCAATGTCGTGGTACTGTCGAAGGAAGGCGAGGCCTGAGGGCCTCGCCGACATTCAGGTGTTCAAACGCTTTCAGCTGAATGTGCCAGGCTGCAGCGCCACATCATGCAGGACTGCAGAAAAGTGGCAGATCGCCGCTGCCAGCACGAAGGCATGCCAGATCGCGTTTTGGAAGGGCAGGCGCTTCCAGGCATAAAAGACGGTTCCCGCCGTATACAGCAGGCCGCCCGTGACAATCATCCAGAAGCCGAATGTTGACGCATTATCAAGCAGCGGCTTGAGTGCGAAAACAACGACCCAGCCAAGCGCCAGGCAGAGTGGCACGGTGATGCGGTCAACGCCTTGCAGATGAAAAATCTTCAGGGCCGCGCCGGCAATTGCACCGGTCCAGATGACCGCAAGCAGAATTCCGCCAGTCCAACCACCGATGATCATTGAAGCCAGGGGCGTGTAGGTTCCGGCAATCAGCAGGAAAATGGCGGCGTGATCGAGGCGTCTCAGGATCCCGGTCTTGTTCTGCTTGGCGAACACATTGTAGAGACCCGAGCAGATCAGCATCATCAGTAGACAAGCCGAATAGATGAACACGGCAACTTGCCGGCTCGGCTCAGGATTGTTCCACAGAATGACCGTAAACGTGATGAAGGCGGCAATACCAAGACAGACGCCGATTGCATGTATGGTGCCGTCGGCGATGCGTTCTGCCAGTGTTTCTATCCGCAAGGCGTCCTCCTGAATGCGCAGTTGATATGCGGGAGGGTGCCTTACTTAAGCGTAAGGATCAACGGGGTGCCCTTGGGGAATGCTGAAGTTTTCTGCAAGCTCAAGTCATTCTGCGGCGGAGGCGGATTTTAGCGAGGATCGCTCTCGTTCTTGCTGGGTAGACGTGGCCGCGAGGGTCGCAACAAAGTCATTGAAGCGCTCTCCCTGGATCAGGACATGTTGCCGCAGGCAGTCCGCAGCAGCCTCCGCCTGTCCAGAGACGATGGCAGCTACAATCTCAGCGTGCTCATGCAGAGAAACCGCAACACGGTTGCGTGCCCGAAGCTGGAGGCGGCGATAGGGGGCGAGTCTGCTGTGCAGTCCGATTGCCTGTTCGGCGAGAAAGCCATTGTGGCTGGCTTGATAAATCGTTTCATGGAAGTGCTGGTTCGCTTGATAGTAGCGATCTGGATCGCCAGAGGTCAGGGCGTCCTCGCAAGCGATGTGACTTGCCTTGAGGATTTGTGTTTCCGCTAGGGAAATCCGTCGCGCGGCGAGTCGACCGCAAGTGGCCTCCAGATCGGCCATCACTTCAAACATTTCGATCAGACGCGGGATGCCGATCTCTCGGACGAACGCTCCACGGCGGGGTTTTTGTTCTACCAGGCCGGCGGTGGCGAGCTCGATCAGAGCCTCCCGAATGGGGGTGCGGGACACGCCAAAGCGTTGCGCCAGTTTGACCTCATCCAGACGTGTGCCAATCGGCAGGGCGCCGGTGGCAATGTCATCTTCTAGCGCCTGCCGGAGTTTATCGGCCCGACGCAGGGGGCGGTCGGTTTTTGTCATGGATTTATAAGTATGCGAGAAAATCATTCTTGTATACAAAAATGATTGACTTGGCGGTGGGCCCGTGGTTGCCTGACCGAGAGGTGGCCAAAAGTCGCCGATCGGAGTCGGCTCTGGGAGGGGCTGCTCTGAATTTGGGAGGAAAAATATGCAATCGATTTTTAAAACGGCTCGTCGTCTCGGCGTCGCCGCTAGCTTGGCTATCCCGGCGCTCGCAATCGCGGCAACCGGCGTCCAGGCCGAGACCGTCCTCAAGGCATCTCACCAGTGGCCAGGTGGCAAGGGTGATGTCCGCGATGAGATGGTGCAGATCCTGGCGCGTGAGGTCGAAAAGGCCGGCGTAGATCTACGAATTCAGGTGTATCCGGGCCAGTCCCTGTTCAAGGCAAAAGAACAGTGGGGCGCGATGGTCAAGGGTGTGCTGGATATCTCAGCATTCCCGCTGGATTATGCGTCTGGTCGTCATCCGATGTTCTCAGCAACTCTGATGCCTGGTCTTGTTCGCAATCATGAGCGCGCAGCTCGTCTGAACAAGTCGCCGTTCATGGATGACATCAAGGCCGAGATCGACGAAGGCGGCATTGTCGTGCTCGCCGACGCCTGGCTGGCAGGGGCCTTCGCCTCCAAGAAGCAGTGCATCACCGATCCGGCGAGCATGCAGGGTCAGGTGACCCGTGCTGCAGGTCCGGCATTCGAGCAGATGCTCGTCGGTGGCGGCGCTTCGATCGCTTCCATGCCATCTTCGGAAATCTACACGGGCCTTCAAACCGGTGTTCTGGATGCAGCGAACACGTCTTCCGGTTCGTTCATCTCCTACCGCATCTACGAGCAGGCGACTTGCTTGACCAAGCCGGGCGCCAACGCCCTCTGGTTCATGTACGAGCCGATCCTCATGTCCAAGCGCAGCTGGGATGAGCTCTCCAAGGAGCAGCAGGATGCTCTGATGGCAGCCGGTAAGGTCGCCGAAGACTACTTCGCCGGTGAAGCCAAAGGCCTCGATGACAAGCTCGTTCAGGTCTATTCCGACGCTGGCGTTGAAGTGGTTGAAATGTCCAGTGACGACTATAACGCTTGGCTCGATATCGCCAAGGAAACCTCCTACAAGGTCTTCGCCGAAAAGGTTGAAGGCGGCCAGGAGTTGATCGAGAAAGCGCTTGCGGTCGAATAATCGCAGGTGATCTCTAGGCGGTTTCGTGATCGCTTCTACTCCGGGCGCAAGTTCACTTGAATGGCGTCCGGAGCCCCACCCTGAAGAAGTTACTCATTCCAGCCGCCGGGTCGCTTGATTGCGTTCCGGGTAGCTGGCGCCTGCCGGCACGTTAAATCGGACTTGCGCATATGACTGCCTACATCCGCTGGGTTTCCAGCCTATCCCGCCTCGCTGCGGTGTTCTCTCTTCTCCTGATGGCGTCCGCCGTTCTGGTCGTGACGCAGATGGTCGTCATTCGCTATGTGCTGAATGCCTCCACCGTGTGGCAGACGGAGTATGTAGTCTATGCACTGGTGGCGATGACATTCCTCGCCTCACCCTATGTGCTGATGGAAAAGGGTCACGTCAACGTCGACCTGCTCTGGATGAAACTCGAAGGCGTTCCGTTGAAGCTGGTAAAATCTGCTGCCGGACTTGTCGGGTTGGTGTTCTGCAGTCTTCTTGCATTCTCCGGATGGGAATATTTCGCCGAGGCATGGAGCTATGGCTGGACGACGGATACGGTTTGGGGACCGCCACTGTGGATCCCGCTTTTGCCGCTGCCTCTGGGCATCGGACTCATGGCGCTGCAATACATTGCTGAGCTGGGTAAAATCTGGAAGGGAGACGAAGCATGAGCCCGCTGTTCATCGGACTTTTGATCCTCCTTGGCCTGCTGGCGCTCCTCGGCATTGGCACCCCCATCGCCTTCGCGCTGGGCTTTGTCTCCATTATCGCGTTGATGATTGTGGAAGGCTCAGGAAGCCTCGCCATTCTGGGCGAGACCTTCTTCGGCGGACTGGCATCTTTCGGCTTGGTCTCTATCCCGATGTTCATTCTGATGGGGTCGGCGGTTGCTTCGTCGCCCGCCGGAAAGGACCTTTATGAAGCGCTTGACCGCTGGCTGAACAGGGTTCCCGGCGGGTTGGTTCTGTCCAACATCGGCGCCTGTTCGATTTTTGCAGCCTTGTCCGGTTCTTCTCCTGCCACGTGTGCCGCCATCGGCAAGATGGGCATCCCGGAGATGACCAAGCGTGGCTATCCCAACGAGATTGCGGCCGGCTCGATTGCCGCCGGTGGTACACTGGGCATTCTCATCCCGCCATCGGTCACAATGATCGTTTACGGTATCGCCACAGAAACCTCGATTGGTCGGCTGTTCCTGGCCGGTCTTGCGCCGGGCTTCATGCTGACAGCTCTGTTCATGGCCTGGACGATCTATGATTGCCGCCGCCGCGGCATTGGCCTGACGACGCTCTCCAACAGCTTCACCATGAAGGAGCGCTTTGCCGCTCTGCCGCGTGTTCTGCCTTTCCTGGCAATCATCGTCGGCATTCTCTACGTACTTTATGGGGGGGTTGCGACACCCTCTGAGGCCGCTGGCGTCGGTGCGCTTTTCTGCATCGTGCTGGTCGTGGTCATTTACCGGATGTGGAGCCCCAAAAAAGTCACCAACATGTTCCGCGACACGCTGAAGGAAAGCGTGATGATCATGATGATCATCGGGGCCTCTGAATTGTTCTCTTTCACGCTATCATCGCTGTTCATCACCCAGTCGATCGCCGAGTGGATTGGCGCTCTTGAGGTGAACCGCTGGGTGCTGATGGCGATCATCAACTTCTTCCTGTTGTTTGCGGGCTTCTTTTTGCCACCAGTTGCCGTCATCCTGATGACCGCTCCGATCCTGCTGCCAATCATTCTGCAGGCCGGTTTTGATCCCTACTGGTTCGCTGTGGTTCTGACGATCAACATGGAAATCGGTCTGATTACACCTCCGGTGGGGTTGAACCTGTATGTCATCAATGGGATTGCGCCCTCGATCACCTTGTCTGAAATCCTGCGCGGCTCCATTCCGTATGTGTTGTGTATGGTGGTCGGGATCCTGCTTCTCTGCTTCTTCCCGGGTATCGCCACCTGGCTTCCCGAATTCCTGATGGGCAAGGCATTATGAACACCAGCTTCTTCGGCGAACTTCTGAACTCCATCACGCTTCAGGGACGCTCTCTTATCGACGGCCGGAAAGGGCGGTTGAGCGAGGTCCCACTTGGGTCGCTGTGCGACCAGCTTCTCTCCGGAAGGGGAGAGGCATCCGGGGTGGCGATCGCCGAAGAAGTGCTCTTGAACTACGGGAAATTGTCGCGGGAAGAGCGGCTCACATTCTTCCGCACGCTTTACCAGGACTTTGGTGCTGACACGCAAAAAATCGCGAATCTGGCCAAGGAATTGGCCGAAAAAGCTGATGATCCGGTCTTGCAGCGCCGACTTCACTCCGCGTCTGAACCGCGCCGTCAGGAGTTGATCCGTCGTCTCAACCTGGCGCCGGGTGGCACCAAGTCACTTGTCGCGATGCGCTCGGATCTGCTCGATTGTCTCGCCGAAGAGCCCGATCTCAAGGAAGTCGACCGGGATTTCGAGCATCTATTTTCCTCCTGGTTCAACCGGGGTTTTCTGGTGATGCGTCGGATCGATTGGCAGACGCCTGCCAACATACTGGAAAAGATTATCCAGTATGAGGCCGTTCATGAGATCACCGGCTGGGACGACCTGCGCCGTCGTATCGGGCTGGCTGACCGTCGACTCTATGCCTTCTTCCATCCGGCACTAGTCGATGACTTGCTGATCTTTGTGGAAGTGGCATTGACCCGCGAAATCCCTGGAGCGATTGGGCCTATCCTTGCTGAGCAGCGGGCGGAAATCCGGGCAGACGAAGCCGCAACGGCTGTGTTTTATTCCATTTCCAATTGCCAGAGAGGTTTGCGCGGCATTTCCTTCGGCAACTTCCTGATCAAGCAGGTCGTTGAAGAGCTGCGCCGGGAGCTGCCGAACTTGAAGACCTTTGTCACGCTATCGCCGGTTCCCGGCTTTACCAAGTGGCTCTCCCAGTCACTGGCCGAGGACAAGGGCCTGGCCGGTGCCGCCCTCAGTGGTCAGCAACTGGATGCCCTGCGGGACAGAACATGGCAAGACAATGAGGAACTTTCCAAGGACCTGGAAACAGTTATGCCTGCGCTCGGTGCACATTATCTGACACAGGAAAAATCCCGGGGCGCCCGCCCGCTGGACCCCGTGGCTCGGTTTCACATTGGCAATGGGGCTCGGCTTGAGCGGGTACACTGGAACGCAGACCTGTCTGAAAACGGTCTGCGCCAAGCGCACAGCTTGATGGTGAACTACCTTTATGACCTGAAAGACATCGAACGAAACCATGAGAATTTCGCCGCGACCGGGAGCGTTGCGGCCAGCGCTCAGGTGACCCGCCTTCTGCGGCAGTTGCCCGAGCAAAAGCAGACAAAATCCGAGGCTTGAAGCCTGAAACCTTGCATGAGACATCCCATGACCAATCACCTGTTTTCCCAGATCCGTGACCGCATGCCGGATGGCAACAAGCCCTTTCTTGAGACCGCCGACGGTTCGGTTCTCACCTATCAGGACGTGCTTGCGCTTTCGGCTCGTTTCGCGAATGCGTTGATCGGGCTGGGAGTGACGCCGGGGGACAGGGTTGCGGTGCAGGTGGAAAAGACCCCGGAAGCCTTGATGCTTTATCTCGCAACTGTGCGGGCAGGGGGCGTCTTTCTGCCGTTGAACACGGCCTACACACCTGCCGAGATCGACTATTTTATCTCCGATGCTGAACCGAAAGTCTTTGTCTGTGACCCGTCTCGTCGGGATGCGCTAGCGGAGACCGCATCGAAGGTCGGCGCGAGCCTGGAGACGCTGGGCGCGGATGGAAAAGGCAGTTTGAAAGACCTGGCCCAGGCCGCAGATGTTGAGTTCGCTGATGTGGCGCGGACAGAAGACGACCTTGCTGCCATTCTCTACACATCGGGCACGACGGGGCGCTCCAAGGGGGCCATGCTTTCCCATGAAAACCTGGCGTCCAACGCCCGCACTCTGGTGGACTATTGGCGCTTCACGTCAGACGATGTCCTGCTTCACGCTCTGCCGATCTTTCACACCCATGGTCTGTTCGTCGCAACCAACAGCCTGCTGATGGCTGGTGCTTCAATGCTGTTTCTGCCGAAGTTCGACCTCGGCAAGGTGTTGGAGTTGTTGCCGCGCGCCACCACAATGATGGGCGTTCCGACGTTCTACATCCGCCTTTTGACCTCGGATGCCTTCACCAAGGATCTGGTGGCGCATATGCGTCTGTTCATCTCGGGCTCTGCGCCTCTATCAGCCGAGGTTCACAGGGAGTTCTCCGCGCGCACTGGCCATGCCATTCTGGAACGCTATGGCATGACAGAAACCAACATGAACACCTCCAACCCCTATGATGGAGAACGCCGTCCGGGCACTGTCGGCTTTCCTCTACCAGGCGTTTCCGTTCGCATTGCGGATCCTGATACGGGAAAAGAAGTGGCTCAGGGCGAGGTCGGGATCATCGAGGTTAAGGGGCCTAATGTGTTCCAGGGCTATTGGCGCATGCCGGAAAAGACCGCCGAGGAATTTCGGGTTGATCGCTACTTCATAACTGGTGACATGGGGCAACTTAGCGACGATGGTTACATCTCCATCGTCGGGCGCTCCAAGGATCTCATTATTTCTGGTGGCTTCAATGTCTATCCGGCAGAGGTCGAGGCGCTGATCGACGAGATCGAAGGTGTTGCGGAAAACGCCATCATTGGCGTACCCCATCCTGACTTTGGCGAGGGTGTTGTGGCTGTGGTGGCCGCAAAATCCGGTGTGACCATCGACCCGATGGCAATTACCGCCGCCCTGAGTGAGAAGCTGGCCAAGTTCAAGCAGCCCAAGCAGATCCATGTGGTCGACACATTGCCGCGAAACACCATGGGTAAAATCCAGAAGAATGTTCTCCGGGATCAATTCAAAGACGATTTTTCCTGATGTTACGTGTCTCCCGCGAGAGCGGGAGACACGTCCCACCATGAGGGCGTTCGCCTTTTGGGCGGCAAGGCTTCTCTTTATTGCCAAGACTGCGCGCGAAATCTGTAACGTTTTGTGCAAAGTGAAGCTTGCGGATGATCCTGCAATAGCGTCTAAAGTTTTCTGATTGTTTTTCGCATTTCAGGAGGGGCACGAATGGCCGCCCCACAGACGCCCGCACTTCAGGCGGAAATTGACAAGTTTCACCACCGCACAGCTGCGCGCTGCCATCAGGCTGCGTGGGAGCTGATCGAGGCTTCGACCCCTCGTTCCGGCTGAGCAGATGCGCCTGGCCAATTTGGCCGCCACAGCTCGGTTTCACTGGCAGGCCGTTGGAGCGCCCGAAGGTATCGCCCATGCGAACCTGCTGTTTGCCTGGGCAATGGCCAAAGCCGGTGCAGGTGATGCCGCCTTGTTAGCTGCCTCCGACGCGCTGGCACATTTCAAAGACAAACCGTCAGAACCGTCCGAACTTGCAGCAGCCCAAGCCGCCATGGCCGCAGCGTGTCTGGCTGCCGGGCTGCGCGATGGATATGCCCGTCATCACGCTCAGGCAAGTGAGCTGGCGGCAACGATCGGCGCGGATACAGTCGTCCCGTCGCTTGCCGCTTTCAAGGCATTGCCAGTACCAGGCGCTATCCCGGCATCAATAGCCGTGCCGCCGGTCATCACCAAGCAGTCAGACACAGACTGAGCTTGGGTCACGTTTTCTTCATCTGGCAAACCGACGCGGGGAGGCCTGGAGGCTTCTCCGCAGACACTCTTCCTTCTACACTCCTGCAACAATCCGGGGGCCGGGAGAGGTGCGAAGATGAACAGAAGAAGCTTTCTTGGGTCGTCATTGGTGGCCTCCGTATTGTGTGTGCAGCCGCGCCTGGCGCTGAGCATAACCGCGCCGGCCACCTACGATCTTGAGGCCCATGTCGGCAAAGGCAGGCTATACGGTGAGGACGGAGGTGTTTCCGATCTCTGGCTCTACAACAAGACCCTGCCCGGCCCTGAATTGCGCGTCAGACGCGGTGAAACCCTACGGGTGAATTTTACCAACCGTCTGGACACACCGACATCCATCCACTGGCACGGTATCCGGATCGACAACCGCATGGATGGGGTCGCAGGTTTGACCCAGGAGCCGGTGCAGCCCGGCGAAAGCTTTATCTATGAGTTTACCGTGCCGGATGCAGGCACTTTCTGGTATCACGCGCATACAATGAGCTGGAACCAGGTTCCGCGTGGGTTGGCAGGCGCGCTCATTGTCGAGGAGGATGTGCCGGCATTCCCGAGGGAGCAGGACCTGACACTGTTCCTTAGTGATTGGCGTCTGGACGATGGCGGTCGTCTCGACACGGCAAGCTTTGGTGCGATGCACGACTTCTCTCATGCCGGTCGCCTCGGCAATTGGCTGACTGTGAATGGCAAGAGCATGCCGGACATCCCCCTTGTTCAGGGCGTCTGGCACCGGTTGCGAGTGATCAATGGATCGGCAGCGCGGGTGCTCGATCTCGACCCCTCGCGCTTTGGGGCTCAGGTGATTGCGCTCGATGGGCAGGCTTTGGAAAGCGTTCCAGAGACCAGCGGCGCTCTTCAACTATCACCGGGGCAACGCGTCGATCTGGCTCTCAAGCCCGAAGCTCTCGGCGCAATGCCATTTGAAATGACCACCGGTCAGCCTTTCGCCTTTGCTCGGTTCATAGTCACTGAAGGACCCACGAGCAGCGGACCCAGGAACCGTCCGCTTGTCGCAGCCAATGCATTGCCGAAGCCTGATCTCTCTAAAGTCCGACGCATGCCGCTGGATATGGCCGGCGGCGCGATGGGAGGAATGCGGGCGCTGATGGAGGCCGGTAAAGATCCGCGCGCAATGATGCAGAACGGCCAGTTCTGGGCCTTTAACGGCGAACCGGGCAGTATGGAAAGAGAACCGCTTTTCCGGGCAAAACAAGGCGAAAGCATTCAGCTGGATATAGCCAACGATACGGCTTTCACCCATGCCATTCACCTGCATGGTCATCATTTCCAGGTGCTGTCTCTCAACGGAGAGGCGCAAGACCCTCAGGACTGGCGCGACACGGTCACTCTACATAGAAAGGATACCGCCAGTGTGGCGTTTCAGGCCGACAATCCGGGCAAGTGGCTGCTTCATTGCCACATGCTGGGGCATGCAGTCTCCGGAATGACCACCTGGTTTGAAGTAGGCTGAAGTGAAGGGCGCCATCTCCTGTACCATTGTTCACATGTGGTGAACATAGATCTCACCGATCGTGGCCCGAGCCATCTCTTGAAATGAGTGGTGCCACTCTGCACTTAGTGCCAGAGATAACCCGAAGCGGGCAGGCGCTCTGCTCTTCAGCCTTTTCAGAAATTGAGATCAGCAATGACACTCCATCCCTCCAAGGATCAGCTGGTGGTCGACCACCGGACCCAGGACCATCCGATTGAACCGCTTTTCCTCAACCGCTGGTCGCCAAGGGCATTTGACGGTTCCGAAATGCCGGAAACCGATCTTAAGACCATCTTGGAAGCAGCCCGATGGGCGCCGTCGGCTTTCAACATCCAGCCATGGCGATTTGTTTATGCTCTGCGTGGCGATGCAAACTGGCAGACGCTGGTGAACCTGCTCAATCCGTTCAACCGGGATTGGGCTCAGAACGCCTCGGCGCTGGTCTATCTTTTGTCCGACACTCTGGTTGAGAACTCGGACGGCAGCACACGGGCATCCGGAACGCATGCGTTTGATGCTGGAGCCGCCTGGTCCTATGCCGCGCTGCAGGCGACGGCATTGGGATACTACTCCCACGGCATGGCCGGAATTTTGAAGGACGACATTCATCAGGCGTTGAATGTGCCAGCGCGCTTCCAACCGGAAATCGCGATCGCCATTGGCCGCCGTGGCGATGTCACCACCCTGCCTGAAGGATTGCAGGGGCGCGAAGCTCCGAGCCCGCGCAAGCCGCTGGATGAGATTGCGTTCTCCGGCTCCTTCAAGGGCTGATCAACGTCCCTATCGCAGCATTAGAAAACGAGAAAAGGCGGGGGAACCCGCCTTTTTCATACTGTTACGTCGCGAGGCTCAATGTTAGATGGCCGCTCTTGCGCCAGACCCTCGCGCCGGTTTTAGAGGTTAGTTTTTGCGTGCTGCCCGGCGGCAAGCGCAACCAGCAGCCTGGCGTGTAAATGCCGTCTTCATCGGCAAAACTGCCAGACAAGACGAAATATTCAACGCCACCCGACATGCGGAGCGGCCCGATCGACATGCCCTCGGCCCATTCCACCATCTCCACTGTTTCATTGGCAGCGGTGAACAGAGGCAGGGTAGCTTCATCCGGTCGTGTTTCCTGCCAGGCACGGGTATCCGTCGTGTCGATGCGCACGACGTGATCGTCATCCAAGGACATTTGCCGCAGTTTGACCAGGATTGTCGCCCCTTGCGTCGTTGAGGGAATGTGCATCGACCCTGGAGGATTGCGTACATACATGCCTTTGGGAAAGTCGCCGGTTTCGTCTGAAAACACGCCGTCGAGTACCAGAAACTCTTCGCCCATCTCATGGGCATGAGCGGGGAAGTCCGAGCCCGGAGCAAAGCGTACAATCGTCGTTGCGCGTGCCACTTCCTCGCCATCGCGCTCCAGCATGCGTCGTTCCACGCCGCCTGAGGGCGAGGCAATCCAGGCCAGCGAGCCGCTGTCGACTGAGGCACGTTTGGTCAGGTCTGCATGAAGCTTCATCTATCGTCTCCCGAACAACCGATTGCCAGCACAGTGGGTGCGCAGTTCTGCATGGGCAAGGAAAACCCTATGGTGAAAGGTTTTAACCCACAGGCAAGGGGATGAACATTCGGCGGTCGTAGCTCTCCGTTAGGGCCGATCTTTTGAGCTCCGGCTGGCATATTGCCGGGGAGCCTGAGCTTGGAGGCCCTATATCCCTGTGGCAAGCGGGGAAAGCTGCCATTTTCTCCTCGTCGTCCTTTGCGCTCGACCCGGAATCGTGATCAATTTCCCTCCGTTTCGATGACACGCCCTTTGACGAGACTTCAACCTTACGAACAGACCTCCTGCAGGTGGGTCGGTCAGGCTTATTGTAGCTTGGCTGAAAAACCTGTGGGTCGTCGGATCGCCGCATGACAGTTAGTATCGATATTGGTGAAATGGCGGGAAATGCCCGCGCCCAGATGGATCTGGAAGAGCTTTTGGCCACCCGCCTGCTGGTGCAGGGCAACTCCGGGTCCGGCAAGTCGCATCTTCTTCGCCGCCTGCTGGAGCAATCCGCCAAATGGGTGCAACAGGCGATCATTGATCCGGAAGGCGACTTTGTCACGCTCGCTGACCACTACGGCCATGTGGTGGTCGATGCCGTCGGCACCGAAAAAGATCTTCAGATGATCGCTGCCCGTGTGCGGCAGCACCGGGTCTCGGTTGTGCTCAACCTGGAGGGGCTCGATGCCGATCGACAGATGAAGGCTGCAGCTGCCTTCCTGGATGGTTTGTTCGAGGCGGATCGCGAACTCTGGTATCCGATGCTGGTGATCGTGGATGAAGCACAGCTTTTCGCCCCGGCAGTTGCCGGTGAAGTGACCGAAGAAGCCCGTCGGCGTTCATTGGGGGCAATGACCAACCTCATGTGCCGCGGCCGCAAACGTGGACTTGCAGGTGTCATCGCCACCCAGAGACTGGCCAAGCTGGCAAAAAACGTGGCGGCGGAAGCCTCAAACTTCCTGATGGGCCGGACGTTCCTCGATATCGATATGGCCCGTGCTGCCGACCTTCTGGGGATGGAACGACGTCAGGCAGAAGCCTTTCGAAATCTTGACCGTGGTCATTTCATTGCACTTGGACCCGCGCTCTCGCGGCGTCCGATACCCGTCAAGATCGGCCCGGTGGAGACGTCTGGTCGCGGCGGAAGCCCCAAGTTGATGCCGCTTCCTGAACAGCCGAAGGAAGAGGCCAAGGATCTGATCTTCACGCCTTCAGAGGGCGAGGCGGTGCCTGTCCGCCAGCGGTTCAGCGAACCGAAGGTCTCAACGGAAGATGTATTGAGCAGACTGTCGAATGCGGAGGACGTTGCTGCTGCGGATGTGCCTCAGGCCGAAAACCTGTTCGATGTTGGCGATCGGGAAGAGAAGATCGATGTCATACTTTCCGAGATCCTGGAGGATCCGGAAGCAGCCTTTCAACCGATCGCTTCTCTGTATCAGGACTTTCAGGTGCGCTGCCGCATCGCCAAGCTGACGGGTGGGGCCCCGGATCTCCAGAGGTTCCGCGAACGGTTGTCCGTGGCGCGAGCCGGTGTGGAGAAAGGGGATATCGACGAAAGCGAATGGAAACAGGCCGAATTGATTGCCGGCGAGCTGCCCGATGACATGCGCGGCGTTTACCTGCTGCTGGCCAAAGCCGCGCTGGCCAAGGCCCCATGTCCGGGAAACCTGGAAATCGCCACCGCTTACGGCACCCGTTCTCCAGGTCGCGGAAGGTGGTTGCTTTCGCATATGGAAGAGCGCGGTTTCCTGGTCTGTGCCACGGATCTGCGCGGCAACCGTATTGTTACGTTGACGGACTTGGGGTGGCAAACGGCTCCAGGTGATGAAGCCGCTGCCTGAACGGTCCGCCTGAAGGAACAGGTAGGACGCGATAAGGCCTCCGGCTCAAGTCATCTGATCATGTCGCAGGCCGCATACGTCGCTGAGCGACCGCCGGCTGAGAAGCTGGCAGGGGTAGGCTGTCGCGCAGCCCCATGAGGTGCCGCAGCTGGCTGATCTCGCCGGTCAGTCCGTCCAGGGTGCGGCTGAGAACATCAGCAAGATAGCTTCCAGCAGGTGCATTGTCGCGTATGCGTTCTGCACGCACCCTGACCCGCTGCAGATAGATCACCAGGTTCTCCAGATCGTCTTCCTGGATATCTGTGCGGCCGACGATTTGCGGTATTTTTTTAAAACGAGCATAGCCGTTTCCGCTTGCAGGTGACCGCAATGTCGCATGGCTCGTTCGGTTATACGGGTCGGAGTTTGCGGATTGAATATCGGACATGGCGACCTCCTTCGAGAGACGAAGTGTGGGAAAACGCTAAAATGTTCTTGTTATGTTCTCATAGCATTTCGTTGGAGGGCTTGCAAGCAGTCAACAATATCGACACGGAGCGGGTTCGGGGTGTTGAGTCACGGTGAATTTAAATGAAACAAAATCTGCCGTAACGTTTTCCAAAGCTTGCGAGCGTCACACGGAGAGGGTGGTGAGGTTCCGCCTCACAACTTGGCAGGAAATGGCCGTCGTTACACGAAAGTCACACATAAGAAGAGCTGTTTCCATCGATCCCTTCGGGCAAAAAGCCTTTTAAAAACAACGTTTTTCACGTTTTGTTTATTCGCAGGCCTGACACTGTGAAAAATTTTCACAGATGGAGTTCTTGGCGTGAACGCAGTGCTAAAGCCCCTTGGCAATCTTGGGTTCTCTTGGAAAGTCGGTGGTGGATTTGCCACCATGATCGTACTGGCAGGCGCCATCGGTGCTGTTGGCACCCTATCGATTCTTGAGCTGCGCGGGCAGAACAAGGTGACGTCGGAAGCCTCCATGGTGATGGCCTCCCTGCAACAGGTTTCCGCTCAGCGGGAAGCTTTCCTGGTCAGCCAGGATCTGTCGATGGCCGACAGCCTGAGGGAGCGCACGACAGACCTCGCCAAAGGCCTGGAAGGGCTGGCAAAGCATCTGGACGCAACCTCAGTCGGTGGAATGCGGGTCGCAACGGCAACGGCCTCTGTGACCGAGCTGCAGGGGGAACTGGAGACGGTTCTTGAGGCGGTCGACCTTCAACAGCAAACGATGTTTATTCTGGACGACACGGCCAACCAGCTGGAACACAATGGCCTGATGGTCTCCGACAAGATGGGGATGATTGCCAGTGAAGCGGAGGAGGTTGCCGCACGCGCCACCGAGACACGCACCAAGGCAGATTCTTTCTTCTCAGCTCTGGCTCAGATCGAGAGCGAAGCCGACAGTCTGAACGGTGTGCTGAAGCGCTTCCGCCTTGCCGCCATTGCCAAGGGGGATGAGGCTGCTGCCAAGGCGACGGAGCTTGTCGAGCAAGCGCATATTCACGCCGGCGCGCTGAGCGAAAGCACCAATATGATTGCCAGCCTCAACCTTCCGGGCGTTGATGCCACGAAGCTGAAGCAGATGAAGGCGGACGCCGGAAAGCTGACCAGCAATTTGGGTGAGATGGAAAAGGCCGACAGGGGCATCAATCAGCAGAAGTACCGCACTGCTGTTGCTACGAGTGCCGGGAACCTGCTGACGGCGGTCGACAGCCTCAACGCGGATGTTTCAAAGATCGTCGAAGCCTCCCGTGACGAAGCTGCCGCTGCCGTGGGACAAGCCAATCTAGTTGGAAAGGTGGTCTCCAAGGCTGACGTTCTGGTGCGCGAGACCTATGCCCTGGAGTCCATGACGAAGGATTACGTGGTCAAAAAAGGGCCGGATGAACTCGCGAGCGTTCATGCTCAAATCGAGGTCCTGACCTCCAAGGCGGAAGACCTGGTTGCGGCTGCGACTGCGTTCCCCAAGGTGGTTGGTCCAGCCCGTGCGATGAAATACAACATCGAAACATATGCCAGTGACTTCAATGAGCTTCAGTATGCGACTGAAGATTTCGATGGCGCAGTCTTTAGTCTGTCCAAGCTTTCGGAGGAAGTGCGTACGGGCATTTCGGATGTGGTGACTGACCAGTTGGAAGCTTCGTCGGTCAAGGCAGATATGGCTCTGGCGGGTATCGGTATCACGTTTGCCATCGCCATCGCTCTGGGGTCCTTGTTGGCCTTTGTGGTCTCCTTGTTGATTACCAAGCCGACCCGTCAGCTGACCAGCGTCATGGGGCGTCTGGCCCAAGGTGACACGGATGTTGAAATTCCGAATGCAGATCAGAAAGATGAAATCGGTGAGATGAGCCGCACGGTGCAGATCTTCCGTGACAACGCCATTGAGCGGCTGCGTCTGGAAGAGCAGGGCGCCGAGCAGCAGGAAGCACAGAAGCGTCGCCAGCTTGAAGTCGAGACGCTGATTGCCAGCTTCCGCGACAATGTGCAATCGGTCCTGAGCAGCCTGGACGATACGGCTCGCGAGATGGATGGAACGGCTTCGTCGCTCAGTGCGCTTGCCGCCAGCAGCTCCGAGCAAGCCTCCAGCACATCTGATGCAAGCATTCAGGCAACGATGAATGTTGAGAATGTTGCCGGTGCTGCCGAAGAACTCTCCGCCTCCATCGGCGAGATCAGCTCACAGGTGGAACGCACTTCGACCATCGTTTCCCAGGCGACAGACTCGGTCCAGAACACCAACAACAAGGTTCAGCATCTGGCCGAGGCTGCGGGTAAAATCGGCGAAGTCGTGACTCTCATCCAGGCCATTGCCGAGCAGACCAACCTGCTTGCGCTGAACGCTACCATCGAAGCGGCACGTGCCGGTGATGCAGGCAAGGGCTTTGCGGTTGTTGCATCCGAAGTAAAGGAACTCGCAACTCAGACTTCGAAGGCGACGGAAGAGATCAGCCAGCACATCTCCGCCATCCAGGGCTCGACCTCAGAGGCGGTGGATGCAATCTCGGCAATCTCCTCGACCATGGAGGAAGTCAACAGCTACACCCAGGCCATTGCTTCCGCTGTCACCCAGCAGGGCGCGGCGACCGGAGAGATTTCGGACAACGTGTTGCGCGCCTCTGAAGGGACCCGTTCGGTGCAGGCCAACATGGAAGTGCTGTCCAAGGCTGTTGATGAGACCCAGGGAGCAGCAGGCACAGTTCTCTCGGCGGCTGGTGATCTCGGTCAGCGCGGCCAGGCTCTGCGAACTGAAATTGAAGGCTTTCTCTCCCGGGTCGCAGCTGCCTGATCAAGGCACTGTTCCGGCCGCGAATGGCCTTTAGGAAGACCAATGAAACCCGGTGCATTGCATCGGGTTTTTTGATGTCTAAAGTGAAATTACAAGATTGCCGCTGAGTTATTCTCCATAAACCAAATATTCATGGTGCAAGGCGCATCGTCTCAGGATGGTAACTGGGAGGACTGTACCGTGAACCGACTGTTGAAACCCTTGGGCAATGTTCGGCTGACATGGAAGCTTGGGGGCGGCTGCGCAGCACTTGTGTTGTTGACAGCCGCTGTCGGTGGTTTCGGGACACTTTCTATATTGAACCTCAAGGGTCAGTCGGAGACCGGTGCCGCTGCCACTCATGTAATGGCCACGTTGCAACATGTGTCGTCTGACCGGGAAACCTACATGAAGCTTCAGTCGGCAGAGGCTGCAGAAGCAGCTGTCGGGCAAATCGGCAGTCTGGAAAAAGCCCTGTTGACGCTGGACAGTGCCTTGCCCGAGGGGGCGGAGGCTCACAGACGCGTGAAGGATGCGGAAAACCAGATCAGTGCACTGTCCGGCAAATTCACCGAAGTCGTCAGTGCGACGGATGCCAAGCGCGAAGTGGTCGGGACTTTGATGTCGTCCACCAACCGTCTGCGGGCCGCTGCCAATGGCATTGCCGATCAGATGCAAACGATCCGCCGCAAGGCGACAGGCGAGGCAAAGAACGCAGGCAGCCTGCGCAACCGTGCCGACCGCGTTCTATTGCTGATTGCCGATATTCAAGATGAAGCGCTGGTTCTCGAAGACGGCTTCGTTGAGTTGAAGACGAAGGAAATGGCATTCGACCCTGCCGCTGCGGAGCAAGCGAAAGAAATCTACGCTACTCTTCTCGAATCCGCAGGCCGTCTGGAGAAAGCCGCCAAGAAGGCTGGAAAGCTGAAGTTGGAAGGCCTGAAGCCGGAAGACATGAAGGGTATGGTCGATAAAGGTGGGGAACTGTCCGCCATCATCGAAACCGCCATCAATGCAACCAAGAACGTCGACAAGGTTCGGGCGCGTGTGTCGGCCATCAAGTTACTGGACACGATCTCAGACGACAGCCACGCACTGAGCCGTCTTGCATTTGCCGCATCCGGTCAGGCGCGGAAGGTTGCTTCCTCGGCCACGTCCCAGGTCACCATTGTTGAGTTGGTTGCCGGCAATGCCGATAAGTTCGTCAAGGAAGCGCTGGGGCTTGAGGCTACGACAATGGCGCTGTTCTCAGGCTTGGGAACGGCAAGCAGCGATGATGTCATCAATCGGCTGGCGATCCTGCAGAACCTTGCCAACACGTTGAAGGCGGATGCTGCGGCCTTCGCTGCAATGAAAGCCCCGAGCGAAGCCATCCTGGACGAGATCGAAACCTTCCGGTCCAACTTTGCGACGCTGGAAGCAGCTTACGAAACGGTCGATACCGTCACTGCTGAACTCAACACCCTGTCAGCACAGATGCGTGAAGGGATCGCCGAACTGGCTGAAGCCCAGGCCGACGAGGCTTCCGCACAATCGACGTTGGCGTTGTCCTTGATTGCCATCGCCGTTGCGGTCTCCGTCGGATTGGGCCTGCTGATTGCATTGGTCCTGTCCCTTGTGATCGCAAGACCTAC
Source organism: Roseibium limicola (assembly GCF_017313085.1). Taxonomy (GTDB): domain Bacteria; phylum Pseudomonadota; class Alphaproteobacteria; order Rhizobiales; family Stappiaceae; genus Roseibium; species Roseibium limicola. The sequence goes on along the minus strand of NZ_JAFLNF010000003.1, from coordinate 360,542 downwards.
CCAGAATCTGACGAAGGTCATGGCAAGTCTGGCGGCTGGCAACACGGATGTTGAAATCCCTTCCACGGATCAGAAAGACGAGATTGGCGACATGAGCCGTACCGTCCAGATCTTCCGCGACAATGCTCTCGAACGGCGGCGTTTGGAAGATGTCAGCGCAGAGGACAGCAGACTGCAGCAGGTGCGCCAGGGCAAGGTGGACGGTTTGATCACGGCCTTCCGCACGTCGGTGCAGCAGATGTTCATCTCCCTGACCGACACCGCACGCGAAATGGATGGAACAGCGCATTCTTTGCAGGAAATTTCCGGGCGCAGTGCAGCTCAGGCAGCCGACACCTCGAGCGCCAGTGAGGCAGCTTCCATGAATGTGGAGAATGTCGCTGGTGCAGCCGAAGAGCTCTCCGCGTCCATTGGTGAAATCAGCAGCCAGGTGGGTCGGACAACTGAAATCGTCTCGACCGCAACACAGGCGGTGCGTGAGACCAATGGCAAGGTTGCTGTTCTGTCAGAAGCAGCAGGCAAAATCGGCGAGGTGGTCAGCCTGATCCAGGCGATTGCCGAGCAAACAAACCTGTTGGCCCTCAATGCGACAATCGAGGCAGCAAGAGCAGGCGAGGCGGGTCGAGGCTTTGCTGTGGTCGCAGCCGAAGTCAAGGAATTGGCGACCCAGACCTCCAAGGCGACGGAAGAGATCTCTACACAGATCACCACGATTCAGGGGTCAACCAAAGACGCCGTGGAAGCGATCGGGTCGATTTCCGGCATTATGGAAGAAGTCGATGGCTATACCCAGTCGATAGCTTCCGCCGTCACTCAGCAGGGATCTGCAACCAACGAGATCTCCGGCAACGTACAGCGAGCTTCTGAGGGAACACGGTCTGTGCAATCAAACATGGTCAGCCTCGCAGAAGCAGTGGAAGAAACCCGCGTTGCTTCAGGATCGGTGTTGTCTGCGGCGGGGCATCTGGGGCAGCGCAGTGGCGAACTGCAGAAGGAAATCGAGACCTTCCTGGCGGAAGTTGCCGCCGCCTGATGAGAGAGCGGGCCATCTCAATAAGCTGGGCCCGCTCGCAAGGCGCGTAGCCTGGCTCTAAAAAACGGCTGAGTGCCCGCGATGAGAGCGGTCCTCTGAAAAACGAGAACTGCGCCACTGGTTTTCCTCTGCCCTCTCGGTTCTGCTTCTCTCCTCGCGTTTGAATAGGTCAACGAGAAACCGTCCGACCGAGCCGACGAGCATCAGGAAAGACCCGAGAATGAACAGCCAGACGCCAAGTGTCTTGTAAGGTTCAAGAGACGGCAGAAACAGAATGGAGCCGATGAAGAAGGTTCCGTTTCCGATCAAACCAAGCCCGAGATGAATCCATCCGTAGTCTCGAAGAAAGATCTTGAGCGGTAGCCATTTCTTTGCCAGCGTCATGTTTGCCTCCTTTTTCATATGCATTCAATTGCCCTGTACGGTCACCGGTTTGGCGCGCGAGAGTTTGTTCTTTATCTTTTGATATGTGCTGATCAACCCCAGGCTCTGCCTGTCGCCGACGGTATCAGCGACCATCGCGCGACGATCACCGCGTGGGCGATCGGGGCCGACAGTTGAATCTACCGAGGTCTGGTGTTCGATCTCTGCGTTCATTTCAGCTCCCAGAAGCACCACGTAGGTGGACAGGTAGATCCACATCATCAGACCGACGACCGCGCCAAGTGAGCCGTAGGTTGCGCCGTAGTTACCGAAGCGCGAGAGGTAGTAGGCAAAGCCGGCAGCGACAGCCACCATACCCAAGGCAGCCCCAACCGCACCGGGGGAAATCCACCGCCATTTGGCCGGTCGACGGCTCGGTCCCCAGCGATACAGGGCGCTGATGCCGAAGACGCTGCCGGCAATCAGCAAAACCGGAAGTGTAAGGCCGGCGACGAGGGCGTAGAGACCATCCATGCCGAGATAGCTAAACATCAGCGGCAGGGTGACTGCGGAATTCAGCAGCACCAAGCCAAAAATCAGGACCGAGATTGTGAACAGCAGCGTCAGCCCTTTGACGACCAGGAAGTTACGGCTTTCAGTCTCGTTGTAGGCGACGTTCATCGCCTGAAACATTGCCGTGACACCCTTGTTGGCACTCCAGATGGCCAGAAAGAGCGAAACCATGAAGGATACGCCGAGGGTCTGATCTGGCCGCGAAATCAGCCGGGTGAGCTCGCCCCGTAGAATTTCCATGGCACCTCCGGGAATATAAAGCGCGAAGCGGTCAAGTTGCGCAGCCAGCGCGCCCGGATCGGTCAGCAAGCCGTATAGGGAGACAAGTGCCCCAAGCGCCGGTACCAACGACAGTATGATGAAAAACGTCGTGCCGGCAGCCACAAGGCCGATGTTATCGATTGAAAGCTGCTGTTGCACCCGCAGGATGATGTCCAGCCAGCCTCGCGCGGGTATCTCGACCATGCGCTTGGCTCCACGTCCGCGCTTTTCCTCGCGAGGTTCTTCTTCCAGGCTTTTCATCGTCGCAGGAGTGGTTTCGGTAGCTGCACGTTGCTCGGGTGAAGATGGCGTGGAGGAGAAGAAATTGGCCATTGAGATATCCTGATTGAGATCGGCTGGTGCGCTTGCGGGCGAGGTAACCTTTGATCGGAGTATGGCTAGGGAACGCCCATTTCCCGTCAATGTTCCGTTTTGCATCACGAAAATGCCTCGTTTCGTCAGGGAACGGCGCCGGGGGAAGGATCGTTGTCCGGGTGCAAACGCAAACAAGGGAGTATGAAATGCCCAAGATCACTGACGCGAAAATTCTGATTATTTCCACGCATGGGTTTGAGCAGTCGGAGCTGGAATATCCACGCGATGAACTGCGAAAAGCCGGTGCGGTCGTCCATGTCGCCACACCTGATGGTGAAGCGATCAAGGGCTGGGACAAGGACAATTGGGGCAACAAGGCTGATGCCGACCTGAAACTGACGCAGGCTGCCCCTGCCGACTATGACGCGGTGGTCCTGCCTGGTGGCCAGATCAATCCGGATCTGCTGCGCGTAAACGATGATGCACTCGCACTGATCCGTTCCTTCGTTCACAACGGCAAGACCGTTGCCGCCATTTGCCATGCCCCGTGGCTACTGGCTGAAGTCGGCGCTTTGAACGGCCGTGAAGCGACGTCCTACAAGTCGATCAAGACCGATATCGAGAATGCCGGAGCCAAATGGCGTGATCAGGAGGTGGTCTGCGACAACGGCATCGTCACGTCTCGGTCGCCCGAGGATCTTCAGGCATTCGTTGCCAAGATCATCGAGGAAATCGAAGAGGGCGAACACAAGCGCAAAGCTGCGTGATCAACTAACTGTTCATCCCATTCAAAAAGGCTGCAGCTCCTTTGCTGCAGCCTTTTTCATGCGTGGTGATCAGTTTACGGCCTAGCTGCTTTTCACCGAGCGCAAGCGCCCGCGCAGCAGGGTGAAGACCGCAATCGCGGCATAAAGCACGATCGGATAGATCAACGCGGTTTCCAGTGCCTGAATGAAGGCGGCATGGCTGGCTGCGCCCGGTGCGTGGCCATCCACGCCCAGCGTTGCAAAGAAGATCTGCCCCAGCACTGCAATGCCGAAAGCCGTTCCGGCTTGTTGGAACGCCTGCATGGCGCCGGATCCGGCCCCTGCAGATGTGTTGTCGACAGACGCCATGATTGACTGAAACAAGGTGGGTACGACAGCCCCCATGCCCATGCCACACAGAAGAAGCGGAATAACAAAGCTCAGAGAGATGATCTCGTCACCAGTCGAGCTGACGACTATGCGCAAGGCAAGGAAGCCAGTGCACATTAGAGCAGCTCCTGAGGCCATCCAGACTGTCTTGTTCTTCGTTCCCAGGCGCGCGCCGAAAGTTGAGGCAAGCATGACGCCAACCGGAAAGGGCACAGTGAGCAGTCCGGACATCAGGGGGGACAGCCCGAAGCCGCTTTGCAGGAACACTGCGAGCAGAAAGAACATGCCGGCAATGCCGGAAAAATGCGCAGTGGCGATCCCGAGCCCAGACAGGAACGCCGGGCTGGTTAGAAGACTGCGTGGCATGAGAGCCGACCGGCCAGGGCGGTCACAATAGAATTGCCAGAAATAGAAGCCGATCCCAAAAGGCAGTGCGCATCCCATCATGGCAAAGGTCCACCAGGGCCAGCCGAAGTCACGCCCCTCGACCAAGGGCAAAACCAGACAGACGGAAAACCCGCCGAACAACAGGATCCCGAGCCAGTCGGGACGTGTAGCAGCCTGAGCCGGGATCCGCGGTATAAGAAGAAAGCTACCGGCAATCGCCAGTGCACCAATTGGCAGATTGATCAGAAAGATCGTGCGCCATCCGAGCTCCCACAGATCGGCGGATATCAGAACGCCGCCAATCAGCGGGCCCGCCACCGCGCCGAGGCTGGTGATCACCCCAGTCATGGCAAAGGCTTTGCCTTTCTGCTCAGGCGGAAAGATGACGTGGATGATGGCCAGGACCTGCGGCACCATCATTGCAGCACCGACACCCTGGATCAGACGCGCGACAATCAGTGTTTCGATGTTTGGGGCAAAGCCGCACAAGACTGAGGCCAAAGTGAAGACAATCAGGCCAGCCTGGAAAACTCTGTGACGGCCCCACAGGTCGCCAAACCGTCCAAACGGCAGCAAACCCGCGGAAAAGGTCAGAACATAACCGGCCGAGACCCATTCCAGATCTGTCGACGATGCATCCAGGCCGGCCTGAATGGCAGGCAGGCCAACATTGACGATGGTGATGTCAATCAAGTTCATGAAGTTGGCAAGCAGCAACACCGCTGCGGCGAGCCACGGATTGAAGTGCAGGTCGGGCGTGCCGGGGCCGCCCTTGGTTTCGGGATTTGGCATAAGAATAGGATCTTTGTGAAAAGGGCCGGCAGAATGGCCGACGCAAAAGAAAAGGCTGTCCGCGTGGAGGAGCGCGGTCAGCGAAGCTGTTTTATGAGCTAAGAGTTTTGCAGAAAAATGTCACGCAAAAGCTAAAGGTCAGTGATCGCGCAGCGCTGTGATCAGTTCAGCCTTGTTCATGCCGGATCGGCCGTCAATGCCGATCTCCTGGGCCTTTTCGTAAAGCTGGTCTTTAGTCCACTCCTCATAAGGCGGGGCTTTTCCACCTTTTTCCGAGGGCTTGTCCCCTGCGGCTTTGGCATTGGAGATGCGCGCTGCCTTTTCCTTGCTCATGCCGTCATCGCGCAAGGCGTCGTAGAGCTCATCATCCTTGATGGAGGGGCTATGAGATTTTGCCATCGGAGGTCTCCTGTCCGTCTTTTGTCTGATATAAAAACCGGACAGGAGTTCTTTTGGTTCCCTGTGCACGCTGCGGAAGCTGACATACGCGATAAAGCAGCTCAGAAGCCTAGGACACCTTGGCCTTTACTCGCCGAGCTTAGCTTCTTGCTGGCGTTTGTGGGAGGCGAGGGCCATCAAACGGCGATCACGCCACTTCTGGCGTTCCTCCAGTTTGTTGGCGGGCAGACGTTCGCGGCGGTTGCTTTCCACCGCATCCATCACCGGGCCATCCCAATTTACGCGTGTCAGCATCTGCGTGAACATGTTGGCGAACATGCCCTGGTAGCGCTGGGCATAGTCGCGCACTCCTGCCGGCGCATTCAGGTCAATGGTCTCAAACGGGCCCATGAAGGCCCAACGCGCCGCCAATCCTTCGCGAATGCCGATATCGACGTCCTCGGCAGAAGCGTGCCCGCCATCGACCAGCCGGAAAGCTTCTTCCAAAAGCGCGCCTTGAAGTCGGTTCATGATGAAACCATCGATTTCGCCGGTCATCATGATTGGTTGTTGCCCGGCCTTGATCATCAGTTGCCGTGTTTTCTCCATGGCGTCATCAGACGTCCAGGGGGAGGGGACAACTTCAACGGCACGGATCAGGTAAGGCGGATTGATCGGGTGGGCAACCAGACAGCGATCCCGTCCCTTCAGATGTTCTGTGAATTTCGACGGAAGCAGAGCCGAGGTCGAGCTGGCGAGGATCGTCTGCGGGTCTGCAATCTCATCCATCTCCGACCAGAGAGACTGCTTCAACTCAATTTGTTCCGGAGCATTCTCCTGAACATGAAGGGCTCCGTCGAGGGCTTCCGCAAGCCGTTTTTGGCTCGAAACCCGCGCCAGAACCTCTGCTGGCGCTTGACCATTCAGCAGGTCGTTGGCCTCAAGATCACCGAGTACGTCGCCAATGTAGGAGATTGCGGCTTCTGGGGCACCGTCAAGCTTGTCCCATAGCGTTACCTCATATCCCGCGCGCGCATAGGTGATGGCCCAGGCACGGCCGATAAAGCCGGAACCCACGATTGCAACTTTCGCCATTTGGCGTTTCCTCCCAAAGACATGAACCGAAACGCAGCACCTCCTGCCGTGCTTCGGATGAGATGCGATGGAAGCAAATTATCAGGTAAAAGAAAAGGCAGTGCAGGGCATGAACTGTCTTGCCAGGCGACTGGGAGCCGGCATTTTGGGTTGCGCTGAGAGTGACGTTCGTGGTGCGGCACTCTGGTAATCCCAGCTTATGAGATCATCTTCGTCTGCTGTTGGCTGGCGTCTATATCTGAAAATATCAGGATCTTTTTGGCTGATAACCGATCTTGGTGGGCGGCAGCTTAAGCAAGACGTGAATTTCAGTGGTCCAGTGCTTTTGGTGCATTGCACAATTATCAGGCCTGCGCATAATGGGGGCATGTCGCCCGCGCTTTCCATTCTCGTCATTGATGACAATCACATCCGTGCTTCCATAATCGAGCAGGGCCTGCACGATGCTGGTCATTTTCGGGTTATCCTGGTGCATGAAATGGATGGGCTGGTTCGGCGCATCGCAGAGATCGATCCTGATGTGATCGTCATCGATCTGGAAAATCCCAACCGTGACAAGCTGGAACACATGTTTCAGGTGACGCGTGCAGTCCAAAGACCCATTGCCATGTTTGTTGACCAGTCCGACGCGGGCTCTATTGAGGCGGCCGTCGAAGCAGGCGTCTCTGCCTATGTGGTGGACGGGCTGAAAAAGGAACGGGTGAAGCCCATCCTCGATATGGCGATCAGCCGCTTCCGCGCATTTTCCCGACTGACAAACGAGCTGGCAGAGGCGCGCAGTGAACTGGCTGAGCGCAAGACGGTTGAGCGGGCGAAGGGGATCTTGATGAAAACGCGCGGGATTTCGGAGGATGAGGCCTATCGGCTCCTGCGAAAGACCGCGATGAACCAGAGCCGCAAGATAATCGAGGTAGCCCAGAGCCTCGTGATTGCCAGTGGTCTCTTGGAGGAATGAGTATGAGCGCTGGGACTTTGGATAGCGTTGTTGCCGGATATATACCGCTGCTTGACAGTGCACTGCTGGTAATTGCATCGACCTATGGATTTGCCGAGGAACAGGGCATTGATCTGAAGCTGATCCGCGAGACTTCCTGGGCCAATATTCGCGACCGTATTGCCGTCGGTCATTTCGACGTCGCCCATATGTTGGGGCCGATGCCGATTGCCGCCTCACTGAAAATCACGACCCTTGCCGTGCCAATGCGGGCTGCGATGTTCCTGGGGCTTGGTGGCAATGCCATCACGGTCTCCAACGCACTCTGGGCTGATTTGCAGGGCGAGGGGGCAGCCGAGGACGGCGAACCCAGGGCGACGGGGGAAGCGCTGGCATCTCTGGTCAGAAAACGCGCGGATGCCGGACGGCATCCTTTGCGCTTCGGCGTCGTGCATCCTTTCTCCGGTCACGCCTATGAACTGCGCTACTGGCTTGCAGGCGTGGGGATTCATCCCGACCGGGATGTCGAGATTTCGGTGTTGCCACCGCCATTGATGCCCGATGCACTGACGATGCATCAGATTGATGGCTATTGCGTGGGCGAACCTTGGAACACGGTGTCTGTTCTAAGTGGTCGCGGACGTATCGTGACCTTCAAGGAGGCGATCTGGCCGTCGAGCCCGGAAAAGGTGCTTGGTGTCACGGAAAGCTGGGCGGCACGCAATCCGGATGTTTTGCATCGCCTTATCCAGGCGTTGAAGAATGCCTCCGACTGGTGCGCGCTCAAGGAGAATGCCACTGAGCTGGCGCAGGTTCTGGCACGTCAGGAGTTTCTTGATTGCCCGGCTGAGGCCTGTCTTCCTGCTCTGACAGGACGCTTGCAGTTGGGCAAGACCGGGCCTGAAGTGGAGGCGGAAATCTTCAAGGTTTCCGGGTACGGCGCCCAATTGCCCAATCCTCATCATGGTCTGTGGTTCTATTCCCAGATGGTGCGCTGGGGTCAGGCGATCTACTCCGACGAAGACCTGAAGGTGGTTCAACACACCTTTGCGCCGGACATTTACTCATCGGCAATGGGGCTGGCCCCCCTTACCGCCGGGCGTGCTGATCTCGGTTTCCATTTTTTTGATGGACTGGAGTTCAATCCAGAGAACGTCAAAGGTTACATCGACGGGTTCAAGATCCGTTCCTGACTGCTAAATCTCCGGACGCTATGCGTAAATATTGTTCATCTGCGAAATAAACGGGCCGAGTTTTTGTGCGGCGCACGCATTGGGTAATTCTGTTAATTTTCATTAAGGTATTGAATTCATTAATAGTATAGGGAAGTAATCCAATTGGCACACTTCCTGCAAGGTTAGGGGTGAGAGCCAAAGAAGGCCTTCCAGAGGAATAAGCGCCCGAAGCGGGGCGACACGGCAAAGCCGCCGATGAGACTGAAACACACCTCCCGTGTGTCGGTCCATCGGCGGCTTTTTTGTTTTGACCAACAGTCGACCCGCAGGCGGCCATACCGGAAGGCCCAGGAACCGGAGCGAAGAGCTCGGGACCTGGAGACGGACGGTGGGCTCAGGGCGGAAGGCTTGTAAGAATGAGGGATCTGCAAGTGACCACGACGATCAAATGCAACACCACCTGGGCCGCCGTAGTGTTGGCGGCTGGGGTGTCCGCAGGCGCGAGTTTCATGTCCACGACTGCGAATGCAGACATGCTGGACGTGGAAAAGGACGAATTGAAGTTTGGCTTCATCAAACTGACCGATATGGCGCCGCTCGCCATTGCCTATGAGAAGGGCTACTTCGAGGATGAAGGTCTTTTCGTCACCATCGAACCGCAGGCCAACTGGAAGGTGCTCCTCGACCGGGTAATTACCGGTGAATTGGATGGAGCCCACATGCTGGCCGGTCAGCCACTTGCTGCAACCATTGGCTTCGGCACAAAGGCACATATCGTAACGCCATTTTCGATGGATTTGAACGGCAACGGCATCACCGTTTCCAACGAGATCTTCGAGTTGATGAAGCCGCATCTTGAGATGCAGGCCGATGGCAAGCCGGTACACCCGATCAAGGCGTCTGCTTTGAAGCCGGTCGTCGACCAGTTCAAGTCTGAAGGCAAGCCCTTCAACATGGGCATGGTCTTCCCGGTCTCGACCCATAATTATGAGCTGCGCTACTGGCTCGCGTCCGGCGACATTCATCCAGGTTTCTATTCCAAGACCGACATTTCCGGGCAGATCAAAGGCGATGCACTTCTTTCGGTAACGCCGCCGCCGCAGATGCCGTCCACTCTCGAGGCAGGCACCATTTACGGCTATTGCGTCGGAGAACCGTGGAACCAGCAAGCTGTGTTCAAGGGTATCGGCGTACCGGTCATCACCGACTACGAGATCTGGAAGAACAATCCGGAAAAGGTCTTCGGCCTGACCCAGGAGTTCACGGAAGAATATCCGAACACGACACTGGCGATCACCAAGGCGCTGATCCGTGCTGCCAAGTGGCTGGATGAGAACGACAACGCCAACCGCATGGAAGCCGTCGAGATCCTGTCCCGTCCGGAATATGTCGGTGCTGATCAGGAAGTCATTGCCAACTCGATGACCGGAACCTTCGAGTACGAGAAGGGCGACAAGCGTGAAGTGCCGGACTTCAACGTCTTCTACCGCTACTTCGCGACCTATCCCTATTACTCCGATGCCGTCTGGTATCTGACCCAGATGCGCCGATGGGGCCAGATTTCCGATTACAAGCCTGACAGCTGGTACGACGAGGTCGCAAAGTCCGTCTACAAGCCGGAAATCTATCTCAAGGCCGCGAAGATGCTGGTCGAGGAAGGCTATGTTGAGGATGGTGATTTTCCTTGGGAAACAGATGGTTATCGCGACCCAACTCCAACTGAAGACATCATCGATGGCATTGCCTACGACGGCAAACAGCCCAACGCCTACATCGACAGCCTGCCCATCGGCTTGAAGGGCAAGCAAACCGTCGAAGGATCTGAAGTGGTCGGAGGCTGAGTCCCATCGCTCACCTCCCTCGCAGGCGGCGGACCTCCCCTCGGCCGCCTGCGTGAAACGCCAGATCTCAACGATAGCTTCGCGATAAGGATCAAGCCAAATGGCCAATGCCGAGACTGCTGCAGGCGCGGATATAGCGCGTCAGGCCCGTAAGGAACGTCTCTTCACCAGGATTAACAAGGCATCAAGCTGGCTTGATGCGCTCGGCCTGTCCTGGACTGTTCCACTTCTGAAAATTGCTGCTGGTGACGACGTCAAAGAACAGGTGGGTGAATTGAAGCGGGTGCTTCTGATCCCACTCCTTGGCATCGTTGCATTTGTTTCCCTCTGGGGCGTCCTGGCACCGCAGGTCCAGACATCCCTCGGTGCCGTCCCAGGTCCGGTTCAGGTCTGGGATCAGGCGGTCAACCTGTGGGGCGACCACGTTCGACAACGCGAAAAGGCCGACGCCTTCTACGACCGCCAGGACGAGCGTAACGCCAAGCTGGAAGCTGCCGGTAAAACCGACCGGATCAAATGGCGTACGTTCACCGGCGCGCCGACCTATATCGACCAGATCGGCACATCCTTGAAGACTGTCGGCCTGGGGTTCCTGATTGCCACACTGATTGCAGTGCCGCTTGGCATCGCCTCCGGTCTGTCACGAACATTCAATGGTGCCATCAATCCGTTGATCCAGATCTTCAAGCCGGTCTCGCCACTAGCCTGGCTGCCAATCGTCACGATGATCGTCTCCGCCACCTACGCCGATGCCTATGACTGGCTGTCCAAGTCTCTGCTGATCTCCGCCGTGACTGTGACGCTCTGCTCAATGTGGCCGACGCTGATCAACACCGCACTGGGTGTTGCCTCTGTCGACAAGGACCTGATGAACGTCGGTCGTGTCCTCCAACTGCCGACCTGGAAGACCATCACCAAGCTGGTTCTGCCGTCGTCCTTGCCGCTGATCTTCACCGGTCTTCGGTTGTCGCTGGGCGTGGGCTGGATGGTGCTGATCGCCGCGGAAATGCTGGCGCAAAACCCGGGGCTCGGAAAATTCGTCTGGGATGAATTCCAGAACGGCTCTTCCCAGTCCCTGGCCAAGATCATGGTCGCTGTCGTCACCATCGGCATCATCGGCTTTGCTCTTGATCGCCTGATGTTTGCCTTGCAGCGCGCCTTCACCTTCTCTGCCAATCGATAAGGAGCATCCGATGAGTTTTGTTGAGATCTCCAATCTGTCGAAAAGCTATGGTGAGGGTGCCTCCCGGACAAAGGTCCTGGGTGACATCAACCTTAAGATCGGCGAAGGCGAATTCATTGCCATTGTCGGTTTCTCCGGCTCCGGCAAGACCACTCTGATCTCCCTGCTGGCTGGTTTGATCGAGCCTGACACGGGCGGCATCATCTTCAAGAACAAGGAAATCTCCGGGCCGAGCCCGGAGCGGGGCGTGGTGTTCCAGTCCTATTCCCTGATGCCGTGGCTGACGGTGTTCGGGAATGTGTCGCTTGCTGTCGACTCGGTCTTCAAGAAGAAGCCCTCTTCGGAGCGCAAGGCGATTGCAGACAAATACATCGACATGGTCGGTCTGGGTCACGCCCGTGATCGTAAGCCTTCGGAACTCTCCGGTGGTATGCGTCAGCGCGTGGCTGTGGCACGCGCGCTTGCCATGCGCCCGGAGTTTCTGCTGCTGGATGAGCCCCTATCGGCTCTGGATGCGCTGACACGGGCCAAGTTGCAGGACGAGTTTGCGGCAATCTGCGAGCAAGAGAAGAAGACCATCCTTCTTATCACCAACGATGTGGATGAGGCCATTCTCCTGGCGGATCGAATCGTGCCGTTGAAGCCCGGTTCACCGGCCACGCTGGGGCCGGAGTTCAAGGTTGATTTCGCGCGTCCCCGCGACCGGGGAGAGTTGAACCACAATGATGACTTCATCAGTCTTCGCGCCGAAATCACTGACTACCTGATGACGGTGGGCGCGGAGGTCGAGGCTGAGGTAGAGCGCGAGATTGTGTTGCCGACTCTGGTGCCAATCACTCAGAGACTGTCAAAAGCAGACAGGCTGCCGGCGGCCTACGAGCGGGCAGCCGAAACGATCACGGAAGACCGTTACCTGGAATTCAGCCAGGTGAAGAAGGTCTATCCGACGCCAAAGGGACCGCTGACCGTTGTCGACGGCTTCGATCTGAAAATGAAGAAGGGCGAGTTCGTCACGCTGATCGGTCATTCAGGTTGCGGCAAGTCGACGGTGCTGTCGATGGTCGCAGGCCTTAATGGGATCACCGAAGGTTCGGTCATTCTGGACGGCACCCATGTGACCAAGGCCGGCCCGGACCGAGCCGTTGTGTTTCAGGCTCCCAGTCTTATGCCCTGGCTGACGGCTTATGAAAACGTCGCACTTGGTGTCGACAAGGTCTATCCAGACGCCTCCAAAACCGAGAAACGCGACGTTATTGAATATTACCTGTCCAAGGTCGGTCTCAGCGATGCGATGAACAAGCCGGCCCTGGATCTCTCCAATGGCATGAAGCAGCGGGTCGGGATCGCCAGGGCCTTTGCCTTGTCACCGAAGCTTCTGTTGCTTGATGAGCCGTTTGGCATGCTTGACAGCTTGACGCGCTGGGAGTTGCAGGACGTGCTGATGGAGGTGTGGAAACGCACCCAGGTGACGGCAGTCTGCGTCACGCACGATGTGGATGAAGCCATCCTGCTGGCTGACCGTGTTGTGATGATGTCGAACGGGCCGAATGCACGCATCGGCAACATCATGGAAGTGGACCTGCCGCGTCCACGCTCCCGCAAGGAGCTTCTCGCTCACCCGGATTACTACGCCTACCGCGAAGAGCTTCTGGACTTCCTGGAAGCCTACGAAGGCGGCGCGGATCCGAGCGAAGAACAGTTGAAATCCATTCAGGAAAAACGCGCAACCCGCATGGCCCGGCAGAAAGCCGCCATGCAGGCCGCGGAATAGTCCTCAAGAGGGAGAGGATCAATATGACCAAGCAAAGATTGGTTGTGGTGGGCAACGGCATGGCGCCGGGACGGATGCTGGAGCATCTGTTCGAGTCCAATCCAGACGCCTATGACGTTACGATTTTCAACGCCGAACCGAGGGTGAACTACAACCGCCTCATGTTGTCGCCGGTTCTCTCTGGCGAGAAGACCTATGAGGACATCATCACCCATGACGAAGATTGGTACGCGACCAATCGGGTGACACTGCACAAGTCGGCCCGCATCAGCGAGATCGATCGAACAGCGAAGACTGTCACGTCGGAAAGCGGGATCACTGCCGCCTATGACAAACTGGTCATTGCGACCGGTTCCAATCCTTTCATTATTCCGCTTCCGGGCAAGGATCTCGATGGTGTTCTGACCTACCGCGATCTGGATGACGTGGACAAGATGCTCGTCGCTGCCGAAAACGGGGGCCGGGCTGTGGTGATCGGTGGCGGCCTGCTCGGTCTTGAAGCTGCAGCCGGCCTCAAGATGCAGGGCATGGACGTCACCGTCCTTCACCTTATGCCGACCCTGATGGAGCGTCAGCTTGATCCCGCAGCGGGGTATCTGCTTGAGGCAGAGTTCAAGCGGCGTGGAATTGATGTCCGCACCAAGGCCAACAGCCACGAGATCCTGGATGATGGTACCGGCAAGGTCGCCGGCATCAAACTCGACGACGGATCAGTTATCGATGCCTCGATCATCGTCATGGCGGTCGGCATCCGACCTTCCGGGGATCTTGCCAAGATCGCCGGCCTGGACGTCAACCGGGGCATTCTGGTTGGCGACGACATGCGCACGTCAGACCCGGACGTCTTTGCGCTGGGTGAGTGCGTTGAGCATGGCGGCATGTGCTACGGCCTCGTCGCACCGCTTTACGAGATGGCCAAGGTCATCGCCGATAACCTTCTTGAGGGCACGGCCGAATACAAGGGATCAGTCACGGCCACCAAACTGAAGGTGACGGGCGTCGACCTCTACTCCGCCGGCGACTTCGCCGAGGCTGATGACCGCGAAGAGATCGTTCTGCGTGACGCATCTTCGGGCGTCTACAAGCGGCTGGTCCTGAAGGACAACAAGATCATCGGCGCGGTTCTCTACGGCGAGACATCCGATGGTCCGTGGTTCTTCGATATGCTCAAGAAGGGGACCGACATCGCGGAGATGCGTGAGACCCTTATTTTTGGCCAGGCATATCAGGGGGGCGCCCCCCTGGACCCTACGGCGGCCGTTGCAGCCTTGCCGGATGATGCAGAAATCTGCGGCTGCAACGGCATTTGCAAGGGCACCATTGTCAACGCCATCACGTCCAAGGGACTGACAGGCTTGGATGGAGTTCGTGCGCATACAAAGGCTTCCGCGTCCTGCGGAACCTGTACAGGTCTGGTCGAGCAGCTGCTCGCCTCAACTCTCGGGGATGCCTACAACCCTGCCGCAGTCCAGCCGATGTGTGGCTGCACGGAACTGGGTCACGGCGACGTCCGGCGCTTGATCAAGGCCAAGGAACTCAAGACCATTCCGGAAGTGATGCAGCAGCTGGAATGGACCACATCCCAGGGCTGTGCCAAGTGCCGTCCGGCCCTGAACTATTATCTGGTCTCTGATTGGCCGGATGAATATGCCGATGACTACCAGTCACGCTTCATCAACGAGCGTGTTCACGCCAACATTCAGAAGGACGGCACCTACTCGGTTGTCCCGCGGATGTGGGGTGGCATGACCTCGTCGAAAGAGCTTCGGGCGATCGCCGATGTGGTCGACAAGTTCGACATTCCGGCAGTGAAATGCACCGGTGGTCAGCGCATCGACATGCTCGGCATCAAGAAGGAAGACTTGCCTGCCGTTTGGGCTGATCTCGGCAAGGCCGGGTTCGTCTCCGGACAAGCCTATGCCAAGGGCCTGCGCACAGTGAAAACCTGTGTCGGCACCGATTGGTGCCGCTTCGGCACGCAGGATTCCACCGGTCTGGGCATCAAGCTTGAGAAATTCATGTGGGGGTCCTGGACCCCTGCGAAGCTCAAGCTGGCCGTCTCGGGTTGTCCCCGCAATTGCGCAGAAGCGACCTGCAAGGACATTGGCATCATCTGCGTTGACAGTGGCTACGAGATCCATTTTGCCGGAGCTGCTGGCCTGGACATCAAGGGCACCGAAGTGCTGGGCACTGTCCGTACAGAGGAAGATGCTCTCGTTTACGTGGTGGCTCTGTCTCAGATGTACCGCGAACAGGGCTATTACCTGGAGCGGATTTACAAATGGGCGAAGCGCATTGGTCTCGATGAAATCCGCCGTCAGATCATGGATGACGCGGAAAAGCGCAACGCCTATTTCGACCGATTTGTTTTCTCTCAGAAATTCGCCCAGGTGGATCCGTGGTCGGAGCGCGTCTCCGGTAAGGACAAGCACGAGTTCAACCCCCTGGCGACCCTACCTCAGGAGGCTGCGGAATGAACGTTATTGCCATGCAGGACTGGGCCGCTGTTGGCTCCATCACCGACATTCCTCGTCAGGGAGCACGCTGCGTGAAAATGGGGGAGATGACCGTCGCGATCTTCCGCACTGCTGATGATCACGTCCATGCGCTGGAGGACAAGTGCCCTCACCGCAGCGGGCCGCTCAGCCAGGGCATCGTGCACGACGGCTGCGTCACCTGTCCGCTCCACAATTGGGTCATCAGCCTGGAAACAGGCGAGGCGCAGGGAGCAGATGAGGGCAGAGTGAGACAATTCCCGGTGAAACTGGAGGGTGACACGGTTCTTCTCGGCCTGCGCTGAGTGACTGGACACCTGCTGATCGGGGTCAACCCCGGCAAGGTCAGGAGTCTAGGGAGGAAACGACCCGGAAAGGGCGCGAGAGATGACTGTTTTGGCAATCTGCCGGACAACTTCAAGAGGGGAATGATATGTCGTACGTAGCGCCTCAGGAATTCGCTGCAAAAATGATTGATGCAGGCGAATCCAAGATCTTCATGTCCACCAAGGACACGCTCATCAGAGCTTTCATGGCAGGTGCCATTCTGGCTCTCGCCGCAGCCTTCGCCGTAACTATTGCGGTCAACACCGGCAACTTTCTCGTTGCCTCTCTGCTTTTCCCAGTCGGCTTTTGCATGCTCTATCTGTTGGGCTTCGACCTGCTGACCGGCGTGTTCACGCTGGCGCCTTTGGCCGTTATCGCCAAGCGCCCGGGCTGTACCTGGAACGGCGTTCTACGCAACTGGGGGCTGGTCTTCTGCGGCAATTTTGCCGGCGCTCTGACCACGGCCGTCTTCATGGCGATCATTTTTACCATGGGCTTCAGTCAGGAGCCGAACGCCGTGGGGCAGAAAATCGGCCAGATCGGGGAAGCACGTACTCTCGGATACGCTGCAGCCGGTGGCGCAGGCATGCTGACGGTCTTCATCCGTGCGGTGATGTGTAACTGGATGGTCTCTACCGGTGTGGTCGCTGCGATGATGTCCAGCTCTGTCTCCGGCAAGATCATGGCGATGTGGATGCCGATCATCGTGTTCTTCTACCTTGGTTTCGAGCACTCCATCGTCAACATGTTCCTGTTCCCGAGCGGTATCATGCTCGGCGGCCAGTTCACCTGGGTCGACTACTTTGCCTACAACGAGATTCCGGTTGTGCTTGGCAATCTGGTCGGTGGCCTGACGTTTGTCGGCGGCATGATCTACGCCACCCACTACAAGACTTCCCCGAAGCGCAACGCTCCGGGCCAGAGCGGGGCATACGTTCCAGCTGAATAAGCTCCACTTGACGCCCGGAGCCATGTGTTTCGGGCGTCTTTTTCCAGAAACGTCCAATTCGCTTCCAGACAGG
Source organism: Roseibium limicola (assembly GCF_017313085.1). Taxonomy (GTDB): domain Bacteria; phylum Pseudomonadota; class Alphaproteobacteria; order Rhizobiales; family Stappiaceae; genus Roseibium; species Roseibium limicola. The sequence continues at coordinate 343,461 of NZ_JAFLNF010000003.1, read as the reverse complement.
AACTTCCATGGCAGGCGCCCTGCGCATTTCAATCGGCCAGCATTCGGACAAGGGAGCCAAGGAATCCAATCAGGATTTCCATGGCGCCCTCGTACCCGATGGAAGTCTGTTGAAGACGAAGGGCATTGCCGCTGTCGTGGCAGATGGAATTTCAACCAGCATGCATGGGCGTGAGGCAGCTGAAACGGCGGTCAAAAGCTTTTTGAGCGACTATTACGCCACGCCGGAAGGCTGGAGCGTCAAACACTCCGGCGAGCGGGTGGTGTCTGCCACAAACGCCTGGCTTTACGGACAAACCCGCGTAAGCGAGGGCCGCTACGATCATGATCGCGGTTACGTCTCCACTTTTACGGCGTTGATCTTCAAAGGCCGCAGCGCTCACGTGCTGCATATTGGCGATGGGCGTCTCTACCGGCTGTCGGACGGCGGTCTGACGCAGGTAACTGAGGATCATCGCTCGCATCTGGGCGGCAACGAAAGTGTCTTGAGCCGGGCGCTGGGTATTACGCCGGCAGTGAAGATCGATTATTGCTCCATCAGTCTCGCTATCGGTGACATCTATCTGTTGGTGACTGACGGCATGGCGGAGCAGCTGGAACTCGGCTTTCCAAGCAACACGTTTGCCTCCGATGTGCTCGCCGGCCTGATGGCTGAAGTCCCTCTCTCGGATGACCTCGACGCGTTGGCCCAAAAGGCGATTTCCCAGGCCATTCGTGAGGGCGCCAACGACAATCTTACCCTGCAGATCCTGCGTGTTGATGATTTGCCCGATGCGGAAGCCGATGATCTCGGCGCTCTGGCCGAAAAGCTTGCCGTTCCCGTAGACCCCCAGCCTGGAAAGGAACTCGACGGCTGGCGCCTGTTGGAAACGTTACATGTTTCCGACCGCAGCCGCTTGTTCAAGGCCGAAGACCTGCAGACCGGAGCTCTCGTCGCCTTGAAAGTTCCTGCAGGCTCGGTGTCAAACGATAGCGCGTTTCTGCAGTCTTTTCTGACGGAGGAATGGGTGGCCCGGCGGCTTGATAATCCGCATCTCATGAAGGCTGCCTGCACGCCGGACCGCGCCCGAAAAATGCTCTACACGACATTCGAGTTGATCGAGGCCAAGACCCTGACGGCGTGGATGGCGGCCAATCCGCAACCTGAGATGGCCGTGGTGTTCGGCCTCCTGAGTGACATCTCCAAAGGCCTGCAGGCCATGCACCGGCACCAGATGGTGCATCAGGACCTCCGTCCTGACAATGTGCTGGTGACCCGTGAGGGCAGGGCGGTGATTATCGACTTTGGTTCGACCCGCATTCTCGGCACAGGTGCCGAGGTACCCGTGTCCGGTGTGGGGCTTTCCACACATCAATATACTGCACCGGAAGGCCTGCTCGGGTCTCTGGCTGAGCCAACCTTTGACACCTACGCGTTGGGCGTCATTGCCTATCAGATGTTGACCGGATCCTTACCGTATGGCGCCGATATGGCGCGCGCCGCAAGTCCCGCGGCACAACGCAAAGTCAGCTATCGCCCGGCCAGCGGCGGCACCAGCCGCGTGCCGGTTTGGATTGATGCGGCGCTGCGCAAGGCGGTGCATCTCGAGCCGTTCTGGCGCTATGCAGAGCCTTCAGAATTCCTGGCCGACCTGTCGCGCCCCAACCCGACACTTCCGGGTGTCAGGCCTGCAGCGTTTATTGCTCGGGATCCGGTCCGCTTCTGGCAGGGAGTTAGCTTGTGCCTGAGCCTTGCCATCATAGCACTTCTCTACCGGCTGTCTGTCGGCTGAAGCCTGTTCACAAGTCCTGTTTCGACCAAAGGAGATGTTTGGAATGTTGAGTAAAAGCGATGTGACTGACCTGATCTACGAGAAGAAGCGCACCGCCGGCTTGAGCTGGGCGACCATTGCTGCCGACATCGGCATGAGCGAGGTCTTCGTCACCTCCGCGTGCCTTGGCATGAACTCCCTGCCCAAGGACAAGGCCGAAGCCCTGACAAGCAATCTCGGTCTGCCGCAGGAAGCGGCAATCGTCTTGGCGGAGTTTCCGAACAAGATCTTCGCGCAAGCCATTCCGACAGATCCGTGCATCTACCGTTTCTACGAAATCATGGGCGTTTACGGTCAGTCGTTGAAGGAACTGATCCAGGAAAAGGGCGGTGACGGCATCATGAGTGCGATTGATTTCGACATGTCGGTCGAAAAGGTGCCCTACGAAAAGGGCGACCGCATCGAAATCAAGATGAGCGGAAAGTTCCTCGCCTATAACGCCTGGTAAGAGGCGAACTGCACGGACCTCCATCGTTCACCGCACATCTCTATTCGTTTCGGCAAAACGTTGTTTTGCAAGCTGAAGCCAGCAGATCTTGAAGGAACCGCCATGACCGGAACCCCAGAAACAACCTGCACGACCTGCCCCTATTGCGGCGTCGGATGCGGCGTGCTGGCCATGCAGGAGCCGGATGGCAGCGTGTCGGTCAAGGGGGACCCGGATCATCCGGCCAATTTCGGGCGGCTCTGTTCCAAAGGCTCCGCCCTGGCCGAAACCCTGTCTCTGGACGATCGTCTTCTGGTTCCTCAAGTCGATGGCAAGCAGGCAAGCTGGGATCAGGCGCTGGATCTGGTGGCTGAGCGGTTTCGGGCAAGCATTGCAGAACACGGTCCGGATAGTGTGGCGTTCTATGTGTCGGGCCAGATCCTCACTGAGGACTATTACGTTGCCAACAAGCTGATGAAGGGCTTCATTGGTTCTGCAAACATAGACACCAATTCGCGCCTTTGCATGGCGTCCTCTGTTGCCGGGCATCGGCGTGCCTTCGGCTCGGACACGGTGCCCGGTACCTACGAAGACCTGGAGCAGGCGGATCTGATTGTACTGGTCGGGTCGAATTTGGCTTGGTGTCACCCTGTGCTTTTTCAACGCATTGAGGCCGCAAAACGCGCACGGCCCCAGATGCGTCTGGTCGTGATCGATCCGCGGCGCACTGCGACGTGCGAGCAGGCGGATCTGCACCTGAAGCTCAAACCCGATACCGATGTGGCGCTGTTCAACGGGCTTCTGGCATTCTTGAACGAATGCTCCGCCATTGATGAAAGATATGTCGGCCTGCACACATCGGGTTTTGAAGAGGCGCTGGAAAAAGCCGGAGCTTGCGACATCAAGACAATCGCGGCAGCCACTGGCCTGGCTCCGCAAGACGTCGCGCTGTTTTATTCGATGGTCGCGCGCACGCCCAAGACGATCACGGTCTACAGTCAGGGTGTCAATCAGTCGGTGGTCGGCACTGACAAGGTCAATGCGATCCTGAACACACATCTGGCGACGGGCCGGATCGGCAAGCCGGGAGCCGGGCCGTTTTCGGTCACCGGTCAGCCCAATGCCATGGGCGGGCGTGAGGTCGGTGGTTTGGCCAATATGCTGGCCGCTCATATGGAGCTTGGAAACGCCGATCATCGTCAGTTGGTTCAAACGTTCTGGCAAAGCCCGGCGATGGCCGAGAAGCCAGGCTTGAAAGCTGTCGAGATGTTCCGGGCCGTGCGCGATGGCCGCATCAAGGCGATCTGGATTATGGGCACCAATCCAGTGGACAGCCTGCCGGATGCCGATGGTGTTGCCGAGGCATTGAGGATCTGCCCCTTCGTTGTCGTGTCTGAGGTGTCTACTGCCGTCGACACTCTGGCCTATGCCGATGTGGCTTTGCCTGCTGCTGCCTGGGGCGAAAAAGACGGCATGGTGACCAACTCCGAGCGCCGCATGTCACGCCAGAAGAGCTTCCTGCCGCTGCCCGGCGAGACACGCCCGGATTGGTGGGCGTTGGCGGAAGTGGCCAAGCGCATGGGCCATGCCAGCGGGTTTGATTATGCTGGTCCTTCCGAAATATTTGCTGAATTCGCCCAATTGTCCGCGACAGGCAACAACGGTACGCGCGACTTCGACATCGGCGCTTACTCGCTTGTTTCAGAAGCCGCCTATAACCGCATGTTGCCGTTCCAGTGGCCGCGTGCTTCCGCGCTGGACGAAGGCGACAGCCGGTTCTTCGCCGATGGCGGCTTCTTCACGCCGGACGGTCGGGCGCGCTTTATTGCCGTGACGTCACGCGCAGCACCGAGGTTGGAGCGGCGCTATCCCTTCGTACTCAACACGGGCCGGATCCGCGATCAGTGGCACACGATGACGCGGACGGCAAAGACCTCGCGGCTGATGTCGCATATTGGTGAGCCCTATGCCGAACTTCATCCTGATGATGCGGAAGCATTGGGGATCCAGCCGGCTGATCTGGTTCAGGTGGAAAGCCCCTACGGCAAGGTGATCGTTCGGGCGCTGGTCAGCGATCGTGCTCAACCCGGAAATGTGTTCGTGCCGATGCATTGGACCGATCAGTTCGCCGCCAAGGGACGGGTGGATGCCGTCGTTGCACCTGAAGTGGACCCGATCTCCGGCCAGCCGGGTTCCAAATTCACGCCGGTGGCGCTGAAAAAGGCGGCGTTTTCTTGGCACGGATTTGCGATTTTGAAGCATAAGCCGATCACATTGGACTTTTCCTATTGGGCGCTGGCACCGGCTCCGGGCGGCTGGCGACTGGAATTCGCAGGCGAGGGCGAGCAGTCGCCACGAGATCTTGCACAGGGGCTTTTGCAAATCGGTGATGTTGATGTGGAAAACGGTCTGATGGCCGTCGAGGACCGGGATGTTTACGCCGGGCGCTATGCCCTTTGGCAAGGCAGCGCGTTGCAGGGTGCGGTCTTTCTGGCACCGGCGCCTGTGGCCGTGTCCCGTCAGTGGGCGGTGGGCTTGCTGCAGCAACCTGCGGACACTGCGAAGGATCGCCTGGGCATTCTTGCCGGGCGCCCCGCCGCCGACCGGCCGGATCCCGGCGCAATTGTTTGCTCCTGCTTCCAGGTCGGGGCAAATGACATCGCCAGGGCTGTCTCTACCGGTGCAGGAACGCTCGATGCTATCGGTGCGACCCTGAAGGCGGGCACCAATTGCGGCTCATGCCGTTCGGAAATTTGCAGCCTGATTGCAGGCCTGCAGGAGAAGGAGGTGGATCATGCCGACATCGCGCAAGCCGGTTGAAATCGTTCGGACTTCCGACCAAGCTGCCGTGACCTCGCCAAGGCGGCGAGAGCGGATGGGAGCTCTTAGTGTTCTGCCTGTCTTTTTCTCTCTTAAAAACAAACAGGTGCTGGTGGCGGGAGGCAGCGATGCTGCCGCCTGGAAGGCCGAGCTTCTGGCGGCCAGCGGTGCCGAGGTGCATATCTATGCCGATACTCTGGATCCGGTGTTCAGCGGCCTGATTGAGGCGGGAAGCCCGTCGGGACGGTTCGTCCATCATCAGCGCCCCTGGGGGCTGGACGTGTTTGCAACACGCGCTTTGGCGATTTGTGACGCCGAGAACAATGGCGAGGCGAAAGCCTTCTTTTGTGCCTCTCGTGCTGCCGGGGTTCCCGTCAATGTGATCGACAATCCGCCGTTTTGCGAGTTCCAGTTCGGTTCCATCGTCAATCGCTCACCGGTGGTGATCGGTATTTCGACAAATGGCGTGGCACCGATCCTCGGTCAGGCGATCCGGCGCCGCATTGAGACCCTGTTGCCGCAAAAGCTGGCGGGCTGGGCCAAGTTGGCCGGTGACGTGAGGCAGGTGGTTCTGGAGAAGCTTGCCCCCGGTCCGCAGCGTCGGGTCTTCTGGGAGCGGTTTACCGACTGGGCCTTTTCCGGGCGGGAAGCTTTGGATGGCAGTCAAGATGCATCTGACCTGGTGGAGCGTACTGCGCTGGCTCAAGGTGCGCGCCAGGGCAGCGTCACCCTTGTCGGAGCCGGACCAGGCAGCGCCGACGATCTGACAATCAAGGCTGTGCGAGCTCTTCAAGGTGCCGATGTGATCCTGTTTGATGATCTGGTAGCCGACGACGTGCTGGAGTTGGCACGGCGCGAAGCCAAGCGCATGCTCGTTGGCAAGCGCGGAGGCCGTGAAAGTTGTCGGCAGGAGGATATCAACGACCTGATGGTGGATCTCGCCCGAAAGGGCAAGAACGTCGTACGTCTCAAATCCGGTGACCCGATGATCTTCGGTCGCGCCGGCGAGGAAATCCAGCGGTTGCGCGACGAGAGCATTCCGGTTTCCGTTGTATCGGGGGTGACGTCTGCCGCAGCAATGGCGGCAACGCTTGGTGTCTCGCTGACCCATCGCGATCATGCTCAGTCTGTGCGCTTCGTGACCGGACACTCGCGTCATGGCGACCTGCCGGAAACGGTTGACTGGACCGGACTGACCGATCCGGCCACGACTGTAATTTTTTATATGGGCGGGCGCATGGCCGGGCGGATTTCGGCACGCTTGATCGAAGATGGACGGTCCGCGTCTACACCTGTTGTGGTCATGTCTGGCATTGGTCGGCAAGGGGAACGCCGATGGGCCGGATGTCTGGCCGATCTGGAAGCAGGGATGAGTGAAATTGACCCTTTGGGCACCGGCGATCCGGTGTTGATCGGGGTGGGCGAGGTGTTTGTCGGGCTTGCTGCAAGGTCAGATCGGCACAATCACGCCGGGGAAGACGGTTGCGTGACAGCCAAGGCTCTCGGCTAGTCGACTGCCAACAAGAGGGGTACGCCAACAGGCGACCAACTGCTATAGGCTGGGGCCATGATGAGCTTTGCCCCTGCTGAAACTGACATACTCGATCTGAGCCCGTCATCGGGAACGACGTCCACTGCTGTGCAGCCGCTGAGCCCGCAGGAGGTGCGCGTGTGGCTCGCACCGCTTCCTTCCCCCCTCGCGGATGATGCTAGCGCGACGGCTTGGCAGAGACTGGAAGATCTTCTCTCTGAGGACGAGCTGGAGCGTTCCTCCAGGTTTCAGCAGGATGGCGCCCGGTTCAGTTATATCGCAGCCCATGCGCTGGGGCGGTTGATGCTCAGTCGGGCGACCGGAGAGGACCCGCGGTTCTTTCGCTTTGAGATTGGCGAGCGTGGCAAACCGGAGGTCATTTGTGCCCCTGGGGCGGCGCGATTGCGTTTGAACCTCTCACACACCAATGGCCTGGTTGCTGCGGGCCTGAGCATGAGACGCGACATCGGCGTGGACGTCGAGCGCCTGGACCGCTCACCAAGCATGGAGCTGGTGGCGAAACGTGTCTTCAGCGACGCAGAATGCGCGGCGATTTTTGCGGAAAAAGAACGCGACCGGCTACCTGTGTTTCTGCAGTTCTGGACCTTGAAAGAGGCCTACGTCAAAGCAATCGGCAAGGGGTTGGCGCAGCCCCTGAAGCGGATTTCCTTCCAGCTTGGTTCCGAAGACAAATCTCCACAGGTGTACTTCGATGGCGCAATAGATCCGGATTGCAGCTGGCAGTTTGCGCAGCTACGCCTCACCGACAATCACATTCTCGGTGTCGCCGTCAGCCGGGGGGAGGAGCCGATTGCTGTGGGTGTTCGCCAGGTCATGCTTGGCGTCTAACTGCGCTGTGCGTAGTTAAAGGATACGACGCAGATAAGCGGCGAGCCCGCGGGATTGATCCCACTGCTGTGGATAGCCAAGCGATACTTCCTCAAAGCGGGTGCCGTCCCGGTGGTCGGTTCGACGCGTGTGCAGATGGCCGTAGATGGCCGCCAGTGCATTGAAACGCGTATGCCAGTCGTGGGTCGCACGGGTTCCGCACCACGGGGTGAGGCGCGGCGCCCGGGGCAGGCGGATCAGCTCTTCTCGCAAGGGGTAATGATTGATCAGCACCGTGCGTGCCCCTTCCGGCAGACTTGCCAAGGCGTCACTCAATCGCTTTTCAGTGAGTTTCAGCCGCTCCGCACACCAGGCCTCGCGGCTCTCATGCGGGTCAGGCTTGAGATAAAACTGATCGCCGCAAGCCGTTCGGTGCTCCCGCGCCCATCGAACCACATCTTCCTGAGCGACATGCGCGGGCCGGAAGCTGTAGTCGTAAAGCAGAAACAGCGGGGCCAGAACAATGGGAGAGGGCTCCGCGTCGTGGCTTTGACCTCCCCAGACTGCAAATGGATCTTCTGGCGTCAGGCCACCAGCGTCACGTACCAGATCGACAAGCGCCTTGTAGCGCTCCACGCCGCGCAAGGGCGGTGGGGTATTCTTGCGGCGGATTGACCAGAGTTCGTGATTGCCGGGAACCCAGAGCACTTTGGCAAACCGCTTTGCCAGTTCTTCGATGCCGAAACGAATATCCTTGAAGCGCTCTGCCACATCACCGGCAACGATCAACCAGTCGGGCCCGAAATCCGGGAGATCGAGGACAGCTTGCCGATTGTTGTCGGCAGACAGATGGAGGTCGCTGATGGCATGAAGACGCATGCCCGCCCGATAGCTGATATTTGTCCGCCAGACCAGAGGCACGCAGGAACGGTAAAGCGAAATTCTAGGCAATTGAACGCACAGGTATGCGCATTACCACAATCATGGATCAAGTCGAAGACTTGCATGGGAGAAAAGAAGAATGGTCGGAGTGAGAGGATTCGAACCTCCGACCCCCTCGTCCCGAACGAGGTGCGCTACCAGGCTGCGCTACACTCCGACACTGTATTCTCAAGCTCTAAAAGGCTTGTCGGGAACAACGCGGGCGAGGCCCGCTGCTGATGTGGCGCTCTATTAGCATCGCGTTTTCGGTGCCGCAAGCGAATTTCTCCAGCCACTGTGGAAAGTTTCACCGGCTATGAAGCCACTCTATGCGGAGGCCCAAGTACCGTCGTTTTTCAAGTCGCTAGCGCCTGTGAGGATGGGCCGCATGGCGGTCGACGGAGGCTGAATTCACTGGTCACAGAACATCCTGGATCTCTGGGAACGACGTGGAAAACTTGCACCACGAGAAGTCCTCTGGGGAAAACTGCTCGAACACCAGCAATCGGGGGGCTGTCTTTCTCTTGAACTTGCTCAAGGGTTTGGATATACACCCTTCTCACAGACGCACTGTCAAACATCACCGCTGACAAATGCGATACTGGGGTGTAGCCAAGCGGTAAGGCACTGGTTTTTGGTACCGGCATGCGCAGGTTCGAATCCTGCCACCCCAGCCACTTTTCCAAATATATTTCCGTAAAATTGAGTATGGGTCTCCAACTGAAGCTCGTTTCATGGCCGCTGTCATTTTAAGGGCCGGCAAACGCTCTGCCGTGACTAACGTGCTCTGGCCTTTCTGCCTTCTTGCTCTGGTTTCTGCTGGCAAACGGTTAAAACCTCAGGTGGCACTGAAAGGGGTTTGCGCCTGTTGATCCCGGCTGTGGGTTTCGGAAAAATGCAGGGCCGTCAAACCCTTGTCGTTTGTGCCGCAGGTGTCTCAAGCCATTTATCGACTCTGTATTAGCTCTTGCAACTTTCGGTCAGGGATGTTCCATTCTTGGCAGGGACGAGTGAGCGTTTTTAGGATGAGGAGCGCTCCTCAAGGTTCCTTAAATTTTGTTTCTCGGGAGGAAACCCTCATGTTCAAATCCTTTATGAAGACCGTCGCTGTGACGGTCTCCGTCATTGCCATGTCCGCTGCTGCGCAGGCCGCTGACTACAACTGGACGTTCCAGACGTCCGAAACGGCTGGTGAGCCTGGCTTCATCAACAAGCAAAAGTGGGCTGATACAGTCGGCGAAATGTCCGGTGGCCGGATCGAAATCGAGATCCTGCCAATCGGCGCAGTTGTTCCGCACACCGACACGCTGGAAGCTGTCGGGGCTGGAATTCTTCAGGGTCACCTGACGGATCCGAGCTACTTTGCAGGGAAAGACCCGGCATTTGCGATGATGGGCAACCTCGTTGGCGCATGGTCCGATCCCTTCGAATTGCTTGGGTTCATGCAGTCCGGTGGCGGTCAGGAACTCTACTCTGAATTGGTTGAGCCTTACGGCGTTCATTTCCTCGGAGCTGCTGCAACTGAGCCAGAGGCTTTCGTTGCCTCCGTGCCGATCCGTTCAGTCGACGACCTGAAGGGCGTCAAGCTGCGCGCACCGGAAGGCATGGTCTACGAGATCTTCCAGAAGGCCGGTGCCGCACCGGTTGCTCTGCCGGGTTCCGAAGTTTTCACAGCCCTCGACAAGGGCGTGGTGGATGCTGCTGACTACACAGTCTTTGCTGCCAACCAGAAGCAGGGCATGAACGACATTGCCCATTACCCGCTGTATCCGGGCTTCCATTCCCTGCCGTTGATCGACATCTCGATGAACAAGGAAATCTGGGACGGGCTGCCAGAGGATCTGAAGTCGATCCTGAATGCATCTGTCGATGTCTTCATTTTCCAGCACGTTTACTCCGTGCGTCAGCTCGATGCCGAAGCCGTGAGCCAGGCGAAGGAAAACCCGGAAATCGAAATCATCAACTGGTCGGGTGATGAGCGCGCCAAGTTCCGTCGCATCGCTCAGGCTGAGTGGGAAAACTGGGCTGGAAAAACTGAAATGACCCAGCGCTACTACGACGCCGTGGTGGCCTATCTGAAAGGCCGCAACCTGCTCTGACTTGAGACAGGACATAAAAACCTCAAGCGCCCGGCAGACACCTGTCGGGCGTTCGGCGCTTAGGGAGGATATGCATGCCGGATAATGAAAGGCTTCAGGCGGAAGACCAAGGCCTTGAAGTGCAAAAGGGAATGGGTAAGGCTCAGGAAGACCTTGGTGAAGGCGGCGCAATCCGTTCACGTCTCGACGCTGCCATTGCGATGAGTTCCAAGGTGTTCGCCTGGGCGATTTTCCTGGCATTCTTCGTCAGCGTGTATGAAGTCATCTCTCGCTACGTCTTCGACAGTCCAACGTATTGGGCACATGAATCCACAACATTCCTGATTGCCGCTGTCTTCCTGATCGGTGGTCCGATTGCCTTGTCCCGTGACAAGCACATCCGTGTGCGCGTGCTATATGATGCCGTGTCGGAGAAGGCGCGGCGCTGGTTGGACGTGATCAACTCTCTCATCGCCATGGTGTTCTTCGCTGGCCTGGGTCATGCGGGCTGGACCTTGATGTGGAAAGCTACGCACACGCCCACCGGCGCTATCCATTTTGAAGGAACGGGCACAGCCTGGAATCCCCCGACGCCCGCGCTCTTGAAGATTATTATTTTCTTCTGCGTCTGTATGATGTTCGTCCAGTCGTTCCTGCATCTGCTTGAGGCACTGCGCCGCAAGCCATCGGACACCCCGGCCAGACAGGGGGCGCGCTGATATGGATCTCAGTTCTCTCGGTATTGAATACGGCACCTATGTTCTGGTGGGCGCCATCTTTGCTCTGCTGATCACCGGCCAGCCTCTGGCCTGGGTGACTGGCCTGGTGGCACTTGCCTTCACCTACGGCTGGTTCGGCGAAATGGCCTTGCCGCTGGTGACGTCGCGTATCTTCGGCTTCATCACAGAATATTCCCTCGTCGCCATTCCGATGTTCGTCTTCATGGCAGCCCTTCTCGACCGATCGGGCATCGCCAAGGATCTGTTCAACGGAATGCGGATCCTCGCCGGGCGCCTTCCCGGCGGAGTGGCGGTGCAAACCCTGATCGTTGCCATCCTGATGGCGGCCATGTCTGGCGTAATTGGCGGAGAGATCGTCCTGCTTGGCATTCTGGCCCTGCCACAAATGCTGCGCCTTGGTTACGACAAGAGCCTGTCGATTGGCGTGGTCTGTGCGGGCGGTTCGCTCGGAACCATGATGCCGCCATCGATCGTCTTGATCATCTACGGTCTGGTTGCCGGCGTTTCGATTGCCGATCTGTTTGTGGCGGCCATTACGCCAGCGCTGCTGCTGCTGGCGATCTATGTTGCCTATGTGCTCTTCCGTTGCCTCCGCAATCCGGAAATGGGCCCTCCCATGTCGGCAGAGGATCGGGCAAAGGAATCGCTTGGCGGTGCCATCAAGGCACTGATCCAGCCATTCCTGATCATCTTCGTGGTGCTCGGCTCGATCTATGGCGGTGTGGCCTCGGTCACGGAAGCTGCGGCGCTTGGTGTGTCCTCGGTGCTGGTTCTGTCGCTGCTGCGGCGTGAGCTGAACCTGAAGATGATGCAGGAAAGCCTTGTCCATACGCTGGAAACCTGCGGCATGATCATTTGGATCGGCATCGCGGCGGCGGTTTTGGTCGGTGTCTACAACCTGATGGGCGGCAACCGTTTCGTGTCCTCGACCATTCTCGGTCTGGACGCAGCGCCGGTCGTTGTTATCATGGTGATGATGCTGATCCTGATCGTCCTTGGCATGTTCCTCGACTGGATCGGCATAGCCTTGCTGACTTTGCCGATCTTCGTGCCGATCGTGATCAAGCTGGGCTACGACCCGATCTGGTTCGGCATCCTGTTTGCGGTCAACATGCAGGTTTCCTATCTGACGCCGCCGTTCGGACCCGCTGCCTTCTATCTGAAGAGCGTGGCGCCGCGCGACATTACACTCGGCCAGATCTACAAGGCTCTGCTGCCCTTCATTGGGTTGCAGTTGATCGTGCTGGCACTGCTGCTGTTCTACCCGCCCCTGGCAATCTGGGCGCTGTAGCGAACGGCAGGTTCCAACAACAAGCCCCGAGGCCTTTATCAGGCTCCGGGGCTTTTTTTGTTTTCGCTGGAGTGAGGGTAAGTTTCGACGGACTTCAGGCGGATGCCGGTTCCTGACAGACATCGACCCAGGTCGCGCTGGTGATCTCTGCCATCTGCAACGGAGAAATGCGCAAGGCCGCATTGATTGCGCCGGCCGCCGGTATGACTTCGTCGAATGCTTGCAGGCTCACGTCACAATAGATTTTCAGCGGACGTGCCAGTCCAAACGGGCACACGCCGCCAACCGGGTGCCCGGTGACCTCCTCGACCTCTTCAAGGCCCAGCATTTTCACCTTGCCACCAAAGGCGGCCTTGGCTTTCTTGTTGTCCAGCCTGGCATCTCCCCGTGCCACCAGCAGGCAGACTTCATCTTTCACCCGAAAGGAGAGCGTCTTGGCAATTTGTGCCTGCGCAACGCCGTGCGCCTGAGCTGCTTCGCTGACTGTGGCGCTGCTGTCTTCGGTCGTCAGGATGATCAGATCAGGGGCGGCCTTGCTCAATTGGGCGCGTACACTTTCCAGGCTCATGGGACATCCTTGGCTATTGGGAGAAAACGAAGCGAAATAACGGACCTGACTGCGGGCTCCTAGCAGTCAGGTCAAGGCGTCTGTTCAGAGCCCGGGAAAATGATGTCCGGGCCTAAAAGTCTCCGGCAGGCTGAAGCGGGCAGGGGTATCGGTCAACTCCGCGATGAGCGCATCGGCCAACAGATGGGCTATTCCGAAGGATATCTTGAAGCCTCCCGCCGCGATATAAGTCCGCTGTTGTCCGGGAAGCCTGCCGACCAAAGGATCTCGTTTGTTGCAGCGCGGACGCACGCCAGCCCAGCGTTCCAGCACCGCACGTCCTGCCAGCGCAGGGCAGAAGGCAACGGCACGGCGCAGGAGTTCATCGGTCATCTCAGCATCAACGTGACGGGTCTCGTCGTGGCGTTCGGACGTGGAGCCGACAGCCACAGTGCCATTGTCATGCGGGACGACATACAGGCCGTCGCAATAGATGGCCGGACGCTCTTCCAGCCCGTGACCTTCCAGCAGCACTGCCTGGCCCTTTTCACCGCGGCCAATCATCGGGCCCGTCAGTGCTGCGATCTGGGGAAAGATTTCATAGCCGGTCGCCAGAACGAGGTTACGAGCATAAAGCGCACCGGTATGGCCGGAGGCGTCCAGTTTGCCTGTAACCTCGTCATAGGCATCCAATCGGACACCCTCCAGAAGGCTGTTTTGGGCGCGGATCGCATGGGCCAGCGCAGCCAGGTAGTCGCGCGGCGCAACCCGTGCCGCCAGAGTTTCGTGGACCAGCCCATGGGGGGCGGCAGAGGGGGAGAGCCAGTCCGCATAGGCCCCGTGTGGTTCCACTCGATAGGAAAAGCCGGTGTCTTGCGGCTTCCAGCGCTCCAAAGCTTCTTCCGCCCGCTCATGGTGATGCGCCAGTCTGTCTTCACTGACAATCGGCAGAATGCGGCCGCAGGCGCGATATCCCGCTGACATACCGGTTGTGGCTTCAAGTTCTTGCACATGCGCCGGTAACGACGACAGTGCGTCGAATTGAAACTGCTTTTTCGGGTTCCAGCGGGCAGGCATATGCGGCATCAAGGCGCCCAGAAGTCCGCCCGACGCGCCGGCACCGACATGGTCGGCCTCCAGCACCACGACGCGCATGCCAGCTTGGATGGCACGATAGGCGATGTTGAGGCCGAAGATTCCTCCGCCGGCAACGGCAAGATCGAAAGGGGAGTGCGGTGCGGTGGACATCACATGAACCGGGGCAAGGGAGAAGGACAGGCAGAGGCGGCGAAGAGGAAATCTGAGGTTGGCTTTTTACGAGGGCAGGCTAAAACCGACAAGGCGTCGGCGGCCTCTCCTGCCGACATATCCTCTAACGGGTTCATGGTGCAAGGTGCCGGCAGATGGTGAGTGAGACCTGTGACAAGCCAAACGAGAGTCCACAGCTGGAGTGGCTCGAAGGCGACGTGCCGCGTTCGCCACAGTTTCAGGATACCTATTTCTCCATGGATGGTGGGCTGGAGGAAACCCGGCATGTCTTTTTGGACGGCAATCGGCTGCCGGACCGCTGGGTCGGCCAGGATCGCTTCACGATTGGGGAATTGGGCTTTGGCACGGGCCTGAACTTCCTCACCACGCTCCTCACCTTGTCAGAGCAGCAGACAGCGCCGAAGCTAACCTTTCTGTCGTTCGAGCTTTACCCCCTGAGCCTGGACCAGCTTGCCAAGGCCCTGGCGGTCTGGCCTCAGCTGTCTGAGTTGAGCACGCAGCTGCTCGCAAACTGGCAGCCGAGCCCGGGATGGAACCGCTGGCAGATCGCCGGTCACGAACTGCTGTTGGGGATCGGCGATGCGCGCCAGCTGATGCAACATGCGGGCGCCGAACTCAGTGGGGCACAGTCAGCGCCGTCAGCCTCCGTCGACGCCTGGTACCTGGATGGCTTTGCGCCGTCGAGAAATCCTGAACTCTGGCAATTGGATCTGTTGCAGCAGGTGTGTTCATTGACCACGCCAGGCGGCACACTGGCCACCTACACAGCAGCCGGGTGGGTCCGCCGCAACCTCTCGGCCGCCGGTTTCACCATTGAAAAGACCAAGGGGTTCTCCGGTAAACGCGAAATGGTCATCGGACGGAAGCCCGATTGACGAACAACCATTCGCCCGCGCAATCAACAGCCGACCGAACCGGTATTTTTAGTCGTCACCATCGCCGTCTTCGGCTGTTTGCTCGGACAGTGGAACCTCTCGGCCGGTCAAAGGCGTAAGGCCTGAGAGATCAAGGATCGCCTCCTTGTCTCAAAATTAGGGAAGAAGGCGTCTACAAATCTAGGGGCTATTCGTTCCCATCCCTTAACGCCATTTTCCGGTTGCAGCTTAGGCGCGCCTTGTGTGTTTTCGCAATGCTTGCTGGTGTCTTGGTCAACTGGGCGGAATGGGCTATCGTGATATTTGTGACCGGTCGGTGAGGCGGCTGGTTGCGATCGGCAGGTGGCTTGAGGGAGGAGAAGCGCCATGACCGTCTCGCATGAGCCCTGGCTCGTGATGCTGTCGCTCGTAGTTGCTTTTCAAGGCAGCTTCGTCGGGCTGAGCTTGGCCGTGCGGCTGCGGGACACAGCCCTGGAGGACCGCCGCAAGTTGCTGGCTGCTTCCGCCTTGACCCTGGCGCTCGGCATCTGGTCAATGCACTTCGTGGGCATGTTGGCCGCGCGCCTGCCTGTTACCGTGAACTTTCTGGTGCTTCCCACACTTGTCTCCTTCCTCGTCTGCGTTCTGGTCGTCGGTCTTGCGGTGATGGCCGCCAGTCAGGGGCGGCTCAGCGTCGTGCGGCTTGCCCTGTCGGCTCTGGTAATGGGCGCGGGCATTTGCACCATGCATTACCTGGGCATGTACGCCCTGCATGGCGCAGTCGCGATGCAGCATGATCCGGTCTATGTGATCGCCAGCTTTCTCGTCGCGTTTAATGCAGCTGGCCTGGCGCTGTGGCTCTCCTTTGGCGGACGTCGGCCGCCGCTGGTACGCTCCGCGACTGTGCAAGCATTGGCAATCTCCGCGATGCATTACATCGCCATGGCCGGATTGAGCCTTGGTCCGGCGCTTTCCCCCATGCCCGCTCCGTCTCTGGCCCCCGAGCTCTCTGCCGGTACCTTGGCGATTGTTGTTGCCTGCGTGGCATTTCTTGTGTCAGGCCTGTTTCTGCTGACGCTGGTCCCCCAACAGAGTGCTGATGGCTCACCAGAAAGGCCTGAAGTGCCTGGGGCTAGTGGAACGCCCCAAGCCTGGACCATGCGAGGTCATGTCGACCCCTTGCAGACCGACGGCACTTTCAGCAATCAGCATGAACCCTTTGCATCTCAGACAATGCCTCGGCGTGTTGTCTCTAGCAGCAGCATTGCTGAAAGATCGGGACTTCCCATTGAGCGAGATGGAGTGAAGGCCGTCGTGGCGGTGGAGCATGTTTATGCAGTTCAGGCTGATGCGCATTACACCAAGGTGTTCGACGGTGTGCGCCACCTGTTCTGCCCCTTGTCGATCTCTGAGGTAGAGCGTCGACTGGATGCGGCGGAATTCATGCGGGTTCACCGGAGCCACATTGTGCGCCTGAGCCGAGTGACGGGCCAACGGCGCCAAGGCGATAGCGGTGTTCTGCTGTTGGCGCCGAGCGGTCATCCGGATGGCACACGGAAGGAAACACGAGGCGAGACCGTCTGTGTTCCAGTCAGCCGCAGTCGTTGGGCGCAGGTGCGCTCGCGCTTTGACGGTGAAGATCAGGGCAATATGGCGTCGCCAACCAGCTCTGGGCACCATACTGAGCAGCCTACGCGTCTTCCGGAAGCCGCCGGAGCAGGGCTGCCCTCCCGCGCCTGAGCGCTTCTGCATCCTCCCTTCCAGTTGCATTTGTCTGAGCCTGTGAGCCCTGTGAAGTGATGGCTCTTGCGCTCGTCGCGTCCGCCGACGTGCTGCTGTCGTGCTTTCAGATGCAGGATTGCCGCTGGGCGGGGGTTTGGTCTCGCCTCAGGCTTCTCTCTACCAATCGGGTATGTCTCCCGGCACCACGCGCTTTGCTTGCGCGGGGGGAAGCGGACTGTCGATTGCCCTTGCAGGAGGCAACCATTGAGCAGCGTGCGGGTCGAGCGCCCTGGGGACGCGGTATTGCAGATGCGAAGGCTCAGCGCACTTGGTGCAAGGCGCCGCATTTCATGAAAAGCGACAGCAAGTCTTACGCAGTTCGTGCAGGATGGTTCGCAAAAAACCGCAGGTTTTTGGTGTTTCGTGAGAAAGCGCCGCCGATGGTGCAGGGCACGTTGTCGCTGCGCCGCGATACGTCCCAGCATCTTCGGCAGAGCGGTTTTTGGCCTCGATCTTTTGGGGCCTCTCGGGTTTTACGAGAGGGTCACCAAGGGAGAGCTTACATTCCGGAGCGACAAACGACGAGCGGGCGTGAGCCACGTTTCCGGGAATGGCTAGGCATCGGAGGAGATGCCGCAAGTCGGTACTCAGAGATCAGCAGAGGGATCTTGGTGCCGAGGACGGATTCAGGCGGTGTTTTCATACGCCTGAATGCAATGCAAGGGGTACGGCGCGATCCGGGCTTGTAGGTCCGCCATCAGCCTATGCACGAGGGAAGAGTTTGCCTCACGTCGCAGTTCAAAAAGAACGGGCGAGGGGTTTATGAGGGAGGACGTATCGTGATTCCAGGCGAATTCACTTATCACCGGCCAGCGTCGGTTGCCGAAGCAATAGCGCTTCTGGTGGATCATGGCGATGAGGCGCGGCCTCTGGCCGGTGGTCACAGCCTGATCCCCATGATGAAGTTGCGCATGGCAGCTCCGGAACATCTGATCGATCTGTCGGGTGTGGCGGATCTGAAGGGTGTTTCGCAGGAGGGGGATGTCATCACCATCGGTGCGATGACCACCCAGGCCGAGGTTATCGGGTCTGCACTTCTGACCGATAAATTGCCGATCTTGAGAGAAACGGCTCTGCTGATCGCAGACCCGCAGATCCGCTACGTCGGTACGCTGGGCGGAAACGTTGCCAACGGTGATCCGGGCAACGACATGCCGGCGCTGATGCAGTGCCTCTCCGCGAGTTATGTTCTGGCTGGACCAGACGGTACTCGTGAAGTGTCATCTCGCGATTTTTATGAGGCGGCTTACTTCACCGCGCTTGCGCCTGAAGAAATTTTAACCGCGGTCAAAATTCCTGTTCCGGCCCCAGGGCATGGTTATGCCTATGAGAAGCTGAAACGGAAGGTCGGTGACTACGCCACTGCTGCAGCAGCTGTGATGCTGACGATGTCAGGCGGCACGGTTTCCAGTTGTGCCATCGCACTGACAAATGTTGGCGACACGCCGCTGTTTGCCGAAGAGGCAGCATCCATTCTCGACGGATCGACGCTGGACAGGGAGACCGTCAAGAAGGCGGTCGCTGCGGCTGAAGCCATCACCATGCCAGCCTCCGACGGACGCGGCCCGGCAGAATACCGCACCAAAATGGCCGGCGTCATGCTGGAAAGAGCACTCAAGCGCGCCGCTGAGCGGGCTCAAGGATAAGGGAGAAGTCCATGAGCGAGATCGAAAACCTTCCGGTCACGATGACCGTCAACGGTAAAAAAGTGCAGCGCTTCGTCGAACCGCGCACCCTACTCATTCACTTTCTGCGCGAAGAGCTGAACATCACTGGCCCGCACATCGGCTGCGAAACAAGCCATTGCGGCGCCTGCACCGTCGAGCTCAATGGCATGTCCGTAAAGTCCTGCACCTTGTTTGCAGCTCAGGCAGACGGCGCAGAGTTGAACACGGTGGAAAGCATGGCCAATGCCGACGGGACACTCTCGGCCCTGCAGGAAGGTTTCCGCCAGATGCACGGGCTGCAGTGCGGTTTCTGCACACCGGGCATGATCATGCGGGCGCATGTGCTGTTGAAGGAAAACCCGTCGCCGACTGAAGATGAAATTCGCGCCGGTATTTCTGGAAATCTGTGCCGTTGCACCGGCTATCAGAACATTGTCAAGGCGATCCAGTATGCGGCGGCAAAGCTGAACGGTGAAACCTTTCAGGAGGCTGCAGAATGAATGACATGACCCCCACACGGGAACAGCGTGAGGCAGCCCTTGAAGGCATGGGTTGCAAGCGCAAGCGCGTCGAGGACATTCGCTTCACCCAGGGCAAGGGCAAATATGTCGATGACATCAAGCTGCCCGGCATGCTGCATGGCGATTTCGTCCGCTCTCCCTACGCCCACGCGAAAGTGACAAAGATCGATGCGACGGAAGCGCTGAAACTTCCAGGCGTCATCGCGGTCCTGACGGCGGAAGACCTGAAGGGCGTGAACCTCGCCTGGATGCCGACGCTCGCCGGTGATGTGCAGATGGTCCTCGCCGACGGCAAGGTGCTGTATCAGAACCAGGAAGTTGCCTTCGTCGTCGCAGAAGACCGCTATATCGCCGATGACGCGGTCCAGCTCGTCGAAGTGGAATACGAAGAGCTGCCGGTTCTGGTCGATCCTTTCAAGTCGCTTGACCCGGACGCACCGGTTCTTCGTCCGGATCTGGATGGCAAGATGGAAGGCGCGCATGGTCCGCGCAAGCATCACAACCACATATTCAACTGGTCCGTCGGCGAAGAAGAAGCCACAGACAAGGCCTTTGCCGAGGCTGATGTTACGGTCAAGGAGATGATCTCCTATCACCGCACCCATCCGTCTCCGCTGGAAACCTGTCAGTGCCTAGCCTCCATGGACAAGGTGACGGGACAGCTGACGGTTTATGGCACCTTTCAGGCCCCCCATGTGGTGCGCACGGTTGCCTCGCTGCTGTCGACGATCCCGGAGCACAAGATCCATGTGATTGCGCCGGATGTCGGCGGCGGCTTCGGCAACAAGGTCGGTGTCTATCCCGGCTACGTCTGTGCCATCGTCGCCTCCATCGTGACCGGCCTGCCGGTGAAGTGGGTCGAAGACCGGATGGAGAACCTCTCCACCACGTCGTTTGCCCGCGACTATCACATGACGACGGAAATCGCGGCCAAGAAGGACGGCACAGTGACCGCGCTCAAGGTTCATGTACTTGGTGACCACGGTGGCTTTGACGCTTGTGCTGATCCGAGTAAATGGCCGGCCGGCTTCTTCAACATCGTCACCGGATCCTACGATTTCCCGGTCGCGCATCTGTCGGTTGATGGCGTCTACACCAACAAGGCGCCCGGCGGCGTGGCCTACCGCTGCTCCTTCCGGGTCACCGAGGCGGCCTATTGCATCGAGCGTGGCATGGATGTGCTGGCCCAGAAACTCGGCATGGATCCGGCAGACTTGCGGTTGAAGAACTTCATCCAGCCGGAGCAGTTTCCCTACAATTCAGCCCTCGGCTGGGAATACGACAGTGGCGACTATCCGACCGCCATGCACAAGGCGATGGATGCCATCGACTACCGCGGCCTGCGCGAAGAGCAGAAGGCCAAGCAGGAGGCGTTCAAACGCGGTGAAACCCGGGAGATCATGGGCATCGGCGTCAGCTTCTTCACCGAGATTGTCGGCGCGGGACCCTCCAAGAACTGCGATATTCTGGGCGTTGCCATGTTCGACAGCGCCGAGATCCGCATCCATCCGACCGGCTCGGTAATCTCGCGCATGGGCACCAAGTCGCAGGGCCAGGGCCACGAGACCACCTGGGCACAGATCATCGCAACGGAAATCGGTATTCCGGCTTCAGATATCACAGTGGAGGAAGGCGATACGGACACGGCCCCTTATGGGCTGGGCACCTATGGCTCGCGCTCCACGCCGGTGGCTGGTGCCGCGATTGCTCTGGCCGCACGGAAAATCCGCAACAAGGCCCAGATGATTGCCGCTCACATGCTGGAAGTCTCCGAGTATGATCTCGATTGGGACGTGGACGGCTTTCAGGTGAAGGGCAATCCGGAGCGGCGCAAGTCGATGAAGGAAATCGCCTGGGCAGCCTATCATGCGCCCCCTGCGGGGATCGAACCAGGGCTGGAAGCCGTCAGCTATTATGATCCGCCCAACATGACCTATCCATTTGGCGCTTACTTCTGCGTCATGGATATCGACGTTGATACCGGTGTCGCCAAGACCCGACGCTTCTATGCGCTGGATGATTGCGGCACCCGCATCAACCCGATGATCATTGAGGGCCAGGTTCATGGCGGTCTGACGGAAGCCTTTGCCATCGCGATGGGGCAGGAAATTTCCTACGACGCGATGGGCAACGTTCAAGGGGCGTCCTTCATGGACTTCTTCCTGCCGACGGCTGTCGAGACACCGCATTGGGAAACCGACTTCACGGTCACCCCAAGCCCGCATCACCCGATCGGTGCCAAGGGTGTCGGTGAAAGCCCGAATGTCGGCGGCGTGCCGGCGTTCTCCAATGCGGTCAACGATGCGTTCGGCTTCTTGGGGGCAACCCATATCCAGATGCCCCATGATGCCTGGCGTCTCTGGAAAGTGGCCAAGGACCTCGGCGCCCACGGCTGAGTTCAACTCGTGAGGCGGATGGCTTTCGGGGTGTCCGCCCACAGCCCCCTCATAAGAGGGGGATTGGTGGAGGCGGCCGCCAGTCGATGGGGCCGTTGCGGTCTGCCTTCACCGATCTTCATTCTTATCAACCAACAACGGTGAACCGATCATGGCGCGGGACGGAACATCAATAGGCGTAGAGCTGGCAGAGCTGGGATATTTGCCCGACGCTTCGCTGGCCAATGCCCTGGCGCTGATGGACATGCTGTCGCGTCCGCTCCTGCTGGAAGGCGAGGCGGGTGTCGGCAAGACCGAGGTGGCCAAGGCGCTGGCCAGATTGGAGGTAACCCGTCTTATCCGCTTGCAGTGCCATGAAGGCCTTGACCGGTCGGAAGCGCTCTATGAGTGGAACTATCAGCGGCAACTTCTCGCCATCAAGGCCCATGAAGGCCGGTCTGGATCGGCGGACGATGTGGAATCCGTGATTTTCTCGGAAAAGTATCTTCTGGAACGCCCGCTTCTGGCCGCCCTGAAAGCAGAGCGACCGGTGGTTCTGCTGATCGACGAGATAGATCGGGCAGATGAGGAATTCGAGGCCTTCCTGCTGGAGATACTGTCGGATTTTCAGATTTCCATCCCGGAACTCGGCACGATCACGGCCACCAGCATTCCAAAGGTGGTCCTGACCTCCAACGGCACCCGCGAACTGTCCGATGCCCTGCGCCGTCGCTGTCTCTATCACTATGTCGATTATCCCGAAGTGGACCGGGAAGCGCGGATCATTCTGACGCGCATCCCTGACATCGACACGGCACTGGCTCTCCAGGTCGCCGGGATGATGGAGAAAATTCGCAAGGAAGATTTGAACAAGATCCCCGGCGTGGCCGAAACGCTTGATTGGGCGGCTGCTCTCGTCGGACTGAAGGTCCGCAACATTCACGAGGCCCGGGAAATCGTCTACGACACGCTGGCTTGCGTGTTAAAGACCCGCGAAGACACCTTGCGTGTCTCTCCAGAAGTTCTTGATCGCCTGATCGGCAAGGTGGCCTGAGATGAGCGCCTTGCGACAGTTGGAGACACCAGAAGAGTTGGGCGCAGTCATTCGGCTGCGGCTCGCTGGTTTTTTGCGCTCTCTTCGTGACAGCGGGTTCAAAGTTGGTCTTGCAGAGGCCGGCGATGCTGCCTGCTTGTTGGCCGCGTGCCAGGGCCAGCGCTCCAGGACGCTGAAGCCGGCTTTGCGGGCGCTGATGTGTGGACGTCAATCTGACTGGCAGCGCTTTGATGAGATCTTTGAGGCTTATTGGAGCGAAAAGGGGCTGAAGGCGGCCGTCAAAACCATTGGTGACAGCCCGAACTCTTCTGTTCGCACGCTCAAGCAGATGACGGATGAGGCTTCGGGTATTCACCAGGACGGCCCTGCTGGCGACGTTGATCGGGTGCCCGGCGATGAGGCGGACGAAGAGAACAGCGATGACGAACCCGCTACCCGCAAGGAAGGGGCAAGCCTCGCGGAGAACCTGGCAGAAGTCGACTTTCGCAAGCTGTCTGATCCGCAGGCTGAAAAAGACGCAAAGGATCTTGCCGAACGCCTCGCCCGGCAAATGCGCGTGCGTCTGACGCGCCGTGACAAGCAGCGGCGCAAGGGGCCACGGCTGGATCTGCGTCGCACGATTGCCCGGTCCGTCTCGCGTGGCGGCACACCCATGGACCTCGTGCGGAAGGGACCGAGGCAGAAGCAATTGCGGCTGGTTATCTTGTTGGATGCTTCTGGCTCCATGTCCAATTACACTGGCGTGTTTATCCGCTTCGTGCATGGTCTGCTCGACAGCTTTCGAGAGGCCGAAGCCTTTCTGTTTCACACCCGCCTGGTGCATGTCTCGTCGGCTTTGGCAGAGCGAGACGCAGCGCGGGCTCTGGATCGTTTGGGGCTGATGGCGCAGGGCGTCGGCGGTGGCACGCGCATTGGCGCAGCCCTCGCCGACTTCAATCGCTGGCATGCAGCGCGGGTCATTCATTCACGCACCTGCGTGCTCATCCTGTCCGACGGCTATGACACCGACGCACCGGAAGCGCTGGGCGTGGAAATCAAACGCCTGCGCAAACGCTGCAAGCGGATCGTCTGGCTGAACCCGCTGATCGGATGGGAGGGGTATGAGCCAACGGCCGGAGGAATGGCGGCAGCCCTTCCGCACGTCGATCTGTTCGCCCCCGCCCACAATCTCAAGAGCTTGGCGGCGCTTGAACCCTATCTGGCTGAGCTGTGACATGGGAGGAGACACCATGACCCGATATGAAGCCAACAACCTGACCCCGCCGGTGCGCGAGGATCTGTCGCTTTTGATGGACCGCTTGCGTACGCAGGGCGAGCCTTTTGCGCTGGCAACGGTTGTCCGCACGCTTTCGGTAACCGCCGCCAAGGCCGGCGCCAAAGCTGTCATCACCGCAGACGGTGCCATTGCCGGCGGCTGGATTGGCGGCGGCTGCGCGCGCGGAGCTGTCTTGAAAGCCGCGCGCCAGACTTTGGAGGATGGCCAGCCCAAACTGGTGTCTATCCAGCCTGAAGACCTGTTGAAAGATCTTGGCGTGGGGGCGGGTGATGAGCGCGACGGGGTGCGCTTCGCGCGCAACATGTGCCCAAGTCAGGGCTCAATGGACATCTTTGTCGAGCCCGTCTTGCCACGGCCGGTTTTGACGATTTTTGGCGGCAGCCCCGTGGCTGTCGCGTTGAGTGATCTGGCGCCGCGCCTCGGTTTCGAGGTGACAGTCTGCGCGCAGGCCGAGGATCTGCCGCAATTTCATCCGGCCCTGCGGCTGGTCGAGGGCTTTGACCATCAGGTCAACGATAAGGCGCAAAGGTTCTGTATTGTCGCGACCCAGGGCAAGGGTGATCAACTGGCTTTGAAAGCCGCACTCGGCTTGCCTTCAGCACACCTGGCCTTTGTCGGGAGCCGTCGGAAGGCAGCGGTCATCTGCGAAAAGCTGCGTGATGAGGGACAGGACCTTGCACAGCTGGATCGCCTGAAAGCGCCTGCCGGCCTCGACCTTGGGGCGATCACGCCGGAAGAAATAGCGCTTTCCATTCTGGCTGAGATTCTTGCGGTCCGCCGCAAGAGCCAGCGCCAGGAATTGGACATTGACGCCAAGAAGACGGACGCTCTTGGCGAATCCGATTAAAAGCCAAAACAGTGAAACGTCGATAGGAGAACAGCCATGAAGATGGCCGACAGTCAGAAGATCGAAGCGCCCCGCGAAACCGTCTGGGCTGCGCTGAACGATCCGCAGGTCTTGAAGCAGTGCATTCCAGGGTGTGAAGAGCTGGAAATGACCGATGGCAACCAGATGCAGGCCAAGGTCAAGCTGAAGGTCGGCCCGGTCAAAGCCACGTTTGGTGGCAAGGTAACCTTGGAAGATCTCAACCCGCCTGAAAGTTACCGGATTGTGGGTGAAGGCTCGGGTGGTGTTGCAGGCTTCGCCAAGGGCGGCGCCGTGGTGCGGCTGGAGGAAGACGGACCGGATGCCACGATCCTGCACTACGATGTGGATGCACAGGTTGGCGGCAAGATCGCCCAGCTCGGCGGTCGTCTGATCGACAGCACAGCCAAGCGTCTTGCAGGAGAGTTCTTCAAAACCTTCGGCGAGGTGGTTGCCCCTTCCAGTGAAAATACAGAAGCTGCAGAAAGCACTGACGGCGCGGAAGAGCCTGCGAAAAAAGGTTGGCTTTCGGGCGTATTTAGCAAGAAAGACGAAAAGCCGGCGGATACCGACGCCTGAGGGGGCGGCGGTGCCGGTCAAACCAAGATATCTCAAGGGTGCGTTTGTCGCAGCCTTGAGATGAAACCGCGAGGATGGGAGAAGAAATCATGGCATCAGGAACAATCGAGATTGGCATGAAGGCGAGCAAGGATACAGGACAGTCCATCCTTGGTTTCGAATGGGACAGCGGTTGGGACGAAGTGCGCAAGGACCCTTGGGCTCTGACCGCAGGAGCCACAGGTCTGGCGCTCGCCGCCTTCCTGCTTGCTGCTCATGCATGCTGCTTCGGGTTTCAGAGCGACGTGATCCAGACATTCGGCGTTATTTGCTCAGGCGTCTCCTGAAGGGGGCGAGTCACTAAAATAAGATGCTGCCATGCCAACCGTCGGCATCGAGGCTCACGCTTTCTGGCTCAGGTTTCGTTTGGCCGGGATGACGGTCTACAGGTTAGAACCATCACGAGGCATCTGTGGGTTTCGTCGTCGGATCGTCCGGGTCTGGTCCCTCAAGGCCGGCATCTTCAGGCCGCGGAGTGGAGGGCGGTACTTGAGCCAGGGTTTCTGCAGACGTGTCGTCCCGTTCGGCAGATGCTTGCACTTCTTCTTCGGTGGCGGGGCCGACCTTGACGATCAGAGGCGTCTCCAGCTCGGTTTCCGCACCCCGGATAAAGCCGGGCATTCCAGCCGGCACGACGCCGGCCAATGTGCCGGCATTCATGGTTTCCCGACGGCTCGACAGGTCATCCATATGCGCCTTGATGTCCGGCGCCGTCTCCACCAGTCTGCGATAATCTGCGGCGGTCAGAACCAAGAGCTGGCAGTAGCCGAGAGCCACCACATCGGCTGTGCGGGGCTTGCCAGTGATCAGGGCAATCTCGCCAAACATGTCGCCGCGACCGAGCCGGAAGGCTCCGTTCGGAGCACGCACCTCCACAGCGCCCGATGATATGAAATAGGCGGCATCTCCACGGTCGCCTTTGCCGATGAGCTTTTCACCCGGAGTGGCAAATCGTGGTTTCATCAGTTTTGCCACCTGCTGGCGCCGATCAGGGGGCAGATCGGAGAACAGGCCGTGCTGCGAGATCAGGTCGTCGGTTTTCAAACCCAGGTCGAGGCGCGGGCGCAGGCTGGTTTGACGCTGTGCGTCCTGAATTTCGTCCTTCAGGCGAGAGAAGACTTCCGAGCCGATCAGCGTGTGCGCATGGGCCTCGTGATAGGCGGTTTCTTCGATCCGGATCCCGGTTCGCCGCAGGAACAGCCGTTCCTGTGCATCAGCGTAGTCCGGATACTGCAGGCGCAGGGCATCGATAGCCCGCTTGACCTCGTCGCGTCGTGCCGACAGCGTGTCGTTCAGGATGTCGCCGACACGCTCTCCAATCAATGGGCGCACGCGCCGTTGATTGAAGCCGACAAGCTCTTCGGCAATGATGTTGGAGACGATCAGGTATTCAAATCTGTCGGCGATCAACATTGCCAACATGCTCTGGATCCGCAAGGTGCGATGCAGAAACTGGGCAATGCGAAAACGGACGCCGAACTTGAGCGGAGAACGAACGGCGCGGTTATACCCCGGTCGGCCTTCCTGCCGCGTCAGGTCACTGATCCGGCTCGCCTCCGCAAGATGCAGGGACACGCCGCGCGATGAGATGGTTTTCTCGCGAAAGTGCTGCAAGACGAGCTCGCGCTCATGCTCGGAAAGCGCGATGAGCCCCAGCGTGACCCGTTCCTTGTCCTTCAGGTCGTCAATGGACGTGGTCCGGTCCCGCACTTCCTCGATGCGCGCCTCATATTCCTTCGTCACTTGTCGGGCGACCTGCGGACTGATGTGGTAGGCGCGGGCCGTCTGGGCCAATTCCTGACGGACATCGGAGAGAGCAAGGGCGAGAAATTGATTGGTCAGCGCCTGATCGCGGGCCGTCAGCTGATCCAGCTTCAACACTTTGATCAGGGGTTTCAGGCTGGGGCCATAGACCAGAAGCGTAAAGAGCACAAAGCCGGTCGCCAGTTTGGTGACAAACTCGGAGACACCGTCTTCCAGAAGCAGGTGTTCGGAGACAGACAGCGCCAGGACCAGCGTGATTGCGCCGCGCATGCCGCCCCACAGCATGACGACCTTGAACTTCGTGTCGACGACTTGGCCGATCCGCATGATAGTCAAAAGAGGCATCAGCCCGAAGATGACCACTGCCCGTGCTGCCAGCGCCGACAGCACCAAGACGACAAGCAGCAGAATGTCGATAGGCTGGAACCCTTGCACCAGCCGCGGGATCAGGATGGCAGCAAGTATGAAAATCAGCGACGAAGCCCAATAGGCAATCTGCTCCCAGATATCCTGCAGGAAGGTCCAGTTTTCCGGCGAGATGCGGGAGGGGCCATAGAGATTGAAGATGATCCCGGCCATCACCACTGCAACAACTGCCGAAACATCAGCCACCTGATCGGCCAGCACATAAAGCAGATAGGGAAGCGCCAGCGACAGGGTTACCTGCGCCAGACGCATGCCGCGCAGCAGCGGCAACAGGAAGACGAACAGCCGGCCAATGATGATGCCTGCCAGGATACCGCCCGAGAAGGCGCGGAAGAATGCCAGGATTGCATCCGTCGTGTTCATCTCACGGGTGCCGGTCAACAAGCCCAGGATCAGGACGAACAGCACAACAGCGGCAGCGTCGTTCAAAAGGCTTTCGCCTTCGACAATACGCGTCAATCGGGCAGGTGCGCCGATGTCGCGGAAAATGGCGACAACCGCGACAGGATCCGTCGTGGCGACAATCGAACCGAGGAGCAAGCACGCCAGCAGCGGCACATTGCTTAAAGGATAGAGCGCCAGTCCGATGAAAGCCGTGGCCACGAAAACGGCGACGACGGCCATCAGCAGGATAGGCCCGACGTCCTCCATCGTCCGTCGCACATCCAGGGTAAGACTGGTCTGGAACAACAGAAGCGGCAGAAAGATATAGAGAATTTGCTGCGCATCCAGCGGCAGGTCGACGAAGACCAGGGCGATCTCGTTGAACACGTCGGTGCGTGGTGTGTACAGCAGATAGGTTGCGCCAATGCCGATGAGGGTCCCGACAGTCGCCAGCAGGACGGTCGGAGACAGGTCAAGTTTACGCGCGAGAGGCTGTACCATGGCGATGGTGATCAACAGCCCGGCGAAGGCGGCAAGGACGAAGGGTGTTTCCATCGCTCCAATCTGCCAAGCCCGCGCGTCCTTGCCAAGGTCCGACTTGGGCGGAACCTTGACAAGGTGTTGTTTTCTTGGGGGAGGTTTGGCTCGAGACCGGTAAATATGGCTTAAATGGCGCCATCGCCATCGTTGGGCCTCAAGCCAGGCGCGGACAGCGGACGTTTGCCGAGGTGAGCGGTCTGACGTTGTCAGGTCGACCTAGGTCTCGCAACCAGAATGATCAGGCTGAATTGCGCAGTCAGCGCCTAGCTGCGAGACTTCTTTTCTGACAGCCAGATGCCGCCCAGAACGAGCACCATGGCCAGGCCGTGGTCGAAGCGGAAGTCTTCGCCGAGAATAGCCACTGCCAGAATGGCAGCAAACACGGGCACCAGATTGATGAAGACGCCAGCGCGAGCTGGTCCGATCGCCTCAACGCCTCTGATGAAGAAGATCTGCGCCAGGCAAGATGGAAACAGCGAGATATATAGCACGACCAGCCAGCCCTTGGGCGTTGCAGGCCATTGCACGGTGTTTGTCAGGATTTCATACCCGACGAGCGGCAAAGTCGCGAAGGCGGCGATGATCGAGAGAATCGTGAAAAACACCAGTCCGGAGATGGGTGGGCGATTGCGCAAGGCCAGGGTGTAACCGGTGTAGAACAGACAGGCGATCAGCATGATGCCATCACCCGGGTTGAGGGTGAGCGAGGCGAGCGTCGACAAGTCACCATGGGAGGCGACCACGGCAACCCCGGCCAGCGTTGCCAGAATGCCGAGCACCTGGAGGGCTCTGATCTTTGCCTGGAACAGGAACACTGTACCGATGAGCACCAAAACCGGAATGGAGCCCTGAATAATACCCAGGTTGACCGCATTGGTGTGTTTCGCGGCGACATAAAAGAACGAGTTGAAGCCGACGAAACCGAAAACCGCCATGAGGGCCATCTTGCCCAGGTGTTGCCGAATGATCGGCCATTCGGCGCGCAGACGGTGTCGCAGAGAAATCGTCAAAACCAGACTGACGATTACCCAACGCAGCATCACCACGGCCATCGGTGACACTTCCCCGATTGCGAGCCTTCCCGCAACTGTGTTGCCGCCAAAGAACAAGGCAGTGAGGGTCAACAGGACGAAGGCGTTGCCGAAAGGCCGGCCTGCGTGTTTCAGCGCGGTCGCGATCATGAAATTCCTCGCGCCCCGACCGAACAGAACTGCGTCGACAGAGGCCTTGAATGAGATTTGATTGCTCCGGTTGTGGCCTTTGAAACGGCCCGATGCAAGAGCGCTTGACTGAAAATAATAAGCTTTGCTTATATAAGTAAGTTGAAAGTGGATTTGATTATTTCCATTTTGGAAAAAGTAATTTTGGAACTGACGAATTGACCTGCTGCCCGCAAGCCGCGACAAAGACCTTTAAGACGATGGTTCGCATACGCTGGGCGTCCCACCGGACCGACAGGCGGATGCGAGGGGGTTTTCCTCGCGCTGTACGTTAATTAAGACGCGGAAGCTGACAGCTGCTGAGCGCCCTCTGGGGTGTTTGCAGGAGCCGGGATTGGAATCAAGGAGTTGGGACGCATGAACAAGCGAATTGAAACGCACGGCCTGAAAGTGGCTCAAGAGCTCTATGACTTTGTCAATGCCAAGGCTCTTCCGGGCACAGGCGTTGAGCAGGAAGCCTTCTGGGCGGGCCTTGCAGCACTTGTTCGCGACCTTGGTCCCCGCAACCGCGAGCTTCTCGCCAAGCGCGATGCGCTGCAGGAAAAGCTCGACCAGTGGCACCGCGACCATTCCGGCGTGCCGGACATGGCGGTCTACAAGTCCTACTTGAAGGAAATCGGTTACCTGGTGGGCGAAGGTGCAGATTTCGCCGTCACAACGGAAAATGTCGACCCGGAAATCTCCTCCGTTGCCGGCCCACAGCTGGTCGTGCCTGTGATGAACGCCCGCTATGCCCTGAACGCTGCGAATGCGCGCTGGGGATCGCTCTATGATGCGCTTTATGGCACCGATGCCATGGGAAGTCTGCCCCAGGCAAGCGGCTTCGATGAAGCACGCGGCGCAGAAGTCATTGCCTATGCCCGTCAGGTTCTGGATGTGACAGCGCCGCTGGGTATGGGCTCCTGGGCGGATGCCGACGCTCTGACCATCGACAACGGCACGCTGACCGTGATGATCGACAGCAAGCCGGTCGCACTTGCAGACGGCAGCCAGTTCGTCGGTTTTTCCGGGGAAGCCTCGGCGCCGACCAACATCCTTCTGTCAAAGAACGGCCTGCACCTGGACATCGTCATCAATGCGGATCATCCGATTGGCAAGACAGACAAGGCTTCCATTGCCGACGTCGTGCTGGAATCCGCCATGTCAACCATCATGGACTGCGAGGATTCCGTCGCAGCCGTCGACGCTGAAGACAAGGTTCTGGTTTATGGCAACTGGCTGGGTCTGCTGAAAGGCGATCTGGAAGAGAGCTTTGAGAAGGGTGGCAAGACCGTCACGCGCAAGCTCAATGGCGATCGCACCTACACTGCACCGGATGGCAAGGGCCAGGTCAGCCTGCACGGCCGCTCCCTGTTGCTGATCCGCAATGTCGGTCACCTGATGACCATCGATGCTGTTCTCGACGAAAGTGGCAACGAGATTCCGGAAGGTATTCTCGATGGCCTGGTCACTTCGCTGATCGGCCTGCATGACATTGGCCCGAATGGAAAGCATCTGAACAGCCGCGCCGGTTCGGTCTATATCGTCAAACCGAAGATGCATGGACCGGAAGAAGTCGCCTTCGCCAACGAGTTGTTCGACCGCATCGAAGCTATCCTCGGCATGTCGCCGAACACGCTCAAGATGGGCATCATGGACGAGGAACGCCGCACAACCGTGAACCTGAAGGAGTGCATTCGCGCTGCCAAGGATCGGGTGTTCTTCATCAACACTGGTTTCCTGGATCGCACCGGGGACGAAATGCACACGTCGATGGAAGCCGGCCCGATGATCCGCAAGGGCGACATGAAGGCTGCTCCGTGGATTGGCGCTTACGAGAACAACAACGTTGACGTCGGTCTGGCCTGTGGCCTGCCGGGCCATGCCCAGATTGGCAAGGGCATGTGGGCCATGCCGGATCTGATGCAGGCCATGTTGGAGCAGAAGGTCGGTCATCCAAAGGCTGGTGCGAACACCGCATGGGTGCCGTCGCCGACTGCTGCGACATTGCATGCAATGCACTACTACAAGGTGCCAGTGACAACCTTGCAGGGCGAGTTGAAATCCCGTGCGCCGGCCGAGCTGGAAGACATTCTGTCCATCCCGGTTGCCGAACGTCCGAATTGGGCGCCGGACGCCATTCAGGCTGAGTTGGACAACAACGCGCAGGGTATCCTGGGTTATGTGGTTCGCTGGGTTGAACAGGGCGTTGGCTGTTCCAAGGTTCCTGACATCAACAATGTCGGGCTGATGGAAGATCGTGCCACGCTGCGTATCTCCTCCCAGCACATCGCCAACTGGTTGCGTCACGGTGTCTGCTCTGAAGTGCAGGTGATGGAAACATTGAAACGCATGGCCAAACTGGTGGATGAGCAGAACGCTGGCGACCCGCTCTATACGCCGATGTCAGCTGACTTCGATGCGTCCATCGGGTTTCAGGCTGCGTGCGACCTGGTCTTCAAGGGCATGGAACAGCCGAATGGCTACACCGAACCGGTGCTGCACGCGCGTCGTCGCGAGTTCAAGGCACGCCAGGCTGTCTAAGACGGCTTGTGTCTCTGTGTGTGAGCTCGGGGCCCTTTAACCGCCACGTTTGCGTTCATTAGTGAAGCGAAAACAAGCATATGACTGCGTTCGACCCCGGGGACTTCATCCCCGGGGTTTTTGCGTTTGATCCCCCTAAGCATCAAATCTTTAGCTACCGCAGGGGAAAATTAGCTTTTTATCGAAAAACTGATGAAAGCGTCTCTTGAAAGGCGCACAATGTGCGCTAATTTGAATGTATAGATCGAAAGACAAATAATTAAAGGAGACCGGAAATGAATCTTCAAATCGCTCGATCACTACTTGTGAAGCAGCGGCAGGATTTCAACCGAGATCGTCTGCCTTGGCTGCCGGGTTCGCTCTACCGTTTCTTGTCTGAAGCGAAGAAGGTCTACGCCTGATCTGACAGGCCACCGCAGGAAAAGGCACCCGCGGCGCCGGAGAAGGGGTGATCCGAGATTCCTGCTTTCATCATCATCAAGGAAGCAGGTGAAGGAGCTGCAAAAAAGACTCCGATGTGCACGAACTGAATACAACCCGGCCTCGTGCCGGGTTTTTTGTGTTTAGATGATTTTCAGAAGCAGGTGCGATGGGAGGAAGCCAATGCGCAGTTCTGTAGAAATCTATGACATGGAAACCCGAAAGGCCCGCGTGGTCCTTCAGACCGACGTGTTGGTGGAGGCGCCCAACTGGTTGCCAGACGGCTCTGCCCTGATCGTCAATGGTGATGGCGGTCTGTTTCGCATTGACCTGGAGCGAGATGAGGAAGCAGAGGGTTTTCCTCGACTCGACCCGATTAACACCGAGTTCGCCACCTCTTGCAACAATGACCATGGCGTTTCGCCCTGCGGTCGGGAGATCGTCATCAGCGATCAGAGCGAGACCGGCCAGTCGCAAATCTATCGCGTGCCGATTGAGGGGGGCACACCGGTTCCTGTCACCAATCTGGCGCCGTCCTACTGGCATGGCTGGTCTCCCGATGGAGCAACGCTGGCCTATTGTGGTGCGCGGGCAGGGGTGTACGACATCTACACGATCTCCCGCGATGGCGGGGAGGAGACCCGGCTGACGGATGGCCTCGGCCATGCGGACGGACCCGATTACAGCCCCTGTGGGACCTGGATCTACTTCAATTCCAGTCGCGGCGACTCAATGCAGATCTGGCGCATGCGCACCGATGGCAGTGATCTGACCCAATTGACGTTTGATGAAAGGGTGAACTGGTTCCCCCATCCGGCGCCTGTTGGCGGAAAGCTTGTCTATCTCGCCTATGAGGCTGGCGTTACGGGGCATCCGCGCGACAAGACGGTCGAATTGCGCCTGATGGATGAGGAAGGGCAGAACATGGAGACCCTACTGTCGCTTTTTGGTGGCCAGGGCACGATCAATGTTCCTTCCTGGGCCCCCGACGGCTCCGCCTTTGCCTTCGTCCGCTATGAACCGGAAGACTGAGAGACCAAGACGTGATTGCAGTTATTTTTGACGTCTATCCGCAAACTGAACACAAGGCGCACTATCTGAACATTGTAGACGCCTGAAAGCTGGTGCCTGCAGTTCCGGATCTCGTCCGGGACCGCAGGTGGGGGGCTCACACGCCCAAAGGCAATTTGACCTCCACCAGCAGGCCGCCATCGGCCGAGTTGCTCAGGGTGATGGTACCGCCATGCGCGTGGATAATCGAGCGGGTGATGGCCAGCCCCAGGCCGATGCCGCCTGTTTCCTCCGAGCGGCTTTCTTCCAGGCGAACGAACGGCTCGAACACATCCGTCAGTTTTTCAGTCGGAATGCCTGGGCCTTTGTCCCGCACGCGGATGAGCGCATGGCCGTTGATGTCTGCATAGGACAAACACACGGCCTCACCGTAGCTCACGCCATTGTCGATCAGGTTGCGCAGGGCCCGCTTCAGGGCAAAGGGGCGGCAGCGGATCACCAGACGGCCATGGTCCTCTGCTGTTACGTTATGGCCCAGGTCCTGCTGATCGTCGGCCAGACTGGTCAGCAGGCTGCCGAGGTCCAGCTTTTGCGCGTCTTCGCTGGTGGCTTCATCCCGGGCGAAGGCCAGCGTTGCTTCCGTCATCTGGCTCATTTCGTCCAGCGTTTCGATAATCTTCTCGCGGTTTTCATCATCTTCGATGAACTCCGCCCGCAGGCGCAGCGAGGTGATGGGGGTGCGCATGTCGTGGCTGATGGCAGCCAGCATGCGCGTTCGGTCCTGGACGAAACGGGTCAGTCGGTTCTGCATGTCATTAAATGCCCGCGTCAGGGCCGCAATTTCAGCGGGGCCTTTTTCATCCAGCGGCTGGATGCTTTCACCCCGGCCCAGTTTTTCTGCTGCTCCTGCGAGCTGCCGCAACGGCTTGGAGATCCGGCGCATCAGCAGGGCGACGATCACGCTAGTCGCCACGATGGTCAAAAGCATTTGCACGAGAAAGGGCGCTATGGAGCGCTGGGGAGGGCGATAGTCCGTGTTGGCGTTGAACCAGCTCCCATCCGGCAGCTGGATCGACAAGGCGAGGTCGACGTGCTCACGACGCTTGCGATAGAGTTTTTCGCGGGCTTTTTCCCAGGCCTTGCGGTCTGCACTCTTGCCATCAACGCCGTCGGGTTTCTCATCGTCGGACCAGCGTTCTGCGTCAGGCTTCAACTTGTCCCACTTCTTGTCGTCGTGCTTTTTTTTGCTCCGATCGCGTCGGTCCAGATCCAGCTGCATGTTGCGCGGTTGATCGAACTGCTTTTGCAGATAGCTGATCAGGCGAAGCTCGGTGTTGCTCGGATTGGTGGCCTTGGCGATAGGCGTATCGTCGATCCAGAACGAGGAAAAGCGACTGCGCCCGGCATCAAGAATGCGGCCATGGATCGCATCGGGTGTCTCTTCCAGAAGTTTGACGGTGGCGACCGCGCGCATCAGGATATTGTCGCGAGCGACTTCGACCAGCGCAATGCGGCGCTCGTCGTGAAAAACCCACAGGCTCACACCTTGGGCGAAGACAATAGCCAGAACCAGCAGTCCGATCAGCTGGCCAGACAGACTGGTCGGCCACAAATACTTGCGCAAATTTGCCACTTAGCCGTTTGCCTCCACGTCTGCCGTGAACATGTAGCCGCCGCCCCACACGGTTTTGATCAGTTTCGGGTCCTTGCTGTCCACCTCGACCTTGCGCCGCAAGCGGGAAACCTGATTGTCGATGGATCGGTCGAAGACCGCAGGGGCGCGTCCTGTGGTCAGATCCAGCAGCTGGTCCCGGTTGAGCACGATCTTCGGCCGCTTCAGGAATGCGCAAAGCAGCTGGAACTCACCACTGGACAAAGGTACGGCCACACCGTCGGGATCTGTCAGTTCGCGCTTGGGAACACTCAGCTGCCAACCCTCAAAGCCCAGGGTTTCCTGCTCGACGGGATCACGCTCCTTCGGCGCGTTGCCTGTGCGGCGTAGGACGGCGCGGATACGTGCCAGCAGCTCGCGCGGATTGAACGGTTTGGTGACATAATCATCTGCGCCGATCTCAAGCCCGATCACCCTGTCGGTGTCGTCCGCCATGGCCGTCAGCAGGATCACTGGCAAGGAGCCGTTCTCCACAAGGTGCCGACACAGAGACAAGCCATCTTCTCCCGGCATCATGATGTCCAGCACGACCAGATCTATGGCTGCAGTCTTGAGCGCCTTGCGGGCATGGGCGGCATTCTCTGCCGCTGTTGCACGCAGGCCGTTCTTGACCAGGTAGCGGGCCAGGGTTTCGCGAATATCCCGGTGGTCATCGACGATCAGAATATGGGGGCTGGGCG
Source organism: Roseibium limicola (assembly GCF_017313085.1). Lineage (GTDB taxonomy): Bacteria > Pseudomonadota > Alphaproteobacteria > Rhizobiales > Stappiaceae > Roseibium > Roseibium limicola. The sequence continues at coordinate 307,547 of NZ_JAFLNF010000003.1, read as the reverse complement.
ATTGCACAGATAGTCTCCGTCTTGGATGCTGGCGGTCATGGCGTGGACAGACGCCGGTGCGACCGCTGTTTTGTCTCTTCTTCCAAGAGATCGCACGTCCTCCGACTGTTTTACAGGCCTGAGGGAACAGCGCAATTGGCGGAAACTGTAACGAGATGTATCCCTGACCTCCACCGCCACAGATGATCACACTTCTCTCGAATCCTGCCGTAGTTTTGAGACAAGCAGTTCCTAAGTTCAGGTCATCGCAACACTGCCCAAAGGAGACTGGCATGAAACCGATGAAGACCCTGACGATCGCACTTCTGGCTGCAGGGGTGGCCGGGGCCGCGGTGACTGCACACGCGGAGGGGGGCAAAACCTTGCGTGAGGGCGCAAACGCATTCACCAAGGTGGAATTCGCTGGCCATAAAGGGCCGGGCTTTGGCAAAAAAGGCGGCCATGGCAAACGTATGGCGAAGAAGCTCTTCAGCGACTTCGACACGAATTCCGACGGTGTGATTACCCAGGAAGAAATCGACGCGGTCGTCGCAACCCGCTTCAGCGAGACTGACCGCGACGGGAATGCCGAGATCGGCCTGGAGGAATTCAAGACGGCTCTGGCTGAAAGGACCAAACCCATGCAGGTCAGGGCGTTCCAGCGCTTCGATGTTGATGGCGATGGGACTGTGACACAGGCTGAAACGGATGCCGCAGCTGACAAGCTGTTCTCCCGCCTGGACCGGGATGGCGACGGTGTGTTGGAAAAGCGTGGCTTCGGTAAGCGCGGACCCATGAAACCCGGCATGAAGCCCGATATGAAGTCTGGCGACATCGACGATGATGGCCCGAGTCGTCCTGAATCCGGCGATGCGGACGAAGCCGAGCGCGACGGTGGCAAGGCCAGAGACGGCGAGCGTGATCACGCCCGTAAGTCTGAGCGGGATGGACGGCGTGGGGATGGCGAAGGCCGTCGCGACGGTCGAGGCTTCCACGGCAAGGGACACCACGGTCCGCGTGGCGGCATGGAGATGTTCGCCAGTTTTGACGCTGATGGAGACGGAAAGCTGACACGTGAGGAATTCGATGCCAAGCGTGCCAGCCTTTTCTCGGAGGCTGACTCTGATGGATCGGCCGGACTTTCATTGGAAGAGTTCGGCACGGTCTGGGCCGAACTCGGCAATGGGCGTGTGGTCAGGATGTTCCAGAAACTGGACGCCGATGGAAGTCTAGGTATCACGCTCACTGAGTATTCAGAACGTGAGGCGGAATTGGTCAAGCATCTCGATCGCAACGAGGATGGGGTTCTGACCTCAGCGGATTTCGCCAAGAAGCGCCAGCACAAGGATGGGAAATACGGCTCGTTCGGCCACGGGGATCACAAACGTGATCATGATCGGGGAAACCACGGACCTCGTGGTGAGCGCAGTTAAGCTTGATACTTACATAAAAACACTTAGAGCCACCCTCGGGTGGCTCTTTTTTTCCTGAAAATCGGCAGAATAGCCGTAGTGTAGTGTATCATACGGATATCCAAGCCCTAGTTGAATAAGTTACATCATCTTGCGGCTGGGCGAAGATCCAGCGAATACAGCTGGGCGCAGATCCGGCGAACAAAGTGCATGACTGGCGTAGGGGTTATGGCCCCATACCTTTGACCCCTACGCAATTGTTTGGCAGGGCGTGTACACCACAAAGTGGGGCACGTCCTGCCAAACAGTCTGTTTAGAAATGTGATCACATTTTCTCCGAGAAACCTCAGGGTTTGCTTGGAGTTTTTCGCGAAATTTGAATGCGTGAAAAATCCATCTAACCTTAAAAAAACGCTTGATCTGAAATTTAAATGGGCGCAAAAACACTGCAGCCCAAATTCGCACGTGCCCGTGGTCATCCACCAAATTATGGGGCCGCTGCCGTAATCCACCCCTGAGAAAACACTCGGGTCGATCGACAGCAAACCGGATGACTTAAAGCAACGACGTAAGAGGGCCTTTCTGGTCTCTGCCGGGGTTCCAACCTCCGGGGTTACTGACGAGGCACTTATTACATCATTGCCTGACGTGCGGTTCGGTATCTCCCGATCCAATCAACGGCATTCCCGACGCGGGAAAGCGCTTGTCTGTCCGTTTGTTCAACGGCTGTCAGTGCCCAACCGTCGCCACACGAATGACCACGCCTGCCGGCTCCAAACCGGGGGATTGCGCTGTCGCACGTGTGGCTCCCTGCGACGTGATTAGATTTTGGGGAGCCCCCCGATGAGCGAACGTATTCTTGACTTTCTCCGTCGCCGCCAGACGGATGGCCCCTGTGTTGTGGTGGACCTGGACATTGTACGCGATAATTACGCTGCCTTTGCCAATGCACTGCCAGACACTTCGGTCTATTACGCCATCAAGGCGAACCCGGCGCCGGAAGTCCTCAATCTGCTCCATGAGCTTGGCTCCTCCTTTGATTGCGCCTCTGTGGGCGAAATCGAAATGGTGCTGGCAACCGGCGCAGCCGCCTCTCGCATTTCCTATGGCAACACCATCAAGAAGGAACGTGATATTGCCCGCGCGTATGCCCTTGGGGTTCGTCTCTTCGCCGTCGACTGCGTCGAAGAAGTCGAAAAAATTGCTCGTGTCGCAACCGGGTCCCGCGTCTTCTGCCGGGTACTCTGCGACGGTATTGGGGCCGAATGGCCGCTCTCCCGTAAGTTCGGCTGCGATCCGGCCATGGCGCCCGATGTGCTTGAGCGCGCCCACTGTCTCGGTCTCGAAGCCTATGGGGTCTCGTTCCACGTCGGATCCCAGCAAGCCAACCTCTGGGCCTGGGACCTCGCGCTTGGCATGGCTGCCGACGTCTTCAACGAAATGTCCCGACGAGGCATCGAGCTGAAAATGGTCAATATGGGGGGCGGGTTCCCGACCCGTTACCTCAAGGACGTGCCAGGTGTGCCGAGCTACGGCGAAGCGATCTTCCACGCATTGACCAAGCACTTCGGCAACCGTCTGCCAATCACGATTGTCGAGCCAGGCCGCGGCATGGTCGGCAATGCCGGCATGATCGAGGCGGAGGTGGTTCTGATTTCCAGGAAGTCCAGCGACGATGAATTGCGTTGGGTCTATCTGGATATCGGGAAGTTTCATGGCCTAGCAGAGACCATGGACGAAGCCATTCGCTATCCGATCCGCACGCCAAAGGACGGCGATGAGACCGCTCCCTGTATTCTGGCTGGCCCGACATGCGACAGCGTCGACGTCATGTACGAAAAGACGCCCTACGAATTGCCCGTGTCGCTTTCCATTGGCGACAAGGTTCTGATCGAGGCCTGTGGTGCCTACACCACAACCTATTCGACGGTTGGCTTCAACGGTTTTGCGCCGCTTGCCTCCCACGTGATCTGAGCTGACGTAAGCTTTTAGGGCATACGAAAATGATTGATATTGTTGACGAAACACCGGCTCATATAGGTGCGCGTGAGGCTCTTCTCGACCTGAGTTTCGGCCCTGATCGGTTTTTAAAGACTTCGGAACGCCTGCGTGAAGGCCGGCTTCCGGCGTTTGCCTACTCGGCTCTTGATGAGGATGGAACCCTCGTCGGCACCGTGCGTCTATGGCATGTGGTGGACGCAAATGGCCGCCCCGCACTGCTGCTGGGTCCGTTGGCTGTCGATGCCACTTGCCGGGCTGGCGGCGTTGGCGGCCGTCTGATGCGTCACGCGCTGAACCAGGCTGCCTTGGCCGGGCATGGCAGCGTTTTGCTGGTCGGCGACTTCGCCTACTATCAGCGCTTTGGTTTCCTGCAGGGTTGCCTCGATGGCATCACTTTGCCGGGGCCGGTTGAGCAGGCACGGTTTCTGGCGGTCGAATTCCGTTCCGGCGCTGTAAGCGAGCTGCAGGGCTGTCTGCAGGCAGCTGGTGCGATGGACTTCGTTGCTGCCCAGCCGTTTGAAATCGGCGTGCAGCTGAAACACGCAGCTTGACGGACTGGGACCGGTCGGGAAGGAGCGCCCGGTCGGTCTTGTTCCTTGTCTGCGAACGTCTTTGCCTGTCGGGCGCGTGCCGTCGATCCAGGAGGAGAAGGTGATGGGAAATGCGACTTAAAGTACGCCTCCGTTTTCAGGGATAAAGGCGAACAACGTCCAGGGTTTCCTGCCTTCCTTTGACGCTACGCGGGCCCAAGTCTTCTCGTCGGACTGCTGGCGGCAGGCTGTCTGCAATCTGCCGGGACACCAGCACGCAGACCTCAGCATCCTCATCGACATCCTTTCCAAGGCTCTCCAATCGGGAAGCTGCATTTACTGTATCGCCAATGACCGTGTAATTGACCCGGCCTGGGGCGCCGATATCACCGACAATCAACGGCCCCTTATGAACCCCGATGCGGATCCGTACCGGTTCCAACCCGGCCTGTCGCCGCACCAAATTGTCCTGTTTCAGTGCTCTTGCGATGTCGAGGGCGGCGAGCGCTGCGGGCACGGCCGGGTCTTCCAGGCTTTTCGGAGCCCCCCAGAAGGCCATGACACTGTCGCCGATGTATTTGTCGATCGTACCCGCGTGCTGGTCGATGACCTGACCAATCAGCGTCAAATGGTGGTTGATGAAGCTTGCGGTTTCCTCTGGGCTCATTCCCTCGGAGACCTGGGTGAACCCGGCAATGTCGGTGAAGAGAACGGAGAGTGTCCTGCCTTCCGGCGGCGCCTCGTGCACGCCCTCGCTCACAAGCTTGGTTACAAGCGAGCGTGGCATGTAACGCAGGAATGCGTTCAGGCCGGACACCATCGAGTTGAATCCGGTTGCCAGGTCATTCAGCTCCCGCACAGGATTGCCCGGCAGGGTCGGTACCCGGTCGAGGTCGAGTGTTGCCACTGCGCGTGCACTGGCCGCCGCCCGGCGAATTGGCGTGGCAATGAAGTGAGCGAGAAGGCCGGCGCCGACCAGTGCCAATCCAAGCAAGGCGAGGCCTATGAGCATGGCCTGATGGAGTTGTTCGAATGGCTGTTGCAGGACAGAGGAGGGGAAGTGGACTCCCAACTTCACGGTTTCGTTGCCGAATGTTCGCTGTGTATCGACCAGCACCATGAAGCGTGTTTCACCATCTCGGGTCGTGCCGATCTTAGCGCTCATGTCCGACGGCAGAAGTCCATCCGATTCAAATGTTTCGTGCTTGTTCAAATCGGCGAGAAAGTTATCGGGGGAGTGCTCAAGTGCCAGTAGCGGCTCGTGATGAGAGAGTTTCTTGCGCGCGTCTTCAAGCTGCGGATGAGCCAGGATCCGATCGTTCCCAAGCATCAGAAAGACCTTGAGCGCGCCATGGCTGAGTGTTCGGGTGATTTGTGACAAGTCGGCCAGGGAAACGCCCACCAGAACCAGACCCTTGTAGGTGCCGTTGTCGAGAATGGGGACGGCGAAGGAGGCGTAGCTGTATTGCCGTGCAGCAATGTATTCGACCTCTGACCAGCGGCCGAGAGGCGAGGCGCGTATGTCCTGTTCAAGTTTCTGCAGATCGGGCGACCGGTCCATGTGAGCCCGTTTGGGCACTAGAACGTCGTCAGGTCCAGTCCGGTCCACTTGTAACGTCTGCCCATCCGGTTTGATCACCAGAATGAGTTGCGCTTCCGGCGTTCCAGCCAGGGTGCCATAGAGAAAACTGGTCAGCTCCTCCTCCCGATCCAGCAGGATGGAGCCGTCGATCAGTGCGCGGGAGGCAAATCGCGCCTGTTCCTCGATGCCGTCCAGTCGTTCATTGAATTCCGCCTCCAGTGCTTTTGTACTCACAACCACAAGATTGGCTCCGAGGCTCCGTAGGATCTTTTCGGAGGTCAGAGCCTGAACAGCCAGCACCAGAGAGGCGGTGAGGAGTACGAAAGTGCCGATGAGAGTGGTCAGCGTCGGGGTAAGGCGGAGCTTGCTGCGTGAGATCACGGTATGCGGTCGCTTTCGCTTGAACGGAATCAGGTCTCAAGGGTGGACCGGGGGCCTGAGCCAGACAATAAAAAAGGAGCCCCCGTAGGTCGGGAGCTCCTGTCGTTCAGCCTCTCTGAGGCTGCTCCTAGGTAGCAGACGCGTTCTTGTCGAACTTGTCGCCGTAGTCGACTGCAATCTCATAGTCGGGATCTTCCAGAACGGAGACCTCAACCAGGTTGCCGGCCTTGTCCAGAAGCTTCTGACAATCTGGCGACAGATGGCGCAGGTGGATCTTCTTGCCGGCGGCGAGGTACTTCGAGGCAATCGCGTCGATGGCCTCCAGACCGGAGTGATCGACCACCCGGCTGTCGATGAAGTCGATCACGACGTCTTCCGGGTCGTTCTCGATGTCGAACAGATCGGCGAAACCGGTCGTCGAGCCGAAGAACAACGGACCCGACAGACGGTAGACCTTCCAGCCTTCCTTGGAGGTGCCTATCCGCGCTCTAATGCGGGAGGCTGCGTTCCAGGCATAGGTGAGGGCGGAAATGATCACACCGACGACAACAGCCACGGCAAGGTCTGAATAAACCGTCACGCAGGTTACGATCACAATCACCAGGGCATCCGTCAGCGGGATCTTGTGCATGATCTTCAAGCTTGCCCAGGCGAAGGTGCCGATCACGACCATGAACATCACACCGACAAGCGCTGCAACCGGGATCTGTTCGATCAGGCCAGAGGCGAAGAGGATGAAGGACAGCAGGAAGAGTGCGGCAACGATGCCGGAAATTCGGGTGCGTGCCCCTGACTTCACGTTGATCATCGACTGACCGATCATCGCACAGCCGCCCATGCCGCCGAAAAAGCCGGTGACCAGATTGGCAAGACCTTGAGCCGCGCATTCCCGTGATGCCCCCCCCTTGGTGTTTGTCATGTCGGCAACCAGATTGAGCGTCAGCAGGCTTTCGATCAGACCAATTGCGGAAAGAATGATCGCATAGGGCAGGATGATTTCGAAGGTTGCCCAGTTGAGCGGAACCATCGGAATGTGGAACTCCGGCAAGCCCCCGGCGATAGAGGCCAGATCGCCAACCGAGCGGGTGTCGATGCCCAGGCCCAGAACCAATGCGGAGCAGGCGAGAATGCCGGCCAGCGGTGCCGGGAAGGCGGAAGTAACCTTCGGTAGCAACCAGACAATCGCCATGGTCAGGCCGACAAGGCCGAGCATGACGGCAAGATCCATACCGGCAAGCCACGAGCCGTCAGGCATCTTGAATTGGCTCATCTGGGCCAGGAAGATGACGATGGCCAGGCCGTTGACGAAGCCGAGCATCACCGGATGCGGCACCATGCGGATGAATTTGCCCCAGCGCAGAATGCCGACGACTATCTGGATGATGCCCATCAGCACGACAGTGGCGAAGAGATACTCCACCCCATGTTGGGCAACGAGCGAAACCATCACCACGGCAAGGGCCCCGGTGGCGCCAGAGATCATGCCGGGACGACCACCGAGACAGGCAGTGATGAGGCCCACGAAAAAGGCGGCATACAGGCCGACCAGCGGATTGACCCCGGCCACGAAGGCGAAGGCCACGGCTTCCGGCACGAGGGCCAGCGCTACGGTCAGACCGGCGAGAACTTCGGTCTTGATACGCAACGGGGTCAGTTTAACGGATACGGGCGCAAGCGCCTCGGCACGTCCGGACAAGGAAGTCTCCAATGTGTCTGGCGTCTAGATGACTGACGAGTGTTGTCGGGTCTGCCGCAGTGCCGGGCAATAAGGAGGAGACGGCAGGGCGAACCTTCGGTGTAACTGCGCTCGTTCTAGCCGCATTTTCGCGTTGCGGCAACCAGCTGCAGGCGGGCTCCGGCACATCCAGCCTGACGTCGTCCCCGTTCCGTCTTCACGGCAAAAAAGCCTCCGGGTGGGGAGCCGGAGGCTTTTTGTCGGGGGGGCGGGGAGTGGTTCGGGCCAGGGAGCCCGAACGCAGCTCAGTAGCAAACGCGCTTGTAGGCGACGACTTCATAATGGCCCCGGTACGGGTTCCAGCGCTGTACCGGTTCATTGTGGCAGCGGCGACGTGGCTCAACATACACCGGACGCGGGTTGGCATGGGACGGGCGGGCCGTGGAGGCAACGATGGCGCCAGTCGCCAGGCCAATGATGGCCCCGGCAGCGAAGATCCCGGCGTTGCGGCCATTCTTTGCACTGGCTGAGCTGGTTGAAACGGCCATGGCGGAGGTGGCGATAATGGCGGCGGTCAGGGTGGATGCTGCGATCTTTTTGAACATGCTCTCGTCCTCATCTGGATAGGGTGTATCTCGGTAATGTCTGTTTTTTGGGTCCTGTCGGGTCTCTGTGGCCCGTCGATGAAACAACCCTAAGCGACGTTATTAGTATTGGATGTGACCCGCATCACGGCTTGGTGGTTTGGCATCAAAGGTCAGTTTGGCTGCCGTGTGTCTCAGACATTGGCTTGGAAATGGGACAGGCGCTGTCGAGCTACGCGCCTTCGGTTGAGCTGGCTAAGCAACTGCAGCAATTGAAAAAACAGTAATCAACCACAGCTTCCGTAGCTGTATATGATTTAAGACTCGAAGCTTCTGCTGTTTGGTCAAGTTAATTTTTTGTTAAGCTCTTGTGACAGCGCCGATAACCTGTGCTTCAATGAAAAAGCCAAATAAAAACAGGGGGCATATTATGAGTATCAAGTTCGTCGTTGGCTATGACGGCAGCAGCGCTTCGGAGGCGGCAATCGCTTTTGCGATAAAGCAGGCAAAGCTGTGTGATGCCAGCCTTGTCGTTGCACATGTGCTGGAGTGGTCGCCTTATTCTTTCCTGACCAAACAAGAGGTGGAAGAGCGTCATCGTCGCCGCAAGGAGGAGTTGAGCCGCGCTGAAGAAAGCGTGATGAAGCCATTGATTGCCAAGTACCAGAAAGATTTCGACCAGATCGAAGGCGTCATTCGTTACGGCAATATTGTAGAAGTGCTGATGAGCATCACCAAGGATGTCGGCGCCTCGCAGATCTTTGTCGCACGGACAGGCAAGAGCAGCTTTACCGACCGGGTTTTCGGGTCTGTGGCCGGTTCGCTTGCGGCCCATGCTGATGTGCCGGTAACAATCATTCCATAATATGTTCTGGGGGTACCATGTCCTTTTCAAGATATTCGGCCGCCTTGGGCGCGCTCCTTGTGTTTTTCACGCTACATCTGCCCGGCTCGGCAGCGGCGCAGTCCGTTGATGAGCAAGTGAACGCGGCTTTTGCCGCCTCGACGGGCTGGTTTGTCAGTCTCATTTTCTCGCCATTCCCCGGAACCAGCTTTCCTTGGATCGTGGCCTGGCTCGTAGTCGCGGCGACAATTTTCACAGTCTACTTCGGTGTCATTCAATTTCGCGGATTTGGTCATGCCATCTCCCTGGTGAAGGGCGACTATTCCGACCCGAATGATGCCGGCGAAGTCAGTCACTTCCAGGCGCTGGCCACCGCGCTCTCTGGCACGGTGGGCCTCGGCAACATCGCCGGCGTCGCGGTCGCCATCGGTATTGGCGGACCGGGAGCTACATTCTGGATGATCCTTGCGGGCCTGATGGGTATGGCCTCCAAGTTCACCGAATGTACGCTCGGTGTGAAATACCGCAATGAATATGCCGATGGCACCGTCTCCGGTGGACCGATGTATTACATCACCAAGGGGTTTGCCCAACGTGGTGCTCCCGGCGGCAAGGTCCTGGCCATCCTCTTTGCCATTTTCTGTATTCTGGGGGCCCTTGGCGGCGGCAACATGTTCCAGTCCAACCAGGCACATCAACAAATTGCCGGCATCGTCGGGGAATACCCGGGCTGGATTACTGGTCTGGTCTTTGCCTGCATCGTCTTTGCGGTGATCGTCGGGGGGCTTCAGTCGATTGCAAGGGTCACCGAGAAAGTCGTCCCCTTCATGGGTGTGTTGTATGTGGTAGCTGCACTGATCATCATTTTGATGAATGCCGACAAGATCGGCTGGGCCTTCGGTCAGATTTTCGAGGGTGCCTTCAGCGGTCTCGGCGTTGCAGGCGGACTTGTAGGGGCCTTGATACAGGGCTTCAAACGCGCCGCCTTCTCCAATGAAGCCGGCGTCGGCTCTGCCGCCATCGCGCACTCCGCCGTGCGGACCAAGGAGCCGGTCACGGAAGGCTTCGTGTCGCTGCTGGAGCCTTTTATTGACACCGTCGTGATCTGTACGATGACCGCTCTGGTGATCATCATCACCCAGCAGCTGACTGTAGACCCGACAACCGGCAATTACATTATCGAGAACGGGGCTATCGTCACGGTAACGGGGGCATCCGGCGTCGGGCTGACGTCTGCGGCCTTCGGCTCGGCGATTTCCTGGTTCCCCTACGTGCTGGCGATCGCGGTCATCCTGTTCGCCTTTTCCACCATGATCTCCTGGTCCTACTACGGCCTCAAGGCCTGGACCTTCCTGTTCGGGGAAGGCAAGACAAAGGAGCTGACGTTCAAGGTCATCTTCTGCATCTTTGTCGTGATTGGTGCTGCGGCCAATCTAGGACCGGTGATCGATTTCTCAGACGCCGCGATCTTTGCCATGGCTGTGGTCAACATCATCGGCCTTTACGTGCTGATGCCGATCGTTCGTGAGGAACTGACCAGCTACTTGACCCGCCTGCAATCTGGCGAAATCAAGAAATTCAAGTAAGCGCAAAGCTCAGGCTTCCAAAACGAAGGGTCCGGGGCCATTGCTCCGGGCCTTTTTGCTGAAAGGAAAGGTACCGACGGCGATGATTGCTCGGACAAGCAGCATCTGTAGCTCCTCCTCATTCCCCCTCTCGACGCCTCGCGGTATCCCGGCTAGAAGTCGGAAAACATCCTGCCCACTGCGCCGTTCGGCCATATTCGCCTGCTGGAGCCTTTCCTTGAAACCGACCAATCCCGTTTTCACCGGTCTGGAGACCACGATTTTCGAGACGATGTCCCGCCTGGCCATGGCGCATGACGCGGTGAACCTGGGACAGGGGTTTCCGGATGTGGATGGCCCTGAGGATATCCGTCAGGAAGCAGCGCGCGGCCTGATTGACGGCCCCAATCAATATCCGCCGATGCTCGGCGTTCCGGCGTTGCGTCAGGCTGTGGCCAAAGCCAACAAGCGCTTCTACGGGCTGGATGTCGATTGGCAGTCGCAGGTGATCATCACCTCCGGCGCGACAGAAGCTTTGGCAGATTGCATTTTTGCGCTGGTCGAGCCGGGCGACGAGGTCCTCCTGATCGAGCCGCTATATGATTGTTATCTGCCGATGGTACAGCGTGCCGGGGGCGTGCCCGTGCGCTTGCGTGTCACACCGCCGGAATGGGCGCTGGACCTGGATGCGCTGGCTGCGGCCTTCTCGCCGAAAACCAAGGCCGTTTTGCTGAACAATCCGATGAACCCGGCGGCCAAGGTCTTCACGGATGAAGAGCTGACCGAGCTGGCCCGCCTGTGTGTCCAGCATGATGTCTACGCCATTTGTGACGAAGTCTATGAGCATCTGGTGTTTGAAGGCGGCAAGCATCGTCCGTTGATGAGCTATCCGGGCATGGAAAACCGAACCCTGCGGATTGGGTCCGCAGGCAAGACATTCTCACTCACTGGCTGGAAGGTCGGCTACATCACCGGCGCGGCCAACCTGATCGAGCCGGTGGCCAAGGCGCACCAGTTCGTGACCTTTACCACACCACCGAACCTGCAGCGCGCAGTCGCCTTCGGGCTGGGCAAGGATGACAGCTATTACCACTGGCTGTCGGCTGACCTGCAGTCAAAGCGCGACCGAATGGCCAATGGCCTGAAGGATCTGGGCTTCAACGTGCTGCCCTGCGACGCCACCTATTTCCTCACAGTCGATATTTCCGGCATGGGATTGGGGGAAACAGACGTCGAGGTCTGCCAGCGTCTGGTGAAGGAAGCGGGCGTCGCGACTGTGCCCGTATCAGCATTTTATGGTGGCGATGCTCCGGTCGACTACATCCGCTTCTGCTTCTGCAAGCAGGATCATGTGCTGGAAGAGGCCATCGCGCGGCTTGCCGTTTGGTTGCGGCCACGCCAGGGAGCAGCAACAGGGGCTGGTGCCAGCTGATCCCGTGTGACGAGCTTGCACGCAGGCCTGCCTGGAAGCGCGCGTGGCAATCAGCCCTCCGGGACCGGCCAGCCAGCGTAAGCGTGCCAAAAAGCCTCAGGAAAAATCGCCTGCAGCCTTGCCTGCCTATACTTTTACCTCTCTAAATGGCGCCAAGTTGCCCGGGTGTATCCTGAGCGTATCCCGGGATGACCCGGCCATGTCGAAAACAAGGGACACCTCATGTCCAACCCCATCACGGTTGAAGTTTCACGCGGCGATCTTGTCGAAAGCCGCCATCACGGCTTTCTTTCGGTGGTGACATCTGCTGGCAAGGAAATCTGCGCCATCGGCGACACGACCACACGGGTCTTTCCGCGCTCAGCCATCAAGGTTTTGCAAGCGCTTCCGCTAGTGGAAAGCGGCGCGGCCGATGCGCTCGACTTCGATGATGCCGAACTGGCGCTGGCCTGTGCCTCGCACAACGGCGAGAACGTTCACGTCAAGACTGCCCGCATCATGCTGATGAAGGCTGGTCTGACCGAGGACGACCTTGAGTGCGGCACTCAGTGGCCGAGCCGCGTCGAAGACATTGCCGAGCTGGTGCGCGCCGACGAGACGCCGACCGGCCTGCACAACAATTGCTCCGGCAAGCATGCGGCTTTTCTCGGGCTGGCCAGAACCCTTGGTGTGCAGACCAAGGGCTATGTCGATGCCAGCCATCCGGTTCAGCAGGAAATCAAGACCGTCATCGAGGCTTTTACCTGTGAGGAAGTCACTCAGGATGTCTGCGGCATCGATGGCTGTTCCATCCCGACATATGCGGTTCCGCTGAAAGGCTGGGCACGGGCGTTCGCCGTCTTCGGTACAGGCGAAGGGCTGGACGAAGATCGTCTGGCGGCCTGTGACCGGCTGTTTGAAGCCTGCGTCAGCGAGCCTTTCATGGTGGCGGGATCTGACCGCTTTTGCACCGATGTCATGAGCGCTTTTGAGGGCCGGGTTTTCGTCAAGACTGGCGCCGAGGGCGTCTTCTGTGCTTCCATCCCAGAGTTGGAATTGGGTATTGCGCTGAAGGCCGAAGACGGCGCAACCCGCGCATCTGAAGCGATGATGGGCGCTGTGCTGGAAGTTTTGTTGCCGGATCGCAATGAAGCTCAGTTCGACGTGCTGCAGCGCTACACCAATCCGCCGATCAAGACCCGGCGCGATGTGGTGGCTGGCGAGATCCGCCCGACTGCAGAATTCGTTACCGCGCTGCACGAACAGCTGTCCTGATCCGAAGCCCGATACTGCATCCAGAGAGCCTGCCCATGCCGCAACATCCCGGTCTTTCCTGGCAATTCAGCCACGCCATTACCCGCACGCCTGCCGACAGCATTGCCCGCGGTTTGCGTGCAGTCGATACTGGCAATCCAGACCCTTACGAGTTCCGGGTACAACATGCGGTCTATGTTGGCGCGCTTGAAGCCGTCGGCATGACCGTCGATGTGTTGCCAGCGCTGGAAGACTTTCCTGATAGCTGTTTCGTTGAGGATCCGGCCTTCTGTCTGCCGGAAGGGGCAATCCTGTTGCGCCCCGGCCATGCCACCCGGATCGACGAACCGGCTCAGATCCGCTCCGCTCTTGCAGCGCGCTACGACACGGTTCTGGAAATTCCGGGCAAGGGTCATGTGGATGGTGGAGACGTCCTGACGCTCGACGACGAGATCCTCATCGGCCTGTCGGCCCGCACCGATAGGGAAGGGGCGGAAGCATTTGCTAAACTGCTGCGAGAGTGGGGCTACACCCCGCGTGTGGCCGAGACGCCGGAAGGTGTGTTGCATTTCAAGACGGCTTGCTCAACCCTTGGCGACGACGTCATTCTGGCAACCAAGCCGATGATTGACAGCGGGTTTTTCGGCAGCCGCGTGGTTGTGCCGGTGGCCGATGGTGAAGATTATTGCGCCAACGTGATCCGCGTGAATGATGTGGTTCTGGTGCCTGAAGACTATCCGCAGACCCTGGCGAATATCGAAGCTGCCGGGTTCAAGACACGCCTTATGCCGGTCAGCGAGCCGCGCAAGGTCGATGGCGGACTGTCCTGCCTGTCCCTGCGCTTCAATCTGGGCTGAGACGTGCCTTAGTCGCGAACGATGTTTCCGGCAATCAGCAAATGCTCCCAATCGTTGGACTGGCTCAGGTCTACCGTGACCTGGTCTGTCCAGCGGTACCCGGCGATTGCCAGATCCTTGGAGCCCTGAATGATGTTCCCCTGGATCGAGGCGCTGCCGGCGTCCTCGACCACGGTAACCGCGATCCCTGTGCGGCAATCCTTCAGGACATTCTGCGAAACTGCCACGTTGCGCAGGTAGGGCCCCCAACCCAGCAGCATGCCGTATTGCGGCGCGCCTTCGATCACATTCCCGGTAACCGTCGTGTCGGCTTCTACGGAGATGCCGATGCCGAAGCCCGCAACTTCAGCCGGATAAGGTCCGATGTCGCTCAGGTTGCGGATCAGGTTTCCCGACACCACGGCCATGCGACCGCCCTGCATGAAGTTGGCGACAGAAATGCCGGTGGTCGCGCCATCGACGATGTTGTTGGAAATCACCGCGCCTTCGAATTCGAACTCCGAGTAGATCGCAGCCTCACCTGAGCGCAGACAGGAATTGCCGATGATCTGCACATTGGAGCCGGAGTTGGAGCGAATGGCGGAAAAAGCGCAGTCGGCGATCCGGTTGCCCGAAATCACCACACCACCAGCGCGGAAAACGTTAATGCCATTGCCCCATTGGCCGGTACCGCCGTGGCGTGAGGCGATGCGCTCGATGCGGTTGCCGGAGACGATTGTTCCGTCTTCGCCGACGCTCCAGCGATGGATCCAGATGCCACCCGCAGCGCAGTCCTGCACGGTGTTGTCGGTCAGGCTTAGGCCTTTCGCTTCATTCGACCAGATGCCTGCCTCCGCGGCGCCGGAAATCTGACAGCCGCGAATTTCACCGGAACAGCGCGTGACGACGATGGCTGTCTTGGTCGAGCCGCTGATGATGCAATCTTCCAGCCGCAGATCGGTGACATTGACGAAATCCAGCAGGCCTTCCGTATGCTCTCCCAGACTCCGGTTCGCGCCGTCGAAGACAACACCGGACAGGCTGATGTGAGAGGTGTCCTGAGTGCTGGCCAGAAGTCCGCCCCCTCCCTGGTAGACCAGTCGGGTGCGACCGGGTACGCCGACGATCAGCGTGCCGGATGGAAAGCGGATGTTGGAGACCGGATAATTGCCGCCGGGCAGAAACAGGGCGCGGCCATTTTCGACGGCTGTGTTCAGGGCGTGCTGAAAGGCCGATGATTGATCCGCATGCTGGTCTGGCAGAAGCCCGAGATCCGGCGCATCAATGGAACCGCGCAGATCCGCCACCTGAATGGCAGCAGAGGCGGGGCCTGTGCCGGAAAGGAACGCCAGCGTCCCGGCTGTTCCGGCAAGAAACAGCCGACGGCTCAAATCGGGACGGGTAACGTCGTCAGAACGGCGGATTAGGTCGGTTTTCTGGCTCATGCCAGGATATCTGCAAGCCATGTGCCGTGGTTGGGCAGGGCAGAGTCAGAGCCGACGCGCAAGATCTCGCAACAAGGCAATTCCAGCCTCTTCCAGGCTTGCCAGGCACAGCCGTGGATCCCGCTTGCCATGGCTGATCGAAGGCACATGGACGAAGATTGTCGGAATGCCACTGCCGATGCTGTCCCACAGCGTGGCGTTGCACAGATAGGCCCCGGCATCGCGCGACAGGTCGGCAGGGACGCCAGTGGCGCGCATCGCGTTCCTTAGCGGCAGGGCGGCGAGGGTGGAAAACCGCTCGTCCGGTCCCTCTGCGTCCAGCTTTGGGCTGACTGGCATGGCACCGGCAGCATCTGGCTTCAGGCAGGTTGCACGGTTGACCGCCCGTGTTTCGATGTTGATCTGGGGGCGTGATCCATCAACGCCAAAGTGAACGATGGCGTCGGGTTTGACTTTATGGCGCAGCGGCGCGGTCACGTCCTCCCGTCCTGCCCAGGTGGTCGGCAGACGCTCGTAGCGAAATGTTACGCTCTGCCGATAGTGCGGAAGGCGATGCTTCAACCGCTCGATCAGCAGCGCAGTCGGATTGACCGGCATGCCGGGAAAGGGGGAGAAGCCGGTGACCAGAACTGATTTTTCCAAGGCAGCCTCGATATGCTGAGAAAGCGGGAAGAATGGGGGATGGTTAGAGGCCGAGCAGAGCGGCGATTTCCTCCACTGCGACAGAAGCAGCAGTGTCGCCGTGCCGGACGGAATTTTCCAGCGCCTGAAGTTGGTTGGCACGCGCTGGTGTTGCAGTCAGTGCCTCATTCAGCCGTAGTTTGACCAGATCCCACATCCACGCGACCTGTTGTTCTGAGCGGCGGGCCTGAAAGGCGCCAGTGGCGCTCAACTTGTCGCGGTGCAGGCGGATTTGCTGCCACAGTGTATCCAGCCCCTCATTGGCCAGACCGGAAATAGTGATGACAGGTGGCGACCACTCCATCTGTCGCGGTGTCAGGATATGCAGGGCAGCACGATAGTTGGAGGCAGCGGAGCTGGCGCGTAAGGCGCCTTCGCCGTCGGCCTTGTTGACCGCAATCATGTCGGCGATTTCCAGAACGCCTTTCTTGATGCCCTGCAGTTCATCGCCAGCGCCCGGCAACATCAACACCAGAAAGAAATCGACCATGTCGGCGACGGTTGTCTCCGACTGGCCGATGCCGACGGTCTCCACCAGGATCACATCAAAGCCTGCTGCTTCACACAGAAGCATGGTTTCACGAGTCTTGGCTGCGACGCCTCCAAGTGTTCCGGCTGAGGGGGAGGGACGAATGAATGCGTTGCGGTCGATGGCGAGTTGCGCCATGCGGGTCTTGTCGCCGAGGATCGATCCACCGGTCCGGGTGGAGGAGGGATCGACAGCCAGAACGGCGACCTTGTGACCCATGGCGGTCAGATTGGAGCCGAACGTGTCGATTGTCGTCGACTTGCCGACACCGGGCACTCCGGTGATGCCGATGCGGTGGGCACCGCCGCTGTCGGGCAGAATCTCCTGAATCAACTGCCGTGCAAGGGCGCGGTGTTCGGGCTTCTTGGATTCCACCAGGGTAATGGCCCGCGCCAGAACCGCACGCTCACCACGGCGGATACCGGCTGCAAGCTCTGCGATATCCGGCAGACGACGCGCTAAGGCGGGAGCCTTGACCTGATCTGGGTTGGTTTTAGAGGAATCCGTCATTCTCAACGCTTACCCGATCTGAGAGAAGCTTGTCACGGGGCATTGGTTGCTGGGCATGGCACTTTTGACATGGAGAATGCTTGGCGCCCGCTGCGGACATGTTACCTTGGGGGCAATATGTCAGCGAAAATGGATTTTACCATCATGAAGGCCCTGTCTTATTTGAATGCTCCGTTCTGGCTTATGGGGGTCGTTGGAGCAGAGAAATCCTATATGAAAAACCCGATCATCGGGTCGGAGCGGTTGAATAAACTAGGTCTGCACCGCAAACGGGTGGAGATCGCAGAAGCCATGGCGAACTCTCGTCGGAGTCGGTTGGCGAGGGTTGTTCCGGACGAGCATCGCGCGTTCTTTGATCAGAACGGCTACATGGTGGTGGAAAACTTTCTGCCTGCCGAGATTTACGAAAAGCTTCTGATGGAGACTGCGGAGAAGACTTTTGCCGCCCGTGAAATGCGACAGGGCCAGACGGTGACACGGATGACGCCGTTGCCACCGGAGGTGCTGAATGCCAATCCGGGCATTGCTTCTGCCGCCCGCAGTCCGCTGGCCAAGGGCATGATCCGCTATGCAGCATCTCAGGGCGGTCAGCCGCATTGTTTCATGCAGACAGTTATCGCCGAGCCAAACAAAGGCCCGAAGGATCCGCAGACGGATGTCCACTCCGACACATTCCACGCCACCGCCAAAGCCTGGCTGTTTCTGCAGGACGTTGGCGAGGAAGATGGCCCCTTCTGTTTCGTTCCCGGTTCGCACAAGATGACGCCGGAGCGGCTGGAATGGGAATATGAGAACTCCCTTTCAGCCAGCGCCGACAATCGCTCGCATCATGCGTCGGGGTCTTTCCGCATTCAGGCCGAAGAACTGGACCGTTTGGGCCTGTCTCAGCCTGTGCGTATGGCGGTGCCGGGCAACACGCTGATTGTCGCCGACACTCATGCTTTCCACGGCCGTACCCCGAGTGAACGCCCGACGACGCGCGCCGAAATCCACTGGCATCACCGTCGCAACCCATTCCTGCCGTGGACCGGGCTGGATCCGGTCAGCCTGCCGTTGATCCGCGAGCGCGAGATGAACCTTTTCCTGGGCGTGTCCGATTTTCAGGAAAAACACATGAAGAAACCGACCATCTGGCGCGATGTCGGTGACGTCAAATTGCGCTCGGAAGCGCATATCTGACCTGAATTCGGGAAAAACTCTGTTCGCTGGCGGTCGAGGGGCTTAGCCCTTGGGCTGCCAGAGGATGCGCTGCAGAAGCGAGTCCTGCAGAGCGATGTCCGGCGGCAACTGGTCAAACGGGCCGTCATAGCCAGGAATGGCCAGCACCAGTTTGACGTTCGGCGCATTCTTCGCCTTGCAGATGGCCATGCCGCGCCAGAGCGAACGCCCCACCCGGCAATCTCGACGATTGAGGCCGAGGTTATAAAAGCTGCGGCCAATGCGCTCGCCGTTAGGTCCGGCCAGATGGTGGGTGACGCCATGCACTTCGCGCACGCTGCCATCACTGTCCTTGAACACCTGCAGGACCTGGAAGCCGTCGGAGTTGAAGACAGCAGTTGCCCATTCAGTCGTGTTCTCCACGGCCGTCTGAACGCCCTCGGTCGTGAAACCGGGCAAGGCGGCCTCGATTGCCTTCGCGCTGTAGCGGGTCTCAGGCGTAATGCCCCCCACACTATCGTTGGTGATCTGGATCAGGGTGACTGAGGACGTTTGTTCAATCGGTCCAGGGCCATCGCCCTGGTAGTCCATGGTGGGGGAGCACGCAGCCAGAAGACTTGCGGCTAAGGCAAAAGATGCGAATTTCAGGCCGAAAAGCGGCATTCCCATGGAAATGATGAACTCCAAAGACAGATGTGGGTCGACGCAGCAAAGCAATCGCAGCGGTGCTGATACCACCGCCGGGAGTTGCCTGCAAATGGGGCTCAAGCAATTGTCGACAGAAGAGTTTTCCTAACCCTGCGGCATCAAGGTCGTGGCGAACTACAAATAATCGCGAGCTTGAAGTTCCTGCTCAGCCTGACCGCTCTGTGCGGCTCAGGTTTCCGATTTGGAAATCCACTTGGCCGTCTCAGGTGGTTTGTAGCTGGCGAACAGCCGCAGCAGCTCTTCGGGCGTGCTGGCCGCCTGGGCGATCTGCCGCATATCAGGCTTCATGAAGCCCTGGCCCGTGGCATGATCGAGAAATCTCAGAAGTCCGTCGTAGAAACCGTTCACATTCAGGAAGCCAAGAGGCTTGGCATGAAACCCGAGCTGGCCCCAGGTCCAGATCTCAAACAGCTCTTCCAAAGTGCCTGCTCCGCCCGGCAGTGCAATGAAGCCATCGGACTTTTCGGCCATCAGTGCTTTTCGCTCATGCATGCTTTTCACCACATACAATTCGCTTAGCCCCTGGTGGTGAATTTCTTTTTCTTTCAGGGCGTCCGGCATCACGCCGATCACCTTACCGCCTGCGGCCAACGCCGTATCGGCTACGACGCCCATCAGCCCGACCTTGGCGCCGCCATAAACGACAGTCAGTCCAGCATCGACCAGTGCTTTGGCTGTGGCTTTGGCCGCTGCCTCATAGGCTGGGTCGGTTCCGAAGCTGGATCCGCAGAAAATGCAAACCGATTTCATGGGGAGGCCTTTCACGGGATAAATGGAACGATGGCAAAGCATGTGCGGATCGGACAGGCGGGGCAAATGCCGAGCTGAAGCAAAGACGCCCCCCGGAGATCGGGAGGCGTCTGTTAATCGTTTGCACCAATTAGTCTTTGGCCAGCTGGTCCAGCACGCGAGCCCAGGAGCGAATGCCCTTGTGGAAGCTGGTGAGGTTGTACTTCTCGTTCGGGCTGTGGATTGCATCATCCTCCAGTCCGAAGCCGATCAGCAGGCTGTCCATGCCAAGCATGCGTTTGAAGTCGCCGACAATCGGAATGGAGCCACCGCAGCCGATAAGGGCTGCAGGTGTTCCCCATTCGTCTGTGAGGGCCTTCTTGCCCTTTTGCAGAGCCGGGCTGTCGAAGTCCAGACGCAGGGCCGGGGAGCCCTCCTTGGCAAGAAACTCGACGGAACAGTCGGCCGGGATCTTGGAACGGACATAGGCGCGGAACGCATCCTGGATCTTTTCCGGATCCTGATCGCCGACCAAACGAAAGGTGAACTTGGCATGGGCCTCAGCCGGGATCACTGTCTTGGTGCCAGCTCCCTGATAGCCGCCCCACATGCCGTTCACTTCGCAGGTCGGCCGTGTCCAGACGTGCTCCAGCGCCTGACGGCCCTTTTCGCCGCGCATGTGCTTCAGCCCGATTTCGCCGAGGAAAGCCTCTTCTGAAAAGCCGAGCTTTTCCCACATCGCCGTCACGTCTTCCGGCATTTCTATGACGCCGTCATAAAAGCCCGGCAAGGTAATGCGGCCATTCTCGTCATGCAGACCGGCAATGATCGAGGCCACGATGTGGTTCGGGTTCTGCGCCGCGCCGCCATAAAAACCGGAGTGCAGATCGCGATTGGCGGCCTTGACGATGACTTCATCGCCGACCATGCCCCGCAGCATGACCGAAATTGCCGGGGTTTTGGCGTCCCACATGCCGGTGTCGCAGACCAGGGCTATGTCGCAGGCGAGTTCGTCCTTGTTGGCAATCAGGAACGGATGCAGGGACGGCGAGCCGCTTTCTTCCTCACCTTCAAAAAGCACACTGACGTCAATCGGCAGATCGCCGGTTTCTGCGATGAAGGCGCGGGCAGCTTCGACGAAGGTCATCAGCTGGCCTTTGTCATCGGCGGACCCGCGGGCGACGATCACCTTGGTGCCATCTTCCTTGGTCTGGATCGACGGCGCAAAAGGATCGTCCTTCCACAGTTCCAGCGGGTCGACCGGTTGGACGTCATAGTGACCATAGAAAAGTACATGCGGGCCGGGCTTGCCGGACTTGCGGTGGCCGACAACCATCGAATGACCGGTGGTTTCACGAACGCTGGCCTCAATGCCGATGGAGGTCAGCTCTTTGGCCAGCCAGTCGGCGGCTTGGGCGCAGTCGGCCTTGAAGGCAGGATCCGTGGAAATGCTCTTGATCTTCAGTAGATCGAACAGGCGGTCCAGCGACTGGTCAAGATCGGTGTCGATCCGGGCCAGAACCTTGTCGATGGTGCTCATCGGGTGTCCTTGATTTTTTGCTCGGCAGGTCAGGGCTGCAGGCCCCATTGGGTGCCCTCATTGTTCATATCCGATCCCAAAGCGCAAATTCAAAACAAGAATGGGTTTGGGAATGCGCGTGATGACTTCTCGGCTCTCCAGCCTTGAACGGCAATGGCACAAAAGGTCAGCGTCGCGGTGGCCTCAGGCTCACCGCGACATTCAGATCGGCAGGGGACGCGTTAGAAACCGCGTTTGATCGAGCCCAGAATGCCGCGGACAAGCGCTTTTCCAAGAGAGCTTCCCAGCGTGCGCGCAATCGCTTTCATCCCTGTGTCCAGGGCGCTGTCCGTGCGTGACGAACGCTTCCGGGTGGTCGGAACCGAGGACTTGCGGGTCGTCTTCCGGCCTGATGACCCGAATTCCGGCAACTCAAAACCGGAGCGCGTGCGGTTTGATTTGGCTTTTTCTTCACGTTCCTGCTGAGCTTCCTCCAGTCGAAGCTTTTCGGCGCTTCGCTCTGCGAGAATTTCGAAAGCCGAAGTCCGGTCGCGTGTCCGCTCATACAGACCAAACGCCGGGCTGGTCTGAATGAGGTGTCGGCGTTCGCTTTCCGTCGCCGGCCCGAGCCGCGATGACGGCGGCCGGATCAGGGTTCGCTGCACCATGGACGGAACGCCTTTGCCTTCCAGCGTCGAGACCAGAGCTTCCCCGACGCCAAGCTCGGTAATCACCTGTTCTGTGTCCAGATCCGGGTTGGGACGGAAAGTTTCGGCAGCTGCGCGTACAGCTCGTTGATCTCGAGGCGTAAAGGCGCGCAAGGCATGCTGAATGCGGTTGCCGAGCTGCGAGAGGACGGTCTCCGGAACATCTGCCGGGTTCTGGGTGACGAAATAGACGCCGACGCCTTTTGACCGGATCAGCCGCACAACTTGCTCGATACGTTCCAGCAAGGCCTTCGGCGCATCTTTGAACAGCAGATGTGCTTCGTCGAAGAAGAACACCAGCTGCGGCTTGTCCGGGTCGCCGATTTCCGGCAATTCCTCGAACAGTTCCGACAGCATCCACAGCAGGAAGATGGAGTAGAGCTGCGGCGCCATCATCAGCTTGTCTGCTGCCAAAATATTGATCATGCCCCGCCCGTCATGTGCTTTGCGCATGAAATCGCGGATATCGAGGGCTGGCTCACCAAAGAAGTGCGTGGCGCCCTGGCGTTCCAGAACCAGCAGGCGGCGCTGGATGGCGCCGACAGAGGCGGGCGAAACATTGCCATAGGTCTTGGAAAGCTCGGATGCGCGCTCGCCAACGAGAGTCAGCATGGCGCGCAGGTCCTTGAGGTCGAGCAGCAGCAGCCCCTCATCATCGGCCAACTGGAACACAATGGTCAGGACGCCTTCTTGGGTCTCGTTCAGATCCAGCAGCCGGGCCAGCAGAAGTGGGCCGATCTCGGAGACAGTGGTCCGCACCGGATGGCCTTGCTCGCTAAACAGGTCCCAGAAGATGACGGGAAAGGCTTCCATCCGGTAGTCATCGGCAAAGCCGATTTTCTCCGCACGGGCGGTGAGAAAGTCTTTTGGTGTGCCGGCAATGCCCAGACCGGACAGATCGCCCTTGATGTCGGAGCAGAAGACGGGAACGCCAGCGGCTGAAAAGCCTTCAGCCAGAATTTGCAGAGACACTGTCTTGCCCGTGCCGGTCGCGCCGGTGATCAGCCCGTGGCGGTTCGCCAGTCGCAAGGTCAGTGCTTCGTCGCTGCTGCTCAGCTCGCTGTGGCCGATATAAACCGTTCCCGTAGTGTCTTGCCCAGTCATTGCGGTTTGTTCTCTCCGTCTCGAAATGCCGCCTTGTGGCGGTCGATAGGCCTCGTTAATCCCCTCGGCCCCGGCGAGGCTGGCCGTGGACAGATCCGGGCAAAACCGTCTATAGGCTCACCCAACAAGTGTTTCTTGTTTCCATCCTGCTAGCCTCCTCCCAACCGGTCTGGCAGGGCCCTGGCCTGCGCCAGGAGACAAGCATTCCCACCAAACGGCGATGCGGATTGCCGGACAGGAGATCAAGATGGACGAACTCATTCAGCGCATTATCGTGGCCACCGGCGTCAACGTGGAAACGGCCAGGCAGGCCGTGACGATCATCCTCAATTTTCTTAATAAGGAAGCGCCACAGGAGCGGATGCAAGAGGTTTTTGCCGCTCTTCCGGGTGCAGAGAAGGCCGTCAACGACTATGCCGGGGAAAAGACCGGTGGCGGCGGCCTGCTTGGCGGTTTGTCCGGCATGGTCCCTGGCATGGGAGCAATGGCTGTACTGGGCGAATTGAGTTCTGCAGGTCTCGATATGGGCGAAGTGCAGAAGGTCGCTCGCGAGCTGATTGAAGTGGCAAGGGAAAAGGTCGGGGACGACACGATCAATGAAGTGATTGCCTCGATTCCGGTTCTCAAGCAGATCATCTAAGCCTGAAGACAGGTCGCTCACCCCTGTATAAGCCTTCACGTTTGTGCTGTCCGCAAAAAGGCAGCATGGGGCGGCATTGGTATGGGGGCAGGGAGAAATTGCCTTGGGATTTGACCGCAGGCATCCGGGAACGAGGCGCGGTCAATCCGCCCACTGACAGCTCGCGACCTGTGGCACACAAGAAAACGGAGTTGAGGTCCCCCTTTGCCAGGGGTGGCTCAACTCCGCATTCACAGGTCGTTTATTGGGTGATAGAGATCTAGACCCGAATTTGACCGTATCTGAGGGCTTCCACGACCGTGTGAGTCTTGTTGGAAGCATTCAGCTTTACACTTGCATTCTGCAGGTGGGCGTGGACAGTGCGCTGGGAAATGTCGAGAACCTCAGCAATCTCGCCGGCAGTCTTGCCAAAGGCGGTGAGCTCCAGAACACGCCGTTCGCGGGTGGAGAGGGCGCCAGGGCGTTGTCCGGAAATAATGCCCAGTTCGCGCAGTCTTGCAAAAACGCCTGCAGAAAGGGCTTCAAGTCCGGAGAGTTCCAGGTTGCCAGCCTGGAGAGAAGGGCCCGCTGCATAGACAAAAGCCTGGAAGGGATGCAGTTCCGTCACTGGAACTATGACCATTTCTGAACCGGCACCGGCTGCAGCCAGTATCTCCGAATGCTGAGCGTCGCCATCAGTAATCGTCCAGAGGCGGGCGCGGTTGGACGCCAGTCCGAGCATCAGGGCGCTGTCATTGGCGGAAAGGGAAGTGCTCTCGATCCCGTCATTGCGTTGGTCAGGCCAGCGGAAACGGTGAACGAGATTGTCAATCGGCCGATTTGGCATCGGAAGACCCGTAACAAGAATGTGGGTTGCCCCCATCCGTCGCAGGTTGGATTCAAGTATATCCAACACGTGATGAGCGGCATTTGCATCCGAGATAGCGCGAAGTTTGTTCTTCAATTCGGTATGATCAAGCATTGTGCACATCCATTTTTTGCGGACCTTCCCGTCTTTTTTGGGGCTGGGATTGGTCCTTTTTTTAAAGTCCGGCGAAGCCTTAGTTTTACTAATTCACTTGCCGGCTGCCGATGGGAGGCAGTCTGTCCAGCGGGATTTTGAAAGATTTTATATCCCGTCGGTTTGTCTTGGCGTCACGGGACAAATTTGTTTTGTCTCTCGCGACTGTTATTTTCCTGCCTCTCGGTTCGCCAGAATTATGAGCCGATTGTAAAATCGGACCAGCCTCCTGGAAGTTTCGCCAGCGGGTCTAGGCATGTTCCCCGAAATCCCTCCCGGAGTTTGCTTAGGACCCGCTATCGTGCTGCAGCTGGAACGCCAAGTTGCAAAAGCTTGCTCCTGAGAGTGGAACCCAACACAGCCATTGTTTATATTTCCATCTCAGAATCCAACTTGCCTATGCGGCAGCTTGTACAAGTTACATTAGAATTTTCGGCAGCTCCATGGGAGATTGAGGCGAAACTTAGCGTAAGGCGCCAAATTGTTGTCTGAATATTGCCAAAAGGTTTCTTTTCGCTTGTCCAAAGTGCCATGAGGGTCGCCAGCTAAGCAGTTCTACCCCTGCGAATTGCCTAAAATATCACGGATTTCACGCATTTAAGGCGATTTGGCTTTGCCAGGACCACGCATGATTCGTGAGAAAATCTGCGAAATGTATCCTGTGCGTGGTGAATGACATCCACTTGGTAATTTCTCTGACTTGCTCATGACTTTACATAGGACGCCAGATGCGCGGCATAACTCCTCTGGGGGAAGGGGGCGCCGCTCTCGATTCGGATGCACTTTTTGCGTGTGTTTCTGGTCAGGCGTCCTCGCCCTGGAATTGGCGATTCATGCGGCTATAGTCGATCTGTTGAGTTGCGCGTCTGGCCGTGGAGGGACTAAAACTCTGTCATCTGAGGGGCTGTTCTCGCGACAGCTCCGGCACAATCGATCGCAAGGCGTGGACGGCATGGTGTGCTTCGTCCCCCAGCATAAACCGGGTCTGGGAGGACGAGATGCAAGGGACCGACGTCGCAGGACGCATCAAGGGAGATGTCTCGAACGTGCCTGAAACTCAAACCGGAACGGTCAGTGAAGAGCTTTGGCTGGAACAAGTCGACAAAGCTCTCAAAGGCGCGGCGCGTGAAACTCTGACCCGCAAGACTGAAGATGGTGCGCTGATCGCGCCGTTGTTCAAGCGGGAAGCTGCGGCGCGCCCGCGCGAGTTGCGGCCGGCTCGCACGGCGTGGCACGTCTCCAGTCGCATCGATCTGGAAACGCCCGGTGCAGCTGCGCTACAGGCCGTGGAAGATTTGCAAGGCGGTGCTTCGGGGGTGAGCCTGGTGATTGCCAATCCCCTCGATCCGCGCGGCTTCGGTCTGCCGGATGCCACGATAGACACACTCACATCAGCCTTTGATGGCGTGCTGCTTGATATTATCACCCTGCGTCTGGAACTTGGCATGGCGTCGTCCACACCGCCTTCGCAAGCCTTGCAGAACCTCGCAGCGGTCGCTCGGGACAAAGGATACGACCCGAGAGCACTCTCCGTGGTCCTGGCTTGTGATCCTGTGGGAGACGCGACGCTCGCTTTGCAGACAGGCGCGGATACGCATGACAGCATCGCCGCGTTGCTGACGGAACGGGAAGCAGCAGGCGTCTCTTGGCCCGTCGTCTGTGCCGATGGACGGATATGGCATGATCAGGGCGCCACTCAAGGGCAGGAGCTCGGGCTGGCCTTTGCCAGTTGCCTGGAGATGTTCCGCGCATTTGAGCGGGCCGGTCTGTCCCAAAGCGATTGGGCGCAGGCTGTGTCTGTCACATTGGTTGCCGATGCGGACCAGCAGGCGACGATTGCCAAGGCTCGGGCGGCCCGCATGATCTTTGCGCGCATTCTGGAGGTCTGTGGCGTACCTCAGTCGCCGCTCAAGCTGCATATGGAAACGTCCTGGCGTATGCTCACCCGCCGCGACCCAGCGGTAAACATGCTTCGCAACACCGTCGCCTGCTTTTCGGCTGCCGTCGGAGGTGCGAACAGTCTGACGGTCCTGCCGCACACCCAGGCGCTGGGCCTGCCTGACAGATTGGCCCGACGGCTGGCGAGGAACACACAGTCCATCTTGATGGAAGAAGGCCATCTGGCGCAGGTCAGTGATCCGGCGGCAGGCTCCGGTGCTTTGGAGTCCATAACCCGCGCCTGTGTCGATGCTGCCTGGAAGGTTTTGCAGGCGGTGGAAGCCAAGGGTGGTGTGCCGAATGCTGCGGAAACAGGCATGCTCTCGAAGCTCTTGTCGCAAACCTCGGATGCACGGCGTGCCAAGCTCGGCAATCTGTCGCTGCCTCTGACTGGCGTCAGCACGTTTCCCAATCTGACTGAAGCGCCCGTTCAGGTTCAGGCACCGGCGCCGGAGATCTCCGATCTGCCGTTCTCGCGCTTGTCTGCGCCGTTCGAGAGCTTGCGCGATGCGGCCGATGCAGCCGTAGGCGACGCACCGCATGTCTTTCTGGCGCCACTTGGACGTCCTGCCGGATTTTCAGCTCGTGCAACGTTCGCAGCCAATGCCTTTGCTGCCGGTGGCCTGCGCACCAGCGAGGCTGACGAGGCGCCGGACCTTAAAGCACTGGTAGAGGCCTACACTTACTCTGGTGCCAGGCTTGCTTGTCTTATCGGCCCGGACGCTCTTTATAAAGAGCAGGGGGAAGAGGTTCTCAGGGCTCTCAGAGACGCAGGCTGCACATATCTCTATATGGCAGGTCGTCCCGGTGCAGCGGAAACCGAGTTGCGAGCAGCTGGTCTTGACACTGCGCTCTATGCGGGTTGTGACTTGTTGAGCCTCCTGCAGGAGGCGCACATCCGCCTCGGGGTAGCCGCAGCAACTGAGGAGACCGCACGATGAGCCGTATCCCTGATTTCACGCAAGTTGCTTATGAGGATGTGTTGAGCCCGGCAACAGCCGAGGGCGTCGACCCCTGGGAAACACCGGAGGGCATTCTTGTTGCACCGGTCACCCGCGAGAGCGATCTGGCTGGTATCGACACATTGGAAACCTACCCCGGCCTACCACCGTTTGTGCGTGGGCCCTATCCGACCATGTATGTGCAGCAGCCTTGGACCGTGCGCCAGTATGCCGGCTTTTCGACGGCTGAGGCGTCGAACGCCTTTTATCGGCGCAATCTGGCTGCCGGGCAGAAGGGCCTTTCAGTCGCTTTCGATCTGGCCACCCACCGGGGCTATGACAGCGACCATCCGCGCGTTTCAGGGGATGTCGGCATGGCCGGTGTGGCCATTGACTCGATTTATGACATGCGCACGCTGTTCTCCGGCATTCCGTTGGACAAGATGAGTGTGTCAATGACCATGAACGGCGCGGTGCTGCCCGTGCTGGCTTTGTTTATTGTCGCCGCGGAAGAGCAAGGTGTAGACCAGAAGGACCTGTCGGGAACCATTCAGAATGACATTCTGAAGGAGTTCATGGTCCGTAACACGTATATTTACCCGCCTGCGGCGTCGATGAAGATCATCTCCGACATCTTCGCCTATACATCGTCCAATATGCCGCGCTTCAATTCCATTTCCATCTCCGGCTACCACATGCAGGAGGCCGGAGCGACGGCGGATCTGGAACTGGCCTATACCATCGCCGATGGCATTGAATACGCCCGCTCTGGTGTTGCGGCCGGCATGGACATCGACAGCTTTGCGCCACGACTGTCCTTCTTCTGGGCCATCGGCATGAACTTCTTTATGGAAGTCGCCAAGCTGCGCGCTGCGCGTCTGATCTGGTCTCAGCTGATGGCGGAAAACTTCTCGCCCAAGAACCCCAAGTCGCTGTCCCTGCGCACCCACTCGCAGACCTCAGGCTGGTCGCTGACCGCTCAGGACGTCTTCAACAACGTCGTGCGCACCTGCGTGGAGGCGATGGCGGCTACGCAAGGTCATACGCAATCGCTGCACACCAATGCACTGGATGAGGCGCTGGCCCTGCCGACGGACTTTTCTGCCCGCATTGCCCGCAACACCCAGCTTTTCCTGCAGGCCGAAAGCGGCACCACCGCGCCCATCGATATTTGGGGCGGGTCGTTCATGGTGGAGAAGCTGACCCACGATCTGGCGGAAAAGGCGATGGCCCATATCCGGGAAGTTGAAGAACTTGGCGGAATGGCCAAGGCCATCGAAAAAGGCATTCCGAAGCTGCGCATCGAAGAGGCCGCCGCCAAGACCCAGGCGCGGATCGACAGTGGTGTCCAGACGGTCGTCGGCGTCAACAAGTACAAGCCGGATATGGAAGAGCCGATCGACGTTCTGAAGGTCGACAATGATCAGGTTCGCGCCAGTCAGATCGACAAGTTGCAGCGGCTTCGTGCAGAGCGAAACGAAGCAGACTGTCAGGCCGCCCTCGATGCCTTGACGATATGTGCCAAGACAAGTGATGGAAACCTGCTCGATCTCGCAGTCAAAGCGGCACGTGCCAAGGCCACTGTCGGTGAGATCTCTCTGGCAATGGAAAAGGTCTTCGGTCGCCATAAGGCCGAGATCAAGTCGATTTCCGGTGTTTACAAGCGAGAGGCGGGCGCCATGTCCGGAACCCTTGAAAAGGTTCAGAAGCTGGTTGAGGCCTTTGAGAACAACGACGGTCGGCGGCCACGTATCCTCATCGCGAAGATGGGACAGGATGGGCACGATCGCGGCCAGAAGGTCATCGCCTCGGCCTTTGCCGATCTCGGTTTCGACGTCGACATCGGCCCGCTGTTCCAGACGCCGGAAGAAGCCGCCCGTCAGGCCGTGGAAAACGACGTTCATGTCGTTGGCGTCTCATCGCTTGCCGCCGGGCATCTGACCCTGGTGCCAGCCCTGAAGGCAGCTCTGGCCGAAGAAGGCCGCGAGGACATTTTGATCGTCGTCGGCGGTGTTGTTCCGCCGCAGGACTATGATGCGCTTTATCGCTCCGGCGCTGTCGCCATCTTTCCTCCCGGCACAGTCATTGCCGAAGCCGCAATCGATCTCCTCGCCAAACTCAACGCCGCGCTGGGCTATCTACCGTCGGCGGATTAGCAGGGGCTTCACTGACCGCTCAACCAACCTCTCTCCGTCATGCCATGGCCCGACCATGGCATCCATGCCGTTGCAAGTCGTCTCGGGGAGCCTTTCCGAGTAGCGAGGGAACGGCATGGATCCTCGGGTCAAGCCCGAGAATGACGGCTGTGGAGAGGCGAGCTCGGTGGGGGAATATCTCACTGCCACACCCGCGGCGCCGCTGCCCTGAAGCTGATCCGGGGTCACCTGTGGGGGCTAAGGTCCCGGATCAAGTCCGGGACAGCGGTGGTGGGGAGGCGCCTTCACAACGCGCGACACCCGCCACCTCTCTCCGTCATGCCATGGCGCGACCATGGCATGTATGCCGTAGCGGTTGTATTCGGGGAGCCTTTCCCTGTGGCAGCGGTTCGGCTTGGATTCCCGGGTCAAGCCCGAGAATGACGCAGGTGGGGAGTGGAGGTCTGTGGTCAGGTGAGGCAGAGCGATAGGTTGGTTCGGTTGAAAAACTCAGCCCAAGTCACCGTCATCCTCGAGCTTGACCCGAGGAACCAGGTCCCTGTAACCGAAGCTATCCGGCTAGACTACTCAGACCAGCGCGGTCAGTCCGTTCAGGTCAGCAAGTACCGCAGCCGGGGACAGGTCCGGGTATTCGTCCGGCATGTTGTAGCGGTTCATCCAGACTGTGCGGAAGCCGAAGGCGGTGGCACCGGCTATGTCCCAGCGGTTGGAAGACTGGAAGGAGACGGCCTCCGGGTAGATGCGGAAGTGCGTCGTCGCCATTTCATAGACGCGCTCGTCGGTCTTGTAGGTGCGCAGTGTGTCGACGGAAAAGATCTCGTCCAGCAGATCGGTGATGCCGGCGGCCTTTGCGGCAGCCTCCAACATGGCAGGTGAGCCGTTCGACAAGATTGCGAGCTTGGCACCGGAGGCCTTCAGAGCTGTCAGAACCTGCGGCACCTCGGCGTAGCAGTCGAGCTTCCAATAGGCGTCAAGCAGATCGGCGCGCAGACTCTTGTCGACAGAGGGTATCAGTTCAAAGCAGGTGTCGAGGGCCTGTTCAGTCAGAACCCAAAAATCCTGATAGCGGTTCATCAGGGCGCGAACCCAGGAATACTCAAGCTGCTTGGCGCGCCACAGAGTCGAGAACCGGTCGGCTTCCGGGCCAATCTTCTCCGCATGCTTTCGAACCGCGGCATGTACGTCGAACAAGGTGCCATAGGCGTCGAACACATAAGCGGCATAGGCCATGAGATGTCTCCGGTGATAAGGGATGCTTGCTATTCAGAAGACCTAAGTCGCCGGGCGGCGTCAAGGGCAGGGCAGACCGTAGGCTGATCTGATACACAAGGGCTTGGCGTGACGGGGCGTCGCACCGGTTCGGCTACAATGGGCGTGCCTAGCCCGAAAGAGAAACTGAGCCGTCCTTGGCGATGGGCCAGAATGGGTTATGTGCCAGCTCCAGCATGTGGCCGCCGAGGATTTCAAGATAGCAGGAATAGCCGCCCCAATGGGTTTCATGTGGCGCCTTGAGCACTCTCGCACCCGCAGCCACCGCCAGTTGGCAGGCCGTATCCACCTCTGCCGGGGAACGACCATTCCACGCGATGGCGATATTGCCGGGCGGGCCTTTTTCCACGGGACTGCCTAGCTCTGCCTCTAGCGCACTGCGCGCATAACAGGCCAGCGCCATGCTGCCGATCTGGAAGAAGGCGATCTCGGTTTCCGATCCCTCTGCACAGGTCCAGCCAAGACCGTCGACGAAGAACTTTCGCGCTTCGTCTACATCGTCCACCAGCAGGGTGATCAAGCTAAGTCTCTGCTCCATGAGGTCTCCGCATAGGGTGTGGTGTGGGCACTGCATTCAATTCAAAGCCACTATACACACTCAGCCTCAGTGTGCGGAGGTCGCAGAGCGTTGCCGCCAGGCACGCAGAGCAAGACCGGCGACAATACCCACCCCGAGGCTGACTGTCAGGTCGACCAAAACCGTGAGAACGAGCGTTCCCAGAAACAGCACGCGCTCAGGCCAGGCAGCCTTCAGGCCGTGCAGGACGGTGGCCGGCGGACACATGTTCCAGGCAGCCAGCAACAACAGAGCTGCAAGCGCCGGCATGGCGAGATACCCAGCCAGGGGAGCTGCCAGCATCAAAACAGCCAGCACGGTGAAGGCATGGATCAGTCCGGCGACGGGCGTTTTCGCACCGGCCTGAACGTTGGTCGCAGTGCGCGCCAGGGCGCCCGTTGCGGGCAGGCCGCCAACCAGAGCCGAGCCGACGTTGGCAATGCCTTGCCCCAGAAGCTCGGCATTCGGGCGGTGGGTCTCGCCCGTCATCTTGTCTGCGATCATCGCCGAGAGCAGGGATTCCAACCCGGCAAGAAAAGCGATAACCATGGCGGACGGCAGCAGCTCAATCAGCCGGGCGATGGTGATGACTGGCAGTTGCGGCCAGGGCAGATGGTCCGGCAACGCGCCAAACCGCGAGACGATCGTGTCGACCGGCAGTTGGAGCAGTACGACGAGGCCGGAGCCGATCGAAACAGCCACCAGCAACCCGGGAAACTTCGGGTACAACCGCTTCAGGACAAGGATCAACCCCATGGTTAGAAGGCCGATGGCAAGCGTGGCCGGCGAGAGGCTGTCGCGTGCGGTCCACAGGATCGCCAGCTTAGGCAGAACTTCAGCCGGCAGGGTCCCCGCATCGAAACCGAAGAAGTCCTTCAGCTGGCTGGCGGCAATGATCACCGCAATGCCGCAAGTGACACCTTCCACGACGCTTTCAGGCACCAGGGCGATAAAGCGTCCCAACCGCAAAAGTCCAGCCAGAATGAGAATGCCGCCCGCCATGAAAGTCGCCAGCACCAATCCGTCATAGCCGTGGTCCATGATGACGCTGAAGACGACGACGATGAACGCACCGGTCGGTCCTCCGATCTGCACCCTTGATCCACCAAAGGCTGAAATCAGGAACCCGGCGACCACGGCGGTGATGAGGCCGGTGGCGGGCGGCGCGCCAGATGCAATCGCAATGGCGAGGCTCAGCGGGATCGCCACCATGGCCACAGTGACACCCGCCTGAAAATCAGCGAGGAACTGGGACTTGTCGTAGGTCTTCAGAGTGTGGAACAGCATGGGAAGGCGCATGATTTTGCCTAGCACACGAAACATTTCCGCGTCTAGGCAGCTAGGTAGGTGTGACAAGGATTGCGCAATTTGCGCGAATGAAATGAGACAGGTGGTTGACCCGGAGTGGCGAAGCAGGTTCTCTCCCTCGCCTGAGACAACAAAAGGACGATGTGGTCATGAGCGGCTGGAGCGAAACCTGGACATGGATTGATGGTGCCTGGCAAGGAGGCAATCCGGCCATCGCCGGTCCACGCACTCATGCGTTCTGGCAGGGATCAAGCGTGTTTGATGGGGCCCGGTTCTTTGACGGCGTGATGCCGGATCTGGACCTGCACTGCCAGCGCTTCAACAACTCCGCTCAGGCGCTTTATCTGAAGCCAATCATGAGGGAAGGCGAAATCCTTGAGCTCTGTGCGGAAGGCGTGAAGAAATTCTCCTCCGACAAGCAGCTCTATATCAAGCCGATGTACTGGGCCGAAGAAGACGGCCCCGGCGTGATCAGCTGTGATCCGGAAAGCACCCGTTTTGCCCTGTGTCTTTTTGAAGCGCCGATGGCCGGCGATGACGTCAGCATGAGCGTAACCCTGTCGCCGTTCCGTCGTCCAAGTATCGAAACGATGCCGGTCAACGCCAAGGCCGGGTGTCTGTATCCGAATGGCGCGCGCGCCGTCCGCGAAGCCAAGGCACGCGGCTTCGACAATGCTGTGATGCTCGACACGCTGGGCAATGTCGCCGAGCTGACGGCGGCCAACATCTTTCTGGTCAAGGATGGTGAAGTGCACACGCCAGTGCCCAATGGCACGTTCCTCAATGGCATCACCCGCCAGCGGATGATCCAGCTGCTGCGTGTCGCCGGCATCACTGTTTACGAGCGCACGGTTGCCTACGCTGAACTGAAGGCTGCTGATGAGCTGTTTTCGACTGGCAATTACAACAAGGTCGTGCCGCTCAATCGCATTGAAGAGCGGACAATGGAAATCGGTCCGGTCTCTCGCAAGGCCCGTGAGCTCTACTTCGAGTACGCCCACAAGTAACGAACGTCAGATGTGCGCATGAACAACGGCGGGGCTCGCAAGGTCTCGCCGTTTGCCGTTCAGGCCTTGGCGGCAGTGTCGCGGCGGATTGTCAGGGACAAGGCAGCTGCTGCCAGAAGAGCGACCGCTGCGGCCAGCGAGGCGGAGGTGAAATTGCCGGACCGCTCATGCAGCACGCCTGCGACCCAGGGACCAACGACCTGCCCGAGGCCGAAGCTGGCGGTCATGATGGCGACGATCCGCGTCTTGTCTCCGGAAGTCAGACGCTGAGCCTGCATCAGGCCGAGTGCGGTGATGCCCATGAAAGTTCCGCCCATCAGGAAGGCGGCCATGACCATTGCCGGCATTCCCCAACCGGAGACAGACAGCGCCACACCGACAGCCTCCAGAAGGCAGGCGAGGGCGAGTGTTCGCGCGCCTCCGAAGCGTGCGGCAAAGCGGTTCCAGAACCAGATGGATGGCGCGGCACTCAGGCCAACGAACAGCCAGAGCAGATCCGCAAGGCCGGACAGCTCCGGATCCTGCCGGGCCATCAACGAGAGGAATGTCATGGTGATGACATAGCCAAAGCCGAAGAGCCCATAGGCGATCACCAGTCGCATAAGTTTGGCATTGGAAGAACTATTATCGTCGCTGGTGCGCACGGGCACGGAGCTTGCCAGGGCCTCACTCGATTGCGAAGTTTGGGCTTTGCGTTGTGGCTGGGTGGTTGCGTGTTGCTCCTCGGGGATGAGAATGGCAGCGGCAACGAGTGCTGAGGCTGTCGCAAAGGCTGAGGCGATCCAGAGATCTTGCCAGTTGGCATCAAGCGCCAGCAAGCCTCCGGTCATCAGGGCGGAAAAGGCGATGCCGAGCCCGACCCCTGCGAAAAACAGCGCCGACAGGTCTTCACGGCCAAGGGCTGAAAGGCGGGACAGAACCAGTCCGGAAATGCCAACCAGCACATAGGCGCTGGCGATGCCCGATACAAACCGCAGGATACAGAACACCACAAAACTCTCGGTTCCGGCCATCAGCCCCGTGGTAAGCGCACTCAGCCCGAGTGCAATCAGAAACACCCGACGTCTGGACCCTGGCAGGCGCAGTAACGATCCGGCGAGCGCTCCGATCAGATATCCAACGAAATTGGCAGCCGCGACATAGCCGCCATCACCAGCGCTCAGCGGCAGGGCATCGACCATTACCGGAAGGATCGGCGTAAAGACGAAGCGTCCGATGCCCATGGCTGCAGCCAGTGACAGAAGCCCGCCGATGGCGAGACGGACGGGAGAAGGCGCTTGGGGCATGGAGACGGATCTGCTGGTGGGAGGTAGCAACGCGATTGTGAAGGGACACTAGCAGAGGTTTCCCGCCCCTGCCTACGCTGATGGGGAGGCAAGTGTCCAAAGTGTTCGTTGCACCTGTCGGCACAGGGTGATTTAAGGGATCCCAATGAAAGCGAGTGCGGCGACCTCATGACCAACAACGCGATGCCGGTTTATCTGCACCTTTGCAGCACCTGCGATGCTGGCCGTTCGCAAGAGGATCTGATGCTCATGCAGAGGACTTTCGCGCAAGCCCGGCTGCCTCGTCCGGTGACCGTTTTGACGCAGCCCTGCATGAATGTCTGTTCCGAGCCAGTGACGCTGTCACTGCAGGGTCAGGGGCTGGCGACTTGCATCTTTTCAGGTGTTCAGGTCGAGAAGGACATCGATGATCTCGTCGCCACAGTCCGTTGCTGGGTGGAAGCGCCCGCAGGCTGGATCGACAATGCCCTGGCCTGCGGACGTTTGCGGTTTTGTCTGAAAGCGCGTGTCCCGGCGCTTCCAGAAGCTAGGTAAACTACTCGATAGTTAGCGTCTGAACGCTCTCGACGGCCGCGCCGTTCAGGGTCAACCCCTTGTGGTCATTGCTGTAGAGTGCTGCCCGGATCTCGACGTTGCCTTTCGGCAGGCTGGAGAGATGGAACCACGGCCCATAGACGCGGGCGACCTTCTCACCGTTGACATAAAGATGAGCATGACCTTCGCCGGCGATGTTCTTAGTGCTGGCCCGTTCGGGAGCGAACGCGAAGTGCGTGGGCATCAGATGAACGTTCCAGCCGGTCATGGGGTCGGCGATGATCTGCATGGTCAGGGAAGGTGCTTCCGGGCCGGGCGTTGCAGTCAGCGTTTCACTGTGATCGTGAGACGCCATCTGGCTCATTCCGGCAGACTGAGTGTTCTGCACTTGGGCATGGCTGTCCGCGGCAGCATGATGTGCCGGGTTGCCGTGATCATGCGGTTCGAACTGGCTGTTGGTTGCAGCGGCAGTAACGAAGCCGATGCCACCGCCGAACAGCAGGCCGATCAGCAGCATGGCAATGGTACGTTCCATTGAGTGTAGTCTCCATACAGGCAGCCAGTGTGCCGGCTTGTCGCCGGCACACTGGCGCTGTTCTTGCTGATCAGGCGTTGGCGAGGGACTGGGCGCGCGCGGTTTCCCGTTTCCAGAAGAAACCGGCAAAGCTTCCGAGCATGACCCAGGCGGCAAGACCGACGCCGAAAGCCCGCGCGGCGAACTCGGCTCCAAGTTCAGTTGGCACCGGTCCGGTGTAGACCTCTGGCTGCGGCGCTCCGATGACATGCGGCGCCAGCAACAGCACCACGGCAGGTGCCCAGGCTTTCCAGGTGGTGCCAAAGGCGATCAACCCGATACCGGAGATTGCAGTCACCACAGTCGCGAGCCACCAGAGCTGGCGAATCTGCACGTCGGCGGCAGCCACACCGGGAACTTCCGGTGCCAGCGAGAAGCCGGGCGCGAAGTGAAAAGCCAGGAACCCGGCGAAGCCCCAGAGAAGGCCGGTGCGCCCATCGATTGTGTGGCCGCGCTGCGCTGCCAGTTCCATCGCCCCGACGGTCAGAAGCGCGTAGCCGGAATAGACCAGCATCGTGAAAAAGATGCTCAGGCCATCACGCATCGGCTCGAAACCGGGCAGGGCCTGATGGGCGCTGACGACGGATTCTGAGCCGAAGTGGACCAGGGTACCGGTCTCGTAAAGCTCGGCATGAAGAAGAATCGGCTGGACGAAAAACAGCTGCAACAAGGCAGCACAAAGCCCGGCCGCAGCGCCTGCGAAGAGCGCTGAGGTGAGAAGTCTCGAAAACATGGAAGTGCTCCTAACGGAGGATCTGATCAGTGGCAGGGAAAGCCGGTTGCATGACGAACATCATGGGCAGCGTCATGAAGCGCGCTGGCCTGGATATGTCCAGTCGTGAAAATGATCCCGATCCCGAGAAGGGCACAGAAGAGGATCGGCAGGCTACGGCTGCCGGAAGTCGAAACCGAAGTGGTTGCTTGAACTTGCATTTTTTAAATCTCCCATCCGCCTCACCCGACGGACAATTATGGTTGCGTCAATGCTGGCAGGTCTCCTGGCTCACGGTTCAAACGCATCTTGTCTGTCTTCCCGGGCGAACCCAGTGACGTCGTTGACAAGATGCTCACCGCATACAGTCGCGGGGGCGGCTCTGGCATTGGCCTCCTGATTTAGGTCGGGCCTTCCAGATTCCCTGTTCGTCTCGACGCCCTCTCGGGCGCATATGAGAACCAACACCACAATTAGTACCAGAGCCCGCAGCTCATGGCAAAGAAGTCTTTCCGGAGGGGGCTCTCATGTCTGGTCAAGCTATGGGCCAAGCCAAACCAGGCCAAGTCAGGTAAGACCAGCAGAAGACGACCGCTTCAGCGGGCGCGGCGCCAGCCTGCTGCCAGAGCCTGGATCTCGGAGCAGAACCAGCGTTCGCCCTTGGTCTCGTTGATCCGGGTCCGATCGTAATTATTGGTGCCGGGCAAATGATACAAGCGACCGTTCTTGGAGATGTTTCCCTTGATCGGGCAGCGTGGCGATGTCGCTCTATTTGCACTGGCGGCTTTTGTCGACCGCGGCGCCTGCTCCGAGTTCAGCTGTCGTTTGCCCTGACGATATGCCCAGGGTTCGTCGAAAACGCCGGCCCACAGTCCGCGCTTGGCGGCGCGAGCAGCCATCTCGTCGCCGATATAGCGGCGCGAGTACTTGCGATAGGCCAGTGCCTGACCCATCCGGACCATGTCCGAATTCAGATTGCGGCCGTTGGCGTAACAGGTAGCAATGCGGCGTTTGTAGACATCATAGTCCTTGCCCTCGCAGCGGACCGTTGCCCGCTGCGTCAGGCGGTTCAGGGCAGAGGTTGCATCCTGCCCGCAGGGGTAAAAGACACCAGCGCTGGAAATGCAGGTCTGGGCGTGCTCTGGCGCATCAATTCCGTCCAGACGGATTTTCTCGCCGTGCAGCTCAAGTGTGTCGCCGTCAATGATGCGGAGTGCATTGGCTGCGGAAGCATCGGCAAAC
The DNA here is from genome assembly GCF_017313085.1 of Roseibium limicola. Taxonomy (GTDB): domain Bacteria; phylum Pseudomonadota; class Alphaproteobacteria; order Rhizobiales; family Stappiaceae; genus Roseibium; species Roseibium limicola. Next base: position 269,240 of record NZ_JAFLNF010000003.1, on the reverse strand, counting down.
AAGCCCGGTGTCAGCAGAGCTGGGGAAAGCAGAGCTGCAATGCCCAGTCGTATTACAACGCGAACAAAGAAAGCCGCACGCTGATCGCGTGATGGAATGCCGCTCATGGTATCTCAGGTCCGCCGAATCATCGTGGAAAATCAGGAGCCAAACCTGCGAAGCCGCGAACAAGCCTGCAAGACCCTGGGGTTATGCGTCTGTGGACGAGACGCAGCAGCGACACTTTCGTGAAAATTACCGGTGCTTTTTTAGCAAAACAGAAGGGAGCTGCCCGGTATTACTGAAAGCGACGCAGGGTGAGGGTCTCGCAAGTGGCGCGCCTGATTGGGCAAACAGGGGTTTGAGATATGAGCATCATCGACAAGTTCGTGCATTCGATGACCCTTGCGGGCGCCTGCTCGCGGGTGCTGTTCCTTGACAAGGAGCTTCTGGTCTTCCCGCTGCTGAGTCTGATGGCCCTGTGTGGTGTCTTTGGTGGTCTCTTCGGGCCGGTCGTGGCGACCGGAGGTCTTGAAGGGTTGATGGCCTATGCGTCGGATCCGGAGCAGGTGATGAACGATCCGGCATATTGGGTTGTCCTTTTCATTCTCTATTTCCTCTGCTTCTTTGTCGTGATCTTCTTCAACGCCGCGTTGATCTATTGCGCCATGATCCGGCTGTTCGGCGGCGATCCGACGGTCATGGACGGTCTGCGGTCGTCCTGGCGGGTGCTCCCGCACATTTTTGCCTGGTCGCTGTTTGCCGCCTCGGTCAAACTGGTCCTCGACTTTCTTGCAAGCCGCTCAGACTTCCTGACCAGGCTGGTGGCCAGCGGCATGGGAATGGCTTGGGGCATTGCGACCTATTTCGCGGTGCCGGTTCTGGTGGTCGAGGAGGTTGGCCCGATCTCGGCTATTCGCCAGTCGGCCTCCACCATTCGCAAGACTTGGGGCGAGGCGCTGATCACGCATGTCGGGCTGGCAGCGTTCCATTCACTCATTCTGTTGATCGCCTTTTTGCTGGGGATCACCGGATCGACCTATATCGAGACTCAGCCTGCTATCGGCGTTAGCTACATTGCCGCAGGCGTCGTGATCGGGCTCTTGTCAATTCTGATCGTGACCACTCTCAACGGCATTCTGCGGGCAGCGCTGTACGTCTATGCGGTTCAGGGCAAGCTGCCGGAAGCCGGTATGTTTGACGAAACGCTCCTGCGCGATGCCTTTGAACGCAAGAGATAGGCGGGTGTTGGCGGTCAGAGCGGTGGCTGCCTGAACTCAAACGTCTGGGTCTTGATGAAATCGACGAAGGCCCGAAGGGGCGCTGGCACGAGCCGGCGCCCAGGATAATACAGATAGGGCCCGGAAAACGTTGGCCACCACTCCTGCAGGATCGGCTCCAGCTCGCCAGTGGCGAAAATCGGGTCCAGCCAATCGCGAAACAGTGCAATCACCCCAGTTCCTGCGATGGCTGAACGGACTGCCAGATCCGCCGCACCGCCTGAGCGGATGACCAAAGGTCCCTCCGGCATCACCACGACACTCTCACCGTCCTTTTCCAGTTCCCAGCCCTGTGGTCCGCCGCCTGAAAAGCGGTGGACGATGCAGTCGTGATCGAGCAGATCTCTCGGGTGCTGAGGGTGTCCCTTGCGATCCAGGTAGGTCTTGGAGGCGCCAAGCGCAAATTGCTGGGTGCGCGGGCCAATCGGGACGGCAATCATGTCCTGCTCCAGCCGTTCATCATAACGGATCCCGGCATCAAAGCCTTCCGCAAGCAGGTCGATGAGGCCGGTCTGGGCCATGATTTCCAGCTTGATTTCCGGGTAGGCTGCCAGAAAGGGCGGCACGATCTGTGGCAGGATATTGCGGGCGACATTAACCGGTACATTCAGCCGTAAAGTCCCCGCAGGTCGGTCCTTGTAGATGTTGACCACATCAAGCGCGGCCTCAACCTCTTTCAACGCAGGCGACAGGCGCTCGAGCAGTCCTTGCCCGGCTTCGGTCGGTGAGACATGGCGTGTGGTCCGGTTGAGCAGGCGAACACCAAGCTGACTTTCCAGCCTTCGGATCGCTTCGCTGAGGCTGGAGGCGCTGCGCGTGCCGGACTTCGCAGCTTCCCGAAACCCGCCGGCGCGCGCCACAGCGACAAAGATACTCAAGTCATCGAGATGTGATTTCATTGTTCGAAGTTCCGCACGGTCTGTCTCGATTGTACGGGCTAGTCTTCGCCTCCGGCAAGAACCAAATACAGGTCATCGAAACCCAAGGAGCAGACCATGACCTACCAGCCAGGTTCAAACGACTTTTCTCTCGGCGATCACCGTGTGCGGCGCATGGGCTACGGCGCCATGCAGCTTGCCGGTCCGGGTGTCTTCGGTCCGCCGAAAGACCGGGCCGCTGCTATCGCCGTTTTGCGTGAAGCTATTGCGAACGGTGTCAATCACATCGACACCAGTGACTTTTACGGCCCGCATGTCACCAATCAGATCATTCGCGAAGCGCTTGCGCCCTATCCGGACGATCTGACCATCGTCACCAAGATCGGCGCCTTGCGCGGCGAAGACGGCTCCTGGAACAAGGCTTTTTCACCTGATGAGCTGGAAGCCGCCATCCATGACAATCTCCGCAATCTTGGGCTGGATAAGCTCGATGTGGTTAATCTGCGTCTGATGTTCGATCTGCATCAGCCGGGAGAAGGCGAGATCAAGGACCAGATCGCCCGCCTGGCCAAGCTGCAGAGCGAAGGGCTGATCGGACACGTCGGCCTGAGCAATGCGCTTCAGTCCCAGGTGGAAAAGGCCCGAACCATCACGGAGATCGTCTGCGTTCAGAACCAGTACAATCTTGCACACCGTGCAGATGATGGCTTTGTCGACTGGCTGGCCGGGGAGGGGATTGCCTATGTCCCGTTCTTTCCGCTTGGTGGCTTTTCGCCGTTGCAGTCCGCTACCCTGAACGACGTTGCTGGTCGGCTCGGCGCAACGCCGATGCAGGTGGCACTGGCCTGGCTTCTGGCACGCTCCCCCAACATTCTCCTGATCCCGGGCACCTCCAGTGTGGCGCATCTGAAGGAGAACCTTGCCGCTGCCGATCTGGTGATCCCGGAAGATGAAATGCAGAAGTTGAATGGGATTTCCCAGGAATCCTAAGGACTACAGGCAAGCTCGCTATCTGAAACGGAGAGCCAGGAGAGAGTGCATTGCGTGGGGGCGAGATCGCCAAACGCACGTCCTCTCTCCCGGTTCCGCAAAAAAACAACAAAAATATTTCTTTATTTGCTGCTAGCTGCATTGCTCATGAGGCAAAGGGCTCCTAAATTGCGGATGAAGCGTCGGATACGCAAAGGGCTTATTGGCCTTTTGAGCGGCCGGCGCCGGTCTTGAGACCCGAAGGAGTATGCTCATGTCTTTTAAATTGCCTGAACTGCCTTATGCCTATGACGCTCTGGCGCCTTACATGTCCGCTGAAACCCTAGAGTTTCACCACGACAAGCACCACAACGCCTATGTAACCAAAGGCAATGAGTTGCTCGCCGGGTCCGGCCTCGAGGGCAAATCCCTCGAGGAAATCATCAAGGAAAGCTACGGCAAGAATGCAGCTCTCTTCAACAACGCTGGCCAGCACTACAACCACATCCATTTCTGGAAGTGGATGAAGAAGGACGGCGGCGGTTCTCTTCCGGGTGCGCTCTCCTCCAAGATCGACAGCGATCTGGGCGGCTTCGATAAGTTCCGCGCTGACTTCATCGCAGCTGGCGTTGGCCAATTCGGTTCTGGTTGGGCCTGGCTCGCCATCAAGGACGGCAAGCTGGAAATCATGAAGACCCCGAACGGTGAAAACCCGCTGGTTCATGGTGCCACACCAATCCTCGGCGTGGATGTATGGGAGCACTCCTATTACATTGACTATCGCAACGCTCGCCCGAAGTACCTGGAAGCCTTCATCGACAACATGGTGAACTGGGACTACGTGCTCGAGCTCTACGAAGCCGCTTCTTAAAGCGCTTCCACAAGCTGCGACATCAAAGCGGGGTGGCCAATTGGCCACCCCGCTTTTTTGTTTTTTTGGGGGGGGCTTAGGTCATCGCTCTCAATCTTCCCCCTTGTTATCCCGATCTTGAGCCGGGGTCGGAGAGCCGAGAGAGGTGCGGGCAAAGCACCGCTTCTTCTCACCGGCCCCGGATCTCCGGCTGCGCCTGCGTCCGGGGTGACGAAGGAGGGCGAGGTGCGAATTTGCTGTTGGTGCAAATGTGAACCGCCGAAGCTGAAATCGCCCAAGCGTTCACCCTCGATGCTCCAGCTGCGCACTGTTGCTGTCCCGGCCCCGGATCTTTAGCTGCGCTTGCGTCCGGTGTGACGAAGGAGGGCGGCAGGTTGCATCCTTCGGAAACAATTGGTGACACTAAAGTTCCCGTATCACACTTCTTTGAGTTTCAAATCGGCCTTCGGATCGCTTTGATACCCGTGGATCCAACGAGAGGAGAGGTTCATGACGCGAGTTCTTATCGCGGGCGCAGTTGTGCTCGCGCTTGTCGGGGCAACAGCTGCCTCCGGTCAGGCTGCAGAAGACCCTGTCGCAAGCCGCAAGGCGGTGATGCAGTCGGTTGCAGGGGCTGCCGGTCTCAGCGGTGCGATGTTGAAGGGGGAGATGGCGTATTCTCCTGCTGCCGGGAAAGCAGCTATTGCGACTTTCAACGCCGCTGGTGTGGTATTCGGCGATTACTTTCCGGAAGGCTCGGATACGGGTGACACCTCTGCTGCACCGAAAATCTGGGAAGACCGAGCAGGGTTTGAGGCGGAAGTTGCCAAGCTGGCCGCGGCAGCCAGTGCTGCGATGCAGGCTTCCGGGCGCGAAGGTCCGGCGGATCTCGAGAGCTTCAAGGCCGTCGTCGGCCCGGTTTTGGCTACATGCCGCTCCTGTCACCAGGGGTTCCGCAAACGCTAGGGCCTTGAAACCTTGCACCGCTCCGTGGAGGATGCGGAGTGGGGTTGAGGGAGTATTGGAATGCGCAGGACGACGCTGGGGCTTGGAGTAGGTCTTGTGGTGGCCGCAGGGGCTCTTGCCTGGATCGCGACCATGCCTCGAACACTGGCCAGTGCGGATCTCGCAGACATGCCGCAAGGGGATGCGCAGCGTGGCGCGCTTGTTTTCTGGGCAGGTGGTTGCGCGTCCTGTCACGGGGCTGTTGATCCGGCAACCGGGATTATCGCTGCCGCAGGCAAGCTGACGCTGTCTGGTGGCCTGCACATGAAGACCCCGTTCGGGACGTTCGTCACCCCAAACATTTCCAGCGATGCGCAAGATGGAATTGGCGGTTGGTCTCAAACGGATTTCGCCAATGCAATGCTGACCGGCACCTCGCCGCAAGGCGGACATTACTATCCGGCCTTTCCTTATACGTCTTACGCCCGCATGAGCCTCGGGGATGTCAGCGATCTTTTCGCCTTCATGCAGACCGTGGAGCCGGTAAGTGGTCGCCCGGCGAACCATGAACTCGACTTTCCCTTCAACATACGCCGGGGGATAGGGCTATGGAAACGGCTCAACCTCTCGCCGGAGCCGGTGATGAGCCTGGAGCAGCTGGGCCGACCGGCCGCCGAGGAGGATTTGGCGCTTCTGGTGCGCGGGCGCTATCTGGTTGAAGGTCCGGGCCACTGCGGAGCCTGTCATACACCGCGTGATGCACTGGGCTCGCTTGATTTGTCGCGCTGGCTGGACGGCGCACCGGCCCCGGCCGGGGATGGTAAAATTCCGGGCCTCTCGCCTGGGCATGGCCTCGACAGCTGGAGCGTCAGCGACATCGCCTATTATCTGGAAAGCGGCTTTACCCCGGACTACGACAGCGTCGGCGGCGAAATGGCTGCCGTTCAGGCCAATATTGCCAAGCTGCCCGCCCGCGACCGCGAGGCCATCGCAACCTACCTCAAGGCACTTCCTGTGCCCGGTGGAGAATGAACTACGCTTGGGTTTGACATCGCGTGGGGACTGGCAGTCTGAGGTTTAGAAGGGTTCGCAGGCCTTATAGCTGATCATGTTGACGTAAGGATCCATGCCGGTCAGATAGGCCTCGCAGGCGCGCTGGGTTTCAAAGCAGCCTGCGCCCGAGACAATGTAGCTGTTGTCAAAATCATACTTCCGCCCGCCAATGATCCCTTTCCAGCCGCTGGAATGCCCCTTCTTGAAGGTCGGGCAATAATAGGGCGTGTTGTAGGTCGAGGGGATGCTGCGGCCCGCATAGGGCGTCGGCGCAAACAGCAGCTCGCCAAGGGTCAGTCCCTGAGCTGCTGCCGGTGTGATCCCTGTCACTATGGCGGCGCCCAAGAGCATCAACGCGAGGGCTGATGTCTTGCATGAACGCGATGACGTATGAATGCGGGTGCGCGACGGTTTCATAATTCGTTTCCTTTGAGCCTCTGTTCCGTCAGTCATTGATCCTTTCTGGGATCTAGTCGGATGATTGCCGTTCAACGTCTCCTCGCAGAACTTGATGGCCTTTGAAAGACGGCCGAGACACAATTTTACAAGATGAGCGTGACGAAAGTTGCAACAATAAATTGTTTCTTCAAAACGTCTCAGTATTTAATTTTCCTAGAGTAATATATTGAAAGATAAGTAAATTTTGGATTTTTTTGGTTTAATATTTCTTGTGGGTTAAATTACTCTATTGAGGTGGGGTGAATAATAGATAAGCTCTTTTTGGGTGGGTGCGAAAAATATTACTAAATTTATTGTAATTAATTGAGGGGAGAATGAGGTGCCGAGCGTTTTCAGATTTTACAATCATGCGAACGGCGTCCACTTTTACACAGCGAGTGTTGCCGAGCGCGACTTTGTCGTCGCGACCTACAGCAGCTATCAGCTTGAAGGGACCGCGTTTCAATCGAATGGAACAAGCAACGGTGGTACCGGAGATATTCCCGTCTACCGTTTCTACAATTCAGCGACCGGTGCCCACTTTTATACGGCAAGTGAGGCAGAGCGGGATGTCGTCATAGCCACCCAGGCGACCTATACATTTGAAGGAACGGTCTATCAGGGGTACGGCAACGCTGATGATGGGCGCGTCCCACTCTACCGATTTTATAACACCGAGACGAAATCTCACTTTTACACGTCCAGCCTGGCCGAACGGGACAAGGTGATCACGACGTTGCCGCAATACACCTATGAGGGCATCGCCTATTATGTAGGCGGGTTCGACACATCCCCTGGCTCGACAAATATTTCTCTGACCGGGTCGCAGGGCGACTATCAGATCGATGTGTCTGGCTTTACAACGACATCGCTGACGATCGGTGGGTCAACGGCAGCCCCAAATGCACCGCCGTCACCCGGTCAGGAGGTTGGTTCCGATGCAGCAACTCACCTGACTGTTTTCAATGTCACTTCAGATCAACGCTTTGAGCTGCAGTCCACAACTGGTGGCTCATCGGCCGATGGAGCTACCACGCGCGGCGGCCATGGAGGCGACGCGCTTCAGTTCACACCAGCAACGGACACTTCAGCCGATAGCCTGAGCCTGCTGATGAAAGGCGGTATCGCGATTACTGGAGGAACGGGCGGTGGAAGTCCGGCGACCGGTGGAAACGGCGGCAACGGAGTGGTGGCAACGGCTTTTGAAACCATAAACATTTCGTCCTATGGCGCCAGCGCGAACACCATTCAAGGTGGGCCTGGAGGTACATCGTCGGGCGGAGGGACCGACGGGTTCGCGGGTGTTTCGCTGGTTGCCGCAACAGGGGCGACCCTGAATGTCTATGGCACACAGGACCTCAATCTTGGCCAGGTCACAAATGTCATGACCGTAAATGCTTCCTGGTTCAGCGGAAATTTGACTGTGCTCGGAGACACCAACGCGAATATGATTCTTGGTGGCTCCGGCAACGACACGCTGGACGGTGGAAGCGGAGCAGACACTCTGAGCGGGGGAGCAGGTCAGGACATTTTCCAGATCTTTCTGGGCGAAACCCCTGTGTCTGTCAGCGGCACAACGGTAGCCAGTACCTTCGACACCATCTTCGATTACGGCACCGCGGGAGTGGCCGACTTCATTCGCTCCTCTGCCATTGATTTTGTTGCCATAAACAGTGGTGCAACAGCTGTTGCAGGTGTCGGCGTTGCGATCAGCGATGGCGGCAAGGTCACCTTTGCGGCGGCAGACGATACGCTGGCCGAAAAAATCCTGGTTCTCGATGCAGATGACACCAATGCCCGTCCACAAAGCGTTGCCTTTTTCGAGCATGATAGCGACACGTATCTTTTTTACGAGAACACTTCCGGCAGCGGAGATGAGCAATTGATCAAGCTGCAAGGTGTTACCGGCTTTACGACCTTGAACGAGGTCGGTCTCAATGGTGATTTTATATTGCTGTGACGACTCGGCCGATGGCTGGCCCGTTTGGGTCGGAATGTGACCCTGTTACGCAATCGGTCGGCAATGCCTAGGGTATTGCCGGCCGATTGTGTCAGGTCGGCTGACTAGATAGTCACACCTTGCCGGTGACCATCAGGGCGAAGGCCTGCACCAGGGCAACTTCCTTGAGCCGGTCGAAACGGCCGGAGGCGCCGCCGTGGCCGGAGTCCATATTGGTCTTCAGCATGAGAAGGTTGTCGCCTGTGGCGGTGGCGCGCAGCTTGGCAATCCACTTCGCCGGCTCCCAGTAGGTCACGCGCGGATCGGTCAGCCCGCCGACTGCGAGGATCGCCGGATAGTTCTTCGCTTCAACATTGTCATAGGGCGAATAGCTGGCAATGTAGTCATACGCAGCCTTGTCCGAGATCGGGTTGCCCCACTCCGGCCACTCCGGCGGCGTCAGGGGCAGGGTGTCGTCCTGCATGGTGGACAGCACATCGACAAAGGGCACCTCGGCAATCAGGCCGCCGAAGGCTTCCGGTGCCAGATTGGCGACGGCCCCCATCAGCATTCCGCCGGCAGATCCGCCTTGGGCGACGATTTTCCGGTGCGAGGTGTAGTCCTCGGCCACCAGATGCCTGGCGGCAGCGATGAAGTCGGTGAAGGTGTTCTTCTTTGTTTCGCGTCGACCATCCTTGTACCAGCGGAAGCCCTTGTCCTTGCCGCCCCGAATATGGGCGATGGCATAGACGAAGCCGCGATCCACCAGCGAAAGGCAACCGGTGTTGAAGCTGGCTGGGATCGAGATGCCATAGGAACCGTAGCCATACAGCAGGCAGGGTGCGGATCCGTCGAGCGGCGTGTCCTTGTGATACAGCAGGGAAATCGGCACCGTCTCGCCATCAGCTGCCGGAGCTTGCAGGCGGCGGGTCACATAGTTCGCCGGATCATGCCCGGAGGGCACTTCCTGCTCCTTGCGCAAGGTCCTCTGGCGGGTCTCCACGTCGTAATCATACACCCGCGCCGGCGTCGTCATCGACGAGTAGGAAAACCGGATTTCGGTGGTGTCGAACTCATAGCCGCCGGCCAGACCAAGCGAGTAGGCCTCCTCGTCGAAGGAGATCTCGTGCTCTATGCCGTCGGTCAGCCGGTGAATAACAATTCGCGGTAAGCCGTTTTCACGTTCCAGGCGCACCATGAAGCTCTTGTAGACGTCGTGGGACAGGATCAGCCGGCCCGCAGTATGCGGCACCAGATCGGTCCAGAATTCCCGGCCTGGCGTTGCCTTCGGCGCGGTGACGATCTTGAAATCTTCCGCATTGCCTTGATTGGTTAGAATGTAAAGCGTATCGCCGTGGTCATCGACGGAATATTCCACGCCCGTGTCGCGCGGCGAGATCAGAACGGGAGGCTCTGTCGGTCGATCCGCCGGGATCATCCAGACTTCAGAGGTTTCGTGATCATGGATGTCGATCAGGATCGTTTCGCCTGACTGGGTGCGACCGACACCCATGAAGAACCCGGCGTCTTCTTCTTCGTAGATCAGCTTGTCATTGGCGGGGTCGCTGCCGATTTCGTGCCGAAACAGTTTGGACGGGCGATGGTTGTCGTCCTGGCGGACGTAGAACAGATATTTGCCGTCCTTGGAGAAAATGCCGCCACCGGCGGTGTCCTCAATCCGGGTATCGCTGTCATGACCTGTTTCAACGTCGCGGAACAGCAGGCTGTAATACTCCGAGCCCTTGTCGTCGAAGGCCCAGGCCAGCAGCTTGTGATCGTCGGAGTGAAAGGCCGAGCCAAACTTGAAGTAGGCTTTGCCTTCGGCTTCCTTGTCGCCGTCCAGCAGAATGGTCTCATTGGAGCCGTCGCGGTTGCTGCGCACAAATTTCGGGTGCTGTCCGCCGGTGACATATTTGATGCCGTAGGAGTAGGCGCCGTCGGGCGCCGGAACGGAACTGTCGTCTTCCTTGATCCGGCCGCGCATTTCCGCGAACAGCTTTTCCTGCAGATCTTCGGTCGGCGCCATGATCGCGTCTTGATAGGCATTTTCCGCATCGAGGTAAGCCTCGATGTCGTCGGCCAGCACATCGCGGCCATCGCGCATGACCTCCTGCCAGTTGTCCGCTCGCAGCCAAGCGTAGTCATCCTGTCGCGTGATGCCGTGGGTTTCAATGGTGATCGGGCGCGCTTCAGCGCGCGGGGGAAGAGGCGTGTTTGTCATGCTTTCCGAGGTAGGAGTTTTGAAGAAGCTTGGCAAGAGGCAAGCGCGTTCGAAGACCCTTGTTGCATCGCGTTTGGCAGTCTGTGCTCGCCACGACCAGAAACATGCAAAGCAAAACGGGGCGTTCGCCGATGAGAGAAACGCCCCGTCTGCCTATTGGGTCAGAATGAGTGCTTAACCAGCCAGGGCGGTGGCGATGAAATCCTTCAGGCTGCGGCTCGCGTGGCCCGTCAGGCTTTCCAGATCCTGCGACGTCCCTTGCAGAGCGCCATTGGCGGCAGCTGCATCGCTGTCTGCAAGGATGGAGGCAAAGCCGTCCGGCAGCCCGGCCTGCTTCAGCACGCCGGCATAGGCCGTCTCGCTCATGTTGACGAAGGGGATTTCCCGACCGCTTTGCCGTGAGAGTTCAGCCGCCAGATCAGCCAGAGTGAACGACGGGCTGCCAGCCAGCTCATAGGTTCGGGTTCTGAGGTCGCTTTCGCTGATGACCGCTGCTGCGGCTTCGGCATAATCCTGGCGACCAGCTGCAGAAATCAGACCGTTGCCGGAGGCTCCGACCACCGCCCCGTGGTCAAGTGCAGCGCCGATGGTGGCAGCATAATTTTCAACATACCAACCATTGCGCAGGAGCGCGTGTGGAATGCCACTGGCTGCCAACCGGGCTTCGGTCTCGCGGTGTTCCTCGGCCAGTTTCATAGGAGAGGTGTCCGCCCGCAGGAGGCTGGTGTAGGCAATGAAGCTGACGCCTGCGGCCTTTGCCGCTTCGATGACAGCGGTGTGCTGGGCCACCCGCTTGCCGACTTCCGAGCCGGAAATCAACAGCAGACGATCGGCGCCCGTCAGCGCGGATCGAAGGGTGTCCGGGCGGTCATAGTCGGCCTCGACGACATCAACCATATCGCTGCGCAGATCGGCGGCTTTGCCAGGGGTGCGAACGAGCGCGCGGATGTCGGTTGCACCTTTGGCGAGAAGGGCCTGGATGGTGAGGCGGCCGAGCTGGCCGTTGGCGCCTGTCACTGCAATCATGGGGATGCTCCTGAGTGATTGATTACGGAATACCCCATAGGTGGCTTGAAAACTTTCTTTTTGTAAGTACATACAAAAAGGTTAGTTTTGAAATTGATGAGAATTTTTCCCATAGCTTTCATAGCAAGGCTGTTGCCTGAAGACTGCTTTGGGATGGCGTTGCGGGATAACTGAGATGAACAACGATGAAGCGCATGGCGCAAAGCGGGATGAGCAGCTGGCCCCTCGGGTCGACGGGATTTTATCGTCGGCGGTGCGGCGTGGCGAGCTTCTGGCGGCTGACTGCCCGTCGCGGGAAGTCCTGCGCCATCTGACAAGTCGATGGGGCGTGCTCGTGCTGATCGCGCTTGAGGATGGGCCGATGCGCTTTTCGGATCTGCGGCGCAAGGTCAGTGGCGTCAGTGAGAAGATGCTGTCGCAGACCCTTCAGGCACTGGAAGCGGACGGTTTTTTGGACCGCCACTCCCGCCCGGTCGTTCCGCCGCATGTCGACTACAATCTGACCCCGCTTGGACACGAGGCAGCAGAGCGTGTTCGGCTCTTCGCCGACTGGATCGAGGATAACATCGGTCGGATCCTGCGGGCGCGTGAGGCCCGGACCCCCGAGGACAAAGGACACCCGACCGCAGGCGCAGACCGCCTGCAGCCAGCTGAGTAGCAACATCAGTCCAGGGGCGTGAAGCTCATGGCTGTGCCATTGAGGCAGTAGCGCAAACCGGTTGGTGGCGGACCGTCGGGAAACACGTGCCCGAGGTGGCCGTCGCAGCGTGAACAGCGGATTTCTGTTCGTAGCATGCCGTGGGTGCGATCCTCGATCTCGGTGATGGCGTCCGGGGTGACTGCCTTGAAGAAACTCGGCCAGCCACAACCGGCATCGAATTTCGTGTCTGACAGGAACAGCGGTTGGCCGCAGCCCAGACAGTCATAGCGGCCATGTTCAAACGTGTCCCAATAGGGGCCGGTGAAAGGTCGCTCGGTGCCCGACTTGCGCAGCACCTGAAATTGCTCCGGCGTCAGCTCTTCGCGCCAGTCTTCTTCTGATTTTTCAAGTTTCGGTACGGGGGCGGTCATGAGTATCTCCTGACGTTCGCTATTGTCCCTCGTGAGATAGGGAGCATCGCCATCTCAGGCAAGGTGGCAAGGTTGCTGGAGAGGAAAGACGGGCAGGTGGACTCTGGCGGCTGACGTCTGCTTGAACGCGATATCACTGGTGTGAATGCTTGGAAGACTCACAATTGTGCGGGCTTGATGACGAGCGGAGAGAAATCTACCCGATTGCGCCCCGTGCTTTTTGCCTTGGCAAGCGCCTGGGAGGCCGTCGCCACAAGGATGTCCCATGACACGTAGGGCGCACCGTCCTGGTGCAGCGCGGTGGCCGCGCCGACGGACAAGGTCAGGATTTTGCCGTGCTCTGTATTGCCTTGATTAGGGATCTGGAGGTCTTCAACGGCAATACGGATATATTCGCCGATGGTCCTGACGCCGTCGGCATGGGTTCGAGGCAGGACCAAGGCCAATTGATCACCACCATATCGGCAGACCAGATCGGCGGGGCGTCGGGCGGTGGCAACCAGAACGCCGGCCACATCGCGTAGGCAATCATCGCCAACCTGATTTCCGCAGTGGTCATTGAAGAAGCGAAACCGGTCGAGATTGACAAAAAGCAGACTGAGTGGCGTCTTCTCACGCCGGGCAATCGCCCATTCCTTTTCCAGAAGTTCATTGAACGTGCGCCGATTGGCGAGGCCCGTCAGGCCATCGGTGCGTGTCAGGGACTTGAGCTCTTCCTGCAGATCCATGCGCACAGATATGTCCCGCATGGAAAGAACCAGCCCATTGGCGCCGCCGCCTGTCGTGGTCAGCTTGTGCGCGGCACCCTCGACCCAGATCAGCTTTCCATCTTTTCGGTAGACACGGAATTGTGAAACGCTGCTTTGACGCCGGCCTGAATGCAGCGCGGCGGCACTCAAGAGCACTCTCTCACGGTCTTCCTCGTAGAGAAGGTCCATGTGCCGATGCGAGATTTCGTTCGGGCTCCACCCCAAAACATCACTCACCGCTGGGGAAACGTAGATCAGCTCATTGTCAGGGCCGATTTGCATCACCACATCGGAACAGCACTCGGTCAGAGCCTTGTAGTCTACGTCGGTTTTAGAGAGCTCAACGGCCATTGGCTACCTTCGGATGCAAGGGTCGAAAGAAGACTTCCCAAAACGGGACGTAGGGTGAATTTGAGCGTGAAAAGTCTTTCAATAAAGTAACGAAAACGCGCTAGCCCTCTGGAATTGCGAGGCTATTGGCATATCTAACAGGGGGAGAATAAGGTTTGGGTTGGACTTTGGGCGCAATGCGCTAATCTGCGTTGAAATGAAAATTTATGCGGCAGTGCAAAATAGATCGTCTGCAGCGAGGAATGGGTTATTTGAATGAGGGGGGGAGCTATGCGGTACTGGGACATTGAGAGGGTTGGAACGACTAGGCCTGAGGGGAGAAATCCTTTGGCAACCGTTTCATAACTCTTCTATGGCATTCAGAAGCTTCAAAAAGTCTTCTGATGAAACCTTTTGTGGTGCAGTGATTCGCTCCGGATCGCCCTAGCCACGCTTCCAGTCCCGTGAAGTGATCGAGCACGTATGACGCCAGTAGCGACCGACACCACCATTCTGGCCATTCTGGCGCCCTTTGCTGCGGCTGCCATTGCGCCTGTTCTGACCAAGGCCCTCAAACACAATGCGGCCTGGGTGCTGGCTTTGGTCCCAGCGCTGATATTCCTCCATTTCACCGGCTTTGTCGGCGACGTCTCTCATGGCGAAACCTATGGTGCCGCCTGGCAGTGGGTGCCGACCTATGGCGTCAACTTCTCGTTCTTCATCGACGGCCTTTCGCTGCTGTTCACGCTGCTGATCTCGGGCATCGGAACGTTCATCATTCTGTATGCGGGTGGCTATCTGAAAGGGCATGCCCAGCAGGGGCGGTTTTTCTCGTTCCTGTTCCTGTTCATGGGCGCCATGCTTGGGGTCGTGCTCTCCGACAATCTGATCACCCTGTTCATCTACTGGGAACTGACGTCCATCACCTCGTTCCTGCTGATTGGCTTCGATCATCTGCGGGCAGCATCCCGTCGCGCGGCACTACAGGCTCTGGTGGTCACCGGTGGCGGAGGGTTGGCGCTTTTGGCCGGCGTTCTGTTGATCATCGGCGTGACCGGGCATATGTCCCTGACCGAACTTCTGGCTGATCCGGAAGCCATTCGCGGCGGTGACTATTATCTGCCGATCTTCCTGCTGATCCTCGGTGGTGCGTTCACCAAGTCAGCACAGTTCCCGTTCCATTTCTGGTTGCCCAACGCCATGGAGGCTCCGACACCGGTCTCGGCCTTCCTGCATTCGGCGACAATGGTGAAGGCGGGTGTCTATCTGTTGATGCGTATGCATCCGGTCATGGGCGATACGACATTGTGGATGACGGTCTTGCCGCTGTTTGGTGGCGTGACATTGTTGATCGGCACATTGCTGGCCATGCGCCAGACCGACATGAAGTTGATGCTGGCCTACACGACCGTGGCCTCTCTCGGGCTTCTGGTCATGCTCACTGGCACAAGCAGCGAGAAGGCGCTGGAAGGCGCCGTGCTTTACCTGCTGGCGCATTCGCTCTTCAAGGGGGCGCTGTTTATGGTTGCCGGCACGGTGGATCATGAGGCCGGTACACGCGACATCACCAAGCTGGGCGGTTTGCGCGGGGCGATGCCTGTCACCTTTGCGGCCGCTGCAATGGCGGCGCTGTCCATGGGCGGTCTGCCGCCCTTCATCGGCTTCATTGCCAAGGAAATATTGTATGAAGGCACGTTGGGTGTCGGGGCGGGCCTCCTGGTCACAGCGGTGGCCGTTGTCGGCAACGGTCTGATGTTTGCCGTTGCGGCAGCTGTCGCACTCAAGCCCTTCATCGGGCAGAAAGTCGACACGCCGAAACACGCGCATGAAGGCCCCATTCTGCTGTTTGCCGGACCCGTCGCCCTGGCTTTGACGGGGCTTGCGGCGGCGCTTTTCGCTCACACCACCGGCGAGCTGTTCATCGGTCCGATGCTGGCTTCGCTGATGGGGCATCAGCCTGAGGTCGATCTGCATCTGATCCCGGCGCATGTCGGTATGCCGTTGCTTCTGTCGCTGGTCACCGTGGCCTTGGGCATCGTGCTCTATCTGAAGATCGATACGGTGCGTGCCCTGATGATCCAGGTATTGGCCGCCATCGGCTGGGGGCCGGACAAGGGGTTCGATCAGGCTATCAAGGGCCTCGTCGGCCTGGCCACATGGGTCACCCGCTCGGTTCAGGTCGGCTGGATGCAAACCTACATGACCATGGTCTTTGCGATGACCGCGATCGCTCTTCTTGTGCCGCTGTTTCTGGCCGATGGCCTGCCAAACTGGCCGGATTTCCCCGAGTTTCGCTTCTTTGAATGGGGGATTCTGCTGATCGCCGTGGTTGGTCTGGGTGCCATTCTGGCGGCAGCCAACCGGCTGACAGCTATCGTATCTCTCGGCATTCAGGGCTTTGCAGTCGCGCTGATCTTCATGCTGTTCGGTGCGCCGGATCTCTCCTTTACCCAGTTCATGGTGGAAACCTTGTCCGTGGTCATTCTGGCTCTGGTCATGACCCGTCTGGATCTGGCGCCTGCAGATCACCGCCCCTTCGGCGCCTCGGTGGTCTCAGGCATCATTGCTGTCGCCGTGGGGCTGGGCGTCATGCTGACGCTGATGTCCATCACCCAGCAGCCGTTCGACACCAGTCTGTCCGACTTCTTCGCTCAATATGCCCGCGTCATTGCCCACGGCCGCAACATCGTCAACGTGATCATCGTTGATTTCCGTGGGGTGGATACGCTCGGTGAGATTGCGGTGGTGGTTCTCACCGGCCTCTGTGTCCTGGCGTTGATCCGGGTCAAGACCAAAACCACCTCTGCCCAGGATGAGGGCGCAGGTGAGGAAGCTCTGGCCAAGCCCATGGAGGTGAAGTGATGCGTACGATCATTTTCCGCACCATCGCGCCCTATCTGACGGCTTTGATGATCCTGTTCTCGATCTTTGTGCTTCTGCGGGGACACAACGAGCCCGGTGGTGGCTTCATCGGCGGTCTGATCGCCGCGTCTGCCCTGGCCATCTACGGCATCGCCTGTGGTGTGACCTCGGTGCGTCGAGCGATCAGGGTTCACCCGATGAGCCTGGCAGCCTTCGGTCTGCTGATCGCCACGCTGGCAGGCCTGCCGTCGCTGTTTTTCAAGCAGACTTTCATGACAACGCAATTCATCACGCTGCATGCCTTCGGCACGGAAATCGACCTGATGACGCCAATGCTTTTTGACCTTGGCGTCTACTTCGTCGTCGTCGGGGCCATTTCCTCCATTGCGCTGGCTCTGGAAGAAAGGGAGAGCGACTGATGGAAACTGGCCTCTCCGTTCTGATCGGGTTGTTCTTCGCCGTCTCGGTCTATCTCATGCTGTCGCGTCAGCTGGTGCGCATTTTGCTGGGCATCGCCATTCTGGGCAATGCTGTCAATCTGCTGATTTTCACAGCTGGACGTCTGACCCGCCAGGTGCCGCCGCTGATTCCCGAGCACCTCTACACACTTGTGGAAGCGACGGCCAACCCGCTGCCGCAGGCATTGGTGCTGACAGCCATCGTGATTTCCTTTTCCTTCTTCGCCTTCCTCCTGGTGCTGGCTTTCCGCGCCTACCAGGAACTGGGGACCGATGACGCCAATGAAATGCGCGTCGCCGAACCCGAAGACGATCCGCTTCCGCCGCAAGGATACTGAACGAAATGGCTGGATCCTCAGAGCATTCTGTCGACCTCTCCCATGCGATGATCACGGCGCCGGTTTCGGCTGCCGACTGGCTGGTCATTGCGCCCACCCTTGTCACCATTCTGGGCGGCACACTGGCACTGATGGCGCGCAAGAACACCGCGGCACAGCCGAAGATCGGGATGATCTTTCTGAGCCTGTTGGTGATCGTCAACGTTGGCTTGCTGATGCGGGTGCTCGACCACGGCGTTATCACCATGGTCATGGGCAACTGGCTGCCGCCCTTCGGTATCGCTTTCACTGCAGATGCGCTTGGGGCATCCCTGTCGCTGATTGCCTCTATCGTGGCCTGGTGTGCCGGCCTGTATGGGCTGGTCACCGTCGATGGAACCGGGCGTCGCTATGGCTTCTACCCGTTCTTGTTGTTGCTGTTGACCGGGGTATCAGGCGCCTTCCTGACAGGTGATATCTTCAATCTCTATGTCTGGTTCGAGGTTCTGCTGATCTCTTCCTATGGCCTGCTGGTGCTCGGCAATGATCGCGCTCAGCTCGACGGTACAGTCAAATACGGCATTCTCAACCTGATCGGTACCAACCTGTTCTTGATCGCGACCGGCTTGCTGTATGGCAACTTCGGCACGCTCAACATGGCGGACATCGCCATGAAGGTGGCAGCCATGGACGCAGGAGGGAGCGTCGGGCCACTGGCGACCATCGCCGGCATCTATCTGTTGGCTTTCGCCATGAAAGCGGCAGCCTTTCCGGTCAACTTCTGGCTTCCCGCGTCCTATCACACTCCCAACATTGTGGTGTCTGCGGTCTTCGCCGGTCTTCTGACCAAGGTCGGCGTCTATGCGCTGATCCGCATTTTCGTGCTGATCTTGCCCGGTGCGCGCGACTATATGGCCGATGTGATTTCTCTGATCGCCATTGCCACGATGATCACCGGTGGGCTGGGGGCTCTGGCGCAGGCGGAAGTCCGCAGGCTACTGGGATATCTGGTGATCGTCGGCATCGGCGCCATGCTGGCCGGCATTGCCGTGGGAAGCACTCAAGGCATCGCCGGGTCGATCTTCTACGCCGTGCATTCCATCATCGTCATGACAGCGCTGTATATGGCGGCCGGTATCATGAAGCTGATGGGTGGCTCCTATCAATTGCGCCAGCTCGGGGCCTTGTATGGCCTGAACCCTTACTTTGGTGGCCTGTTTCTGGTGCTGGCCTTCGCCGTCTCCGGCCTTCCCCCGTTCTCGGGGTTCTGGCCCAAGATGATGCTGGTCGAGGCCTCACTGGTGGACGGGAGAGGCTGGCTGGCCTTCGCCATTCTCTTCTCGGGCTTCCTGAGTACATTGGCCGTCGGTCGGGTCTGGATCTTTGCCTTCTGGCGCGGCGGCGCGGAAGGAACACCGGATGGCGCGACAACGGTTCGGCTGGCTCCGGCTCCTGAAGTAACCTCGCCGGCATTATGGCTCCCCTTGCTGCTGCTGACCGGGCTGGTCATCTACATTGGACTTCAGCCCGATGCCATGGTGCAGCTTGTTCAGCGTGGCGCGGAAGGGGTGATCGACCCGTCCGCCTATGTCCGCTCGGTTTTCGGAGAACACTGACATGACAGCGCTCTTTCTCATCAACATACTGATGGCGCTCTCCTGGGGCGCCGTCACAGGCAGTTTCTCCGAGGTGAACCTGGCCTTCGGCTTCATCCTGTCGACCTTCACGCTCTATCTGATCCGGGAGCAGGCGGGTACGGCACAGTATTTCAAGAAGGCAGGCCAGGCTTTCGGCCTGATGTTTCTGTTCTTGTATGAGCTGGTGCTTTCCGCCACCCGTGTGGCGCTGATTGTCATCCGCCCGAAGATCGATCTGCATCCGGGCATCATCGCTTATCCGCTGACGGTTGATCGCGACTTTGAAATCACCATCCTGGCCAATCTCATTACCTTGACGCCCGGCACTCTGTCGGTGGATGTGTCAGAGGACCGCAAGACGCTCTATGTCCATTGCCTCGACGTTCCTGATCCGGAACGTACGATCAATGACATCAAAAGCGGCTTTGAACGCAAGATCCTGGAGGTGTTCCGATGAAATCCTTCGATCTCTTTGCAAGCCAGTTCCTCGATATCTGCACCCATGCCGCATTGGTAATCCTGACGGTTTCGTTCCTTCTGATCGTGGTTCGTATCGTCAAGGGACCGACTTTGCCGGATCGGGTGATCGCCCTCGACATGCTGGTTGCGGTTGGCATCGGCTTTATTGGCGCTATTGGCGTCCTGACGGATTACTATCTTTATCTCGACATTGCCCTGACGCTCGGGCTGGTCGGCTTTCTGGCGACGGTCGCTTTCGCCCGCTTCGTACTCAACCGCGGCCTGGCCGGTGACAAGACCATCCTCAAGGAAGTCGATGAAAGCATCGCGCGCAGAAAGGCCGGGCAATGAACGGAGTATTTGACATCATTGTAGGGTTGATGCTGGTGCTGGGGGCGCTGTTTGCCCTGGTTGGATCGATTGGGCTTTTGCGCCTGAATGACGTTTACATGCGCATGCATGCGGCCTCAAAGGCCGGAACGTTGGGGTCGGGCTTGGCCTTGCTCGCGTTGGCGGTCTACGCCCACGAGCTGGACGTGGTGACCCGCGCTCTGGCTGGCGTGGTGTTCTTTTTGCTGACTGCGCCTATTTCCGCGCATCTTCTGGCGCGAGCCGCGTACATTGCCGGCTATCGGCCTTGTGCGGAGACGAAGGTGGATGAACTGCAGAAGGTCTATCGTCCGGAAGAAACTACAAAGGGACGAACCTGACGCAGAACGCGCGGTCAGTGCGCGCATGCTGCGCAGCAACCTTTGGTGCCGCTGAGTAGAACGCGTTTAGTTGACGTTTACGTGAGTCTGGGGTCCGAAAACTAGAGGTTGTTGAGGATCTCAGGTGAACCCGGTACCAATCCTCTTTTTCGTAACGTCATTATTGCACGGAATGAGTTCGTTAATGGCTGCATTATTTCAGGTTAACAAGATGATATTTGGTAATTTGCAGTAATTATTAGTGCTGAGGGGTTGTCGGTCTCCTTGAGCCCGGATATAAGGGCGAAATCGTTGCCGGCCAAGTAGAATCATTTTGATCATTGCCCGTTGGAAGTATCCGTTATTTGCGGCCTCTAGCGATTTAAGCAGCTTGCCAGGCGTTTAGGAATAAAATTCCTGACATTGAGACAAAACAGGTGGAAGATGACAGACAACCCGGTGGACACGACACTTATTGATCTCACTGCGGATATTGTTTCTGCTTATGTCAGCAACAATACTGTTGCGGCAACTGAACTGTCTGGTCTGATCAACGAAGTTTACGGCGCTCTGCAGCACACCGCCAATGCTTCGATCGAGCCTGAGCCGGAGCCGCTGAAGCCAGCAGTGCCGATCAAGAAGTCGGTCATGCCGGACTACATCATCTGTCTGGAAGACGGCAAGAAGTTCAAGTCGCTGAAGCGCCACCTGCGCACGCATTACGACATGACGCCGGAAGAGTACCGCGAGAAGTGGGACCTTGGTCCGGACTACCCGATGGTTGCTCCGAACTACGCCGCAGCGCGGTCCGAGCTTGCCAAGAAGATGGGCCTCGGCCAGCAGCGCAAGCGCGCCGCCCGCTAAACCGGAAACGCCTCTGTTGCACTGCCCGTGGGCAGATGAAAAACAGGGTGCCGGTCAGGCACATATGTCATGTTTTAAGAAGCCGTCCTGAGAGGGGCGGCTTTTTTGCTTTTCCCTCGCATGCACGCGGAGCGCGCAGTCGTGTTTTGCGCTGGGTTTTTCACGCATCCTCAATCCATTCATAATTTCAGTGCCTTGTGTGGACTTGGTTAGGCGCGGGTAAAATTGCGGATTTGCAATTTAAGGATATTGTAAAACTTATCCCCAACCTACGATTGATTGATAAAATATAGGAAAATAAGCCTACCGTCGCATCCGTGTTGGAGGATTGTCATGAATGCATACCGTCACGCTCCCGTCGTGTGTCTCAGCACCGAGCCGCCGTTTGCTTCCCTCCCGAAATCGTTGCCGGAGGCGCGACTGCGGGAGCGTCGCTTTGACGTTCAGCGCAAGGCGCATCTCCACCTGCTGGAAGGGTATGTTGCCCGCGCTTATATGATCGAACCAGCAGAGATCTATCTTGCGACGCGTGGCCGGGCGGATGTGGCGGAAGCCCGTCAGCTGGTGATGTATCTCGCTCACGTTGAAATCGGCCTGACCATCGCTCAGGTGGCTGAACGTTACAAAAGAGACCGCTCCACCGCCTCCTATGCCTGCCGTGAGGTGGAAGATCGGCGCGAGGATCCGTTCTTTGATGGTCTCGTCAATCACATAGAAGAGCTGATCTCGCTGCGCCGCGATCCGTTTCTGCAAGGGCAACGCGCACCTGAGATCGTGCTTGTGACGCCCTTGCCCAAGCCGACCACTGCAAATCCTGCCAATTCGAATTGAGGAGTGCGTAAAGATGCAAACAGATCAAGCAAGTTCAGGAGCTTCAAGCGCCCATTCAAGTCTCGCAGCGCAGAGCGCACCTCTGTTGCGCCGTCTGGCGGTCAAGGGGCGGCATATCATTCAGGTAGATCGGCATGCAGGTGACCCGAAGTGGCTGCTGGCACGGGAGGGAAGTCCCTCTGGCGCACCCCTGGATGCGGCTCTGGTTGACGCCTTGCTGGCAGCTGGCTTTTTGGTCGCAAAAAGAGGAGCCAAGCAAGAGGCTTTGGGCAACAGTGCTGCTTGCAGTCTGAGAAGCCTGTGTCTGAGTTCCATTGGCAAGCAAGCGCTGCGCCGTGCATTGAGCGGCGGGGAAGGGGCTGGCCCAACGACCAGGATCATGCAAGCGGCATCAACCGGTGCAGCCTCTCAGGACCTGGCAGGGCCTAGGCCTGCAGCAGAAGCAGACGGGGGGCAATTGCCGACGCTCAATCTGGCGGAGAGCCCGCTGGCATGGCTGGCCCGCCGCCGTGACCGCAAAGGCCAACCGCTGCTGCAGGAACATCAAGTCGTCGCCGGCGAAAAACTGCGATCCGACTACGAGTTCGGTGGCTTGATGTCGCAATACGCTGGCGGTTGGCGCATGGAGCGCATCAGCGGTGGTGGAGGTGGCCGAGGCAATTCGGCAGATCTCACGGATCAGGTGATTGCGGCGCGCAACAGGACCGAGCGGGTCCTTGAGCAATTGCCGCCGGTGCTCTCAAAACTGGTGGTGGATATCTGTTGCTCGCTGAAGGGTTTGGAAACCGTCGAGGCGGAGCGAGGCTGGCCCGCGCGTTCGGCGAAAATCGTCTTGCAGATTGCCTTGTCGTGCCTCGCGGATGCCTATGGCTTGACGGCGCAAGGCAAGGCAGAAACCCGGCTGCGTATCTGGCGCGGTTAAAGCAAAGGCGTCCTGTTATTTGCGGCAGGCGTGTTCAGGCGGCTTTCAAAACGGCGTTGGCGTCCGTGCGGATCCGGCCAACCATGGATTTCAGGCCATTGGAGCGTTGCGGAGTGAGGTGCTCTTGCAAGCCGATCTTGGCAAAGATCGCCTCAATGTCGGTTTCCAGGATTTCGCGTGCCGATTTGCCGGAGTATGTCGCCAGGACGATGGCCACCAGCCCCTGAACGATCAGCGCGTCGCTGTCGCCGCGATAGGTGAGGACGGGTACATTGTCCGAGCCTTCGCTGACGTCGCTTACAAGCCATACCTGGGAAACACAGCCACGAACCTTGTTGACCTCGGTCTTCTCGTCATCGCTCAGGGGCGGCAGCTCCCGACCAAGGTCGATCAGATACTTGTAGCGGTCTTCCCAGTCATCGAGGAATTCAAAGCTCTCAAGAATGTCGTCCAGGGAATGTGTCATGGCGGCCTGTGCTCGATCGTCGAAGTTCGTCTCGCCCGTGATATAGCCCCGAGAGCCGGGGATGCAAATGGCCAGGGCCGATGTTTTGGTGTCTTTGGCGGAGAAACGGCTGAAAAATAAAAAACGCCGTAGATGGGAAGGGCAGCTTTCCATCTACGGCGTAGCGGCACAAAATCCGCTCAAGGTTTTCCGTTGTCAACGGCAGCTGGTCAGAAGACCAGGGAGCCGCATCAAGCGGGGGCGCAAACAGCCGTCTCTCAGTTCAGGCATTGCCTGCTTGAGAGCCGGCACCACGACCGGACATGCCGGCGCGAGGATTGGGCTTAGGGAGCCCAATTGGAGCCCGCTGCGCAGCCTGTGTGGGGCGCGTCTGGGCCCGGTCATCGACTTTGCCATCCCAAGGGAGAGCAAGGTCCTGACGGGTCAGAGTGCCTGCCTGTTTGGCTGCGGCAGCCGGGGAAGAAGGCAGTGATCCGGTGACAAAGGTCTCACCCAGTGCCTTGAGGATGCCAGGAGCGCCGCCGGACGCATCGGCAAGCTCAGGAGCAGGCAAGGTGGCGGGTGCCTCCGGAAGCGTTGCAGGAGTGGCGGAGCGGTCGGCTCCGTCGAAGAAGGTGCGGTCGAGATAGGCAAACACGATGCCTGCGCCGGCAACAGCTTGTGTGCCGATCGCGGTCATGGCGTGGCCGCCAGTCTCACAGGCATTGGGGTTTCGCGAACAGAAACCGCCAATGTCAGAGACAGTTTCCTGGGCCGCAAAGAATGCGGAAACCGGATCGACGCCCGGTGTTTCCGGTGCATCAGGTGTCTGCGGAGCCCCCAAGGGGATCAACGCCAGTACGATCGTAAGCCAAAATGCCGTTCTCAAAAGAAAGAACATGGTGCCGCCCTCTAAATTCAACTTCAGTCTGGATGTGTGCCTCTTGTCGGGCCGCATTCCTTTTTGATTGAGGCCACCCTAGCAATCACATCCCAAAGCCGCGTTGACCTGCTTGGAGCAATTTTCATCAAATGAAACAGGTATTTGAGCCAAGTTTTACGCAGTTTTGACTAAATTTTTATCGAATTTGGACCAAGTCATTGAAATCTATGAAACTAATGGAAAAATAGCAGGAAAATTTTATCCTTTATCGTTCCTTAAGTGCTGACGGCGACAATAGCCTCAAATCCTTGGAGTTCAGGGCCTTGTTCAGGCCCGGGTAGAGTAGCTTGCGTAGATCCTTGTCGCACCCTGTTCCTGCAGTGCCAGCCGCCGTTTCCCGCCTTTCGCGGGCCTGGTTGAGCCATCTGGATACTCGTGTGCACCCCAGTGCCCAGACAGACACGACGGAGGCTCCGCGCCATCGTCTTTTCCTTGCAGGATGTTTTTCTGCCGGTGCGGCTGCACTTTTCCTGCTTCCGCTGCATCTGGCGCTTTCGACCCCGCCGAATCTGGCAGTGGTAGTCGGCTGCGCCTGGCTTCTCAGCCATTTGCCGATTGCGCTCTATCTCAGTCAGACGGGTGACTTACCCCGCGCCTATGGAGCGTCCTCCACAGCCTTTGCGCTTTTCCTGACCGTGATTGCCTGGATGAGTGGTGGGCTGACGTCGTTTGCCCTCGTTTGGCTGGCGGTCGTGCCGATGGAGGCCGCCCTCTCGGGCTCGCGCCGTATCATCTGGTCGGCTGCGGGGCTCTGTGCTGCAATGCTGGCCACCCTTGCGCTGCTGCCTGCAGCTCCGGCTTGGCTGGTTCATGGCTTGCCGCATGGCTATGAAACGCTGGGTACGGTTTTGATCGGCGCCGGTGCCACCCTTTACATGATGGTTCTGGCCCTGCGCCTTAGCCTTGCCCAATCGCGTCAGGCCGATCGGGCTGCGGCTGGTGAGCAGAAAGTCCGCCAGATCAGTCAGCTGTCGCGCGATGTGACCTGTCGGCTGCGTCAAGACGGGTCCGCCGAGATTGTCTCCGGGTCCTTGCCGGAGCTTCTTGGTCTTGCCCGGCATCAGATTCGCGGTGACTGGTTGTTTGACCGTGTTCTCGTTAGTGATCGACCGGGATACCTGAGCGCCCTTGCGGATGCGCGGGAAGGCAAGGGCACCCGTGAGCTGACGGTGCGCCTGCGTCGTGGGGCGACGACACCTGGCCAGGCTGGGCGGGCGGATTACATGCCATTCCGTTTGCAGTTCCTGCGGGAAATGGAAGCCACCCCATATGCTGAGCCGGCGGTGTTCGTCAGTTTGCGTGATGACAGCGCCAGTCAGGAGATGGCCCAAAAGCTGGAAGCTGCCTATGCGCAGGCCGGTGCGGCAACACAGGACAAGGCAAGGTTCATCTCGACTGCGGCGCATGAAATGCGCACGCCCCTCAACGCCATTATCGGTTTCTCGGATCTTTTGCGCAAACCGGCTCCGGGCCTGGATGCCATGCGGCAGCAGTCTTATGCCGACTTGATCAACCGCTCCGGGCGTCACCTGTTGCAGGTGGTAGAAGATATGCTGGACAGCTCGGTTCTCGAAAACGGAACCCGTCGTCTGACCATTGAGCCCGTCGACCTCAGATCCCTGGCTGAGGATTGCATCGCCATGTTGCAGCCGTTGGCAATGGAGCGTGATCTGACGCTTTATCTGGCACCGCGTGCGAATTACCCGGTGGTGGCTGCCGATGCGCAGGCTCTGCGCCAGGTTCTGATCAATCTGCTTGGCAATGCCATTAAGTTTTCCAACCCTGGGGGCCGCGTCACATTGACGTCGAAGGTCGAAGACCGTGATGTGCTGCTCGAAGTGCGGGATAACGGCTGCGGTATCAGCGTTGATGATCTCGCCCGTATTGGCGAACCTTTCGTCCGGTGCGCCCAACAGACCGCGGCGTCTTCTTCTGATGGCAGCAAGCTGACAATTCCAGGAGCCGGACTGGGTCTCTCCATTGCCAAGGGGTTGTGCGCGTTGCATGGCGGGGCTTTGGAGCTGGAAAGCCAGAAAAACCAGGGGACGACAGCCCGCGTTCGTCTGCCGCTGGGGGCACCGACGCAGCGCTCCGAGCAGGGCGCCGGCCAGATCACTCCGGCCGTCGCAGAAGCGCTGGCCGCGATGGATCCCGCTCAGATGCAGGCACGGGGGACGGCTGCCAACCTGTCCCAGACAAAGCCTATGAGTGCGCTCGCTGCACGCGCCGTGGCTCAGTCACGCGGTCTGACGGAGCGTTCCTTAAAGACGGATGGATCCGGCGGATCCGACGTGCAAAAAAGTCAGAAGCAGTTATTGTCCAAGACGGCTTGATCCGGCTGGCCTGGACACGCAATAAGATGTTGAATAATCAGCGATAGCCCCGCACTTCATAGGGGCGCTGCAGCGGAGTAAAACAGGACGGCAATGGCGCGACGGCGGCAAAAACAGGAAGAGAATTCAAAGGCTCACTCTGCCGGGGTATCCACCCGTGCGGGAAGCATGGCACGTGACAATCCGGTTGCGGCTGGCGGCACGGTCGTCATGGTGCTGACAGGATGCTTGATTGTTGCGAACGCCGTCGGATTCCAGACGGATCGCCACCCTGCGCCCTTGTTTTCTACCCGAGACCGGGCCGTCGAGCAGCCCGCGTCAGATCCTGACGGATGGCGCTCGGTGGAAGCTCCTGTGGTTTCGGCTCTGGTACTGGATCTGCAGAAAGATCTCCGCCGCATTGGCCTGTATGAAGGGCCGCTCGATGGCATCGAGGGGCCGGCAACCGAACGGTCTATCCGCCACTTCCAGCGTTTGCAGGGAATAATGGAGACGGGAGAACCCAGCGAAGCGCTTCTGGCGATGATTGCCCTACAGGGACCAATTCCGGATGAACCGCAGGCCCCAATTCCGCGACCGAAACCGGGTCCGGCGGTGCGTGATACTTCTGCGGGAAGTGCACCGGTGCTGCGTTCTCCGCCCGAACCGGAAATCACCGCCAGCATTCCCACGCCACCCGCTGTCGTCATGAGCCCGGCGCAACGCCGGTTGTCCCAGATCCAGGCACTTCTGTCTGACCTTGGGTATGGTCCCCTTGTGGCGGACGGTGTGATGGGCGAAAATACCTCCACGGCCATTCGCAGGTTTGAGCTGGACCGGGGGTTGCCGTTGACCGGCGACCCGTCCGACGCCGTCGTTGCCCGTCTTGAGCTCGTCAGCGGCAAGAAGGTCAACTGACCAAGTGACCTTCAGCAAGTACACCGGTCGCAACTGGCGCTGACCTTTCAGTGCTTTTTAACCGACCGTTAGCGTCTGTCCGGGAACTGGCTGGATCCATGCGTATCACATCCGATTTTTTCATCTCTGCGCTGATCCGACGGGTCATGGGAGCCGGCGGCTTCGCTGCTTTGAAGCGGCGGGGCGCTTTAGAGGCCGGCGCGATTTTCATCATTGTCGATCGTCTGGATGGCACCAGTGATTTCTACGGTCCTGCTCCGCAATCTTGGTTTGAAGAGGCCCCCGATGGCCGATTGTTTGAAAAGGTCCTGAGCCTGGTGAAGCCGGAGGAAATCGCCGCCCGCCTTGCCAGTGAAGCGCGGATGGATCCGGATTTCTGGGCCGTTGAAATTGAGGCGCGGGATGGCCTGGTCGACTTGCCCCTGGTTGCGGGGGAAGGGCCTGACGACGCATCCGACGAAACGCAAAAGGGGCCGCCCGAAGACGACCCCAACAGCTATTTCAAGTTCTGAAATCGGGCAACGATAACCGCTTCAACCGAACTTGAGCAGATTCTCGATCTCTGCGATTTCTTTCCAGGGATGCTCTTTACCGTCGCGCTCCGATGATCCGGCCTGGCGGGCCGCAGGGCGAGAGGTCTCCTGATAGGGGCTTGCCACTCTTGCCGGTCTGGTTTCGGCAATCGTCGTCGCTGCTGACATGGCTTCTTCGACCGCAGCTTCGGCGATGCCCTTGCGATGAAGGTTTTTGTCGGGGGCTTCGACGCCGATCCAACGGTCGACCAATGTCATGGCGGCACCATGGCTGACCCTTGCATAGAGTCGCAGGAGGCCCTTGATTTCGCTCAGAGGCATCCGATCCCCCAACATGCGCACGAGAATGCGCGAAGCGTCTTCCACCTCAAAGCCGATAGCCTTCAAGCCGATTGCGAGCGTTTGTCCATCATCGGCAGAGATGATGCGCTGGACGAAAGGCCGAGGAAGGCGCAGGGCGTAGCAAAGTTCGGCGGTGAACAGCTCCGGCCCCGGCGCCATGGCGCACTCGCGCAAGATGGTCAGAACAGACGATTTGAACACCGGGCGGATCGGTCGTGTCAGGCCTTTGCGGGCCATTTCCGTCAGAGTCAGCAGTTCTGCTGCAGCCAGCGCCTGGTTTCGCTCCGGTGCCGACAAATGGAGAAAGTGTCCCATCAGCTGACTATCGCTTAACGGCGCGCGGTTGCGCATCAGCTGGCCGAAGCCGCTTTTGCCGTCGGGCCGCT
Organism: Roseibium limicola; assembly: GCF_017313085.1. GTDB lineage: Bacteria > Pseudomonadota > Alphaproteobacteria > Rhizobiales > Stappiaceae > Roseibium > Roseibium limicola. The sequence goes on along the minus strand of NZ_JAFLNF010000003.1, from coordinate 240,594 downwards.
TGAGCAGCGTATCTATTTGGGATTCCGTCAGCCGCAGGTCGGAGCGCAGCAGCAGGATCTCGATGACCCCAGTCCCGGAGTGGCGCATGAGGGTATCAATGACATCAGGCGCCAGTTCATGTCGCTCGGCGATGGTCCGGCGCAAGCTGTCAGGTCCTCTTTCGGCCTGCTCAACCAGGATCTGCGTCGGAATATGGTCCATGTTGCGCAGCAGCGGAAAGGAGACTGCGGTGTCCGTATCGCCAGCCAGGGCCAGCAAGACATCCCGTGGTGCCGTTGGGTGCGACATCAGCCGTTTGGCCATGGTCCTGCGCACCTCGACAGGCGTTTGCGGCAGGAGGTTCATCGCCAGCTCTCGGAAGATGGTGACTTCGTGCTGCGTATGATTTGCACGGGCAGCAAAGAGTTCGGTCGCCGATTTCAGCAGCTCGGACGGTTCTGTGACCTCGAGCGGGCTCCGGGAACCAGAGGGCGGGTGAATGGCAGGCGGAGAACTGGTTCGGAACATGGCTCTCAACGATACGCGGTACAAACAAAAGAGCGAACAACAGCGTTCTATCCTTCAATTTAGACCAAAAGCGTTAGCGTGCTGTTAACCCTGACCGTTTCCTAATGATCGTGGAAAAGTATTGCGTCCCCCCATTGACATTTCCGGCCTGCAAAGAGGCTGAAAACCATGAGAAGGAGGAGACGATGGGCACATTGCTTGATTTCTCCAACGCGCAAAGACCAACGTCTCGGGTTCGTCCACAGCGGCATGGCGAGCGTGCCGGAATTTCGACACGCTCTGCCGAGATTATCTTTTTTCCCGGTGTACGATATGAACGTGCGGCACTTGAACTGTCGTTGCGAATCGGAACCATCGGGCTAGGAGCCGGACAAGGCCTTCAAGGACCAAGTTGACCGCGATGCGGCAATCCGGTCTCTGAACAGCCCGCAATACCCCGGTCCGCCAAGAGTGAGGCCGATGGGCAGCAATTACAGCATCAAACGCGGATCGAAGCAGGCGAGGTCACTTGCCAGACTCAATGCCGGATCCCGTTTGACACAGTCGGTCTCCACGCCGCGTATCAGCCGATCACGTCTCGCGTGGCCCATGACGATCCTTGCTCTGGCGCTTCTGGTCAGCGGCTGCGCCCGGCCCAGCGGTGACTTCGGGCGTGCCAAGCCGAGCTTTGTCCACGACAAGGCGATGCCGCTTCTGGGCGAGCAAAATGCCCGATTGCGTGGTGATCCTGTCTCCAAGTTCAATTTCACCAACGACGAAAAGCTGCTGCGTGACCTTAGTTGGGGCCTGATCCGGCCCCCTCATGCAAATGATTGGATCGGTGGAACGATCGCAGAGCTGTCCCGCACCCGGGTCTTGCCCGAGGTGGAAGGCCGCATCCCGCCGGATCTCTATTACCAGTTCCTGCGCACCGACCAGTTCCAATCTTCCGATGCCCGCTATGACCGGATCGCCGCCGATGCCAATGGCGACGCCGAGCTGGTGCCGCCCTACTGCATCGTTGCCAAGCGCGTCATGGCGACCGACAGCGAGCGCTTGCGCGTGCTCGCCACCAAGCAGGTCGTCACCGAGGAAGTTTATGAGGGCGCCAAGGCGCGTGTCTGGGAAAACCGTGCGCTGATCGGCTGGGTCGGTCAGGCGCTGCGCTTCCGCATCGCGGCCTATCAGCGGGCGATTGAGGCGCTGGAAGTCGAAACGCCGTCACAGGACCGCCTGTGGAAAGCCAATTCCGCCGTGCGGACACTGGAGGGCGAGGTGCGGCTGGCGGAGACCAATTGCAACGAAGGTATCACTCGGGTCAGCGTCGATGACGACAAGATTCGCCGCTCGCGGATCTACTCCAACTGGGGCACCGAGCGTCCCCCGCTCGTCAAGTGAGCTGGCGACGCCTTTAAGCCTTGCTGCCCACCACGAAGCAGCTTTTCTCTTTGGCCTGAAGCAGCTTGCAGGCCGCCTCTGCCGATGCTTTCGTATCGAAGCCGGTGAGCCGCGCCCGGATCAGCGTCATCGAGCCTCGGCTGATAGTCTGGGTGAAGGGCATGATCTGCGCAAATTTTGCGCCCAGGACGTCCTTGGCTTGCGACAGCAGTGTAGAGGCAGCCTCCGGGCGGTCGACGGCCGCAACCTGAACTTCCCAAGCAGACCGGCTGACCGCATTGGCGGTCTTGATCCGCGAGGCTCGTGGTGCCGCAGTCGCTGCCTTCTTCGCGACCGCCGACAGGGGTTTGGCGCGCGGCAGAAGCTTGCTCAACGTTTTGGCGACATGCGCGGAGCCTGCCAGATCGTCTTGAAACGGCTCCGGAGGGCTGGCGTTGGTCCCTTGTGCAGGATCTTCCGGCGCTTTCAGCGGGCGAAACAGGGCAGACTTGGTGGTTGCCCACAGGGAGGCCGATTGCGCAGGGTCTGCCGATCCGGAAGGACTGGCAATTGACCCGGACAGAATGGCAGCAGCGTCCTTGCCGCCATTCTCTGCCGCCCGATTTGCGGCCTGAAGCGTCTGCTTGTTGTCGGGCGCCAGGGCCATCAACGCCTTGGAACGGCTGGCGCCGGCGAAACCAGCGTCCATCATGGCTTCCATCTTGGAGGCCCTGTCAGCACCATTTTTGGCACCGAGCACCACGCCAACCAGCCGCCGCCCGTCGCGCTTGGCAGAAGAGACAAGATTGTAGCCGGAGGGATCGGTGAAGCCGGTTTTAAGGCCATCCATCCCCTCATAGCGGTACATGAGCGAGTTGTGACCGCGCAGCTTCATGTTGCGAAAGGTGAAGGCACGCAGGGAAAACAGGTGGTACTGATCGGGAAAGTCGCGGATCAGCGCCATACCCAGCGTGGCCATGTCGCGCGCTGTTGTGAACTGCCGGGGGTCATGCAGGCCGGAGCCGTTGATGAAGGTGGTTCGGCTCATCCCCAGGGCATGGGCCTTTTTCGTCATCACGGCGCCGCAGCCGCTGCCGCGCTTTGTGCCGAAATAGTCGCACATCGACTGCGCCGCATCATTGGCGGAGATGACGATCATCCCTTCCACCGCTTCGCGCACGGTGAACGTCGCGCCTTCCGGCAAGGCGAACTTGTAAGGTGGTGTCAGGGCCGCCAGTTTGCTGATCGGCACCCGGCTGTCCCAGGCGAGCTCACCCTTCTTCAAGGCCTCGAAGGTCAGGTAGAGCGTCATCATCTTGGTCAGCGAGGCCGGATAGTTCTGCACATCCGCATTCTCGGCCTCCAGCACCTGACCGCTCTGCAAGTCCATCAGGAGACGTGCTTCGCCGGCAGACGCGGTGGTCGCGCCCACGCTCAGTGCCAGAGCCATGGCAAGCACGGCCCCAAGTATCTTGGCGGAGTTTGTGATCAGCGTGTGGGGGAAACACAGGAGCAGGGCAGGGTGTTGGACGGAAAGGGCGAAGACCATCGGGTACGGCACTCGAACAGGGTGAGAAAAGCCGGTCTGTATGCCGGCGGAAATGGACGTTCGGGATAAAAACGCAGGCAGATGGCAGGAAGATGGTGAAGCGGATTTTTCCGCCCGAATTTCTTCGCAAGTCACGCGCAATTCAAGCCCTCCGCCACAAGCCTGTCCTTAGCGAGAAGACCGGCCAGTGGCGGCGGACTACCCCCGGTTATTCGGGGAAATAGGATGCCAGATTGGCCCGAACGCGGGCCAGCGGCGTGTCGCCCTCCAAGTTCGGCTCGAAGCTTTGTCCGGTAATAGCCTCAAAGGCCTTGATGTAGACGTCCGCGGTTGCCGCGATCATCTCCGCTGGAATGACCGGGATCGGATCCTTGTAAGGGTCACAACGCGCATCGACCCAGGCGCGAATGATGTCCTTGTCGAAGGACGGTGGACGTGTGCCGTTGTCCAGCGCCGCCTGATAGCCATCCACCAGCCAGAAGCGCGAACTGTCCGGCGTGTGGATTTCGTCTGCCAGAATGATTTCGCCGGTCGCGTCGACGCCAAACTCATACTTGGTATCGACGAGGATCAGCCCGCGCTCGGTCGCGATCTTCTGTCCTCTGGCGAACAGCTTCTGGGCGATATCGGAAATCCGCTCCCATTGTTCCGCTGTCAGCAGCTTCTGCTCGATGATTTCTACTGCCGTCAGCGGTTCGTCATGGCCACCGTCAAAGGCCTTGGAGGTCGGGGTGATGATGGCGGCAGGCAGCGCCTGATTGTCACGCAGGCCGTCCGGAAACGTATGGCCATACATCTCCCGCTCGCCTTTTTTGTAGCGCGTCAGGATAGAGGTGGAAGTGGACCCGGCCAGATAGCCGCGCACAACGATTTCCACCGGCAGGATGGTCAGCTTGCGTCCGATCACCACATTCGGGTCTGGATAGTCCAGCACGTGGTTGGGGCAGATATCTGCGGTCTTCTCAAACCAGTAGCGCGCGGTCTGCGTCAGTACCTGGCCCTTGAACGGAATCGCCGCAAGAATGCGGTCGAAGGCGGAAATCCTGTCGGATGAAATCAGAATCCGCCGATCATCCGGCAGATCATAGCAGTCCCGGACCTTGCCATAATAGGGGGCTGGAAGCTCCGCAATGCGGGCATGATCAAGAACGCGGGTCAGGTCGGTCATCTGGGCCTTCTGGGAATGGTCGCGGGGGTTGGCACTTGAGCCATCTTTGCAGTCTTATAAGCGGCAGCTACAGTCTTGGGAAGTCGGGGAAAAGGTCGGCCAACGACTATCACTGGCCTTCACCGCAGATGAAATGATGCAAAGCCTTTACGCAGGCGTCGGCAGTCAGTGGCAAGTCCTCGGGCGCAGCTGGCTGGGTGAAACCTTGAAGTTTCCAAAGATGTATAAATAACGCTGCAAACATGATTTCCAAAAGTTATATGAGTGCTGACGTTCGCCTGTGATTTGCATAATTGACAAGTTGTTTCGGCGGTGTCTTTGTATCCGGCAACATCAATGAAGAGTTTGATATGCCCCAGACCGATACAGCGACCATCCTGAGAATCCTCGAAGTAGATTTTAACTCGATTGTTGAAGAATGGGTGGGGTCCCAAATCGAAGAAGGCGTGAAGCGCTCCGATTTGTTCTCCGATTCAGAAAACCGCGCACAGAACGTCGAGCTTTTGCGTAGTTTCGCCAAGGGGGTGCGCGCCGGTGTCGTCGATTCAGAATTTGATCTGAAGGATACCGCCTGGGAAGACCTGCGCGCCACGCTGAGTGATATCACCAAGGAACGGGTGAAGCGCGGCGTTACGCCGACGGAAATGGCCACCTTCGTTCTGGCCTTGAAAGCGCCGATGTTTGAGCGGCTGAAGAAGGAATTGGCTGATAATCCGGAAGGGCTGATCGGCGAAGTGCTGATGATTTCGCGACTGGTTGATGCTTTCGGAATCTACACCAACGAGGTGTTTATTAACGAGCGTGAGCAGATCATTGAGCGCCAGCGTCTCGAAATGATGGAGCTTTCGACCCCGGTGGTTGAGCTCTGGGACCGCGTTCTGACACTGCCGCTGATCGGCACCCTGGACAGCGCCCGCGCCCAGGAAGTCATGGAGAACCTGCTGGAGACCATCATGCAGCGACAGGCGCGCGTGGTGATTGTCGATATCACCGGCGTCGGCACAGTCGATACTCAGGTTGCTCAGCACCTGCTGCGCACCGCTGCAGCAGTTCGCCTGATGGGGGCGGAATGCATCATTTCCGGTATCAGCCCGATGATCGCCCAGACCATGGTTCAGCTTGGCATTGATGTCGGCACTGTCTCGACACGCTCAAGCATTCGCAGTGCGCTGGACGACGCACTGAAAAAGATGGGCTACGAAATTACCAAGATCAAGGGTAACTGAGGTGTCGGGAATCGCGTCCATCCACCTCGTCGAAAATGCCCTGCTGGTATCCATCCAGGACGATGTTAACGACACAGAGATCCTGGAACTTCAGGATTCCCTGTCTCGTCGCATTGCCCAGGACAATGTTGCCGGTGTGATCATCGACATCAGTGCCCTGGAGATCGTGGATACTTTTGTCGGTCGTGTGATTGCCCAACTGGCCGGAATTTCCAAGTTGCTGGACGCCAAAACCTATGTCGTCGGCATGCGCCCCGCTGTCGCCATGACGCTGGTTGAACTTGGTATGTATCTTCCTGAGGCCCAGACAGCTCTTAGCCTGTCTCATGCCCTGTCGCAGTTGCGAAGTGACTGACCTAAAAACTCAGGAACGTTTTACGCCTCTCGCGCGTTTCCCGTTGCATGTCAGCCGAGATGTGGTGCAAGCACGCCAATCGGTTGCACGCGAATTGAGGGATAGGGGCGTTTCCAACATTCGAGTTACCAGATTTTCAACCGCTGTCAGCGAGATTGCACGCAACGTGATTGTTCACGGTGGTGGCGGAGAATTTTCCGTCTATCTCGATCCGGCGGCGGGGTATCTGATGACTGTGTCCAGCGACAAGGGGCGCGGCATTGCCGACATTCCCCAAGCGTTGACAGATGGTTTTACCACGGCAGGTGGCCTGGGCCGGGGATTGGGCGGTGCGAAACGGCTGGCTGATGTGTTCGAGATCATTTCCTCAGCGGACGGGGGAACAACTATTAAAATGGGCATTAAACTATGAAGCGATGGATCGAGGTAGACGACCGGAGTGCCATTGCGGCCGTGCGTCGACTGTCGCGCCGGCACGCTTCAGCCCTCGGGCTCTCTGAAGCTCGCGTCGAGGAATTGGCCATCGTCGTGACCGAGGCAACGACGAACATTGTACGCTATGCCGGCAGTGGCCGGGTGCTTATCGAGGCAGTTCGCACGCCCGTCAGTGAGAAGCTTGTGCTGGTGTTTACGGATAACGGCCCTGGCATTGCCAACATCGACATGATGATGCGGGATGGGACGAGCACCTCGGAATCCGCCGGGCTGGGACTGGGCGCCATTCAACGTCTGTCCGACAGCTTCGATGTTTTCTCTTCAGCCGAAGCCGGGACGACGATTGTCTGCACTTTCGAGGTGATGAACAATCTACCGGTAGGATTGGGACTGGAGGTCGACGGACTTCGTGTTTGTTACCCGACGGAGAATACCTGCGGCGACGCCTGGATGATCCGTCATTTGCCGCCTTTCGTCGATGTTCTCTTGTGCGATGGATTGGGCCATGGACCGAAGGCAGCAGAAGCAGCCGATGAGCTGATTGCCCTGTCGCAGGATGGCTGCGCTGCCCCTTCTGAAACCATTGCGCGGCTGTCGGAAGAGCTGATCGGTCATCGAGGCGCTGTGGTCGCCATGGTCCGGCTGGATATGGACGCGCGCGTTTTATCTTACGCCGGTATCGGCAACATCACCACGATGATTGTCGGTGCGCAGGGGATCAAGCGCTTTGCCGTGCGCGATGGTCGCATCGGCGGCCCCGCCGTGAAGGGCTTTGAAGAAACCCGCGAGCTTGAAGTGGGCGATGTGCTGATCATGCACAGCGACGGACTGACAACTCTGCGCGAAGGTGACTTGAACCCGGCGCTGCTGAACCGCAGCCCGCTGCTGATTGCGGGGTTCTTGCTTGATCGGATGTTCCGCGGTCGGGACGATGCCAGCATCGTTGTCGCGCGGGTAAAAGGCGAGTGATTGCGATGAAACCAGCTCGTTTGACAACTGTGCGGCTTGAGAAAAGCGCCGACATCATGCGCTTGCGCGATGTGACTTCGGCGCTGACCAGTGTTTTGCGCTTTGGCACCTTTGAAAAGACCCGCACCGTTACCGCCGTCGTGGAGATGGGCCGCAATGCTATCGAACACGCCAAGCGAGGACGCGCCAGCTTTTCGCTGACTGAGGTTCAGGGCAGGCAAGCGCTGGGGGTTACCGTTGTCGATCAGGGCCATGGTATTGCCAGCGAGCCTCTGTCCGACAGAAAAGGCGCCTTTTTGACCGGAGGCGTTGGCCCCGGGCTGGGACTTGGCCTGCGCGGTGTGCAGCGCATTGCAGAACAATTTGCAATTGAAACCGGCAGCGAAGGCACCAGGATCGAGACGGCGTTTCTCGGCGCCGAGCCGTTGCTCGGCAGCCCCGAGTTGGTGGCGGAGGCCACCAATGCACTTGCTGGGCTGAATGCCTCCGATCCCGCCGCCGCCCTGAGCGAGCAGAACCGCGCGCTGATGGAAAGCATCGCTGACCGCGACCTGCTTATGAAAGAGCTGCATCATCGCACCGGTAACAATCTGTCGCTGATCGTGGCGCTTATTCGTATGAGCAAGAACGAGGCAGCACTCGATGAGACCAAGCAGGTCTTGGCCGAGCTGGAAACCCGCGTGGCGTCTCTGACCAAAGCGCATGAACTGATGCAGCGCGCCGCGACCGCCGGCACGGTGCCAGCTGCAGAACTTCTTCAGGAAGTTGCCCGCAACGCTGAACGGGCCTTCAACACCGAAGACCGGCAGGTGGAAATTCGCGTCGAGTGCGTCCCGACGGATCTGGACGGCCGCTTGGCTGTGGACATCGGCCTGATCGTCGGCGAGTTGATTACGAACGCCTACAAGCATGCCTTTGTCGGTCGCGAAGATGGTGTGATCACCGTCCGCCTGACGTCAAAGGGGCACGAGGGACTGGAACTTGTCGTCTTCGACAATGGTGTTGGTCTTCCCGCCGACGCAGAACGCCCCGAACGCTCCAACTCTCTTGGTTGGAAGCTGATCCGCACGTTGACGTTCACCCACAACGGCATGTTGACCGTCGACGGCAAATCCGGCCTTCACGTCCACATCAGCCTCTCCCCCAGCGATTATGGCACCGCTTGAGCTGCAGCCGGTTCACCTGAAAAGCTATTCAAACCTACCGCAGAACGCCGTCTTCATTGCCAGATCGACTTCCAGGTCCTTGGCAGGCGAGGGTGAAAACGCGCGCAGGAGCGCGAAGCCCTGTGTGGCAGCGGTTTCGATGACGATCAGTTTGTCGAGATCTTCTGGCGGATTTTCGCGCAGGATGGAAAGCTGTTGCGGGGTGATCAACAGCAGTGACAGGATGTCGGATCCAGCCGTCCGGTTGTTGAGCGAGTAGACGACTTCTCCAGTTGCATTGAACAACCCGATGGACCAGAACGGCACCGGCACAGCAGCCGTGAAGAGCACAGGCCCGTCATCCAGCTGATAGCGGCAGGCAGCATGTTTCATAGCCGGGTCGAGACCGGGCAGGGGTTCCGCACCTGCCTCGACAGCCGGCAGCAGGTTGAATTGTCGGTCGGGACCAAAGCGTGCCGCGTCCGTATAGGCGCTGTGGGTTACCTCGCGCGGGATCGCCAACACCACCAGAATGTGAACGACCACGGCCAGCGAGAGTGTTGCCACGAAGGCAGCACCCCACCGCAGTCGGGAGGGCAGGTGAATGCTCATCGGCAGCCAAGCCTCCGAATGTCCGGCATTTCGGCGCCTTCCAGAGAGGCGCCGGTGGTTACCGGGGCATCATACAGCCGGAATGTGAAGCTCAGGCCCTCCAGCACGTCGGGGCTGTTTGCCAGAGGCAGCCAGTTGCCCGATGAGGGCGTGCGTGAGGCGGTGATTTGAAAACTGCCGTCCTCATTTCGCAACAGCCCCGGGCTCGCCAAAGAGGTCCGGCCGGCCATGGTTGCGGCCAAGTCGCCCTTGTCATTGGCCGCCGTCAGCGTCCACAGCCGCGCTGTCGGTGTGGTGCCGGAGATCTCATAGGTACAGTCCGGTGACAGCGGACGCCCGGAGCTGTCGTCATATGCGGTCAGCGCCAGGCCTTCGCCCTGAGCCAGGGGAACGCGTGCACTTCGGGTGTAGATCGCCACCGAATAGGGGTCTGCCTTGTCGGTTCCGGCATAGGGGTTGGCTGTCCACGGTCCCAAGCTCGTGATGGTAAAAGGACGCTCGCCCTGAATGACGAGTGCCGCTGAACCGATGCCGATGGCTGATCCTGCCATTAGCACGAGCAGGATCATCATCAGTCCGCGCAGGGGCTTTGGCGGACCACCGTCCACCACGTCGTGAAGGTCGGGGCGCAATTGTACCAGGCTGTCGTGGCCCCCCCAGGCCTCCGCTTGTGTCTGGGCCTTGGCCCGGGCAACCGAGAGTACCCGTGGGCTGCGGGTTTGGCTCTGTCCAGCCGAAGCTGCCCTGTCGTCGGCAACGCTCATCGCGCCGTACTCCCGACCATGCTGGTCATGCTGGCGGAGGGGGCAGCGGAGCTTGCAACCTCATGGGGCGCCAGAACGCCTGCTGGTCGCGATCCCTGCAAGAGGTCAGCCTGCACCTGGGGTGCCATGCGTTGCAAGGCGTCCTCGATTTCTTGCAGCGCTTTCTGGGTATTACGGTTCAGCAGCTGCGGCTGAGTTTTCTGCTCTGGCCCTGTGGCTATCCCGGTCTTGGGAAACCGCGGCAGTGTGTCCGGGTCAACACCGGGCATTGGCGCGAGCTCGACATCCCGATGCGCAAACTCCATGAACTTCTGCCAGGTCATGGCCGGCAGACTTCCACCGGTCACCCGCCGTGTGGAAGAGAAATTGTCGTTGCCGTACCAAACCGCAGCGGTGAAGTTGCCGGTGTAGCCGACGAACCAGGCATCGCGATAAGCCGAGGTCGTGCCGGTCTTGCCCGCCGCGACGACCCCGTCGATGCGCGCCCGACCGCCGGTGCCCGCCTCCACCACATTGACCAGGATCTCATTCATTTCCGCCACCTTGTCGGCCGGCAGCACTCGCTTTGGTTCCGCTTCGTCGCGCGCCCGGTTGTAAAGCACGCGGCCCTCGGTGTTGGTCACTTCGAGAATGGCATAGGGCGTGGCGCGGTAGCCGCCATTGGCAAAGGCAGAATACGATCCGGCCATGTCGATGGCGGTTACCTCTGAGGAGCCGATTGGCAGTGTCACCACATCTTCCAGCTCATGGGTCAGGCCCATGTCATAAGCCGTTTCGATGATTTTCTTGCGGCCGATTGCCTGCGCCAGACGCACCGGTATGGTGTTGATCGACTTGGTCAAGGCCAGTTTCAGAGACACCGGTCCGCGGTAGCTGCGACCATAATTTCGCGGGCTCCAGTTGCCAATTGTCAGCGGCCGGTCGGGCACGATGCTGTTCTTGTCATAGCCATTCATGAAAGCGGTGATGTAGACGAAGGGCTTGAATGAGGAACCGGGTTGGCGCAGGGCGTTGGTTGCCCGGTTGAACTGGCTTTCTCCATAAGACGACCCGCCGACCATGGCGACGACTGCGCCGTCGCTGCGCATTGCCACGAGGGCTGCCTCATCCACGTCACGGATCTTGGCGTTTTCTGCCAATACGGAGGAGACCGCCTCATCCGCCTGTTTTTGCAGAGCGGCGTCGAAGGGCGTGCGTACAGTCACAATCCGGTCGCGGGCCAGATCTGGGTTCTTGCGGGAAAGCTTCTTCACTTCCTCCAGGGCCCAGTCGAGATAATATTCCGGCAGCTGCTCTTGGGTGCGATCCACCGCCTGCGCGGGGTTGCGTCTGGCACCGATCACCTGGCCCTCGGTCAGGAACCCGGCCTGCACCATATTGGTCAGCACTTCATTGGCCCGCCCACGTGCTGCCGGAAGGTTGACATGTGGCGCATATTTGACCGGTGCCTTGTAGAGGCCGGCCAGCATGGCGCTCTCCGCCAGGGTCAGCTCACGCACGTTCTTGTCGAAGTAGAATTCGGCTGCTGCCGTCACGCCGAATACCCCACCGCCCATGTAGGCCCGGTCGAGGTAGAGCTTGAGGATTTCGTTCTTGGTGAGATTAGCTTCCAGCCACAGCGCAAGATAGGCTTCCTTGATCTTGCGGCCCAGAGTTCGCTCATTGGTCAGAAACAGGTTCTTAGCCAGCTGCTGGGTCAAGGTCGACCCTCCCTGAACGACCCCGCCGGCGCGGGCATTTTCGACGATGGCGCGGAAGGTCCCCAGAATGTCGATGCCGAAGTGGAGAAAAAACCGTCGATCTTCAGTGGCAAGCGTGGCTTTCACCAGCCCGTCGGGGATTTCCTCCAGCGGCACGCTGTCATTCAGCACGATGCCACGCTTGCCGATTTCCTTGCCGTTGCGGTCCAGAAAGGTGACGGCGAAGTCATCGGTTGTTCGCCAGTCGGAGTGCCGGGTTGCCTCAAACGCCGGTTGCGCGAAGGCCAGCATGACGGCCAGCCCGACCAGCCCCCAGGTCGCGCCTTCAGAAGCCACCTCGGCCATGGCCCGCCAGAAGCCGCGCGCCCGGAAGCGCCGCAGGAACCCATCATAGGCCTCTGCACCTCTGCGCAGGGTTGAGCCAAGTGCCCAGAGGCCGGTATCGAGCCAGGCGTCCAGCCCCAGAAACCAGTGGCCAATGCCGCGCTTGGGCTTCAGATGAGCTGCAGGAGATTCGGCAGCGCCCCGCTGCGAGACATCTGTCTCACCGCGCACCACATCCTCATTGCCGTCGGGAGAAGTTCCGTCGGATCCGGTGGATGCAGCGTCCTCTGTCCTGTCCTTATCTACCAAGGTGGGAAGTCCTGCTTGCCGTTTGATGCGGACCCTGTTAGTCCGCGAGCCAAATCATGTCCTGACAAGGAACGTCAAAAGACAGATGAAATCAATCGCCCCAACAGAAAATCCAGCCAAGACATCCAGCGATTTACCGTTCTGGAAGACCAAGAAGCTGGACGAGATGAACCGGACCGAGTGGGAAAGCTTGTGTGATGGCTGCGCGCGCTGCTGTCTGAACAAGTTGGAAGACTGGGATACCGGTGCCATTGTCTGGACCGATGTCGCCTGCACTCTGCTCGATGGCGACAGTTGTCGTTGCCGCGATTATGAAAACCGCGCTGACACCGTACCCGACTGCATCCGCTTGACCGTGGAAGAGGTCAACACCCTGACCTGGCTACCGCCGACCTGTGCCTATCGTCTTGTGCGTGACGGGGAGGACCTCTACTGGTGGCATCCGTTGCTCTCCGGCGATCCGGACACGGTGCACCAGGCGGGAATTTCAGTAACCGGCATGACGGTCCCGGAGGACGGTATCGAGATTGAGGATTATGAGGCGCATGTTGTCAGCTGGCCAGGAGAAGTGCCGGCAGGCAGTGAAATGCCGACATCCTCTTCAGACAAACCTTAAAGCGCCTTGGCAAAACAGCCCGGTCAGCGTGCAAGCACGCTGGTGGCATCCCGTGTTTTGACAACAGCGGAGCTGATGTTAAGCACCGATGACTTGATGTCGGTGACGGACCGGGAAATGGTGCCCACAGCATTGGCTGCATCCTGCATGTTGTGAGACATGCCGTTGGTGACAACGCTCTGTTCTTCCACGGCAGCCGAGGCGGAGGCGACCTGCTCCTCGACGGTTTCAACTGCACTGTTGATTTTTTCCAGGGCCGCCACGACATCGCCGGAAATGGTCTGAATGCCGGAGATTTCTTGGGTGATTTGCTCTGTCGCCTTGGCGGCCTGTCCGGCCAGATTCTTAACCTCATTGGCCACCACCGCAAAGCCACGGCCGGCTTCCCCGGCGCGAGCGGATTCAATCGTGGCGTTGAGCGCCAGAAGATTGATTTCCTCGGCAATGTCCTGGATCAGCTTGACGATACCGGTCATCGCCCGTGTTGCGTCGTTGAGCCGGACGGTCGCATTGCTGGCCGACTGGGTGCATTCCGAGGCGGCCGTCGTGGCATCGCGTGACCGGTTCATCGTGTGGGCGATTTCACGGATCGAGGCAGCAAGTTCTTCTGTCGCAGATGCGATCGTCTGAACATTGTTGCTGGTTTCGTCCGCAGCGGACACGGCAGAGTAGGTCTGCTGTTCGGAGCTCGTCAACGCACCTTCTATCTCACCGAAATTGCCGTTGATGATTGTTTCCAGGTTCTTCAGAAGCTCAACCTGCTTGGTGATGTCAGTGGCGAACTTGACCACCTTGTATGGCGTTCCGTCGGGTTTCAGGATGGGATTATAGGAAGCTTCGATCCAGATTTCTCGTCCGCCCTTGGCAAGGCGCTTGTATTGTCCGGCGCAGAATTTCCCATTCTTCAATCCTGCCCAGAACTGGGTGTATTCATCGCTCCGGCTATAGTCATTGTCGACGAAGATGGAGTGGTGCTTGCCGCGAATTTCATTCAGGCTGTAGCCCATTGCCTCAAGGAAATTCGGATTGGCGTGAAGGATTGTGCCGTCCAGATCGAAATGAATGACCGCGCTGACTTCATTGATGGCAGCAACCTGGCCTTTCATCTCGGCGGCTTCTTCGATCCGCGCTGTGATGTCGGAGGCGAATTTCACAACCTTGTAAGGCGTGCCATCAGATTTGCGGATCGGGTTGTAGGTTGCTTCGATCCAGACCTCTTCACCATTCTTGTCGATGCGCTTGAACTGTCCGGCCTTGAACTCGCCGCGTGACAGGCTTGCCCAGAAGTCCTGGTATTCTGAGCTTCTCCGGTCGCTCTCGCTGACAAACATCGAGTGATGATGGCCCTGAATTTCAGAGAGCTCATAGCCGAGCGTCTTGAGGAAATTTTCGTTGGCGGTGAGGATCGTACCGTCAGGGTTAAACTCAATGACAGCCTGGGAACGGTCCAATGCACTGTAAATGTCTTCAAGTTGAGAAGTTTTTTTGCGCTTAAACAGGGACATTCGGGTGCTCCAAACAATATCTAGTGCAGAGCATTGGAGAGTTTTGGTTAATGCAGTGTGAAAAGTCACCTTGTTTTGACGTTGTGAGCACAGTAAATTATTTTATACTTACAGTTCCTGCGAATAGTATCAGTATTTACCCTGCTTTTGTCCTTGGTAAATTTGCCTAATTCAAAGCCGAAAGGATATTTCCTTCTTCTGGTAGCGAAGAGGATCACTGCACCTATGCGCCACTCGCCGTGCCGGATGCTCACGTGTCCTGTTTGCGTTCATCATGAGCGGCTTCGACGCTCTTGATTGGTTCGAAACTGCTGGCTTGCGCCATTTTCCAATAGGTCGAGTATCCGGCAATGTCGTTCTGTATCAACAACGCCCCCTTCTTCAACCACTCCAGTGCGGCACTGGCGGGCAATATCTCGCGGTGGCCTTCACGCAGATAAATATGCTCTGGCTGCAGCTGACGTGGGGAGTCCAGCCCGGAGGCCTCGGCAAATTCCGAAAGGGCCCGCAAGGTGTTGCGGTGGAAGTTGGCGACCCGGATGGATTTCTCCGGCACCACGAGAGCCTCCTGACGCTGTGGATCCTGCGTGGCGACGCCAACCGGACAGCGGTTGGTGTGGCAGCTCTGGGACTGGATGCAGCCGATGGAAAACATGAAGCCTCTTGCTGAATTTACCCAGTCTGCTCCAAGACTTAGCGTCGCGGCAATGTCAAACGCAGTGATCAGCTTGCCGCTGGCGCCAAGACTGATCCTCTGGCGCAGTCCGGCGCCGATCAATGTGTTGTGCACGAACACCAGACCCTGGCGAAGCGGCGTGCCCAGATGGTTGGAGAACTCAAGCGGAGCCGCGCCGGTGCCACCTTCCGCCCCATCAATGACAATGAAATCCGGTGCCGTATCGCGCTCGATCATCGCCTTGACGAGCGCCATGAACTCCCACTTATGCCCCAGGCACAGCTTGATACCGACAGGCTTTCCTTCCGAAAGATTTCTAAGTTTGATAATAAAATCAACAAGTTCTAGCGGTGTGGAGAAGGCTGAATGGGCGGAGGGAGATACACAATCCTCGCCTCTCGTCACGCCGCGCGCCTCGGCAATCTCCTCGCTGACCTTCGGTGCAGGCAGCACACCGCCGTGGCCGGGTTTTGCGCCCTGGCTCAGCTTTATTTCGATCATCTTCACCTGCGGCAGGGCAGCCTGGGTGGCGAAAGCCACTGGGTCGAAGCCGCCTTCAGCCGATCGACAACCGAAATAACCCGAGCCGATCTCCCAGATCAGGTCGCCACCGGGTTGCTTGTGATAGCGCGAGATGCCGCCTTCGCCGGTGTCGTGGGCGAAATTCCCCATCGCCGCACCGGAATTCAGCGCAGTAATCGCATTGGCCGACAGAGCGCCGAAACTCATGGCCGAAATGTTGAAAAGTGAGGCGGAATAGGGCTTTGTGCAATCCGGTCCACCTATCAGAACTCGTAGGGTTTCGTCACTGCGCGGGTCTTTGCGGGGCTTTCCCGGTCCGCCCTTGGGCACCATCGAGTGGTTCATCCAGGAGTAGTCCTCGGCATAAAGATCATGCTCGGTGCCGAAGGGCTTGTTGCCCTCGATGTCTTTTGCCCGGTCATAGACCAGAGAGCGTTGTTCGCGGGAGAACGGGGTACCGTCGAGATTGCTCTCGAAGAAATACTGTCGCATTTCCGGGCGGATGGATTCGAACATGTAGCGAAAATGCCCGAGGATCGGATAATTGCGCAGAACGGAATGCCGTTTTTGCCTCAGATCCAGGATCCCGACCACCGCAAGACCGATGAAGATCAGCGCTGGCAGCAGGAACCAGATGTTCGCCAAAAGCGCATAGGCGAGATTGGCGAGTGCCAGGAAGATGCTGATAAAAAAGACGTATTTACGCGCTGGGATCGGAGAGGCGATGGGGAGGGGCAAATTGATGACCTGTCACTGGCGGCGAAAAGGGCTGGCTTGTGGATCTGGTTCTGGCGCCGGTCGGTGCCGAGGCGCGACCTACTTTGCCACAGTCAGATAGGCTCGGGTATGACGTTTCAACCGTGCTAGCACATCCGACAAGTCAGCGGTCTGGCCGGAGCGGTGTTTCAGGGCGGCATGGACCATGAAGGCGATCAGCCCATCGGTCATTTCCGCCGGATCCAGGTCCTGTCGCAGCGCCGGGCGCCACTGCGAGTGTTCCTGCCAAGCCCTTAGAAACGCTTCGAGTTCTCCGTCGAGCCTGTGCAGAACGGCGAGGAATTCCGGGGCGCAAGTGCCAATGCCGTAGCCGGTGTTCTGTAAAAACAGCCGCAGCACGGTCTGGTCCGTGGTGATCACCCGGATCAGCTGCTCCATCTTGCCAAGCACACCCTCCAGAGGTGCAGGATGTACGCCGGAACCGTGCGCGTAAGGTTCTGATCCTTCAGGCTTTATCAGCTCAGCCAGCCGATCCAGAAGCAGATAGGACAGCAGTCCGTCCATATCCGTGAAATGCGCGAAGATCGTTCCCTTCGCCACGCCAGCTTCCGCCGCAATGGCTTCTGCCGTCAGCTCTTCCAGCCCGCCGGACCGTTCAGCCATCTGGCGCGCGGCTTCCAGAACCTTCTCCCGTGTCTTCAGCGTCCGTGCCTGGGGCCGACGTTGCCGCGGGCGCGCGGCCGGCGTGGTGGCAGAGGAGGTGGGGTTGGAAGGGGGATTGGGCATGTGCATCTTTCGCTTAAAAATGACCGTGGTCAAAATAAATCTTGACCTGAATCGCTGGCGATGTCAAAAAATGACCGCGGTCAATTTAAGAGAAAGTCGTTTCGAGACCATTCGCTTCGCCTTTGCGATTTTGTCATCGGTCCGGATGGGTCGCACAGGCTCGAACAAACAGAGAGAAGACATGACGAAAAATATTTTGCTGCTCGACGGCCACCCGGCTGCCGAAAGCCTTTCGCACGCCCTGTTGCAGGCCTATGCCGATGGAGCAGGGGCGGCAGGCCATCAGATGCGCACCCATCGCCTCAGCGCCATGAGCTTCGATGCGGACTTCGGCGTCTCCCGGTTTCGCGATGCCAAGCCGCTGGAGCCGGATCTGCAGGCTTTTTGGGATGACCTGCTGTGGGCCGACCATCTCGTCATCGCCCACCCGTTGTGGTGGGGCGGCATGCCGGCCAAGCTCAAGGGGTTGATCGACCGAAGCTTTTTGCACGGCAAGGCCTTCCGCTATGACGATGGCAAGCTGCTGCCAGTGGCTCTTCTCAAGGGCCGCACCTCGGAAGTTCTCCTCACTTCCGACACGCCAAAAGTCTTCCTTCACTGGATCTATGGTTTCGGCCTGAAGCAGCAGTTGAAAAAACAGATCGTCAATTTCGTCGGCCTCAAACTGCTGCGCATCACCGAGTTTTCGCCCGTCCGCAACTCAACCCCGCAAAAACGCGCCAAGTGGTTGAAACGGGCTGAAAAACAGGGCCGCTCCGTTTGAGCGGGGCGGATAGAAAAACCAGTCGATCACTGTGGGTTGCTTGAAGTATAGGAATATATTCTTGACAGCGTCACGCTCGTCTGCTAGGGTCTTGGCATGATCGAAGAACTGCGGCTGTTGCCGGGCTCTGGTGCGCTGAATGAGGCTTAGCTTCGCACAGTCTGACGCCTCGGGGACAACTTTGGGTCGCGTTTCTTAACTCACTTGAAACAAACGATTTTTTGGGCATCTGGCGAGGATTTCTCGGCGCCGGATGCTTTCGCTCGTCTGCGCCCCACGCGTCATCCCGTGCTGTTCGCTGAGGCTTCTGGTGAGGAGAGGTCACGGCATGGATGCCATGGTCGAGCCATGGCATGACGCGGGAGAGGTTGGCACTTGCGACTTGATGGCGACCACTTTGGCTCACCGGTCCCGGCTCTGTGCTGCGCTTGTCCGGGATGACGGAGGCGAGGGGTGGAGCGTTTTTTGCGCGCCTGGTTCCTTGTTACTCCTCCCATGGAATGAACGCGGGGGGCGAGGGGGGGAAGCTGCGGTGCAGAGGCGTGAGGGGGATGAGACTTTGAAACGCCAGCAGGATGAGAGCGACACGGGGCAAAGCGACACGGGGCATAGGGACAGGGGAGAGAGCGACATGGGGAAGCGGGCGGGGGGGCCGAGCGACGGGTGCCTACCTGATGCAAGCCAGACTGACGGGATGCAGGCTGACGCAAACCTGACTGAAGCAAGCCAGACAGTTCCAGGCCCGGGAGAGAACCCGTGCCCACGGCCTCCGGTGAAGTTGAACCCGTTGCTGGTCGATGCGGTGGTGCAACGGATGGGACGGTTGGCTGAGCAGGCCGGGCGCGAACCGCCGAGTCGTGCGGAGGTGGAAGCCGAAATGCGCCGGCGCATGGAAGCAAAGCGAGCCCGTCGCAAGGGCGGACGGAAGGTCGGCTGGCGTAAGTATCCAGCGAAAGACGACGACCCGTCGGCAGCCCTGGCGCAAGGGGAACACCTGTCCTTGCAGGACCCGCAAGCGCGGGCTGCGATGATCGCCCGGCTGTATCGCTCCTTCGCCGCCCAGATGGAGCGCATGGAGAGCCGCCTGAAGGCGCTGGAGACGCAAAGACTAGCCACTTCAGGCACACAGGCGGAAGCCGGGGTCGCCGACATTGGCGAGATCGACAGGACCGTGAAAACCCTGGCGAGCCTGGCACGCACATTGACCGTGCTGCTGGGGCTGCAGGCGGAAGCCGAGCGGGACGCGGGCATGCCAGCCAAAGCAAAGGGAGCGCGCGGCCATGCAGAGGTGCCCGGACAACGAGACAGCAGGGTCGAAGGATCCGACGACACAGACGCCGATGGGCGGGGCAGCGAAAACGGTCTCGACCCGGACACCCTGCGCCGAACGCTTGCGCAGCGCCTTGAGCGCTTGTGCGGGGCGGGGCCAGCTGGAGGGCGCGCTGAGCCAGCTGACCCAGACGGAAATGCGCTTTCTGCTGAATGACTGGCAGACCTTTGCCCATGGCCATCAACTGGCGCCGGCGGGCGACTGGCGCATCTGGCTGCTGATGGGCGGCCGTGGCGCGGGCAAGACACGCGCCGGGGCGGAATGGCTGCGCGCCAGTGTCGGCCCAAGAGCACACACAAACACCGGGCAGCTGGAGGACGGACCGCTGCGCATCGCTCTGGTCGGCGAAACCTATGCCGATGTGCGCGAGGTGATGGTGGAAGGCGTGTCCGGGCTGTTGGCAGTCCACCAGAAGGCCGAGCGTCCGGTATGGATTCCCACCCGGCGCCGGCTGGAGTGGCCGGGCGGTGCAGTCGCTCAGGCCTTCAGCTCAGAGGATCCGGAGGCCCTGCGGGGGCCGCAGTTTCACCTGGCGTGGTGCGACGAACTGGCAAAATGGAAAAACGCCGAGGAGACCTTCGACATGCTGCAATTCGGTTTGCGCCTGGGCCAGAGGCCCCGGCAACTGATCACCACGACCCCGCGCCCGGTGCCACTGCTAAAGCGGCTGCTGGGACTAGAGGCGACCTCCGTCACCCATGCTCCGACACGGGTCAACGCGCCTTTTCTGGCGCCGGGGTTTCTGGAGGCTGTTGTCGGGCGCTATGCCGGCACGCGTCTGGGACGGCAGGAGCTGGACGGCGAGCTGATCGAGGACAGACCCGACGCCCTGTGGTCGCGTGCCGGGGTGGAACAGTGCCGGGTCGAACAGGTACCTGACCGCTTCGTCCGCATTGTCGTTGCCATCGACCCGCCCGCCTCATCGGGCAAGCGCTCGGATGCCTGCGGCCTGGTGGCGGCAGGTCTGGGCGAGGATGGGCGGGTTTATGTGCTGGCCGACAGATCGCTGCCTCAGGCCAAGCCGGGACAATGGGCCGCTGCGGCCACCGGGCTGTATCATGCGCTTGATGCGGATTGTCTGGTGGCGGAGGTCAACCAGGGCGGCGAGATGGTCAGCGAGGTGATCCGCTCAGTCGATGACACGGCACCGGTGAAACGCGTTCACGCCAGTCGCAGCAAGCACGCCCGGGCCGAGCCGGTCGCCATGCTGTACGATCAGGGCAAGGTGAAACATGCCGGTGTGTTTCCGGAGCTGGAAGATGAAATGTGTGATTTCTCGCCGAGCGGTCTGTCCAGCGGCCGGTCCCCCGACCGGCTGGATGCGCTGGTCTGGGCAGTCAGCGAGTTGCTGCTGGGCTCAAGGGCCGAACCACGTGTGCGTCATTTGTGAAAGACGCCGTTTCGTGCGGGTTTTCCCGGCTGGACGGAGGTGGTTTTCGACCTCCGACGATGGGGCTTTGCCCTGATGACCAGTCAGCCGGACCTGGCCTCGGGTGTTCTGTGTCCTGTCTCTATCGCACTGTGGCGGCCAATCCGGCGACCTCTGGTGATGGCAGCACGATGGTTGCGCCCAGCGGCCGGACCCGATTTGGATTTGGGCCCGTCTGGCGAGGTACTGGCACGCCAAGCTGCAAGCGGCAATAGGCCTCGAGGCTGGTCAGATGACGTTTCCATCCGGCCTCGTGATCCAGTCGGACGGCGGCGGCGGTGTTCGGATCAAGCCCGCACCATCCGGAGTGGGTCAGGGTGCAAAGGGTTCCGTCGGGCAGGCCAGTCAGCAACAATTCCAGCTCGGTTTCCACGCCCCAGTCCTCGTCAGACCAGGTCATGGTGATGCGCTGCGGCGGTTCCAGCTGCTTCATCTGGCCAAAGGTCACGACCTTGCGACCGTCCCGATGGGTGATTTCGCGAAAGAAGCCGCCGGGGGTCGCATCAAGGGAGATGTGATCGCCAAACCATTCCTTCAGGTGTTCCGCCTTGGTCAGAACCAGCCAGGCGCGCTCGGCGCTGAGCGGCAACCAGGTGTGGAAGCGAATGCCATTGGGCACGTCCGGTTCACCGCTTGTCGCGGCATTTTTCTCTGGACAGTCGGACACGGTCGAGTGGGACATTTCTCAGATCTCCGGCACTGCGGCGTGCAGAGGATGGGGCCAGGCTGCACTAGGTATCTTCACGTATATTGACCTTACGGCAGCTTTAAGGCGGCGGGAAGTCCCATGCGACAAACGTCTTGAATCAATCTTTAAACTGCAGGCGAAAGGCTTATTGAATCATGCGCTTGTTCGGAAGACTTGAATCCTCTTTCCCATTTCGCCGTGCCGCCGCCGGGTTCCGGCCAACACGGGTGGCAGAAGAAACAAAGGCCTCGCAAACGGCGCCATTGATTGCCTGGAGCGGTCATCAGGCGCCGGTCTGGAGCCCGCGCGACTATGCTGCGCTGGCCCGCGAGGGCTATGCCCGCAACCCGGTGGTCTACCGCTGCATCCGGTTGATCAGCGAGGCGGCTGCCTCTGTTCCCCTCGGTTTGTTCGAGGCCGATCAGGAGGTTACGACGCATCCTCTGAAGGCGCTTCTGGCACAGCCGAATGGCGAAATGACCGGGGCAGAGTTTCTGGAAACGGTCTATGGCCATCTGCTCGGCGCCGGGAACGCGTTTCTGGAGCAGGTCTCGGTGGAAGGCAGTCTGCGCGAGCTGCATCCCCTGCGGCCGGACCGGGTGAAGCTGGTGGTCGCCGCCTCCGGCTGGGTCGAGGCGGTCGACTACAGCGTCGGCGGTCGTTCCTTGCGTCTCGGCACTGTACCGGGAGAGGGCAGCGACATTGCCACGGTGCGGCATCTGAAGCTGTTTCATCCGCTGAATGATCATTACGGCTTTGCCCCGATCGAGGCCGCCCAGGTCAGCCTCGACACCCACAATGCGGCGGCAGGCTGGAACAAGGCGCTGCTTGATAACGCCGCCCGGCCTTCGGGGGCGCTGGTTTACGGTCAGGGCGAGGCGACGAACCTGTCGCCGGATCAGTTCGACCGGCTGAAGCAGGAGCTGGAGGCCGGCTACCAGGGCGCCAAGAACGCCGGGCGGCCTCTGCTGCTGGAAGGCGGGCTGGACTGGAAGCCGATGGGGCTGACGCCGAAGGACATGGATTTCATCGAGGCGAAGAACCAGGCGGCGCGGGAAATCGCCCTGGCCTTCGGCGTGCCGCCGATGCTGCTGGGCATTCCCGGAGACAACACCTACGCCAATTACCGCGAGGCCAATCTGGCCTTCTGGCGCACCTGCGTGCTGCCGCTGGTGGGGCGCACGGCCGCCGCCTTGACCGGCTGGCTCGGCCCGGCGTTTGGCGACCTCCCATTGTCCCTGATACCGGATCTGGACGGCATCGAAGCCCTGTCGGCGGAACGCGAGGCCTTGTGGCGGCGGGTCGGCGCGGCAGAGTTTTTGTCCGACGACGAGAAACGCATGGCCGTCGGCTACGGCCTGCAGCAGGGCGAAGCGTGAGCGCGGGGCGATGAGTGAGGACATCACCCGCTCGGTGATCGAGCGCGGCGACCTGGCCCATCTGGCGCTGTTTCTCTGGGCCGTGGCGGCGTCTGCATTGGCGCTGGGGCTGGTGCGCGAGCTGGCCGCAGCCAATCGGCGGTTCTCCGCCTTTGTCGACGAGATCGCCCGGTTAAACCGGTTTCTCAACCGGGTTCTAAACCCGCCAGCCGCAGCAGGTTTATCTCAGGAAAATCAGTCAAGCGACTGAGGTCAAACATCAAAGACATTTTTGAAAAAGGAGCGCCGAAATGGCTGCGAGCCTGAAATCTGCACGCCTTGACGACCCGCATCCCGGATCCCGAGCAGCTGTCCCTGCAGCCACAAAAGAGTTCCGCTCCTTTGCCGACCGGCTGGCCAAGCTGATGGCGGTGCTTTCGGACAAGCCACAGGAGGGGCTGCGATGACTGGTGCCGTCCTGACCGGCTACGCGGCGCTGTTTGATGTGGTCGACGGCGGCGGCGACATGATCCGCCCCGGCGCCTTTGCCCGCGTCCTGCGCAACCAAGCGCACCGATCCCTGCCGATGCTGTGGCAACACGATCCGTCCCGTCCCATCGGGCGCTGGACAGCGGTCTGTGAGGACCACCTCGGGCTGCGGGTCACCGGCCACCTGACACCGGGCGTGCAGCGCTCGGAAGAGGCAGCCCGGCTGATTGCCAGCGGCGCCCTCAGCGGCCTGTCCATCGGCTTCAAGGCCGTGCGGGCGCAGACGGGAAAAGCCGCCCGCCGCGTTCTGACAGAAATCGATCTGTGGGAGGTGTCTCTCGTCACCTTTCCGCAGATACCGGGCGCCCGTGTGCAGCTCGTCGCGCCGCCAGAGGCCACCACACAAAAATCCGCCCAAGTTCCGGTCGCCCGTCTCACCGGCCGGCTGGGGACGTACCGCTCAAGGAGGAGCCTGTGACTGACATGACACGATCTGACCCGACCACTCCCACCCAACCAAACGCGCATCTGCCATTTGAAATCAAATCGGCCTTTGAGACCAAGGCGGAAACCCCGGAAGTGGCTACCGTTCCGGCCTTGCCTGCCGGGTCCGGCGAGGATGTTGCCCGCACCTTTGACGAGTTCTTCTCCGCCTTCGAGAGCTATCGGCAGGTCAATGATGCCCGGCTGCAGGAGATCGAGCAGCGCGGTGCTTCCGACGTTGTCACCCTGGAAAAACTCGATCGGCTAGATGCGGTGCTGGATGCCACTCAACGGCGTCTTGATGCGCTGTCGATCAAAAACGCCCGCCCGCCGCTGGGTGGCGTCTCGGAGCGCCATCGCACCGGCCCGGCGCTGGAGCGCAAGGCGGCCTTTGAAACCTACATGCGCACCGGACGGGAACGCGCCCTGACCAGTCTCGACACCAAGGCCCTGTCGATCGGGTCGGACCCGGACGGCGGCTATCTGGTGCCGGAGGAAACCGAAGCGGGTATTTTGTCCCGACTGGCCAATGTCTCGCCGATCCGCGCCATCGCCGGCAACCGTCAGGTGTCTTCCGCCTCGTTCAAGAAGCCGTTCTCCATCACCGGGCCGCAGGCCGGCTGGGTCGGGGAGACGGCGGCTCGCCCGCAAACCTCGTCACCGGTTCTGGCCGAGCTGACGTTCCCGGCCATGGAGCTCTACGCCATGCCGGCGGCCACCTCCGCACTGCTCGACGATGCAGCGGTTGATATGGACGCCTGGATTGCCGAGGAAGTGGAGACCGCCTTTGCCGAGCAGGAGGGCTCCGCCTTCATCAATGGCGATGGCGTCAACAAGCCTATGGGCTTTCTGTCCGTGCCGCAGGTGGCCGAGACCAGTTGGGCCTGGGGTTCGCTTGGCACCATCGCAACCGGTGAGGCAGGAGCCTTTCAGGCAACTGCGCCTGCCGATGTGCTGCTCGATCTGATCTATGCGCTGAAGAGCGGCTACCGCCAGAATGCCCGCTTCGTCATGAACCGGCGAACGCAAGGGGCATTGCGCAAGCTCAAGGACGGTGACGGCAATTACCTCTGGCAGCCACCGGTCAGCGCGGGGGCCGCAGCGACCTTGCTGAATTTCCCCGTCAGTGAAGCCGAAGACATGCCGGACATCGGCGTGGATGAAACGGCAATTGCCTTCGGCGACTTCAAACGCGGCTACCTGGTGGTTGACCGGGTCGGCGTCCGCATCCTGCGCGATCCCTATTCCGCCAAGCCCTACGTGCTTTTCTACACCACCAAGCGGGTGGGTGGCGGCGTTCAGGATTATGACGCCATCAAGCTGCTGAGTTTTTCCGCCTGATCGGGGCGGTCTTTTGCTCGCGCTCGTCACGCAGCGGTGGATCGCCGGTCCTTAAAAAGGGGCAAGGGCAAGGCACCTCCCGTCTTCTCTGCCCCCATCAATCCTCCCCGCACCTTGAGCCGGGGCCGAGTGATCGGCCCCGGCATCTTTTTGCCGAAACGATTTTCCCAAACAGAACGATCAGGAGGTTGTCATGACAGCGGCATTGATTGCGGCGCCTGCATCCGAGCCGGTGTCTGTGGCCCAGATGAAGGCGCATCTGCGCCTCTCGGGCTCTGCGGAAGACGATTTCCTGCAGGACATGATCACCGCAGCGCGCGAGCATGTGGAGCGTGAAACCCGCCGGTCGTTGATCAGCCAGACGTGGCGATTGTATCTCGACCGCTGGCCCATGGGCCGGGTGGTGCCGTTGCCGACGGGCCCGGTACAGGAAGTCTCCCAGGTGCTGCTGTATGATCGGGTGGGGGCGGCGTCTGATCTGGCGCAAGCGTTCTGGAGCCTGTCGAAGGGCAGCGATCCAGCCCGTGTGAAGGTCTTGCCGGGCGCCGGTCTGTCCATCACCGAGCTTTCGGCCATCGAGATCGATTTCATTGCCGGGTATGGCGATGCCGCAGACACTGTGCCCGCCACCTTGCGTCAGGCCGTACGCTTGCTCGCTGCCCATTGGTTTGAAAACCGCGAGGCAGGAACCGAGCTCTCCATGGCCAGCCTGCCATTTGGCTTGGACCGGCTGCTGTCGGTCAACCGGATCCCGCAGCTATGAGCGCCGGACGCTATCGCTCAGCTGTCGAGCTGCAGGCGCCGGTTTTCACCGCATCAGCAGACGGATCCCAGTCGCTGGTCTACACCCCGGCAGGCAGCGACTTTGCCGAAATCCGTCTGCTGCGGCAGGGCGAGGCGGTGTCTGCCGGCAGCCTGCGGGCAACGGCCACCCATTCCATTCGCCTGCGCCGTCGCGATGACATTGGCGCCGGATGGCAGGTGACAAGCCCGCGCGACCGCTTCCGTCTTCTGTCGGTGGCCGAAGAGGGGCGCCGGGGGGAATACAGTCTTTGTCTGGCGGAAGTTGAAACCGAAACCGAAGAGGCCCCCTCATGAGCCATGCTGCCCTGGCCCTGCGTGCAGGCCTTTTCGCGCGCCTGTCTGCGGATGCGGACCTGACAAGCCGGATCGGCGCCAACCGCATTTTTGATGCAGCCCCACGCAATCAGAAATTTCCGTTTGTGGTGTTGGCAGCTCTCGGCTCTCGCCCGCTGCTGACACGGGTGGACGAGGGCGAGGTGCATGAGCTTGTGCTGGCGGTCTTCTCCCGCGCAGCCTCTCGCGACGAGGCGCTGGGGGGTGTTCAACGCGCTGCTCGACTGCTGATGGACGAACCGCCCGAATTGACGGGCCACCGGTTGATAGGTCTGCAGGTGACCGAAGTGACCTCCCGACTGATGCGTGATGGCCGGACCTTCCGGGCCGAAGCATCGCTGCGGGCCGTGACCGAACCTCAGGCCTGACCGCCAAAGCGACACCACTCAAGGAACCCTGCCATGACTGCTCAGGCTGGACGTGACCTCTTGCTCAAACTCGACCTCAACGGCACCGCTAGTTTTCAGACGGTCGCCGGTCTGCGGGCGCGGCGCATTGCCTTCAATGCCAGCCTTGTCGACATCACCAACGCCGACAGCGCCGGCCATTGGCGCGAGCTGTTGGAAAACGCCGGAACCCGCGCCGCCAGTCTGTCAGGCTCCGGCCTGTTTCGTGATCAGGCAAGCGATGCCGCCGTCCGATCGTTGTTTTTTGAAGGCTCTGTGCGCCCCTGGCGGGTGATCGTACCGGATTTCGGCACGCTCGAAGGTCCGTTTCAGGTCACGGCGCTGGAATATGCGGGGCGCCACGATGGCGAGGTGACCTATGAGCTGGCACTGGAAAGTGCCGGTGAGCTCGGGTTCACCGCCGACTAACCACACTCACATCCGATCTTACGAAAGACTGCAGAGGAGGCATCATGCCCAATCGTCTTCGCGGTGAAATATCCGCAATGCTGGATGGCCGCTCCTGGACCCTGGTTCTGACACTGGGCGCACTGGCCGAGCTGGAGGAAGCTCTTGGTTGCTCCGACCTGCAGGGACTGGCGGATCACTTCGCCTCCGGCAAACTGTCGACGCCCGACTTGATCCGGGTTCTGGGTGCAGGACTGCGCGGCGCTGGCAACGAGGTTTCAGATGATCAGGTGGCGATGATGCGCGGCGTAGGTGGAGCAGCCGGCTTTGTCGCGATTGCCGCCGATCTGCTGCATGTCACCTTCGGCAGCGGCGATGATACCCAGCAAGACGATGAGGAACAGGGACCGACCTCCGCCCCTTTTGCGCAAGGGACGCTGCCGGGAGAGGTGGCCTCTGGTCAAGGCTGATGCACTTGGCCTTCAGTCGGTTGGGGTGGTCGCCTCAGACATTCTGGGCTGCGACCCTGCCGGAACTCTCTGCCGCTCTGCTATCGCCAGACGCGCGTGCCGCAAGTGGGCAACTGGCAGCTGTCGAGCTGGCCGCCTTGATGCGGCGTTTTCCAGACTGATCAGCGACTTGAGAGGAATGCTTCATGCCCGCATCAGATGACGGACTGGACCTGGGCGTCAGCGAGCCCTTGTCCGAACTTGAGCAGTTTTCGCGCCAGATGAGCGAGATCTCCCGCGAGGCTCAGCGGTTTTCACTCAACCTGACAGGCGGGCTGAAGGCGGCGCTGGTCGATGGCAAGAGCTTGCAGCAGGTGTTTTCCCGGCTGGCATTGGGTGCCTCGTCGCGGGCGCTGAATTCGGCACTGGCTCCGCTGGAAAATCTGGCGGGACAAGCCGTGACCGGAGCCGTTCAGTCGGTCGGGCAGGGGCTTTCCGCCGGTGTCTCGGGGCTGCTCGGAGCGGTGACGCCTTTTGCCCGTGGCGGTGTGGTCTCGGAGCCTGGCCTGTTTTCATTCGAGGGCGGTTTGGGGATGGCAGGTGAAGCCGGGGCCGAGGCCATCCTGCCGCTGGCGCGGGGACGCGACGGCCGCCTGGGGGTGCGCACCGGAGGAGCCGGACTGCCGCCGGTGACAATCAACGTGGCCGCGCGCGACGTTCAGAGCTTTTCCCGGGCCGAAGCCCAGGTCTCTGCAATGGTCGCCCGCGCCGTCGGACGGGGACGACGCGGGCTGTGACACCGGCCTGAATAAGGAGGGGCTCAGGAGCCGGTGACTTCTGCGGCTGCAAGCAGGCCGGCGATCTCATCTTTCAGCGCCAGGCGCTGCTTCTTGAAGGTCTCCAACGCCTCGTCGGAGGCCGGCTGGACGTCGGTTTCGATCCGGTGAATTTCCCTGTTCACCTCGTGGTAGCGGTCGCTGAGCTTGGCGAAATGGGCGTCGCTGGTTTTCAGCTGGCTCAGCGTCGCGCTTGCATCGGGAAATTCCTCGTGCAGCTCGTGCGGGACATGGCTCATCAGTTTCCTCCTTTGTTGGTGGTCCGACTATGGCAACGGCGGTGGCAAGCCGCCTTGAGGCAAATCAATCGCGGCGCAAATAACGGGAGTAGATGATGTCCGAGTTTCTCGACCTGGCGTTTCCCACCGCCGTCGCCTTCGGCGCGCTGGGCGGACCGGAGCGCCGCACCGACGTGGTGCAGCTGGCCTCCGGCCATGAGGCGCGCAACGCCCGCTGGAGCGGCAGTCGACGCCGATATGACGCCTCCACCGGCATCCGCTCACTGAAAGACCTGCGCGAGGTCGTGTCGCTGTTTGAACGCGCCCGTGGCAGGCTTTACGGCTTCCGTTTTCGCGATCCTTTTGACCATTCGTCACGCACGGACGGCAGTCTGCCTGCCGCCCTGGACCAGCCGGTCGCAACCGGCGACGGCGAGCAGCTGAGATTTGCCTTGAGCAAGAACTACGGCGAGGGTGCCACGGCCTACACCCGGCCGGTCCGGCTGGTCGATGCGGCCAGTCTCAAGGTCGCCGTCGATGGCGCGCAGATCAATCAACCCGTCGACGCGGCGCTGGATGCGGCCACTGGCGAGCTGGTCTTCGCAGTGCCTCCGGTCCCTGGTGCTGTCATCACCGCCGGGTTCTTCTTCGACGTGCCGGTGCGCTTTGACACCGACCGGCTGGAAATGTCGCTGACCCACTTCGAGGCTGGTGACATCCCCTCCATTCCGCTGATCGAGATCCGGATTTAAGGCGAGGTCCTGCATGAAACAGATCCCCGAGGCGCTGGCGGCCCATCTGGCCGGCCGGGCGACGACGCTTGCCCGCGTCTGGCTGGTGACCCGCGCCGATGGCGTGCGTCTCGGCTTCACCGATCACGACCAGTCCCTGAGTGTCGATGGGGTCACATGTCAGCCGCAAGAGGGACTCGAAGCCTCCCTCGACCAGTCGGGACCAGATCTGGCGGTCGGCGGCGGGGAGGTTTCTGGCGCGCTCTCAACTTCTGGCCTGCGCGATGTCGATCTGGAGTTGGGCCTTTGGGACGGGGCGGAAGTGGCCATCTGGCAGGTCAACTGGGCCGATGTGACCCAGGCTCTGTTGCTGCGCCGGGCCCGGATCGGCGAGGTCAGCCGCAAGGGCCAGGCTTTCACCGCCGAGCTGCGCAGTCTGTCCCACGCGCTGGACGTCGCCAAGGGGCGGGTGTTCTCCAACCAGTGCGACGCTGATCTTGGCGATGCCCGTTGTGGCATCGACCTGAGCGATCCGGCCTACCACGCCAGTCCGCTGGTGGTCGCCATGAGCGATCCATCACAGCTGAGCGTCTCTGGTCTGGAGGGTTTCGAAAGTGGCTGGTTTTCCGGCGGGGTGTTGAAGGTGCTCGACGGAGACTTTGCCGGCTTTCACACCGAGATCGCCGATCACCGGGTGTCGCCCCTGACCGGCCAGGTCGATCTCGCCCTGTGGCAGGCGCCGCCCGGACTGGTTGCTCCGGGCACCGGCCTTCATGTCACCGCAGGCTGTGATCGCTGTTTGGCGACCTGTTCAGAAAAATTCTCCAACCACCTGAATTTCAGAGGATTTCCGCATATGCCCGGCAATGATTTCGTCCTGTCTTACCCCCAGCGCAATTCCGGTGAGAACGATGGCAGTCCTCTGCGTGGATAAGCCCGCGTTGGAGACCGCACGGATCCTGAAGGAAGCCCGCTCCTGGCTCGGCACGCCCTATCGGCATCAGGCCAGATGCAAGGGGCAGGGCTGCGATTGCCTTGGGCTGCTGCGCGGTGTCTGGCGGGCACTCTACGGCCCGGAGCCGCAGCCTGTCCCGGCCTATCAGCCCGACTGGGTGGTGGCGGACAAGGCAGAGCCTCTGGTGACGGCGGCCAGCCGCTGGCTTGTGTCCTGCGATCTGGCACCACTTCGCCCCGGAATGGTCGTGCTGTTTCGCTGGCGCGATGGGCTGCCCGCGCGCCACGTCGGCATCCTGAGTTCCCAAGATCAGATGATCCACGCGTTCGAGCGCGTCGGTGTGGTCGAAAGCCCGCTGGTGCCGGCCTGGCAGCGGCGGATTTCCCATGCCTACCGCTTCCCCCCCATTCCAGACAATCCACCGGAGGACTGATGGCAACCTTGATCTTGACAGCGGTCGGACAGGCCCTTGGCGCTGGCGCCGGGGGGCTTTTCGGTCTTGGCGGTGCCGGGGCGATCCTAGGCAAGGCGGTGGGCGCGCTCGCCGGCTCCAGCCTCGACCAGTCGCTCTTCGGCGCGTCGCGCACGGTGGAGGCCGGACGCCTCAACGATCTCTCCGTCCAGTCGTCCTCAGAGGGAGCCAGCCTGCCGAAGCTCTATGGCCGCATGCGTCTCGCCGGGCAGATCATCTGGGCCACCCGCTTTGAGGAGGAGGTGAATGAGGAGCGTCAGGGCGGCAAGGGCGGTGGCGGCAGTGTCACCGTCAAGAGCTATGCCTATTTCGGCAACTTCGCCGTGGCCCTGTGCGAAGGCTCGATCAACCGCATTGGCCGGGTCTGGGCCGACGGCAAGCCGCTGGACATGACCGGCATCTCCTGGCGGCTTTATCACGGCGACGAGATCCAGGCGCCGGACCCGCTGGTCGAAGCGCATCAGGGCGAGGCCCCGGCCTACCGCGGCACGGCCTATGTGGTGTTTGAACATCTGGCGCTGGAGACCTTCGGCAATCGCCTGCCGCAACTGACCTTCGAGGTCATCCGCAGCGTTGAGCCACTGGAAAACCAGATCCGGGCGGTGACGCTGATCCCCAGTGCGGGCGAATTCATCTATCAGCCCACGAAAGTCAGTGAGACCCCGTCGCCGGGAACCACCCGCAGCGTCAACCGCCACACCGGGCGGGGCATAACCGACTGGCAGGTGTCGCTGGATGAGCTGATGGACCTGTGTCCCAATCTGGAGAGCGTTGCCCTGGTGGTGTCCTGGTTCGGCGATGATCTGCGCGCTGGTCATTGCACCGCGCGGCCCAAGGTGGAGTTCAATTCAAAAACGACCACTGGCGCCACGTGGTCGGTCTCCGGTCTGGCTCGGGGCGATGCAACGCTTGTCAGCCGGATTGACGGCAACCCGGCCTATGGCGGCACGCCGTCCGATGCGTCCGTCTTGGCGGCGATTGCCGACCTGAAAGCTCGCGGCCTGAAGGTGATGCTCTATCCGTTTTTACTGATGGACGTGCCGACTGACAATGACTTGCCGGATCCCTATGGCGGCAGCACGCAGGCACCTTATCCCTGGCGCGGTCGGATAGTCCCAGCGGCGGATGCCACATCAGAGGCCTCCGCCTTCTTCGGCACGGCAACGGCCGGGCAGTTCTCGGTGCAGGCAGAGACAATTGGCTTTGCTGGTGGCGAGGACTGGGGGTATCGCCGCTTCATTCTACATATGGCGCATCTGGTCGAGGCGGCTGGCGGGGTCGATGCCTTCCTGATCGGTTCGGAATTGCGCGGGCTGACGCAAGCCCAGGCGGCTCCCGGCGTTTATCCTTTCGTTGCCGGGCTGAAGACGTTGGCCGAAGATGTGCGCGGCGTGTTGTCGCCTGAGACCAGGCTTTCCTATGCCGCCGACTGGAGCGAGTACGGCGCGCATCAGGCCGGTGGAACTGAGTTGCGCTTTCCGCTTGATCCCCTGTGGGCGAGCGCTGCTGTCGATTTCATCGGCATTGATTGCTACCTGCCGCTGACCGACCAGCGCGATGGGCCCAACCTCTATGATGTGGATGCTCTCAGAGCAGGTGTCACCAGCGGGGAATATCACGACTGGTATTATGCCAGCGCGGCGGACCGTGCGGCAGGCGTTCGCAGCCCGATCACCGATGGCGCCTATGCAAAGCCCTTTGTCTACCGCGCCAAGGATCTACGCGGCTGGTGGGAAAACCCACATGTGGAACGCGTCGGCGGAGTTGAGCTGGCTTCCTCAACGCCATGGGTCCCTGCCTCCAAACCGATCTGGCTGACGGAACTGGGTTTTCCGGCCATCGACAAGGGCGCCAATCAGCCGAATGTCTTTGTGGATCCGAAGTCGTCGGAAAGTGCCTTTCCGCATTTCTCCAGTGGGGCACGGGACGATCTGATCCAGCGTCGGTCGCTGGAGGCCACGCTCAGCGTCTGGGAGACGGGCCATCCGGATCATGCCGCCGTGCCGCAACCGATCTCCACTGTCTACGGGGGGCAGATGCTGGAGCCGGGGCGGATTTTCCTCTGGACCTGGGATGCTCGGCCCTATCCGGCCTTTCCACTGTATGAAGACGTTTGGTCCGACGGCGAGAATTGGCGGCTGGGGCACTGGCTGAACGGTCGCTTGGGAACCGTCTCCCTCAGCGGGCTGATCCGGCAACTGATCCGCGAGTATGATCTCGACCCTGTGCTGTATCAGGTTGCGGATCTGCCCGGCAGTCTGGAAGGGATTGCCGTGGCCGGTCCGGTCAGCCTGCGTCAGGTGGTCGAACCGCTGTTGGAAGCCTTTGGCGCCAATGGAGTGGATGCGGGAACCCATGTGCGCTTTCAACCGCGTGCCGCAGCTCCGGTCTCAGCGCTTGGCGAGGCCGACATTGTCGACCCGCAGGAGGACGAAAGCCCGCTGGTCAGAACCCGTGCGCAAGCCAGTGAATTACCCTCGGAAATCCGTCTGAGTGCGGCCAGTGCGGTGGAAGACTATCGGAGGCGGGTGGTCGCCTCGCGGCGTCTGGCTGGGGGCAGCGGTCTGGTCGAAGCTCTGGACCTGGGCGCCAGTGTCGCGCCGGATCTGCTGCAGGGGGCTGCCGACGCAAGGCTTGCCCGCATCTGGGATGGGCGAGAGCGGCTGAATCTGGCACTGTCGCCCCATCGCATTGACGTGGAACCCGGCGACCGCCTGTCGCTGACCGCCGTGCCCGGCCAGACCTTCGATCCGCCATTGGAGTTTTTGGTCGAGGCAATCGAGGACGGACCGGCCCGGCGTCTGGAGGCACGCCGCACTGGCGTTGCCCGCGCGTTCAACAGCTCGGCGGTGGCTGATCCGGGCATCGTTTCTCCCGGTGGGGAGATCGGCCCGGCAACGGCGGTCTTCCTCGACCTGCCACCCTTGCGGGATGAAGATCCGGATGCACCGCTGAGGCTGGCTTGTTTCGCCAAGCCCTGGCCTGGTGGCCAGACGTTGATGCGCTCAGTTGATGGCACCGGCTATGCCTCCGTGCTGGATCTGGAACGCCCGGCGGTGATGGGCCGGCTGACGACCGATCTGTCGCCGGGGCCCATCGGCTATCTCGACCGGGCCTCAGACATGACGGTCGAGCTTTACGGCGGCTTGTTGCAAAGCCGTAGTCTGGCCTCGGTTCTGTCGGGGCTGAATGCACTGGCGGTGCGAAGCCGGTCCGGCAGCTTTGAAGTCCTGCAATTCGTCGAGGCCGAGCTGGTCGGCGACAGGCTCTACCGGCTGAGCAGGCTGTTGCGCGGCCAGAGGGGCACGGAACAGGAAGCCGCGCTGGGCGCAGAGGCGGGCGCAGCTGCGGTGCTGCTGGAGCCGGAGCGGGTGCCGCTGGTGCCACTGGCCACTGACCAGATCGGACTGGAATACGCCTACCGGTTGGTGCCGTCCGGAGCCAGCCTGGAGGAAGCCAGCGTCGCCAGCCTGACCCATGCCGCAAGCGGGCGCGGGCGTCTGCCGCTTGCGCCGGTGCATCTGAGTGCGCGCCGCGAGGCAGTGGGAATTTCCTTGAGCTGGATCCGCCAGACCCGGCGGGGTGGCGGCAGCTGGGAGCAGGAAGAGGTTCCCCTCGGCGAGACGAGCGAGGCCTATGAGGTCGATATTCTCGGACCCGGCGACAGCCTCCTGCGGACACTCGCCAGCACCGCGCCGCAGGTGGTTTACACCAGCGCGCAGGAACTGGCGGATTTTGGCGCGCCGCAAAGCTCTCTGACTTTCTCCGTTGTCCAGCTCTCGGCCACAGCGGGCCGTGGCCATCTCCGAAAGGCGGTCTTGAATGTCTGATACCTTGCGACTTGCCCTGCCGCTTCTTGCGCCTGCCCAGGCGCAGAAGCATGTGACCCACAACGAGGCCTTGCTGCGGCTCGATGTTCTGAGCAATGCCTCGGCCTTGAGCCGCTCGCTCAGCGCGCCTCCCGCCGCCAGCGAAGGCGCAACCTATCTGGTGGGCGCCGGTGCCGGCGGCGACTGGGCTGGTCATGACGGCAAACTGGCCCATTGGCGCGACGGGAGCTGGCAGTTCCTCACGCCGTACGAAGGCCTGTCGCTGCTGATTGCAGATGAAGGACTGCAGTTGATCTACGGCACCGGCGGCTGGGTTTCTGCGGTGGATCTCGTCGCTGAGAACAATCGTCTGGCCCGCACCGCCCATGGGGCGGAAACACGCTGCCTGCTGCTGGAATCCGAGCTGACTGGCCTCAGCGGCGCCTATGCGGAAACTGCACCGATCATTCCGAACCGGGCCATCGTTTTTTGTGTTTCCAGCCGCACCACGGCGACCGTCAGCGGCGCAGGCTCCTACGATGTGGGGTTAAGCGGCGAGCGCTCCAAGTTCGGCGGCAGCCTGGGTGTCTCTGCGGGGTCAACCAATGCAGGGGTGATCGGACCGACGGCGTTTTACGGCGACACACCGCTGCGGATCAGTGCCAACGGCGGCGATTTCACCGCAGGCAGCGTGCGACTTGCTGTCCATCTGCTGCTGCCCATCGTGCCGCAAAGCTAAATCCCGCGTTCTTCAGGGAGATTTCCATGACGATCACTGACAAGGGACTGGCGTTCATCGCCGGTCACGAAGGCTTTGTGTCGAAAGCCTATCTCGATCCGGCTGGCGTTTTGACCATCGGTTATGGCTTCACCATGAGATCGCGGGTGTTCTCCAGCTGGTGGGGGACCCGTCACAGCGAAGCCCTGCGGCTGGGCGACAGGCTGACGCGTTTCGATGCCAACACCCTGCTGCGCCGCCTGATCGAAGAGGAATATGCGCCGCCGGTTGTGCAGCGTTTCAAGCAGCTGAAGCCGCACCAAAGCGATGCCTGCATCTCGGCTGTCTACAATCTCGGGCCCCGGGCGCTTCGCTGGAAATGGGCTCAAGCTCTGGCACGCGGTGATGTTGTTGGAGCCTCGCGTCTGCTGGAACGCACCGGCACGACGGCCGGCGGGCGAAAGCTGCCCGGACTGGTGCGCAGGCGCCGGGAGGAAGCGCAGCTTCTGCTTTCGGGAAAATATCCACGCGAGGCGCAAGCCGTCGATGCCGTTCTGCAGCAGACCCAAAAGGCGCTTGCCAGCCTCGGCTATGCACCGGGGCCTGCCGACGGCCGGATCGGTCCGCGCACCACCCGCGCCGTGATGCGGTTTCAGCGCGACACTCCGCCACTGGCCGTCGACGGCATTGCCGGGCCTGCGACCCGCGCCGCCCTGCAGCGCAAGACGGCGGCTCAACGCCAGCAGCTGACAAGTCTTGGTGCCGGGGCGGGGTTGATCCTGACAGCCGCCAGCACCGGCGTATCGCCGCTGATCGCGGTTACCGTTGCCGCCGCAGTGGGCCTTGCCATCCTCGGCCTGGGGTTTCTCTGGCGCAATCGCGGGCGTTTTTTGGCCCCGAACTGAGCGCGCAGGTGGGCACGGATGGAACACTCCTGCGTCTGATTGTCTGAGATTTCTTTCACGTAAACCGGAGAAACATCATGCAAGGCTGGAAAACCTTTGTCTTCAATGGCGCCATGGGGTTCGTCGCCATTCTGGCCGAACTCATGTCCTATCTGACCGATCTGGACTGGAAGCAGCTGGTTCCGCCCGAAAGCGCGCCTTACGTGGTGCTGTCGATCGGCGTGGCGAATATCCTGCTGCGTCACATGACCAGCGGTCCCGCCGGGTGGGTGGGCAATGCTGAGGGCAGCGCGTCTTCGGACCCGCGCTCATGATCGCGGCGCTGATCTCCCTGCTGTCGGGTGGTCTGCTGAAGCTCCTGCTGCAGGCCTACGAGAGCCGGTTGAAGGCGAAGACTTCGCAGGAGGCGTTGTCGGCCGATCTGGCGGCAGAGGAAATCCGCGCGGAAATCTCGGCTCGAGCCGAAGCGCGCAAGGTGCTGGTGGCCGAAAACGGGGTGTTTTTCTCTGCCGGACGCCTCGGGCGCCTGTCGTTTGTGCTGCCGCTGGGGCTGTGGTGGTCGGCGATCTGCCTCGACAGCGTCTTTCACTTCGGCTGGAAGGTGGCGGAAGTGCCGGTCCTGCGCGACTGGGGCGGCGCCATCGTCACCAGCCTGTTCCTGGTCGACGGGGTCAAAAGCGTCGGTCGCATGTGGCAGGCGACGCGCTGAACGATCTTTTCTGCCGGCCTGATACCCTCCTGACAGAAGGCTGTCAGGAGGGGTGTCGTAGTCTCTCCCGGTTGGTCAAACACGGGAGTTTTCCAATGACATTCACGCCTGAGAATTTTAACATATGGTTCGAGTTGCCCGTCACCGATCTGGACAAGGCCATCGGCTTTTACGAAGCGGTGTTTCAAACAAAACTGGTGAAGGAAGATATGGAGCCTAATCCGGTCGCCTTTTTCCCGACGGCCGAAATGAAGGGCCGAGGTGGACACCTCTATCCAGGAAAGCCAGCCGCAAAGGGCACCGGCATGACCATTCATCTGCCATGCCCTGACACGCTGGAGGCCTCCATGGACCGACTGGTCGAGGCCGGGGGCGAAGTGGTCAGCGATCCGATCCAGATCCCCTATGGCCGCTTCACCTATTGCCTCGATCCCGACGGTAACTCCATCAGCCTTTACACGGCCTGAGACTTCTGATGCGACGCGCCGACCGGCTCTTTCAGATCGTTCAATACCTGCGCGGCGGGCGGCTTGTCCGTGCCCGGCAGCTGGCCGAATGGCTGGAAGTGTCGGAACGCACCATCTACCGCGACATCGCGGACCTGCAGGCGACCGGCGTCCCCATCGACGGGGAGGCCGGCGTCGGCTACGTGTTGCGCGCTGGCTATGACCTGCCGCCGCTGATGTTCAGTCGTGACGAGATCGTCGCGCTGGTCGCAGGCGCCCGGATGATCCGCGCCTGGGGCGGCACCCAGATGGCGCGGGCCGCGGAGGAGGCGCTGGTGAAAATCGATGCGGTGCTGCCGGAAAGTGCCCGCGAAAAAGCCCGCTCCATCGAGATCCATGCCCTGTCCTGGGAAATGAGCGCAGAGGTCCGTGGGCGGATCGACGCTCTGGAACGCGCCGCGGATGTGCGGGCACGGCTGAGCATTTCTTATGCCGACGGTGAAGGCGCCCGCAGCGAGCGCATTGTCAGGCCGTTGGGCCTGTGGTTCTGGGGCAAGGTCTGGACCCTGGTCGCCTGGTGCGAGCTGCGTCAGGATTTTCGCATGTTCCGCCTCGACCGGCTGCAGCAGGTAACAGACACCGGCGAGACCTTCCGGCCCGAGCCGGGCAAGACCCTCAAGGATTTTTACCGCTCGATGGAAGCAGAATATCCGCACGGGCGACAGTGACCTGCGGCGGATGCGGGCCCTCGGCTGACAGGCTGAACAGGATCTCGCGCAACAGCTTGCGTTTCATCGCCCTTGTGTAATCGTCAAAACCGTTGGCGACCTCGACAAAGGCGCCGGCACCGCGCACCACCTCCTGCTGATAATAGGCAATCGGGTCGGGATCCGCCCCCGCGATGGCCAGCGCATTGACTGTGATGCCGGTGAAATCAAAGGCGTCATAAGCCATTCGCGGCCCGAAGCCCTCGTTGTTGATGCCATCCCCCGCCACATCGATTACCAGCCGCAGACACTCCTGCGGCACCTTGCGCAGATGCACCGAGGCGTAGCCGAGCGCATAGCCCAGAGCGGTCGGAAACTCCGTGAAACCGCGCCGTGCGTTTGAAAG
Organism: Roseibium limicola; assembly: GCF_017313085.1. Classification (GTDB taxonomy): domain Bacteria; phylum Pseudomonadota; class Alphaproteobacteria; order Rhizobiales; family Stappiaceae; genus Roseibium; species Roseibium limicola. The sequence continues at coordinate 202,179 of NZ_JAFLNF010000003.1, read as the reverse complement.
CTGGTCTGCGGCGGCGTCCGCATCACCCGCGCTGTTGAGAAACCGCCAGCCGACCTGCACTTGCTGCTTGTGCCGCCCACTCCACTCGAAGCTTGAAAACCAGATCCCGCCGACCGCCTGAATGGCATCCACGACCTCCGCATCGCGCAGGGCATGGGCCAGCCCCTGCAGCTGTTGCCGATGTTCGCGGTCATCGACGCTGGAAGATCCATCCATCGCCACCACCAGCGCCAGCGAGCAGGCGTGAACCGGCACCAGCATGGCCGTCAGCGACACGAGCGCCATCAGTGCAAGTTGGATCAGCCGCATGTGTTGTCTCCCTGGTTGCCGGGTCGCGGTCGATCCGGCTGCCATGCTCAGCCTAGCGGGATGCTGGCAAACCTGGCAAATGGCGCACCCTCAGGGCAGGTCAAGAGGCGACAAACCTGCGACAAGACATATGGTGCGTCAGTGAAGCACTTGAAGCAGCCATTCAGCCTGTGTTCAGGTCAGCCACTATAAAAACGCACAGACAAATCCTTTGGCGAATCCGCTACCCTTATGGCAGCGAGGCGTTGAAGCGCAGAAGGCGGGCCATCCCTGGGCGGGTTGGCAGAGGCTTTTAAAATCGGAATAACAAAAGAACTGCGGCAGGGCAGACGAGAATTATGGCAGGACGATCCAAAATCAGTTTTTTCGCGGTATTGGCGGTGACAGCCATGTTGAGCGGAGTCGCGCCTGCGGCAGCTCAATGTCTCTCTCAGGGCGAAGCGCGTCAGGCCGTTGCCAGCGGACAGGCACAGCCTCTGGGCAGCCTGATGGGGCAGGTCGGTGGCGAGATCGTCAAGGCGGACCTCTGCATTGAAGGCGGGCGCTATGTCTACCGGCTGTCGGTTCTGGTCGGCGGTCAGGTGCAAACCAAGGTGATCAACGCCAGCCGCTGACGGCATGGGCTAAACGAATGAAACTCGGGAGAAACCATGCGCCTTTTGGTGGTGGAAGATGATGCGGACCTGAACCGCCAGCTGGTGGAAGCTCTGGTTGAGGCAGGCTATGCGGTGGATACGGCCAGCGACGGGGAAGAAGGACATTTCCTCGGCGATACCGAGCCCTATGATGCGGTTGTCCTGGATCTTGGCCTGCCCAAGCTGGACGGCCTGTCGGTGCTGGAAAACTGGCGCCGCGATGGCCGGGTCATGCCGGTTCTGGTGCTGACCGCGCGTGATCGCTGGTCCGACAAGGTGGCAGGTATTGACGCCGGGGCCGATGACTATGTCTCCAAGCCCTTTCACATGGAAGAAATTCTGGCGCGGGTGCGGGCGCTGGTGCGCCGCGCCGCCGGTCATGCGTCCAATGAGTTGACCTGCGGACCACTGCGGCTGGACCTGCGCACCAGCCGGGTGACCCGCGACGGCACCGCCATCAAGCTGACGTCCCACGAATATCGTCTGCTGACCTATCTGATGCACCATCAGGGCAAGGTGATTTCCCGAACCGAGCTGACCGAGCACCTTTATGAGCAGGACTTCGACCGCGATTCCAACACCGTTGAAGTGTTTGTCGGACGCTTGCGCAAAAAGATCGGTGCGGATCTGATCGAGACCATCCGGGGCCTTGGCTACCGGTTGGGAGACGCCCGTGAAGGCTGAGGACGACGCGCCTGCGGCTGACGACCGGCGGTCCAAGAAAAACAGGCTGGGGTCACTGGCCCAACGGCTGGTGCGTGTCGCAGCCCTGTGGTCGGTCATCGCGCTTGCTGTTGCGGGCTTTATTCTGGTTGGCCTGTATCAACAGGCGGGCGAGCGCGGCTTCGACGCCCAGCTCGACCAGCACGTCAAAACCCTTCTTGCCAGCGCCTTGCCGGACACCCCGAATGCTGTGGCTGGCGCTGCCGCAGCACCGGACGTCTTGCGGCTTCGCGAACCGGATGCGCTTGGCGAACCACGGTTTTCCCTGCCTCTGTCCGGCTGGTACTGGAGCCTGGAGCAGGTCGCCGAGGCGCGGACCGACGTGCTGTTTGCCTCTGCTTCGCTGGTTGGCGACCCTCTGGTGTTGCCGCAGATAGGCGCGACTGACGAGCTGGCTTCAGGGTTTGCCGCCGGTCCGGGCAGCGAGGAGGTGCGCTATCTCCGGCGTCGGGTCGCACTCGGCGATCAAAGCTATATTTTGTCGGCGGCAATCGAGACGGCCGGATTCCGCGCAGACGTTTGGGAGTTTGCCAGAAATGTCGCTTTGACCCTTTTGGTCGTCGGCATCGGTCTGGTGGGGGCTATCTTCTGGCAGGTGAGTTTCGGGCTCAAGCCTCTGACGCGGTTGCAGCGCTCGCTGTCCGATGTGCGCGAGGGCAGACGCGAGCAGGTGGACGAAGACATGCCGCGGGAGCTCGCCCCTCTGGCCGTGGAGCTTAACGCGTTGATCCATTCCAACCGCGAAGTCGTGGGCCGGGCCCGCACCCATGTCGGCAATCTGGCGCATGCGCTCAAGACCCCGATCAGCGTGCTGACCAATGAGGCGCGCACCAGCGAAGGGCCCTTGGCCCAAAAGGTGGCAGAGCAGACCGCGCTGATGCAGACCCAGGTTCAGCACCATCTGGAGCGAGCGCGGCAGGCCGCCCAGCGGCGGGTTATTGGTGTTGCCTGCGAAGTCGAGCCGCTGACGGAGCGCCTTGCCCGGGCGATGAGCAAGATCTACCAGAGCCGCGGCATCGACCTGTCGCATGATGCGCCCGAGGGACTGCGGTTTCTCGGTGAGGCGCAGGATCTCGAGGAGATGGTCGGCAATCTGCTGGACAATGCCTGCAAATGGGCCAGATCCGAGGTCGCCATTGAAGTGCGCCGTCAGGAGGCAGAGGGCCATGGACGGCGTTGGCTGGAAGTGGTGATCGAGGATGATGGGCCGGGATTGAGCGAAGAGCAGATGCGCGAAGCGGTGAAGCGCGGGCGCCGGCTTGATGAGACCGTACCGGGCACAGGGCTTGGACTGTCCATCGTTGCAGATCTGGCCGCGCTGTATGGCGGGGCTGTGCGTCTGGAAAGGGCGCAACGAGGCGGATTGCGTGCAAAATTGCAGCTGCCGGCCGCCGACGAACGCACCCTAACGTAAGAAGCCGTTGCAAAATGTGATGAACATCACGGAACTATTCCGCATTTTAGGCGTAGGATAGACATAATCTAGTCCCATCTAATCTGGGCTGGTCCATCGTGACCGCTTGGAGGCCCTTTCGAATGACCAGAATGCAGTCTTTCCGGAAATTGTTGCCGGGTATCCTTCCCGTGCTGCTTTTGGCGGGCTGTTTTGGCACGCCCGGCGCCTCTGGTCCGGATCTGAGTGGCAATGAATATGGCGCCAGTTCCAGTCTGGCTCAGGATGAAGCCAGTGCGGCCATCGCTGCCTTGCTTCGTGATGATTTCGGTCAGGCGCTTCAACCCTCGGATCATGAAGCCGTTGCCGCAGCCCAGGCGCAAGCCTTGCGCACACGCGGCACGGGAGCCGCGATCTCCTGGAACAACACCCGTACCGGTCACAGTGGCCAGGTGCGTCCGGGTCCGCTTTATCAGGTCAACACCACCACCTGCCGCGAAGTGACCCATGAGATGATCGTGGAAGAGCGTCGCTACGTTTCACGCGGCACCGCCTGCAAGGGACCGCAAGGCGACTGGGAAACCCTGAGCTGATAGAAGGCTGTAAGCGGATTGACCCGGCTTGAACGAGGCTTGGACTACGCGAAAAGCTGGGCTGATTTCAGGCTTGCGCACATAGGGAGAAGATTCCTCTCCCCATCCTGATATTTATGCCTAGGAAAATTTCCGGAGGCCGATTTTTCCGGCATCTTGCAAGGGCGTGCTTTTCCACAGAAACGGCGGAAACCCCAGCGTTAAATATCGCCAGTCCTAAGCGCTTGTTGGCGCACATCTTTCGCGATTTTTGACAAGCGTATTTAAGAGGGTTTTTCAACCATTGTTTAAGCCTTCCCCGGCTATGGTCGCGCATTGGTATGCCGAGAAGACCACAGCCGCTTATGACCCACTCTGAACTGGTAACGAGCAAAATTAAAACGTACCTGCAGGAATTGAGCCCGCAGGCTGTGCGAACGCTTGTCCGGACGCTTGAGCGCAAACGGGCGTCCGGTTCGGCTGATCCCTACGTTGATTTGATCCTGGCTGCATCGGTCGATCTGCTGCGCACGGAGATTCTTGCCGAGGATGAGGACTTCGTCCCCGAAGATCTGAAGATGAATGCCAATGGCCGCGAGATGGTGCCGCGTCTGTTCTTCAATCCGCTCGAAGAGTTCCTGATTAACGAGAAGCTTCCGGAAAAGCAGGAGGGCCGTGTTCACCGCCCGATGCTGTCCAAGGTCTGGAACTGGATTTCCCGCGATCTCCTGCGCAATGACATTGAAAAGCTGATCGGAGAAATCGAGAAGGGCGTGCTCAGCGAAGACCGTCTCGATGACATGGTGCGCGCTCTGCGCCGCCGCTCAGTCGAGGCTATGTCGGCAGCGTTGGATCGTGGCTCGGCCTCGGAAAAGGAATACCGCCGTCTGGCCATGGAAATGGGCGGCGAGCGTGGCCTTGCAGATCTGCGTGACATCAACAAGATTTTTGCCGCTGAAACCTGGCTGGTGCCCTTCCTCAACGCCGTTCCGGAAAGTCTCAGTGAGAACCGCCTGAAAGGCGATCCCGACATTCTGAACCTGGTGGAAAAGGCAGCCAAGCGGTTTCCGGATTACAATTCCGTCGTGGCAGCGGCGCTGCTGGACCGGGCCGACCGTCCGTCCGCCCTCTGCAGCTTTGCCGGCCGACTGGCGCGCTCCGAAGACCCCAGGGTTATTGGTCAGTCACCCTATGCGCCGTTTGTGAATATGGTGATGAGTGAAGCCGAACGGCTGAACATTCTGGCCGAGGCGCACCGCTCCAACAATCCGGATCCGGTGGCCTTCTCTCAGGCGCTGCAGGAATATCATACCCTGGTCAAGGGCGTGGAACGGGACATGGACCTGTCTCAGGCCGGTGACTGGCGGCTGCGACTGGCCAACACCAAGAAGTCGATATCCGATATCGTCAGCCGCGAGCTGTCGAGCGCCCACGCCGTGGTGCGCCGCTCCCTGCAAGTGCCGGGGGTTGATGCGACGGGTCGGTTTGAGATCGATCAGGATGTGATCAACGACGCGGTTCGTGCCCTGCGTGTGGTCGTCATGGTCGGCAAGGCGTCTGAGACATTCGCGGTCAACGACCTGGGCAAGCGCACCCGTCAGGCTGTCGAACAGACCCTGGAAATCCTGACCCGCTCGCTGATCAGCGAATTGCGCAAGCAGCACGGGCGGGCGATGGAAGCCCATATGGCGGCTGTCGACGTGGCGATCATGCTGTCGGAGATTTATTACGGCGCCGAGTATGCACAACAGTTGCGGCGTTCGCGCCACAGCGCCGTCGCCTATGCCAAGGAGCATGCGAAGGCATCCCCAATGCCAGGCCTGAGCAAGCCGAAGGTCAAGGAACTGGCTGCCGGCTAGGCAGAGTTTGTGGTTTGCTTGCGCTGGCGGCTTAGGCCCACCCAGGTCCCTGTTCACCCTGCGATCACACACTTGCGACCCTCGGTCACAGCGACGGCGCTTGCCTTCCAGCCCGGCTGCGGGTCTATATGCCGACCATGATATTCTGGATTGCCATAGCTGCCTTGACGGCCGCCGCCGCCCTGTCTGTTCTAGTGCCTTTGACGCGCACCCGCAGCAGGCCTGAAAGCGTGCCTGAAAACGCGTCCGTGGGCATTGCTGCACCGGACCTGGATCAGGATGCCGAGGTTTACCGGGCTCAGCTTGAGGAACTGCAGCGTGACCGGGTGCGCGGACTGATCGACGATCAGGCGTTTGACGCCGCCCGCACTGAAATTGCCCGGCGGCTGCTGGCCGCCGAAGATGCGAGAACGCGTCGTGAAGCCTCTGCGCCAGCTTCGAGCCGCGTTTTGCGCCGGGCGGCTGTCCTTGCAGCGCTTGTCTTCCTGCCCGCAGTGACCCTCGGCATGTATCTGATGCTCGGCAGCCCCGACCAGCCTGACAGTCCATTGATTGCCCGGCTTCAGGCGCCGGTGGAAGGCCAGTCAGTTGGCGAACTGGTGGCCCGCGTGGAGCGTCATCTGGCGCAAAATCCGCAGGACGGCAAGGGCTGGGAAGTGATTGCTCCGGTCTATATGCGGCTGAACCGCCCGGAGGAAGCTGCGCGCGCCTATGACAATGTCATCCGGCTTTTGGGCTCAAGCGCGACGCGCCAGACCGACATGGGCGAAGCACTTGCCGCCGCCAACAACGGCATCGTCAGTGCCGCCGCTCAGGCGGCTTTCGAAGCCGCCGTCGAGCTGGACGCCGACGCGGTCAAACCCCGCTTCTTCCTGGCGATTGCCTTGGCCCAGGACGGCAATCGCGAAGCCGCGGTGGCCGCCTGGCGCAAGCTGCTCGATGGCGCCGACGAAACGGAATCCTGGGTGCCCGTTGCCCGTGCCGAACTTGCCAAGCTGACTGGCGCAACTGCGGCGCTGGCCCAACCTGCTGCACCTGGTCAGCCCGGTCCGGATGCCGCTGCGGTGGCTGAGGCGGCGCAAATGAGCGACGCCGACCGTTCCGCTATGATCGAGGGTATGGTAAGCGGCCTCAAGGACCGGTTGCGCGGGGCAGGTGGATCCTTGCAGGACTGGCAGAGATTGCTACGGGCTCAGATGGTTCTGGGTCGCGAGGCCGAGGCACGCGATGCCCTGTTACTGGCGCGAGAGGATCTGGCCGAAGATGAGGCAGCTTTGGCACAGATCAATGCCCTGGCCACCAGTCTCGGGCTTTAACCGAGCCGAGGCTTCACGACGAAACGAAGATGGCCCGGCAGGCTGAATGAGCGGTGAGGGATCGCGCCAGCCGGGTTTGAGGAACGAGTTGCGAGAGGACGGACGCGAAACATGACACGCAAGCAAAGGCGCCTGACCTTGATTGGCGTCGCCGGGGCTGTTCTGGCGCTGGCCGTCGGCCTGATCCTGTTTGCCCTCAGCGACCAGATCGTTTTCTTTCAAAGCCCGACGGATATCGCGCAGAAGTCCATTCCGGCAGGTCAGAGGATCCGCCTCGGCGGCCTGGTCGAGGAAGGTTCTGTCGTGCGTTCCGACGATGCCCATGTCGCCTTCACGGTCACCGACTTGGTCAGCACCATCGCCGTCACCTACAAGGGGATCTTGCCGGATCTCTTCCGTGAGGGGCAAGGTGTGGTGGCCGAAGGCGTGGTCGGCCCGGACGGGGTCTTCGCCGCCGACAGCGTGTTGGCCAAACACGACGAGAATTACGTGCCCAAGGAAGTGGCCGAAGCACTAAAGGAAAAAGGCGTCTGGCAAGGCGCAGACTGAGTGGCCACATTGGGTGGCGGGACGCAAGGGGCGATCCGCTATGAGGAAACGCAGGGGCCGCGGCGCAATGGATCGCCACGGTGAGGACGGACAAGACGCATGATTGTTGAACTTGGACATTACGCCCTGGTGCTGGCATTCGCGCTCGCGCTGGTTCAGTGCGTTCTGCCGCTGGTCGGAGCCTTGCGGGAGGATCGGGCGCTGATGGCGATTGCGCCGCCCGTGTCCATCAGCCTGTTCCTGCTCGTCAGCCTGTCGTTTGTCAGCCTGACCATTGCCTATCTGACGTCGGATTTTTCCGTTCTCAACGTCTACGCCAATTCCTATTCGGCCAAACCGCTGATCTACAAGATCTCCGGCGTTTGGGGAAACCACGAAGGCTCGGTGTTGCTGTGGATCCTGATCCTGGTGTTCTTTGGCGCGCTGGTCGGCTATTTCGGTCGCAATATTCCAGCTCCCTTGCGCGCAGCAACGCTGTCCGTCCAGGCCTGGGTGACGACAGGTTTCCTGGCATTCCTGCTGATCACATCGAACCCGTTCGAACGTATCGCGACGCCACCGATGGAAGGGCAGGGGCTGAACCCGATCCTGCAGGACATCGGCCTCGCGATCCATCCGCCGTTGCTCTACATCGGCTATGTCGGCTTTTCCATCACCTTCTCGTTTGCGGTTGCCGCGCTGATCCTCGGGCGCATTGATGCCGCCTGGGCGCGCTGGGTGCGGCCCTGGACGCTGCTGGCCTGGGTGTTCCTGACGCTTGGCATCGCCATGGGCTCCTACTGGGCCTATTACGAGCTCGGCTGGGGCGGCTGGTGGTTCTGGGATCCGGTCGAAAATGCCTCGCTGATGCCCTGGCTGGTCGGAACGGCGATGCTGCATTCGGCGATCGTCATGGAAAAACGCGAGGGCCTGAAGGTCTGGACCGTGCTTCTGGCCATCTTCGCCTTCTCCCTGTCGTTGCTGGGCACATTTCTGGTGCGCTCCGGTGTGCTGACATCAGTGCATGCCTTTGCCACAGATCCGGAGCGCGGCGTCTTCATTCTGGGGCTGTTGACGTTTTTCATCGGTGGATCGCTGTCGCTGTTTGCCTGGCGTGCACCGATGCTGAAACAGGGCGGCTTGTTCGCGCCGATCAGCCGCGAAGGCGCATTGGTGCTCAACAATCTGTTCCTGTCGGCGGCCGCCTCCGCTGTCCTCATCGGCACGCTGTATCCGCTGGTGCTGGATGTGGTGACCGGCGAGAAGATCTCCGTCGGCGCACCGTTCTTCAATCTGACTTTCGGGCCGCTGATGATCCCGCTGTTGATGGCCGTGCCCTTCGGGCCGGTTCTGGCCTGGAAACGCGGCGATCTGCTGGCCGCCTGCCAGCGGCTTTACGCAGCCTTTGGTCTGGCCTTTCTGGCAGTGCTCTTCACCTATTGGCTGTGGGGTGGTGCCTCCGCCCTGGCGCCATTGGGTGTCGGGCTGGCTGTCTGGCTGATGCTCGGCTCGATCGTCGAGCTACTGGGCCGGGTCAAGCTGTTCGATATTGGGCCGCGCCGTGCGCTGTCGCGGCTGATCGGTCTGCCAGGTTCTGCCTGGGGAACGTCGATTGCGCACTTCGGCGTCGGGGTTGCCGTTCTCGGCATCGTCACCGCCTCGGCGTTTCAGGAAGAGCATATCCTGACCATGAAGCCGGGTAGCTCAGTCGAGCTGGCAGGCTATGAGGTGACTTTCGACGGTTTGATCCCACGTCAGGGGCCAAACTATCAGGAAGATGTCGGGCTTTTCTCGCTGCGACGCGGTGGCGTGGAGGTGGCACAGCTGGAGCCGGCCAAGCGGGTCTATCAGGCCAGCCGCATGCCGACCTCCGAAGCGGGCATTCTGACGTCGTGGTTCTCGCAAATTTATCTGTCGCTGGGTGAAGCGCGTGAGGATGGCGGGGTTGATGTGCGCATTTATCACAAGCCACTGATCACGCTGATCTGGATTGGCTGCGTGATCATGGCGTTCGGTGGCGTCGTTTCGATTGGCGACCGGCGCTTGCGGGTTGGCGCGCCCACTCCGGCGCGCAAAAAGACCCGCGCCAAATCCGCCGCCGTTGCGGCAGAATAGGGCGCTGCTCATGAACAGACTTCAGACCACCTTCAAGGCCCTGCTCATTGCACTCGTGTTGGGTGCCGCTCTGCTGCCGTCCTATGCGGTGACACCGGACGAGATCCTCGATGATCCTGTGCTTGAGGCCCGCGCCCGAGAACTCTCTGCCGAGCTGCGGTGTCTGGTCTGCCAGAACCAGTCGATCGACGACAGCGATGCGGAGCTGGCCAAGGATCTGCGGGTGCTGGTGCGCCAGCGGCTTGTTGCCGGCGACACGGACACACAAGTCATCGACTACCTGGTCTCGCGCTATGGTGAGTTCGTGCTGCTAAAGCCACGCTTTGCCTGGCATAACGCAGCGCTGTGGGTTGTCCCTCCTGCCGCACTCTTGCTCGGCATCTTCGCCCTTTGGCTGAGCGTCAGGCGGCGCAAAGCGCTGGCCGGGGAAGGGACAGACGCCCGATTGTCAGCAGAAGAAGAGGCGCGCCTGTCGCTGCTGATCGATCAGATCGATACGCAGGACACTGAGTTGGACAAAGACCGGGAACATAGGTCCTGAGCCGAACGTCTTTTCCGTGCCGTTTCGGGTCAACGAGGGCTGGCCGTTGGGCACGGTTTCGGCATGGCTCCCGTGATCGGGCCGTGGATTGACGCTGGGCATTTTAGCTGTTTCTGATCACGTCTTTCGCCATTGTCGTTCCCCCTAGCTCCGTCATTGCCGGAGGTGATCCGGTAGTCCATGCCGTTTAGGTGCTTTTCGGGAAATCTGTCGCCTGTCGAGACGTATCGGCATGGCTCCCATGGTGGCGCCATGGGATGACGGCGATGGGCGGTGCCGCGCATTCTCCCTCCGTCATCCCCGCGCAGGCGGGGATCCAGACTTTGGCAGCGCTGCTCGGTTGCCGGCTGACCGATGGGGAAAGGACTGGATCCTCGGCACAGGGCCGAGGATGACGGCGGTGGGTTCCCGCGGCCCCTGCCTCTCACTCCGTCATTGCCGGACTTGATCCGGCAATCCATGCCGTGCCGTCTCGGGTCAACGAAGGGCTGGTCGTGGGGCTCGGGTGCGGCATGGATCCCATGGTCGCGCCATGGGATGACGGCGGCGGGCGGTGCCACGCGTTCTCTCCCGTCATCCCCGCGCAGGCGGGGATCCAGACTTTTGCGGCGCTGCTCGGTTGCCGTCTGGCCGATGGGGAAGGACTGGATCCTCGGCACAGGGCCGAGGATGACGGCGGTGTGTCTCTCGTGGCCTCTGCCTCTCACTCCACGTCATGATTGGACTTGATCCGGTAATCCATGCCGATGTATCCGGACGGGGCTACGTCGAGAAGGAGCCGTCAGTATCGCCTCAGGAGGCCTGTTTCAACGTGTCGCTGTGTTCCATCGTTTTCAGTCGAACTTTAAGGAACCGAACCACCCGCTTGGCGTCGGCCTTGCTCAAAACGCGGTAGTCCGCCATCCAGTTGTCGGCGATTGAGCACTGCAGCTTCAGCATGCCGCACCGCGCCCGGCAGAAATTCCCGAACTCGGTCTCTCCGACATCGAGGGACTTGCAGAGAATCGCAATCCCGTCGATTTCCATCCGCAGGATGACGTTGATGACATGCTTTTGGTCGATTTCCGCCAGGTCGGCGAGCAGGAAAGACAGATCAAGAAGCCGGTTGGACATGGCATATTCGGCAAACACCTTGTTCAGATCCTTGCGCTCGTTGCGGATGTCGCGAATGTCCACCTTGGTGTTGATCCGCGATTTTTTTCGATCAAGTGTACTGGCGGCCACCACTTTGCTGGCTTCATGGAACAGGTCTTCCACCAGTTTCTCGTTGCTCACGTACAGATGACGCAGCTTTTTGCCTTCGTCTTCCGGCAATTGATCGATGAGCTTGTCGAAATGATTTTTTGTCAGGTCTTGTCGACTGAGCAGGTTGTCCCGCAGGGTCTCGTCCTTGTCCGCCAGCTTGATCAGGAATCGGGCTCCCCAGTTTGAAAGCTCGGCGCCCGGGTTTTCTGCAACAGAGTGATGCACCGGCTGTTCGCCGCGTTCCAGCAGGACATCGGTCAGGCGGGCTTCCAGATGATCGCGCTTGGAAATGGCAAGCAGATGGCCTTGGCTCTTGGTCTTGGCAAGATGCATCAGATCGGCTTGGGTCAGAACATCAGAATATTGCAGCATGTAGCGGGCGATGACGATGTTGTCGTTGGCCAGCTGCATGACCAGATCGTGAGGAGTCTGGTCGACCTTGCTGAGGTCTTCCGCCAACGCCTGTCGGTCCCCCACTTCGACCAGCTCCGCAAGGCGTCTCATGACGCCATTGAACAGGGTCTTTTCTTCATTCGTGTAACGCTCGGCCCCTGCGATGAACAGCGCGGAGACATGCCCTAGAAGCTCGCGGCGTTTCTCGCTGTCACTTTCCTTGGCGAGCTCTATTAGCGATGAAAGCATATGGTCTTATCCTGGTTGTTTCGATCATATACATGGGGGATTATGTTGAAAATTATCTGAATCTTGCGCCTGTTGGATGATTTCAGTTTTTATGTGGTAAACAGAAGTTTTAACTGAAAAAATACAATGTAAATAATGTCAATAATTACTAGGTTGCTTGAGGTTTTGCGCTTTCAGGTCAGGTCGTTCAACGTGATGATAGCGGCGGGAGCCGTCGAGATGACTTGACCCTTTTCCGTCTTGGCAGCAAAACCCTCGCATGATCGACACAACCTCTTCCGCAAGCTTTTCTTCGGCGCCGATGCCCACGACAGCCGCGCTGCCGCTGCTGTATTCCTTTCGCCGCTGTCCTTATGCGATGCGGGCGAGACTGGCGATTGCCGAAACTGGCCTGCAGGTGGAGCTGCGCGAAATTGTTCTGCGCGACAAGGCGCCGGAGTTTCTGGCAACCAGCCCGAGCGCGACGGTTCCCTGCCTTTTGACGAGGGATGGGGAGGTGATGGATGAAAGCCTCGATATCATGCTCTGGGCCTTGCGCCAGCGGGACCCGTCTGGCTGGCTGTCTCCGGAGCTTGGCAGTCTGGACGAGATGCTGGCGCTGATTACCGAAGTTGACGGGCCTTTCAAGCGGCATCTCGACAGGTTCAAGTATGACACTCGCTATCCGGAAGCGAATGCCTCAGTGGAACGGGAGGCTGCTGCCGTCTTTCTGCGAGGGATCAACGAGCGTCTTGCGATCTCGCCGTGGCTCTTTGGAAATCGCGCCTCGCTGGCCGATTATGCCTTCCTGCCGTTTCTGCGCCAGTTCGCCAATGTGGATCGGGCCTGGTTCGATTCCGAACCCTGGCCGCAGTTGATCGGCCTTCTTCAGGCGTTTGAGACGTCTGCCAGATTCGGCTCAATCATGACGAAATATGCCAAATGGCAGGCAGATGACGCGGTGGTGGTGTTTCCGGAGCCGTCTTGAGCCCTTATCGTTACGCTCGTAACTTCTGATTTTTCCCCGAAAACCGCCAAACCCGAGCACATTACAAAAGCTTAATCTCGCGGTCAGACAGCGGTAAGACTGCCCTCTCCATAGTCACGGTCAACAAGACGCCGGTCATCGCTCCCCGCGACGGGCCGCCGCCGTTGTGAACTCTGTTTCTGACCTACCTGTGTGAGGAAGACGATTATGACAGCCACCAGCAGCACCCCGAAAAAAACTGGCCTGCGTGCAACCAAGGGCCGCCTCCTGGCAGGCGCCATGATGCTCGGCATTGCCGGTGCTTTCAGTGCCCAAACCGTTTTGCCGCAAGGCTTTGCCCTGGCCGATCCGGTCAAGGTCGACGTTGCCGGTCCGGTGGACTTTTCGCCTGTTGTCCAGGCGGTTCAGCCGGCCGTGGTCAGCGTTCGCGTCAAGCAGGAAATCGAACCGAAGATGATGAACTTCGGTGGCAATGACTTCGATGAGTTCTTCAACGAGCTGCCGAAGGACCACCCGCTTTATCGCTTTTTCCGTCGTTTCGGAGAGAATGGTCCCAAGTCCGATGAGTCGCAGAAGCGTGAGCGTCCGCACCGATATGGCATGTCCCAGGGCTCCGGCTTCTTCATCTCTGAGGACGGCTATCTCGTCACCAACCATCACGTCATCGACAAGGGTACCGAGTTCACCGTCGTCACCGATGATGGCAAGGAATTCGATGCCAAGCTCGTCGGCGCCGACAAGCGCACGGATCTGGCACTGCTGAAGGTCGATAACGCGGACCGCGACTTCACCTACGTCAAGTTCGCCGATGGCGCGCCGAATGTCGGTGAATGGGTTGTGGCGATCGGGAACCCGTTTGGGCTCGGCGGCTCAGTAACGGCCGGTATCGTTTCTGCCCGTGGTCGTGACATCGGCGCTGGCCCTTACGACGACTTCATCCAGATCGATGCACCGGTCAACCGAGGCAACTCCGGCGGTCCGGCCTTCAACATGAAGGGTGAAGTGATCGGCGTGAACGCTGCGATCTTCTCGCCGTCTGGCGGCAACGTCGGCATCGCCTTCGCCATCCCGTCGAGCACGGCGAAAGACGTGATCATGGACCTCAAGGATGATGGTTCCGTGGTGCGTGGTTGGCTCGGTGTCCACATTCAGGGCGTCACCGACGACATTGCCGAAAGCCTCGGCCTGAAGGAAGCCAAGGGCGCCATCGTTGCGGATGCACAGGAAGACGGCCCGGCAGCCAAGGCCGGCCTGATCTCCGGTGACACCATTCTGGCGGTGGACGGAAACTCGGTCGATGGGCCGCGTGAATTGTCCAAGATGATTGCCGCTTATTCGCCTGACACCGACGTCGACATCACCGTCTGGCGTGACGGGTCGGAAAAGGACGTCACGGTGAAGCTCGGCCGTTTGCAGGATGCCGAACAGGTGGCAGAGGCCGCTCCGACGGAATCCGAGGAAACCACGCTTGAAGACCTCGGCCTGACGGTTCTCACCGCCCAGGAAGCCGGCGTCGAAGGCGATGGCGTTGTCATCGCCGAAATCGATCCTGATGGGGCCGCTGCTGAAAAGGGTCTGCGTCGTGGAGATCGCATTCTGGCCGTCGCGGGAGCCGAGGTGAAGACACCGAATGACGTGGTTGAGGCTGTCAAGAAGGCTGAAAAGGAAGGTCGGAAAGCCGTTCTTTTCCGGGTTGAAAGCAACGAAGCAACCCGATTTGTTGCTCTGCCGATGAACCTTGGGTGATTGAAAACGTTAGTTTTTCGAACGGCTAGTTTAGTCGGGTCGGAATTGTCCGGTGCGGAATCGCAAAAACTGCGCACCGGAGCATAGGCTTCCCAGGGGTTCGAAAGCCCCCCTCAGATCCCCTGAGGAAGTCGACCTGCCGGCGGCAGATCCCACAGTGGATCTGCCGCCGGAGTTCTTTTGGAAGGGAGGATTGTCAACGTTGGTGGAGCGACTAAAAGGAAGACATGATGCGGATTTTGATTATCGAGGATGACGCCGAAGCAGCGGCATACCTGGCCAAGGGTTTGAAGGAAGTCGGACACGTCGCCGATCACGCCAGTGACGGCGAGAGCGGTCTGGAAATGGCACTCGACGTGGCTTACGACGTGTTGATCGTGGATCGCATGTTGCCGAAGCGCGACGGGCTGTCGGTGATCGAGGCCCTGCGGGCCCAGTCCAACCAGACGCCGGTTCTGATCCTGTCTGCGCTTGGCCAGGTGGATGACCGAGTAAAAGGCCTGAAGGCGGGCAGCGATGACTATCTGCCCAAGCCTTATGCCTTCACTGAGCTTCTGGCTCGGGTGGAAGCGCTCGGGCGTCGTCCAAAGGCCGGTGGCGAGGTGGCGACAACCTATCAGGTTGGCGAACTCATCCTCGACCGTATGGCGCACTCCTGCCGGCGCGGTGACAAGGAAATCACCCTTCAGCCGCGTGAGTTCCGCCTGTTGGAGTATCTCATGCAGCATGCCGGTCAGGTCGTGACCCGGACCATGCTTCTGGAGAACGTGTGGGAATACCACTTCGACCCGCAGACCAACGTCATCGACGTTCATATTTCACGGCTGCGTGGCAAGATCGACAAGGATTTCGATCGGCCGCTGCTGCACACAATTCGAGGCGCGGGGTATTCTATCCGTGACATGGCTGACTAGGCTCATGAGAACGACAGCTTTCAAGCTGTCGTTTTTGTATCTGGTGGTGTTCACCGCCCTCTCGGGCTTTCTGCTGATCTACATCTCCCGCACCACCAACCAGATCATGGCGGCGCAGGTGGTGCAGACAGTGGATGCTGAAATCACCGGCTTGAGCGAGGAATATGTGCGCGGCGGTGTGCGCGCTCTGGTGGAGAGCATGGAGCGCCGGGCCCGGCGCCCCGATGCCAGCCTGTATCTGCTCGTCGACTTCGCCGGCAACCCGCTGGTGGGCAACATTCCGCAACTGCCGACCATCGTGCTGGAGGAAGCTGACGGCGACGTGCAGCGCATGCGCTATACCCGCAGCACCGGCGAGGGCAGCACGGAAAGCGGCGAGGCGCTGGTGCGCATTTTTGAGTTGCGCGGTGGCTACAGAGTGCTTGTCGGGCGCGATCTCGGTGAACAGCAACGCTTTGCCAATGTCTTTTCCGATGCGCTGCAGTTCTGGCTGATTTCGGTCATTCTGATGGCTGGAGCGACCTGGTTCTTTGTCTCCCGCCGGGTGATGAAGCGCATCGACGGGATTGCCGCCACCAGCCGCACGATCATGGAAGGCGACCTGACACGGCGCTTGCCGGTTGCCGGAAATGGCGACGAATTCGACCGGCTGGCCGGTAATCTCAATGACATGCTGGAGCGCATCGAATTGTTGATGCAGGGCATGACAGAAGTCACCGACAACATTGCCCATGACCTCAAGACACCGCTGAACCGGCTGCGCACACGTGTCGAGACGGCCCTGCGTGAGGCGAAGACCGATGATGACTACCGTCAAGCCATGGAGGCGACCCTTGATGACAGCGACGGGTTGATCCGCATTTTTGATGCCCTGCTGCGCATTGCCCGCGTCGAGGCCATGTCACCGGAAGCCGGAATGGGGCCTGTCGACCTCTCTGCGGTGGTCGAGGAGGTTGCCGACCTCTACCAGCCTGTGCTGGAAGATCTTGGTGGATCTCTGGATGTCGACGTGGCGCAGGGACAGACCGTTCTGGGCAACCGGGAACTGATCGCCCAAGGATTGGTGAACTTGATTGAAAATGGCCTGAAATACGGCTGTGCGGACGGCGAGGAAGCTCCCCGTATTGAAATCTCCACCCGGCTGGACAAGGACCGCTGCGCGGTTTCCGTCCGGGATCACGGCGCCGGGATCGACAACGCCGACATGGACCGGGTGTCTGGGCGCTTCGTGCGTCTCGACAAGAGCCGCAGCCAGCCGGGTTATGGCCTTGGATTAAGCCTCGTCAATGCGATTGCCCGCTTGCATGGGGGAAGCCTCTCTCTGCACAATGCGGCCCCCGGGCTGAATGTGAGTTTCGATTTGAAAACCATCGGAACCCCGGAAAGCATTGATATCAAGGAAGGTAGCCAGGCATGACGAAGCAGGCGGCAACAGACGGCGCAACCGGGGACCTCGGCGCAGAGGAGATCCGGTCTCTGGCCGAACGCCTGCAGGTTGTGCCGCGAGGCTGTGAAGCAGGGCGGGGCGAGCTGTTTCTGGCTGACCTATTCGACGAGGGCTGCGTGGCTGCCACCACATTGGAAGACCTGTGTGGAAAGGCGCCGCAAACCAGGGCCTTTTTGAGCGGCGTCTTCGCCAACTCTGCATTTCTGCGTGATCTGGCCCTTCAGGACCCGGTCCGGCTTTGTGCCATTTTGCATGAAAGCCCGGAAGGTCGCATTGCACGTCTGCTGGCAGATGCTGCCGAGACCCGGGCGGAGACGGAAGCCGAGTTGATGAAGGCGCTGCGGCTCTTGAAGCAAGACATGGCCTTGACCCTTGGGCTGGCGGATATCGCAGGAGCTGCGTCACTGGATCAGGTGACGGGCGCACTGGCGGACTTCGCCGATGCCTGCCTGAATGCGTCGCTGCGCTATCTGCTCGGCGAACTGGCAGCCAAGGGCAAGTTTTCACCGCCCGATCCCGAGCATCCGGAGAAAGACAGCGGGTTCATTGTGCTGGCGATGGGGAAGCACGGGGCGCGTGAACTGAATTACTCGTCCGACATCGACCTGATCATACTCTACGATCCTGACAAGACCCCGGTCACCGGCAGCGCGGAACCCTCAGTCGAATTTGTCCGCCTGACCCGTCGGCTTCTCAAGATCATGCAAGAGCGAACGGCGGAGGGCTATGTCTTCCGCACGGACCTGCGCTTGCGACCGGATCCCGGGGCGACGCCGCTTGCCATGTCGCTTCCGGCCGCCTTGTCCTACTACGAGAGCCTCGGCCAGAACTGGGAGCGCGCGGCGCTGATCAAGGCGCGTCCCTGCGCCGGCGACATTCCGGCGGGACAGGGGTTCCTGAAAGAGATCGTTCCTTTCATCTGGCGCAAGTACCTCGACTTTGCGGCCATCGCCGATGTGCAGGCGATCAAACGCCAGATCCATCGGCACAAGGGCCACGGCAAGATCGCCATCGCCGGTCACAACGTGAAGCTGGGTCGCGGAGGCATCCGCGAGGTCGAATTCTTCGTCCAGACCCAGCAGTTGATTGCCGGTGGGCGTAACCCCGCCCTGCGCGGACGCCGGACGCTGGACATGCTCGATGCGTTGGTCGAGGCAAAATGGATCGAGCAGTCAGCGCGCGACGAGTTGCATGAGGCTTATGTTTTCCTGCGCAACGTCGAGCATCGCATCCAGATGATGAACGATGAACAGACCCAACTTTTGCCCAAGGACGAAGAGGGGCTGGAAAAGATCGCCTTTATGATGGGCTATGACGCACGCACGAATTTCGAGGAAGCTCTGGTAAAGCGGCTGAAGCGGGTTCAGGCGCAATATGCGGCTTTGTTCGAGGATGAGACCGAGCTTTCCTCGGAGGGCAATCTGGTCTTCACCGGTGATGACCATGACCCGGACACGCTGGAGACCCTGACGCGCTTTGGTTACAAGCAGGCAGTGGAAGCTGCCAACATCGTCAAGGCCTGGCACTTCGGGCGGTATGCCGCGACACGCTCGACCAAGGCGCGGGAACTGCTGACTGAGCTGCATCCGACGCTTCTGATGGCGCTTGGCCTGAGTGACAATGCCGATGCCGCCCTGCGCACCTTTGATGCGTTTCTCGCCAAACTGCCTGCCGGCGTGCAGTTGTTTTCGCTGTTGAAGTCCAATCCCGAACTTTTGTCGTTGCTGGCCACAGTCATGGGCTCCGCCCCTCGGTTGGCGGAAACCGTGTCGCGCCGGGTTCATGTGCTCGACAGTGTTCTGGATCCGGCCTTCTTCGGCGTCATGCCGAGCCATGAGGAGTTTCGTGTCGGCCTGGAGCGGACGTTGGCCCAGGCACGCTATTATGAGGAAGCACTGGACCGGGCGCGGATCTTCAATCAGGAACAGGTGTTCCTGATCGGCCTGCGGCTGATCTCGGATACTCTGGCCGCCGACCGGGTCGGCGACGCTCTGGCGCGTTTGGCCGAAGTGGTGATCGAAGCCTTGCTGCCACGGGTGATCGAGCATGTCGCGGAAAGCCATGGCCGGATTGAGGGCGGTGAGCTGGCGGTTCTGGCGATGGGAAAGCTTGGCGGGCGCGAAATGACCGCCTCGTCGGATCTCGATCTGATCCTGCTGTATGAGCCACCGGAAGACGCCAGTCAGTCCGACGGAAAGCGCCCCCTGGCTGTCACGCAGTATTACACGCGGCTGACCCAGAGGTTGGTGACGGCACTCTCTGCCCCGACTGCCGAAGGTGCGCTGTATGAGGTGGATTTTCGCCTGAGGCCGTCCGGCAATGCCGGGCCGCTGGCCACCAATCTGACAGGCTTCATCGACTATCAGGAAAAACAGGCCTGGACCTGGGAGCACATGGCGTTGACCCGTGGCCGGGTGATCGCCACCACCTCGCAAGATTTCAAGAAGAAGATCCGCCACCACATCTGCAACACGCTGTCGCGCAAGCGCGACCGCCAGACCCTCTGCGATGAGGTACGTCACATGCGGGCGCGGATCGAGAAGGAAAAGGGCACCAAGGACATCTGGGATCTGAAGCAGGTTGCCGGAGGTTTGGTCGACATCGAGTTCCTCGCTCAGTTTCTGCAATTGGCAGATGGGGCTGGCAATCCGGAGCTGTTTTGCCAGAACACCGAGGAGGCATTGATAGTTCTGCGTGATGCCGGTTCATTGTCGGCGGGCGATGCCGACCTGTTGCTGCAGGCGCTCAGGCTCTATCACAAGCTGACCCAGGTGCTGCGCATGTGTCTTGAGGGCAAGTTCAAGCTGAAGGAAGCACCGCGCGGTGTGCTGGAGCTTCTGACCCGTGCCGCCGGAGCACCAAATCTGGAGCATCTGGAAATCGAACTTGCCGACACCCAGAAGGCTGTCCGGGCGAAGTTCGAGGAGCTGGTTGGCCCGGTGGAACGGGTCGAGGCACTGGGTTGATGTGCAGGCCGGTGCGGCTAAGGCCTGGCGCGCGTCAACCATCTTCGAAACCAGGGCAGCTCTGAAACGGACCGCAGCCACCGACTGAGCGCAAGCTTTAGCCTGTGGCAGTCTTCGCGCGTGCGTGGTTGCTTTTGCTGGGCTCCGTGACAACCTTGTCGAGCGTGAAGCTGACGGTTGTGCCCTTGCCGACTTCTGACCTCAAGGTCAGCTTGCTGCCATGCAACTCGACCAGGGAGCGCGCAATGGCCAGCCCCAGGCCGGAGCCCTTGTGGGAGCGGGAGAACTGGTTCTCCACCTGCACGAATGGCTGCGCCAGCCGTTTGACATCCTCTTTCGAAATGCCAATTCCCGTGTCCTTGATGGCAAAGCGGATGGTTGTCGGCTGATCTTCCACGGCGAGGGAGACGTTTCCACCGTCGGGGGTGAATTTCACCGCATTGGCCAGAAGGTTCAACAACACCTGCTTCAGCCCGCGACGATCAGCGAGAACCATGGCGCTGTCTGGCGCCTCATGGGAAACGGTGATGTTTTTTTCTCGTGCGGCGGCGGCGATGATACGGCAGGCATCGCTGGCAGCTTCGGCAGCATTCAGCGGCACCGTGTCGATCGACATCCGACCTGCCTCGATCTTCGACATGTCGAGAATGTCGTCGATCAACGTGAGCAGATGGGTGCCCGAATTGTGAATGTCATGGCAGTATTCCATGTAGCGTCCCTCACCGAGAGGGCCGAACATCTGCTGGGTCATGATGTCGGAGAAGCCGATGATCGCATTCAGCGGTGTGCGCAACTCGTGCGAAATGTTGGCGAGGAACTCCGACTTTGCCCGGTTGGCGTCTTCCGCCTTGGTCTTTTCCGCGTTGTAATTCTCGGCCAGCTCGACGAGCTGTTGGGCCTGGGTCTGCAGCGTGCGACGGGATTTCTGTAGATCGGTGACGGTTGCCTTCAGACGCTTTTCGCGGTCGACCAGTTGTTCTTCGTGGCGCTTCAGATCTGTGATGTCCGTTCCAACCGACACGAAGCCGCCATCTTTGGTGCGTCTTTCGGAAATCTGCAGCCAACGGCCGTCTTCAAGCTGAGCCTCATAGGAACCGTCCGTTCCGGACCTGCCGGCGGCGGCGATTTGTTCAAGCGCTGCACCAGAAGAATAGGTCGCCGGACCCGTTGAGATCGGGCCGGTGGACACAGGGCCATTGGCAGCAGCCGACATGACATCGCGATAGGGGGTTCCTGGCACGACCGCGTGGCCCGGCAGGTTGTGCAGGGCTTGATAATTGGAATTGCAGATCACCAGTTCGTTCTTGGAATTCCAGAGAACGAAGGCTTCTGAGATTGTCTCGATCGCATCGCGCAGGCGCAGGTCTGCGGTGCGGCTGAGTTCTGCCAGTTCGTGCTGTTCGGTGACGTCGATGCAAATACCGATCAGATGCGGCTCATGCCGACCCGGCTCATGCTGGATTTCACCGCGGGCCCGCAACCAGATCCAGCGGCCATCGGCATGGCGCATGCGGAAGGTCTTGTCGACGGTCGCTTCGCCAGTCGTCAGCAGCTCTTCCGCCAGCTTGAACAGATCGATGTCGTCGCTGTGGGCAATCTCGGACACTTCGGCAAACGACAGAATGTCGTCCTTCGGCGCACGGCCCAGAAGCTCATAAAGCGAGGCCGACCAGAACATGCGTCCGCGTGCCAGATCCCAGTCGAAAAGTCCGCATCGCCCGTGGTTCAGCGCCGCATCGATGCGGCCACGTGTGGAGGCATACATTTCGTCGGCCTGCTCGGCCCGGGTCGACTGGGCGTAAAAGGCATAGATCAGCACCAGCAGCACGCAGGCGGTACCGACGAACAGGGTCACGTTGACGGAGAGGGTGGAACGCCACTCGGCAAAGATGGCATTTTCCGGCTGTAGCACGGCAATCATGCCAAGCTCACCGTCAAGGTGGTGGACCGTTGCGAAGGCATCAACCTCCTCATTGCCATGCAGGGCGGATGGCACGCTGAGCACGCCCGCCCGTTCTCCGAAGATGATCAGCGGCTGCGGTGTCTTGAAGAGATCGCGGATCGGCAGGCCTTCCAGATCCGGTTGCAAGGGTGCGCTGGCGACGATCTTGCCGGTCGGTCCGGCCATCAGGATCGTGCGCCCGTGGCTGGTCGCGCCGGACGGCAGGCTGTCGGCGAGAACCCGCTTCAGAGCCGAGCGATAGCCCAATGTCGGCAACTCGTCCTTGACGGCGTTGATCGAGCTGGAAACGGCAGTGGCGATCAGCGAGATCTGGTCACGGGCACGACGGTCGGTTTCCTGATACTCAAAATTCAGTTCAAGGCCGCGGTAGGTGGCAAGGCAGGCGATGAAAATCAGGCAGAGAAGGGGGATGACCCGCCGCATCAGCGGCTCGGATCGGAACAGGCTCTGATAGGTTGGATGACGCCAGAAGCGCAGGCTGCCCGCCAGGGCGCTTCGTCTGCGTGCCGTGGCACTCAGGGTCTTGCGGCCCGAAAGCAATGCTTTGACCTGGCTTAACACCAATTGTGGAATTCGGGCAAAGCGTCGCGTGGACGCGCTGCCAGCATGTGCCCGCGCCATCGGATATCGCCCCGATTTCGTTGAAGTTTTTGTTTTGTCCCCGACAAGCCCCTTGCCGAATCAGTTCATTTGAATCCACGAGCGCGGTTTTGTCCAGAGTCTGAAAGAAAAAAATGGTTAACGCGAAAAGCTCTTATCGGCCGTCGCGTTAACATTTGTTCTTGATCCAGCTATTGAAGGCAACGGTCTACGATGTCGCGGCTGTCTCGCGACAGGTTTTCTGCCTCTGAAATGCGTTGAAGCGCAGCTTCTGCATGAGAAGATCTTTGCGCCTCATAGGCGCGCCAGGAGCGGAAGCAGGTCAATAGTCTTGCCGCGACCTGTGGATTGCGGGCATCCAGCGCCAGAACATGGTCGGCGACGAAGCTAAAGCCGGCGCCATCGGGTCGTCCGAACTGCGACGGATTGCCGGTGGCAAACGCGTGAACGAGGGAGCGCACCCGGTTCGGATTGTTTTCATCGAATAGTCGATGTCCTGCCAGATCTCGAACCGTCTCCAAAGTCGAGCTCAGCGGTGCCGTGGCTTGAACCATGAACCACTTGTCGAGCGCCAGAGAGGAGGTTTCATGCCGGTTTCTGAAGGCTTCGAGTGCCGCCTGAGCGCCGGGAAGGTCACCGTGGACCAGCAGTGTCAGAGCGGCCAGACGGTCCGTCATGTTGTCTGCCCGGTCAAACAGGTCGTTGACGATCAGGGCAGCATCGCTAGCGTCGGAGGCGGCAAAATAGGCCAGGGCCTGATTGGCCAACGCCCGCTTGCCGGCAGCTTCCGCGCCCGGGTCAAACGGGCCACTTTCGCGTTGAGACAATGCCGCCCGCAGCAGGTCCATATGGGTCGAGCCCAGCGCAGCGCGGAGCGCATCACGAGCCTTCAGAACCGCAGTCGGATCGACGTTCTTGCCGATTTCACGCGCCAGATCGGCTTCGCCCGGCAGCTGAAGTGACAGGGCTCGGAAGGCGGGATCCAGGCTGCCGTCACTGAGGATACTGCCAAACACGTCCAGAACCACACTGTCGGCGACGAGTTCTTCTCCGGCTTCTGCTGCACGCACCAGACGCAGCAGACTTTGCGTCGCCAGCGTCTGGCTGGCCTGCCAACGGTTGAAAGGATCGCTGTCATGGGCGGCCCGGAAAGCCAGATCCTGGTCCTTCTCGGGCGCATGCAATTTCACCGGAGCGGAGAACCCGCGCAAAAGCGACAGGGCAGGACGCTCGCTGACGCCGGAAAACCGAACGGTCTGGCGGCGCTGGCTGAGGATGAGGCAGTCCTGACGCACCTCGGCACCCTCAACCTTGTCGAAGGACATGTCGGCCCCATCTGAGCCGATCAGCCCGAAGCGGATCGGAATGACCGCTGGCTTGCTGTCGGCTTGTCCCGGCAGCGGAGCGATCTCTTGCGAGATCTGCAGCGTCAGGCTCTGTGCCGTCGCATCATAGCTGCTCTCCACCTCGACAAGCGGCGTACCGGCTTGCTCGTACCACAGCGCGAAATGCGAGAGGTCTTGGCCGGAGACTTCCGCGAAACAAGCGAGAAATGCTTCAATCGTGGTGGCTTCACCATCATGGCGCTGGAAATACAGATCAGTACCGGCCTTGAAGCCGTCAGCGCCGACAAGCGTCTTCAGCATGCGGACAACTTCTGCGCCCTTTTCATAGACGGTGGCTGTGTAGAAGTTGTTGATTTCCGTGTACTTGCGCGGGCGAACGGGATGCGCCAGCGGCCCGGCGTCCTCCGGGAACTGATGTGATTTCAGCAGCCGCACATCAGAGATGCGTTTGACGGCGCGTGAGCGCATATCGGAGGAAAACTCCTGATCGCGGAAAACAGTCAGGCCTTCTTTCAGGCAGAGCTGGAACCAATCACGGCAAGTGATGCGGTTGCCTGTCCAATTGTGGAAATATTCATGGGCAATCACCGCTTCGATGTTGGCGTAATCTTGATCGGTGGCGGTGTCCTGATCGGCAAGAACATACTTGTCGTTGAAGATGTTCAGGCCCTTGTTTTCCATTGCCCCCATGTTGAAGTCGGAGACGGCGACGATGTTGAAGACATCGAGATCATATTCGCAGCCAAAGACTTCTTCGTCCCATCTCATCGAGCGCTTCAGGCTGTCCATGGCCCAGTCGCATTTGTCTTCGCGCCCGTGCTCGACATAGATCTTCAGATCGACGTTCCGTCCCGAGCGGGTGGTGAAGCTGTCCGCCACATGCGCCAGATCGCCGGCCACCATGGCAAACAGATAGGACGGCTTGGGATGCGGGTCGTGCCAGATGGCGAAATGCCGTTCCGGTTTGTCTGGAACAGGACCACTCTCCACCGGGTTGCCGTTGCCCAGCAGGATCGGCGCTTCCGATTTGCGCGCTTCGATACGGGTGGTGTAGACGGCCAGTACATCCGGGCGGTCGAGGAAATAGGTGATGCGGCGAAAACCCTCGGCCTCGCATTGGGTGCAATAGGTGCCGGAAGAGCGATAGAGCCCCTCCAGCTGGGTGTTTGCATCCGGATCGATCCGCGTGCCGATTTCCAGCTCGAACGGTTCGGAAGGTGGCGACAGAAGCTCCAGCTTGTCGGGCGTGACCGTGTAGCTCTCCACCGGGATGGCTACGCCATTGACGCTCAGGCTTGTCAGCTCCAGTCCGCCGCCGTCCAGCACCAGAGGCGTGCCGGGCAGAGTGTCCGTCAGCCGCCGGATCGTAAGGCGGGCATGGACCTGCGTTGCCTTGGGCGCCAGCTGCATATCAAGAGCAACAGCCTCGATCGTGTAGGGAGCCGGGCTGTAGTCTTCCAGGCGAATGGCAGGCGCCGTATCGGAACGCATCGGACGCTGTCTCCTTGCAATAAGGTTTGAGTGAGTAGGGCAGTCGGTCTGCGTGTGAGATCAGCTTTCATTGCCAAGAGCAACGAGATGATCGACCAGGTCGCTATTCGGATCTGCCAAGGGGGCGATGACCGTAAAATGGTTGGCGTCAGGAACAATGTCCAGCTCCGCGGAAGCACCATCCGCAGACCATTTTTCCACCAGTTGACGGGATTGGCGTAAATACTCTGACGATTCCGCGCCACCCACGACGGCGATGAAACGGCTGCCAGGGGCAGGCGACAGCTTCATTGGTGAGGCCGCACGCGCAGTCGCTTCCGTCATTTGCAGTGCCGTGTTGACGCTTGTGGAGACGAGGGGGACCAGGTCAAACAGCCCGGAGATCGGCAGGCCACGGTCGCACAGGTCTTCTGGGAGGTTGCGGGCTCCCCAATCGGTGGCCAACAGACTTGCCGTCAGATGACCGCCGGCCGAATGTCCGGTGACGATCAGCTTGCGACCGAAACGCTGATGCAGCACGCCTGCCAGCACGCGCATTTCTTCCTCGATCTCTCTCACCGTGACCTCCGGACACAGGCTGTAGTTGGCAATCACGACGTCAAAGCCGCGTGCGTTCAATCCGCGAGCCATATGCGAAAAGAAATCCTTCGACAGCGCCTGCCAATAGCCGCCATGGATGAAGAGCACCGAGCGCTGCCGCTCCGGTGTTCCGGGCAGGGCGGGAAACAGATCAAAGACCTGCCGAGACGCGCTGCCATAGATGATATCGCATTCGGCCTCGGGGCGTTCAGTGCGATATCGGGCCGCATCCGCCTGCCAGCCGGCAATCAGTGCAGGATGCTCAGGCACTCGTCCGCGATTGTCATATTCGATCTCCAGGACGGCGTCGATCTGGGTAGGTATGGGGCTCATGGGGATCGCTTCAAAAGGCTTGAGGGGAACTGGCAAGGTTGAAGCATGAGGACGCCCATGCGGCAAGGGTGCCAGAGCTGAAAGCGGTATGACGACAGCTTTCAACCGAGCTGATCCGGAAGTGCGGAGCAGACTTTACAGCCCTTCTTCCTTTGACGTTGCGCCTTGTCGTTCCTAAGTAAGGAGACCAAGGGCGTGAGCCCAGATCCCGGAAGGTGGCGACTGCCCCTGACGACGAACCCATAGGGAGAGCGCATGAGCCGCCTCGACAGTTTCATCCGCCGCTTGACTGCCCAGAAGATCCTGCTGGAACATGTAACCGATCTGGTGAAGGAAGTCGCCGGCCCAGTTCTGGAGCTGGGGTTAGGCAACGGTCGCACCTACGATCATTTGCGGGAGAACTTGCCGGGTCGCGACATTTACGTCTTTGACCGTGAACTGTCTTGCCATCCCAGCTGCATTCCGCAGGGCGACTTCATGATCTTCGGTGAGATCCGCGAAACGCTGGAGTTCTGCGAGCCGCGTGTGGGGGAAAAGGCGGCCTTCATCCATGCCGACATCGGCTCAGGCGATCCGACCACCGATCTGGCGACGCAAAGTTGGCTTTCGCCGCTCGTCGATGCGCGCTGCAAACCAGGCGGCTACGTGCTTTCCGGACTGGAGTTGGCGCTCGATAATTTTGATGAACTTGAAAAGCCCGACGGCATTCGCCCCGGCCGCTATCACCTCTACCGCAAGAAGATCTGAGTTTTAGACCCTTTCTCTCGTCACCCAGGACGCAGCCTTCGCGGAGATCCGGAGGCGGTGGGCCCGGTTCAGTCGGACAGGCTTGTGGCTCCCCGATCCCGGGTCAAGCCCGGGATGACGCCAGAGGGGGCGGGGGCTTTCAAGAAAGACCAAGGGGCCTTCCTTCCGAACCTCATGACGAACTGTCCATTGCAGGGGCCGAGCTCTGCCTGTATCGCCATGGGCAGCCGCTTTGCCAGAATGAACAGCCTTTCGGAGAAACCCATGTCAGCCCCGCTTACCGGTGTGAAAGTGATCGAGCTTGCCCGTATTCTGGCTGGGCCCTGGATCGGTCAGACCCTAGCCGACCTTGGTGCAGACGTCATCAAGGTGGAAAGTCCCGCTGGTGACGACACACGCGGTTGGGGACCGCCTTTCCTGGAAAACGAGGACGGCACGACTGGGGATACCGCGTATTTTCATTCCTGCAATCGCGGCAAACGCTCGGTCACCGTCGATTTCCGCACCGAAGAAGGTCAGGAAGCCGTGCGTCGTCTTGTTGCTGATGCGGATGTTCTGGTCGAGAACTTCAAGGTCGGTGGACTGGCCAAGTACGGACTTGATTATGACAGTCTGAAAGCGATCAATCCGAAACTGATCTACGCCTCTGTGACAGGGTTCGGTCAAGACGGACCATATGCCCATCGTGCCGGCTATGACTTTATGATCCAGGGCATGGGCGGGGTGATGGACCTGACCGGTGATCCTGAGGGCGAGCCGCAAAAGATCGGCGTCGCCTTCGCTGATATCTTCACTGGGCTCTACGGGGTGATCGGCGTGCTGGCGGCCCTGCGCAAACGTGATGTCACCGGGGTTGGCGAGCAGATCGATCTTGCACTGCTGGACAGCCTGACCGGCGTCCTGGCCAATCAGGCACTGAATTATCTTGTAACGGAAAAGTCGCCGAAGCGTCTCGGCAACGCTCATCCCAATATTGTGCCCTATCAGGTGTTCGGCGTCAGCGACGGCCATGTGATCGTGGCCGTCGGCAACGACAGCCAGTTCCGCAAATATTGTGCGATCCTGGGGCTGCCGGAGCTTGCCGACGATCCGGCCTTTGCCACCAATGCAGCGCGTGTTGCCAACCGCGAGGCACTGGTGCCACTGCTGAGTGCGAAAATGCAGACGTTTCCTCGCGACGATCTGCTGAAATCCCTGGAAGAACGCGGTGTTCCCGGCGGTCCGATCAACACGGTCGAGGATGTTTTCAACGACCCGCAGGTGAATTTTCGACAGATGCGTGTCGATCTGGAGGCACCCGGCATTCAGGGCGGTACGGTTCCGTCGGTGCGGACTCCGTTGAAGTTCTCCGACAGTGAGCTTGTGCTGCAACGCGCGGCGCCAAAGCTTGGTGAGCACACGGATGAGATCCTTGCCGAGATAGGCATGAAGCCCGTGGACTGAGACATTCTGTTACGCTTCGAACTCTGGACGTCGCGGGGTTTAGGCCTTACATGCGGGGTCGCAATGTCTCCTTGCGTCAAGATCTTATTCGCTTTTTTGCCTTATTGAACCAGGGTTAAGCGAGCGAGACAGGACGACCGCCCACGGCATATGGTCCGTGGGTCGCGGGAGCCTGGAGATCGGGACCGGTTCGGATGGCGTTCAGCCTCAAACGAAAATACCTCAAGATGCCGCTTTCAAGGATCGTGTCCTTTGCGTTCGGCGGCTTTGTGGCAATCTCGATTTCCCTGATCCTGTTTCTGTCGGTCAAGGCGAACGTCCAGAACACCTTTTCCCTGCTGAACGACAAGGCGATCTTGCTGAGCACCTCGATGGAGCAGCGGGTCCGCGATCACTTTTACTCTGTTGAGCAAGCCGTCACCGATCTGAAACCGTTCTTCGACCGGGGCGAGATCAGTTTCAGCGATCAGGACACCGGCCTGGACATGATGAAGGTGGCGGTGGCCACATCGTCGCGCATCACGGTTCTGGTCGCCACCGATCTGAACGGCGAGAATTTCGGCGTCTATCAGGCGCCCAGTGGCCGCCTCTGGCCCTTCAAGCGTCAGTTGCCGCCCGGCAGCGACAAGACCTACGTGCTTCCCAAACTGAATGTCTACTCCGGACCGACATGGGGACCGATCCTCAACAACGATGTCGGCCAGTTCGCCAATGTGTCCGTGCCGCTTGTGATCAAGGGCAAGCTGATCGGCACGTTGACGGCGGCGAGTTCTCTGGACAGCCTTGCCAAGGCCATCCGCTCGCTGGACGAGGGCGACGAGAGCACCACCTTCGTCATGGTCAATGGTGACGAGATTCTGGTGCACTCCGACAAGGACGAGTTTCAGGTGGGCGGCAAGGCCTTGCAGCCATTGCCGGCGCCGCGTGAAGCGTTCGGCGATCCGGTCCTCGCCAACATGGACACGGCAGACAAGCTCGACGGCTTTGCCAAGGCGGCGAGACTGGGGATCAATGTCAGCCGGATTGAAGTCGGCAAGCGCGAATTCATCGTTATGAAAGCGGATATTCCGGGCTACAGCACCGAGCCATGGGTTATCGGCCAGTATTTCCGCGGCGCCAGCATTACCCGCGAGGTCGAGCGTCTGACCGGGTCGGCCCTGGTCGGTATCGGGGCGATGATCATTGCTGTGCTGGTGGCACTGTGGATGGGGCGTGTTATGGCCCGGCCTTTGAAGAAATTGGCCGAGCAATCGCGGGCCGTCGCCACGCTGTCGCTGGACAATGTCGAGCCCTTGCCGCGCTCACGCGTTGCCGAGCTGGACCAGGTGGCTCAAGCCTTCAATTCCATGGTGGTCGGCCTGCGGGCGATGAACACCTATGTGCCGCGCTCCCTGTTCAACAAGCTGATGCGCCTTGGGGGCAGTCAGGCGGCAGAAGCTCGCGAAGCCCGCCTGACGATCCTCTTCACCGATATTGTCGGCTTCACCGCCATGTCGGAAACCATGAGTGCCGGAGAAACCGCGCGCTATCTCAATGCGCATTTTGCCGTTCTGGTCTCCGGGGTGGAGGAAGAGGGCGGCACGGTCGACAAGTTTGTCGGTGACGGGATGCTGGCCTTCTGGGGCGCCCCTGATGCGCGTGCCGATCACGCCATGGCAGCAGTGAGAGCCGCCCGTCGTATTTCCCGTGACCTGGAAGACTTCAACAGCGAGGCGGCGGAACGCGGGGACCCGACTGTGCGCATCCGCATCGGCATTCACACCGGACCTGCGGTGGTGGGCAATGTGGGGGCGCTCGATCGGTGGAACTACACGGTGGTGGGCGACACGGTGAATGTCACCGAGCGTCTGCAAACTCTCGGCCGGGAGCTGGGTGCAGAGGACAAGGTGGTGATTCTTGTCTCCAGCGACACCATCGCCGAGCTTTACGGAGAACAGGCTGCGGAGCGTGCAGGTGATTTTTCCCTGCGCGGTCGCAGTGAACCGATGGAAGTCTTCAAACTTGATCCTTATGCTTCGCCAAATGAAGATCAGATTGCTGCCGCGCCAGCTTTTTCCACCACGGCGGCTGAATAAAACGCTCCCGATGTAATTCCCGAAAAGCGTGATCTTGGTCACTGTCTTGGCAAATTTTGCGAGACCGTTGATAAGTGACTGGTTTTTGTGGTTGTCTTTTCCGCGCAGAAAGATGTCTAGTTCGGTCTGACTGAAACCGAACCGGTTCAAGCGGGAGGAGAGCCACGCGTGGATGTATTGGCGATCGAAGGACTGACCGTCGACTTCAAGACGGCCGAAGGGCGCGTCCGTGCGGTCGACAATGTCTCCTTTTCCGTGCCGCAGAAGAAAACTGTCGCGCTGGTCGGTGAGTCCGGGTCCGGCAAGACAGTGATTTCGCAGACCATCATGGGTCTGCTGCCGCCGAATGCCGAGATATCCTCCGGTGGCGTCATTCTGTCTGATCCTGGAGGCACCGAGCCGCAGGTCGATATCGCCACACTGGACCGCAAGGGCACGCGTATGCGTCACCTGCGGGGCAACCGGGTCGCGATCATCTTCCAGGAGCCGATGACGTCTCTCTCGCCGCTGCACACCATTGGCGACCAGATCGGCGAGGCAGCCCTCCTGCATCGCAATGTCAGCAGTGCCGAAGCGCGCGAGCTGACGAAGGAAATGCTGCGGCTTGTACAGTTTCCCGATCCGGAAGGCGCCATCAGTGCCTATCCGTTCGAGTTGTCCGGTGGCCTGCGTCAACGTGCGATGATCGCCATGGCGATGATCTGCCGGCCTGCGCTGCTGATTGCGGATGAGCCGACAACGGCACTCGATGTCACGATTCAGGCTGAAATTCTCAAGCTCATCAAGGACGTCCAGTCCGAACTTGAGATGTCGGTTCTGATGATCACCCATGATTTCGGTGTGGTCGCGAACATGGCCGACGACGTCGTGGTGATCTATCATGGCGAGATCATGGAAAAGGGATCCAGCCAGCAGCTCTTCTCCGCGCCTCAACACCCTTATCTGAAGGCGTTGCTGAAAGCGGTGCCGGGCTTTCACATGGACAAGAATGAGCGGCTGCAGCCGATCCGTCCGATTGTGCTGCCCTCGGAAGCGCTGCAAACCAGTCGGGTCGACTGCAAGGTCGCACCGGGAGAGCCCCTGGTTCAGGTGAAGAACATCCGCAAGGAGTTCTTTTCCCGCAAGGGCGGGCTGTTCAGCGGTCAGTCGAAAAGTCTGTTGGCCCTGGACGATATCAATCTGACCATCCGACGCGGCGAGTGCCTCGGGCTGGTGGGGGAAAGCGGCTCGGGCAAGACGACCGTGGCCCGCGCCATCCTTCGGGCGCTGCCGCTGGACCGGGGCGAAATCCTCTACAATCGGGGCGAGGGGCTGCAAAACATCCATGAGTTCACCAACAAGCAACTCATGGAATATCGCCAGCGTGTGCAGCTGATCTTCCAGGATCCGTTTTCGTCACTGAACCCGCGTATGACGGTGAACGATATTCTGACCGAACCTCTGCAGATCCATAAGGTCGGCACGGCTGAGACGCAGGCCGAGCGGGTGCGTACCCTGATGGCACTTGTCGGTCTCGATCCGCGCTACCTGCGGCGCTACCCGCATTCATTTTCAGGTGGTCAGCGTCAACGCATAGGCATCGCCCGGGCGCTGGCGCTCGATCCGGAATTTCTGTTGTGCGATGAGCCGACTTCTGCGCTCGATGTTTCTGTTCAGGCTCAGATCCTCAATCTGCTTCAGGATTTGAAACGCGACCTGAACCTGACGTACCTGTTCGTCAGCCATAATCTGGCGGT
Source organism: Roseibium limicola (assembly GCF_017313085.1). GTDB lineage: Bacteria > Pseudomonadota > Alphaproteobacteria > Rhizobiales > Stappiaceae > Roseibium > Roseibium limicola. Next base: position 169,948 of record NZ_JAFLNF010000003.1, on the reverse strand, counting down.
GGTCGACTATATCGCCGACCGGGTGGCCGTGATGTGCAGAGGACGGGTCGTTGAAATCGGCAAAACCCAGGAAGTTGTCGCAAATCCGATACATCCATACACCAAGGCCCTGTTATCTGCGGTGCCGGAGCCGGATCTGAATGCCCCACTTGATTTCGATGCGCTGAACAAGACGCGCGCCTCCGATCCCACCGCTTGGCCTGCGCCTTTCCGTTTGGAAGATGGTACGCCACCCATCCTGGTGGAAATGGAGCCGGAACACTTCGTATGCGCACCGGCGCTGGTTGAAACTTCCCGCCAGGGCACGGCAGCCTGAGGTTTGAGGACCTTTAAATGACGATGAAACACATAGCGAAACTTGTTTTGCCCGCCACGGTTCTGGCGCTTCCCTTGCTGTTTTGTGCCGGAGCCGCATCGGCGCTGGACCTGCGGGAAACACCAGGCCTGGAAGCGGATCTGCCGCCGATCGCCGAGCGCGTGCCGCTGCAGCCTCTGGTGGTCGATCTGGCTGCAAAAGGCCGGACTGTCGGCCAGCATGGCGGTACCATCAACACGATGATCGGCCGTTCGAAGGACGTGCGTCTGATCAACGCCTGGGGCTATTCCCGCCTGGTCGGATATGATGCCAACCTCAAGCTGGTCGCCGACCTGCTGGAAGCGGTTGAAGTTGAAGAAGGCCGTATCTTCACCCTGCACACGCGGGCAGGCCACAAGTGGTCCGACGGTGCTCCCTTCGGCGCCGAGGACATGCGCTACTACTTTGAGGATGTCGCGAGCAACGAACATCTGAATCCGGCCGGACTTGAGCCTTTCATGCTGGTCGACGGCGAGAAACCGACCTTTGAGGTGCTGGATGAGACGACCGTCCGGTACACATGGTCGAAGCCGAACCCCATGTTTCTGCCGGAGCTGGCCAAGTCGCGGCCACCTTTCATCTACCGTCCAGCGCATTACCTGAAGCAGTTTCATGAGAAGTACGGCGATCCTGCCGAGATCGAGAAATTGGCAGAAGAGCAGAAAGTGCGTGGTTGGGCGCCCCTGCACAACAAGCAGGATGATCTTTACGGCGCTCAGAACCCCGATGAACCTTCCCTGCAGCCGTGGATCCGCACCGCCACCGGCAACGACCGCCGGTTTGTGCTCGAGCGTAATCCCTTTTACCACCGGGTTGATTCAACTGGACAGCAACTGCCCTACGTTGACCGTGTCATCATGACGGTGGTTGATGGCAAGCTGATCCCGGCCAAGACCCAGGCGGGCGAAAGCGAACTTCAGGCGCGCAACCTCTCCTTCGCCGACATTACGGTGCTGAAGCAGGGAGAAGCGCAGCAGGGCTATGTTACCGCGCTTTGGAGCAATTCGAAGGGATCGGAAATGTCGATCCTGCCGAACCTTACCGTCAAGAACCCGATGTGGCGTGAACTTCTGCGCGACAAACGCTTCCGTCATGCGCTGTCACTGGGTATCGACCGTCAGATGATCAACCGCACGCTCTACTTCGGGCTGGGCAAGATCGGCAACGACACGGTGCTTCCGGCAAGCCCGCTGTTCAAGGAAGAGTTCCGCACCAAGTGGGCAGAGTATGATCCGGACAAGGCCAATGCACTGCTCGATGAAATTGGTCTGACCGAGACGAACAGCGCCGGCACCCGGATGCTGCCGAACGGCCAGCCTCTGGAAATCATCATTGAGACAGCAGGCGAAGATTCCAGTCAGGTCGATGCCCTGGAGCTGGTGTCGGAAACCTGGAGAGAAATCGGCGTCAAGCTGTTCATCAAGCCGAGCCAGCGCGACATCCTGCGCGAACGGGCCATCTCCGGTGATCTCGTCATGTCGGTCTGGTCGGGTTTCGAAAACGGAATTCCGACGTCCGAGATGACGCCTGATGACTTCGCACCAGTCCATGGTGATCGCCTGAACTGGCATTCCTGGGGTGACTATTACGAAACCAAAGGTGAAGGCGGGGAAAAGCCGGACTGGGCACCCGCAGAGCGTCTGATGGAGCTTTATAGCGAGTGGCTGGTTTCCACCTCGGAAGAGCAACGCACCAGCATCTGGGAAGAGATGCTGTCGATCCATGCCGAGGAAACGATCCACATTGGTCTTGTGTCCGAGGTGCCGCAGCCGGTGGTGATCAAGGACCTGAAGAATGTGCCACTGAAAGCTTTCTATGGCTGGGATCCGGGCGCTCACTTTGGACTTCACCGGATGGACGAATTCTACTTCGCCAAGTAAGCCCGCACGGCGGATCCTGGCCTGAAGCCTTTCTGGGCATGGCAGCTGGCGATACGACCAGCGCTGGTCCAGAGTGGCCTAAGGAAGGCTTGGGTCCGCCAGAAACGGTTGGGCAGGCAAGACGAGACAAACGCAACCGGCGTGCCACCGACAAGGCTCAGTGGCCGCGCCGGAACAGGGGAATGGGGAACTCATAATGCTGGACTACATCCTGCGCCGGATCATCACCATGGTTCCGACGCTGCTGGTAATCAGCTTCCTGATTTTCCTGATCATCGAGCTGCCGGCCGGTGACTATATCTCCAATCAGATCGCGGCTCTGCGTTCGTCTGGCGAGGCATCAGCTGTCGCAAAGCTGGAGTTTCTCCGGGCCGAATTCGCACTCGATCGTCCATTCCTGGAACGGTATCTGATCTGGGTCGGCCTATGGTCCGGCCCGCATGGGTTCGACGGGCTGTTGCAGGGCAATTGGGGGTGGTCGTTTGAGTTCAACAAGCCGGTCGAAGAAGTGATCGGCCCGACATTGCCGATGACGATCATCCTGAATTTCACGACGATCCTCTTCGTCTACATCGTGTCTTTTCCGATTGGCATCTATTCGGCTACCCGCCAGTACTCCTGGGGGGATTACGGCTTTACCTTCCTCGGTTACATCGGGCTGGCAACGCCGAATTTTTTGCTTGGGCTGATCCTGCTGTATCTGTTCAACCGCTGGTTCGGCCTGTCCATCGGCGGTCTGATGGCATCGGAATACATCGACCAACCGTGGAGTATGGGCAAGGCCCTCTCGGTTCTCGCACATCTGGTCGTGCCGACGATCGTCATCGGGACGGCGGGCACGGCGGCAATGATCCGCCGCCTGCGGGCCAACCTCCTGGACGAGCTTCACCGGCAATATGTCACCACCGGCCGGGCCAAGGGCCTGAAGGAGCGCAAGCTGCTGGTCAAATACCCGCTGCGGATGGCCTTGAACCCGTTCATTTCTGACATCGGCAACCTGATCCCCTCGCTGGTTTCCGGTTCGGTCATTGTCTCTGTCGTGCTCAATTTGCCGACGGTCGGGCCGGTGCTTCTGTCAGCTTTGCAGAGCCAGGATCAGTTCCTGGCCGGCTTTGTCCTGCTGTTTGTGGCTGGTCTCACCCTCGTCGGCATGCTGGTTTCCGACCTGCTGCTAGCCGTTCTTGACCCACGCATCCGCCTCGGCGGACGAGCGGCAAGCTGAGGTGAGGGGCAATCATGACTGACGCGCGCGACACCACCCACTATGTCAATCCGGCCCCATTCAATCCGATTGAGGACGAGGTGCTGACGCCCGAACAGGAGCGCTACTATCAAGCCAGCCAATGGCAGATCATGTGGTGGAAGTTCAAGACCCACAAGCTGGCTTTGTGGTCCGGCGTCGTGCTGATCCTGTTCTACCTTTGTGTGCCGTTTGCCGAGGTGATTGCGCCCTATACGCCCAACACCCGCGATTCCGAATATCTCTACGCGCCGCCCCAAGCCCTTCATTTCTTCCATGATGGCCAGTTTGTCGGGCCCTTCGTCTATGGCCAGACGTCGGAAGTCGATCTGACCAACATGAAATGGGTGTTCACGGACGATCCGAACCAGGTTCAGCCCTTGCGCTTTTTCTGCTTCGGTACGGAGTACAAGTTCTGGGGGCTGTTTGATGCGAACTTCCATCTGGTTTGCCCGGCAGAAGGCGGCACCATGTTCCTGCTCGGGACGGACCGACTGGGCCGTGATCAACTCTCTGGTCTGATTTATGGCGCCCGCCTGTCGCTCACCATCGGCCTGGTCGGTGTAACGATCTCCATTGTCCTCGGGCTGTTTTTCGGTGGCATTGCCGGTTATTTCGGCGGTGTTGCCGACAGCCTGATCCAGCGTCTCATTGAGATCATGCGCTCGCTGCCCGAGTTGCCGTTGTGGATGGCGCTTTCGGCCGCTTTGCCTGTCAATTGGTCGCCGGTCTGGATTTATCTCGGCCTGACGATCATTCTCGGGCTGCTTGACTGGCCTGGCCTGGCCCGCGCGGTGCGCTCAAAGCTGTTGTCCCTGCGCGAGGAAGAATACGCACGTGCGGCCGTGCTGATGGGCGCCAAACCGCAGCGGGTCATCACCCGTCATCTGCTGCCAGGCTTCACCAGCCACATCATTGCCAGCGCCACCCTTTCCATTCCCTCCATGATCCTGGGGGAAACCGCCCTGTCGTTCTTGAACCTCGGCCTGCGGCGCCCATCTGTGTCCTGGGGCGTATTGCTCAATGAAGCACAGAATATCTCCGTAGTGACGGTCTATCCCTGGCTGATGGCACCGGTCATTCCGATCATCATCGTGGTTCTGGCCTTCAATTTTCTCGGCGATGGTTTGCGCGACGCGGCTGATCCCTATAAGTGAGTTTTACTGCACTTGGCTCAGGGCCTCAGGCACCATGGACTTGGCCTGAGCGTGACCAGGCCCAGAGTTTCGATACTTAAGATACCAAGGAATAAAGCATGTCGAAGAACGCCAGTACCGCCGATGGATGGGATGAGGAATATGAAGCCGGACGCTGGGCCTTCCTGCGCTCCCTTCCCGAGAGCGGTCGCTATGGCATCATCGGTATGTGGTTGGCGCTGACAGAGAGCCTCGACGAGGTGCTCGACATCGGTTGCGGCGAAGGTCTTCTGTACGAGCGACTGGCGCCGATGGGCGTGAAGAAATACGTCGGCATGGATTTGGCGCCTGCTGCGCTTGAGATCGCCAATGTTGACCCGAAGATCGCGTCTCTGCGCGCCGGTGACATGCATGCCTTTGAGCCGCAGGACGGTGAGAGCTTTTCGGCGGTTGTCTTCAATGAAGTTCTACATTTCGCAGAAGACCCGGCCGCAGTCGTCGCGCGCTATGTGCCGTTCCTGAAGAAAGACGGAGTCATTGCACTGTCGATGTATTCTCCCAAGCGGCCGGAAAGCGGCGCTAACAAGCTGATCGCCAAGCTGTGGGAAGCCACCGACGACACCAGCCAATGGGAAGTCCTCGACGACTATCGCCTCGTTTCCGACAAGAAAGGCGTCACCTGGCGCCTGCGTCTGGTCAAGCCCGTGGTCTGAGGCGCACTGGCTGTCATCCGCCTCTGCGGTCGCTTTTACTCGCCGATCCCTCCCTCCGTCATCCCATGGCTCGACCATGGGATCCATGCCGCTCCCTCTCGCAATTGCACGGCTTTGGCTTTGGGCTGATGTCACGGCATGGATTGCCGGATCAAGTCCGGCGATGACCGTGGGAGGGGCGGGGCGGGATAAAGTTCGGCGAAAAAGCTGCTGATTGCGCCTCACGAAGCTGCATGACTTGCGTCCCTTGAAGTGTCCTATCCTGATCTTTCGGAGTGCATTTCATGAACGACCTTCAGACAAACTCCTTCAACTTCAATCGACCTGCCATTTTACGCCCCGGCGTGTTTGGTCCGACCTTCGGAGGGATGCTGACAATGATGCTTGTCGGCCTTGCCGTGTTCCTGTTCGGGCTGTCGTTGGCGGTGTCATCTCAGGTCAATGCGCAGTTGGCATTCTCGCCGGATTGCCGGGCACATCAGCTGATCAACGTCGCGCCACCGAACAACGCGATCCTGCTGTCCAAGCATCCGGTCCCGCATCGAAATGGTGAAGCGAGTGTCTATGACATAGACGCCGATGAGACCTATCGTATTGTCGATGGTCAGAATTCATGTGTCATCGCGGCGCCGGATCCCGGTGACAGCTACTGCTTTATTGCCCGCAACGATCCGACGATCTTGCAGGTCGGCGCAGGAGCCATCGTCAATCCGCCGGTGTGCGCCAATCCCTGACCCTGCTTGCAGCTAGCTGAAAAGTCCGGGCAAGGGCTTGGTTGCCACTCTCTGTATTCCACACTGACGTCATCCCGGTCCCGGATCTGCGGCTTACGGCTACACCCGGGATGACGTTGGCGGGGGATGGCGGAAAATGCATGCCCCAGCCGTTCCACTTCAGCCCTCCCCACTTGCGTCATGCCATGGCTCGACCATGGCATCCATGCCTTTCCTATCCGGACGGCAAAGCTTCGGCGTGAGGCCGCGTCACGGCATGGATTGCCGGATCAAGTCCGGCAATGACGGCGGGGAGAGAGATCCCGGTTCATAACCGGGATAGCGGAGGTCTGTTTAGATTTGCTTGCCCCGCTGCTGTAACTGGAGGGGGATTCCCCCACCTTCTTCTCCGTCATGCCATGGCTGGACCATGGCATCGATGCCGTTACCTCGCTGTCTCGAGAGGTGGGCGCGTGTGGCGCCGAAGCGGCATGGATCCTCGGGTCGAGCCCGAGGATGACGGAAGAAGGGGTGATGGAGAAGAAAGTGCTGCGCAGGGCGATTACTTGTCCCCCGTGGCTCCTGTTCGCCGTGCCGTCAGCCTCCCCACTTGCGTCATCCCATGGCTCGACCATGGGATCCATGCCGTTGCCTCGCTGTCTCGAGAGGTGGGCGCGTGTGATGCCGAATCGGCATGGTCCCTCGGATCAAGCCCGAGGGTGACGGAAGAGAGAGGAGTGTGATTGGCTCTATCTCAAAAGAGAAAACCCGGGCGGCGGGGGCCGTCCGGGTCGGGAATTCAAGCGGCTCAGTAGTTTATTTGCTGGCCAGCTTGTAGGCGATCACATAGTCGCCGGGCTTTGTGCCGACGGATCCGTGCCCACCTGCGACCATGACGACATATTGCGCACCGTCTTGCTCGTACGACATCGGCGTTGCCTGGCCTCCGGCTGGCAGACGTGCCTTCCACAGAACGTCGCCGGTGGTCAGGTCATAGGCGCGCAGATAGTTGTCGACCGCAGCCCCCATGAAAGCGACGCCACCGCCGGTGATCATCGGTCCGCCGATGCCTGGGACGCCCAGTTTGATCGGCACTGGCAGTGGAGCGAGATCTTCGACCGTCCCGTTCTTGTGCTGCCACATGGTTTCGCCTGTGGTCAGATCGACGCCGGCAACATAGCCCCAGGGCGGTTCCTGGCAGGGAATGCCCAGTGGAGAGTAAAGCGGCCCCATGTCGACGCCGTAGTCTGCGCCATCATTTCGGTTCAGACCAACTTCGCTGGCAGTCGCCTTGGCATCCTTCGCCGGAATTTTGTCAGCAGGGACGAGGCGCGAGGTGAACGCCAGATAGACCGGCATCGCGAACATCACCTGACGCTTCGGATCAACGGCGACCGAGCCCCAGTTGAACGTGCCGAAATTGCCGGGATAGACGATCGAACCCTGCAGGGACGGTGGTGTGTAGCGGCCAGCGTACTTGTAGGAATGGAACTTGATCCGGCAAGCCAGCTGGTCGAACAGGGTGGCGCCCCACATATCGGCGCCGGTCAAAGGTTCGGGCTTGAAGGAAATGCCGGACGTGGGCTGTGTCGGAGCCGCTGTATCTTCCGGAATAGTTTCGGTGGAGCCGACTTTCTCCTCGGTGATCGGAATGATCGGTTCACCGGTTTCCCGGTTCAGCACGTAGATGTCGCCCTGTTTGGTGGCTTGCACGACGGCCGGGATGGTAGTGCCATCACGTTGCAGATCGAGCAGCACCGGCTGTGCTGGCACATCCATGTCCCACAGGTCGTGGTGAACGAACTGCTTAACCCATCGGACCTGACCGGTGTTGATGTCCAGTGCCGTCAGTGAGGACGAGTAGGTTTCGACGGCTTCCGAGCGGTTCATGCCCAGCTGATCCGGCGGCTGATTTCCCATCGGAATGTAGACAAGACCGAGGTTCTCGTCGGCGGAGAACACCGACCAGCTGTTGGGCGAGTTGGTGGTGTAGGTTTCGCCCTCTGCCAGTGGTTCCGTCTGGGTCGGTTTGGCCGAATCCCAATTCCATAGCAGCTCGCCCGTCTGGGCATCGAAGCCACGGATCACGCCGGAGGGTTCATACAGGGAATAATTGTCGTTGACCGCACCGCCGATGATGATCTTGCCGTCGATGGCCATGGGCGGGGAGGTGGAGTAGTAGTAGCCGGCGGGATTGTACTCCATGTGCTGCTCTAGATGCAGCGTGCCGTTTTCGGCGAAGCTCTCGCACACGGTCCCATCGTCGGCGTTCAGGGCGATCAATCGGGCATCAGAGGTTGGCAGATAGACGCGGGAGTGACAGCGCTCGCCAGCGGCAATCGATGGGTCTTCCCAATAGGTGACCCCGCGGCACGTTTGGTGCTGACGATCCGTGTTGAAGCCGACGTTCGGGTCGTACTTCCATTTTTGCTCGCCGCTTGTCGCATCCAGGGCAATGGCCCAGTTGTGGGGCGTACACAAATAGATCGTATCGTCGATTTTCAGCGGCGTCACCTGATAGGTGGTTTCCTTGGTGTCACCTTCCTGCTTCACGTCGCCGGTCTGGTATTGCCAGGCAACTTCAAGCGATGAGACGTTTTCAGGGGTGATCTGATCCAGTGGGGAGTAGCGTTGGCCGTATTGCGAACGGCCATACTGATGCCAGTCGCCAGCCGGCATGTCGTTGCCGAGGTCCGGGCTGGCCTGCGCAACATCTGTCGGCAATTGGCCCGGCAGATCATGCGGGTCGTTGACCATAGCAAAGACCGCTACACCGACGGCAATCGCAACGGGCACTGCAACAGGCCAGGCTGGTGCCGAGGTATGCTCGGGATCGTCGTCGAGAGAGCGTCGGACCCAGGGCGTCAAGAGCCAGAGCCCGCTCAGAATGATGATGCCGCCGCGTGGAGCCAGTGCCCACCAGTCGAAACCGGATTCCCATACAGCCCAGCCCAAGGCTGCCAGAGTGAAGAGGCCGAAGAGCTCAAGGCTTGCTGGGCGTCGGAAAAGAACAAGACCGGCGGTCGCCAGATAGGCAACGCCAGCCAAAAGATAAAACAGGCTGCCGCCGAGCGCGACGAGCCATATACCACCACCGGCTAGAAAAATACCGATCGCAGCGAACAGCACAGCTGTCAAAATACGTGCCATGACCTTCTCCGAATAGAGACGTGAAGGAACCGCCCGAGCGGGCGGTGATGCAGGTAGGGAACCGCGTCAAATCCATGGGCTGGGTAAGACGAATGTCGGCATTGGGGGCTGCCGGCGTCTTCTGGGAGGGAATGGCTTTTGGCTATCAGAAGAGGTCTGCCCCATATCCCTACAGGCAAAACTCCTCAGTGTTGAATGAGTTCCACGGCTCTTCACTTTTTTGAGACGGAATTGACGTCAGATAGCCTCAATCGAAGTACTTGAGGGCCAACTCCAGCCGCTGGATGTGGGTGTCCTTGATCTGGATAGAGGTTGTGATTTCCGCCAGTTTCTGCGGTGTGTCGGTCATCCCGAACCGCTTGCGCTCCAGCTCGGCAAGGTCGTCACGCGTCTGGCTGATTTCCTCCAGAATTTTCACTCGTTCCTCATCGTCGCGAGAATTGGTCTCGTAGGTTTGCCACGCGCCCCCCCTTGAGATCTTGATGCACGTCGGCCGATTTCGCCGGAGAAAAAACCACGGTTACAGCCGTGATAATCAGGGTCGACAGGGCGAGGCGGGGAAGCTTGGGGACGATGGGCATCATGCGCTCCGGGATAGGGATAGATGGCACCTTTTTACTTACACCGGATCGTGTGCATCAATCCTGTCGAGGCTGTATTCATTTGTCGCAAAATGTCGCCGTCGCAAACTGGTGATCCCTCACTTTACCGTCAGATCCTTGTAGAAGACCGTCGTCGCGTCCAGCGTGCCTGCCGGCGATACGGCGTAATTCGGGATGACGCCAACGCGAACGAACCCGCAGGTGGGATAAAGCCGCTCGGCACGGTCCCCGGTGACCGTATCAAGCACCAGGAGGGTTCGGCCCAGTGTGACAGCCAGACGTTCCGCCTCCTGCAAGAGTTTGCGGGCAAGGCCGAGGCGGCGCGCCTCTGGATGGACAAGCAGCTTGGAGATCTCAGCCCGGTGCCGAGCGTTGGGTTGAGGCGCAAGTTCGAGAGAAACCGTCCCGGCGATGGCGCCCGTGTGCCGTGCGATCAGCGTGTGGCGGCTTCCCTCCATAAGGCCCGCAAGGCGCCCCCGCCAGAATGTTTCCGCCAGACTTTGCGAAAACGGCAGGACGAAGCCGACACCCGAGCCCTCGGAAACACAGGCCTCCAGAATAACGCCGAGCTGCGCAACGGCCCTTTCAGCCTCCGCTGGCGTCAGAAGTTCGATGGGAGATGTTGCTAAAAAATCGGAAGACGTCATGGAAGGATCACCGTCAAAATGTAGCGGGCCTCGTGGGGGCCTGGAGCGTGATAGGAGTTGGGGTAATCGAGCCGGAAGCGCAGGCAGTCTCCGGCGGAGAGCCAATGGGTATCGCGATCCAGCGTCACCTCCAATGCGCCTTCCAGCAGCACCACATGATGCTCCAGACCGCTAAGGGGTGGGGCAGCGTAGGCAATGGTCTTGCCCGCAGGCAGAAGCCCTTCAATCATGCTGCCGCGAAAGCCCGGCAATGTGGGCGAAAGACTGCGGCGGACGAACCCGGTTTCCGGATCTTCCCAGACCGTCTGCTGAGCAACGGGCATATGCAAGGAGGCGGAGGTGTCTGCCTCGGTGAAAAAGGCTTGCATCGGCAGGCCATAGGCCTTGGCCAGCTTGCCGAGCACCTGCGCCGTCGGGCTGACCTCTCCACGTTCGATCCGCGACAGGGTCGCCCGGCTGACGGCGGACTCCTCGGTGAGCTGCTCAAGCGTCCACTGCCGCGTCTGGCGCAGCTCGGTCAATCGGCGGGCAAGCCGGATACTGTCAGATGCCATTTCGAATCCGGGATTAAATCTCATATTTGAGACTTAATCCCGGATGTGTGTGCTGGCAAGCCAGAACTCAGGCGCGTGAGAAAACCGCGCTGGTATTGACGCCGCCAAAGCCGAAGCCGTTCGACAGAATATGGGTCACGTCGCGAGCAAGGGCCTGGCCGGGGACGAACTCGAAGTCGGGCAGGGCCGGATCAGGTGTCTGAAGATTACGCGAGGGGGGCAGCATGCCACTCAGCAGTGCCTGAACACAGCAGATCGCCTCGACAGCGCCGGCCGCACCGAGCAGGTGGCCGAACATGCTTTTGGATGATGAAACCGCAAGGTCCTTGCCACGCCCACTGAAAATCGAGTTCAGAGCGGCGATTTCGGCTGCATCCCCGACCGGTGTAGAAGTGGAGTGTGCATTCACATAACCGATGTCCGTGTTTTGCAGACCGGCGGAGGCCAGCGCGCCCTGCATGGCGCGAATGCCGCCATCTCCATCTGGCGACCCGGCCGTCACGTGATAGGCATCGGCGGCGGTGCCATAACCGGAGACCACGGCAAGCGGCGTGGCGCCGCGTGCCAGCGCGTGTTTCTCGGATTCCAGCACCAGCACACCAGCTCCTTCACCCATGACGAAGCCATCGCGCCTTTGATCGAATGGTCGCGAAGCTCCGGCTGGATCGTCATTGCGCGTCGACATGGCTTTTGCGGCAGAAAAACCGGCAAAGCTGACGGGATCGATGCAGGCTTCCGCCCCTCCCGCCACCATCAGATCAGCCTCGTCACAGCGGATTAGACGGGCTGCGTCGCCGATGGCTTGAAGACTGGCGGCACAGGCAGTGACCGGTGCGCCAATCGGGCCCTTGAGGCCATGGCGAATGGAGACCTGTCCGCTGGCAAGGTTGGCCAGAAAGGACGGTACAAGAAACGGCGATACACGCCGCGGGCCCTTTTCCGCCACAAGCTCTGCCGCTGCCGTCATTGCCGGAAAACCGCCGACGCCAGTTGCGATCATCGTGCCGCTGCGGGTTTTCTCAAACTCGGTTTTGGGCGTGAACCCGGATTGTCTCAGTGCCTCGTCAGCAGCTGCGATGGCAAAGTGGATGAAGCGATCCATACGGCGCTGATCGCGAGGTGCCAGAACCTGATCCACATCGAACCCGCCAATGGGATCTTCGGCGATGGACGGGACTTCTCCGGCGATGCGGCAGGCATAGCCCTCGGTATCAAACCGTGTGACGGCCCGAATGCCGTTGGCACCAGTGCAGATGCGCTGCCAGAAGGTTTCGACGCCGCACCCCAGAGGGGACACGACGCCAAGGCCGGTGATGACGACTTTCCGCATGTTTTCACCTTTCGTGTATATACACATTTTAACTCAACAAGATTCGATGGAGTCGATCAATCAGAGACGTGCCAATCTCTGATGAGAAAATGATTCAAAGTTTTGAGAGGGCTTGCAGCGCCTTGATCGTGTCCAGAAAGGAGTCCTCGCCCATTTTTTCCTTCAGGTCTGCCTGAGCCTCCTCCCAAAGGGGCAGGGCTTCCTCCAGAAGGGTCGCGCCTTTTGGCGTCAGGCGATGGGACTTGCCAATGCCTTTCTTCAGAGGCTGGCTCTTGAGCAGCTCCATGCGCTCAAGCACCGCCAGATTGCGCACCAGCGTCGTGCGCTCCAGCAGCGCGGTCGCCGCCAGGTCCGATGTTGTCTTGCCCGGGTTGTTACGCACCAGAATGAGCACCGTGAATTGAGCCCCGGTCAGGCCCAGGTGATGAATGAAGGCATTATACCGACGGCTGATCGCTCGCGCCGCATTGCGGACGTTCTTCAACATGCAAAGGGAGAAATCGTGCTGCTCTGGCATACGGTCTCGAACTCAGGCTGGGGAAGGCTCGTGTGTATCTGCACGCAAGTAGGTAGCCTGTGTAGATGCACGGGTCAAGAGTTGCCAAACCATGTCCCGCTGGGCAGGGCCTGAGAAGCCTCCGACCAACGGCAGGTCCATCCGGGACGCCGCGAGGCGCGGGCGTCGCTTCACACCGCTTGCCTTCATCCCGGACTTGATCCGGGATCCATGCCGTTCCCTTTCTCCATTCGCTGGCGCCCGTGCCTGCCGTGACCTCACGGCATGGATCCTCGGGTCGAGCCCGAGGATGACGGAGGGGAGATGACGGCAAGGAGCAAGATCTAGGTGAGACGTTTACCCATCCTGCGCTTCCTCCAGTTGCCTTTCCTGTGTGCTTTGCTAGGGTCCGACAACCTGCCGCGCAAAGGGGCTGGAAAAAGATTGAATACATCCGTATACAGATCCGCGAACCGCGTGGCGCAAGCTGGAATTCAGCGCGCCTGCAATCGCACGGATCTCTCAGTAGCTTTGAGGACATCAGACCGACATGGCCGATACCAACCGTCCTGACATCATTTACACCAAGGTCGACGAAGCTCCGGAACTGGCGAGCGCCTCGTTCCTGCCGATCATCAAGGCCTTCGCCGCGCCTGCCGGCATCACCTTCGGCACCAAGGATATCTCTCTAGCGGGCCGTATCCTGGCCGTCATGCCGGATTACCTGAGCGCCGATCAGAAGCAGTCGGACGATCTGGCTGAACTGGGCGAACTGGTCAAGCAGCCCGACGCCAACGTGATCAAGCTGCCGAACATCTCGGCCTCCCAGCCGCAGCTGAATGCGGCCATCAAGGAGCTGCAGGACCAGGGTTACAAGATCCCTGATTATCCTTATGAGCCGACGACTGACGAAGACAAGAAGGTCAAGGCAGCCTATGACAGCGTCAAGGGCTCCGCGGTGAACCCGGTGCTGCGTGAAGGCAACTCCGATCGCCGCGCTCCGAAGGCCGTCAAGGAATACGCCAAGAAGAACCCCCATTCCATGGGCGAATGGGTTGCCTCCTCCAAGACCCACGTGTCGACCATGGGCAAGGACGACTTTGCCTCCAACGAGAAGTCTGTGACTGTAGCTGCAGGCTCTGCCGGCGCGGCCAAGATCGAATTCGTCGGCAAAGACGGCGCGTCCAAGGTTCTCAAGGACGGCTGGCCGCTGGAAGCCGGCGATGTCATTGATGGCACCTTCATGAGTGTCAAGGCTCTCGACGTTTTCCTCGCAAAGGAAATTGCCGATGCCAAGGCCCAGGGCGTCCTGTTCTCGGTTCACCTGAAAGCGACGATGATGAAGGTCTCCGACCCGATCATTTTCGGTCACGTGGTCAAGACATTCCTCAAGGACCTGTTTGCCAAGCATGAGGCAACTTTCGCGGAACTGGGCGTCAATCCGGACTTCGGTCTTGGCGATCTGGAAGCCAAGATTGCCACGCTGCCGGCCGACAAGGCTGCCGAAATTCAGGCCGATCTGAAGGCTGCCCTGGACAACGGCCCGGCGATGTACATGGTGAACTCCGACAAGGGTCTCACCAACCTGCATGTGTCTTCCGACGTCATCATCGATGCGTCCATGCCGGCTCTGATCCGTGCAGGCGGCAAGGGCTGGGGCCCGGATGGCAAGGCAGCCGATACCAAGTGCGTCATCCCGGACAGCTCTTATGCCGGCGTTTATGATGCGGTTATCGAGTTCTGCAAGAAGAACGGCGCACTCGACCCGTCCAAGATGGGCACTGTGCCGAACGTTGGCCTGATGGCTCAGAAGGCTGAGGAATACGGTTCGCATCCGCAGACCTTCAAGGCACCCGCCGACGGTACGATCCGTATTGTTGATGCGGCCGGCGCAGTGCTGATCGAGCATGAAGTTGAAGGTGGCGATATCTGGCGCGCTTGCCGCACCAAGGATGCTCCCATCCGCGATTGGGTCAAGCTTGGCGTCACACGGGCACGTCTTTCCGGCCTGCCCGGCATCTTCTGGCTGGATGAAGCCCGTGCCCACGACGCGGAGCTGATCAAGAAGGTCAACGCTTATCTGCCGGATCATGACACCAAGGGTCTCGATCTGAAGATCATGGCACCGACAGAAGCCGCTCGCTACACCACGGAGCGCATCGCCAAGGGCGAAGACACGATCTCCATCACCGGCAACGTGCTGCGCGACTATCTCACGGATCTCTATCCGATCCTCGAAGTCGGAACATCTGCCAAGATGCTCTCGATCGTTCCGCTGATGAACGGCGGTGGTCTGTTTGAAACCGGCGCCGGTGGCTCTGCTCCGAAGCACGTTCAGCAGCTGGTGGAAGAAAACTACCTGCGTTGGGATTCACTGGGTGAGTTCTGTGCCCTTGGTGCATCGCTCGAACATCTGGCCCAGACCAAGGACAACCCGAAGGCAGCGGTTCTGGCTGACGCTCTCGACAAGGCGACTGAAAAGCTGCTGGACGAGAACAAGGGCCCGCAGCGCAAGGTTGGTCAGCTCGACAACCGCGGCAGCCACTTCTACATCGCCCTCTTCTGGGCTGAAGAACTGGCCGCACAGGACAAGGATGCCGATTTGAAGGCGCATTTCGCTCCGATTGCGAAAAAGCTGCGCGCCGACGAAGACAAGATCGTGTCTGAGCTGAACAGCGTTCAGGGCAAGGCCAACGATCTCGGCGGCTACTACCATGCGCCGCAGTCCAAGGTCTCCGATGCCATGCGCCCAAGCGCAACGCTCAACAGCCTGATTGGTTAAGGCGTTCAGACCTTCGATGACTTAAGAAAAGGGCGGTTCGCAGGAACCGCCCTTTTCGTATTTTAAAGCAGTGATGCTTCGAAACTCTCCTCCGTCATGCGCGGGGCAATCTGGAGAACGACGATGGAAAGGCGTATTTCCCAAGGAAAGGTGAGAGCGTGGCGCTTCACTTTGACCTGCAGGCTGCTGATGCTATTGCTCGACTTGCCCTTGGTCCTCGCTGCGTCCTCTCTGTGCGTGTTCGCCTTACGAATGCCTGTTTGTGAAGACTGAGTAATCCATGGATTTCAAGTCGCTCAGGAGATCCGGGCCACTGGGTGTCCAGCCCAGGCGCTCGCGGGTGAGGGCACTGGAGGCTGCCATGTCGGCGCCCGCCATCATGGCGAACCAGCCGAACTCCGCTTGAGCCTCTTCCCGTGCAATGGATTTGGTCGTAATGCCCAGCCCTTGAGCAACGGTTTCGACAATCGCACGCATCGAGACGCCTTCCTCTGCGACCGCATTGTAGCGCGCCCCCGCCAACCCCTTGTCCAGGGCGAGAACATAAAGTTTTGCAACATCCGTGACATGACCTGCCGACCAGGCATTGGATCCATCTCCAATGAAGGGCGCGGCCGCTTTTTCGCGGATGATGTCGATATAATAGGACACCAATCCCTGACGATAGAGGTCGTGGACCTGCGGCAGGCGCATGATGCGCATGTCGAGTCCCTGCTCCAGAAGGCTGTTTGCTGCTAGCTCGCTCGCGATGCGCGGATGGGCTTGGGCGGTGTTGAAGACATCTTCGATGGCGGGGCCGCCATTGTCTGGTTGACCGAAACCGACGGCCGAGGTGATGAGGAATGGCCGCTTGCTGCCCTTCAAAGCAGCGCCAATGGTTTCAATGACCTTCCGGTCCTTTTCACAATTGGCAGCATAGTTTGAAAAGTCATGATCGAAGGCCGTGTGAATGACTGCATCGGCATTCTCGACGCCGGCAATCAGCCCCGCAGGGAATTCCAGTGTGCCGCGGTAGGCGTCAGCACCCATCGAGGCGAGCGCTTCGGCTCCGGCATCCGAGCGTGTCAGGCCAAGGACTTCGTGGTCGGCCTTCAGCAGTTCGGGAATGATTTTGGAACCGATGAATCCGGTGGCTCCGGTGAGAAAAACACGCATGAGAAACGCTCCAGTTTTGGTGTTCCTCCTATCTTGTGCTATTCATCATCCTGTTAAAGTAGTGATCTTATCCTATTATAATAATAACCAGGATACCTTATGCAATCGGACAAGACCTCCACTCTTGGTGCTTTTCTGAGAGACCGGCGTGCGCGGCTGGACCCGATGACCTTCGGCTTTGGCGGAGGTCGTCGACGCACTCCCGGTTTACGTCGGGAGGAAGTGGCTCAGCGCTCCAATATCAGCCCGACCTGGTACACTTGGCTTGAACAGGGACGTGGCGGCGCACCTTCAGCCGATGTGCTGGAGCGTATCGCATCCGGCCTGATGTTGACCGAACCCGAGCGAGTGCATCTCTTCATGCTGGGGTTGGGACGGCCGCCAGAGCCGCATTACAAACCGCAGGAAGGCGTGACGCCGCGCCTGCAGCGCGTGCTTGATGCGCTGTCTCCCAGTCCGGCAATCCTGCGGACTGCCGTTTGGGATGTTGTTGCTTGGAACGATGCAGCTGCCGTCCTGCTGACTGACTATGCGCTTCTGCCGCCGGAAGAACGGAATGTCTTGCGTCTTATGTTCAGTGCGCAGCGTGCCAGAAAACGGCCGGATGATTGGCAACAGGTCGCGCGTTATCTGGTCGGTGCGTTTCGAGCCGATGTCGCTCGCGCGGGCGCAGGTGCAGCGAAAGAAGCGCAGCGCGTTATCGATGAGCTGTCTGCAGCAAGTTCGGATTTCGCCTGCTTCTGGCAGGAGACCGATGTTTCAAGTTACACTGAAGGCAGCAAGCGGGTGCACCATCCAGATGTCGGTGTGGTGGAGCTGGAGTTTTCTTCCTTTGCCGTCGATGGTCGCCCGGATCTTGGCATGTTGGTGTTCAATCCCACCTCGGCGGAGGCGGCGCAGCGGATCGCCGCCCTGATGCAGCGTGGGTCGGCGACGCCGGCAACCTGTGTGGATCAGTAATGCACTTGCCTTTTCCTCTCCGGCCAGCAAGCGCGAGCAGAGAGGAATAGTGGGATTGGCCAGCGGAGCAGCTGCCTCAGGCGAATTCTTCCGTCTCGACATCCGCAAGCTGGCCAGCAGAGTATCGATGACCATGCACGTTGGACTGGTTGATGACCGCGTCCAACCGGCCGAGGATGTCGGGTGAGAGCTCGACATCGGCACCTCGCGCATTTTCTGCAAGATGGTCGAGATCTGAAGTGCCGGGGATGGCAACCACATTTTTCCCTTGAGCCAGAACCCAGGCAAGAGCCAGTTCAGCCATAGAACAGCCCAGCTCACTGGCAATCGCTTTGTAGCCGTCTAGAAGCGCCAGGTTCTTCGCGTAGGTGTCTGGTGTAAAACGCGGCATGACTGCGCGCATGTCGCCCTCAGCCGGACTGCGTACGTCCTCAAGGCTCAGTTTGCCACTGAGAAACTTGCGGGCCAGCGGTGAGAAGGCAACGAAGGTCACGCCGAGTTCACGACATGCCTCCAGCGTGGCTATTTCTGGGTTTCTCGTCCATAGTGAATACTCCGACTGCAGGGCGGTTACCGGATGCTCCGCATGGGCCCGGCGCAGGGTCTGGGCAGACACCTCCGACAGTCCATAGCCACGGATCTTGCCTTCCTTGATCAGGTCGGCAAAGGCACCGGCACTTTCCTCAATCGGAACGTGGCGATCGAGCCTGTGCTGATAATACAGGTCGATAACGTCCGTCTTCAGGCGCCTCAGGCTGTCTTCACAGGCTTGCTTGATCCGCTCCGGCCGTCCATCGATTTCCCGGCCCTGGCCATTGGGGCCTGGAAACAGCACGCACTTGCTCGCGAGGAAGAATTCGCTGCGACGCGTCGAAAGTGTGTCGCCCAGGATGGTTTCACTGCGGCCTGCGCCATACATGGTCGCCGTGTCGAAATGGGTGTAGCCGAGGTCAAGTGCCTTGAGCAGCAGCTCGGTCGCTTCCTTGTCAGGCAGGCCGTTGCCGTACCCATGGGCATAGTTCATGCAGCCGAGTCCGACGGCTGAGACGGTGGACGAACCGATCTTGCGTTGCTTCATCAAGGGAATGCCTTTGGAAAATACGAGTCAGGTGGCGAGAATGAGCCTGTATCCTAAAGAACTTTTTCGAAGAAGTAATCCGGATAGGGATCGTCGTTGAACCGGTCGATCTCGACCCAGCCATCCTTGCGATAGAAATTCACTGCTTCGGGCAGCTTTTTGTTGGTGTCGAGGCGCAAGACGTTGATGCCCAGCTGCCGGGCACGGTCTTCCGTATCCTGCATCAGCCGTCGTGCCAGTCCCATGCCACGGGCGGCCGGGGATACCCAAAGGCGCTTGATTTCGGCATAGCCCTTGTCGGTGCCTTTCAAGCCGACGCAGCCAAGCGGCATCTCGTCGGAAAAGCAGACCAGAAACGAGCCGCGGGGCGTTACCATATCGGTTGCTTCCGGATCAGCAGACAGAGACACGTCGAAGCCGGTGTCAAAGCGTCGATTCAGCTCGGCGTAATATTCTTGGAGACAATAAAGACTGACCGGATCACGAGGATCGAGTTCACGAACCTGCCATTGCTTCTTGCCCAAGGCCGAGGCAATCAGATCCATCGCGTCGAGAAGCTGCGAGGTTTTGGCGTGGGGAGACAGTAGACTGTGGGCTCGCTCATCGGAAAGCCTTTCATATTCGGCAAACTCGATCCGCCCGGCTTCCGTCAGCTCCGCCTTGCGCTTGCGAGCGTCCTGCTCATCAGCGGTGAGGGTGATCAGGCCTTCGTCCTCCAGGCTGCGGAGCATGCGGCTCATGAGCCCTGAATCCAATCCGAGATAGCTGCGAACTTCAGCTACATCCTGACGGCCGTGACCAATGGCATTGAGGACCCGGGCAACCCCTAACGGGCGTCCGCGTCCCAGAAACGACGTATCCAGCGCCCCGACCACAGTGGTCACGGACCGGCTGAACCGCCGACAACGTTCGATATCATTCAACATAATGGCTGACTTAAGTCAGCTATTATTTCGTGTCAATTCCAAACGGTCATTTGCCGCGAAACAAATCGGCGACATGGGGCCACTCAGCGCCCGGGTGATGGGCCGCGATGCTGAGGAACGCGTCAAGAAATTCGTAACACCCTTCATCGTGTGCCATGTGATGCGACAGAATGCCGAGCGGCTCCTGCGGGTTGGTCCGGCGTCGGGCCAACTGTAGATCGAACCGCAGGCGGGCACTTTCCCATCCGATGAAACGGCGCTGTTTTTTCCACTTGATGATGTCGACATGGGACTGAACCTGCGTCAGCCCGGAGAGGTCGCGCGGAAAATGCATCCAGGTGAACGTGGAAAGGCCCGTCAGACCCAAGTCCGGCAGCGCGCGGATAACAGCCGGAGCAATCCGGTTCCACGGCGGCACCACGGCAGGCACGAAGCGCTGGCCAAAAAGGTCATCGAGGCGCGCCTTGCCATCGCGAAGCTGCGGCAACAGATCATCGAGATTACGACGGCTTCCAAGCTCGGCGGCTTTTTCGCCCTTGGACTTGTCCTGAAAGTTGCGGTGCTGCCATCCGTGTTGCAGGACAACCGCATAACGCTCGTCTTGCAGCCGGTCGGCCAGCGCTTGCGTGGCATCCTTGGGAATGACCGCCATCGCAACTTCCACCTGGTGGCTGTTGGCGAGCGTCAGAAGCCGCTCAAGGTCAGGCGTCGGCTCAATGGCATCATCATCGCGCCACCAGAAGCGAACTTTGCGGCCCCGCTCGGAAAACCAGTCGAGATGGGCAGTCAGCTGCCGCTTGAAGCGGTCAAGATCTTCGTTCACCCGAAGCGCTCCTTCAGATCAGCCAAGAGAATATCTGCGCTTGCTTCAGCGCCGCCGAGCCGCACTTCCGCCGATTCGCGCGGCAGGGCAAGAGCCGCATCGGCTGCTTCCGCCAGCTGCGCAGGTGTGATGCCGTCTTCAGCGACAACCACCGCACGACCGTGTTTAGCCAGGGCCTCGGCCCGCTGCGACTGCTCGGTTTCCTTGGCCTGGGCAAAGGGCACGAGAACCGATGGCGTTCCGGCAATCAGCAGATCCAGTACGGTGTTGTAACCCGCCTGGCTGATTGACAACTTTGCCCGCTTGAGCAGGTCTGGAAAATCCGGTCGGGCGCGCTCGACGATGACCCCGTCGCCAGCACGGTTGCGATAGTTGAGAAACGCCTCCTCGGAAATGTCATGGCCCACCAGAATGCGCCAGGTGGCGTCGCCGCAAACGGCGGACAAGGTTCGCGCGACAAGGGCTGCTTCCAGAAGGCCCCTCGCGACAGCTCCGCCACCACAGGAGATGACGACCTCATCCATCCCGTCATGGCCCGTCGAGGAGGCACGTGCTGCACCTCCGACATAGCCGGTGTAACGCACCAGATGATCGATCTTGTCAGCAAAGGGAAAGCTGTCGGAGAGCTGCACGAAAGCCGGATCGGAATGAACAAGAACCCGATCGTAGAAGGCGAGGGCCTTGTCGGCCATCCATTCTTCCTTCCACAGCTCCTGCTTGCGCACCAGAATATCCCGGATCGATGTGGCCATCAGCGGCGGTCGGGCGCTGGACTTTGCCGTCTCGACCAGCTTTCCCAGCTCGAACTCGAACATCCGCCTGCCAAAGGGATAGGTCTCGGTCAACAGCAGATCGTAGGGCTTGGCGGAAAAGGCTGTGAGCGTGGCCTTTACCCGTGCCGCGCGCCAGTTGGCGTCGATCTCAGTGCCATCCGGTGTCACCAGCCGGTTGAAGACGGCATCGGGAGAGCGCACGGGCGGCAGGTCAACCACCGTCAGTCCGGAGGTGTCGAGTGTCGGCGGCAACAGGTTGCCGGTGGCCAGCGTGACATCAACGCCACGTGCTGCCAGAGCCTGACCGAGACGGGTGGCGCGTACGGCGTGACCCGTGCCCAAAAGGTGCTGGACGTGAATGAAGGCGGAAGTGGTCATGAACCCTCGACGGTGAAGGATCTGTTGTTGGGAGAGCGTTCCCAGAACTGGTCCTGGGCGGCTTCCAGAAAAGCCGACAGCCTGCGGGCACCTTCTTGCAAGGTATGTCGTTGACGGATGTGGTCCGCTGCGGCATGCCCCATGTTCGCGATGCGCTCCGGGTTGCTCAGGGCCTCGCGCAGTTTCAGCGCAAGGGCCATGGCGTCGCCTTCAGGGGCCAGCAGGCCGGTTTCCCCGTCCTTGACGATATCCGGCACGCCGAAGGTGTTTCCGGCGATGACGCCAAGCCCGCTCGCCTGGGCTTCCAGAAAGACGAAGCCGAACGCTTCCCGGATGGCAGGCCAGACGAATAGGTCGTGCGCTGCATAGATGTCCGGTATGTTTTCCGGCGCAGTCGCTCCGGTGAAGGTCACACGCTCGGGCGGAAACAGCTGCTCCACATGCGTGCGTGCCGGTCCGTCGCCGACGATGGTGAGGCTCCAGGGGAGGTCCAGAATGTGCCCCAGTGCCTCCGCCAGAATTTCGTAGGATCGTGCCTTGTCGCCTTCTCGCATCATGCCAACTGCCAGCAGCCGGGGAGCGTGATCTTGAGGTAGGCGCGGCGCACTGGCCGCGTTACCGAAGGGCGAGGTGTCAAGAAACGGCAGCAGAACCTGAAGCCGGCGAGGTGGCAGCAGGGCGGCCAGGCATTGGGCGTCTGCTGCATGCAGAGCGGCTACCTGATCGGCACGCGCAAGGGCTGCGTCTGCTGCTGCGAACCCCGGCGCCCAGGGGCCGGTCTGGCGTTTTGGCGCGCGGCTTGCCTCGATCACTGCATAGGGAATGGCGAAGCGCTTCGCCAGAGCCGGGCCGATCCAGTCCGGTGCCTTGTGATACAGGTGATATGTCAGGAAAAGATCGGGCCGCGTGCCACTTGCCTTCCAGCTGTCACCGATCCGTTGTGCCTCGGCCAAGGCAGCATCCTTCAGGTCGGCAAACCCGGTGCTTGTCGGATCGCGCAGCCAGGCGCGAAACCGGGTTGCGGTTGTGACCTCATGTCCGGCCAGTTCAAGCGCCTGAACGATCAGACGCCCCATGGTCCGGTCGCCGGAAGGCACCGGATCGTCGAGCGGCTTCATTGGGGCTGTGAAGGCAATTTGCACGAGCGCGCTCTCTTGAAAGGTCAGAGGATCTTGGAGAATTTTCCTGCCAGATGATCGAGACCCGGATTGGCAGAAAATGCCTTGCGGACGTGAGCACTGGCGTTGCGGCCGAGGGTAGCACGGGTTTCAGGTTCTACGATCAACTTGGCCAGCGCCGGCGCCAAGGCATCAGGCGCGCCAGGCGCAACAAGGCAGCCGGTCTGACCATTGGTAATCAACTCCGGAATGGCAGAGACTTGGGTGGACAGGCAGCAAAGTCCTAACGACTGGGCTTCCATCAAAACGTTAGGTAATCCATCGCGGTCGCCAGAAGGAGTGATCTTGGATGGCAGAACGAACAGATCAGCCCGCTGCAGCGTTTCGATCACCGTTTCGCGCGGCTGGGCCCCGCGCCAGATGACCCGCTCACTCAAGCCGAGCTGGTCGGCCTGAGCTTTCAGGGCCTCTGATAATTCTCCACCGCCGATGTGGGTGAACTGCCAGTTCAGCGTGTCGGGCAACTGTGCCAGAGCTGTCAGCAGATCGTCATACCCTTTCTTGGCGACTGCACGTCCGACGGAGACGATGCGTATGGGCTCTCCCGATCCATCACGTTGCGAGGGGGCGCCGGACGGTTCCGGAAAACCGGAAAAATCCAATCCGTGATAGACCAGCTCGATCTTGTCCGGATCATCGCATAGGCCCTTCAGATGGGCGGCGTTGACGCCTGTGCAGGTGACGCCCCAAGCGCTGTCGTTCAGCTTGGCGCGCAGATCCCACTCTTCACTGGTCCAGATGTCTTTGGCGTGAGCAGAAAACGACCATTGGCGGTCGCTCAGGTGCGCCGCATAGCGCGACACGGAACAGGGCGTGTGCAGGTAGTGGGTGTGGATCCAACTGATGTCGTCGGGCAGCTCATGGGCAAACACACAGCCCTGCGCCCAACGCCGCTGGCGCCCTGCATTGCTCTCTTGAGCGTAGTCTGCATCAAAGAGAGCTTTTGCCGATGCGTAGGTCGGCTGTTTCTCCGCCCAGCGTTTGGCCCGCGCCACCCGCGCCGGATCGTCTTTCACATACTCTGGCAAATAGAGCACGTCGGCCTTGATCTGCCGATGCAGCTCATGAATGAACGGATCGTAGGGCTTGCGCAGGGCCACGATCAGGATCGGGATGCCGCGTTGCTCCAGTCCAAGCATTTCTTGGGCGATGAATGTTTCGGACAGGCGGGGATAGCCTTTGACCACGACTGCGATGCGGGACATGGAACGAACGATCTTCTTTTTCTAGAGCTGCAGGTCGTATGAACCGAGTGAAAGTGGGAGCTCTTGCAACAACCTGAGCAATCCGGGGCGATGGAGTGGAACAGGACAGGCAGGCGAAACGAGCGCTAAAAATTCACGGCTTCTGCTTCATCTGAATCGCCGTCCTGGTCGTCCATGTCCGCGTGTTCCTTTGGTGGCCCGAAGGGCAGCACTGAATCCGGCTTGTCTGACAGGATATCAGTAACCCGGTCTCCGACGAGGTCGAGGCCACGCAACAGGTTTTCGACACCCGCAGCAGATGGGCGGGTGGCTTTCGGAAGGATAGCAAGTGCATCTGCCATGCGCACGGGATCCGGGTAGAGGTCGATTGGCAAAACGGTCAAGAGACCGGATTCTTCAGCCCGCGCGGCTCGAATGGCCTGCTCACGCCGCGGAACGACCCGCGGCACCATTAGGGTCGGCTTGTCGAACGACAGGATCTCGCAAAACGTATTGTAGCCACCCATGCCAACAATCGCGGTCGCACGGTCCAGATAGGGCTCGATCTGCGGTGTGAACCGGATGATCTCCACATCGCGCAGATGCTGGGCACGCTCGGTGAACTCGGCAACGCTGGCTGCCGGCATGAAAGGGCCCAGGATGATCAGTGCAGGAAAGAGCGGATGACGGCGGCTTTCATAGGCGCTCATCACCCAGTCGACCATCTCCACCCCGTCGCCACCACCGCCTGGCGTCACCAGAATGTACGGCGCACCCTCAAATGGTTCTGGCGTCGGCACCTGGTCGGCATCGTCGGGAAGTTCCCGGCGCAGATACCCAGTGTAGCGCAGTTTGTCGGTGACGCCTTCGGGCAGTTTGACGCCCTCAACCGGATTGCACAGACCCTCAGGGCCGTAGACCCAGATTTCATCATAGAGATCTTGCAGGGCGGGATAGACGTTCTTGCGGTCCCATTCCTGCTGTAGGATCTCGGCGTCGTCCATGACGTCACGCAAGCCCAGAACAAGGCGGGTGTGGGTATCCTTCAGAGCGTCCAGGGTTGGCAGAACTTCGCCACGAAGGCCGAGCGGTTCCTTGTCGACAATGAAGATATCCGGATCGAAGACCTTGGCCGTGTGCTCGATGATGGACGCCCGAATTGCCAGGGTGTGATCGATGTTGAGACGCAGAGATAGCGGTGTGTATTCGCCATTGCGCAGCTTGATCACGCCGGGAATGCGCACGAAATCAACCCGCGAGCGGAACTCGAAGCTGCCGATGATCGGTGATCCGGAAAGTATCAGAACAGACATGTCCTCAAACTCTCCCACCAACGAATGGGCAATCGCCCGGCAACGCCGGAGGTGACCCAGCCCGAATGAATCATGGCTGTAGATCAAGACTTTCGGAGGATGAGAGCGCATGCGTCCCCAATAATTGCGCTGAACCCGAAGGCGCCCTGTCAGGGCTGGACAAAATTTTACCCAGGCAGAGACGACGTAACGTCGTCTCCGGGGACTATGTGTTCTCTGCGCGGACAATAAGGCGTGGGCAGGACAAGTGCAAGAATGCTTGATCATTCGCCTCGGTATGTTTCCCGAGGGTTCTCAAACAATCCATTTGAGACAAAGCGGTTACAGCCCGCAGGACCTGTGGTATGCACGTAAATTAAGGGATTGAAAACTCGGGGTTTGGGGAATGGAAAAGAGCCTCTTTCGCTTTATTTGGCGATTCAGCGCGCGACAGCAGCTTTTCATCCTTCTGGTCACGGTTTTCTCCTATCCGATCAGCTATGTGCTTCTCGAGTTGCCCAAGCTTATCGTCAACGACGCTGTGCAGGGCGACAGTTTTCCGCGAGAAGTCTTCGGCTTTGAATTCGACCAGATCTCCTACCTCGTTCTGCTCTGCGTTGGTTTTCTGGGGCTGGTTGTCGCCTCCAATGGACTGAAGCTCTATCTCAACGTCTACAAGGGCCGTTTGGGTGAGCGCATGTTGCGGCGGCTGCGCTTTGAGCTGTTCCAGCGGGTTCTGAGGTTCCGTCTTCCGCATTTCCGCAAGATCAGTTCCGGCGAAATCATCCCGATGATTACGTCTGAAGTGGAAGATGTCGGTGGCTTCATCGGCGAGGCCATCGCTCTGCCTGCCTATCAGGGCGGCATGTTGGTCGTGCAGCTTGGCTTCATCTTCATGCAGGATCCGCTCCTGGGGTTGGCAGCGATCTCCTCCTACCCGATCCAAGGATACATCATCCCGAAGCTGCAGCGTCGCGTCGTGGTGCTGTCGCGGGAACGGGTGAAAAATATTCGCGTCATCGCCGACAAGGTGGGCGAAAGCATCACAGGCGTGCCGGAAATCCATGCCAACGACACAGCTGCCTGGCATTCCTCCGACATTTCAGACCGGCTCTATCAGAATTTCCGCATCCGCTACGAGATCTTCAACCGTAAGTATTTCATCAAGTTTCTCAATAACTTCATGAACCAGTTGACGCCGTTCTTCTTCTATCTGATCGGCGGTTATCTGGTCATTCAGGGGGATTTGAGCATCGGTGCGCTGCTGGCGGTGATTGCTGCCTACAAGGACCTGGCCGGTCCCTGGAAAGAGCTGCTGTCCTACTATCAGATGGTCTCCGATGTAGACGTCAAGTATCAGACCGTCGTGGAAAACTTTGATCCGGTCGACATTTATCCCGTCGAGCGTCTGACCTCCGAAGAAGCTGTGTCGCTGGAAGGCGACCTGGAGCTGAAGAATGTCAGTTTCTCAGGCGGTGCTGCCGGGCAGGAGCTGTTTGATGCGACCTTGAAGATCAAGGAAGGCAGCACCTGCGCTATTGTCGGTCCCGACGGATCCGGTCGGACGGAAATCCTGCAACTCGCAGCCGGTCTCGTCAGCCCAGTGTCGGGCCGTGTTGAAATCGGCGGACAGGACCTGGAAAAGCTGGCAGCAGCCACTCTTGGTCGGCAGATCGCCTATGTCGGCGGGGCTGTCCACATCTGGACCGGCACTATTCGAGACAATCTGTTTTACGGGTTGCGCCATCGTCCAACGGCTGAAATCGAGCGTGAGGGGGACGATCTTGTCGAGTACAAGCGCCGCTTGAGCGAAGCCAACTTCACCAAGAACCTGATCCTCGATCTGGACGCGCCGTGGAATGACCTGGAAGCGGCCGGGGTTCGGGATGACAAGGCCTTGAACGCCCGTGCAATGGAACTGTTGAAGACAGTTGGTCTTGAACCCGATGTCTATCGCCTGGGGCTTCAGTCGCGCCTGGATCCAACCCTGAATGACACGTTTGCCGACCGAATTCTGGCCGTTCGTCAGGCTTTGGCAACACGTATCGCCGAGGATCCGAAGCTTTCGGGTCTGACGGAGCTGTGGC
Organism: Roseibium limicola; assembly: GCF_017313085.1. Lineage (GTDB taxonomy): Bacteria > Pseudomonadota > Alphaproteobacteria > Rhizobiales > Stappiaceae > Roseibium > Roseibium limicola. Next base: position 142,516 of record NZ_JAFLNF010000003.1, on the reverse strand, counting down.
AGGTCGACCACTTCAACAATTCAGCGTCTCTTGCGGAAAACCTTTTCTTCGCGGTGCCTTCCGACGCAGACATGCGGATGGACGAAGTGTCCGCCATCCCGGAGGTCAGGGTCTTCCTGGCTGAGCAGAAGCTGGACAAGAAGCTGCAGGACATCGGTCAGAAGATCGCTGAAACCATGGTCGAGCTTTTTGCCAACGTCAGTGGCGACAGCGGGCTTCTGGGCACTTACTCCTTCATTACTCAGGAGGAGTTGCCCGACTACGAACGCATCATACGCTTGGCCAAGTCTGCCAGCGCCAAGCCGGGACTGGCAGACGAAGATAAGATGAAGCTGATTCGTCTGGCCCTCAAGATGGTGCCCGCGCGCCATCGTCTGGGCGTTCTGGACGATGAAATGCGCAAGGAAATGATCGAGGCGCGGCAGACCTTCCTAAAGGAGGTTGTCGACAAATCTCCCGATTTCGAAGCCATCGACCCCAAGGTCTATCTGCCGTCCCTGACGATCGAGGATAATCTGCTGTTCGGTCGCGCCCGTGTAGACCGGCGCGATGCACGTCAGCGGATCGACGAGGTTATCCGGTCCATGGTTGAGGAGAATGGCCTGCGGGAGCCAATTGTCTATGCTGGGTTCGATTACCACGTCGGTGTCTCTGGTTCACGGCTGTCGGCAAGCCAGCGCCGGAGGCTGGCAGTGGTGCGGGCGCTGCTGAAGAATGCGCGGGTGACCATTCTCGATGATATCGCGACCGGTCTTGGCGAAGATGACAAGAAGGCGCGCGCCGTGCTGCGCGAGCTGCTGTCAGGGCGCACTCTGATCTTTGGCGCGTCGAGTGCGACAGTCGGCGACGAATTCGAGCAGAAAATAGTTCTGGATCAAGGACGTATCGTCGAAGAGCGGGAGAGTTGAGCTTGAGCCCGCGTCCACAAAATGGTTTGCTGATCGAACTTGGATTGTGCTGTCGCCATAATGGCTTGGGCAGGCAGTTCGCAGGAATTTCGGGGCGCGATGCCCCGGTGGAGGTTTAAGGTGTCTTTGGAAACCGAAGTCGAGGCTCTGCGCAAGGTTCCTTTGTTCCGCGGGATCGACGAAACCAAATTGCGCCTCCTGGCGTTTATTTCAGATCGGATGGAATTTCAGGAAGGCGAGCGCCTGTGTACCCAGGGTGAGGAGGGCGACAGCGCGTTTATCATTCTTCAAGGGTCGGCGGATGTTCTTGTGCAAACCCCCGATGGGGAGCGCAAGGTTGCAGATGTTAAGGAGAATTCGATTGTCGGCGAGATTGCCATCCTCTGCGATGTGCCCCGTACGGCAACCTTGATCGCCGCCAGCAACATGGATGTCCTGACGGTCTCCAAGGACGACTTTCTAAAACTCTTGAAAGAGTTTCCTGATATTTCCTTGGAGGTGATGCGAACCTTGGCCTTGCGGCTGGAGCGCACGACACGGGATCTGGCCGCAGCACGCTCTGGTGCGGTTGACTAGGGAGAACGGTTTTGACGGCAGAGTTTTCTCTCCGGATATGGGGGGCACGCGGATCTACCCCGACCCCTGGCGCAAGCACCTTGCGTTATGGCGGCGAGACCTCCTGCTTTGAGTTGCGTGCCGGCGACGAAGTCATTCTCATCGACTGCGGGTCCGGTGCCCGCAATCTGGGAATGGAGCTGTATAAATCCGGTCCCTGCCATTTGAACATGCTCTTTACCCATACCCATCTGGATCACATCTGTGGGCTGCCGTTTTTCAAGCCGGCCTATGATCCGCGGTTTGACCTCACCGCCTGGGCCGGACATTTTAAGGATGAAACCTGCCTGATCGACATCATCAGTCGGATCATGTCCCCGCCGATCTTTCCCGTTGCCGCGAAGACCTTGAAGGCTGTCACCTTCAAGAGCTTTCACGCAGGCGACGATCTGCCGTTTGCGGGAGACCTCAAGATCAAGACGGTCCGCCTCAACCACCCCGGTGGCGCCTGCGGCTACCGGTTTGAATTCAAGGGCAAGTCGATCTGCATCATCACCGATCACGAACATGGCGATGCAGAGATCGATGCCAATCTGCAGGCCTTTGTTCAGGGCACGGACATTATGATCTATGATGCGATGTTCTCGAATGCCGAATATGAAGTCTACAAAGGCTGGGGTCATTCTACCTGGGAAAGGGCTCTGGAGTTGTCCAAGGCCGCGAATGTCCAGGTCCCGGTGATGTTCCACCACGATCCGCGCCGCTCCGATGACGAACTCGATGAGATCGGCATGGCCGTAGCAGAAGCGCATCCCGGCGCGTTGATTGCCAGTGAAGGCATGGTTCTGACGCCATGATGCAGGGTCGGAAGGTGCCGCTCAGAGCCGGGTTGAAATTCCTCCTCAAGGTGCTGGTCTACGGTGTTCCTTTCGCGCTCGTACAGCTGCTTTTCAATACCCATGTGCCTGGATCGCCTTGGCAACGGTTCGTTATTGCTGTGATTGTCTTTGGCGGGGTCATGGCGATCGCCATGACATGTTACGAAAGATATCGAGCGCGACAGGCAAGTGAACGTCTGTGACAAGCGTTTGAACAAGAGCTGGTATAGGGTTTCTACAAGACCTGAAGAGTAGGAACGCTGCCCATGCCGGTTCAAGATGAAGAAACTGTTGTGCCTGCGCCCATTGGGTCGGCCACCCGATTGCCGCAGCGTGTTCAGGCGCAAATTCATGCGGCGGAACGTCAGTCCGAACAATTGATCGGCTGGGTGCAGCTGGCCATCGTCTTGTTTTTCTCCACCCTTTACACATTGGCGCCGCGGGCCGAAGGCAGCTCCGGCTTCAACTTCGTGCCCCTGGCGCTGGGTGGCTATTTTCTCTTCACGCTCATCAGACTCTGGCTCTCCTATCGGGTTGAATTGCCGAACTGGTATCTTTATCTTTCCATCATCGCCGACGTGGCCTTGCTTGTCGGGATCATATTCTCGTTCCACATCCAGTACGACCAGCCTCCGACCTTCTATCTGAAGACGCCGACGCTGATGTATGTCTTCATCTTCATCGTTCTGCGCGCCCTGCGCTTCGACCCGCGCTTTGTTCTTGTGTCCGGGGTGGTGGCGGTGATCGGCTGGTTGGGGCTTGTCGCCTATGCGGTCTTCGCGCAGATGGGGGCCATGCGGATCACCCGAAACTATGTCGAATATCTCACTGACAATACGATTCTGATTGGCGCAGAGTTGGACAAGACGATGGTCATCATCACGGTGACGGCTGTTTTGGGGGCTGTCATCTTTCGGGCAAGGGCATTGCTGTTCGCCGCAAGTCGGGATCATGCCGCAGCAGCAGACCTGAGCCGCTTCTTCGATCCGGAAGTGGCAAAGTCGATCACCGGAGCCGAAACCGGATTGCAAGCCGGGCAGGGGCATCTGCGCCCAGCAGCCATTCTCTATGTGGATCTGCGCAGCTTTACGGCCACTGCCAGCACGCTTTCACCAGCTATGGTGATGGCCGTTCTGGCGCACTATCAGAATATGGCCGTCGCCGAGATCGAAGCCACGGGAGGTCATGTAGACAAGTTTCTCGGCGATGGAATTCTGGCAACTTTTGGTGCGGTTGCCCCATCCGGGAGTTTCGCTGCCGATGCGCTGCGCGCCGCTCAGGCTGTGATTTCGCGGGTGGAAAACAATCAGCACCTGTTCCGTGACGCCGGATGGCCAGGAGACTTGCGGCTCGGGTCGGCTGTTGCTTCTGGGCCGGTTATGGTCGGCACTGTTGGAACGGCCGAGCGACTTGAGTTCACCGTGATAGGCAATGCCGTCAACCGGGCGGCTAAGCTGGAAGATGCCAACAAGCGCCAGTCGAGCAAGGCACTGACTGACGCCGAGACGCTGGCGCTGGCGCGCGACCAAGGGTTCTCAGGTGAAATCCTCGATGAGCGCCCTGCGGAACGGGTCGACGGGATAAAAACCACCGTCGACCTCATCGTGTTGGCTTAAGCGCTGATCCGGGGGCTCAAAGCCGGTTGAGCAGCGCAGGCGTCGGCCAACCATCTGCCGGCATTCCGAGCTTTTGCTGGACGGCCTGTACGGCATTGCGTGTGCCGGAGCCCAGAATGCCGTCGATCTTGCCGACGTCGTGGCCCATGCCCTGAAGCTTGCTCTGAAGCTGCTTCATCTGACCATCACTCAGCCCGGCGTCCGGGTTGCCCGGATTGTAAACCGATGCACCACCCAGACGCGTTGCGAAATAGGCGGCAGTCGTTGTGTAGATGAACGACTGGTTCCATTCCAGATAGATGGCGAAGTTCGGATAGGCAAGGAAAGTAGGGCCCTTACGTCCTTGCGGCAGGATCAGCGATGCCGGCAGATTGGCAATCTGGCCTGAGCGTGCCTTGACGCCCAGGCGTGCCCAGTCGTTGCCATTTTTCGTGTGGTCCAGACCGCTGTCTGCCCAGTTCAGGTTGCCCGGAACGCTGACTTCCTGCAGCCAGGGTTCGCCCCGGCGCCAGCCCAGGTGCTGGATGAAGGCGGCGGCCGTCAGGATCGCATCGGCAGAGCTTTGCTTCAGGTTTACATGCCCGTCGCCATCCCCGTCGCGACCCCACTTGATGATGTCTTCCGGCAGCATCTGAACCTGACCGATTTCGCCGGCCCAGGCGCCTGTCATGGTCGCCGGGTTGAGGTCGCCGTGCTGCACCATCTCGATGGCGGCGATCAGCTGCGGGCGGAAGAGTTCCGGTCGACGGCAATCATGCGCCAGAGTTGCCAGCGCGTTGACTGTATTGAAGTCACCCTGGAACCCGCCATAGTCGGTCTCGAGTGCCCAGAAGGCGGTGATTACCGGCGCCGGAACCCCGTATTCCTTTATCGCCCGATCAAAGATGCGGGCGTATTTCTTCATGTTCTTGGCGCCGTGTTGCATCCGGTGCTGCGAGATCACGCGCTTGGAGAAGGTTAGAAAGTCCAGCTTGAAGACGCCCTGGGCCCGATCACGCGCGAGAACCTTGCGGTCGATCTGGGCATTGCGCAGGGTCGTGTCGGCGGCGCGCTGGCTCAGGCCCTTGGCAACGGCCTCCTGCTTGACGCCTCGCAGAAAGGTGCTGAAGTCACCACCGCATTGAGCTGCGAGCGTGGCAGGCGCACTGGCGAGCAGAACGGTGAGTGCGAGGGCGGCGCGTCGGAAGGGCTTTAACATGAATGTCTCCGGTCCCGGATAATCGGAAAGAGCGCGGCCAAAGGCAGCGTCTCTTGTGGTCATTCGCTCTAATTGACGCGGCTCCTGGACCGCGGTCAACCGTTGATCGGGCGCGATCCTCGCTGCTCATGGTAAAGATTGGTTTACGCTCCGAGATAGCGCGTGCGCAATTCCGGTTCAGCACGCAGCGCTTCACTGTTGCCCGACCACACCGTACAGCCCTTTTCCAGGATGACGTGTCGGTCGGCGAGGCTTTCCAGCGCAGAAACATTCTTGTCGACCACCAGAATGGATTGGCCTTCGGCTTTCAGCCGCCGCAGACACTCCCAGATCTCGGCGCGGATCAATGGGGCAAGGCCCTCCGTTGCCTCATCCAAAATCAACAGCTTCGGGTTGGTCATCAGGGCGCGGCCGATCGCCAGCATCTGCTGCTCGCCACCCGACAATTGTGACCCCAGATGCTTGCGACGTTCGCGCAGGCGCGGAAACAACTGGTACAGCGTTTCCAGCGTCCAGGCGCCGGTGGCGCCCTTGCGAGAGGTTGCTACGAGGTTTTCCTCCACGGACAGTGTCGGAAAGACCCGGCGACCTTCCGGCACCAGCCCGATGCCTTGCCGGGCGATGGCGTGCGAGCTGCGCCCGATTAGCGGGGTGCCGTCAAAGAGGATCTCGCCGCCAGAGGTCGAGACCATGCCGAGGATCGTCTTGCAGGTGGTGGTCTTTCCCATGCCGTTGCGGCCCATCAGGGTGACCACTTCGCCGGTGCTGACAGACAGGGAGATGTCAAACAGAACCTGCGCCGGCCCATAGGCGGCGGCGAGTCGGGTGACCTCAAGCAGCGGCGTGCTCATGTCTCGTCCTCCTCGCCCAGATAGGCGGACTGGACTTCCTTGCTGGCTCGGATCTGGTCCGGTGTGCCGGTGGCAATGATCTCGCCGTAGACAAGTACAGAAATCCGATCTGCAAGTTCAAACACGGCGGCCATGTCATGTTCTACCAGCAGCAGCGGGCAGCGGTTTTTGACGGTCTTCAACAGCTCAGTCAGGCGCTCTGTTTCTGCCGGACCTGTGCCCGCCATTGGCTCATCGAGCAATAGAAGCTTTGGCTCGAGAGCCAAGGCCAACGCCAGTTCGAGAGAGCGCTTTTCGCCGTGCGACAACTGACCGGCCGGCTCCGTGCAGCGGTCTCCGAGCCCGACATCCGCGAGGATGGCGGCAGCCTTGTCATTCAGGCTGGGATCGGTTGCGGCATTGCGGAAAAAGCGAAAGGAATGGCCCTCATGCGCCTGAACAGCGAGAGCAACATTCTCCAGTGCAGAAAATTCAGGAAGGATCTGGGTGATCTGGAAGGTACGCCCCAGACCGGCGCGGGCGCGCTCAGGCAGGCTCAAGCGGCTGACATCGCGGCCAGCGAAGAGAACGCGGCCGCTGTCGCTTGTCAGGGCCCCGGAGATCTGGCCGATCAACGTGGTCTTGCCAGCACCATTCGGCCCGATCAGCGCATGGATTTCACCTGGGCGCACGTCCAATGACAGGTTTTTCGTCACCTGCAGGGCGCCATAGGCCTTGTTGAGGTTTTCAAGTTGTAGAACCGGGGTCATTTGCCAGGCCTCCGGGTGACAAGGCCGATCAATCCGCCCTTGCCGTAGAGCACAACCAGAACCAGGAGAGGGCCAAAAATCAAACGCCAATGCTCTGTCGTGCCGGAGAGAACTTCTTCGAGCGCGAGATAGGCAATGGTTCCCAGCAGCGCGCCATGCAGCGAGCCAAGCCCGCCAAGCAAGCACATGACGATCAGTTCGCCGGATCGATGCCACGACATGGCCGAAGGGGAAACGAATTCGGCCTGATTGGCCATCAGTGCCCCGGCCAGCGCCGCGACCATGCCGGAAATGCAATAGGCCACCAGACGATAGCGATAGGGTGAAATGCCCAGAGCCTCGACCCGCAATTCGCTTTGTTTAGCGCCCGCAAGCACGCGCCCGAAGCGGGATCCGGTGAATATGCGCAGCAGCAGGTAGCTTGCCGCCAGGCAGCCGACGACCAGATAGAAGAAGCTGATGTCATTGGCGAAGAGGTTCGTGCCGAAGAATTCCGTCCGGCCCCACATGGTCAGGCCATCATCGCCGCCATAGGCCGAAAGCGATGTGGCGGTGAAATAGGCCATCTGCCCAAATGCAAGGGTGATCATGATGAAATAGACGCCACGGGTCTTCATCGAAATGGCGCCGGTGATCAGGGCGAACAGGCCGCCTGCAGCCAGCGCAACGGGGAAGCTGATCCACGCTTCCCAGATATCGTGCTCTGACAGGATCCCGATGGCATAGGCGCCGATGCCGATGAAGGCGGCATGCCCGAAGCTGACAAGACCGGCAAAGCCGAGGATGAAGTCGAGACTGACGACGGCAATCGCCAGTACGGCGATCCTGGTCGCAAACAGCATCATGAAGCGGTCATCGAAGACCTGCGCATACACAGGCACCAGCGCAAGGCCGAGAAACAGGATCAGCGGCACCAGGGTACTTGCCTTAAGCGGCGAGGTTTTTGGGGTGATGGAAGCGGGGATCATTTGCTGCTTACCGGAAAGAGGCCGGAAGGACGTACGAAGAGAACGACGGCCATGAGGATGTAGATCAGCATGGAGGCCAGTGCCGGGCCAACATCATTGGCCGCAGAGGGCGGCAGAGCGAGGCGGGCGATGTCAGTGGCAAACGAGCGTCCAAGGGTGTCGACGAGGCCGATGATCAGGGCAGACACAAAGGCGCCCCGGATGGAGCCGATGCCACCGATGACGATCACCACGAAGGCGAGGATCAGCAGATTGTCGCCCATTCCCGGCTCAACCGAGAAGATCGGCGCTGCCAGAATACCGGCGAAACCTGCGAGCATGGCGCCAAAGCCGAAGACCAGCATGAACAGGCGGCGAATGTTGACGCCGAGCGCTGCGACCATCTCAGCGTCGCTCGCCCCGGCGCGCACCAGCATGCCGATGCGAGTGCGTGTCACCAATCCATAAAGCAGCACGGCCACCAGAAGTCCGGCCACAATCAATGCGATACGATAGACCGGATAGGAAAGCGTATCGGTGAGAGGCACCGACCAGTCGAGATAAAGCGGCAGCGGTACGGACAAGGGGGCCGCGCCCCAGACGACTTTTACCAGCTCGTTCAAAAAAATGATCACGCCAAACGTTGCCAGCACCTGATCCAGATGGTCCCGGTCGTATAGTCGCCGGAAGACAAGCACCTCCAGCAGCAGGCCGCAGGCGAGGGCGGCCAGAAGCGCCAGCGGCAACGCGCTCCAGAACCCGCCCGTGAACTGGAAAGCCGCAACGGCCAGATAGGCGCCCAGCATGTATTGCACCCCGTGTGCCAGGTTGATGAAATCCATCACCCCGAAGACCAGCGTCAGTCCGGCGGCAATCAGAAACAGGAGAATACCGAGCTGCAGCCCGTTGAGGGTCTGCACGGCGAGAAGAGTGAAGCTCAAGGGTCAGGTCCGGGCACGAAGGCGACAGGGCAATTCAAAAAGGCCCCGGCGCGGATGCTCCGCGCCGGGGCCTTGATCGTGACGGTCAGCTTACATCTTGCAGGAGCCGGCGTAAGCGTCGCCGAAGTCGTCGAAGACCTTTTCAACGATGGAGGTCGTGTATTTGCCTTCACCCGACTTCACGGCCTTTACCAGATAGAAGTCCTGGATCGGGAAGTGGTTGGTGTTGAAGGAGAAGTCGCCGCGCACACTTTCAAACGGCGCCGCTTCCAGCGCCTTGATCAGTGCGGCTTTGTCTTCGATGCCGCCGTTCATCTCAACCGCACCGCCAATCAGACGGGCTGCGTCGTAGCCCTGCGCGGCATATAGCGACGGGGCATAGCCGTAAGCGGCTTCGAAATCGGCAACGAACTTCTTATTGGCCGCCGTGTCGAGGTCTGCAGCCCACTCCGCGCCGGAGTAGAGGCCAACGCCCATATCCTTGGTCGCAGGCAGGGTGGTTTCGTCCACGGTGAAGGTGGAGAGGAACGGAATGCTCTCCTTCAGGCCGGACTGGTCGTACTGCTTCACCAGGTTTACACCCATGCCGCCGGGCATGAAGGTGAAGAGCGCGTTCGGCTTTTCTTCCGAGATGCGGGCAAGTTCAGCGGAGAAGTCCAACTGGCCAAGCTTGGTGTAGATTTCTTCGACGATGGTGCCGGTGTAGTGACGCTTGAAACCTGCAATCGCGTCTTTGCCGGCCTGGTAGTTCGGCGCCATAACGACGACCTTTTCGTAGCCCTGGTTGGCAGCATAGCGGCCCATGACTTCGTGGTTCTGATCGTTCTGATAGGCGGCAGAGAAGAAATAAGGGCTGCAGCCTTTGCCGGCGATCGGGGAGGGACCAGCGTTTGCACCAACAAAGATGGTCTCCGACTGGATGATCGGCTTGTAGACGGCCATCATAACGTTGGAGAAGACGACGCCTGCGAGCATGTCGACCTTGTCGCGCTCGATCAGACCCTGCACTTTGGTAAGGGCGGCGTCCGGCTTCAGCTCGTCATCGACAACGATGACTTCCGTCTCGACACCGCCGAGTTTGCCATCAGCTTGCTCGACGGCGAGCAGAAAGCCGTCGCGCATGTGCTGTCCCAGAACCGCTGGTGGGCCGGACAGGGTGGCGAGAAAGCCGATCTTCAGACCTTCGGCGGCGGCCGGTAGAACACCTGCGAACAGGGTGGCCGTTCCGGCAATGGTACTGACAGCCAAGGCAGACAGAATGCGTTTCATGATGGTTCCCCTAAATTCCCCTCGTTTCGCTTGGTCCCGCATGGCGTGTTTCCAATGCGGGCTGCGAAAATTGCGTATGGAAGCATTTAAAGGCAAAAAACGACCGGTTGTTAAGCCCTTACTGAATATTCTTGCAGGACATCCTTAAATGGACCGGGAAAACACGATGATGATCGGGATCGGCCATGTTCTGGCGGCTGCGCTTCTCTGCCATTTCGGTGTGACCGCTGTGCTCGCTGGGGGCATGGATGCGCCGACTGGTGATCCGCAGCCTATCCCCGCACCAGCCCGCCCCGAAGGCGGTGGATGCGATGCCTATGCTCGCGCCTACGCTGATCAATTTCTCGGCTCTGGAGATCCGATCGGCGACGTGATTACACGGGGCATGGAAGGGGCGGCGGAGGGTGGCGCCTGGGGCGGTCCGCGTGGTGCGCGGCGTGGCGCCAGAGCCGGGGGCGCTCAGGCGGTTCTCGACAATCTGGCGGCCTATCCTGGAGGCTGGCAGGCACTGTACGACATGGCCTACCAGATCTGTTCGCAGGAAAATGCCCCTGATTGCCGTTCTTCAGCTGGTGTCGGTGTGAAGAGCCGTGGGGCGCTGGGCGCGCGCTCCGGTGCCTGCCGATAGCGCACGCCGCGCCAGCTTAACTCACCTTCAGCACGATTTTCCCAATATAGCCTTTTTGCGCGAAAGCTGCCTGAGCCGCGCCGATTTCCCGTAAGGAGAAAATCTCTGCGACGAGCGGCTTGATCTCGGATTTTTCAATGCATCGGATCAAATTGGCAAACACATCCTGATCGAGACCCTGCGCGCAGCCGCAGGCGTCAGCTTGCGAACCCTCTACAAATACACGCCGTCACGCGATGAGATGGTTCTGGCCGCGCTTGAGCACCGCCATGGGCGTTACCTAAGCCTATTGTTCCACGGCCTGCCCGAAGAGGGGGGAATTGCACTGGATACTCTGCTGGATCGGGTGTCAAACTGGATGAAAACGGAGGCCACACATGGTTGTCTGTTCCATTCAGCCGTTGCAGCCGCACCAAATAATGCCAAGTTGAGACACTTGTTAGAGCGCCACAAGGCTGACGTCGGACAGCGTGCTGCAGAGGCTGTCGGCCTGCCGGCGTGTGTGGTGGAAATCACTGTGATCATGGAGGGACTCACCCAGAGCTGGGCTCTTTTGGGGGAGCAAGCACTGGTCAGCGCCAAACGTCTGGGAGGCCTGCTGCGCTAACGCGAGCATGTCATGTGTATCAAGTGCTTAGCGGAATTTTGAAGTTGAGTGTTGCCAAATACGTATAACTTCGGAACACTCCTGCCATAACTAAAACATTTAAAACGATTTAATTCTGGGAGGAATGAACCGTGGCTTTTTCAATTAACAGGCGGACTCTGCTTGCAACTGGCGCTGCTGCAGCCGGGTTGTCACTTGTTCCTGGCGCCGTCTCCGGTGCCAAGGCGCAGGCTGGCAAGGTGCTGAAGTGGGCGCATGTCTACGAAACGTCAGAGCCCTATCACAAGTGGGCGGAGTGGGCCGGAGAGGAGCTGGCCAAGCGCACTGACAATCGATATGGCATTGAGGTCTTCCCGGCTTCAACGCTTGGCAAGGAAGTCGACATCAACGAAGGCCTCGGCCTCGGCACAGTCGACATCATCTACACCGGCCAGCTGTTCGCAGGACGGTCTTTCGGTGCTCTCGCCATTGGTGGTGCGCCCTTCATGTTCCGCGATTTTGCCCATTGGGAAGCTTATCGCGACTCAGAGCTGCTGCAGGAGCTTGCCGCCGGATACCGGGATGCTGCGGGCAATCACGTCGCTTCCCTGACTTATTACGGTCAGCGTCACGTGACATCCAACAAGCCAATCCTGAAGCCGGAAGATATGGCTGGCCTCAAGATCCGCGTGCCGAATGCGCCGCTTTACATGATGTTCCCGAAGGCCGTTGGAGCCAATCCGACACCGATCGCCTTTGCAGAAGTCTATCTGGCTCTGCAGCAAGGAACCGTGGATGCGCAGGAAAACCCGCTGACCACGATCCAGGCGAAGAAGTTCTACGAAGTCCAGTCAGACATCAACCTCACCGGACACATCACGGATGCTCTGCTGACCATCGTTGGCGGCCCGGCAAAGGATCAGATGGAGGAGGCCGACTACAACCTCCTGCTTGAAGTCCTGCATGAGGCAGCAGCTGGATGTACGGGCGATATCCAGCAGAACGAAGCATCTCTTGGCGAATGGTTCAAGGAGCAGGGCAACAACGTGAACGAGGTGGATATCACACCGTTCCGTGAAGCCACCATGGCTCTGCACAACGGCCCGGACGCGACCTGGAGCCAGGAAATCTACGACAAGCTTCAGGCCCTCTAGGCTTCGCCGCTTTAATCCCGAGGGTTGGCCGGGCGTCACCTAGGCCCCCGGCCGACCCTCTGGATGTCTTGTCCGTTTTACTGTCCTTCTCCCCATCACGCGAAGAGGTCCTGCGTCATGAGCGCATCCGATCTTCCGCAGGGTCCCGAAGTGCTGCTGGAAGAAGAGCCGATCGAGCTCAACGATGTTCGTTGGCCTGATGGTCTTGTTCTTCTCGTCTTCTGGGCTCTGTTTGCCGTTGTTTTCCTGCAGTTTTTCACAAGGTATGTCTTGAATGATTCCCTTGGCTGGACCGAGGAAATCGCACGTTACCTCCTGATACTCGTCACCTTCATCGGCGCGGTCACTGCGGTCCGAAAGGAGAGCCACATTGCGGTGGAGATCTTCTATCGCTGGGTTGGCCGTCCTGGTCGACGGTTCTGCCAGTTCATTATCGATCTGATCGCGATGGGCTTTTATGGCGCGATGACCTTCACCTGCGTCCGTCTGGCCATGAAGACCAGACAGAAGATGGTCTCCATCGATGTGCCGAAGTCGATCGTCTACTGGACTGTCGCAGCCTGTTTCGCCTGCATGTGCCTGCTTGCTATCGTTATTCTGGTCAAGCATTTGCGCACCGGCACGAGCGCTTTGATCGATCCGGAGCTTCCGGATGACCCGGCATCGAAGCCGGCCCTGCAAGTGGAGTAACGGTTTTGGAAATTCTGGGTCTGTTTCTGCTTCTCTTCGGCCTGATCGTACTTGGATTGCCGGTCGGGATTGCCCTTGCCGGGTCGTCGCTTGCATTTATCCTTTACACCGGCCAGGTGCCGGATGTGATCGTGGTTCATCGCATGATCAACGGGGTCGACAGCTTCCCGTTGCTGGCGGTTCCCTTCTTCATTCTGGCCGGTAACCTGATGAACACGTCCGGCATTACCAACCGCATTTTCGGCTTTGCTCGGGCGCTTATCGGCTGGATGCGGGGCGGGCTAGGGCACGTTAATATTGGTGCGTCTGTGATTTTTGCCGGGATGTCCGGAGCTGCCGTGGCAGATGCTGGTGGGCTTGGCGCCATCGAGATCAAGGCCATGCGAGATGCCAAGTATGATCCTGGTTTCGCCATTGGCGTGACGGCAGCATCTTCGACAATCGGCCCGATCATTCCGCCCTCACTGCCTATGGTCATCTACGGTGTGATGGCAGGGGCATCGATCGGACAGTTGTTCGCTGCAGGCTTCATCCCCGGTCTGATCATGGCGGTGGCGCTCATGATCATGGTCGCCTGGTATGCACGTACTCGCAATTACCCCCGCGATCAGGCTTTCCAGATGTCTGTGCTGTGGGACACGTTCAAGTCTGCATTGCTGTCGTTGCTGACGCCGGTCATCATCGTTGGCGGCATCTTGTTCGGCATTTTTACACCAACTGAGGCAGCCATCGCTGCTTGTGCCTGGGCGTTGTTTCTCGGACTAGGTGTCTATCGCACTCTGACCCTGAAACGGTTCCTGCGGGTATCGTTTGATACGATCGAGACCACCTCTGTGGTGCTCTTCATCGTCGCTGGCGCTTCTATCTTTGCCTGGATCCTCACGTCGAACCGGGTGACGGAAAGCTTTGCCAGCCTAATCCTGGAGTTCTCCGACAATCCGTATGTCGTGTTGGCGCTGATCAACATCATCTTGCTGGTTGTCGGGTGTTTTCTGGAGACGGTTGCCGCGATCACCATTCTGGTGCCGGTTCTGCTACCAATCGCGATCCACATTGGAGTCGACCCGGTCCACTTTGGCGTGGTGATGGTGCTTAACCTGATGATTGGCCTGCTGACGCCGCCAGTCGGCATGGTGCTCTATGTGCTCTCGAGGGTTTCGAAAGTGCCGTTTGAGAAATGCCTTTCTGCGACCATGCCCTTCCTGGTGCCGTTGGTCCTGGTGCTGCTGTTGGTCACCTTCGTGCCGGCTGTCTCCATGTGGTTGCCGACATTGATCTACCGCTAGACACGAAAAAGCCGGCGGCGGTCCTGATGAGGGACTGCCGCCAGCCTGGTTTATGCCGTCGGTTTTACTCGGCTGCAACCCGCTCGGCGTTGATCTCCTGCATGACCCGCGCTCCGATCTCGAAAGACGCCCGGCGGGAAATGTGATCGTGAATATGTCCGGTAAATATGATTTCGTCCGGCTTGTAGGTGCCGATCAGCTGCTCCAGCTTTGCCTTGACGGACTGAGGTGAGCCGGTCGCCGAAATTTTCAGTGCATCTTCCACCATTTCGATGGCTACAGGGCCGACTTGCGCTTCAAGATCCGCCACTGGACGAGGCAGGGCACCGGGCTGACCTGTGCGCAAATTGATGAAGGCCTGCTGCATGGAGGTCTTGAGATAGGCGCCTTCCTCGTCGGTCGCGGCTGCAAATATATTGACCGCCAACATGAAATGCGGCTTGTCCAGATGCTTCGACGGGCGGAAGGAGCGGCGGTAAATCTGCGCGGCGTTTTTCAGTTCTGCAGGTGCGAAGTGCGAGGCGAATGCATAAGGCAACCCGTAATAGGCCGCCATCTGCGCACCGAAAGTGGATGACCCGAGGATCCACACAGGCACCTTCGTGCCGATACCGGGAACCGCGATGATCTTTCGCTGACCATCCCAGTCGTCCAGATAGGCAATCAGCTCCATCACGTCATCGGGGAAGGTGTCGGCAGCGTTCGGGTCGCGTCTCAGTGCCTGGGCCGTCAACATGTCGGTGCCTGGTGCACGGCCCAGCCCAAGGTCGATCCTGTCGGGAAAGAGCTCAGCCAGTGTCCCAAACTGCTCTGCCACCTGAAGCGGGGCGTGATTGGGCAACATGATGCCGCCAGAACCCACCCGAATGGTTTTGGTGACGGCGGCTACCTGACCAATCAGCACGGCTGTTGCGGCGCTGGCGATGCCGCGCATGTTGTGGTGCTCCGCCAGCCAATACCGGGTGAACCCGAGCGTATCGGCCAACGTGGCAAGGTCGAGCGTATTGCGCAGGGCCTGGGCGACGGTTTCGCCTTCGGGAACGGGGGAGAGGTCGAGCAGGGAATATGGGGTCATGAAACTGCCTGAAGTCTGGGGGCGTTCGGCAGGCGGGGAAGCCTGCATGCTGATTAATCCTGCAAATAGGAACGTCTGGTCCAAAATAAAAGATGTGCGCTCTTGTATTTTGTACTGGCCGGTCCGATATCCCCGTTCATGAGCAAGCAACCCACCCATGTTTGTGCCCCGGTTGGGGTGACGTCGGCACCGGTCAAGTCCGGTCCAGGGCGTCCGCGCGCCTATGACGAGGACAAGGTTCTGGATGCCGCCTTGCAAGTATTTTGGCGCCAGGGTTACGAGGCGACATCGCTTGATGATCTGACCGCAGCCACGGGCCTGTCACGATCATCTTTCTATGCAGCCTTCGGATCCAAGCAGGGTGTGCTGATGGCGGCATTGAAAAACTATTCCGTCTCGGGACTGGCTCAGCTGCAGAAGCTGGCTGAGCTCCCTGGCGATCAGGCACCAATGGCCATGCTGGAAGCACTTTCCCTGCCAAAGGAAGGCCCTCGTGGTTGCCTGATGGTCAATTGTATCGCCGAGCTTGCACCGCATCAGGAAGATGTCGCCGAGCTTGGACGCAAGCATCTTCGCAAGATCGAGGAGCTGTTTGCCAAAGCGATCTCGCCAGATGATCCGGATGCAGCGCGTGACAAGGCTTGTGCCTTGTCTGCTCTGGCGATTGGGACTCTGACGCTGCGCAAATCCGGGATGCCACCTGAGCAGGTGTCGCAAGCACTGCAGGCTGCTAAAGGCATCCTCTCCACCTGACTGGTCTGCTCTCCGGGAACGTTTTTGTGACGCGGAGAGTTTGCAGTCAAATCCATCTGGCCGGGTTCTTTCCGGCTCATTATGGATCAATCAGTCCAAAATTCCCGCCTCCACGGGACGCATTCGAGGAGAATGACATGAGTGAAGAAAAACTGTTTTCCCCCCTTACCGTTGGCTCGATCCAGGTCCAAAACCGAATTGCCATGGCGCCATTGACCCGTAACCGTGCCCGCGCAGAAGACGATGCACCATATGAGATCCATGCCGAATATTACGGCCAGCGCGCCTCTGCTGGCCTGCTGATCACCGAAGCCTCGCAAATCTCGCCACAGGGCAAGGGCTATGCCTGGACACCGGGAATCTATTCCGAAAGCCAGATCGAAGGCTGGAAGAAGGTGACCGATGCCGTCCATGCCAAGGGCGGCAAGATCGTCATTCAGCTCTGGCACGTTGGCCGCATTTCGCATCCGGTTCTGCAGCCAGGCGGTGTCGACCCGGTTGGACCGTCAGCCATCGCGGCGGCTTCCAAGACCTTTGACGGCGAGCAGTTCGTCGACACACCCAAGCCACGTGCGCTGGAAGCTGATGAGCTGCCGGGCATCGTCGCCGATTACCGTAAGGCAGCCGC
Organism: Roseibium limicola; assembly: GCF_017313085.1. Classification (GTDB taxonomy): domain Bacteria; phylum Pseudomonadota; class Alphaproteobacteria; order Rhizobiales; family Stappiaceae; genus Roseibium; species Roseibium limicola. The sequence goes on along the minus strand of NZ_JAFLNF010000003.1, from coordinate 125,804 downwards.
CAACGCGATTGCTGCAGGCTTTGATGGCGTCGAAGTGCATGCCGCAAATGGCTATCTGATCGACCAGTTCCTGCGTGACAGCTCCAACAAGCGTGAGGACGCTTACGGTGGCTCCATTGAAAACCGCACGCGCTTCCTGAAGGAAGTCATGGATGCAGTGACCGCAGAAATCGGCGCCGACAAGGTGGGCATCCGTCTCAGCCCGTTCTCCGCTGCCAATGACGTTTCTGACAGCGATCCGATGGCACTCTTCGGTCATGTCGTGGACCTGCTGAACAGCTACGGCCTTGCCTATCTGCACCTCGTTGAAGGCCAGACCGGTGGCCCGCGTGAACTGGAAGAGGGCCTCAGCCTTGAAGCGCTTTATGCCCGTTTTGACGGCGTGAAGATGGGCAATAACGGTTATGACCGGAAGCTCGCCGTTGACGCTGTTGAAAGCGGCGCCGTCGACATGGTTGCCTTCGGCAAGCTCTTTATCTCCAATCCCGACCTGGTCGAGCGTTTGGAAAAAGATGCGACACTCAACGAGTGGGACCAGTCCACCTTCTATGGCGGCTCGGAAAAGGGCTACACCGACTATCCGACCCTCAGCGAAGAAAAGGCCGCGTAAGCGGCATCTTCCCAGCAGGTTCGGCAGATCGCCCGACCATGACAAAGGGCTCCATCCCTCTTGGGTGATCTGCCAGACAGAACCGGCGCCGTCCTCTCTTCGGCGCCGGTTCTTTTGTGTCTGTCAGACTGTAATACTTTCAGGCTTTGCGACAGACCCAACCCTTGAAGGTGAAGGCGGCGTAGAACAATTCAACGTCGCAAAAACCGGCTTGGCGGAGAAGCTCGACATCATCGGCGGGCGAAAGAACCGGCAAGCTCGACTTCATCGCCTCGATGTTCTTGGCGACCTGTTCGACAGGAATGCCAGAGGTGCCGACAAAGGCCGCATTTCTCGCCAGCCATATTTCCTGACGCTCTTTGGAAAAGCTGTGATGTGCGGCAACAAAAACGCCTCCCGGCTTCAATCGACGTCTTATTTCAATCAGCGTACGAAGTCGGTCTTCAGCCTCAAGGAAATGCAGAGTGAGCAGGCAGGTTGCGCCGTCATAGGGGCCATAAGGCGCGTCATCCATATAGCCTTGGTGGTAGCGGATACGGTTGGCAGCCGCATTGAGGGTGCTGCGCGCTTGATCCAACATGTCTGTCGACGGGTCCACGCCAGTGAACCGCCATTTGGGTCTGGCATCGGCAATGGCCTTAAGCTCCAGGCCACCACCAGCTCCGACAATCAGAACATGGGCGTCCTCTGGCGCTTGTTCCTGCAGCAAAAGTGCAGTCATCCGGTGCATGTCTGACAGACCGGGAACGTGGCGCGCGACCCTTTCGGCGTATCCGCCTGCAGATCCTGGGATTATCGAAGCGGACACTGCGCACTCCTTGATGAAATTTATTTGTAACTTTATATGTTACTAAATAGTAATTCTTCAAGGCGGTTCTGCGCAGTCTGTCTCCGGAAATGAAATGCACGAACCTGGATTAGCTTGCCGCTTTTCGGGCGTGGCTTTCTGAAGCGAGAGGGCTTGATGTTTTCTGCTCACGTCCAGTACGCAAGTTTTGATCTACTTCGTTCAGGATCTCCGGAAGTGAGGCCCCAGAGGCATAAAGGGCAACCCCGGCATCGACGGAGATTGGGAGTTTGTGCTGGGATGCAAGATTGCTTTCCAACTGCAGGCACAAACGGATTCGATGCAGCAGGGAGTTGGTCTGGGCAGTTGTGGCGCCTGGAAGCATCAGCACAAAGTGGTTTGTGTGAAGGTGAGCGGCCTGTTGCGGTTGCTCCAGCATCTCGCGGCAGGTCTGGGCGATCAGCCGCAAGACAGCTTCTCCCATGGAGTTTCCGTAACGCTTGCGGATTTTGCTGAAATCGGTGATTTCCAGAACGATCAGAGCACCATGACCAGGAGTTTTGGTCTCTGGGTCGGAGGCTTCTGAGAAGACCGATTGAAGCCCCTTCTGGTTGTAAAGCAACGTCAACGGGTCGCGATCAGCAAGCCGCTGGAAGTTCCACTGCAGCTTTTCAAACAGAGCTAACCCCAGCCCGATCATCTTCAAGACAATCGCGACCATCAGGCCGATCAGGCATAGCTTGAGCGATGTGGATTGGAACGTCGCCAGGAAATTGTCAGCATGCAGCCAGAGTTGACTGAGAATAAAGGCCGTCCGAGCGAACATGTCGCAGGCAAACGCAACAATCAGAATGACGCCGGATATCGGGGTTTCCTTGCGCAGCAGGAGGGCCTCACGGATGCAGAGTGCGGAAGACAGCAGGCAGAAGGAATTGATGAAGACAACTCGAAAACTGATGGTGTCGGCAAACCAGGACATGGTGTTGAGCGCAAGCCAGCCACCTACCGCAGTCAACGGCAGGTACAGATAAGCAAATTGGTTGCGGGTCAGAAGGCTGAGGGAATTCGGCCGCAAGCCAAAACTCGCAAGAACCAGTGCGTTTGCGACAGTGATACTCATCCACGCGGGGATCGCACCACGCTGCCCGACCATATAGGTGCCGCCTGCCGAGAGTGCGAGAGCCACCGCCCAGATGAGCCAGCTCGAGCGGACCGAGCTGGGCAGGCCCCGCACCGAAAGCGCAAGGACCGCCATTAAAACAGCGCCGGTCAAATAGGCGAGTGTAATGGCTGAAAACAGCGTGGGCGTGTCCAATGACATGGAATGGAACCTGAAAGGCTGGAAATTTAGGGACGCAGTTCTCGGGTTTGCAAGGGAGGTCAGAAGACCGCCTTTGTGGCGGACTAGGTCACAGTGGTTATTTGCAGATCACCGCAGTCTCAGCAAGTGGTCTTCAGTCAAGTTTAGGCTTAGTAAAACGTGTTTGTTGGGCATCCGTTGGAACCAATCCAGTCAGCCCTCCTAGTCAAGCAGCGTCGACGCGTCTGGTGGTGAAGGGCGACAGCAGTCGACGCGGCTTGGAGGACACCTTGGAAGTGTCATGGTTGGTGATGGTCAAGCCAGGACCGATGCGTTTGGCTTTGCGAAGACAGGAATTGGCAATTTCCATGACTTCTGACAGGGGAAGGCCGGACCAGCCCCAGTAAATCCCAGCACTGATCGTCACGCGGAGACGGTTGTTTGAGGCACGGGCGGCTTCAAACTTCATCGTATGGCAGATTTGGGCGGCCAACGCTTGGGCCTTGGACTGGTTGGCCTCGGGCAGGAGCAGCGCGAACTCATCGTCACCGATGCGGCCGATGAGCGAACTGTCAGGAGCAGCCTGTCGGCAGATCTTTGCCAGCAAGCGCAAAAGCGCGTCCCCCATGGGTGAGCCGAACTGCTGGTTGGCCTCGTTCAGGTCATCGATGTCGAGGACGATGAGTGCGTGCGGCTGATTGCATTGTCCTTGCCGGGCGAGGATGTCTCTGGCTTCCCGCTCGAAGGCCCGACGGTTGGCCAGGCCGGTCAAAGGATCTTGCCAGGCATCCTTGCGAAACTTCACCTGCATCCATTCCAGGGCCATTGCCGGAATGAGAACGGTCTTGAGCATCATGGCAACCAGAACCAAGCCCATATAGATGGTGGTTGTGGTGGTTCCGAAGGAGCCCATCAAATCATCGAAAGGCTGATTTGCGTGATAAATGCTGAAAAGCGCGCTGGCCGCGATTTCCAGCAGCAACGTCACGATGAGCAGACGCGGGGTGATCATCTGCTCCCGGTTGCCCTTGTGCACCATGCGAATGCTGATCAGATTGCCAAGGATCATCAGGCCTTGCACAAAGGCAACGCGCACCAGCAGGCTCGGCTCGAAAAAAGGTTGCAGACAAAGCAGCAGCCAGCTTCCGGTAACAATAACTGGAAGTGACAGGAATTTGATCCGGTTCCGGTGAAAAAGCGTGATGGCGCTCGGTTTCAGGAACTGTCCGCTCAGCAGGAGCGCGTTGCCGACGATGATGCTGTGCGTATCAGATATCTGGCCGCGCAATCCGATGAGGATACAGCCCACGCCCACCAGTGAAATCGCCGCACACCACATCATGCAACTTCGGCGCGTTTCCTGCGCCATCGGCTTCAGGACGGCCGCAAAAGCGCAGATGATCAGGGCGCCGGCAAAGTTTGCGATGGTGACACTGGCAAAAAGCGTCGTGGTGTCCAACGTCATGAAGGGATCCAGAATCTAGATAAGAACTAGATCTTATCAGCACTTCCCATAAACAGAGAGTTAGGATGCACGAAAAAATACATTGTTATTTTTTACAATTATTCTAAAGGAGCCCGAGGGTCGTCGCGGGCGTCAATAAGAACGCCGTATTTCGCAGCCGTACCGTAGCGTACTGTTTTTGCCCGAACCGGCCTTCCGTTTTTCAGCAAAACCTGACACAAAAGACCTCGACGCAATGGCCGCAAATAGGGAGATCCCGGGACAGATACCGGGGCCGCTTGTCTTGAACGACGGGCGGGCGGCTGAATTGAAAAGCTAAGAAGAGCTCAAGAAGGACGAAGACCATGCCTCCGTATCGGTCAAGAACCTCCACCCATGGACGCAACATGGCCGGAGCACGCAGCCTTTGGCGCGCAACCGGCATGAAGGACGGCGACTTCGGTAAGCCGATCATTGCGATTGCCAACTCTTTCACCCAGTTCGTACCGGGCCATGTCCATTTGAAGGACCTTGGTCAGCTGGTCGCTCGGGAAGTTGAAAAAGCCGGTGGTATCGCCAAGGAATTCAACACCATTGCGGTCGATGACGGCATCGCCATGGGCCATGACGGCATGCTCTATTCGCTGCCGTCGCGTGAAGTGATTGCCGACGCGGTCGAGTACATGGTCAACGGCCATTGTGCCGATGCCATCGTCTGCATTTCCAACTGCGACAAGATCACGCCAGGCATGCTGAACGCAGCCATGCGGCTCAACATTCCGGTGGTCTTTGTCTCTGGCGGTCCGATGGAAGCCGGCAAGGTCGTTTTGGAAAATGGCGTCGCGAAGGCTGTCGATCTGGTCGATGCGATGGTGATGGCTGCGGACGACGGTGCTTCTGACGCAGATGTCATGGAGATGGAACAAAATGCCTGCCCGACCTGCGGGTCTTGCTCTGGCATGTTCACTGCCAACTCGATGAACTGCCTGACCGAAGCTCTCGGTCTCGCACTGCCGGGCAATGGTTCGACACTGGCGACTCATGCCGACCGCGAGCGCTTGTTCGTCGAAGCAGGCCACCTGATCGTCGACCTGGCGAAGCGCTATTACGAGCAGGATGACGAAAGCGTACTGCCGCGCTCCATCGCCAACTTCCAGGCGTTTGAAAACGCCATGACCCTGGATATTTCCATGGGCGGTTCGACCAATACGATCCTGCACCTTTTGGCCGCGTCTTACGAAGGCGAAGTCGGCTTCACGATGGATGATATCGACCGTCTGTCCCGCAAGGTTCCCGTGCTTTGTAAAGTCGCACCAGCGATCGAGAACATCCATATGGAAGATGTTCACCGGGCAGGCGGCATCATGGCGATTCTGGGCGAGCTTGACCGGGCAGGGCACTTGCATTCCGACAATCCGACAGTGCATTCCACAACCATGAAGGAAGCTCTGGCACGCTGGGATATTCGCCAGACCAACTCCGAAAGCGTGCATAATTTCTACAAGGCCGCGCCGGGTGGAGTTCCGACACAGGTTGCTTTCTCGCAAGAGCGCCGCTGGGATGAGCTCGATCTCGACCGTAAATCCGGTGTCATCCGTGAAGGCGCCCACGCCTACAGCAAGGACGGCGGCCTCGCTGTTCTATACGGCAACATTGCTCTCGATGGCTGCGTCGTGAAGACGGCAGGTGTTGACGAGAGCATTTTGAAGTTCAACGGCCCCGCCCGCATCTTCGAAAGCCAGGACAGCGCAGTTTCGGCGATCCTGACTGGCAAGGTGCATGAAGGGGACGTGGTGCTGATCCGTTACGAAGGTCCGCGCGGCGGTCCAGGTATGCAGGAAATGCTTTATCCCACGAGCTACCTGAAGTCGAAGGGCCTGGGCAAGGCCTGCGCGTTGATCACCGATGGTCGCTTCTCCGGTGGCTCCTCAGGATTGTCTATCGGCCACATTTCGCCGGAGGCGGCTGAGGGCGGTGCGATTGGTCTGGTCGAAGAGGGCGACATGATCGTCATCGATATTCCGAACCGGATCATGAAAGTCGATTTGTCGGATGCCGAGTTGGCAGCGCGTCGGGAAGCGATGGAAGCCAAGGGCGATACCGCCTGGAAGCCGGTTGAAAAGCGCAAGCGCAAGATCACCACGGCACTACGCGCCTATGCCGCCCTGACAACCAGCGCATCCAAGGGCGCTGTCCGCGTCGTCGACTGAGCGGTATCGCTGTGCAACAAGTGGAAGGCGGGCTTTCGGGTCCGCTTTTTTGTGTTGAGCTGAAGTTGCGATGCGAGGGATCGCACAGTTTGTTCTCCGTCATTGCAGGACTTGATCCTGCACCCCATGCCGCTTCATCTCCGCGCGCCTCAGGCTTTGGTGATATGAAACCGAACGGCATGGATGCCATGGTCAAGCCATGGCATGACGACGGGAAAGGCGCTTAGTCACGGACTAGCGTATGTCGCTCCGCGTCACCTTTTACCGCTTCGACCCTCGACACCTGCGATAAAATACAGGAAGGACAAGGAGCGGTCCGTACAACGGTAGGAGACGGGAATTGCAGATCGAAATAAAGAGCGTCGGTGACAAGTCCATCCTCTATGTGATGGCGGTTGATGCCGAATACGGCGAACACCTTCGGGCCTTGATTGCACCGTTGATGACGGGCGTCGGACCGATTGAAGCAGCTGTTGTGCTGAGCAATGCGCTCGCCCGTCTCGACCACGAAGGCCGCAAGCCGGATCTCGTGGTCTCTCTCGGGTCCGCTGGCTCTGCCAGACTGGAGCGGACGCAGGTCTATCAGGCCACCGCGCTCAGCTACCGGGATATGGATGCCAGCCCGCTTGGCTTTGAGAAAGGCCAGACGCCGTTTCTCGACATGCCAATCGTCGTTCCGCTGCCGCTTCGCATTCCAGACGTTGCACAAGCCTCGCTTTCGACCGGAGCAAATATTGTTTCCGGCGCGGCCTATGATGGCATTGATGCAGATATGGTTGACATGGAGAGCTTCGCCGTCATGCGCGCTTGCGCCTTGCTCGATGTGCCGATGATCGGCCTGCGCGGAATTTCCGACGGAAAAGACGAGCTGAAGCACGTCGATGACTGGCGCGAGTACCTGCATGTCGTCGACGAGAAACTTGCCGAGGCCGTGCAGAAGCTGGAGAAAGCTCTGGTCAACGGTGAACTGTGAAACCGGACACAGACAGGCAGGTTTTGGAAATCATGCGGCCTGCTGTTTCAGCCAGACACTGGGCGCCGTACCCTTCAATCTCAGAAATTCCCGGTTGAAGTTTGATTTCGTGTTGAAGCCACTGGCGAAGATGACCGCGGTAACCGGCTGGCCTTGTTGGAGCAGGTCACAGGCATAGTCGATCCGGAAGCTGTTGATGTAGCGCGAAACGTTCTCGCCGGTCTGCCGGTTGATGGCGGCGGAGAGCTGCTTTTCCGGCACCCGAAGGCGCCTCGCCAATTTGCCTAAGGACAGCGAAGGGTCGAGATACAACTGCTGTTCTGCAAGCAGGATCCGCAAGTCGCTGATCAGGGCCACGTCTTCTTCCGCTGAAACAACGGTCTCAATCGGACTGGTCTGCCGCTCTCTAGGCGCCGCAGTCCCAGGCTCGTCTTCAGGGCTGCGTTTCAATGCCTCGGAAATATTGAGCACGCCGATGACCAATAGCAGGCCGGTGGAAACGAAGGAGACAATCCAGGACCGTAACCAGACATCGCCAAGGGCCATGCTGATCGCAATGACGCAGTCACTCACCGCCGATACCAGAAGCGCAATCGCAACGGCACGCCAGATGACCGTGGCGCGGTTTCCGTGCTCCAACGCAACACGCGGCAGACTGTCGGCTCCCGATGCCATGCGCCAAAGCAGGGCTATGCCGTAGCTCAGATAGCTGGCGATGATCAGCGCATCAAGGATCTCACGCAGGAGCAGGTAACTGGCCAGCCCGAGCAGCGGCCCAAGCGCATGAAGGGCAAGGTCCAGCGGGCGTAGCCGACGCACGGCGCTGTCGAGAAATGCCAGATAGGCTAACGCCGGGATGGCCAGAGCGGTGATCGGCTGCACCGGTGCCAATGCGGTGACATGGTAATGCTGGTTGAGGGAAATCAGCAGAGACTGGAGCGCGCAGGCAGCAATCAGCACCAGCATCAGCCTCGGCGTCTCGCGCAGAAGCGCAGCGCGCAGCCAGACATAGCCCAGAACGAGTGCGGCAAACATGGGAATGGGAAGAACGGGCATGGCTGCTTTGCGGTTAAACCTGAAAAGATGATGTCCTGAAACAGGATCTAGGGCGACCTCAAATCGGATGTAGGACGCCTAGAGCGCTGATATTCAACAGGATCGGTTCCGTGTTCAACCCCACGTTCAATAATCGGATCGATACCATGAAAACTCTTTTTCTTTCTTGCTGCGTACTCGCTTCTTCCCTTGTTTCTGCCCAGGCAGCAGATCTGAGCGGTTATGATCAACTCGACATCGAGGCGCCTCACCGCAGCACGTTGTTGCAGGGTTCTGTCTGGTATCCGGCTGCAAGCCGCACCTACAAGTCCAGGGTTGGTGATAATCCTGTCTTCTATGGAACGGAGGTCATGTTGGGGGCAGGCGTCGACGCCGGCAAGCATCCGCTTGTGGTGCTGTCCCACGGATCGGGCGGCAACATGGACAACGCTGGTTGGTTGTCTTCGGCGCTCGCCCAGGCCGGTGTCATGGTGCTTGGTGTGAATCATCCTGGCAGTACCAGCGGTGACAGTTCACCGCGGCGTTCTGCTCGGTTCTGGGACAGGCCAATGGATCTGGATGCAACAATCGATGCGGTGCTGGCAGATCCGGTGTTTGCCCCGGCGATTGATGAGACACAGATCTACACACTTGGTTTTTCGCTTGGAGGCCTGTCGGTGCTTCAAACCGGCGGCATGCGAATGGATCTGGAAACCTACGCGACTTATTGTGACGAGAAGCCGGAAGCTGTGGACTGCCAGTTCTTCCACAAGGGGCGCGTCGACTTTCGCCTGCTGGACGCCGAAAAAATGAACGCCACATACCGCGATCCGCGATTGGCTGGAGTGATCGCAATCGATCCGGGCATGAGTGTCGGTTTCACTGAAGAAAGTGTGGCGGAGTCCGAATTGCCGTTCCTGTTCATCAACCTTGGGACGGACGAGACTTTGTGGCCGGCGATCAATGTCGGTGCAGGTGGGACCGATCTGGTCGGGCGTCTGGACAACGCCAGTTATCTTCAGATTGCCCCGGCGGATCATTTTTCTTTCCTTGCCTTGTGCAAGGAGAATGGACCGGAGATGTTGATCGAGGAGGGCGAGGACCCAATTTGCAATAACCCGGAAGGATCTGACAGAAGTGAGGTTCATCGTCAGATTATCGAAGCAGTTCTGAGCTTTCTTGCCAAGCAAGCCTGACAGGTAGCGGCAGGTCGATCTGCGGAAAATCGAAAGGCCGGGAAAATCCCGGCCTTTCGTTTGTTTGATTGCGGCCGGGGTCTATTTGCTTCCCAGTCGCCGGTTTTCCAGAAACAGCGCGGCAACGCAGCCTGTCAAACCGATGCCGGCTGCCGTCAGAAGAACCGGGTTACACGCCATGAGGTAAATGTCGTTGATCGCGTGCTGGACATCGACCGGAAGCTTGACGATTTCTGAGGGCGTCAGCGTTTCGATTTCACCGACACCGGGTACCGTCTGCGGCGCATGGCTGATCATGTAGGAAACGATGGCGCCATAGATCGAGATGCCGATGGATGCTCCACCAATGCGGGACAGCGTCGTCATGCCGGTGGCGCTGCCGATATCCTGTCGGGGGGCGGCATTCTGTACCCCGAGGATAGGCACTTGCTGGCCGATGCCGGTGCCAATGCCATGCAGGAACAGCAGGACGGCGACGATGGCCAGGCTGGTCGTTTGATCTACAATCAGCGATACGGCGATCAACACGCAGGCTGTTGTCGCGGTGCTGGCGACGGCAAAGTATTTGTAGCCCCCCGTGCGTGACATGATACGCCCGGCGGAAACCGAGCCGACGGCGATGCCGGTGGTCAGCGGAATGAAGAACAGTCCGGCAATCGACGGAGTCATACCGAGGCCGGATTGCAGGAAGAGCGCGTAATAATTGGCCATGCCGATGCCCATACAACCACTGGCCAGCGTCACGATCAGCAGCAGCGAGATGGTCTGGTCCTTGAAAAGTCTCAGTGGGATAACAGGTTCTTCCACGCGCTTCTCGACATAGACCCAGGCGAGAGCACAGGTGACGCCAATCAAAATGATCAGAAGGCTCTGCGGAGCAATCAGACTGCCGAACAGTGTGGCGCTATCGGCCCAGAGAACCAGGCTGCAAATCACACCAGCCAGAAGAACCGCGCCAACATAATCGACCTTCGGCTTGCGTTCCGGGCGCTTGTAGGGAAGCAGCAAAGCAAGGCCGGCGATCACAACGATACCGATGGGCAGATTGATCAGGAAGATTGAACGCCAGCCGAAGAGGTCGGTCATCAGACCGCCCAGCGTCGGTCCGGCTGCTCCTGCAGTCATGAGCACCAGACTGCTGTAACTCTGATATTTTGCCCGTTCGCGTGGTTCGAACAGGTCCGCGTTAATGGCGAAGATCGTCACCATGATGCCACCGCCGCCGATTGCCTGCAGAACCCGAGCGGCGATCAGCGTGTTGATGGAGACCGCGGTTGCGCAGGCCAGCGATCCGATGACGAAAAGCCCGACCACGGTGATGATCACATACTTGCGCCCGAACAAGTCGCCCAGCTTGCCGTAAAGCGGCATGACCGCGCTGGAGGTGAGGAGATAGGCTGAGGCAATCCAGCTGAAGCCGCTGATGTCGCCGAACTCGCCAACAATAGTCGGAAGCGCAGTGGCAACGATCTGGACATCCATCATCGACATGAAGGCGGCTGTCATCAGGATGAGGAAGATCGTCAAACGCCGCTTCTTGTCGAGAGTGAGCGGGGCACCGGGGGATTTTTCCGGGTGTTGAGCCTCAGGAGCTGGCGTCGTCGTGGAGGTGGATGTGGTCATGTTGGGTCTTTTGAAAGCAGAGGGTCGTCAGATTTATATGCTTGACGCATATATATGTCAAAGGCATAAATATGCGTCAGGCAATTGAGTTCACCATTGGAGATGAAGCTCCCTGCGCGAGCGAAAACCGGCACCATGACCGACAGCAAATTGAAAACGGACATTGATCGCATCGGCAAAACCATGTCCCGGTATCGGGTGTTGGCCAAAAGCCGGATCATCACACGCCTGGTGATCGGCAGAGCCGCGCCGGATCTCGACATCGGCTACATCGATATCGTCGAGTCAATCGGTCGGATCACCAGGAAAGGCGGCGAAGTCACCATTGGCACAGTGGCCGAGCAAATGTGCATTGACCCCTCTCGCGCCAGTCGTGCTGTCGCTCATCTCGTCGAGCGAGATATGGTCAGCCGGGGCGTCTCGCAGCTTGATGCACGAAGGTCCGTGATCTTTCTGACTGAAAAAGGTCAGACCTTTTTGCGCGAAAAAATCAAGACCAAGCTTGGCCTGATTGAACAGCTCCTGGCCGATTGGCCTGAGGAAGATATTGCGAAATTCTCCGAGCTCTATTCCCGCTTTCTCGATGACTTCGAGCGAGTCGCAGCGGAAGAAGCGGCCAAGCCTGAAAACAAGCAGGCGCCTTGATGAAGAGCGGTTGCGCTGTATAAAACGCCTTCGTCACTGTCCTTCCGTTCACCAAAAAGTAGATGGATTTGTATGGATTCTCTTACTCAATTCGTTCTGGGCGCCGCGGTCTCCAGCGCTTGCCTGGGCGGAAAGATCGGACTGCGCAAGGCGGCCCTTCTTGGTGGCCTGTTGGGCACTTTGCCGGATCTGGACGTGCTTCAACCATTCGCTGATCCGGTCGACAGCTTTGTCTTTCACCGGGGCTGGAGCCACTCGCTGGTGGTTCATGTAGCTGCAACACCGCTGATTGGTGAGGCGCTGGTTCGAGTGTTCAAAAGCTGGAAGGAGCACCGGTGGCGGGTTTGGGCGGCGGTCTTTCTCTGTCTGTCCACTCATGCCCTGCTGGATGCCTTGACGATCTACGGCACGCGACTACTCTGGCCACTCTACCCAGACCCGGTCGGAGTGGGGTCGGTTTTCATCATCGATCCGGTCTATTCCCTGCCGCTGCTTTTCATCGTCCTTTGGGCGTTCATACGTGGTCGCTGGTCGGACGCGTTTAAAACGGGGTTGAGCGTTGTCCTCGTTCTGACGACTGGATATCTCGCCTGGGGGATCGGCGCCAAGACTTACATGGAAGCGAGAGCTGAAAGGCTGTTCAAGCAGGCCGGGGTGGCGCCGCAGCGCATATTGGCGCAGGCGGCACCGTTCAATACGCTTTTATGGAAGGTGATCGGCCTCGAGGAGGGGCGGTATCACAATCTCTATCTCTCGGTTCTGGATGATCAGGACACTCAGCCGGTTTACACCCACGCCCGTCATCTGGAGCTGTCGTCTTGTCTCGACGACAATCTGTCTTTTCAGAAGCTGGACTGGTTCAGTCACGGGTTCTTCCGGGCGGATCGCAAGGGCGACCGCGTGTCGATCTCAGATTTGCGCATGGGACTGACGCCTGGGTACACGTTCTCTTTCACAGTCGCTGAGCTGGAAGCGGAAACCTTGCGTGAGGTCGCGCCGGTGCGCGGCCTGCTGACGCGCAGAGCTATTGCAGAAGGTGACTGGGACTGGCTGAAAGCACGTACTCTCGGGAAGTCCACCATCCGCCCGGCCGAGATTGCGTTCATCGGGGCAACGGAGCCGCCAGTGCCAGAGCCTGCCTGCTGAATGTCCTTACTGGTCCATCAGGGCCTCGACATCGTCCGACGTCATGTCGAGAACGATCCCGTGGCTGTTGACCGCAAAGTTTTCGGCTGGAAAGCGTACTGACTTGGAGCCGATCCCGAAAAAGCCGCCGAGTTCAGCATCTAGACTGACAAGAAGGCCGTTTTCGTTCACCTGAACCTGCGTGACATCGCCAAGGGTCTGGCCTTCCAGGGACAAGACAGGCTCCCCGATCAGCTCCTTGGGAACGGCAACGGTTGCATCCGTTTGTCCGTCGGTTCGCGGCACTAGAGGCTTCTTGGTTTGGTTGACGCCGTCAGCAGGTCCGTCGGTGCTGGGGCGGACCACCTGAACCTCCTGACCCAAGGCGTGGGATGAAAAGACAGTCGTTAACAGGCCGAAGCAAACGCAGCCGGTTATCAGCAGGAGACGAGCTCCCAAAAGGCCGATGTCGTCGGTGGCGTTTCTGCCAAGGGCATCATCAAGGCGATCTAGCATGGTCGTTTCCTTCTCCAGCTCCCGGATCTTTGGAGCGTCGCCACCTGAGCAGCTGTTATTTCCTCAGGGTAAACGACGAAGATGGCAAAAAGTTCGCGGGAATTTGACAGGTCAGGTGGGGGACCCAATTGCCTCCGATGCCGGGAGCGGACTCGTAAGAGAGATTTGGCATAAAAAAAGGCCGTGCCTTTCGGCACGACCCTTTTTGCAAGTTTTCCAGCTAGTGATTACCTATCTGCAAGAACTTTGACTTCAGCTTCGCTCATGTTGAGCTTCAGCTCTTCACCGGAGATGGTGAAACGATCGGCCGGGATGGTCACAGTGTCGGCACCAATACCCAGGAAGCCACCAACTTCAGCTTCGATGGAGATCAGGTTGCCGGAAGCATCACGGTTCACGGATGCAACTTCACCAACAGATTCACCGTCTACAGTTGTAATGGTATAGCCGGTCATGTCCATATCCATGGCAGCGGCCTGCTGGTTCAGAAGCGGAGTCTGGTCGCCGTTTGCGTCACCAGTAATGGTCTCCGGAGTTTCGACTGCTGTGGCATCGCCTTCGGCCATGGCCTCTGCGTTAGCAGCGGCACCCGGCATGACCTTGGTTTCGCCGTTTGCGTCACCAGTGATGTATTCCGGAGCTTCGCCTGCAGTTGCATCGCCTTCAGCCTTGACTTCAGCCTGCGTGGAAGCGCTCGGCATGATCTTGACTTCGCCGTTTGCATCGCCGGAGCTTGCAGCGTTTGCTGCGCCAACGAGTGCTGTCGTTGCGAAAAGACCTGCAAGGATTGTGTTGATAGTACGCATGAGATTTCTCCTTCTGCTTTGTTAATGACGCCACCCACTGACTTTGTTATGAACTGATCGATGGGTATCAGCGTCGGCGTTCGAGGAGCAAACACTCTGAGGTAAAAGATCGTTCCGAAAAAAAACGGACTTATACGATTAAATAAAATTCCCCGTTTTTGGAACTAATACGGCCTCACGGGCTCGACAAAATCTTTTCACATTCCAGACACATTTCGCTTTATGGGCAAAAAATGTAAATATGGTCGAGTTATATTATATTTTGGCTACATAGATCATGACGCATTGGCGGAGCTCAGAGTATAGGAGCTCAGAGCATAAAGGCGGTCGGGGCTCGAATGGAGTGTCGGCCATGAAAAAAGCAGGCCTCAGGATCTGAGGTCTGCTTCTTTAAAGCTCAGCGCAATACGAGGTGCTTTACGCGCTTTCGGTCACCTTCTGGGTAACCAGTCTGGCCACGACGTTCTCGATAATCTTGTGACCAGCATCCTGATCCAGTGACATGATGCTTTCCGGGTGGAACTGCACGGCGGCGATCGACTCCTCGTCATGCTCGATCGCCATGATCACTCCGTCATCCGTCTCTGCGGTGACCCTGAAGCCAGTCGGCAGTTTGTCTTTCTTTGCATAAAGAGAGTGATATCGGCCGACGATGACCGGTGCCTGCAGACCGTCGAAGATCAACGAGTTGCCGGAGACGGAGATTGCTGAAGGCTTGCCGTGCATCGGAACATCCAGCTGTCCCAGTTCGCCGCCCATACTTTCTGCCAACGCCTGCAGGCCGAGGCAGACACCAAAGATCGGCAAGGCCCGTGCTCGTGCCCGACCGATGGTCGCCGCACAATCGAAGTCCTTCGGGTTGCCTGGGCCAGGCGACAACACCACCAGATCCGGGTTCACATCGTAAAACACATGATCGGCGACAGGGGAGCGATAGGTAACGACTTCGGCGCCGGTTTGCCGGAAATAGTTGGCCAGCGTGTGAACGAAGCTGTCCTCATGATCGACAAGCAGGATCTTGATGCCTGCGCCTGGTTTGGCCTTGGCAGCCTCTGCCACGCCCTTGGTCGCCAGACCGGCCTCACGTACAGCGGCGCGCATGGCCTCCGCCTTCAGCTCGGTCTCAGCTTCTTCGTCCTCCGGTACGCTGTCGTAAAGCAGGGTGGCTCCGGCACGGATCTGCGCAACGCCATCCTTGATGCGCACGGTGCGCAGGGTCAGGCCGGTGTTCATGTCGCCATTGAAAAGCACGGCACCAATCGCACCGCCGTACCAGGCACGCGAGGACTTCTCGTGGTTTTCAATAAACTCCATCGCCCAGCGTTTTGGCGCGCCTGTGACGGTGACTGCCCAAGTGTGGGACAGGAACGCATCAAGCGCATCCATATCAGGGCGCAGAATCCCCTCGATGTGATCCACTGTATGAATCAGACGGGAATACATCTCGATCTGGCGCCGACCGATGACCTTGACCGATCCCGGCTCGCAGACCCGGCTCTTGTCGTTGCGGTCGACGTCGGAACACATTGTTAGCTCTGCTTCGTCCTTGGCGGAGTTCAGCAGCTTGCGGATCTGGGCCTCGTCCTCGATGGCATTCTTGCCGCGCCGGATGGTGCCCGAAATCGGGCAGGTCTCGACCCGGCGGCCTCCGGTGACGCGGACATACATTTCCGGCGAAGCGCCAACCAGGTACTCCTGATTGCCCAGATTGAAGAAGAAGGAATAGGGGGAAGGATTGATTTGCGCCAGACGGCGGGAGACGGCAGAAGGCGGGTTGGGGCAAGCTTCATAGAACGTCTGACCTGGCACGGTTTCGAAAAGATCCCCACGCCGGAAGTAGTCCTTGGCCTGTTCCACCAGCTTGGCATATTCGCCCGGTTCGTGATCGCCACGGCCCGGATCTTCGTTCGCAGGAGCATAGGGGGTCTTGTCGCCGTCGCGCGGCAGCCCCTTGGTCGACTTGCCATCTACCTCGAATTCATACTCCAGAACATGCGCACGCTTGCCGTGGTGATCGACGATCAGAATTTCGTCGGGCAGGAACAGCACCACATCGCGCTGATCGTCCGGACGGGAAAGCTTCAGGTCAATCGGCTCAAACTGGAAAGCGATGTCGTAGCCAAAGGCACCATACAGACCAAGCTGATCGTCTTCGCAGGCAAACAGCTCTTTCAATGCGCGGACGATGGAAAAGGTCGACGGCTGCCGCGAGCGCTCTTCCTCACGGAACGCGCGTCCCGGCTTTTTGACACTCAGCTCGATGTGGTTCTCGTCGGCCGAGAAGGTGGCAACATCCGGATGGTTCTTCAGCGCAGCGGCAACCGCTGGCATCAGCAGGCGCCCGCGGTCGTTCAGCGCCTTGATCTCGACGGTGCGATCTGCGGCTTCCATCACCAGCGGCGGATTGACCAGCGCCATATCCCAGCGGGTATAGCGGCCCGGATATTCGTAGGAAGATGCGAGCACCGCGCCGCGCTCCTGATCCAGCCGGTCGATCCAGGCATCTGTGCCGGCTTCATAGTCGGAAGGACGGGCGGAACGGTGGATGGTGATCCCGCCCTGGGTCTTGAAAGTCTGGTCGGCGAAGGCCGGCATTAGTCTCTTCCTTCTTAATCCTGCGACCGCGGTTGGACGGCGGCCCGGCTGGTCTTGATCTGTCCAAGAACATAAAAAAAGCCGCCAGCGGGTTCGCGGCGGCCTATCAAAAACTCAAGTCACTACAGACACGAGGATGCGCTGGCCGCCAATTAAGCGTCCCGCCACCACCAGTTCTGGATCTTGAGCATGTTCATGGAAATCTGCATAGCCGAAAGGCGCAGGCGACGCAATAAGAGAACGCTAAGGCATCGTCATGGGCTTTTGTTTTTCTGCTTCGTGGCAATTGGAAAGCAGCTCTGCCGCCCGCCTGTGGCGGCAGAGGCTCAAGAGCAACCCGCCAATCAGTCGGCGTAGGCGCCTGCGGAATAGGTCAATTCATAACTGTGGCTGTAGATCTCGAAGACATTGCCGAAGGGGTCTTCGACATAGACCATGCGGTAGGGTTTCTCATCTGGATAATATTCGCGCACCGGCATGCGTTGTTTGCCGCCTGCCTCGACAATGCGCGCTGCCAGGCCTTCCACGTCCGGGTCCTGAATGCAGAAATGGAACAGTCCATGCCGGCGGAAATCGAGATTGTCCTCAGGAGGAAAGTTTCCAGCGAACTCGAACAGTTCGATGCCGATTCTGTCTGCTGTGGCCAGATGGGCGATCCGCAGCTTTTCCCAGCCTTGGGAGAACACATCTGTACACATGCGGCCGATCTCGCTGTCATCTTCAACCACCGTAGTCGGTGGCATGATGACGTAAAAGCCTAGGACGTTTGCATAGAACTCGATGGCTTTGTCCAGGTCCGGGACAGATAGGCCGATATGCGAAAATGATCTTGGGTAGGTGGGCATAATATTCTCCTTTGGTTGCGACCTCATGTATGCCCTTTGTCGGATATTTAAAAATTATCATCTTTGATAATTTGTATTATAAAACGTTATAATTATTCGTTCTGAGTGAGGCGCGATGCTGAATTCCCAATGGCTGGAGACCTTTACCTGCTTGTGCGAGACCGGAGGGTACTCGCGAGCTGCGGAGCGCCTGAACATGACCCAACCAGGGGTTTCGCAGCACATGCGCAAGCTTGAACAGCAGGTCGGTCAGCAGCTGGTCACCAAATCCGGCAAGAGTTTCACTCTGACCGAGGCGGGCGAGGCGGTTTATCGGCTTGGCGTGGCCCGACGTGCTGAAGAGGAGCAACTCGCCGCGGAAATTGGCACCGACGATCCGTCAGTGGGGACAGCAGCGCTTGCTTGTTCGGGAAGCTTCGCCATGATCCTCTATCCGGATCTGGTGGCGGAAATGGCGAAGGCGTCTCAACTGTCGGTTCATCTTGAAGCAGCGCCTCAAAGCAGCATTCTGGCCGGCCTGGTTGAGGGCAAGTTTGATCTTGGGGTCCTCGATCACCCCCCTCACCGTGCCCGCATAGAAGCGGAGAGAATTGGCTTTGAAGAATTGTGCCTGATCCTGCCTGCTTCCGTATCTGAGAACGTGCCGACGTTTTCCAGCTTGGAAACTTTGGGGTTCATCGCTCACCCGGACGGATACGAATATGCGGACGCCCTGTTCAGCCTGAATTATCCGGGCGAATTTGAGGGCGCGCGTCGGTTGCGTCAACGAGGCTTCGTCAACCAGATTGGCCAAATCCCCGCTCCGGTGGCATCTGGCGTGGGCTACACGATCTTGCCTCGCAGTGGGGTTGCGACTTTCCGTGGCCGGGGCAAACTGCGTATTTCCCAGTTGCCGAAGCCTGTTCGACGTGACATCTGGCTAGCCTGGCGCCGGGGACGCACGCTCCCCGGACGCGTCAATCTTCTGGCCGCTATCGTTCGGGATGTTGCTGCCCGCCTTCGCACGGTCTCAGGGGCTGAGCCAGAGGAGTGAACGCTCAGCCGCTTCTTTTCTCGTCACGCGAGGTAGGAATCGGACATTCTAGGTCCGACCGCTTCTCTGACATTTCGAGTTTCCATCAATGGCCGACCACATCCAACGGATCCAGAAGGTAAATGCCGGCTATCAGCTCGCCGGCAGATTGGGCGGGCGTTTTGTTTTTGCTTGCCTGATCCTAAGCGCGATTCTTTCGGCCTTGGTGTGGGTGCCTGACGGCGCAGCGAGGCTGCGGCATTTACCAGCAACTATCAGCGATCCGATTTCGGAGGATCTCGCCGCTTTTTATCGCGCTGGGCAGATGGCGGCAGAAGGACGAGGAGTCGAAGCCTATGATGTGGAAGCGTTCAGAGCGCCCTTAACCGGCCACGCCGAAACCCTGGTGTTCCGCTATCCGCCGCACTTTCTTCTCATGGCGGAGCCGTTGGCGTGGATGACATACGGCCAAGCCAAAGCGGTCTTCCTGCTGATCTCCCTGGGGGCTTTAATTGCCATCCCAATCATTCTGGGAGCCCCGGCAGTCATGGGATTTTTTATCGTCGCCAGTGGTATCGGTTTTCATACGCTCAACATTTTGAACAACTCCGTGCTTGCGATCCTGTTGATTGTGCTGGGGTTGGTTCTCTCCGAAAGAAGACCTTGGCTTGCAGGCTTTCTGTTGGGGCTGGCGACCGTAAAGCCGCAATATGGCCTGATGGTACCGGTCTTCCTGCTGGCGAGCGGGCACTACCGAACCATTGTCTCGGCCTGTGTAACGACGGCGGGGCTTCTTGCTGCCAGTGCGCTGTTGTATGGCGGGGAGGTGTTTGGAGCCTACTTGGGCACGTTTAGCGAGGAGATATATGTTTCTTACCTCAACGCAGCGACGCTGGGTTTCTTCAATGTCACATCCATGCTCGGTAAGTTGGGTCTCCCGCTTATGGCGCGAGATGGCATCTATATACTCATCATTGCGATCTCCACCGGCATTGTCTGGGTCGCGGCAAGAAGGTGCGAGGCCTGGCAGGCACTTGGACTATGCTTCCTGGCCTCTGCCTGCGCGGCACCTGCTTTCATGGCCTATAGCTGGCCACTGCTGGCGGCGGCACACTGCGCCTTTCTGAAGGAGCGTGAACCCTGGCCGGCGGGTGTGCAAGTGGTGCTGGGTTTGTTGTGGCTGCAGCCGATGGCGACGTCGATCATCACGGCGATGCTCCCCACCGACGGTATGAAACTCGCTTACTCGATAGTTCCGTCCGTCAACATTCTTCTGGCTCTTTTGGTCTGCACCGCCTGGCTTTGGTGCAGGGAAGCCGACGCTGCCGAACAGAGTGTTCGTCCGAGGTGAACAGTTCGAGCTTTTGTTCGATGACACTAACGCTTACCTTCCCTCTCAATGAAGCGCCTAGAGTTTCTCTTTAAGAGTGCTTGGCCCCAATGCAATCCTCGGAACCTGTCAGGTGCCCTTATGAGCAAAAATCTTGAACTCGGCCTCGATACGTTTGGTGACATCACCGAAGACGGGAATGGCAAGCTGAAACATGAAGCTAAGGTTTTGCGGGATTTGGTTGAGGAAGGTGTTCTGGCCGATCAGGTCGGTGTTGATTTCCTTGGCCTTGGGGAACATCATCGCAAGGACTTTGCAATTTCCTCTCCGGAAATCCTGATGACCTACATTGCGGCCAAAACCGAACGGCTGAAGCTTGGGACTTCAGTGACGGTCCTGTCGTCGGACGATCCGATCCGGGTGTTTCAACGCTTTTCGACGCTCGACGCCCTGTCTGGCGGACGGGCGGAAATCACCTTGGGGCGCGGATCCTTTACCGAGAGCTTCCCGCTCTTCGGCCATGACCTCAATCAATATGAGGTTCTGTTCGAGCAAAAACTGGATCTCCTCACGACCCTTTGGGCGGATGAGGTCGTCAGCTGGTCCGGCGACATTCGTCCGCCGTTGAAACGTCAGTCAGTCTTTCCGCGATTTGAGGACAAGGGACCGACAATTTGGGTCGGTGTGGGCGGCAGTCCCGACAGTGTCATTCGGGCCGTCACCTATAACCTCCAGATGATGCTGGCGATCATTGGCGGTGACCCGGAGCGCTTCAAGCCTTACGTCGATCTTTACCACCGTGCATGTGATCAGATGGAACACCCGGTCAAACCACTCGGCGTTCATTCGCCCGGTCATGTGGCTGAAACGGACGAAGCCGCGGTCGAACAGCTGTGGCCGCATTACAAGGCGTTTCATGATCGCTTGGGACGGGAACGTGGTTGGTCACCGATGGGCAAGGATGCGTTCTTGTCGGAAGTTCGCAACGGATCCGTGTATGCTGGTTCGCCGGAAACGGTCGCCAAGCGGATTGCCAAGACGATGAAGACCCTCGGCCTGAGCCGCTTCGATCTGAAATATGCCACGGGCCCAATGCCGCATGCGCAGCTGATGAAAAGCATTGAGCTTTATGGTCGCAAGGTCATCCCACTGGTTCGGGACATGATGAGCTGAGTTGGCGCTCGCCTGAAACGCCACTTGGCTTTGAGACGAGGCGGACCTTGGGTGTCACGTCGTCTCAGGGGCTTTGAAACCGTAGGTTACGGTGTGGCGGGGAGGGCGGCATCTGGCTGGTTTGTCTTGACCAGAAGCGCTTGCAGCTCGTCCTCTGGCATCGGGTAGGCCAGCAGATAGCCTTGCACCAGGCTACAGCCAGATTCGCGCACGAAGTCGAGATCCGCCTGGGTCTCTACCCCTTCGACAAGGGTGGTCGCACCAATACTGGAGGAAATTCGCGAGACACCTTGAATGATGCTCTTGCGCATGTGGTCGTTGGGTTCCCGCAGGAACGATCGATCAATCTTCAGAAGGTCCGGACGCAGGCGGGCCAGATAGGCGACATTTGAATAGCCGGTGCCAAAATCATCGAGTGCCAGCCGAATGCCAAGAGCCTTCAGAGCCGCAAGGTTTTCGTTTAGCTGAGGGCTTTCGCTCAACAGAACGCCCTCGGTGATCTCCAGTTCAAGCTTGTTCGCTGGCATATTCCAGCGCCGGAGAATGGCTTCCACATGTGCCCCAAGTCCGACCCGTTGGAAGCTATGGGGGGACAAGTTGATGGCAATGCGGTCCAGCCCGTTCGGCATGTTGACCCAATGCGCAGCGGCTCGGCAGGCTGTGTTCAGTACGAATGTGTCGATAGACCAGATGTGCTGGCTTTCTTCCGCAACCGCAATGAATTCGTCAGGCCGGATAATCGTGCCGGTGCGTGAACTGCGCCAGCGGATCAGCGCTTCAGCGCAAACAATCTTGTTACTGCGAACGCAAAACTGTGGCTGATAGACAAGGAAGAACTCACCGTCGGCAATGGCACGTTTCAGGTCGGAGCGGATCGCATCTTGTCGACGCTGCTTTTCTGACAGGTCATCGTGATAAAAGGCAAAGCGCCCGCGACCATTGCGCTTGGCCTCAAGCAGGGCGGCATCAGCGCGCGACACGGCCTCATCAACAGTTTCTGCGTCTTGTGGCCAAAGGGAAACACCGCAGCTTAGCCCGACCGGCATGGTGCCGCCGCCGTCCATGGGCAGTTCTGGCGGGCGGCTAATCAGTTTGATCAGCTTGTGCTCAAGCGCGGCAGTTCCTTCGCTCCGCAACCGCACGACAGCGACAAACTCATCGCCTCCCCAGCGTGCCACATGGCCTTCGACGCCAAAGAATAGACGTAAATGCGCTGCCGTATGTTTGAGGATCCGGTCGCCGGTAAAATGCCCGAAGTTATCATTGATAGCTTTGAAGCGGTCGACGTCAAACAGCAGAAAAGCAAACTGCGTATCCGGCTCGTCCAGGACCTTCTGTCCGATCCAGTCGGTGAAACCGCGACGGTTCGACAGGTCGGTCAGGCTGTCTTGCCCGTTTGAAATCTGCAATTTTCGGACAATTCGGCGATTGTAGAGAAAAAGCCCGAACGTCAGCATTGCCAGGATCAGCAGAAGAAAAATACTGAAAGCGACTTCGAACGAGACAGCGGAAGCAAGCTTGCGGCGATGACGCAGCATGCGATCCACGTCTAGTTCCACTTGACGCGTGAAGTCGCCGGTCTCTTGCAGCAGGCTGTGGCTGAGGGTTTTTGCTTCATTCAGGGCGCCCGGGTTCAGAGGCACACCAGCAACGACGATCTTGTCCAGCTGTTCCATCAGAGCGTTGGCGGTCAGATTGATGGGGCCTGCCGGATTGGACAATGGTCCGGTTTTCAGGCCTGAGAGATTTTCGAGTCGGACGTAGAAACGGTCTGCCGTTTTCTGGATCAGATCGAGCGCGTTTTGCTTGTTCTCGGAAACCTCCAATGCGCCGAGCATGCTGTCGATCGCTGCCACTTCTGCAAATGTGTAGCGCATATGCCGACCAAGGTGTTGGCCGTAGTCAGTCTCCGGCGGCTTGAGGTGTTCCAGTGAGCGAATCGCAAAGATAGCCGTCAGCGATCCGGCAATCAGGAAAGCCACGCCAAAGACATGAGGGGAGCGGGGAAGGAAGCGTCTGAGAGACGTTGCACCTGATGCCATTTTTACCATTGAATCTCTTGAACCATCCAGACACTGCGGTTCCGGTAACGACGGTGGTTCAGCTCCTCAAAGTCCTGCATCGGATAGATGACCCGTGCTGGGCCACGCTGGCGCAAAGTCAAGGGTTTCCCCTCAGAACGCGTGGCCAGCAGGACCGGCCAGGTTTTCCAATCCTTCTGTGGAATGCTGGCAGCGTAGGCGTCATTTCCACGTACGGTTATTTCTTCCGCATCCAGAGCGCCGAGGTAGGCGAGCACGTCACGCAGCAAAATGCCCTCAAACGTCTTTATAGGTTCTTCGACGGTAATGCTGGCCGTCACCTCATGCATTGGCAGGGTTTCGAGATCTGCCAGCGCGACCTCGCGGACTGAATTTCCGGTTTTGATCGTCAGATGACCGGAAATTGGGAGCCTGTCTGATGGCGTAAATGAGTGAAGCTGCTCAGCTGATGAAAAGGAGTTCATGTAGAAAAGAAGCACGCAAGAAAACGCGACGACATGGATCAGACGGAAAGGCATGGAAAGCAACCGGTTGAGATCAGTTTGCGTTAAGTTGAGGCGCTGCTCAGTATAATTTCGCAAGGCGCAGCGAAAAGATTGCTGCAATGGTATAATTGCCAATTATAAGAAAGTATTAAGGTCAGCACTCGGTTTAAAGGCGAATGTTAAGTAGCCTCCCGTTTCGGAGGTTCAATCTGGGCTTGTTGTGTGGGGGAGCGTGGTACCCTTTGCCGTTTCGGCGCTGCCAAGACGGCACATTGCCTCTCGAGTGCGAAGGATGAGGAGATCTGCGTCAGAAATAATAATCAGCACAAAACACGGGCGTTCTAAGAAAAAATCGCGGGGTTTCACGCCATGAAGATCGGCCTGGCGGTTGACCCGGTCTTCATTATTGTGGCCTACACAAGTGAATGGTGTGCGACGCAATACGAGGGAAAAGATGGACCACTTCGATCTGATTGTCATCGGCAGCGGACCAGCTGGACGCCGCGCAGCCATCCAGGCTGCGAAGTTTGGACGCGATGTTCTGGTGATCGAGAGAGGGCGCCGCGTCGGAGGCGTTTCGGTCCACACAGGGACCATTCCTTCAAAGACCTTGCGTGAGACAGCGCTGAACCTCACTGGTTGGCGCGAGCGTGGATTTTATGGTCGGGCATACCGGGTCAAGAAAGACATTTCCGCCGGCGATCTGCGTGCGCGCCTGCATATTACCCTCGACCACGAAGTCGAGGTTCTGGAACACCAGTTTGCCCGCAACCGGGTCCGCACCCTGCGCGGTGAAGCCAAATTCGTCGATGCCAAGACCATCGAAGTTCTTGGTGACGCTGGCGAGGTGCTGCAATACAGCGCAGACCGCTTCATCATTGCCGTGGGAACCAAGCCCTTCCGTCCGGACTATGTGCCCTTTGACGGCGAGTATATTCTCGACAGTGATGAGATTCTCGAACTGACCGAACTGCCACGCACCATTGCTGTGATCGGCGCAGGCGTGATCGGCGTGGAATACGCCACGATCTTCTCCGCGCTTGATGTGAAGGTGACCCTGGTCGAACCGCGCGACACCATGCTTGATTTCCTCGACCACGAGTTGGTGCAGGATTTCATCCACGAATTGCGAGACCGTGGAATAGCCCTCCGGTTCGGATCGAAGGTCGATAAGATCACGAAACACGGACCTGCGAACTGCGAGATCGAACTTGCCGACGGTCGTTTGGTGCGCACCAACGTGGTCCTGTTCGCGGCTGGCCGAATGGGAGCGACTGGAAGCTTGAACCTGGATGCCTGTGGCCTGGAAGTTGACCACCGTGGCCGGCTGAAAGTAGATGCCCAGACCTTCCAGACCAATGTCAAGCACATCTTTGCGGCAGGTGATGTAATCGGCTTCCCCTCACTGGCTTCGACGTCGATGGAGCAGGGGCGTATTGCGGCTTGTCATGCGCTTGGCGAACAGGCTTATGACCCGCCCGAGTACTTCCCCTATGGCATTTATGCCGTGCCCGAGATCTCTACCGTCGGCATGACAGAAGAAGAAGTAAAACAGCGCGGTATTCCTTATGAATGCGGTATCGCGCGTTTTCGCGAGACCTCCCGAGGCCACATCATGGGCCTCGATTCCGGCATGCTGAAGATGATCTTCTCGCTGAAGACCCGTCGGCTCCTGGGGTGCCACATCGTTGGCGAAGGGGCGACCGAGCTGGTTCACATCGGTCAGGCGGTTTTGAACCTGCGCGGCACGCTGGAGTATTTCGTCGAGAATACCTTCAACTATCCGACGCTGGCTGAGGCCTACAAGATTGCCGCTCTCGATGCCTGGAACCGTATGCCGCCAATGGAAAAATGATCGCCGCACCGGCGATGTGTTTGAAAATGCAAAAAGGGAGCCGCGTGGCTCCCTTTGACGTTTCACACAAGACTTATCCGGCCAAAGTTCAACGTCAATCCTAAGTGAGCAAGCTCAGAACTTAGTCAGAAAACTCTCATAGGTACGGCGAATACCGTCTTCCAGGCCGACGTTAGGCGACCACCCCAGCGCGGTAAGTCGTTCCGCTGACATCAGCTTGCGCGGTGTGCCGTCGGGTTTGCTCAAGTCGTGGACGATGTCACCTTTAAAGCCGATGACCTTGCACACCAGTCGGGTCAGGTCGAGGATCGAGACGTCGGCGCCACTACCGACGTTGATATGCTCGTACTCGGAGTATCCTTTGAGCAGAAACACCAGCGCATCGGCACAATCATCGACATAGAGAAATTCACGCTTTGGCGTTCCCGTTCCCCAGACAGTGATCTGCGGAGTTCCAGCCAGTTTGGCCTCATGCGCTTTACGGATCAGAGCGGGCAGGACATGGCTGCTGGATAGGTCAAAGTTGTCGCCAGGACCATAGAGGTTGGTGGGCATGGCCGAAATATAGTCGCAACCGTATTGCTTGCGATAGGCCTGTGCCAACTTGATGCCGGCGATCTTGGCAATCGCATACCACTCGTTTGTCGGCTCCAGCGGACCCGTCAGCAGGGAGCTTTCCAGGATTGGCTGCTCGGCGAACTTTGGATAGATGCAGGATGATCCAAGAAACAGCAGCTTTTCGACATCATTCTGCCGGGCGGCCTCGATGATGTTGGTGTCGATCATCAGGTTGTCATAGAGAAATTCCGCCGGCCGGCTTTCGTTGGCCAGAATCCCGCCGACTTTTGCGGCCGCTAGCAGGATCGCTTGCGGCTTGGCATTGGCAACCCAGGCGGCGGTCGCACTTTGATCGCGCAGATCCGCGTCCTGGCGGGTGCAGGTCAAGATCTCGCAGTTCTCGGCCTCCAGACGTCGCACTAGTGCGGAGCCAACCAGGCCCCTGTGACCGGCAACCCAAACTCTTTTTCCGGCCAGTTCATAGATCTGTGTCATCTCAGATTTCTTTCATGGCGGTTTCGGTGGCAGCAGCGAGCTGCTGACTGGTAAGGTCTTCGCGCACCATCTCTGCAACGAGATCTGCAATGCCGATTACATGTGACCACCCAAGTTTTTCCCGCGCCTTGGTAGGGTCGCCGATCAGCAGATCAACTTCGGTCGGCCGGAAGTAGCGTGGATCAACCTCCACAAGCACCTCGCCGGTGACGCGGTCCATGCCTTTTTCATCCACGCCCTCGCCGAACCACTCAATCGAGGTGCCGGCTTCCGCGAAGGCCAGGTCGACAAAGGAACGCACAGAGGTTGCTTCTCCCGTCGCCAGGACATAATCGTCCGGAGTTTCCTGCTGCATCATCATCCACATGCCCTGAACGTAGTCGCGAGCGTGGCCCCAGTCCCGCTTGGCATCCAGATTGCCCAGATACAGCTTCTCCTGCTGTCCCAGCTTGATGGCAGCGACTGCACGGGTGATCTTCCGGGTGACGAAGGTTTCACCGCGCAACGGACTTTCGTGGTTGAACAAGATTCCATTGGAGGCATGCATGCCGTAAGCCTCGCGGTAGTTTACCACGATCCAATAGGCGTAGAGCTTGGCAGCGGCATAGGGGCTACGCGGATAGAAGGGCGTGGTTTCTTTCTGCGGCACTTCCTGCACCAGGCCATAAAGTTCCGACGTAGAGGCTTGGTAAAAGCGGGTCTTCTTCTCCATTCCGAGAATACGTATTGCTTCGAGTAGGCGCAATGTTCCCAAACCATCGGAATTGGCAGTGTATTCCGGTGTCTCAAAAGACACCTGCACATGGCTTTGAGCTGCGAGATTGTAGATTTCGTCCGGCTGGGTTTCCTGCACGATACGGATCAGGTTCGTCGCATCGGTCAGGTCACCATAATGCAGGTGAAACCGGCGATCAGCCTCATGCGGGTCCTGATAGATGTCCTCAATGCGACCGGTGTTGAACGAGGAAGACCGCCGCTTGATGCCATGGACGATGTAGCCTTTGTCTAGCAACAGACGGGCAAGATAGGCACCATCCTGACCGGTTACACCGGTGATCAGGGCAACTTTGGCATCCTGGGTCATCTCGTTCCTTTGGTCATCTTATCTGCTCAGATGCCGCCTGACCGGTTCGTCAGCTTAAAATTTGCAAAGGGTGCGCGAGGTGCTGGTACTTTCGCGCAGCGCGTGTGCAATTGGCGAGCTGACAAAAGGTCAGTTGACCGCAAGCAGCTCAACGTCAAACTTCAGCGTTGCGTTCGGCGGGATCACGCCACCGGCGCCACGCGAGCCATAACCCATTTGCGGCGGGATGATCAGCTGGCGCTTGCCGCCGACTTTCATGCCTTCCACGCCAACGTCCCAGCCCTTGATGACGCGACCTGCTCCAAGCGGAAAGGAAAAGGGATCTCCGCGATCAACGCTGCTGTCGAACTTCTTTCCGTCCGTGAGCCAGCCGGTGTAATGCACGGTCACAGTGTCTCCGGCCTTGGCTTCCTGCCCTGTGCCAACCATGACGTCGGTGATTTGCAGATCCTGGGCGGTCGCGAATGTGCTGGTGCTGGCAAACAGGGCGGTGAGAAAGGCAAACTTCTTGAACATGAGGGTCCTCGATTGGATTCGGGTTTCTGGCACTTTGGCTTGGAAATAACGGCAAGGCTATGGCGTTTTCAGCGGATAGAGGGAATGTCCGAAATCAGTTCCAGAGCCAGGCCGCGCCGCGAACGCCTGAGCTGTCACCATGCTTTGCCTTGCGCACAGGTGTATGAAACACATCCGACATGATGAACGGGAGCATCGCCTTTGGCAGGGCGTCATAGAGTTCATCGATGTTCGACATTCCACCGCCGAGCACGAAGACGTCCGGATCAAGCAGATTGGCGGCCATGGCAAGAGCCCGCGCGAGTCGGCTGACGTATCGTTCAAAGGTTGCGTGGGCAGCGGCGTCGCCTTGACGCATCAAGGCGATGATCTCGTCCCCCTTGGCGGGCAATCCCGTCGCCCTCTGGTAATCCCACTGAAAACCGGTACCTGAGCACCACATGTCGATCGCGCCGTCGTGCCCGGTCCAGCTGTCGGGGCCCGGAAACTCGTCGGCGCGCCGCCATGGCAGGGCGATCGCGCCCCATTCGCCACCAATACCATTGGCACCTTGATGTGCTTTTCCGTCGATGGCGATTCCTGTTCCCGAGCCGGTGCCGATGATGATGGCATGGACCAGGTGGCACCCGGCGCCAGCGCCGTCAACAGCCTCAGATACGGCGAGGCAATTGGCATCGTTTTGAATACGAACGGTGCGTCCGAGACGGGTTATCAGATCTTCGCGCAAAGGCTGGCCGTTCATCCAGGTGGAATTGGCATTCTTGACGAGGCCTGTTTCTGGCGAAATGGAGCCGGGTATGCCGAAGCCAAGGGTGCTATGCTCAGGACCCGGATTGCCGACTGCTGCTTCTGCTGCCGCCAACAGCGCCTCGACTGTTGCAAGGCAACCTGCGTAGTCGTTTTTCGGCGTGTCGAGACGTTTGCGGAAGGCCTCCTGACCGTCAGGCGACAGGGCGATGATCTCCATTTTTGTCCCGCCCCAATCGATGCCGAAACGTATTTTGGCGTTCTTTACGCTGTTCGTTGTCAGCGGCTTGGCTGGCTGGGCGCAGGAATGGTCAGGCATGGAAACTCCAAAACTCTCTGCCTTGTTTTAAGCAGGATGCCACGCACTTTCAAAGGCCTGTCGACGCAGTAACTGCATTCTGGGTAGGAACGCCAAGTTGGGCGCCTTTCAGACAGTTTGGCACAATTGCCCCATGCGCGGATGTTCGGAAGCGGGTGCCATTTTATCGGCTTTCACGCTATGAAGTATGGCAGTTGGATCCGTGTGTCGCCGATGCGGTGGGTGTCGGGGCAGAGTAATGCGTTAAGCTCGAGCAAACTTGGGCGAGTACGGGCAAGTGTGGTGGCCAAGTGGCACGAGACGAACGGCCGGTAAAGCAGAAGTGGCGTTTGAGCCTCGGGCATAAGGCTGACGATAGGGCGTCGGCAAACGCATGGCGCTGGCAGGAAGACAACCCGATGCCGAGGCGTGCACGCGCTCCTATATCGGGAAGATCCAGAGCGGGCGCAGATAGCCGTCCTTTGCTTTTGGTCCGGCGCGTCTTGCTCTCTGTTGGCCTTGTCGTGTTTCTCGCCGGGGCCGTTGCCGCGCTTTATGTTTCGGGCATGGTTGCGCATGAGGAAAATGCAGCTGAGGTGGTGACCGCTCCCGCCGCGCCGCCCGATCCGCTGGCGCACATCTCCCAGACAGCACGCGCCCGGCTTCTCGACCGGGACCTGGAGCTCCCAATCCATTTCATTCAGAGCATGCTGGCGGATCCGGAGGCGATCTGTGCCTTGCTGGATGATGTTGGACTTGAGACGAATGATTGGCAGAAGGCGCCATTTTACGACACTCTCTGGCAGTGCGCCTCGGAGACGGTGTCCCTCAGCACAGCCAGCGTCGATTTCGGCAAGGCGACCTTGTTTGTTCTGGTGCGGGGGCGCAGGCAGGGGGAAGTAAGGTCAATCCGGCTGAAGCTCAACGTGCCCGATCCCAACTTGTGGCCCTTCGGCCTTGAGAACCTGCAGGTGGTGTTGGGGCGGCTGGAAAGCCAATACAGCCTCGTCCCGCCGGATGGTTTTGCCGAGGCTGTGGTTGGGTTCCAACGCTATGAGGCCGAACAGCGCGGCGTCAAATTTGCGATCCTGCCGGAAGATCCCGAGTTAGCGGGCGACGATCAGGCATCGCGACGCTTGAACTTGCTGTTTCAGTTTCCGGAAGTCCCGACCATCCTACCGGCGGATGGCTTTCATCAGCGCGCCGACCCGAGCAAGCGAACCGACCGCCCCTTGTTATCGGTGACCGGTCAGAAAACCTTGTCTGAGCCTGTCAGGTAAAAAGCGCCCGGTCGCGCACTAGTGTATCGCGCAGAAATTGCAGGACAAGGCTGATCGGGCGCAGAGAACGCGTGCTTTCATGCTGAACTGTCCAATAGGCTCGGCTGACGATAACCTCTGGCAGGATATGGCGCAGGCCCGGGCGGTCCTTGACCAGAAAGCCGTGCAGAATGCCGATGCCTGCTCCGGCCGCCACAGCCTCGACTTGCCCCAAGGCCGATGCAACTTCAAACCGCGCTGGCCAACTCTTGATGAAGTCGGCGGGATAATTCAGCGCTGGTGAATAGGCCAGATCCTCGACCAGGCCGACCAGGTCATGGGTCTGCAGCTCGCTGATTGACGCCGGCACGCCGCGTTGGTCCAGATAGGCGTCCGAGGCATAGAGCCCCAGTGTGTAGTCGGTCAGTTTGGCCGCCACGAGCCGTCCATGATCCGGGCGCTCGATGGTGATGACGATGTCGGCCTCACGCCTCGAGAGCGAGAAGCTGCGTGGCATCGGAACCAGTTGAAGTGTAAGCCCCGGATGCTGGCGCGTCAGCTCAGACAGCCGAGGCGCAAGATACGCGACACCGAAACCGTCTGGCGCGCCGATGCGCACAGTCCCTGTCACTTCCATCGTATGGGTGCCGAATTGGGCTTCCGCAGCCAGCATTTCGGTTTCCATTCGCTCCGCATGGGGAAGGAAGGCCGCGCCATCATCGCTGAGATAGCAGCCGTTGGTGGAGCGATCGAACAGCCGAGCGCCGAGCGCTTCTTCCAGGGCGGTCAGGCGTCGGGCAACCGTGGCATGGTTGAGGCTCAGGCGTCGGGCCGCTCCGAGAATCTGGCCGGCGCGTGCTACACTCAAGAAAATCCGGATATCATCCCAATTCACGATCACCTCGCGTGGCATTGCTGCCGGTTACTATAATATTTGCACAATAGATACGCCCAAACAGGCCTTGTTAGCGACAAAAATAAAAGGCAACACAGTGCCCAGTGATTAAACCGGCTTAAGCCTGACGATTCCTTATCGTTTCAGGCGAAGTCGAACGGACCAATTTCAGGGAGACATGACATGACGACTATCGGGCATTTCATCGGCGGCAAGCACGTGGAGGGTACTTCCGGCCGCTTCACTGATGTTTTCAATCCGGCAACGGGTGAAGTTCAGGCAAAGGTAGCTCTTGCCAACGAAGCTGATCTGGCAGCCGCTGTCGAGAACGCCAAGGCGGCGCAGCCTGCCTGGGCTGCGACCAATCCGCAGCGCCGCGCCCGTGTGTTCATGAAGTTCGTTCAGTTGTTGAACGACAATATGGACGACCTGGCTGTCCTTCTCTCCAAGGAGCATGGCAAGACGGTTGAAGATGCCAAGGGCGATGTCATTCGTGGTCTCGAAGTCTGCGAGTTCGTCATCGGTATTGCGCATCTGCAAAAAGGTGAATTCACCGAAGGCGCTGGCCCTAACATCGACATGTATTCCATTCGCCAGCCGGTTGGCGTGGGCGCAGGCATCACCCCTTTCAACTTTCCGGCAATGATCCCGATGTGGATGTTTGCACCGGCCATCGCCTGCGGCAACGCCTTCATTTTGAAGCCGTCCGAGCGGGATCCGTCTGTGCCGATGCGTCTGGCCGAACTGATGATCGAAGCTGGTTTGCCGGAGGGCATCCTCAATGTCGTCAACGGCGACAAGGGGGCAGTTGATGCCATCCTGACCAACCCGGACATCAGCGCGGTATCCTTTGTCGGATCGACGCCGATCGCTCGCTACGTCTATGGCACTGCCGCCACAAATGGTAAGCGCGCCCAGTGCTTCGGTGGCGCAAAGAACCACATGATCATCATGCCGGATGCCGATCTGGATCAGGCTGCCAACGCTCTGATGGGCGCAGGTTACGGTTCGGCCGGTGAACGCTGCATGGCAGTCTCGGTGGCTGTTCCGGTTGGCAAGGAAACGGCCGACCGCCTGATCAAGAAGCTTACGCCGATGATCGAGTCTCTGAAGATCGGGCCATATACGGACGACAAGGCAGACATGGGCCCGGTGATCACCAAGGAAGCTCGTGAGCGTATCCTTGGTCTGGTTGACCGCGGCGTCGAAGAAGGCGCTGATCTCGTGGTTGATGGACGCGATTTCAAGCTCCAGGGCTATGAAAACGGTCATTTCGTCGGCGGTTGTCTGTTCGACAACGTCACGAATGAGATGGATATCTACAAGGCCGAGATCTTCGGTCCGGTTCTGTCCGTCGTGCGCGCCAACACCTATGAGGAAGCGCTCGCGCTTCCGATGAATCATGAATATGGCAATGGCGTTGCGATCTACACCCGTGACGGCGATGCGGCCCGTGATTTTGCCTCGCGCATCAACATCGGCATGGTCGGTGTCAACGTGCCGATCCCCGTGCCGCTTGCTTACCACTCGTTTGGTGGCTGGAAGTCTTCGTCTTTCGGCGATCTCAATCAGCATGGTACGGACAGCATCAAGTTCTGGACCCGCACCAAGACCATCACCAGCCGCTGGCCGTCAGGTATCAAGGATGGTGCTGAATTCGTCATGCCGACGATGAAGTAAAAGACATTCGCAATTGCTCTCGCCCGACCTGGCTTTCCGGGGCGGGAGAGAGCAGAGGATTGCTCAACCGAACCTCTCGGCTCCGCCTTCATGTGGAGCCGTTTTTTTGGGTAGCGTCTGGTCAAAAAGAAAGCCGGACTGGAAAGCCCGGCTTCAAGTTTTTTGCGAGTACCTTAAAACAGGCATGCACATCCCTGTGGCCTGCAGAATGGGTGCAGAGGGCTGTGTCTGAAAAAGCAGTGATGTAATGGCTTGAAAAACAGCTTTCTAAAACAACCCTTTCAAACACAAGTTTCGATTGCTTGCACGGTTAGTGTATAAGTTATTTTACGGAGGGTAAATTTTCCGAAACGAGATTAAATCTTCCGTAGATGAAAAACCTCTTTTTTCATAATGAGATAGAGGATTAGAAGATCAGCGCAAGGGCGTCTGCGGGCTCTGATACGTCGAAATCAGTCTTGAAAATATCCACAAGCTTTGCGGCTTCACCTCATTTGAACACGAATAGGTTGAGTAGCGGTTGCATCGGTCGCTTGCCGAAGTCGTGGAGCATCTAACCTGCGGCAAATGGAGTCTGGTATTTTGTTTTTGCCCTCTCTAGAAGGGGCGAATGATCCGAAACCGGTGTCGGAGAGGCTGGTACGGAGAGGCTGGACGCAGGCAGGGAGTTGAGCTCGTGCGCTCCCTCAAAGAAGCATAAGGACGTCATGCATAAGGCACTCCCTACGGAGCCCGAGGGGCTTGCAGCGACACGCGCGCAAAACCGGAAGGGGTCCTCGGATCCTGTCGATGTGAAGACGACTGGCGAACCGCTTCTGCCAACCGAACGCAAGGCACTGCGCCGCGCAGGCCATATTCTTTCCTTCGCTGACATTCTTTGGATTGCACAGGCGGCAATTGTCGCTGCGCTTGTCAGTGCTTTTGTTCCAGCAGCATTGACCGATGCCCCGTCAGCTTTCGACGAGCCCGGAATTATGATCATCGTTGCAGCAGCCGGTGGTTTTTTTGCTCTCGCCTTCCTGCGACTTCGGCTGACATTGCGATCTCAGAAAATGGCATTGAAGGCCGCGCAATCGGTCAAGAGCCGGTTGCGGGGGAAACTCCTGGACGCTTTTTCAGCAACGTCCCCGGCGGCGCACCTGCCTGCAAGTGGAGAAATCGCGGCCCATATGGGTGAGCAGATTGACGCTGTTGGTCCCTATCTATCGAATTTCTTTCCGCAGAAAGTGCGGCTTTCCATCGTCCCGCTGGCGATCTTGATCGCAATGGGGTGCATCAGTTGGCTCGCGGCTTTGATCCTGCTCATGACGGGCCCCATCATTCCGGTCTTCATGGCGTTGATTGGACTGCGTGCCAAATCTGCCAGTCTGGCGCAGCAGCACGAGTTGACCCGGATGAGCGGCATGGTGATGGACAGGCTTCGCGGGCTTGAGACCTTGCGCTTGTTTGGCGCCGTTGAAAGCAGCCGACAGGAGATCGAGGCGGTGGGTACACAATTTCGCAAAGGCACTATGAAAGTGCTGCGGATCGCGTTTCTTTCGTCCACTGTTCTTGAGCTCTTCAGCGCGCTGGGCATTGCCTTCATTGCTGTTTTTGTCGGTTTCTCGCTGCTTGGGGATGTTTCGACCGGCATTTGGGTGGGCGAGTTGACCTTCGGTGCAGGTTTATTCCTGCTGCTGTTGGCTCCGGAGTTCTATGCGCCCTTGCGCGCCTATGCCGCTGCCTATCACGAGCGTTCTTCCGGTCTTGCAGCATTGGAGAGCCTGCAAGGACTGGATCAGCGTTTATGCGGGGCGGCCGAGGTAACACCCCACTCGGGGAAAGGTCGCACGACGGGCGGTCAGACTGTCAGCTTCGCCGGCTCAGGCCTTTCGATCGAAATGGAGGACGTTTCTGTCAGACTGGGTGGTCATCCTGTCTTGGAACAGACCTGCGACACCATCGTCGCGGGTGAAAAAGTCCTTCTGGTAGGCCAGAGCGGGGCTGGAAAAACCACACTTATCGATCTGCTTCTGGGATTTCATCGCCCGGAGAGCGGCAGGGTTCTTGTCGGTGGGTTGGATCTTGAAACGCTCGACAAGGATTGGTGGCGCGGCCATGTCGCCTGGCTCGGACAGGCGCCGGTGCTCGCCCACGGCTCCTTGCGATCCAATCTGCTGGTTGCGCGTCCCAATGCCAGCGAAGCCGAAGTGCTGGCTGCCCTTGATTTGGCCGGTGCGAGGGCGCTTGTCGCGCGTCTGCCGCGCGGATTGGACACCCGTATCGGGGAAAATGGCTTTGGGCTTTCCATCGGAGAGCAACGCCGCGTTGCATTGGCCCGTGCAGCTTTGCGGCGTGATGCACTGCTGATCCTGGCTGACGAGCCGACAGCCGGGCTGGATCGGGAAACTGCAGATCTGGTAATTGACGGCCTGCTGTCATTGGCGCGCGACAAGACGCTGCTGATTGCCACGCACGACGAGGCTTTGCTGGCGCGGAACTTCCGTCAGATTAAGATGAGGTCAGGGACAACCAAAGCGCCCGAGGATATCAGCGCATGAGGGATCGTGTGAGAACAATGGCTGCTGAAGCATCATCGACGTCCTCGATCCAAGGTTTGCGGACCTTGTTGTTCTGGCAGATGAAGTTTCATCCACGCGCCTTTGTCGCCGGGATCCTGATATCCTTCGTCCCAGCGGTTGCTGGGTTGGCGTTGCTCGGGGTGGCTGGTTGGTTCATCACAGCAACGGCATTGGCTGGAGTTGCTGCGGTTGCAATGAACGTCTTCACGCCGAGTGCGGTCATCCGCGGCCTTGCCCTGGCGCGGACAGGCGGGCGCTACGGCGAACGCCTGATCACTCACGATGCCACTTTTCGCTTTCTGACGGACCTACGCTGCCGGATATTCTCTGCGCAGGCGCAATCCGCCGGAGACGGCCGGGTTTGGCGCTCCGCCGGTCTTCTCGGCCGCCTGACTTCGGACATAGCGGCGCTGGACGGCGTCTATTTGCGGCTGGCTGTGCCAACAGTGATTGCCGTCTTTGTCGGTCTTGGCGTGGCTGTCTTCAGTTTCTGGCAGACACCGGTGGTCGCGCTCGGGCCATTTTTGGCGCTGATCTCCACGGCCACGGTTGCCACTGTTTTGGTGCGACGTCGCAGGACGAAATTCGCGCGTCGGCAAGAGGTTGCACAGGAAGCCCTGCGTGTGCGCACAGTTGATCTGGTGGCAGGGCGGCGGGATCTAGCTGTGTACGGAGGGCTGGCAGTCCGGGCAGATGCCATTTTGCAGGCAGACAAGCGCTTGCAAGAAGCTGAAGCCGTTTTGAACGGAAAGACCGCCACCGCCGTTGCTGTTGCTGGGTTCGGCGCTCAGGCCGCAGTGGCGTTTACCCTCGGGCTTGCCTGTTGGCAGGTGGCCCAAGGGCTGTTGTCTCTGCCCATGGCGACTGCGGTCCTGCTGCTTGTTCTTGGCTTGCCGGATGTGCTCAACGGCGTGGCCAGTGGCTATGCCCGTATTGGCACGATCAGCCGGGCAGCAAACCGGGCCGTGGCCGGAACAGCGCGCGCTGCCAAGTCGGCAGCTTTGATGAAAGATCCAAAGCGACCGGCTGTCAGGGCTCCGTCTCCGCAAGGCACCCCGGTTCTGGCTTTCCGGCATGTGACCTTTCGCTACCCAGGTGCCGAGCGCGCCGTTCTTGCGGATGTCTCGCTAGACGTGCAGCCGGGAGAATGGCTGTGCATTGTCGGCCCGAGTGGATGTGGCAAGACAACAGTCTCTGCTCTGGCGAGCGGATTGCTCTCTGCAGATGACGGCGAAGTGCTTCTGAATGGCAGCCCTGTTGATCTGATCGCAGAAGGCGCGTTGCGCAGCCGCATCACGGTGATCGGTCAGAGACCGGCGTTGTTCCACGATACGATTGCCGCCAACCTCAGAATAGCCAATCCTGACGCCAGCGAAGCCGACTTGTGGCAAGCGCTGCAGGCTGCCTCCCTTGATGAACGTATTGCCCGACAGGACACCGGGCTGGAGACCATACTCGGCGAGGGGGGGCTTGGGTTGTCTGGTGGTGAGCAGCGTCGTCTTGGTCTCGCCAGAGCCTATCTCACCCGTCCAGACCTGTTCATCCTGGATGAGATGACTGAAGGCCTGGACCATGACACGGCTCAGTTGGTTCTCCAGCGCTTTGCCGCATTTCGCGGCGATGCAGCTGTTTTGATGATCGCGCATAAGTCCGTCGACATCGACTGGGCCCATCGGACGTTCGATCTCAGCCAGCTTTAGAGGCTATGTTCACGACGAGCCGCGAGTGAAGGGCTTGCGGGCCTTGACCCAGAAGGCACAGCCGCCGAAGCTATTCCGTAAGGGTAGTTAACTGTAGCGAGTTCGTTTAGGTTCTTCTGCTGAGGGTGATTTTGTCACATTAAAAATGGGCTGCATGGCCCTATACTTAACGTAGACCAGAACCACCAAAGGCCGGCCTTGCTGGGCAACCTCGGCCTTTGAACGCGAGGTGGACTTATGGAACTCGACGTTGTCGGCCTGTCACGGCTGCAATTTGCCATGACGGCGCTCTATCACTTTCTTTTCGTCCCTCTGACCATCGGTCTGTCCGTTCTGCTTGCGACTATGGAAACAGTCTATGTGATGACGGGTCGCGAGATCTGGAAGCGCATGGTCAAATTCTGGGGCACCCTGTTCGGTATTAACTTTGTGCTTGGTGTTGCCACGGGACTGACCATGGAGTTCCAGTTCGGCATGAACTGGGCTTACTTCAGCCAGTATGTCGGTGATGTCTTTGGAGCGCCTCTGGCCATTGAAGGTTTGATGGCCTTCTTTATGGAGGCCACGTTTGTTGGGCTGTTCTTCTTTGGCTGGGACCGCTTGAGTGCCCGTCAGCATCTGATGGCGACCTGGGCGGTTGCGATTGGAACGAATTTCTCTGCCCTTTGGATCCTGATTGCCAACGGCTGGATGCAGCATCCGGTCGGAGCCGAATTCAATCCGGGCACCATGCGCATGGAAATTGTCTCGTTCTTCGAGGTGATGTTCAATCCCGTGGCTCAGGCCAAATTCGTTCATACGGTCTCTGCGGGATATGTCACGGCGGCGATGTTCGTCATTGGGGTGTCTGCCTGGTACATGCTCAAGGGGCGCCATATCGATATTGCCAAGCGCTCCATTACGGTGGCCTCGGCTTTCGGCATCGCATCAGCCCTGTCCGTCGTCGTTCTCGGCGATGAAAGCGGGTATGAAGCCAACCTCAACCAACAGATGAAGTTGGCGACAATGGAATCCATGTGGGAGACCGAACCGGCTCCAGCCTCCTTCAACTTGTTTGCCGTGCCTGACATGGCCAATCGGGACAACGCCTTCGCCATCGAGGTGCCCTATGTCATGGGCTTGATTGCTACGCGCTCTCTGACAAAGGAAGTGCCGGGGATAATCGAGCTTGTCGAGCGCTCCAAGGAACATATTCGCCAAGGCGCGATTGCTCTGGATGCTCTGAAGACAATCCGTGCTGCAAAAGGCGAGGAAGTTGATCCGGAGGTTCGTCTCGCCTTCGAGGCCAACAAGAAGCATATGGGCTACGGCTACCTGCTGGTTCCCTTCAGCGACGACCCGCTTAATGCAACCGAAGAGGAAATCGACGCGGCGGCCTGGTCCACCGTGCCGAATGTCTGGCCGATGTTCTGGGCGTTCCGCATCATGGTGGCATGTGGCTTCTTCTTCATTGCGTTCACCGCAGCGCTGACTGTCATGTCTTCCGCCGGCAAGCTGGATATCTTGCGGCAAAAGCACAGATGGATCCTGCAGATCGCGGTTCTGTCCATTCCGCTGCCCTTCCTGGCCTGCGAAATGGGATGGTTCGTGGCTGAATACGGTCGTCAGCCCTGGATCATTGAAGGGGTCCTACCGACGGCTCAGGCGGCGTCCAACCTCAGCGTCGCCGAGCTTCTGGTGACGATCTCCGGGTTTGTCATCCTCTATACGGTGCTTCTGGTGGTCGAGATCTCCTTGATGATCAAGGCCATCGGCAAGGGGCCGGAAGAGCATGAGGAAGACCCGGATCCGCAGGTCGCGCGGTCCAACTTCACACCAGTCGCAGCGGAGTAAGAGCATGATCCTCTATGAATTCGTCGATTATGCCACTTTGAAGCTTATCTGGTGGGCGTTGCTTGGCATCTTGTTGATTGGCTTTGCCGTCACTGACGGCTTTGACATGGGCGTTGGAACCCTATTGCCCTTTGTGGCAGAAACTGATGTGCAGCGGCGTGTCGCCATCAACACGATTGCGCCGACCTGGGAAGGCAATCAGGTCTGGTTCATTCTCGGTGGTGGGGCGATCTTCGCCGCATGGCCGCCGCTGTATGCGATCTCCTTTTCCGGCTTCTATTTTGCCATGTTCATCGTTCTGGCGGCGATGATCCTGCGCCCGGTCGCCTTCAAGTACCGCTCCAAGCGGCCCGATCCGACCTGGCGCGCCAGTTGGGACTGGGCGCTCTTCACCGGGTCTTTCGTCCCGGCGCTGGTCTTCGGCGTTGCGGTTGGCAACGTGTTGCAAGGGGTACCCTTCACGTTGGATGACAATCTGCGGATGACCTACGAAGGGGCGTTCCTGCAGCTCTTTTCACCTTTTGCACTGTTGAGCGGTCTCTTGTCCGTCAGCATGCTGGTGATGCACGGAGGCGCATGGCTTGCTATGCGGGCAGGAGGAGACGTTGCCATCAGGGGACGCCGTTTCGGTACCTTCGCCGGGATCCTTGCGATCGTTCTGTTCGCGGTCGGGGGCTTTCTCGTTTCCAGTGGGTTTGTCGAAGGGTATCGCATCACGAGTGAAGTCGATCCGCAGATGGCTGCCAACATCACCATGAAGGAGGTCGTCAAGGATGGCAGCGCCTGGATGGCAAATTATGCTGCGCACCCGTGGATGATGATTGCTCCTATTCTCGGGTTTCTTGGGGCAATCGGTGCGGTGATCGGGTTGCAGACGAGCTATGAGAAGCTGACGTTTGTATGTTCCAAGCTCTCGGTCGTCGGCATCATTTCCACTGCAGGTCTCTCGATGTTCCCGTTCCTGCTGCCATCTTCATCACAGCCTGAGGCGAGCCTGACAGTCTGGGACAGCGCTTCCAGCCATGCGACCCTGTTCAACATGTTGATCGCTACGGCAATCTTCCTGCCACTGATCCTCGTCTACACGGCCTGGGTCTACAAGGTCCTGTGGGGCCGGGTGGATGAGCAGCACATCGAAACCAACAATGACACGGCCTACTGAGGAGTAAGACACATGTGGTACTTTGCCTGGCTTCTCGGAATGCCGCTGGCCTGCTGCTTTGCCATCCTCAACGCCATGTGGCTTGAGTTGCGTGAAGAAGACAAGCGCAAGGCGACCCATCGCGAAAGCTGAGCCGAAGAGGCAAATCAGTTGTCTTCGCGACAGGACAATCAGAAGCCCGGCCCCGCGCCGGGCTTTTTGTATTGTGATCTTTCAAGGCGGGAAAGCCGCAGCGAAATTTCATCGCTGTGTCAGGCGGACGGTGACAATGACCACAGCTCAAGCAAAGAGCGTTTGTGGCTTAAATGCAACATTGATTGTTTTACAATGGGGTTTCTGGTTAAAATTGAATTTTTTAGTCAACTTTATAAAAGATGATGTTTATGCTCAGGTATTAAGGGTTGCTGCTCGCGGAAGCGCCATCGCATTCGATATGTGACCCACATTCTCTGTCTTGCCAGCGAGAGCCATGCTGCTCCGCCAGCCTTCCCAAAAAACCATCCAAGGACTTGTGCCATGAACACTCATGCGCTCAGGACGATGTTGCTTGCCGGCACCGTTCTCTCTTCTCTCGTTGTTATTTCTCCTGTGCTTGCTCAGGAAACGGAACTGAGTTCGGTTGTCGTCAACACCGACAGTGCTGATGTGGCAACCGATACCGCCGCTGCTGTCAGCGAAATTGACGCGGAAGAGATTGAAGTCAAGCAGGCGGGAAGCTTTGCAGAACTTCTGGCCAGCGTTCCAGGCGTGTCAGTTGCCGGCTCCTCTAATCCGGCGGGGCAGGCCATCAACATTCGTGGCTTTGGCAGCCAAGGCGGCACTTACGGGTCGGATCAGCGTGTGGCTGTGTCGGTCGATGGTGTCAGTGCCGGGTCGGACGAAGCTTACCGCCTCGGGTCCTTGAGTTTCATCGAGCCGGACCTTCTCAAGAACGTCAAGGTCTACCGTGGACCGGCCGGGACGGGGCTGTTTTCTTCTGGCGCTATTGGTGGGGCAGTGATTGCCGAAACCAAGGATGCCAGCGATTTGCTGGAAGGCGATGACAGGTTCATGGCGCGTCAGAAGCTTGAATACTCCAGCAATGGCGACGGCTTGCTGTCATCGTCTTACGTGGCTGCTCAGCCGCTGGAAAACCTCGAACTGCTGGGTGCCTTCAGCTACCGTTATAGCGATGTTCACGTCGACGGTGACGGCAATGACATTGATGGGTCGGACTTCGGAACGCCTTTCGGCCTCTTGAGTGGCAAATACACCTTTGGCGACACCAAGGCGCACAGCATCAAGGCAAGTTATCAGTATGGTGAAGCTAAGCTGACGAATGTACCGTACAGCGCGCTGGTCCCAAGCTTCACCATGTTCGGTTTTGTCGATCGCGATGTCGTCGAGAACAAAGCCAATCTGGAGTATGGCTACAACCCGAGTGACAACGATCTCGTCGACTTCAAGCTGTCAGTGGGCTACCGCAAACAGGAAATCGAGCAGTCCAATTCCTCAATTCCCATGTTCGCCTCAACGACAGAAGTCGACTTTGACAACGAGTTCTATACCGTCCGGGCGGAAAACACATCGCGGCTTGAAACTGGCGCGTTTGCCCATTCTCTGATCTATGGCGTTGACGGATCGATCTACGACCGTATTGCCTCCTACAACGGCAACTCTTCCTCATCCAATCCGGATGGGCGCAGCACGAAGCTCGCAGCCTTTGCCCAGGACAAGATCGAGTTAGGTCGACTGACATTGACGCCGACGGTTCGCTTCGAGTTCCAGAAGATTGAGCCATTGAATGGCACGACAGGCGGCTATGGCGCCGAAAGCACCAACTTTGCTATTTCTCCAAGCTTTGAAGCGGTCTACGCGCTCACCGATCACCTGAATGTCTTTGGTTCCGTCGCCTATACGGATCGGTTGCCGACGGTCGATGAGCTTTACAACACCAGCGTCACGACCGAGCTGGAACCAGAAACGGCCATGAACTATGAGGCCGGTGTTTCTTACGATCACCGCAGCTTCATCACTGATGGCGATGTGTTTCAAGCCAAGCTCAGCGTCTATCAGAACAACATCGAAAACATGATCGATGGCCCGACTCAGGCTGACGAAGCGAAAGTGGAAGGCTTCGAAGTGGAAGCGCGCTATGACGCCGAACGCTTCTACACCATGTTCAGCTACTCTCAGATCCGTGGCTATGATCTGAGCAATCAGTACGGGTCTTCCGGATGGCTGCCGTATGTTCCTGCCGATGAGGCCCGCTGGACCGTGGGAACCCGTTTCCCGACCTGGAATCTTGATGTCAGCTGGGAAGCCGTTTTCAACGCAGGTCAGGATCGCGTCTCCAGTCTGTCGGAAACCGGCGGATATGCCATCCATAACTTCAAGACCGTCTGGAAGCCGGAAGATGGATTGCTTCAGGGTACGGATGTGGTCTTCGGGGTAGAGAACGTCTTTGACCGGACCTACACCAACTACCTGTCTCAGGAAAACGGCGATGGCCGGACGTTCAAGTTGACGGTTGCCAAGACCTTCTGACTTCACAAGACAACCAGGGGGCGCGCAGGCCCCTTGAAGGAAGACCCATCGGCGGGGGGCTGCCGGTGGGTTTTCTTGTCTTTAAACGCCAAGAGGCACGAGATCGGGAACGCCCCTGTTACCCGCGCCGGGTCAGTGCCTCTGCCAGCGAAGGCGTGGCCTCGGGTTGTTGCTTCAGATTCAGGCCGGAGTGCAGATCGATGATATGGCTCTTCTGCAGATCTTCGGCAGCGCGGCCGTTGCGCTCCTCAAAGGCTTTCAGCAAGGCATGGTGCGAATGGCTTTCGCACGCCGTGTCGGCGCGCTTCCAGTAAAGCGCGATAATCAGCGACGAGCGGGAAATCAGCGAGCGGACCATTTGAGTCAGCACCTGTTGATCCGCAATCTCGGCAATCACCGTGTGAAAATTCCCGGACAGAGCCAAAGCCTTGCCCATGTCGCCATCATGCAAGGCGGCGTGCTCCGCATCCAAATGCGCTTTCAGCTGGGCCAGGTGCTCAATTGTCATGGCCTCCGCTGCCATCCGCGCCACAGCAGGCTCGATCAGCGCTCGGGCCTGAAACACTTCATGGGCCTCGCGGACGGTCGGCTTGGCGACGAAGGCGCCCCGGTTTTTCTCGATCGCAACCATGCCTGAATGAGCCAAAGCCTGAAGTGCAGCGCGAACCACCGTACGACTGGCGCCATAAATCTCACCCACTTCATCTTCAGACAGTTTGGTGCCCGGTGCGAGCCGGTGCTCCAGAATGGCGCTGTGTAGTTCTGTGCAGATGTCGAGGGTTCTGCCAGGGGGCAGAGGAAAGAGCGGATGCTGATGGCCCGCAGGCGTGTCCATCAGGTCAGTCATGGGCTTGGCCATGTCGGGTGACCCTGTTTGTTTTTATGCATGGAGGAAGTCTAGACGAGGCGGGCAGGAGGGGCAATTTAAAATCGTATACAATAATTGTTCAATTTGTATTCTATGTGATTAAAAATTGTGCGTGAGATCTCGCCTTGCCAGCACTCAAAACCGCAAGAATGGCGCATTCAAGCCACTTATGCGACTTGGCACGACCGTTGCAATTCATGGGGCACCACGGACACACGCT
Source organism: Roseibium limicola (assembly GCF_017313085.1). Classification (GTDB taxonomy): domain Bacteria; phylum Pseudomonadota; class Alphaproteobacteria; order Rhizobiales; family Stappiaceae; genus Roseibium; species Roseibium limicola. The sequence continues at coordinate 81,795 of NZ_JAFLNF010000003.1, read as the reverse complement.
GAAGGCTGCTGCCCATGAAACAGACGATAGACACCGCCAAGATCCAGAAACTGGAGCTGGTTGCCACGACGAAACGTTATGGTGACACTGTTGCGGTCAAGGCCATCAATCACAGCTTCAAGGCTGGCACGTACTCTTGCCTTCTCGGCCCGTCCGGCTGCGGCAAGTCTTCGACCCTGCGCATGATTGCCGGGCACGAGCATGTCAGCGAAGGAGACATTCTTCTCGGCAGCGCCAACATTACCGATTTGCCGCCCTCAGCCCGCGGCACGGCGATGATGTTTCAAAGCTATGCGCTCTTCCCTCATATCAACGTGGTTGAGAATGTCGCCTTTTCTCAAAAGATGAAAGGCGTCGACAAGGCGGTCCGGGCAAAGAAGGCCATGGAGCTTCTGGATCTGGTGGACATGGTTGGGTATGCCGACCGTCTTCCGGCCCAACTCTCCGGCGGTCAGCAGCAGCGTGTCGCTCTGGCACGGGCCCTGATCACTGAGCCGTCCGTCCTGCTTCTTGATGAGCCGCTCTCTGCGCTCGATCCGTTTCTGCGGATCAAGATGCGTGCCGAACTGAAGCGCCTGCAACGTGAGCTTGGCATCTCGTTCATCCACGTCACCCACTCGCAGGACGAAGCCCTGGCTTTGGCCGACGATATCATCGTCATGAACAACGGCCTGATCGAGCAGGCAGGCGCCCCGCGTGACGTTTTCAACGCACCGAAGACCGAGTTCGTGGCGAAATTCATTGGCGGCCATAACGTCTTGAAGACCGGCCCGCAACCGCTGGCGCTGCGCGCCGACCGCCTGATGGTCAGTCGATCTGCCTTGCCGGCAGGCGAAGCAATTTCCGGCAAGGTTCTCGACGTCGAGTACCTCGGGTCGACCGTCACCCTGTCGATTGATGCAGGGAACGAGGGCGAACTGGTGGCCTCCATGTCAGACGCCGACTTCTTTGCAAGTCCGATCGAGATTGGCTCGACCGTCTTCCTTAGCTGGAAGCCGGAAGATGCCCATGAATTGGCGGCCTGACCCACAAGCCGCCGTATCCGGCCTCATCCGCACCCAAGACAGGACAGGCCGAAACCTCCACTGGGGAACAGGAGTTTAGGAATATGACTGAGAAACTCGACACGAAGGGCCTTAGCCGCCGCAGTGTTCTCAAGGGCGGCGCTGCTGCTGCCGGCGCTGCCATCGGTTCGGGCGCCATCACTGGCTTCCCGACCATCTGGGCGCAGAACATCAAGGATATCACCCTGCGTCAGTTCGGTACTGGCGTTTCCAACCTCAATGAGGTTGGCAAGAAGGTGAAGGAAGATCTTGGTTTTACCCTGGAAATGACGGCTCTGGATTCCGACAGCGTCACCCAGCGCGCAGCCACGCAGCCGAAGTCCTTCGACATTGCCGACATCGAGTACTGGATCTGTAAGAAGGTCTGGGGTGCCGGCAACTTGCAGGCGATGGACACCTCGAAGATCAAGAACTACGACAAGATCGTCGGCACCTTCAAAAGCGGCAAGCTGACACCGGAGAGCACCATAGCTCAGGGGACTGCACCGCATACGGTTGGTTTCACGGAAGGTCCGGAAAGCAAGACGTTCTCAGAAACTGAAACCGGCTGGATGACCCTCATCCCGACGATCTACAACGCCGATACACTCGGCATTCGTCCCGACCTCATCGGCCGTCCGATCGACTCATGGGCTGAGCTGCTGAACCCGGAATTCAAGGGCAAGGCCTCCATCCTCGACATCTCCTCCATCGGCATCATGGACATGGCCATGGTTGTCGAAGCCATGGGTGAATACAAGTATCCGGATAAGGGCAACATGACCCGCGAGGAGATCGACCTGACCATGGCGATCTTCACGGAAGCCAAGAAGAACGGCCAGTTCCGTGCCTTCTGGAAGTCCTTCGATGAAAGCGTCAACCTGATGGCATCTGGCGAAGTTGTCATCCAGTCCATGTGGTCCCCGGCAATCACGGCTGTGAAGTCTAAGGGCATTCCTTGCGTCTATCAGCCGCTGAAGGAAGGGTACCGTTCCTGGGGTGGTGGTCTCGGCCTGTCGGCGAACCTGTCCGGTCTCGAGCTGGAAGCAGCTTACGAATACATCAACTGGTACCTGTCCGGTTGGGTCGGCGGCTTCCTCATGCGTCAGGGCTACTACTCTGCTGTGCCGGAAACCTCCAAGGAGTTCATGGACGCCAACGAATGGGGCTACTGGTTTGAAGGCAAGGAAGCCACGGACGTCATCAAGAACCCGTTCGGTGACGCAATGGCGCAGGCCGGCGAAGTTCGCGACGGTGGTTCCTTCTACGACCGTATGGGCGCTGTTGCATGCTGGAACGCCGTCATGGACGAGAACCAGTACATGGTCCGCAAGTGGAACGAGTTCATCGCAGCCTAAGGTTCGCGATTTCCCGCAGACGCCGGAGGGGTTCCTGTCTCCGCTGGCATCTGTGCCAAACATGTCAGTCCGGCCCTTTGGGCCGGGCGGGCAATCCACGTCAACCATTCCCGGCAGAACGAATCCAGGCAGTTTGATAGATGAAAAAAAAGGCACTCGACCCCGAAAAGCGGGCGGAACGCGTCAGTTGGGCGCTCGTCACGCCGCTTACCCTGGTGCTCGGATTCTTCCTGCTCTTGCCCATAGCCACGATCGTCTCGGTCAGCTTCTGGAGCTATAATGAATGGTCATTCTATCCGGACTTCAACCTGGATAACTACATGTTCCACCTGACTTCGGCGGTGACATGGGCAACCTATCTCAAGACGTTGAAGTTCGTCGTCATCACCTGGATCTTCTGCGCGGCCATTGGCTTTTCCGTGGCCTACTTCCTGGCTTTTCACGTCCAGTCTTTGCCGGCCCAGATTGCGCTGTTTCTGGTCTGCACCATTCCGTTTTGGACCTCAAACATCATCCGCATGATTTCCTGGATCCCGTTCCTGGGCCGTAACGGCATTGCCAACTCCATGTTGCAGTCTCTTGGTATCACCGATGAGCCATTGGACTGGCTGCTGTATTCCGATTTCGCGGTGGTGCTGGCTTTTGTCCATCTCTACGCCTTGTTCATGGTCGTACCGATCTTCAACACCATGATGCGCATCGACAAATCGCTGATTGAGGCTGCCCGCGATGCTGGCGCCTCCGGCCTTCAGATCCTGACCAACGTGATCATCCCGCTGACCAAGCCAGGTATCATGATCGGCTCAATCTTCGTTGTCACGCTGGTCATGGGCGATGTCATTACAGTACGTCACATGTCCGGCGGTCAGAGTGCCTCGGTCGGCCGCATCATCTCCAATGAAATCTCTCTGCTGCAATACCCGGCCGCTGCCGCATCGTCGGTCGTGTTGCTGTGCACTGTGCTTCTGATGATCGGCATCATGATGCGCTTTGTGAACATCCGGAAGGAACTGTAAGATGGAACCCCGGTCGCGCTCTTTCTATGCCCTTGCTGCCTTTTTCGGGTTGTTTGTTCTGTTCCTCTACGGCCCGGTCATCACCATCGGCATTCTGTCTTTCCAGGGCCCGCGCGGCGGGTTGACCTTCCCGATGAACGGCGTCTCCCTGCACTGGTTCTTTGACCTCTTCGAGGAGCAGGCTGTTGGCGATATCTGGGGCTCGTTCCGTCGATCCTTTGGTCTCGGATTGATGGTCATGGTGGTGACGGTGGTCTTTTCGGTGATGGGCGGCATGGCCTTCCGTCAAAAGTTCAGGGGCTCTACGTTCTTGTTTTACATGATCATTGCCAGCCTGATCATTCCATCTATCCTGGTTTCCCTCGGTGTTGGCCTGATCTTCAACATTCTGGATCTCGATGTGCATTGGGCGACCTCGGGTTTCGGTGCGCAGCTCACCTGGACGTTGCCATTCGGCCTGTTGATCATGTTTGCAGTCTTTAACCGCTTCGACAGATCCTATGAGGAAGCTGCGCGCGATTTGGGCGCCTCGCCATGGCAGACCGTGCGCTATGTTGTATTGCCAATCATCGCGCCGATGCTGATTGGGGTGGCGCTGTTCGGTTTCACGCTGTCGTATGACGAGTTTGCTCGAACTCTGCTGACTGCCGGGTCCTACAACACCCTGCCTCTGGAAATTTTCGGCATGACCACCAACGTCACATCGCCGGTTCTCTATGCGCTTGGTACGCTGACGACGTTGTTCTCATTCCTGATCATTGGCTGCTTCCTGAGCATAGTCATCCTGTTGCGCCGCTCCCAGGCGAGCAAGGGCTCGGATGCCGGCAAGGGAATGGTCTGAAGGTGCACAACGTCGAACCAGCCTTGCGGCATATCTTGGTGGTCAATCCCAACTCCACCGCTTCGATGACGGCAAAGATCGGCGAGGCGGCCAGAGCCGTAGCGGACAGCCGCACTCGTATTACCGCCGTCAATCCGACCAAGTCACCGGCTGCCATTCAGGGGCCTGAAGACGGGGAGGCGGCACTTCCCGAGCTCTATGCGCTGATTGACGAGACGCTGGCGGAAGACGCGAGCGTTTCCGCGGTCATCATCGCCTGCTTCGATGACACCGGCCTGTGGCACCTGCGCGAAACCTTGCCGGTCCCGGTCATCGGCATTGGCGAGGCTGCCTATCACATGGCCAGTCTGGCAGCGACAACCTTTTCCGTTGTCACCACGCTAAGTGTCTCGGTGCCGGTGCTGGAGCAGAACCTCAAAGACGTTGGTCTGGCATCGCGGTGCGCACGCGTTCGGGCCTCGGAAGTGCCCGTTCTGGATCTGGAAGACCCGCTCAGCAATGCCCGTGCAAAGGTCGAGGCCGAGATCCAACGCGCACTTGCGCAAGACGGCAGCAAGGCCATCGCTCTCGGCTGCGCCGGCATGGCGGATCTGGCTGCTGACCTCAGCTCCAAATTCGGGGTCCCTGTCATCGACGGCGTTGCCAGCGCAGTCAAACTGGCTGAAGCGCTAATTCAACGCTGAAAGGCCTGCATGATTAGGATGCCGTAGATCCTCAGTGATCAACACAGACGTAAGTGCATGGTTCAGAAGCGGCATGGATTGCCGGATCCAGCCGGCAATGACGGGAGGGGTTACCGTTGCTCTTCACCCAACCTCTGGCATTTCATTCCAGAAGCGTTCCATCACCTTGGAGCCGCGGCCGATCTTGCGGAAAACCTTCACGTCCAGCTCGACTTTTGTCTCTAGGGGATCGAGAACGACCAGGTCGCCATGGAAGATTTCGCGTTCTGCCGCTGCGCGTGGCAGAAATCCGATACCCTTTCCCGTGAGCACCATGCGCTTGATTGCCTCGGACATGGTGTTTTCAAACACCGTGCGGAAGCGGAAACCGCGCGCCTGTAGTTGGCTCAAGAGATCTGCCTGAACCTTCCCCAGAAACGTGTCGCCAGAATAGGAGACTAACGGGTAGGGCGTGCCGGTATCCTCGAGGTTGAACAACGGTGTGCCGCTTTCATCAACGCCGGAGATCAGGACGAAAGGGTCGCTCGCGATCTTCTTGGAGACGAACTGTCCAGTTTGCAGAACCGGTGGACCCAGCGGATGCACGTAGGCCATGGCCAGATCACAGCGTCCGAGTGAAAGCGACTCGATGCAATCGTAGAACTCGGTTGCATTCATGCGGGTGGTGAACGGGCCAGCGGTTTTCTCAATATCGCGCAGCAATTCCGGGAAATTCGCCAGAGCGATGGTATGAAGGGCACTGATGTGGATGGTTTCTGCAGCCGTCTGGGTTTGTTGGCGACAGTCGTCGCGCAATCGGTAGATGGAGCGCATCAGTTCGCGCCCGGTTTCCAGAAAAGTTTCGCCTGCCTTGGTCAAAGTGACCGGGTAGGAAGAGCGATCGACCAGCTCGGCACCAACCCAGTTTTCCAGTGCCTTGATGCGCCGCGAAAATGCCGGTTGAGTGACATGGCGTGCCGACGCCGCAGTGGAAAAATTGCGTACGGCAGCCAGTTCCGCGAAGTCTTCAAGCCAGCTCAATTCCATCTCGGATACCTTTATGCAAATTATGCATAACCTATCTAAAATCGGCATTTGCAACAAGGGCGCTGTGGTGCGATTGCGAAGTCACTGAAGATCTGACGCGACCTCATCAAAAGGCCATTAAGGCACCCGCGCTGATCGCTCCCAAAGACACCTTCCAGATTGAGAATCCAACCATGATCGAGACCCCTTATCTTCTGTTCCTCGGCGATGCTCCGGACAAGCTGGCTGCCAAGGTGGCTCAGGGCATCAAGGACTGGCGTCCGGAATATGCCGTTGGCCAGTTGCGCCTTGATGGCTGCAATGCCGACATGAAGCTGCCGGACCTGACGATTGCGGAAGCTGTCGAAAAGGGTGTGAAGACGCTGGTTATCGGCGTCGCCAACCGCGGCGGCGTGATCTCTCCTGCCTGGAAAAACGTGCTGATCGAAGCGCTCGAAGCTGGTCTCGACATCGCGTCGGGCCTGCACAACCTGCTGCGCGACGAAGCTGACCTGGCTGCCAAGGCCAAGGATCTCGGCCGTACCCTGCACGACGTTCGCGTTCCTTCAGTGAAATACCCGATTGCAAACGGCAAGACACGGACAGGCAAGCGCATGTTGGCCGTCGGCACGGACTGCTCTGTGGGCAAGATGTACACCGCGCTCTGCGTTGAAAAAGCCATGCGCGAAAAGGGCATGAACGCAACTTTCCGCGCCACCGGTCAGACCGGTATCCTGATCACCGGTGGCGGCGTGCCGCTGGACGCGGTGATTGCCGATTTCATGGCCGGTTCCATCGAATATCTGACGCCGGACAATGATGCTGACCATTGGGATTTGATCGAAGGTCAGGGCTCCCTGTTCCATGCGTCTTATTCCGGTGTGACCCTGGCTCTCGTCCATGGCGGCCAGCCGGATGCGCTGGTGCTTTGCCATGAGCCGAACCGCCCGCACATGCGTGGTCTACCGGATTATCAGCTTCCAAGCCTGGAAGACGTGCGCGACGTTGCCCTGCGTCTGGCGCAGGTGGTGAACCCGAACTGTCAGGTTGTCGGTGTTTCGCTGAACACCTCTTCCATGTCGGACGACGAAGCTCTGGCCTACTGCAAGGAAGTCGAAGACCGTCTCGGTCTGCCGTGCGTCGATCCGTTCCGTCATGGCGCAGGCCGTCTGGCTGACGCTCTGGCAGCCCTTTGATCTGATGGCTGCACTGAACCTCAAGGCCTATGCCGAGACTTTCCCCATTGCGGGAACCTTCACCATTTCGCGTGGCTCTCGCACGGAAGCGCATGTGGTGACGGTGGAAATCTCGGACGGCACCCATACGGGCAGAGGCGAATGCGTGCCTTATGCCCGCTATGGCGAAACTCTGGATGGTGTCGTCGACACCATCCTTTCCCTTTCCGATGACTTCGCCAATGGCGCCGGCCGGTCCGAGCTTCAGGCTCTGCTGAAGCCGGGCGCCGCCCGCAATGCTCTTGATTGTGCGCTGTGGGATCTGGAAGCCAAACAGTCAGGTCAGCGGGCTTTCACGCTCGCCGGATTTTCGGCGCTTGAGCAGGTGACCACCGCCTACACTCTGTCTCTTGGCACGCCGGAGAGCATGGGCGAACAGGCGGCGAAAAATGCTGCGCGTCCACTGCTGAAGGTGAAGCTGGGTGGTGAAGGCGATCTCGCCCGGATCGAGGCTGTGCGCAACGGCGCGCCTGATAGTACAATCATCATTGATGCCAACGAAGGCTGGTCGGTTTCCGAATATCAGAAGCTGGCACCGGAATTTGTTCGTCTTGGCGTTGCCATGGTCGAGCAACCACTTCCCGCTGCCGATGACGATGCTCTTATTGGTTTGGAACGGGTTCTGCCCGTATGTGCCGATGAGAGCTGTCATGATCGGGCGTCCCTTGACCACCTTGGCGGCAAGTACGACCTGATCAACATCAAACTGGACAAGACCGGCGGCCTGACCGAGGCCCTGGCTCTGCGTGAAGCTGCAAGGGCGCAAGGTTTTCAAATCATGATCGGCTGCATGGTCGGCACATCATTGGCCATGGCGCCTGCGGTGCTGCTTGCCCAGGGCGCAGAGTATGTCGATCTCGACGGTCCGCTATTGCTGGCCAAGGATCGTGACATTCCGCTTGAATTCACCGGCTCTCTCGTGACGCCGTCCGTGCCAGGTCTCTGGGGCTAAAAGGGGTTTTGAAAAAATGCGTACTGTTTATGTGAATGGCGCCTTCGTGCCGGAGACGGAAGCCAAGGTGTCGGTGTTTGATCGCGGCTTTCTGTTTGCCGATGCCGTTTATGAAGTAACCTGCATTCTCGATGGTAAGCTCGTCGACTTCGAGGGGCACATGGCGCGCCTGCGTCGCTCGCTGGATGAGCTAAAGATGGCATCACCTGCGACCGATGAGGAGCTGTTGGCAGCTCACCGCAAGCTGGCGCAAGTCAACAACGTCAAGGAAGGTCTGATCTACCTTCAGGTCTCCCGTGGTGAAGCCGACCGCGACTTTCTTTTCCCGCCGGAAGGCACTGCACCGACACTGGTGATGTTCACCCAGGAAAAGTCGCTTCTCGCCGGGCCATCGGTCGACAAGGGCCTCAAGGTCATGACTGCCGACGACATTCGCTGGCGGCGCTGCGATATCAAGACTGTGCAGTTGCTGTATGCATCTCTCTTGAAGAACGAAGCCAAGGCCAATGGCGTCGATGATGTCTGGATGGTGCTGGACGGCATGGTGACGGAAGGCTCCTCCAACAACGCCTATATCGTCACTCAGGAAGGCAACATCGTCACCCGCCCGATCTCCAACGACATTCTGGCCGGGATCACCCGGGCGTCGCTGATGCGCTGTGCTGAAGAGCATCAGATCAAGATTGAGGAGCGCTCTTTCACTGTCGAAGAAGCCAAGGCGGCCAAGGAAGCTTTCACCACATCGGCCACCGGCATGGTGGTTCCGGTAGTCGAAATCGATGGTGTTGCATTGGGCGATGGCAAACCGGGCCAGGTTGCCAAGCGTCTGCGTGAGATCTTCATCCAGTTCTCTCGCGAAAAAGCTATCTGATCCTGCTTCCCCCCTTTTAGCAGGATCGCCGAAACGCCCGGTCATCAGACGATGGCCGGGCGTTTTGCATTTGAATGGAGGGACACGCTTCAAAGCGATTGCGGTTTTACTCCCGCCCGTCTCAGAAGCGGCAAATGCCATCCAAAGGTCGCACCGGCGGCGGCCAGCAGAATGGTTGCTGTTCCGCCGATCTGGAGAGGATGCAGGGACGTCCCCAAGAAGAGCGTGTCGATCAGCAAGGCAGCCACCGGATAAATGTAAGACAAGGCCGCCGTTAGTGTTGTCGGCAATTTCTGAATGGCGCCGTAAAGCAGCACATACATCAGGCCGGTATGAAAGAGACCGAGAGCGCCGAGGCTGGCCCAGCTGCCCGACGTCTGCGGCAAGGGCGCAGCCAGAAGCACCGGCGAGAGAAGGACAATGCCGACGCCAACCTGGATCAGCGCAATCAGATGAGGCGGCACGCCCTTGAGTTTTTTGGCGATTAGCGCCGCTCCAGCATAAAGCGCAGCCGCACCCAGTGCCAACAAGACACCGCTTGCGTAGTTGCCGGTCAGATAGTCGCCTTGTGGCTTTTCGCCGATGATCATCAGGACGCCTGCGAAAGCCAGCGTGAGCCAGGCGAGCTTCTGCGCTGTCGGGCGCTCCTTCAGCACGAGAGCGCCAAGGGCGACCAGCATGAAAGGCTGCGTGTTGTAGACAACGGTTGCCACGCCGATCCCCGCCTTGTCGTAGGCGGAAAACAGCAACAGCCAGTTGATCACGATGGCGACGCCACCGAAAGCAGCCCAAAGGGCCTGGCGCAAGGTGATGCTGCCGGGGCGAAGCAAACCGAGCGCGAAGCAGACCGGAAACAGGGCGAGAAGGCCGAAGGCGCAGCGCCAGAATACCACCTGGAACGGGCTCTGGCCGGACAGAAGCACGAAGTAGCCGATGCTGCCAGATATCAGCATCGCGGCAGACATTTCCAATGCGCCACGGGTCTGAGACTGAGTCATAATTAGGTTCTCCTATGAATATGCCTCATTTTCGCAGCAGAAGCTGGGCTTTCTCTATGTGTAAAAGTTTGTAAGAATATAAAATCGCATTTTTTAATAAGGTGATTAGAGAAAAGGGCCTTCGAAATGAAAATTGACGATATTGATCGACGCCTCCTTGAAGAGCTTCTTGCCGATGCTCGCCTGTCGCTCAAGGAGCTTGGAGGTCGCGTCGGCTTGTCGTCGCCCAGTGTCTCCGAGCGGCTGAAGCGGCTTGAAGAGGGCGGGGTCATTCGTGGTTTCACACTGGATGTCGACCCCAAGGCGCTGGGCTATCTGTTTCAAGCCATTGTCCGTGTTCGTCCCCTGCCTGGCACATTGCATGTGGTGCAGAAGCTGCTGGACGATATTCCGCAGATCATCGAATGCGACAAGGTAACGGGAGACGATTGCTTCTATGCCCGCCTCTATGTGCGCTCCATGGAAGAACTGGACACGCTGCTGGACAAGGTCGCAGAGAAAGCCGAGACGCACACGGCGGTGGTCAAGGCACAGACGGTTCAAAGGCGTCTGCCCCCGGTCGTCTGAGATTTCGACGGAACATCCTGCTGCAGATCTGCGTATTCCAGCTAAAGGAGCTGCTGCAGATGAATGAGCTGCTGGATGAACTTACCACTTCAACCTATCTGCCCCTGGCAGTCATTCTGGCTCGGATGGCTGCAGCTGTTGCATTGGGCGCACTGCTGGGTTTCGAAAGGGAGTTGAATGAGCACGCTGCCGGTTTGCGTACTCATGTGCTGATAAGTCTTTCCGCTGCCACAGTTGCGATCCTGACGATCGAGTTCCTGCATTTCGGCTCCTTCAAGCAGGAAACAGTCCGCATGGATCCAATTCGTATGGTTGAAGCTGTCACATCCGGGGTGGCATTTCTGGCTGCAGGGATGATCGTGTTCACCAAAGGGGAGGTGAAGGGGCTGACCACCGGTGCCGGAATGTGGCTTGCCGGGGCTAGCGGCCTCGCTGTGGGACTTGGGCTTTGGTCGGTCGCCATTCCAGCAGCGCTACTCGGATTTCTGGTCATCGCAGTGTTGCGCTGGGTGGAACACAGGGTGGTCAGCCGGTCCAAATCCGAGCTTGAGCAGGACCGAAATAGCTGAGCAGGTTCAGCTGTCCAGTTTCCATTCGCGGTAGACGATGAACAGACCGCTGGCGACGATCACGGAGGCTCCAACGTAAGTCGCCGTGTCGGGGATCTCGCTCCAGAAAACATATCCGAGCAAAGTCGCCCAGAGCAGAGCAGTATAGTCGAAGGGGGCCACGGCTGGGGCAGGCGCAAACCGGAACGCCTGGGTCATTAACGTCATTCCGGCGGTGCCGAACACGGCAATGCCGAAGAAAAACCAGATGTCTTTTCCCTGAACCGGCAGCCAGAAAAATGGCGCAGCCGATGCACTCAGAAGAGTTCCAACGCCCACGAGATAGACCATCATGGTCCAGACACTCTCGCGCGGATCGACCCAACGGGCACTGATCATCAGCAAGGCGTAAAGAACTGCTGTTGCGATTGGCAAGAGTGAGGCCGCCTGGAAGGTATCGCTGCCGGGCCGCACGACAATCAGAACGCCGACAAACCCGACCAATACGGCAAGCCAGCGCCGCCATCCGACCTGCTCGCGCAAGACCAGCGCGGACAGCGCGCAAATGAACATGGGGGCGGCGAAAATCAGCGTCGTGGCTTCTGCCAGTCCGAGCAACCCCAGACTGGTGAAGAACATTGTAGCGGCGACGATCCACAACAAGCCGCGCAAGAGATGAGCGGCGGGTCGATAGGATTTTAAAGCCGCAACGCCACCCATTTTCCAGGCAATCAGGGCTGCAAAAGGCAGAGCAATGATGCTGCGTAGAAACAGAACCTGCACCGGATAATAGCTGCTGCTCAATGTCTTGGCGATCGCGTCATTGACGCAAAGACATGCCACACCGGCACACATCAGCAGGATACCGGTGGTGGTGCGTGCGCGAAGTGCGTCTGCCGCCGTTGCCATGCCTCTTCCTCCCGACCGTACTCTTGCTTGTGCTGACTTCCAGGGTTCGAGGTTCTGTCGCAGGTCGGTTGCAAAGCCGCAAGGTCAGCAGCGGGCCAAACTGTGCGGTCACACTGGTCTTTGCGTTTGAGGGGCTCTCTGCTAAAAGCCCGGCCATGACCACATCGAAACGCCTTTATTCCGAGCATCAGCCGCGCTTTGCCATTGCGCCCATGATGGCATGGACAGACCGGCACTGCCGCGCATTCCATCGGCAGTTGAGCCGTCATGCACTGCTCTATACGGAGATGGTGACAACAGGTGCGGTCATTCATGGTGACCGGGACAAGATTCTGGGATTTTCCGATCTCGAACACCCGATTGCCTGCCAGCTTGGTGGATCTGAACCCGAGGCGATGGCCGCTTCAGCCAAGATAGTTGAGGATTGGGGCTATGACGAAGTCAATATCAACGTTGGCTGTCCGTCAGACCGGGTTCAGTCTGGCGCCTTCGGTGCATGCCTGATGCTTGAACCGCAGCTGGTCGCGGATTGCGTCAAGGCGATGAAGGATGTCGTCGATATTCCCGTGACGGTGAAATGCCGCATCGGTGTTGACGAGCAGGATCCGGAGCCGGCGTTGGATGCCATCGCCGATGCGGTTGTAACAGCGGGCGCCGATGCGCTCTGGGTACATGCCCGCAAAGCTTGGTTGAAAGGCCTGAGTCCGAAGGAGAACCGCGATATTCCACCGTTGGATTACGACCGGGTTCGCCGATTGAAGAGTCGCTTTCCTGACCTGTTCATCGGAATTAATGGCGGCATCGGCGACCTTGAATTGGCCGAGACATTTCTGCCGGAATTCGACGGAGTCATGCTCGGGCGTGCGGCCTATCACACGCCGCAGATGATGGGGGAGGTCGATCGCCGGGTCTATGGCGATACCGGTGAAGACATATCTCCCTGGCAGGCGGTGGAAGCCTATTTGCCCTATATCGAGGCCCGGCTGTCAGAGGGCGCGCGGCTGTCAAACATCACCCGCCACATGCTCGGCCTGTTTCATGGCCGCCCGGGTGCCCGCTCTTGGCGCCGTATTCTGACTGTTGAGGCGGTCAAGCCGGGTGCGGGTACCGAAGTGGTGGAAAAGGCCCTTGCGGCGGTTCAGCCTCAAGATCATGCTGACGACGATTTTTCTGAGTCTGATATTGGATCCGGTGAGGCAGCCTGACGCTGATACAGGATCCTTCAGTCCCTGCCTGAAGGTAATTTAAACAAGATGGACTTTGCGACGATCGCCGGCAGCTTCCAGATCATGGATGCCGTCTGGCTCGCTCTCGCCCTGATCGGGGCCGGCGCCATCGCCGGTTTTCTGGCAGGGCTTTTTGGCATTGGCGGCGGCGCTGTTCTGGTGCCGGTTCTCTACCAGTTTCTGACGATCCTGCAGGTCGATGAAAGTGTGCGGATGCACATTTCTGTCGCGACCTCTTTGGCGATCATCGTGCCGACCTCGTTGCGCTCCTTCATGGCGCACAAGCGCCGTGGCGCTGTCGATCTTGATCTTCTGCGTTCCTGGCTCATTCCCTTGCCTCTGGGGGTGGTTGTCGCCTCGCTACTGGCGGCTTACGTTTCAGGTGCCGAGCTGAAGGGCATCTTTGCCGTTCTGGCACTGGTGCTGGGTCTTCGAATGCTCTTCGACAAGCGCGGGGCCAAGATTGCCGACGACATTCCAGGCTTTCCGATTCGTCCTGTCTGTGGCGCGCTGATCGGATTTTTCTCCACATTGATGGGCATCGGCGGCGGAGTGATGAACAATACCTTCATGACCCTCTACGGACGCCCGATCCATCAGGCCGTCGCCACGTCCTCCGGCACCGGCGTGCTGATTTCCATTCCCGGCACCATTGGCCTGATCTGGGCTGGGTGGGGCTCTGACTATCTGCCGCCGTTCTCGCTCGGCTTCGTTAATCTGCTCGGTGTTGCGCTGATCATTCCGGTCACCATCCTGATGGCACCTTTGGGTGTTCGCGTCGCGCACGCCACGAGCCGTCGCAAGATGGAGCTGGCTTTTGGAGCGTTTCTGCTGGTGGTGTCAGCCCGCTTTTTTGCGAGCCTTGCCGGTTTCTAATCTCAAAAAGTAGCACTCTTTATGGAGTTAGAACGAGCTTGTCCCCTTCAATCCGCCAGCTTTTCAGACGATCAAGGGCACGCATGCCCAGCAAACTGGTCTCCAATGTGCCGTCGCGGGCGACAAAGGCTCGCAGGTCGGTCAGCCGCAGGTCGGCAATTTGCAGTTCGTTGATCTGGACTGGGGCGACCATGGCGCGGCCGTTGGCGGTGCGGACCGGGATTGTGAAGATGAGGTTTTCCGGATCATATCCTGCTGCCTGCGCGTCCTGGTAAGTCAGCACGACTGTGCTGGCGCCGGTGTCGAACAGCATCTCCGTTGATTGGCCGTTGACGTCGGCGCGCACCTGGAAATGCCCGGAGCGGTCACGCACCACCAGTATATTGCCATCCTCCTGCGGCACAGCAAGACCGGGGGCAAGGGCTCCGAGCACCCGGTAGCCGCCATTGATCATGTCGTGGCGAAACGTATAGCCGACAACCAGTACGGCGATCAGACCACCCCAGAAAAAGGTGCCACGCACGATGTCGCCAACTTTGGGTTGTTGGAACAAAAGGCTGGCGACGAACACGAACGCCAGCACCGACATCGCCACAAGCCGGGGACCGGTTGTGTCCATGTCAAGCTCGGATGGATCTGTCGCGGGGCCAAACAGCCAGTAGAGACCAAACCCCATGATTGCCAGCACCAGAACACCTAGAGCAATACCGCGAATCTGCCGCATCATTGAGCCTCCGTCCGTTGGGCAGGCGTGCGGGTGGGAAGCTCAGCCATGATGTGCGCCCGTTGAGTGTCGGAATAGCGTGACCAGCTGCCGATTTCCTCAAGGCTGCGATGACAGCCAAGGCAGAGCCCCGTGACGGGATGGATCTGGCAGGTTTTGTTACAAGGTGTCTTCATGCATTGGGATATAGGCAGGCTTGGCGGATCCCGCCAGTCTCTGGCCGTTACCGTCTCCCGCTCGCAAGTGAGATCGGTAGAGTGATCAGGGCAGTTGGAAGGGTCACGGCGACTTGAGCAGTCGACAGGACAAAGCTGCCCAGATCCTGACCCGCTTGTCCGATTTGGTTCGGGCCATTGGGGTCGAAGCTTGTCAGGTCTTGCTGGCTCAGGACGTCGGCCAGTTGCGGAGCTGCTGCGGCAATTTCGGCAAACTTCGAATGGTTGGTGACATCGCTGCCCTTGATGCTCGTCAGATTGATGACAATGGCACCCAACTCCGCCAGCTCCTTGCCATCGCCGTAGGACCCAACCCGCGATTTCCCTCCGGCAATGCGCTGCGAAATGTTCAAGGCGCGATCATCTTCCGAAACCAGAATGACGAAGGGCTTGCTCGGCTTGCCCATCGCCATCAGCTGCTCCTTGAAAACATCGATGTCGATGTCAGGAGCTGCCAGTATGACCTGCGTCACCCTGCGGTCGAGCTGCAACCGCTCCTTGATCGGCAACTGCCGAGCCGTCTCCATCATCAGCCAGTTGCCCATGGAGTGGGCCAGGATGAAGATGTTTTCTGCCTTGCTGTCGGCAATGTCGGCGACCGTTTGCTGCAAGGCAGTGCGGGCCACCAGAGCACTGTTGAGGTCGTAGACGTAGTCGGTCAGGCTGCCGCGCGACGCCCAACTGAAATGCACAGGAACGCCGGTAAATCCGCTGTCATGGACGAACTGGGTGAAACGATAGAGCCCCTCGGCAAACAAAGTGTTGTAGCCATGGATAAACAGGAAAACGCTGCGTTCGCTCTTCGGTTTGGCCATCAGTCTCTTGTTCAGGTCCGCTTTCCAAGCTGCCCGGTCTTTTAGATAGGATGCTTCGCGTGCTGTGAAATCCGTGGCCGGATTGCCTGGTGCGGCATTCGGCCATTCGATCTGGCCGGCTGCGTGGCCCGGAGGGACGCTGATTTCGGCCTCCGCGTAATTGGCCAGCATCGACCGCTCGCCATTGAAGTAGGTCCCAGGGCGTTCATCCTTTTCACGTGTCGAGACGATCAGGATGTCATGCTTGGTGGTGCCTGGCGCATCCTCTTCGCTGACCTGCAAGGCGCCCGTGACCGGGCGCGCTCCGCAGCCGGCAAGAAACAGGCAGACGAGGAGCGTTGCAATCAGGCGGGTGGTCGAGGTTTCTGGCTGCATTTCAACTTTACGGAACGGGGGAGGAAAGCACATGACGGGAAACTGGCACGCGGCGAGCGCAACCGCAATCCTCGCCAATCACATCACATTGGGGCCAGTTGCAAGCCGATTAAAAAGCAGATCACGGCGATTTGTTGTGCTGCTCCCAGAACATCGCCGGTTGTTCCGCCGATCTTGGAGACGGCGAGGCGCCCGACACCGTAGGCGCCAGCACTGGCCAGAAGACCGCCAAGTGCCAGATTGAGCAGGGGAACGCTTATGAGACAAGTCAGCAGAGCCAACCCGCAAATCAGGGCGGCGGCATTTACCTGAACAGCGTCGGGTTTGCCAAAGCGTGCGCCAAGCCCGCCCGGTCGGGCGGAAGGATGAGATCGCCACTGCCAGATCATAAGGCCACGGCTGAGCGCTTCGCCGACAACAAGCGGCACGACGGCCCAGCCGTCCAGAGCCTGCAGCAGGCCAGCCAGAAGCAATACCCTGAGAAGGATCGCGATCGCCAGCGTCAGCGCTCCAAAGGCACCCACCCGGCTGTCCTTCATGATCTCCATGCGTCGTTTCGGGGTCGTGCCACCGAAAAAGCCGTCAACAACGTCGCCTAGCCCATCTTCGTGCAGGGCCCCGCAGACTGCCACCAGCAGCGCGACCGCTAAAGTTGCCACGACCAGATCGGGGAGGGGCGTCAAACCGAGGACGAGAGTGAGTAGGGCTGCGGGGGCAGAGATCACCAGGCCCGCCAAAGGAGCCGCGTAGGAAATTCGGGAAAAGTCCGGTGCAGCGTCGATCCGGTCCAAGGGACCGGCGGGAGGCAAGGGCAGTCGCGAAAAGAACCGGACACAGGCGGCGACATCGCTGGCAACCTGAAGCGGGTGCCATTTCCTGAGAACCTGTTTCAGGCTTTTGGCCCAGGATCTGTTTTCGCCATCATCCATGGTGCGCTGCCCGTCCCGACCTTGTGTTTTTCACGGCCCCCGTTATAGATCGGCGCACATGACAAACCAAGTGCGGCGGAGGTTGCTGTCTGCGCCCCAACGACGGCCAAAAGTGCCGTGCCGCTTTGTTGTCCCACTTCAATATGCCAGGAGCCCTTGCCTGATGTCTTTCTCCGAATCCGCGCTTCCCTTTGAAGATATTCGCAACCTGGTGAAGTCCATGCCGGGGCCGGATGAGGATGCTCTGCAGGCGGTGAAAGCCCGCGATGCCCAATTGACCAAACCAGCAGGCTCTCTCGGCAAGCTGGAAGAGCTCGCAGAGTGGCTGGCAGCCTGGTCCGGCAAGTCTTCACCAAAGGTGACGCGTCCGCTCGTGGCGATCTTCGCCACGTCTCATGGTGTCGCCGACAAGGGCGTTTCGGCCTTTCCGAGCTCGGTCAATGCACAGATGGTCGAGAACTTCGCTGCCGGTGGTGCTGCAATCAATCAGATCTGCCGTTCCAATGACATCGGCCTGAAGGTCTTCGATCTGGCTGTCGAAATCCCGACGCCGTCGATCACCGAAGAAGATGCGATGGATGAAGCCAATTGCGCTGCAACCATGGCCTACGGCATGGAGGCTCTGGCTGGCGGCGTGGATCTCATCTGTCTGGGTGAGATGGGCATTGGCAACACAACGGTTGCAGCAGCTGTTCTCAATGGTCTCTTTGGTGGTCAGGCTGCTGACTGGATCGGTCGCGGCACTGGTGTTGACGATGCCGGTCTTGCGCGCAAGCGCGAAGCAGTCGAACAGGCCATTGCCCGATTGGGTAACGAAAAAGATCCGCTTGAGGTGCTGCGCAAGATTGGCGGTCGCGAGATTGCCGCCATGGCAGGCCTGATTGTGGCCGCCCGTCTGCAGCGGGTGCCTGTGCTGGTTGACGGCTTTGTCACCACCGCAGCGGCAGCTGTCGTTTACGCCATGGATCCGACTGGCCTCGACCATTGCCAGTTCGCTCATATTTCGGCTGAAGCCGGGCACCGGCGGGCACTGGAGACCATGGGCAAGGAAGCTCTGCTTGATTTCGGAATGCGCTTGGGTGAGGGCACAGGAGCCGCTCTGGCCGCGGGCATCGTCAAGGCAGCTGCCGAAACTCACAATGGCATGGCAACCTTCTTGCAGGCTGGGGTCAGCTCCAAGGACGCCTGACCCGCATCACTGTTAGCTCACCAGGCGCATTAGTATCTGCGCAGCGGGGAACTCGGCCCAGGTCGCGGCGCTCAGGCGGTGCGACGGGCGTCTTCTTCGTCGAAGGCTGGTACCGCGTCGAAAAGCGCCGGCGCCTCGCTCGAAAGCCGTGAAGCGGGCAGGGTAAAGCTGGCGTTGGTGCCCTGACGCACCTTGGACGTCAGCTTGAAGGTGCCGCCGTGCATGGCAACCAAGGCCTGCACGATGGACAGGCCGAGGCCGGTTCCGGGTTCGGCGCTTTGAATGGCAACTGATCCCTGGCCAAAGGCCTGCAAAACCACGGGAAGCTCCGTCTCCGGAATTCCGGGCCCATTGTCTGAGACGCTGATGCGGATCCCGCCGTGGGAGGTGCTTTCCATTCGAACTTCGACACGGCCGTCGACCGGAGTGAACTTGATGGCGTTCGACATCAGGTTGAGGATCACTTGCCGCAGGGCGCGCTCATCCGCCCACACTCGGCCGATGTCCACATCATGGGTTTCGATCAGTTCAATATTCTTCGACTTGGCGCGGATCTGCATCATGGCCATGCAGTCTTCAGCCAGATCCGGCAGGTCCAGGAACCCTTCGTGCAGCTCATAACGTCCGGCCTCGACGCGGGACAGGTCGAGGATCTCATTGATCAGGTTCAACAAATGTGAGCCCGAGGAATGAATGTCTGCGGCGTAGGACTTGTAGGTCGGGTTCTGCATAGTCCCGAGGATTTCATCCTTCATCACCTCCGAAAAGCCCAGGATGGCGTTCAGCGGCGTTCGCAACTCATGGCTCATGGTGGCCAGGAAGCGTGACTTCGCAAGATTGGCTTCCTCAGCCCGACGTCTGGATTCGTCCGACATGGCGTTGGCTGTTTCCAGCTCGGCGATCAGGTGGTCCTTCTCCGCCCGGTATTCCAGCATCGTGTTGGCGTTTTTCAAAAGCTGGTTGCCGAGGATCAGGAAGAAGCCTTGCGATCCCAGCGCCATCGCGGCCAACGTGAACTGCATCGGTTCGGGATGCTGAAGGAAGGTCGCCGTCAAGGTCAGAGACACGGGCAGTGTACCCGCCAGAAGCGCGCGCGGCAGGGTTGCCGATTGCATTGTGTTCATCGCCACGACGATCAACATCGCGGCAAACTGGAAAACCAGAAAGCCGTCGCTTACCTCCGTGTGGCGGGGGAGCAGGAAGAATGCCGCCCATGAGCAGCCATAGAGCAGGTCGCCAAGTGCAAACCGACGCAGCCATGGACGTTTGGCGCGCCGGGTAGAGCTGGCCCGCTCGTAGGATCGGCAAGTGGCAACTGTCAGGATGTGCATGCACAATGTGCCGACGAACCAGCAGCCGACCAGTGCCGGGTGGATCCACAAGCTGGCGATGGCGGCAATCACCAACGCCAGAAGTGGCACGGCGAACGTCGAACTGATACGCGTGTCGGCAAACAGATGCAGGCGTTCTTGTTCGAAGGTACTGCTGTCAGGGTCGCGCAGGCCGATATGACTGCGCGCGGTGCGCAGGGTGCGTGCCATCTCACGTCGGCGCTTTGCCCGTTCACGGTTGACGACCGTGCGGGTGTGAGCCGAAGTGGTGTTGGTATCTGAGCTGGGGGCCTGAGGGGCCATGTGCCGACGAAACCCTTTCGAAAGCCTGACTGAGTGGGTGTGTGTTGGACATATCCTGATCAGAATTTCTTAAGAACAGGCTCAGTTTCATGGTGAACGAAACGTAAAAATATCAAGGGCTTGGATGGAATGGCGGAATCATGTCGTGAAAGCGGGGAGCTGGCAGAACTGGCCGGCGCAATCAGCTCTTGCAGGATCTGCGTGGAAGCCCCGGTTTCCAAGCCATTGCCGCACGAGCCCCGCCCGGTACTGCAGGTTTCATCCTCCGCACGTCTGTGTATCTGTGGACAAGCGCCGGGAACACGAGTCCATAAATCCGGCAGGCCCTTCACGGACCCGTCTGGTGACCGGTTACGCACGTGGTTGGGGATCGATGAAGACGTATTTTATGATGAAAACCGCTTGGCGATCGTGCCCATGGGATTCTGTTTTCCGGGGCTGGACGCAAAAGGGGGCGACTTGCCGCCACGCAAGGAATGTCGCCTGACGTGGCATGACCGTCTCTTTACGCTGCTGCCACAGGTCGAGTTGGTCCTGACCATCGGTCAATACGCGCAGGCCTATCACCTCGGGAGCGAACGTAAGAAGACATTGACGGAAACGGTCACGAATTGGCGGGATTATCTGGAGGATGAGACACGCAGCCCCGCAGTGCTGCCCTTGCCGCATCCTTCTTGGCGCAACAATGCCTGGCTTCGCAAGAACCCCTGGTTTGAAACAGACCTCTTGCCAGTTCTGCGCGGTCGCGTGGCGAAGCTGGTGGCGCGTCCGTCTGAAGTCTAGCGTTGATGGAATCTGGAAAATCGTTTCATAATGCCGGTTACATTGACTTTGGACTAGGATGGGCGCAAGGATTTGAGGTTATCTGAGGTATGATATTCCACCTCCGTCGCTCTTACGCAGATCGCTAATTCCCTTCTAGGGCCTGGAAGAACCATGATTGACCGCATTGACCGCCGCATTCTGTCCATTCTCCAGGAAGACTGCACTATCCCCGTTGCTGAAATTGGCCGTCGTGTGGGCCTGTCCACCACGCCCTGCTGGCGCCGTATCCAGAAGATGGAAGAAGACGGGGTGATCACGGGGCGGGTGGCGTTGCTCGATCCGAAGAAGGTCAACGTCAAGGTGACGGCCTTCGTCGCGATCACGACCTCTCAGCATACGGAAGACTGGCTGAAGAAATTTGCTGATGTGATCAGGGAGTTTCCGGAAGTGGTTGAATTCTATCGAATGGCAGGGCAGGTCGATTACCTGCTTCGCGTCTCGGTTCCTGATATCGATGCCTATGACGACTTCTACAAGCGCCTGATCGCGAAGATCGAGATCACGGATGTCTCTACAACTTTCGCCATGGAGCAGATCAAATACACGACCCAGCTGCCGCTGGGCTATGTACCGGCCGAAAAGCCCAAGGGCAGCGCCTCCTGAGCTGAAAAGCGCCCACTGTGACGTTGGGGCAAGGGCGCGGATCTGACGATCCGCGCCTTCTTCTCAGGCGCCTTTTGGCTTTTCCAGGCGGGTCAGCAGCGACGACGTATCCCAGCGCCCACCGCCCATCTCCTGCACGTCGGCGTAGAACTGGTCGATCAGCGCCGTTGCCGGCAGCCTGGCTCCGGTGTCGTTCGCGGTTTTCAGGCAGATGCCCAGGTCCTTGCGCATCCAGTCCACGGCAAAGCCATAGTCGAACTTGCCTTTTTCCATGGTTTCCCAACGGTTCTCCATTTGCCACGACTGTGCTGCGCCACCGCGAATGGCAGAGATGACAGTCGCGACATCAAGGCCCGCCTGCTTGGCAAAGTGGATGGATTCTGACAAACCCTGAACGATACCTGCGATACAGATCTGATTGCACATCTTGGTCAGCTGGCCAGCGCCACTTTCGCCCATCAGGCCGACGAACTTGGCAAAGGAATCAATGGCCGGTTTGGCGCGGTCGAAGACATCCTGATCGCCACCGCACATCACAGTCAGCACGCCGTTTTCTGCCCCCGCCTGGCCGCCGGACACCGGCGCGTCGATGAAGCCGCAACCCTTTTCCTTTGCCGCAAGGTACAACTCACGTGCCACTGCCGCCGAAGCCGTGGTGTTGTCGATAAAGATAGCATCGGATTTCAGAGCGGAGAAAGCGCCGTCGGGCCCTATGGTGACAGCGCGCAGGTCGTCATCATTGCCGACGCAGGCGAAGACGAAGTCACAGTCTTTAGCTGCTTCTGCTGGGGTCGAAGCGTACTGACCGCCGAATTCGGTCGCCCATTTTTCCGCCTTGTCAGTTGTGCGGTTGTAGACGGTCACGTCGTGCCCGCCCTTGGTCTTGAGGTGGCCAGCCATGGGATACCCCATTACGCCCAGCCCGATGAATGCAACCTTCGCCATGAGAACTCCTCCGCTGAAAAGTGACAGGCCCTGCATTGTTGGGCCTGTCACGTCACTGTGGAAGATGTGTAGCGCATTCACTTTTGCCTGTCAGGAGATAGACCTAGATCCAGAAGGTGAAGCGATTGCGTGGACGCCGGATTTCGCGGTTCTCAGGCGCCGCATCAGATACGTGGTGCAACCTCTGCTGGGGAACGGGCAAAGGGCGGGTGAACTGGCCCAAACGGGTGGCGGTCAGAATGCTCTCAGCGTATGTGTTAAACATGGTCTTACGTCCTCTGTTTGCTTTCGGTGCTTGAAACATGAGGTCATTGCTGAATTAATGCCAGTCAGGATAATTTTTCAAATGTAAGCTGGAATTACATATGAGTTTTCGCCACCTTCCCCCCTTGACCGGACTGCGGGCTTTCGCAGCTGTCGCCCAGACCAACAGCTTCTCCGCAGCCGGACGGGAGTTGAACGTCACCCATGCTGCTGTCAGCCAGCAGGTGCGCGCATTGGAAACCCATCTGGGCACAAGGCTGGTGGAGCGGGCAGGGCGCGGGGTGTCCCTGACCGCCGATGGGGCGCGGCTGGCTGAGGGCCTGATGGAGGGATTCGCGGTGATCTCTGAGACCGTCGACGATATTCTGCGCGGCAACACCGAAAGGCCGCTCAATGTGACGGTGACGCCCTCTTTTGCGGTCAGCTGGCTGATGCCGCGCATCTCAGACTTCAAGCAGATCCATCCGGAGATCGAGCTGATGCTCAATCCGACGTCGCAAGTTGTGGATCTGGCGGCGAGCGATGTGGATGTTGCGGTTCGATATGGCGGCGGCGAATGGCCGGGCCTGCTGTGCGAACCGCTGCTGTTGTCGGGGTATGTGGTGGTTGGCGCGACCAGCCTTGTGGGCAAGGATACGGTCTATCAGCCGTCTGATCTTCAGGACTTCCCCTGGCTGCAGGAGCTGGGCACCAATGAGCTGGCGCAATGGTTGGAACGTCAGGGCGTGGTGCCTCGCTCAAAGCTCAATATCACCCATTTGCCAGGCTACATGGTGCTGGATGGCGTGCGGCGGGGAACGGGGATCACGGCTACGGCACGGATCTTTGTGGAAAGCCTGATTCAGGCCGGTCACTTGCGCGTTCTGGCTGAAGAATTGCGTCCGGAGGCGTCCGGCTATCATATCGTCAGAGGCAAAGGCGAACCGCGTCCGCCGCTCAAGAAGTTTATCCATTGGATCAAACGCAAAGCGGCGGAAACGGAAGTCCAGTGCGGTGGCCTTTAGTCAGATCAGATGATCTCGAGTGCCTGTTCCATATCGCCAATCAAATCATCCAGGTGCTCGATGCCAATGGATAGGCGCAGCAAGGTGACGGGAATGCCGGATTCTGGGCCCTCAATGGTCTCGCGGTGTTCGATCAGGCTTTCCACTCCACCCAGTGATGTCGCGCGCTGGAAGAGATTGAGCGCACCAGCAACCTTCAGGGCGTCATCTTTGGAGCCTTTGAGGATGAGGCTCATCAATGAGCCGTAGCCACCAGACATCTGAGCTTTCGCAAGCTCATGCCCTTCGGCGCTTTCAAGCCCCGGATAAAGCACTGCTTCCATCTTGGGGTGGCCGTCGAAGTGCTCTGCGAAGGCCTGAGAGTTGGCATTCATCCGTTCAACTCGCAGACCCAGCGTGCGCAGACCGCGCAGCAGCAACCAGGCTTCAAAAGATCCCATCACCGCGCCGGCCCCATGACGCTCGGCACGAATGAACTCCCACGCCGGTGAGGTTGGGTCGGTGCAAGTAATCACACCACCGAGAACATCCGAGTGGCCGTTCAGTGCCTTGGTCGCGGAGTGCATCACCAGATCGGCCCCCAGCTGCAGTGGCTTCATGATCAGCGGCGTTACAGCCGTGGCATCGACGCAGACCACCGAGCCGAATGACTTCGATATCTCCGACACCTTGGCGATGTCGACCACTTTCAGGAAAGGGTTGCTTGGTACTTCGATAAAGATGAGGTCAGGCTTTGTCGTAGCGATCTGATCAGCAAGCACCTGTAGGTCGGTTGCATCCACTTCCACAAGGGCGATGTTGGAGCGCTCACAGGTCTTGCGAAAAAACACCGTGGTGCCCCAGTAAATGCCGGCCTGCAGCAGAATGGTGCCGCCCGGTTTCACTGTCCGCACGATTGCTGCAATCGCCGCCATGCCCGAGGCAAAAAGCCGGCTTTCTGCGCCGTCTTCCAGAGTGGCGATGAGCCCCTCGACCTTGCGAAACACATCATTGTGGTCGCGTGAGTAGAGATGCCCCTCGGAGACCAGCTCATAGGCTTCGTCGCGCACGAAGGTCGTGGCCATCGGAATGGGGGGAACCACGGCACCAGTCGCCTTGTCGTAGCCCCCGCCACCGTGGGCGAGAAGGCTGTTGGTGTGCAGTGCTTTTGGTGTCTTTTTCTGAGAAGTCATATCGTGAAAGCTCCGCGCTGAATTGAGCTCTCTTTTGACGAATTGCCCGTCGTCTGGTCAAGGCCAGATCGTGACGTATCGAATTTTCGGCAGGGAGACGGCGATGGATTCAGATGATCTGCTCAGCGCTGGAGGTGGCGTGTGAGGCGACGTTCCAACCGGTCCCAGATCTGACGTAGTATTTCAACGATCAGCAGATAGAAAACCGCCGCCCAGATATAGGCCTGGAAGTCGAAGGAACGCGAGAAGGCTCGCCGGGTTTCGCCCATCAGGTCGAAGACCGTCACGATGGAGGCAATGGCCGAACCTTTGACCATCAGGATGATCTCATTGCCATAGGGGCGCAGGGACACCATCAGGGCTTGCGGCAGGATGATCTTCCAGAAGATGATCGGGCGGGATAGGCCAAGCGCTTGTGCGCCTTCCCATTGGCCCTTGGGCACACTCTGGATTGCGCCACGCAGAATTTCTGCCTGATAGGCGGAAGTGTTCAGCGAGAAGGCGAATATCACGCAATACCAGGCATCTCGGAAAAACCACCACAATCCTATTTCCTGCAGCTCCGGCCGAAAGGAGCCGGCCCCGTAGTAGATCAGGAACGTCTGGGCGAGCAGTGGCGTGCCACGGAAAATATAGACGTAGGCATAAGCCGGCAGGAAAAAGATCTTGCGCTTGGACGACCTCCCGGCGGCGATCGGTAGCGACAGCAGCGAACCTATGGCTAGGGAAATGACAACGATCTGGATCGTGGTCCATATGCCGTCCAGATAATCGGACCAGTATTTCAGCACAAACGGGCTGGCGACATTGCTGGCAAGATACCAAAGCAGAGAGGCTCCGGCCACAATCCACAATGCCATGAGCACATGGCCGATGATACGGGTCGAGCTCCATGGCTGGGGCCGCGGCGGTGGTGGTGCTTTCGGACTTATGACGGCGAGGGAAATGCTCATCGTGAAGCCTCCCCGCGCTTGGCGTATGCATCAATGCGCGACAGGCCGATTGAGGAAAGGATCGCCAGCACCAGATAGATCAGGAAGGCAATGCCGAAGAACAGGAACGGCTCCTTGGTGATCCGCGCAGCCATACCGGCTTGGCGAACCAGGTCTGCCAGGCCGATCACCGAAACGAGGGCGGTGTCCTTCAGCAGGATCAGCCAGAGATTGCTCAAGGCGGGCAGGGAGAGGCGGAGCAGCTGCGGTGCAATCACCAGCACCATTGTTTGACGTTTGGAGAGACCCAGCGCGTAGCCGCCTTCATACTGGCCTTGCGGAATGCCTTGAAAGGCCGAGAGGAAAGCTTCCGAGGCATAGGAGGAAAACACCATCGCCAGCGCGATCATACCCGCTGCAAAGGAATTCACCTCGATATAGGCATCGAAGCCGAGCATCTGTGTCAGCTGTTGTAAGCCGATTTGCACACCGTAATAGACGAGAAACAGCGTCAGGAGTTCGGGCAGCCCGCGAAAAATGGTTGTGTAGATGTTCGCAGCCAGCCGCAGGCTTTGATCTTCGGAGCGTTTGGCAAGAGCCAGCAGGAAGCCGAGCACCAGGCCGAAAGGGATCGTCGCAATGGCAAGACTGACGGTGATGAAGACGCCAGTCGCGATTTCATCTCCCCACCCGGCGTCACCGAAAGAAAGAAGCGTGAGTAAGTCATCCATTCCTTCGGCGCTGCTTTCCTAGTCAGTTGTGCAGTGTGCGCCAGACCAGAAAAACTTGGCCTGTGAAAGTTTGACCCGTGGCAGGAAATGCCACGGGTCACCATATTTGAAGGGGTATTTAGCCGCCAAAAACGTCGAAATCAAAGTATTCCTTGTTGATTTCTTCGTAGGTGCCGTTCTCGCGAATGGCAGCGATGGCCTTGTCGAACATGGCCTTCAGGTCGCCGTCTTCCTTCCGGATCGCGATGCCTGCGCCTTCGCCGTGGATTTCGAGAACCGGATCGATCGTGCCGAGGATTTTGCAGCAAGCGCCGTCTTCGGTGGCGAGCCACTCGGAGAGAACGACAACGTCATCGATAGCCGCATCAATCCGGCCGGAAACCAGATCGAGCTTATACTCATCCGGTGTCGGATAGAGCTTCAGATCGGTGGAAGGCAGCTTTTCTTCCGCGAAGTTGGAATGGGTCGTGGAAGACTGTGCACCGAGAGCGACGCCATCCAGATCGGCATCAGTCACGCCGGTCAGTTTGCTGTCTTTCGGGACGACGATCGCCGGCGGCGTATTGTAGTACTTGCCGGTGAAGTCGACCTTTTCCTTGCGCTCTTCAGTGATCGACATGGACGCGATGATTGCGTCGAACTTGCCGGCGAGAAGCGCCGGGATCATTCCGTCCCAATCCTGAACAACGAATTCGCATTCGACTTTCATTTCGGCGCAAAGGGCCTTGGCGATGTCGATGTCGAACCCGACCAGCTGACCATCAGCGGTCATGGTGTTGAACGGAGGGTAGGCGCCTTCTGTTCCGATGCGAACTTTTGACCAATCGGCGGCCTGTGCGCCGGCAAGGGTTCCCAAGAGAACGGTGGTAGCTGCAGCGATACGCTTCAAAAGCATAAGTTATTCCCCTTTTTGTGTCGCATTGAGGCTGGAGGGCCAAGCCTTCCAGAACCCGATGCGATGATTTCGCTGTAGTTCAGCATAAAATTCAAGCATGCCCAATAAAAAAACATACTTTTACGTGGAGATGTTTCTCGCAAGGGTTGAGGTTTCGCTGCGTGATGTCACGTGTGGTTACGCAAGCAGGGCTGTGCCGATCAAAGAGCCGGTAATTTAGTCTGGTCTGTCAGGCGGCAAAGTCGGTCACTGCAGAAGCCTCAGCACTGTGCGCTCAGCTTATCAGCCCCATGCCGGAAAACGGCAGGAATGTCACAAGGCTGCCCTCCTTTACGGAGCGCGTCTCTTCGGCGATTTCGATGAGGCCATCGGCTTCGCGCAAGCCAGTGATCAGGCCGGAGCCATCCTTTTGGAACTTCTTTACCCGGCTCATTCCCAGGGTATCAGTAACCAACGTGCCCCGGTAGTACTCGCGACGATCTGGTTTTTTCTTCGGGACAGCGAAATCTGCCGGCACCTGAAACCGTTGCGGCTCCAAAAACTCACCGCCAGAAAGTCGGCTGATCACTGGGCGCCCATACAGAAGAAAACAGACCATTGCGGCGACGGGGTTTCCCGGCAGACCCAGGACAACCGTGTTGCCGATCTGACCGAACATCATGGGGCGACCAGGCTTGATGGCAAGCTGCCACATATGGCGATGACCAAGCCGGGTCAAAGCGGTGCCGACATGGTCTTCTTCGCCCTTGCTGGCGCCGCCAGTGGTAAGAATCAGATCGCATTGGTCGGCGGCAGCGGCCAGAGCGGCTTCCACGGTCTCCTGCTTGTCTTCCAGAATCCCCAGATCTTCGATCTCTACGGGCAGACTGGACGCCAGGGCCTTCAGCAAGAAAGTGTTGGAATCGTAGACTTCTCCGACAGACAGCGGTTCGCCTGGTCGCTTCAGTTCATCCCCGGTGGCAAACAGGCCGATCTTCAGTTTTGCGAAGACGTTGACATGGGCCATGCCGATGGACGCAAGGCCTGCGATGTCCTGGGCGCGCAGACGATGGCCGGAGGGCATCAGTTGGGCGCCTGCGGTCAGGTCCTCGCCAGCCTTTCGGCAGTTCGCCCCAGCTTTCAGTCCGCTCGGAACGATAACAAAGGATTTGCCATCCTGTTCATGCGTTTCGCAATCTTCCTGCATCGCCACGGTGTCGGCCCCATCGGGCATGACGGCGCCGGTGAATATCCGCGCAGCGCCTCCTGGTGCCAGGGTTTCCGCTGCCGGGTGACCGGCGGCGATCCTGTGGCGAAGCTGGAAGAACCCGCCTGCTGGCTCATGATCGGAAAACCGGAAGGCATACCCGTCGACGGCGGAATTGTCGCAAAGCGGCACATCCTGCGGGGCATGAACCGCTTCGGCCAGAACGCGCCCCATGGCCTCATGCAACGCAACAGTCTGGGTCGGGACGACCGGGGCAATCCGGCTCCGCAGGATCTCCAGGGCCTCCGCGTGCCGGAGCCTGTCCTTGTCGTGCAGAAAACAATCGTTGAGGAGGGTGTCAGCCTTGGTCATGTCCCGGTTTTTAAGCCGGTTTTCTGGCAAATGAAATCGGCGATTGCCGAAATGTCGTTGAGATCGAAGACAGGAAGATGCGTTTCGGCCACCGGGTGATCTGCCGCGATGGCCTGAATGGCCGGATCCTGATCGCTGAGCGGAGTGTCTTTGGTGCTTCCAAGGCGCCGCGCCTCGATCTTGGGGTGACTTTCTCTCTTGTAGCCCTCGATGAGCACCAGATCGCAGGGCGACAGCCGCTTCAGGATATCGGTCAGAGGCGGCTCGTCGTCTTCCCGCAACTCATGCATCAGGGCCCAGCGGCGGCCAGAGACCAGTGCCACTTCGCTCGCCCCGGCTTCCCGGTGGCGGTAGCTGTCGGTACCGGGTGTGTCCACATCGAAGGCGTGATGGGCGTGTTTGACGGTCGAGACCTTCAGTCCGCGCGCTGTCAGCGCACTGACTAGCGCTGTGACAAGTTGTGTCTTGCCCGAGTTTTTCCAGCCGGTGACACCGAAGATGGGAGGGGTTGTCATGCGGGTGTGTCGGATCCTGCTGCCTGATTGCGTTCGACTTGGCTGAGGACGGCTCGGGCGGTGTCCAGATCTTCGGGGCGATTGGCGTTGAAGAAGGGATCCAGTCCGGTTTCTGCATCGTCGTCGAAATCGACTTCGATACTGTCATGGCGTTCCACCCAGGCTAGAACCTTGCCGCTTTTACCAGCCTCCAGCCAGGCCTGCAGGTCATCAGCCAAGGCCACTGGCCAAAGTCCGAAGACCGGATGAAGCCGTCGGCGTGAACATGCGAGAGCAATTACCGGCGCAGCCGAGGGGAGGTGAGTGCTCAGGCGTGCAATCAGGTCCCGCGGAAAAAACGGAGTGTCGCCGGCAATCGAAACGACATGACTGACGCTGGGAGCGGTCTCACGCGCATGCATCAGGCCTGCTAGAATTCCCGCCAGAGGCCCTTGGTGGCCCTCGATCGGATCGGCCACCACCGGTAGGCCGAAGTTGGCAAACCGTGCCGGGTCGCCATTGGCGTTTAGTATCACCTCTGTCACCTGTGGCTTCAAGCGTTCCAGAATGAGGCCCAGCATGGAGTTTCCACCCATGTCGAGAAGCGTCTTGTCACCGCCTCCCATACGGCGGGACTGCCCCCCGGCCAGAACGCAGGCAAGAACAGAGGGGTCGGGTCGGGATAGGGGACTGGAGCTCATTCGCCTTCCATGCTTCCTTTGCGCGAGGCTCGTGGAGGTTCTGCCTCAACGAGGTCAGGCGACAGATCAAAGTCAATTCTGTCCTGGCCTGCCAGGGCGACGAAGCGTTTGCCTCGGGCGCGACCGATCAGCGTCAGCCCGGCCTTGCGCGCCAGCTCGACACCCCAGGCGGTGAAGCCGGAGCGCGACACGAGGATCGGAATGCCCATCATGACGGTCTTGATCACCATCTCGGAGGTGAGGCGCCCGGTGGTATAGAAAATCTTGTCTTCCGCAGGGATGTTGTTCAGCGTCATCCAGCCGGCGATCTTGTCGACTGCATTATGCCGACCGACATCTTCCATATAGACCAAGGGCTTGTCCTTGCAGGCCAGCACGCAGCCATGGATGGCGCCTGCTTCGAGATACAGGGAGGGCGTGGTGTTGATGGCCTTCGTCAGGGCATACAGCCAGGAGGTTTTCATGCGAGCTGTTTGAGGCAGGCGCATGTCCTCGAACCCGTCCATGACATCGCCGAAAACAGTGCCCTGAGCACAGCCGGAGGTGCGCACCTTCTTCTTCAGCTTTTCCTCATAGTTGGTTTCCCGCTCGGTGCGGACCACAACGACTTCGAGATCATCGTCGTAGTCAATGGCGGTGATGACATCGTCCGGCTCCAGCATGTTCTGGTTTTTCAGATAGCCAACCGCGAGCAAGTCCGGGTGGTCGCCGATGGTCATCATCGTTACGACTTCCTGAGCGTTCAGGTAAAGGGTCAGGGCCTTTTCGGTGACAACCTTGGTCGCTACCATCTGGCCATCCTGATCCATGCCGTCCACACTGGTTGATAAACCGGCGGAATGCGGGTCAGGGCGCAGCAGATAGCTGTCGAAAGGGGAGGAGTCGCTGCTCATTTGATCTCGAGGTTACGGGACATAACACCTGGCGGGCAAGAGGCTTAGGTAACTTGTCCGCGTCGATAACGCATGAGCGCCAAAAACGCTCCGCCAGCGATGAGTCCCCAGAAGGCGCCACCGATCTGGAAGAAGGTTACTCCGGAGACTGTGACCAGAAAGGTGATCATGGCGGCTTCGCGGGTTTCCGGATCATTGGTCGCCCCGGTGATCGCGCCTGCAAGCGGTCCGATTAGCGCAAGCCCGGCGACAGCCTGAATGAGGATCGGCGGAACCAGGGTGATGAACACAGTCGCTGCGCCTGCAAATACGCCGAAGATGAGATAGAAAATGCCAGACACGGTGGTGCCCAAATAGCGGCGTTGCGGATCCGGGTCAGCCTCCTCACCAGCCCCCATGGCTGCGGTGATCGCGGCCAGATTGACGGCATGTCCGCCGAACGGAGCAGCGATCAGGCTGAACAGCCCGGCGAGCGAGAACAGTTTTCCGCCATTGGGGTGGTAGCCATTAACAGCGAGCACGGCGATGCCGGGAATATTCTGGGAAGCCATGGTTACAATGAACAGCGGCAGAGCAATGCCGACCGCTGCAGACCATGTGAAGCTTGGTGTCACCAACTCGGGCATAGTGAAGAGTGAGAGGGTGGCTAAATCGGAGCTATCGGCAGTCCAGGCAATCAGACCGATGGTCACCACCATGGCCAACGGTACGGCAAGCACGCGCTTGATACGAAGAGTGACGGCCCAGACTGCGATGATCAGCAGGGCCTCAACGGGATGATCGGGGATGGCTTTGACCGGCGCCAGGCAAAGCCCCATGAGAATGCCGGCCAACATGGCATTTGCCAACGCCATGGGAATGGCCGACACGATGCGGGTCAGCGGCTTGAACAGTCCGGCGAGCACGACGAGCAAGGCGCTCAGGAGAAACGCTCCGACAGCGGCCTCAAATCCGCCTTGAACCGCAGCGCCAGTGGCCAGCAGCGCGGCGCCGGGTGTCGACCATGCGGTGCTGATCGGCATCTTCAAGCTCAGCGAGGCAATGATTGCCATGACGCCTTGCGCCAGACACAGCGCCATCAAGCCGCTGGCTGCCTGTGACTGGGTGGCCCCCGCACCGATCAATCCCTGAACGACAACGGCGAAGGAACTGCCTGCGCCGACAAGGCCGATTAACAGACCTGTGGAAATATTCTGAGGAGAAGGCAGCGTTCGGGGCATGGAAATTGGCTATTCGTAGTGAAAAGGCTTTGGAGGACTTCAAGCTCTATGCCGGGTTCATATCTGTGCCGCAAGGCCGGTTTGCAGCGGGAGTGTTCCGTTGAGCTGAGTTCCTAGCGCGGCTTTTCCATTTGCCAGTTCAGATTGGCTTTCACGGCGAGCCATTCACTGGCGATGATGGAATAGACGGCTGTGTCGCGCAGCGCCCCGTCTTCCATCAACTGATGTGAGCGGAGAATGCCGTCGAGTTTGGCGCCAAGCCGCTCGATGGCGTTGCGGCTTTGCCGGTTCATGAAATGTGTGCGTAGCTCCACCGCGATGCAATCGAGTTGCTCGAAAGCATGGCTGAGCAGCAGCAACTTGCATTCCGTATTGAACGGCGAGCGCTGAACCTTCTTGCGATACCAGGTCGAGCCGATTTCCACCCGGCGGTTGAGCGCGTCGATATTCATGTAGGTGGTCATGCCGACAGCCTTGCCGCTGGCCGTGCCGAGGACCGCGAACGGCAGCATCAAGCCATCTTTCTGTAATCCGAGGCGGCGGTCAATCTCTGCCGGAACTGCCTTTGGATGGGGTACACTGGTGTACCAGAGCTTGTGGACGTCGCCATCGGCAGCCGCATCGGCCAGATCGGCGGCATGGTCCTGGGACAGGGGCACGAGGGTGACGTATTTGCCGCGAATGCAGCAGGGCTGGGGCCAGCACATGAAAGCGATGCCTTGAAAACGAATCTTTATCGTTGCCAGCAGTTTAGAATGGTCGTTCTTCGCCCGTCCACTTGTAGAACCGGCCTGTCCCCTGAAGTGAAAGACCGGCGGCCAGCGCGACCACGCCCGCGCCCACATCCGCAGGATCATTGTCGGCCGCAGATCCGCCCATATCTGTGGCGACCCAGCCGGGGTCTATGACGCAGACCGAAATGCCCGCCGGTTTCAGGTCGGCAGCCAGGCCCTGCATCACCTTGTTCAGCGCCGCTTTCGAGGCGCGATAGGCAATGCGGTCAGATTTGTCATAGCCCATCCAGCTCATCTGGCTGGAGATGGACAGGATGCGACCGCTCTGCGCGCGTCTCAAGGCCGGCAGGAAGGCCTGCGAAACGGCCAGTGGGCCAAGCGTGTTGATCTCAAGCGTTCTGGCAAAGCCTTCGAAGTCCATGTCCAGTGTCGACTGTCGCTCCGGACCGATGATTCCGGCGTTGTTGATCAGGATGTCGAGCGGTCCGTCAAAGGCTTCCGCTGTCGCCCTGACCGCGCTTGCGTCGGTGACATCGAAGATCAGCGGCGTGACGCCGGGCAGGGACGTTTCAAGCTCTTGTGCCTGAGCGGCGGTCCGGACACTGCCGAAAACACTCCATCCCTTGGCGAGCGCCGATGCTGCGATGTGGAACCCGATGCCGCGATTGGCTCCGGTGACGAGCAGTGAAGTCATGGGATCTCCGGTGGAACGAGGTCTGGGAAGAATTCGAGGCTGTCGGCCCCAAAAGAAGTTCGCCACCCCCGCCGTGTGTCCTTGCCCGGGGATGGCGCCTGTCTTGGCAGCGATGGGGCTTCACCTCACCGCGCATTTCTGCTCTCAGAGGGAGATGCGATACCGTGCAAAGCCGTCGTCGCCATCGCCGGCCGCGACAATGTCAACGCCTTTCACATCGTTCAGGTGCTCCTTGCCGCGCGGACCTGTGTCGAACAGCACGGAGGTGCCGTCCATCGGCTTGAAGGTCCAGTTGGCGTCGGCCGAGGGATTGATAGTTCCCTGATCGACGATATAGCGCACCAGAACATCGCGGTTGGTGTCGGGGGCGACGAAAATCACCACTTCGTCGCTGATGCCGGGGAAGTTGCCGCCACCGCCGGCGCGGTAGTTGTTGGTGGCAACGATGAAGTCCTGAGACGGATCAACAGGGGCACCATCGAACTGGAGGTCGATGATGCGGCTGGCCTGCGGATCAAGCACCTCGCCCTTGGCGCCGTATTTCGATGGCTGGCTCAGGTCGATCTTGTAGGTCACGCCGTCGATCACATCGAAATTGTAACTTGGGAACTCCGGGTTGATCAGCGGCGCATCCTGGGCCCCGGGCTCGATCTGCAGGAAAATCCCGGCAGAGCGTTCCAGCCATTCCTTGACCGTGGCTCCGCTGACCTTCACCGCACGCACGGTGTTGGGATAGAGATAGAGATCCGAGACGTTCTTGATGGCGACGGCGCCGACCGGCACATCGGTGTAATAGTCCGGACCGCCGCGGCCGCCGGCCTTGAACGGGGCTGCGGCAGAAAGGATCGGCAGGCCCTCCCACTCCGTCTCCTTCATCATGTCGCCGATGTACCAGAGCTGTGCCTTGGAAACGATCTGTACGCTCGGGTCGTCGGCGACCAGCGCAAAATAGGAATGCAGCGGCGCGGAGGTCTCGCCGACCGGGCGGCGGACATAGGCCAGTGTCGCGTCATGGTCTGCCTGAACGGCGGCCAGAACGTCTTCCTGGCTGTGCACCAGAGGCGTGACCTCCCGTCCTTCCTTTTCGTAGATTGGGCGGGCTTCGGTGGTGAACCCGGCAATCCGCCAGGACCCGCCGCCACGCTCGAGCATCAGGTCGATGACCCCCAGATGCGAGCCCCAGAAGCCGCCCATCGCCGCCGGTTTGCCGAAGAGCGTCCCTTTTTTCACGTCGACGCCTGGTAGACCTTCATACGACGGGCCCGGAAACACCTGATGCTGATGCCCGGTAAAGACCGCATCGATGCCATCTACGCTGGCCAGATGCAGGGAGGCGTTTTCCATGCCATCCTGATGGCTGGAAGCGTCGATGCCGGAGTGGGAAAGAGCGACGATCAGGTCGCAGCCTTTCTCCTTCATTTCCGGTACGATGGCCTTGGCCGCTTCGACGATGCCACGGGTCTGCACATTGCCTTCCAGATGGCCTCGGTCCCAGTTCATGATCTGCGGCGGGACGAAACCGACAAACCCGATCTTGATCGGATAGCTTTTGCCTGCACCGTCCATGACAGTCTTTTCAACGATTAAATAGGGATCGAGCAGGAAGGCGTCATCGCGCGGATTGCTGGCCAGTTTGCCGGAGGCGAGATTGGCACAGACCATTGGGAAATTGGCACCGGCCAGAACCTTCTGCATGAACTCCAGGCCGTAGTTGAACTCATGGTTGCCAAGTGTACCTGCATCGAAGCCGAGCACATTCATGCCCTTGATCACCGGATGCAGGTCGCCGTCCTTCATGCCGCGCTCATAGGCAATGTAGTCGCCGAGTGGATTGCCCTGCAGGAAGTCTCCGTTGTCGACAAGCATCGAATTGGTGGCCTCGTCGCGGATTTGGCGGATCAGCGTGGCCGTGCGCGCCAGGCCTGCGGTATCGGTCGGGCGGTCGGCATAATAGTCATAGGGAAACACATGAACGTGCAGGTCGGTGGTTTCCATCAGCCGCAGGTGGGCTGTGCCTTCCTTGGCCAGCACGGAATACGGATGGAGAGCAGCAGTAATCCCGGCAGCCGCCGCGCCTTTGAGCAACATGCGGCGCGATACGCCGTTCTTGAGATATGTGATCATCAGGGGTCTCCAAAAGTGCGAGTTGGCAGCGTGAAGATGAGGGGCCAGCCTTAATCCTATTGCATTGTCTGTCTGAGAGATGATTTCAGGCTTCTATGACAAGCTTGTCAATTGGTACGGCAGCGTTGGCACCAATTGCCTGTAATAGGGAAATAAATAGTCCGACAATGTGGCGATGGCATTCCATATCCTCCGCATTAAGATCGCATAAAGCGAGGGAAATGACGGACAACATGCGGGGGTGGCGTTATGGCCCGATTGACCCGAGACAGAAGGTGACTACGTTAGGCGCACGGAATCTGACAGCCAGAGAACGCACCTGGCTGGGACGCAAAACAGGAATATTTATGAGCGAAGCAATCAAACAGGCGGTGCTGGAGCAGCTTTCCAAGGTCAAGGGGCCGGATCTTGAGGGAGATCTCGTGTCCCTGAAGCTGATATCGGACATCTTCGTGTCCGATGGGCGAGTGGCCTTTTCCATTACTGTTCCTGCCCATCGTGCCCAGGAATTGGAGCCACTGCGTCAGGCGGCAGAAAAGGTCGTGCGCGAAGTGGACGGCGTTGAGGCGGCCATGGTGGCCCTGACGGCTGAAAAGATGCCTGGCGCCCCATCGCCTGCGCCAACTCCGCCCGCAGCACCATCCGGCGCTTCTCCCGTTCGCCCGGCACCGACCCCGGCTCAGGCCGCAGCAGTGCCGCCGCCGATGCAGGGGCGTGGCGGCCATCCGCCACAGGAGCAGGCCACTGCCAAGCCCGGCGTTCCAGGCGTCAAACGCATTATCGCCGTTGCCTCGGGCAAGGGAGGGGTCGGGAAATCGACCACGACGACCAATCTGGCGCTGGGCTTGCAGGCCAACGGCCTCAAGGTGGGGGTTTTGGATGCGGATATCTATGGTCCGTCGATACCGCGTCTGTTTCAGGTTTCCGGTCGGCCGGAGCCAGTGTCTGGCCGGGTTCTGAAGCCGTTGGAAGGCTATGGCATCAAGGTGATGTCGATGGGCTTCATGGTGGAAGAGGATACGCCGATGATCTGGCGCGGCCCGATGGTGATTTCGGCGCTAACCCAGATGCTGCGGGAGGTGGCTTGGGGCGAACTCGACGTTCTGGTCGTCGATATGCCACCGGGAACCGGCGATGCTCAGCTGACAATGGCTCAGCAGGTGCCATTGGCGGGGGCGGTTATTGTCTCCACGCCGCAAGATCTGGCGCTGATTGATGCCCGCAAGGGTTTGAACATGTTCCGCCGGGTCGATGTGCCGGTTCTCGGGATTGTCGAGAACATGAGCTACTTCATCTGTCCGGGTTGTGGCGGCCGTCACGATATCTTTGGGCATGGTGGCGCCCGCAAGGAAGCGGAAAAGCTCGGAGTGCCTTTCCTCGGCGAAGTGCCATTGGACATCGCCATTCGTGAGAACTCCGACAACGGAACACCGATCGTCGTCTCTGCGCCTGATAGCCAGCACGCACAGATCTACCGTGACATTGCTTCCAAGGTGATGGCCGAGATCGAGCGTTACGCGGAAACTGGTGAAAAGACCGCGCCGAATATTGTCTTCGAATAAGCAGAGGCGATGATGGCGGTGTATGTGACGACAATGCGTTGTTGAGGCTGCCCTAAATCAAGAAGCCGGTTCCCGAATGGGGGCCGGCTTTTTTGTTTTTCCAGAAAGTGGAAATATGGCTTCAGTTTTTCATTTCATGCATAGGTCTTTAAGGGGTTTGGCGGATTGCTGCACTGCGGCATTTGCTCCTTCTTCAGAGCTTTGGGGCGGTTATTTTCGCTTCGGCCGGCAAAAAGGCGAAAAGTCGCCCAAGAGTTGCTCAGGCTGCTTCAGGAATGGCGTTACCTACAAGGAATCAAAAGAGAAATTCCATTCTTAAAATATGAGGTTTTCGCTAAACTAATATGATTTATTGATCTTTTATGCGTGAAATTTTCTTTAATTAAGAAAGATGTGTTTTAAAATCAGTTTTATGCACTTTATAGTGCGTTGCACTATAGGTTTAATTTGATGTCCTCTTAGAATGCGGTGATCATGTACGCGAAGGAGAGGCTGGAATGTCGCAAATGACGTCCCAAACGCACGCCATCGCACCGGAAGATGCGGATCGTGCGGTGATTTATGGTTTTGTGGGCCGGCTATTGCAGGCTCCGCCAAGTGCTGGCGATATGGATGTATTGCGCGCGCTGACGGCTGATGAAACCGAGATGGGTCTCGCGCTGAAGTCATTGAGTGAAGCCGCGCAATCCGCAAACGTCAACTCCTTGAAAGATGAGTATAACGCGCTCTTTATCGGCCTTGGGCGGGGGGAACTCGTGCCTTACGGCAGCTTTTACCTGACGGGCTTCTTGAATGAGAAGCCGCTAGCGGAATTGCGTGCTGACATGGGCGTTCTCGGAATTGCCCGGGCCGACACGGTCAAGGAGCCTGAGGATCACATTGCAGCTCTTCTGCAATGTATGGAAGGTCTGATTACCGGCGCTTTTGGCGAGCCGGCAACCCTTCCGATCCAGGAAAAGTTTTTCACCTGTCATATCGCCTCTTGGGCCCCGCATTTCTTCAAGGATCTGACGGCTCAGAACACCAGCGCATTTTATGCGGCGGTTGGGGCTTTGGGCGGTGTTTTGGTGGCGCTTGAAACAGAAGCGTTTGGAATGGCCGGTTAAGCCGGTACTTGAATGTGAAGCGTTAAAACGCAGGAGCAAGGCATGACAGACAAACGGAAAACGCCAGCTTCCCCGAACGAAGGATCAGATCGTCGGGGCTTTCTGAAGCTTGCCGGACTGGGCACGTTGGCCAGCGGGGCGACGCTTGTTGCCGGAGAAGCGGTCGCTACTGAAGTGCAGTCCGAGACGGCTGTCGGGTACCGGGAAACTGACCACGTGAAAAAGGTCTACGAGACCGCACGCTTCTAGGAATACGGGTTTTTGCGGGTGCTGGTGAGAGGGCGCTCGGGAAATGATCCGGAACTTATAAAGGGCCCCGTGGACGCACAGACGGGGGCCGGCATATCAGGGGATTGGCGCACGAGGGCACAGGCACACAAGCCGCCGCTCTATCGAGGCTGTTCGGTCCCGTACTGAGGGAGAGAAATATGCTCAGGAAAAAGACGAGCCGTATGGCCCGCCAGGCTTCAGGTCGGTTGGCCTCTGCGCTGTCTGGAGCCGCAATGGCGACGATGGATCGGCGCACCTTCTTGCGGCGCTCCGGTCTTGCTGCTGGTGGCGTGGCT
Organism: Roseibium limicola; assembly: GCF_017313085.1. Classification (GTDB taxonomy): domain Bacteria; phylum Pseudomonadota; class Alphaproteobacteria; order Rhizobiales; family Stappiaceae; genus Roseibium; species Roseibium limicola. The sequence continues at coordinate 42,763 of NZ_JAFLNF010000003.1, read as the reverse complement.
GCTGTATCCGCGCTGTCGGGCGGTGGAATGGTTCAAAAGGCTCAGGCTCAGGCCGCTTCTGCTGGCAAGGTGGAAATCAAGAAGTCTGTTTGTACACACTGCTCGGTCGGCTGTACCGTTCTGGCGGAAGTCAAGGATGGTGTCTGGGTCGGTCAGGAGCCGGGCTTCGATAGTCCGTTCAACCTTGGCTCCCATTGCGCCAAGGGGGCGTCGGTTCGTGAGCATGCTCATGGTGAACGTCGCCTCAAGTACCCGATGAAGCTCGTCGGCGGAAAATGGGAGCGTTTGTCCTGGGAGCAGGCGATCGACGAACTCGGCGATAAGATGACCCAGGTTCGCGAAGACTTCGGTCCGGACAGCGTCTACTGGCTCGGCTCCGCCAAGCATTCCAATGAACAGGCCTATCTGATGCGTAAGTTCGCTGCCTTCTGGGGCACGAACAATGTCGATCACCAGGCCCGTATTTGCCACTCGACCACAGTTGCAGGTGTTGCAAACACCTGGGGCTATGGCGCGATGACAAACTCCTACAACGACATCCACAAGTCCCGCGCGATCTTCCTCATCGGCGGAAATCCGGCTGAAGCGCATCCGGTTTCCCTGATGCACCTTCTAAAGGCGAAGGAAGAGAACAACGCGCCGTTGATCGTTTGTGATCCGCGTTTCACCCGTACGGCGGCCCACGCCAGCGAGTATGTCCGGTTCCGTCCGGGTACCGACGTTGCTTTGGTCTGGGGTATCCTGTGGCACATCTTTGAAAACAGCTGGGAAGACAAGGAATTCATCCGCCAGCGTGTTTGGGGCATGGACCAGATCCGTGACGAAGTCGCGAAATGGACGCCCGAAGAAGTCGAGAATGTTACCGGTGTTCCGGGCTCGCAGCTCAAGCGCGTTGCTCGCACACTTGCCAACAACCGTCCGGGCACGGTGATCTGGTGCATGGGCGGCACTCAGCACTCCAACGGCAACAACAACACCCGCGCCTACTGCATCCTGCAGCTCGCCCTTGGCAACATGGGCAAGGCTGGCGGCGGCACCAACATCTTCCGCGGCCATGACAACGTTCAGGGCGCGACAGATCTTGGCGTTCTGGCCGATACCCTGCCGGGCTACTACGGTCTGTCCGACGGTGCCTGGGCTCACTGGAGCCGCGTCTGGGAGGTTGACAACGACTATCTTCGTGGTCGCTTCGTTTCGATGAAGGGTGCTGACGGCGAAGACGTTCCGATGATCAACCAGAAGGGCATTCCGGTGTCCCGCTGGATCGACGGTGTCCTCGAAGACGAAGACAACCTGCAGCAGCCGCACAACACCAAGGTCATGGTATTCTGGGGTCATGCTCCGAACTCCCAGACCCGTCTGCCGGACATGAAGGTCGCGATGGAAAAGCTCGAGACCCTGGTGGTCATCGATCCTTATCCGACCGTGTCTGCCGTGCTTTCTGATCGCAAGGACGGCGTCTACCTGCTGCCGGCTTCGACACAGTTCGAAACCTACGGTTCTGTCACCGCATCCAACCGGTCACTGCAGTGGCGTGAGAAAGTGGTCGAGCCTCTCTTTGAGAGCCTTCCGGACCACACGATCATGTACAAGTTCGCCAAGAAGTTCGGCTTCGCAGACGAGATGTTCAAGAACATCGAAATCAACGGCGAAGAGCCTCTGGTCGAAGACGTGACCCGCGAATTCAACCGCGGCATGTGGACCATTGGCTATACTGGTCAGTCTCCGGAGCGCATGAAGCTCCACATGGAAAACCAGCATACCTTCGATCGCACATCCTTGCGGGCGAATGGTGGTCCGTGCGATGGCGACTTCTACGGTCTGCCATGGCCGGCCTGGGGCACCCCGGAAATGAAGCATCCGGGAACGGCAAACCTCTACGATCCGTCCTTGCCGGTGGCCGAAGGCGGCCTGTGCTTCCGTGCACGTTATGGTGTGGAGCGCAATGGTGAGAACCTGCTTGCTGAAGGCAGCTATCCGGTCGGTTCGGAAATCGAGGATGGCTATCCCGAGTTCACGATGGCCATGCTTGAAAAGCTTGGCTGGGACAAGGATCTGAGCCCCGAAGAGCGGGCATCCATCGAAAAGGTCGCCGGCTACGTTCGAGAAGAAGGCAACACCGAGGAAGTCGGCGAGCAGTCACAGCAGGGTCCGTATCCGTCCGATTGGGAAAAGAAGATCGGCGGCGTGAACTGGAAAACCGACCTTTCCGGCGGCATCCAGCGCGTGGCCATCAAGCACGGTTGTGCGCCTTTCGGCAACGCCAAGGCACGTGCCGTGGTCTGGACCTTCCCGGATCCGGTACCGCTGCATCGCGAGCCGCTTTACACCAACCGTCGCGATCTTCTCGAAGATTACGCCACCTACGACGACAAGACCTTCTGGCGTGTGCCAACGGCCTACAAGTCGATCCAGGAGAAGGATTTCTCCAAGGACTTCCCGATGATCCTGACTTCAGGTCGTCTGGTTGAATACGAAGGTGGCGGCGACGAAACCCGGTCCAACCCGTGGCTGGCCGAACTGCAGCAGGACATGTTCATCGAGATCAACACTGCCGATGCCAACGATCTTGGCGTTCGCGATGGTGCGATGGTCTGGGTCTACGGTCCGGAAGGCGGCAAGGTAAAGGTCATGGCGATGGTCACCGAGCGTGTCGGACGCGGTGTAACCTTCATGCCCTTCCACTTCGGTGGGTTCTACGAGGGCAAGGATCTTCGCGATAAGTACCCGTCAGGTGCCGACCCGTATGTCCTGGGTGAATCAACCAACACGGCCCAGACCTACGGCTATGACAGCGTGACGCAGATGCAGGAGACCAAGGCAACACTTTGCCGGGTCGAGCGCGCGTAAGAGAGGAGAGAAAAAATGGCACGTATGAAATTCCTCTGTGACGCCGAACGCTGCATTGAGTGCAACGCTTGTGTCACCGCTTGCAAGAACGAGCACGAGGTGCCGTGGGGCATCAATCGCCGCCGCGTTGTGACGATCAACGACGGCAAGCCAGGCGAGCGCTCCATTTCAGTCGCCTGCATGCACTGTTCCGACGCGCCTTGCATGGCCGTCTGTCCGGTTGATTGCTTCTACCAGTCCGATGAGGGCGTGGTGTTGCACTCGAAGGATCTGTGCATCGGCTGTGGCTACTGCTTCTACGCTTGTCCTTTTGGCGCGCCGCAGTATCCGCAGGCTGGCAACTTCGGTTCCCGTGGGAAAATGGACAAGTGTACATTCTGTGCCGGTGGCCCGGAAGAAGACATGTCTTCCATCGAGTTCCAGAAGTATGGCCGCAACCGTCTGGCGGAAGGCAAGTTGCCGCTCTGCGCTGAGATGTGCTCCACGAAGGCGCTTTTGGCCGGCGACGGGGATGTGGTCTCCGCGATCTACCGCGAGCGCGTTGTCGCCCGTGGCTTTGGATCCGGCGCCTGGGGTTGGGGCACGGCTTACGAACAGAAAGCTGGCAGCCTCTAGGCTCACAAGATGAGGTTCGTGGAAGGCCCCATCTTCCACGACGAGAGCGAAACGGAGGCACCCTTTTCAGGGCGTCTCCGTTTCCCGCTTCCGCAAGGCGTGCAGCGGGAAACCAAATCGAACCCTGCCGTGAACCAGGTCTCCAAGTTGGGAAATGGGCCGGCAGGCGGGCTTGCAACGCATGACGGTTCATTCACTGGTTAGGAATTCAAGAGATGACGAGCCTCAGTTTCAATGGGCGAGTGGCAAGAACACTCCTGATCGCGGCAAGCCTTGTCGTGGGTCTGTCCGCTTGCCGTGACAGCGAAGAGCACCGCCAGATCAAACTGGAAAAAGGCGGCTATGAGGGTCAACACGACCAGGTTCTCGACGCCGAAACCCTTCGTGAGCTCCGCCAACGCGGCCAACTGCAACAAAACTGATGCCGAGTGCTTTCGACTTTCGGCTGGGAGGTAACATCATGCAGGCAGCATCTGCTCATATGACCCGCACTTTGCTCCGCCGTCTGGCGGTTGCGCTCGTCTTCGGCGTGTTGCTTCTGGCCGGTGCCGAGCTGGGCACGTCGGATGCCTTCGCCCAAAGCTCCGTTCGGACTGGCGAAGAAGCAAGTTCAATCAGCCCTGTCGACGGTCAGGTCCCAGGCAATGCGCTCGGCGAAACGTCCCAGGCCGACTACTGGCGCGCCGTCCGCAGCGGCACCCAGGGATTCGTCTCCATTCCTGACAAGAAAGCCGGCACGCTCATTCAGTCCGAAGGGGAAGCCTGGCGTTCCTTCCGCAATGGTCCGCTGTCGCTTTATGCCAGTTGGGCCATTCTGGCGACGATTATTGGCCTTTGTCTTTTTTATGCTCTGCGCGGACGAATCCGTATCGAGCATGGCAAGTCTGACCAGACGATCACCCGGTTTGCTTGGATCGAGCGCTTCGGCCACTGGATGACAGCCATTTCCTTCGTCGTTCTCGGATTGTCGGGGCTTAATGTGCTGTATGGCCGTTATGTGTTTCCTGCTCTGATCGGCGACAGTGCCTTCGGCTTCCTGACCCAGATCGGCAAGTATCTGCACAACTATCTGGCCTTCGCCTTCATGGGCGGACTGGTGATGATCTTCGTGATGTGGGTGCGCCATAACCTGCCGGACAGGACCGACATCAAATGGATCCTGCAGGCGGGCGGCATGTTCTCCAAAAATCTGCATCCGCCTGCGAAGAAATTCAACGCCGGCCAGAAGCTGATCTTCTGGTCCGTGATGCTGGGTGGCCTGTCGCTGTCCTTGTCCGGGTGGGCTCTGCTCTTTCCCTTCACGACGCACTTCTTTGGCGACACATTTGACAAGATCAACTGGCTCTTTGGCACGGAGCTGCCGACAGCCCTGACCGTGTTGCAGGAACAGCAGATCAATCAGCTCTGGCATGCAATCATGGCCATCTTCATGGTCTGCGTGATCCTCGCTCACATCTACATCGGGACCCTGGGCATGGAAGGTGCCTTCGACGCCATGGGGTCTGGCGAAGTCGACTTGAACTGGGCCAAGGAGCACCACGCCCTGTGGGTTGATGAAGAGCTGGAGAAGGAAAGTCGTCGCGAGCGGGGCAGCAGCGCCGCCCAGCCGGCGGAATAGTCCGGGCCGCGCCATGGTCGCCAGCACAGGCTTCTTGCAGCGCCAATTGTCATTGGTTGCGGCTGTCATCGCGACAGCCGCAAGCCTCACCGTGATGTCACCGACCTGGGCTGCCGACCCTGCTGGTAACGTCTGGCCGGAAAACCTGAAGGGCCATGGCGGGCCGGTGAAGTCGGTCACGCTTGCCCCGGACGGAAAACGACTGCTCAGCACATCATTCGATTACTCTGCCCGGCTGTGGATCTACAGCGGCGAGGCGGGGATGCTCCTCGAGCCTTTGGTTCTGATCGGTCACGATGCAGCAGTCAATGACGCCAGGTTTTTGCCGGATAATCGAGCAGCAACCGTGTCGGATGACAGTTCACTCATCGTATGGGATTTGGCTTCCGGAAACGTTCTTCACCGCTTTGCAGGCCTGGGAGAAAAGGTCTTGAGCCTGGAAGTGTCTGCCAGTGGTCGATATGCAGCGGTAGCAAGTTGGGAAAACCAGGCACGGGTTTACGATCTGGGGGCGGATGAGCCTGGTCTTGTGGCAAGTCTTGAGAGCCATCGAAACAACGTCAACGCGGTTGTTTTCTCACCTGAGGAAACCCATGTCTTTACCGCTTCCACGGATGGAGGAGTTCGTCGTTTCGATCTTGCATCCAATACCTTGGAACGAGAGATATTTTCACTGGGGTGGGGTGTCAACGCGCTGAAGATGCTGACGGACGGTCGCACTCTTGTCTACGGTGGGGCTGATGGAACGGTGGGTCTGCTCGATGCGGAAACCGGGTTTGATCTTGGGCAGCTGAAGCAGCACTCTCGGCCCGTTCTGGCGTTGGCTGTGTCTCCGGATGGTGCACATATCGCCAGCGGCGGTGGGGACGGACTGATCCGGGTTTACGATCGGGAAAGCCAGCGGCTGCTGGAGCAATTTGAAACACCCTATGGTCCGGTTTGGGGACTGGCATTCACGCAGGATGGCAGCAGCTTGTTTTACACCGGGCTGGACGACACGATACATCGTTGGCAGGTGGCGCCGCGCAAGGCGTTCGAGCCGCTTGAGGTCGCTTACCCACGCCGCTTTCAGGTGGCAGATGAGGACGATCCGGGCGCCCTGCAGTTTGCTCGTAAATGCTCGGTCTGCCACACATTGACCCCGGATGGCGGCAACCGCGCGGGACCGACGCTTTATGGCGTCTTCGGCCGAGAGGCCGGCACCCTGAAGGGCTATCCGTATTCGGAAGCACTTCTGAAAAGTGATATCATCTGGTCGGAGGAGACGATCGCTCTACTCTTCGATCACGGACCCGACGTCTATACGCCTGGCTCGAAGATGCCCATGCAGCGGATGCGTTCGGCAGACGACCGGAAGGCGCTGGTGACCTTTCTGAAGAAGGCAACAAAGCCTTTTGATCCAGGCTCGGTCGAGAACAGAACAACAGGAGACACCAATCAATGACCGCTTTTCTATCCAGCCTTGTCGTCACTGCTGTGATCGGTATAGGCGCCTGGGCTCTCTTGACCCAGGAGTTCGACTATTCCTCTTCCCGAGTGTACCAGAGCCAGAATCCGGATGCGGTACGTCTGAGCCCCGGCATGGGGGAGCGTCCAACCGGCGCGCTTCATTGATGTTTTAAATCAATGGGTTCTCTTGCCGGTTTGAATCAATCTGCAAGTGACTTGAATCAGAACTTCAGGCGTTGTGAGAGCACCTCAGTGCGGCATGACAGCTTTAAAGAACGAGATGAAAACCATGAACGACGACAGCTTCAATATGTCCCTGCGCAAGTTCCTCAAGCAGGTCGGCGTGACCTCGCAGCAGGCCATCGAGACCTTTGTGCGCGACCAGGGGTTAGACAGCGGTGCGCTGGATGCCAAGGTGACTTTGACAATTGAGGGCTCGGATTTCAGCCACGAGGTGAAGGGCAAGATCGTGCTCGACTAGGCACGGATTTTCATCCCTTCCTGCTAGCCTGTTTACCCGACTGGACCCATGACGGCCATTCCACCTTTTTCCGATCTCATCCTGCCGCCGCTTCTCAACAGCCGTCCGGTCGTGCCGCCCGACGATCCGTTCGAGGCGGCCGGTCAGGCAGCTGCAGCTGACCAAGCAGATACCGGCGATCTGTTCTGGTCTACACGTGCTGACCGTTTGGCCTTTGGGTTGGTTCTGGCGCCTGAGGTGAAGCCCGAGCAGGCTCGACACATGCTGTTTGTGATGATGGTTGCCGCCGCTGATGCGCTTGGCGCCATTGCGCCGCCGGAAATAGGGATTACCTGGGCTTGGCCAGCAACTGTACTGGCCAACCGGGGCAAACTCGGCGGTGCGCGGATGGCCATGAGCCAGAGCGTCGACGATGATGGGGCACCCGATTGGCTTGTCGTGGGCCTTGATCTGGCGTTGCAGCCAGACAGCCTGCAAGGGCAGGGCGACAGCGAACCGGGCCAGCAGCCGGATGTGACGAGCCTGTGGGACGAAGGGGCTGCGGAACTCGACACGGTTGGTTGTCTTGAAAGTCTGTCGCGGCATTTTCTCGTCTGGTTGCACCGCTGGGAAAGCGAAGGTTTCAGGCCCGTACAGGAAGCCTGGTTGTTTCGGTGTGAGGGATACAAGCAGGAAGTTGAAGTGTCGGGTCCCGACGGACCGCGAAAAGGGCGGTTGCTCGGCCTCGACGAAGCCGGAAATCTGCTTTTGAAACCGGAGGGCAGCGCTGTCGATCTCGTTGATCTTGCCGCTACCCTTCAACAGTGGGAAGACACCTGAACCCATGCCGCATTTTCTGCGAGCCATCCGCTTTGATCCTTCAGACACCCATGTGTTCACGCGCGCAGCCCTCCCGGACGAATGGGCCGTCCCGGGAAGCGCCGTGTTTGCCTGTGGTGCCTATGGCCCGCTGGCTGACATCAAGGGCAAGGGGCGTCAGGCCTTTGTCAGCGGCTTTCTCGGCATCGGCTCCTTCGGGTTCTCCACACTTGTCTGCATCGGGGAGGCCCGCCCCGACGAGGTTGAGGCAACAAGCAAGGGCTTGGCGGGCTATTTCCTGTCAGACTGTGGGGCGCCGGACGTGTCGTCAGCGCGTCAGGCCGCTCAGGACGAGGTCAGCTATGCGCTGGAACTGGCAGCCGACGTGCCGCTGAACACCCTTCTGGCGATGCGTCGGGAAGTTGATGAGACCGGCAACATCCGAGAGCAGTTCTCGGTGGTGTCAGCGCCGGGGGAAACGCCCCATGCGCGGATATGGGACGTGGTTGAGGAAGAGTAATGCCTGAGTTTTGGAAGTCTGCCGGCTATCACCTCGTGACCCGCAATGCGCATGGCTGGCTTGATGTGACGCCGGACCTCATCCGGGCCTATCTGACGCGGCCGGAAATTCATCCGGTGGAAGAGAGCTGCGATGCGGAACACGCTCTTTTCGAGGCACTGATGGCAGATCCGGCGCGGCCGGTCTCGGATGCGGATCTGGCCAGCTTTGCTGACCCCGATGCTGTCGACAACTACCGCGTCATGCTCGCTTTTCGCGATCATCTGCTGCATCACGGCACCGTGGAAGCGGCTTATGCTGGCCTTTTTCAGGGGGCTCCGATTTCCATTCCGCCGGTGTTCCTCGACCAGCTGGTGCATCTGATTCTGCGCAACATCCTGCGCCACTGCAACGATCCCTTGCGGCTGCGCGCGGCCGAGCTTTTCTTCCGTGAGCAGTCCATCACGTTCGAAGGCGGACGGGTGATGGTTGCGGATGCCGAAATCGTTGAGCAACTTTCTGAAACCGGTGGCCTTGGCGGGCTGGGCTCCCTTCTGCGCGAAAGCGGCACGCCGATGCGCGAGGTGTCTCTGGATGTGCTGGGCGAGGATAATGCGGCGCTTTACTGGGACAGGTCAGACCGGTTCGATACGGCTCTGGATTTTCGTTTTACCGAGCCGGGACCCGATGCCTTTGCGCGGGTTCTTGAGGCATGGGTACGCCATTTCACCGGAGTTGACTGCCGTATTCAGCCGGTGATGAAGATTCGTGACGAACGCTGGTCCTGGCATGTTGGCCTGGATTCGGAGGCAACGCGTCTTCTGAACAGCTTGTGGCAAGGCGCACCGATGAGTGATGAGGAAGCCATGCGGCTGATTGCGTTGTTCCGCTTCGACTTCCTCAACAAGCGTGACCAGCGTGCCGATATAGCTGGCAAGCCGGTGTGGATGGCACTGGCCGTCGGGCCTGACAATCGCCTGCGAATGAAACCGCAGAATCTTTTGGTCAACCTGCCGTTGGCACAGGCCAGTTAGAGCGCGAGAAGGCCTTGCATGGCCTACGTGGTATCACTAATACCATCTAACGATGGTGCCGCGCCCGCAGGCAAAGCTCCTCAACACGTCCCGTACTAGCTGCCCGTCGTTTGTTCTACAGGCGTCGCTGGCTATGGCTTCTTGAGCGACAAATTGGAGCTGGTTGTGGATCTCCGTGACAATGGCCGCGCCATTGCAGCCATGTTGACCGCCAACGCGTGTTTCATGGTCAATGATGTCCTGGTGAAGTTTCAGGCCGGTCATCTGCAGTTGGGGCAGATTATCCTGATCCGTGGCGTCTTCGCGGTGGCTTTGCTGATTGTAGCTTGCCAGGTTACGGGCGTTTTCCGCCATTGGAAGCGCTTGCTCCAGCCTGCCGTTTTACTGCGCGCGTTGTTTGAAACAGGGGCAGCTGCGCTTTACCTGTATGCGCTGCTGAACATCCCGGTGGCCAATGCGGCTGCGATCCTTCAGATCCTGCCGCTTGTGGTGACCGCTGGTGCTGCGGTGTTTCTTGGCGCGCCGGTGGGATGGCGTCGCTGGCTCGCGATCTTCATCGGCTTGTCGGGGGTGCTTTTGATAATTCGTCCAGGGGTCGAGGGTTTCAGTGCCTGGTCCCTGGTGGCATTGGCCAGCGTTTTCCTGATGGGCGCCCGGGATCTGGCCACGCGTAAGGTATCCGTCGACGTTCCGACATTCGGCATCAGCTTGATGTCGACAATCGGTGTAACACTGCTCGGCGCGGTCTTTATTGGACTAGGCGAGCCTCAAACCATCGGTGGCTGGGCGCCACTCGCGGCTTTGGATCTTGTGGTTCTTGGCCTTACTGGGGTGCTTCTGGTCGGCGGTTATTCCTTCCTGATTATCGCTGTACGGCTCGGCGAAATCTCGCTGGTTGCACCCTTCCGATACTCCAGCGTTCTCTGGGCTATGGGCCTGGGCTTCCTGGTCTTCGGCGAGGTGCCGGATGGGCTGACGCTCGTTGGCATGGTCATCATCGCCGCGACAGGCATCTATACCTTTCTGCGGGAGCATCGATTGGCCCGACGCGGGGCTCTGTCCCAATCAGCCATTGCGGCCGTCGCCACCGTTGCCGTTACACCAACCTCGCTTGATCAAGAAGAGCGTTCCGAACACGCCGCAAACCAGAGGCCCTATGTCCGTTAGTTCCTTAGAAGCAGATCGTCAGTCACGTCGTCGTAGCCCATCACTCCTGATGCTTGTGGCAATGTCAATGGTCGCTCCGGTCTCCATGAATATGTATTTGCCGTCGATGTCGGCTATGGCACGCTCATTCCAGACCTCCGCTGGCATGATTCAGCTGACCATGTCGCTGTTCTTTGCCTCCGTTGCTTTGGCGCAGATCGTCACCGGGCCGCTGTCCGACCGGTTCGGCCGTCGACCTGTTGCAATTGGCGGAATGGTCCTGTTCTGCATCGGCAGCACGCTCTGCCTCCTGGCGCCTTCTGTTGAGTTTCTGATTGTCGCGCGGATGGTTCAGGCGGCGGGCGGCTGTACGGGACTGGTGCTGAGCCGGGCCATCGTGCGCGATCTCTATGAGCGCGACAAGGCGGCCAGCATGCTTGGTTATGTCACCATGGGCATGGCAGTTGGACCGATGTCTGCACCGCTGATTGGTGGCGTTCTGCAAACCGGCTTTGGTTGGCAAGGCAGCTTTTATTTCATGCTGACAATGGGGCTGGTGGTTCTCACTCTTGCGCTGCGATTTCTGCCTGAAACCCACCACCAACGGGCATCGGGTTTCAGCCTTCCGAAGCTCGCTGGCAGCTACCGCGAACTTGTTCGCCAGCCCCTGTTCCGGTCCTATGCCTTGGCCGTGATGTTCACCTCGTCGGTCTATTTTGCCTATCTCGGAGGTACGCCATTTCTGGCAGCCGGCCGCCTCGCCATGTCGGCGCAGGTCATGGGCCTGTATTTCATGAGCATTGCCCTGGGCTACATGTTGGGCAACTTTCTCTCTGGCCGATACGCTCAGCGCATCGGCAGCCTGAGGATGGTGATGGTTGGCTCATTCCTGCCGGTTGTCGCGGTGATCGCTTTGGCGGTTTTTGCAGGGATTGATTTTTATCACCCGCTGACGCTTTTCGGTCCGATGTTCTTTATCGGTTTTGGCAACGGCCTGTGCCTGCCCAGTGCCATTTCCGGGGCTGTGAGCGTCCGGCCGGATCTTGCAGGTGCCGCGTCCGGTCTTGTCGGCAGCCTGCAAATGGGGCTCGGGGCGCTTTCCAGTGCGCTTGTCGCCCACATGCTGTCCGGCCCGCCTTTTGCTGACAGCGCCTGGCCCATGGTGATTGTCATGGGGCTATGCGTGCTGTTGACCTGGGTGAGCGTCTACAGGATAGCGCAGCTTGAGCCGCGCTGAGAACAATGCGATCTGATGGGCTGAGCCGCCCTTTGAGTGGCTCAGCTCTCTTTCAGGAAGTCATCCATGCTCAGTCCCTGACGATCCGCCTCAAGATAGTCATCCGTGGTCCGGATCCTGGGGCGGGGTGCTGCACCTTTTGCGGCCAGATCCCCAAGGAACGGATTGGCACCTGCCGACGCAGTGCCTTGGGCAGACGTTTGAAATGTCCCCATCTCGGCCTGGGTCTTGATCCGGCAATCGTCACACATCTCTATCAAGGCCGATTGGGCTTCCGAGCGGAACATAGAGTGTTTGCCGGCCAACTTTTCCTTAATCCGGTTGATGGTCGAAGCAGTGCCGAAGGGTTCTCCGCAAGAGACGCAGGTTGCCGGCTCCTCGCGGTGAAGGACGACGGGACGCACGGCTTCAAGCTGCAGGTTGTAGCGCGGCTCCAGCGCGATGACGCTTTCGGGACAGGTGGTCTGGCAAAGGCCGCACTGAACACAGGCGGTTTCAATGAAGCTGACCTCGGGCCGGTCCGGATTGTCGGCAAGAGCGCCCGCCGGGCACGCCGAGACACAGGAGAGACAAAGCGTACAGCCCTCTGCATCAATTGAAATTCGGCCATAAGGCGCGCCTTCGGACAGAGCGATCGTCTCGCTTGGAACCGGGGCTTCCTGCTTGAAGTTGCTGACGGCCAGGCGAACGATATCCCGCTTACTGCCGACCGGGGCGATCCGCTTGACCGTTTGGACCAAGGCGGCAGGTGCCTGTCCCGCAACGACCTGCTCCAAGGCATCCGGGTCGCTGCTGGTGAGGATGGGCAGTCGGTTCGTCATGTCATAGCCGAGACCGGAAAGAAGTTCGCTGGCCAGCGCCACTTCTTGTTCCAGTGTCGCGAGAGCATCCTGCTGGCGCGGGTCGGCAAGGAAGATCAGCCCGCGCGCACCGGCAGAAAAGGCACTGAGAATGGCTTCATGTCCAAAGCCGCTGACCGAATGTTCAGCGAAGGGCAAGACATGAGCAGGCAATCCCTGACCAAGGCGCGCCATCGCTCCAATGATCTGGCTGCCGTGCTCGCCACCGTGGACGAGAACAACCGGCGCAACACCGCCAGCATCGTCATAGGCACTCAGCAGACGCTCCAGCCGCGACAGGTGGTCAGAGCGGTTCGGGTAGCGATAGGAAATGGCACCGGTCGGGCAAGTGGCGGCACAATTTCCGCAGCCACCGCAAATGCCGGTGTCGATGGAAACTTCCTCGCCAGTCGAGGTGATAGCCCCCGCTGGACAGGCATCGAGACATCGCGAACACCCGGTTTTGCCTGCATGGGAATGGGCACAGATATCAGCGTCATAAGACACGTAGACAGGCTTTTCGAAGGTGCCCGTTAGCTCTGATGCTTCATTGACCAGTTTGGCGATGGCAGCAGCGTCACGCGGATCAGCACGTAGATAGCCATCACGTCGCTCGGGTCCTGTCAGAGGCGCGGAGGCACCCGACAGATCGACCACGACGGAACAGGAGGCTTTGGCGCCGTCTCGGGTCAGGCCAAACTCCGGCTGACTGCGGGAAGATGGCAGCATCGGCGCATAGGCATCCATCACCACGTCGAACCGCCCCAGTGCTCCGTTTAGGCGGCGTAGGCGACCAGCAAAAATGGGGAAGGGCAGGACGGATGGCAGAAGCACATCATCCCAGCTGGTCAGAACCAGAGTGACGGACAGGCTCTCTTCCAGTGCAATGGCCGCATCCAGCGCGGCCTGGCCGGCACCATAGACAAGGCACATGCCATCGGAAACGATTTCCTGCAGGTGGGCGGGGGTTGAGCGTGCCGCTTGCTGCGCTTCGGCGATCAAAGCCTGAACCTTTGGCGAAATGTCTCCGCCATCATGGGTCCAGCCTGCCTGTTCGCGGATGTTTACGAAGCTGACCTTCGCGCCTTCGTCGGCATCGTCTGCGATCTCGGCAAACAGCGGGGCCTCTTGGGTACAGGCAACCATCAACGGGCCGTCACCCTTCAGGGCGGCTTCGAATGTGGGGACTTCATCACGACAAAGCTGGGAGCAAAGAGGGGCAGCCAGTTGTTCCGCCATGGCTTCGGCTGTTTTGCCGAGGTCCATTGTCTTGAAGCAGGAACACAGGAGAATGCGGGCGTTTGTCTGAGCTGGCATGTATTGCGGCGCCTTTGGTCGTTTCCGGCAGTTTATAATTATTCCAATTTTGACCAGATTAGCGCATGGTGCCGCCAATGCAAACACCTGTCTTTCGAATGAGATCGGCTCTTTCGTACAGGATGGGGATTGCTTAAAATCACGGTGAAGATCGTCAGGAGGAGTACAGGGTGGAACGGGAAATAACCTATCCGGTGGCAATCGTGATTGAGCGACGGGACAGTCGGAATCCCTGGACAGATCATATTTGGCAGGTGGTGGATATCCTGCCAGAATCTCCCAAGCACAAAGGCTGGCAAGAGCTGCCCAGCGCCACGTCCTCCGTCGAAGAAGATGAGTCAAAGGCAGGGCTGAATGTTCGCCGGTTTTGTTACGGGCCTGCCAGCGTGACGCTGCATCGGCGCCTTGGCGAAGCCTATGATCACAACATTCTGACGCAGCAGCCAGCCATCTGGGTGATGCTTGATGACACGGATGACAGTCCTGTGCCGTTCAAACTGCGCGGCGTGACAGTCGACCCTTATGAAGCCCAGGGCTTTCTAGATGCGGCCGAGGGGCTGGCCGAGCGACTGCCGATGCCTGCGCCCATTCTGGCCTGGATGGCCGCTTACATGCAGCAGATGCCAGAGCCCGAACAATTCAAGAAACGCAAACGCATCAATTTCAAGCGCGAAGACGACCAGAAGTTTGGTAAGGACCCCATCTTTACCGAACAGGGAAAGAAGCTTCCATGACCCGCAGCCGCTCCGATGAAGGGGAGGAAGGTTTCCTGGCACGCTGGTCGCGGCGGAAGCGCAACGGCCCGGCGAACGAGGACCCGGAACAATCCCTGGAAACGCTTCCAGGCTCTGAAGAGCAGCTCCCAAGCGATTCGAATGCTTCTGAAATTGCGCCTGAAGCCGCAGAGTCTGCAGTTGAAGCAGTGGATGAGGATGCTCAGTCCAACCGGGAGGCTGCTGAGGCAATCAACCTGGATGAGTTGACGGATGCTTCGGATATTTCCGCTTTCCTGAAACGCGGTGTGCCAGCCGCGCTGAAAAATGCAGCCTTGTCGCGAATCTGGCGTTCCAATCCGGTCTTTGCGGTGTTGGATGGACTGAACGACTACGACGAAGATTTTCGCACCGTCGCAGGTGTTACTGACCTCTATAAATCCTCCTGGGTCGTTGGCAAGGGATACGCCGACAAGGCGGAAGAGATCGCGCGCAAGATGGAAGAAGAAAGCGCCAGGCTCGCCCGCTTGAGAGCTGAGCAGAATGAGCCCGAGGGTGGTTTGGATGATGAAGTGCCGGCTCTTGAGACCCTCGGCTCCGCCAACGAGGACAGCACTTCGGAGCTGGCTCGCGTGAATGTGGAAGCTCCAGAAGTGTTCGGCTCTGAGCCAACCGACACCACGACGCTTGAGCCTGCCTCTGAAGGCGACGATGAAGAAGTGGATGAGCAGCCGGCCAAGGTCGGCTTGCGGCGGCGCATGCAGTTCGGCCAGGAGGAGGGCTGAACCATCAGCCTTAGTGGTGCATGTCGCTTGAGCGCGAGGGCGGAGAAAATGGCTCAGTTGCTGCGCGGGAATTGGGTCTCGCAGTAGGAGGTCGCCCGGCTTTTGAAGCTTGCAGCCTGTGTGTCGGTCACAATGCCTTCGCTCACCATCTTCGTGACATCGCCAAGCCGCTTTTCCAGACAGGCATCGAGCTCCGGATTGCCGCTGCTGGGCATGCCGCCAGCAGTTTCAGCCCCGGTCAGCGTTTGGTAAAGGCTTCGCAACACGGGAACATCCTCACGCCCGAGCCAGGCCATAAGCAACAGGCAGGCGAAGGCGATGGCCAGGGCTGTCACTCTGGGCGCCGGACTATCGAGAGTGTGCTGTGTTGAGCGCTGCTCGGCCATGGTCAGCCGCCAGTTACGCTCATGTGGCGAGTTACCGCTGGCTGCTTGGTACGTCGGTCGATGATGAAATCGTGGCCCTTCGGCTTGCGGCCAATGGCCTCGTCGATGGCATCGGACAGAAGCTCATTACCTTCAGATGCGCGCAGGGGCGCACGAAGATCCGCCATGTCGTCCTGACCCAGGCACATGTAGAGCTGGCCTGTGCACGTGACCCGAACCCGATTACAGGTTTCGCAGAAATTGTGGGTCATCGGCGTGATGAAGCCCATCCGCCCGCCAGTTTCCTCAACCGTGACATAACGGGCAGGCCCGCCGGTCTTGTAGGGAATGTCGGTCAAGGTGAACCTCTCGGCCAGCTGGGCACGGACCATCGACAGCGGCAGATATTGGTCCGTCCGATCTTCGTCGATTTCCCCAAGCGGCATGGTTTCGATCAGTGTCAGGTCGTGACCATTGGCGTGGCACCACGTCATCATCGGAATGATTTCGTGCTCGTTGACGCCTTTCAGCGCGACCATGTTGATCTTGACCTGCAGACCAGCCGCTTTAGCCGCTTCGATGCCATCTAGCACCTTTTGCAGATTGCCCCAACGTGTCACCGCCTTGAACCGCTCATCGTCCAGCGTGTCGAGAGAGACATTGATACGTCGCACGCCGCAATCATAAAGCTCCCGCGACAACTTGGTCAGTTGCGAGCCATTGGTCGTCACGGTCAATTCTTCCAGCGCACCACTCTCAAGATGACGCGAGAGTGAACGAAACAGCACCATTATGTTCTTGCGAACAAGCGGTTCGCCGCCAGTCAGGCGCAGCTTGCGGACACCTTTTTCAATGAAAGCCGAACACAGCCTGTCGAGTTCTTCAAGCGACAGGATTTCTTTCTTCGGCAGGAAAGTCATGTTCTCGGCCATGCAATAGACACAGCGGAAATCGCAGCGATCCGTCACGGAAACGCGCAGATAGCTGACGGCTCTGCCAAACGGATCGATCATGTTCGGACGCGAAGATGCGTTGCCTGCGGACAGAGTGTCCATGCTGGGCATGCGAATGGTCGACATGTCGCCACCAGATTCGCTCTTGTCAAAAGAGCTCGTCATGCGTTTCTCCCTCTCCCGTATCGCGGCGCGAACGGTTCCCTGTACCGGGAACGTATTGGCTGCAGCGGGTTTTTCAAGACTATAGAGGTCACACAGGGTGTTCATCAAGCGCCTCCCCGGTCAAATACCTGTTTGCTGGCGAAGAGAATGATCCGGAGCTGGCGAGTGATCTTTGTTGGTCCGAGATCCGTAATGACTTGAAAAGAGCGCGACAAGAGAGGCCGATCTCCCATGACCACCATTGTCTGGTTCCGCCAGGATCTGCGAGTATCCGACAACCCGGCGCTGCAAGAGGCAGCCGGCAGAGGCAAGGTTCTCCCCGTTTATGTTCTCGAAGACCCTACGAAATCCGGCGATACCCATCCTCTGGGAGGCGCCAGTCGTTGGTGGCTGCATCACTCGCTCGCAGCGCTGCAGAAAGATCTCGGCAGACTGCTTCTGATGCGGGGTGATCCCCGCATGGCAATTCCGCAGCTCGTCAAGCAGACGGGCGCGACCGCCGTTTTCTGGAACCGTTGTTATGAGCCCCATGCGATCGAGCGGGACAGTGATCTGAAATCGGACCTTAAGGCCAACGGAATTGAAGTGAGAAGCTTCAAGGCCAGTCTGCTGCTGGAACCCTTTGAGATCGAGACCAAAACCGGAGGCCCTTACAAGGTCTACTCGCCGTTCTGGCGCGCACTCAAGGACAAGACCATAGATCCGCCCCTGGCGCCTCCCAAGGCGCTGGAGCTGGCTGACTTCAAGACGGAAGACCAGCTGGAGGACCTTGAGCTTTTACCGCACGGGCCGAACTGGGCTGAAGGGTGGGAAAAGCTGTGGCAGCCGGGCGAGCAGGGCGCGCTTGAGCAATTCGAAAGCTTCTTGACGAACGGGCTGGAAGGCTATGGCACTCTGCGCAATCGGCCAGACAAGCCGAACATCTCTCGACTTTCGCCACATCTGCATTTCGGTGAGATCTCGCCGCGTCAGCTCTGGCATCGAATTCGAGATGGTCACGACACTCAGGATGGTGAAAAATTCTTGAGCGAGGTCGCTTGGCGCGATTTCTCCTATCATCTCCTCTATCACTTTCCCAAATTGGCATCGGAAAACTGGAAGCAAGATTTCGACGCTTATCCGTGGGTCGACAGCGAATCCAATCTCAAGGCCTGGCAACGCGGCCAAACCGGCTACCCCATCGTCGATGCCGGCATGCGTGAGCTGTGGCAAACTGGCTATATGCACAATCGGGTGCGGATGATCGTGGCGAGCTTTCTGATTAAGCACTTGCGCATCGATTGGCGCCGCGGCGAGGAATGGTTCCGCGACACTCTGGTAGATGCGGACCTGGCGAACAATTCGGCCGGTTGGCAGTGGGTGGCCGGCAGCGGTGCCGATGCCTCCCCGTATTTTCGCATCTTTAACCCTATGACACAGGGTGAAAAATTCGATCCCGATGGTGATTATGTTCGCAAGTGGGTGCCGGAACTTGCTGAGCTTCCGCAGGAATACCTGAACGTCCCCTTTAAGGCCCCTTCTGATGTGCTGCGAAAAGCCGGTGTGCAGCTCGGGCAGACATATCCGAAGCCGCTTGTTGACCATGCAAAAGCGCGTCAGGCTGCCCTGGATGGCTATGAGAGTATCAAGCAACACAAGGCGAATCAGGAAACCTGACC
This sequence comes from Roseibium limicola, assembly GCF_017313085.1. GTDB lineage: Bacteria > Pseudomonadota > Alphaproteobacteria > Rhizobiales > Stappiaceae > Roseibium > Roseibium limicola. The sequence continues at coordinate 24,241 of NZ_JAFLNF010000003.1, read as the reverse complement.
TGAACCTGCAATCCCAACGTGAAGGAGGGGAGACGGCTCCATACCTGTTGAGGGATCCGCCACGCCCCTTTGATCTTCCAGCCTGAAAGCCTATCGTTGCGCCAACATTGAGATCAGGGGTGACGACGTGAGCGACACGCAGAAGGCTTGGCCGACTGAATTGCGGCTGAAAGCCGACAAGAAGACCCTTCTTGTCGGGTTCGACAATGGCGAGACTCATGAGTTTTCAGCCGAATATTTGCGGGTGTGCTCCCCTTCGGCAGAAGTGCAGGGGCACAATCCCTCGCAGAAGAAGACTGTGCCTGGAAAGCAACACATCGGTATCATGAAGATCGAACCGGTCGGCAATTACGCGGTGCGGATCCATTTTGATGATTTGCATAACTCCGGAATTTTCTCCTGGGAGTATTTTCTGGAGCTGGCGCACGAACGCGACAAGCACTGGGGGACCTATGTACGGGAACTGGAAGAAAAAGGCCTGAGCCGTGAACGCTGAAGGGGCGCATTACTCCGGCCGCGGATTGTCGAGTTCTACCGCAAGATTGTCTACATACGTCAGGATGTCGTCAAGGTCGTCCAGGGTCAGCATAACTTCGGTGATTGTCGAGGGGAGATGGTCCGGTCGCTCCTCTGCACCTTCCAATCGGATGTGTGCCGGGTGCGGATTGCGAGCCATGAAGGTGTCAAAGCGGTCTGGCCAGTCTCTTAGCGCCGTAATCATGATCATGAATGACGGTGTCGAGGCATGGCCGGTGAAGCGGTCGGCCGAATTGATGATGTGACAACGGGCACAATGTTGTCTGGAAAGCGCGTATCCGGCCTGAACCTGTGCGTCGTTGGAAACGTCTTGCGCTTGAGCCGATACGGCAAGCAGAGCGCTGCTACTCAGTAGCAGGGTGACGGCGACAAAGTGACCGGTTTTCCGGCTCCAGGATGGCATCCGCAAGGACATCAGGCTCTCCCATTTTTCTGCAGTTTAGGAAGAGAAGGGCCTCTGGGCCAGATAATTGCGTGGTTCTCATTTCTGAAATGAAAAAAAGCCGGCGCTGAGGCCGGCTTTTCTGTGTTGTCAAACGGATCGCGCTTTAGCGCTGAACAACGACCCGGGATCCAACCTTCACATGCTTGTAAAGATGGACCACATCGTCGTTGGCTAGGCGAATACAGCCTGAAGAAACGGCAGAGCCGATGGTCCAGGGCTGATTGGTGCCGTGGATGCGATACAGCGTTGAGCCGATGTAAAGTGCACGGGCGCCCAGCGGGTTGTTCGGGCCCCCCTTCATGTGGGCAGGAAGAATCCGGCCCTTGGCGCGTTCACGCGCACGCATCTGCGAAGGCGGTGTCCAGCCCGGCCACTCGGCCTTGCGGGTAATGCGATGGGTGCCGGACCACTGAAAGCCCTGCTTGCCGACGCCGACGCCATACTTCATGGCCTTGCCGCCCGGGAGCACATGATAGAGGCGGCGTTCCTTGGTGTCGACGATGATCGTGCCGACTGGATAAGAGCCATCGTAGCGAACCGTCTGGCGGCGGACAGGCGACTTGCCGCTGACCGACCCATTGGTCGGACCATATTCGATCCACTTGCGGGTGTTTGGATCGTAGAATTTGCCTCCGGGCGCTGCCATGGCAGCCGAACCGAAAGTCAGCAGCAATATTGCAAGCGCTGCCCGAATAAGTGGTTTCATTGAAAATCCCCCGACAGAATGAGAATGAATTGAATTCCAGACTAAACACAGGACGTCTTTGTAGCCGATGTCGATTTAAGTAAGCTTAACGTAACGGCGGTTGGCTTGACTGGGGAGAGCCTCACGCGAACGTGAATAGGCATGCATCCAAGCCAGTTCTCACATCGTTCCGCAAGGATTGCCGGCAACGGGAGGCTCAAAGCGACGCTTTGTCAAAAATGATTGGCCACGAGAGGTGCCAGCCTCCCCATCGGGAGGTCATTGCGAGGGCACGTTTTCTGCGATGGGTTTTTACCCGATAAAATGTTCGGGAGGCAGGAGAGTTTGAGGTCGCTTGTGTAATAGAGCTGCATTTTGGCATTGAAATCGAGAGCGCGAGTATTCCTGTAAGGTATTGACCGAAGGCATTTTAATAGTAAGTCAGGAAAGTTATTTGGCTAAGATATAGCGCTTTGTCATGCTGGCTTGTTGAAACTGTCATGAAATATTCAAACGCGCCGTCAGGACTTGTCATGTTGCTGTAATAGTGCCGTGGCTCTTGTCGCTTGATATTTTTACTCAAGCAGACAGGGGCGGCTGGTGATTCAGTTCGACAATGTCGTCAAAACATTTGGCAATCGCCACGCAGTTGACCAGGTAACGTTTCGCGTTGACGAACCGCAGATGGTTGGCGTGATCGGGCGGTCCGGTGCGGGCAAATCAACACTCCTGCGGATGATCAATCGCCTGACGCCGGCGACTTCCGGGCAGATCCTCTTTGAAGGCACGGATATTCTCAGCCTGAATGGCAGCGCGAAGCGTCGCTGGCAGCGTGATTGCGCCATGGTCTTCCAGCAATTCAACCTCGTGCCACGTCTCGACGTAGTCACCAACGTCATGCTGGGACGATTGAACGCTCAGTCGACACTTAAAAGCATGTTCAACATCTTCAGCGCCGAAGATGTTCGAAACGCACTGGCTGCGCTGGACCGCCTGGGTATCGCTCAGGAAGCGACAAAGCGCGCCGAAGAGCTCTCTGGTGGGCAGCAACAGCGTGTCGCCATCGCACGGGCCTTGATGCAGGACCCGCACTTGGTGCTGGCGGATGAGCCGATTGCCTCGCTGGATCCGATGAATGCCAAGATCGTCATGGACGCTCTGCGCGAAATCCACGAGCGCGACAACAAGGTCGTCATCTGCAACCTCCACACGCTTGATACCGCCCGGAACTACTGTGATCGGGTGATCGGCATGCGCGATGGGAAGATTGTCTTTGACGGTGCACCCGAGCTCCTGACCACGGATGTGGCGCGGGAAATCTACGGCGCCGATGAAAACTTCAACGAGGCGGCGACATCCACTGCCATCGAGAGCCCGGACCTGAGTGTCCGGAGAAAAGATCCTGCCGGTGCGATGACGCCGGTAGCTGTGGCTGCGGTGTGAACCCGGCTGCTTTCCAAAGTCATCAATATCCATCTCTTCGGGAGTTCCCCAGATGAACGTCGTTTCTAAGTTCGCCGCCCTTGCTGCGGTCAGCATGCTTGCCCTGAATGCAACTTCCGCAGTTGCTGCAGACAACATCACTGAATTCCGCATCGGCATCCTCGGCGGCGAAAACGCCTCTGATCGCCTGCGCGCCTATGAGTGCCTCGAAGACAAGACTGCTGACCTTCTCGGCGTTCCGGTCAAGCTCTTCGCTCCGGCCGACTACAATGGTGTCATCGAAGGCCTCCTCGGCGGTAACCTCGACATGGCCTGGCTCGGAGCATCGGGCTACGCCAAGGTTTTCCTGACCGATCCGGAAGCTGTTGATCCGGTTCTCGTCAAGGTCAACAACGATGGCGGCTACGGCTATTACTCCATCGGTTTTGCGCGCGTCGACAGCGAAATCAACTCGCTGGAAGACATGAAGGGCAAGGCTTTCGGCTTTGGTGATCCGAATTCCACCTCCGGCTACCTGATCCCGTCCATCGAGATCCCGAAGGAAGGCTACTCCATGAAGTCGGGTGAGTACTTCTCTGAAGTGAAGTTCACCGGCGGACATGAGCAGACCATCGTTGCTGTTGCCAATGGCGACATCGCTGCGGGCGTGACCTGGGCCGATGGCCAGGGCGAATGGGAAGATGGTTACAACTCCGGCGCTCTGCGTAAGGCGTCCGATGCCGGTCTCGTCGACATGACCGAGATCCACGAAATCTGGCGCTCGCCGGTGATCCCGGAAGGTCCAGTTGTTCTGTCCAAGAAGCTGCCAGAAGACGTCAAGGTCAAGATGACTGGCCTGATGGCTAGCCTCAAGTCCATGGACGAAGAGTGCTTCTACGGCGTTGCCGCTGGTGAAGCCAAGGGCTTCATGCCGATCACGCACGCTGCTTACGAAAGCATCGTTGCTGCTCGTCAGGCCAAGAACTAAGCGCTGCGACTAAATCACAGACGCGGGTCGGGGGACCGGCCCGCGTTTTCTACATGCATCCGCCAACAAAGGTTCTTCGCATATGGCCGTCGCCGCTCTTGAGCAGGAAATCCTGTCCCTGCGCAAACGCCGCCAGCTTTACTCCATGATCGGGGTGTTGCTGATGGTGGCTGTCCTGGTGTCCGGCTATTCAGAGTCGAACAGCATGAATTCAGGCAGTTTCATCAATGGCCTGTCGAAGTTCTTCGACTATCCGGGCGAGATCGTGAAGGAAGCCTGGGAGGCTGGTTGGGCGCTTTTCGGCCTTATTCTCCATTTTCTGCCATTCATGTTGGAAACATTGAATATCGCAGGTGTTGCGACGCTGATTGGTGGCGCACTCGCGGTGGTTCTAGCGATGGCTTCAACCCGCAATGTCGACAGCTATGGCCCGTTGATCCCGGTGGTCCGCCGAATGATGGACATCATGCGCGCTTTTCCCGAATTGATCCTCGCGTTGTTCCTGATTTTTGTTCTCGGCTCCAGTCCGGTTCCGGCGATGATCGCCGTTGCGTTTCACACGGCCGGCGCACTTGGAAAGCTTTTTTCTGAGGTCAATGAGAACATCGACCGCAAACCGATCGAGGGCCTGTCAGCCTGTGGCGCCAGCTGGATACAACGTATCCGCTATGCCGTTCTGCCTCAGGTCGCGCCCAATTACCTCAGCTACTTTCTGCTGCGCTTCGAGATCAATGTGCGGGCTTCGGCCATCCTCGGCTTCGTCGGGGCTGGCGGCATTGGGGCGGAATTGCGCCGCACCATCGGTTGGGGCAAGGGATCTGGTGACGAGACCGCCGCGATCTTCGTGCTGCTGTTCCTCACCATCATGCTCATTGACCAGACGTCTTCCTACCTGCGCGGCAAGCTTGTCGGCGCAGGCCGGGCACATTGAGGAATTCCGAGATGACCGCCGCGACGCTACAGCCCGGTTTCGACAGCCAGGCCATTCTGGAACAGATCCGGAAGCGCACAGCCTTCACAGTGGCTGCGCCACTCTTGATCCTGGCTTATTTCACCTACACTTGGTTCGCCTTTGACATTCCTGATCTGTTGGAACGGGCTCGACCCGACAGAGCGGTTATCTTGGCAACCGATGCGGTCGCCCATAAGGTGCATGTCACCAAGGACTTGCGTCGGGGCGGGGTGTCCGTCGCCATCGAAGGAGAACGTACGGCGACCTATGCCAAAGGTGCTTCGCCGGATTGGGTTCAAATCCGCGGAGATGATGCGGTGGTCGATCTTGATGAGGGATATCTGATCGAGATCACCGGCAACGTCATTCAGTTCACGGTGCCGGACTATGGCGTCATCAAGGTGACTGCCACCAAGACCGGCGTTGAAACAGAGTTGCCCCCTGGCGATATCCCAGAGTGGGTCAAGGACGATCCGCGCAAGTTTGATGCCCGCCCGACACTCGACCGACGCGTTCAGGTCACCAAGACCAAGATCGAAGTGCATAATTATTTCGGTGGCTGGGAAAACTTCTGGTTCACCTTCAACTCGCCGCTTCATGGGAAGTCTTTCGGAGAGCTGACGAGTCTCGCGATGAGCGATGAGCGTATCGATCCGGACCAATCGAATCTTTCGCTGATTGTTGACGAGTTTCTGTCCAACTCGGACTGGCAGCATGGTGCGGTGTTCGTTGCCTTGTTCGAGACGATCATGATGGCTGTACTGGGCACGTTGACCGCAGCCCTAGTCGGACTGCCGCTCGCCTTTCTGGCTGCGCGTAATTTCACCCCGTCATTCCTTGTCCGCTTCGGTGTTCGTCGCCTCTTCGACTTCGTGCGCGGCATCGACATGCTGATCTGGTCGCTCATCTTCATCCGTGCCTTCGGTCTGGGGCCTCTCACGGGCGCATTGGCCATCGCCTTCACGGATACCGGGTCACTCGGCAAGCTGTTCTCCGAAGCGCTTGAGAACATCGATAACAAACAGGTTGAGGGCGTTCGGGCGACCGGCGCGACCCAATTGCAGCGGTATCGATTTGGTGTGATCCCCCAGATCTTGCCGGTATTTGTCTCTCAGGTTCTCTACTATCTTGAATCAAATACCCGCTCGGCCACAGTTATCGGTGCGCTTGGCGCCGGCGGTATCGGATTGATGCTGGTGGAAACCATGAAGACCTCCCGCGACTGGGAGAACACCAGCTACATCATCATCCTGACCATCATTGTGGTGATCTTGATGGATCAGGCCTCCAGTTGGCTGCGCAAGAAGCTGATTGAGGGCTGAGCGCCTTCCGGGCAGCAGGGAACTGACAAGCAAAGGCGGGCACTTGAGCCCGCCTTTCGCGTTTTCGGCTTCACAGTGCCGAGCGACCGCCTTTACCCAACAGCGGCAGCGCATGCAGCAAGGATTTCAGGTTTTGGGCGTCCTAGGGGAGATGCTCGGTAATACCGAACGCCACCACGTCCGCCACACCGGCCAAAACAGCCCGGCAACGCTCGTCAAAGGTTCCTGCTGCAGATGTTGCGGCGTGACTTGAATGGCGAGCCAGAAAGAGCGAGGCGTCTGCCATCATTCCCCCACGTTCTACGGCGATTCTTTGGCAATGATTCGAGCTGGAGCGGCGTGACATGACGGAATGGACGGACTTTGGGGCGCCGCGTTGGATCGCCCTTTTGGGCGGGCTGGCAATAATGGGCAGCCCCGTGGAAGCTGCGTCGCTGTCTTCCTGTGTTGCATCCTTGAAGAAACAGGCCGTGCAATCCGGCGTGCGCGCTGAAATCGCTTCCGGGATGCTGGATGGCGCGACATATGACGAGAAGGTCATCCGTTTCTCCAGCTCTCAGCCCGAGTACAAGACACCGATCTGGGATTACATGGCTTTTCTTGTCGATCCGGAACGGATTTCCGACGGCAAGGCGTTGCTGCGCAAACATGACGCCACCCTGAAAAGCGTCGAGAAGCGGTACGGTGTCGATCGTCACATCGTTCTTGCTGTCTGGGGTATTGAAAGTGACTACGGTCAGTTTCAGGGCGATTTCTACACGCCGCATGCGTTGGCCAATCTTGCCTGCGCCGGGGGGCGTCGCTCCAAGTATTTTCGCGGAGAGCTGATCAAAACCCTGAAGATTGCTTCAGACGGGCATGTCGCACCGAAGGCTTTTCGCGGCTCCTGGGCAGGTGCATTCGGCCAGACCCAGTTTATGCCGACGACGTATCAACGCCTGGCCGTCGATCATGATGGCGATGGCCACAAGGATCTGGTGAACTCGGTGCCTGATGCGCTGGCCTCGACAGCGAATTTTCTGAAGGACGCCGGTTGGCGTGATCACCGACCATGGGGCTACGAAGTGACGCTTCCCGAGGGCTATAATGGCCCGTCTGGCCGGAAAAAGCGTGCGCCCTTCAGCACCTGGGCGCAACGCGGTGTGGCCAAGGTTGATGGCAAGCGTTTGAGTGGCAACACTGAAGCAGCTCTTATTCAACCGGCCGGCAGCAATGGTCCGGCATTCCTCGTGACGCGCAATTTCGAGGCAATCCGCTCCTATAACGTCTCGACGTCCTATGCCTTGGCGATTTCACTTCTTTCCGAGCTGGTGTCTGGTGGGGAGCCTTTCAAGGCACCGTGGCCGACGGCGAACCCGGGGTTGTCGCGTGCCCAACGGCTGGACCTGCAAAAGCTGCTGAACTCGAATGGCTTCAATGTCGGCGAGCCAGACGGTAAAGTTGGTCCCGCAACCCGAGCAGGCATCAAGAAAGCGGAGGCCCATTTCGGCTTGACCGTCACGGGCCGTCCGGCCTGGGAGGTCTATTCCCGTCTTGGGGGCCGCTAATATGGGAACATAATCCCTTTCCATGCGTCCTATTATTGACACTCAAGTCAAGTTTTCACCGGGATGACGTAATATAACCCTTCCTGAAGGGTTGCAAAACGTCGGATGCGGATTGGAAACGGGCTGGAACAGGTGTTGAAAGTGGCTCTGTTGCAAAGCAATATGACCGCGTGACAGAGGGACTTTGCAATGACTGGCCGCATTATTACGGTAGCTCAGCAGAAGGGCGGTTCAGGTAAGACGACCCTTTCCGCGCATTTGGCCGTCAGCCTGTCGCGGTTGACCGGTGGATCTGTCGCGGTGCTTGACGTCGACCCGCAAGGTTCTTTTGGAACATGGTTCGAAGCTCGGGAGCGCACCCTTGGCGAAGATGGTACGGGCCTGGAGTTCAGAACCGCTTCTGGCTGGGGCGCACGACGCGAAGCAAGATCACTCGCCCGGAATTTCGACTATGTGGTGATTGATACCCCGCCAAAGACAGATGCGGACGCCAAACCTGCGATTGATGCTGCAGATCTTGTCTTGGTTCCGATCCAGCCAACGCCTGTTGATTTGTGGGCGACAGATCAGACCCTCCGGTTGGCTGATCGTGAGGACACGCCTGCTGTTTTGGTTTTCAACCGTGTGCCGCCTCGCGCCGCATTGACTGGTGAAATGACCGAAGCCATCGCCAAGGCAGGGTTTGAATCTCTGTCAGCCAAGCTTGGCAACCGGACTGCATTTGCATCTTCCATGGGCAAGGGGCTCACAGTGGTTGAGACCGAATCCTCCGGTAAAGCTGCACAGGAAGTCGACGCTCTGTTGAAAGAGCTCTTTTCGCGGTTTTAAGTCCGAACTCCCCCTCCATCGTACCTGATGACAGCCGCATCACTGCTTTGCCGTTATCTCTGGCGGGCTTGCCTCCCTGCGTTCCTTTAGCAACGCCAAAGGTTGGGGTATTGGATCTTGCAGTCATTCGATCGCCATCCATGCGCTCTGACGGCGTTTCGATCGAAGGGTCGTCGGCCGAAATGCGCAAAAATATCCATGAGAACTCCCAACTTGACGATTCCCGCTGCGCTCAACCGGGTTCTACGACTCAATTTGTGTCGGCTCTAACGCTTCCCCAGCTTGATTTCAGCGTCAGTTCAAGTGCGTTTGGCGATGGTTCTTACTTGTATTGGTTCAGAAACATATAGAGCCAAAATAAGGAGATTTCATTTCTGAGCTGTGAAGTGAAGTAAAAATTCATTCGAGTTCAAAATTAATCTACGATTTTCCGCAAGTCTTACCTAACGTTATTCATGTCAAAAATGAAACGATATGAGTCTTGGACCCTTAAAGCTGGAGGGTTTTTCATGCCTATGACTCAAATCAAAAAGCCGGGCCTGGAATTAATCTGAATTGTAAACTACACAGTTTAGTATATTCAAAAGTTCTGATAGTAATGGCTGTTTTAGGCTGGTTTTGAGTCTGTTGCAGAAAAATCACGCGTCATATGCAGATGCCCCTTGTGTGAAGAAAACTATTGAGTGTAATTAGTGACTCTGTCTTTTTGGGTGGCGAGCGAGAGCGTTTCCACCGAGCGAGTTCTCTCCCGGCATCCGGTTTCGGGCTGTTGGGTGAGGGGCGGGGAATGGTCGCTTCGCTGGTTAGGTTTCTTTGGGAATACTTAATTCCGGAAGAGCTTCTCAGAAATGACTTAGGAGGTCAGAAATGAACTTTAAGAGCATCATGCTCGCAGCCGCTGCTACAGCCGCTGCCGCCACCACTTCCCAGGCTGCCGATCTTCCGGTTGCTGCTGAGCCAGTCGATTACGTCAAGGTCTGTGACGCATACGGTTCGCGCTTCTATTACATCCCTGGCACAGACACATGTCTGCGCGTCGGCGGTCGTGTTCGTGTTCAGTACACTGCCAACGATTTCTCCGATGGCGGCAACTGGGGCGACTCTTCCGCTGACGGTTACGGCGCATACGGCCGTGGTTACCTGTACCTGGACAGCCGTACAGCAACTGAATTCGGTCTCCTGCGCACATTCACCGAGTTCTCCGGTCGCAGTGACACTGGTTTCAGCCTCGGTGCTGCCTACGTTCAGTTCGGTGGCTTCACCTTCGGTTATGCTACGTCCAACTTCGATTACTTCACTGGCACGTCCTACATCGGCGTAGCTGGTCGTAACTGGTCGGATACCACTGTTGAGCAGGTTGCCTACACGCAGGCATTCGGCAACGGCTTCTCCGCCACTGTCGCCCTTGAAGATGCTGCTGACCGTCAGGTTGGCGATTACGACGGGGTTCGCTACCCGGATCTGGTTGCCAAGCTTCGCGTTGATCAGGGTTGGGGTTCTGCCCAGCTGATGGGCGCGCTGCACAACACCAATGTAACCGGCCAGGACAGCGAATTCGGCTTTGCGGTCGGCGGCGGCGTGACTTTCGGTCTGCCGATGATCTCCGAAGGCACCGAGCTGGCCTTCCAGGCTGTCTATGTAGATGGCGCCCTGTCCTACATCGCTGTGGGTGATGAATACACCGTCAACGGCGTTGACGTTTCCATCTCTGATGCAGCGAACGGCGACACATCTTCCGGTTATGCACTTGGTGCCGGCCTTTACCATCAGGCAACCGCGACCGTTGGTCTGGCTCTTGATGGTTCCTATGCCGACATCGAAACTGGCGATGACCTCGACCTGACCCGCTACGCAGTGAACGGCTCCGTTCAGTGGGAGCCGGTTTCCGGTCTGTCTCTCGGTGCAAACCTTGGCTACTCGAACGTCGAAATCGACAGCCAGGACGAAGATGCCCTGCTGGCAGCCTTCCGCGTACAGCGCACATTCTAAGTCGGGCGACCGACTTCAATGGCTCCTGACGGGATAATCTTCTGATTTCCGGTCAGCCATGCGACCCGGCGGCGTCCAACCCGCCGGGTCGTCCCCTCTAAAGAAGGCGGGCGTTCCCAGAGCTGCTTCTGCAGGCGCAGCGCTTACCTCATCGTCGCGATTTTTGGGCTGTGAATCGATTTCCATGCCGGTTCTGATCGAAAGATTCGGCGATCGAGATGATTTCTCCCGACGTTTTGTCCCCAATCTGTCCCTCAGATGAGTTTTCATGCTCAGATTCAGTTGTTTGAATGTCGAAAATAGAATCTATGTATTTATTTGAATTTTTAACATAATTCCAAATTATATTAGTATATATGCAGTATCGCTTAGCGAATTATTCGGCTAAATAGATATGAAATGTAATTTTTATTGATGCATTACGAAGAGTTCTGCGCGAATTTTTATTATTAAATGAATATAAAAAAATATAAATATTAATTTTTTAATTTAAATTACAAAAACATATAGAGATTTAATGTGTATTTTTATTAAACTTACCTTACGTAATTAATAAATCTCCTAAATATCAATATGTTGCAAATAAATCACGGCAACGTATGCCCGATGTGAAGTGGCGCCGAATTCGGTTGCGACGAGGAATCCGATTTGGTTTCTTCGTCCTTGCGAACGGCGTCAATGTCGTTGTCATTACATTCCGGATCGTTGTTTAACGTGACGAATTTCGAGAATGTCTTGTCAAAATTTCGCGGGGATTGATGAGCCCGAATACTTAATTTGAGTGCTCATCTTTATGGTTTTGACTTAGGAGGTCAGAAATGAACTTTAAGAGCGTTTTGCTCGCAGCCGCTGCTGCTGCTGCTGCCACCACTGCCCAGGCTGCCGATCTTCCGGTTGCTGCTGAGCCAGTTGATTACGTCAAGGTTTGTGACGCATACGGTTCCAAATTCTACTACATCCCGGGCACAGACACATGTCTCCGCGTTGGTGGTCGTGTTCGCGTTCAGTACACAGCCAACAACTTTGCCGACAACGGCAACTGGGGTTCGGATGCAGCTGACGGCTACTCCATGTACGGCAAGGGCTACCTGTACCTCGACGCTCGTACAGCAACCGAATTCGGCCTGCTGCGCGCCTTCACAGAGCTGAACGGCTCTTCCACAGGTGGCTTCGGTGTTGGCTCCGCTTACATTCAGTTCGGCGGCTTCACCTTCGGTTACGCAACATCACAGTTCGACATCTTCACCGGCCAGGCTCTGGCAGGCGTTGTTGGTCGTAACTGGTCCGACACCACCACTGAGCAGCTGACATATGCCGCTTCTTTCGGCAACGGTCTGTCCGCAACAGTTGGTATCGAAAGCGGCGCACGTCGTGAAAGCTCTGCTTCCACATACGACGGCACACGTCTTCCGGACGTCGTTGCTACGCTCGGCGTTTCCCAGGGTTGGGGCTCTGCTAAGCTCTCCGGCGCTCTGCATGACGTAAACGTCTCTGGTTTCGACAACGAACTCGGCTACGCAGTAGCTGGTGGCGTGTCCTTCAACCTGCCGATGCTGTCCGACGGTTCCAACGTCTTCTTCCAGGCTCAGTATGCTGACGGCGCTCTCGCTTACATCGGCGCTGGCAGCTATGCAGACGTTGCAGCTGGTAACACAGTTTCCGGTTACGCTCTGTCCGGTGGTCTGTACCATCAGGCAACTTCCACTGTTGGTCTCGCACTGGACGGTTCTTACCTTTCCATCGACGACCTGAACGTGACACGTTACGCAGTTGACGGTTCCGTATCCTGGACCCCGGTTTCCGGCTTCGTCATGGGCGTCGACCTCGGCTACGCCAACACAGAAGTTGGTTCTGCTGACACAGACACTCTGGCAGCTGCCTTCCGCGTACAGCGCACATTCTAATCTGGCCTGACCAGATTACAGATCTGACAGGTTGATCTTCTGATCTCCAGTCGGTCATGCAGCCCGGCGACTTCCACCTCGCCGGGCTGTCCCCTTTTTCAAAGAGGACGAATGGGGAACTCACGGTTCAAATTGTTGAACGGGTGAGTCGGATGCGGATCACGCAGCCGTACACATTATATATAGTTCTTTATTCCGCTTCGGGACGGGACCTTGCAGGCCATCAGCGCCGCAAGTGTTACCAAAGTCTTTCTGAGGGCGGTGTTTTTGTGTCTTCCACGCAACAGTGAGATTTGAAACAGGCCCTCCGGCCGGCTCGGAAGGGTTTTCCACGTTGCGACTCAAATTCCTATGGGTAAGGTCATCTTGCGAGCGGCTCACGGGCCGCACTGGAGCGTACGTTCGAACATCCAACCTTCGAACCCCTTCACTTCCAGACATTATTCGCGGGGATTGAGATGGCAATTGGGCAAGAGCCCCGCCGAGAGGTGAGTCATCTTTTACATGACTGATTTGGAGGTCAGAAATGAACTTTAAGAGCCTTATGCTCGCCGCCGCTGCTGCAACTGCAGTGACAGGCGCACACGCCGCCGACCTTCCGGTTGCACCGGAGCCGGTTGATTACGTCAAAGTTTGTGACGCTTACGGCGCTCGCTTCTATTACATCCCGGGCACAGACACCTGCCTGCGTGTCGGCGGTCGTATCCGCGCACAATACCAGCTCAACGACATGACTGATGGGGGCGCTTGGGCCACCACAGCTTCTGACGGGTATGAGTTCTTGGGCCGTGGTTACCTCTATCTCGATAGCCGTACGGCAACCGAGTGGGGCCTTCTGCGCACTTTCTTCGAACTTGAAGCTAGTGCAGCTGCTGGCGCCGAAGGTGCGGCGAATGTGAACAAGGCCTTCATCCAGTGGGGCGGCTTTACATTCGGTTACGCAACGTCTTTCTTCGATTACTTCACAGGACAGACTTTCGTCGGTATTGTTGATCGTGACTACTCCGATCAGACAACCAACCTGATTGCTTACACCGCTGCATTCGGCAACGGCTTCTCTGCGACGCTGTCTGTTGAAGAAGGCGGGTTCCGTGAAGTTGGCACATACGACGGTCAGCGTTACCCTGATCTCGTTGCAGCTCTGGAAGTGTCCCAGGGTTGGGGTGGCGCCAAACTTGCTGGTGCTCTGCATCACGTCAACATGACCGGCACGCCGGATGAAGACATGGGCTACGCTATCCAGGGTGGTGTTGTCATCAACCTGCCAATGCTGACATCTGGTTCCAACATTGCATTCCAGGCTGCTTATGCTGACGGTGCTCTGTCCTATCTGAACGCTGCTGGTTATGACGGCCTTGCTGGCTCCACATCCTCTGGCTTCAACGTCGGTGGTGGTATCTACATCCAGGCAACTCCGACCGTCGGCCTTGCGCTTGACGGTTCTTACCTCGATGTTGATCTTGCTTCGACGGCCAATGATTACAACAAGTGGGCCATCGACGGTTCCGTCATGTGGGAGCCGGTTTCTGGCTTCGCTCTGGGTGTTGACGTTGGTTACTCCGAAACAGACTTTGATGTCACCGGTGACACAGACACTCTGGCAGCTGCCTTCCGCGTACAGCGTACGTTCTAATCAGTTGCGCCTTTCTTTAAAGGCATGACGAGAGAGCCCGGCGGTTTCGCCGGGCTCTTTTTTGTTCTGAGGATCGCCGAAGCGTCAAAGTGATTGATTAAAAGTCTTTGGTCTCGGTCGATTCTGCCAGTTGGCTGAGAAACGCTTGAATCGTCTCTTGCGCAGCGCTGTCCCAGAGTAAGGGGGCATGCCCTTGGTCCGGGATGGTCAAGACGTCACAGTTTTCATGGCGCCGTTTCATCTCGACGCAGGTGGCATCGGATAGCAGATCTGAATTTCCGCCGCGCATAACCAGCAAGGGGAGTGGCTTCAAGGCTTCGAAGAGTGGCCAGAGGTCAGGGGAAGGCGGCGCCTTGCCTGGATCTTCCCATTCGGTCAGTGTTTTTGCCAAGGCGGGGTCATAACTCAGGCGAAATTTTCCATCCCCATCGGCTTCTCCCAATTGGTGCGCCAGCTTCACCCATTCCGCCTGGCTCAGGTTTGTGAATTGGTCGCCCAGGTCAGCAGCGATTCGAATTGCCAGATCCGAGGCGCTTTCAAATTCCATCCGCTTTCCGATCGACTGCGCAATCCGACTGAGTGACGCTGGTTGGATATTGGGCCCGATGTCATTGAGAATAACCCCTGTAATCCGTCCGGGTTTGAACCTTGCAGCCATCGCCATTGCGTGGAGACCACCACGCGACGTGCCGAGAATAGCAAAGCGGCCGACCTGCAGGTCACGTAGCCCGGCTTCAATGTCGCTCGACTCCATCTCGAGGGAATAGTGGCTCCAATCATCATCCCATGCGCTTAGACCTCGTCCTCTATAATCAAGGGCGATAACACGCGTGCCTCTGGCTTGAACAAAACTGGCGATATCATTGAAGTCTCGGGTATTTCGTGACAAGCCGGGAAGGCAGAGCAAGGTAGGCGCCTCGTCTTTTTGTTTCCGCCCCTGGCCAAATCCGCCATTGCGCGTGCCTTGGCTGACAGCCGGCCACATCCTGCCTGAAAGCCGGAGGCCGTCGTCGGCGGACCAGTGAAGCACCGTGCTTCGGCCGTCACGATTGGCGCCGCCAACCTGCGGCGGGCCTTCCTGAGTGGACATGAATTCCTCCCGCATAGAAAAGAGTCTGCTTTGCAGTGCATCCTATTGATGTCCCAGAAGAGGCAGCGTAACTGCCGCAAACCGCCTTGGCCAGAGGTGTTGAAAGCAACAGATGAGCCGCACTTTGCCAAGGCACTGCAAAGATCAAAAGACCTCGTCGTATCCGGGCTTTAGCCATTGCCGAGGACGGGTCAGATGACTATTGTGCGTCACCGGTCGGAGAGGGATCCGGCGGTTTGTATCTATTAGTCGACTGAGGAAACTGAAATGTTTAAGGGATCGATTCCAGCGCTCGTTACACCGTTCACAAACGGCGCGGTCGATGAAAAACGGTTCCAGGACTTCGTCGACTGGCAGATAAAAGAGGGCAGCACCGGTCTTGTTCCTGTTGGAACCACCGGTGAAAGTCCGACGCTGAGCCACGACGAACATAAGCGCGTAATCGAACTTTGCATCGAAGCGACTGCTGGCCGTGTCCCGGTCATCGCCGGCGCTGGCTCTAATAATACTGTCGAAGCCATTGATTTTGCGCGCTATGCTGAAAAAGCTGGTGCAGATGCGGTGCTGATCGTCACGCCTTACTACAACAAACCAAACCAGGCTGGTCTGAAGGCGCATTTCAAGGCGATTCATGATGCCATTGGTTTGCCGATTATCATCTACAATATTCCGGGTCGGTCGGTGATCGATATGACACCTGAGACAATGGCGGATCTTTACAAGTCCTGCGACCGCATCGTTGGAGTCAAGGATGCAACGGCAAACCTTGCAAAAGCGACGCAGCAACGCCACCTGTGTGGTCCGGATTTTGTTCAACTGTCGGGCGAAGATATCACCGCTCTGGCCTTCAATGCCCATGGTGGTCATGGCTGCATTTCGGTAACGGCCAACGTGGCGCCTCGCTTGAGTGCAGAATTTCAGGCGGCCTGTGCAGCCAATAACTTTGCCACGGCGTTGGAATATCAGGACAAGCTCGGCCCGCTTCATCAGGCTTTGTTCATTGAGCCCAACCCGACAGGCGTGAAATACGCTCTGTCACTTCTGGGCAAGATGGAAAATGACTTGCGCCTGCCGCTGGTACCCGTGAGCGACGAGACGAAGGTCTCTGTCGAAGCAGCGATGCGCCATGCGGGGCTGATCAACTAGGAATTGACGGGAAGGCCCACACGGGGCTGCCCCCATCAGGAAGCCGGAGGCCTGTGAGGTCTCCGGTCTCAAAGGATAGACATATGGCTGCCAAACGTGGCGGTGCGCCGGCAAACAAGATCATTTCCGACAACCGCAAGGCGCGCTTCAATTTCGCGATCGAGGACACACTCGAAGTCGGTATCGAACTGAAAGGCACCGAGGTAAAAGCCCTTCGCTCTGGCAAGGCCAACATTGGCGAGTCCTATGCAGCTGAGCATAAGGGCGAAATCTGGATCTATAACGTTTATATTCCAGAGTATCTTCAGGGGAATCGCAACAATCACGAGCCGCGTCGCCCGCGCAAGTTGCTTCTGCATAAGCGTGAGATCGGCAAGCTGGCCCTTGCAGTGCAAAAGGATGGTAAAACCATTGTTCCGTTGAAGCTTTACTTTAACGACAAGGGATTTGCGAAGCTGGAGATTGCCCTGGCGAAGGGCAAGAAGCTGCACGACAAGCGTGAAACGGAAAAGCAACGTGACTGGAATCGTGAAAAGTCCCGTTTGATGAAGAACCTGGGCTAACCGGCTTTTTGAAGTTTTTGATCAGCTTCAGTCAGGGGACAAGTTGGGGATATCCTGTGAACAATTTTGCCTGTAACCACAGCTTATCCACGACTTGTTCCTTGCCTTTTCCCGTTATCCAGCTGGCGTTGAGCGGGCTGTAGTCCTCCATATTCCAACTGCCGTGCGCCACTCCGAAACTGGAACGAGCGCCTCGGACAGCAGGAAGGAATTCCGAGGAGGCTTGGATTTACTCTGTTAAACTATTGAAAATTAGGTTTATTAAAAATTCATGCGGCGCGGGTTCTCTGGTGTGAAAGGGCGCCTACCTGAGATGCGGTCGCACTACCTATACTAATGCCATGAAAAACGCCGCATCCGCTTGAACTGCGCATAGCGCACAGATCTCGGAAAGGGAGACCCTGGGCGAGTAAGCACGCGTCAGCCTGCCCCAGAAAGCCCCAACGATATCCACAGAGGGACGCTTGATGGTGGTTGGCCAGATTCGCTTTCTTCCCGGTTGTGCGAGCTTTGACGCTCAGGGGTGTTTCTGCCCTCACAGTACACGCAGTAAAGCGAGAGCCTACTGTTCTGATAAGCCCAGTTCTTACGGTTTGCGCGGGCCGAACTTGTTGGAGCGTGGGAAGCCGGACGGTGGCAGGCGTCCAGCCTGGCCACGATCTCCGCGCCAGTCCGTCAACTCGTCCATAGAGCGGTTGAAGCTGCGCCCGGAGCTGTCGGTCCAGGTCAGTCCGTCATCCCCTTTGAAAATGCGAATATCCGCGATGCTGCCGTCTCTGTAGCGTTGCAGACGGACCCCCCGTCCTCGGGTCATGACTGTCACCTGATCAAGCGGAAACACCAGAAGCTTCCTGTTTTCGCCGATGATGGCGGCCTGATCGCCATCGGCCTCGACGCAGAGGCTGGCCTCGGCGGGCTGCGTGACGTTCAGCACCTGCTTGCCCTTTCGGGTGTTGGCAATCACCGTGTCTTCTTCCACCAGGAAGCCGCGCGCATCGGTCGTTGCCAGCATGAGCTTGCGCCCGGGCTTATGTACGAAAGCGGAGATGATATCCTGGGACTCATCCATATCGACCATCAAGCGCACGGGCTCTCCGTGTCCGCGCCCGCCGGGTAGCTTGTCGGCGCCAAGGGTGAAGAACTTGCCTCCGGTCGTGAAGAGAATGATCTTGTCGGTGGTCTCCGCATGGAAGGACAGCTTGAGCTTGTCTCCCTGCTTGAAGGTCAGATTACCAAGCTCGCTCTGATGGCCCTTGAGCGCACGGATCCAGCCCTTGTCGGAAACGATCACAGTGATCGGCTCCTTCTCGATCATGGCCTGGTAGATATCTTCCAGATCATGATCAGAGGCCTCTGCCTGACCGGTGCGGCGTTTTCCGAGGAGAGTTTCAGGTCCATAGGCCTTTGAAATTTCGCCGATTTCCTTGCTGATCTTCGTCCATTGTCTCGTGTCGGACTCAAGAAGTTTGGTCAGGCTCTCCTTTTCCGCACTGAGCTTCTCGTGCTCTTTGCGGATTTCAAACTCTTCCAGCTTGCGCAAGGACCGCAAGCGCATGTTAAGGATCGCTTCGGCCTGAACATCTGTCAGGTCAAACGTCCGCATCAGCTCAGGCTTTACCTCATCTTCTTCACGGATGATGCGGATCACCTCGTCCAGGTTCAGATAGGCAACGAGGTGACCGTCGAGAACTTCGAGGCGATGATTGATTTGGCCAAGACGGTGCTCGGACCGCCGGATCAACACTTCCTTACGGTGGTCCAGCCATTCACGAAGCACTTGCTTCAGGCCCATCACCATCGGCACCTTGCCTTTGGACAGGACGTTCATGTTCAGCGAGAACCGATTTTCCAGGTCCGTCAGCTTGAACAGGCTTTCCATCATCAGGTTGGGGTCGACATTACGTGAACGCGGCACCAGAACGACACGAACGTCTTCAGCGCTTTCGTCGCGAATATCGTCCAGCAGTGGCAATTTCCGGGCAATCAGCAGTTCGGCAATTTTTTCAATCAGACGGGACTTTTGAACCTGATAGGGGATCTCGGTGACAACAATCTGCCACTGACCCCGATCAAGATCTTCCTTCTCCCAGCGCGATCGCACACGGAAAGACCCGCGACCGGTCTCATAGGCTTCGTGAATAGAGCCTTCGTCTGAAACAAGCAGGCCGCCGGTCGGAAAGTCAGGTCCCTTGATGAACTTCAGCAAGTCAGCCGCAGTGCAGTCCGGGTTCTTGATCAGATGCTGCGAAGCTTCACACAGCTCATGTGCATTATGCGGGGGTATCGATGTCGCCATACCGACCGCAATGCCGGAGGATCCGTTGGCGAGAAGGTTAGGGAAACCGCCAGGAAGGACAATGGGCTCTTTGTCTTCGCCGTCATAGGTTTCGCGAAATTCTACCGCATCTTCATCCAGACCGTCCAGCAGCCGCTTGGCTGTGTCGGTCATCCGGGCTTCGGTGTAACGCATGGCGGCGGCACTATCACCGTCCACGTTACCGAAGTTACCCTGACCGTCGATCAGCGGATAACGTTGGGCGAAATCCTGCGCCAATCGAACCAGGGCGTCGTACACTGCCTGATCGCCGTGCGGGTGATATTTACCGATGACATCGCCGACCACACGGGCGCATTTCTTGAAGCCGGAACTCGGATCCAGCTTCAACAGACGCATTGCATAAAGCAGGCGCCGGTGGACCGGCTTCAGGCCATCGCGCACATCTGGAAGCGCACGGTGCATGATGGTCGACAAGGCATAGGCGAGGTAGCGCTCTTCAAGCGCTTCGCGCAGATCAATGCCTTCAATGCCATTTGGCGGAATCAGCTCATTACCCATGCCAAGAGACGTAGCAGGGGAGGAGGGCTTTCCGCAATGCGCAAGCTCGGGGAAAGGCGCGGAAAACCGGCGACTTTCTCGTTTTGTCCAAAGATCAGGCGCTCCTTTCTGCTGACGGTTGATAGAACAGGTTCAAGCCAAGTCTCGTCCCAAGAACTGAAATCCCACCTTTCTGACGACTGTTGGTCTTCAGCTCGTCGATAACAGATGGGGCGAACCAGTGGCGCTGCAGTGCAGGTCATGACCTTCCTTTCGGTCTTGGTAAAAAGGAAAGCATCGCTCGCTGCATCTAGTGAAAACTCACAATTTTGGACGAGAATCTACCTGCTCTTAATCCTCCGTAAATTACGTAGGGGTACACCTTTGGAGTGAGGTTCGATGTCTGCAATTTGTATCAGGGGTCGAGCTGAACTGACCAGCGGTGAAGAGGTCGGGGAAAAGAATGAAGTTGTCTGGTCGCGTTGAATCCGTATTGCGGCATTTTAAGGTTTCCGATCTTGATCCGGACCTTTTGAAGGCCCAGTACAAGGCAAACACCAATCAAATTCCTCTGATGTACTTTCTCGTTTTGGTTAGTACATGGGGCCTGGCATCCAGTTTCATTGGTGCTGCTCCCAACTACCTGTCGTTGTATCTTCCTGTTGTGCTTAGTCTGGTAGCCGCATCGAGGTTTGTCAGCTGGGCGAGGTTGCGTTCCCGGCGGCTCGACACACGATCGACGTTGAAAGCGTTGCGCGCGACAAACCGTGTCTCGGGAGTAATTTCGCTGGTTTTCGTCGCCTGGGCGATTTCACTGACGCCCTATTCAGACGATCATACCCGCGGGCACATCAGCTTCTATATCGGGATCACCACAGTCGGCTGCATGTTCTGCCTCATGCATATCCGCTCTGCTGCGCTCATGATGGCCCTCGTGATCAACGGAGGTTTCATTTATTTCGCCTGGAACGTCGGAGACTCGGTGTTTGTTGCAGAAGCAATTAATGTCGGACTCGCTTCCGCGGCCATGTACATGCTCTTGAATATCAATTTTCGTGATTTTCGCGCGTTGATCGAATCGCGGCGTCATCTGATTACTCAGCAGAAAGAGCTAATCCGGCGAGAGGCTGTCACCCGTCGGTTGAGCGACGAAACAGTGCGGCTGGCCTATGTCGACGTTCTGACGGATTTACCGAACCGACGCCATTTCTTCGAGAAACTCGAAGAAAAAATGGATCAGCCAAACTTCATCAAACCGAATGGAAGCGTGACGATTGGGATCCTGGATCTGGATGGCTTCAAACGCATCAACGATGTCTTTGGTCATACTGGAGGAGATAACCTTCTCAAGCAGGTGGCAGCCTGCCTTCGCGGTCTTGGTCGGACGGACATGTTTGTGTCCCGTTTGGGTGGTGATGAATTTGCGATGATCCTGGATGGTCAGTTCGAGGATGAGGAACTGGAGGCTATCGGAGCTGATATCTGTCGGGTGATCAGCGAAACGGCCGAAGAAGGCGCAGACGGATCAAATCGTGGGCTTGATGTTACGGCCTCCATTGGTTTTGCCAGATGGCAGGTTCCAGATCTGACACCCAAGGAGCTTTACGAGCGCGCCGACTATGCCTTGTACCAGGTCAAGCGATCAGGGAAGGGCAAGATGGAGATCTTCAGTGCTGAGCACGAGATTGAAATCCAGAGAATACGCTCGCTTGAATTTTGCCTCCGCACGGATGGAATCGAGCGCGAGCTAAGCGTGGTGTACCAGCCGATTATCGACACGATCAACGGAAAGGTACTGGCCTTCGAAGCCCTGGCACGCTGGAATTCTGAAGTCTTTGGGGCGATTCCTCCGACGACCTTCATTCCTGTTGCGGAGCGCATCGGCCTGATCGACAAGCTGACCCATGCCTTGCTGCAACGGGCGCTCGATCAGCTCAAAACCTGGCCGGACAATATCAAGCTGTCCTTCAATCTGTCGCCGAACAGCATGACATCGTCGGTCATGATTGATCGGATGATTGCCCAGATTGAGGAGAGCGGTGTTGATCCCTGTCGTGTCGATGTGGAGATCACCGAAACGGCAATGATCGGAAACTTTGATGATGTCCTCACTGCCATTGATCGGTTGAAGGCTTTCGGAGTTGGGATCGTGCTTGACGATTTTGGAACGGGCTATTCTAGCCTGGCGCACTTGCATCTTCTGTCATTCGACAAGATCAAGATCGACAAATCATTCGTGTCCGCTGTACTCACGAACTCTGCGAGCTTTACCATCGTCAAGTCTATGCTGGCACTCGGGCGTCAGATGGAAGTTGGCTGTGTGGTTGAAGGCGTTGAGACGGAAGAAGTTTTGAAGACTGTCCGAAGACTTGGTGGCACGACGATCCAGGGCTATCTCTTTTCACGTCCGATGGCTGCCAAGGACATCCTTCCGTATCTGGCCAAGTTCGGACAGGATCTCAACCCTGTCCTGCGACGTGCCTGAGGCGTTCCTGTCTCAGGACACGGCATCTTCCGGCAGGTTGATGAAGTCCCAAGGTTGCGTCTTGCGATAGGCACCTTCAAGCACGTTGACCAAACCAGCTCTCGACGCCGCAAAGGGCGGTGCAGGAGCATCTTCACCAGACCGCCCGCGGTGCAGTCTCTCCAAAAAGAAATGGGTAAGCTGAAAGCCCTGAGAAATCTCCGGATAAGAGATTTCCGAGCCCTGCTGGCGCTGACCGTCCACGAGGAAGGACGGTAACTGCAACAGTTTGTCGTGATAGGGCTTTCCCGCATCGCGGCTGACGGCGCGCCCGGATCGCGGAGAAACGTAGGCCAGGTCGTCCGTCAAGCCGGTGGCCGCGCAAGTACTCAGATCGAGGCCGTATCCCAACTCCTGCAAAAGCTGAAGTTCAAACCGCACGAGAAGCGGTGCCGCTACGTTTGGCCGGTCCAGATGCTCCACCAGGACGCTCAGGGCCGAGTAGAGTTGTGGATGGCTGTCTCGCTCGGGCAGCAGACGCAGCAACGCAGCCAAGTGCTGGAGTCCGTTCAGCGCAGTGGCCGAGCCCATGAGGGATCCTGCTCGGGCGGTCAGAGGCTCGATTTGAAATCGCCCAAGCTGGGAGATCAGCCGAGCTTTCCAAGTGGCACGGACGCTGTTCCCCGGCTGCAGGATCGGGCTGTGCCGCCGCGACCGACCAGAGCGCACGAGACCCAGATGCCGCCCGTGCGCAGGGGTCATTACCTCAAGGATGAGGTCCGCTTCCCCGTGTTTGCGGGTCGCGAGAATGAAGGCGTCGCTGGTCCACTCCATTTAAGTCTTCTAGCAGGTTCGCAGCTGTATTGTCCTTTGTCGGTCACTTTGCATGTGACGTTTCGCACGAGCTTTCTGCAAACACGCGTTTGGCGGCAAACAAACCATTGAGGGCAGTCGGGAATCCGGAGTAGACCGCCATCTGCATGATTACCTCGACAATTTCCTCACGACTTAATCCAACGTTCAATCCTGCCTGTATGTGAACTTCAAGCTGTGGGGCGGAGTGTCCGAGCGCGGTGAGCGCTGCGATGGTCGCGATCTCTCTATCGCGAGTGGCAAGGCCGGGTCGGCTATAGATGTCGCCAAATGGAAACTCCACAAGGTAGCGGGCGAAGTCCGGGGCAATGTCGGCGAGGGCATCGACCACCTTCTGCCCACCTTCGCCATCGATCTCGGCCAGAGCTCGTAGGCCGCGCTCATGCCGGCTGTCGTTGCTTGCTAAGGGGGGCGGGTTTTCGCTGTGCATCGTCTTCGTCCATCTGTGTAGAGAGGGAATTGCCATAGGTGGCAATCTTGTTCTCGAGGACGGTGAGGTTGTTCTGAAGATCGACCAGTGCGCGACGTACGGCTGACTGGTGTTTGACAAGCAGGTCTCGACGCTCTCCCTGCGTGGAAGGGCCGGATTGGCGCAAATCTGCATAGCGAAGCATCTCCCGGATGGGCATGCCTGTTGCTTTCAGACGGCCAAGAAACGCCAGCCAAGTCAAAATCGAAGCGTCGTAGTTACGCCGCCCGCCGGCATCCCGACCTGCTCTCGGAAGCAGGCCAATCTTTTCATAATAGCGGATGGTATGGGAGGACAAACCGCATTTTTGCGACAGGATACCGATCTTCATGATTTCTCGCCTTCCTTGCGTCGCACGCAGGTATAGGTGGTAGAGCGCACTCTAAGTCAAGCGAGCCTGTCAGCTAAAATCGGGAATAAAAAAGAGGCGCCCAAGGGGCGCCTCCCAGACTGCTGACAAACCTCTGGCGTTTGCCGGGGGTTTTTGATTCACTGTTTTGATGTTGAAGCAGCCCGGCCCTTCCCAGACAGCGCTCGAGATTGTGACGCTCGATCAGCTTGTCCCCAGA
>NZ_JAFLNF010000002.1 GCF_017313085.1 Roseibium limicola | reverse complement strand
CAAGCCCCCGCGTGACACAGGCAAGCCCGCAAAAAACAAACCCATAAACGCGGACAATCGCCACAAAGCAAAAGCTCAAAAAACAAACCCGCCGAAATCGACGGGTTTGTCAGCAGTCTGAGGCGGATCGTTTGATCCGCCTTTTTCCAATTGTCTGGAGATGATGCCTAGTCGAGACGTCCGCTGGCGTGGGCCAGCATGGTGTAGACCTTGCCGGTGTCGCTGGTCAGATAGGTCTGGCCGAGCATGTTGTCACGGTCGTTGCGGGAGACCTGGGCCAGGAGTTGTTCGAAGTCCTTCACATAGCGCTCGACGGCGGCACGGAATTCCGGATCCCGATTGTACTTCTGACGAATCTCATCAAACGTCTGCTGTCCCTGCAGGGTGTAGAGGCGGCGGGTGAAGACATGACGTTCGCCGGCACGATAGCGGTCCCACAGGTCCACGAAGGTTTCGTGGTCGATAGCCCGAGCAATGTCGACCGACAGCGAGTTCAGGCTTTCAACCGTGTGCAGGGGCGTCCTGCTGGTGTCGGCCATGTCATCTTCGCGGTCGGCACGGCGCAGCAGGTCTGAGACCCAGCCTTTGCCCTGCGCTGCCGGTGCCTCGGTTGCGGCACGGCTTGGAGCTGGCGAAGCTGCGCGGCGAGCCGGTTCTTGCGGAGCCAGACGTTGCGGGGCAGGGGCAGCTGCCCGTGGCTCAGTTTGCGGGCGCGGCTGAGTTGCCGGTTCCGGAGTATAAGCTGGGGCCGGTGCGCTGTAGCTTGAGGTCGGCGTTGTCGTAGGAGCCCCCTTCGGGCGGGAGATATCCAGCGCGTTAGACTGCTTTGCGACGATGTCGGACAGTTCGGACAGGGCCCGGATCTGCTCGTTGACTACCTTGCGCAGAGCAGCAGAGCTTTCCTCTGCCTCTTCCGGCAAGTTGAGAACACCCTGCTTAAGTTCATTGCGGGTGCTCTCCAGCTCGCGATGTACGTCGCGGGCAACGTCGCGCATGCGACCGGCGGCTTCGTTGAAGCGTTCGGAGGCATCGGTCACCGTGCGGCCCATTTCGCTCATGATGTCATCCTGAGCGGAGCGAATGGCATCGCGGGCCTTCTGACCTTCCATGCCAGCCGTAAGGCGCATGGATTCGAACTGTTCCGACACCTTCTTGCTGGCCGCTTCTGCTGCGGCGCTGAGCATCTGTGCGGCTTCGCGTGCCTTGTCGTCGGCTGTTTCCAGCGTGTCGGACAGGGTGTTGGTGAAGGCGCGCATCAGAGTGTCTACGGCTTCTGTCTTGGCGAGAAGCGTATCGGCAACCTCTTCGATCGCAGTCTTGCGATCGGTGATGCGTCCTTCGACGGAGCGGTTGGTGTCTTCCAGATGACGGGCCGCGCGGGTCAGTTCCTCGGCCTGGTCGCCGAAGCGGCCGGTGAGGGACTTGATGTCAGCAAGCGTTGTTTCAGTCACCGTGCGCAACGCATCAACCTGTTCGCTGATGACGCTGGTGGATCCGGTTGTCTCAGACATGGCCCGATCGACTGCGACGCGGAACTCGTTGGCGCGGCGGCCAAGGTTGACTTCGACATCCGAGAGGTTCTCGCCGGCATCGTTGACGATCTTCTGAAGATCCGTGTTGGAGGCTTCAAGTCGGGTGAGGATGGCTGTGACGTCGGTGTCCAGACGCTCACGCGTGTCGGACAGAATTGTCACGGCACGAGAGGACCGCTCGTCGAGGGTGTCGGCGATGCGTTCACCGGCTTCGACCAGAGAGCGGGTTGCCTGCAGGCCGTTGTGAGCGAAGGCTTCGCTGACTTCACCGCCCTTGACCGTGATAGCTTCCAGGATCGCGCTGTGAACCTGGTTGACGCGGCTGGTAAGGTCTTTCGCACGGTCCTCGATGGCGAGCACCAGCTCGTTGCCGTCTGTGCCAATGATTTTCGCCAGTTCGCCGGAGCGTGCAGAGAAGGCTTCGTTCAGGGCACCTGCCTTGTCGAGCATCTCCGCTGCGACCGCATTGCCACGGCTGGCAAGAAGGTCGGCAGCTTCGTTGATGGCGCTGTGAACCTGGGCACGAACCACATCGGCTTCGCCTGTCATGCGACCGCGGATTTCATCCAGTGTCTTGCCGAGGGTCTGGCGTGCCTGTTCGCTTTCCGCCGACAGGTTGCCGGAGATTTCAGCGATCGTACGTGTCAGGTCGGTACGGACCTTCTCGCTTTCGCCTGTCAGCGAACCGGAGAAGTCGGCTAGTGTACCAACGTAGAGCGTGCGGGCCTTTTCGCTTTCGGCGGCCATGGTCTGGGCGGCTTCGCCAACGGCGGAGAGGACCAGATCGCGGATCTTGGAGCTTTCGCCGGAGATCGAACCGGTTGCCTGTTCCATCGCCAGGGTGACTGCATCTGCTGCCTTCTGGCTTTCGCCGGTCAGGACACCGCGTGCCTCGCCGACGGATCCGAGGACGATCTGGCGCATACGTTCGCCTTCGCCGGAGAGCTTGTTGGTGACGTCTTCCAGGGTGCCCGACACCATGTCGACCGTGCGCGTGCGCTCGGTGACCAGAGTGTTGACGGCCTGCTCGACGGCTTCGTGGACCATGTCCCGCATGCGTGTGCTCTCGCCCGAAAGCGTGGAGCTGGCTTCGGAAATAATGCCTGTGAGAATGTCACGGGCCTTTTCGCTCTCACCGGTCAGTGTGCCGGAGATAGAAGCGAGACGGTCGTTCAGGACCGTTTCCAGCTGGCCAGCGCGGGTGTCGAGTGTCTCGGCAACTTCGAACACCTTGGCGCCGAGGGAGACATTGATCTCGGCAATACGCTCAGAGAGGCTGTCGGTCAGTTCTTCGCTCTGTTTGGACAGAACAGTGCCAGCTTCTGCCAGACGGTTGTCGAGGGCAGAGGTCATTTCTTCCTGACCGCTGACAAAGGCCTGTGCGATTTCGCGAGTACGGGTGATCAAGGTTTCGCTGATCTGGCGGGCGCGGCTGTCGAGGGTTTCGTCGATGCGCTCGGTACCGGCGACCATGGTGGTCGACAGGTGCTCTGCCTTGTCCGTCATGGCGGAGGCCGCTTCTTCGACACGCTTGCCAAGCAGCAGACCGATTTCGTCTGCGCGGTCGGCAAGTGTTGTTCCGGCTGCTTCCACGCGCTGGCCGAGCTGGATGGTGATCGCATCAGAGCGGTCAGCCAGAATGTCGGCAATGTTGCGGGTCTTCTCTTCGAGTGCTTCCGTGATGCCGCTTGTGCGTTGCTCTATGGCATCGGACAGCAGGGTCGTGCGGCTTTCCAGAGCAGCTTCGAACGAAGCAGTGCGCTGATCCAGCGTCAGATCCATGGTGTTGATACGGCTGCCCAGAGTCGCGTCCATCGCATCGATGCGAGTGGCAAAGGTCGTGTCCAGGGTCATCAGGCGGCTGTCGAGAGCTTCTGACAGAAGCAGGGTCTTGGTGTCGAAATCTGAAACCAGCTGACCACCGCGTTCCCCGACAATGGAGTCCAGTTCGGTGATGCGGGCTGTCAGGCTGTCCTGCAGGAACTGGCCGCGCACTTCCAGCGTTTCGGAGATCTGGCCACCGGCCTCGTTGATTTCGTTGGCAACCTTGGCGCCACGGCTACCGATGAGTTCGGCCAGGGAGGTGCCGGTTTCGGCAAGCTTCTGGTTCAGGGTCTCAGTCTGGTATCCGAGGTTCGCCGTGATGGTGCTCGTAACATCTTCGAGGGTGTCACGGAACGACAAGGTCTGCTGTTCCATGATCGTCGCGACTTCCGTTCCGCGCGCAGAGAGACGCTCGTCCAGATCGGTGCCGTTGATGGTGATGGCGGAGTAGATACGTTCCGAAATGCCGTCCAGCTTGTCGGCCAGATCGCCACCGTGGATGGTGATCGTCTCGCGCAGGCTGCCGGCTGTCTCGTCCATCTTCGACGCGATCTCGCCGCCGCGCAGGGACAGGTCGACAACAATCGACTCTCCGGTTCCGCGCAGGATTTCTGCAACTTCGCCGCTGCGGTCGGACAGGGTCTCGATGATTTCCGCACCGCGCAGGGAAATGGTGTTTGTCACTTCCTCGCCGCGCTCGGAGATCGACGAAACGACGCGCTCGCCGGTCTCGGCAAGTGAGTTGTCGAGAGCTGTTACGCGGGTGTCGATGGTGGTGATAAGTTCTTCTGTCCGGCCCGTCACGGTGTCGATCAGACGACCGGAGGTGAGAGACAGGTTGGCGTTGATCTCTTCGCCACGGGCGGTCAGCAGTTCGCCAACGCCGGCACCGGTGGTTTCCAGAGCCGTGCGGAACTCGTCGGCTTTGGTTTCCAGTGTGGAGACCACCTGGCTGGTGGACGATGTGATCTGGGTGTTGATTTGATTTCCACTGGTTTCCAGCTGGCTGACGAAGTTTTGAGCAGTCTCGGAGAAACGGCCGTTGAACTCGTCACTGCGGCTGGAGAGGTTCTCCCACATCTCGGTGCCGGTCTTCGACAGGTTCTCGACCAAATCGGTGCCGACAGTAGAGAGGCGCCCAACGTAATCGTCGGCGCGAACAGTAAGGGCCTCGACCAACTCGCCACCGGCGCTGTTGAGGCTTTCGTTGAGGAAGGTGATCCGGCTGTCGACTGTCGTCGTCAGCTCGCTCACACGATCACCCACCGCATCGACCATGCGCTGGGTTGCCTTGTCAACGGAGCCGCCGATCTCCTCGGAAGTCGCTGACAGCTGAGACGAGAACTTCTCGTGCGCGCCGGAAATCGTATCGCGGACACGATCAGCATTGAGCACGATACTTTCGCGCTGGCTGACGAGTTCTTCAATGAGCGAGCGAATCTTCAGCTCGTTGTCATTGTAGGAGCGTTCCAGGGAGGAGACTTCGTTGTGAACCAGCACTTCCAGTTCACTGGCGCGGGCGATCGCGCGCTCAATGCCGTCCCCCATGGCGGACACTTCGCGACGGATGGCCTGGCCAACACTGAGGATCGCCTCTTTGGCCATATCTTCCGGCTCGGCCAGGCGCAGGGCGACTTCGGTCATGCCGCGCGCGACGATGCGCATTTCCTGGGCCCGCCAGATCATCATGGCCATCACCCAGAAGAAGATGATCGGCACGACGATGGCGACGCAGGAGAGGATCATTTCCGGCGAGCTGGTAAAGGCGGCAAAGCTGCCATCCAACTGACTGCCGAAGGTGCTCATCAACAGGGACGTGCCAAGAGCCCCCCAAAGAAGGGAGAGAGCCAGGGCACCCCAGAATGGAGCTGACGACGGGCGACGCTGAAGGGAATAGATGAGGTTGCCGATATTGCGGCGATCGTCATTGGCTGCCGGCGGCCTGCTGCCACGGCCCTTGCGACGGTTGGCGCGCGCTTCTTCGCGCGCTGCACGTGCTTCCGACCGGTCGGTCTCGACGTGGCTGTCGGCTCCGGCTGCTTGGCCTGCTGCCTGCGCCGTATTTGCCTCTTCAGCCGGGTCGCCCAGGTCGGGGCCTCCGAAATCGAGTTTGAGAGCCTCTTCGACAGCGGACAGTGCCGCTTCCGCTGGGTCTTTCACCTTCGGGGGATTTGCCATGGTTTGATCGCCTCACGTCCGTACTCATTACACTTCGGCGGACCAATACACGGCCCGGCCGAACGCTCGGCTTCGAGAGAATGTAGACCGCTTCCGGCGCTCATTTCCCGCAGCCTGGAAGATAGGGGGGCCGCCGCCGACCAACTGCAACGACTCTCGATTGAGAGACTCGCAGCCTTTTCCCCACCTTGCCGCATCGGTTAACCTAATGGCACACTCTCTCCTAATGAACAACAAACCGCAATCGTTTTAGGCTTCTAGAGGGGATGGATGATGCCAAAACCGAACTCTGATGCTGGCCGAAAAGACGCAAACAGTGCGTCCGGAAAATCGAAGAAAAAAACTCGTGTTCCATCGTCAGCGCAAAGACGATGGTTGCAAATGGGTGTGAGGCAGCCAGGTGGAAAGCTGCCGCTTTTTGATGATGAAGGGGCTGGCGTTCCGCAACGGACGATCCGTTCCTGTATTGATGCGGGATGGGCAGAGCCTTGGTTTTCCAATCCAATCAAGCCTGAATGGTCGGTCTGTAGGCTGACCGAGAAGGGGCTTCTGGCTGTTTCCAGCTAGGTTGGTTCGGTCCTCGCATGTGACTTCAGAAGTACTTTTTAAGCAGGCGCGATGGCATTTGCCTCCAAGCCTGAGGGGAGATCGCTGTAAAGAGCCGGCTGAATGTGTTTATGGGCGTTAACCAAAAATTCACTTTATTGGGGACAGGGCAAGGATTGGTTAACCCAACCGGGCCATTGGCAACTGAGCGATCGCCGGGTCACGCTTCAGCAGTTACAAAGCGAATCTTCTGATACTTGGGTTCTGGCTCGCTCAAGTCAAATTTGGGACGCACGTTGCCATAATGAGGCTGGGTCGGGCGCGAACCTCTGCAGGCCCCCATGAGGATGGAAATGACGAGAACATTGGACCGTTCGGTTCTGGCGGCTGCCACATTCGGGAATGAAGAGCTGGAACATGAGGTTCTCTCCATGTTTTGCCGGCAATCCGGGACTGCGTTGAACCAGCTTGCCGGGACTTCTGCTCCTGAAATTCAGGGCGAGTTGATCCATACGCTCAAAGGGTCTGCCCGCTCGGTCGGTGCACTGGATGTCGGCGATACCTGCCAACAGATCGAAGCGGAACTGGCGGCGGGCCGCGCCCTTGATCTTGACCTGTTGCGCAGCAAGGTAGAGGAAGCGAACAGGGAAATCTCGGCTGTTCTGGCGCGCGGCGTTTAGGTCGTTGGCTGCTCGATAGCGTGGTATTTGGGTCTCTGGTGCCTCTAAATTCCGCCGTGGCCACCCGCCCCGCGCTTGACCTTTGCGGGGAAGTGATTATGTCGGGAGCCTGTCTTTCCTCTTACTGATCAGACGCGGATCATGCCCAAGATTACATATATCACTGCCGACGGAACCAGCACGGAGATCGACGCGCCGGAAGGCTCGACCGTAATGGAAAACGCCATCAAGAACATGATCCAGGGGATTGAAGCGGAATGTGGTGGAGCCTGCGCTTGCGCAACTTGCCATGTTTACGTGGACGAAGCCTGGAAGGATAAGGTGGGAGAGCCGGATCCGATGGAAGAGGATATGCTCGACTTCGCTTATGATGTGAAGCCGACATCGCGTTTGTCTTGTCAGGTCAAAATGACTGCAGCGCTGGACGGCCTCGTCGTTCACGTGCCTGAGCGTCAAGCCTGATCGGACGACCCTGAAAGACGGTCATTTGACCGGTTTGAAACGCTCCCTTTGTGTTCATCGGGAGCGTTTTTTGTATCTCAGTCCCGGAGTGAGGTCTTGAGTCGGGAGATGGTCGACCGACTTACACCCAGAAGTCGTCCGACTTCGGCGGCCGACTTTCCGATGCGCAAGAGGGATATCGCCTTGATGCGCTCACCTTCGGAGAGCTTGTTGGGGCGACCGACCGTTATCCCGACCGCACTCGGGCTGTCTTCGATCGTCGCCGCGTCCAGAGCCTTCAATTCGACATCGAATTCGACTGTGCCGCGCAGGATCTGCAAAAGCTCCGACGGTGAACGGACCGACGTGTCGCACCAGGGCTCGGCAAGCGATCGGAACTTCGCGCCTTTTTGGGTCACACTTTCCAGAAAATAGAGCAGATCGGGCAGAGATCGGGCGACCGCTGAAAGCCGAGTCGCAATGACCGTCGTTCCGGGAGCAAGCTGGCCGATGAAGTCTTCAAGACCGGAAGTGCTCAGCATCCCGTCGCGTGTCGTGTCTTTCCAGATCCGATCACAGCCTTCGCTTTTAAGCGCGGAAATCTGCAATTCTGCCTGATACCAGCGAGACGACACCCGAGCATATCCGATCTTCATATCTACGCGCTCTCCAAAATTCGATTGACTTCTGCACGTAATTTTGCACGGAATTTGCCGTTCACAAAATAAGCGGCGTTCAATTGCCGGGCCGAGGAGGGGCATAACAATGGCTAATGATCTGGAAATCAAGGGGAGGGATCCATCCCTCTACAACGAGGACCTCGCGCCAATACCCATGTCGAAGCGGACATGGGGCTGGTTCGAGATATTCAACGTCTGGGCGAATGACGTTCAGTCGCTGTTCGGCTACACGCTCGCGGCGTCGCTGTTTCTCAGCTACGGGCTGAACGGCTGGAGCGTTTTCGCGGCGATCCTGATTGCCGGGTTCTTCGTGATGTGGCTGGTCAATCTGATGGGCAAGCCGAGCGTTGAGTACGGCATTCCATTTCCGGTTATGGCGCGCGCCAGCATGGGCGTTCGCGGAGCCAACTTCCCGGCCATTGTGCGAGCAATCGTAGCCATTTTCTGGTACGGCGCGCAGACCTATTTTGCCTCGACGGCGGTCGCGCTGCTGATCCATGCCCTGGTGGAAGACCCGGGCGAGGGAGCTGCTATGTTCCTGGGCATGACGGGGATCGACTGGGTGGCGTTCCTGTTGGTCTGGGCGTTCCAGATCTGGCTTTTCTGGAACGGCATCGACTGGATTGCACGGTTTCTCAACTGGGCTGGTCCGTTCGTCTATCTCGTGATGATCTTGCTGGCCGGCGTCATCTGGTACAAAGCTGGTGGTGGTCTTTTGACCGAGATGGGCAACATTTTTCAGGGCACAAGCGACTACGACGGCTCAACCTTTGGCGCCTTCATGGCTGTCGTCGGCACGATGATCGCCTATTTTGCGGCGGTGGTGATCAACTACGGCGACTTTTCGCGTTTCGTGCGCAGTGAAGCGGAAATGAAGAAGGGCAACCTTCTCGGGCTGCCGCTGAATATCGCCTTTTTCTCGCTAATCGCGCTGATCGTAACCGCCGGCACCGTGGTGGTGTTCGGAGAGAGCCTGACGGAGCCGACAGAGATCATCGAACGGGTTGATTCCGTTGCCTTGACCGTCGTCGCTGCAATCATGTTCTTTGCGGCAACTGTCGGCATCAACCTGGTGGCGAACTTTATTCCTCCGGCTTACGATCTAGCCAATCTGATGCCCTCAAAGATCAGTTTCCGCGTTGGCGGTCTGATCACCTCCGGCTTTGCGCTGATCATTGGCGGGCTGTGGGTGTCGACCATCAGTCAGATCGGTATCTTCAACTTCGTCAATACCTTGGGAGCAATTCTTGCACCAGTCTACGGGATCATGATCGTCGACTACTACATGATCAAAGGCGGGAAGCTGGACGTGGAAAACCTGTTCTCGGCGGATCCGTCGGGAGAGTATTTCTACGACAATGGCTGGAACAAGACTGCGTTGATCACATTCGCTCTCGCTGGTGTGTTCTCGGTGGCAACGGTCTGGGTGCCGGCTCTCTCCGTACTGTCTGGCTTTGCCTGGGTAATCGGTGCTGCTCTTGGTGGCGGTGTTTACTGGGTACTTGCCAAGCGCTGACTACATTGACGCCTTGTTGAGGCTTTCAACGAGGCGTCAGCAGGCGCTGGCGCAGACAGGTTGCTATGCTGTCCAGTTGTCTTCAGATTCTGCAAAAGCGGCGTTTGTGATTGAATCAAGAAGGCTCGCCAACTAACTGGCGAGCCTTTGTTTTTGTGGTCATCAACTTGGTCGCTACACGGCTGGTTGGAGCGAGGGGCCGGGTTTGAACCACAGATCGACCTCGTTACCCGCATCCGGATCACTTGGAATGATCGAGGCGAGCAACAGGCTGACGACCGCCATGGCGGCGCCAGTCAGGAAGACTGCAGCAGGGGAGTACAGCCAGATCAACCCGAAAACGATCGGGATGAAGACCGCGGCAATATGATTGATCGTGAAGGCAACACCGGCAGTCGGTGCGATGTCTGCAGGAGCTGCGATCTTCTGGAAGTAGGTCTTCATGGCAATCGCAATAGCGAAGAACGCGTGATCGACGACGTAAAGCCCGGCTGCAATGTGCGGGTTTGTCACGAATGCGTAGGCCAGGAAGACTGCAATCAGGCCGATGTACTCAACCATCAGTGCCTTGCGCTCGCCGAAGCGGACGATGAGGCGACCGATCTTTGGGGCAAGAAGCATGTTGAACACGCCATTGAGGAGGAACAGCCCTGCGACTTCATGGACGTCGTAGCCGAAGCGCTCCACCATCAGGAACCCGGCAAAGACGGTGAAGATCTGACGCCGGGCGCCCGCCATGAAGGTCAGGGCATAATAAAGCCAGTAACGGCGGCGCAGAATGAGCTTCTTGTGCTGGGGCACGCCTTCGCGGAACGACGGGAAAGCCCACATTACCCAGGCGAGTACGACAAGCGTCAGGATCCCAGCGATCAGGAAAACCTCCGTAAACGTGAGGTCAAAGGTCTTCCAGCCGATGAAAATCAGGCCGTAGGCAATGAGCTGAGCAAAAGCCCCAACAGAAATGATCTTGCCCATGCTGGCGGCTGCCGTTGCCTTGGGCAACCATTGCAGCGAAAGCGATTGGTTCATCGTCTCGTAGTAGTGGAAGCCCATCGACATGATCAGCGTCGTTGCATAAAACCCCAGCGTCGTCGGGAAATATCCCGTGATGGCCACGCCGACACCGAGGAAGGCCAGCGACACATAGGCCAGCGTCTGCTCGCGCATGACGAAGAGCAGGTAGATCGCTGCGAAACTGAGCAGGCCCGGGATCTCGCGGATGGACTGCTGCATGCCAATCTCACGTCCGGTGAATGTCAGTTCCTGGACCGCGAAATTGTTCATCAGGTTCCACCACGCCGCAAAGGACAGCTGCATGGCGCCAGCCATGACCATCAACAGCAGGGCAGGGGAGCGCCAGCCAGTGGCGCTCATCGGACTTTCAGATCGGGAGAAATAGCTCATCGGCAGGCAATCGGTCGCAATGGTTGGTGGTGAAACCTGTGATAATCCGGCCGAGCGCTTGCGTGTTAGCGGGGTTCTGTCATCATTTGTCGCTCATTCGCCAAATTTCAGTGAGGCTTGGTCGTGTCGGTTGCCAAACAAATGATCCATCCTGATCACTTCGTCACCACCTCCAAGGCACCGGATGTGGCGGTGCTGGCGTATGCGGATTCAGGCAACAAGGGCACACTGACCAAGTGGCACAATCATTCGACAGCACAGCTCTTTCATGTGGTGCGCGGCTCGCTAGCGATCGACACGGAGGCGGGCACGTTCTTTGTGCCTCCAGAACGGGCGGTCTGGCTGCCAGGCGGCGTCTACCATCAGACGCGCTACCTGACGGAGACTGACGTTCGGTACATGTACTTCGGCCCTAGCGTTACGGCCCCGCTGCCGCAGGATCCAAGGGTCATGCAGGTGACGACGTTGTTGCGTGAGTTGATCCTTGCATTCATGTCGTATCCACGTACAGCAAGCCTCGAAGGGCCACAGGCTCGCCTGGCGGATGTTATCCTGGACCAACTGAAGCTGCTTCCAGCTTCGCCGTTGCAGCTTCCGCTTCCCTCAGATGGGCGCCTGAAGGCCTTGTGCGAGAGTATTACCGTCACACCAGATCAGCCACCGCGTCTGGTTGAGGCGGCGAAGCGGTGCGGCATGTCGGAGCGTTCTTTTGAGCGCAACATGCAACGCGAAACGGGGTTGAGCTATCGCGCATGGTGCCGTCAAGTAAAGCTCTTCAAGGCATTGGAGTTGCTCGCTGGGGGGCTGAATGTTTCGGCGGTGTCACACGAACTCGGCTATGAGGGACCGAGCGCCTTCGTGGCGAGCTTCAAGAAGGCTTTCGGGATCACGCCAGGTCGCTACTTCACCTGAGCGCGCTGCTGGTCAGCGTGCGAGGTCCTTCATTGCCTCGGTCAGGCCCTCAACCGTCAGAGGATACATATGTCCGTCCATCAGCTGCTGGATCATTTTGATGGAGTGGGTGTAGGGCCAATGGGCTTCCTGAGCGGGATTGAGCCAGACGATGTTCTTGTAGACAGCCTTGACGCGCTCCAGCCAGGTTGCTCCGGCTTCCGCGTTCCAGTGCTCGACCGAGCCTCCGGGATAGGCGATTTCATAAGGGCTCATCGAAGCGTCTCCGATGAAGATCACCTTGTAGTCGGCTGGGTACTTGTGCAGCAGATCCATGGTTGGGATCTTGTCAGAATGGCGTCGGCTGTTCTGTTTCCAGACGCTTTCATACAGGCAGTTGTGAAAGTAGAAGTGCTCCATCACCTTGAACTCGGTGCGAGCAGCTGAAAACAGTTCCTCGCAGACCCGGATGTGGTCGTCCATAGAGCCGCCGATGTCGAAAAACAGAAGAACCTTCACAGCATTGCGACGCTCTGGTCGCATCTTCACGTCCAGCAGGCCCTTGTGCGCTGTGGCACGGATGGTGTGGTCGAGGTCGAGCTCTTCGGCGGCTCCCGTGCGGGCAAAGGACCGCAAGCGCTTCAGAGCTACCTGAATGTTGCGGGAGCCGAGTTGGTTGCTGTCGTCGAGATCCTTGAATTCGCGCTTGTCCCAAACCTTCACGGCGCGCCTGTGGCGGCTTTCTTTCTGGCCGATGCGGACACCTTCCGGGTTATAGCCGTAGGCGCCGAAAGGTGATGTGCCGCCGGTGCCGATCCATTTGTTGCCGCCCTGATGGCGCTTCTCCTGTTCCTTCAGGCGTTCGCGTAGGGTCTCCATCAGCTTTTCAAAACCGCCGAGGGCTTCGATCTGGGCTTTTTCCTCTTCCGAAAGATGCTTCTCAGCCAGCTTGCGCAGCCACTCTTCCGGCAGTTCCCTGGTCTCCACCTCGCTCAGGAGGTCGAGACCCTTGAAGACATGGCCGAACACCCGGTCGAAGCGGTCCAGATTGCTTTCGTCCTTCACCAGACAGGTGCGCGCCAAATAGTAGAAATCCTCGACCCGTCGCTCGGCCAGGTCCTTTTCGAGGGCTTCCATCAACGTCAGGTACTCGCGCAGGGAGACGGGTACGCCAGCGCTTTTCAGTTCGGTGAAAAAGGTAATGAACATGGCGTCGAGACTACAGCAGGCGGGCCAGAACTGTCGAGATTGTTTCCAAGGAAGCCGTTATGCCCGGGCTGTTTCTTTAGGATGCTGGACCACTTCTGCTTCGCGCTGACTGGTCTGCTGAAGCGGCTTGCTCCGAGCTTTTGATCAGCTCTCCCATGAAGTCGCCGAGCTTCGGGCCGTTGGTGGCAACAAAGGGGGCTGGGCGACAAACAGCGATGGCGGCCAAGCCGATGCGGGCAGTCAACAGCCCATTGATGACGCCTTCGCCGAGCCTGGCGGACAGGCGGGCTGCCAGTCCATGCCCCAGCACCTGCGAGGCGAGACTGTCTCCGGCTGCCATTCCACCGGTCAACGCCAGATGGGTGACTACTTGCCGGGCAAGGCGCAGGAACCCCAGTGTGCCCGGGCGACCGCCATAGAGCATTGAGAGCCTACGGATCGTTCGCATGTTTTCAAACAGCACGGCGAGCAGATCGACCACGGCTCGGGGGCTGACTGCCGTCACCAGTGATACGCGCTTTGCGCTGTTCATGACAATGCGCCGGGCTTCCAGATCCAGAGGCGCGAGCAGATCACGCTCTGCGAGTTTGATCATGTCGCGGCCGTCGATGATTTCGCCAAGGTGTACCTGAAGAGCCTTCCGGCCTCGGGCTGTTTCAGGGCGGTCGGCATAAAGCTGCTGGAGTTGCTTGAGCCCGGAGCGAGCAGCCTTGGCGTTGTCCTCGTCAGCGGCGCTGGATAGCTCATCGCGCAGCTTGTCGATCTTCCCAACACGCCAGATGCCCATGATTTCGCGGACGATCAAGCCCAGAAAGCCGAGAGCTGCTAGCCCTGCCAGGGCCACTGCAGTCCAGCCCAGCCAGTCAGCTCTGGTGAACAGATCGCGGATCAGGGCATCAATCGATAAGCCGATGGCCAGGGACACCAGTCCGCCCAGGCCGAGGGAGATCCACTTTGCATATGAGAAGCGGGGCTTTGCCCGGCTGGCATTAGCTGGCAGGCGCGGTACGTGCTCTTCCGCCGCCAGAGGAGCCTGAACGGCTTCGTCGGCGGTCAGAAACATGTCGTCGATCTGGTCGTTGACCTTCAGCCGGCGGTCATCAGCTGCAAAGGCAACGGGGCGGCGGGGTGCGGGATCGGAGCGTGGCGTGTCGATCATGTCAGGCGGTCTCCGATCAGGAACTCGATAGCGCGGTCAAGGCGGATATGAGGCAGGGACAAGGTCAGTCCGTCCTTGCCCTTTTCCAGACGTGGCGGACGGAAACGGAGATAACTGTGGTCGTCAGGTGTGTAGAGGTCGCTCGAATTGGTGGCGAATTTCCCGGCCTGAGAAACGGATTCAAGCGTTTCGAAAAGTGAATCCGGATTTTTGGGTAAGTCACCGGGAAATAGGCCTATTTCCTTGTTCTCCGACAGCTGTTCGCCATTCATCATCTGACCCGGCATCGGGGTTCCGAGGATCAGCGGGAGCTCCTGTCCCGCCTCCGTGACTGTTCCTTCCCGCGTTGCGCGAACAGCCGCCAATGCCAACACGTCGACCTGAGCGCCTTTATATTCTGCATGATCCATTCCCCGGGCAACGAGCTTGCGCAGGATGGCCTGCAGTCGGTCATGATCATCGCGGTGCAGATGGTCGGCCTTGGTTGCGGCAAACAGGATACGGTCAATTTTTCGGGAGAGGATCGAGGAGAGCCAGCTTTTACGTCCGGGGCGAAAGCTGACCAGGACTTCGTTGAGGGCTTCCTGCAGATCTGCCAATGCATGGGGGCCTGCGTTTAATGCATGCAGCACGTCGACCAGAACAATCTGCCGATCGAGCCGGGCGAAATGGTCGCGGAAGAAGGGGCGAACCACATGGGTCTTATAGGCTTCGAAGCGGCGCTCCATCATGGCGCGAAGCGTGCCGGTGCGCGCCGGTGCCGCGTCGGTGGGGAAATCCATCGGCGCAAATGTCAAAGCGGGTGATCCGGCGAGCTCCCCTGGCATCAGAAAGCGTCCAGGGGGCAGCATTGACAGGGCCATCGTCTCGCTTCTGCAAGCGCTGAGATACTCGGTGAAACTGGCGGCGAGGCGCTGAGCCTGCGTGTCGCTCTCCGGGCTCTCAGGGTCGACCTCTGCGAGTGCGGCAAAGAAGGGGGCGGCGATGGCGGCCCGGTTATCGGCTCGTGCCAGCCGCACGGCCTTGGATGAGAACTCGGCATAGGTTTGACGCAGAAGCGGCAGATCCAGCAGCCATTCACCCGGATAATCGATCAGGTCGAGATGCAGTTTTCCGGGGCCGAGCTTTCGACTCAGGTAGGAGGCGCTCTCATATTCCAATGTCAGACGCAGCTCTGAGGTCTGGCTGGTGGACTGGGGCCAGATGCGGTCATTCACCAGAGCCGCGATATGAGCCTCATAGTCGAAGCGCGGCACCGCATCGTCAGGTTGCGGTTGAAGGGTGGCGCGCGAAAGCCTGCCGCTGGCG
Organism: Roseibium limicola; assembly: GCF_017313085.1. Taxonomy (GTDB): domain Bacteria; phylum Pseudomonadota; class Alphaproteobacteria; order Rhizobiales; family Stappiaceae; genus Roseibium; species Roseibium limicola. Next base: position 796,166 of record NZ_JAFLNF010000002.1, on the reverse strand, counting down.
GCTGCCTGAAACAGGGGTAACCTTCCGCCATGCATCAGGTTGTGAACGAGTGCGGACAGGAAGACGGTTTTGCCTGCTCGTGCCAGGCCCGTGACCCCCAGACGCAGGCTCGGGACGGTGAGGTCCGAGGCAGCGTCGGTTAGATTGGCAAGGGCCAAGCGGGCTTCATCGGCGATTTTCAATGGTCTGAGCAAGTGCGATCCTCCGAAACCGATGTAGGGAAGGGGAACGCCCCTTTCAATCAGTCGGTTGCATCCATCAGGTCGCGCGGTTTGATAAAACGTTCAAGCGTGCCGCTGCCTTCACGCAGATCCGTCCAGCGGGAGATGGGGAATGTGAGTACGGTCAAGGCCCCGGTTGGGTACTTTTCGCTGAGATCGGCGAAGGCCACTTGTGAACCGGTGCCATAAAGACGAGAGGCGGTGTCTTCGGTTGCGGGGTTGTGCCCGATCAGCAGGACGGTTTCTGCGACAGAATCGAGGTTCTGCAGCAGCGGGAGATAGTCCTCTTCGCTGTCTTCATAAAGCTCACCGCGCAATTGGATGTCCGTGTCGACAGCAATGTGGTCGAGCAGGCCCTTCAGCGTTTGCCGGGTGCGTACCGACGTTGAACACAAAATGAGGTCTGGCGGTGGGCAGGTTTCGTTGATGTATTCCGCCATGACCTCCGTCACCTTTTCTCCGCGCCGGTTCAGGGGGCGGTCGAAATCATCCAGTGCCGGATTGCTCCAGTCGGATTTGGCATGGCGGAGAAGGAGAAGGCGCAGCACGGGCGAGCTCGTTGTCTGGTTTGTCGCGGGAGATGCACTCTGGCCGACAACGGATAGGTATGCAAACCGACGCGCTTAGATTTGGCGATTCAGAAGCCGGACAAACGCGTCCAGTGCCGGGCCAACCTCTGCCTCCTGCGAAGGGAGGCCATAGGCCATCCAGAGCGTGTAATCGGCTTTGGGTCCGTCGAAGTACCAAAGTGTCTCGCATAGGACCGAAGCAGTCCAGGGGCGCGTCTTGAAGGAAATGCCTTCTGAGGCTGGTCCGCTCAGGGTGACGCGCTGGAAACCAGCGTTTTTGTAATTTTCCAGGAAGCTGGTTGCGGTGGCTTGACCGGTGCCTGCGAGGTGCTGGCGTAGAACGGCCGACATGCCGTCATTGCCTGTGTAAATGCAGGCCGCCATGCGGTCACCGTCGGACGCCAGAACCTTGGTGCGGAAAAATGCGCCAACCTCGTCCGGACAACGCAGGCCGGAAAAGTGCCGCATACCATCGACATCCGCCTGCCAGCCAACGCTTTCCTGGCTTTGCATGTCCTGTGCAACCGCCACTGCCGGGTCGAAAGACAAGGTTGCGGCGCAGACAAGGGTCAACAGCGTTGGGCTGCCGAGAACGAGCTTCTTCAGAAGGTGGCGATTGAATGGCATGGGGCTTTGATCTTCTAGCGGTCTCGCCGGGCCATGAAGGCGAGCTTCTCGAACAGATGCACGTCCTGCTCGTTCTTCAGCAGGGCGCCATGGAGTGGCGGGATGATAGACTTCTGATCGGCACTGCGCAGAACGTCCGGATCGACGTCCTCGTTGATCAGCAGCTTTAGCCAGTCGATTAGCTCGGAGGTTGAGGGCTTCTTTTTCAGGCCCGGCACATCGCGTACATCATAGAAAAGGGTGAGGGCTTCCCGCAGCAGGCGAGACTTCAGATCGGGAAAGTGGACATCGACGATGTCCTCCATCGTTGCCCGGTCCGGAAACTTGATGAAGTGGAAGAAGCAGCGGCGCAGAAAGGCGTCCGGCAGATCTTTCTCGTTGTTTGAGGTGATGATCACGATGGGGCGCTGGCGTGCCGCGACGGTCTCACCTGTTTCATAGACGTGGAACTCCATCCGGTCGAGTTCGAGCAGCAGATCGTTTGGAAACTCGATATCGGCCTTGTCGATCTCATCGATCAGCAGCACCGGTCGTTCCGATGCGGTGAAGGCTTCCCAAAGTTTCCCCTTGCGAATGTAATTGTTGATGTCGCGAACCCGCTCGTCGCCAAGCTGACTGTCGCGAAGCCTCGATACGGCGTCATACTCATAGAGGCCCTGCTGGGCCTTGGTGGTGGACTTGACATGCCACTCGATCAGGCGCGCGCCGAGGGCTTGTGCCACCTGCTGGGCCAGAACCGTTTTGCCGGTGCCAGGTTCGCCTTTGACAAGCAGTGGGCGCTCCAGAGCAATGGCTGCGTTGACTGCGATCCTCAGATCATCCGTGGCCACATAGGCATCGGTTCCTTCAAAACGCATGGCTGCTCTTTCGTCTCAATTGGGATGTTCTGGCGTGCCGCTTGCCCGGAGAACTGCTGTCGGCGCCGGGCGTGGGCGTCTCGCGGGTCAGAAGGCGGCTGTTCGCGTCAAGACTATGTGGGTCATTGCGGTGGTGCAAGCGTACATCCAGCCGAATGCGCGATGGACGGTCAAATGCTGCTTAGGTCGAATATTGCCGCAGAGGACAGGTAAAAATGACCTTGAGGGAGGAATTAATTGCCTGTCGAATTCCCTAGGGTTTTAAAAGGTTAATGCAAGTTAACTATATATAAATGCTAAGCTATTGAAAGGAAAGGAAAAGAAAAAACGCCTGGCAGTTGGCACGGTGATTGCGATGCTGGTTCCAATAATTTCATGGGCATTGACCCGTGAGCTTGATGAGGAAGTAGCATGGGTATCTATGGGGCAATCAACGCAGCGGTCTCCGGTCTGTCGGCACAGGCTCAGGCGCTGGAAAACCTTTCTGGTAACGTCGCAAACTCCCAGACGACCGGGTACAAGCGGCTGGACACGACCTTTTCCGACCTGGTGTCGGGCGGCGGTGCAACGCAGTCGGCGCAGGTCTCTGGCACCACATATGCAACGTCGCGGGCAACCAACACGGTTCAGGGTGATATTTCGGCCAATGATGTCGATACTTATCTGGCGATCAACGGCGAAGGCTACTTTGTTGTAACCAAGGCCAATGATGTGATCGATGGGTCGACAACCTTTGCGGACACCAACTATTATACCCGAGCCGGTGATTTCGAGATCGATGAGAACGGCTACTTCGTCAACAGCTCCGGCTATTATCTGACGGGTTATGAGCTGGATCCAGACACAGGCAACGCCATCGGTGATGCGGTCTCTGTTGTCCAGATTGATGATCAGCCGATTGCCGCGGAAGCGACAAATACCATCAACTATCAGGCAAACCTGCCGACAGTGCCGCAAACCGAAAATTATGACGGCTCCGATCCGGATACGGCGCTACTCGATACGGCAACCGTTGGGACGGACGACATTGCTGCGGCCGACGAGCAGACCTTTCTCGATGGATCGATCACGGGCGGCTCCGTCACGATCTACAATGAGAATGGGACCGCGTTGAACGTGGAAGTGCGCTGGGCCAAGACGGCGAATGCTGCAGGTGCAACGAATGATACCTGGAGCCTCTATATGAGCTCGGGTGACAATGACCCGGCTTGGCTGGAGATCGGCAACGCCGAGTTCGATGCCACTGGTGAAATGGGGACACTGACAGCAGGTGCCAACGGCACGGTCAATGCGGCTGGGACCGGTTTCGACATAGCGACGATTACCGTCGGAGATGTGACCGCAACGAACATCGGTGTTTCCTTCGCCAATGGCTCGTTGACCCAATATTCAGACTCAAATGGAGTGGCGTCCTCAGTCGATATTGATCAGAACGGCTACCCTGCCGGCGAGGTGATCGGCATTTACGTGGATGAATCCGGCCGCATCAATGCGACCTACTCCAACTCCCAGGTTCGTGCCTTGTACGAGGTGCCTCTGGCGACCTTCAGTGCAGAACAGAATCTGCAGCGTATTGATGGTGCGGCTTTTGCTGCCACGCCGACCTCGGGTGAGGCGGACATGAGCGGCGGCGGATCGATCATTGCAAATGCGCTCGAGCTTTCAAACTCTGATATCGCTGCCGAATTTTCGCGGCTGATCGTTACGCAGCAGGCCTATTCGGCCAACACCCGGGTTGTCACGTCTTCGGATGAGATGCTCGACGATGCGCTGAACATGATCCGATAAGAACTGAACCAGAGGGCGGGAATTGGTCCCGCCGTCTGACCTGCCAGGATAGCTAGGAAGGTTTGAGGAGGCGCAATCATGAGTTTGACATCTGCATTGAATACGGCGCTTTTCGGCCTGAATTACAATCAGAAGCAGCTCGACGTTACTGCGGCCAATGTGGCCAATGCGGAGACTGTCGGCTACTCCACCAAGACAATTGCGGCGAACGTCTTCTACGATGGTGCCGGCAATGTCTCTGGCATCCTGTCCAGCACGATCAATCGGGCTGTCGATGAGACAGTTCAGAAATCCTACTTCAAATCCCTGTCCGAGACGAACTATGCGACCGAGATCGCGACGGCAGCCGGGCGGCTGGATGAGCTGTTCGGCACGCTTGGAGACGGATTGGGGCTGAACTCCTTGATGTCGGACCTGAACAACGCGCTCAGCACCCTTGTCAATGACCCTTCGTCCTATGCAGCTCAGCAGGATGTCATTGGGACTGCGCAGTCCTTGGCCTATCAGTTGAACTCGGCCTACGAGACGATCAATACCATGCGTGAGACGGCCGACAATGGATTGAAAGAACAGGCAGAGGACGTGAACTCGATCCTGAACAGCATCGAGGACCTCGATGCGCGCATCCTGGAAGCCAGGAATGTCCAGCAGTCGGTTGCGGATCTGGAAGACCAGCGCGACCGCTATGTGGAACAGCTTTCAGGCTTGCTTGATGTTGTGGTCACCGAGGAAGATTCGGGAACATTGTTGATCCGCACTCGTAACGGCAACCAGCTGTTGGCCAACAACCAGGCGTCGACCGTTTCGTTCGAACCTTCAGCCACCCTGCGGGCGGGGATTGAGGGGAATTCGATCATGGTGACGACGCCCGGTGGAACGCGGTTTGATCTGATCTCAAGTTCTTCGTCGGGGTCGATCAAGGCTCTGGCGGAAGTGCGGGACGAAATCCTGGTCGAGGCCCAGGCTCAGCTTGATACCCTTGCGGCGGAAGTTTCCCTCGCTTTCTCGAATGTCACAGTCGAGGGGGAGGAGACGACTGTCGGAGTGGAAGAAGGCTACACGCTCGATGTTTCGGGCTTGCGCGCCGGGAACACCATCGCGCTTGAATATGTGGATTCAGCCGGGGATACTCAAAACGTCAGCTTCGTTGCGGTCACGGATCCGGCTTTGCTGCCTTTGGATGACACCGCGACGAGCCGGTCCGGGGATACAGTCTACGGGGTCGACATTTCGTCAGGTGATCCGGCTGATACGATCACACAGATCATGGCCGCACTGGCGGCGACAGATCTGGCTGTCAGCAATGATGGTTCCGATAATCTGCGTATTCTGGGGGACACGGCGGCAAACACAACCGTGGAAAGTCTCTCCGCAAACATCACGCCGACGGGGAATACGGATGAGGGGCTTGGCCTTTCGGTCTTCGTCGACATGCGGGACGGGCAGGAGACGTTTACCGATCATCTGGAAAAAGGTGGAGAGCGGCTTGGCTACGCCAGTGGCATTTCGGTGAACACGGCATTGCTGGCCGACAGTTCGCTTCTGGTGACCTATCAGACTTCACCGGCCAATTCTCAGAACGACTCTTCACGGCCGCAGTATCTGCTTGGTCAATTGAGCGGCAAAGCCATTGCCTTCGACCCGGATGCGGGTATCGGCAGCGCGGCGACGCCCTATGAGGGGACCCTTCTGTCCTACGTCAACCAGGTGGTCGCGTATCAAGGCAACCAGGCCAGCGATACCAATGCCTATGCGCAGGCCCAGGAAACACTGACGATCAATCTCGCTGTTCGCTATGAGGAAAGCTACTCGGTGAACATGGACGAGGAGCTGGCTTTTCTGGTCGAGCTACAAAACGCTTATGCCGCCAACGCGCGGATCATGCAGGCGGTGGATGAGCTCTTCGATGTCTTGTTGAACACGGTGTAGGTGCGTCATGGCGATTGATACAATTTCAACTTCCCGTCACTACATGACCCGTCAGATCACCAGTCTGTCGAAATCTCTGAACGAAAAGACATCTCAGTTGGCTTCCGGTAAGGAAGGCACGACTTACGGCGCTGTCGGCAATTCCAGACTTCTGGATCTGGAGCTGACACAGAAGGTCAAGCGCATCGAGGCCTACGAAGAGACGATTGTTCAGGCCAATCTGCACATCAAGACGATGAACCTGACGCTTGATCGCCTGGAGGACATCCGGATCGACGGCAAGGCGTCTATGGATCTCAACGATTTTGAGCTTCAAAACGATGGCCAGACGCGCACGCAAGCGACGGCTGAGTTACTCCTTTATGAGGCTGCCAGTCTCCTCAATACGGAGGTTGCCGGATATTATCTTTATGGCGGTGGGGTTGCGTCAGAGGACCCGGTCTCGCCGATTGATGCCATCCTGGACGGTGCGGGCGGCCTTGATGGTTTGCGCATGGTGATGGATGAGTTCGGGCAAGCCAACCTGGGGGCCAATAACAACGGTCGGCTCGATGTCTCCGCTCTGGCCACGAATTATGCCGGTGCTGTTCCAACGGATTCAACCTTTTCCATCACTGAGGATGGGGCTCATGACTTCGGCTTCGACCTGGCGTCGGCCACTTCCAACTTGAGCAATGTGACTTTAACTGGTCCGGCAGGGACAGGCACTGATCCGGACAGTCTGTCGGTGGAATTTACCGGCCAGCCGACGCTGGGCGAAACCATCAGCATCGATTTCACCTTGCCGCCTGATCATACAGAAAGCATCACCCTGGAGTTCACGGCAGCGTCGAGCGACACGGAAGAGGGGGCTTTCGCTATTGGGGCGGATTTGGAAGAGACGGCGGGCAATTTGCGAACGGCGATCAACGAGGCGCTGGAACGTGAGGCTGCGACGACCTTGAAGGCTGCGTCGGATAAATGGGCGGCTGACAGCTTCTTCGATACCTTCGGCGGGGCGGACCCCGTGCGTGTGGACGGTCCGCCGTTCGACACAGCGACAGCTACGATGTCAGGGGCTGGCACGACTGTTGAATGGTACATCGGCGAGAATGACGCCACCACCAACGCCCGTACCGACAAGACAGCGGTTATCGACGACAACCTCAACGTCAATTACGGGGTGAGGGCGAACGAAGAAGGTTTGACCGATCTGATCAAGGCGCTGTCGGTCTTTATTGCCGCCGACTTCTCTGGCGGTGGTGAGACCGACGAACTTTACTATGGCGCACTGACTGCGACGACACGCGGCATTCTTGCTCCCACAACGTCGGACGAATCCGGGATTGTCGATATCGCTACCGATATCTCGATTGCTTATCGTGCCGTGGATGCGACGAGCGATCGGCACATGGTCCAGAAATCGAGTTTTACCAGCACGATCGAAGAGATCGAAGGGGTTGATAACGAATTGCTGGCAGCTGAAATCCTGCAGCTGAAAACCAACATCGAAGCATCTTACAGGGCTTCATCCATCGTCTATCAGTTGTCGCTTACCGATTATATCTAATCGAATTTCAGCGCGGCCTTTCCACCCAAAACCCTTTGCCTGGAGACCGACGATCCCCAACCAAGACGGTCTCGAACAAAAACACATCCAGCCCAACTAAAAGAGCCGGTTCCGCGGGTGGCGCGGGACCGGCTCTTCTTCATGGATTGATGACTTTCGGCTTTCGCGGGCTGGTTCGGCCCTATTCGGGGCGCACGCGCAGCCCTTCGGCGATGTTCCGATTGATACTGATCAGCGAGGTCAATTTCTCCGGCTTGGGGTCGGATAAAATCGACATCGTATGTTTGAAGACGAACATCGCCAGCGAGGCGAGGTTGTCCTTGATGTCCTGGGGGAGTTCGCTCTGTTTGCTCGTTGCCGAGGTGACGAGGATCGTCCAGAGTTTGCGATTATAGGACAAGGCTTCATCCTGCTCCGCAAAGGAGGAGGTTTCCCACTCGTCTTTAATCAGCTGGAGCCGTGCTGCGGCCTTCATCAGAAGGGTCGCTTCCAGTTCCCTCGGCGACACCGCCACTTGGCTCGTCTTCTGGTAAGCCTGCGCTGCCTGCTTGTACATGACCGATCAGCGTCCTCTCGTACTCAATGAGCTTTCGTGCTTCTTTGAGAGCCTTGTAAAAAGCGCCACTGATGATCGCGTTGCTGACCTTCGTCACATACGGGATCGTACTCGGGGCGGCCTTCACAATATCATTTACCAGCGTGAAGTAGTTTTCTTTGATCCGATCAACGTCGGTAGACAAATACATCAGCTGAACAGCCAGGTAGACTCGTTTTGCCGGAGTATTTGCCGTTGCTGGCGTAAGGATATCTTTCTCCCGAAGGATTGGGGCCTGGCCTTCGATAAACAATCGGGTCCGTTGGTTGTCATTGGTGATCACACTGTCGCCAATGATGATCCGTTCGCCCGGTTTCAATTCAACTTTGAGGGCCATGCTCAGTCCTCCGTATATAAGTATCCACCAGCAATATTGAGCAAACGTTAACGCTGGACCTTGGTAATTTAACCAATATAACCCTCAAGCTTACCCAAAGAGAGAAAGAACGCTCTGTTCCGCCTGGCTGGCGAGGGAGAGGGCTGTGGATGACAGCTGCTGGCGGGTTTGAAGGGCCAGCATGTTCGCCCCTTCCTCATTCATGTCAGCGATCGTGAGCTCGCCGGCACCAACTTCCAGAGTATTGATCAGTTCTTGCGTAAAGTCAGTTCGGATCTGTACGGTCGACAAGCTGGTTCCCAGCGTGCCGGCCGCAGACCGAAGTTCTTCCAAGGCATTGTTGATCGCCTGCAAGACACGTTCGATGTCGGTGTCATTGGCAAAGCCGCTGTCTGTGGCCAACAAGCCTACGGTTCCACTGGTCGTCGCGAACTGATCGATGTTGAAGTCATTGCCGGAGCTTGAGATGTTCCAGGAGACTTCGCCAATCATGCTGATGCTGCCACCGGCGAATGTGGCGTCGAGGCCCTTCACCGACTTCAACAGGCTGACCAGATCGCTGACAGTTGTTTCATCGTCAATTTCCAGCGACGCAGCTTCGAAGTTGTTGCCATCGGTAATATAAAGAATGTCTTCTGCCGAGAAGCCTCCGGAGGAGGTCAGTGTGGCATTGGCAGTCATCGGGGTCGTGGCCAGGGATGTCGGAGTCGCTGTTGCCGTCGCGCCGCCATCTGTCGCTGCACCGCCGCCTGAGTTGTCTTTTGAGATACTCAATGTAACGGCAGGGTCCAGTCCGGAGACGATGGAGACGGTGTCCGTATCTTCGTCGAAGGTCGCCTTGATGCCGCGCATATCGTTGAGCGCATTGACATAATCCTGAACAGTCGTGATGTCGGTGCCAACGACGAATGTCGTCGGGGTTGTGCCATCGGTGACTGTCACGATGTCGCCATCTGCCCAGTTCCCCAGTGCCGTCAGATCGGAAGAGGCTTGGAGCCCTGTCAATTCGATCGAGGTTGTTCCTGCGGCAACGGTGAAGGAGGCTGTGGCGCCTGCGCCTGTTGCCAGATCCGAAAGCGACAGGCCTGTCGAAAGGGTCGTGTCGGTGTAATCGACAGGATTGATTGTCAGGTTGGACGTGCTGTCCTCATTGAAAATTACTTCGAGCTCGTTGCCGGCGCCTGCCAGAAGGTTTTTGCCCTTGTAGTCGGAGTCGCGGGCAAGTTCTTCGATCTGTTGCAGAATATCGTTGTACTGCTCGGTCTTGATCTTACGCTGATATTCGCTGGAACTCTGAAGCGCCTGATTGGCAAGGGCCTTGGCCGATTCAACCAGTTTGGTGATCGCGGTGAGGCCGTCATCGGCAGCTCGAATTGTCTGGACAGCCTGGCCCATGTTGTCCAGGAGATTGGACAGATCACTGGCTCGGTCGTTCAGGCCGGCGGCCGTGAAGAATGAATTCGGATTATCGAGGGCCGAATTGACCTTCAGGCCAGTCGCGAGGCGATTCTGGGTCGTGGACTGCAACTTCGCTGTGTTCTTCAGCGAGAGCAAGTTGTCCCGAACGGCACTTGTAAGAACAATATCGCTCATGGGGCTCACCGCATTTCTGGTCGGCCGCTTCAGGCGGCTTGTTCGACGCGTCAGGCGCCTTTCGCCTAACAGTGCGGAGAGTGTAAATGAAAAGTAAACAGGCTTGTCAGGGGTTAATGGTTTTCTGAGCGCGGTTACTCAGAGATTTTTGCCAAGTAGCCGACTTTTAAAGGGAAATTTCTTTCAATTTGACCTTAGGGAAACGTCTGAAAGGTAAACGATCTCAGATTTCTGAACCAGGATTACGACTGGCGTGACCAGAAAGGCGCGAACTGATTCCTTTTTATCACAGTGAAAAGCCTGCAGAACGTTCCTGCGCGCAGAAGCTCTATGCGCAGCCTTGCGACTGCCACACTTGTTACTTCTGCTTAGCATGGAACTTTGGCGTCAAATCTCCCGTCAAGCACTGCTCGCTCGTGCCGCTTGGCCAGAGGTTTCGTGGATGAGAAAAGGACGACAAGAAAAGGGCGGCACACGATTGTGGCCGCCCCGAGGTTTGGAAAGGGAGTCGTTTTTTTAGAAGAGCGACAGAACTGTCTGATCAGCCTGAGAGGCGAAGGACAGGGATGTTGACGCGAGCTGCTGGCGTGTCTGCAAGGCCAGCAAGTTTGCACCTTCCTCGTTGGTATCGGCCAGGGTCAGCTTGCCGGCACCTTCCTGAAGCGTGTTGATCAGCGACTTGGTGTAGTCTTGCCGGATCTCAACGGTCGACAAGTTGGTGCCAAACTCGGACGCTTGCGATCTCAAGTTGGAGAGGGCGTTGTTTAGTCGGTCGACGACACGATTAATGTCGTTGTCCATGGCGAAGCCGCTGTCGCTGAGTGCCTCGATCGTCACACCATCTGCATCAGCCGTGAAATTTTCTGCGTTGAAGTTGGCGTTGTCGCTCGTCAGCGCCAGATCCGTCTCACTTTGAATGGCCAACTTGCCAGTCGTGGTATTGAAGGATGCATCAACGCCATTGAAGTCGCTGATAAAGTTGGTGAGATCATCGACGGTGGTGTCTTCGTCGATTTCCAGCGAACCGAGCTCGAAATTGTTGCCGTCTGTCAGTGTCAGTGTGTCGCCAGCTTTGAATGAGCCGGAGTCGACCAGTGTCGTGGACAGGGCGGTGAACGCTGTCGCGGCGACTGTCGCCAGAACCGCCGAGGCGGTCTGGTCCGCGACCAGTGTCATGTCTTCATTTGAAATGACTGTCAGAACGCCGGTGCCTTCATCAAACTCTGCCCGGACACCGGGGGTGGAGTTGATGGAGTCGATCATGTCCTGAACGGTGGTCGTGCCATCGACGGTCAAGCTGCTCTGTGCTGTTCCGCCAGCGCTGCGCACTTCAATCGCGTCGCCAGAGATGATGTCAGCTGAATCGGTCAGAAGCGAACTTGTGTTCAGCGTCGATGTGCCATCGGTGAGGGTATAGGTGGTCTTGCCACCTTCCAGCTGGAAGGACGTAGCGCCGCCCTGACCCTCAACAAGGTCAGACAGGTTCAGCCCGGTGGAGAGCGCGCTGTTGGTGTAATCGATTGCGCTGATTTTCAGCTTGGACGTGGCGTCCTCGTTGAAGATCGTCGTCAGATCGTTGCCATCACCTGCAAGCAGGTTTTTGCCCTTATAAGAAGAATCCTTGGCGACATCCTCAATCTGCTCGAGCAGATTGTTATACTGGGCTGCGAACTTCGCACGTTCAAACTGGCTCTGGGTCTGAAGCGCCTGATTGGCTTTTGCCTTGGCGGATTCAACCAGATCGGTAATCGTCTGAATGCCTTCGTCAGCAGCACGGATGGTCTGCAGCGACTGGCCCATGTCTTCTAGAAGATTGCTGAGGTCGTTTGAGCGCGAATTCAGGCCGGAGGCCGTAAAGAAGGAATTCGGATTGTCGAGCGCTGAGTTTACCTTCAGACCGGTTGCCAGCTTGTTCTGGACGCCAGACATAAGGTCGGCTGTCGACTGAAGTGTAAGTAGGTTCTGCCGAACGGCAGCCGAGAGGGTAATGTTGTCACCCATCGTAATTGTCCCTTTCCTGGGTCCTATGCACTACTGCTCTTTCTGAGCAGGTTGATCAGGATCATCTTCTGTTAACCCTAATCGATAGTTAATCAGTCGCATTATAGGGTTAATGACAGATTAATACTGGAAGCAGGGCGCGGTTTTTTGTTGTGAGGCAGCTCTCGGCTGACTGGCGCACAAACAAAAACGGCGGACCCGTGGGCCCGCCGTTCGCAGTTGGCAACTTGAGTTGCCGATGAAGCTTTACGCCTGACTTAGAAGAGACGCAGCACGTTCTGATCTGCCTGAGCGGCAAGGGACAGGGAGGTGGAGGCCAGCGACTGCTGGGTCTGCAACGCCAGGAGATTGGCGCCTTCCTCGTTTGTATCGGCCAGCGTCAGCTTGCCGGCGCCTTCTTCCAGTGTATCGATGATATCATTCGTGAAGTCTTGGCGGTTCTGTACGATGGAAAGGTTCGTACCAAACGTGGAGGCCTGCGATCGTAACGTGTTCTGGGCGCTGGAAAGGGCGGACAGAGTGCTGTCGATGTTGGCGTCGGTGGCAAAGGAGGAATCCGTGCCGTCAGTTGTGGAATCGGCGAGGGCGCCATCAGAAGAGATGGTCAGCTTGAAGTCAGATGTTGTAGTCAGCACGCCGGCAGCCAAGGTCGCACTTGCGCCGTCAATGGCGTCAATCGCGGCTTCCAGATCGTCGACCGTTGTCGTGTCGGTGACTTCAAAGGTGCTGATCTCCGTACCGTTGGCGTCGGTGAAGCTGAGGACGTCTCCGGCAGCAAAGTCACCATCGTCGGTCAACAGATTGCCGCCGGTCAGGGCTGCACTGCCCGTCGCGGTGGTGTTCAGGGCAATTGTCGAGGTGCCGGAGGTTGCTTCCGTCAGGTCCGACAGGCTCAAGCCTGTGGAGGACGTCGTGTCGGTAAAGTCGACGGCGCTGATCGATAGGGAGGAGGAGCCGTCTTCGTTAAAGGTTACGGAGAGGTCGTTTCCGTTACCGCCGAGAAGGTTCTTTCCCTTGTAGCCACTGTCCTTGGCGATATCCTCGATTTGCGTCAGAAGTTCGTTGTATTCCTTGGCATATTGGGAGCGTTCGGACTGACTGGAAGTCTGGGAAGCCTGGTTGGCTTTCGCCTTGGCGGCATCGACAAGGTCGCTGATGGCCTCGATACCTTTATCGGCGGCCTTCAAGGTCTGAACGGACTGACCCATGTCATCCAGCAGGGAAGACAAATCGTTCGCACGGTTTTCCAAGCCCTTCGCAGTGAAGAAAGAGTTTGGGTTATCGAGAGCAGAATTGACTTTTCTGCCAGTAGACAGCTTTTCCTGCACTGAGCTCATAAGCTGTGATGTCGCCTGAAGAGAGTTCAGGTTGGAGCGGACAGCGCTGGACAAAGTAATATCGGCCATTTTAGTACCTTTCTAGGACTACTCTTTACTTCGACCCTTCCTGGGTCTGACATCCTAGAAATGATTGGTTCAGGAAAATGCTTTGTGAAGAAACATGGTTAGTGCAAGTTAACCTTAATGCTTCCTTTCAGATGAAATAAAAGCGGCGGACTTTCGCCCGCCGCTCATTCTTACTTTCCACGGTCTTCTTCTTAGAAGAGACGCAGGACGTTCTGGTCGGCCTGGGCTGCCAGTGACAGGGACGTGGAGGCCAGAGACTGCTGGGTCTGAAGAGCCAGCAAGTTGGCGCCTTCCTCGTTGGTGTCTGCCAGTGTCAGCTTGCCGGCACCTTCTTCCAGGGTGTTAATCATGGAGTTCGTGAAATCCTGACGGCTTTGCACGATTGAAAGGTTGGTACCGAAGGTCGAGGCCTGCGAGCGAAGCGTATCCTGGGCTTTCTTCAGATCGCTCAGGGTGTCTTCGATCGCAGAGTCCGTGGCGAAAGAGGAATCCGTTCCATCGGTCGTCACGGCCGCGTTGCTGTTAAAGCCTGCGTTGTCAGACGAGATCGAAAGTTTAAAGTCCGACGTCGTGGTCAGCACGCCAGCAGAGAGATCTGCGCTTGCACCATCAATGTCATCAATCGCAGCTTCCAGGTCATCGACGGTTGTCGTGTCGGTGATTTCAAAGGAGCCGATTTCGGTGCCATTGGAGTCGGTGAAAGTCAGAGTATCCCCGGCCGTGAATTCTGCATCATCGGTCAACAGGTTGCCGCCGGTAAGAGCGGCGTTGCCGGTTGCTGCAGTGTTCAGGGCGATCGTGGACGTGCCGGACGTTGCTTCGGTCAGGTCAGAAAGGCTCAGGCCTGTCGAAGACGTGGTGTCCGTAAAGTCGACAGCGGAAATGGCAAGTGAGGACGAACCATCTTCGTTGAAGGTCACGGACAAGTCATTGCCGGTACCGCCGAGCAGGTTCTTGCCCTTGTATCCACTGTCCTTGGCCAGATCTTCGATCTGCGTCAGGAGTTCATTGTACTCTGAAGCATACTGACTGCGTTCGGACTGACTGGATGTCTGGGAAGCCTGGTTGGCTTTTGCCTTGGCTGCATCGACAAGGTCGCTGATGGCCTCGATACCTTTGTCGGCGGCCTTCAAGGTCTGAACAGACTGACCCATGTCATCCAGCAGAGAGGACAAATCGTTCGCGCGATTTTCCAAGCCCTTTGCAGTGAAGAAAGAGTTCGGGTTGTCGAGCGCCGAGTTGACCTGCTTACCGGTGGAGAGTTTCTCCTGAACCGAGGTCATCATCTTGGAGGTCGCCTGAAGGGCGTTGAGGTTCGAACGCACTGCGCTCGAGAGATTGATGCTATCAGCCATTTTTTGATCCTTTCTAGGATTACGCGTTACAGAACCCTTCCTGGGTTCAGCACGGTGAAAATGGCATCTCCAAGTGTAAACAGCTGTTAATAAACATGGTTAGCAACAATCTAACCTTAAGTTAATCTAAAAACATCCAAAGAAATGGCGGGGTATTTTCCGCCATCTCTTTGTTTTTACTATTGCGTCATTTTAGAAGAGGCGAAGAACATTCTGATCTGCCTGAGCGGCAAGAGACAGGGATGTTGAGGCCAAAGTCTGCTGAGTCTGCAGTGCCAGCAGGTTTGCGCCTTCCTCGTTGGTGTCCGCAAGGGTCAGTTTTCCGGCGCCTTCCTCCAATGTGTTGATGATCGCCTTGGTGAAGTCCTGGCGACTTTCGACGATGGAGAGGTTGGTACCGAAGGTTGAGGCCTGGGCACGAAGCGTGTCCTGGGCGTTCTTCAGAGAGCTCAGGGTCGAGTCGATCGAGCTGTCAGTTGCAAAGGACGAATCCGTACCATCGGTTGTCGTGTCGGCGAGGGCGCCGTCAGACGAGATGGTCAGCTTGAAGTCTGATGTCGTCGTCAGCGTGCCAGCTGCCAGGGTCGCGCTTGCGCCGTCAATGGCATCGATCGCGGCCTCCAGGTCGTCCACGGTGGTCGTATCGGTGACTTCCAGAGTGCCGATTTCCGTGCCGTTGGCATCTGTAAAGGTGAGAACGTCACCCGCAGCAAAGTCACCGTCGTCGGTCAGCAGATTGCCACCTGTCAGGGCTGCGCTGCCCGTTGCGGTGGTGTTCAGGGCAATGGTGGAGGTGCCGGAAGTTGCTTCCGTCAAGTCCGACAGGTTCAGCCCAGTTGAAGACGTCGTGTCGGAGTAATCGACTGACGAAATCGACAGGGAGGACGATCCGTCCTCATTGAAGGTCACCGACAGATCGTTACCGGTGCCGCCAAGCAAGTTCTTGCCGCCGTAGCCGCTGTCCTTTGCCAGATCTTCAATCTGCGTCAGAAGCTCATTGTATTCCTTGGCATATTGCGCACGCTCGGACTGACTGGATGTCTGTTGAGCCTGGTTCGCTTTCGCCTTGGCGGAATCGACCAGATCGGAAATGGCTTCAATGCCCTTGTCCGCCGCTTTCAGTGTCTGGATCGACTGCCCCATGTCGTCCAGCAGGGTGGACAGATCGCTTGCGCGATTTTCCAGGCCCTTTGCGGTGAAGAAGGAGTTCGGGTTGTCGAGGGCCGAGTTGACCTTCTTGCCCGTAGACAGTTTCTCCTGAACCGAGCTCATCAGCTGAGAGGTTGCTTGGAGAGAGTTCAAGTTATTGCGCACTGCGCTTGAAAGAGTAATGCCACCCATCACAGAGTTCCTTCTGTTTTCCCTAATCATTCTTCCTGAATGACAACCGAACTCTGCTGTTAAAATTTGTATTGAATCTTAATTTTATTTGTTACTCGTTCTTAAGATTAAATATTAGAAAACGTAATTGGTTAAGTCTCATAGTAAATTTTGTCTTACTCGCCTTCTTTTACTGTTTACCATATTGCAGTCTGGGGGGTATTGCGAAGGAGCTGTTGGGGTCTGGGTGCTTTGTTTCTAGTGATTTAGACAAGGGTAATTTTGCCAATGAAATTTGGCATGAGGTCGGCGTTATTGGTAAACGCGCAGGTGAGCTCGGCATGGATCCTCCCTTGGGGAAGGGGGTGCAAAACTCTGGGGAAGCGGCTTCTTGGGCTCTGAGAATGTTGGGTGGTCAGGCTGGCTGTGGTCGTTGCAGTGCCGATAAGGAGAATTTCTTACCTGGCGGAGTGTCAATCAGAAGCTCAGGGCATCAGGCGATGCTTGCCTTGGGCGTGGTGCTCCGAGGGCACGGCTCTGGTGGCGTGCGGTCAAGAAGCATTCTGCTTGAAGCTTGGCTTCGGCGCATCGCTTCATGCGGCCAGCCAAAGTCACTCGGGCAAATTCAGGGGATTGGCAAGGTCGTGCGGGAAGGGTGCTCAGGCAAATGGCTGGCGCGCACAGACTTCAGCAGAATGTGTTGCTGGGTGATTTTGCCGCTTTAGTTCCTGGTCCAGTTGCGGCAGAGCTCATCTGCCGCAAATGCCATGTATTGTTTTCAGGCAGTGGTTGCTGCGCGCTGTGAAGCGGGAGGGGCTGCTTGTTCAGCGATTGACCTGGTGTAAGCGCGTACCCGGCGAAGGCTTTCGCTTGGGATTTGCTGAACCACTTCACCCGTGTCGCTGTTCTTTGCCTGGTAGATCAGGCTTTCGCTTTCGGGGTCGATAAAGTTTTGTCGCTCGATATTCAATCGTCCCGAGAGAGGTTCTTGCGTTCGCGGGTTGTCAGACGCGCGTCGGCTTTCATTGCCTTGATCCGTCGGTGACACGGTCTTTTCGACCGGCAGGTCGGTATTGGCGGCTGGCGTCACCCTTTCGGGGGCTCTCGTTTCCGGCGTGATGGCCGAATAGGTCGGCACTTGCGGCCGGACTAATGCAGTATCCATAATCCGTTCCTCCGGGTGGCTCGTTTCAAGACCCGATACGGACAAGAATAACGTAGGGGAATGAATCGAAACTTAATCAATTGGTTACGAATTAAATCAAACTCAATTTCGAATCAGTGTCTGTTGGAAAGTTCATTTAAATTCAGGTGGTTGTGATTTATTCAGCTGCTAGGGAAATCGATCGGATCGACGTGAAATGGCCGATTTTTCGACTTTCTCTGGTGTTGACGATGGGGTGTCTGGTGCCATCAACAGGTTTGTCGCTGTTTCTTTGGCCAGAAAGTGGACCGAAACCGTGGGCCGATGTCGCGCGGGCGGCCTACGAGACTGAATGCGTATTATATGTCTGTTGGTTCAAGATGCCTTTGGGGCAATTTAATGCGCCTTGCTGGCAACGTCTTCTCGCAAGACAGCGTAATGACGTGAGGCCTTCTTCCGGCCGAAAAACCAAAAAGAGCGCCCTGTGAGGCGCTCCATTGCAGTTGCGGGGCATTTTATGCAGAAAGCCGAACTGTCAAAGGCTCTGATTGATCGCAATACCGTTTGCACTCTTGGAGATAGAAGGGGCCTGGCCGGTCGGTCCGTAGGTTGTGGTCGATTGCTGGGCGCCAACCGCCTTGGCAACGGTCGTGACGATCGTGTTGGTGACATCACGGGCAGCCGATAGGACAGCCAGATTGATCCGCAGGACAGGCTGAAATTCGGCGTGCCGACGGCGCAGGTTGTGCGATCCAGCGGGGGACAGGTTGCCGAGTGCAACGGCGTGCTGCTTGGCGCAAAGCATGCCGCGGGTATAGGCGTGGATCAGACGGGCTTTTTCGGGCTGCAACGTGCCAGCGTCCTTCAACTTGCCCGCGCGCACGAGCCCGGTTTCCGTTTCGATCAGCTCAAGAAGATGTTCCATCGTGTCTCCCAACGCTTCGCAAAAGCTGTTGGCCTCGGCCGGGTTTTGCGGACGCTCCAACGAGAAGGGGAGGTCGAGGGCCTGATTTTGTACGGTCATTGTGCGCTCTCCTGCATTTGCAGCAGTTGACGTTCAACAGAGTCGGCCAGACCGACGCCGCCTGCTTGGCTGATGTTCTTGGCGTATTCTTCGATGAGCATTCCTTGCCAGGCTTCCGAGCCGTGGCCTTTGCCCCAGGTGCCGCCCTCATCGAGGCCGGTGAACATGTTCTGCAGCATGGTGCGCAGGAAAACGCTCTCAAACTCTTCGGCGGCTTCGCGCACATCGGTTTTTTCTGAGCTTATTGAAGCCCTGCTCAGCGCTGCGCTGGCGGTGTTCAGTCCGTACTGGCCGGTCAGGGTGGTTGCTGTATCTACCATGATCACAGAACCTCGATTTCGGCTTGGAGGGCACCTGAAGCCTTGATGGCCTGAAGAATGGAGATCATGTCGCGCGGGCCGATGCCGAGGGCGTTCAGGCCATCGACCAGCTGTTTCAACGTCACGGATTGAGGCACGATTGCCAGCTTTGCATCCGCATCGTCATTGATCATGAGATCGGAGCGGGGCAGCACCTGGGTCTGACCGTTGGCGAAGGGGAGGGGCTGAGACACCTGAGGTGTTTCCGCGATGGTGACGGTGAGGTTGCCCTGGGCAACGGCCACAGTGGAGACCTTCACATCCTGCCCCATGACGATGATGCCGGAGTTTTCGTCAATCACGACCTTGGCTGGCAGGTCCGGTTCGACGATCAGCTGTTCGATGTCGGTCAGCAGATCGACAATGTTGCCGTTGTACTCGCGCGGCAGGTCAATGCGCACCGTTCCTGGATCAAGCGGTTCTGCGGTCGGCATGCCGATCAGTTCATTGATCGACAAAGCGATGCGGCGGGATGTGGTCAGGTCCGGGTTGCGCAAAGCCAGACGCAGGGTGGTCAGCGACGCGAGCTTGAATTCAACTTCGCGTTCCACCAAGCCGCCATTGGCGATGCGTCCGGAGGTTGGAACGCCGCGAACCACGGAGGCTGCGTCAGCCTGGGCGGAAAACCCGGCGACGGCGACTGAGCCCTGGGCGATGGAGTAGACTTCCCCATCTGCGCCGACGAGAGGGGTGACCAGAAGCGTTCCGCCCTGAAGAGAGGCTGCATTGCCAAGGGCGCTGACGTTCACGTCGATCCGCGTCCCTTGTGTGGCGAAAGGCGGCAAGTTTGCTGTTACCATTACGGCAGCGACGGTATTGGTGTTCAGGTCAACGTCACGGGTGTTGACGCCCAGTCGCTCCAGCATTGCCTGCAAGCTCTGCTGGGTGAAGGGGGTGTTACGGAGGCTGTCCCCGGTGCCGTTCAGGCCGACGACGAGGCCGTAGCCGATGAGCTGGTTTTCACGAATGCCCTCGAAGTCAGCGATGTCCTTGATCCGCGACGCAGCAAGGGCGGCGGACGTGAGGAGGGTCACGCAGAGGACAACAGTCAGGAAACGAAAAACCATGCCGGTGTTCATACCTAAATTCCGTAGTGGCTGGACCGAAGCAGTGCCGTGCACATGAACTTCGAGCTTCGCTTGGCAATATGCGAGGGTCATGCCAGTTTGGAAAAGGGTTCAGAGTTCTGATTAAGTAACTGATTTTTATAATATAACTTCGTTCTTCTTGCGTTTTTAAGAATGAGTGGTGTGGAAGCGTTCGGCAAATATTGCCGATTCCCCCCGGACTCATTTACCCTATGGGGAAGATTCTGACGTCTGCGGGCGTGCATCAGGTGATGTTCTGGCAACGCAGCTGACAAGAAACGGATGGAGCTCATGCGGATCAACGGACAATCCCCGGTAACGGGTGTGCAGGGGCGTGGCTCGAAGAAGAAGGCCGGTGGCGCTTCCGGCGCGTTCACGCTGGATTCTGGAACTGAAACCTCTCAGGCCGGGGCGATGTCTGGTTCGAGTGGCATTCATGGCATGGATGCCCTGTTGGCTCTGCAGGAAGTGGAAGAAGAACCGAACCGCAAGCGGCAGGCTACACAGCGCGGGCACGATCTGCTCGATACGCTTGATCAGCTGAAGGCCGACCTGCTGGCGGGGCGTGTCTCGGAAGATCGGCTGGAGCGGCTTAGCAGCCGGCTGTCGGACGAGATCGACAGCGGCGACGAAAAGGTCGAAGCCGTGCTCCGAGAGATCGAACTGCGGGCCAAGGTAGAGCTGGCGAAACTCGGCCGATTCTACGATTAAGGTGACGCAGCGGTGGGCAGTACTGTGATGGCTATGTAAGCTTTTCGATGTATCCAATTGAATTAACTAAACTTTCACTGGCGTCAATTTTACCAAATGGACCGTTGTGGGTTGCGGTGCGTGGGGATATATTGCGCCCGGCCTAACGGTAATCCGGAGCTATCGATGACGGTTGAACTTGAGTCTGCATATCGACCCTCGGACGACGAGCCGTTCATGAATGAAAGGCAGCGCGAGTACTTCAAGAACAAGTTGCTCGCCTGGAAGGATGACATTCTTCGGGAAAGCAAGGAAACCCTTGCGAACCTTCAGGAAGAAAGTCAGAATCACCCGGACTTCGCTGACCGGGCCTCGTCTGAAACTGATCGGTCTATTGAACTGCGTGCCAGGGATCGCCAACGCAAGTTGATCTCCAAGATCAATGACGCGCTTGAGCGTATCTCTGACAAGACATACGGCTATTGCGAAGAAACGGGAGACCCGATCTCCGTACGCCGTCTGGAAGCACGTCCTATCGCGACTTTGTCTATTGAGGCGCAGGAAGCTCACGAGCGGCGCGAGAAAGTTTATCGCGACGACTGATGACCTTCGCCAATCTCGGCGAATAAAATCAAGGCTCATCCGCTTGGCGGGTGAGCCTTTTTTGTTTGTGCGACGGGCTTTTTGGACTGCCACTCTGGATCGGCAACTGGGACAAAGAAAACGGGCACGATGCTCGGGGAGCGAGACATCGTGCCCGTTATCTGTGGTCGTTCGGCTTCTAGAACGCCGGCCGACCACAGGGGGACTGTGAAAAGGGGAGGGAGCACCCTGGCGGAAACGGCCGGGGTCAGAAAGGCAGCATGATGTCCAGGACCTGACTGCCATAGCGAGGTTGCTGAACATCTGTCAGCTGACCACGGCCGCCATATCCGATGCGGGCTTCGGCGATCTTCTCGCTGGCGATTGTGTTTTCGGAGGTGATGTCTTCCGGTCGGACGACACCTGCGACCACCAGCTCACGCACCTCGTTGTTGACGCGCACTTCCTGCCGCCCTTCGATCACCATATTGCCGTTCGGGAGAACCTGCAGGACGACTGCTGCAATGGTCGTTTCCAGCTTTTCTTCGCGGTCGACGCTGCCAGAGCCGGAGAAGGCTGAGCTGCTGTCGATGGAGGCCAGATCGCTTGCGGATACGCCTGCCGGCAGGCCGATGATATCGAGTGCCGTGCCGAGAGCGCCACCGGCGCCTGCGGAGGTGCTGTCTGAGCGTGAGCGGTCAGTCTGGTTGTCAAATTGGGCGCTGTCAGAAATGGTCACGACCACCGTCAGGATGTCGCCGATCTGTTTGGCGCGTTGATCCTCAAAGAAGGCCCGGTTACCGGAGCGCCACAGCGAGTTCGGACTGTAGTGAGCGCTTTGCGGCTCGGGCATCGGCATTTGTACCGGCCGATAGCCGGGGGTCGTGCGTGGATCCTGTATGGCATTCAGGTGTGGCTGCTGACCGACCTGGGCCAGCTTGTCCGCCGTGCCGCAGGCAGCCAATGTGGCGGCAAGCAAGGTCAGGGCGGTCATCGAGGCGCCACGTGCAAACTGATGGAGACGGGAGCGTCGATTGCGCAGGGAAAGGTGCAGCAGGGTCATTCGACGGCTCCTTCAAGGCTGGCGACGCGTGCGGCGGGGGACAGGATGCGGACCTGACCGCGAGAGACGACTTCGGCGGTGACGATCCGGCGGGATTCCAGGTTCATGATGTCGATGATATCGCCTTGGGAGCCGTCCTCCATTGCCTGGCCTCGGGTGGTCAGTCGCATGCCTGGCATCTGCAAGGTCAGGGTGACCTTTTCATTGCGCGTCACAAGCACCGGCCGTTCAAAGTTGGTACGGGTCAGCGGGCTGTTCGGCCGCATATTGACGCGGGCTGCAAGGCCGACAACTTCCGTAATATCGACCACCGACCGAGCCGGAACCTGCTGAATAGGCAGACGCGCGACAGTCAGGTCTTCCGCCTTCAAGATATTGCCGCGTGACAGCGGGCGGGCCAGGACGGCGACCTCGACCATTTCACGAGCGTAGCCGGAAAGGGTCAGGGGCTGGCGACCGCGGGGGCCTGCTACCGAGAAGGTCAGGGTGAAGCGCCCGTCATTGCGGGACCACAACACCTGATCCACCCGAACAGGTTCCATGTCGGCAGGGTCGGCCTGCAGCGGTGCGGGGTCACGGAAGAAGGAGATATCCAGGTCCGCTATTGTCAGACTGGCATCGCGTTCCGCCAAGGCTGCTGCACTCAGTCGCTTCAGCCGTTCCGCATCGAAAATCTCGGCACGGCGGTGAACCGTGACGGCGCTCAGGCCGTCGGTTCCGGCCCCCGTCAATCCTGCTGCGCGGGCGCGGCGGGCGACATCTTCAGCCGGAACGGATCCGGTGACACCGATGTCCGGGGCCTGAAACAGCGGCACGGAGGCGTAGGCGCCTGCAGACTGGTAGAAATCGCCAACGGTGACGAGTTCCGCCAGGATCGAAATCTCGGATCGGAGCACCGGACCTGATTTGGCCTTGACAGGCGTCACCGCAAGAGCGGCCAACATGCAGGCGGCGAGGGCGATTAGGCGAAGCATCAGTCCAACTCCTCAGCGAATGTTGCTGGTTGTGGAGAGCATCTCGTCAGCTGCCTGGATGATCTTCGAATTCATCTCATAGGCCCGCTGGGCGGCAATCAGGTCGGAAATTTCCGTGACAGCTTCGACGTTCGAGGCTTCGACATAGCCTTGCTGCAGATCGCCGAAGTTGTTGTTGCCCGGATCATCGGTCTGGGCGGCGCCGCTGGCGTCGGTTTCCAGGTAGAGGTTGTCTCCGATGGATTCCAGGCCGGACTTGTTGACGAAGCGGGCAAGCTGCATCTGGCCGAGTGTCACCTGGTTGCCGTTGTCGTCGGCCACCTGGACCGTGCCGTCGGCGGAGATGGACAGGTTGGTGCCGTCTTCTGGAATGTTGATGCCCGGCTGAACGGTATAGCCGTCAATCGTCACCAGGTTGCCGTTCGGATCTCGTTCGAAAGAGCCGTCTCGGGTGTATGCAGTGGTGCCGTCAGGAAGTTCGATCTGAAAGAAACCTTCACCGCGAATGGCGATGTCCAGTTCCTTGTCCGTTTGTTCCAGGGTTCCCTGAGACATGATGCGCGAGGTCGCCGCAGTCTTGACACCGGAGCCAACCTGGACGCCGGTTGGTGCGATTGTTCCTGCGGCAGAGGTCTGGGAACCGACACGGCGCATGTTCTGGTAAAGCAGATCCTGGAAGTCGGCGCGCAGGCGCTTGTAGCCAGTGGTCCGCATGTTGGCGACGTTGTTGGAGATGACCTCGACGTTGGTTTCCTGCGCCTTCATGCCTGTCGCGGCGATATGCAGTGCTTTCATGGTCTCATATCCTTACAGGATTTAGGCTTGGAGGGTGCCGAGGGTCTGGATTGCGGTCTTGCGCAATTCATCCATGTCGGACTGCATCTTGGTCACGCTCTCATAGGCGCGGGTGATCTCGATCAGGCGGGTCATTTCGACGACCCCATCTACGTTGGCTTCTTCCAGAGCGCCTTGAACCACGCCGCGGATCGGCTGGATCGGAAGAGGTTCATTGCCGACGTAGAGGTTCTCTCCCAACTGAAGGAGCGACTGCTTGTCTTCGAAATCGACCAATCGGATGCGGCCTCGAGCTCCGAGTTCGGAGCTGATCGTGCCATCCCGGGCAATCTCTACCTGACCGTCTTCAGTGGTGAAGGAGATTGGACCACCTTCGGTCAGCACCGGACGTCCGGTTGCTGTGACCAGTGTGCCGCCAACGTCCAAATGAAAGGCGCCGTTACGAGTAAAGGCTTCCGTCCCGTCTTCCATTTGCACTGCAAAGAAACCGTCCCCCTCGACCGCAAGGTCGAATGGGTTGTCCGTTGTCCGAATGCCGCCTTCGGAGAAATTGAAGGTCGTGGCATAATCGTGGACGTAGGACAGGGTTTCGTCAGGAGTAGGAAACTCCGTCGCTTCGGCGACGGGCATCAGGTACTCTTCGAAATTAAGGCGCTGGGCCTTGTAACCAGACGTATTGAGGTTCGCCATGTTGTTGGCGACCACGGTCAGCTGATTCCTTAACGCGGTCTGGCGCGATAGGGTTATGAGCTGCGCGTTCTCCATAATAAACTTCCTTATGCTCCCCGAAGAACTGCCCATCTCCCCAGATCGACAGTTCGCAATATGCAATTGCACAAGGTGTGCCAGTTTCTAAATGGCTGAAAATCTTGGGTAAAAGAAAAATTGTCAGGGTGCGCTCGGCAGGGTTTTCCGGCACATATTAACCAGATGGTAATTTTTGCCGGGTTACGGTTGTTAACCATTTGGTAACGACTCGTTAACCATTTACTCTTTAGTAACTATATGCGCGTGGGGGGCGATCTCACGGGCTGAGAGCGGGGAACAACATGGCGGACGAAACTGCTGCTGACGAAGACGCAGAAGGCTCGGACGCCGGTGGTGGCAAGAAGAAGCTGATCCTGTTCGGGGCTATCGGGCTGGTTGCCCTGTTGGCCATCGGTGGTGGAGCTTACTTCTTCCTGTCGGGTGACAGTGCCGCCCCGCGTGTCGTTGAAAATGAAGAGGGTACTGAGGAAGTTCAGAAGCCTGTGGTCTTCTACGACCTTCCCGAGATGACTGTTAATCTCGCGACCGACGGTCGCAGTACATACCTGAAGGTGCGTATCGCGCTTGAACTTGAGGATAAGGCGATGATCGGTCTGATCGAGCCCTATCTGCCACGCATTCTGGATGCGTTTCAAATTTACCTGCGTGAGTTGCGTCCAGCGGACCTAGAAGGGTCTGCCGGTTTGTTTCGTCTGAAGGAAGAATTGCTCAGGCGCATCAACGTGTCCGTTTACCCGGCTAGGGTGGACGGGGTCCTGTTCAAGGAGATTCTGGTTCAGTAGGCCCGCGACTCTGCGGCATCTGACTGGAATTATGATTGGTTCGACATGGCTGACGACGACGACGATCTGAGCGAAGAGGACATGGCTGACGCCTGGGGCGCCGCACTTGCCGAACAGGGAGCGGGGGGCGACGAAGGCGATGACCTGGCTGCTGCCTGGGGTGCTGCTCTTGAAGAGCAGGGCGCCGGAAGCGGTGACGATATGGCTGCCCAATGGGCGGCAATGATCGATGACAGCGAGCCTGACCTTGAAAACGCGACACGCGGCGCTGACCGTGTTCTCAACCAAGAGGAAATTGACAACCTCCTCGGGTTCAATATTGAGGACACGATTGCCGGCGACCAGAGCGGTATTCGGGCGCTCATCAACTCGGCAATGGTGTCTTATGAGCGCCTGCCGATGCTGGAAATCGTCTTCGACAGACTTGTTCGACTGACGACGACCTCCTTGCGCAACTTCACCTCCGACAATGTTGAAGTGTCGCTGGATTCTATCAGTTCTGTCCGGTTCGGGGACTACCTGAACTCTATTCCGCTTCCTGCCATCCTGGGTGTTTTCAAAGCCGAGGAATGGGATGGGTTCGGCATGGTGACGGTTGAATCCAGCCTGATCTATTCGATCATCGATGTGCTTCTGGGCGGCGGTCGTGGAACCTCTGCCGTGCGTGTCGAAGGGCGGCCTTACACCACCATCGAGACCAATCTTGTGCAGCAGATGGTGGCGCTTATCCTGCAGGACATGGAGCAAGCCTTCTCGCCGCTGTCTCCGATACATTTCAATCTGGAACGACTGGAAACGAATCCACGGTTTGCGGCCATTTCACGGCCCGCCAATGCGGCGATTCTCGTTGAATTGCGGATCGATATGGAAGATCGCGGCGGCACCGTCGAGATCATGATGCCCTATGCAACGCTGGAGCCGATTCGCGATCTGCTCCTGCAAATGTTCATGGGGGAGAAGTTCGGCCGCGACCCGATCTGGGAGGGCCACCTTGCAACGGAGATTTGCGCTGCCGAAATCGAGGTCGATGCGGTTCTTTATGAGACACATCTGCCACTGGGGCGGATTTTAAGCTTGGATGTTGGGCAAACATTGGTTTTCGACATCGACCCAAGCGATCCAGTGAAGATAAAATGCGGCAACGTTCCATTGACGGAAGGCACGATCGGAAAGATCGAAGATTCTATCGCCGTTCGTGTGTCACGTAATCTGAAAAAGCCGAAAATGACTCTCGCCGCTTTCGAGCGCGCAATGCAAAGCGAAATGGAGCAACCATGACTTCCCTGCCACTCGGAATGATCATTGAAGGGCTGGTTGCCGTCTTGTTGCTTGTGACCATCGGCTATTGCGGTGTGCTCAACCGGCGACTGAAGCGCCTGCGGGCCGACGAGGAAATTCTTCGGGCA
Organism: Roseibium limicola; assembly: GCF_017313085.1. Classification (GTDB taxonomy): domain Bacteria; phylum Pseudomonadota; class Alphaproteobacteria; order Rhizobiales; family Stappiaceae; genus Roseibium; species Roseibium limicola. The sequence goes on along the minus strand of NZ_JAFLNF010000002.1, from coordinate 769,344 downwards.
ACAATCTCCGAGTTGATGACCGCGACGGAAATCGCCGAGCGCGCCATTCTCAGCCTGAAGGCGACGGCGCGTGATGCGGATGAAACCCTCGGTTGCCGACTGCAGGATGCAGAAAAGCTCTCTTCGAGCCTGGCCATTCAGGTTGAGGAAGGGGAGAGAATTTTCAGCCGGATCAGCCAGATAGCCGAAGCAGCGCGCTCAGCTGCAGATGAACGCTCTGCAGCACAAGCTGCTGCCCACGTAGGTGGCCAGGTGGCTTCGCCCTACCAGCGCGCAGCTCCTAACGGTGGGCAGTATGCTCAACAACCTGGTGCTATGGCGCCGCATTCGCAGATGCCACAGCAATACATGCCTCAGCAAAACGGTCGGCAGCAGGTGCATGGTCATCCTGGGCATGTACCGCATTCTCATATGGCGGAGCCGCAGGCGGGATCGCAACCTGGCTATCAGCCTCAGCCGGTCTATGCGCAAAATAGTCATGCCGAGCAGCCTGCGCAACCGCGGGGACGTGTCAGCACCAACGATATTCGCAGCGCTGCAGCTGAAGCGACTGAACGACTTGGTCGCTTTCGTAATCGTACCGGGGGCGCTGCTGCATGAATTTGCGTCTGCTGCCCAGTTTGGCCGTTGCTGCGAGCGCCCTTTTGGCGCTTAAGGTGCTTGGTCTTGTGCTGGGCGCTGACGTTTCGAGTGTTGCGCCGGTGCTGCATGCCGTTGCGCAGGAAACGGCTGCCGATGCTGACTCGGCTGGAGGGGCAATGGAGCCGGAGGGCGCTGCAGACGCGGCAGCAGCACCGGATATGCCACCTGCCATTCCGGATTCGCTTGAGATTGGCGGATCTGCTGCAGAGCGCGCCGTTCTCGAGAGCCTGGGTAAGCGTCGCGATACGTTGAACCAGCAGGAAGACCAGCTCGATCTGCGGGAGAAACTGCTTCAGGCGACTGAAGAGCGTATCCAGAAAAGAGTGAATGAACTCAAGAGCCTCGAGCAACGTATCGAGGGGCAGGTTGAGGAAAAGCGCAAGCAGGAAGAGGGCGAGATCGCTGCCTTGGTGACCATGTATGAAAACATGAAGCCGAAGGATGCTGCGCGTATTTTCGACCGACTGGACCTGAGTGTGATGCTCCGGGTCGTGCGGCAGATGAAGCCACGCAAGATGGCCGATATCCTTGGCAGAATGTCGCCTGAGACGGCAGAACGTCTGACCGTGGCGATCGCCAATAGCGCTGGCCAAGACAACACCGCGGCACCAATGTCTCCCGAACTGCCAAAAATCCAACCGAATTGACGTATACCCTTGGATTTCGGCTGTCGATGTAAGGACGCGTTAAGACCGCTTAACCTAATCTAGGGGGCAATGGTGGCCCCTTTGAAACAGAGATCGATTGTGCTGGAGCACTTCTGGAATTCGAAAAGAAAAGGCGATGCCTTTTCTGTCTCCGGACGTGCAGCGTTTAGCTGGGCGATCCCTGCGCTATGGCTGATCGCCATTACCTGCCTTTTCCTGACAGGCCTCCTGCCGTTTTCCGATAAAGCCCAGGCGCAAACGCCTGAGCCTGTGACCCTGGTCGCCACTCCTGAAGAGGGGGGGTATGGGCGGATGGTTCTGACCTTCAAGGACCGCACATTGTTGCCGGTTTATGATGCTGCCGTGACGGGTGGGGTGCTGCGTATTGCGTTTGAGGATCCGATCGATGTCGATGTCGACAATGTTCCGCTGATCCTCAAGGACTACGTTGCCATCGCCCGCCGGGATCCGGACGGAAGTGCGATCCGATTTGCCTTGAAGGATCAGTTCAAGATCAACACACTCGAGGCGGGTGAGAAGCTGTTCATCGATATTCTGCCGAAGAACTGGCAGGGCTTGCCGCCAGGTTTGCCTGACGATGTGGTGCGTGATCTGGCCAAACGTGCTGAAGCGGCCATGCGCAAGGTCCGTGCGCTGGAACAGGCCCGTCTGCAAGCCAAGGAAGGCCCCAGGGTCGATCTGCATATTGGTGTGCATCCGACGTTCACCCGGCTTGTTTTCGATTGGTCCATCGCCTTCGACACAGCATTCGTGCGGGAAGATGACCTGGTGCGGGTGTCTTTCAACCATCCGGCTCAACTGGATATTTCCGAGTTGAGAGCCCACCTGCCACCGGGGGTGGTGGATGCAACGTCCTTTCTTGATCAGGGCAAGCTGAAGTTTCTCATGCGTATCGATCCGGATACCGATATCCGGGCCTTCCGCGAGGAGCAGACCTACGTCATCGATGTGACCTCCACGAATTCAGCGCCGAAGGATGAGGTCAATCAGGCCATTGAGGAGCAGCTGAACGGCGCTCCTGCTCCTGATCGCCGAAATATGGTCGTAGCGCCCGGCGCTCGGGACGAGAACACTCCCAAGCCGGAGATGAACGAGAACGTGGCGCCTCGTGGAGACGAACTGGAGCAGGAACAGCGCAGCTCTATTGCGCCTGCCGCAGTTCAACCGGTCCAGATCGCCTCTGCGGAGGTTGATCCAGCTGTGCTCGGAACGGTACTCCCCCAGCAGTTTGACAGGAGACCGGCTCCCAAACCGTCGCAGCCGGTGTCACCAGGTGATGGACAGACGCCTCAGGACTTCGCCCAGCCGAGTGATGCACTCGATCCCTTGTCGCAGTCCGCGGATCTTGCAGGTTCAACGACCGATGCCTTGCCGCTGACGGAGATTTCCGAAGCTGCAGTGGCACCGACGCCTATTCCAGACCCTGTCGGCGGTACGGAATTGACGGCAGCCATTCCTCCGATGGAAACCGACGCAGCCGTTCCACCGGTTGAAATTGCCATTCCGCCTGTGCCGGTCCAGCCGGAACAAGCTCCGACTGAAGCGGCAGATACAGCGGAAGCACCCGTTGCTGTCGAGGCGCCCGAGGAGGCAGTGCCTCAGGGCGTCGAGACAGCGCAAGCGCCAGAAATGGCTCCTGCCATGACGGATTCAGGTGTCCCGGCGGCCGTGCCTTTGCAGGGAGGCAGTGAGGCTTGGCGCGCACAGGCACCAACAACCCAGATGCAGGAGCGGCCATCTCCTGAACAACCGCCAGCGAATGCAGCCGATGAGGTTCGAAACTTTGTGTCCGCAGAAGCGCGTCGGATCGGCAATACGGTCCGGGTCGTGTTTCCATTTCTGGAGCCGGTTTCCTCAGCGATCTTTCGGCGCAATGACAGTATCTGGATGGTCTTCGACACTCAGGCGACGATTGATACACGCGGCATGGAATCGGCTTTGGCTGGTACTGCTGACCGAATTGCAGTGTCTGAAGGCCCAGGCTACCAAATACTTCGATTAGACCTGAATGATCCGGTTCTGGCGACTGTCGGTCTGGATGGGAATGCCTGGAGCCTGGTGATCGGCGACATGATCCTTGAGCCGTCCATTCCGCTGAAACTTGAACGCAATGTGCGCGGTGATGGCGGGTCGGTGCTGCGCGTGCTCTATCGCGATCCGCAGAACATCCGGGAGCTTGAGGACCCTTTCGTCGGCGACCGGATTGGAGTCGTCACAGGGTATGGTCCACCTCGCGGTTTGTTGAAGGCACAGAAGTTTGTCGATCTGGATGCTCTCAGCTCGGCACAAGGCGTGGCGATCGTCAAGAAGACCGACGATGTGACGATGAAGCTCCTCGGTGACGATGTGATCATTGAGAAGGATGGCGGGCTGGCGCTTTCCAACAACCATCTGCGTCGCGGGACCGGTGCGTTCAACGCGGCGGTCGATTCAAATGAGTCGGGCTATGTTGAGTTCGTCTCGCTCAGCACGGAAGGCCCGATGACGTTCCGGGATCGGCTTAACACGCTGCAAGACAGCCTTACGAAGGCTCCCGAAGGGCGTCGGCGCGAGGAGATCATGGACCTGGCACGCTTCTATCTGGCGCACCAGTTCGCGCAGGAATCTCTGGGACTGATGCAACTGGCGCTGGAAGAAGATCCGGTTCTGGCTGAAGACGCGTCTTTTAACATGATGTTTGGGGCGGCTCTGACATTGGCTGGGCGCGAGAAGGAAGCCTTTGAATATCTCAATCAGCCGGACCTGAAGAACAGTCCTGACGCGGCAGTCTGGCAAACCATCGTCGATTCCGAATTGCAGAACTGGACGTCCGCTCGTATCGCAATTCCGCGGGGCCGTGCAGTGGTCGGCAACTACCCAACGCCGATCCAGACCGAATTCAATCTTGCGGCTGCCATGACGATGGTCGAGGCCAATGATTTTGGCGTCGCCAACGGTATTCTGGCCGAGATCGAGCCTTCGGAGGTCTCAACGGCTCAGGCGGCGCGGTATGACATTCTGCGTGGGCGGGTGGCCGATGCCTCCGGCAGGTCGCAGGAAGCGTTGAACGCTTTCGATTATGTTGCCAAGTCTGGCGACCGTCCGCGCGCGGCAGAGGCCGAGTACCGGGCCTTGCGCATTCGCTACAGGGATGGGGAGCTGTCCATTGATGAAGCCATTGATCAGCTGGCTGGTCTGGCCACATCGTGGCGTGGCGATGAAATCGAACTGAAGACCCTGCGCTTCCTGGCCCAGCTCTATGCAGAAAAAGGCCGCTACAGGGAGGGGTTCGAGGCGATGAAATCCGCTGTGCAGGCCAATCCGGATGCGGATACGACACGTCTTTTGCAGGAAGAAATGAATGCTCTGTTCGTCTCGCTTTTCCTCGATGGCAAGGCAGACGAGATGGATCCAGTGCGCGCCCTTGCTCTGTTTTATGATTTCCGCGAACTGACACCTATTGGACGCCAAGGCGATGAAATGGTGCGTGGCCTGGCCAAACGTCTGGTCGAAATGGATCTTCTGGACCAGGCCGCTGAACTGTTGCGCCATCAGGTGGACAATCGTCTGAAGGGATCAGCTCGGGCACAGATCGCTGCCGACCTTGCGGCCATCTATCTGGCGGATCGCAAGGCGGATGAAGCCCTGCGGGTTCTCAATAAGACACGGCAATCTAGCCTGCCGAACACGCTGGAACGCCAACGCAACATCGTTGAAGCCAGGGCTTTGACGGCCAGTGGTCGCCCGGACCTGGCGCTTGAGCTGGTGCGCAACATGCGCGGTACCGACGTGGACCGGTTGCGGGCTGACACTTTCTGGGCTGCTCAGAGTTGGCGTGAAGCGGGTGAGCAACTGGAAGCGATGCATGGCTCGCGCTGGTCGGATGTTATTCCTCTGGACGATCTCGAGCGCCGTGATGTGCTCAAGGCGGGGATCGCCTATTCGTTGGCCGGTGATCAGTTGAGCCTGGATCGCTTGAAAAGCAAATACATCACCAAGATGGCTGACAGTCCGGAGGCATCGGCCTTTGAGGTCGTGACACGTCCTGTCCAGGCGCAGGGTGTGGAATTCCTGGAAGTAGCCAATCAGCTGGCCGGCACGGACGAGCTGGAAACCTTCATGGAAGAGTATCGCCGCCAATACATGACACCGTCTCGCAATGCGGGCCAACCGCAAGCAGAACCGCAAGCGGCAACAGAGCCGAGCCCGGATGTGAACAACGGCTAAGAGTTGGATGTCGGCAACCCCTTAGCGCTTCAAGCAAACAAAAAGCCCGCTGTCGACATCGGTCGAGGCGGGCTTTTTGATTGTGGATTGCTGCCATCACTGATGGGGAAGTTAATCTAGCCGGTCAGCCCGAAGCTCTTTACGAGTGAACCGGCGACCATATGCCAGCCGTCGACTAGCACGAAGAAGATCAGTTTGAAGGGGAGCGAGATCACCACGGGTGGCAGCATCATCATCCCCATCGACATCAGCACCGATGCAATTACCAGGTCGATGATCAGGAATGGCAGGTAGAGCAGGAAGCCGATTTCGAAGGCCCGGCGCAGCTCGCTGATCATGAAGGCGGGCACCAGAATTTGCATCTGCAGGTCTTCCGGCGTGTCGGGAAGGTCTTTGCCGGAAAGCTCCTGAAACAGCATGAGATCCTTTTCGCGGACCTGGGTCAGCATGAAGGTCCGAAATGGATCAGAGACCCGCTCATAGGCCTGGGTGAAATCAATGGTGCCTTCGACCAGCGGCTGGACGCCTTCATCGTAAGCCTGCTGAAAGGTTGGAGCCATGATGAAGGCGCTGAGGAACAGCGCCAGAGACACCATCACTGTGTTCGGCGGCGCGGTTTGCAGTCCAATGGCTGACCGCAGCATCGACAGCACAACCACAATGCGGGTGAAGCTCGTGACCATTACAAGGATGGATGGAGCCAATGAAAAGACCGTCATCAGCGCGACAAGCTGGACGGCGCGCTCGGTCAGGGTTGTGCCTTCGCCGAACCCGATGGTGACGTCCTGTGCGAAGGCCGGCATCATCAGGCCGCCAGCTGTCAGCAACAGGGCGGCGACGAAGGTCAGCGCGGTCAGCCGCAGAAGGCTGCGGCCGAAAATGGGCGTCATGGGTTTTTCTGTCCGTGCAATTCGTCGAGAACCTTGGCCATTTCGGTCTCAATCGGGTTGGGACGCTGGTCGGTCATCGGGGGGATATCTTCGTTGCTTGGGTCTGGGTTGGCTGAGGCCTGTTCAGGGATATCGGCGTGGCCGTCTGCTTGTGTCATCGTTACGGCAGTGCTGACTTGAAACCGCGTGGCGGGATCAGCAACCGTTGTATCCGAGATCTGAGAGGTGCTTGCTGGCGTTGTCTCGTTCTCCGGAGTTGCGAAAATCGCTTCAGGCAGCGGCGCCTCGTCATCTACTGGCACTGGGGACTGATCTGCGGCCGCTGCTTCCTGAAGGGCGGTCTTTTCTGCTTCCTCGGCGCGCGCCTTCGAGCGGGCAGCCGTAGAAGCCAGCACGGAACTGGCAAAAGACTTTACCGTTGCAGGCGCTGGGGTGACGACCGGTGGTGCCACAGAGCCCGCTACCGGTGCCATCACAGAGGCGACTATCGGTGTGGAGACCGAAACGACGGTCGACGTGATTGCTGGTGTCTCGGCTGAGACCGGTTCGGTGGCGACTTCCACAGCAACGGATTCTTCAGATGTCGGCACTGGAGAAGTCTGCACAGGATGGCTATCCCCACTTTGGGCGGCCGGGACGATGACCGGTTCCACTCGGTGGTTCTGGCGAGAAGGCGTGGATTTTACATCGGGAGCGCTGGGTGTCGCCTGAGATGTGGTCTGCGGCGTTGCTTGCAATGAAGCAGGGCCGGATTGCTTCTCGGCCAGAAAGGTCTTGTAGAGGCTCTTTGCATTTGCTGCAGGTCCCGAGGACGGGGGCGTAATGCGCTGTTGAGGTTGTGGAGCGCGTGCCGCACCTGAGGTGGGCCGACTGGCAAGTGTTTTGGTCCAGGCGGCGACTTTGCCGCTGTCGTCTGACTGGTCTGGCACCACGCTGTCGACGGAGGGCTCCGGAACGACTTTCGGAGCCGCTGGCGATGGCCGGGCCATGTCAGACTGTACCGAGGACGTAGAGACGACAATGGGCGGCGCCAGCGATGCAGCGAGCAGAGCCGGAGCCGCAGCCGCCTGTTCAGGGTCGCTCAGGGGCATTGAAGCTTCGGCGACGCTTGCCGCCGCAGGAGGGGCTGCGACCATGGGGGGCGCTTGGGCCACGGGTGCAGCTGCCAATGGCTGAGCCGGAAGGGGCTGCGTTGGCGCACTGTCTCGTGTCGGCGCGACTTCGCGTCTTGCCGGTGAACTTAGTGGCGCGTTCGCGGTCCGCTTGGCTGCCAGGTTGGCAATACGTTCTTTCAGACTTGTCGCAGTGTCAGAACGTGTTGACTTTGCGCTTTCTGAGGATCTCGTTGCTGTCTGGTGGGACGCAGAGATCGGTGCAGGTTGCTCTTCAGCGACGGGAGCGTCTGGTGCGGCAACGGGCGCATAAGCCTGGGAAGGACGAGATGCAGGCGATGGCGTGTGCACGGCTGCGGGCCGTTCCGGCGTACTGAACAGATCGCTGTCTGTATCCCTGATTGCCGCTTGAGGGGCGACTTGTGTGGCCGCGTCAAAAGCCTCATCCACATGAGACGATGGGGTGAAGGCAGGCGGCGGCATTCCCGTGTCGGACAGGTGGGAACCAGCGGAGGTGCCGACCGGGGCAGAGCTAAGGGCTTGTCCCTGAACATATGTCTGAGACCGGGTGGACTGGCCGATCGGTGCGCCGCGGATGATGCCGGGTTCGATCACGAGGTCGTTCGAACCTCCGACAAGTATAAGGTGTTCGACATTGTCCCTACGGACCAGCAAAAGCCTGCGCCGGGTGTCGATATTGGTTGCGTCCATGACGGCAATGCGAGGCTGGCGGCCACGACCGGTCGACAGGCGCGCCCCGCTCAGTCGCTTGAGAATGAAGACGAACAGGGCGATCAAGATCAGCACCACCAGGAGCGATGCTCCGACGGAGATGCCCCGTGCCAGGCTTTCGCTCAATCCGAATGTGTTTACGATCCAGGTGTCCATACCTACCTCACTACTTCCCGCGCCGCGAATGTGCCCACCGTGCGAGGACGAAAAACGGATCGGATGTGATCCCTTGGTCCTGCGTCAGCCGGCCCATCCGTGTTGAGTGTCTGGCACCGCCGAACGAACCGCGTTTGCCCGACATGCGGTTGCTGCTTGCAGGGGTGGCAACCGTCTTGTTGGAAAGTGGCAGATTTGAGTTTGGACGTGTCATGTCCGGCCGAATCTGCTTCCTTTGAGAAGACGTTAACAGAAGCGGGAATTTCTTGCCGGGTAGCAGGCGCGATAAGTTGTGAATTTGCAAATTGCAAACAGGTAATCTTTCGGCAAATCAGATAGTTCCAAGGCTAGACGTTAACGCGTTAACGGTTTGTTAACCTTTAGATCGGCAAAGTCTGCCTAGTTTGTTAACCAATGGTGAATCAAATGGCCCTGACCGACCTGCCTGTGTTCCAGGCGATCAAGTCGAAAATGCAATGGCATCAGGTGCGCCAGGGGGTGTTGGCCGAGAATGTGGCCAATGCGGATACTCCGGGCTATGCAGCTCGGGAAGTTGAAGAATTCAGTTTCTCCGATCACATCGGGCGCACGCAATTTGGCCTGTCTACGGTGACCACCGAAAGCGGGCACATTTCTGGCATGATTTCTGCAAACTCCAGAGTGGGTGTTGATGAGAAAGACATGTTCGAGGTGACGCCCAACGGCAACAATGTCGTGCTGGAAGAGCAGATGATGAAGGTCACGGAAAACCAGATGGATTTCCAGGCGGCTACCACGCTCTACTCGCGCGGCCTGGGGTTGATCAAAACAGCTTTGTCGAAAAACGCTTAAGGCGGGGCAAGCAGGTTTTGGTCAATCGCTGGAGCCATAGACACTGAAAGCCTGCCAGATATCAGGCAGGCCGGAGAGATAAAATGGATCTTTTGAAATCGCTGTTCGTATCGGCGTCGGGCCTGAAGGCTCAGAATGGCCGGATGCGGATCATCGCGGAGAATATCGCCAACGCTGATTCCACCGGCCGTACGCCGAACGAGGAACCGTACCGGCGAAAGATCCCGACCTTCAAAAGTCACTTTGACAAGGAAATCGGCGGAGAGAAGGTCGAAATTGGCCGCATCGCCGAAGATTCCAGCCCGTTCGAAGTTCGCTACGAACCGGGACACCCGGCAGCGGATGAGAACGGTTATATCCGTACCCCCAACGTCAACACTCTGATCGAGACGGTGGATATGCGGGAAGCACAGAGGTCTTACGAGGCCAATCTGAACGTGGTCGAGGCGACCCGGCGGATGGTGCAGAAAACGATCGACATTCTTCGGGCCTGATTGCCTGGAGGTGTCGCTCAAACGGAACTGAAAAAGCGGCAATAAACATAAAAACCCATGGCTCTGTTCGAGGGGTCTGCTCTTCGGGAGAGGTTATGGGAACGGGAGAGCCTTGTCTCTTCCACCAGATAGAGGCGCCACAACATGTCTACTCCCTCGCTAGCGAGCAATGCCTATCAATCGGCCGCACGGCTGATGCAGCAACAAAGTGCCAACATCGGCAAGGACGTTGCACCGAAGGTGGATGCACCGGATTTCGGGGCCATGGTCTCGAGCGCGGTGGAAGGAGTGGTGGATAAGGGCCAGGCCATGGATGCCAAAGCCATCGGCATGATGGAAGGTAAGACAGATGTGGTCGACGTCGTGACTGCTATCGCGGAAACAGAGACTGCCCTTGAGACCATGGTTGCCGTCCGCGACAAGGTGATCGCGGCTTACGAAGAAATCATGCGGATGCAGATCTAACGATCACATCGTGAGGAACGACGTCCCTCAACTGTGCGTATCTCGAAACGGGGAAGACCAACAATGACCGGCGGAGAAGTGCTGGATCTGGCCAGGGAAGGCGTTTGGACGATGATCCTTGTCGCCGGACCGGTAATGATTGTTGGTCTCGTTGTCGGCGTTGTCATTGCCCTGTTTCAGGCGTTGACTCAAATCCAGGAGATGACGCTGGTCTTCGTTCCAAAGATTCTGGCCATCTTTTTCACCTTGCTGCTAACGCTGCCATTCATGGGGCAGCTGCTCGCGGGGTTCATGGACCGTATCGGCGAACTGATTCTGGCAACGCCGACATGATGCGGTACGGCGGGGGGCGATGACGTTCAACCTGAACTTTCTGCCGGAAGTCGTTGCGGTCTTCATGTTGATGTTCGCTCGTCTCGGCACGATGGTCATGTTGATGCCGGGGTTGGGAGAATCCTCCATTCCGATGCGGATGCGCCTGTCCGTTGCGGTGATGTTGACAATGATCCTCTATCCGGTCGGCGCTGCGGCCTATCCGGCCAACGTGTTGTCGAACACGATTTATCTGGCGGTACTTGTTGCGGGAGAGTTCGCCATCGGATTTTCCATCGGACTGCTTTCCAGGATGATCACGGCGGTGTTGCAGACTGCTGGTGTGATCATTGCGGGACAGACCGGCCTGTCTTTCGCGCTTGGCACGGACATTACCAATGAGGGACAGCAGGGGGCGCTGTTGTCCAACTACATGGCGATTCTCGGGGTCACGCTGGTGTTCGTGACCGATAGCCACTACCTGGTGATCGCGGCTCTGCATGACAGCTTCTCGATGTTTCCGCCAGGAGACTGGCTGCCGGTGGGGGATCTTGCTGAACTGGCAACGACCACCGTGGCGGAGGTGCTGTCGATCGCTACACGTTTGAGTGCGCCATTCATTGTGGTCGGGCTCGTCTTTTATTTCGGCCTCGGCTTGCTCAACAAGCTGATGCCGCAGATGCAGATCTTTTTCATCGCCATGCCCGTGAACATCGCTCTCGGGCTGGTCCTCTTTCTAGTGCTTATCGGTACCATGATGACTTTCTATCTGGACCACTTTCAACAAGCGCTGGGTGTCTTCACAAACGGCTAAGGAAGTACAATGGCCGACGATACCGATGACTCGGAGAAGACCGAGGACCCCACCCAAAAACGGCTCAAGGAGTCGCATGACAAGGGGGATGTTGCCAAATCTCAGGAAGTCAGTACCTGGTTCACAATGGCCGGGACGATTGTGCTGATCGGTATTTTTGCACCGAGCATGGCAACGTCTGTCGGGCAGTATCTGAAGGGCTTTCTTGAGCACGCCGGGGACATCCCGATGGATGGCTTTGCACTGCGGGCGATGTGGCGTGACACGGGCGAATCCATCGCAATGATCGTCGGTTTTCCATTGCTGTCTCTGGTGTTCATGGCTGTGGCTGGCAATCTCGTGCAGCATGAGCTTCTGTTCACCACAGAGCCGATCACTCCGAAACTGTCGAAAGTGTCGCCGGCCTCGGGGTTCAAGCGATTGTTTTCCTCGGAAAGCCTTGTGAACTTTGCCAAGGGCTTGGCCAAGATCCTGATTGTCGGAACCTTGATGTGCGTCGTCCTGTTGCCGCATGGCGATGAGATGGAGACAATCATCTTCGCCGATGTGAGCCTGCAGCTGGAAAGCGCGCGGCAGCTGGTGCTTCAGCTCCTTGCTGCAGTCTTGGCCGTCATGACAGTCGTCGCCGGGCTCGACTTCATGTACCAGAAGCACAAATGGTTCGAGAAGCAGAAGATGTCTCTGCAAGAGGTCAAGGAAGAGTACAAACAGACGGAAGGTGACCCTCACATCAAGGGTAAGATCCGTCAGTTGCGCATGGAGCGAAGTCGCAAGCGGATGATGGCTGCGGTTCCTCAGGCCACAGTGGTTGTCACAAACCCGACCCACTATGCTGTGGCCTTGAAGTTCGAAGAGGGGATGAGCGCTCCATTATGCCTGGCGAAGGGTGTGGATGCCACGGCCTTGAAAATTCGTGAGGTCGCCAAGGGACATGAAATTCCGGTGATCGAGAACCCGCCGCTGGCGCGTGCGCTTTACGCAACGGTCGAGATTGACGACGAAATTCCGGAAGAACATTACAAAGCCGTGGCTGAAATCATCGGCTTCGTCTTTAAAATGCGGAAACGCTCCAGTTGGCGGTCGAATTAAGGCCCATCTTGGTTGAATTTGCCAAGCTTGCAAAGAATGCTTGGTAAACGCCCGAAGATCGATTCGGGCCAGGGAGTTATCGGAATGAATGATGTGGACGGCACGCCCGGTTCCCCGATGATAGATCGGCCGGAGCGCAGCGGTAATATCTGGCTCTTGACCGGATTGGCCGTGGTGCTGGTGGGAGCTGCTGCCGTATTTGCCGTTTTGGGCAAGGAACAGTCGCAACCGCTCGTTCTGGCGCTGCTCGGCCTCTTGGCCGTGGTTGGCGTGTTCTGCCTGTTTGCCGGGTCTATCGGCTTTCTGCGCCTTGGCAGCCGCAGCACGGGCAACGCCATTTCCTCTGCCTTTTTGAATTCTCTGGATGACGGAGTGATCGTGACGGACCCGGAAGGGCGTCTTGTCTTTGCCAATCAGGCCTATGCAGACCTGACAGGCGTGGACCTGGCTGCCGACGTTCGGGTGATCGAGCGCGTTTTCTCAAGTGATCCGGACGCCGCCGATGGTGTCTACCGCCTGACGCAGGCCATGCGTGATGGGCGGAGTGCCAAGGAAGAAATCCGAATGCCGCACCCGCTGGGTCGGCAGGAAGGGCCTGCGCGCTGGTACCGGATCGGGCTTCGGCCGCTGAAGGTCGATGAAGAAGAAGGAAAGGGCCGGGTTCTGACTGTCTGGCAGCTGTCGGACATCACGCGCGACCGGGCCGAGCAGGAAAACTCCTTCCAGGAATTGCAGCGGGTCATCAACTTCCTCGACCATGCGCCGGCAGGCTTCTTCTCCTGCGATGGCGCGGGCAAGATCGTCTACATCAATGCGACCCTTGCCGATTGGCTCGGCTATGACCTGGCCCAGTTCGAGGCCGGTGATCTCGAACTCAGCCAGATTATCCGGGGGGACGGCGCCGAGCTTGTACGCTCCATCAAAGGACAGGAAGGGGACGTTCGCAGCGAGACCTTCGATCTCGATTTCGTCACCAAGTCTGGCAAGGGCATGCCTGTGCGCCTGCTCCACCGGGTGCCTTTCGGTGAGAATGGCCATGCGGGCGACAGCCGCACACTTGTGCTGAACCGGTCCCGCGGCGAGGAGGCCTCTGAAGCTCTTCGCGCGGCAGAAGTCCGTTTCGCCCGCTTCTTCAACAACACGCCGATGGCCATTGCCTCTCTCGACACCGAAGGCCGGGTCTTGCGAACCAACGCGCCATTCCTACGCCTGTTCGGGGCTGTGGATCGGGACGAGCAGCCGACCAAGCTTCTGGATTATGTGGCCAACAGCGGGCGGGAAGAGCTGGACCGGGCGCTGTCAGCCGCATCGCGTGGCATCGGCGAGATTCTGCCGGTCGATATTTCCTTGCAGGAAGGCACGGATCCACGCTCGGCGACATTCTATGTGTCAGCGGTTCAGGAAGGCGAGGGCGACGATGAAGCTGCCATCGTCTATGCTTTGGAAACGACCCAGCAGCGGGCGCTGGAAGCTCAATTTGCACAGAGCCAGAAAATGCAGGCCATCGGCCAGCTTGCTGGTGGCGTGGCGCATGACTTCAATAATGTGCTGACTGCAATCATCGGGTTCTCCGATTTGCTGCTGGCCAGCCATCGTCCGACGGATCCGTCGTTCCAGGACATCATGAACATCAAGCAGAACGCCAACCGGGCCGCTGGTCTGGTGCGTCAGCTGCTGGCGTTCTCGCGTCGTCAGACCCTGCGGCCGCAACGGCTCGAGCTGAATGACGTTTTGGCCGACCTGTCGATCTTGCTGGATCGTCTGTTGGGCGAGAAGGTTGATCTGAATGTGGTTCACGGTCGCGACCTGTGGCCGGTCATGGCCGACCTCAATCAGCTTGAGCAGGTGATCGTCAATCTGGCGGTGAATGCGGGCGACGCCATGTCCGATGGTGGTCAGCTGAAGATCCGTACGTTCAACGTTTCCGAGCAGGAATCGACACAGTTCGAGAACACTCGCGGCATGCCGCCTGGCGAGTATACGCTGGTCGAAGTGGAGGACAGCGGTCACGGTATGCCACCGGAGGTGATGGCGAAGATCTTCGATCCGTTCTTCTCCACCAAGGAAGTGGGCAAGGGCACAGGCCTGGGCCTGTCGACGGTCTACGGGATCGTAAAACAGACCGGTGGTTTCATCTTCTGCACCAGTGAAGTGAACGAGGGGACGATCTTCCGCATTTTCCTGCCGCGCTATATCCCAGAGGTCTCCGACGAGCCGGAAGTCAAGCCGGTTGAAGAAGCGGCCAAGGAAAAGGCAGCCGACCTCACAGGCTCTGCGTCCATCTTGCTGGTGGAAGACGAAGAGGCGGTCCGGGCGTTTGGCGCACGGGCACTGGCGTCTCGCGGCTACACGGTTCACGAGGCCGGTTCTGGTACGGAAGCTCTGGAAGTGATGGAAGAAGTTGGTGGCAAGATCGATTTGGTTGTGTCCGATGTGGTCATGCCGGAAATGGATGGCCCGACGCTTCTTGTCGAATTGCGCAAGACCCAGCCGGATCTTAAGATCATCTTCGTCTCCGGCTATGCGGAGGATGCTTTTGAAGAAAACCTGCCGGCGGAAGAGAAATTCTTCTTCCTGCCGAAGCCTTTCACTTTGAAGCAATTGGCAACGACGGTGAAGGACGTGCTCAACAGCTGAGCCATTCAGTCTGATCTCCTTGCCAAGGATTGAAATCACAAAAGCCCCGGTCGCATTGACCGGGGCTTTTGTGTTTGATCGGCTGTTTGCAATTTCGCTCTGGCCAGCTTTTCCCTTGCCGGAATTGGCTTAAACCGCCGGGCAGCCGCTGCCGCGTTCGGCGCTACGCTTGAGGCCCTGGAGGCTCTGCATGGTGTTGGGGTTGCCCGGCAGGACAAAGCTCTGCTCAAGCCCGGTACGAACATTGTTGAATATGGCAAGATCCTGCACTGCCTGGGTCCGACAAGGGGTTCCGGTGAAGCGGACACGGATGCGGATGACCCGGTCGCCATTGTCCGAAGGGCCGAATTCCTGATCGAGGGCCGGGTTTTCCCCAGTCATGCGGCGCTCCATCACAACCATGTTCGGCTGGTCCTGGATAACGGGCGTGCCTTTCTGCTGGGCGCTTGCGACCAAAGTGTCACGCACAGCCTGTGGAGATGCGGCGATTGTCACGGTCTGCGATCCGGCGGGGGCTGGCAGCTTCGGCTGCAATGGTGCAGAGCTGCGCGGAGTGCTCTGACAGGCTGCAAGTCCGGAGAGCAGGGCGATGGCAATCAGTTTTTTCATTTCAATATCCTGATGTCTCAAGGAACGGGATCTTCAAGCGCCTTGCCGTTCGGACTGCAAGAAGCGCGCTTCCGGCAAATCGGCTGGTCTGTCCTGTTCTCTTATTCTGACGAAACACATCTGACCGTGTTGGGTTTCCGAAGCTTCACTGGTTCAACGACTGATGATTTGATTGGTTCGATGGCTTAGACCCAAATTGGTCAATTTCCTGCCTGGTTTGGCACTTATTGCCCAGATCAGGTCAATCTGTGATGAATATGCAACTGTTTTGACGTTGAGAACAGCTGCCAGCGGTTGCCTAAGTCAGGTCATGGAAGTAGGGCAGGGTTGTACACATTCGTCAATAACGTAACGTCACTGTTGGCCGCAATGCATGTTGCGGAACGCTTCTCTGCCGCTCTTTTGCTGAATTGAAAAAGGGCAGCCGAGGCCACCCTTCTTCACGCCTGCAGGGCCGGGGTGTCGGTCAGGCAAGAGCCTTCGCAATATCGGCGGCCAGCCGGGCATTGTTGCGTACCAGGGAGATGTTGGTGGCAAGGCTGCGACCTTTGGTCAGCTCATAGATGGCGCCGAGAACGAAGGGCGTCACTTCCTTGCCGGTGACTTTCTTCTTTGTTGCCATGGCGATGGCCTGATCGATGTATTGGTTCATTTCGGCCTGGGGGATCTGGTCGTCTGTTGGCACCGGGTTGGCAATCAGCACACCGCCGTGGCCGCCAAAGAGCTGGCGGGTCTTGATCAGGTTGGCGATCTCTTCTGCTGTGTCGAGACGGAAGGGCGCGGCAATGCCGGACTGACGCGACCAGAAGGCTGGCAGTTCGTCGGCTCCGTAGGCGACGACCGGAACGCCACGGGTTTCCAGAACCTCCAGTGTCTTTGGAATGTCCAGCAGGGCCTTGGCACCGGCTGCGACCACGCACACGGGTGTGCGGCCGAGCTCGTCCAGATCGGCGGAAACGTCGAAGCTGGTTTCGGCGCCCTTGTGTACGCCGCCGATGCCGCCAGTGGCGAACACGCGGATGCCGGCAAGTTCGGCTGCCATCATGGTCGCCGCGACAGTGGTTGCCCCTGGGCGCCCGGTTGAAATGGCAAGGGCGAGATCTGCGCGGGAGCACTTCATCACGTCTGTCGCCTGGGCAAGGCGCTCCAGATCGGCGTCATCCAACCCGATGCGGATGCGGCCATCAAGCACGGCGATGGTGGCCGGGATTGCGCCACGCTCGCGAATGTCGGCTTCCACCTGGCGTGCCGTTGCCACATTGTCGGGATAGGGCATGCCATGGGTGATGATGGTGGATTCCAGTGCCACGACCGGCTTGCCATCGGCGAGGGCCTGGTGGATTTCGTCGGTCGGCTGGAGAAGGGTGGAATGGGTCACGTGTTGTCTCTTCCATTTTTGCTGTGTCTTGCGAGAGGCGTCACCGCTCAGCGTGCCGAGCCCTCGTGCCGTCTCTATGCAGTCCGTTTCATGTGGTGGGGCTGACGGCTTCCCACGTAAGCGAGTCCGGGGCGGCGCCCGTTGCCTGAAGGGTCAAGGCGGCGGCGGCAAGCCCGCAGGTGCCGGAGGCCGCGAGTGGATGGCCTCGATTGAGGGCGGAGAGCATGCCGGCGATCAAGGCGTCGCCTGCGCCCGTCACATCGGTGACGGCAACGGATGGTGGCGAAAAATGCAGGATCTCGCCGCGTGACTCCCCCAGCCAGAGGCCGTGTGCGCCATCTGTCAGGGCAACGGCATGGCTTCCCTTGTCGTGCAGCGCCTTGATGAGACTGGAGATGTCGACATCTTCGCGCAGCCCCGTCAGGGCGATGGCTTCTGCCCTGTTGAGAAACAGCAGACCGATATGCGGCAGGTGAGGGGCGAGACGCGGGGCTTTTGCGGCGGAAACCGCATCGGCGGCGACCATCGTTTCCGGATCAATGGTGCCAAGAATGGCTTCTGCTTGCGCGGCAGAGAGATTGGCATCAAGGAAGCAGATGTTGGCGAGCCTGTCCGCTTGGCATTCTTTCATTTTCGCGGCAAAGGCGGCCGGGTCGATTGCGGCAAGCAATTGATCGTCAATACAGGCGGCGGGCAGGCTTCCATCGGGATTGTGAAGTGCCAGATAATGTCCGGTCATAGCGCCGGAGAGATGCAACAAGTGGCTTGAAATGTGCTCAGCTGCCAGCAGGTCCTCCAGCGCACGACCGGCCGGATCGTCTCCGACCGCGCCGATGAGATGGGTTGTCGCTCCGAGTTTTTTTACCGCCCGCGCCACATTCGTTGCGACACCTCCCGGACCCTGGGTCAGGCGACCGGGTGTAGAGGTGTCCGGAAGGATTTGGCGGGAGGCATGGACTACCATGTCCCAGTGGACGGCGCCGATGCAGACCACGGGTCGCGGAGCAAGGCCTTCGGGGGCGATGGGAATGCTTGTCATTTTGACCCTCGTCGGAACCATCATCTGCCTGGTGGATTGGCGCCGTCTGAGGCTTCTGGCCGGTTTCAGACAGTGGTGGCAGACAGACTTGAAGTGCGCACGGGTAGCAGCGTGGCACCTTCAGGGCAAGCACCAAGCGCCTCCCAGAGTGCATCAGAACAGATGCTTGAGAGGTCGTTTTCTGGATTTCCTGGTTGGCGATATTGGTGATTCTGTGGATGATCCCAGAAACATTCAGAAATGACGTAGCGGAAGACTGGTTTCAAATTTATGGAACATATATGGAACGTATTGAATAAATTCAATAAAAATCAGTATCTTCTATAAATTTGCATTTCTGGAACAAAGAGAGTACAAATCCATCAATTGAATCGGCTTGTCCATCATGGAATAAGGAGCCTCAGACATGTCACAAAGCACACTTCGTCTCGTAGAAAGCAGCCAGATGGACAAGACCAAGGCGCTCGATGCAGCGCTCTCTCAAATCGAACGGGCCTTCGGTAAGGGCTCCATCATGAAGCTGGGGCAGGGGCAGGTTGTTGAGATACAGTCAGTCTCTACCGGATCCCTCGGTCTCGACATCGCACTCGGAATTGGCGGCTTGCCGCGGGGCCGTGTCGTAGAAGTCTACGGACCGGAATCCTCCGGCAAGACCACTCTTGCCTTGCATACGGTCTCGGAAGCTCAGAAGGCCGGTGGCATCTGTGCCTTTGTCGATGCAGAACATGCCCTCGATCCGATCTATGCCCGCAAGCTTGGCGTCAACATTGACGACTTGTTGATTTCTCAGCCGGATACAGGTGAGCAGGCTCTGGAAATCGCCGACACGTTGGTGCGCTCCGGCGCAATTGATGTGCTGGTCGTGGATTCCGTTGCCGCGCTGACCCCTAAGGCCGAACTTGAAGGCGAGATGGGCGACAGCCTGCCTGGCTTGCAGGCTCGTCTGATGAGCCAGGCGCTTCGCAAGCTCACCGCTTCGATTTCCAAGTCGAAGTGCATGGTGATCTTCATCAACCAGATCCGCATGAAGATCGGTGTGATGTTCGGGTCTCCGGAAACCACGACGGGCGGAAATGCCCTGAAGTTCTACGCCTCGGTCCGCCTCGACATTCGTCGTATCGGCGCGATCAAGGACAAGGACGAGATTGTCGGTAACCAGACACGCGTCAAGGTCGTGAAAAACAAGCTGGCTCCACCTTTCCGTCAGGTCGAATTCGACATCATCTACGGCGAAGGCATCTCCAAGATGGGGGAACTGATTGACCTTGGTGTGAAGGGGGGCATCGTTGAGAAATCCGGCGCATGGTTCTCCTACAACAGCCAGCGTCTGGGTCAGGGGCGTGAGAACTCCAAGCAGTTTCTGCGCGACAATCCGGCAGTTGCTGAAGAGATCGAATTGCTGATCCGTCAGAATGCCGGGCTGATCGCCGAGAAGATCATTGATCCTGAAGGGGCCGGGGAAGACGGCGACGAGGATTGATCGTTGCTGATCTGGCTCATTCGAGTTGGCCAGATTCGAGGTGGTTGACCTGAGTTTCCTTGACAGAGATGCAAACCCTGCCGTGGCTTTGTCCATGGCGGGGTTTTTCTGTTTTGTACGTGGTTTGGCTGTTCGGATGCGTGCTTCGTCCGGGAGAAAACGCGTTGGAAGGCAACACACTGTAAAAAACAACCGAAGCGGCAACGCTTCGCTTGCCGGGTGTTCTGGACAGGCTTCCTGTGGAAAGCTAAAAGGCAGGTTCCGCTGGTGTGTGGCTCAAGGTCCCGACCAGCTCAGATATTCCAATCAGACTGGCCAGCTGTCCTGCGGGACGCCGGCGTCGAGGCATTGAGGCGAGACACCGCATGACGGGCGTGAATGAAATTCGAAGCAAGTTTCTGGACTATTTTGCCGAGAACGATCACACGATCGTCGAGTCCGGACCGCTTGTGCCGCGCAATGATCCGACCCTGATGTTCACCAACGCCGGCATGGTTCCCTTCAAGAACCTGTTTACCGGTGTCGAAAAGCGCGACTATGTGCGGGCGACAACATCACAGAAAGTCGTGCGGGCCGGTGGCAAGCATAATGATCTGGACAATGTGGGCTACACCGCCCGCCACCATACCTTCTTTGAAATGCTCGGCAATTTCTCCTTCGGGGATTACTTCAAGGACCGTGCCATCGAACTGGCCTGGAACCTGATCACCAAGGAATTCGGTCTGCCGAAGGAAAAGTTGCTGGTCACCGTCTATTCGGAGGACGAGGAAGCTGCGGTTCTTTGGAAGAAGATTGCCGGCATTTCCGACGACAAGATCATTCGCATTCCGACCTCGGACAATTTCTGGTCCATGGGAGATACCGGTCCATGCGGTCCGTGTTCCGAAATCTTTTTTGATCACGGCGATCACATCTGGGGTGGACCTCCGGGCTCGCCGGAAGAAGATGGCGATCGGTTCATCGAGATCTGGAACCTGGTCTTCATGCAGTTCGAGCAGACGGCCGAGGGCCGTCTCAACCTGCCGCGTCCTTCGATCGATACAGGTATGGGGCTGGAGCGTGTGGCCGCCGTCATGCAGGGCGTCCATGACAATTACGACATCGACCTGTTCCGCGCGCTGATTGCAGCTTCCGTCAATGCGACTGGCGTCGAGGCTGAAGGCAAGGCTCAGTCCAGTCACCGGGTGATCGCCGACCATCTGCGTTCCACCAGCTTTTTGATTGCTGATGGCGTCTTGCCGTCCAACGAAGGCCGCGGTTACGTGCTGCGCCGGATCATGCGTCGCGGCATGCGTCACGCGCATCTGCTGGGCGCTGCCGAGCCGCTGATGCACCGACTGGTGCCGGCGCTGATCCGCGAAATGGGCCAGGCTTATCCGGAGTTGGTTCGCGCCGAAGCTCTCATTTCGGAAACGTTGAAGCTGGAAGAAACCCGGTTCCGCAAGACATTGGAACGCGGTCTTGGCCTGCTTGACACCGCAACGGTCGATCTGCTGGAAGGCGGCGAGCTGGACGGGGAAACTGCGTTCAAGCTCTATGACACCTTCGGGTTCCCGCTTGACCTCACGCAAGATGCCTTGCGCGCCCGCAATATCGGCGTGGATACCAAGGGGTTCGACGAGGCCATGCAACGCCAGAAACAGGAAGCGCGTGCGGCTTGGTCAGGGTCCGGTGATGCGGCTGAGGAAGGCGTCTGGTTTGGCCTGAAGGACAAGTTGGGCGCGACCGAGTTTCTTGGTTATGACACCGAGAAAGTTGAAGGCGTTGTCTCCGCCCTCGTCCGGGATGGCAAGGAAACGGCAACAATTTCTGCCGGCGAAACCGGATTTGTGATCGTCAATCAGACACCATTTTATGGCGAGTCCGGTGGTCAGGTCGGTGACACGGGCACGATCGTTGGAGACGGCGTGAAAGCTGTCGTGACTGACACCCAGAAGAAGGCCGAGGGGCTTTTCATTCATGCGGTCAGCGTGGAAGAAGGCAAGTTGGAAACCGGTCAGGCGGTCGAGTTGGCTGTCGATGGCAGCCGTCGCGGGGCGATCCGTGCCAACCACTCCGCCACGCATTTGTTGCATGAAGCCCTGCGCGAAGTTCTCGGCGCTCACGTGGCCCAGAAGGGATCGATGGTGACGCCGGAGCGTCTGCGCTTCGACTTTTCCCATCCCAAGACCGTAAGCGATGACGAACTGAAGGTTGTCGAAAACCTCGCTAATGAAATCATTTTGCAAAATGCGCCGGTGGATACCCGCTTGATGGCGGTCGACGAAGCGATTGAAAGCGGCGCGATGGCGCTCTTCGGCGAAAAATATGGCGATGAAGTGCGTGTGGTCTCCATGGGCAAGGCGCTGCATGGCGACAAGGCCGGGAAGACCTACTCTGTCGAGCTCTGCGGCGGTATTCACGTGCGCCGGACAGGCGATATCGGCCTGGTGACCCTGGTCAATGAAGGGGCTGTCGCAGCTGGCGTTCGCCGGCTTGAAGCGCTGACAGGGGCCGAGGCGCGAGCCTATCTGGACCAGCAGGACAAGCGCGTTCGCGAGCTGGCCGGGATCCTGAAAGTCGGCGCCGGCGATGTCACTTTGCGCGTGGCGCAGCTGGTGGAAGAGCGCAAGCGGCTGGAGAAAGATCTCAACGAGGCGAAGAAGAAGCTGGCGATGGGCGGCAGTGCCGAAGGCGGCGATGCGGTTAAGACAGCGGGCGTCTTCAAGCTGTTGGCGCGCAAGGTTGATGGCATAAACCCGCGTGACCTGAAAGGCATGGCGGATGACGCCAAGGCTCAGCTGGGATCGGGCGTGGTGGTGCTGATCAGCGTTGCTGATGATGGCAAGGCGGCGATTGTGACCGCGGTGACCAAGGATCTGACGGACAAGGTCAGCGCAGTGGATCTGGTGAAGATCGGCTCCGAAGCTCTTGGGGGGCGTGGTGGCGGTGGCCGCCCGGACATGGCGCAGGCCGGGGGGCCGGAAGGTGCCAAGGCCGAGGGTGCTATTGCAGCCATTGAGGCCTATCTCTCAGGTCTTTAAACGATTGGCTTGCCCGGTGAAACCGGGGAAAGCTTTGGCGTTCTTAACGCTTGTGAAGGCCTCGGCGGGCATGATGACCGCCGAGGCCTTTCTCTTAAAGGCAGCCTCATTGTTGTTTGTACCGAGACTGTCGAAGATCGGATTCGTCCGTCTCGCTGGAGCCCGCCTTGGATTTAGCCAACCTCCCATCCCACCTTCTGGCAGCCAATGGCCTGGTCTATGCGTTCTTCATCGGATTGAGCGCGCTGGCCGTTGTGCGCCGTCCCGGAAACCGGGCCGTCTGGTATTGGGCCATGGGATTGTGGCTGCCGGGATTGGCGGTCGGAGCGGCTCTGATGGCGGCTGGATCCATACCAGAACGAGGCCTGGAAGCAGAAATGCCGGAATGGGCGCCAGAGACGATGGTTGCCGCCGGCCTGATGGTGGGGCAGGTGTTCCTCTGGTTCGGCTTTCGTGCCTTTCAAGAACGCCGGGTCTGGAGCTTTCTCTGGCTGCCGCTGTGTTTGCCGGTTCTGGCGGTCTTCCTGCGTGTCGGGGCGGGTTATCTTGAGGGGCTTCCCAGCTGGTTTTCCGTTGCGCCATTTGAGCATGCCCTGGTGCTTTTCACCGGTGGATTGTGCCTTGCCTTGAGTGTGCTGACGCTTGAAACCCGCCGTGCCGGGGATATAGCGGCAATGCCGAACAAGCTTGCACTATCGGGACCCAAGGCTTCTGCCCGTGTCTTGCGCAAACGGGCGGCAAGAGCCGGGCGGCTGCCTGGTGAGCGGCTGATCATCCGTATTCTCCGGGCCGCGAGTCTTGCTCCGATACTGGCCATACCCTTCTGTTTTTGGGCACCGCTTGATCCGGCTGGGAGCGTGTTGTCTCCAATTTGGTTGGTGGCGCTGACCAGTGCGCTTGTACTGACCATGATGGCGACGGCTTATTGCCTGCCGGTGATCGGTCGGGAACGAGCAGAACGGCGCATCGAGGCATTGGAAACCAACGACCGGCTGACCGGTCTTCTCAACAGATCCGCATTCGTGAAGGCTTTACGCGCAGCACTTGTGGCCGACCCGGACGGAGGCACCTTGCTGCTGATGGACATTGATCGGTTCAAGCGCATCAATGACAGCCATGGGCATGATGCAGGGGATGCCGTGCTTGCGTGCTATGCAGACTTCCTCAAGTCCTTCGCCATGGACAGCACCCTGTGTGGCCGGCTTGGCAGTGGTGAATTCGCGCTTTACCTCAAGGGTTTGTCGGGCCCTCAGCTGGACATGCTGGCCAGTCAGGTCTGCCGTGCCGCCAGTATTCTTCAATGCGAGCACAAGGGCCACATTCACCGGTTTACGGTCAGCGTCGGGGTTGCCGATACTCAGAATGCGGGGCTGGAGTTCGAACGGCTTTATGAACAGGCGGATCAGGCGCTGTGCGAAGCGAAGGAAAGCGGTCGCGACCGCTATTGTCGCACAGTCGCGCCGAAGCCAGAGACTTCGATTGCCAAGTCGATCAGTGCAAAAAGCCTGCCTTTCGCCGTCAATACGAAGGCTGGCTAAGGGCGCCTCAAATTTTCGATCATTTGATCTCGCACATGTTTCCTCACGCCTTTTGTCATTACAGTCGTGTCAGTTTCAGTTGCGCACTTCCCTTGGGAACGTCAGCTGGAGACAGGCTGGCTATCGGGAAGTAGACACGTGGGTCGTTTTAAAACGTCACTTTTCAGCGTTCTGGAAAACACCGGACGTCATCGCGCGGCCGCGCGTGTCTTGCGGTCGCTTCTGATTGCGCTGATCGTGATCAATGTGGGGCTGGCTGTGCTTGGCACGGAGCCGCTGTTCCAGCCTTTCATTGGCAAGGTGGGCGACGTCATTCAGGTGGCATCGGGTTTTGTGTTCCTGGTCGAATACCTTGCCCGCCTGTATGTCGCGGATCTGCACCCTCCCTTGCGCCGCTACGGGCCGTTGGGCAGCAGGTTGCGTTATGCGCTTCAGGCCGATGCAATCATTGACCTGCTCGCCGCGCTGCCACTGGTGATGGTGCTGTTCCTGCCCAGCTCTGCCGTTACGGTTATCGTGATTCTAAGGTTGTTGCGGTTCCTCAAGCTGGCGCGCTATTCGCCGGCGCTGCGTTCGCTGCTATCTGCCATCGGCTCTGAGCGTCACGCGTTGATCGGGTCCACGGTGATTATTCTGGGTGTCGTGCTGATGGCCGCAACCTTGATGTTTCTGGTGGAGCATCCAGGCCAGCCTGAGGTGTTTTCATCCATTCCGGTGGCGCTTTGGTGGGCAATCGCCACGGTCACGACCGTGGGCTATGGCGATGTTGTGCCGGTGAGTGGAGCTGGTAAATTTGTGGGCGGTGTGGTGATGCTGATGGGCTACGGACTGATTGCATTGCCGGTCGGGATTGTCGCTTCGGCATTCTCGCGGGAGATCCACAGCCGGGATTTCGTCGTCACCTGGTCGATGGTGGCGCGTGTTCCGCTGTTTGAAGACCTGACGGCCGCTGATATTGCAGAGGTCGCCAAGCTGTTGCGCGCACAGAGGGTTCGGGCTGGAGACACGATTGCTTCGCGGGAATCGGAAGCAGATGCCATGTATTTCATCTCAGACGGCGAAGTGGAAATTGAGCTGCCCCATGAGACCATCTATATGGGGGAGGGCAACTATTTTGGCGAAATGGCGCTTCTCCATCGGCGCACGCGGACAGCGACGATCCGGGCGTTTCACGATTGCGAGCTGCTGGTGCTGGAAGCAGACGCCCTGACCGACCTGATGGGCCGCAAACCGGAGCTGGCCAGCAGGATCCTTGCAGAGGCAGATCAGCGATTGAGTTCCGCGCTGCAAGCTGAGGGAGATCTGGTCAAGGAGGAGCTGGCGCAGGCTGAGACCCGGCGCCGAGATGAGCCGGAAGAAAAGGAACTCTTCGACACCTAGGGCCGGTGATCGACATGCTTTCTGCCAGGAACCTGAGCGCAATAAAAAGGCCCGGAAGAACGTGTCCCGGGCCTTTTGCATGATTACGATGTCGCGAAGGCGTCCTGCAGCTTAAGCCGACATGGCCTTTGCCAGGTTGCTGTCGATCTTGTCGAGGAAACCGTTGGTGGTCAACCAGCCTTGCTCTGGACCGACGAGAAGCGCCAGATCCTTGGTCATGAAGCCGCTTTCCACTGTGTCGATGCAGACCTTTTCCAGCGTGCCGGCAAAGGTGGCCAGCGCGTCGTTGTTGTCCAGTTTGGCGCGGTGGGCGAGCGCCCGTGTCCAGGCAAAGATCGAGGCGATCGGATTGGTCGAGGTTTCTTCGCCTTGCTGGTGCATGCGGTAATGGCGGGTGACGGTGCCGTGGGCGGCTTCCGCCTCGACCGTCTTTCCGTCCGGAGACATCAGCACGGAAGTCATCAAGCCGAGAGAGCCAAACCCTTGCGCCACGATGTCAGATTGAACGTCGCCGTCGTAGTTCTTGCAGGCCCAGACATAACCGCCAGACCACTTCAGGGCGGAGGCGACCATGTCGTCGATCAGCCGGTGCTCGTACCACAGGCCGGCTTCGGCGTATTTGTCCTTGAACTCGGCGTCGAAGATCTCCTGGAACAGATCCTTGAAGCGTCCGTCATAGGCTTTCAGAATGGTGTTCTTGGTCGACAGGTAGCAGGGCACCTTGCGCATCAGCGCGTAGTTGAGGGAGGCGCGGGCGAAATCGATGATCGAAGCATCGAGGTTGTACATCGCCATGGCCACGCCTGCGGAGGGAGCGTCAAAGACCTCATGTTCGATCTCGGCACCATCTTCGCCGACAAACTTGATGGACAGCTTGCCCTTGCCGGGGAAGCGGAAATCGGTAGCCTTATATTGATCGCCGTAAGCGTGACGTCCCACGATGATCGGCTGTGTCCAGCCGGGCACCAGGCGCGGCACGTTCTGCATGATGATCGGCTCGCGGAAGATGACGCCGCCAAGGATGTTGCGGATGGTGCCGTTCGGCGAGCGGTACATGCGCTTCAAACCGAATTCCTCGACGCGGGCTTCATCCGGCGTGATCGTGGCGCATTTCACGCCGACGCCGTGCTTCTTGATTGCCTCGGCTGCATCGACGGTAATCTGATCGTCGGTCTCATCGCGCTTTTGCATCGACAGGTCGTAGTATTCCAGGTCAATGTCGAGGTAGGGATGGATCAGTTTGTCCTTGATGAACTGCCACATGATGCGGGTCATCTCGTCGCCATCCAGTTCGACGACCGGATTGGCGACCTTGATTTTGGTAAAGTTGATCTGGCTCATTCGCTCGATCCCTGTTTTCTTGCTGTATGCACGGTGCAGACTGATAGAGGGCAATTGCCGTCTCGAGATGCCCTCCGGGGAGGCGGAGAGGTCCTGTGGTATGCCCGGCGTGCGGACTGATGTAGGGCCTACAGGCCCCTTTTATGTATTGTGCGCAAACGTATACAATCTTTCATATCGCACCGCAACTGTCGCTTTTCCGGCTTTTGACTTTTCATTCGTCCAGGCTTCGGTTAAATCCCCGCTCATGAGCAAGAACGCAAAGATCCTTGAGGAAGCCCGTCAGGTCTCGGCCAAGCCGCCGGCGGTCATTCTGTGTGAACCACAGCTGGGCGAGAACATCGGTACGGCGGCGCGTGCCATGGCCAACTTTGGCCTCGTCGACCTGCGCATCGTCAACCCGCGCGATGGTTGGCCGAGCGAGAAGGCGCGGGCTGCGGCCAGTCGCGCTGATCATGTGATCGACAATGTACGGGTGTTTGACAGCGTCGAGGCGGCGATTGCCGACCTGACGTTTGTCTATGCGACAACTGCACGCTCGCGCGAAGTGTCGAAGCCGGTGCGCGGCCCTGATGAGGCAGCGGAAAAGGTCGTATCGATTGGCGCCAACGGTGCTGCGACCGGGTATCTATTCGGGCGCGAGCGCTGGGGCCTTAACAATGACGAAGTGGCTCTGGCCGATGAAATCGTGACCTTGCCTGTCGATCCGGACTTTGCGTCCCTCAATATTGCCCAGGCGGTTCTGGTCTGCGCTTACGAGTGGCGCAAGACGGCGACTTCGAATGCCTTGCCTTTCCGGCTTTCAACAGAAGAGCATCCGTCGGCCACGAAAGAAGATGTCATTCGCATGTTCGAGCACCTGGAAGGGGCACTGGATACGGCCAACTTCTTCCGGCCGCCAGAGCGTCGCCCGCATATGGTGCTTACGCTGCGCAACATCTTTCAAAAGGCCGAGCTAACCGATCAGGAAGTGCGTGCCCTTCGCGGTGTCATCGCTGCCCTGGAAAAGCGCACACCGCGTCCACGCAAGGACGAGGTCGAAGACGGCAGTGCGGGAATGGTGGTCGACAGCGACACGGGAGAGGCGTGAGCCGCCCGGTTCTCTTTTTCGACAGTGGCCTCGGCGGACTGACCGTTCTGCGCGAGGCCCGATTGCTTTTGCCCGAGCGACGCTTCGTTTATGTCGCCGATGATGCTGGCTTTCCCTATGGCGCGTGGGAGGAAGACGCGCTGCTGACGCGTTTGCTGTCGCTGTTTGAGGTGCTGCTCAAGGCTCACGACCCGGAAGCGGTGGTGATTGCCTGCAATACGGCGTTCACTCTTGCCGGGGCTGCGCTCAGAGTACGGTTTCCGGACACGCGGTTTGTCGGAACCGTTCCGGCGATAAAGCCAGCGGCCGAGCGAACGCAGTCCGGGCTGATCAGTGTTCTGGCAACGCCGGGCACCGTGCGACGGGCCTATACGCGTGATTTGATCCGTTCCTTCGCCGATCGCTGCGCAGTCAAGCTTGTCGGCTCGGAAAAACTGGCGATCTGTGCCGAGGCATTCCTGAAACGTCAGGTGGTGGATGAAGCTGTTTTGCGAGCGGAAATCAGCCCGTGTTTCGTCACGTCGGATGACGGACAGACGGACATCGTGGTGCTGGCTTGCACACACTATCCCTTTCTTGCCGGGCTGTTTCGAAAACTGGCGCCCTGGCCAGTCGATTGGCTGGATCCGGCAGAGGCGATTGCGCGCCAACTGCGACGCGTGGTGCCGGACGTTCCGTTTGACGCCGACGCGCATTTTGCCGATCAGGCGGTTTTCACCTCGGGAGAGGTGAGTCCGGAGCTGGCGCGGCTTCTGTCGGGCTTCGGTCTGAAGCGGCCACAGTCGCTCAAATTTTTCTGATTACTCGCCCATTGTCATGACGACGAGGCCGTCATCGGATTTCTTGGCCTCGCGCTTCAGCTTGGCGAGCGCCTCCAGAACTTCATCGGCACGGGTTACAAAGCCGTCCGGTGCCGTCACGATGGAGATCGAGCAGTCGAGGAGGGGAAACTGACGCAGTCCGCCGAAGCGATCGGTTGCCTCGATGAAGCCCTGTTCGCGGTGTGCCGGGTCGTAGAAGCTTTCCACATCGGTCTTGAAGGCGCGTTTGAGGGTCAGCATCTGCCAGGCAATGTCAGTCTGATCACCTTCAACAAAGCCAGCGAAAAAGTCATCGCCGCCGACATGGCCGGTGAAGGCTCCATTGGCTGAGAGGTGGCGCTGCATCAGCTCACTGAAGAGAATGATGGCGCGATCACCCTGGCGGTAGCCATAGGTGTCATTGAACGGCTTGAAATTATCGAAATCGAAATAGCAGTAGTGGCGGTCGCCGGAGCGTTTGTTAGCGCAGTCCGCAATGAAACGAGTGATTGCCCCGTTGCCCGGCATGCGCGATAGCGGGTTTTGGTCCTTGGCTTCCTCAAGCCGCTTCTCGTGAATGATCTTCAGCAGCGAGGTGGCGGAGAGGAACCCGGCATAACGGAAGTTCTCCGTAATGATCAGGCCGTCAGAATTAAGCGAGGACGCGAAGGTGACCAGCAGCATGTCGGCATTGGAATCAATGTCGGTGATCGGACAAGAGCGAACGAAATTGCGAATCGGCAAGTCGAGGGCTGCCTTGTAATCGTCCTCGTCCGAGCCGCCAGCATAAAGATAGGCTTTTAGATCGCGTTCATGGATCAGGCCGCGGGGCTCACGATTGGAATCAACAATCGGAACGGCACTGATCTCCTGATCGCTCATGAATATGTCCAGCAGGTCGCTCATCGACGCATCGAGGCCGATCGTCGGAAGATCCAGAAGCTCAGCGCGAATCCGGCGCTCTTCTTCTTTCCGCTTGCTGCCGACCGTCGGTGTGCGGATGTGGTCATAGAAGAGACGTGCATCTTTTTTCTGCGCGAAAGGGTGCGCGACGAAGAAGCCCTGGATCAGGTCACAGCCGGCATCGCGGCAGGCTTTGTATTCGCGTTCGGTTTCGACGCCCTCTGCAATCACCCGTACGCCCAGCACATGGGCGAGATTGGTTACGGTGGTGACGAACAGCTTACGCCGGGCATCCATGTCGATGCCGGTCAGGAAAAAGCGATCAATCTTGACGTAGTCGGGTCCGAGATCATGCAGCAGTCGCAGCTCGGAGGAGCCTTTGCCGAAGTCGTCGAGAGCCAACAAGAAGCCTTGGCGACGAAGATCGCGAAGGGCGTGTTCGGTAATGTCGTCGTAGGTCTGATGATGGCGTTCCGACAGTTCCAGGCAGATTTGTGAGGCCAAAATACCATGACGCTGGGTCACAGCGTCCATTTCCATCCTTGGGTCCGTGTCTTGACCCAGGCCGCGACCATCCAGATTGAAAAACAGCTTCGTGCCCTTGGCCGTCAGAATCTTATTGTAGCTGGCGAGGGCAATGTCGAGGAGCGCCGGTTCTAGCTGGGGCAAAAAACCCTTTTCGAAGGCTGCATCGAGGACGTCTGTCGGTGTGTTGAAGCCTAGGGGTTCTATCGTGCGCAACAGCGCTTCATGAGCGTAGACGACGCCCGTTCCGTAATCGACAATCGGCTGAAAAGCGAAGGTTACAGTCTCGACGATTCTTTTCAGCGTGAGGTCCTGACCGCCGAAGGTCATATGATGGATCTCTCTATCCGCCAAGGTGGTGGCTCTTCCCACGTCCTTAACTCCAAACCGTCGTGTCGATAAATGTGAAATTCGATAGAAGTGGCACTGTAAAAACATGTATATTCTAAGGGCTGTTTTATTAAATTTCCCTAAAAGTCATTCTTCTCCTCCATTTCAGAGTTACGATGGCGACGTAGTTACGTTGTGCGGTGCCGAAAGAACAAAGCACTTGCGGCATAGACTTCCGAAAGAGAAATTCGTTTCTTTCCTTGTGCTGGATCCGACGTTTTGGTCGAACGACCCGGGCTATCCCTGGAAAATCCGGCGAAACCGTTGACATTTTGCCAGGATGGGGATACCTACCGCCGGGTTCCAAGGCTTGCGTCTTGAGAGCACACGCACCCGTGGGCATCCGACCGGCGCCGTCAGTTGGATCCCTGTCGATCTCGAAACATTTTCGGGATAGAGGAGGGCGTGTTTCCTTGCATAAAAAAGAACGCGTTTACAAAGGAAACCGCGATGTCAAAGCGCCATAGCGTTAAGTACAAGCTCGACCGCCGGATGGGCGAAAACATCTGGGGTCGTCCGAAGAGCCCGGTCAACAAGCGTGAGTATGGCCCAGGCCAGCACGGTCAGCGCCGTAAGGGCAAGCTTTCTGATTTCGGTGTGCAGCTGCGCGCCAAGCAGAAGCTCAAGGGTTACTACGGTGACGTCTCCGAAAAGCAGTTCCACAAGATCTACGTTGACGCCGCTCGTATGCGTGGCGACACCGGCGAAAACTTGATCGGTCTGCTGGAACGCCGCCTGGACGCCGTGATCTACCGCGCCAAGTTCGTGCCGACAGTTTTTGCTGCTCGTCAGTTCGTCAACCATGGCCACATCCGCGTCAATGGCAAGCGCGTCAACATCCCGTCCTACCAGGTTCGCCCGGGTGACGTGATTGAAGTGCGTGAAAAGTCCAAGCAGCTCGCTCTGGTTCTGGAAGCCGTCCAGTCCGCAGAACGCGACGTGCCGGATTACCTCGACGTTGATCACAGCAAGATGACTGCGACCTACTCTCGCGTTCCGGCTTTTGCCGATGTGCCGTATCCGGTGCAGATGGAACCGAACCTGGTCGTCGAATTCTACTCGCGTTAAGCGAACGACCTTCGATCTTCGGATCCTTATTCAGAGGCCGCCTTCGGGTGGCCTCTTTTTTTGTTTGCCGATCCCGCTGTCTGTTTGGCGTCGGCTTGGGCTGGTTTTGTGTCCTGTGCTGGCCGCGATTGCAGCGTCGCCGGCAATACGGTATCAGCAGCAGGATGGGACAGGGGACCCTGCCGGATGAGAGGACTTTGTTGGCCATGGACGCGCAAACCGAACACCCCGCAGAGGCGGTACGCAAGAGCCCGGAGGCCACCGGCGCTGTGCCTGCGATTTTCCGCAAGGGGCCATCGAGTGTCGAGTTCAAGAAGCTGCGCAAGCGATTGTTGCGCCAAACCCGCGAAGCGATTACCGATTATGGCATGGCGCCGGTAGTCGATAGCGGCACTGCGCGACCCAAGTGGCTGGTGTGTCTGTCCGGCGGCAAGGACAGCTATTGCCTGCTGGTCACCCTGATGGAGTTGAAGTGGCGCGGTCTGCTGGAAGTGGATTTGATCGCCTGCAATCTGGATCAGGCGCAGCCGGGCTTTCCGCCAGAGGTCCTGCCGAAGTGGTTTGCCGACAACGAAATCGAGAACGTCATTGTCCGCGAGGACACTTATTCCATCGTGACCGACAAGATCCCGGCGCATCGAACCTACTGCTCGCTGTGCTCACGTCTGCGCCGTGGCATCTTGTATCGGATTGCGCGGGAGCAGGGCTGTGAAGCCATTGTGCTTGGGCATCACCGCGAAGATATTCTGGAAACCTTTTTCATGAACCTGTTTCACGGCGGACGCCTGGCATCGATGCCGCCGAAGCTGGTGAATGACGATGGCGATCTGCTGGTTTTGCGGCCTCTGGCCTATTGTGCCGAGGCAGATATCGCCAAGTTTGCCCGTGGAATGGAGTTCCCTATCATCCCGTGCAACCTGTGCGGCTCTCAGGATGGGCTGCAGCGGGATGAAGTGAAGCAGATGCTGCAGGGCTGGGAGAAGGCCTCTCCCGGTCGTCTGGGCATCATGGCGAGGGCTCTTGGCAATACGCGGCCTTCGCATCTGATGGATCGGGCGCTCTACGATTTCATGCACCTGCGGCCAGGATCGACGGAGAGCGGAACCGGTGTTGGAGTGGGGGAAGCCGAAGAGCCTTGTGCGGCGAGCCTCGGCATGACCGCAAATCTGTTCGCTGCGGAGTAGCTGGCGCGATCAGCACAGGGCGAGGTTTGCGCCAGCGGACCGTTCCCTAGCGGATGGTGTATTCGCGGCCTTCGAAACCACCGACTGGCTGGTTGCGAACGAGAATGACGAGCGCTTCTCCCTTCAGCTGCGAATCCTGCGCCAATCCGCCGTAGGTGGCACAGTGGTCGGTCGCTGACTTTTGGCCCTGAGGGGCGAACAGAGTGATGTTCTCACATTCAAAGCGGGAGAGTTCCGGCGCGGCCTTGTCCAAAAAGACAGTATAGAACAAGCCGGCGATGGCGATGAAGAGTGCTGCGACAGTGATTGTTTGCATGAGCCCCGGTCCCTGTTTCGTGTGTCTCAACCGAAACTGATCGGCTGGCCACTATGTGGTCCGTCCTGTTTTGGAATGACGGTACGCGGGATAAACGCACGCGGGGTACTGGGTCTCATCCGGCATTCAACTTCCCCGACGTTAGATGATTCGGCAAAATTTTCCGAGTGAATTTGCCGATGGGCTCCGTTCGGGGAAGCGGCGGGGATAAACTTACGCCATTATCTTATGCCAAAGAAAAAGGGCGACCCTGAGGGATCGCCCTTTTCTCAGTACATATGCCGAGGCAGATCAGGCGGTCTGTTTGACCTCAATGCCCTTCTCGATGAAGGCAGCCTGAAGTTCCTGATTCTGAAACATTTCGCGGATGATGTCGCAGCCGCCGACGAACTCGCCCTTGATGTAGAGCTGAGGAATGGTCGGCCAGTTGGTGAATTCCTTGATGCCGGTGCGCAGGCCATCGTCTTCGAGAACATTGATGCCCTTGTAAGGCACGCCAACGTAATCGAGGATCTGAATGACCTGTCCAGAGAACCCGCACTGCGGGAAGTTCGGTGTGCCCTTCATGAAAAGCACGACGTCGTTGGTCTCAACTTCGTTCTTGATCCAGTCCTGGATGCTCATGATATTCGTCCTTTTGAACTTGTCGCGCCCGATGTTGCGGCATCGGGCTGGTGGCCGCAGGGAGGACGGCTTGTTTCATTCCCTCAATTCATTGGCCCATATTCCTTGACCCTCAGAGAGGCCTTAATCGGGGGCCTTGGTCTGCAGGGCAAGGGCGTGCAGCTCTCCGCCCATGTTGCCCTTCAGGGCCTTGTAGATCAGCTGGTGTTGCTGGACGCGGCTGATGCCCCGAAACGATTCCGAGACAACATTGGCTGCGTAATGATCGCCATCTCCGGCCAGATCGCGGATTTCCACCTTTGCATCGGGCAAGGCAGCCTTGATCAGGGTCTCAATTTCATTGGCGTCCATCGGCATGTGCGTCGCGTCCTCTTCCCCAGTGTTTTTATGTGGTTCCAGTGAATTGGTCGCTTCAGGAAGCGGCCATGTAAGTCGGGAACCAATCTTCGTGTGCTGCGCTCAACTTTGCAACGGATATGGTGAGGACACCCTCAACAGTCAATTCCTCACCACCTGTTGACCCAATGTGGTGTGCCTCGATGCCGTTGTCGATGGCATCTTCCAAAACAGCATCCAAACGGTCGGGGTCGACGGTCAGAACATAGCGCCCCTGGTCTTCGCCAAAGAGAACAGCGTGGGCCGGACCGTCGATTGCGACTTTCGCACCGATCTTGCCGGACATGGCCATCTCGGCCAGGGCAACGCCGAGGCCGCCTGAAGAAATGTCATGCACGCTGGTGACGCGGCCTGTGCCGATCAGCTGTCGCACGAATGTGCCGCGACGCTTTTCTGCGCCCAGATCGACTGGCGGCGGAGCGCCTTCTTCCCGACCGAGAATTTCGGAGAGGTACTGAGAGCAGCCCAGATGCGTGCCCGCGCCGCCAATCACCACGATGGCCTCGCCTGCAGCCTTGAAGGCAGAGGTGGCGCGCACGGTGACATCCGGCAGAAGGCCGACGCCGCCAATCGCTGGAGTTGGCAGGATCGCTTCGCCATATGTCTCGTTATAGAGCGAGACGTTGCCGGAGACGATCGGGAATTCCAGCTGTTCGCAAGCCGCGCCGATGCCTTTGATGCAGCCGACGAACTGGCCCATTATTTCCGGCTTTTCCGGGTTGCCGAAGTTCAGGTTGTCTGTGGCGGCCAGCGGCTCGGAGCCGACGGCTGTCAGGTTGCGCCAGACTTCCGCGACAGCCTGTTTGCCGCCCTCGAATGGGTCGGCCTTGCAGTAGCGCGGGGTCACGTCGACGGAGAACGTCAGGCCCTTTCGCGTGCCATCGACACGGATCACGCCGCTGTCGCCGCCGGGACCGGCTGCGGTGTTGGACTGGATCAGCGTGTCGTATTGTTCGTAGACCCAACGACGCGATGCGCCATTGGCTCCGCCGACCAGCTTGGTCAGTACATCGGCGTAGTCTGCAGGTTCTGCAATGTCGTCGGCATCGAGTACGGGAAGCTTTTCCCATTCCACCCAGGGGCGGTCGTACTCGGGGGCTTCATCGCCCAGCTTCTTGATCGGCAGATCGGCAACCGTCTCGCCCTGATGCTTCACCACGAACCGCAGGGTGTCGGTGGTAAAGCCGACGATAGCAAAGTCCAGGCCCCATTTGGTGAAGATGGCTTTGGCCTGATCTTCCTTTTCGGGACGCAGAACCATGAGCATGCGCTCCTGGCTTTCCGACAGCATCATCTCATAGGCGGTCATGTGCTCTTCGCGCACCGGCACCTTGTCGAGGTCCAGCTCGATGCCGAGGTCGCCACTGGCGCCCATCTCGACGGCAGAGCAGGTCAGGCCCGCAGCCCCCATGTCCTGAATGGCGATGACCGCACCGGTCTCCATCAGTTCCAGGCAGGCTTCCAGCAGGCACTTCTCGGTGAAGGGATCACCGACCTGAACGGTCGGGCGCTTTTCCTCGATGGTGTCATCGAACTCGGCTGACGCCATGGTGGCACCGCCAACGCCGTCACGGCCGGTCTTGGCGCCGAGGTAGACCACGGGCAGGCCGACGCCTTCGGCCTTGGCGAGGAAGATCTTGTCGGAGTCCGCCAAGCCTGCGGCAAAAGCATTGACCAGACAGTTGCCGTTGTAGCTGGGATGGAACTCGACTTCACCGCCGACGGTCGGCACACCGAAGGAGTTGCCGTAACCGCCGACGCCTGACACCACGCCGGAAACCAGATGGCGGGTGCGCGGATGATCGGGAGACCCGAAGCGCAGGGCGTTCATGGCAGCAACCGGGCGAGCGCCCATGGTGAAGACGTCGCGCAAGATACCGCCGACGCCGGTCGCAGCACCCTGATAGGGCTCGATGTAGGACGGGTGGTTGTGGCTTTCCATCTTGAAGACAACAGCCTGACCGTCGCCGATATCGACCACACCAGCATTCTCACCCGGCCCCTGCAGAACGCGCGGGCCCTTGGTGGGCAGGGTCTTCAGCCACTTCTTGGACGACTTGTACGAGCAATGCTCATTCCACATCGCTGAGAAAATGCCGAGTTCGGTGAAGCTCGGCTCGCGGCCGATCAGCTCCAGAATACGGTCGTATTCGTCCGGCTTGAGGCCGTGGGAGGCGATAAGTTCGGGCGTGATCTTGATGTCGTTGGGAATCATGTCGGTCCAGATCATTGCGGTGCGAGGCGGCACCTGTGCCAATTTTGGCTTCCGTTTATCAGAACAATCGCACGAAAGGGAGAGGGGAATGCGGTTTCTTGGGTATGATCTGCAGAGCGCGAGAGTGATTTTTCGCCGTTGGTTGCGAGTCTCTTGCTCAAAGCTGCCAAGATGGAACCCATTCGAGCACCTTCACCTTGGCATTTGCTCACTCTGAGGCTTTTCCTCAGTCGCTCTTCACGTCAGGCAACGCTGTCGTAACAAGCGCCGTTGTCGGCCAGAATCCGGCTCAGACGCTGCATGCCGTCCGCCAGTTCCCCGCAGGTTTTGGGATTGGTTGTGGCAATGCGAACCCGGTAGTGGAGTTCGCTGGCACGTCCTGTCCTGAATTCATCCTCGTCATCAATCAGCACACCAGCCTCTGCGGCAGCGGCCTTGAAAGTGCCGGGTTGCCAGGGCTCGGGCAGCTTCAGCCAGATGAAAGGTGAATCCGGGGCAATGACCATGTCCGAGCCACGCAGGATGTCTGACGCAATCTCATAGCGGTTGCGGATCTCCAGCAGGATGGCTTGGCGCAGACGATCTGCCTGACCGGAGTTGACAAGCCGGCTGGAGGCTTCCGACAGCAGGAACGAGCTGCCGCCAGTCAGCATCTTGTGGGCTGTGAAAAGCCGCTGGGTCTGTTGAGGTGGGCAGGAAATCCAGCCGCCACGCAGGCCGGCTGCAACCGCTTTCGACAGCGAGCCGACGTGAAAAGTGCGCTCTGGAGCCAATTTGGCGAAGGGCGTCAGCGTGTTGGGCCGCAGGGCGCCGTAAACCTCATCTTCGATGATCCAGAGATTGTGCCGACGAATGACTTCCAGCAGATCGAGACGCCGGGCTTCGGAGATTGTCGCCAGGGTTGGATTATGCATGGTCGGCATGAGGAAGATGGCCTTGGGGTGGGTCTGTTTGCAGACACTGTCCAGGCTGTCGGGCAGGGGGCCTTCCTTGTCGCTGGTGACCTGGACCGACTGACGGCCGGAAAAGCGTGCGCCCCGAGCCACCGAACTGTAGGTCAGTTCCTCAAAGACCAGCCGGTCTCCGGGGGCTGTGACTGCTGAAATTGCCGACATGATTGCCGCCTGAGCACCAAAGGTGGGCACGATGGAAGCGGCTTCCGGGGTCCAGCCTCCACGCGACAGCCAGCGCTGACCGGCTTCGCACCATCTGTCGGGTACGGTGCGGGTATAGCTGGCGATTTCATTCGGCATTTCGGCTGCAATGCGGGGCAGAAGCTCTTCGAGGATCTGGCCTTGTCCAACATCCGGGGCAGAGGTGCTGTCGAGTCGGAATATTCCTTCCGGTGGACTGGCGACCCGCGTGCTGCCGAAACCGTAGTCAGGCAGAGGCGCTGGATGCTCGATGTTCAGCCATTTGTCAGCCTCTCGGTCAAAGCCGGAAAACCGGCTGTCTGCGGGTTGGGCCCGCATCTTGCC
Organism: Roseibium limicola; assembly: GCF_017313085.1. Taxonomy (GTDB): domain Bacteria; phylum Pseudomonadota; class Alphaproteobacteria; order Rhizobiales; family Stappiaceae; genus Roseibium; species Roseibium limicola. The sequence goes on along the minus strand of NZ_JAFLNF010000002.1, from coordinate 731,519 downwards.
GGTGTGCTCAGGAGCGGCTGAATTGTCTTGCTCGGCGCTGCCAAGCACATAGGTGCCGCGGCCAACCTCGCCGCTGACCAGACCGCGCTTGCGCACCAGTGCATAGGCCCTGCCGACCGTGCCGACAGTGACGCCGAGATCGTAGGCCAGATCCCGCTGCGGCGGGAGCTTGGTCTTGGCTGCGAGAGCACCGGACAGAATGTCTCTGGCGATCTTTTCGGCAAGACGCATGTAGAGCGGGCCGGCGCCGGCGGGAATTTCAGGGATCCAATTTGTCATGGTGACAATAAACTATCTTGTCACTGTCGCTGAGTCAATTCATATCAATGTCACCCACTTGGATGCGATATTGTACCAAAAAAGGAGATTGTAATGGGTTCAATTGACACAATAGCCTTGAGGCGTTCGGGACTGAGGTTGCCGCGCAGCGGCGTGCTGCAGCTGTTGAGCGCTCTTTTGACGCTGGGCCTCGCCTGGTACCACACTGGTCGGACGCGCAAGCAACTTTCAAAGTTGTCGGATGAGGCCTTACGGGACTTGGGGCTGACGCGGTCGGCCGCAGAAGAGGAAGCCCTGCGCCCCTTCTGGGATTCGCGAGCCACGGACATCTTTCGGCCTTGGTAGGATTTGCAGACCGAATGCAGGCAGAGGCAGGGCCATCCACTTCGGATCAGCTTTTCCGACAGACAGCTCACAAGCCAGGAGAAACGCACAAAAAAGCCTGACCCGAGTGGAATGCTCGCGTCAGGCTTTTTCATGTCATATCAGTGATTACACTTCGCCGGTATACTCACCACGGCCCGGGTAGTCTGCCTTCTGGACGAAATCCAGTGCGCCGAGCATTTCCTGGAAATGCGGACGGACGAACGGCATGGTCTGCACGGAGGCGAAGTACAATTCGCCATTGGCGCGCACCAGAAATACGCCAGGCTCGGAGAAGAGTTCAGGCTCTTCAAGGCCGATGGAGGTCTTTCCACGGCCTGCAGAGGTGTAAAGACCCCAGTCACGTGCCACGCTGAGCGGCAGGTCGTATGCGACACGCAGATCTGTGGCACCGATCTTCTCGGCCATCTCGGCAGCGCGGTCCTTGCCGTCTGAGGAAACAGCGATGACGTTGACGCCGCGGTTATCCAGCTCGCTTTGCAAGCGAACCAGTTCCTTTAGATAGGTTGCGCAGATCGGGCAATGCAGGCCGCGATAGAAGACCACCAGCGTGGCGAAGTCCGGCGTTTCGGCGCTTAGATCGAAGGCGCCATGGGCGACGGTCGGAAGCTGCAGGGCGGGGACGGTTTGACGGGGAGTCAGCATTGATGAATGACCTATATTTAATTATCAGTATTGATTTGATGCTGTGAGTATGTAGAACTAATGAGCATAAATTATCTCAATTAGTTAACTTGGAGTTCGGATATGGGGAGCCATGACAGCGCGATTGCCTCTTCGGGGCATTCTCAAAGGTTTGACCGGCTTTCTGCCCTGATCAGTCACCTGCGTGTGCATGCAACCTTGGTTGAGGCGCGTGATGTCGAGGCTGACACTCCGAATTTTCTCATCTTCAGCAACGCCGACGGCGGGATCCGTTTGGTCTATACCCCAAACGGCGCGCCAACGACGGCGCCCGAGCCGCTGTCCCGCGATCGACTGAACCGCTCAGCGAAGTTGCGTGGCTCAGAGAAGATCGCTGCTTCGGCGCTGCCTGGAGAGATAACGCTCGTCGCGGCGTGCGTTGAGCTGGCCGGTGTTGGGCCGCACCTGGTCATGGCGCTGCCGGAGACCCTGTCCATCCGTCTGGATGAAGCTCCGGATCTGGCCTGTGTGGTTCTTCCCTTGGCAGAAGAAGTGATGACGCCGCGTTGTGGCGGCATGGCTGTTTTTTTGCGGTTGTGTGAAGTGGTGGTGATCCGGTTGCTGCGCCATGCGATCGAGCGTGGCAGTGCCAATGCCGGGTTGATGGCCGGGTTGGCGCATCCTCGGCTGGCACATGCGCTGGTGGCGATGCACAACGGCCCCAGCAAGCCCTGGAGCCTGGAGAATCTCGCGGATGAAGCCGGGATGTCGCGCACCCAGTTCGCCGTGACGTTCCGGGAGGTTCTAGGTGTCACGCCGGGTGGCTATCTCTCCGACTGGCGCCTCGCGCTGGCGCGGATCGCGCTGCAGCGGGGGGAGCCGGTCAAGACGGTTGCGCGAAATTGCGGCTTCTCAAGTTCCGCGTCGTTCTCACGTGCTTTCTCGCGACGTTTCGGGGAAAGTCCGAGCCGGTTGCGTGTTACCGCGGGCGAACCGCGTGACGGCATGGGTCAGAGCTACTGGGCGGAATGAGCTGCTTGAGAGAGCCATGGAGCGGGCATTCAGCTGCGCCCGCTCCATGGCTTTTCCAAACCGTAGAGTTCGTCTGCAATATCTTCCGCCTTTTTGGCGAACAGCAACCCGGCGTCCTGCAGTCCCTTGTTGTAATAGGCGGCTCCCATGGTTTCGCTCAGGTGGTCAAGCAGAAAACCGGCATCCATGTTGCCCATCTCCATATCCAGCTCATCCTGGCAGTAGGCCTGAATGGTGCGGACAAGGGCATCGCGTGTTTCGCGGGTCAGAATGTCATCCGGCATGTGGTCTCTTTCGTCATTGAAGAATCGCAGAAGGATGTGACCCGTAGGGCCCTAAATGTGCAACCCCCTGTCGTGGCTCACCGGTCCCGCATCTTCGTGCGGGATGACGCCAATTGGGGTTTTGGGGGAACGCCTGCGCCTCCGAGCGTTTTCGACACAGCCCAGCCTCCCCAACGTCCTCCCGGACAAGCGCAGCGCTGAGTTGGAGCCAGTGAACTCGGGGATCTCTTTGGGTTGCGGGGCGGAATGGCGAAGACCGGGACCAAAAACAAAAATGGAGGCACGAGGCCTCCACTTTCATAAATTGTCACTGATCAAATCTGAGGATCAGGCAGCAGCACTGACCAGGCTTTCAAACAGCAGCCGTCCGTCGGTGCCGCCGTTGAGTTCTTCCACCAGATTTTCCGGATGGGGCATCATGCCAAGCACGTTGCCTGCCTTGTTGGTAAGGCCGGCGATGTCGTTGACCGAGCCGTTCGGGTTGGTGCCGTCGGCATACCGGAAGATCACCTGACCATTGTCCTCGATGGTCTTCAGCTCATCTGCTTCGGCGAAGTAATTGCCGTCATGATGGGCCACCGGGCAGCGCCAGACCTGATCCTTGGTGAAGGAAGAGGAGAAACGTGTGCCATCATTGACCGTCTGAAGCTTCACTTCCTTGCAGACGAACTTGATACCGGCATTGCGCATCAAGGCGCCGGGCAGAAGACCTGCTTCGGTGAGGATCTGAAAGCCGTTGCAGACGCCCAGAACATTCACGCCGGCATCGGCCTTGCGCACAAGATCCTTGAGGATCGGCGAACGGGCGGCAATCGCGCCGGAGCGCAGGTAGTCCCCATAGGAGAAGCCGCCGGGCACGATCACGAGATCTGCGTCAGGCAAACTGGTTTCCGTGTGCCAGACCGCTTGAGGACGTGCTCCGGTGATCAGCTCCAGAGCATGGAACATGTCGCGGTCGCGGTTGGATCCCGGAAAGACGATAATGGCGGTTTTCATGTGGCTTTATCCAAATGGGCACTCGGGCCAAGACCATGAGAATGCGAGGGGGAACGGGGCTTGGTGCCAGCGACCGGTGTGCTCGGCGGTCGGCAGTGATCCGTTGTGATCCCCTCAGCTTATTCGATTTCGATGGAGTAGTTTTCGATGACCGTGTTGGCCAGCAACTTCTCGCACATCTGCTCGAGCTCCGCCTTTGCGGCAGCCTTGTCGGAGCCTGTCAGCTCAACATCAAAGACCTTGCCCTGACGGACAGATCCGACGTCGTCAAAACCCAAACCGCCAAGAGCGCCTTCGATTGCTTTGCCCTGGGGGTCGAGAACGCCGTTCTTCAGGGTGACGATCACACGTGCCTTCATGATTTTCCTTAACTCCGCAGAGAGCAGCCGGGATGATTTGGCGCCTCATTACACCAGCCCGGCGCCAGGTGAAAGGGGCGGGGCTGGAGTTTCTCGGTAAATGCAAAAAGCCCCCGGCGTGTTGACCGGGGGCTTGGTGTCTTCGAATTACTGTACCAACGTCGGGCCGGTGGGGTTCTGGCGGTCATTCTCATTGAGAATGCCGAGACGTTTGGCCACTTCTTGATAGGCTTCCAGCATTCCGCCCATGTCGCGGCGGAAGCGGTCCTTGTCCAGTTTGTCGTTGGTTTCGATATCCCACAAACGACAGCTGTCGGGGGAAATCTCGTCGGCAACGACAATGCGCATCATGTCGCCCTCGAACAGTCGGCCGCATTCGATCTTGAAATCGACAAGCCGGATACCGACGCCGAGGAACAGCCCGGAGAGGAAATCATTGACCCGAATGGCCAGCGCCATGATGTCGTCGAGCTCCTGCGGGTTGGCCCAGCCGAAGGCCGTGACGTGTTCTTCTGCCACCAGCGGGTCTTCCAGCTCATCGTTCTTGTAGTAGAACTCGATGATCGAGCGGGGCAGCTGGGTGCCTTCCTCCAGACCAAGGCGCTTGGCGATAGAACCGGCAGCGACGTTGCGCACGACCACTTCGAGCGGGATGATCTCGACTTCGCGGATCAGCTGCTCGCGCATATTCATGCGGCGAATGAAATGGGTTGGGATGCCCATGGCATTCAAATTGTTGAAGATATACTCGGAAATCCGGTTGTTCAGCACGCCCTTGCCATCAATGATTTCGTGCTTCTTGGCATTGAAAGCGGTGGCGTCGTCTTTGAAGTGCTGAATCAGTGTGCCTGGTTCCGGGCCTTCGTATAAAATCTTGGCCTTGCCTTCGTAAATGCGGCGGCGGCGATTCATGAGCATGTACCGTGTCTGGTTGAAAAATCCATTGGGTCGAGAGCAACCTTGCGCAGATCTTGCTTCGTGTGTTCTCCCGATATCCGATATGGTCGGCCGCTCTTCGGCGCAGCCCGATGTGGGCGCAATTGGTTTAAATGACCGGAGCTTGCTGACCTGTTCGGCGGCGCGGAACTTAACTGAAGGCAGGCGAAAGCACAACGTTCTCCTTGCAAGGTGTAGCCTGGGACCGATTTACGCCAGGTGAATTTTAGATATGTCTGATCCGCATCATTGATCTTACGTTGATTTGGAAAACGGTGACACGCTCCGCAAGCAGGTGATTGCCCTGAGACAAAGGACTGAGCGAAATTCTCTGACATGGTGTTGTTGGTGATTTTAATGAATATCCACTTCGCTTCCAGTGCGGATCGATTTCAGAGAAGAATGATGTCGCTGATCAGCCGTGGGCCAACAGGCCTGCTGTGCCCCGCGTATTGATTGGCTGATTTGAGCAAGAAAAACCAATCGAAATGACGTGAATTTCTTAGGTGTATTCTTGATCTGAAGCCGCGTGGTGTGTGCCTAGCGGTCAGATAGCATAGTTGATATAAGTCTTTATTTGAAAACGCGAAAACCCGACAATTAAGAATTTGAATACTTATGTGGTGATAGCTCTCAGTTCACAATGTGAGTAGGGACTTCTCCAAATGGCACTTTTCCGGAGTAGCGATCGTGATGTGATCGAGGCATTCGGCCGATCTCAGGCGATCATCCAGTTCAAGCCGGACGGCACAATTCTGGACGCCAACGATAACTTCCTCTCCGTCATGGGGTATTCCCTCGAAGAGATCAAAAGCAAGCATCACCGCATGTTTGTGGAACCGTCCTATGCCGCAAGTGCAGAGTATCAGTCGTTCTGGCATGATCTCGCTCGCGGTGAATTCAAATCCGATGAATTCATGCGGGTCACAAAGACCGGGAAGGTCGTTTGGATACAGGCATCTTACAACCCGGTTTTTGATCCGAAGGGAAATGTCTATCGGGTCGTGAAGACTGCGTCGGACATCACCGCGGCAAAATTGCGGAGTGCTGAAGCTCAGGGGCAGCTGAAGGCGATAGACCGCTCGCAGGCCGTGATCCATTTCGATCTGAAAGGCAATATTCTCGAAGCGAATGAGAACTTCCTGAATGTGCTCGGCTACACTTCAGACGAGGTCACGGGCAAGCATCATGCGATGTTCGTCGCGCCCGACTACCGTGACACGCCGGAATACAAGACCTTCTGGAAGGAACTCGGGGAAGGGCAATTCAAGGCCGGGGACTTCAGGCGTTTCGCCAAGGACGGCAATGAAGTTTGGATTCACGCGACCTACAATCCAATCTTCGATGCGGCCGGTCAGCCTTTCAAGGTTGTGAAAATTGCGTCCGATATTACCGACGAGAAGCGCAAGAATGCCGAACACACAGGTTTGATTGCCGCCATCAGTCGCAGCCAGGCGATGATCTCCTTCACCAAGGAAGGTTATATTCTAGATGCAAACGACAACTTCCTGAAGACTTCAGGCTATCGCCTCGACGAGATCAAGGGCAAGCACCACCGGATGTTCGTCGACGGGAAGTATGGCAAGTCTCAGGAGTATGCCGATTTCTGGAAGACCCTTGCGGAAGGAAATCCGATGTCGGCGATCTATCAGCGCTATAACAAGGCGGGAGAACCGATCTGGTTGCAGGCGAGCTACAATCCCATCTTCGACGCTTCCGGCAACATCATGAAGGTGACAAAGTTCGCAACCGACATCACCCAGAATATGAAAGCGCGTCAGATCGCTATCAATGCGGCGGAGGAAACCCTTGGCACTGTTGAGCATACTGCGAGTTCTGCGCAGTATGTGAGTTCTTCTGCACAGGATATTTCGCAAGGCATGGACAGTGCCCGTGCCGCAGTCGAGGCCATGAGCGGTCGCTCCGAAGTGGCGGAGCAGTCAACTGAAAAGCTACGCACAGCGGCTGCCTCCATGGATGGTGTCGTCCAGCTTATTTCCAAGGTGGCGGATCAGATCAACTTGCTCTCACTGAATGCGACCATCGAGGCTGCGCGCGCTGGCGAAGCGGGGCGTGGTTTCGCGGTCGTGGCAAATGAGGTCAAGGTGCTTGCAAACCAAACCTCACAGGCCACCACTCAGATCTTTTCGGAAATCGCGGAAATGCAGTCCGTGGCCGGCTCTGTCGATGACGCATTGAAATCTATTCGAAGTTCCATCTCCGAGGTGCAGAAACTCGTCATTTCGACAACTGACGCCACTGAACAACAGTGTGTTTTCACAGACGAAATCAATACCCGTCTGCGGTCTGCATCGGGCAGTGTTGCCTCGGTTTGTGAAAGCCTCGACGATTGGGTTGTCGGCATGGAAAATCGGCGTCGCGATCCGCGCAAGCGTGTCTATAGGGATTGTGTGATCGTTGGTACGAACGGTTCCAGGCTAGGAGCCTCTATTCGGGACATTTCGCCTTCTGGTGCGAGGATCTTTGTCGAAAATACGTCGCTCGTCGGGGATCATTTTGTTTTGGAACAGGAAGGTGAAGAGGAACGGAACTGCATCACGGTTCGCCGCGATAGTCAGGAAATTGGAGTGGAATTCCGTGCCAAAGCCGCTGCCTAAGCTTACCATCTGAAGTGATCTTGCGCAGATCTTGCTTCGCGTGTTCTCCCGATGTCCGATATGGTCGGCCGCTCTTTGGCGCAGCCCGGTGTGGGCGCAATTGGCCTAAAAGACCGGAGCTGTTGACCAATTCGGAGGCGCGGAACTCAACTGAAGGCAGACGAAAGCACGGCGGTCTCCTTGATATGTGCAGCCTGGTGCCAATTTATGTCGGATGAATTTTAGATGTGTTTGATCAGCATCATTGGCCTTCCATTGATTTAGTCTAGTGTCGCCGATATTGAATAACTCCACCAACCTCCCCACCTGCTGCACTAGCGGTGCGCCGGAGAGTGGCCGACATTCAGGAGAGACTGACCATGAGTACTTTCAATAATCGCGAGAAGGACTTTGAAAACAAGTTCGCTCATGACGAAGAATTGAAGTTCAAAGCTGTCGCACGACGCAACAAGCTTCTGGGTCTTTGGGCGGCTGAAAAGCTCAGCCTGAATGGTGACAAGGCCGAGGAATATGCCCGCGAAGTCGTCCGCTCGGATTTCGAAGAGCCAGGCGAGGAAGATGTGTTCCGCAAAATCCGCGCCGATTTTGATGCCGCGAAGGTCGAGCAGTCGGATCACCAGATTCGCCATGCGATGGAAGAACTTCTTCACACGGCTGTGGAGCAGGTGCAGCGCGGAGGCTGAGCCTTCAACGAATTTTCGGCTCTGGATGCGTGTTCTGGCCGACAAGTGACCAAGCCCCCCCTGCGACAGGTGTCGCAGGGGGGCTTTTTTGTCACGAGATGACCTTGTCCGTTTCTGACCTGCGTGGGCACATATTGGAAAAGAGGAAGGGAGAACGTCGTGTCGAATTCACAAAAATCACTTGCCGATAAGCTCAAGGGAGGCAAGCCCGTTGTCACCAGCTGGATCATGATGTCGAGCCCGGGTATTGCCGAGCAGATCGGCCGTTCCGGCTATGAGGCTGTGACGCTCGATCTTCAGCACGGGCAAATGGGTCTGGCGGAAGCACGCGAAGGTATCGCCGCGCTGACGTTGGCGGGCAGTCATCCGATTGTCCGGATGGGCGTCGGTGATCTGACAAATGCCTCGCGTTATCTGGATCTGGGCGCGCAGGCCGTCATCGCGCCGATGATCAATTCCGCAACGGACGCCAAGGCCTTTGCCGATGCGGCGAAATATCCGCCGGTGGGAGAACGCAGCTGGGGGCCCTTGCGCGCGGCTCAACTGGCCGGTCTGGCGCCCAATGACTATCTGGCCCAGGCCAACAGTGAAACGCTGGCGATTGCCATGATCGAGACCCGTCCGGCGCTTGATGAGCTGGATGACATCCTCGCTGTGGAAGGCATTGATGGTGTTTTCGTCGGCCCGAGCGATCTGTCGCTGGCGCTATCGAGCGGGGCGGAATTGAATCCGGCCAGCCCGGACACTCTGGAGGCAGCAAGCCGTGTCGTGAAGGCAGCTAAGAAGGCGGGGAAGTTCGCCGGCATCTTCTGCATGACACCAGGAGACGTGCTGGCCGCCAAGGCGCAGGGCTTTGTGCTGATGGCCTATGGCATCGACATGGTGCTGGTGGCCGACAGCGTGCGTGTTGCACTGGATGCCTGCGGCGAAAGCTGAGGTCGCTGACGTTTGAAACGGCGCGGCAGCGGCCTTAGGCGTCGCTGCTGCCCAGACGTTTCATGAAATGCGCGAAGGACAACAAGCCTTCCGGCCACGGGCCATGTCCGGACTCCATGTTGACGTGCCCGGCCTGACCGGCATCCTGGAAGGTTGCCCCCCACTTCCGGGCAAACTCTTCGCTCAGCTTGAAATCGCCATATGGGTCGTTCTGACTGGCAACGACATGCGTGCGTGCCTTGATCGGGTGATGCGGGATCGGCAAAAAGCTGGAAACATCGAACGCCGGATGATTTGTCGTTCTCTCCAGGTTCGGAGGGCAGACGAGATAGGCTCCGACGACCTTGTCCTTCGGCCAGTGCAGGCTGGCATGGGCAATCAGATGGCAGCCGAGGGAATGTCCGACGAGAACGACGGGACGCTCCGTTTGTTCGACCTTGGCCAACAGGGTGTCCTGCCAGAGTTTCAGCACCGGCTTGAACCAGCTCTTCTGCTCGACAACCTGGGCTGTGGCCATCTTTCCCTGCCAGCGACGCATCCAGTGATCCTTTGGTGTGTCGCCATAGCCGGGGATGAGAAGAATATCGGCTTCGGAGATTTTCACGGCTGGATCCTCTATTGCTGTCGCATCTGGAGACCCTCATGGCGAGGATCCGGGCGCTTGTCAAACAGGAAGCGCAGCGGCGAACAAACAAAAACACCGCCCGGAGGCGGTGCTCATGATCTGTATTGTCTCAAGCCCTAGAAGGGCGAACGGCAACGACGACGTGGCCCATTGTAAGGCTGGAAGGTGTTGTCCGAAGCCCGATAGGACCGGTAGCGGTTCTGGCACCAGCGGTAATGACGGGGGGAGAGACCACCGCCACGGGCGTCGTGGCGCGGACGGTCATAACGCTGCGGCGCATTGCGGCGGGGTTTGTCGTAGTGCCGCGGAGCAGCGCGCTGCGGGGCTGTGCCGAAGCTGAATGCAAAAGCAGCAGGCGGGAACCACCAGCCACGATACTCGCGCCATCCACGGTGCTGGCGGCGGCTGCCACGATGACCATTGTACCAATAATCCTTGCCGTGACGCTCGAAGCGCGGACGATGCTGCACCTTGGTTACAAGGTTGCCGTCAACTGCAGCCTGAGCCACGATTGGGGATGAGATCATCAGGGGCGCGGCCTTCGCACCAGTCAGTGTGCTCAGGGCAATACCAGCAATGGCTATGCCGCCAATCAGATAGTCATGAATTCGCATTGGGTGGTCCTCCGCATCTCTATTGCTGGGTAAAGCATGTGCTAGCGCTTTGGTTCCAATTATCCTTAATGCAGGACACCATGCTTCAATGCGTCGGCCCAATCTGGGCGTTCGCAGGTGCGGGCCCGGCTCTCCGCTGCATGCCAATCATAGGCGATTGACTTGTGGGTGAACACCCATCCAGTGGAACTGAATTCAAGGAATCCGTAGCGGCAATGCGGGCTTCCAGCTTCCATGACATGGGGCGAGGGCAAGGCGTCGCTGTAAGCCGGACAGCCAACGCTTCCCGGATTGAAGATCGTCTGGCCGTGGGGCAGTGTCAGCAGACGCGGGATGTGCGTATGGCCGCAGAGCAGGAGTGGTGCGGCCGTGGCGCCGGCAAGCCGGTTGTCAATCTCTTCGACTGACGACAAAACGCCGCGACCGTCGATTACGGTCTCGGTCAGGTAGAGGTCATCGACCTCAGGTGTCGCGTGAAACAGCGTGATTTCCTCTGTGAGCTGAATCACTTGCGGCAAGAGCCTCAGCCATTGAGTCACGTCCTCAGACAAATGCGCCTGGGTGAAATGATCGGTGCGGTTGCTGGCGGGAACCTTGGGACCGACTGCAACCCGGTCATGGTTGCCGCGCACGGTCGGCCAGTCTCGTTGCATCAACAGACGGCCGGTTTCGTCCGGCCACAGCGGCCCGGAGACGCAGTCGCCGAGATTGACGACTTGGTCGGGCCTCTCCGTGCTGAGGTCGGCGATGACGGCTTCCAGCGCGGGGAGGTTGCCATGGATGTCGGCGACGACGGCGATTTTCATCAGAGCTCCTTTGGCGTTAAAGCCATAGAGAAACAAAAAACGCCCTGCCTCAAGCCGCCTTCCCGCATTTGGGTCAACGTGAGACAGAGCGTTGAATGTTTAGCTCGGACCGGTCGGGGCCGGGCAGGCAGGTCAGCTTTCGCCGAAGACCCGCTTGAAGATCACGTCGACATTCTTGGTATGATAGCCGAGGTCGAAACGATCCTTGATTTCGTCTTCGGAGAGATACTCGCGTACATCGTCGTCGGCCAGAAGCTCGCTCAGGAAGTCGACTTCGGAATCGCCGGAAACCTGATAGCTGTCCCAGACCTTCATGGCGTTGCGCTGAACCAGTCGGTAGGCGTCCTCACGCGAGGAACCAGCCTGGGTCAGGGCCAGCAAGATGCGCTGGGAGTGTACCAGACCGCCGAGACGGTCCATGTTGCCCATCATGCGCTCCGGATAGACCATCAGCTTGTCGATGACGCCTGTGAGGCGTGCCAGGGCGAAGTCGAGTGTGACGGTCGTGTCCGGGCCGATCATGCGCTCGACGGAGGAGTGCGAGATATCGCGCTCATGCCACAGGGCAACGTTTTCCATTGCCGGTGTCACAGCCATGCGCACCAGACGGGCCAGGCCGGTCAGGTTTTCGGTCAGAACCGGGTTGCGCTTGTGTGGCATGGCGGAGGAGCCCTTCTGGCCCTTGGAGAAATACTCCTCGGCTTCCAGAACTTCCGTGCGCTGCAGATGGCGGATTTCTGTGGCAACGCGCTCGATCGATGAGCCGATGACGCCAAGCGTGGCGAAATACATCGCATGACGGTCGCGCGGGATGACCTGTGTGGACACCGGTTCGGCGGCCAGCCCCATCGCCTTGGCGACATGTTCCTCGACGCGCGGGTCAATGTTGGCGAAGGTGCCGACGGCACCGGAAATGGCGCAAGTGGCGATTTCTTCACGCGCATTCAGCAGGCGGGTCTTGCAGCGGTCGAACTCGGCGTAGGCTTCCGCCATTTTCAGGCCGAAGGTGACCGGCTCCGCATGGATGCCGTGCGACCGACCGATGGTGACCGTGTCCTTGTGCTCGAAAGCGCGGCGCTTGATTGCAGCCAGCAGCTTGTCCATGTCTTCCAGCAGCAGATCGGTCGCCTTGACCAGCTGCACGTTGAAGCAGGTGTCGAGAACATCCGAGGAGGTCATGCCCTGGTGGACAAAGCGCGCGTCCGGACCGACAATTTCCGCCAGATGGGTCAGGAACGCGATGACGTCGTGCTTGGTGACCGCTTCGATCTCGTCGATACGGGCGACATCGAAGGTGGCTGCGCCGCCCTTTTCCCAGATGGTCTTGGCGGCCTCTTTCGGGATCACACCGAGTTCAGCCAGCGCGTCGCAGGCGTGCGCCTCGATCTCGAACCAGATACGGAACTTGGATTCAGGCGACCAGATATCGACCATTTCAGGGCGGGAATAGCGCGGGATCATCGCGGGTCCTCGTAATTTCAGGAAAGAATTAGGCGCGGTCTAGCAGGAAGTCCAACGTTTCACAATAAAGAGGGGCGTTTGTGGTGACGATCTCTTCTGCATTCGGCCAGCGAAAACGGGAAAAGCGAATGCTTTTGGAGTTTACCAGTTGTTGCGGCGCCGCGTGCTGGTTTGCAGCTGTTCAATTTTTGCTCGATTCCGGGGAAGTATTTTATCATGCCGATGTTCAAGACGTTCGCTGCCAGCACTCTCGCTGCCGCCATGCTGTTGTTGCCTGCCACGCCTGCGCAGGCGGAGGGAGTGGTCGATTTCAACCGGTTCCTTGCCACGCCTGCGGGAGCCGCGGGGTTGGCTGCGGCGGTCGTCGGGTTGGGACATTGCGACACGCCGCTTTCCTGGGGGGCTGCCTGGGACGATGAAATCGGTGACGAGAACAACGACCACCTTTTCGTCGCGTGTCAGTACATCGATGCCTCGGATGAAGAGATGTACGACAAGAGCGTGGTCGCGAAGTTCAACTTCTGGGACGGCAAGCCAACCCTCGCCAGCCTGACCTACCTGCCGTAAGGCGCAGATTTGCCTCTCGAGGTGCCGCATCCCTTCAGCGTAGCACACCCTTTCCGGCATGGATCCTCGGGCTTGACCCGAGGATCCATGCCGTTCGTTGTCGGCAGACGCATGGCTATGCATTGGGGCGAGGTCACGGCATGGATGGCATGATCAAGTCATGCCATGACGCGGTGGAGAGTTTTGGGCCCCTGAGCCTCTCGTCGGTCATCCGCCTCCGCTTCTGTCCTCCTGGCCATCATCCTCTCTGCCGTCATCCCATTGGCCATCGATCTCGCGCCGTTACCCTCTGCCGTCATCCTCGGGCTTGACCCGAGGATCCATGCCGTTCGTTGTCGGCAGACGCATGGCTATGCATTGGGGCGAGGTCACGGCATGGATGGCATGATCAAGTCATGCCATGACGCGCGGTCATGGGGATCTCTTAAGCTTCTTGCGCGGCCTTGCGGATGGCGGAGATGTTGGCGCGGTAGCTGTCGACTGAACCGCCCTTGAAAACGGCAGAGCCGGCCACGAGGACATTGGCGCCTGCAGCGGCAACAAGAGGCGCGGTCTCCGGTGTCACGCCGCCATCGATCTCGATGTCGATCGGGCGGTCGCCGATCATCTGCCTGATGCGTTCGGTCTTGTCGACCATCGCCTCGATGAACTTCTGGCCGCCAAAGCCCGGATTGACGGTCATGATGAGGATCAGGTCGAGCCGGTCGAGGACGTATTCCAGCACGCTTTCCGGCGTGTGAGGGTTCAGCGACACGCCGGCGCGGAGGCCGAGGTTGCGGATCGCCTGGAGCGAGCGGTCGAGATGCTTCGTTGCCTCTGCATGGACCGTGATGATATCCGACCCGGCCTTGGCGAAGGCTTCGAGGTAGGGATCGCAGGGCTCGATCATCAAATGGGTGTCGAAGGTGGCTTGGGTGTGGGGGCGGATGGACTTGATGATGTCCGGCCCGAAGGTGATGTTGGGCACGAAATGCCCGTCCATTACATCCAGGTGGATCCAGTCGGCGCCAGCCTCGATCACATCACGGACTTCCTGACCCAGCTTGGAGAAGTCGGACGCAAGGACGGAAGGGGCAATCAGGATGTCACGGCTCATGGATGTCTCCGGCGATCTGTCTGGTGGGCGCCCGCGCATGGATCATGCTGTGATGGTTGCCGCGTTTCCTCTGACCGGGGCGGTTACACGTTGACGACGCGAAGGGCAAGGGTCTGCCCCCATGCTAATTGGTTACAAGCTTTAGAAACGGCTAAATCTTGCCGGTGATTGCCAGATACCGCCCATCCGGGCCTTCGAACCCCCGGGCTTCATAGAAAACCAGAACGGCGAAATATCCGTCCGCATCGCCACGGTCTTCCGGGTAATAGGTTACGACTCGTTCGATGCGATAGCGCAAAGGGCATCCACGGCTGTCGGGAATATTGGTATCCGAATGCAGCTCGCGGGTTTGCCCCTCGCGTGTCAGGCTCAGAGTGAAGCCGGTGGTCTCGACACCGTCGCTGGCACAGTCGGCACTCGGGGCAGGAAAAGAGGTGAGACGAAACTCGAGCGGTGCGTCGAACGGCGGAAGGATGGGACGCGGCATGACACGCATGAAAGTGGCATCGGACGTGAGTTCCGTCACCGGGTTGTGCCCGACCGTATGTCCGAGAGGTTCAATTCCGCCCAGAAGTCCGATATCTCTCGCTTCCTGAAGGACTGCTGCGCGGGTTTGGGCAAGCAGCGCTTTCAGGTCTGGCCGGTCGGGCACGTCTTCCAGTCGCTCGCGGATCGGCGAGGGAGATACCCAGCGGTCCTCACTGACATCCAGAACGAAAAGCTCGGAATAAGGGGAGCCGGAGCCATCCTGAATACCATACTGCTCAAAGGCGAAGCGCTTGGCATTTGCCGAAAAGCCAAGGATGTTCACCTGCGCGACATCTCCGGCCAAAGCGGCTGCGGATGTCATCAGCGTTGCGATCATCCATGTGCCAAGCCCCCGCCAAACCAGGCTGGTCGCTGTGTGGCGGGTAATTGAACGGGCTGACATATCCGGATCCACTTGGCTGAGGGACAACGCGGGGTCACTCTAGCGGAGTATCTGCCCCGGCGTCACGCGGTTGTTTGGGCGCGGTAAAGCGTCGGGCGAAAGGCTTCAGCAACATCGGCAGCATGTAGATGGGGAACTGGCCGAGCGCGAACCACAACCAGGTCAGCTCGGGGATGTGGCCGCCGAATCCGGCAACCATCAGGCCCATGTTGCGACTGCCGGACGAATGAGCGAGGGCGAAGGCGTCCTGCCGTCCGAGTTTGCGGAAGACAATAAGGGTGATGCCGATCTGAACGAAGGCGGCGAAGAAGGTCAGCGCTGCAATCGAGGCACTCAGGAGAGGTGAGGCTGCGAAGCTGTCAGCCACCCCGTCCATGGCTGCAAGCGCAAAGCAGAACAGCAGCAACACATTCAGTCCGTCGATTCGCATGCCTCCGGCCTGAATGCGGTCTTTGCCGATCACGGCGCGGACTGTGCGTGCCAGCAGCAGTGAGCCGACCAGATACCCAGCCAGTCGCAATGCCAAGGCAGTGGCATCAATCTGCATTTCTCCTGCTGTCATCAGCTCGGCAAAGACCGGCGCAGTCAACGGCGTCAGCATCATGGTGACGATCAGCAGGGCCAGGCCGAAAGAGGCATTCAATCCCATCATGGCAATGAAGCCGGGAGCCGACATGACGGGCGGTGCGGCGCATATCAAAAAGACGATGAGGGCGATGTCGGGAGTGACGAGCCCTGTCGGCAGCAAGTGAAGCAGCAAAGTTGCCGCCAACGGCAACAGCAGAAGCATCCACAGGGAGGCGAGGATGACCGGCAGCGGTCGGCGCAGGTGGGCGATGACCGGGACGGGATCCACACGCAGAAAGGCGAGGGTGAGCAGCAGGAAAACCAGGCTGCCCAGAAACGGCCGTACCAGTTCTGAAAGACCGGGAAACCCCATGCCCAGCGCGAGCGAGATCCACAGGGCGAAGGGGGCGTGGCGGCCGAGCCGCTCCACGACGATCAAGGGCAGTTTAAGGAGAAACATCACCGGAAATCTGATTGGGCGGGGCAAGGCCTGCCGGGAGGGGAGACAGGGAATTGTCAGGGCGATTGGTTTTCAAGACGGTATTAGGGTAAGAGCAAATTAAGCAACATTCCAAGAGGCGGATTTGGCCGAAGTCGATGTCATTGTGCTGGGAGCGGGAATCGTGGGGGTCACGACGGCTCTCAACCTACGCCAGCATGGGGCATCTGTCGCGCTGATTGACCGGGCACATCCGGGCGATGGCACGTCGGGGGCAAACGCCGGCATTATAGCGGGCAACGGTTTCTGCCCGGCGCAAATCCCTTCGGGGGCTGCTGTCTGGCTGGATATTGCGCTCAAGCAGTCCTGTGCCTTTTCCTTCGATGTATCGACTTTGTTGCATCTGGTGCCGTGGATCCGGTCGTATCTGGCCCACTCCGGTCCACAGGCCTTGCAGTCCTATGTGCGGGCCATGGCCCCGCTGCGGGCGCAGGCACGGGCCGAGCATCGCCGGTTGGCGCGGCTGGCCAATGCGGAGCGGTTCTATCGCAAGAGCGGCTGGCTGCATTTGCATCGTTCGGAAGCCAGTCTGGCGCGGGCCGAGCGCGAGCGCCACTATGCGCGGATTTACGGCATCGACTACCAGACGCTGCGCGGTGGCGAAATGCACGAGGTGGAGCCTGCTCTGAGGTCGGATGCGTTCTTCGGGGTCTACTGGCCCGAATGCGACAGCATTTCCAATCCCGGCGGCCTGACGGAATCCCTGTGGCGGGAGTTTATCCAGGGCGGCGGGATCTATTTGAACGGGGATGCCGGCCGGCTGGAGCAAAGGCGCTCCCGCTGGATCCTTGCGACACCGCGCACAGAACTGCGGGCGCCCCAGGTCGTGGCGGCGCTGGGTCAGGCGACGGCGGCTTTCGCGGCCAGATTCGAAGAGTCGTTTCCCATTGCGCTGGGGCGCGGCTATGGGCGGCATTTCAGGCCCGGCTCCGGTGTCACCCTGTCACGGCCGGTTACCGACATGGATCATGGTTTTACATTGACTCCGATGGAGCAGGGGATCCGGCTGACCACGGGGATAGAGATCGTCGGCGAAGATGCTCTGGCTAATCCGCAGATCCTGCATCGGGCGCGTAAACGGGCTTCTGACGTGTTCCCGCTGGGGCAGGATTTGCCACTGGCCGGACTGATGGGAAGTCGGGATTGTCTGCCTGATTCGCTGCCGGTTGTCGGGCCGTCGTCCAAACACCGTGGGTTATGGTACAATTTCGGCTATTGCGGTGCAGGCATGGCCCTGGGACCTGTGTGTAGCCGGCTGATTGCTGACAGGCTGGCCGGGGCTCCCCCAAAGCGGGATGCCGATGCCCTTCTGCCGCTGCGTTTCTCTTGAAAGTTGCGTATCCCGGCTTCTACAAAAAATATTAGATGTCGTAGTTGTTGCGTCTGCACAGTCGGGAGCTCGTCAGTTTTCTCTTAGTGGAAGAGCTGAGGTGTCCTTGACTGTATTGACCACAATGCGAGACTGAACATCCGACACCAAGGTGTTGTCCAAGAGTTTCAGTCTGAGGAAATTGTCATAGGCCTTGATATCGTCCGTCACGACCTTGATCAGATAGTCTACCGCGCCGGTAATCCTCTCGCAGATGACGACTTCCGGCCAATGGTGGATCAACTTGTCGAAGGTCTCCATATTTTCGCGGCTGGGAACGGTCAGTTTGACGAAGGAATAGGCCACGAAACCGAGGCCAACCTTCTCACGGTCGATGATCGCCGTGATTTGACGGATGACGCCTTGTTCCTTCAGTCGCTTGATGCGGCGCCAGCACGGGGTCTGGCTCATGCCGGCCTCCTTGGCGACTTCAGCGATGGAGAGGGAAGCATCACGTTGCAGGACGCGCAAAACGCGAATGTCCGTAGGATCGAGAAGAAATTTATCTGTCATGCGCGTTAAGGGGAAAATTCTCACGTCATTTGGTGGATCTGCCGGGACGTTAGCACAGAATTTCTTTCAAAACAGAACCATATTGGTTCCAGGGAGTGAGCTGCCGAGCAAACGGAACGGCAGTGGGAATAATGAGGGGTCAGCACAGAGGAGGCCAGTGCTATGACCATTCAGAAGCCGAACGTTTTCCAGCAGAGAGAACCCGGGTTCAGCGTTTCACTTGAGGACAAATACACAGCTCGCCAAGGACTGGTGTATTTGACCGGCATTCAGGCATTGGTGCGTTTGGCGCTTGAGCGGGCGCGCCTGGATCGCAAAGCCGGGCTGACGACCGGAGGGTTCATCTCCGGGTATCGTGGCTCACCGCTTGGCGGATATGATACCGAACTGGAGCGTGCTGCCAAGCTGCTTGACCCCTTGCAGATCAATGTGCTTCCGGCGGTCAACGAAGAGCTTGGCGCGACGGCGGTCTGGGGATCCCAGAAAACACGCTTGCACGGCAAGGGCAGCGATCTGGATGGAGTGTTCGGCTTCTGGTACGGCAAGGCTCCAGGTGTGGACCGGGCAGGCGACGCGCTGAAACAGGCCAATGCGGCTGGAACCGACGTCAACGGTGGGGTCCTGGCGTTGGCGGGCGACGACCACCTGGCCAAGTCGTCCATTCTGACCGGCCAGAGTGAATTCTATTTTCAGCATGCTGAAATTCCGATCTTCAATCCTTCCGATATTCAGGATGTGCTCGATTATGGTCAGCACGGGCTGGCGCTTTCCCGCTACGCCGGGCTGTGGAGCGCGCTGATCTGTGTCGCGGACACGATGGATGCGTCTGCCATTGTCAATGCGGATGAGAACCGGCTTTCCTTCCGACTGCCTGCCGGGCCGGATCCGCGCAGCGCGGGTGATCTCAACCGTGATCTGATGCTGGCCAATCGGCTGGAGACTGAACGGTTGTTGCGCGAAGTGCGGCTTCCGGCGGCGCGCGCCTATGTCAAGGAGAACGGGCTGGATCGTGTCGCATTCGGTGCGCGCGGGCGTGTTCGCTTCGGCCTGGTGGCTACCGGCAAGGCCTACCGCGACTTGCGTCAGGCGCTGAAGTTGATCGGTATCGACGAAACACAGGCTCAGGCGCTGGGCATTGCAATCTACAAGGTAGCGGTCTCCTGGCCGTTGGAGCCGGATGGCCTGCGGAGTTTTGTTCGAGGTGCCGAGCGTCTGTTGGTGGTGGAGCACAAGCGGGCTTTCATGGAGCCGCAGATCAAGGAGATCTGCTACCACCTGAGCGATGGGTCACGTCCCGACATCTGGGGCAAGGTTCGTCCTGACGGTTCGCCGTTCCTCTCCGATGTGCTGGAGCTTTCGGTTGCCGAGCTGGTGCAGGGGCTGATCGACTGGTTGCCTGACGATGTTGTGACACCGGAAATGCAGCAGGTGGTGGAGCGTATGAACCGGCAGGAGATGTGGGCCCAGGGACATGCCGAGCGAGCGACCCGCATTCCCTATTTCTGCTCCGGCTGTCCACATTCGACCTCGACGCGGGTGCCGGAGGGGGCGCGGGCCCTGCCGGGCATTGGCTGTCACACCATGACGGAGCTGGCCGGCAGAACACGGGAAAGCCAGATCCAGATGGGTGGTGAGGGAATTCTCTGGGTGGGGCAACATACCTTCTCAAAGGATACGCATGTGTTCGCCAATCTGGGCGACGGCACCTATTTCCATTCCGGCATTCTGGCCATTCGGCAAGCGGTCGCGGCCAAGGCGCCGATGACCTACAAGCTGCTCTACAATGATGCGGTTGCCATGACCGGCGGTCAGGCAGTGGATGGCTCGCTGAGTGTGCCGCAGATCACCCGTCAGCTGGAAGCCGAAGGCGTGGCCCGAATAACGGTCGTCAGCGAGCACCCTGAGCATTACGGGGGCTGGAGCAATCTTGCGCCGGGCACAGAGGTGTTCCATCGCGATGAGCTGATGAGCCTGCAGGAAGAGCTGCAGCAGGGCCGTGGCGTGTCGGTAATCGTCTACGATCAGACGTGCGCCACGGAAAAGCGCCGACGCCGCAAGCGCGGCAAGATGGCGGCTGCTCAAAGCCGGCTTTTCATCAATGAGCGCGTCTGCGAAGGCTGCGGTGATTGCTCGACCCAGTCGAACTGCCTGTCGGTGGAACCATTGGCCACGCCTTTCGGCGAAAAGCGGGTGATCAATCAATCCAGCTGCAACATGGACATGTCGTGCCTGAAGGGGTTCTGCCCGTCCTTCGTTGAGTTGGAAGGTGTATCACCGCGCCGCGCGACACGCTCAAGCGTTGATATCGATGCGCTGGCGGCGGAGCTGCCCGAGCCGTCGCGGCCGACCCTGACGCGCAGCTGGAACATGTTGATTGCCGGTGTTGGCGGCATGGGGGTGACGACAGTCAGCGCCGTTCTGGCGATGGCGGCCCATCTCGACGCGGTACAGGCGGCGACACTCGACATGACTGGATTGGCGCAAAAGGGCGGCCCGGTGACATCGCATTTGCGCTTCAACGCCGGGGATGCGGAGATCGACGGACCACGGGTTCCTCCGGCCAGTCTCGATGTGCTCATGGCAGCCGACATGGTGGTGGCCACCAACGCCGAACAGCTGGCTTTGCTGAATCGGGGCGAAACGCTGATTGTTGCCAACAGCCATGTGGCGCCAACTGCCGAGTTCGTTTTGCGTCAGACCCAATCCTATGATGAAGCCCGGATGATCGCTGTGCTGACGGAGGGGGCGGGGACTTTCCTGCCCGTTGACGCAGCCAAGGTGGCCGAAGCCCTGCTTGGCGATGCGATCTTCGTCAACATGTTGCTGGTCGGCATGGTTTATCAGGCCGGCGGGCTGCCGCTGAGCGCTGAGGCCATCGAAGAAGCTGCGCGACTGAACGGGACGGCGGTCTCCGCCAATATTCGCGCCTTCCGCGCGGGGCGTGTTCTGGCGGTGAACAGGGATGCTGTGGTGTCGGCCCTGCCGGGACAAAAGGCAGCGGCGCCTGAAACGCTGGAGCAGGAAATTGCACGGTATGAAGCCGAGCTGATTGCCTATCAGGGGCGCGGCTATGCCGATGTCTATCGCAGCCTGATGGACGACCTGCAGAAGAGCGATGCGGCCCAACCTGCCGGAGGCCAACGGTTGTCTCGGGTGGTGGCCCGCCAGCTCTACCGGGTGATGGCCTATAAGGACGAGTATGAGGTGGCCCGGCTCTATTCAGACCCGGCCTTCCGCAAGACGCTGGAAGAGCGGTTTGACGATCCCAGCCGGATAAAGATCCATCTAGCGCCGCCTCTGTTGTCCAGGCGCACGGACAAGCGCACCAGGCGCCCGGCCAAGATGGCCT
This sequence comes from Roseibium limicola, assembly GCF_017313085.1. GTDB lineage: Bacteria > Pseudomonadota > Alphaproteobacteria > Rhizobiales > Stappiaceae > Roseibium > Roseibium limicola. The sequence continues at coordinate 709,991 of NZ_JAFLNF010000002.1, read as the reverse complement.
TCGGGCCGTGGGTGTTCGGTGTCTTCAAGGTGATGGCCAGTTTGCGTGGGTTGCGTGGCACTTTCGCCGATCCCTTCGGCTATACGGCTGAACGCCGGGCCGAGCGGGCTCTGATCCGTCAGTATCGCTCTGATCTGGATTTGATCCTGGCACGGTTGGGCAAGGCAGACTACGGATTGCTGGTCGAGTTGGCGCGGGTTCCGGACATGATCCGAGGCTATGGCGCCGTCAAGGAAGCGGGCTTCACCAAAGCTGCAACCCGTAGAGACGATCTGTTGAAGCGCATCGATTGCAATGATGACGGTTCGGGGCGAGACGGGTCGCGGGAAGCCGGTGGCCGGTCCTTTCTTGAGGCAGCGGAGTAGTTTCACGAGCGTGCGGCAAAGCGAGGTGATTCATCCGGACAGGCGAGAGCGACGTTTCGATCAAGCTCGGCCGGGTTGACTGACTGGAAAAAACCGAAGAAACCTTGCTCCAATTCTCTATTGCCCTCTATGAGGCTGAAAGCGTCGCACGGGCCTACATGCGTAGGACTGTGGGCGCTGTCTACGAAAGCTGCAACGCATGACCGTCACCCAGGAAGAAGAACTCGATGGCCTGAAGGAAATCGGCAAGATCGTTGCCAATGCCATGGAAGCAATGGCAAAGGCGCTGGAGCCGGGCATGACAACCCGCGAGCTGGATGAGATCGGTGCTGCGTTTCTGGAGCGGGAAGGGGCAATTTCAGCACCGCAATCCGCCTATGATTTTCCCGGCGCGACCTGCATCAGCGTTAACGAGGAAATCGCTCACGGCATTCCCGGCGAGCGCGTGCTGGCGCGGGGTGATCTCGTCAATATTGATGTGTCTGCCTCCAAGGACGGCTATTTTGCCGATACCGGCGCCACCTTCCGCATGCCGCCATCCCAGACTTGGCAGGAGCGCCTGTGCAGAGCGGGCAAGCGTGCGACCCAGATTGGTATCGCCCAGGTGGCAACAGACAAGCCGCTTGCGGGCATCGGCAATGCGATCGGCGCCTTTGCCGACAAGCAGGGCTATACGCTGATCCGCAATCTCGCCAGCCACGGCGTTGGACGTTCGCTGCATGAATACCCGGAAGAGATCTCGACGTGGCCGGACCGCAGCGAACGACGCAAGATCAACAAGGGGCTGGTGCTGACTGTCGAGCCGTTTCTGTCCAAGGGTGGACTTTTTGCCGAAAGCGGCGAGGATGGCTGGACGCTCTACAGCGAACCGGCGGCACCGGTCGTGCAGTACGAGCATACGGTGGTTGCGACAGACAAGGGCGCCATCATCGTCACGCTTCCCGGCTGAGGCTGGTAGAAGCGTGCTGACAGCCCGTCACTGGCGGGCAGACTAGTCTTTCTGAAATTTCTGCTTCCATGTTGGTACCGGATCGCCGGGCGCTGGCTCTGCGTGGTAGATCCCTCTGGCGATGGCGCGGGCCAGACAGGCGGCTGCCGCGGCGCCCAGCTGTACCAGATCGCTCATCGGGTTCTGCAGCTCGCGCTTGCCGGTGGACATGGCAAACACCAGATCGCCATCCAGTGGCGTGTGGGCCGGCCAGAGGGCACGTGCCAGACCGTCGTGCGCCATCACCGCCAGCCGCTTGGCTTCGGCCTTGGTCAGAATGGCATCTGTTGCGACGGTGGCAATTGTGGTGTTGGCGCCAGACTTCAGCCCGTCCAGTTTGGTGCGCACAGCTGCGGTGTCGGGCGGAATTCCGTTTGGCAGGCCCAAACCACCGAATTCATCATTCATTTCAAATGGGGCGGCCCAGAAATGGGCGCTGTCGCCCATGGTGGCGCGGCCCAGCGCGTTGACGGCGACCAGCGCTCCGACGGTTATTCCACTGTCGAGAACCTGAGAGGCAGAGCCCAGCCCTCCCTTCAGATTGGCAGTGGTTGCGCCGGTTCCCGCACCAAAGGATCCCAGCGAAAAGTCATGGCTGACATTGTCCAGGGCGAGGCGTCCCAGGTCGCGGTAGGGCGGTTCACCGCCCCAGTCCTTTGAGCCGCCGTTCAGCAGATCGAAAAGGATTGCGCTGGGCACGATGGGGACCCGTACCGGACCGACCGCATAGCCACGGCCCATTTCGGCAAGCCGCCCCTGAACCCCGGCGCCGGCATCCAGGCCGAAAGCCGAGCCGCCGGCCAGCACGATGGCATCGACAGCGGAGACAGTCTGTTCCGGCTCCAGAAGGGCTATTTCGCGGGTGCCGGGCGCGCCACCATGGATGGCGACCGAGGTGACGGCAGGCTCGTCGGGAAGAATGACCGTGGCGCCGGACTTCAGCTCCCGATCCTCGGAATTGCCGACCTGCAGGCCAGGCACATCACTGATCAGGTTCCGCGGTCCATGTCGCATGAAAACTCTCGACGGTTGCGCCGAACTTGCAGTCGACGATGCCAAAGGGACATGGAGCCTATCGTGCGGGCGCTGCAGCCGTCGAGTTATTTCAGCAGGGTCTGGTAGCCGCGCCGGACATAGAGCAGGGAATGACCATCTTCGTTCAGACGAATATCTGCGACGCGTCCGACGAAAATGGAATGGGTTCCGGCCTCGGTGACTGTCTCGAGGGTGCAGTCGACACTCAGCTTGGCATTGGCCAGGGCCGGGCTTCCCGTCGCGAGGCTGATCCACTGCAGATTGTCAAAGCGCCGCTCCATGTCGGGTTCGCCACGGCCGGCGAAAATGTCGGAAACCGGCTCATGAGTCGGGTCGAGGGTATTGAGGCAATAGCAGCGGTTTTCCAGCAGCGCCTCATGCAGGCGGCTGTCCCGATTGACGCAGATCAGAATGCTCGCCGGGTCGTCACTGACCGAACACATGGCGGAGATCGTTGCGCCGACGCGGCCTGAAGGGCCATCGGTCGTAACCAGATGCACGGCGGATGCAATCCGGCTCATGGCTTCTCGAAAGGTCTCGCTGTCGAGCGGGCGCAGTGCTGCCTGGTCGGGTTCGTTCGGACGTGTTGGCTCTTTGGTCAAGAAAGAGACGCTCCTTGGTGTCGACGCTTGCCGGATCAGTTGGGCCCGGGCGCATTTTTGTCATCACGCCGGCGCAGTCGCGAGGGTGAATTCGGTGATCCCTGCGACACTTTCCGGCTGTCGGTCGGTCGGGTCTCCTCTCTCCTTCATGATCTACTGAATAGCGCTTGCCGGTGCAATCTCCAGCCTGCGACGGTCTTGGGTGCGGCGCACACGTTTACCGTGCAAAAATTTTCCTGAAAATGTCGGTCAAGCGGAAATATTTCTATTCTGATGCGATTATTGAAACATGAGGCATGTCTGTGTATCTCTGGCGTTAAAAAATTTCCAAGACTCGAGATTGGGAAGTTGTGCTGGAGAATTTCGCTTGCTAACACTTTGGGCACAATAACGACAAGACAGATGGCACAAGCCACTCTCAGGGGACTGCAGCAAGATGGAATATTTCCTCCAGCAGCTGATCAATGGGGTCACACTGGGCTCAATCTACGGGCTCATCGCCATTGGTTACACGATGGTCTACGGGATCATCGGCATGATCAATTTTGCCCATGGCGATATCTTCATGGTGGGGTCGTTTCTGTCCCTGATCCTGATCGTCGCTTTCGGAATTACCGCCAGCCTGCCGATCGGTCTGCTGATCCTCGCACTGATCGGGGTGCTGATCATCTCGATGGCGCTGACGTCTGTCTGGGGCTGGACCGTTGAGCGGATCGCCTATCGTCCCTTGCGCGGATCATTCCGGCTGGCCCCTTTGATCACTGCGATTGGCGCGTCTATCGCCCTGCAGAATTTCGTTCAGATCTCACAGGGCGCGCGCAACAAGCCGCTGCAGCCGCTGATCCCCGGTGGGTTTACTCTTACAGAGGGCAGCGACGATGGCTTCATCGTGCAGCTGTCCTATTCGCAAATCCTGATCATTGTCGTAACCACGCTCTTGATGATCGGCTTTACCTTGCTGATCAACAAGACGTCGCTCGGGCGGGCTCAGCGAGCCTGCGAGCAGGATCGCAAGATGGCGTCACTGCTCGGCATCAATGTTGACCGGACGATTTCGCTGACCTTCGTCATGGGCGCAGCACTTGCTGCCGTCGCCGGCCTGTTGTTCCTGCTGTATTACGGGGTGATCGACTTCTACATCGGCTTCCTGGCCGGTGTGAAAGCCTTCACCGCTGCTGTCCTCGGCGGCATCGGGTCGCTGCCCGGCGCGATGCTCGGTGGGCTGCTGATCGGTCTGATCGAGACCTTCTGGTCCGGCTATTTCTCGGTGGAATACAAAGACGTGGCGGCCTTTTCGATCCTCGCCATCGTGCTGATCTTCATGCCCGAAGGCCTGCTCGGCAAGCCGGAAGTGGAGAAGGTCTGAGCCATGTCCGCACCACAAGAGAGTTTTCTTGTCAGCTGTGCCAAGGATGCCGCTGTCGGTGGCCTGATCGCGCTGGCGCTTTTCTCGCTGATGATCGGTATGCAGGCCGATGTGGCAACCGGTCTGGGTGGCCAGCTCGGCATTACCTATCGCTGGGGCGCGGTGGGCATCGCAGTGGCCGTTGTCTTCGCCGGTCGGTTGCTGCTTAATCTGTTCGTCTGGAAAGCCGATACGCCGGTCACCCGGACCCTTGGCAGCTTCATTCCCAAGGCCAGCTCTGTCGTCGGGCTGGGCAAATACGCCATGCCGATCTTCCTGGTCCTGGCCGTTGTCCTGCCATTCCTGCTGACCTATTGGCTGGGGTCGCGTGGCTCGCGTCAGTATCTCGATCTGGCGATTCTGGTGACCACCTATGTGATGCTGGGCTGGGGACTGAACATCGTCGTGGGGCTCGCCGGTCTGCTGGACCTCGGCTACGTCGCCTTCTACGCGGTCGGGGCTTACTCCTACGCGCTGCTGGCCCAGTATTTCGGCTTCTCCTTCTGGGTCTGTCTGCCGCTTGCCGGTATCCTGGCCGCCTTCTGGGGCATCATTCTGGGGTTTCCCGTGCTGCGGTTGCGGGGCGATTACCTGGCCATTGTAACGCTGGCCTTCGGTGAGATCATCCGTGTGGTGCTGTTGAACTGGTACGAGTTCACCGGCGGTCCGGACGGCATCACCGGCATTCCGCGCCCGTCGTTCTTCGGCATCGAGTTTGAGCGCGGGGAGGGAGGTTTTGCCGATGTCTTCGGGCTGGAATACTCTTCCATCCATCGCATCATCTTTCTCTACTATCTGATCCTGATCATGGCGCTGGTCACCAACTTCGTCACCATGCGCCTGCGAAAACTGCCGATCGGGCGGGCCTGGGAGGCCTTGCGTGAAGACGAGATCGCCTGCCGCTCGCTGGGCATCAACACCACCAACACCAAGCTGACGGCGTTTGCGCTTGGGGCGATGTTTGGCGGCTTTGCCGGGTCGTTCTTTGCCACGCGGCAGGGCTTCATTTCGCCGGAAAGCTTCACCTTCATCGAATCCGCCGTCATCCTCGCCATCGTCGTGCTCGGCGGGCTGGGAAGTCAGATCGGCGTCGTCATTGCTGCCGTGGTGATGATCGGTGGATTCGAGTTCTTTCGTGGCCTGGAAGAGTATCGCATGCTGGTCTTCGGTCTGCTGATGGTTGTCATCATGGTGTGGCGTCCGCGCGGACTGATTTCGGTGCGCCGCCCCTCCATTGCGCTCAGCGGAGGCAAGGCCAGCGTCATCAGTGCCGACCTCGTTCAGGAGGGCCACGGATGACCCAGTGGAACGAAAACCCGGTGCTGGCCATCGAGCATCTGACCATGCGCTTCGGCGGTCTGGTTGCCGTCGGCGACCTCTCCTTCAATGTCGGGCGCGGCGATATCACTGCTCTGATTGGCCCGAATGGCGCGGGAAAGACCACGGTCTTCAACTGTGCCACCGGCTTTTACAAGCCGACGGAAGGCCGCATCGTCATGAACCGCTCCAACGGCGAGCATTTTCTGCTGGAGCAAATGGCGGATTTCAAGATTTCCGCAAAAGCCAAGGTGGCACGCACCTTTCAGAACATCCGGCTGTTCGGCGGCATGACCCTGCTGGAGAACTTGATGGTGGCTCAGCACAACCGTTTGATGTTGGCGTCGGGCTTCACGTTCGGCGGCATCTTCGGTCTGGCAGGCTTCAAGTCGGCAGAAAAGCAGGCCGTTGAAAAGGCCCGCTACTGGCTGGAGAAAACCAATCTGGTCGACCGGGCCGATGCACCTGCTGCTGATCTGCCTTATGGCGATCAACGCCGGCTGGAAATCGCCAGGGCCATGTGTTCGGGGCCAGAGCTTCTGTGTCTGGACGAACCGGCTGCGGGCTTGAACCCGCGGGAAAGCGCCGAGCTCAACATGTTGCTGAACGACATTCGCAACGAGCACGACACTTCCATTTTGCTGATCGAGCATGACATGAGCGTCGTGATGGAAATCTCCGACCACGTGGTGGTTCTGGATTACGGCGAGAAGATCTCTGACGGAACACCGGATCAGGTGAAAAGCGATCCGAAGGTGATCGCCGCCTATCTCGGCGTGCCAGATGACGAAGTTGAGGAAGTGGAAGAGGAGGTGGGCCTGTGAGTACCTCTCAACCCCTGCTCGACGTTCGTGATGTCGTCACGCATTATGGCAAGATTGTCGCCCTCCGGGGCGTGGATCTTTCCGTCGCTTCCGGTGAGATCGTCACGCTGATCGGCGCCAATGGGGCTGGAAAGTCGACGCTTATGATGACGATCTGCGGGTCGCCGAAGGCCACCTCCGGTCAGGTGTATTTCGATGGCGAGGAGATCACCGGTCTGCCGACCCACGAGATCATGCGCAAGTCGATTGCCCAATCGCCCGAAGGAAGGCGGATCTTCCCGCGCATGAGCGTCATGGAAAACCTGATCATGGGGGCAGAAACCGCGAGCAACGCCGACGTGGACGGCAGTCTGCAGCGGGTCTTCGATCTGTTTCCGCGTTTGAAGGAACGTCAGAACCAGCGCGGGGGCACGCTTTCGGGTGGGGAGCAGCAGATGCTTGCCATTGCCCGCGCGCTGATGTCGAAGCCGCGGCTCTTGCTGCTGGATGAGCCGTCGCTGGGTCTGGCACCGTTGATCGTCAAGCAGATCTTCGATGCCATCCGGGACCTGAACCAAGGCGACGGTCTGACGGTCTTCCTGGTGGAGCAGAACGCCTATCACGCCCTGAAGCTGGCCCATCGCGGCTACGTCATGGTCAACGGCAAGATCACCATGTCCGGCACAGGCAAGGAACTGCTGGCCCGCGACGATGTGAAGGCTGCCTATCTCGAAGGCGGGGCGCATTAGGAGGTTTGATGATGGGTGTTCTCTACGCGTCCAGTTTTTCGGTTTTTCTCGTTCTTGTGCTGATCCTCGGCGGAGGAGCCGCCTGGGCCACGGGACGGGCTGTGGCCATCACCTGGCGACCTCTTCCGGTCCTTGCCTGGTTCATCGTCTTGTTGACGCTTGCCGTGCGGTTCTTGAGCTTCGCCCTGTTTGAGGAGCCCTTGCTGTCAGCACAGTATTTTCTGGTCGATTACGTGGTGCTCGGCGCGATTGCCTTGCTTGGATGGCGGCTCGCCCGAACCACGCAGATGACTACGCAATATGTCTGGCTCTATGAAAAGACGAGCCCGTTCTCCTGGCGCCTCAAGGCCGGCCAGGAAGATCGCTACGCGGACAGTTGATCAGAGAGATACCAGAGGTGCGTCCAGCGCCAATGGGGAACCGGTCCAACAGTCAGGGCAAAAGATATAACAAGCTCTGACCTGTGGGCCAAAATCGGAAGCGGTAGGCGCTTCCAGGCGGCATTTTCCGTCAAACTGTGGTCCAGAATTAGTGCTGGAACCAGGGGAGTAATATGATGAAGAAGTATCTTTTGGCAGGTGTAGCAGCTGTCACGGGCATGACCATGTCCGGTGCGGCTTTGGCAGACATCGTAATTGCGACCGCTGGCCCGATGACCGGTCAGTACGCTTCCTTCGGTGCGCAGATGAAGGCCGGTGCCGAACAGGCCGTCGCCGACATCAATGCTGCTGGCGGCGTCAACGGTGAAATGCTGGTTCTGGAAGTCGGCGACGATGCCTGCGACCCGAAGCAGGCGGTTGCTGTTGCCAACCAGATGGTCGGCAAGGGCGTGGTCTTCATGGCCGGTCACTTCTGCTCCGGCTCATCCATTCCGGCCAGTGCTGTCTATGCTGAAGAAGGCATCGTGCAGATCTCTCCGGCCTCGACAAACCCGAAGTTTACCGATGAGCGCCCGGGACCGGGCACCTACCGTGTCTGTGGTCGTGATGACCAGCAGGGCCAGGTCGCCGGTGAATATCTGGCAAGCGAGTTCAAAGACAAGAACATCGCCATCATCCAGGACAAGACCGCTTATGGTAAGGGTCTGGCCGATGCGACCAAGGCAGTCATGAACGCAGCCGGCAAGGACGAAGTCCTCTACGAAGCCTTCACGGCGGGTGAAAAGGACTACACCGCCCTGGTGTCCAAGCTAAAGTCTGAAAATGTCGATGTGCTTTATGTCGGCGGCTATCACACCGAAGCGGGGCTCATCAAGCGCCAGATGGTGGATCAGGGCATGGAGACCATCCTCGTCTCCGGTGATGCGCTGGTCACGGATGAGTATTGGTCGATCACCGGCCCTGCCGGTGAAGGCACCCTGATGACCTTCTCTCCGGATCCGCGGAAAAACGCTGAAGCGGCACCGGTGGTGAAGGCTCTGGAAGATGCCGGCAAGACGGCGGAGGGCTATGCGCTCTACACCTATGCAGCGATCCAGGCGTTTGCCCAGGCCGCCAGTACGGCCGGTTCAACCGACTATGAAGAGCTTGTCGGAGCATTGAACGACGGCGAATTTTCAACCGTTCTTGGCAGCTTGTCCTTTGATGACAAGGGCGATGTCACCTTGCCGGGTTATGTCTGGTACGAGTGGAAAGACGGCAACTACGACTACAAGTAAGTTGCTCAAGCCTTTGTCTTGAAAGACAAAAACTCACAAGGCCTCGCCCGGTCTCCGGGCGGGGCTTTTGACATTCCGGAGCCCTCATCTGGCTGGGTGAAAAATCTGCAGAGCTATTTTGTCCGATTTGAACGGGAACCTTACAGCCCTACCGCCATTTCCAATGTGAACCGAACATATGGAGATGAAAATGCACGGTATTATTTATCTGGTCGGCCTGGTTGTTGTTGTCTTTGCCATTTTGTCTTTTCTCGGCATTGCATGACACTGCGCCTTGAAAGCGAAATACAGCTTTCCCCAAGCAGCCGGCGCAGCGGATGGCGGATTAACTCTGATTCGTGATTTGCGCGCCGCCGCCTATATTCTGATGAGGCTTTCGTCTTAAATTGTCCGCACTTACCCAGTGAGGGCTGCGTAGACATGAAAGCCTTTTTCTTTATTGCCACTCTGCTCTATGGCCTGTTCGCAGTGTCCGCAGGTCAGGCCGCCGAACTCGTCGGATTTAATGACCGCAGCGTTCGCCCCGGCACGATCCTGATCAAAAACTCCCAGAAGAAGCTCTATCTCGTTTTGCGTGGTGGCAAGGCAATCCGCTATTCCGTTGCGGTTGGCAAACGCGGCAAGTCCTGGACAGGACAGGCTTTCATTACGGCCAAATACGTCAAGCCGGACTGGTCGCCCTCAAATGAGGTGCGCCGGGATCATCCGAATATTCCAAGGCTGATCAAGGGAGGCGCGTCGAACAATCCGATGGGCGTTGCCGCCATGACGCTTTCCAATGGCAACTTCGCCATCCACGGCACCAATCGTCCCGGCAGCATTGGCCGTGCCGTTTCCTACGGCTGCATTCGCATGTCCAACCGCGATATTTCCGATCTGTATCAGCGCGTGAGCGTCCGCACGCCGGTGTTGGCTGTCAACTGAGTTCAGGGCTGGTCGCCTGCATTGACTTGCCATGACGGCAGGACGGTTTCACTCTGGCGCAAGCAATTCCGCCCGAGAGATCGTATGCCATGCTGTTTTATCTCACGCTTATTTTTGCCTGCCAGCTTGCTGGAGAGCTGTTGAAGGTCTCTCTCGGATTGCCGGTGCCCGGTCCGGTGATCGGCATGGTGCTGTTGTTGGCGGGGCTTTTGGTGAAGGGGCGCATTCCCGACGCGCTGGCTCAGGTCGGCGATACGCTGCTGGCCAATCTCTCTCTGCTTTTCGTGCCCGCCGGTGTCGGCGTCATGCTGCATGTCGCCCTCATCGGTGAGCAGGCGCTGGCGATTGGCGCAGCTCTGATCGGCAGCACGCTTGTCACCATCGCGGTGACGGCGCTGATCATGCAGGCGCTTGCCAAGCCCGGCCATTCGGACGGGGAGCGCTGAGTATGGGCGGCGATCTCCGTGAGGTCTGGGTCTATCTGGCGACCAGCCCGCTGCTTGCGCTGACCCTGACCTTGGCCGCATATCAGCTCGGTTTCTGGATCTACCGCATGGCCGGCTTTCATCCGCTTTTGAATCCGGTGCTTATTGCCGTGATTGTGCTGGTCAGCATTCTGCTACTGACGGACACCAGCTATGCGACTTATTTCGAGGGCGCGCAATTTGTCCATTTCATGCTTGGGCCGGCGACGGTCGCACTGGCTTTGCCGCTGTATCGGCAGATCGAACGGGTGCGCAAATCGGCTTTGGCGATTGCCGTCAGCCTGCTGGCGGGGTCTTTGACGGCGATGATCACGGCGGTCGGCATCGCGATGCTGCTGGGCGCCTCGCGCGAAACCCTGATTTCGATTGCGCCCAAGTCGGTGACGGCACCGGTGGCGATGGGTATCTCAGAGCAATTCGGCGGCTTGCCGTCGCTGACGGCGGTGCTTGTTATCCTGACCGGGATCATCGGCGCCGCTCTTGGGCCGCTGGTGCTCAATCTGATTGGGGTGAAGGACATGGCCGCACGCGGCCTTGCGATGGGGACTGCGGCGCATGGCATCGGCACGGCGCGGGCGTTTCAGGTCAGCGAGCTGGCCGGAGCATTTTCCGGCCTGGCCATGGGACTGAACGCGCTTGCCACGGCAATCCTGCTGCCGCTGCTGTGGACCTGGTTCTTCTAGGCGCTTTTCAGCCAGTCTTTCGGCAGCTTGAGCTGTTTATTGGTCGTGTCCGAGGACAGGGCTGCGACAAGGTCTGAAATCGCGTTGAGCGAGTGGGCAGAGCGGAATTCATCGACATGCGGCAGCATGGCGCGAATGCCACGGGCCTTGGCCTCAAACCCGTCAAAGCGCAGCAACGGGTTTAGCCAGACCAGTTTGCGGCAGGAGCGGTGCAGCCGGTCCATTTCGCGGGCCAGATCCTCATCCGTATCGCGTTCCAATCCATCGGTGATCAGCAGGACCGTTGGATTGCCGGACAGCACCCGGCGCGACCAGTGGACGTTGAAATCCCGCAAGGCGCTGGCGATCCGGGTGCCGCCCGACCAGTCGCGCACATCCGATGTGCAGGCGTTGAGCGCCACATCCGGGTCTTTCTGCTTCAGGTGCCGGGTGACATTGCTCAGGCGTGTGCCGAACAGGAAGGTGTGAACCTGTCGGCGCTCCTCGGTGATGGCATGGAGGAAATGCAGGAACAGCCGGGAATACTGGCTCATCGAGCCTGAAATGTCACACAGCGCCACCAAGGGCGGTGGCTTTTCCTGGCGGGTGCGATAGCGCAGCGCAATGACGTCGCCGCCCGCCCGCATCGAAGCCTTCATCGAGCGGCGCGGATCGATCTTGCCGGAGGCCGCAGGCACCAGCCGTCGCTGCTTCAGTCGGTCGTGGGGCAGGGACAGGCGCGCAAGGGCCCGGCGTGCCGCTTCCAGCTCCTCCGCCGTCATCTGGGCGAAGTCCTTGTTCTGCAGTTTCTCCTGGCCGGAGACCGTGAACCTGGCGTCGACCTCGATCTTCGGTTTGACGCTCTCGCTGGCTTCCTGCTGGCGGGCATCGAAGGCCTGAGACACGCGGGTCTGGGCGGCCTTGGGCGGCTCGGGTGTGCCACGCGGCGGGGCAATCGGCGAGAGGATTGCCATCATTTTTTCAACCAGCCCGCGCGACCGCCAATAGATGCGGAAGGCCTCGTCGAAAACCTCCCGATGCTCGCGCTTGGCGACAAAGACCGAATGCAGCGTCCAATAGAGGTCTTCGCGGTTCCGCAGGCCCGCCACCTCCACTGCGCGCACCGCATCCACCACCGTGGCCGGGCCGACCGGCAGTCCGGCCTTGCGCAGGGTGCGGGCGAAAAACACGATGTTGTCGAGCAGTTTTCCGTCGTGGGCCTGATCAGAGCTCATGCGTCACACCATCGGCATGGGCTGGGCCTTGTTCGGGTCTTCCTTGCGTATCTCGTCGATGATCTGTTTCAGGCGGGAGCCGCGGACGCGCTCGATGTCATCCTGATATTTCAGCAGCACGCCGAGGGTATCCGTGGCCATATCCGGGTCGAGGGCAATTTCGTTGAGTTCCGACAGGGCCGTCGCCCAATCGAGGGTTTCGGCGACGCCGGGCTGTTTGAACAGGTCGTCTTCAGCGCGCAGTTTCTGGACGAAGGCGACAATCTCGCCCGTGAGCACGTCAGAAGCGCCCGGGACTTTCGTGCGGACGATTTCCAGTTCACGCTCGGCATTCGGATAGTCGACCCAATGATAGAGACACCGGCGCTTCAAGGCGTCATGTATCTCGCGGGTTCGGTTGGTGGTGATGATAACGATGGGCGGCTCTTCGGCCTTGATCGTGCCCAGCTCCGGGATCGTGACCTGATACTCGGACAGCACCTCCAGCAGAAACGCCTCAAACGCTTCGTCGGCACGATCCAGCTCATCGATCAGGAAAACCGGAGGTCCCTTCAAGGAGGGTTCCAAAGCCTGAAGGACCGGTCGTTTGATCAGAAAGCGGTCCTCGAAGATTGATTTGGACAGGCTGGTGTGATCGGTATCGCCGGCCGCTTCCGAGACGCGAATTTCCACCATCTGGGCAGGGTAGTTCCATTCATAGACGGCGGCAGCCAGATCCAGCCCCTCATAACACTGCAGCCGGATCAGATCGCGGCCCAGGGTCTGAGACAACACCTTGGCGATCTCTGTCTTGCCGACCCCGGCCTCGCCTTCCAGAAACAGTGGTCTGCCCATGCGCAGGGACAGGTGCAGCACGGTGGCAAGGGCGCGGTCGGCGACGTAGCCAGCGCCAGTCAGAAGCTGAAGGGTTTGCTCAATACTGCTGGGAAGGGCTGCCGGGGCATGTGGGTCGGACATGAAACTCTCTGGGTCTGGCCTCTTGAGACGGGCCTGTTTGGGGGCGTTCCTCTGGCCTGTGAGATTAGCGCCTTGGCCGGACTTGGCAACCGGGTGGGAGACAGGATGCAGCGGGGCGAGACGGGAAATCACACAGTTTATCAGCGGAAATTGATCTGAATTAATGTTGGGCTTTGCCGATCTGCCATCTTCCGATCATCTGAGGAGGCATTGATGATGGTTGAAGTGGTCTATCGGTTCGAAAACGGGCGTTTGGTGCAGCAGGTCTGGCGCTGTCTGCGGTCGTTTGTGGCCGCCGGAATGCTGGCAGCTGCTTTAGCGACAGTTGCCTCTATTGCGCTTGTCGGGGCGCGCGCGGCAGACGTGGAGAAATTCACAGGAGATCCTGCGAAAGGTCAGGCCTTTGCCGAAGAAGCCTGTGCTGGATGTCATGCGGTTGGCACCACGGGGGACAGCGCGCTCTCGCAAGCGCCGCAGTTTCGCCAGCTGTCGCAGCTTTATCCCATCGAGACTCTGGCGGAAGCGCTGGCCGAAGGTATCGTGACGGCCCATCCCGACATGCCGGAGGTTGTTCTGGAGCCGGAGGAAATCGAGGACTTTCTGAGCTATCTGCAGAGTATTCAGACGGCTTCCAGTACAGAAAAGCTGGCGCGGTAAGCTGTCGGCGTTGTCTGCAATTCGCGGCGAAAATGATGGCGCAGGTTGGTGGCACTGCCGAACCCGCAGGTCTCGGCGATGGTCTCGACCGGGTCCAGACTGCCTTCCAGCAGGGCACGGGCGCTGCGCAGGCGCTCTTGCAGCAGCCAACGGGCGGGGGTGACGCCGGTGGCCGCCTGAAACCGCCGCAGAAAGGTCCGCTCGCTCATGCCTGCGCGCTTCGCCAGACTGGACACCGTGTGAGCCTGCCCCAGCTCGGTGCGCAAAATATCGAATACCGGACTGAGTCGACTGCTCTCGCTGGGATGGGGAACGCTGGCGGCGTGAAACTGCGCCTGACCGCCATCGCGATGCGGGGCGACAACAAGTCGTCGCGCGACGGAATTGGCAGCTTCCGCCCCCTTGTCGCGCCGGATCAGGTGGAGGCAGAGATCAATGCCGGCGGCGCTGCCTGCCGAGGTCAGGATCTGGCCCTCATCGACGTAAAGCACATTCGGCACGATGGTCAGCTCCGGGTGTCGCTCGGCCAGCTTCTCCGTATAGCGCCAGTGGGTGGTGACCTTTTTGCCGTGCAGCAGCCCTGTTGCGGCCAGCACGAAGACGCCGGAACAGATCGACATAAGCCGCGCCCCGCGTTGATGCGCCGCCCGCAGCGCGTCTCTCAGCTCGTTGGGGACGGGCGCATCGGCCGAACGCCAGCCAGGGACAATGATGGTGCCGGCCTGTTCCAACAGTTCCAATCCTCCATCGACGGAAAGCCGCAAGCCGGCTGTCGTGTGCAATTCGCCTGCATCTGCAGAGGCGACAGCAAAGCGATACCAGTCGTTCCCCATTTCTGGACGAGACAGGCCGAAGACCTCCACCGCGAGGCCGAATTCGAACATGCACAAGCCGTCATAGGCCAATGCAACGACGAGCGGCGAAGGGGGCGGATAGGAGACGGTCTGTTTTGGCATGATTTTTACGATAAGTGGATATTATGCCAAAGGTCAAGCGGGCCGCGGCTGGGTAGATTGGTGTCAGGTGAAAGAGATCCGGAGACGATCATGAGTGAAGTAACCCGCTACCCCGCTGCCTCCTCCGACCAGGCTATCGCTCACTTCGGCAATCGCCTGTCGGTGGAAACCGATTGCGATGACGTAGCGACAGCGCTGAAATCCGGCACGGCTGAATTCGTCCTGCTGCATTGTGTCGGCACTCCGCAAGCCTATGCGCGGCGCCATGTTCCCGGGGCCATCCATCTGCCGCATCGTGAGATCTCCGAGGCGCGGATGGCCGAATGGCCGAAGGAGACGCTGTTTGTGGTCTATTGCGCCGGACCGCATTGCAATGGAGCCGACAAGGCCGCGTTCAAGCTGGCGTCGCTCGGTCGTCCGGTCAAGCTGATGATCGGTGGCATCACCGGTTGGGCCGATGAAGGCCTGCCGTTTGCTCAAGGGGGAGAGGTGGGCAAGCTTGCTGATCTGCTTTGACGAGGTGGTGTCAGCCCTTGGCTGCGGGGGGCTGGCAGATGGGCGGAAGGGCGGCATCCAGACCAAGGCCCTGCATCCGCTCTTCGAAATCCTGCGAGATCTCGGCCAGAGTGATACCGGCAAAACGGTCGAGAAGTTCTTTCTCGGCCGCTTCCATCGCATCTGAAAGGCGGGCTTTAACTGCTTGTTCTACCAGGCACTTCGGATCGTCTTCCGACAGGCCGATGTTGAAGACGACGGTCGATCCCAGGGCTTCATGCACGTTGAGCAGCGTGATCTCGACCAAAGGCCGACCGAGCGTCCAGCCGCCGCCGTGGCCGCGCGCGGCCTGCACCAGCCCGGCCGCCTTCAATCCTTGCATCATGCGACGCACGACCACCGGATTGGTCTGCAGCATGCCGGCCAGATGTTCGGAGGTGGCGGGCTGGGCAAACCGCTCCATGTGCAAGAGCAGGTGAAGTGTGCGGGATAGGCGGCTGTCTCGGCGCATCTGGTGTCCTGTCTGATTTGCCGTTGATCCTAACGGATGTGAATTTCTGTAACAAGAAAGGTTGCGAGAGAAGAGTGCTGCTCCTATTTAGTAACTATTGATGTTACTTGATGTGAAGTGGGACGTTCGTCATGAGCCAGACAGAGACAAAATTCGACGTAGTCGTCATTGGCGGAAGCTTCGCCGGGTTATCCGCAGCGATGCAATTGGCGCGTGCCCGGCGCCAGGTTCTGGTGATTGATGCAGGCGAGCCGCGAAATCGCTTCTCGCCGCATTCTCACGGCTTTTTCGGCATGGACGGCTGGGCTCCCGCAGACATGCTGGCCCAGGCACGCAGTCAGCTTCTCACCTATCCTACGGTTCGATTTGTCGAAGGAACCGCAGTAAGCGCTTCGGGGAAACTGGATGGCTTTCAGGTGGGCCTTGCGGATAACCAAGCCTTTACCGGACGCCGGCTGATCCTTGCATCAGGCGTTCGCGATCGACTGCCTGATATTGCAGGTATAGGCGATTTCTGGGGGAAATCGGTGCTGCACTGCCCCTATTGTCATGGCTATGAAATCCGTGGTGAGCGGCTGGGTGTGCTGGGACGTACGGCTGGCTCGCTGCATCAGGCCCGGCTGGTGACAGATTGGGGAAAGGTCACCTTCTTTCGCGAGCAGGGCATCGCCTTCGATCCGATAGACCTTATGGCACTGGAGCAAGCGGGTGTCACCATCGAGATGTCGCCGATCAGAAAGCTTGTCGGTGCCAACGGTCAGATCGAACAGGTTGCGCTTGAAGATGGACGCCGGATTGAGCTGGAGGCACTTTTCATTGCTCCCAAGAGCGAGATCTCCTCGCCGCTGACGGAGGCTCTTGAGCTGGAAACCACAGAAGGAATGGGCGGGCCTGGTCTGGTGGTGAACAGCTTGAAGGAAACCTCGGTACCGGGTGTCTTTGCTGCCGGAGACATGGTGGCCGGGCCGCAGAACGCGACACTCGCGTCTGCCGCTGGCGTTCTGGCAGGGGTCAGCGCCCATCAGTCACTCGTGTTTTGAGGAATCTTGGCAGCACTCATCAGGATATGCTGCTAAACAATTGCTTTATTTATCTAAATTGACGAATTGAGCGAATCCTCTAGGCTTGAGGTCTGGAAGAAAGCGAGGCTCTCATGCGCGTAAGTCCGGACTTTTTGAAACGTCTCGAAGGCTTTGGTCTGCTCACTGCTGAAATTCTCTACCGAATGCCTGATCATCCGGCCTTCCTGCAGAGCTTTTTGTGGCAGACGGAGGATAAAGCGCCGGACTTTCCCGAACTGTCGCGGTTCCTTCACTTCTGGGACAAGCAAATCGAAGGGCCGATTCATTCGGTGCGCGTTGCTCACGAGAGGCTGCTGAAGCCCTGCGATTTCCGTTATCTCCAGGGCGAACTTCTGCTCAATTGAACAGATAGGCAGGTGGGGCTGGAGCTTGGCCAACACCCCTAGCGACGGGGGCTCAGTCCCAACCCCTGGCCGTCCCGCATGACTGAGCGGGCCTGTGTGGTAAAGTCCGAACCGTTGTCCTGATGGATGACGAAACCCGGAAGCAGCTGCAACGGTGCCTTACTGCCGCGCACCGCTCGCACCAGCACCCGGGTCGCTGGTGCCTCAGCGCGGGGGCGCAGCGGGATGATGTCGATTGCCCCGAAGCGGCCAACCATGGCGTTCAACAGCTCCTGCAGCCCATCGGCACGGAAGATCACTGTCAGTGAGCCGCCCTTGCCCAGGATATCGGAAGCCGTTCGTGTCCAGGGATCCAGACCCCGTGCGTCCAGCATATGCGCCCCGGCGCGGGCCAACTGAGGCGAAGCGCGAAATCGGTCGCTCTCATAATACGGCGGGTTCATGATGACATGGTCTGCCAGACCGGGCGTGAGACCGGATGCATGGCGCAGGGTGCCCTTGGCGGTGATGTCGGCAGTCATCACCTTGGTCCGCTGCGCGAAGGCGGCGTTGGCCGGGTCATTGAGGTTCTGCTGCGCCAGATCCAGCGCCAGCGGGTCCACATCCACCAGAGTGACATGGATCGTCTGCAGTCTTGCTGCGGCACACAGGCCGGCGGTGCCGACGCCGGACCCCAGATCGACCACATGGCCGCTGGTTTGATCGGGCAGGGCTGCGGCCAGATAGACGGCGTCCATCCCGGCGCGGTGACGGCCCTTGGCGGGCTGGCGCAGATGCACCTGACCGCCGAGGAACGCATCATAGGTCGTCGGACCATCCAGACTGTCTGTTGCTGGTTCATTGCCCCGAGCGCGCAAGGGGTCTTCCCCGCTGCTTACCATCCGCCATCGCCTGCGGGGCGCAGTTCCTTTTCTAGGCCTGCATCGACGATCAGGCGGCGGGCCGTTGCCTCATCCTCGTCCAGCACCAGCACCCGGCGGGGGATCATCGACATGGATCCTTCCAGAATGCTCATGTTGCCGTCGGCGACGAGGTGCTCGATCCCGGCTTCCTTGAACAGGGATTCGAGAAGGGAAATAAGCACGATGTCGTTGGTTCGGACGATTTCTCGCATGGGTGTCCTTGCGGAAGAGGGGCATTGATTGACCCATATTCAGTCAATCAGGGGGAAAAGGTCGAGAAAAAAGCTGCTGGACGCATTTCAACGCCTTGTCAACCGCCTGCTCTCTTGCCCCGGCTCTCCTCCCGCCATATTGTCCCGCCCAAAGTGAACAAGGAGTGCCACAGGTGCCGCTCGCCGCAAGCTTGACTGAAAACCCATCGTCTTCTCCCTCCATCCAGCCGCTGGTCGACCTCGTGGTTGGGGGCATGGAGCAGGTGAATCAGATCATCCTCTCCAAGGCCGGCTCCAATGTGGAGCTGATCCCGGAAATCGCAACCCATCTCATCTCGTCTGGTGGCAAACGGCTGCGGCCGATGCTCACCCTCGCGATGGCCGACATGTTCGGTTATCGCGGTGAGGGGCATGTGACCCTGGCTGCCAGCGTCGAATTCATGCACACGGCAACGCTGCTGCATGATGACGTGGTCGACGAAAGCGACATGCGTCGGGGCAAGCTTGCGGCCCGCAAGCTGTGGGGCAACCAGGCCAGCGTTCTGGTCGGCGACTATTTGCTCGGACAGGCCTTCAAGATGATGGTCGATGTCGGATCGCTGGAAGCGCTGCGTATCCTGTCAGAGGCGTCTGCTATCATCGCCGAGGGCGAGGTGCTTCAGCTTGGCGCCGCGCAGGACATCACCACCACCGAGGAAGATTATCTGCGGGTGATCGAAGCCAAGACCGCAGCGCTGTTTGCGGCGGCTGCGGAAGTCGGTCCGGTGATTGCCGACCAGTCGGCTGAGATGAAGGCGGCTGCCCGAGATTACGGCATGCAGCTCGGTTTGGCCTTTCAGCTTGTCGATGATGCTCTGGACTACGGCGGATCGGCTGCAGACCTGGGCAAGGACGTCGGCGACGATTTCCGCGAAGGCAAGATCACCCTGCCGATCGTGCTGGCGGTTGCGCGCGGCACCGACGAGGAACGAAGCTTCTGGAAACGCTGTCTGGAAGACGGCGACATTCAGGACGGTGATCTCGATCGCGCCATTGATCTCTTGAAGAGCCATGGTGCCATTGCCGAGACGGTGGAGCGTGCCAAAGCCTACGGCGCCGGTGCGTTGGCTGCACTGGAGGGTCTGCCCGATGGCCCGCACAAAGGCGCGCTGGCCGACGCCGTCGCCTTCTGCGTTGCCCGCGTCAGCTAGATCATCTGACTTCACGCCACGTCTGATTAAAAGCCCGGTTCCTTGCCGGGCTTTTTTGCTTTTTGGGCCTGCTTCCCAGGTTAGGCCCGTCGCCCACCGCTTCTGGCTCTCCGCTTGCGCTGCGTGTGGCGGCTTCCGGCTGTTTTACTTTTCCCCACCCGCGCCCTGCCTTGGCCCGACCATGGCATCCATGCCGCTTCCTCACGTCTCGACACAGCCTGAGTGCGTGGAAACGGAGCGGCATGGATCCTCGGGTCGAGCCCGAGGATGACGGAGGGGGGGCTTGAGGTTCGCCGTGCCACACAAGGGAATATGCGGGCTCACCGGTTCCGCATCTTCGCTCGCGCTGCGTGCGGAATGACGCAGGAGAGGTGGGGTGCGAGGGTGAGTTTGTCGTCTTAAACGCCCGCCATCGTCATCCCGGCCAAGCCCAAGCGCAGAGCCGGGATCGGTGAGCCCGAGAGGTGGGCGATTTTAGCGGTGCAGAGGACAGCAGCGCTACCGCTTGCAGTTCTCAAGTTCGCTGGCACTTCATATGCCCCACCCAGCGTCACGCCATGGCCCAAACGGAAGACCAGCATGGCATCCATGCCGTTACCTCGCGTCTCGGCACAGCCTGAGTGCGTGGAAACGGAACGGCATGGATCCTCGGGTCAAGCCCGAGGATGACGGAGGGGGGGCTTGGGGCGGGATGCCTGAGGTTTGCCGACGTCTCTGCCGTCCCGGACCAAGATCCGGGATCTGCTTTCACTGCCAAAGCGCAGATATGATGCGTGTGTTAGGTCCCGGCTCAAGGCCGGGACAGCGGAGGCGTGTTTCTTCGTTAGATTTCCCGGCACCGGGCTTCCTCACCTGCGTCATGCCATGGCTTGACCATGGCATCCATGCCGTTACCTCACGTCTCGGCACAGCCTGAGTGCGTGGCGATGGAACGGCATGTATCCTCGGGTCAGGCACGAGAATGACGGAGGAGAGGGAGACGTTGGGGTGTGTGCAGGGGGCGAAGACCTTTGCCTTGCCCCAACCCGGGGCCAAGGCGTGGGCGCGTTCGGGACGGTTTGGGCGGAGAGCCTAGCCTCAGCCGAGCAACCCGGAGGTGATCCACCAGGAGGGATGGGCCTGCCGGAGGTCGGTTGCCAGGGTGGTTTCGGTGCCGGGGCGGGTAAGGGCAAAGCAGGTGGCGCCGGAGCCAGACATGCGGGCGAGCAGGGTTTGCGGTTGGGCGTTGAGGGCGGCGACCACATCAGCAATCGCCGGACAGAGCTGTTCGGCTGCCTCCTGCATGTCGTTGCGGGTCTGCTGCAGATAGGCCATCAGGCCGTCCAGGTCGGCAAAACGTGGGGGGAGTTTCGGCAAGGGCGGATTGTCACGTCGGTCGAGCGCCTTGAAGATCGCGGGTGTGGAAACGCCGACACCCGGATTGATCAGCACCATCCCCATGGCGGGCAGTGGGGGCAGGAGCGACAGTATCTCACCGATGCCGGACATGCGCATGGGGGTGGCGGTCAGGCAGACGGGTACGTCGGCGCCGAGGGTGAGTGCCATCTTCTGCAGGTCGCGAGACGGCAGGCTTCGTCCGGTCAGTCGGGCGGCCAGTCGAAGGGCTGCGGCAGCATCTGCCGACCCGCCGCCGATGCCGGAGGCGACCGGCAGGTTTTTCTGCAAGCGCAGGCAAACGTCAGGCAGATTGCAGGAGACGGCGGTGCAATAGGCCTGAAAGGCGCGGATGACCAGATTGTCGGCGCTGTCTGTCTGCTGCAATTCAGAACCAAACGGGCCTTCGAGCGTCAGATGGAGTGCTTTGCGCGCGTCAGTGGCTGTCGCGGATGGCTGATCCATGGGCGAAACAGCTGTCTGATGCTTTGAGGCTGTCAGCCGGTCGCCGATCCTGGGAAAAACCACCAGACTGTCAAGCAGGTGGTAGCCATCGGCGCGCTGGCCGGTGATGTGCAGGGCCAGATTGACCTTTGCGGGCGCGAATTCCTCCGCGCCTGATGTCGTTTCAGTCGTGTCCAATGTCATATGTGCCGTGCCGCCCGCCGAAAGGGTCAGCCGCCGTTGGGGCTGGTTTCAGCCTTGGCTTCATCCGGGCCGGAGGCTGGCTGCAGTCCATTGGCGATCTTTTCCAGGATCTTCGGCAGCTCGTCCGGCTCCGGATCAAGATCGCGGGCATGGCTCCATTGGAACCGGGCTTCCAGCTTGCGGTCGACTTTCCAATAGGCGTCACCCAGATGGTCGTTGATCACCGGATCTGCCGGAGTCACTGCGACGGCTCTCTCCAGTTCTTCCACGGCATCTTCATAGCGGCCGAGCTTGTAGTAGACCCAGCCGAGGCTGTCGATGATGTAACCGTCCTTCGGGCGCAGCTTGGCAGCCGTCTCGATCATGTTGAGCGCTTCATCAAGCTTCATCCCCTTGTCGACAAGGGAGTAACCGAGATAGTTCAGCACATGTGGCTGCTCGGGGAACAGCTCCAGTGCCTTGCGGAAGTCGGCTTCTGCGGCGTCCCATTTGTCCAGACGCTCGCGGCAGATGCCGCGGAAATAAAACAGGCTCCAGTCATTCTGCGAGATCGAGGACAATGTCCCGATGGCCTGATCATAGGCTTGCTCAGAGGCTTCGTAGAGCTTGTGGGCGCGCAGGATGTTGCCCAATGACATCATCGGGTCGATGTCATTGGGGTTTGCGGCAATCAGGGCGCTGAGATGGGCGCGGGCTTCGTCCACCTTGTCCATGTGGTTGAAATTCAGACCGATCTGAATTTCCGCCTGACGCTTCAGAGGTGAGCCGTCCGGCACGCGCTTGAGGGCTTCGATGGCACGGGCCGGCTGGCCTCGGCGCTCATACTGGCTGGCCAGGGCGACGGCAGAGAAGGCTGCTTCCGGATCGAGGTAGAGTGCCAGCTGCAGCAGTGCTGACGACAGGTCGCTGGCTGTATCGCGCCCGATCTCCGAGCCGAGCCCGTAAAGGATTTCGGCCATGCCCTGGGCGGCAGTGGCTATGCGCGGGCCCTTGTTGGTGCCGCTTTCGATGGCCTTGCGGGTTGCATCCAGAAGCGGATGACCGTGCAGAAGCTTGTTGTATTCATCGAGAACTTCCAGCGCTTTGGCCTTGTCGCCAGCGGCATCGACAATGCGCGCATAGGTGTCGACCACCCGGATGGCGCCCTTGTCGGCTGCGTGGGCTTCCTCGATGTGGGTGCGCGCGGTTTCAACGTCACCGGCGGCAAAGGCCAGCAACGCCTGATGGGTTGCAGTGAAAGCGGTGAACCAGTCGGGTCCTTCCAGCTCATCCAGAGTTGTCAGTCCGGCCTTGGTGTTGCCAGTGCCAAACTCCGCCCAGGCCTTGGAAATCCCCAGGGCCAGGACGCTCATGGCGTCGGTGCCTTCCGTCTGCAGCAGGGCATCGGCTTCCTCATAGCGCTGGCTCAGCAGGGCATCGGCACCCTGGGTCAGCCGCGCCAGCAGGAGGATATAGTCATTCGGTGAGGTGTCTTGCAGATCCTGTGCATAGTTCAGGGCTTCGCGGATGTCGCCATTCGCCAGCTTGAACAGAAAGGTGCGCAGAAGCAGGACCTGATTGTGCGGGTCGGCGGCCAGCGCTTCCTCGTAAAAGGCGGCGGCGCGCGAATAATCCTGGGCTTCGGTTGCCAGAAGGGCAGACAGATAACTGCCGGACAAGGTCAACGGAAGGTCGAGCGGCGTGCCTTCCTGGGCCAGAGTGGCCGTATCGGAGGCTGTGGTCTGGGCCAGTGCAGCGGGGCTCACGGCGGCGAGCAGAAAGCCGGCGGTGGCAAGAGTTTTCAGGGATGCAGTCTTGCGGAAAAAGGACCGGGTCGCTCGGCACAGGTCGTCCATATCACCTCACATTCTGATGCGGGGCCCGTCGCGTGCGATTCTGGCAGATCTGCCTACGCAGTACAGTGACAAGTCCTGGAATTGTCACGTTTCTCGACGGGATGTCGCACAAATTTTCAAAGTCCAGCGGCACTTTCGGCCACTTTTAGACAGCTCACGTCCAGTATTGCGGTGACAATGGCTTGTTTAAGGCCGCCCGGCAAGGAAAAGCGGGAAAATGCAAAAGCCGGACATAAATTGATTTAAGGCGTTGAAAGCTGGGACTCTCCGTGCCCCGATAAGCACCTGTACAAGAGCGTATACGACGAAAAAAGACTTGTTTCCTCAGGTTCGCCATAGCAGGAATGTGCAGTGCAAACTGATAGGCACGTCCGAATTGACGGGCGGCGACAAGCGGAGACGATAGATGACCAAGTGGGTCTACAGGTTCGGCAATGGCAGTGCTGACGGTGCTGCAACCATGAAGAACCTGTTGGGTGGCAAAGGCGCGAATCTGGCCGAGATGAGCAATCTCGGACTTCCGGTTCCCCCAGGCTTTACGATCACCACGGAAGTTTGCACCTATTATTATGACCATGGTCAGTCCTATCCGGACAGCCTGGCAGGGGATGTCGAGGCGGCGCTTGCTGCTGTTGGAGACGCAACCGGACGCCGGTTTGGCGACACCACCAATCCGCTGCTGCTCTCGGTGCGTTCGGGGGCCCGCGTCTCCATGCCCGGAATGATGGACACGGTGCTGAACCTTGGCCTCAACGACATCACGGTGAAGGCGATTGCCGAAAGCTCCGGCGATCCGCGATTTGCCTGGGACAGCTACCGGCGGTTCATTCAGATGTACTCGGATGTGGTGATGGGCATGGACCATCATGATTTCGAGGAAGTGCTGGAGGATCACAAGGCCTCCAAGGGGTATTCCCTCGACACGGAAATTACACCGGACGAGTGGATCGGCATTGTCGAGACGTTCAAGGCGCTGGTCGAGAAGGAGCTGGAAAAGCCTTTCCCGCAGGATCCGCATGAACAGCTGTGGGGCGCGATCGGCGCCGTCTTCGGCTCCTGGCAGACGACCCGGGCCAAGACCTACCGTCGCCTGCAAGACATTCCCTCAAGCTGGGGCACAGCCGTCAACGTTCAGGCAATGGTGTTCGGCAACATGGGGGAGACATCGGCGACCGGTGTTGCCTTTACCCGCAACCCCTCCACGGGCGACAAGCGTCTCTATGGCGAGTTTCTGGTGAATGCCCAGGGTGAGGATGTGGTTGCCGGCATTCGTACGCCACAGGACATTACAGAAGTTGCGCGGATCGAGGCGGGCTCTGAAAACCCGTCGCTTGAGCATTTGATGCCGGAAGCTTTCGCCGAGTTCCAGACGATCTGCGACAAGCTGGAAGCGCATTACCGCGACATGCAGGACCTGGAATTCACCATTGAAAAAGGCAAGCTCTGGATGTTGCAGACCCGTGCCGGCAAGCGCACGGCGAAGGCTGCCCTGAAGATTGCCGTCGACATGGTTGCCGAGGGACTGCTCGGCGAAGAAGAAGCCGTGATGCGGGTGGAGCCTGCGGCACTGGATCAGTTGTTGCATCCGACCATCGACCCGAGTGCGGAGCGCGATATCTTCGCGACCGGACTTCCTGCGTCGCCTGGCGCGGCTTCCGGCGCCATCGTGTTCTCGTCTGATGCTGCCGAAGCTGCAAAGGCTGCCGGTCAGAAGGTGGTTCTGGTGCGGGTGGAAACCAGCCCGGAAGACATTCACGGCATGCATGCGGCGGAAGGCATTCTGACCAGCCGTGGTGGCATGACTTCGCACGCCGCCGTCGTGGCACGTGGCATGGGAAAGCCTTGTGTTTCGGGCGCCGGTACGCTGCGGATTGACTACCGTCAGGGCATCGTGACCTGTGCCGGCAAGACATTTCGGGAAGGCGACATCATCACCATCGATGGTGCAAGTGGCCAGGTGCTGTCCGGCCAGGTGGCGATGCAGCAGCCGACGCTGTCCGGCGACTTCGGCATCTTGATGAGCTGGGCTGACAAAGTGCGGCGGATGAAGGTGCGTACCAACGCGGAAACCCCGCAAGACGCCAAGGTCGCGCTCAACTTCGGCGCCGAAGGCATCGGGCTTTGCCGCACGGAGCATATGTTCTTCGAAGGTGAACGGATTCTCGCCGTGCGCGAGATGATCCTCGCCGAGACGGAGAAGGGCCGTCGCTCCGCCCTGTCGAAGCTGTTGCCGATCCAGCGCAAGGACTTTACCGAGCTTTTCGTTATCATGCAGGGGCTGCCGGTCACTGTCCGACTGCTCGATCCGCCGTTGCATGAATTCCTGCCCAAGACCCCTGCAGAGCTGAATGACGTGGCCCTTGCCATGAACGTGCCGCTGGATGCCCTGCGCGAGCGGGCGCTGGCTCTGGAAGAGTTCAATCCGATGCTTGGTCATCGTGGCTGCCGTCTGCTGGTGTCCTATCCGGAAATCGCCGAAATGCAGGCGCGAGCCATCTTTGAGGCGGCGATTGCGGCTGGCAAGGAGACTGGTTCTCCGGTCGTGCCGGAAATCATGGTGCCGCTGGTCGGGCTCAAGGGTGAGCTTGATCTGGTGCGTGATGTCATCGTCAAGACGGCAGATGCCGTGATGGCGGAAACCGGCACCAAGGTCGATTATCAGGTCGGCACCATGGTGGAGTTGCCGCGTGCAGCGCTGCAGGCGGCTGAAATCGCCAAGTCGGCGGAGTTCTTCTCTTTCGGCACCAACGATCTGACCCAGACCACCTTCGGTATTTCCCGTGATGATGCGTCATCTTTCCTCGGCACGTATCAGAGCAAGGGCTTGATTGAACAGGATCCGTTTGTGTCGCTCGATCAGGAGGGCGTTGGCGAGCTGGTGAAGATCGGTTCTGAGCGCGGACGCAGCACACGGCCAGATATCAAGCTCGGCATCTGTGGGGAACACGGCGGTGATCCGGCGTCGATCCACTTCTGTGAGAGCGTCGGCCTCGACTATGTATCCTGCTCGCCCTTCCGGGTGCCGATTGCCCGGCTGGCAGCCGCTCAGGCGGCCTTGAAAAAGGCCTGATTGCTTCAGCCGTGATGGCAAGCGCGCGAAATATGAGGAGGGCGGTCATGGATGAGTTCTACGATCCGGCCGCCCTTCGCGTGTTATCGAAACGGGCACTTTCTCGCCTGATCACCCGGCTGGAGACGGCCGGTCAGGAAGCGACTGTTGCGGGATACCTGGACAGTCTTCTGGGCCTTGATGGGGGGCATGTACTTGGACTGACTGGTCCGCCGGGCGTTGGCAAGTCCACTCTGACGCGGGCCTTGATCCATCGGATCCGCGAGCGTGGGCAACGGGTGGCGGTTCTGGCAATTGATCCCTCTTCGCGCGTCACCGGCGGTGCCTTGCTGGGCGACCGGACACGCCTTCAGACAGATCCTGACGACGCCGACGTCTTTGTGCGTTCGATGGCCGCTGGCCGCCGGTTGGGAGGCTTGTCGGAGCATGCGCTCGCCGTTGTCACCCTGCTGCGCGCAGCCTTCGACGTGGTGATCCTCGAATCCGTCGGCACCGGCCAGTCGGAAGGCGAGGTGGCGACGGCCTGCGACACCCTGTGCCTGTGCATGCAGCCGGGGGCGGGGGACAGTTTGCAGTTCATGAAAGCCGGCATCATGGAATTGCCTCAGGTGATTGCCGTGACCAAGGCGGATTTGGGTCCGGCAGCACGTCGGACGGCGGCCGATATCAACGGCGCACTTTCGCTCTCCAAGCGCGCGTCAACGGAGCGCGATCCGGCAAAAACCTGGACTGTGCCTGTGGTCGAGATTTCCTCCACTGAGGGGACCGGACTGGACATGCTGTTGCAGTCTCTGGAGGGGCACAGACATCATCTGCAGGTGGTGGAGGGCGTCGGCCGGTTGCGGGCCGCTCAACAGGAACTGTGGCTGGAGGAGATGATCCGTCAGCGGTTCGGCAGCTTTGGCCTTGAAAAGATGGCTGTGCCTGCGGCGCCGGATCAACCCGTGGGTCTGTCGGGCAAGGACGTGTTCCAGCGTTTTCTTGCCTTCAGCCGGGAATTCGAGGCAGGGATCTCACCGTGTGAAAGCTAGCCCAGCAGCTTGTGTACCTTTGGGCTGATCTGCGCGTTTGAGGCCGTATGCTTCTGTGCGGCGATGTCCTCGGCATGCACGACGAGAAACTCCTTGAGGCGCGGCCGTGTCAAAGGCACGGCTATGAAATAGCCCTGAATTCTGTCGCAGCCGTTTTCCAGCAGGAAGTCCAGCTGCTCGATCGTTTCCACACCTTCGCCGACGATTTCCATACCAAGCGCCTTGCCCAGGGCGATGATGGTCTTGACGATGGCGCGTGCCTCGGCCCCATCGTCGAAGGCTGTGAGAAAGCAGCGGTCGATCTTCAATGTGTCAAAGGGGAATTTTCTCAGGTAGCTCAAACTGGAATAGCCGGAGCCGAAGTCATCGAGGGCGATTTTGACCCCCAGATCCTTCAAGCGTTTCATGGCGGTGAGAATCGCGTGTTCGTCGCTTGCAAAAACGCTCTCCGTCACCTCGATCTCAAGCCGCTGTGGCGGGATCGAGAAGGTTTCCAGAGTTTCCAGAACCTGTTCGACAAAGCGGGGGTGCTTGAACTGGGAGGGGGACACATTGACCGCGATGGTCAGGTGAGGCCACTGGTCTGCATCGCGACAGGCGCGGCGCAGGATCCACATGCCGAGATCGTTGATCAGTCCGGTTTCTTCGGCCAATGGGATGAAGCGAACCGGTGAGATGGCTCCCATTTCCGGATGGCGCCAGCGTGCCAGAGCTTCCAGGGAGGTCACCTGCCGACCGTCATGGCTGATCTGCGGCTGATAGGCCACATCGAGCAAATCATTGTCGATGGCGTGGCGCAGTTCTCGAGACAGCTTATCCTTCGCCAGCACCTGTTCTTGCATCGATGACGAGAAGAACGACCAGCGGCTGCGGCCTGACGCCTTGGCATCGTAAAGGGCGATGTCGGCCTTGCGCATCAGCTCGCCGGGGCTGTTTCCGTCCTGCGGAGCAAGGGCGGCCCCCATTGACAGACTGACATGGATCTCTGTGTGCTCGGCCGTCACCGGGCGTGTCAGGCAGTCCTGGAAGCGTGCGAGGACCATTTCCACGCGTTCGGGATCATCGCAGCCAGGCAGGAACATGGCGAACTCGTCGCCGCTGATACGGGCCAGAACGCCCTTCTCGGGCAGAACGGAGGAAAGTCGGTTTGCTACGGCGCAGATCACCGTGTCACCGGCGGCATGACCGAGCGTGTCGTTGATGTCCTTGAAGCGGTCCAGATCTATATAGACCACGGCCGTCTGCGTCGCTTCCGGGGTCTCTTCCAAGAGGGCGACGCGTAACAAGTCGAAAAATTCATCGCGGTTCGGCAGGCCGGACAGGGTGTCGTGGCGAGAGTTGTAGAGCGCCGTTGCCTGGTTGGTTTCGAGCTTCTGCGTGGTCTGCCGGGTGAAGTCGATCACACCGATGGTCAGGCCGATGATGGCAAGCGCCAGAATCAGCAGAACCGGGGCGAGACGCTCCAGCAGGGCTGTGCCCGGGCGTTCTCCCTTCCAGGTGATATGGGCGATCGAGCGTCCCGTCACGTTGCGGATTTCAATCGAGGCCTGTTCCGGTTCAGGTGACTGGCTGAACGTCAGCCGCAGATTCTCCACGCCGGTCAGCCGCGCCACTGTTCCGGCAAGATCCCTGTCGAACCTGCGGAAGGAGATCAGAACGGCAGGTGACGCCTTTGGGGCCGGGAATGCGGCTGTCTCGGGACGGATCGCGGCTGCCGAATACAGGAACAGCTCACCGTCCATTTCTGCGTAGCCGGTGTCGAAGATGAAACGCTGGTCGAAGTGCTGGGACGGCGACGAAACCGGACTGCGGTGGTTGTCCTCGTAAAACTCCAGGATGGTGCGGGCGCGGACACGGGCAACGGAGCCGAAAATCTGGTTCTTCACATGCGGAGTGTAAAAGGCGGTGTCCCCTTCAGCATTGAATTGCATCAAGGGCTGATAGGCGTGGTCGAGGATCAGGCTTTTTTGAAAACTGTCGCTGTCATAGAGCCGCTGTCCGATGTTGTACTGCAGCCACTGCTTTTGCTCGATGCCCTTGGCGGCGCGGATGTAGGTCCTGTCGGAAAGGGCCGATTCCTGCTGACGTCTCGCATGCTCCATCAACAGCACGTTCATGGTGCCAGTGACGAGCTGTTGCTTGCTTTGCTTGGCGGTTTCGTTGGACACACTTGCAGACCAGAGCAAAACAGCGAAGACACCGGCGACGGCCAAAACGACCACA
This sequence comes from Roseibium limicola, assembly GCF_017313085.1. Lineage (GTDB taxonomy): Bacteria > Pseudomonadota > Alphaproteobacteria > Rhizobiales > Stappiaceae > Roseibium > Roseibium limicola. The sequence goes on along the minus strand of NZ_JAFLNF010000002.1, from coordinate 680,277 downwards.
ACAATCATCGGGACGATGATCACATTCGCGATTCGCCTGCTTGATGGCTCGATTTCCGACTTCATTCCGCATTCCTCCACAGAGTGCAATCTCGCACCTGGGGAGTTAAGAAATTCAGGAGTTACTTGGTTAATTCCGTTTAAGTCCAGTCGGTTGGGCGATTTTTTGTAGGTTATCTGTAAGTGACGTTGGGTAAATTACTTATCAGTTGAATTTACAATAGCTGCAGGCCCTTGAAGCTGACCTGGCCCTGGCGCCCGACGATGATGTGGTCATGGACCTCGACGCCCAGAGGCTTCGCGATTTCCGCTATTTGCCGTGTCATCTGAATGTCAGCGCGTGATGGGGTCGGATCGCCCGAGGGGTGATTGTGCACCAGAATCATGGCGCTGGCGGAAAGCTCGAGCGCCCGGCGAATGACTTCGCGGGGGTAGACGGGTGTGTGATCGATGGTGCCTTTTTGCTGCACCTCGTCGGCGATCAGGCCGTTGCGCTTGTCGAGAAACAGGATGCGGAACTCTTCCACTGTCTCATGCGCCATGGCGATGTGGATGTAGTCCATCACCTTCGACCAGGAGGAGAGCGGTTCGCGCTCGTCGACCTCGCGTATGATCAGCCGCTGTGCGGCGACCTGTGTCACCTTCAGGGTGTCGACCACGCTGTCGCCAACGCCGGTGATTTCCTTCAGTCGAGCCCGTGGCGCTCCAATCACCGAGGCAAAGCTGCCGAACCTCTTCAGCAGCGCCTTGGCGATGGGTTTGGTGTCCTGACGTGGCAGGGCGGAAAACAGTAGCAGCTCGAGAAGTTCGTAATCCTGCAGGGACGAGCCCCCGCTTTGTCGGAAACGTTGTTTTAAACGTTGCCGATGACCGATGTGGTCGTTGGGGTCTCCGGTTGCCGGATCCTTCGCTGGATCCTTGGCAAGGGCCTTGTCATTGAAACCCGGCTGCTCGTTCTCCATGCGCCCTCCCGTTGGCCACGGGCCTTGGGGCTTTGCTCTTTTCCGTTTGGCCCGTTCAGTCGATCGTCAGCCCCGGGGTGTGCAGCCCCGCAGGCGACTGGGTGAAAATATCGCAGCCATCGGCGGTGATGCCGATGGAATGTTCGTACTGGGCAGACAGCGACCGGTCACGGGTCACGGCGGTCCAGCCGTCATTGAGCACTTTAACCTGCGGCCGGCCGGTGTTCACCATCGGCTCGATGGTGAAGATCATGCCCGGCTTCAGCTCCACCCCTTCACCGGGGCGGCCGTAATGCAGGATGTTGGGCGCGTCGTGGAACAACTTGCCGACGCCATGGCCGCAGAAATCCCGGACAACGGAATAGCGGTGGCTCTCGACATAGGTCTGGATGGCGTGGCCGATGTCGCCTGTGGTGTTGCCGGGCTTGGCCGCCTCGATGCCCAGCATCAGGGAATTGTAGGTGACCTCCATCAGCCGCTCGGATTTGCGGTTGACCGTGCCCACAGGATACATGCGCGAGCTGTCGCCGTGCCAACCATCGAGAATATATGTGACATCGATGTTGACGATGTCGCCATCCTTCAGCGGCTTGTCGTTGGGAATGCCGTGACAGACCACATGGTTGATCGAGGTGCAGGTGTTCTTGGTATAGCCACGGTAGTTCAGCGTGGCGGGCAGGGCGCCATGGGCCTCGCCAAACTCGAAGACGAAGTCGTCAATGGCCTGTGTGGTCAATCCTGGCTTGACCATCGCTGCCAGCTCATCCAGGCACCGCGCGGTCAGTTGCGATGCCTTGCGCATGCCCTCAAAATCCTCGGGACCATAAAGACGGACCTGTCCGGTGTTCTTCATGGGGGCTGTGGTGGCATCGATGTAGGTGACCATAGGGGCTTCTGCTCGGCTTTGAAGTTCTGGCTGTCTGATGCTCGGCAATGTCTTGAAAGATTGGCGCGAAACGGACAGCTTCGCGCGCATCCACCTTCGGAGAAACTGTAGCACAGGATTTCAGCCTGAAATATCCGCTTGAGGCTCAGAAATCTAGAGCGGAAGCCTGCGCGCAGTGAAAAGCTTTTCGAAAGCAACGATTGCGGCTTGCGTCAAACGCCCCCAGCGGCTACCGAGAAAAAAAGCGTACCAATGCGGGCATGGCGAAATTGGTAGACGCAAGGGACTTAAAATCCCTCGACCCTAGGTCGTGCCGGTTCAAGTCCGGCTGCCCGCACCATATTTCCTGCGCTACCGCCCTTTGCGCTACCGCCCTTTGGGCTACTTGAGCGGGTTTTTCTTGCGCTACCGCCCTTTTGGGCTGCTTAAGCGGGTTTTTTCCGGCGCTACCGCCCTTTGAGCTGTCTGAGAAGATTTCTCGTGGCGGCGCAGGCCGTGAAGGCGGATGCGGCCTTTCTTGGCGCTCTGTGTCGATCCCTGTGAACAGTCCGCGACTGAGCGGCGTTGCGGCGTTCGCCTGACCCTGAAAACATTGGCAAAGCCATGCTTCCAGTGTAGGGAAGGACAGCTTTGACGGCGGGTGCCAGTTGAAGTGACTGTGGGGCCATGACTTCCGCAAGGCCGGGGTGGCCTGACCTGGAAGGCGTGACAAGAAAAGCCGAGCTGGCGGGAAAAGACCGATTGATCTCTCTTCGACCTGTTCTCAACGTCTTGGGGTTTCTGTATGTCGGCCTGGCTACGGCCATGCTGATTCCCGCTATTGTCGATGTTGCCGCCAAAAACGCTGATTGGCAGACCTTTGTCTTCTCCTCGTTGCTGACCGGAATGGTCGGGCTGCTCTTGTCCATTGCCATGGGCGGTTCGCTGTCCGAGGGGCTTGATACCCGCCAGACCTTCATTTTGACCACCCTGTCCTGGGCGACGTTGCCAGCCTTCGGTGCCCTGCCGTTTCTCTGGCTCGGGGTTGGCTATGCGGATGCGGTTTTCGAGGCTGTGTCCGGGTTCACCACGACCGGCTCGACGGTTCTGTCCGGACTGGACAATCTGCCGCCCGGCCTGTTGGTGTGGCGGTCGATCATGCAGTGGATGGGCGGCGTCGGCATCATCGTTATGGCCATCGTGCTTTTGCCCTTCCTGCGCATTGGCGGAATGCAGCTGTTCCAGAGCGAGAATTCGGATCGCTCCGAGAAGATCGTTTCGCGCTCGGTCGAGCTGATCCGCCTGCTGGGGCTGGCTTATCTGTTCCTCACCGTGCTTTGCATCATCTGTTACATCGCCACGGGGCTGGATCTCTTCGATGCGTTCAATCACGCGCTGACGACGATTGCCACCGGCGGCTATTCCACCCATGATCAGTCCTTCGGCTATTTCACCAATCCCGCCTCGGGCTGGGTTGCCGTGGTGTTCATGATCATTGGCTCCTTGCCGTTCGTGTTGATCATCCAGGCGCTGCGGGGACAACCGCTGCTGCTGTGGCGCGACCCGCAAGTGCGCGCGCTGATCGGCTTTCTGGCCATCGTCTCGCTCGTGCTGACGGTCTATCTCGGGGTGGAAATGAACTTCCCCTTCGATGAAGCGCTGCTGAAGGCCACCTTCAATGTGGTGTCGATTGTGACTGGCACCGGCTACGCTCTGGGAGACTACACCCAGTGGGGCGCCCCGGTGATCGGCATTGCGTTGCTGCTGAAATTCGTCGGAGGGTGTACGGGCTCGACGACAGGCGGCATCAAGATCTTCCGTTTTCTGGTGTTCTTCGGCACGGTGCGGGCGCATCTGCGCCGCATGGTCCGGCCAAACCGGGTGATGTCGGAAGAATATGGCGGTACTCGTCTGACGCCGGAGCTGTCATTTTCCGTTCTGGCCTTCCTCGTGGTCTATCTGGGGTCGGTTGGGGTCATCACCCTGGCCTTGTCGTTCTTCGGACTGGACCTGGTGACGGCGGTATCGGCTGCGGCGACATCTGTCGGCAACGTCGGTCCGGGTCTTGGGCCGGTGATTGGGCCTGCTGGCAATTTCGCGCCACTCCCAGACGGGGCCAAGTGGCTGCTGTCGTTTGCGATGCTGCTTGGCCGGTTGGAACTGTTTACCGTTCTGGTGCTGCTTGACCCGGATTTCTGGTCGCGCTAAACCACCTTCAGTGTTTATGATTTGTTCTTTTTGATGCGGGTGGTTCTGCCGCGCGATCGATCACGGCTGGGGTTTGTGCGATGAAATTTTCTGTGCCGTTGGAAAGTGGCCGTCTGGTCAAGCGTTACAAGCGGTTTCTGGCGGATGTGGTGCTCGATGCCGACGGATCCGAGATCACGGCGCATTGCGCCAATCCGGGGTCGATGCTGGGTCTGAAGCAGCCGGGCGCCCGTGTCTGGTTGTCCAAGTCGGACAATCCGAAGCGCAAGCTGGCCTATTCCTGGGAAATCATGGAGGCCGATGGTGCGCTGGTGGGCATTAACACCGCACATCCGAACGGGTTGGTGGAAGAGGCGCTGGTGACTGGTCGCATTCCTCGGCTGGCAGGTTTTGCCAGCCTGCGACGCGAGGTCAAATACGGCAAGAACTCGCGTATCGACATTCTGCTGCAGGCAGAAGACGGCAGCCTGACCTATGTGGAGGTCAAGAACGTTCATCTGATGCGTCAGCCGGGACTGGCGGAATTTCCCGACAGTGTGACTGCACGCGGTGCCAAGCATCTGGCGGAACTGGGCGACATGGTGGCTGAGGGCCATCGGGCAGCGATGGTGTTCCTGGTGCAACGGCCCGATTGTGACCGCCTGTCGCTGGCTGGCGACATCGACCCCACCTATGCCGAGGCCTTCCGGCTTGCCAAGGCAGCGGGCGTCGAGGTCTATGCCATCGGCTGCAGCATCACACTCGACAGCATCGACGCTGACCGGCCGGTAGAGTTGCTGATCTAGACGCCCGTCTTTCCAAGGTGGTCACCACCTTCTCGAAATTCCCCCGCCCCTTGCGTCATGCAATGTCCCGGCCATGGCATCCATGCCGCTTCCTCACGTCTCGGTACAGCCTGAGTGCGTGGAAACGGAACGGCATGGATCCTCGGGTCAGGCCCGAGGATGACGGCGGAGAGGGGGGAGTGAGGGGGTACATGGATCCCCGGTTCCGCATCTTCGCTCGCGCTGCGTGCGGAATGACGCAGGCGAGGTGGGGTACGAGGGTGAGTTTGTCGTCTTAAACGCCCGCCATCGTCATCCCGGCCAAGTCAAAGCGCAGAGCCGGGACCGGTGAGCCCGAGAGGTGGGCTCATTGAGATTGCAAGACCCTCGTCACATGAGCGCCAAAGTCGCATTTCTCTGCCGTTCCGGCTCGAGGCCGGGACTGCGGCGTGCGTTCGATTTTACGGTCGTCCCAGACTAAAAAGGCAGGCTCGGAGGCCTGCCTTTCTGGATCAGGAGACGCCGGGCATGCTGGCCTGGCGGACGACAATGCGGGTGCCTTTGGGGACCCGGTTGTAGAGGTCAATGACGTCATGGTGTAGCAGGCGGACACAGCCTGAGGAGACGGCCTTGCCGATGGACCAGTCTTCCGAGGTGCCATGCAGCCGGTAGAGCGTGTCCTTGCCGTTCTGGAAGATGTAGAGCGCACGGGCACCGAGCGGGTTGTCCAGCGCTGGCGGCATGCCATTGCGGTATTTTTCCAGCTCCGGCTGGCGGTCGATCATTTCGGACGGCGGTGTCCAGGTCGGCCATTCACGCTTGTAGGCGATCCGCGCCTCGCCACTCCAGGTGAAGCCGTCACGACCAATGCCGACGCCGTAGCGCATGGCCTTGCCGTGTTCCATTGTCAGATAGAGGAACCGGTTGGGCGTATCGACGACGATGGTACCGGCGGGCTCGGATGTCGGATAATCGACAATTTGGCGGTAATAGACCGGATCGATCTTTTGCAGGTCGACGGCTGGGATCGGGAAGCGTTCCTGCGGCAGCGCAGAGTACATCTGCACATAGGCCGGATCGATGCGGCGGAGGGTGCCGGGTGTGGGCGCCATTGCCTGCGGCATGGGGCGTGAGTTGGAGGCGCAACCAGCCAGAAGGGCGGCGCTGGCCGAAACAATGAAACTACGACGGGAGAGGGACATTCACGAGCCTTGGTAAGGAAATACTGCTGAGCCGGACGCTGCGATCAGAATGCCAGCAATGTCTTGATAGACAAGAAACGGGTTCATAGACAAGAAACGGGTTCGAAGGACCAACGCTCCAAATACGTCACCGTTCCAAGTCAACTTATTGGAGTCCCGTAAAATCCGAAATTGCGCCTTAAACGTGGCAAGGGCCTCACAGGTGCGTGAGAACACGCACTTCGTGAAGCCCTTGCTGTGGCACTGTGGCCGCGAAGCCACCAATCGGGGAGATTAGCCGCGGGTTTCCTTGGAAAGCGGCGGCTGGAACTGCCATCCCATATCCCAGGGGAAGTAGATCCAGGTGTCTTGAGACACTTCAGTGATGAAGGTGTCGATCATCGGCACACCCATTGGCTTGGCATAGACCGTGGCGAAATGCGCCTTGGGCAGCATTTCCCGCACGACCTGAGCCGTCTTGCCGGTGTCGACAAGATCATCGATGACCAGAACGCCCTTGCCTTCGCCGCCTTCCAGATCAACCACTTTCGGATCGACCGGCTTGATCACCTGCAGTTGACCCTGGTTCTCATAGTCGTGGTAGGAGGCAATGCAGACGGTCTCGATGGTGCGGATGCCCAACTCACGTGCCACGATCGCGGCTGGAACCAGCCCGCCGCGGGTGATGCAGACGATGGCCTTCCATTCGCCCTGGCTGGACAAGCGCCAGGCCAGCGCCCGGGCATCGCGGTGGAACATGTCCCAGGAAACGGGAAACGCCTTGTTCTGTTCTGGATTTTCCATGTCTGTGCCTTTCAATCTTTTTCGGGCAGGGAGGCCCGGCGATGCATCACGTGCGCGCCTGAGCGTCCCGAATAGCGGTTACCACGGCATCCGCCGCGGTATTCAAGTCGTGTTCACTGCGCGAGCGAACGACAATCTGCGTTGTGAAGCGGCCATCGGTGGACCTTGGGTAGGAGCCAATCAGCGTCTGCGGGTTGGCGTCCTGAATGCGGCCGAGCTGTTCTGCCAGCCGGCTTTCCGGCAGGTCTGCATCCAGCGTGCGTGACAGCATCTTGGCGCCGGTCTTCAGAGTTGGCGCGATGGCATCGACCATGGCCTGCATGATGGAGGGCACGCCGGCCATGACGTGGACATTCTCAAGCCGGAAGCCGGGTGCCTTGGAAACGGCGTTCTCGATCAGATCGGCGCCTGCGGGAATGCGTGCCATGCGCAGGCGGGCCGGGGTCAGAAGCTCGGGGCTGCCGTAATGCTCTTCCAGGATTGCGCGGGCACGCGGGTCGACGTCGATGGAGACGCCAAAGGCGGCGGCGATGCTGTCGGCGGTGATGTCATCGTGGGTCGGACCAATGCCGCCGGAGGTGAAGACATAGGTGTATTGTGCCCGCAGTGCGTTGACGGCTTCGACGATGCGCTCGCGCACATCCGGCACGATCCGCACTTCTACAAGGTCAACGCCGAGAGCGGTGAGATACTCGGCCAGAAAGCCGATGTTCTTGTCTTTGGTTCGCCCGGAAAGAATTTCGTCGCCAATGACGACAAAGCCGGCGGTAACTGGTTCTTGCGACGCATCTGCCATCGGCCAAGCGCTCCCGTGTCGATCCTGGGCCACATTTGAATGGTGGTTGGCTTTAGCCCAAGCTGAGGCAAGGCTCAAGTTATGCGGGGAAAAAGACCGCAGAAATCCGGGAGAGGGTTCCGATTCGCCTGTCGATCACAGGGCAGGCGGCTGCCAGCGATAGATCCAGTCCTGACGCCGCAGCAGGTTTTTGGCACCGGCCACCCGCATGAAGGTGTCGCGTGCCAGAGCCAGCGGGCCGGACAGATGATAGATTTCGCCGTTGCTGCGGGCCAGCGCCTGCACCTTTGCCACGCGCTCCTGGCGGGCCGTCTCATACGACTGACGCAGGGTGTCGGGGGCATCCAGGTGGCGGGTGGCGAGATGGGCCAGAACGGCTCCGTCCTCGATGGCCATGGCAGCGCCCTGGGCCGCGAAGGGCAACATGCCGTGGGCGGCATCCCCCATCAGCAGCGTGCGGTCGACGCCCCAAGGCGCGCGGGCTTCAACGCCGCAAAGCGCCCACTTCAGCCATGTGTCCGGTTTTTCCAGCAGAGTGCGGGCTGCCGGCGACCAGCGCTTGAAAGTCTTGAGAAACGTCTGTCGGGACACCGGAGCGGACCAGGTCTCCTCGTTCCAGTCTTCCTTGATGAGGGCGACGAGATTGAAGGCCGTGCCGTTTTGCAGCGGATAATGCACCAGATGGGCCTCGGACCCGAGCCACAGCCCGGTGTCCTGCATTTCAGCCGCGGGGATCTGGTCAGCGGGCAGGGTGGCGCGGTAGGCTGTGCGTCCGGAAAACGCGACCTCTGCGGCGCCGGGGATTGTTTTACGCACCGCAGACCAGACGCCGTCGGCGCCAATCAGCAGGGGCGTGTCGAAGGCCACTGTGCCGGAGCTGGTTGTGAAGCTGGCGCGCTCCAGGCCTTCTGAACGCGGCTCACGGCTGGCAAAAGCGTGACCGTAGTGAATGTCGACCGAGGGGTGATTGAGGCAGGCGGCAAGAAGCGCGGATTGCAGGTCGGCCCGGTGGACGACCAGATAGGGCGCGCCATAAAGACCCGGAAGATACGGATTGAGCGGCAGGCGGGTGACGGTCCGACCGGAGCGCCCGCTGCGCACATGAATGTTGTTTGGGGCGGTCGCCGCGCTTTCAACCTGTTCCAGAGTGCCGATTTGCCGCAGGCAGTGACAGGCGTTGGGGGAAAGCTGCAGACCGGCCCCGATTTCTTCGAGCTGGGTGGCGCGTTCCATCACACGCACGGCATGACCGCGGTGTGCCAGCGCCAGGGCGCAGCTCAATCCGCCGATACCGGCCCCGACGATGACAATCGGCTCAGACATCCGGGGTCAACCTGTCGAAAGAGAAAAGCCGGGAGGCCCCGGGGCGTCCGGGACCGGGAATCAGGCGGCGGAGGTGATGTTGTCTGGCGTCCAGACGCAATCGGTCGGCGAGGTCTCGTTGGCCTTCAGCGTTGCATCGAACTTGTAGAGGGTCGAGCAATAGGGGCAGACGATTTCATATTCGTCGCCGAGGTCCAGGAAGACATGCGGGTGATCGAAGGGCGGGTTGGCGCCAATGCACATGAATTCGCGGGCGCCGATGGCCACGGAATCATGACCGCTGTTGTTTTGGAAATGCGGGACGATTTGATCCGCCATCTGTTCAATCCATTCAAGAGGTGCCATCGATTTGCGCCGGACCATACCTATTCGACGCACCGTTGTGTAGGGGAAAAGCGTGCGGCCGGTCGTCTCGGGCCGCTCTGTGGACGGGACAAAGGGCGCGGGATAGTTTGCCGTGGCGGGTTTCCCAGCTGCGGCGATCCGCGTAGACTGGGCTTTCCTGTTTTATTCACCTCACATCTTGAAGCTGACAATGCCGACATTTGAAAAGAATGGGGTCGAAATCGCCTACACCGATCAGGGTGAAGGCGATCCGATCCTGCTGATCCACGGGTTCGCCTCCAACAAGTTCGTCAATTGGGACTATCCGGGTTGGGTCCGCACGCTGACCAAAGCCGGGTTTCGGGTGATCACCCTCGACAATCGTGGCCATGGCGACAGCACCAAGTTCTACAATCCGGACGACTATGGCGCACCGGTGATGGCGGAGGATGCCTTCAACCTGATCGAGCATCTCGGTCTGGCGAGCGTCGATGTCATGGGGTACTCGATGGGCGCGCGTATCTCCGCCTTCCTGACGCTCAATCATCCCGAGAAGGTCCGTCGTGTGGTCTTCGGCGGTCTGGGCTACGGCATGGTCGGCGGTGTTGGCGATCCGGAGCCGATCGCCGCAGCGCTGGAGGCTGACAGCATCAAGGATGTGGAAGACCGGACGGGCCGCGCCTTTCGTGCCTTTGCCGATCAGACGAAATCCGACCGTCTGGCGCTGGCTGCCTGCATGCGCTCGTCGCGGCAGAAGATTTCCGAGGAAGACGTCAGCCGCATCGAGCGACCGGTGCTGGTTGCCGTTGGCACCAAGGATGACATTGCAGGTTCGGCCCAGGCATTGGCGGATCTGATCCCCAATGCTCAGGTGCTGGATATTCCGGACCGGGACCACATGGTTGCGGTTGGCGACAAGGTCTACAAGGCGGGTGTGCTGGAATTCCTGGAGAAAACCGCCGGCTAAAACCTCGTCGTATCTGCTTAAAACCGCTCCGAGCTTTCGGGGCGGTTTTTGTGTGCGCGATCAGTGTCTTGGAGGTGGCTGCCTCAGAGAGTGATTCACAGCGGAGCGGGAGCCTTCAGGGTGTCGATCAGGTGAAATCCCTGAATCAAGTCAGCAGGTTGTCCATGGTCCTTGAGGGACTGATTCCGGTTGGCGTCTTCTCAGTCGCCGTTGAAATCCGGTTTGCGTTTCTGCAGAAAAGCGGTTCGGCCTTCGGCGAAGTCGCGGCTTTCATAACAGGCCCGCGCCGCCGAATGCGCTGTTGCCAGCAGCTCTGGAGACGTGCCTGCCAGACTGGCTGCGACTGCAAGTTTGCCAGCCGCCTGAGACAGCGGCGCATTGGCGATGATCTGGTTGGTCAGTGCTGCAAGGGCGTCGACCAGATCCGCCTCCGGGTGCACGTCCTGCACCAGCCCGATCTGCAGCGCACGGGCAGCGTCGATCCGCTCACCGGTGAAGATCAGCCGCTTGGTCCATGCTGGCCCGATGGCAGCAACCACATCAGCGATTGCTTCGACCGGATAGGCCAGTCCCAGTTTGGCCGGGGGCAGGCAGAAGCGGGCGGTACTAGCGGCAATGCGGATGTCACAGGCCAGTGCCAGACCAAGACCGCCACCGAGGCAGTTGCCACGGATCAGTGCGACGGTCGGCTTGGAAAGGCTGCGCAGGGCAGCGAAGGCGGCGAGGTTCGCAGCGTCATAGGCCTTGGCGCTGTCGGCAGAGGAGCGTGTTGCCTCGAACTCGGAAATATCCGCTCCGGCGGAAAAATCACCTGCTCCATCCGGGTCGGCAGCGCCACAGACAACGACCGCACGGATCGAGCTGTCCTGGTCCAACTGCTGTGCAGCCTGCGCCAGTTGCGTCCACATCGTCAGGTTTAGGGCATTGCGCCGGGACGGATTGTCGATTACCAGCCAGCCCAAGGTGCCTTCCTTGTGGGGCTGAACCGTTGCGCGAGCGCTTTGGGGCGATGAGGGGGCGATCACGGTGAGTTGGCTTTCTTTCAGGACTTTCTTAAGCTCAAGAAAGCAGGCTCACACAGTGTTTACAAGTTTGCCTTGGGAAACGCGGCAGGAGTGCCTATCTTAAGGTCCGTTTTGACGCTTCCCCGTGGAAGCGAAAGCAGGAGTGACAGCATGTCCAATCCGAGCCCGCGGCAGAACGCGGATAATCTGGCATTGCATGATCCGGTCTGGCGTCAGCTGCGCGATGAGGCCGAGGCCATGGTCATCAGCGAGCCGGCGCTGTCCTCTTTCGTCTATGAGACGGTTCTCAATCACAAGACGCTGGAAGAGGCGCTGGTCCATCGACTGGGCGACAGGCTGGGCCGGGACGTGGTTTCTGCCTCGTTGATCCGCCAGACCTATCTGGAAGCCTTGGCGAGTGAGCCTGAGCTTGGAGAGATCTTCCGGGTTGATGTGGTGGCCGTCTATGACCGCGATCCGGCGTGTGAGCGTCTGCTGGAGCCGGTGCTCTACTTCAAGGGCTTCCACGCTCTGCAGACCCACCGTCTGGCCAACTGGTTGTGGCGTCAGGGGCGGCAGGACTTCGCGCTGTATCTACAGTCGCGGGCTTCTGAGGTGTTTCAGATCGACATTCACCCGGCTGTGCCGGTCGGACGTGGCATCTTCATCGATCATGGCACGGCGCTCGTCGTGGGCATGACGGCCGTGATCGGCGACGATGTCTCAATCCTGCAGGGCGTCACCCTGGGGGGCACGGGCAAGGAACAGGGCGACCGTCATCCGAAGATCCGCAACGGCGTGCTGATCGGGGCGGGTGCCAAGGTGCTCGGCAACCTGGAAATCGGACATTGCTCACGCATTGCTGCCGGTTCGGTTGTGCTTAAAGACGTTCCGCCGAACTCGACCGTTGCCGGGGTTCCGGCGCGGATCGTCGGTCAGGCCGGGTGCTCTGAACCCGCCCGCAGCATGAACCAGCTTCTTGCTGGTCTCAATCCGTCCACGCCGTCGAAACCTGAAAAGGAAGACGGGGAAAGCTGATGAGACCTGTTGTGACGACCGCTTGATGGTGTAAGGGTCGCCGCAACGAATACACACAGACAATCGAAATTTGCAGGAGCGTTCCCTTGAAACCTGAAGAAATCCGCAAGCTTGAAGCCTTCCTGCGGTCCAAATTCTCGCTCGACACCATCAAGGTGAAGGCGCGTCCGATCAAGGACGACAGCGCTGAGGTTTACATCGGCGATGAGTTCATCGGCGTGTTGTTCCGCGATGACGAGGATGATGATCTGAGCTGGAACTTCCAGATGGCCATTCTGGAGTTTGATGTCGAAGAGTTTTAAGCTCAGCCGCATCAATGCCATTTTGAAAACCCCGGTGCCGGTTCTGGCTCCGGGGTTTTTGTTTGCGTCGCTTTCTGTCGTGACAGCAGGGTTCAGCTGGCGAGAGAGCCAATCAGCGTCAGGATCCGCCGTTCCAGGCTTCCCCAGTTGCTCAGCAGGGATGGGTCGAAGCGGTAATTGATCAGCAGCGGTCCCCAGGTCAGCTCTCTGCGGCAGACATCGGCTGCATTCTTGCGGATCTTGCAGCGTGCAATGAAGCTGGTGATGCGCCCATTTTCGTAAAACACATAGTCGCCTTCTGCCGCACCATCGGCAGACAGCCGCAGCCGGGTCAGGCCTCCTGGCCCTGCCTTGGGTTGGCCCCTCGCCAGCTTCTTGAAAATGCTTTCCAGCTGATCGCTCATGGTCTCTGAGGGGGCGCCGATGCGCACGTCGATGTCGAGCAGCTTTTTCTGGTCACGCCGGCCTGAGTTGCCGGCCGTGCGTGCTCGCGCGCCAAGCATCGATGGCCATACGGCGGACATGCGCAGGTTGGAGAGATACAGATCGCCTGTGAGCTGTGACAGGCGGTGTGCCGGGCCCTTCAGAAGATCGGCCGGAACCTTCAACTCATATCCGTCGAGGGACACACTCAGGATCTTCGGGGCTTCCGACCAGTACATGTTGCCGCGCCAGTATCCGCTCCAGTGTGCAGCCAGCAGAAACAGGTGCACAAAGGCTGTCAAAGCCAGAAGTGCGATAATCACTGTGAAGTAGATGGGGCGAAAGCCACTGGCCTGAGGAAGCTCGTAGGGGATCAAGGACGCATGTCCTTTTGATACAGAGCTGTGCCTTGCTGGCGCTCGCGACGCTGCTCATACGTCCCTGTCTGGCACAGATGTGCCGGAACGGGATGGGGCATGTGAGCCGAAATCAGCATGAGTCTCAGGGTTTCTGCCATGTTTTGCCGAATCAAAAGTCGGCACGGTGCTTGCAATCTATCCTAACAGTTTCTTAACTCAGCTTCGGCTGGAAAGAGTTAGTAAGAGGGTTGGCTGTGTTATTCGAGCTGGTGATTGCATTGTATATTGGGTCTGCAGGGTTTGTGGCTGCCGGCTTGCTGGGCAGCTTGTATCAGCTTCTGACCAACACGCCCCCCCACTTCAACATTGATGTCGGAACAATTCTGGGGGCAATTGCCGGTGTCGGTCTGTGCATTTTTGCAGGCCCGTTCATCATCATGCGCAATGCCATCCGCGGCCGCCGACTGGAAGGTCGCCCGTTGGGCTGGCTGGTCGCGTCTTCCACGATTGCGGGGATGTGGAGCTTGTGCTCGGGCATCGTCGTGATGCACTTTGCCCTCGGCCTGGCCCAAACCTTCTGATCTTCCATTGAGCGATCGGTAGACCGGTCAGGCGCCAATCTACTGGGAGGACATGATGACGCTTTATCGGCTGGAAGACCGGGTTCCGGAATTTGCGGATGAAACGGAAAGCTGGATTGCACCGGATGCCACGGTCATTGGCAGTGTGCGTCTGGAGCGCGAGGCCAGTATCTGGTTCGGCGCGATTCTGCGCGGCGACAACGAGCTGATCCTGATCGGCGAGCGATCCAACATTCAAGACGGTTGCGTCTGTCACACGGATATCGGATTTCCACTGACCATCGGAGCCGGCTGCACCATCGGCCACAAGGCGATCCTGCATGGCTGCACCATTGGCGCCAATTCGCTTGTCGGAATGGGCGCGACCGTTCTGAACGGGGCGGTGATCGGTGAGAACTGCCTGATCGGTGCGAATGCGCTTATCCCGGAAGGCAAGGTCATTCCCGACAACTCACTCGTCGTCGGCATGCCGGGCAAGGTGGCACGCACTCTGGATGCGGCGGCGATTGAAGGCTTGCGAAAATCTGCGGATGGCTATGTGCGTAATTGGCGCCGGTTCAAGGCGGGTCTTGCGCCTGTTGCTGACTGACCGCGTAAACCAATAGCCCCCAAGTGTCAGGGGCTAGCACCTCACCACATCGACCTGAAGATCGGATGCGGCATCCCGTCTTGAAGAAAAGGGCGGGAGTCGGCTTGCGGGGGCGAGCCGACTCCCTGGATCCGGTCGTGGTAGGGATGGGGAGGGTGGGGACGCGACCGGATCTTCCCGTATGCCTGCGAACAGGCAAAACCATCCAAACTAAAGTCTAGTTTCCGAGGCTGCCCACCGTGGTGACGCGCTTGTCGGAAATACCGGTCCACCGGGCTGGCTGGGTGGTGGACTGGCGTTTGATGTAGCGGTAGGGCGTGGAATACCACGGCAAAACCGCCTCGATCTGGTTGTCCAGGATCATGTCGCCCTGGTCCGTCCGGACCGTAAGCACCGCATGTCCTGCGTTCTGCATGTCCTTGGCAACGGTGATGAGCAATGCGCTCTTCGGCCATCCGGCTGCGATCAAGACGCGCCTCTTCTCAAGAACATATTCCTCACAGTCTCCGGCACCGTTGGTCGGATAGGTCCAATACTCTTCCTGTCCGAAGAGCTGGCTGTCCGTCACCGGGCGGATGCCGCGGTTTACCCGCTGGTTCAGCGCAATCAGCTCATTCCAGCGCGCTTCGGTGAGTTTCACCACGACCGGAGCTTCCTTGCCCTGACAGTCGCGGGGGTTGTCCCGACAGAATTGTATGTGCCCGACTGGCGCCTTGACGGCTGATCCCATGGCCATGAACCGGCTCGGTGCTGCCCCAGCAGCTGAGGTCATCATCAAAGTTGCTGCAAGCAACGCGGAGTTCAACAGAGTATTTCTAATATTCATTGCTAACCCATCCCCTTTAGGTTGAGCAAACAATGACATTCTGCTTTTTATTAGCTGATAATCACGCAGATAAAATCATAATAATACTTGATTCAAACTTGAAATACATTTGAATCAACTTCACATAAAATGCGGATCAAAATTAATTAAAGTTGTCTCGGATAGGGCTTATCTAGCTGTTTTTTCTGCGTTTAATTGGGTTTCGTTGTGATCGTGGAAAGTTGATCGGAAGAATGGATCTCAAGAGATGCACAAGCAAAAAGCGGCTCCTGGACGCTGAAAATTTTTTGAAAAAAGTTCTGGCCGACGAATACTTGCAGGCCGATACGGCCGTGGTTTCCGGCTGTAGGTGCGCGGGGCCTGTCAGAATTGGCAAATGCTGAGAAACCGCGGGTAGGAACAGTTGGCAGGCGTGTCGGCTTGCAGGTGACCTGGTTGGGGCGATATATCGCTCAGGCAAAATAACCAGCAGGAGATGTTGAAGCATGAGAGGACTTAGACTGTCCGCCCCCGTCGGCCTCGAGACACTGCGACTTTGCGAGATGGCCGATCCCGGTCAGCCCGGGGCTGGCGAACTTCGTATCCGGATCTTCGCCAGCTCGCTGAACTTTCATGATCTCGGCGTGGTAAGCGGTCGGATCCCCAATGAGGACGGCCGGATACCACTGTCTGACGGCGCCGGTGTCGTGGAAGCCGTCGGGGCAGGGGTCAGCGACTTTGCCGTCGGTGATCATGTCGTGTCATGTTTTTTTCCGGATTGGCAGACCGGTGGCCCCGTCACGGATAACTTCAGCCGCACCCCGGGGGATGGCATCGACGGCTATGCGCGCGAGACGGTTGTCGTGCCCACCACCTGGGTGACTCCGGCACCGCAGGGCTATTCTCACGCCGAAGCTGCGTCCCTGACAACGGCGGGGCTGACGGCCTGGCGTGCACTGGTTGTCGATGGCGGACTGAAAGCTGGCGACACGGTGCTGGCGCTGGGGACCGGTGGCGTTTCGATCTTCGCTCTGCAGCTGGCCAAGGCGATGGGCGCCGAGGTGATCATCACGTCATCGTCGGATGAAAAGCTGGAGCGGGCCAAGGCGCTCGGCGCGGATCACGTCATCAACTACGCCAAGTCGCCGGAGTGGGGTGCAATGGTTCTGGAGCTGACCGGCGGACGGGGTGTAGATCATGTCATTGAGGTGGGAGGTCCCGCCACTCTGGCTCAGTCGATCACCGCCTGCCGGATTGGTGGGCACATTGCGCTGATCGGCGTGCTGACTGGAATTTCCGGCGAGGTTCCGACAGTCAATCTGATGCGCAAGCAGCAAAGGCTTCAGGGTCTGATCGTCGGATCACGGCAGGAGCAGCTGGATTTTGTCCGGGCGCTGGACCGGCTGGACATGCGACCGGTGATCGACAAGACCTATCGGCTCGAAGACACCGCAGAAGCCTTCAAATATGAGGCCGCCGGATCGCATTTCGGCAAGATCTGTATCGAAATCTGACAAAAAAGCCGCCGGCTTGCGCTGGCGGCTAATTTTTCTCTCGATGCTGGCGGGGACGTGAATACGTCAGCCGCCGGTCGATGAAATGTGGTGTTCGAGAAGTTCGCGGTTCTGGATGGCGGCGAATTCCACCGCAATCCCGCCTTCGATGCGGCGAACGACACGGGCGCGCATCTTGCCGAGGGCGATGCTGTCGCCCATTTCCGGCTCGATGTCGGTGGCGATAGCAGCCCCGGAGAGCGACACATCGATGATCCGGCACATATGTTCGGAGCCATCGGGCAGGACGATCCGCGTCATCGGGTTCTTCGGCACGAAACGATCGTGACGACGATCTTCCGGCAGGTTCAGTTCGTCGCGGTTGGCCAGCCACGTCAGGATGTTGGCGATCTTGTCGCGCTTGCGCACAGTGTTGCGCAGTTCGACAGCGAAGCCGCCTTCGAAAACCCGCGAGATCTTGCCTTCCACCCGGCTCAGGTGATCAAGGTAGGCGACAACGCGTTCGCCGACCTGACCGGAAACCGGAGTGATCATCGCCATGCCACCAGGGGACATGTCGATCACCTGACACGGATATTCACGTCGATCTTCAAGCATGAAGCGGCCAAGAATATTGACAGCAACCCGCTGGTGACGGCGCTGATCCGTCGCTTGAAGCGGCGGTCTCGATCCTACAGTAGCCGTTGCCAATCCGGCGTCCATGCCATCTCACCCGTTTGCCAGCGCCAAAATGCACTTTAATTCTTTGAAGCGATAAACTAGGGCAGGACGGGTTAACGATCAGTAAGGGCAACCTCTGGTTTTCAGGATTTTCCGCCGGGGTAGACAGTCAGGTGGCCGACCTGACGTTCCGCACCGAATGCAAGTGCTGAGGGCGGAACCGGCATCGGCATGTGTTCGGCCTGGAAGCGTGGCAGAATCGGGTTGATCTGATGGCTGTTCTGGTTCTGACGCAGGAACGACGGACGCTCGTCCGGCCATACCAGGCGCAGGCTGGTGATGGACTGTTTCAGGATCGGATGCAGACCGAGCCAGTAGGGACGTTCCATCGGGGTGCAGGCACCGAGGATGCGGGTGCGGCCTTCGCCGGGCACGTTCAGCGGCAGCAAAACCATTTCCATCGTCAGGATCTGTTCGCGCTCGGTGACGCCATTGATGCCGATGACGGCGGCGGCGGCATCTTCGGTGATTGCGGTCAGCAGGCTTTCCAGCGCTTCACGGTCCTTGTCGGACCAGCCGCGCAGGAAGTTGCGGCCTTTCAGCTCGCGGCAATGGGCCGAGCACAGCCGGGTTCCCGCCAGACGGTAACGGGCAACCTGTGGCGAGCTGGTTTCCAGAATGAATGTATCGCCAAGCAGGGCGCGGATACGGCCGGGATCGACCTCGGAGCGGTTTGGAGCCGGCCGTGGGCCACGCAGATCATCCCAGTAGCTGTAGAGGGTCTGTGTTACGCCGTTCTTCATTGTATCTACGCCTCATTGTGTCCCGGGAGCTTGCCAATTTGAACCATATGTTCGGTTGGTGTGTCCCACATCGGGACGATCAGTCCCTTGGTTGTCTTCTCAAGGGGAGAGTTGCAGGCGGCGTGCCAACTGCGCCGGGTATGGGGAAATTTTTGCCGAGGGCCGGCCAAGTAAGGTTAATCGTCAGTAAATGCTTGCGGGCGCCGCTGTGGTCATGCAGTTTCATGAAGTGTTAAGCCTTTCAGACGGAGCCTGCTGCTCTGGCCGGGGTGGCCTTGTGATCGGGGGATCACTTGGCTAGTACCTTTGTCTGGAAGATTTTGTTTCGCGTGGGGACGCGACCGCCGAACGCCCGTTGCGATCAAGCGCAGCGGGCGTTTCTGGTAAGGCTTTCCGGTTTGAGGATGCGATTTCTCGCGCGGCCATGGCGCGGCGCTGAGGCCCTGACGGGGAGACGTCTCCCGGGAAGAACGCGATTGTCCCTTGTCCTGCGGTGGGGATGACGTACATCAAGCCTCCAGAGATTGCAGGCCCATCAAAGACCAAGGCCTTGCAGGCGTCGCGGTGATTTCAGGGGCGGAGCTTTCAAAGACTCCCAAGTCCAAATGGAAAAGAAGCACAGACAATGAACCAGCAGCCCCATCCGTTCCCATCCGGCTCCGAACCCGAGTTTGGCTCAGGTCAACCGCCACGCCAGCCAGCATTCAATCTGCCCGGCGTGATCGTGGCTCTGGCGGGTGTGATGGTGGTCATTCATGTGGTGAGAAGTTACTTTCTCTCAGCGGAGATGAGTGGTCAGGTGCTGTTGTATTTCGCCTTCTGGCCGGTCCGATATGATCCAAGTCTGCTGTTTTCCGGGCAAGCCCCGGGCGGTGTGGCGGCGGACATCTGGGCTTTTGTCACCTATGGTCTGCTGCACGGCGGCACCACCCACATTGTCTTCAATCTGCTCTGGATGGCGATTTTCGGGTCGGCGGTGGCGCGGCGCTTCGGCACGGGGCGGTTTCTGCTGCTCAGTGTGCTGTGCACGGCAGCCGGCGCGGCGACGCATCTTGTCACCCATGCGGGCGAATCCACTCCGATGATTGGAGCCTCGGCCGCAATTTCCGGCTATATGGCGGCGGCCATCCGTTTTGTCTTTCAGCGTGGCGGCCCCCTTGGTGCCATTCGCAGACAGGATGCAGGGGCCTATCTTGTCCCGGCTGTTTCATTGCGGGACAGTTTTTCCAACCGTCAGGTGATGGGTTTTATCGGCGTCTGGTTCGGCCTGAACCTGGTGTTTGGTCTGGCCAGCATTCCTTTTGGTGGCGGGGCGGGCTCGATCGCCTGGGAAGCGCATATCGGCGGCTTCATTGCCGGGCTGTTGCTGTTCCCGCTGCTGGATCCGGTTCCTTCACGTAAAATGCTAACCTAACGGCATTATTCGTTTTTCGCGGAGGCCGGAATTTGTCATGATACCCGTTCGGCCGGCTTTGCCGGCACGTTGAGGATCTGAACTGACAGAGGAGGGAGAGCCATGTCCGTTGCATCCATTTTGAAAGGCAAGGGCCGCGGCGTAATCGCGGAAAACGCCGAAACTCTGCTTGTCAACATCTGCAAGGTGTTGGGAGACAAGAAGATTGGTGCCATCCTGATTACCGATCCCGATGGCCGCATCGAAGGCATCATTTCCGAGCGCGATGTCGTCAAGGCTGTCGGGCAGCAAGGGTCCAGCGCCCTCGACTTGCCGGTCGGCCAGGTGATGACGAAATCGGTGATCACCTGTACGGAAGGCGACAGCGTCAATTCGGTCATGTCGAAAATGAGCGAAGGCCGCTTCCGTCACGTTCCCGTGGTTGATCAGGACCAGGTGGCGGTTGGCGTGATTTCCATCGGCGATGTGGTCAAGCACAAGATTGCTCAAGTGGAACTGGAAGCCGAACAGATGCGCAGCTACATCTCGACGCCCTGAGCTTAATTCCTCCTACGCAACCCACCAGCGTCATCCTCGGCCTTGTGCCGAGGATCCAGTCTGCCTTGCCATCAATTGAGCCTCACCCAGCCGCGTCAAGCGTTCTGGATCCTCGGGACAGGCCCGAGGATGACGGAGGCTGTGTCGGGCAACCCATTCCCCACCCCCCACCAGCGTCCTCCCATGGCGCGACCATGGGATCCATGCCGTGCCGTTTCGAAATCGCACGGCCTCTGTTTGAGGCCGATGTCACTGCATGGATTGCCGGATCAAGTCCGGCAATGACGGAGAGGATGGCAGGGATGCTGAGTGAGCCGCGACAGCAAGCGTCAGCTTCTCGCGTCTCTCTGGCCTCTGCCCAAGAGCGACGGAAGCCGGGCAGCACAACGCACTCACCACACCAACCAGCGTCATCCTCGGCCTTGTGCCGAGGATCCAGTCTGCCTTGCCATCAATTGAGCCTCACCCAGCCGCGTCAAGCGTTCTGGATCCTCGGGACAGGCCCGAGGATGACGGAGGCTGTGTCGGGCAACCCATTCCCCACCCCCCACCAGCGTCCTCCCATGGCGCGACCATGGGATCCATGCCGTGCCGTTTCGAAATCGCACGGCCTCTGTTTGAGGCCGATGTCACTGCATGGATTGCCGGATCAAGTCCGGCAATGACGGAGAGGATGGCAGGGATGCTGAGTGAGCCGCGACAGCAAGCGTCAGCTTCTCGCGTCTCTCTGGCCTCTGCCCAAGAGCGACGGAAGCCGGGCAGCACAACGCACTCACCACACCAACCAGCGTGATCCTCGGCCTTGTGCCGAGGATCAAGTCTGCTTTGCCATCAATTGTGCCTCACCCAGCCGCGTCGAGCATTCTGGATCCTCGGGACGTGCCCCAGGATGACGGAGGCTGTGTCGGGCAACCCATTCCCCACCCCCACCAGCGTGCTCCCATGGCGCGACCATGGGATCCATGCCGTGCCGTTTCGAAATCGCACGGCCTCTGTTTGAGGCCGATGTCACGGCATGGATTGCCGGATCAAGTCCGGCAATGACGGAGCGGGTGAGGTCGATGCCAAATCGCAAAATGCCGCCATCCCCGAAACAAAAAAACCCAGCCACAAGGGCCGGGTTTTCAATAAGCCAGTCAGGCGGATACGCCTTACTTCATGTCCGGCGGGATCGCTTCTTCGACGAAGGCGTGGAGGGCTTCATCCAGGCTCATCGGCGTCTGGTCCTTGGAGCCGAGACGCCGCACGTTGACGGTCCGCTCTTCGGCCTCCCGCTTGCCGCACACGACGATCACCGGAACCTTGGCCAGCGAATGTTCGCGAACCTTGTAGTTGATCTTTTCGTTGCGGAAATCGGTGGTGACCGAAAGGCCGGCGGCCTTCAGCTTGTCGGCGACTTCCTGTCCATACCCGTCCGCTTCCGAGGTGATCGTCGCGACAACCACCTGATGCGGCGTCAGCCACAGCGGGAAGTGACCGGCGAAGTTCTCGATCAGAATGCCGAGGAACCGCTCCATCGAGCCGCAGATCGCCCGGTGGATCATCACCGGCGTTTTCTTCTCGCCGTTGTTGTCGACGTAGAACGCACCGAAACGTTCCGGCAGGTTGAAGTCGACCTGAGTGGTGCCGCACTGCCATTCACGACCGATGGCATCCTTCAGGGTGTATTCGAACTTTGGTCCGTAGAACGCACCTTCGCCCGGCAGAATGTCGGTCTTGACGCGGCCGCCCGAGCGTTCTTCGATCTGCTTCAGAACGTCGCCCATGACCCGTTCGGCATGATCCCACAAATCGTCGGAGCCAACACGCTTTTCAGGCCGGGTGGAGAGCTTCACCACCACTTCCTGGAACCCGAAGTGCTCATAGACGGAGAGGATCAAATCATTGATCTTCAAACACTCTTCGGCCATTTGCTCTTCGGTGCAGAAGATATGCGCATCATCCTGGGTGAAGCCGCGCACACGCATCAGCCCGTGCATCGCCCCCGATGGCTCATAGCGGTGAACCGTGCCGAACTCCGACAGGCGCAGCGGCAGATCGCGATAGGACTTCAGCCCATGCTTGAAGATCTGCACGTGGCCGGGGCAGTTCATCGGCTTCAGGGCAAAAACGCGGGTGTCTTCGGATTCCGTGTCGGCGCACTGAACGGAGAACATGTTCTCCTTGTACCAGCCCCAGTGGCCCGAGGTTTCCCACAGTGAGGTGTCGAGCACCTGCGGTGCGTTGACTTCGTCATAGTCGCCATCGAGACGGCGACGCATGTAGGCGGTCAGCTTCTGGAACAGGCTCCAGCCCTTGGCATGCCAGAACACGACGCCCGGGCCTTCTTCCTGGAAATGGAACAGATCCATTTCCCGGCCAAGCTTGCGGTGATCGCGCTTTTCGGCTTCCTCCAGCATGTGGAGATAGCCCTTCAGCTCTTTTTCCGATGACCAGGCAGTGCCATAGATGCGGGTCAGCATCTCGTTGTTGCTGTCGCCGCGCCAATAGGCGCCAGCCACCTTCATCAGCTTGAAATCATTGCCGATTTGCCGCGTGTTGACCATATGCGGGCCACGGCAAAGATCCAGCCAGTCGCCCTGCTTGTAGATCTTCAGGGACTGGTCGGCCGGGATCGCATCGACGAGCTCGACCTTGTAGTCCTCACCCTTGGCAGCAAAATAGGCCTTGGTTTCGTCGCGGGACCAGATTTCCTTGGTGAAGGCATCCCCGCGCCCGATGATCTCACGCATCTTCTTTTCGATGACCGGCAGATCATCCGGTGTGAACGGCCAGTCTTCGTGCGTGTCGGGATGGACGCGCTTGAAATCATAGTAGAAACCGTTCTCGATCACCGGACCGATGGTCACCTGGGTGCCCGGCCACAACGTCTGGACAGCCTCTGCCATCACGTGAGCGGCATCGTGGCGGATCAGTTCCAGCGCACGCGGGTCGTCACGGGTGACGATCTCGATTCGCGCATCGGCCTGGATCGGATCGGAAAGGTCTTTCAGCTCCCCGTCGAGCGCCATCGCCACGGCCTTCTTGGCCAGGGACTTGGAAATGCCTGCAGCAACATCGTAACCGGTTGTACCAGCTTCGATTTCGCGCACGGAATTGTCGGGGAAGGTCAATTGTAACATGTGTTTCTCTCCGGCTCACTCCTGCAAACATAAGCAGGTAAGCGTGTCGTCAGTTGGAAGATGCAGGGAGCTTTAAGGGATTTGGCTGAAGGGGGCAACCGTGGGGACGGATTCCATGGCCCTCCCGCCTGTCTTTGTCGCGCAGGCGGGAAACCGGGGTGCCAAGCAGCAGAGACCACTTAAAACCTAATCCAGCCGTGTGGCGGCATCGATGTGGTCGCCGCGCCATTGGCCGTAGCGCCAGGGCAGATACCAGCGGGCATCTGCAGGAAGGGTATCGGGGATGGGATCAAATCCGGAGGCGCCCCAGGGATTGCACCGGAGGATCCGCGCCAGACCGATCCAGCCGCCAGCCCACAGCCCGAAACGGATCAGGGCCTGGGCGGTGTAATCGGAACAGGTCGGCGCATAGCGGCAGCCGCGCCCCATCACCAGCGACAGCGAATGGCGGTAGATCCATATCAGAGCAAGGCCGATCCGGGCAGGGAAACTGACCGTGGTCATTTTAGGAAAAACAGAATTGACCGTGGTCATTTTCTCCTCGCCCGCTGGATCGTTCTCTGCCCCGCACATCGACGTCAGCCCGGGACGGATGCGGCAGGCTCAGCCGCTCTTGCAGCGATCTGGTCGAGGCAATCAACAACAGCATCGAAAGCCAGAAGCGTCGACGCATGACGCGCCTTGTAGTCTTTCACCGGAGCGAGAAACCTGAACTCCTCGAACTTGCCCTCCGGCGCCGGACCATCGTCCTTCAGCATGGCATACATCGTCGCCTTCAGCTCACGCAGCTCATCGGCCGTCGCACCGACCACATGGCGGGCCATCAGCGAGGCCGAGGCCTGTCCCAGGGCGCAGGCTTTCACATCATGAGCGAAGGCACTGACCCGACCATCCTCCAATGACAGATCGACGATCACCTTGGATCCGCACAGCTTGGAGATGGCCGTGGCGCTGGCCTGGGGCGCTTCAAGCCGGCCGAGGTGAGGAATATTCCCGGCAAATTCCAGGATCTTGGCGTTGTAGATATCATCGAGCATGGCAGGCGCGTCTCACTGGCTTTTGATCGCGGGTCTTGGGACGACCCCTTTTCATCCTATATAAGCAGGGAGACACTGCTTTGACAGCCCGGGTCCGGGTTATAAACCGCAGCACGGCTTTGCGTGAAGGGAACGTTTATCCCTGATCCGGCACTCTGGTGAAAAACCTGTGCCTTGCGGCAAACTCTGGAACCGGCTATTTCCGCAGCAACACGCAAGAGACAAAGTCTTAACTCCGATGATCCGGGCACCGGGTGACTGCGTAATTCCGAGGGTCGGCTGATGACAGACCTCTGGGGGGCGCGGAGCCGATCAACAGACTTTCAGAAACGATCAGGCACCATCAAGATGGATCAGGAAAAGGCGACGAGGTTCACCATGGACGCCGTATTGAAAACCGGGAAAAATCCGCCAGTGCGCAAGCAGGCCACAGAACTCAAGCGGCCCCGCCGCGAAGAAGCAGAAGCCGCCGTCAAGACCTTGCTCGCCTGGGCTGGCGAGGATCCGGATCGCGAAGGCCTGTTGGACACGCCAAAGCGCGTCGCCAAGGCTTATGAAGAGCTGTTTTCCGGCTATTTCGAGGATCCGACCGAACATCTCACCCGGACGTTTGAAGATGTCGGCGGCTACACCGATATTGTTCTGGTGCGCGGCATCCCGTTCCATTCCCATTGCGAACATCACATGCTGCCTTTCGTCGGCACGGCCCACATCGCTTATTACCCTTCAGATGGGGTCGTGGGCCTGTCGAAACTGGCGCGTGTCGTCGATATTTTCTCCAAGCGTTTGCAAACGCAGGAAAACTTGACGGCACAGGTCGCATCCGCCATTGACGATCATCTCGCGCCACGCGGATTGGCGGTGATGATGGAAGCCGAGCACCAGTGCATGACGATGCGCGGTGTGCAGAAGCCGGGCGTTTCCACCATAACCACCCAGTTCACCGGCGTATTTCAGAACGATGCGGCCGAGCAGGCCAAGTTCATGTCTCTGGTGCGCGGCTAAGGGTCGGCCTCTTTTGGCCCGACCGGCGCGCCGGATCCGGCCCAAGGGGATCTTCCGTGACCGACAGCATTTTTTCACAACGCGGTAGCAAGGCCGAACTTGAAGGCGGCCGGGTTCTGCAGCCGAAATTCGACGAAAACGGCTTGATTGCCGCCGTGGTGACTGAGGCCGACAGCGGCGAACTGCTGATGGTCGGCTATATGAACGCCGAAGCGCTGAAGCGCACCATCGACAGCGGCGAAGCCTGGTACTGGAGCCGCTCGCGCCAGGAATACTGGAAAAAAGGCGGCACGTCTGGCCAGGTTCAAAAGATCGTTGAGATCCGCACCGACTGCGATCAGGACGCCATCTGGCTGAAGGTCAAGGTCGAAGGCAACGGCGCCACCTGTCACGTCGGCTACCACTCCTGCTTCTACCGCCGCATTGAAAAGACCGAAGACGGTGAGGTCGTTCTGGCCGCCCCGGATCAGGCCCCGGTCTATGATCCCAAGGACGTCTACGGCAAGTCCTGAGGAACGGAGCGGCCCTCAATGCAGCGTCCTGCGCTTCCACCGACCTAACGCCATCATCCTCTGGCGTGTTCCGAGGATCCAGAACACTCGACGCTTGCTGTCGCGGCACACTCTGTATCCCTACAGCTCTCCGTCATTGCCGGACTTGATCCGGCAATCCATGCCGTGACATCACCCCAAGCAGAAGCCGTGCGAGTTCGAGGGCGGCACGGCATGGATCCCATGGTCGCGCCATGGGATGACGCTGGTTGGGTGGTAAGTGCGTTGTGCTGCCCGGCTTCCGTCGCCCTCGGGCAGAGGCCAGAGAGACGCGAGAGGCTGCCGCTTGCTGTCGCGGCTCACTCCGCATCCCTGCTATTCTTTCCGTCATTGCTGGACTTGATCCGGCAATCCATGCCGTTTCGCTACTTCTCAGGAGATCTGTCGCCTGTCGCAATGTATCGGCATGGATCCCATGGTCGCGCCATGGGATGACGCTGGTTGGGATGGCGGGGGGTGGGGAATGGGTTGCCCGACAAGCCTCCGTCATCCTCGGGCGCGTCCCGAGGATCCAGAATGCGCGACGCGGCTGGGTGAGGCTCAATTGGTGGCAAAGCAGACTGGATCCTCGGCACAAGGCCGAGGATGACGCTGGTGGGGGAGGGATTGGGGAGCCGGTCATTTGCAGTGCCGGCTAATACACTGTTCACGACAAGTGGAGGGACGCCTTCGCAGTATTGGTTTCTGCCGGTAAAAATGTTTTTGTCATGAAACAGCAATGATGTTGCAGGTATCGCTTGGGTTTAGAGTGTACCAAAAGCTTTCCAAAAATGTGAGATCGCCGTGGACCAGGCCGAGTTCAGCTACGCCAATCCGGACCATCCCCTGGTAAAGAGGCTGGTCATCCGAACCATTGAAGGTCTGTCGGGGCGCCGCAGGCTGCTTGATGTCTACGAGGTGTGGAAGACGTCGACGGTGGGAACGTCGCCGACGATCTGGAGCGATCTTCTCAGCCTGATCAATCTCAACCTGTCGCTGGAGGCCGAGCAATGGCCGCCTGCGGACCTGCCCGAAGGGCCGCTGGTCATCATCGCCAATCACCCTTATGGCATCGGCGATGGCCTTGCGATCCTTGCCTTGGCGGAGCAGCTCGGCCGCCCCTTCAAGATATTGATCAACACCGAGCTGTTGAAGGTGCCTGAAGTGCGGCCGTTCTCGCTGCCTGTCGACTTCGAGGAAACCAAGGACGCGGTGAAGACCAACATGCAGACCCGCAAGGAAGCCCTGAAGCTTCTGAGTGAGGGCGGCACCGTGGTGATCTTCCCCGGTGGTGGTGTTGCGACCGCGCGCAAGCCGTTTGGCAAGGCAGAGGAATTGCCGTGGAAAACCTTCACCGCAAAAATGATCCGCTCCTCCAAGGCCACTGTTCTGCCGATCTATTTCGAAGGCCAGAACTCGTGGTTGTTTCACCTTGTGTCGCGATTCTCCCTGACCTTGCGACTGTCGTTGCTGGTGCGTGAATTCAGAAGAATTCTTGGATCGGCGATTGCCACGCGCGCCGGAACGCCGATCCCGTTCGAAACGCTCGCTGGATTCCGGGACCAGAAGGAAATCATGGACTATCTGCAAGGGCAGGTGATGCGCTTGTCCGGCAAGGACCCGCATCTGTAGCACCGATCTAGCGGTGGCTTCTCCAGGCTGTCGAAATGAAGAGCTGCGTTTCCGGAGGAGGCGGCGTCAGTTCGCCAGAGCTGCCTGATCGCCGACTGCGATGACTTCGACTTCCCGATTGTTGCCGGACTCGACTGAGAAGTCGCTGCGGTAGATCTGACCGTTGTTGCGGGCGATCACTTCATAATCGCCAGCTGCCAGGACGAAGTCCGGGAAGGCACCAGAGGCTTCTACCACCACATCCCCACCGGTGTTCAAGATGGACCAGGATGTGTTGGCGATGGCCTCGCCACCGGGAGCATTGACGAGCTTCAGGGTGATGTCGGCGGCCAGGTGATAGACACGGGCCTCTGTCAACTTGCCCGGCAGCACCTGAACGTCTGCGCGCACAACGGCGTTGATGTCGCCATAGTGGGAAACCACGTGGTAGGTGTCGGCGCCGAGACGGATGATTTTACCCGGGCGGACGTTTTCCGCAATCACATTGCGTTCGCCACGCTCGTTGAAGTCGGAGCCGTAGATGTCGAAGCTGAGCGGGGCAGAGGTCAGCGGGGCTTCATCCTCGGCTGTGCCACTGAGCTGCATGCCGCCAGCGTTGAGAATGACTTCCTTGGGCTTGGCTTCTCGTCCGATGACGATCCGGTTGGTGCGTGTCGCATAGCCATAGGCGGTGTGGATCAGATAGGCGCCGGGGTCCAGCCGGAACTCTGCATCGCCGCCCTCGGCCGAGGCGACCAGTTCCAGCCGCCCATCGGCGTTGGTGGTCTCGCTGTAGATCCGCCAGATCACGCCACTGGGAAGCGGTGGGCTGTCTTCCGTCAGTTTGGCCGTCAGATACAGTGCGCCTTGCTCCACTTCCAGCCGGCCGCCGGGCGATGTCCTGACAGCAGGGGCATAAGGGATCAAGGTGTTGGAAAAGAGTGGCTTAGGCTGGCGATCGAGAAGGTTCTCAATCGGGTTTTCAATGGCAACGCTGCGGGCCTCGGCCGTTGGCTTGGCCCTTGGCAGAGGTGGTGTGGCCAACATCTGGGTTTGGGGCTGTGCTTCGGCCAGAGTTTGGGCCTGCGCCTGCATCTGAGCGGGAGAGAGTGCGCTCAGCAGCACGGCGGTGAGCGAGAGCGTTGTCATCAGACGGGAAGCGGGCCGCAAGGCCGGGGAGAGATGGACACTCGCACATTGGTGCCTGATGCCCTGCTGGTGCCGGGCCGTCTGGGATTTCCAATTTACGAAGTGGCAGGTCATCAGCACTCGTTCTGTGAAGATGCCGTCCGGAGCGGCATTCGAATTCGTCAGGTCTTGTGTGCCGGAAAATTCGGCGAATTCAAGACCAAACTGGCGAAGTTGACAAGTCTCCGCATTGGATTAGTCCTTTAGGCCGATTCCGTACTCCAGACCATGCCCCAGAAGAGGTGTCACTTTTCATGTCCGAGTTTGCTCCGCGCCGACAGGCGGTTCTCGACTTTCTGCTTGCCCGGCGTTCCCATCCTTGCGTGACCATGTGCGAGCCGGGGCCCGGCGATGCTGATCTGAACGACATGCTGACAGCGGCCGCGCGGGTGCCTGATCATGGCAAGCTGGCGCCGTGGCGTTTCATCATCTACCGCGGTGACGCGCGTCAGGTCATCGGCCAGAAGCTGCTGGAAATTGCCGAAGCCAAGGGCACGGCCGGGTCCGAGGCCCAGCGGGAGGTCGAGTTGTCCCGCTTCACGCGCGCACCCGTGGTGGTGGGCGTCGTATCGAAGGCCGCACTGCATCCAAAGATCCCCGTATGGGAGCAGGAGCTCTCTGTCGGGGCGTCCTGCATGAACCTGGTCAGTGCGGCAGCAGCTTGCGGTTTTGCCTCGCAGTGGCTGAGCGAATGGGTCTGCTTTGACGACGACGCAGCGGCCTACCTGGGCGCGCAAGAGGGCGAACGCTTTGCCGGGTTCGTCTATATCGGCACGCCGACCCAGGCGCCGTTCGAGCGCCCGCGTCCGAACCTCGATGATATCGTCAGTGAATGGAAAGAAGGGTAAGCCCCCAATATGTTTTACGAGACTTCTGCAAACGATCATGGCCTGCCGCACAATCCCTTCAAGGCGATTGTGTCGCCTCGTCCCATTGGCTGGATCTCCAGCAAGGATGCGGAGGGACGCTTCAATCTGGCGCCCTATTCGTTCTTCAATGCGATTGGCGATACGCCGCCGATGGTGATGTTCTCATCCACTGGCTACAAGGACAGCGTCACCAACATCGATGCGACGGGCGAGTTCGTCTGCAACTTTGTCAGTCAGGATCTGGCGGCGGAAATGAATGCCTCTTCCGCACCATTGCCCCATGGTGAATCGGAGTTTGAACGGGCTGGTCTGGATATGGCGGAGGGACGCGTGGTCGGTGTGCCGCGGGTGGCCCGAGCCTATGCAGCGCTTGAGTGCAGGCATCTGTCGACCCAGCGCATGGTGTCGCTTGAGGGCGTTGAAACCAACTCCTGGGTGGTGTTCGGGCAGGTTGTCGGCATCCACATCGCTGAAGAGGCGATTGTCGATGGGCGTTTTGACGTGACCAAGGTCAATCCGCTGGCCCGTCTGGGATACCTGGACTATGCGGCTGTGGCAGAGGTTTTCCAGCTGACGCGACCGAATTCCTGAACCGGGAATCAGACTTGCAAATTGCAATTCACAGCTGACTGGCAAGGGGGAGACAGGCCAGGTCAATCTTCCTCTTGCAGCTCTGAACCTTGTTAAAATTCCGTAGTTTGACCGAATTTTTGAAAGCGATCTGTCGAAAAGCCTGTAGCGCAGCCTCTGTTAAGATTTTGTTAACCATTTGGGCGCGACATTAACCAATCAGTAATGGTTCCATCGAGGAGTAGGGACATGCGCGTCGCAGACTCTGCCTCGATCGCGTCTCGGATCGAGCAAGCTTTTCAAACGGCAAGTGCAGACACAGGGGCGTCCTTTGACTACCTGGTCAAAACGGCGATGCGTGAATCGTCGATGGACACCACTGCAAAGGCCAAGACCTCAAGTGCAACCGGGCTCTTCCAATTTGTCGAAGGCACATGGCTCGAGACGATGAAGGAATCGGGTGCGGAACTTGGGCTCGGGCAATATGCCGACCAGATCAGCCGCACCAGCCGTGGCAAATATGTGGTGAATGATCCGCAAGCGCGTCAGGAAATTCTGGCGCTGCGCAAGGATCCCGAAATATCCTCCCTGATGGCCGGGGCGCTGACCCAGAAAAACGCCGAAACGCTGACGTCCAAGCTTGGCCGCTCGCCGAGTGAAGGCGAGCTTTACATGGCACATTTTCTCGGGGCGACCGGTGCCAGCCGACTGATCAATGCTGCCTCTGAAAATGGCACTCAGGCTGCGGATCAGCTTTTTCCGACACAGGCGCGGGCCAACAAGGCGATTTTCTACAATCGTGATGGTTCTTCACGCTCGAACGCCGAGGTCTACGCGGCCATCACCTCCAAGCACGACGCTGTCACGATGATTGCCGATGCTGCCAGTGGCAATGATTCCGGCTCGACAACCGCTGCGGCTTTCGTTCCTGTACGCATGGCGTCCGGCACTGAGACGGGCGGTGGTGCTTCACAGGATGAAACCACCCAGCGGGTGATTTCGGCTTTCCAGGCGGCGCAGAGCAGCAATCCGTTCGAGGCCCTGTTCCGCAATTCGGTCAGCACATCGACAAGCCAGCTTGGTCATAGCTTCGCCTCGGCCTATTCGGCTTCTGAGGAAGCGCCGCTCTTTACCCGCCTCAGCGCGTCTGCGTCGAAGGTGGCTGCGCAGGAATTCGCGGCGAACTCCCAGGTGGCTTCTACCGCCGCCGTGCAAGAGCTTTACCAGCAGGGGCCACTGGATCTGACCAAGTTCCTCAGCTACGCGTCCGGCAAGGACAAGAAAGACTTGTTGCCGCCAGTCTGACTTCAGGCTGGCGATTTGGGCTGACACGTCAGGGCTGTCTGAGTGTGGGAACTGCTCAAAAGTGCTCGTCATTTTTATGGTGAACTGATCGTTAAGGGTTTGATGCGACCTTTGTTTTCAAGAACAAGGGAACCTATTTGCGTCGCCATGCTTATTCCGCACCTCCTGACCTGGCTTCAAACTGCCGATGACCTTTCTCGCGTTCAGGCCGCGTCGGCACTGGCGCGTGCCTGGATCGAATCCGATCTGAATGAAAGGGATCGGGATGCGGCGCGCTCAGCGTTGATTCTGCTGGTGGATGATCGCTGTTCGGCTGTGCGTCGGGCCCTGTGCGCGGAGTTCGCCCATAGCGATTCCACACCTCGGGCGGTTCTCTTCGGGTTGCTGCAGGGAGAGGATGATGTTGCCGTCGAGATGCTGCAGAATTCGCCGCTTCTGGGGGATGGCGATCTGATCGTTGTACTTGGTGATGAAGGCGAGCGCCGTCAGTGTGCCGTTGCATCGCGCCCGCAGGTGTCAGCCGCTCTGGCTGCTGCGATTGCAGAGATTGCCTCTGCGGAGGCGTGCGAGTGTCTTTTGGGAAATCGGGGTGCGCATTTCGTGCCGCGCACATTGCGGCGGCTGGTTGAGCGGTTCGGCCATGACCACGGCGTGCGTCATCTGCTGCTGGACAGATCCGACATCACGCTGGCTCACCGCTACGATCTGTTGATGCGGCAGATGCTGGAAACGATGACCGGATGCTTTGGCGAGACATTGACCCGTCCGGAGGATCTTCCCGACGGGGTGGTCGAGGAAACCTCCGACCGTATTGTGTTGCAATCGGTGGAAATGGTGTCCTCGTCTGACCTGACCCTGTTGATTGACCATCTGCGCCAGAGCGGACGTCTGACCACCCGGCTGTTGTTAAGGGCGGTGTGTTGCGGGCGGCTGAGGTTCTTTGCGCAGGCCATGTCGGCGCTTTCGAAGGTCCCGGTCGGCCGGGTTTCGCAGGTCCTCTCGGGCGTTCGCGGGGCGGCGATGCAGGCCTTGTTGCGCAAGGCTGGCCTGCCTGTGCGCTCGCATCAGACATTTCAGTTGGCTGTTGCCGTGCTGCGGTCGGAACGGGCGGATTTCACCCGTGACCTTGGGCTGACGGAAGCCCGAAATCTGACGGAAATCCTGTTGGCCGAATTACAGGACGAAGCACTGGGCGAAAACGGTGATATTTTGAGCTTCCTGCGCGGTTTTGCGCTGGATGTCTCGCGGCTTGAAGCGCGGGCCTATTTGAAGAAAACCATGCAAGCTCAGATCGGGCAGGCGTCAGCCGCCTGATTTTCTTCTCACGCGGGTGGGTTTAGACAAGCAAAAGGCCGGGCTGTTGCAGTCCCGGCCTGTTTCATTTGTTGCGGGTTTTCTGCCTCAACCTTGCTCATCCAGCGAGGGATAGTTGGCAAGGACCTCGTCGGTGACGGTGCGCAGTGTGGCCAGCAATGTGGCCCCGGTTTCATTGGCCTCGTCCCGAGCGTTCTCGCTGACCATGGCGCGGATCGATTCGACGTGCTTGCTCAAAAGCGGCAACGGAATTTCGTCGACTGAAGGAATCGTCTCGATCAGACGGCAGAGATTTCCGGCAACGGCGCCAACCAGCGGGAACCCAAGCGTCAGGGCCTGTCCCTTGATGTTATGGGTCGACTGGTAGAGCGGATCGAGAGTTTCCTGGGTCAAACCTTCGCGCAGAACGATTTCATGAGATGCGGCCAGGGTCTTGGCTTCCGCCTCCATCCAGCTCGGAAAATTTTGAGCCAGGCGGGCGATTGCTTGTTCAGCGGCCTTGACCGGATCGAATTTCGCAGCTTCCCGTTTGCCCATGACACGAACCTTTTTCCGCCATTCGTCTGGAGGTGTGATGAACTCCGCATCGCTGAGGTCGCTGTCAGAGGTGGTCATCGTCCGGAAATCCCTTGGAAGGTGGGAAGAGGGGCTTTGGCATCCATGCTAAAACTGCCATTGCCACTGTTTGTACTATGCGCCGTGCTCGTTAACACTTCGTTCACACTGACAGGGCGCTTTCCATCTGGTGGAGGTGGCGCCTGTCGATCATGAAATACTAATAGCGGAACATCTCGGTCAGAATGCGTTCGTCCCATCCATGGTCGGAATCAAACATGACCAGACCGTCGATGCTACCTTCCTCATAGAGAGACAGCCTGGCGACATCGCGGATTTCGGCATGATCGGCAGAGGCACTGACCGGGCGCTTGCGCGGTTCGAGAACCTCGATGTCGACCTTCACCCGGTTGGGGAGGAGGGCGCCACGCCAACGGCGAGGCCGGAAAGCACTGATCGGCGTCAGGGCCAGCAGCGGCGCATGAAGCGGCAGGATTGGGCCATGGGCGGAGAGATTATAAGCGGTGCTGCCGGCAGGGGTCGCCACGAGGCAGCCGTCACAGACAAGTTCGTCCAGCCGCACGCGCCCGTCGACGGAGATCTTCAGGCGAGCAGCCTGGGACGTCTGGCGCAGCAGCGAGACTTCATTGATGGCTTTGGCATGATGGACGTGGCCGGTGTGATCCACGACTTCCATCACCAGCGGGTGGATGGGGGTGATCTCCGCTGTGGTCAGGCGCTCGCGCAGACCTTCGGCGCGGTATTCGTTCATCAGGAAACCGACGGAGCCGCGGTTCATGCCGTAGATCGGTGTGCCTGATCCCAAATAGGCATGAAGCGTCTGCAGCATCAGGCCATCGCCACCCAGGGCGACGATCACGTCGGCATCCTGCATGGCGGCATTGCCGTAGAGGTCCGTCAGTTCTGTCAGGGCCTCATTGGCTTCTGCCGTATCGCTTGCCACGAAGGCGAGCTTTTGGGTCGTCTCCGCACGGCGTGCAGGCGTTTCCAGATCGCTCATGGGTCTGTCATCTGTCCCTTTTTGTCGGATGCTATGGCTCAGTCTTGAACCGATCAAACGATACAAGCAGATAGCAACGACAAGTACTTAACAGCAGCACCCCCCAATTGGCCAAGGGTAATTTGGTCAGGTGTCAGTCAAGTGCAGGGCGGAGTTCGAACGTCGGGTCTGGATTGGCTGCCGTAGAGGACAGCGGCTGGGGGGCCAGGGTGCCCGGAAGAGCCGAGCTTGCAGCGGAGGAGGCGCCATCGCAGGTGGCGTGTTGAAGCAAGGGTTCCCAACGGTAACGCGGCACGACGACAGAGGCTTGGTCGCCAGCCTTCGCCGACATGATCGCGGTGATCTGCAGATCGTCGCCCTTGCGCAGAAAGACCGGGCCGCCAGAGGCGCCCTGCTTTGTCAGGCAATCGGTAACCCAGCTGCCCTCGACGGCACCAATGACCTTGCAGGAAGGGTCGGCGGTCGGCAGAAACCTGCGGTCGCGGTGATAGCCGACGGAAACCAGCTGTTCGCCGACAGGCGGCTCTTGCGCCGAAGCTGCGGTGACCTGTTGGACCAGCGGCAGATCCGAGCGATCGGCCAGGATGATCAAGGCGACGTCATTGTAGAGAGTTTGCAGTTGCGGGGTGATCGTCGGATCATAATCCGGATCGACCTTGAAGCATTTCGCCGGGAGGCTTTCCGAATATGCTTCCCGCCGGACGCCGGCGAGGAACACCACGTCATCGGGGGTGAAGGCCCGGCCGGTGACGCGGTCGAACAGGCAGTGAGCCGCGGTCAGCACGACATCGGGGCGGATCAGAGTGCCCGTGCACATGGAGGTAGAGCTGTAGCCTGAGCGATTGACCCGGCCAATCGAGGGCCAGGGATGCACTTCGCTGTCGATGATCACCGCGCCTTTGGCACTGAAGCTTGTCGCCATGCCAGGCAGATCCTGGGCAAGCTGTGTGGTGGCAGGGGCGGTTGGGCCCGGAGCGGGCTGGCCGGAGAGTTGGCGGATCGGCCAGGCAGGGTTGAAAAGATCCTTGCCAATGAGGTTGGCTCCGTTCTGCCGCTGGCTCACATCGAACCTTTGCGGGAACTCCCGGTCTCTGGCTGCATTGGCAACAGCAGGGGATGCGCCTGCGGTGCAGACCAGTGCAGTTGCAAGGCCGAGGCAGCCCCAGACTGTGGTGGGGCGAGGAGTAGGAGCCATGTTTCTTACCTTCTTTCGCCCGGACGTGCTCATGCGGGAGTGGAGGACCAAGGTAGGTGCGTGGCGTTAACTCAGGTTGAATCGACAGGTGTGTTTTCTGCGAGAAAGTGGCCTGTTTTGGCGATTTTTACTGCTTCCTCCGTAGAACTGTCGAGGGTTTCGCGCTCGGAGTAAGGCTTGATCTGCAGCGGCCTTTGGCACCGCATCTTGATATTCAGGCAAATTGAGCATTGACTTGTTGCAAATCATTCGCATTATCAATTGTAGAGAATATTTTAAAGGTGAGTAGGCGTATCATGTCCCGTATTCGTTCGATGATCCGTAAAGCGGCTGTGCCGGGGATGGTGCTTGCCGTCTCCGCAACGGCGCTGCTTTCACCTGTGTTGATGCTGCCGGCTGCGGCCGCAGACAAGCTGAAGGTGGTGACAACCTTCACGGTGATCGCCGATATGGTGCGCGAAGTCGCCGGCGATGCCGCCGAGGTTGAAAGCATCACCAAGCCCGGAGCGGAGATCCACCGCTATGAGCCGACCCCGCGCGATCTGATCCGCGCCCATGATGCAGACCTGGTTGTCTGGAACGGCATGAGCCTGGAGCTGTGGTTCGAGCAGTTTCTGTCGAACATTGGCGATATTCCCTCTGTTGTGCTGTCGGACGGTGTGACGCCGATCCCGATCGGAGAGGGGAGCTATGAAGGCAAACCAAACCCGCATGCCTGGATGTCGCCCACCAGCGCACAGATCTACGTCGATAATATCACGGCGGCGCTGGTCCAATATGATCCGGACAATGCCGCGACCTATGAGGCCAATGCCGTTGCCTACAAGCAACGGATTTCGGATGCCCTCCAGCCTTTGACCGAATTGGTAAGGCAGGTGCCCGAGGAGCAGCGTTGGCTGGTCTCCTGCGAAGGAGCCTTTTCCTATCTGGCACGAGATCTGGACCTGAAGGAACTGTATCTGTGGCCGATCAATGCGGATCAGACCGGCACACCGCAGCAAGTGCGCAAGGTCATCGACGCTGTTCGTGACAACAAGATCCCGGCGGTCTTTTGCGAAAGCACGGTGAACACGGATCCGGCCAAGCAGGTGGCCCGCGAAACCGGGGCGAATTACGGCGGCGAGCTTTACGTGGATTCGCTGTCAGGCCCGGACGGTCCGGTGCCGACCTATCTGGACCTTTTGACGGTGACCACCAAAACAGTGGTCCATGGCCTGACCGGCACCGACTGATCTTGAGTCTTCTTTGGCGCTGGCCGGAGAGGGCCGGCGTCCCTCACATGATGAGGCGCCGGCAGGCCCTCGAAGGACGCGAATTTTGACGCAACTTTCTGATGTTGATTGCAGCTCGGCCGGGGTCTGGGCACGAGACGTAACGGTTTCCTATCGCAACGGCGTAACGGCCCTGCGCCATGCCTCCTTTGCCGTGCCGAAGGGGGCGATTGCCGCGCTCGTCGGGGTCAATGGCG
Source organism: Roseibium limicola (assembly GCF_017313085.1). Lineage (GTDB taxonomy): Bacteria > Pseudomonadota > Alphaproteobacteria > Rhizobiales > Stappiaceae > Roseibium > Roseibium limicola. The sequence goes on along the minus strand of NZ_JAFLNF010000002.1, from coordinate 643,265 downwards.
CGGGCAAATCCACTCTTTTCAAATCCCTGATGGGGTTTCTGCCGCTGACCGGCGGTGAAATCTCGATACTGGGCTTGAGCGTTTCCAAGGCGCTGAAGGCGGGCATCGTTGCTTATGTACCCCAGGCCGAGGAGGTCGACTGGAGCTTTCCGGTGCTGGTGGAAGACGTGGTGATGATGGGCCGCTATGGTCACATGGGTTTCTTGCGGATTCCCTCGGCCAAGGACAAGGCTGCCGTCCATGCGGCGCTGTCGCGGGTCAACATGCTGGATTATGCCAAGCGGCAGATCGGTGAGCTGTCCGGCGGGCAACGCAAGCGGGTGTTTCTGGCCCGGGCCCTGGCGCAGGAAGGCGAGGTGATCCTGCTGGACGAGCCGTTTACCGGCGTCGACGTTCAGACCGAGGAAGCCATTGTCACCCTGCTGCGCGAGTTGCGCGACGAGGGCAAGGTGATGCTGGTCTCCACCCACAACCTCGGATCTGTGCCGGAGTTCTGTGACCAGACGATACTGGTCAAAGGCACGGTTCTGGCTTTCGGGCCGACCTCGGAGATCTTCACGCGCGCCAATCTGGAAAAAGCCTTCGGCGGTGTGCTGCGGCACTTCGTGCTGGGCGGGGCGGATCTTCACGACGATGATGACGCCCGCTCGGTGACCATCATCACCGACGATGAGCGGCCGTTTGTCATGTACGACGAGCAGGCGCGCACCGCCAATCCGCCGCCGCCTGAGCTGCCAACTGATGCCGATGAGACCCTTGCGGAAAAGGGGCAGGCATGAGCGAGCTGCTGGTTCCTTTCTCCTATGGCTACATGACCAACGCCATTTTCGTCAGCGCGCTGGTCGGCGGCGTCTGTGCCTTTCTCTCCGCCTATCTGATGCTGAAGGGTTGGTCGCTGATCGGTGATGCGCTCAGCCATTCCATCGTGCCCGGTGTGGCCGGGGCCTATATGCTGGGGCTGCCGTTTGCGCTTGGCGCCTTTCTGTCCGGTGGTCTGGCGGCGGCCTCCATGCTGTTTCTCAACCAGCGCACCGGCCTGAAGGAAGATGCGGTGATCGGGTTGATCTTCACCGGCTTCTTCGGTCTCGGCCTGTTCATGGTCTCCGTTTCGCCGGTTCAGGTGGATGTGCAGACGATCATTCTCGGCAACATTCTGGCGATCACGCCGGAGGACACGCTGCAGCTGGTGATCATCGGCACCGTGTCGCTGATCGTGCTGCTGCTGAAGTGGAAGGACCTGATGGTGGCGTTCTTTGACGAGAACCACGCCCGCTCCATCGGTCTCAACCCCGGTCGCCTGAAATTCCTGTTCTTCGTGCTGCTGTCGGCCTGTTGTGTCGCGGCGCTGCAGACTGTCGGGGCGTTTCTGGTCATCGCCATGGTGGTGACGCCGGGCGCCACCGCCTATCTGCTGTGCGACCGGTTTCCGCGCCTCTTGATGGTCAGCGTCTTCATCGGCGCGGCCACCAGCTTCCTCGGGGCTTACCTGTCGTATTTCGTCGACGGCGCCACCGGCGGGCTGATCATCAGCCTGCAAACGCTGATCTTTCTGGTGGTGTTTGTGGTCGCGCCCAAGCATGGGCTGCTGGCCGCGAAACGCCGCGCGGCGCGGGCCTTGCAGGAACCGGCAGACGCTGCCAGCCTTTCGGAGGGCATGTGATGCAGGAGCTGCTGTTTCCCTTCCAGTTTCCCTTCATGCAGAACGCCTTTCTGGTGGCGCTGCTGCTGGCACCGCCGACGGCCATGCTGTCGTGCTTTCTGGTGTTGAAGGGCTGGTCGCTGATGGGCGATGCCATCAGCCATGCGGTGCTGCCCGGGGTGGTGCTGGCCTATATCCTCAACATTCCGCTGTTGATCGGGGCGTTTGGCGCCGGCATGACCTGCGCGCTGCTCACCGGTTACCTAAAGGAAAACAGCCGGGTGAAGCAGGACACGGTGATGGGGGTGGTGTTTTCGGGCATGTTCGGCTTTGGCCTGGTGCTCTACACCAAAATCACCTCCAACGTTCACCTCGACCACATCCTGTTCGGCAACATGCTCGGCGTCGGCTCGGCCGATCTGTTGACCGCCGGGCTGATCTCGCTGGTGGTTACCGGGCTGCTGCTGGTGTTCTGGAAGGATCTGCTGCTGCACGCCTTTGATCCGGCGCAGGCCAAGGCCATCGGCCTGCGGGTCAAATGGCTGCACTACGGGCTGCTGTGCGTGCTGTCGCTGACCATCGTCGGCACGCTGAAGGCGGTTGGTCTGATCCTCGCCGTCGGTCTGCTGATCGGGCCCGGCGCCATCGCCTTTCTCATCACCCGGCGCTTTGCGCAGATGATGATGGTCGCAGTCGGTGTCACCGTGCTGTCCCTGACTGGCGGGATCTACCTCAGCTTCTTCCTCGACAGCGCCCCGGCGCCAACGGCCATCCTGCTGATGACCGCCCTGTTCTTGGCAACCTTCGCCTGGAAGCTTTTTCAGACCCGGTCTGTTTCCGGCGAGATCTGAGTTTTTTGGGAGGAGGTGGACCAGCGAGCCCCACGCCAAACCCACCGCTGTCCCGGGCTTTTATTTGCTGTGAAGTTTGAATGTGCAGCCGGCGCTCTGATGGCTGTTGGATTCTTGCTGGCGCAGGGTAACTAAGAAAAAGATTGAATTCGGAAAAGGAAAACAAATTTTTTTGGTGGTGGATTGCAACTTTGACTAATTTGCGGGCTAGGCACTACAATTCTGTATGTCGCCCGGCTCTCGATTGTAGGTCGGCGAAATCATGTTGAACTTTCAGATAAGCATTGAAACTGACGTTTACTTTACCGTGGACTGAATTGGGCACCAGAGCAAAATTGGGAGATAGAATGGCGAACCGTGTAGTGCTGGATGCCATGATTAGGCGGGCGGACTTTGCTCTACAGTCAGAATCCATTTCGGTTGAGCTTGGGAACACACTTAAGCTCTCAGAAATAACAGGAGCGAGCCCTACTGCAAAATTTCTTAGAAAACCGGATTTTCAGCGTGAAACCAATCATTGGACGACAAGTCAAGTTGTGAATCTAATTAGAAGCTTTGTTTCCGGTGAACTAATCCCTGCACTAATACTATGGAAGTCAGAATCTTTTGTATTTGTAATCGATGGGGCGCATAGACTCAGTGCGCTTAAGGCTTGGGTAGAAAACGACTACGGAGCGGGATCGTTTTCCAATTCTTTCTTTTCTCAAAGCGTTCAAGAAGAACAGAGAAAAATAGCGGATAAAACGCGAAAGGCCGTCGAGAAAGAGGTTGGCCGATACGCCGACTATCTTGCTCTTACCGAGGCTGATTTGGAATCTAATGCAGAAAAAGCTCGAATTCACTCAATAATTTTTTCTCGTTCTCTGCATGTTCAGTGGGTCCAAGGCAATCAGGAAGTAGCTGAAACTTCTTTTTTCAAAATTAATTCACAAGGTACGGTTTTAGATAAGACGGAAGAACTATTGCTCAAAAATCGGCAAAAATCTTACGCAATCGCTGCTCGATCTATAGTGCGGTCTGGAACCGGTCATAAATATTGGTCTAAATTTGAAATAGAAGTCCAGAAAGAAATAGAATATCTATCTTCTAGGCAGAACGAAATATACTTCCAGCCCTTTGTCGATGAGCCCATTAAAACGCTCGATCTTCCTGTAGGTGGAGCTAGCTCCCCTGTAGATGCGTTGAAATCGCTAATCGACCTTTTTGCACTTGTAGATGGTAATCCAGACACCAGAAAACAATTACAGATGGTGTCTGAAGATCCAGACGGCTCGGAGACGATTAGCTTATTGAAGAGAAGCCTTAGGGTGGCTAATCGTGTTTCAGGAAATGCTCCTGGAAGCTTAGGCCTGCATCCTGCGGTTTATTTCTACACTGAGAGAGGGAAGCACAGCCGCTTTCTTTTCCTCGGTATCATCAGGGTTATTGCCGATGCGCTTAGAAACAATGACAAAGATTGGTTCAAGAAATTTACATCTTCGAGAGAAAAATTAGAAAAAACCTTTCTCGAAAGAAAGTCGTTGATCAATCAAGGCTTAGCAAACGTAAATAGTGCTCAGCGGGTTGATCGCGTTGCGAAATTATTTAGGTACCTCGTTGAAGTGTATCGGGAAGAAAAAGAAGTCTCGGATAACGAGATTCTGCTGGCTCTGGGTCTCGAAGGTGCTGCCGGCAATTTGCAGATCATTGACGCCCCGAAGGGTTTTACCAACGACGTAAAGTCTGCTGCCTACCTTCAGGCGGCCATAGTTAGTGCTCCGCGCTGCTCGATTTGCAAAGGGTATTTGCACGTTATCAAATCAGTTTCATATGACCATATCCATCCAGTTTCGCATGGTGGTGCTGGAAGTATTCAGAATGCGCAGTTAGTTCACCCTTATTGCAATACTGCAATTAAAGGGGATTCTGGTGCTGATTAGTCTTTGGGGTGTGCGGGCAATTTTCCAATCGGCCAAGATCGTGCAGGCCGGCTCCTCCAGGTTGAGGTCGCAGAAGCGCTTCAGGGTCAATGCGTCGTAGCGGGTGCCGGCCAGTAGCAACACGTCAACGGGTTTCGGCTCGCCTATGCGGCAGACCTTCTGGTCAACGGCGAGGAGAGCGTCGCGCGTGTGGCCGAGCGGTCAGGCGGTCAAATTTCTACCGGGAATTCCAACGCGTCTATGGTCAGTCGCCGGTGGACTATCGCAGCGCCGGCAAGGACAAATGGCAACACCCAGAGGTTAGATCTATGGAGTGAAGGTTGCCAGGTTGAATGGTATTGGACGCGCTACAACATGCCCACGAGCAATGTGGACGGCGCACTAAAAGCAGATCAAAAATTCGGAAAAAATGCAGCGCGTGTGTTCGATCTTGATCGAACGGGCTTTTCGCGAAAAGCACCACTGCCAAGGAGCAGTGGTGCCGGCAACAGGATTCGAACCCGTGACCCCCTGATTACAAATCAGGTGCTCTACCAGCTGAGCTATACCGGCGCTGCTGGGAAGGCTTCTAGCAGATTGTTTCGGGGATGCCAGCCCTAAATGCAAAATTTTTTGAAGAATTTTCGGGTTATCCAGCGAAAGCCGATTTGGACGCCCGTTTTTGCTGCCACCTTGTGGAAAACATGAAGCTTTTCTGGTGGGAGGCTGAAATTTTCAAGGGGGCATTGAATGGCCGCGGGCGCCGAACTTCGCACTTGCACCTGTCTAAATAGTTGAATATTGAATTCAACATTCATCTGATCCGGCGGGCGACGCCGGGCGCGTCCCGATCTCGGGAAAATCCACGTTGCGTTGCGTCGGGTCGGGTGCCTGTCTTCAGCGGCACTGCCATGCCGGGAGATGCCACCATTCAACAAGGAGGGGACACCATGTTTGTCGCCATGAACCGTTTTCGCGTCAACAAGGGCCATGAGGCCGATTTTGAAACCGTCTGGAGAAGCCGGGATTCCCAGCTGAACGAAATGGCCGGGTTCAAGAGCTTCAACCTGCTGAAGGGGCCGGAAGCCGAAGACGGCGAAACCGTGCTCTATGCCTCTCACACCGTGTGGGCCAACAAGGAAGACTTTGTTGCCTGGACCAAGTCCGAGCAGTTCCGCAACGCGCATAAGAACGCCGGCAACAACAAGGGCATGTATGCGGGTCATCCGCAGTTCGAAGGGTTTGACTCGGTTCTTTGATTGTCAGTTTTTGAGAAGATCGCGCGTGATTTAATCGCGCGGTCTTTTCTTGATAAGAGGAGCGCAGCAGATGAGTGACGAAAACGCAGTGGAGTGCATTCCGGTCCTGCCATCTCTGGACCTGGCCGTGACACGGGATTTCTACCGGGATGTTCTGGCGTTCAGGGTGATCTATGAAAGCCCGACGCGGGTGATCCTGCGGCGCGAGACCATGGAGCTGCACTTCTGGCTGACCGACCGGGCGGAGTTTTGCGAAAACAGCAGCTGCTATATTCGTGGCGGTGGCATCGACGCGCTGTTTGAAGAATTTCACAACAAGCAAGTGCCGCGGTTGAGCGACTTTGCCGTCAGGCCGTGGAACATGAAGGAATTCCACCTTCATGATCCGCACGGCAATCTTTTGATCTTTGCGCGTATTCCGTGATCCGGCTGACTTACAGACCGAGTTTCTGGCGCGCTATATAGAGAGACAGAACGGCGGCGTTCGACACGTTGAGCGAGCGGATTTCGCCAGGCATGTCGAGGCGGGCCAGGTTTCCGCAGGCGTTGCGCACGCCCTGGCGCACGCCCTTGCCTTCGGCGCCGAGCATCAGAACCGTCTTGTCGCCAAAGTCAGTGTCTTCCAGCGAGGCCGGGCCGTCGCTGTCCAGGGCGATGCAGGTAAAGCCCTGGTCGTTCATCTCGTCGACAAAGCGCGACATGTTCTTCACCCGCACATGCTTGATCATGTCGAGGGCGCCGCTGGCGGATTTGGCCAGCACGGAGCCTTCTTCGGGGGCGTGGCGCTCGGTTGTCACGATGGCGTCCGCACCGAGGGCAACGGCGGAGCGCATGATGGCGCCGACGTTGTGCGGATCGGTGACCTGGTCGAGCGCCAGAACCAGCCGGGCGCCGGACAGCTCTTCCGCGCCATAGGCGGGCAGGGGCTCGGCTTCCAGGATCATGCCCTGGTGCACGGCGTCCTTGCTGACCATGCGGTCCAGCTCGCGCGGCGACTTCATCTCGACGGGGACGTCGATCTTCACGTTGCGCTCTTGCAGGCGGTTGACGGCATTTTCCGACGCATAAAGCTTGATGCGCGTGCGGGCCTGGTTGCCAAAGGCGGCTTCCACAGTGTGAAGCCCATATAGGAGAACAGGTCCTTCGGGCTGCACGCCGGGGCGGCGCGGGCCTGGTTTGACGAAGGATTTGTTCTTGCGCGCGCCTGGGCGCCCGCTGGATCTTGTCGGCTTGTCGGTCATGGCCCTTCCAATAATCCCCAGCGCCAGCCGGTGCAATTGAAAAGAACCGACGGGCGCGCCTCTGCTTGAGGCTGCTACTGCCCTGTGGCCGAGTGAAGGCCGGACGCCAAAACGCTGGCGGTAGGGGTGTGTGATTCAGGTCTTTGGGCTGAATAACATTTATGAAAAGCATGCAAGCGCGAGCGAAAAGCCCCTGTGAAATTTGTCCACAAGCGGTCAGGTCGGGTATGTGAAGAAGTGACCTGAATGTGGCTTAAGTGGCGGAAATCAGCGAAGAAATGCGATTTTTCCAGGGCGTCTCTGAATGAAAAAACAGCGGTGAGTGCGGGTTTCAAACCGGTTATGCAAACTTTTTGACAGCTTGCGTGAAAATCGGCGTTGACACCGACAGTCGCCATCTGCATAACACGCCGCAACGGGATTGCTCGCCCTTAACGGACGAGCTCTTCGGTAAGCCATCCTGACCGCTTCGGCGTGAGGTAGGACGAGATGGAGGAGTGCCCGAGTGGCTAAAGGGGGCGGACTGTAAATCCGCTGGCTATGCCTACGTTGGTTCGAATCCAACCTCCTCCACCATCGTCTTTCTTGTGTTGTTGCGCGGGTGTAGCTCAATGGTAGAGCAGCAGCCTTCCAAGCTGACGACGAGGGTTCGATTCCCTTCACCCGCTCCACCATGGGGCTGATCGAAGTGTTGGGCTGGAAGCAAAAATCCATCCTTTCAAGTCTCGAACAGTTTATACGGGAAGCAATTCGTTGCTCTTGGATCTTTTCCAAGTGCCGGAAAGTGTCCCACCTCGAGCCTTTATCGACTGAACCGCGTATTGGATAGAGAGCGACGCGATGGCCAAGGAAAAATTTGAGCGTAACAAGCCGCACGTCAACATTGGCACGATTGGCCACGTTGACCACGGCAAGACGACTCTGACAGCTGCAATCACCATGACGCTTGCCGAAACCGGTGGCGCTACGGCAAAAGCTTATGCTGACATTGACGGCGCTCCTGAAGAGCGTGCTCGCGGCATCACGATTTCCACGGCTCACGTGGAATATGAAACCGAAGCGCGTCACTATGCGCACGTTGACTGCCCGGGTCACGCCGATTACGTCAAGAACATGATCACCGGTGCTGCCCAGATGGATGGCGCGATCCTGGTGTGTTCCGCAGCTGACGGCCCGATGCCGCAGACCCGCGAACACATCCTGCTTGCTCGCCAGGTTGGCGTTCCGGCTCTGGTGGTGTTCCTGAACAAGGTCGACCAGGTAGACGACGAAGAGCTTCTCGAGCTGGTGGAAATGGAAGTTCGCGAACTTCTGTCCTCCTATGAGTATCCGGGCGACGACATTCCGATCGTCAAGGGCTCTGCTCTTGCTGCGGTTGAAAACCGCGATGCGGCCATCGGCCGTGACGCGATCCGTCAGCTGATGAACGAAGTTGATGCTTACATCCCGACGCCTGATCGTCCGGTTGACATGCCGTTCCTGATGCCAATCGAGGACGTGTTCTCGATCTCCGGTCGTGGTACGGTTGTTACGGGCCGCGTTGAGCGCGGGATCGTCAAGGTTGGTGAAGAAGTCGAAATCATCGGCATCAAGGACACCACCAAGACAACAGTTACGGGTGTTGAAATGTTCCGCAAGCTGCTCGACAGCGGCCAGGCGGGCGACAACATCGGCGCTCTTATTCGCGGCGTTGCCCGTGAAGACGTTGAGCGTGGTCAGGTTCTTTGCAAGCCGGGTTCAGTTACCCCGCACACGAAGTTCAAGGCTGAGGCTTATATCCTCACCAAGGAAGAAGGCGGCCGTCATACTCCGTTCTTCACCAACTACCGCCCGCAGTTCTACTTCCGTACAACGGATGTGACCGGTGTGGTGTCTCTGCCTGAAGGTACTGAGATGGTGATGCCGGGCGACAACGTGTCGGTCGAAGTGGAACTGATCGTGCCGATCGCTATGGAAGATGGCCTGCGCTTCGCTATTCGCGAAGGTGGCCGCACCGTCGGTGCCGGCGTCGTCGCTTCCATCATCGCCTGATCGGGCTTCGTAAATTCGATCGCCGGGCCACATGTCCGGCGATCACTCCTGCCCCTGAAAGTCCGGTTATTCCGGGGAGGGGGAGGGCTCAAGAGTAGAACCGGTTCGCCGGTTCCCTTTGAAGGGGTATAGCTCAGTTGGTAGAGCGACGGTCTCCAAAACCGTAGGTCGCGGGTTCGAACCCTGCTGCCCCTGCCATTTTGCTCTTGATCATTGGCTCCCGAGAGCTTAAAGAAGTTCCTTGGGTGAGGCGCGCGGAGCTTTCTGCGCGCCCACTCGTGTTTAACAGACCGGACTTGGAATGGCAAAACCCAATCCCTTTACGTTTGCGCAGCAGGTACGTTCCGAAGTGTCGAAAGTCACTTGGCCTACCCGCCGTGAAACGGCAATCACCACCGTGATGGTTTTCGTCATGGTTGTCATTGCCTCCATTTTCTTCCTGCTCGCCGATCAGGTGCTGGGCTGGGGGATTGGGCTGCTCCTCGGGCTTGGCGGGTAATCGCCTGGTTTCCTTTCGAGCAGGTCGACTAGAACAAAAAGAAGCGGATTAGAGGGTTATGGCCAAGCGCTGGTACATTGTGCATGCCTATTCGAATTTCGAGAAGAAGGTGGCCGACACCATTCGCGAGAAGGCTGAACGGAACGGCTTGTCCGATCTGTTCGAAGAAATCCTCGTCCCGATGGAAAAGGTTGTTGAGGTGCGCCGCGGCCGCAAGGTTGACGCAGAGCGCAAGTTCTTCCCCGGCTATGTGCTGGTGAAGATGGAAATGACCAATGAGGCGTTTCACCTGATCAAGGATACCCCGCGTGTAACCGGGTTCCTGGGTCAGGATCAAAAGCCGACGGCTATTCCCGAAAAGGAAGCCATGCGCATTCTGCACCAGGTGCAGGAAGGCGTCGAGCGTCCGAAGCCGTCCGTCAGCTTTGAAGTTGGCGAGCAGGTCCGGGTGTCCGATGGTCCGTTCGCATCCTTCTCCGGTCTTGTGGAAGAAGTCGATGACGAGCGTGCACGCTTGAAGGTGGCGGTGTCCATCTTCGGCCGGGCAACGCCGGTTGAATTGGAATTCGGTCAGGTCGACAAGACCTGATCAGATGATGCGCTGCCTGTCCTCTGGATGGGTGGCGTTCTCGCGTTTTCGTCGTATGGCCCGTCAGGGGCATGGGCGGCGCGAGTTGAGAAGTCGGTGGCAGACTGAGCCGTTCATCGCCGGACGAGCTTGTTAAGGTCAGACCACCAACTCCTGACCCTGCTGCGAAACACGCAGCGTTTAATTGGAGATTATCATGGCGAAGAAAATTACAGGCTACCTGAAGCTTCAGGTACCAGCAGGCTCGGCTACGCCGTCCCCCCCTATCGGTCCCGCTCTCGGTCAGCGCGGTCTGAACATCATGGAATTCTGTAAGGCATTCAATGCGCAGACCCAGGATGTTGAGAAGGGCGCTCCGTGCCCGACTGTGATCACTTACTTTTCTGACAAGTCCTTCACGTTTGAAGTCAAGACCGCTCCGGTCAGCTTCTTCCTGAAGAAGGCAGCCAAGATCAAGTCCGGTTCCAAGACCCCGGGTCGTGGCACCATCGCATCCGTCAGCAAGGCTCAGGTTCGTGAAATCGCCGAAGCCAAGATGAAGGATCTGAACGCGACCAACATCGAAGCAGCAATGCTGATGGTCGAAGGTTCCGCCCGTTCCATGGGCGTCGAGGTCACGGAGTAAGATCATGGCTAAAGTTGGAAAGCGTATCCGCGCAGCGCGCGAAGGCATCGATCGTGACGCGACCTATGCCCTGAACGAAGCAATCGCCCTGATCAAGGCTCGTGGAACTGCAAAGTTCGATGAGACCGTTGAACTGGCTCTGAACCTTGGTGTTGACCCGCGTCATGCCGATCAGATGGTTCGTGGCGTCTGCGTTCTGCCGAACGGTACTGGCAAGAGTGTTCGTGTTGCCGTGTTCGCACGTGGTGACAAGGCTGACGAAGCCAAGGCAGCCGGTGCAGACATCGTTGGTGCAGAAGAGCTGGTTGCTGAAGTTCAGGCCGGCAAGATCGATTTCGATCGCTGCATTGCAACGCCTGACATGATGCCGCTTGTCGGTCGTCTTGGTAAGGTTCTCGGCCCGCGCGGCATGATGCCGAACCCGAAGGTCGGTACAGTGACCCCGGACGTGGCATCTGCTGTCAACGACGCCAAGGGCGGCGCTGTTCAGTTCCGCGTTGAAAAGGCCGGTATCATTCATGCAGGCGTTGGCAAGGTTTCCTTTGCCCCTGAAGCTCTGCAGGAAAACATCAAGGCTTTGGTCGATGCTGTTTCCAAGGCTCGCCCAACCGGCGCCAAGGGAACCTACCTGACACGCATGGCTTTGAGCTCGACGATGGGCCCAGGCGTCAAGGTCGACCTTGCCAGTTTGTCGGCTGAGTAATATTTAACGACGGGGATCGATTCTGATCCTCCTCGATTTCAAGAATTCCCTGCCGGGCAACCGGTGGGGATGGTTCGGCGGGAAACCGCCGAGCTCCCTGTCCGAGACTGCAGGTGCCGGGTAACCGGTTTAAGTCAATTTGGGCCTGCATAGATGGGTGAGAACCAGATAACGCCTCTCTTGAGGAAATCCGGTTCGAACCAAGCCTTGCTGCGTACTTGGTCTTCAGGTGCGAGGTGAGGGGACAGGACCCTGAGCGTCGCAGTGTTGCGCGTTCCCGGTTCGGGACCGTTTCGCACCGCGGCAAAGGCAAACCGGCGGCGGCAACGCCGCCAAATGGAGAAGGCAAGTGGAAAGAGCGGAAAAGCACGAGTTCGTGACCACACTCAACGACGAGCTGGGTAACACCAGCGTCGTAGTGGTTGCGCACTATGCAGGTCTTTCGGTTGCACAGATGACTGCGCTTCGCGCGTCTGTTCGTGATGCCGGCGGAACTGTCAAAGTGGCAAAGAACCGCCTTGTGAAACTTGCCCTTCAAGGCACGGACCTAGATCACATCAGTGACCTGTTTGTTGGCCCGACACTGATCGCCTATTCGGACGATCCGGTCGCAGCCCCCAAGGCAATTGCTGATTTCGCCAAGGCACACGACAAGCTCGTAATCCTCGGCGGTGCTCTGGGCACCACCAACCTGAACCCGGAAGGGGTCAAGTCTCTGGCTTCCATGCCGTCGCTCGACGAGCTGCGTGCAAAGCTGGTTGGCATGATTCAGACTCCGGCATCGCGTATTGCGCAGGTTGTCAACGCACCGGCCGGGCAGCTCGCCCGCGTCTTCGGCGCGTACGCCAAGAAGGACGAGGCCGCATAAGGCGACCTAACTACACTGTCTCTGTAACCAATATTGGTTCGAACTTTTAAGGTACTGAAAAATGGCTGATCTCGATAAGCTCGTTGAAGAACTGTCTGCTCTGACCGTCATGGAAGCAGCTGAACTGTCCAAGCTTCTGGAAGAAAAGTGGGGCGTTTCCGCTTCTGCTCCGGTTGCTGTTGCTGCTGCTGCTGGTGGCGCTGGTGAAGCTGCTGCTGAAGAAAAGACCGAATTCGACGTTGTCCTGACTTCTGCAGGCGAGAAGAAGATCAACGTGATCAAGGAAGTCCGCGCTATCACTGGCCTGGGCCTCAAGGAAGCTAAGGAGCTCGTAGAAGGCGCTCCTAAGCCGGTCAAGGAAGCTGTGTCCAAGGACGAAGCTGAAGAACTGAAGAAGAAGCTCGAAGAAGCTGGTGCTTCTGTAGAGCTGAAGTAATTGAAAGGGGCTTTCGAGCCCTTTTGAAGCGGCCCCGGTTTTCCGGGGTCGCACTTTGCCCCGGCGGGTTCTCCCGTTTCCGGGGCATACGTCCCACTAGGGCATCCTGCGTTGTGTAAGGCGCAGACATGGTGACCTAGACCCCAAAGTCCGATCGACTTGCGCTTTCCGAAAGCGGGTTGATCAAGGGGGACGGTTTTCCGAAGCGCCTGGGCCGGTGGCCCGATTGGATAAGGGGCGTTGCGGACAGCCGTTACCCGGCCGATACGAGGAGCGACAATGACCCAAACGTTCAACGGTCGCAAAAAGATCCGTAAATATTATGGATCCATCCGCGATGTGGCAGAGATGCCGAACCTCATTGAGGTTCAGAAGGCGTCCTATGACCAGTTTCTCCAGGTAGATGAAATGCCTGGTGGCGGTCGCCACGTCGATGGATTGGAAGCCGTCTTTAAGTCGGTTTTCCCGATCTCCGATTTTGCAGGCACCTCCCTGCTGGAATTCGTGTCTTACGAGTTTGAACAGCCTAAATACGACGTCGATGAGTGCCGTCAACGTGGCATGACCTTTGCGGCTCCGCTGAAGGTCACCCTGCGCCTCATCGTGTTTGATGTCGATGAAGACACCGGCGCCAAGTCCGTCAAGGACATCAAGGAGCAGGACGTCTACATGGGCGACATGCCGTTCATGACAGAAAACGGCACCTTCATCGTCAACGGCACCGAACGCGTTATCGTTTCGCAGATGCACCGGTCTCCGGGCGTCTTCTTCGATCACGACAAGGGCAAGACCCATTCGTCCGGCAAGCTGCTGTTTGCTGCACGCGTGATCCCTTACCGTGGATCCTGGCTCGATATCGAATTCGACGCGAAGGACATTGTCCACGCTCGTATCGATCGTCGCCGCAAGATTCCGGTGACTTCGCTGCTGATGGCCCTTGGCCTCGACAACGAAGAGATCCTGAACACGTTCTACAAGCAGATCGAATACAAGCGCGACAAGGACGGCTCCTGGCGGGTTCCGTTCGACGGTCAGCGTCTGAAGGGCACCAAGGCCTCCTACGACATGATTGACGCCGACAGCGGCGAAGTCGTGATCGAGAACGGCCGTAAGATCACTGCGCGCACGATCCGTCAGCTGGAAGAGAAGGGCGTCAAGGCGCTCAAGGTTTCCGACGAAGATCTGCACGGTCAGTATCTGGCTGAAGACATTGTTGAAGTGCAATCGGGCGAAGTCTATGCCGAAGCCGGTGACGAGATCACGGGCAAGACGCTGGAAGAGCTGGTCGAGCGCGGCTATCATGATCTGACGATCCTGGATATCGATCACATCAATACCGGTGCGTACATCCGCAACACGCTGGCAGCGGACAAGAACGAGTCGCGTGAAGACGCGCTGTTCGACATCTACCGCGTCATGCGTCCGGGTGAGCCGCCCACCATCGACACCGCTGAAGCGATGTTCAACTCGCTGTTCTTTGATTCAGAGCGCTACGATCTCTCGGCTGTTGGCCGCGTTAAGATGAACATGCGCCTTGATCTGCAGTGCGAAGACACCGTGCGTGTTCTGCGCAAGGACGACATCCTGTCTGTCATCACAGTTCTTCTTGATCTGCGTGACGGCAAGGGTGAGATCGATGACATTGATAACCTGGGTAATCGTCGTGTTCGCTCCGTTGGCGAACTGATGGAAAACCAGTATCGCGTCGGTCTGCTGCGTATGGAACGTGCGATCAAGGAGCGTATGAGCTCCGTTGAGATCGACACTGTGATGCCGCAGGATCTGATCAACGCCAAGCCTGCAGCTGCCGCGGTTCGCGAGTTCTTCGGTTCTTCGCAGCTGTCGCAGTTTATGGATCAGACCAACCCGCTGTCCGAAGTGACGCACAAGCGCCGTCTTTCGGCTCTCGGGCCTGGTGGTTTGACCCGTGAGCGTGCCGGCTTCGAAGTCCGCGACGTGCATCCGACCCACTATGGTCGTATATGTCCGATTGAGACTCCGGAAGGCCCGAACATTGGCCTGATCAACTCGCTCGCGACCTTTGCGCGCGTGAACAAGTACGGCTTCATCGAAAGTCCGTACCGCAAGGTGAAGGACGGCGTCGTGTCCAGCGATGTTGTCTATCTCTCTGCCATGGAAGAGGCCAAGCACTACGTTGCACAGTCGAATGCGACTTACGACGAGAGCGGCCGTTTCACGGAAGAACTGATCACCTGTCGTCACGCCGGTGAAAACGAGATGGTTCCATCTGAAAAGGTGGATCTGATGGACGTTTCGCCGAAGCAGCTGGTTTCGGTTGCAGCGTCGCTGATCCCGTTCCTGGAAAACGATGATGCGAACCGAGCTTTGATGGGCTCGAACATGATGCGTCAGGCTGTACCACTGGTGCGCGCAGAAGCGCCGTTTGTTGGTACCGGCATGGAAGCAATCGTGGCTCGCGATTCCGGAGCTGCGATCAACGCGCGTCGCTCAGGTGTTGTTGACCAGGTTGATGCGACCCGTATCGTCCTTCGTGCGACGGAAGATCTTGAAGGCGGCAAGTCCGGCGTCGACATCTACCGTCTGATGAAGTTCCAGCGTTCCAACCAGAACACCTGTATCAACCAGCGTCCGCTGGTTCGGGTCGGTGACGTGATTTCCAAGGGCGATATCATCGCCGATGGGCCGTCGACTGATCTTGGCGATCTGGCACTTGGCAAGAATGTCCTCGTGGCCTTCATGCCTTGGAATGGCTACAACTTCGAGGATTCCATCCTGCTTTCCGAGCGGATCGTGTCTGACGACGTGTTCACCTCCATCCACCTCGAAGAGTTCGAAGTGATGGCGCGTGATACGAAGCTTGGTCCGGAAGAAATCACCCGCGACATTCCGAACGTTTCGGAAGAAGCGCTGAAGAACCTTGATGAAGCTGGTATCGTCTACATCGGTGCGGAAGTGCATCCGGGTGACATTCTGGTCGGCAAGATCACACCGAAGGGCGAAAGCCCGATGACGCCGGAAGAAAAGCTCCTGCGCGCCATCTTCGGTGAAAAGGCCTCTGATGTTCGCGACACCTCCCTGCGCTTGCCGCCGGGTGTTGCCGGTACTGTTGTGGAAGTTCGCGTCTTCAACCGCCACGGCGTTGAAAAAGACGAACGCGCCATGGCTATCGAGCGTGAAGAGATCGAACGCCTGGCCAAGGACCGCGACGATGAGCAGGCTATCCTG
The DNA here is from genome assembly GCF_017313085.1 of Roseibium limicola. Lineage (GTDB taxonomy): Bacteria > Pseudomonadota > Alphaproteobacteria > Rhizobiales > Stappiaceae > Roseibium > Roseibium limicola. The sequence goes on along the minus strand of NZ_JAFLNF010000002.1, from coordinate 627,419 downwards.
GATCGTAACGTCTATGGCCGTCTTGCAGAAATGCTTCTGGGCAAGTCCGCGATCAGCGGTCCGAAGGGCTTCAAGAAGGACAGCGACCTTGATGGCGATGTCCTGAACGAATACCCGCGCTCACAGTGGTGGCAGTTTGCGGTCGACGACGACAAGTTCATGTCGGAAATCGAAGCTCTGCGGGCCCAGTATGACGACAGCCGCAAGCGTCTCGAACAGCGCTTCATCGACAAGGTCGAGAAGCTGCAGCGCGGTGACGAACTGCCGCCAGGCGTCATGAAGATGGTCAAGGTCTTCGTTGCCGTGAAGCGCAAGCTTCAGCCGGGCGACAAGATGGCTGGCCGTCACGGTAACAAGGGTGTGGTTTCCAAGATCAACCCATGTGAGGACATGCCTTTCCTTGAGGACGGCACTCACGTGGACATCGTGTTGAACCCGCTCGGCGTTCCGTCGCGCATGAACGTTGGTCAGATCCTTGAAACCCATCTGGGTTGGGCCTGCCGCGGCATGGGCGAGCGCATCGGAGAATTGTACGAAGAGTACAAGAAGTCCGGTGAGATGGAGCAGCTCCGTGGCAAGGTCGTCGAGATCTACGGTGACAACCTGAAGGGCGATAACGTCAAGGATTACGACGACGAAGGTGTCGTTCGCCTTGCCGAACAGCTCAAGAAGGGCGTTTCCATCGCAACCCCGGTCTTTGACGGGGCACGCGAGCCGGATGTCGTCGACGCACTCAACATCGCTGGCTACAAGCCGTCCGGTCAGTCGACGTTGTTTGATGGCCGTACCGGTGAAGAGTTCGACCGTCAGGTGACCGTAGGCTACATCTACATGTTGAAGCTCCACCACCTGGTGGACGACAAGATCCACGCCCGTTCCATTGGGCCGTACTCGCTCGTTACCCAGCAGCCGCTGGGTGGTAAGGCGCAGTTCGGTGGCCAGCGCTTCGGGGAAATGGAGGTCTGGGCGCTTGAAGCTTACGGTGCAGCCTACACGCTGCAGGAGATGCTGACGGTCAAGTCGGATGACGTTGCCGGTCGTACGAAGGTCTATGAGGCCATCGTGCGCGGTGATGACACCTTCGAGGCGGGTATCCCGGAGAGCTTCAACGTTCTCGTGAAGGAAATGCGGTCTCTCGGCCTCAACGTTGAGCTTCAACGTGCCGAAGAAAACCCGGACGAGATAGAGCAGGCAGCCGACGCTGCCGAGTAACCTCGCGGGCAACCGACCGAATTTTGACTTGCAATGCCGGGCTGGCGAGGAGACCCTCCTCGCTACCCGTGCATCGAAGGAGATAGACCATGAATCATGAGGTCATGAACCTGTTTAATCAACAGGCTCCGACGCAGACCTTCGACAGCATCCGGATCTCGCTTGCGAGCCCGGAAAAGATCATGTCCTGGTCTTTCGGCGAAATTAAAAAGCCGGAAACGATCAACTACCGTACGTTCAAGCCAGAGCGTGACGGTCTCTTCTGTGCCCGTATCTTCGGCCCGATCAAGGACTACGAATGTCTTTGCGGCAAGTACAAGCGCATGAAGTACAAGGGCGTCATCTGTGAAAAGTGTGGCGTTGAAGTTACCCTGAGCCGCGTTCGCCGCGAGCGTATGGGTCACATCGAGCTTGCTGCTCCGGTTGCGCACATCTGGTTCCTGAAGTCCCTGCCGAGCCGCATTGGTCTGCTGCTCGACATGACGCTGAAGGATCTGGAGCGGGTTCTGTACTTTGAGAACTATGTGGTTCTCGAGCCGGGCCTGACGCCACTGAAGTTGCACCAGCTGTTGTCGGAAGAAGATTATATCGCCGCTCAGGATGAGTATGGCGAAGATAGCTTCACCGGCATGATCGGCGCGGAAGCCATCCGCGAGATTTTGATGAGCCTGGATCTGGAACGCATCAGCGAGCAGCTGCGCGTCGAGATTGCGGAAGCGACAACAGAGTTGAAGCCGAAGAAGCTGGCCAAGCGTCTGAAGGTCATCGAAGCGTTCATGGAATCGGGCAACAAGCCCGAGTGGATGATCATGACCATCGTTCCTGTGATCCCGCCGGACCTGCGTCCGCTGGTTCCGCTGGACGGTGGCCGCTTCGCGACGTCGGATCTGAACGATCTGTATCGCCGCGTGATCAACCGGAACAACCGTTTGAAGCGTCTGATCGAGCTGCGTGCGCCGGATATCATCATCCGGAACGAAAAGCGCATGCTGCAGGAATCTGTCGATGCTCTGTTCGATAACGGCCGTCGTGGCCGGGTCATCACGGGTGCCAACAAGCGTCCGCTGAAGTCCCTCTCCGACATGCTGAAGGGTAAGCAGGGTCGCTTCCGTCAGAACCTTCTGGGTAAGCGCGTTGATTACTCCGGCCGTTCGGTTATCACCGTGGGTCCGGAACTCAAGCTGCACCAGTGTGGCCTGCCGAAGAAAATGGCGCTCGAGCTGTTCAAGCCGTTCATCTACTCCCGCCTTGACGCCAAGGGCTTCTCCTCCACGGTGAAGCAGGCGAAGAAGCTGGTGGAAAAGGAACGTCCGGAGGTCTGGGATATTCTCGACGAAGTGATCCGTGAGCACCCGGTTCTGCTGAACCGTGCGCCGACGCTTCACCGTCTTGGCATTCAGGCGTTCGAACCGATCCTGATCGAAGGCAAGGCTATCCAGCTGCATCCGCTCGTCTGTTCGGCCTTTAACGCCGACTTCGATGGTGACCAGATGGCTGTTCACGTGCCGCTTTCGCTGGAAGCCCAGCTTGAAGCGCGTACGCTGATGATGTCCACGAACAACATTCTGCACCCGGCTAACGGTGGCCCGATCATCGTGCCGTCGCAGGATATTGTTCTCGGCCTCTACTATCTGTCGATCATGGCAGAGAAGGAGCCGGGCGAAGGCATGGCTTTCTCCGATATCGGTGAAATCCATCATGCGCTGGCCAATAAGGTCATCACCATGCATACCAAAATCCGCGGCCGTTTCCGGTCCGTGGATGCGGAAGGCAATCCAACCAGCGAGATCTTCGAGACCACGCCGGGCCGGATGCTTATCGCCGAGCTGCTGCCAAAGCACCATGAAGTGCCGTTTGACGCTTGTAACAAGCTGATGACGAAGAAGGACGTCTCGAAAATGATCGACACGGTTTACCGTGCCTGTGGTCAGAAAGAGACCGTCATCTTCTGTGACCGCATTATGCAGCTTGGTTTCCGCAACGCCTGTAACGCTGGTATTTCCTTCGGCATGGACGACATGCAGATCCCGGAAAACAAGGTCAACCTGGTTGCCGATACGTCTGCCATGGTCACCGAGTACGAGCAGCAGTACAACGACGGTCTGATCACCCAGGGTGAGAAGTACAACAAGGTCGTTGATGCCTGGGCGAAGTGCACCGATAAGGTCGCTGATGAGATGATGGCCCGCATTAAGGCGGTCCAGATGGACGAGGAAACCGGTCGTCAAAAGCCGATGAACTCGGTCTACATGATGTCGCACTCCGGTGCGCGTGGTTCGCCCCAGCAGATGAAGCAGCTGGCTGGTATGCGCGGTCTTATGGCCAAGCCGTCCGGTGAGATCATCGAGAACCCGATCATCTCGAACTTCAAGGAAGGTCTCTCGGTTCTCGAGTACTTCAACTCCACCCACGGCGCCCGTAAGGGTCTTGCTGATACGGCGTTGAAGACTGCGAACTCCGGGTACCTGACCCGTCGTCTCGTTGACGTTGCACAGGATTCCATCATTCTGGAACCCGACTGCGGCAGCGAACGCGGCATCACAGTGGCTCCGATCGTCGATGCGGGTAACGTCATTGCCAACCTCGGCATGCGCGTTCTGGGTCGTACGACAGCGGAAGACGTCTACAATCACGCCACTGGCGAGATCATCGTTCCGAAGGGCACGCTGATCGATGAGAAGGACGTCGACCTGATTGAAGAAGCCAAGGTTCAGCAGATCAAGATCCGTTCGGTTCTGACCTGTGAAACCGAAACGGGTGTCTGTGGCACCTGTTACGGTCGTGACCTTGCCCGCGGGACCCCGGTTAACCTGGGTGAAGCGGTCGGCGTTATTGCCGCTCAGTCAATCGGTGAGCCGGGCACTCAGCTGACCATGCGTACGTTCCACATTGGCGGTACGGCACAGGTGGTGGATAGCTCGTTCATCGAGTCCAATGTCGACGGCACGATCACCATGCGTAACCGTGGTGTCTCCCGTGACACGGAAGGCAATCTGATTGCCATGGTCCGCAACATGTCCATCGTTGTCACCGACAGCGACGGCAATGAGCGCGCCGTGCACCGGATCACCTATGGCTCCAAGCTGCATGTGGACGAAGGCGACAGCGTCAAGCGCGGCCAGCGGATTGCGGAGTGGGATCCCTACACCCGTCCGATGCTGTCCGACGTCGATGGCGTCGTCGACTTTGAAGATCTCGTGGATGGCATGTCCGTTCAGGAAACGGCCGATGAAGCGACAGGTATCACCAAGCGTGTCGTCATCGACTGGCGTTCCAACCAGCGTAGCCAGGATCTGAAGCCTGCCATCGTTGTGAAGGACGACAAGGGCGAGATCTCCAAGACGTCTCGTGGCAGTGATGCCCGCCTGCTTCTGTCGGTTGACTCGATCCTGTCGGTTCAGCCCGGATCGAAGGTCAAGGCTGGTGACGTTCTGGCTCGTCTGCCGCTCGAAAGCGCCAAGACCAAGGACATCACCGGTGGTCTGCCGCGTGTAGCCGAGTTGTTCGAGGCACGTCGTCCGAAGGATCATGCGATCATCGCGGAACTTACCGGTACGATCCGGTTTGGCCGAGATTACAAGAACAAGCGCCGTGTCATCATTGACCCGTCGGAAGAGGGGCTGGAGCCCGTCGAATACCTCATCCCGAAAGGCAAGCACTTCCACCTTCAGGAAGGCGATGCCATTGAAAAGGGTGAGTATGTTCTCGACGGGAACCCGGCACCGCATGACATTCTGGCCGTCAAGGGCGTAGAGGCACTGGCTGCCTACCTCGTCAATGAAATCCAGGAAGTGTACCGACTGCAGGGTGTGACGATCAACGATAAGCACATCGAGGTGATTGTTCGCCAGATGCTGCAAAAGATCGAGATCACCGAGCAGGGCGACACCGAATTCTTCCCGGGCGAACAGATCGACCGGCTGGAGTTCGAGGAAGCCAACCAGAAGGCGATCGACGAAGCTCGCGAACCTGCCAAGGGCACCCCGGTTCTCCTGGGTATTACCAAGGCAAGCTTGCAGACCCGGTCCTTCTTCTCTGCCGCGTCGTTCCAGGAAACCACCCGCGTCCTTACCGACGCTGCCGTCAACGGCAAGGTGGATCCACTGGTCGGCCTGAAGGAGAACGTGATTGTAGGACGTTTGATCCCGGCCGGTACCGGCGGTGTGATGAAGCGTATCCGCAAGATCGCCAGCCATCGCGACGACCTGATCCAGGATGCGCAGCGGCAGACTTCTTCCGCCAGTGCGGCAGAAGGTCTTCTGGAAGATCTGAGCGGCGCAGCGGAATAATCTCCGCGTTTGCGAAAGACATCATGAAAGGCCGCCCCAATCGGGCGGCCTTTCTTATAGGAACAAACCGCAAGAGACGGGCTTCAGTGCGAAGGAGCAGGTGAAGATGGTAAACGACAACGACGACACAATTCAGCCGACGGTCTATGTACTTGTCGGTCGTGTGTGGGAAGGTGAGGATGGACAGCCGGACGACTCCATTCCGGTACATATCCTTCTGCGGGCCGCAGATGATGATGATGCGGTTCGCAAGACGCTGAACGCCTTGTCGGAGCAAGGGTTTGCCGAGGCAGAGTTGGACCAGATCGGCGTGATGGACGGGGAGCCGGATGAAGACATCTATGAAGCAGCCTATGCCGACGCCCTTGCTGGCAATGTGTCGGTGATCCGCTTCGGCTGAGGTCGGTTGCGGTTTCAGGCAGGATAATCAGCAAGCCGGGCGGCACTGCCCGGCTTTTTTTGTGTTTTGCTATTCTGTCTGGTCCGGTCCGAAGCTAAGTCTATGGGCCGAGGCTTGGCCTTGCTTGTGAGTCAGCCGCGGGTGGCAGGTGAGGGGACAAACGCCAGGTTTTGGTTGGCCTTGGCGAATCCGCCAGGGCCATTGCGAATCCGTGAGGGGTGCGAACGGAATCAGCGACGTTGCATGGCAGCGTTGCAGTCAGGGACGGGACGGAGGTGTCGATTCTGCGCCGGTCTGAATCATCTCCTTAACCACCGATTCACTTTCAGCAGGCGCCTGGTGTTGCGCTGTTGAATGAACAAAGATAAAACCCCCGCGGATACGCAATTTTCTTTCAAAAATAATGAAGGAAACATAAGCCGGCTCTTGGGATTCCGCCGTTTTGCGGCTTTTTGCAAAATCGGAATTAAGGGCTTGACGGAAGCAGGGCATGTGAGTAGTTTCCGGCCATCCCGAAGGCAGGCGGTAAGGTCCGCTACCGTCTCAGCGCATCCAAGCGCAAGACAAATAGCCCTTAAACGCTGCCGGGTTCAAATAGGCGAATATAGCGTCGATTGCATGACCGCGGATACACCGTGGTCCTCTGGGTTCGCAGCGCCGGCCGCTCTTCAAAGAGCGTGCGGGCGCGATTCTGCATGTGCAGAATCAGCAAACACAATCGTTACGATTTTTTTGGATGGAAGAGGTAAAGGGCACAATATGCCGACCATCAACCAGCTGATCCGCAAGCCGCGGAAAGATCCGCCTAAGCGGAACAAGGTGCCGGCCATGGAGGCCTGCCCTCAGAAGCGTGGTGTTTGCACCCGCGTCTACACGACGACGCCGAAAAAGCCGAACTCGGCTTTGCGTAAGGTGGCTAAGATCCGCCTGACGAACGGTTACGAAGTGATTGGTTACATTCCGGGTGAAGGTCACAACCTTCAGGAACACTCGGTTGTTATGATCCGTGGCGGCCGCGTAAAGGATTTGCCTGGTGTTCGTTATCACATCATTCGTGGTGTGCTCGATACCCAGGGGGTCAAGGACCGCAAGCAGCGCCGCTCCAAGTACGGCGCCAAGCGTCCGAAATAAGAGGTACGATAGATGTCTCGTCGTCACCGCGCTGAGAAACGCGAAATTAACCCGGACCCAAAGTTCGGGGATATGGTTGTCACCAAGTTCATGAACGCGGTGATGTTCCACGGTAAGAAGTCCACAGCCGAACGTATCGTCTATGGCGCTTTTGACGTGATCGAAAACAAGACGCGCGAAAACCCGATCGAGGTGTTCCACGCTGCTCTTGAAAACGTGATGCCTTCGGTAGAAGTGCGTTCCCGCCGCGTTGGTGGTGCCACTTACCAGGTTCCTGTCGAGGTCCGTACAGACCGTCGCCAGGCTCTGGCAATCCGCTGGCTCATCACGGCAGCTCGCAACCGCAACGAAACCACCATGGTGGATCGTTTGTCCGGCGAGATGCTCGATGCGGCAAACAACCGTGGCACAGCAGTTAAGAAGCGCGAAGATACGCACCGTATGGCTGATGCCAACCGCGCGTTCTCGCACTATCGCTGGTAATTTAGACTTCGAAGGGCTGACGCTATGTCGCGCACGCATAAAATCGAGGACTACCGTAACTTCGGCATCATGGCTCACATTGATGCTGGCAAGACGACCACGACCGAGCGGATTCTTTACTATACTGGCAAGAGCCACAAGATTGGCGAAGTCCATGATGGCGCAGCCACCATGGATTGGATGGAGCAGGAGCAGGAGCGTGGTATTACGATCACGTCCGCTGCAACCACTGCATTCTGGAACGAGAAGCGCCTGAACATCATTGATACTCCAGGTCACGTTGACTTCACGATTGAAGTTGAACGTTCCCTGCGTGTTCTCGATGGTGCGGTCGCTCTTCTTGATGCCAACGCCGGTGTGGAGCCGCAGACTGAAACTGTTTGGCGTCAGGCCGACAAGTATCACGTCCCGCGGATGATCTTCGTCAACAAGATGGACAAGCTCGGCGCTGACTTCTTCCGTTGTGTGGAAATGATCAAGACCCGCCTCGGCGGCAATTCGATCGTTCTCCAGATCCCGGTTGGTGCTGAAAGCGAATTCGTCGGCCTGGTCGATCTGATCAAGATGAAGGCTCTCATCTGGCGCGACGAAAGTCTCGGCGCTCAGTGGGACGAAGTCGAAATTCCGGCTGAATTGGTCGACAAGGCCAATGAATTCCGTGAACTGATGATCGAAACTGCCGTTGAAGTCGATGAGGCTGCTACGGAAGCTTACCTGGAAGGCGAAATGCCTGACACCGAGCAGCTGATGAAGCTGATCCGTAAGGGTACGATCAACAACGATTTTGTTCCGGTTCTTTGTGGTTCTGCTTTCAAGAACAAGGGCGTTCAGCCACTTCTTGATGCGGTTGTCGACTACCTTCCGAGCCCGCTGGACGTTCCGGCGATCAAGGGTATCGATGCAAAGACTGAAGCTGAAATCGAGCGTCATGCTTCTGATGAAGAGCCGCTTGGCATGCTTGCCTTCAAGATCGCCAACGATCCGTTCGTCGGTTCGCTGACCTTCTGTCGCCTCTATTCAGGTGTTCTGCATAAGGGAACTTCGGTTCTCAACACAGTCAAAGACAAGCGTGAGCGCGTCGGTCGTCTGTTGCAGATGCATTCCAACAGCCGTGAAGACATCGACGTTGCCTATGCAGGCGATATCGTTGCGATCGCAGGTCTCAAGGATACCACGACAGGGGACACTCTCTGTGATCCGCTGAAGCCGGTTATTCTGGAGCGTATGGAATTCCCTGAGCCGGTTATCGAAATTGCTGTTGAGCCTAAAACCAAGGCTGATCAGGAAAAGATGGGCCAGGCTTTGAACAAGCTGGCAGCTGAAGATCCTTCATTCCGCGTCAAGTCGGACGAAGAATCCGGTCAGACCATCATTGCTGGCATGGGCGAACTTCACCTCGACATCCTTGTTGATCGCATGAAGCGTGAATTCAAGGTCGAAGCGAACATCGGTGCGCCTCAGGTGGCCTACCGTGAAACGATTACCAAGTCTGCCGATGTGGATTATACCCACAAGAAGCAGTCCGGTGGTTCGGGTCAGTTTGCGCGCATCAAGTTTACTCTTGAGCCGTCAGAACCTAACGCAGGTTATGTCTTCGAGAGTAAGATTGTCGGCGGTAACATTCCTAAGGAATACATTCCTGGTGTTACCAAGGGTATCGAGAGCGTGATGTCGTCCGGTCCGCTGGCTGGCTTCCCGATCCTCGACGTCAAGGTCACCTTGACGGATGGTGCCTACCATGATGTCGACTCCTCGGTCCTCGCCTTCGAGATCGCCGGTCGTGCCGGCTTCCGTGAAGGTATCCAGAAGGCTGGTCCGAAGCTGCTTGAGCCGATCATGAAGGTCGAAGTCGTTACCCCGGAAGACTACATGGGTGACGTGATTGGTGATCTGAATTCCCGTCGTGGCCAGATTGCTGGCACCGAGAACCGCGGAATTGTTACCGTGATCACTGCAATGGTTCCGCTGGCCAACATGTTTGGTTACGTGAACAATCTGCGTTCCATGTCCCAGGGCCGCGCACAGTACTCGATGGTGTTCGATCACTACGAGCAGGTGCCTCAGGCTGTCGCTGAAGAGGTTCAGGCAAAGTTTGCCTGAACCCCACCTCTTAAGTGAAAAGAATTTAGAGAAAGCGGAGTAATCCGATGGCGAAAGAAAAATTTGAGCGTAACAAGCCGCACGTCAACATTGGCACGATTGGCCACGTTGACCACGGCAAGACGACTCTGACAGCTGCAATCACCATGACGCTTGCCGAAACCGGTGGCGCTACGGCAAAAGCTTATGCTGACATTGACGGCGCTCCTGAAGAGCGTGCTCGCGGCATCACGATTTCCACGGCTCACGTGGAATATGAAACCGAAGCGCGTCACTATGCGCACGTTGACTGCCCGGGTCACGCCGATTACGTCAAGAACATGATCACCGGTGCTGCCCAGATGGATGGCGCGATCCTGGTGTGTTCCGCAGCTGACGGCCCGATGCCGCAGACCCGCGAACACATCCTGCTTGCTCGCCAGGTTGGCGTTCCGGCTCTGGTGGTGTTCCTGAACAAGGTCGACCAGGTAGACGACGAAGAGCTTCTCGAGCTGGTGGAAATGGAAGTTCGCGAACTTCTGTCCTCCTATGAGTATCCGGGCGACGACATTCCGATCGTCAAGGGCTCTGCTCTTGCTGCGGTTGAAAACCGCGATGCGGCCATCGGCCGTGACGCGATCCGTCAGCTGATGAACGAAGTTGATGCTTACATCCCGACGCCTGATCGTCCGGTTGACATGCCGTTCCTGATGCCAATCGAGGACGTGTTCTCGATCTCCGGTCGTGGTACGGTTGTTACGGGCCGCGTTGAGCGCGGGATCGTCAAGGTTGGTGAAGAAGTCGAAATCATCGGCATCAAGGACACCACCAAGACAACAGTTACGGGTGTTGAAATGTTCCGCAAGCTGCTCGACAGCGGCCAGGCGGGCGACAACATCGGCGCTCTTATTCGCGGCGTTGCCCGTGAAGACGTTGAGCGTGGTCAGGTTCTTTGCAAGCCGGGTTCAGTTACCCCGCACACGAAGTTCAAGGCTGAGGCTTATATCCTCACCAAGGAAGAAGGCGGCCGTCATACTCCGTTCTTCACCAACTACCGCCCGCAGTTCTACTTCCGTACAACGGATGTGACCGGTGTGGTGTCTCTGCCTGAAGGTACTGAGATGGTGATGCCGGGCGACAACGTGTCGGTCGAAGTGGAACTGATCGTGCCGATCGCTATGGAAGATGGCCTGCGCTTCGCTATTCGCGAAGGTGGCCGCACCGTCGGTGCCGGCGTCGTCGCTTCCATCATCGCTTAAGTTGACGGTAGGGCCTGCAGTTAGCGTTTAACACGCAGGCCCACCTGTCTTAACGGGAACTCGAAAATGAACGGTCAGAATATCCGGATTCGCCTCAAGGCATTCGACCACCGTATTCTCGATGCCTCCACTAAGGAGATCGTGAACACGGCGAAGCGGACCGGTGCACAGGTACGGGGACCCGTACCGCTGCCGACGCGGATCGAGAAGTACACAGTGCTTCGCGGACCGCATATCGATAAGAAAAGCCGCGATCAGTTCGAGATGCGTACGCATAAGCGCCTCCTCGACATCGTTGATCCGACGCCCCAGACCGTGGACGCGCTCATGAAGCTCGACCTCGCCGCTGGTGTTGACGTCGAGATTAAGCTCTGAGGCGGATCGAAGGGAACACGTCTATGCGTTCTGGAGTGATCGCTCAGAAAGTGGGCATGACTCGTATCTACAATGATGCGGGCGAACATGTACCGGTCACTGTACTGCGACTGGAAAAGTGTCAGGTGGTTGCCCACCGTACTGAAGAAAAGAACGGCTACACTGCGCTGCAACTCGGCGCTGGTCTAGCTAAAGTCAAAAACACGCCCAAGGCTGAACGCGGACATTTCGCGATAGCCAAGGTGGAACCGAAGCGTCAGCTGGTTGAGTTCCGTGTGTCGTCCGACAACCTGATCGAAGTGGGTGCAGAAATCACTGCTGACCATTTCATCGACGGTCAGTTCGTTGATGTCACCGGGTCTTCCATCGGTAAAGGTTTCGCGGGTGCCATGAAGCGCCACAACTTCGGTGGTGGTCGTGCTTCTCATGGTAACTCGGTGTCCCACCGTGCGCACGGTTCTACTGGTCAGTGCCAGGATCCGGGCCGTGTGTTCAAGGGCAAGAAGATGGCCGGCCACATGGGCGATGTCCGTGTGACCACGCAGAACCTCAAGGTTGTGCGTACCGATGTTGAACGCGGCCTGATCATGGTCGAGGGTTCTGTACCAGGCGCCAAGGGCGGTTGGATCCAGGTCCGCGACGCGATCAAGAAGGCGCTGCCGGAGGGTGCTCCGGTTCCGGGTGCATTCCGCGCTTCGGAAGCAGCGACTGCGGCCGCTGGGAAGGAGAGTGAGTGATGGAACTCCAGGTCAAGACCCTCGAAGGTGGGGCGGCCGGTTCGATCACGGTGTCTGATGAGATCTTTGGTCTCGATCCGCGCACCGATCTGATCCACCGCGTTGTACGCTGGCAGCTCGCCAAGCGTCAGGCAGGGACTCACAAGTCCCTGGGACGCTCTGAAGTTTCTGGCACGACGAAGAAATTTGTCCGCCAGAAAGGTTCAGGCGGCGCGCGTCACGGTAACCGCAAGGCTCCGCAGTTTCGCGGTGGTGGTAAGGCATTCGGGCCAGTCGTTCGCGACCACGCTCATGAATTGCCGAAGAAGGTGCGTGTCCTCGGACTGAAGCACGTTCTGTCCGCCAAGGCGAAAGCCAACAGCATCGTCATCGTTGAAGATGCCAAGGCAGCCGAAGCCAAGACAAAGGCTCTGAAGGCACAGTTCGTGTCTTTGGGTCTGAACAGTGCCTTGATCATCGACGGCGCCGAGCTTGACCAGAACTTCGCTCTGGCAACTCGCAATATCCCGAATGTGGATATTCTGCCGGTACAGGGCATCAACGTCTACGACATCATGCGGGCTCACACCCTTGTGTTGACCAAGGCTGCGGTGTCTGCACTTGAGGAGCGCTTCAAATGAGCAACCTTCCTCATTACGACAAAATCGTCGGCCCGGTGATCACCGAGAAGGCTACCCTTGCTTCCGAACAGAACAAGGTTGTCTTCAAGGTGGCCAACGACGCTACCAAGCCTGAAATCAAGGCCGCCATCGAGGCGCTTTTCGGTGTGAAGGTTACGGCCGTAAACACCCTGGTCCGCAAGGGCAAGGTTAAGCGGTTCAAGGGTCGTATTGGTCGCCAGTCTGATTTCAAGAAGGCCGTCATCACGCTCGAAGAAGGTCACTCGATTGATGTGACCACCGGGCTCTAAGGGACGGGGACAGATAAATGGCACTTAAGACTTTTAACCCGACGTCTCCTGGCCGTCGCCAGCTCGTTCAGGTCGATCGTTCCAGCCTGTACAAGGGTAAGCCTGTCAAGACTTTGACAGAAGGCCTTTCGAAGTCTGGCGGTCGTAACAACACTGGTCGCCTGACGTCCCCGAACCGTGGGGGTGGTCACAAGCGCTCCTATCGCCTGGTGGACTTCAAGCGCCGCAAGTTCGATGTTTCGGCTACGGTCGAACGTCTTGAATACGATCCGAATCGGACCGCATTCATCGCTCTGATCCGCTATGAAGATGGTGAATTGAGCTACATCCTGGCACCGCAGCGTCTATCAGTTGGTGACAAAGTCATCGCTGGTCAGTCTGTTGACGTGAAACCAGGAAATGCGATGCCACTGTCTTCCATTCCGGTCGGCACCATCGTACACAACATTGAACTTAAGCCGGGTAAGGGCGCGCAGGTTGCTCGTTCTGCTGGAGCTTTCGTTCAGATCGTCGGTCGTGACCAGGGCTACACAGTTCTGCGTCTTATGTCCGGTGAACAGCGTAAGGTTCTGGGAACCTGCATGGCCTCTATCGGTGCCGTGTCGAACCCGGACCACGGCAACACAAACCTCGGTAAGGCCGGCCGTTCTCGTTGGCTGGGCATTCGCCCGCACACCCGTGGTGTGGCCATGAACCCGGTCGATCACCCGCACGGTGGTGGTGAAGGTCGGACCTCAGGCGGTCGTCATCCGGTTACCCCTTGGGGCAAGCCGACCAAAGGTAAGCGCACGCGCAGCAACAAGCAGACTGATAAGTATATCGTCCGCAGCCGCCACGCGCGCAAAAAGTAAAGGGCAAGGATCGTGGCACGTTCGATCTGGAAAGGTCCGTTTGTCGACGGGTATCTGCTGACTAAAGCGGAAAAGGTTCGTGAATCCGGCCGCAACGAGGTCATCAAGACCTGGAGCCGCCGTTCGACGATCCTGCCGCAGTTTGTCGGCCTCACCTTCGGCATCTACAACGGTCAAAAGCACGTTCCGGTGCAGGTGTCTGAAGAGATGATTGGTCATAAGTTCGGCGAGTTCTCGCCGACACGGACCTACTACGGACACGGCGCCGACAAGAAGGCGAAGAGGAAGTAACGATGGGCAAGCCGAAGCGTGAGCGGACGCTCGCTGACAACGAGGCCCGGGCATTGACCCGCATGCTGCGCGTATCGCCGCGCAAGCTGAATCTCGTTGCGGCTGCTATCCGCGGCAAGAAAGTCGGAGCCGCACTGGCGGACCTGACTTTCTCCCGCAAGCGTATCGCACAAGACGTCAAGAAGACTCTGATGTCTGCGATTGCAAATGCGGAAAACAACCATGATATGGACATCGACAACCTGGTGGTTGCCGAAGCTCATGTCGGTAAAGCTTTCGTGATCAAGCGGTTCCAGCCGCGGGCTCGCGGTCGGGTCGGCCGCATTGAAAAGCCGTTCTCGAACTTGACCATCGTAGTGCGTGAAGTCGAGGAGACTGCCTGATGGGACATAAAGTAAATCCGATCGGCATGCGCCTCGGGATCAACCGGACGTGGGATTCCCGCTGGTTCGCCAGCAAAGGCGAATATGGCGATCTTCTTCATGAAGATTTCCGCATCCGGGAATTCCTTCTGAAGGAATTGAAGCAGGCAGCTGTTTCTAAGGTCGTGATTGAGCGTCCGCACCGTAAGTGTCGTGTGTCCATTCATTCGGGTCGTCCGGGTGTGGTTATCGGCAAGAAGGGTGCAGACATCGAGCGTCTTCGCAAGAAGATCAGTGAGATCACCTCTTCGGAAGTTCACCTCAACATTGTTGAAGTGCGCAAGCCGGAAATCGATGCGAGCCTTGTGGCCGCATCTATCGCACAGCAGCTGGAACGCCGTGTGGCTTTCCGTCGCGCCATGAAGCGTTCCGTTCAGTCGGCAATGCGATTGGGCGCTCAGGGCATCCGCATCAACTGCGGTGGCCGTCTGGGCGGGGCAGAAATTGCCCGCGTTGAATGGTACCGCGAAGGTCGCGTGCCGCTGCACACCCTGCGTGCAGACATCGACTACGGCGTCGCTTCTGCTCACACCGCTTACGGCGTGTGTGGCGTGAAGGTCTGGATCTTCAAGGGTGAAATCCTCGAGCACGACCCGATGGCGTCTGAACGCCGCGCAACAGCGGGTTCGGATTCTAACCAGGGTGATCGCGGCGGACGCCGGGATCGGGGCCGTGAGCGCGCAGCCTGATTAGGCTGCCTGCTGCTCGCGTAACACGAAGGACGAGAGAGAAAGATGCTGCAACCGAAGCGAACTAAGTTCCGCAAGCAGCACAAGGGCCGCATCCATGGGCTCGCGAAGGGGGGGACAGACCTCAACTTCGGAGCCTACGGTCTGAAGGCGATTGAGCCGGAGCGGGTAACCGCTCGTCAGATCGAAGCAGCCCGTCGTGCCATGACCCGCCACATGAAGCGTGCGGGTCGTGTCTGGATCCGCATCTTCCCGGACCTCCCGGTTTCCTCGAAGCCGGCCGAAGTCCGAATGGGTAAAGGTAAGGGTTCTCCCGACTACTGGGCTTGCCGCGTCAAGCCAGGCCGGGTGATGTTCGAAATCGATGGCGTGTCAGAGGATGTTGCTCGTGAAGCAATGCGTCTGGCAGCAGCCAAACTGCCGATCAAGTGCCGGTTCGTTCAGCGAATTGCGGAATAAGGCAGTCGAGGAGAAAAGCCATGAAGGCTACTGACGTAAGAGCAAAGACCCTCGACGAGCTCCGCACGGAGCTCGAAACCCTCAAGAAGGAGCAGTTCAATCTGCGCTTCCAGAGGGCAACGGGTCAGCTCGAAAACACTGGGCGCGTTCGGCAAATTCGCCGTGACATTGCCCGTATCCAGACGATCATGCGCGACAAGCGCGTGGCAAGCGCGTAAGGAGAGACCCATGCCGAAGCGTATCCTGCAGGGCACCGTGGTCAGCAGCGCGAATGACAAGACGGTGACGGTTAATGTGGAGCGTCGTTTCACACACCCGCTGCTGAAGAAGACTGTGCGCCGGACCAAAAAGTACCGCGCACACGATTCAGACAACAAGTGCCAGGTTGGCGACATTGTCTCAATTGAGGAATGTGCTCCGATCTCCAAGAACAAGCGTTGGACCGTGGTCGCTGAGTGACCACGCTCTCCGTTAAAGAGCATCATCAGGCGCCCGTGACCGGTGCGCCGATAAGAGAATAAGGCAGCCAGTCATGATTCAGATGCAAACAAACCTCGACGTGGCGGATAATTCCGGCGCCCGTCGTGTCATGTGCATCAAAGTGCTCGGCGGCTCCAAGCGTAAATATGCTTCTGTTGGAGACATCATTGTCGTCAGCATCAAGGAAGCTATTCCGCGGGGTCGCGTTAAAAAGGGCGACGTGATGAAGGCAGTCGTTGTGCGTACGGCGAAGGATATTCGACGTGCCGACGGCAGCGTGATCCGGTTCGACCGCAATGCGGCGGTCCTGATCAACAACAACAAGGAACCGGTCGGAACCCGTATTTTCGGTCCGGTCCCGCGCGAACTTCGCGCAAAGAACCATATGAAAATCATTTCTCTCGCGCCGGAGGTGCTCTGATGGCTGCGAAGATTAAAAAAGGCGACACAGTCGTCGTATTGACCGGTCGTGACAAGGGCAAGACCGGTGAGATCCTGCAGGTAATGCCAACGGATAACAAAGCGCTTGTGCGCGGCGTTAATGTCGTTCGTCGTCACCAGAAGCAGACGCAGACCCAGGAAGCCGGCATCGTTGCTAAAGAAGCACCGATCCAGCTCTCCAACCTTGCTCTGGCCGATCCTAAGGACGGCAAGGCAACACGCGTCGGCTTTAAAGTGCAGGAAGATGGTACAAAGGTCCGCGTGGCCAAGCGTTCGGGAGACCTGATCGATGGCTGATACCAGCTATGTTCCGCGTCTGAAGACGCACTACGATGACGTTGTGCGCAAGCAGCTTCAGGAGAAGTTCCAGTACTCGAACCCAATGCAGGTTCCTGGTCTGGAAAAGGTCGTTCTGAACATTGGGATTGGCGAAGCAGTTGCCGATTCCAAAAAAGCGCGCATTGCTGCTGATGACCTGATGGCGATTGCCGGCCAAAAGCCAGTAATCACCAAGGCCAAGAAGTCCATCGCGACCTTCAAGGTCCGTGAAGGGATGCCGCTTGGTGCAAAGGTTACCCTGCGTCGCCAGCAGATGTACGAATTCCTGGACCGTCTGATCACAATCGCGCTGCCGCGCGTACGTGATTTCCGCGGTCTGAACGCGAAGTCCTTTGATGGCCGCGGCAACTATGCCATGGGTATCAAGGAACATATCGTGTTCCCGGAAATCGAATACGATAAGGTCGATCAGATCTGGGGTATGGACGTGATCGTCTGTACCACTGCTACGACCGATGACGAGGCGCGCGAACTGCTGCGCGCGTTCAACTTCCCGTTCGGTAAATAAGCCGAGATACGGGAAAGGAACGAGGAACCACGATGGCGAAGAAGAGCGCGGTCGAAAAAAACGAGCGTCGTAAGAAGCTTGTTAAAAAGTACGCTGAAAAGCGCGCTGCCCTAAAGGCAAAAGCGAAGGATTCTTCGGTGAGCCCGGAAGAGCAGTTCAATGCACGCCTTGAGCTGGCCAAACTGCCGCGGAACTCTGCTCCGAACCGGGTTCGTAACCGGTGCGAAGTAACGGGTCGCCCGCGCGGTTTTTACCGCAAGCTGAAGATGTCGCGTATTGCGCTTCGTGAACTTGGCTCGCTGGGTAAGATCCCGGGCCTGGTCAAGTCCAGCTGGTAAGGAGAAACTCCGATGGCAATTTCTGATCCGTTGGGGGATATGCTCACCCGTATTCGTAACGCACAAATGCGGCGTAAGGGCAAAGTATCTTCACCAAATTCCAAATTGCGCGCGCACGTACTTGAAGTGCTCGCCAAGGAAGGGTACATCCGTGGCTTCACCACGGTCGAATACGAGGGCGGCAAGTCCGAGTTGGAGATCGAGTTGAAGTACTTTGACGGTGAGCCGGTGATCCGCACGATTGAGCGGGTTTCCAAGCCTGGCCGTCGGGTGTATTCGTCGGTGAAGAACATCCCGCATGTGTCCAATGGCCTGGGCGTGTCGATTCTTTCGACTCCGCGTGGCGTCATGTGTGATCATCAGGCGCGGGAAGAAAACGTAGGTGGTGAGGTTCTGTGCCGCGTCTTCTGATGCGGCATCAGATTTCACTTTAATTCATATCGACTAAGGTTGGTCAGATGTCTCGTATTGGCAAAAAGCCAGTCCCCGTGCCTAGCGGGGTAACGGCAACGATCAACGGTCAGACAGTCTCCGTTAAGGGTCCGAAGGGTGAACTCTCCTTCGTCCTTAACGAGTTTGTTTTGGCCGAAATGACTGAAGAGGGGATAAAGATCGATCCCCGTGGTACTACCAAGACCGCTCGCTCCATGTGGGGCATGAGCCGGACGATGGTGGAAAACATCATCACTGGTGTGCATGCCGGCTTCGAAAAGAAGCTGGAAATCACAGGTGTTGGTTACCGTGCCCAGATTCAGGGTCAAAATCTTCAGCTTGCGTTGGGTTTCTCCCACGATGTTCTCTTTCCGATTCCGGAAGGCATTGACATCAAGTGTCCGAAGCCGACGGAGATCACGATCTCCGGGATTGACAAGCAGTCAGTCGGTCAGGTTGCGGCAGAAATCCGCGATTTCCGCCCGCCGGAGCCCTATAAGGGCAAAGGCGTTCGTTATGCGGGCGAGTTTATCGTCCGTAAAGAAGGCAAGAAGAAATAACGGACCTGGATCATGGCGAATAGCAAAATTGCTTTCGAACGCCGCCGCGATCGCGTGCGCCGTTCTCTCAAGAAAGTCGCGAACGGACGTCCGCGCCTTTCTGTATTCCGCTCGTCCAAGCAGATCTATGCCCAGATCATTGACGATGCGAAGGGTTTCACCCTCGTTTCCGCCTCGACGATCGAGCAGGATACCAAGGGCGGCCTGAAGACGGGCGCCGACACTGCTGCTGCAGTTGCTGTCGGTAAGCTTGTGGCTGAGCGCGCTTTGGCCGCTGGCATCAAGCAGGTCGTGTTCGACCGTGGTGGGTATCAGTATCATGGGCGCGTCAAAGCGCTTGCCGATGCTGCCCGCGACGGTGGGCTTGAATTCTGACCAGCGCCCGTTGGCGCTCTTAAGAACGGAAGAATAAAATGGCGAGACAAGATAATCGCGATCGCGATGACCGCGACAGCGAATTCGTCGACAAGCTCGTTCACATCAACCGCGTTGCCAAGGTGGTCAAGGGTGGCCGTCGCTTCGGCTTCGCTGCGTTGGTGGTTGTGGGCGATCAGAAAGGCCGCGTTGGCTTCGGTCATGGCAAGGCACGTGAAGTGCCAGAAGCCATCCGCAAGGCAACTGAAGCCGCTAAACGGACAATGATCCGCGTGCCACTGCGTGAAGGCCGTACTCTGCATCATGATGTGGAAGGCCGTCACGGTGCTGGCAAGGTGATCCTGCGTGCGGCTCCGGCCGGTACAGGTATCATTGCTGGTGGTCCGATG
Organism: Roseibium limicola; assembly: GCF_017313085.1. Lineage (GTDB taxonomy): Bacteria > Pseudomonadota > Alphaproteobacteria > Rhizobiales > Stappiaceae > Roseibium > Roseibium limicola. Next base: position 607,970 of record NZ_JAFLNF010000002.1, on the reverse strand, counting down.
CGTGCGGTTTTCGAAACCCTGGGTGTACAGGACGTGGTTGCCAAGTCTCTTGGTTCCTCGAACCCGTATAACATGGTTCGTGCCACTTTCGATGCACTGGCCCGTGAAGACAGCCCGCGTTCGGTCGCGGCACGCCGAGGCCTCAAGGTCTCTGTGCTGCAGTCGCGACGTCGTGATAACAACGAAGAAGCGGCTCCGGCAGCCGCCGAGGCTTGAACTCGGCGGCCTCCGTGCCCAGTTGAATGAGGGTTAGTTCCATGGCGAACACCGAAAAGACTGTTACGGTCGAACAGATCGCAAGCCCGCTGCGCCGTCCTCAGGACCAGCGCGCGACGCTTATCGGTCTCGGCCTGAACAAGATGCACCGTCGCTCCACACTGAAGGACACACCTGAAGTGCGCGGCATGATCAATAAGGTCCAGCATCTCGTCCGTGTCGTCGAAGACGCATAAGGCGAGGCGGGAGAAGTATGATGAAGCTCAACGAACTTCATGACAACGAAGGTGCCGTCAAGAACCGCACCCGCGTTGGCCGTGGTATCGGTTCTGGCAAGGGCAAGACCGGTGGCCGTGGTGTCAAAGGTCAGAAGTCCCGCTCCGGCGTCGCTATCAAGGGCTTCGAAGGTGGCCAGATGCCTCTGCATCGCCGTCTTCCGAAGCGCGGTTTCACGAACATCTTTGCCAAGGAGTACAACACTGTCTCCCTGGGTCGTGTTCAGACCGCAATCGATGCAGGCAAGCTGAACGCTTCCGAGACCGTTTCGGTCGAGGCGCTAAAGGCTGCTGGTATTGTCAAGCGCGTGAAGGATGGCGTCCGTCTGGTCGCTGACGGCGAACTCAAAGTCGCAGTCACCTTCGAAGTTGCCGGTGCCTCCAAGACTGCTGCTGCAGCAGTTGAAAAGGCCGGCGGCAAAGTTGTTGTTAAGGGAGCTCAGGCCTAACGGCCTGGGCTTTCCCATTTATTCGGTTTATTCCGTCGGAGTAGGGCATGGCATCGGCCGCCGAGCAACTGGCGTCTAATCTCAATTTTTCAGCTTTCGCCAAAGCTGACGAACTCAAGAAGCGCATCTGGTTCACACTAGGGGCGCTTTTGGTTTATCGACTGGGGACTTACATCCCGCTGCCGGGTATTAATCCGGAAGCGTTCGCGCAGGCCTTTAATCAGGCTCAGTCCGGTATCATTGGCATGTTCAACATGTTCTCCGGTGGCGCGGTGCAGCGGATGGCTATCTTCGCACTCGGCATCATGCCGTATATCTCCGCCTCGATCATCATGCAGCTCATGACGACGGTTGTTCCGTCGCTGGAGCAGTTGAAGAAAGACGGAGAGCAGGGTCGTAAGGTTATCAACCAATACACCCGATACGGGACTGTGATTCTCGGGGCCTTCCAGGCCTACGGAATTGCTGTCGGGCTTGAAGGCGCCTCTAATGTGGTGTCCGATCCGGGCTGGTTCTTCCGTGCCTCGACGGTTCTGACCCTGGTGGGCGGTACCATGTTCCTGATGTGGCTGGGTGAGCAGATCACTTCACGCGGCATCGGCAACGGTATTTCGCTGATCATTTTTGCCGGCATTGTAGCGGGCCTCCCGAGTGCGATCGTTTCCACGCTGGAACTTGGTCGTCAGGGCGCGCTTGCCACCTGGATCATCCTGGCGGTGATTATTCTGGCTGTTCTGACGATCGCGTTGATTGTCTTCATGGAACGGGCTCAACGCCGGCTTTTGATCCAGTATCCGAAGCGTCAGCAGGGCAACCGGATGTTTGAAGGCAATACGTCCTTCTTGCCGCTGAAGCTCAACACCGCTGGTGTCATTCCGCCGATCTTTGCGTCGTCGCTGTTGCTGGTTCCGGCTACCATCGCGGGCTTTTCGGCTGATGCGGCCACGAATGAGTGGGTCTCGACCATCACCGCGCTTCTGGGCCATGGGCAGCCGCTCTATATGCTGGCCTATGCGGCGATGATCATTTTCTTCTGCTTCTTCTATACCGCGATTGTTTTCAATCCGACGGAGACTGCAGATAATCTGAAGCGTCACGGTGGGTTTATTCCGGGAATTCGTCCAGGTGAACGGACGGCGCAGTACATCGATTACGTGTTGACGCGCATCACCGTTGTGGGTGCGATCTACATAACGCTCGTTTGTCTATTACCCGAATTCCTCATTTCGGCCACCGGCGTTCCGTTTTATTTCGGGGGGACCTCGCTGTTGATCGTCGTCAGTGTAACCATGGATACTGTTTCGCAGATCCAGGGTCATCTGCTCGCTCACCAGTATGAGGGACTGGTGAAAAAATCAAAGCTGAGGGGGAAACGGCGATGAGACTGATTTTGGTGGGTCCGCCTGGGGCGGGGAAGGGGACACAGGCTGGACGCCTGGTAGCCAAATATGGCATCCCCCAGCTTTCTACCGGTGACATGTTGCGTGCAGCCATGGCTGCTGGGACGCCGGTGGGATTGGCCGCCAAGGAGTTGGTAGACAACGGCAAGCTGGTGCCTGACGACGTGGTTGTTGGGATCATCCGCGAGCGGATCGACGAAGCGGACGCTCAGAAGGGTTTCATCCTGGATGGCTTTCCGCGGACGGTCGGTCAGGCCGATGCACTTGCCGACATGTTGAAGAACAAGGGCCTGGCGCTCGATACCGTGATTGAACTGCGGGTTGATCAGACCAAGCTCGTGGATCGAATCATGAAACGGGCCGCCGATGCGGCTTCTGCGGGTCAACCGGTCCGCAAGGATGATGATCCGGAAGTCTTCAAAGGTCGTCTTGAGGCCTACAATCAGGATACGGCTGTCGTAATTCCTTATTACGAGAAAGCCGGTCTTCTTGCTGTCGTCGATGGCATGCAGTCAATTGATCAAGTCAGCTCGGATGTTGAATCTGTTCTGGCTAACCTTGACGAGAATGTTTAGAGCCGTTAAAGAGCGCGCTCTAGCTTAAAAAGTTTGGCGCCGTTCCGGTTTTACCGGTACGGCTCCTTCTGTGCTGAGGGTCGGTTGCTGATTCTTGGTATTGGGTGCAGGGCAGGCGGATATCCGGTCTGTGTTGTGCGACTGCTCGGTGCAATAGTTGCGCCGGCACAATAAAAAGTACCTCGCAAGGGCCGGGCTCCACCGGACGCGAGGATTATAACAAGCACCCGCATGGTCTTTATGACTATGCCAAAATGGAGATGAAACGTGGCACGTATTGCTGGCGTTAACATTCCGACTAACAAGCGCGTTGTTATCGCGCTTCAGTATATTCACGGCATCGGTTCCAAGTTCGCGCAGGAAATCGTCGCAAAGGCGAACATCGCGCCGGAACGCCGGGTCAACGAACTTTCGGACGCTGAAGTCCTGCAGATTCGTGAAGCCATCGACGCTGATTACATCGTTGAAGGTGACCTGCGTCGTGAGACTGCAATGAACATCAAGCGTCTGATGGACCTTGGTTGCTACCGTGGCCTGCGTCACCGTCGTGGCCTGCCGGTTCGTGGTCAGCGTACGCATACGAACGCCCGTACTCGTAAGGGGCCGGCTAAGGCGATCGCAGGCAAGAAGAAGTAAGCCCTGACGATTGTCGGTGGAGCTGCCGGTATTACGGCAGTGACGAGATCAATGTAAGGATTAAGAATGGCTAAAGAAACGACGCGAGTGCGTCGTCGCGAACGGAAGAACATCTCTTCCGGCGTGGCACATGTAAACTCGACCTTCAACAACACCATGATCACCATTACTGATGCTCAGGGAAATACGATTTCCTGGTCTTCCGCTGGTGCTCTTGGTTTCAAGGGGTCCCGTAAGTCCACTCCGTACGCGGCTCAGGTCGCTGCTGAAGATGCGGCTAAAAAGGCTGCTGATCACGGTATGCGGACTCTTGAAGTTGAAGTTCGTGGTCCAGGTTCAGGGCGTGAATCTGCTCTGCGCGCACTGCAGGCTGCGGGTTTCCTGATCACGTCCATCCGTGACGTGACGACGATTCCGCACAACGGTTGCCGTCCGCGTAAGCGTCGCCGCGTCTAAGACTTCGTGTCTTAGGCTTCTGTTTCTCCAATGGCAAAGAATGGCTCGGTGCTAGCTGTGCTGAGCGGGATCGCCGAAGGGGCAAAAAGTGACCATTCAAAAGAACTGGCAAGAACTGATCAAGCCGACCAAGCTCGAAGTGAAGCCGGGTGATGACTCGCGCTTCCTGGCGACTGTTGTCGCCGAGCCGCTTGAGCGCGGTTATGGTCTGACGCTCGGCAACGCGCTGCGCCGCATTCTGTTGTCGTCCCTCCAGGGCGCTGCAGTGACTGCTGTGCAAATCGACGGTGTGCTTCATGAGTTCTCTTCTATCCCTGGTGTTCGCGAAGATGTCACTGACATCATCCTGAACGTCAAAGAGATCGCTCTGCGCATGGAAGGCGAAGGTCCGAAGCGCATGGTCGTGCGCAAGCAGGGCCCTGGCCTCGTTACCGCTGGTGATATCCAGACTGTTGGCGATGTCGAAGTGCTAAACCCGGAACTGGTTCTCTGCACGCTCGATGAGGGCGCGGAAATCCGTATGGAGTTTACGGTCAACACGGGCAAAGGCTACGTCGCCGCTGACCGTAACCGGCCGGAAGATGCTCCTATCGGTCTCATTCCGGTAGACAGCCTTTACTCTCCGGTCAAGAAAGTGTCCTACAAGGTGGAAAACACCCGTGAAGGTCAGGTTCTTGACTATGACAAACTGACACTGACCGTTGAAACTGACGGTTCTGTGAAGCCGGATGACGCAGTCGCATTCGCTGCGCGCATCCTTCAGGATCAGCTTTCCATCTTCGTCAACTTCGAAGAGCCTCAGCGCGAAGTCCCCGAGGACACTGTCCCGGAACTGGCCTTCAACCCGGCGCTTCTTAAGAAGGTCGACGAACTGGAACTGTCCGTCCGCTCCGCCAACTGCCTGAAGAACGACAATATCGTGTATATTGGCGATCTGATCCAGAAGACCGAAGCGGAAATGCTGCGCACGCCGAATTTCGGCCGCAAGTCGCTGAACGAGATCAAAGAAGTTCTCGCCCAGATGGGTCTCCATCTTGGCATGGAAGTCGCCAACTGGCCGCCTGAGAACATCGAAGACCTCGCCAAGCGGTACGAAGACCATCAGTATTAAGGGGCTTTTAGTCCCTTTTAGAGAGCAACCGGGCGGACGGGTCCCTCAAGGAAACCTTCCGCGCCGATTTGAAAAAGGAGAGGGCCATGCGCCACGGTAATTCCGGCCGCAAGCTCAACCGGACCTCTAGCCACCGTAAGGCTATGTTCGCTAACATGGCAGCGTCGCTGATCAAGCACGAGCAGATCGTGACTACGCTGCCTAAAGCTAAAGAAATGAAGCCGATCATTGACAAGCTGATTACGCTTGGCAAGCGCGGCGACCTGCACGCTCGTCGTCAGGCAATTTCGCAGATCCGCGACGTTGCCATGGTACGCAAGCTGTTTGAAACTCTCGGCGACCGTTATCAGGATCGTCAGGGTGGCTACAGCCGCGTTCTGAAGGCTGGCTACCGCTACGGCGACAATGCTCCTCTGGCTGTGATCGAACTCGTTGATCGCGACCCGGCAGCACGTGGTGCGGAAGATCGTGCCCGCGTTGAAGCTGAAGAAGCTGCTGAAAACGCAGCTTAATCTTCCGACGATTGACTATTGAGAAGAGGCAGGCCCATGGGCCTGCCTTTTTTCGTTTTTGCCGGGCTCCGTGAGGCTCGGCGCAGGGCTACAGAAACCGATATGGTCGGCCTTAATTGATGCCAGTTCGGAGGGGGCTGAGTGCCTGTTTCGGATCTAACGGAAGGTCAGAGCACTGAGGTCTTCCGAGAGTGGCTGTAAGGAAAATCAATGTCCGGTCCCTCCGTATTTATCCTGATTATCCCATTCTTAACTTCCCTCCCTCATAGGTAGAAAAATATTATCGGCTGCCTCTGGGGGGAATAATGTCGAAGGTTGCTTCAACCAAGACCGGGATCATCCATAAATTCACGAAGTTGTCGGTCATTGTTCCGGCTCTGACTGTTGCTGTTGCCTTCACGGCCTGCGTTGCAGTTGGAATCGGTGGCTACATGAACGCGCGCTCTGGCCTCGAAAAGGCGGCGAACAGCGAGTTGGCAATGATCGCCGGCGCCCGGGAAGGCTTGCTGGATCTTCGTATGAACAGCCTTTCAGGCGACCTTGCGACGACCTCTTCCGGGGCCGCTGCCAATTTGGCGTTCACGGATCTGAACTCGTCCCTGGGCAGTCTGGACAAGGACAGGGAAGCGCTTGACAGTTACTTCCGTCCAGAAGGTGCCGACGCCAGTGCGCGCGCCGAACTGACCGGCAAGGACAGCAAGACGATGTATGCATGGCGGCACACCGACATGCACAACAGCTTCTATTCGTCCTGGAAGAACAACCATTACGCCGATATTTTCGCTATCAACACAGATGGCCTGGTGATTTACAGCGTTACCAAGTCCGCAGATTTTCTGGACAACGCCAACTCGGACACGCTGAAAGGCACCGGTCTGGGCGAAGTTTTCGCCAAAGCGATCGTGGCTGAAAAGGGTGCGCAGTTCCAGTCCTCCTTCGAGGCCTATGCACCTGCCGGCGGCGAGCCATCCATGTTCATTGCTGCTCCGGCCTATGTGACGAGTTTTTCCGGTGAAGAGCTTGGCGGTGTCATTGTTGTTCGAATCAACAGTGCCTTCCTCGAAAGTGTCACCAATGACCGCAAGGGCCTTGGCGAGACGGGTCAGGCCTACATCGTCGATGATGCCGGTCGGATGATCACCAATCAACCACTTGCCAGCGAACCGACAGCATTGAACAAGATGGCCTCCGGTGCAGCGGTGCAGGGGGCTTTGGCCGGCGCCTTCACACAGGGTAGCGTAACTGGAGCTGACGGCATCGATCGTCTGACGTCCGCAGTGCCGATGAAAGTCGGCGATAGAACCTGGGCTGTGGTGGCCGAGCGCTCTGTGAATGAGGCGATGGCCAGCGTGACTGAAATGCGTGACGCCATGATCATCACTACTTTGATCACCGTGGCGATTGCCGCCGTGATCGCCTTGGTCTTCTCACGCTCCATCACGGTGCCTCTGGCCGGTCTGGTCAATGCGCTTGAAGCGATCGCTTCCGGTACGCGTACGACCGAGATCAAGTCGGCAAAGCGCCGCGATGAAATTGGCGACATTGGCCGCGCGGTTTTGAAAATTCGGCAGAACGCTGAGGAAGAGCAGGAGCAGCGGGCTGAAGAAGAAGCGCTTGCTGCGCGGTCTTCTGCTGAACAGCGTCAGAAGATGCTGGCCTCACTTGCCGGGGACTTTGAAGCAACGGTCGGTCAGGTCGTCGAGAATGTTGCGCGCTCTGCTGCCTCTCTGCGGGAATCTGCCGGCGAGATGCGACAGATGATGGAAGACTCGGGCGAGACTTCTAGCCGTGCTGCCAAGGTCTCGGCCGAGGCCATGACGGAAGTGCAGTCGATTGCCTCTGCCTCTGATCAACTGTCCAGTTCAATCGAGGAAATCTCCTCGCTGATCGAGCGGTCTGCAAGCGTGGCGAAAACGGCTACGATCCGTGCCGAATCGACCAATGAAACGGTGAAATCGCTGGCTGAGGCTGCCAACCGTATTGGTGAGGTCATCACCTTGATCTCCGATATTGCAGACCAGACCAACCTTCTGGCCTTGAATGCGACCATCGAGGCGGCGCGAGCCGGAGAAGCTGGGCGTGGGTTTGCGGTCGTTGCCTCCGAGGTCAAGGAGCTTGCCTCCCAGACAGGCAAGGCGACGGAAGAAATCCAGCTGCAGATCTCGGCGATCCGCAATGCGACGGATGAGGCTGTCGGCGCCATTGGTGACATTCAGCAGACTATTGGCGAAATCTCCCAGTCGGTCACCGATGTGTCGGCCGCTGTGACGGAGCAGAGTTATGCGACGCGCGGGATTGCCGAAAACACCCAGCGTGCCGCCGTTGGAACGTCCAATGTGTCGGAAGACATTTCCAACGTCAGTCAGATTTCTGCGCAGACACGCGAAGCTGCCAACAGCTTCTCGATCTCGGTGGAAGACCTGACAGAGCAGACCAACAATCTCGATCAGCAGGTTCGCACCTTCCTGGGTCAGGTCCGTTCGGCTTAAGGACAGAACCAACAATCGCATTCCATGGCCGCCGGTTGTTCTCAGCCGGCGGCCATTTTCTTTTGCGGCAGAAGGATTAACGATCTTTCATTTGGATGCGATGCACTTGGGTTTGCCATGATCTCACCCTATCTCAGGCCTAACCAAGGTCATCCGCGATGGGGCGGGCTGCAAAGAGGAACTGGTTTCAATGGAAGTGACAAGGCGTGTGGAGCCTCTGTGGCGTCGTAAAGGTGCGGTCTTCGCCCTGATCGCGGGATGCGTGTTTGGCGCCCTCGGCAGTGCCGGAGGGCTTACGGAGGCCAAGGCTCAGGAGCCACGGCAGATACCAAGCTCTGCAGCAGAGGTTCAGCTGTCGTTTGCGCCGGTCGTGAAGTCGGTCTCACCTGCGGTCGTCAACGTTTACGCCAACCGCAAGGTTGTGCGGCAGCGCCGTGTCTCGCCCTTGTTCAACGACCCCTTCTTCAAGCGATTCTTCGGTGAGCTGGGGCAGGGCATGGGGCAGCCACAGGAACGGGTTGAATCTTCGCTTGGTTCCGGCGTCATCATTTCCGAAGACGGTACGGTCATTACCAACTACCACGTGATTGAAAATGCTGATGAGGTCCGAGTTGCGCTGGCGGATCGGCGCGAGTTTGACGCGGAGATCGTGCTGAAAGACGAACGCACTGATTTGGCGGTGCTGAAAATCGTCAATGACGGGCCATTCGAGTCGGTGCCATTTGCGCCAGCGGACAGTCTTGAGGTCGGTGATATCGTTCTGGCGCTTGGCAATCCATTTGGTGTTGGGCAGACAGTTACACAGGGTATTGTCTCTGCGTTGGCGCGGACCCAGGTTGGCGTGACCGACTACCAGTTTTTCATCCAGACGGACGCTGCGATCAATCCAGGCAATTCAGGCGGCGCTCTGGTCGACATGCAGGGCCGTCTGGTGGGGATCAACTCCGCCATTTATTCGCGCTCTGGCGGTTCGAATGGCATCGGCTTTGCCATTCCAGCGCAGATGGCGCAGTTCGTGGCGTCGGCAGCTGGTCATGGCGACCGCGTCAAGCGTCCGTGGCTTGGCGCATCCGTTCAGCTGGTGAACGCGGAAATCGCAGAAGCCCTGAGTCTCGATCGGCCGAAGGGGGTTCTGGTGACGAAAGTTTATCCGGGCTCACCGGCAGACCGGTCAGGTCTGGAAGTTTCCGATCTGGTGGTGGCCGTTGACGGAAAGGAAGTGACGGATCCCAACAGCTTTGGCTATCGTTTCGCCACACGTCCGATGGGCGGCACAACCGATTTCACCATCGTGCGTGGCAGCAAGGAGCGTCATCTGGAAATCAGCATGGAGGCAGCGCCGGAAACCACGGCGCGCGACATGCGGGTGATCAAGGGCTACTCGCCCTTCGCCGGAACAACGGTGATGAACCTGTCGCCCGCGGTTTCTGAGGAGTTGCGGCTGACCGAAACCTTCGAGGGTGTCGTGATCAGCAAGGTGGAACGTGGCAGCACGGCAGCCCGTGTCGGCTTGAAGGTTGGCGATATCATCCGGGCAGTCAATGAAGTCGGCGTTGAGAGCACGCGCGATCTTGAGAATATCTCCAACCGTTCTCAGCGTCTCTGGGCGCTGGATATCGAGCGTGGTGGCAAGATAAACCGTATCGTGCTGAGGGGCTGAGGGCCTATAAACACAGCATGAGCGATTTGTTTGAAGCTTCCGGACTAGCCAATTCCGGTCCGCGCCCTCTTGCGGACCGGTTGCGGCCGTCAACTCTCACGGATGTGGTTGGTCAAGATCACCTGATCGGGCCGGAAGGCACGTTGACCCGCATGCTGCGCACCCGCAGCCTTGGCTCCCTGATTTTCTGGGGACCGCCGGGAACCGGCAAGACCACAGTTGCGCGATTGCTGGCGCATGAGACGGATCTGGCGTTTGAGCAGGTCTCGGCGATCTTTACCGGTGTTGCGGATCTGAAGAAGGTTTTCGAGGCGGCTCGGGCGCGACGGATGTCGGGCCGGGGCACGCTGCTGTTCGTTGACGAGATCCACCGTTTCAATCGGGCTCAGCAGGATGGTTTTCTGCCGGTGATGGAAAACGGCACGATCACACTGGTCGGAGCGACGACGGAAAACCCCTCGTTTGAGCTGAATGCCGCGCTTTTGTCCCGCTCCCATGTCATGACGTTTCATTCTCACTCGCTCGGGTCGCTTGGCAAGCTGCTTGCCCGCGCCGAGGAGGAAGAAGACAAGCCTTTGCCGTTGACCGACGAGGCGCGTGCCGTGCTGATCCGCATGGCCGATGGCGATGGTCGTGCAGCGCTGACCCTTGCAGAAGACGTCTGGAGGGCCGCTGACGCGGGCGAGGAGTTCGATGCGGAGCGATTGCAACAAATCGTTCAGCGGCGCGCTCCGGTTTACGACAAAGGGCAGGACGGCCATTACAATCTGATCTCGGCCTTGCACAAGTCGGTGCGCGGGTCCGATGCGGATGCTGCCCTCTACTGGTTCTGTCGTATGCTGGATGGCGGAGAAGATCCGCTTTATCTCGCCCGCCGGCTGATCCGCATGGCGGTGGAAGACATCGGTCTGGCCGATCCTCATGCGTTGGTGCAGGCCAATGCCTCACGCGATGCCTATCAGATGCTGGGCTCGCCGGAGGGCGAGTTGGCACTGGCGCAGACCGTGGTCTATCTGGCGACGGCGCCCAAATCAAACGGCGTTTATGTGGCCTATAAGGCGGCCTTGCGGGCAGCCAAACAGCATGGTTCGCTGTTGCCGCCGAAGCATATTCTCAATGCCCCGACCAAGCTGATGAAGTCGGAAGGCTACGGCGATGGCTATCAGTATGATCACGATGCCCCCGACGGTTTTTCCGGCCAGGACTATTTTCCCGATGCCATGGGGCGTCAGGTTTACTACGATCCGCCAGAGCGGGGCTTTGAGCGCGATCTGCGCAAGCGGCTTGAGTATTTTGCAAAGTTGCGGAAAGAACGGAACGGCTGATCTTTCTGCCCTCTCGAGCACTGCTGCGCCGCAACGTTCTGGCCTCGCTTTCCGTTAAGTCCTGCAGAATAGGCTGCGACATGGAGAGATCGTGTCGGGTGCAGGGCAGGTGTTCTTGACCTGAGCCTGCCAGGTGGGGAGTTGATCCTTCATGAAAGAAATCGAGCTTCGATTGGCCCTGGTGTTTTATGGCGGCGTTTCGCTGGCCATCTATATGCACGGGGTCAGTCGCGAGGTTCTCAATCTGGTGCGCGCGTCGGCGCGACGGGATGAACGTGGTCTGCTAAACGACACGGCCGGCAGCACTGCACGTGCCGTTTCCGGACCGGAGCAAGCCTGGGGCGCGCTACTGGGGCATCTCGGACGGAACGTGAATGTGCGGGTGGTCACCGATGTAATCGCCGGCGCGTCTGCAGGCGGGGTCAATGGCATCATGTTGGCGCGGGCGCTGGCGCATGACCTGCCGCTGGAAGGGCATCGCGACCTGTGGCTGAAATATGCCGATGTAACCGAACTCGCCCGTCCCCAGGCAGGCATCAGCCGCTATCTCAAGTCCAGCCTGTCACCGGTTTTGGACCGGTTGATCTCTGCCCGTTTGAAGAAGGGTATCCAGGAGCCGGAAACCCAAGAAAAATTGCGCATCCTGATGCAGTCGCGTTGGTTTCAGCCGCCGTTCTCCGGCTCACGTTATATCGGCTGGATGCTGGATGCCTGCGAGGAGATGGACAAGGCCTATTGTGACGGCGCGAGCCTGATACCGGTCGGCCAAAGCCTGGACCTTTTTGTTACGCTGACCGATTACGCCGGGCAGATCCGCCGGATCCGCACCGATGACCCTGCTTTTGTGGAAGAATGGGACCATCGCAGGGTGTTGAAGTTCCGAACCCGTCATCGCACTCCGAAGGTTCTGCAAAGCCAGTTGGCGCCTGACAATGTGCCTGAGCTGGTGTTTTCCGCGCGTGCGACGTCGTCTTTTCCGGGGGCTTTTCCGCCTGCTTCTGTGGGGGAAATGGACCGGGTTCTGGCCGGCCGCAAGGAAGGCTGGCCCAAACGCGACCTGTTTCTGAACAACGCAATGGGGCTTTCTGGCGATGGCGCCAAGCGTCGCTACTTCGTTGACGGCAGCGTGGTCATGAACAAGCCGCTGGCGCCGGTGATTGAGCAGATCCGCTCCCGCCCAGCGGCGCGAGAGGTGGCGCGGCGGCTGGTTTATGTTGACCCTGTTCCCAAGGCCGCGCCCGATGAAGACCCGAATGCGTCCTCCCAGATGCCGGGTTTCTTCAAGGTGATTCTGGCTTCTCTGGCGCATATTCCGCGCAATGAGCCGGTGGGGGACGATTTGAAGGAAATCGAAGGTCACAACAGACGTGGCCGCTGGCTGGCGCAAACCATCGTTGCTGCAGACCCGGTGGTGGAACGTACCGTGCGCAAGATCCTGCCGGGGTGGGGGAAGGTGCGCGCCGACCGGCTAACCCGTTATCGGACGCAAGCCAATGCTGCGGCTCACGAGCAGGCGGGCTATGCTTATCTGACGTATCAGGCGCTGAAACTTCACGCGGTGAGTGACCGGTTGGAAACCCTTATGTCAGGGTTTCTGGGACAGTCGGCGGAGACCGCCACGCCTGACTGGCTGGTGCAAGAGCTTGGGCATCTGGTGGAGCGGGAGGCGAACTCCGGGGAGGCAGCTTCGGCACGTGGATCCGCGATGCCGGCCAACTTTCTGATTGCTCATGATGTGGACTATCGGATCCGACGCTTGCGCTTTGCCATCCGGCGGTTGAACAGCTTCTACGACCGCGAGGATGTTCGTTCCGTTGCCGGATTGACGGAGCACCTGGACCATCTGAAGCGGCTGCTTTACGAGGAAATTGACCGCATGCTGGGCGCCTGGGAGCTGGAAACTTTTACAAGCGGCATCAGCAGCACTGGCGACTCTGGCGGCTCTGGCGACAGCATTGCGGAGCTGCTGCGCCAGGCGCAGAAGATGCCTGAAGCGGCGGGAGATGCCCGGCGCGACAAGGTTCGCGAGGTGCTCAAGCGGGTGGAGACTGTGCAGGCGCTGCGTGAGAATGACCGCCGGGTTGATCTTCTGTTTGCTGAGACAGCTGCTGGCCTTCTGCCCACGTCCCTGTGGCGTGAGCTGTTGCGGGCATATATCGGCTTTGCCTTTTACGATCTGACGATCTTTCCTGTTCTGCAAAGCAATGACTTTTCCGAAGTCAGCGAGATCCTCGTGGACCGGATCTCGCCGCGGGATTGTCAGACCTTTAACGATGAGGAGGTGCAGCTCAAGGGGGCGTCGCTCAACAGCTTCGGCGCTTTCTTCAACCGGGAGTGGCGCGAGCATGATTATCTCTGGGGGCGGCTGAATGCAGCCGAGCGACTGGTGAAGATCGTTGTGTCGGCGGCTGGGCAACCTTCCGTTTCAGAGGATCCCGTGCTTGCCCAGCATCTGGAAAATCTGTTTCTGGCCATCCTGGAGGAAGAGGAACCGGTGCTGTCCGCCGACCCGCTGCTGACCGCCCGGATCCGCCAGGGCCTGAAAATCGGCAGCTAGGGGCCCGCTTGTCGGAAGGGGCAAAGGCTCTGCCGCGGCTTATTGCCTCGTTCTCTTGTCAAATGTCATGATCGCACTGGGCATTTTGGGCAATTTGTGCTTGAAACGCGAACAGCAAGTCGTCACCCACTAGATCCCAAGAATAGGTTGCTCCGATATCGGATAGGCAACGCCGCTTGTGTCAATACCGGCCACGCCATTATGATCCTGGAGGGAGGGGACGAGCGATTCCACGTGTGAGCCAGTGTTTGAGCTGGACGGCGCCATGGAACAGGTAAGGTTCGGACACCTCATGTCAGCGTTTTTTGATCTCCTTGGTGAGTTCCTAATTGTCTTTGTGGTGGTCTATGCCGCATCGCTGGTGGTGTATTTTGCCACCGGACTGGTGATGAACGAAATCAATGCGCGCAATCCGGACCGGCGGATCCAGAAGGAACGCGACGGGATGAAGCGGGCGCGGGCGGAAATCCTTGCCTCGCTGCATGCGCTGGCGACCTCTTCGTTTTTGCTCTCGGCCGGCTATTTTGCCCAGACTCAGGGCTGGGTTCTGTTTGCGCCGCTGGAACTCAGCTGGTGGTCATTCCCGCTGATGTTCGCCGTCTGCTTTGTGGTGTTCGATGCCTGGTTCTACTGGGGCCATCGCCTGCTGCACCATCCGGCGTTTTACAAGTTTCACCAGCCACACCATGCGTCTGTGGCTCCGACCGTGTGGAGCAACGACAGTGCGACCACCGTCGACACGCTGATCGAGCATGGCTTCTATCTTGTCGTCTGGTTGGTGCTGCCAGTGCCCGCGCTTTCGATCTTTGCCTTGCGGCTGTTCGACCAGATTTCCGGCATGGTCGGGCATTCGGGGTTTGAGTATTTCGCTGGACGTTCGTCGCGGGCGCCGTTCCCGCTGCTTTGCACGACCTATCATGATCTGCATCATTCCCAGTTCCACTATAACTTTGGAAACTTCCTGTCGCTTTGGGACCGGCTGATGGGGACGGTGCATCCGCGATATGATGGTATTGTTGAGACGATCGAGACGACTGGTGAGATCCCGACAGCCCGCGAGACACGGGTACAACGCCCGGCAGCGTGAACAAGGCGCCATGAAATCAGATTTGAACACCGATGGGATTCAATATGTTGAATCAAATTCTTGAAGTTGTGCTTGAGTTTCTGCCGATCTACGCGATCTGCTATGGCGTCAACGTCTTCCTGTATTTCGCCACGGGCTGGGTGCTGGTTCAGATCCAGAATCGCCATCCGGACCGGCGGATTCAACCGAAGCGTCGGGGCGAAAAGCGCATGTGGAAGGAAATCCGTCAGAGTGTCTATTCGCTGACGGTGACGGCAGGCTGTCTGGCCGGCGGTGTGTTCCTGTCGCTGAAGGGCTGGACCCTTGTGGATCCGCTGGAGCTGAGCTGGTGGTCGGTCATCCTGATGTTTGTGGTGTCTGTCTTCGCCTTCGATACCTGGTTCTACTGGGGGCACAGGCTGATGCACACCAAGTGGCTCTACAGGTTCCATGCCGAGCATCACAAGTCCGTCGCACCGACGGTCTGGAGCACATACTCGGATGACCTGCTCGATGCTTTCGTCATGCAGAGCTACTATCTGTTTGCGGTGATCTTCCTGCCCATCCCGGCAGTGGTTCTGGTGGCACATCGGCTCTGGGATCATTTCAATGGCACAATTGGTCATTCAGGCTTCGAGTTCTACGCATCGCCGTTGTCGCGCATCCCGTCGCCGATGGTCTGCGTGACATTCCACGATCAGCATCATTCGAAGTTCCGTTATAACTACGCCAACTTCTTCTCGTTCTGGGACCGGGTCTGCGGGACCATCGCTCCGAACTACGACGCGGAAGTGAAGCGGTTCGAGGCTATGGGCACGGAAAGCAAGGACCAGGCCGTGCAACCGGGCGAGTAAGCCTTTCCGGCCATGTGCTTTTAAATCTTGATCCGCAATCAACCCACCGGCGACGACCCAAAACCATGAAACATCTTCTTCTTGTCATGCTCGGCGGCGGCATTGGGGCCGGTGGGCGTCATCTCTTCGGGCTTGTCGCTCTGCGGCTTCTCGGCGGCGGATTTCCATTTGGAACCCTGGGGGTCAACGTCGTTGGATCTCTGGTGATGGGGCTGTTCATCGGGTGGATGGCCAAGACGGATATGGGCGGCCTGCAAGATCTGAGGTATTTCTTTGCCACTGGTTTGCTGGGCGGGTTCACAACGTTCTCGTCGTTCTCTCTCGACACGGTCTTCCTGTGGGAACGCGGTGACACGGTGCTCGCGCTGGCCTATGTGGCGCTGTCCGTGGCGCTGTCGATCGCAGCGGTGTTTGCCGGGCTGATGCTGATGCGACAGATCCTCAGCTAAGATGCCGCTGCGGGAGCGGGTCGGACGGTCTTGAGGCGAGTTGGCTTTATTCTTTGCGATTTGAGGGCGGGGGGCTTTCAAATTCGCCGTATAAAGCCTATACGCGGGGCCACGAATTTTCACGGTGGCAGCCAGATGCTCCGCCTGCCTGCGCGCTCCACAGCCGCGCGGTGCCTTGTGCAAAGAAACAGATATGTCCGCAATTGAACAAAAGACAGTGACCGCCGACGAAGCGGGCATGCGCCTCGACCGTTGGTTCAAGGCTCACTACCCGGGGCTTGGCTTTGGCCGGCTGCAGAAGCTGCTGCGCACCGGTCAGGTGCGCCTCGACGGCAAACGGGCGGAAAGCAGCACCCGCGTTGCCAAGGGTCAAGTTGTGCGTATTCCGCCTTTGGGCGTCGAATTGCAGGCCAATGACCAGCGCAATGCCAAACCACGCTCGACCAAGCTGATCGACGATGACCGTCAGGCCATCGAGGAAATGATGCTGTTTGAAGACGCTCACGTGATGGTGCTCAACAAGCCGGCCGGGCTGGCGGTGCAGGGCGGTTCGGGTCTCAAGCGTCATCTGGATGGCATGCTGGAAGCCTTCACCGACCAGAAGGGTGACAAGCCGCGCCTCGTGCATCGGCTTGACCGCGAAACCTCCGGGATCATTCTTGTGGCACGGACCCGCAAGGCGGCCCAGGAGCTGACCAAGGCCTTCCGCCATCGCAACACCCAGAAGGTCTACTGGGCCATGGTTGCCGGCGTGCCGAAGCCGCGTCAGGGCCGTATTTCGACCTTCCTGGCACGTTCGGAAGAGCTGGAGGCGATGCAGGTCGTGCGTCAGGGCGGCGATGATGCTCAGCATGCCGTGTCGCTCTACAATGTGTTTGAGCAGTCGGCCCAGAAGCTGTCCTGGGTAACGCTGAAGCCGGTGACCGGCCGTACGCACCAGCTGCGCGCGCACACTGCTCATATCGGTCATCCGATCATCGGCGACGACAAGTATTTCAACATTGAGAACTGGGAGTTGCCAGGCGGCATCCAGAACCGTCTGCATTTGCTGGCGCGGCGGATTGTCATTCCGCACCCGTCAGGCCATGGCGTCATCGATGTTTCAGCGCCGCTGCCGCCGCACATGCAGCAGACCTGGAACCTGCTCGGCTTTAATGCGTCGGACTATGATCCGGAAAACGACGATCCGCAGGACGAAGGTCCGCCCCGCAAGCGTTGATTTGCGCTTCTGAAATGCCGAGTGCGATAAAAAAGAAAAGCAGGGCCTTCGTTGGCGCTGCTTTTCTGTGTCTGACTGTGCGTCGGAAACCGGCCTTTAGTCGAACAGAGCAATCAGGCTGATGGAAAAGACCAGTAAGATCAGGCCGCCAAGGGCAAGCTTCCAGAAGTCGGATCGCTTTTTAAGGCCAGGCCAGCCCAGAGGTCTGATCAGCTGAATGGCTGAGAGGGCGAGCAATATAAGCAGGATGGCCTTGGACAAATCGGTCTCCGGCAAGGGGCAACAGGTCACGCTTGAATAGATAGTCCTGACAGGCTTGTCGAGTGCAGAGATTGCATGAGGCCGCCCGCCAGCTCCGGAGTGGCTTGCCGGGTTTGTCGGTCTTGACCGCTCGGCAAAAAGGCGGCACATGCGGGGGCTTGAACTCCCGAACCTTTGAGAGGCCCCGTTGAGCGCTCCCTATCTGGTTATTTTCGATTGCGATGGCACGTTGGTCGACAGTCAGGACACGATCCTGCATGGGCTTCAGGTGGGGTTTCAGGCCGCTGACTTGCCGATGCCGACCCGCTCGGAAGCCCTGTCGATTGTCGGATTGTCGCTGGAGCGCGCCTTCCTGACGCTGGTGGGTCCGGAAAATGCTCACCATGTAGAGCTGATGTCGAATGCCTATCGGGCGTCAAAAGTGGCCCGTAGAAAAGAAGGCCTGGATTTCGACCCGCTCTATCCCGGAGCACGCGAGCTTCTGGATCGCCTGAAGGCACGTGACGATGTGCTGCTTGGCGTCGCGACCGGCAAGGCGCGGCGCGGGGTGGATCACATGGTGAAGGTGCACGAGATGCATGATCTTTTCGTCACGGTGCAAACGGCAGACACATCGCCGTCCAAGCCGCATCCGGATATGGTGCTGCGGGCGATGGCCGAAACCGGATCCTCTGCGAAAGCGACGGTAATGATCGGCGACACAAGTTTCGATATGGAGATGGCCAAATCCGCGGGCGTGCATGCGCTTGGTGTGACCTGGGGATATCACAGCCGCGAGCGGCTGGAGGCTGCAGGTGCCGACTGGGTGGCCGGCCACTTCAATGACCTTTATGAAGGCCTGAATCGCCTTCTCGACTTCGACAAGGAACCTGCCTGATGCGGGATGAACTGACACCTTTTGACAAGACCACCCCCGAGGATCTGGCGCGCAAACTTTCCAAGCGGGAGTTGCCGAAGCGCTTCTACAAGGAGGCAACCTATGCGTCTGTTGAGGGCGGCTTTGCCATTCATCTGGATGGCCGCGCGGTTAAAACGCCGGGTCGTGTTCCGCTGGTGCTTGCCCAGGAAAGCCTCGCCAAGGCGCTCGCCGCAGAATGGCATGCGCAGGTCAAGGTGATCGATCCGGGCAAGATGCCGCTGACACGTATTGTCAATTCGGCTCTGGATGCAGTGACGCCCCGGTTTGCAGAAGTCGCGGATGATGCAGCCAAATATTGCGGCACGGATCTGGTGTGCTACCGCGCCGACACGCCGCAAAAGCTGGTTGATCGCCAAATGGCCGAGTGGGACCCGGTCGTTGCCTGGGCGGAAGACCTGCTGGGTGGCAAGTTCACGCTTGTCGCCGGTCTGATCCACCGGGAACAGCCGCAGGACTTGCTACGTGCCTATCGTGCCTGTCTGGACAAGTTTACCCCGATCCAGCTGGCGGCCTTCCATACGGCGGTCACTCTGACCGGTTCTGCGCTATTGGCGCTGGCCGTTGCAGAAGGTCAACTGCAACCGGATCAGGCTTGGAAAGCGGCTCATGTAGATGAAGATTTCAACATCGAGCTTTGGGGACAGGATGCCGATGCCGCTGAATTGCGGGCCTACAAGAAATCCGAATTCGACGCTGCAATCCTGGTGCTGACGGCCTGATCCGTCAGCCGAGATAAAACGCTGTCGCCATCCCGAAAAACACCAGAACGCCAAGCACGTCGTTTGACGAGGTGATGAAGACGCCTGTGGCCATGGCGGGATCAACCCCCAGCTTGTCGAGCGCGATTGGAATGGTCGCGCCGACCATGGCAGCAATTGTCGTGACGCAGAGCAGCGACATGGAAGTCGCCAGCGCAAGATTGTAGGGCGCGTGGATCGGAATGACGAGAGAGGCGGCAATCGTCAGACATGCCAGGATCACGGCTGCAATCAGGCCGTTGATCAACGCAGCGCCTAGTTCCCGCAACAGCCGGAAGCCGATGTCGCCTGACCAGAGTGTGCCGCTGGCAATGCCCTGAACCGCGACGGCGGAGGCTTGAAGCCCTGCATTGCCCGCCATCGACATGGTGACGGGGATGAAGGCCGCCAGAATGGCTGCCCGCGCCAGCTGATCTTCGAAGGAACCGACGACGCTGGCAGCCACAGTTGCACCGATCAGTCCGGCCAGCAGCCAGGGCAGGCGACCTCTCACGATCCGCCAGACTGAATCATTGGTTTTCGATTCGCCGGACACACCGCTCATCAAAAGCAGATCTTCGCTGGCCTCCTCGGCGGCGATCCGCGTCAGCTGTTTTGGTGTTACGCGGCCGACGAGGTGACCTGCTGCGTCCATCACCGGCACGGTGCGCATGTCCCGCTTGCGGGCGAGACGCAGCACGTCTTCCTGATCGGTTTCCGGTGTGACAGCAATGAAGTCGCTGCTCATGACGTTCTGGAGTGTCGCCCCTTCAGGTGCCAACAGCAGTCGGCCCAGTTCGACGGAGCCGACAAGGCGTCCTTCGTCGTCGAGCACATAGAGGGTGAAGACCTTGCGGATGCGCTCGGCCTCGGCCCGGATCTGGGCGACAGCGTCATCCACGGTGCAGCTCTGCGGCAAGGCGACGAACTTTCGCGCCATGATCCGACCGGCGCTATCATCGGCAAAAGCAGCGCGGTAGGCGATGTCTTCGATGTCGGGCAGGCGCTGCGCCAGTTCTTCGGCGATATCGTCGGGAAAGCCGTTGAGCATCTCGGTCGCGTCTTCGGGATCGAGGGCGGCGAGAATGTCGCGAAATTGCTCCAGCGTGGATTCTTCCATCAACAGCGAGCGGAATTCCGGGCGCAGGGCGGCAATCACCTTGATGGAAGGGTTGGCCGGCAGCCATTGGAACAACTTGCGCGCTTGCTTCAGGCGCAGCCGAACCAGCATCTGCATGACGTCGATCGGATCCCAGAGCTTGAGCAGCTCGACGAGTTCGGAGCGATGCTGACCTTCCTTCACCATTTGCCGGATGGCGCGCAGAACAGCTTCATTTTCGGCGAGCGGCTCATTGTCGGGTTCACGGTGCCAGGCAAGGGGAACCGGTCCCTGACTGTCGGCAGGGGCGGCTGAAGAAGACGCAGAACTCATCGTGGATCTTTCCGGCAGGCTCATGGTCCTGCGTTTCTAATCGTCAGCCGTCACAGTTTTCTGACAAGACGCCAACTGCACTCAGATGTCGAATGGTTCCACATCCGTAAAGGCATCGCGCAAGCTGTTGGACCAGGTCTGAGACATTTTCTGGAAATAGGGGTCATCCTGCTCGATGCGGACCTGGCGCTCGGAGCTGAAGCTGTCCTTGTTGTAGACGAGCAGATCGATCGGCATGCCAACGGAGAGGTTGGAACGCAGGGTGCTGTCGAACGACAGGAGGACCATCTTGGCGCCTTCACCAAGGCGCATGTCGGATTGCGCCACCCGGTCGAGGATCGGCTTGCCGTATTTGTGCTCGCCAATCTGGACGTAAGGGGTGTCGTTGCCGACTTCGATGAAGTTGCCGGCGGAATAGATCTGGAAAAGCCGTGGCTCTTCGCCCTTGATCTGGCCCCCCAGAATGAAGGTGACGAAGAAGTTTTCCGCCGAAGCGTTCAAGGACTCGCCGTCGATGGCCTGGACTTCCCGTACGGCGCTGCCGATCAGGCGGGCGGCCTGGAACATGGTGTCGACGCTCATCAACGTCGGACGCCCTTCAGGGGCGGAGTTGATGTGCTCGCTCAGCAATGAAACAACCGCCTGAGTCACGGCGAGATTGCCGGCTGACAGCAGCGTGATCATCCGATCTTCTGCCTTTTCCCAGACATGCAGCTTCTTGAAAGTTGCAATATTGTCCAGTCCGGCATTCGTTCGGGTGTCGGCAGCCAAAACAAGCCCGCGGTCCAGTTTGAGGCCAACGCAATAGGTCATTGTCTGTGTTCCATCGATCGCCGGACAGCGGCGCTTTCCTGCCTCGCAACCGGCTGGCCGGGAAATCCGGATCAGCGACGTGCGAGAATGCCAACGGTACCTGTTTTACCAGGACATATCATAGCGGGAATGCGTTACATGTAGATTGCCACGATATACAGAAAACCTGGCAATCACTTTAACGGTTGCGACTGGAAATTTGGCTGCTGAGGAGCGATTTACTGCTGCTGCTGGCTCGCGCCTTGGGCAACCTCGACCTCGACCCTCAGGTTTTCCTCCAGTCCGCCGAAACGGATCCCTCGTATCGGAGCAGCGGAACGCGAATCCAGGCCCGTGGTCAAGCGGATATAGCGGTCTGTGGGACATATTTCGTTGGAAACATCAAAACCGACCCACCCAATGCCGGTCAGGTACACTTCTGCCCAAGCGTGGTGGGCCTCGGAGGTGTCATCGTCTTCCAGCAGCAGGTAGCCGGAAACATAGCGTGCAGGGACGCCGAGAGAGCGTGCGCAGGCGATGAAGATGTGGGCGTGGTCCTGACAAACGCCTTCGCCAGCCGACAGGGCCGACGCTGCCGTCGCGTGGGTCTCGGTGACGCCGACCTTGTACTCCACCTTGTCGTGGATCGCGTGCATCAGGGCGTGAAAGCCTGCAACCTGATCCTCACCGGAAGCCTGTGCCGCGAGGCGCTGGATCGCCTGGTTGGATTGCGTCTGTGGCGTTATGCGGGTGAAAACCCGCTCAGGTGTCGTACTTTCTTCCATTCCCAGAACGCCGGCCTTGTCGACGGTTTCGACAGTGCCAGTCGCAGTGATCTGGACCTCTTCGATCACATCGGAGGAAGAAACCATCTGAACCCAGTTGCCGAAGGCATCCGTGTAGCAGGTCGCCCGGTCGATGCCTGTGGCATCGACTCGCCAGTCGATGACTTTCTGGGTCGGCCCGTCACTGGGCGTCAGACGGAGTTGCTGCATGGCGTTGGCCAGCGGGCTGTCATATCGGTAGAAGGTGGTGTGTTTGACAGTCAGCAACATTGGTTTCCATCCGGCGTTTTTGTTTGTTGGGCCCTGACGAGAGCCGAAAATCGACTGCCGTCAGGTCGTTTCGCGTTCGGCTCAGGCGAAGTTGTAATCTTCTGACAATTGCATCGCGAAGCTGTTGTTCTTCGAGATGAAGTCGAGCAGGAAATCGTGCAGACCGCGACGATAGACATCCTCTATCGTGGTGGCGCGCATTGCCGTCCAGTTGGCAGCAGCCATATCGAGACTTGGCAATCGTTCGCCATAGAACTGGGCGAGGTCATCGGCCGTGTCGTCAATCCAGTCGCAGCAATAGGCGAGGGACCGGGGCATTTCCTTCCGGAGGATCAGAAACTCCGCGATATTCGTCGCTTTCAGCTTGGCATCCGGATAGGCGAAGCGATAGCTGCGCAGTCCGGACAGGGCCCGCAGAATGCCTGACCATTGCTGGCGTTCCAGAGAGCCGTCACCGATGACGTCA
This sequence comes from Roseibium limicola, assembly GCF_017313085.1. GTDB lineage: Bacteria > Pseudomonadota > Alphaproteobacteria > Rhizobiales > Stappiaceae > Roseibium > Roseibium limicola. Next base: position 585,059 of record NZ_JAFLNF010000002.1, on the reverse strand, counting down.
TTGTCCGGCAGCAGCACCCAATACTGGGTATCGAGAATACGCGCCGTGTTGTCTGCCCGCTCCACGAAATTGCCAAGCTGGGAAAAGTAATAGCCGTCGTCGCGCAACAGCGTATTGAGAAGCGCTCCGCGGAACAGGTGTGAGCGCTGGCTGATCCACGAAAGGAATTCTGGGAGTTTGTCCTGAGTGATCGACAGCGGGTTCACATCCGAGAACTCGAGATACGTCGTGTTGAGGCTTTCCCAGAGTTCGGCAGTGATCCCCGTGCGCACCGCTCGCCCGTTGTTGCGGGCATTCTCCAGGCACACGCGTACCGATGACGGGTTGTCCCGGTCGAAGACCATGTAGTTGATCACGCCGCGCGGTGTGAGCTCGCCGATCTTTTCCGAATAGCCGAATTCAGAACCGGAGGCGATCAGGGCAAAGCGCCAGTCGCCGGCATCTTTCGAGCGATTCGAGGGCATCATGTCGGTGCGGTAGGCCACCTCCAGAAGCTTCGCGGAATTTTGCGCGCGCTCCTGAAAGCGGGACATCCAGAAAAGTGATGCTGCAGTCCGTCCTAGCATGGCTTAATCCTCCAGCACCCAAGTGTCTTTTGTCCCGCCGCCCTGACTGGAATTGACCACCAGTGAGCCCTTCTTGAGGGCCACGCGTGTCAATCCGCCGGGGGTGATACGAACCTGATCCCCGATGAGAACATAGGGACGCAAGTCAACATGACGGGGCGCAACTCCGGACGATACATGGGTTGGGCAGGCGGAGAGAGCCAAGGTCGGCTGGGCGATGTAGTTGGAGGGGTTGGATATCAGGATCTTTCGGAACTCCGAGATCTCGCGCTTCGAGGCTGTGGGGCCGATCAACATGCCGTAGCCGCCGGAACCATGAACTTCCTTGACGACGATGTCCTGGAGGTTGTCGAGAACATAGGCCAGATCATCCGAGCGCGAGCAATGCCATGTCGGGACATTGTTGAGGATCGGCTTTTGGCCTGTGTAGAACTCGATGATCTCAGGGACGTAGGCGTAGATTGCCTTGTCATCGGCAATCCCGGTGCCCGGCGCGTTGCAGATCGTGACGTTGCCGGCGCGATATGCATCGAACAGACCCGGTACGCCGAGGAAGCTGTCGGGATTGAAGGTGAGGGGATCGAGGAATGCGTCATCGATACGACGATAAATGACGTCCACCGGACGCGGAGCACGCGTTGTACGCATGTAAACACGGCCATTGTCGACGAAGAGATCGCGTCCTTCCACCAGCTCCACGCCCATGCTGTCGGCAAGGAAGGCGTGTTCAAAATAGGCAGAGTTGTAGATCCCGGGTGTCAGCACAACAATTGTCTGATCCGACTTGGACTGATCGGGACCGACGCTTTCCAACGTGGCGCGCAAGTGCTCAGGATATTGCTCGACGTCGGCGACACGGTGCCTCTGGAAGAGGTCCGGGAACAGCCGCATCATGGTTTCCCGATTTTCCAGCATGTAGGAGACGCCAGAGGGGGTGCGGGTGTTGTCTTCGAGAACGTAAAACTCATCTTCCGAGACGCGCACAAGATCAGTGCCGATTATGTGTGCATAGACTTTGCGGGCCGGAGTGAAGCCGACCATTTCGGGCAGGAAGGCCTCGTTCTGGAGGATCAATTCGGCAGGGATGCGTCCCGCCCGAATGATTTCCTGGCGATGGTAGATGTCGTGGAGGAAGGCGTTGAGCGCGCGGACACGCTGATCGATGCCGGCGGAAAGACGGCGCCATTCGGCGGCGGAGATCACCCGGGGGATTGGATCAAACGGGATCAAGCGCTCGGTTGCCTTCTGAGCGCCATACACCGCGAATGTGATGCCGAGCCGCCGAAAAATCGTTTCAGCTTCACGTGATTTACGCTTCAGATAGTTCGGCGGCTTGGAGTCAAGCCAGTCCGCCATCATGGCATAGGGCGCACGAGGGTTGCCCTCTTCGTCCAGCATCTCGTTGAAAAATGACCGTTCTTCGGACATTGCCTCCCCTTTGATCGTTGCCATCTTGTTAGGCAAGCATGGCAAATTTAATCAGTCCCTCCAAGCGTAATCTGGAGGCTACTATGCTAAATAAATGAGCACGTTCCGTAAGGGTTCCATTTTTTTATTCTTTCGTTTCAATGATGAAGCTCATTTTAGCATGGAAGTAACGCCCCCTCTTTTGTCCACTTTGCGAGTTCGGGCGGCCATGCTAGGAAATTCTCCAAGAGATGAAGTCTAAAGGGAAACGCAATGAAGGAAGTCCTTGCCGAATTGGAAGCTCGTCGCGAGATCGCTTACCTGGGCGGTGGTCAGCGGCGCATCGATTCACAGCATGCCAAGGGCAAGCTGACAGCGCGTGAGCGGATCGAGCTGCTTCTGGATGAGGGGTCCTTCGAAGAATTCGACATGTTCAAGTCACATCGCTGCACCGACTTCGGGATGGATGAAAACCACATTCCGGGCGACGGCGTGGTGACGGGCTGGGGCACGGTCAACGGCCGAACGGTTTATGTGTTTTCCAAGGACTTCACCGTCTTCGGCGGATCGCTGTCCGAAACCCATGCGCAAAAGATCATCAAGATCCAGGACATGGCTCTGCAAAACCGGGCGCCGATCATCGGGCTGTTCGATGCGGGCGGTGCGCGTATCCAGGAAGGCGTCGCGGCGCTGGGCGGATATGGTGAGGTGTTCCAGCGGAATGTTCTGGCCTCGGGGGTCATCCCGCAGATTTCCGTCATCATGGGCCCCTGTGCCGGCGGGGATGTGTATTCGCCGGCCATGACCGACTTCATCTTCATGGTGCGCGACACCTCCTACATGTTCGTCACCGGTCCGGATGTGGTGAAGACCGTAACCAACGAAACGGTGACGGCGGAGGAGCTGGGCGGGGCCTCAATCCACACCACCAAGTCCTCGATCGCGGACAAGGCCTTCGACAACGACGTGCTGGCTTTGCAGGAGGTGCGCCGGCTGATCGATTTCCTGCCGATGAACAATCAGGCAGACCTGCCGGAAATCGCCAACTATGATGATCCGACGCGCATCGATAACAGCCTCGACAGCCTCATTCCCGACAATCCGAACAAGCCTTACGACATCAAGGAACTGATCCTGAAGACGGTGGATGAGGCCGACTTCTTCGAGATCCAGCCGAATTTTGCCGGCAACATCGTGATCGGACTGGGCCGTATCGAAGGTCGCACGGTGGGGGTTGTCGCCAATCAGCCCATGGTGCTGGCCGGGGTTCTGGACAGTGACGCCAGCCGGAAGGCAGCGCGCTTCGTCCGCTTCTGCGATTGTTTTGGAATTCCGCTTGTGACCTTCGTCGACGTTCCGGGCTTTCTACCGGGAACAGCGCAGGAATACGGCGGGCTGATCAAGCATGGGGCGAAGTTGCTGTTCGCCTATGCCGAAGCAACCGTTCCGAAGGTCACCGTCATCACCCGCAAGGCCTATGGCGGGGCTTATGACGTGATGAGTTCCAAGCACATTCGCGGTGATATCAATTACGCTTGGCCGTCAGCTGAAATTGCGGTGATGGGAGCCAAGGGGGCTGTTGAAATTCTGTATCGCTCGGAACTGGCGGACAAGGACAAGATCGCCCAGCGCACCAAGGATTATGAGGACCGCTTCGCCAATCCCTTCGTTGCGGCGGAGCGTGGCTATATCGACGAAGTCATTCGTCCACATTCCACCCGCCGCCGGGTATCACGTGCGCTTAACATGTTGCGTTCAAAAACGCAGATAAACCCATGGAAAAAGCACGATAATATCCCCCTTTAAAGTGGGGTATGCCTTCGTCTGACTGGCGGTCAGCTTGTCAGTCGAAAATATCGCCGCGCCGGAACAGCGGTTCAAAGCACTCATAAGCGACCGGACAACGCGGATTGTCTGCAGTCGGGCCGAACTGCGTGCGGACCGACTGCCTGGCGTCACAATAACGGCGGTTGGATACAAACATCGAGTAGGTCGTGTTGCTGGTGGTGAAGACGACCTGACCATTGTCCCGCACCATGTTTTGCGCTTGAGCGCAGGTCAATTGCCGCAGGTCCGGGCGGGCGTAGGCGCTGCCGGTACCGACAAGCAGGGCGCAGCTGGCCAGCGCCAGACCCATGGCTTTGCGACTCAAGGTGTTGGGGGACGGGCGGCGCTCAAACGATCGGGTGAAGTCTGTTGCTGTCATCGTCTTCATCTCCTGGCTGCATCTGCAATCCTCAAAGGAACATTTGGGACCGTTTGAGGATGTTACAAGGCTAACGGCAGGACGTACGGCAGGTTGCGTCGCATCAGGAAATGGCGGGTCGGTCTCGGGTGATTTCAACGCTGACAGTGCCAACGGCAATGGGCAGCGGCGCGCCGGGCTTACGCACTTTGATGCTGACGCGTGCAATGCGTTCATCAGCATCGAAGATCGCGTCGGCGATGATCTGTGCAAGCTTTTCGAGCAATTGGACGCGGTTTCCGGTCACGGCCGCTTCCGCCGCCTTGACCAGACTGGCGTAGCAGACCGTGTCTTCATAGGCGTCCGTCTGGCCGGGCAGGGACAAATCGAGCCAGCAGGTCAGGTCGACGAGAAAACGCTGGCCCAGCCGTGCTTCTTCATCGAAGACGCCGTGGTATGCGAAAAACGCCAGGTCGTTGAGATGGATTGCGTCCATGGGTGTGAAAACTCGCAGGCTGAGGGTGCCACGAACAATGGCGGGAGAACCTGGCTGGGGGTTTAGAGAGGCTTGCTGGTAAAATCCAGACCGATCTTGCCAGTTCCGACCTTTTCGCGCCGAAGCCTGGCGGGGCGGGAGGCCATGCCGGAGTGCTTTCGAGCGCAAGATGGGCATTTGAAAATGCCAAGTTTGTCGAAAAGCTTAGCGCATCGTTCTTTGGCCTTATTGCACCGGCGTGTGCACACGCCTACAAAATCAGATCAAGCAAAAGTAACTCAGGGCGGAGCGCCGATGTTTTCCAAGATATTGATTGCAAACCGTGGCGAAATCGCCTGCCGGGTCATCAAGACGGCCCGTCAGATGGGAATCAAGACGGTGGCCGTCTATTCCGAGGCTGATCGTCAGGCGCTCCATGTCGAGCTTGCCGACGAGGCCGTCGCCATCGGGCCGGCGGCTGCGGCGCAATCCTATTTGGTGGCAGACAAGATCATTGAAGCCTGCAAGGCCACTGGGGCCGAGGCTGTCCATCCCGGCTATGGCTTTTTGTCGGAGCGGGCCAGTTTTGCCGAAGCACTGGACAAGGCGGGGATCGTTTTTATCGGCCCGAACCCGCACGCCATCGAAGCGATGGGCGACAAGATCGAATCGAAGAAATTCGCCAACCGGGCCAATGTCAGCACGGTTCCGGGCTATATCGGGGTTATCGAAACGACGGATCATGCTGTGCAGATCGCCGAGGAAATTGGCTATCCGGTGATGATCAAGGCCTCTGCCGGCGGCGGGGGCAAGGGCATGCGCATTGCCTGGAATGCCGATGAAACGCGGGATGGCTTTGACCGGTCCAAATCCGAGGCAGCCTCATCGTTCGGGGATGACCGGGTTTTTATCGAGAAATTCATCGAGAGCCCACGTCACATTGAGATCCAGGTGCTGGGCGACAAGCACGGAAACGCGATTTATCTGGGCGAGCGGGAGTGCTCCATCCAGCGGCGCAACCAGAAAGTCATCGAGGAGGCGCCGTCTCCCTTGCTGGATGAGGCGACCCGCAAGGCAATGGGCGAGCAGGCGGTGGCTCTGGCCAAGGCCGTGGATTACGATAGTGCCGGAACGGTCGAGTTTGTCGTTGGTCAGGACAAGCAATTCTATTTTCTCGAAATGAACACCCGTTTGCAGGTGGAACACCCTGTGACGGAGCTGATCACGGGCGTTGATCTGGTCGAGCAGATGATCCGGGTGGCTTACGGCGAAAAGCTGGCGATGGCCCAGGCCGATGTGACGCTGACGGGCTGGGCAGTGGAAAGCCGTATCTATGCCGAGGATCCATACCGCAACTTCCTCCCTTCGATCGGTCGTCTGGTGCGCTATCGTCCGCCGCAGGAAAGCTCGGTCGACGGGATCACGGTTCGCAATGACACCGGTGTCGTGGAGGGAGACGAGATCTCGATGTTCTACGACCCGATGGTGGCAAAGCTGGTGACCCATGGCCCTGACAGGGCCAGTGCCATTGCGGCGATGAGCCAGGCGCTGGACGCGTTTTATGTCGATGGCATCCAGCACAATGTGCCGTTCCTGACGGCCCTGATGGGCCATCCGCGGTGGCAGGCCGGCACGCTGACCACAAACTTTATTGCCGATGAATATCCTGATGGCTTTCAGCCGCCGGTTCCCGACGATGAAGCGCGCGCCGTTCTGGCTGCTGTTGCTCTGTCGATCGGCGCTATTCAACGCGAACGTCTCGATCACTTGCCGGGGCGGCTGCGGGCGCATTCTGGGGCGGTGCGTGAAAAGTGGGTGGTCAAACTGGACAAGTCCTATGTGCCTGTCGCGCTGCTGGAGGGCTATCCGGGATCCCCGATCGAGATCGACATTGCAGTCGACGACAAGACACCGATCACGCTGCGCTCCGACTGGCGTCCGGGGGACGCGTTGTGGCAAGGGACTGTCGGCAAGCGTAGCGTTGTGGTGCAGGTTCGCCCGGCAGAGGGTGGGCTTCGTCTCGACTGGCAGGGCTACTCGGTTCGGGCCCGTGTCATGACGCCACGCATTGCCGAACTGGATGCCCTGATGCCGGAGAAGCTGCCGCCGGACACCTCGAAAATGCTGCTGTGCCCGATGCCGGGACTGGTGGTGTCAATCGCGGTTGAAGAAGGCCAAGAGGTCAAGGCCGGCGAGCAGCTCGCTGTCGTTGAGGCCATGAAGATGGAGAACGTCTTACGGGCGGAGCGGGATTGCACGGTGACAGCCATCAAGGCTACACCGGGTGACAGTCTTGCCGTGGATGCGATCATCATGGAGTTCGATTGAGCGGATTCCCGTTCTTCGGCACTTGTTGAGCCCGTTCATATCCGTCTCATTGCGGCCCTGCCCAAGTTGGTATTTTCATGAGCCTGTCTGCTGCGCTGTTCGATCTGGACGGTACCCTGACCGATCCTTTCGAGGGCATTACCCGGTCGATCCAATACGCACTTGAGAAGATGCAGGTACACGTTCCTGCGGCTGAAGAGCTGCGCTGGTGCATCGGGCCGCCGCTGTGGGAGAGCTTTGAGAAGCTGTTGGGGACGACGGACCGGTTTGTGCAGGATCAGGCGGTTGCCTTTTACCGGGAGCGCTATCGCAAGACCGGGCTGTTTGAAAACGTGCTGATTGAAGGGATCGACACGGTCGTGCGCGATCTGCATGGCGCCGGAGTGAAGCTGTATGTGGCGACATCAAAGCCGCATGCCTATGCCGGCACCATCGTCGAGCATTTTGGGCTACTGCCGTTTTTCAATCATGTCCATGGATCCGAGCTCGACGGAACCCGCTCGGCCAAGACCGAACTCATCGCCTACGTATTGGAGCAGGAGGGGCTGTCTGCGGAAAGCTGCGTGATGATTGGCGACCGGAAGCATGATCTGATTGGCGCGAATGCGAACCACGTGGAAGCGCTGGGCGTCATGTGGGGATATGGCTCGCGTGCGGAGCTGGCAGCGGAGAACCCAGCCGGTATTTTCGACAGGCCGGCGGATCTCGGCAGCTATTTGCGCACCTGGGGCGACTAAACCGCCTTCCTACTATGAAATCTTTCAGATCCCTTAGCACTTTTCCGGGTAGTCAACGGCAACGCAGTATTTGCCGCATACGTTGATTTATTGATTTATCCTGATTTTGGGAGACCTGCTTTGGTCAGAGCTGTTGCAGTAGACGCCGGTGTTCAGTCTGGCATTTTCGATCGTGTCGTTGGCTTCTTCAGCCATGTCTCCCGGCCCAGCTTTGAGGGTATTTCCAGCTATCAGTTTCGCCGGGTTGATCCGTCATTGCTCTCCGACTTCATGCCTTGGCGACTTTGCTTGGTGGAGGCGCATGCCCATGAGATCGGCAACCGGGTCCGCGATGCACGGCTTCTGCTTGGCGACGATTGTCACCTGATTGCGCTGATCTTTGGAGATGGCGATGCCGGTCGCGTCGTTGAGGCTCTTGATGCGGGCGCTGATGATGCTCTGCTGCATCCCGATGAAGGAGCCATTTCCACGGCGCTTTTGAAGGGGGAGCGGTTCGCCGCCAAATTGGACCGGTTGGAGATGCGAGTGCGTGAGGCGGAATTGACGCGCGCTGCCGGCCAGTTGGCGCTGGACAATCTTCCGACCCCGATCTTCTTCAAGAACCGGGAAGGCATCTACACCTGGTGTAACAAGGCGTTTGAGGCGTTTCTTGGTTTGTCCGCACAGGCGATCATCGGGAAATCGGTGTTCGAGATTTCCCCGCCGGAGCTGGCGCGTGTCTATCATGACGCGGATGAGGCGCTGATGCAGGAGGGGGGCACGCAGATCTATGATGCTGAGGTGAATTGCGCCACCACCGGGCGCCGCAAGGTGACCTTCCACAAGGCGGCGACGGTTGATACCCAGTCCCGCCGTGTGGTTGGGCTGGCTGGCGCCATGCTGGATGTCACAGATCGATCGGAGCTGGAAAAGAAGCTGAAGACGGCAGCCGAGTGTGATCCTTTGACTGGCGCCTTTAACCGCCGCAAGTTTTTCGAACTGGCACATCATGCGGAAAGGCAACACGTTACCAGCGGCATTCCTTTCTGTACTCTTGTTCTGGATGTGGACCACTTCAAGCAGGTCAATGATTCCCACGGTCATGCCTGTGGCGATGAGGTCTTGTGTCAGCTCTCTGATTTTTTGCGGGCAGGGGCCAAGACAGGCGATATCGTGGCTCGGGCCGGGGGCGAGGAATTCTATTGCCTCATCCATGGTCAAGATCTCGAGCAATCCCTGAAATGCGGGGAGTATATTCGCCGGCTTGTTGATGAACATGAGTTCATTTACGAGGGCAAGCTCGTGCCAATGACCGTCAGCATCGGCCTTGCGGAGCACCGTGCGGACGAGCCTGTCAGCGAGACCATTCGCAGGGCCGACAAGGCGCTCTATATCGCCAAAGACAGCGGTCGCAACAGGGTTTGTGGCGACTAGGTTTGCCAGAAATTTGCTTGGGACTTGCCTGGGGCGGCAGAAGCAGTTACATGAAATTCAGTAATACTGAAAACTTCTCGGGGCGGGGTGCAATTCCCCACCGGCGGTATCGGGGCAACCCGGAGCCCGCGAGCGCCGTTTGAAGGGCCTTCTGGTGGAGGCCTGTCGACGGGTCAGCAGATCTGGTGAGATGCCAGAGCCGACGGTGATAGTCCGGATATGAGAGAAGTCTGCAGCCTTGCAGGACACCCGTTACATCGGTGTATCCGCTTGAGGCTGTGCCTGTGCCCCGATCAGTTGCAAATGGAACACTGATCTTGGCGACGCATACACCTTCTTCCACCTTCCCGGTTCTGGCTGCCGTTCTCATGGTTTTGGCCGGAGCGTCCTTTGCGGCCGTCAACGTGGCCTTGCAGACGGCGACGATGAAACTCGGCATGCCGTCGTCCTCCGTCGTGTTCTGGCAATATGGTGCTGCATTGCTGTGCGGAGTGCCCTGGCTTCTTCGTCATGGGCTCAGCAGTATGGCGACCTCCCAGATGGGGCTGCATTTGCTTCGCATCGTCTTTGCCGTGGTGGGGGTCCAGTTGTGGGGAGCGGGTTTGGCCCAGGTTGAAATCTGGCAAGCCATTGCCCTGGTGATGAGCTCACCATTCTTTGTCATCCTGGGTGCGCGGGTGTTCTTGAAGGAAGAGGTCGGTGTTGCACGGCTGGGGGCGACGCTCGTCGGTTTTGGCGGAGTTGCCGTCATTCTGGAGCCCTGGGCGCAAGGTTGGCAGCCTGCCGTTCTCCTGCCGCTGGGCGCAGCAGCTTTCTGGGGCGCTGCGTCGCTGATCACCAAGAAGCTGTCGATCCGTGAGAAGCCTGAGACGGTCACTGCTTATCTTTTGTTGCTGCTGACACCGGTCAACCTGGCCTTTGCCATGACGGAGGGGCTGGCGTTTCCCTCTTCTCCGACAGGATATGTTGCCATCGCGGCGGCGGGGCTTTTCACTGTCTGTGCCAATTATTTCCTGACACTGGCCTATTCCAAGGCGGATGCGGCGTACGTTCAGCCGTTTGATCATCTGAAGCTGCCGCTGAATGTGGCTTTTGGCTTTCTGGCCTTTGGTTTTGCTCCCACCGGGGCTTTCTGGCCCGGAGCCTTGCTGATCGTTGCAGCGTCGCTTTATGTCATGCACGATGAGCGCAAGCGTCAGGCGAAAGGGCTGCTTCTTACAGAATCCTGAAGCCTGGGTGTTCTGCGTTGATGCAGATGAAAGGAACTTGTCCATGAGTGACGAAATGGGACGTCTCAGCGTTCTGGCGCGCATTTCCGGACGGGTTCAGGGCGTCGGTTATCGTGACTGGTGCGCTGACGAAGCGCGGAAACACGGTCTGACCGGGTGGGTCCGCAACCGAAAGGATGGCCTGGTGGAGGCGTTGTTCTGCGGATCGCAAGATGCCGTGGAAGAGATGTTGGAGCAAGCCAGAAGCGGTCCGCGCTGGGCAAATGTCGACGACATTCAGACCTCGCCCGTTCTTGAGCCAGAAGAGCATGAAACCTTTGAGCGCAAGCCGACGGTCTGATCTTGCGCCTGTATCTCTTGCCAAACGGCTACGATGATCATATTAGGGAATGATCATTTCCTAATATCGGCGTTCGAAAATGAATGTCTCAGCATCGGATGATCTTATGTCGCTTGAGCCGCCGAGCCGCAAAACTGCGGGACGCCCCCGCAGCTTCGATCTGGATCAAGTGCTTGATCGGGCAATCCCTGTGTTTTCCGAACGCGGGTTGAACGGAACGGCAATTTCCGATCTCAAGCCAGCCACCGGATTGACGGCAGGAAGCCTCTACAAGTGCTTTACCGACAAGAATGACATCTTCCGCCAGGCGCTGGAGCACTACGGACAGCACCGCAAGGCACTTCTGGCTGATGTGGCGGCTCATCAGGGCAGGGGCGTCGACAAGCTGACCCTGCTTCTGGAGGCTTATGGCGAGAAATGCAGTGGCGATGCCGGTAAACGGGGGTGTCTTGTTGTTCTGAGCACGGCTGAGCTGTCGGGTCTCGACGAGGTATCGCGCGGCCTTGTGTTGTCAGCGTTGGCTGAGGTCGAAGCGGCTCTTGAGGCGACCATCGTTGAAGGGTCCAGAGACGGATCCATGCGTGCCGACCTCGACCCGCCTGCGACGGCTAGTCTTTTGTGGTGCATGCTGCTGGGACTTCGTCTTGTGGGCAAGACCGGCATCGACCGCAAGGCCGTGTCGTCGGTGGTTCAACAGGCTCTCCGGCTGGTGACCTGATCCGGCCAGGCCCTTCCCTCTTAATTCCTGCCTCCTTGCACCTCCTGCAATCTGGACTGGCCGACTGCCTCCCGGTCTGCCGTTCTTCCTCTTTCGGGTGTTCTTCACCCCGGAGCTTTTGAAATGTCGTCTGATACTACTTCCACTCCGGCGATGACGCCGGGGCTGACCTTTCTTATGGCCGCGTCTTGCGGTCTGGTTGCCGCAAATCTTTACTTTGGCCAACCGCTTGCAGGCCCGATTGCTGCTGACATCGGCCTTCCGGATAAAGCTGCGGGGCTAATCGTGACGCTGACCCAGATCGGCTACGTGCTCGGTCTGTTGTTCATCGTGCCGCTCGGCGATCTGCTGGAAAACCGGCGTCTCATTGTAACCCTTGTTGCGATGGTCATCGTCGCGCTGGTTGTTGCGGGGCTTTCGCAAACGCCTCATCTTTTTCTCGGGGCCGCCTTTGCGGTCGGCATTGCCTCGACCTCGGTTCAGCTCATCGTACCGTTCGCGGCGGGGTTGGCGAGCGATGCAAAACGTGGACAGGTCGTGGGCAATGTCATGTCTGGCTTGATGGTCGGCATCATGATGGCGCGGCCGGTCGCCAGTTTCATCACCCGCGTGTCGTCCTGGCATGTGGTCTATTTTCTCTCCGCCGCAATCATGTTGGTTCTGGCTTTCGTCCTGCACGCACGGCTGCCATTGCGGCGCCCCCAATCGCGCGAAAGCTACGGCCAACTTATCGGCTCGATGCTGATGCTCTTCAAAAGCGAACCGGTGGTGCGTCGCAGAGCTCTGTATCAGGCGTGTCAGTTTTCAGCATTCACCGTTTTCTGGACAGTTGTGCCACTGGTTCTTGCCGGTCCGGCGTTCGGCCTGGGGCAGGGGGCGATCGGTCTGTTTGCGCTGGCTGGTGTTGCCGGTGCGATTGCTTCGCCGATTGCTGGACGACTGGCAGACCGGGATCTTGGCGGACCGGCGACCGTCTTCGGAATGATGGCGGTTGCATCCGGTTTTCTCATGTCCTGGCTTGGCGAGAGCGGCGGCGCGCTGCAGTTGAGCCTGTTGACGATTGGGGCGATTGTTCTGGATTTTGGTGTCACCACGACCATGGTCGTCGGACAGCGGGCGATTTTCGGACTTGATCCGGCGCGTCGTGCCCGGATGAACGGCATCTACATGGCGACCTTCTTTATTGGTGGCGCCATCGGGTCATCGCTTGGTGTTTGGCTTTACGAGGCGCATGGGTGGCAGGGGGCGGCCACGCTGGGTGTGGCCTTGCCTTGCATGGCGATCCTGTATTTCCTCACCGATCGTCGGCGATGATACCTCAAGCCGCTGCGTGAACCGGTTATCGGCTGATCACACTGTCGGGCCGAAGATCTTTTCGAATTCGGCCCGCAGAACACTGTCGTTCTCGGCCATGGATACTGGAATGCCCAGATCGACCAGGCTGGTGACGCCATGCTCGGAGATGCCGCAGGGCACGATGCCGGAAAAATGCTCCAGTTCCGGCTCAACGTTGAAGCTGATACCATGGAACGTCACCCATTTGCGCAGGCGAATGCCGATGGCGGCGACCTTGTCTTCCACGGTTGCTCCCCGGTCCGGACGACGCACCCACACGCCAACCCTGTCTTCCCGGCGCTCACCGCGAATGTGATAGGACCACAGGCTGTTGATGATCCAGGCTTCCAGCGCAGCTACAAAGGCGCGCACGTCTGGTTCCCGGCGCTTCAGGTTCAGCATGACATAGGCAACCCGCTGGCCGGGGCCATGGTAGGTGTGCTGGCCACCACGCCCGGTCTTGTGGACGGGGAACCGGTCAGGCGCGACCAGGTCGCTGTCCTGTGCACTGGTGCCGGCGGTGTAAAGGGGCGGGTGCTCCAGCAGCCAGACGCGCTCGTTCAGCTCGCCCGCAGCAATGCCGGCAACGATGCGGTCCATTTCGGCAATCGCCGTTTCGTATGGCACCAGATCGTCTGAAATGACCCATTCGACAGGGGGGGAGCTTTCCCGGGGCAGAAAGTCTGGAAGCAGGTCGTCTCTTTGTGGAACGCTCATAGGGCTTAAGGTCGCTGGCGATTTCTTTGGCTCGTCGGCCATGGTAAGGCTTATGGTTAAGAAGCCGTCCGCCGGTCGATTCCTTCTTTGCGGGAAGCGATCAGGCAGGGCCTTGCGGCAGTCATACTAGTGAGCGGAACCGATGGCCACCTTTGATGAAATCAATGTCGATATTTCCGTTGTGCTCGGCGCCTCGGAAATGCCGGTGCATCAGCTCCTGCGTATGGGGCGTGGGGCTGTGATCGACCTGGATGTCTCCGAGGATGATGATGTGCTGGTTTATGCCAATAAAACGCTTGTGGCGCGCGGACAGGTCGTGCTTCTGGGCGAGCGCATCGGTATCTCGATTACCGAAGTGATGCTTCGCAGTCCGGATGTTCGGCCAATGCGCACGGAAGGGCCTCTTTGAAAAGTTATCCACGGGCGGGGAAGTGACGGTATTCCTAGGGTTTTACGGTTTTCTTCGTGTCTTTTTGTTGGCCCTGTGAATTATTCGAAATTGCGCTCTTGCGCAGTAGTACCCCCTTTGCTAAATGGAGCCCCACGCCGCGAGCAAGCGGCGCTTCTCTTCACTGATCCAGGCGGTCGTGGCGGAATTGGTAGACGCGCAGCGTTGAGGTCGCTGTGGGGTAAAACCCGTGGAAGTTCGAGTCTTCTCGACCGCACCATCAGTGAGAGATGTAAGTCTTTGACTTAATAAAGAAACCGGCTTTGAGCCGGTTTTTTTATTGTCTAAATGGCGATTTTTACCCCACAATTTACCCCACGTGCGTGTTGATGTTGGGTTTGCGTGATCGGGACCGTTTCCTGAAGTGCCATTCCTCCGGTACTTGGTATTACCGGCGACGGGTTGCGTTGCGGGTTCGGTCATTGGACAAACGCACATCCATAGAAACATCCCTGAGAACCAAATCGCTTGATGTGGCCCGGCTGCGGCGGGATGTCATGGAAGAAGCGGATACGCTATAATGGGCGTCTCTTCTGGGCGGCGGGGAAGGGGGGCGTTGATCCGGCGACTGCCCGCTGCAAGGCTTCCTAATAACGGGCGCTGGCGCTGGGGTTCGTATGGAAGTCCGCCAGCGGTCTGCTGGGTCATGGGCCGGTTGAGGAGTTGCCGGCCTGTTTGGAAGCGATGGACACGGCAGAAACGGTCGTCAAAGCGATGGCATTTCTACACCCTCGAACCTTCAGGACGTGCCGAACTTGTCACCTTGCTGCGTTCCGGGATACCGGCTGCCGCTCAATACTTGCCGTCAGTGTGACCTGGACCTCAGCAGCTAGCAGGTGTCGGGCCGGTCATGCCCACCCCGGGCTTCGGCGGGTCGGGGGGGGGGGCATTGAGCGGCAAACCTCAGAAAAAGCTCATAGGCCCGCGACCAAGCCAAACGCAGCCGGGTGCTGGCGCCCGAGCAGTCTGGATCTTGCGATACAATGGCCATTCCTGTGAAGCCCGCAAGATTACTTGTTAGTCTAGAATTTCAGTTGCGGAAGAGCTTATCTGGAGTGTATGCATTTACTCGGAAGTATAAATACTTATTTTTGTTTTTACTTCAAAAAATCCAAAAAATATCTGATTATTTTATTGTAACTCTTAAGTTTAGTTGATCCAATTCACTCTTCCTTCAAGTCTGGAATGCTCAATTGGCCTGAAGAGATTTCACGTCGATTAAGAGCCCGATAATATGAGTTCCGATATCAACATTCTGCTCCGTTCCATGCGGCAGCTGGTTCCCAATCCGGAAACCAGTGCGATTCTGTCAACGCTCGGCGTCTCTTATTGGGCATATGATCCCATTGCCCAGGAACTCTGCTGGCAGCGAACTGACGTGACCAGCGTTCGTGGCTATCGAGTGGCCAAGTTCACGATCCAACAAGCCTTGCAATTCTACGCCCAACCGGACAGAAAACGGTTTATGCAGCTGATCTCCGACGCTGTTCAGAACGGCCTCTCATCGCCCATTCAGGTCACGATGAAGACGGAAGCCGGCACTGCTTCGTTTGAGCTGGTTGCTGCCCTGGTCTCCGACAAGAAGGCTCCCCTGGTCGTTGGGCTGATGAAAGAATGTCGGGCTAATAGCCCTAGCGCTTTTGAGTTGCCCAACTTCTTGAAAGGCCTGTCCCACGTTTTTGTCTCGTCCCCTACAGCGGTTTTGATGACAGACAGCAAGGGCGTCATTCGATTTGCCAATCAGGCCTTCTTGCGTAGTTTTGCAATTAAGAATGCAAAGCACATCATCGGGCGTGACGTTCGTACAATTCCAAATCACCTGGGAAAGAGGCTTGTTGTATCCTTTTCTGATCTATTGGAAAACAAAAAGGAAATTCAAGGCTCCATGCAACTGCCGCAAGCAGCTGGTCAGGCACAAGAGCTCCAATTCAGGCTTCATCCTCTGGAACTGAGCCATCCGCACGGCGGCTGTATCTTTGTTGGGGAGGCCAACAGACAGCCAGAAGGCATTGACGCTACCAATGTCTTGGATGCCGTTCCGACGCCAATACTGGTCGCGGATCTTGGTTCAAGACGGATCATATATGCCAACAAGGCAGGTCGGGGTGAGCTTGGCCTGTCGGCCACTCAGATTGGGACGGAGCGACTGTCTGACAAGTTGATGAGCGCCGCCGATGTGCGTGATCTTACAGAAGTGCTCGAAAGTGTGGGCTGGGATGCAGGACGTGTGTGGCAGGTCGAAAGTCACATCGGCCTCAAGCGTCACTATCGAATTCGCAGCTGTTTTATTGGCGAGCGGACAAATCAGCAAATCGTTCTGGAGTTTCTGCCTGTTCGGAAGGCAAAGGACAAACCAGCGAACGAAAAGGCTCAGAATTTCTTTACGCGTCTGCTTGATTTGAACCTTACGAATTGAGGCCCACTGCTTACTTGTTCATCTTTGACGAGCGTAGAACCGCACGCACTCGCTGACAGGTGCCATGCGTCCCCGCTTTGTGCTGCACCCCAAACCCATCCGTTAATCTCGTGCGCAAGCGGTCTCGTCAATCGCGACAGAGGATGAACTGATTTGTAGATTCCCTTCCAGCCGGAGGAAGAACGGCAGGTGGTCGGTGCGGCTCTTGGTTGTTTGATCGATTGCGCGTGGAACACGTGGGGTCTGGCCATATGCTGGCAAGCGGAGGGAGGTTTGCAGCGTGAGCAAGACGATGCCGCGTCGGACGGCCCGTTGAGCCGGTGTAGCCTTCCGGTCGCTGGAACTCGATGACGGTTTTTGCAACGGACTACTGCGTCCGTCCCCTGAGCACAGCATCCGGATAATGGCAATTTTAGCAGACCTGTGCGAACCACCGAAATGGTTGTCGTGGGCCGTTCTTTGGGAGCCAATAGCTTTGTGGAATAGGTCGGCAGCGCTGAGCGATGGCTCGACTTAAATCCCATAGTGAATTCGCCTCAATCCAATTCCCTTTATGATGTCCTGATGCGGAGCTGGGGCGTTCCTCATGGATCCGTTGAGTGACTTGTTGTGACAGGTTGTGAGACCCTTCGGACGAGTGTGACTTGCTCTTCTGGGTGCGACCAGCTAGGGCGGGGGCTGGAAAATCGCTGTCAGGGAGACACGTATGAGTCCGCTGTTTTACAGCTACGGTGCTTTGGCCATCGCGATCGCTCTTGAGGTGGCAGGAACTTCGTTTCTGCAGGCCTCTCAGCAGTTTACAAAGTCCGGCCCTGTGCTGGCCATGACACTGTGCTACGGCGTGTCATTCTACCTCCTGTCGATCAGCCTGAAGGTGCTTCCCGTGGGGATTGCCTATGCGGTCTGGAGCGGTCTGGGGATCGTACTGATCAGTCTGGTTGGTGTGCTTCTGTTTCGGCAAAGCCTGGACCTGGCGGCTCTAATCGGGCTTGGACTGATCATTCTAGGTGTTGTTGTGGTGAATGTCTTTTCAAGCAGCACCGGGCACTGAACTCATGCGGCAAGTGACCAAGGGTGTTGTTCTTGGCTTGGTCATGCTGCTGATGTGCGGCCCGGTTGTGGCCGACCCAGTTGCCTTGCAGCTGGCCATGCGCAAGCCGTCTTCGAGCCTTGGAGGCCTGACGTGTCAGCAACTTTTCGCCCTTGAGCGCAAGGTTCTGAGGGCGGGCGGTATCTGCGCATCGCAGCAGCGCCCGGCGCGGCTGGTTCTGGGCATTCGGGTTCGGTGTGTGTCTGAGGATGAGCGCGTGTTGCCTGCTGCTGCGCGGCGTTATCTGGGGGATGTCCGAAAGCAGGTCGGGGTAAAATCCTGCCAGCGTTGAGCTTGACGCATTTAACTCATCTGCCTTTTATTTCCGAACGTTACGTGAAAATACAGCTGGGTCTTTATGGAACTTCGGGTAGGCTAGACCCGTTGGCCTGGGGAAGCTTGTGGATGCAGGCTGCCAAAATGATGGCAAATTGTCTCGGGTATGGATACTGCTGGGGCGTGCGAGCGGGTGCGATTTGCAAGTCCGTTGCGATGAATGAGGGCGGGGGCTGAATGGTAAATCTTGATCCGATCGCTGAAGATGCGATTGAGCCGATCGCCCTGCCTGTGCGGGATGAAGACGGACGCTTGGACTCCGACTTCATTGCGGCCATTGAAGCTGCCATCGAGGCAGAGGATTCCGCCGAGCTTATCCTTCTCGCTGCCAACCTGCACGAAGCAGATACCGGCGATCTTATTGAAACGCTGGCCGAAGATGCCCGGGCGGATTTTGTTCGGCTTCTCGGTGATGAGTTCGATTACACGGCGCTGACCGAGACGGACGAAGCCGTCCGCATCAAGCTTCTGGAAGCCCTGCCGAATTCGGAGATTGCGGAGGCGCTGGGTGAACTTGACAGCGATGATGCTGTCTACATCCTGGAAGATCTGGATGAAGAGGATCAGGCCGAGATCCTTGGTGGTCTGCCATATGCAGACCGTGCCCAGTTGCAAAAGGCCCTGGACTATCCGGAGTCCAGCGCCGGCCGTCGTATGCAAAGTGAGTTTATCGCCGTAGCGCAATTCTGGACGGTCGGCCAGACGATTGACTACATGCGTGAAGCTCAGGACCTGCCTGACAGCTTTTATGAAATTTACGTCGTGGATCCGGCCTTCAAGCTGCTGGGGGCTGTGGCGCTGGACAAGATCCTGCGCACCAAACGCGATCAGAAAGTCACCTCGGTGATGGACGAAACCCGTCATGCGGTTCTGGCCACCGAGGATCAGGAAGAGGTTGCGCGCCGGTTTGAGCGCTACAACCTGGTTTCCTCTGCCGTTGTCGATGAAACCGACCGTCTTGTCGGTATCCTGACTGTCGATGACATTGTTGATGTCATCCAGGAAGAGGCCGAAGAGGACATGCGTGCTCTGGGGGGCGTTGGGGACGAAGAAATTTCCGATAGCGTTCTGACCACGGCGCGCTCCCGTCTGACATGGCTTGTGGTCAACCTGGGAACGGCCGTGCTGGCCTCTGCGGTGATTGGCCTGTTCGATCAGACGATTGAGGCGATGGTGGCGCTGGCGGTGTTGATGCCGATCGTTGCTTCCATGGGCGGCAATGCCGGAACCCAGACAATGACGGTTGCCGTGCGCGGGATTGCCACTCAGGAACTGGGTACCCGAAACATGATCCGGGTTCTGCGCAGGGAAGTTCTGGTAGGGCTGTTGAACGGTGTTGCTCTGGCCATCCTGATTGGATTGACGGCGTGGCTGTGGTTCCAGGATCTGGGGTTAGGTGTGGTCATTGGTGGGGCGATCGTCATCAACATGCTGTTTGCCGGATTGTCAGGCCTTCTCATTCCTGTTGCGCTGGACAGGCTGAAGGTTGACCCGGCGATTGCGTCGAGCGTCTTTGTGACGACCGTGACAGATGTTGTCGGCTTCTTTGCGTTCCTCAGCATCGCTGCGCTGTGGTTCGGCCTGCCGTTTTAAAAGTATTGCGTCGAGTTCGGGCCTAAAGCGACACGCCTCAGGCGGTGTCGCTTTTTTCCTGGGCTTTCAGCATGTTGTTGCGTAGCACGGAAATCTTCTCCTGAAGCGCACTAAGGTCCTCAAGCGAAATACCGCTGGCATCCAGAATGCAGCCGGCGAAGCCCTTTGTCTTCTGCTTCAGAGCATGGCCCTTGCGGGTCAGTTTCACCCGCACCTGGCGCTCATCCTTGAGGCTGCGCTCCCGGCTGATCAGTCCGAGGCTTTCAAGACGCTTCAGCAGGGGGGTAATGGTGTTGGATTCCAGATGCAGCCGCGACCCGATGTCGCCGACAAGCTGATCGTTCTTTTCCCATAGAACCACCATCGCCAAATACTGTGGATAGGTGAGGCCCAGCTGCTGAAGCAAGGGCCGATAGACCCGGTTCATCGCATGGTTTGCCGAATACAGCGAGAAGCAGAGGAAGCGGTCGAGGGAGAGGGCGTCCATCAACTCGTCGGCCGCAGACATGTCGGGTCCTGAGAAAGCCTTCGACGCTTTTTCTGTCTCTAGAGATCCGCCTTCAGCTTTTTTCGCAGCTGAAGGCGCCTTGCCTGGTTTGGGCTTCTTCGTCTGTCCAGCGGCGGCTGCTTCTGCTTTTGGCAGAATGGGGGTGGGGTCTACCGTGGGTGACGCAGTGGAGGAACTCTCTTGGTGTTCGTCCGTTCTCTCTGCAGGCGCCTGCTGGGGCGTTTCTTCAGGCACATCAGCCGCCTGAGCGGGATGTGCAAGTTTAGCGCGTCGGACTTGCTTGCTCTTGGGGCGCGTTTCCGCTGCGACCTTCGTGCTCTCAGCCATGGTGCCCATGACGTCGAGCAGGGACATTTGATCCTTTTCTACCATGTAGCCGGTTTACCTCTCTGCTGGCCCGTTCGCAAGAGATTGACAAAAGACGCGAGAAATTATATCGCAGAAGAATAAATCGTACACGATCTAAAATTCCTGGAGGCATAGACCTGCTGCCCGAAGGACTAAAACCAAAGAAACAAAGGAGAAATTCCATGGGTGTTAAAGTGATGTACACGACAAAAGCCAAGGCGACTGGTGGCCGTGACGGCACGGCACAGACGCTGGACGGAAGCTTCAAGGTCAAATTGTCCACACCGAAGGAGCTTGGTGGCGACGGCAAGGAAGGCAATAATCCTGAGCAGCTGTTTGCCTCCGGTTATGCAGCCTGCTTCCTCGGCGCGCTGAAGGTGGTTGCCGGGCAGGAGAAGACTTCGCTTCCCTCCGATGCAAGCATCACCTCGGAAGTCGGTATCGGCCCGCGCGATGAAGGTGGTTTCGGCCTGAGCGTTGCGCTTGAAGTTTCGCTTCCGGGCATGGACAAGGCCAAGGCGCAGGACCTGGTGGAAAAAGCGCATCAGGTTTGCCCGTATTCCAATGCCACGCGCAACAACATCGACGTTGATCTGACCGTCGTCGTCTAAGCCTTGGTCCAGGTTCGGATGGTGTGGTCCGACCTTGTCCCGCTCGCGAGATGTTTTTGAGCGGAGGGGAAAAGAACAGCCTGCGCCGGTTGATCGGTTAAAAAGAAGGCGGCCTTTGCGGGCTGCCTTTTTTGCGTCTACGATTTCGCAACTGTGGCTCCTCAACGCTTAAGGTCATTCGCCTTGTCTCATGCCCCCGCCATTTCCGGTATTCTGGAAACCGCCGTCTATGTTGACGACATGGAAGCTGCCCATGGATTTTATGCCGGTGTTTTGGGGCTCGAGCGCATGATCGGAGGTGACAGACTCAGCGCCTACGACGCCGGGCCGGCGCAGACCCTTCTGGTGTTTCTGCGTGGTGCCACTGCCGAGGATGTACCGACGCCCGGTGGGGTGGTGCCTGGGCATCACGCGCAAGGTCCGGCTCATTTTGCCTTTCACATCGTTGGCGCCGACTATGAGCCGTGGCGGAACTATCTTGGCAGTCAAGGGATCGAGATCATCAGTGAGGTGACCTGGCCGCAGGGCGGGAAAAGTCTTTATTTCAATGACACCGACGGCAATGTCCTGGAACTTGCCTCTCCGCCGCTGTGGTCGAACTTTACCTGAGGCAGCCGAGACGAACTGCGGGCCGGAGCGCTAATGAGTTTCTTATCTACTGGTTTGAGAGTGCTGTTTTACTGCATTGTTGGCGCGGTGCTTATCATAGTGGGAGCTGCGATATTCTTCATGACCTGGGAACCGGATCGGGCAGACTTCGCCTTTCGCGGGATTGATGTTTCTCATCACAATGGACCGATCAACTGGTCGCGTGTGGCCTCGGATGATGTGGCTTTCGTCTATATCAAGGCGACAGAGGGGAAGGACTTCTCCGACCCTGCCTTCCTGCGCAATTGGCAGGGGGCGAATGCCTCGGGTCTTGCGGTGGGCGCCTATCATTATTTCTCATTCTGCTCGTCGGGAGAGGAGCAGGCGGAGAACTTTCTCGCACATCTGCCGCATAACGGGCCGATGTTGCCACCAGCCCTCGATCTGGAACTGACGGAGGGCTCGGATTGCCCGGCGCCGGAAGCCGCCGACGTGCGCCGCGAAATCGCTGCATTCGTGCAGAACGTTGAACTGAGACTGCAGGCAAAGCTGGTGCTGTATGCGCCCGAGGACTTTTACCTCAGCTATCTGAAAGACGCCGGGGTCAATCGACCGATCTGGGTCAGGTCGCTCTGGCAGTCCCCGTTCTATGCCCCCAACTGGGTCTTCTGGCAGTATCACGCACGAGGAAGCATTTCCGGGATTGAGGGAGATGTGGACCTCAACGTGCTGGCAACAAGGCGTGAGCTGAGTGATCTTTTGATCAAGTGAGCTCTTCGCTATCGAGCACGCGGGACTTGACCGGTGCAATTCCCTCTTTTGCGCTTGCGGGCGGGCGATAAACGGGGCGATCCTGCAGACGAAAATTGGAGAAGTGCCCCCCAATCATGCGGAGTTTTGGATCACGTGAGTGGCGAGATAGACCTTAACAAAATGCTGGAAACCCTCTCACCGGCACTGGATCCGGTATCGTACGTATACGTTTCTTGTCCGCCGGAAGGAGCTGATTTAAGCGATGATCTGGTGGCTTTCGCCACAATTCGAGAAGCTGAGGGTCTCACGCTGATCCTGCCGGTTGAGGTCGCTTCAAAAGCAGGCTTTGACACTGCCTCCCCTCAGCGCCGGATAACGCTCCAAGTCCATTCTTCCCTTGAATCTGTTGGACTTACGGCCGCTGTCTCTGCTGCACTTGCGACAGGTGGCGTGCCGGCAAACATGATCGCCGGATACTATCACGACCACATTCTGGTACCTGCAAACCTGGCAGATTTAGCCATGGAAATTCTGACGGGCATCGCGTCGTCATCCTAAATAGATCCTGAATTTTTCAAGTCCAATTTAGTTCAAATGCGCGGGGTGCTTTTAGGACCTGCGCAAAGTCTGTTGCCTATCCCGAATGCTCACATTCAATTTGACACTTTAACGCTTGTGGGACACGGTCATGACTGGCTTGGACAATTACACACTGCTGGTAGTGCTGGCTGGAGTATTCGCCGTCATTGCCGTCGGGCTCTTCCTGATCTGGCTCGGTGAGCGCTCCAATATGGCGCTGCTGCTGTGGTCATCCAGCATGACCTTGCGGGTACCGGCCATGTTCATGTGGATGTCGGGAGCTGATCTGGCGCCCTTCATGTCGCAATTTCTCGCGCACCTTCTGTTGATGGCGTCCCTTGGTTTGAGTTGGGGGGGGGCGCGTGCCTGCGCCCGCAAGAATTATGAGCCAATTGTCATGGCCCTGCCTATGGTGATCTGGCTGGTGTTCTCGTTCTTCGACGGTCTCTATGACAGTCAGTCCAACCGGGTTGTTGTCTTCTCGCTGGTGACTGGCTTCTTTCTGTTTGCCATCGGCTATGAGTTCCTTCAGGTCAAAGGGGCCTCGAAACTTTTGAGGGCTGTGATTTCCTGTAGTTTCTTTGTTTGCGGTATCAGCCATGTTTCAAGGGTCGGGACCACCTGGATCGACCCGACAGCTGGTTTCCTTCTTGAAGGCGATGCGCTGCTGAACATCACGCTTGTGGCGATGCTGTTCTTCTGTTTCGGTGCGGCAATCATTGCCACTGCCATTTACTGGGAAGGCTACATTCAAGAACTGAAGGCAGAGGTTTCACGCGATCCCCTGACGGGCCTGCTTACGCGTCGTGGTTTCTTTGAGCGCGGCACAGAAACTCTGAACGAGCGGAGCGAGGACAGCATCGGGGTGATGGTGCTCGATCTCGATTATTTCAAGCAGATCAACGATACATATGGCCATCAGGGTGGCGATGCTGCTCTGATGCACTTCGGTCGCATTGCAACTCAGTATTTCGGTCCTTCGGCGGTGATTGGCAGGATCGGCGGAGAGGAGTTCGCTGTAATCATGCAAAACCTCGACCGCACCACGGCGGACTGCATCGTCCAGTCATTGAGCGATACGGTGGCGACACAGCCGCTGGAGTTTGAGGGCAAGACAATCCGCCTAGGTGTCAGTGGGGGGCTGGTGTTGTCCAATTGTCCGAACCTGGAACTGCACCCGTTCATCCGGGCGGCTGATTCAGCTCTGTACCAGGCAAAGCGAAAGGGCCGGGGTCGGATCGAGATTGGCTTTTACAACGGTGAGCGGTCTGAGAAGGAACCCGTGAGCGCCGCGCCAATGGGTCTTCTCAGGCTCGCCTGACCGTCTTCGATTGCTGAAAAGTGCCCTTGGAAGGGAGGGAAGGGGTCGTAACGGATCCTTTCCGTCCACATGTTCTTCCCATATTGCCAAACTGATAACTGTTTTCAGGCTATCAACGCGCTTGGAATTTGCGACAAGCTTCCCGATATCCTACATATGGGAAAGAACCAGCCGGTGATCCGCACCGGCATTTCTTCAATGGAGCCTATCCTGCGCATGAAAAATTATTCTTCCGCCGTGCCAGCCCGACTTGAGGACGAAGACGAGGACAAGGCCAAGAGCCAGCAGTCGATCCAGGTGGACAAGCATCTTTTTGACGCTCGTACTGTCTTGATCACCGGTCCTGTCTCTCAAGAGATGGCCAAGGACGTCTGTGCGCGCCTTCTGGCGCTGGCGCAGGTCTCCAGCGATCCGATCACCGTGATCGTCTCTTCGCCGGGTGGCCATGTGGAGTCCGGCGACATGATCCACGATGCGATCAAGTTCATCGCACCGGAAGTCCGTATTCTAGGCATGGGCTGGGTCGCTTCCGCTGGAGCGCTGATCTACGTTTCCGTACCTAAGGAAATGCGCTACTGCACGCCGAACACTCGCTTCCTGTTGCATCAACCGTCCGGTGGTGCCGGCGGAATGGCGACAGACATCGAGATCCAGGCGAAGGAGATCATCAAGATGCGTGATCGCCTGAACCAGATCTTCGCCGATGCAACCGGTCAGCCGATCGAGCGCATCGAGAAGGATACGGATCGTGACTACTGGATGAGCCCGGAAGAGGGGATCGAATACGGTCTCGTTGGCAAGGTCATCACGAATGTAGGCGAGCTGTCTTAAAAAGCGCGGTTGGCCACAGGCTTCAGGCCACCGATAGATGATTCGAACGGCGCGGAGATTTCCGCGCCGTTTTTCTTTGCCAGGTGGACCTAAGCCGCGCGTCCTCAGGCTGGAACGCACTCGGAATGAGGCACGTGTGCCGAGAAAAGTGGCGAGGGGGAGCCGCTGTCATCGCTGTCTGGCTTGAGGAGAATTGGTCGGAGCCGGTCAAAGCGTGCGCGAATCGTCGTCTCCAGCGGAGAGGCTCCGGTTGAGCCGATCAGAACCGTCACGATGTGGTCGACCAGATGGTCGAAAGTTTGATCACAGGCGCAATAGGGGCCGAGCATTTTGTTCGCTGTCCGGCCTTCATAAACTGGCGCACCTTCGAATATAAAACACAGGAACTCGATCAGGTCTTCCTGCAGGTCATTCTGATGAGACAGCGTGGTTTCGGCGAACAGTGGGTCCAGTTGCAGGCGGGTCAACAGGCGGGTTGTTGCATGGCGAAGTGCCGGTCGGCCGCCCAGGTCGAGATATAGCGTCATGTCGATGTCCCTCTTCGCTTAGCGAGTTTCAGGTTGTCGAGGCAGTCTTGCTCTGTCGGTGATTTTGACATGTGATATGTGTCACGAACTGGGCGATCACTCGGAAAGTCTAGTTATTTCAAAGGGTGGCATTGATCCAGGCGCGGCAACGGGCCGCCGGATCAACGTCGGCCAGAACGTCGGTGATTACGCAGAGACTGTCGGCGCCGGCTGCCCGAAGCTCGGTTGCCTGTTCCAGGCGAATTCCGCCGATTGCAACCAGCGGACAGGTTACCTTCTGTCGCCACTTTGCAATGCCTGAAGCCCCGAGAGAAGGATAATCCACCTGTTTGCCCCGTGCTGGGAAAACCGGGCCGATGGCAATGTAATCAGGCTCGAAGGACAATGCCCGATCCAGCTCGTCTAAGGTGTGAGTCGAGATGCCGATGCGGACGCCGGCGCGGCGCAGCGCTTTCAGGTCTGCGTCTTCCAGATCTTCCTGCCCCAGGTGCAACCATTCGGCCTTCAAGTCGATAGCCAGCTGCCAGTGATCGTTGATCACAAGTGTGATGCCTTCGTTGCGTGCCACTGTCAGGCCTTGCCGCAAGCTTTGCATCAAGGCATCGCCGCTTTTGTTCTTGATCCGCAGCTGGACAAGCTTCAGTCCGGCTGGTGCCAGTCGGCTTATCCATTGTGGGTCATCCACGATCAGGTAGAAGGGGTGAAGCATGGGCTGGCCTTTCCATTCAGGAGGTGGGCTAGCTCTCCCGCAAACGCGATAGGATTGGCAAGGGCGATGTTTTTTATCGTGTCGAAAATCGGCTTCTTTTTTGTTCAGCCGAGCAATTTTCTGCTCGCCAGTGCCGTGGTCGGCTGGTTGGTGACCTGGACGCGTTGGGCGAGGGCCGGGCGTTGGCTGGCGGGGCTGGCACTGGCGCTGCTTCTGTTCATTGGCCTGTCTCCCGCGGCAAACTGGCTGATGGCGCCGCTGGAACAACGTTTTCCGTTGCCGGAGTTGACGGCTTTGCCCGAGAACATCGCCGGGATCATCGTTCTTGGTGGAGCGATGGACACCAGCGCTTCAGAGGGGCGTCGTGATGTTGCGCTGAATGAGGCGGCGGAGCGCATGACGATTGTTCCCTATCTGTCGCGTCTGTTTCCGCAGGCAGTTATTGTGCATTCGGGAGGTCAGGGGGACCTGGTGCCGGGGGACGTCAGTGAAGCAGATGGCGCTCGGAGGCTCTTCAGGGATTTCGGTATCGACGACGCACGCGTTCTTCTGGAAGGCGCATCACGCAACACCCATGAGAACGCAGTGTTCACCAAAAGATTGATTGGAGGGCGCTCAGATGGGAACTGGCTGCTGGTGACCTCTGCCTATCACATGCCGCGCGCCATGGGCGTGTTTCGACAGGCAGGGCACGAGCGTCTCATCGCCTATCCCGTCGACTATCGGGTGATTGCGGAAGGCGGAGAAAGCTATTTGTTTTCAGGTGTTTCGAACGGCCTTCTGCGGTTCGATACAGCTTTTCGCGAATGGCTGGGCCTGACAATCTATTGGCTGACGGGGCGCAGCAGTGACTTGTTTCCGGCGCCTTAGATCTCCTGCATTTGCAGGAGCTATGCGAAATAAGCAGAGCCGTCCCGCGTCCGCAACGTCAATTCTGCGAGTTGTGAAACAGCAAAAATGAACCATATAAAAGGCGGATTGATCGAACGGGATAAAGACTATGGTGCTTGAGGCGCCCCTCATTTCTGCAGAAGTTGTCCAGTGGCTTTACGGCGAAGCGCTGGGAAAACAGGACACGCTGGCTTTGATTGAATCGTTGGCCGAGCGCTTGCGCGCGGGCAACGTTCCGGTCGACAGGGCCACCACAGGAATCATGATCCTGCATCCGAGCGTGCGCGCCGAAGCCGCGGTCTGGACCAGTGACGGAACGCATGAATTGCGCCGCTACATGCAGAACGAACAGCTGGACGAGAGCTATCACAACTCTCCCCTGAAGATCGTTTACGAGGAAGGTCTCTCCGTTCGTCGCCGGATTACCGCGCAAAAGGAAGACGGTGAGTTCGGTATCATCCCGGACCTGCGAAAGGAGGGCTACACGGACTACATCGTGTTGCCGATGCCGTTCTCCGATGGGTCGATCAAGTCGATTTCCTATGCGACCAAGGCCCCAGGCGGCTTTTCAAGCACCCATCTGGCGGTGTTTGATTCCATCATCCGGCCTCTGGCACTTGTGTGTGAGATGAGCACCCTGCGCCGCACGGCTCAAACGCTTCTGGATACGTATGTCGGCCCACGTGCCGGCAATCGGGTGCTGCACGGAACGATCAAGCGTGGCGAAGGCGAGTGGATTTCGGCTGTTGTCAGCTTCGCCGATCTGCGCGGCTTTACCAAGCTGTCGAACGAGTTGCCGCCCGACAAGTTGATCGCTTTTCTCAATCACTACTTCGGCGCGATGACCGATGCTGTGGAGGCTCACGGCGGAGAGGTGCTGAAGTACATCGGGGATGAGGTCATGGCCATCTTTCCTTATGGCGATGGTACTGATCCTCAGGAAGCGGCGATGCGGGCCCTCAAGGCGGCGCGGGAAACCACAGCGGCCATCCAGGACATCAATACCAATAATTGCTGTGTGGAAACGCCGGACATGCGGGTGGGTATCGCGCTGCACGCAGGGGATGTGTTCTTTGGTAATGTCGGAAGCGAGAACCGGCTCGATTTCACGGTGATTGGCCCAACGGTCAATCTGGCGGCGCGCATTGCGGAGCTGGCGAAGGATCTCGACGCGGACATTCTGGTTTCGGACACCATCGCCGACCTCATGGGCTGTCGTGCAGGGCTGTATGGGCGCTATCAGGTGAAGGGATTTGATGACCCGGTCTCGGTCTTTGCGCCGTCGCTGGTTTCCAATGACGCCAGTACCTGGTGCCCGGAAAGCACGGCATCGCGTGACCGCGAAGCGAACTGACGGCGAACGAGAACCAGCATCACCAGCCCGGTGGTGACCATGAAGAACTGGGGCCCGGCAAACCAGCCGAGAAACGCGATTGCGAAGAACAGTGCGCGTTGGCCGCGGTTGAAATGCTTGCCGGCAATGATGTTCATATCTCCAGCCTGATTGGCGATCTTGGTGATCACATCATCGGAGGCTGTCCCGACGTCCGGGATGGCGCCCATGATGATGCTGCAGTAGTTGAACAACCGATAGGCCCAGCCGAACTTAAAGAAGCTGTAGGCCAGAATCAGCATCAGTCCCAGTACCTTCACCTCCCAGAGAGCGCGGCTCTGTTCCACCGGAATGGAGAGGTCCCCTGCGACTTGCAGGATGGTGTCGGTTGAATCCAGCAGCGCGAAACTGCCGCCGATGGCAAGCAGGGACGTTGAAGCGAAAAACGCCGTTCCCTGCTGCAGCCCAGAGAGGATGGCAGTATCCATGATCCGGACGCTGCGGCGCGATAGCGTCAGGAACCAGGTGCGCCGATAAACCTCCATCGCCTTGGAAAGGGACTTTTTGCGCATGGGGCTGGAGTCGATCAGATAATTGAAGCCAAACCACACGACGATGAACCAGGAGATGGCGATGCAGTCCAGAAGGCTCAGCGATGTCATCGATGGTTATCCCGTTTAAATTCTTTTGGTTTCTGCTTTTTATCTAGTCGCTCTGAATGCCTTGATATGACCAACTAGTCAGTTTTTCCGGTGCTCGAGCGCTGATCTTCCTGCCTGTTTTATCAGGTGGCGTTGATTGCCGCCAGTATCCGGAATGGCTCACACAGGCCTTAAGTCTCTGGCGACGTTTCGTTTTGTCACAGTTCTGCAATTTGTGCAGATCTGAACCCATTTTTTTGCACTTGCGAGCACGTTAGGGATCCGTTAAGTGCTTGCCTCAATCAGGACATATTGCACCGCGCCAGAGCGGGGCTGTCTGAAGAGATATCTAAGGGGTTTCATGGACGAAAATGCACCGAAGTCCTGCTGGGCAGCAACCGTGTGGACGGTTGTGGCTCTGGGAAGTGCCTTCGCATTGCTTGTTCTCTTCAACGACGTAGAGAACGCGCAACAGGCAGTGGCCATCGCAGGCTAAGGAATGAGACGCCCAGTTGGGCTGACATTTCAGACGTGCCGCCCTCCGAAAACGGAGGGGCAAAGCATCGGGCGACAGTCTCGATCTTTCAGAAACGGACCTAAAAGGCGTGGATCTCGGAAACCGGGATCCCGCCTTTTTCATATTTAGCCTGTGTATAAGGCTTCTCTGAACCGGGGTTGCGATTGACCCGCAGGGCCAGTGCATTACCTCAATTGGCATGACCTTGAACCTGTTGAAGCTCTGTGTTGGTGCCGACAGCGTGGAAAGCCTGCAGGCCTGGATCGATTTCCGGCTGGAGCAGAAGACGCTTTCCGGCGAATCGCATGAACATACCCATACGACCCGCATGGTGCCGACGCGCCGTGAAGAATTGCTCGATGGCGGCTCGCTCTATTGGGTTATCAAGGGACGGATCCAGGTGCGCCAGCATCTTCTCGACATACGCCCCTTCACCGATGCTGCCGGTGTCAAACGCTGCGACCTCGTACTCGAACCTCGGCTCATTCTGACCCAATATCAACCGAAACGCCCCTTCCAGGGATGGCGGTATCTGAAGTCGGAAGATGCGCCAAAGGATGTCACAGGGGGGCGTGAAGCGGCTTCCATGCCGGAAGAGATGCGCCGGGAGCTGACCGAGTTATGTCTGCTCTGAGGGCTTGGGTTGCGGCGTTGAGACGCGTGATCTGCAGATCTTTTCCGATTGTTGCCAGACAGTGACTTGCCAAAACCGCTTTCCTTCCCGACATCTAGGGAAAGGAGATGTGGTTATGAGCAAGAGCTCCAAGGAGCCCAACAGGTCAGTCAGTGCGCCAAAGCCGGAGGTGCAGGTGGATGTTTCCTCTGCCGATCAGGTCTCGGCATTCTTGCAGACAGCCGCTCGGGTTCCTGTGTCCGGATCTGGTCACCAACCGTCAGTGACAGTCTCGACAAGGTCCCCTGGTGGTCGGCTGATCTTTGCGCTTGATGCGACGATGAGTCGTCAGGCGACCTGGGATCAGGCGCTCCACATTCAATCTGAAATGTTTCACGTTGCGGACCAGGTCTCTGGCCTGGCGGTAAAGCTGGTTTATTTTCGCGGTTTCGGAGAATGCCGTGCTTCGCGCTGGATGGAGAAAGGCACCGAACTGGCGGCCGTCATGCGGCGAATCTCTTGCCAGGGCGGGCGGACGCAAATTGCCAAGGTCTTGAAAAGCGCGCTCGACGAAACGGCGAAGGGCAAGGTGTCGGCACTGGTCTATGTCGGTGATTGCATGGAGGAAAATGTCGACCAGCTGTGCGCGCGGGCCGGCGAGCTCGGCCTGCACAGAGTGCCAATTTTCCTGTTTCAGGAAGGCAACGATCCGGCTGCGACTGAAGCCTTCGCGGAAATTGCCCGGTTGAGCGGCGGCGCGCATTGTGCTTTCACAAGCGGCGCGGCAGGCCGCCTGGCCGATCTGTTGAAGGCTGTTGCGGTCTACGCCTCGGGAGGGCGCGACGCACTGGTCAAACTGCAGGGAGAGGGCGACCGAGGGGCCAGACTTCTACTTGAGAGAATGCAACGCTAGTCGGCCATAGCGCGACAGTGATGTGGAAATGTGAGTTGGAGCGAGAATGCACTATCTGCTAGCCGGTTTTTTGTTGCTTGGGCTTTTGCTGTTTGCAGGCAAGCGGTTTGTCCATGCCAACCCGGCAGATCTGGCGCGCAATCTGAAGACCTTTGCCGGGGTCGTTCTGCTGGCCCTGGCCGGACTGCTTGCGGTGACAGGGCGGATCGTTCTGGCTTTGCCTGCCGCAGGTGCCGGACTGTCCCTTCTCGGGTTCTCCGGCTTGTTTGGCGGTCAGGCGCGGTCGAAGCCGTCGTCTGGGCAATTCTCGCAGGTGCGAACGGCCCTGCTCGAGATGAGGCTGGACCATGACACCGGCGACATGAGCGGGCAGGTGCTGGCGGGAGAGTTCACAGGGCGATCCCTCGACAGCTTGTCGGATGCCGAACTGGAGCGCCTGTGGCAGAAAAGTGCCGCAGACGAACAGAGTCAGGCCTTAGTCGAAGCTTACCTCGACCGCCGGTTTCCCGGATGGAGAGTAGACTTCCAGGCGGATGGAACAGAGCGGCAGAGAAGCTCTGCGAGCTCTGGCTCCATGACAGATGAGGAGGCCTACGAGGTCTTGGGGCTTTCGCCCGACGCCGGGGACCCGGAAGTTAGAGCCGCGCATCGCAGGTTGATGAAGTTGCTGCATCCCGACAGAGGTGGGACCGCTTTCCTGGCTGCGAAACTCAACGAGGCTAAGGATAGGCTTCTCAGAAGACATTGATGTCACCATTACGCAAGACTGATAGGTGGCTTTAACGAGCGTTACTGATAGATCGCGTAGCACGCGAACTTGGAGCGCTTGAGGCTTTTACATGCACCCCAAGCAGCAGATTTGTTGGCAAAGCCAGCGAAGCGGGCGCGGTACAGCGTCTGCCCCTTGGTTGCGACTTCTTCGGTCACCGGAACGGTGCCGCGCAGGGCAGGGCCTTCAGCGGCCTTGGCCTTTTTCAACATCTTGATGGCGCCACTTTCACTTTCCGCCGCGGCGATCTGGATCTGCCAGGTCGGGCCGGTGTCGACGGAGTTATTGGTGGCCACCATGTCGGAGGTGCCGCTGTCGTCTGTCATTTCACGGGCAGGGGCTGGTGCCGGAGCGAGGCTGGCGACAACCACAGGCACGGGGGCTGGGGCCGGTGCGGCTACCGGCATCGTGCCTGTTACGTGAACGCTGGTGACGGTCGCAGCGGCAGGAACTGCTCCTGTGTGTGCGGGATTGGCGTTCGGGATGGATGCGGGCGGCAGGCCGGCTGCAGCAAAGCTGTTGGCCATCCGCGATTTCACGGCCTTGGGCGGAAGCGGCACGGTGCCACTGACGAGCAAGGTCGGGTCGGCAGCAGCCGCCTTGGGTTCAACCATGGCAAGCACCATGGCGCCGTTTGTGGCTTCGACGCCGGTCGACGGCTTCAGGGTCGGAAGAGGAATATCGGCAGGCACGGTCGTCCGAGCGACCAGCTGTGGTGCTGTCCGGGCGCCTGTGCTGGCCTTTGGCATGTATTCCGCGATCAGCTTCTTCATGTAGGCATCGCGGGAGCGGCCGGTGCGTCCGCCCATGACGACAGCCACGATGTGGCGATTATCACGCTTGACAGAAGTGACCAGGTTGAAGCCGGAGGCGCGGATGTAACCGGTCTTGATGCCGTCAACGCCTTCTACACGACCCAGCAGCTTGTTGTGGTTGCCATAGCGGTTGCCACGATAGGTGAAGACGCGGGTCTGGAAGTATTTGTAGTAGCTCGGGAAGCGTTCCTGGATCGAACGCCCCAGAAGCGACATGTCGCGTGCTGTGGTGTACTGGCTGGAATTCGGCAGACCATGCGGGTTGCGGAATTGAGTCTTGCTCATGCCGATCTGATGGGCCGTCCGGGTCATCCGCTTGGCGAATTCCTTTTCCGAGCCACCGATGTTTTCCGAAATGACAGTCGCCACGTCGTTCGCCGACTTGGTGACAAGCGCCAGAATGGCGTCCTTCACCTTGATAGTGGAGCCCGGCTTCAGTCCGAGCTTAGAGGGCGGACGACCGGACGCGTATTTAGATACCTTCAACGGGCTGGAAAGCGTGAGGCGTTTGGCCTCCAGCTCTTCGAACACGATGTAGAGTGTCATTATTTTGGTCAAGCTTGCCGGATATCGCCGGGCATCTGCCGCGGAAGAATAAAGGGTCTTGCCGGTTTTGGCGTCGACGACAATTCCGGCGTATTTGGAATTGGCGTGCGCCGGCGCTGCGGCGACAGCCAGCAGGGTGGTGACGGCGAGGGCCTGGAGCGCCTGTCTGACTCGGATCATTTTGCGAAAGGAACGCATACCTAACTCTGACTTGCTTTCTTCGAGGTGGCCGGGTGACAACGTCAATCGTCTTGCGATGGTCCGCAAGGCTGCGTTGCCGAATGAGCACGTGTAGTGATTTCATGCAAACGCGGTTACGAACTGGTAAAGAACGGGGCGTCAAATTGGAAAAAATATTTGGTAAAAATTAGTATTAATGTATCGTAAATGTATTAACTGATGTCTTTATAAAGTCGTTTTTTAGTAAGTTTTCTGAATTTTAATATTTTTATTTGTTTTTATCAGAATTTCATGCTTAATTTTTCGATAACGGCGCTGTATTTTTCTGTATAGTTTATTTTTGATTTGAAATTTTTGAAATATTGCATTTCATTGCTTTGGTCTGTCTTCTTTCGGGGTGAATGATGGGGGTGTGCGAGCAGGCCTAAAATGGTGAGCAGACGCGTGCTGTGCGATCCGTAACTCTCCGTTTTCCCCAATATTTCCGTTACGGAATTTATTTCTGCGATGCGAAATCAAGATTGACTTTTATTGTGCGCTGCATCATTGTGCCCCTGCAGTTGCGGGACAGCTGCCGAGCCAACATTTTTGCTCTGCTGCCAAGAGGCTTCATGGAGTATGGCCGGGGGGTTCCGCTTGATCGCCGAGGGCCTACCTCCGTCATAAGTTGTTGAGGGCAGTTTCAATGCTGAATAATTTCGACGAAATCCAGAAAATGGGCAAAGACAATATGGATCTTGCCATGGAAAGCTTCGGCGCCATGACCAAGGGTGTCCAGGCCATCGCGGCTGAAGTTGTCGATTACCAGAAAAAGTCTTTCGAAGAGAGCTCCGCGATCGTTGAGAAGATGGTATCTTCCAAGTCTGTTGAGAGCGCCTTTGAGACTCAGTCTGAGTTCGTCAAGAGCTCCTACGAAAGCATGATGGGCGAAATGACCAAGCTGGGTGAAATGTACACCGAGCTGTCAAAAGACGCCTATAAGCCTTTTGAAGCCGTTATGGCCAAAGTCGGAAAGTAAGTCGTGTCGACTGCTGGCCTGTCAGGCTTCTAGCAGTCTATTGCGCATTTGAGTTTTTGCACGCCGCGCCCGGGGGAACCCTGGCGCGGCGTTGTCGTTTGTGGGCGGTCCTGGTCGAGCTTGGGCCGGTTGGAGCAGGGATTGCCTGCGGGGGTTGTTCTTTAGCTGGCGTAAACTGGCGCACATGTCTGTCGGGGAGTGGCAATAGATTTCATTCGGGCCCTTTACCTTCCGCGGTGAGGTTCCCACATACTGTATTGAAAGTCAGGCCATCCGGTCTGGTTCGGCGGCGTTTCACGATTTGCCGCTATCTCCATTTGCGTCTGGCACTGCCGACACCTGTCAAACTTTACGGTGTCGCCAAAAGGCAGGGTGGTTAAAAACTGGTGATCGGCTCGTTGAGGCTTTCGCTGGGCTGCTGCGGTTGTTAGACTGCTGCCAAGAGATTGATAGAGGACATTGGGCTCATACATGTCAGGCGGGGCTGATTTTGAAGATGGTGACCACGGTACGGGCACCGTTGTCGTAACCAAGCCTAAAACAGTTGCAAAGCGACCGAATGTATATCGGGTTTTGCTGCTGAATGACGACTATACGCCCATGGAATTCGTGATTCATGTCGTGGAAAGCTTCTTCCAGAAGAATAGGGAGGAAGCTACCCGTGTCATGTTGCATGTTCATCATCATGGCGTCGGAGAGTGTGGGATTTACTCCTACGAGGTGGCGGAGACCAAAGTGACCCAGGTCATGGACTTCGCTCGAAAGCACCAGCACCCGCTGCAGTGTGTAATGGAAAAAAAATGAGGGATTTCACTCGTGCCGTCATTTTCTCGCAGTCTCGAAAAAGCACTGCATCAGGCCCTTGCCTTCGCCAATGAGCGACAGCAGGAATATGCAACGCTAGAGCATCTGCTGCTTGCTCTCCTGGATGACCAGGATGCCGCCGCGGTCATGCGTGCCTGCAATGTGGACATGGATGCCATCCGGCGCAGTCTGCTCGATTACATCGAGACAGAGCTCGAAAACCTGGTGACGGAAGGGGATGAAGATTCCAAGCCGACAGCCGGTTTCCAGCGAGTGATCCAGCGTGCTGTTATCCATGTCCAGTCTTCCGGCCGTGAGGAAGTGACCGGTGCCAATGTGCTGGTTGCGATCTTCGCCGAGCGGGAAAGCCATGCGGCTTACTTCCTACAGGACCAGGACATGACCCGCTACGATGCGGTCAACTACATTTCCCACGGCATTGCCAAACGGCCGGGTCTTTCCGAAGAACGTCCGGTTGAAGGGGTGGAAGAGGAAGAGATCGTTCAAGGCAATCCCGGCGAACCAAAGCCGAAGGCCAAGACCGATGCGCTTGAAGCCTATTGCGTCAATCTCAACGAGAAGGCCGGCAAGGGCAAGATCGATCCGTTGATCGGTCGTGCAAGCGAGATTTCACGAACTATCCAGATCCTGTGCCGCCGATCGAAGAACAACCCGTTGTTCGTCGGTGACCCTGGCGTCGGCAAGACTGCCATTGCTGAGGGCCTGGCCCATCGAATTGTTATGGGCGATGTGCCGGAGGTCCTGAAGGACGCAACGATCTTCTCGCTCGACATGGGCGCGCTGCTAGCGGGAACCCGCTATCGTGGCGATTTCGAAGAGCGACTGAAGCAGGTCATGAAGGAAATCGAGGACTATCCGAATGCGGTCATGTTCATCGATGAAATTCATACTGTCATTGGGGCCGGCGCGACATCGGGTGGCGCAATGGATGCCTCCAATCTGTTGAAGCCTGCTCTGGCCTCTGGCGCGATCCGTTGCCTCGGCTCCACCACATACAAGGAATATCGCCAGTTCTTCGAGAAGGACCGGGCGCTTGTCCGTCGCTTCCAGAAGATTGATGTGAATGAGCCGTCTATTCCGGATGCCATCGATATTCTGAAGGGCCTGAAGCCGTACTTCGAGGAATTCCACAAAGTCCGCTACACTCATGATGCCATCAAGACGGCAGTGGAACTGTCGGCGAAGTATATCGCTGACCGCAAATTGCCGGATAAGGCCATTGATGTGCTGGATGAGACCGGCGCCTCGCAAATGCTGATCCCTGAAAGCCGTCGTCGCAAGACCATTGGCGTGAAGGAAATTGAGAATACCATCGCCACGATGGCGCGGATCCCGCCGAAGTCTGTTTCCAAAGACGACGCGGAAGTTCTGTCCTCTCTTGGGGCTGATCTGAAGCGTGTTGTCTACGGACAGGATGACGCGATCGAGACGCTTTCTTCGGCGATCAAGCTGTCCCGTGCGGGATTGCGCGAGCCGGACAAGCCGATCGGCAGCTATCTGTTCTCTGGTCCGACCGGTGTTGGCAAAACCGAAGTGGCGCGCCAGCTGGCATCTTCGCTTGGGGTGGAGCTGATCCGTTTCGACATGTCGGAGTATATGGAACGGCATACGGTGTCTCGCCTGATCGGCGCGCCTCCGGGCTACGTTGGCTTCGATCAGGGCGGTCTACTGACCGACGGGATCGACCAGCATCCGCATTGCGTGTTGCTTCTGGATGAAATCGAAAAGGCCCACCCGGACCTCTTTAACATCCTGTTGCAGGTGATGGACCACGGCAAGCTGACCGATCATACCGGCAAGCAGGTTGATTTCCGCAATGTCATCCTGATCATGACGACCAACGCTGGGGCGGCTGACCTTGCCAAGGCCCCTGTCGGGTTCAGTCAGGTCAAGCGGTCCGGCGAGGATGCCGAGGCGATCAACAAGCTGTTCACGCCAGAGTTCCGCAACCGTCTGGATGCAATCATTCCTTTCGCCAACCTGCCACGAGACGTGGTCTACAAAGTTGTCGAGAAGTTCGTCATGCAGCTGGAAGCCCAGCTGGCGGACCGGAATGTTACTTTTGAACTGACTGAAGCCGCGACCGAGTGGCTTGCCGAGAAGGGCTACGACGACAGGATGGGCGCCCGTCCTCTTGGGCGGGTCATTCAGGAGCACATCAAGCGGCCATTGGCTGATGAAGTGTTGTTCGGCAAGTTGATGAAGGGCGGCACAGTCAAGGTGACGGTGTCTGAAGATGAGGCCGGTCTGCTTTTGGAAACGGTTGAAGAGCGGGCTGTTGCGCCGGTCAAGCCAAAGGCGGAAGCTGCTGCCAAGCCAAAGCGGAAGCGCAAGCCTGCTTCGACGAAGGCGGCAGTCAAGCGGTCTTCAAAAGGCAGCGGTTCGAGTGACAAGGGTGGGTCTTCTGATGGCGGTTCAACGCCGAAAAAGAGCCATGTTCCGAAGGTGCCGCTGGCGGATTGATGAGTCGTTCCAGGGCTTTGCCTGCGATTTATAACAATGTGAATCAAGGCGGCTCGACTTCGGTCCTGCCGCCTTTTTCATGTTTCCACCCCAGCGCAGACGGGTCGTGTAAGGCGGGAAAGTCAGCGTGGCATTGGGCGTGTGAAATTGTCTTCAACTTACAAGCCATCCAGATCACCTGCCATTTGACAGGCTGGCTCAGGAAGAATACGTAAGGAGACCTTCCTAATTTCTGCAGGGTAAGCCGCGACAATGGCGAGCGATTCTGAACAGCTGTCTCCCGACGATGAGCACTCCGGACTTCCGGCCTATGTTTGGATGCTGCGCGGAGCCAGGTCGATGGTTTCTCTGCCGGCGGTCATTCTCATGGCGGCCTTCATCGGCTATGCCGGGTTGGCGCGGGGCTCGGGTCTGACGTTGACCGAAACGCTGGTTATGGCCGGATTGGTCTGGGCGCTGCCTTCGATTGTGGTGCTGACAGGTGCCATCTCGACAGGGCTTGGCATTGTCCCTGCTGCCATCGCAGTGGCGCTGGCGTCTGTGCGTCTGATGCCAATGACCATGGCCATGATGCCGATGGTCAGGGTGCCGGGCAAAACCAAGACCTGGCAGCTGCTTTACATCTCTCACTTTGTTGCTGTGACAGCATGGGTTTATGCCATGCACAACCTGCCGAAGCTGCCCCGCGATGCGCGGCTGCCGTTTTTTGCAGGTTTCTCCTCAAGTCTCACCTTTTGTGTCACCTGTGTTACGGGCGCGGCCTATCTTCTTCTTGATGACCTGCCGAAGCCGGTAGCCGGTGGCCTGTTCATCCTGACCCCGATCTATTTCGTCTGCTCGCTGTGGGGCGCATCGAAATTGTCTTCAGACAAGGCAGCAATGGTCATCGGAATTTTGCTCGGGCCTTTTTTCTATCTTTATTTCCCCGGTCTTGATCTGCTGTGGACTGGTCTTGTCGGTGGAACATTGGCGTATCTGGGAACACGTTTCCAACGGCGGGGGCTGTCGTGACTTTGGGATTTGAGGCGGCCATGGCCGACACCTGGTGGTGGCCCTACGTGATGATCATTGTCGCAGGTTGGATTGCCACCGACATCTGGCGCTGGATTGGCGTCTTCGCAGGTGGAAAGCTGCGTGAAGACGGCGAGTTGTTGATCTGGGTGCGATCTGTTGCAACGGCACTGGTGGCCGGCGTGATCTCCAAACTCATTCTATTTCCGACCGGTGTTCTGGAAGTCACTCCCATGTGGCTGCGGATCCTCGCAGGGGTCGGCGGGTTCATCGCCTATATGCTGCTTGGCAAACGGGTGATCGTCGGGGTGCTGACCGGCGAAGTCATCCTTATCGGCGGCTGGTTGTTGCTCGGATTGTAGGGTGATGCAGACACCCGTCCTCAGGAAAGAGCGGCTCGGATTTTCCTTGCGTGCTCGGAAAGTATATCATTGTCGGCCATTTTTCCGGCGTGAGGCTTGAGTGCGACACCTTCGATCCGCGGGATGATATGGAAATGCGTGTGGAACACCGTCTGGCCAGCTGCTGCTCCGGTATATTGTTCCAGTGTCACACCATCCGCTTCGAAGGCCTGTTTGACTGCGTTCGCCAGCTTCTGGACAGTTGCCATTGTTGCCGACAGTGCGGCTGGGTCCATTTCCAGCAGATTGCGCGAGGGGGCCTTCGGCAACACCAGGCAGTGGCCGTCGCCGCGCGGCATGATGTCCATGATCGCCAGTGTGCTGTCATCTTCGTAGAGCTTGTGGCTTGGCAGATCGCCACGCAAAATCTTGGCGAAGATGTTCTGATCGTCGTAGGAGGAGGTGGTCATGCGGCGCTTCCCAACTGGTTTATTCTGAGGCGACACTATCGACAAGGGCGGGGCAGGGGCAAGTCGGTTTCCGATGAACTTGCTCCCAAGGCTGCGGCCCATGTCCGTTGTTGCCAGTCAACGGCGTCTCCGCGGTATCAGATGTCAAATTTCCGATCGACAACCTTGTCCACCAGACTGATGAGGTCCGTCGAGCCATGGGTCACGCTGTCGGCTGCGCCGGAGATATGCTCCGAAATTTCCTTGTTCCGCGCCGTTACAGAGTGCAGTTGCCCCATGTGGCCGGTCACCTGATGTACGGCTGAAGCCTGTTCCTGAATGGCGGAGGCGGCATCTTCGGTGAGTTCAACGACGCCGCCCATCGATGTGGCAATATCTGAGATGGCCGTTTCCGTTTCGCGCGTGACCCGGCGTACGTCTTCGATCTGGACGGCAATTTCTGCGGTTGCGCGCGCGGTTTGCTCCGACAGGGACTTCACCTCGGCGGCGACAACTGCAAAGCCTTTTCCGGATTCACCGGCGCGCGCTGCTTCGATGGTGGCGTTCAGAGCCAGCAGGTTGGTCTGGTCGGCGATGGCCTGAATGGTGCTGGCGAATGTCTCGATGCGTTCAACCGCATGGCTCAACTCACGAATGCGACCTTCGGTGTTCTTCACCGTGCCACTGGCGCTGCTGCATTGTTCGGCGGTGGTCTGCATACGCTGGGTCAGATCACTGATGGAGGAAGAGAGTTCTTCGGTTGCGGAGAAGATCGCCGAGGCGAGTTCCATGCCGTTTCCAACACTCTCTTCCATGTTGCTCGATGCGCTGCTGAGCAGGCCTGAGACAGTCTGAAGCTGCTCGCCGA
Organism: Roseibium limicola; assembly: GCF_017313085.1. GTDB lineage: Bacteria > Pseudomonadota > Alphaproteobacteria > Rhizobiales > Stappiaceae > Roseibium > Roseibium limicola. Next base: position 544,758 of record NZ_JAFLNF010000002.1, on the reverse strand, counting down.
CATCCGTAATGCCGGTCTTGATGTCTTCCTGATACTGTCCGAGGGCAACTTCAAGGGCGGTTTGGCGGTCGCGCATGTCGCTGACATTCATGCCGAACCCGATGATCCCGGTGTCTGGAACCATGCCGCGATAGACCTTGTGATATTCACCGTTCGGATTTTCCAGATAGTTCTCACCGAATTTGGTGGTGAAGGTCTGGTAGCGTTCTTCTGCAGCCGCGTCCGGATCGCTCGCACTGGGCGTATTGCCGAGGCAGGTACGGTACAGGTCCCTGATATGAACCGGTGCGGCCATCGTCTCCAGAACGTTCCCGAAAGTCTTGCTCCACTTGGCATTGGCGAAGACGACATGGTGCTTGCTATCGGTCATCACCAGGCCAAACGGCAGGGAGTTCAGCAAGCCGGAGACTTCCCGCTTGAAGCGACGGAGGTCTTCGAGTTCCTGGACCATGGGATCGACTTCGGATTTGCGGCGCTTAAGGGAGAACATTCGGGAAGCCTCTGCACGATTAAGTTGCGCTCAAGCTCGTCGAACATGGTAAAAAATACCTAAATACCCTGCGCGTTCGTGGTGCGAAATCAAGATCTTGCCGTAGCGGATGCAAATGGTTTCTAGCTTCTACAATCCGAATATTTTTACACGTTGGACGTGATTTAGGCTGATGCATCCACGCGGGCATATCCGGAAGGACTGCGCTCGAATCATCTCAAGGTCCGTAGGTGAGCTATCAGGAAACTGGCAGACGGATGCTTATGCCTTTCTGAAAGGAGCGTGTTCGCCAAGCGCTTCGGCTTCCAGTCCGACGGCCTCGCGTTCCTGCTCGAGAAAGTGTGCGACGGCGTCGCTCAGGCCCTCGTGAGCAATCCAGTGGGCTGAGCGGGTGAGGGTGGGCAGATAGCCGCGTGCCAGCTTGTGAGCCCCCTGTGCCCCGGCCTCGACGCGCTTCAGTCCGTGGGCGAGGGCGAAGTCGATCGCCTGATAATAGCAGACCTCAAAATGCAGGAAGGGGTGCTGTTCATTGCAGCCCCAGTTGCGACCAAACAAGGTGTCCGAGCCGATGAAATTCAGTGCGCCGGCAATATATCGGCCTTCGCGCTTGGCCATGATCAACAGGATCCGACCGGCCATACGCTGATTGATCAGCGAGAAAAATTTTCGGTTGAGGTACGGCGTTCCCCACTTCCTGCTGCCAGTGTCCAGGTAAAATTCGTAGAACGCATCCCAGTGGTCTTCGGTCAGATCAGAACCAGTGAGCCATTCAATCTGGATGTTGTTTTCAAGGGCGGTTCGCCGCTCCTTGCGGATATCTTTGCGCTTGCGGGAATTGAGTTGCTGCAGGAAGTCATCGAAAGTGCCGTACCCGGTGTTTTCGAAGTGGAACTGGCTGTCGGTGCGCTGCAGGTAGCCCAGTTCGCCCAACGTTTGCCATTCGGGCTGAGTCAGAAATGTCGCGTGGACGGACGAGGCGCCGGACAAGCGGCAGACTTCGACCAGCCCACCGGCCAGAGCGCGAATGCCGGCTTTCCGGGAGATGGCCGGAGAGATCAGAAACCGGCGCCCTGTCGCCGGGGTGAAGGGTACTGAAATCTGTAGCTTGGGGTAATATTCGCCGCCGGCACGGTAGAAGGCCTCCGCCCAGCCGTGATCGAAGACATACTCTCCCTGGCTATGGCTTTTGAGATAGGCAGGAACAGCTCCCAGGACCTCGTTACCCTGCTGCAGTATGACGTGATGAGGGGCCCATCCGGTGCTGCCGCTGACGCAGCCGCTTTCTTCAAGTGACTGGAGAAAAGCGTGTGAAAGGAAAGGGTTGAAGTCAGTTTCCTGAGAAAGTGAATCAAGCGTCGGGCGGGATTCCAAAGAGCCGTCGGCGGCCATGTGCCAGCCTGGGTTGGCAATACTGTCCCAAACCTCAGGCGAAATGTCGTCCAGACTGGACAACAAGCTGAGGGTGGCCTCCTGAGGCGTTTCCTCATTCGAAACGCGCACGGAGTCGGAAGTGCCAGTGTCATCGGCTGGTGACATGAAAGGTCCCTGTTGCAGTCAGTTGGCGGGGCAACACTTCCCCAATTTAGAGGTCAGCTGTTGCGCTGCAAGAGGGAAGCTTCTTATCCTGCCGGGGGAACAAAGCCTTCGAAGACGATCTGGTCGGCAAAAAGCGCAGCACGCTCCCGATCCTGCTGGGTTCGCACGGTCCAGCTCATGATGGGGGTGCCTTTGAGTTTTTTCATGATTGAAGGCCCAAAGGCTGGCAGATCCTGAATTCCATAGGAAATGAAATGCGGCGCAGTGCGCGGGGTGTGAAGCAGATTGCGAAGGATAAAGCGATCCATACGGGTGTAATTGGTCTTGGCGTATTCATCATGAAAGCCAAAGGAAACGATCCCACGCAGGATTTCGGGCCGGTGCGCGCGGGCAACTGACAGCATGTCGGGATCAAACGACTTGATGCAGACCGGCCCTTTGTATTGGACAAGAGTGTCGAGAATGCCTCGGACGAAGTCGGCCTGAGCGTCGCGGGCGCGCCTCGACTTGATCTCTATGACGAGTGGAGCGCGGCCGGCAGTCAGATCCAGCAGATCCTGCAGCATCCACAGCTTGTCGCCACCTTGCTTCATGGCAAGCCCGGTCAGCTCAGACGCGGTCCACCGGTTGACCTGCCCGGTCCCATCGACAAGCCGGTCGAGGACATAGTCGTGATGGACAAGTGCTTGGCCGTCTGCCGTTTCCTGCAGATCGACCTCAACACCGAAGCCCTGTTCGATGGCAGCAGACACCGCTGAGGGGGTGTTCTCGATGAGTTCTCGGCTCTTGTCATGGAGGCCGCGGTGGGCGATCGGGTGAGCGAAAATTTCTTGCAGCATGGACATCAGTGGACCCTTGGGGCGGTGCTTTGCGCGAAAAAGTTCGGCAACTGAACGTGAATTATATGACGGGCTTTTGACGCTGACGCCATGTCGCCGTTCGGCCCGCCGGTCATCCCCCAAAATCGGTAGCATACCGGCAGGCTCCTACACCTGGGTCATCGATTGTCAGTCGTCAGAGACTTCAAAGATGGCCTCAATCTCGACGGCGACACCAAAAGGCAGTGAGGCGGCGGAGACGGCGGATCGGGCATGGCGGCCTTTGTCGCCCAGAACCTCAACCATGAAATCGGAGGCGCCGTTGATCACCTGTGGTTGCTGGGTGAAGTCATCGGTGGAATTGACGAAGCCGACGAGTTTGATCAGGCGAACCTTGGCCAGATCGCCGACAGCGGCCTTGGCCTGCGCCAACAGATTGATCGCACACAGACGGGCTGCCGATTTGCCATCCTTCAGCGATGCATTGCCGCCAAGTTTTCCCACATGCTCCAGGCCATCGGGGCCCATTGGAAGCTGACCTGAGATGAGCAGCTGGTTGCCGGAGCGGATGTAGGGAACATAGTTCGCCGCAGGGGCTGCCGGAGACGGTAATTCCACACCCAGTTTGGCCAGGCGGGCATCGATGGTTCCGGTGTCTTGATCGCTGGTCACGTGTCTGAAACTCCATGCAGAAAGGGTGAATTCCGTTCGTTTTTAGAGGGGAGACCGGGGCAAGGGCAAGGGCGACCGCAGCGAAAACACGCGTGAAGCGAATTGTCCACCAGTGCGGACCGCTAAGAGCTGGCGGGGGCTGGGTGAAGGCTTTAGACTGAAAGCATCAAGCTGGACAGTATCGTTCTGGCGGGCAGCGTTTGTGAGTGGGAGATCAGTATGCAGGCGACGACCGCGTGGATGCAGCGAGCGGAGGTGCTTGCGCCAACCGGCTCTTCTGTGAGTCTCCGCTTTCTGGGCCTCCTTTCAGCGACAGCTGCTTGCGTTGCGCTTCTCCCCGCTTTGGCAGGAGCCGTCGAGGTGGGGGCTTCGCCGGGGCAAAGTGAAGCTGGCCAGTCCACAGCGGTCGTGCTTCTGCCGCATCGTGCCATCTACAATCTGCGCCTGGTGGAATCCGATGATGGAGCCGGCATCGGCAATGTGCGCGGCCGGATGGTCTATGACTTCGCTGGCAGCGTCTGCGATGGCTATTCCACCAGCTTCCGCTTCGTGACCGAATTTCAGGACACGCAAGGCCTGGGGCAAGTGACGGATTTGCGCAGCACATCCTATGAGAGTGCGGATGGCGACCAGCTGGAGTTCATCAGTCAGGCTTATGTCGCGCAAAAGCTGATGGAGGAAAGCAAGGGCATTGCCAAGCAGGAGGCCGGAAAGAAGGTCGTTCAGCTCAGCAAGCCCACGCAGCGCACGCTTGATCTCAAAACATCGGTTTTGTTTCCCACTCAGCATCTGGTGCGTGTCATTGAGGCGGCCAGATCCGGCGATGTGTTGGTGCTGGCCGATGTGTTCGATGGGTCTGAAAGCGGAGACAAGGTGTTTGCCACGACGACAATCATCGGTCACTCGCTGGACACGCCAATTCCGGCTGATGATGCTTCCGCCAAGGGGGTGGAAGCTGTTCCGCAGGGACGGCATTGGCCTGTGTCGATCGCTTACTTCGATCCTGAGAACGCCGGCGTCGGAGAGCAATTGCCGGCCTATCAAATGTCTTTCCAGCTTTATGAGAATGGCGTCAGCCGAAGCCTCAAGCTTGACTATGGGGATTTTGTGCTGCAGGGCACGCTGTCTGATTTTGTAATGCACGACGGGCCCAGCGGCTGCGCGGACTGAGGTTTGGCGTGTTGCATAGTGGGCGAAAGCTACGTTTACTCGGGGCGGCGCTTGTTGACCGAAGAGGCTTGGCCCTCGGGCTGATCTTCTCGCAGTTTGTCGCGCTCTTTTCGCGATTGGTGACTGAGGCCGCGTTCGACGGCGGTCTTGCCGTATTTCTCGCGGACCCGGTCCATTGCCAGTTCGGCATTCTTGCGGCGGTCTGCATCCTGGTCGACGAGATCTTGCGGGTCGGCATTGTCCGGGCTGGACAGATCTGACAGGCCTATGCCGATGAGGCGGAAACGTCGTTGACCATCGACTTCCCGCTCCAGAAGATTATCGCCGGCGCGAAACAGGCGGTCGGCGAGCTGGGTTGGGTCGGCGAGCTGACGTGAGCGTGTGATGGTCTTGAAGTCAGCGGTCTTCAGTTTGAGCGTGACAGTCCGGCCTGCATGATCGGCTGCCTTCATGCGGCGTGAGACCTTTTCACTCAGATCCAGAAGGATTGGCCGCAGAACCTCCAGACGAGAGATGTCGGAGTTGAAAGTGGTCTCGGCGGAGACGCTCTTCGTTGGCCGTTCCGGTGTGACCTTGCGGTCATCGCGGCCATGAGAAAGCGTTGCCAGTCGGATCCCCATGGCACCGTAGCGCCGGGCCAGATCGGTGGGATCCATCAGCTGCAACTGACCAATTGTCGTCAGTCCGTCGCGGGCGAGCGTGTCGCGCAACACTTTGCCAACGCCCCAGATCTTGCCGACGGGCATATCCGCCAGGTAGGTTTTGGCTTCGGCGGCCCCGATCACCGAAAAGCCGCGCGGTTTGTCCAGGTCAGAGGCCAGTTTTGCCAGGAACTTGTTGGCGGCCAGGCCGACCGATACGGTTATCTTCAAGTCCTCTTCTATGGCGCGGGCAAATCGCACCAGGGTTTCGGCTGCGCTGGCATGGTGCAGCTGCTCCGTTCCGGTGAGATCAAGAAAAGCTTCATCGATGGAGATTGGCTCAACCAGCGGCGTCAGGGCACGCATTCTCTCGCGGATATTCTGACCGACTTCGGCGTATTTCTCCATGTTCGGTTTGACGACAACAGCGTCGGGACAGGCCTCGAGCGCCTTGAACATCGGCATGGCCGAGCGCACGCCGTAGATGCGGGCGATATAGCAGCAGGTGGAGACGACGCCGCGCTGACCGCCGCCGACAATGACTGGCTGGTCTATGAGGTCCGGATTGTCGCGCTTTTCGACAGAGGCATAAAACGCGTCGCAATCGACATGGGCGATGGTGAGTGAAAAAAGCTCAGGATGCTGGAGCAGGCGCGAGCTTCCGCAGGAGGGGCAACGCTGGCGGCGCGGGCGCACGCGTTGGCAACAGTCCCGGCATAGAGCCTGTGGACTGGTCTCTGATACAGAAGGGGCGGACGAAACGAGGGTCACGAACGGAGATCTGCCAGCTGAATTACCCAGGGGAGGTGGACAGAACCAGGGTCAGTCCCTGTCCCGTGCCGACTGCGCCATGATAGCCTCGATGAATGCGGTTGTCTCAGCCCAATCGCCGCTTAGCAGATCGATGTGATCGGCGGGGAGATGGGCTGTGCGAAAACTGTCGTCGGCGATGAACTGGATCAGTTTTGCCGTTGGCAGGCTGGCGTGCACCGAAGCCTGGTTCACGGTGCTGTCGTCGATGAAGACAATTGGACTCTGACGGCCAGCCGAAAGGGCTGCCACGGCACCGCCTTTCGGACCGGAGTTGGTAATCATCGGGTAGTCGATGTCGGCGCTCTTCAAAAGTGTTTCGCGGGCAGCCCGGTTGTGGGTGCCCGGCAGGTTTGTCAGCAGGATGATGTCCATGTTGCGCGCGAGCTGTCGCAGCGCCTGGGGCGCTCCTTGCACCACCTCCTGAGCATGCACGAAAGCGTCGAAGAAGGTGTGTATATGCCTCCGCACTTCGTCTGCTGCTATCGGCACATTCTCGCCGCGGCGGGCGATGTTGCCGGTCAGCTTGTAGACGCGCTGCATGAAGACCAAGCCGAGATCAGCGAAATAGGCCTCCATCGGCCGAATCAGGTGGAGGATGACCTCATCGACGTCACAGACCACGAGTGGCCGGTCCGATGCGGGGATCTGGCGGATCTGGGAAAGTGTTTCGGGAAGGACGGGATGGGGCTCAGGCATAATCGTCCGGGTGTCCGACAAGAGCAAAGCGCGATGCGGCAATCATCGTGGGCCGGACGCCATGGTTCTCGCAGAAGGTCAGCAGTAAAGCCTCGTCACCCATCAGAAACTCAAGCACACCGGCAAGAAAACCCGGTTCTTCTGCCGCGTCGCGGATTGATTCCGGACCGATTCCCGACACGGCCAGGAAGCGTCCGACCAAATCAGGGTCCTGAGAAATATGAATAAGGGCGTTGGTGGCAATTTCTTGTGCCTCATCAACGTTGATTGTACGTCCAGTGGCCGAATGCATCGCGAATTTTTGCCTTTCTGAAACGATTCCGGGTTAGAACATTTACTAACAGCGGAGAGGGGACCTACGCCACAGCTTCAAGATGTGGCGTATCGTTTATCAGACATTACCCGGCTGCATGCCGGATTGAAGGGCCTAATAATGTCAAAGACTGTGCTTATCGTGGAAGATAACGAGCTGAACATGAAACTGTTTCATGATCTACTCGAAGCACACGGCTACAGCACCTTGCAGACGCGCACGGGGATCGAAGCGCTCGAGCTTGTGCGCCAACACCGGCCTGACCTGGTTCTGATGGATATCCAGCTGCCGGAAGTGTCCGGTCTGGAGGTGACCAAATGGATCAAGGAAGACGACGAGATCAGCATGATCCCGGTGATAGCGGTAACCGCTTTTGCAATGAAGGGTGACGAAGAACGGATCCGCCAGGGTGGCTGCGAGGCTTATCTGTCGAAACCCATTTCCGTGACCAAATTTCTCGACACGGTGAGATCCTATCTTGGCGAAGGCTGACAAGCCCTGCGACCTGTAAAATGTCTCGGGGCTGCGCAGGTCGCCATGGGCATTAAGGTTAGCGGTTTACTAAGAATGCAGACCAGTTTGTCTGTACCCCTTATCATTGTTGATTTCTAATGCCCTTTCAGTAGTGTGCAGCTGCGTAAACACGCGCTGCCAAGAGACTGTCTGCCGGCTTCCAAGGCGGATTTGGATCAGGTTTCACTCACGGACACCCTGGTCTTTCAGGGTTGTGAGCCAGCGATCCGACCGATTGGCGCAAACGGTTCTAATCCCTACGGTGCAACTCAGGTCCGCCGCATCTCCTGGGTCCGTGGGGCCGGCCGGCGTGGCAGCAAGTCGAAGAGTGGCCTCCTCGTATACTTGTCGCCCGCCGGCCACTCCTTCCAGAGTACCACAAATGCCTTGACGGTCTTGCCCCTAAGGAATTCTATCGGGGTATTACGTAGAGATATTGCGCCTACTCAAGATTGTTTCTTGATCCCTTAAGTTAAAATGTGAGTGTATTTGTCATGTAAATTATCGATAATTTTTTGACTTTGTTGTTTTTGTGTATTTTTGTTCTTTCCCTACGCGTTAGTGATTTGGTTTTGATAATAGTTGATGTCGTTATGCGTTTTTCTGACATATCTGCTGGGTTAACCAAGGTTTTTACTCTGAGTTAATCCAATGCATGTCTGCTTGTCCTCAAATTGAACCGGGGAAATCAGAATGTTCTCGTTGCTTGGAAAAATGCGCATCACCCAAGCCATGGCACTGGCCATCGGCTGTTTTATGGCACTGGCGATGCTGGCTATTGGCGGCATTGTTTACAATGTCGCATCTCGACAGGCTGAAGAGCAGGCTGTCTCAAAGCAGAACACCAGCCTTCGTGTGGCGGCCACCTACCTCAGCGGTTACATCGACGGCATGTCCGTTGAGTGGGCTGCTGACGGCAATGTCTCACGTATCACGATGGATGCGCTGCCGGAGTTTTCCAGTCACGAGCTGATCGACAGTGTCGGCGCGATGACAGGGGAAACCGCAACGATCTTCCTCTGGGATGAAGAGACCCGCGATTTCTGGCGCAAGACTACGAACATCGTGAAGCCTGACGGAAACCGGGCAGTCGGAACGCCGCTGGGCCAGAAGGGCGCCGTTTATCCTGTCGTGATGAAGGGCGAAACCTTCAAGGGCAGTGCAACAATCCTCGGCACTGACTATTACACGATCTACGCTCCGATCTATTCGGCTTCCAATTCAATTGTCGGCATTCTGTATGCCGGTGTGGAGCAGGCCGCGATCCATGCGAATGTCACCGAGCTGATGACGAACTTCATGCTTCTCACTCTGCCTGTCGTACTGATTGCCATTGCTCTTGCGCTTTTCGTGACCACGCGCCTGCTGCGTCCGCTGTCGAGCCTTGCCGCTTCGGCGGTCGGTATTTCAGAAGATCGCCTGGACGATGAGGTCGAGCACACTGGCAGGTCGGATCAGATTGGTGTCATCGCCCGTGCGGTTGAGACGCTCCGTGAAAAGCAGTTTGAGCGCCGGACACTGAGCGGTCAGCAGGCTGATAATGAAGCCCATGCTTTGAACAGGCAGCAACGCGTGCAGGACATGATCTCCAAGTTCCATCAGCGCGCGACAGAGCTTCTTCGCTCGGTCAGCGAAACGGCTGGCGGGCTGGAAGACACTGCGCGGTCGCTGAGCGGCATTGCTCAGCAGAGCACACAGGGCGCCGAGGCAACTCTGGTGGAATCTGATGCGGCGACCGGGAATGCACAGGCTGTTGCCGGCGCTGCGGAAGAGCTGGCAGCCTCCATCGGTGAGATTTCTCGCCAGGTCGCGCAGACAACCGAAGTGGTTGATCGGGCAACCCAGGGCACTCGCCACACCAATGAGAAGGTCGAAGGCCTTGCAGCCTCTGCGTCCAAGATTGGCGAAGTCGTTACGCTGATCCAGGCAATTGCCGAGCAGACCAACCTTCTCGCCCTGAACGCCACCATTGAGGCTGCGCGCGCCGGAGAAGCTGGCAAGGGCTTCGCGGTTGTTGCAGCCGAGGTGAAGGAACTGGCGACCCAGACGTCGAAGGCAACTGAAGAAATCAGTGCCCAGATTTCAGCCATTCAGGACGCGACCAAACAGTCCGTTCAGGCGATTGCGGAAATCACTGACATCATGGATGAAGTGAACCAGTACACGGCAACCATCGCAGCTGCGGTGGAAGAGCAGGGTGGGGCGACGAACGAGATCTCCCAGAACATCCAGCGTGCTGCACAGGGCACTCAATCGGTCTCCGCCAACATCCAGCAGCTCACCGGTAGCGTTGCCCAGACCTCCAATTCCGCCGATATGGTTCTCAGCGCTTCTGGCGAGCTGAACCAGCGCACGGAGACGCTGCGCGAGGAAGTGGAAGTGTTCCTGAAAGACGTGGCGGCGGCGTAAGCGCCGCCCCATACGGGATTTTCAGACAAATAAAAAACCCGCCGAATTCGGCGGGTTTTTTTTAAAATGAAATCGGAAGAACCGAAGATCTTACTTGATCTTGGCTTCCTTGAATTCCACGTGCTTTTTAGCAACCGGGTCGTACTTACGTACGGACATCTTTTCGGTCATGGTACGGGAGTTCTTTTTGGTCACATAGAAGAAGCCTGTGTCGGCAGTCGACAGAAGCTTGATCTTGATAGTGGTCGCCTTGGCCATAGCCTTCGATCCTGTTTTTTCTTTGAAGGGGCAAACAGTGCTTTTGGCCAGGTTTTCACTGGCGGTAAACTTGCCCGCGGGATTTCACTAAATCAGCGCGCAAACTACTCATCGTCACCGCAAAGTCAAGCATTGTCGCGGCTGAGGTCGAAATAAGCGGCAAAGCTTGTTTGGATTGCCCAGCTATTCACAGAAGACGGCGTTCGAAGCGACCGTTCCTGAAGAAATAGAAGGGCACCGGGGTCTCCGGCGACAGCTGTGAATCCTCGACAAGACGCTCGTTGAGGTCCATCAGAATCTGTCTGGTGATCGAGGGTAGGCTGTCCAGCTGCATGGCGTCGTCGAGCGGTAGCCAGGCGAGTTCTTCCAGCTCTCCGGTAGGTCCGGTGCCAGAAGCCAGCCGATGGGCCACAGCGCCCGCGTCAACGGCAAGGAAGCGTGTGTCGAAGCGGCGTGACCGGTTCGGTGGTGTGATGGCGCGGCCGATGAAGCGGATGGGCGACAGATTCGGTACGATATCGAGTTCGGAAAATGCTTCGAATCCCTTTCCCAGTTTCAAAGGCCGAGGGCCATCATGCCGGTCGCCGATGAACAGGCCAGCCTCTTCGTAGGTTTCGCGAATGGCTGCGATACCAAGGGCGCGAACGCGCGCTTTTGACTTTGGGCCTTTCAGATCAAGGCTGAGCTTTGCGGTCACGCCTGGATGGTAGTCACCGACAACGGGCGTGCGCGAATCGGTCGGGTCAACGCGACCGCCGGGAAACACGAATTTCCCCGGCATGAAGACGTGGTCCTGATGCCGGCGCCCCATCAGAACCTTTGGCGTTGGTTCTGTCCTGTCGAGAATCAGAAGTGTGGCAGCGTCCTTGGGACGTTTGTAGGGGTGGCGCTCGGCTTGTTCGTTGTCGGGCGTCATTGTTGCTGAAGCAACCGAAGCTGAGGTCATTGAAGCGTGTCCGCTGGGTCAGGAATTGGCAGGTCTTCACCGGAGTGAGGATCGAAGCCATGCATGAAGAGAGCCCACTGCAGACCGATCAATGCCCCCTTGATGGGGCGCAGGAAGCCCAGCGAGAGCAGCAGGGTAAGCGGCAGCCACAACACCATGTGGACCCACAGGTCGGGACGATAGGTCATCTCGACGGCCAGCATGGCGGGAATGATGATATGTCCGACCACTGTGATGGTGAAATAGGGGGGAGCGTCATCCGCCCGGTGATGATGAAATTCTTCACCGCATACCGAGCAAGCATGTTCGACCGTCAGATAGCCCCGAAAGAGCTGGCCTTCATGGCAATTGGGGCAACGATTCACGCTGCCCCGTACCATCGACTGAAGAACCTTGCGTTTGGGCAATGAGGCTCTGTCTTCTGCTGAAGGCTGAGCGGTCGGGTAGGTCCCGCCGTGGTTTTTGATGTGTACGCTCATCAGCTCTCGTTTCCAGAGTTCTCCCTGGTCGACGCTCTGGCCTTGCGTGCGGCACGGGAGGGTTTAGAGCCGCTCTTGCCACCGCCGCTGGTGCCGGGTCGCTTGGGCCCTGGTGTCGTACCACCTTTGGGACCGGAGCGGGAACCGCTGCGGCCTGGGGTACGCTCCGGAGAGGCCCGGCCACGACGTTGAGCGCCGCCCGAACCACCAGATCCCTTTCGGCCCGGCGTGAGGACTTCGAAACGCAGCGCGCCAGCAAAGGGAGCGGCTTCTACCAGTTTGACGTCGACTATGTCACCAAGCTGATAGGTTTCACCGGATTTGTCACCTATGAGCGAATGCGACCCTTCGTCATACCTGTAGTAGTCCAGGCCGATGGTGGAGGCAGGAACAAAGCCGTCTGCACCGGTGTCATTCAGGCGAATGAACATGCCGGACTTCACAACGCCTGCAATGCGCCCCTTGAAGGTCGCGCCGATCTGTTCGGCCATCCACAGGGCGATGAGACGATCGATGGTGTCGCGTTCCGCCAGCATGGCCTTGCGTTCAGCTGCCGAAATTTCAGCACCGATTGCTTCAAGCTTTGCTTCAATGCCTTCAGGCAGCCCATCGTCCCCCAGTCCGTGAGCTGCGACCAGTCCGCGGTGGACGATCAGATCGGCATAGCGGCGGATCGGGGAGGTGAAATGGGCATAGCGGCGCAGGTTCAGGCCGAAGTGTCCGATGTTCTGCGGATTGTATTCCGCCTGCGCCTGGGAGCGCAGGATCACTTCGTTGATCAGCTGCGACTGGGGACCGTCCTTCACCTTGGCGAGAATGCCGTTGAAGACGGACGGACGCAGCCCGCCAGTGGATGGCAACTTCATGTTGATGGTGGAGAGGAACTCCTTGAGGTGCTCCAGCTTTTCCGGCGTCGAAGCATCATGAATCCGGTAGAGAAGGGCGGTCTTCTTCTTCTCCAGCGTTTCGGCTGCGGCCACATTGGCCTGAATCATGAACTCTTCGATGAGCTTGTGGGCATCAAGACGTTCCGGAACGTAAACGTGATCGACGCTACCGTCTTCCTTCAGGGCGATCTTGCGTTCCGGCAGATCCAGCTCAAGCGGTTCTCGTGCATCGCGGCCCAGTTTCAGCACCGCATAGGCGGCCCAGATGGGCTTCAGAACGCCGTCGACGAGGGTTTCGGTCTTGTCGTCCAGAACGCCGTCGATGGCTTTTTGCGCCTGCAGATAGGACAACTTTGCAGCCGAGCGCATAAGCACCCGGTGAAAGGTATGTCCGGTCTTGCGGCCTGTCTTGTCAAAGACCATGCGGACGGCCATCGCCGGACGATCTTCCTTTTCTCGCAGGGAGCAGAGGTCATTGGAGATTCGCTCCGGCAACATCGGGATGACACGGTCTGGGAAATAGACGGAGTTGCCACGCAGATGGGCTTCGCGATCCAGAGCGGAACCCGGACGAATGTAATGGGCAACATCGGCAATCGCCACATAGACCACTTGTCCGCCTTCGTTGGCCGGATCCTCATCTGGCTCCGCAAACACTGCGTCGTCGTGGTCCTTGGCATCCGGCGGATCGATGGTAACAAGCGGTATCTTGCGCCAATCTTCACGCTTGCCCAGGGTGACCGGTTGGGCCGCCTCGGCTTCGGCTATGACCTCGCGTGGAAACTCATGGCGGATGCCATGGGAATGCAGGGCGATTTCCGAGATGGCTTTTTCAGAGCCGGGGGCGCCGAAACGCTCGATGATCTCTGCACGCGGCGCGCCGTAGCGACCTGACTTCGTCACTGTCACGCTGACAAGGTCGCCATCCCTGGCGCCCTTGAGATCAGCCGGATCCACGTCCATTTCACGGGACTTCCGGTCAATCGGCTCCAGATAGGGCCATTTATTGCCTTCACGCAGGCGGAAGATACCGAGGATGGCTCCGTGGCTCTTCTCCAGAACCTTGATGATGCGGGCCGCATACTGGGCCTCGAACCCGGTCTCTGCATCGGTCAGCCGAATCAACGCCCTGTCGCCAAGGCCGGGCTGCGGTCCCTTGCCCTTGGTCGTCAGGATCAGAACCTTAGGTGTCGGGCCGCTTTCCGGATCCCAGTCCTCAGGTTCACCCAGAAGCTCGCCATCCTCGTCACGTGCCACCAGGGCCACAACGAAGACCGGCGGGAGGTCGCCAGGACGGATGAGGCGCTTCTGACGCTTGGCCACAAGGCCTTCGCCAGCCAGGTCCTTGAGCATCTTCTTCAGCTGAATACGGCCTGCGCCGGTAATGCCAAAGTGTCGAGCGATTTCGCGCTTTCCCGCCTTGCCGGGATTCTCCGCTACAAACGCGAGAATGTCGTCGCGTGAGGGAAAATCGCCGGTGGTCTTGGCGGCGGCCTTGCGTCTGGCGACGGCTGGCCGTTTGGGCTTTGGTGGGCCCGAGCGTCTTGTGGTCAAGAGGCGTCATCCGCCGCAGCGTCGTCGGCTGCGGTTTTCGTTGGTGTGGATTTCTTCGGCGCGGCTTTTTTAGCAGCCGGCTTCTTGGCAGCGGTCTTCTTTGCTGCCGGTTTTTTCTCAGCTGCCTCGGCCCCGTCCTTGGCGGCCGCCTTTTTGGTGGTGGCCTTCTTGGTCGCGGGCTTCTTCGCAGCAGCCTTTTTCTTGGTTCCGCCCTTGGAAGCCTTGGCCGCGATCAACTCCAGAGCCTGCTCAAGAGTAACGGCCTGCGGGTCGGTTTCCTTGGGCAGGGTCGCATTGATCTTGCCGTGTTTGACATAAGGGCCATAGCGACCGTCGTAAACGTTGATCGGGCCGCCTTCTTCCGGATGGTCGCCGAGTTCCTTCAGCGGCTTGGCTGCGGCGCCGCGCCCACCCCCGCCCTTGGCACGTTTTTCGGCGAGGGCATCAACCGCACGGTTGATGCCGACGGAAAAGACTTCGTCCGGCGACGTCAGGTTGGCATAAGTGCCTTCATGCAGGACGAATGGTCCATACCGGCCGATGCCGGCGGTGATCATTTTGTTGTCTTCAGGATGCGGGCCGACTTCACGTGGCAGCGACAGCAGCTGCAATGCCTTCTCGAGGTCAAGATCCGCAGTCGACCAACCTTTCGGCAGTGAGGAGCGCTTGGGCTTGGCTTCCTCGCCAAGCTGCACATAGGGGCCAAAGCGACCGGTGCGCAGGCTGACGTCCAATCCGCTTTCAGGATCTTGTCCCAGGACCTTCGGGCCGTCTGCCGCCCCGTCTGCATCACCATCGCCCGATTTTGAGAGCTGGCGTGTATAGCTGCAATCGGGATAGTTGGAGCAGCCGATGAAGGCGCCAAAGCGTGAAACCTTCAGCGACAGCTGGCCGTCGTCGCAGGAAGGGCAGGCGCGCGGTGCGGTGCCGTCTTCCTTTTCGGGGAAGATGTGCGGCGCCAGAAGGTCGTTCAACGCATCGAGAACTTCGGAAACCCGCAGATCCTTGATCTCGGTGACTGCGCCGGAGAAATCACGCCAGAAGCCACGGAGAACTTCCTGCCAGGACATTTCGCCAGCGGAGACCTTGTCGAGCTGTTCCTCTAGGCTGGCAGTGAAGTCGAACTCCACATAGCGGTTGAAGAAACTCTGGAGGAAGGCGGTCACAATGCGGCCCTTGTCCTGAGGGACGAGCTGCTTCTTTTCCAGTTCGACATACTCGCGGTCGCGCAGGGTCTGCAGGGTCGAGGCATAGGTGGAAGGACGGCCAATGCCGAGTTCTTCCATTCTCTTCACCAGACTTGCTTCCGTGAAACGTGGGGGCGGTGCCGTGAAGTGCTGTGCCGCTTCCACTGGCTTGGCGTCCGTGCCGGTTGGCGCAAGGTTCAGGACCGCGCCATCATCGACGGCGGGCAGACGGCCGGATGCTTCCTCGTCGTCGTCGTCGCGACCTTCCTGATAGAGCGCCAGAAAACCGTCAAAGCGCACGACAGAGCCGGTGGCGCGCAGGGTGGCAGCCTTCGTTCCGGTCTTGGCGTCGATATCGATGGTGGTGCGTTCCAGTACGGCACTTTCCATCTGGGAGGCCATGGTACGCTTCCACACCAGCTCGTAAAGTCGCGCCTGATCGCTGTCGAGGAAGCGGGCGGCGTCCTTCGGACGACGGAACATGTCGGTCGGACGAATAGCTTCGTGAGCCTCCTGCGCATTCTTCGCCTTGGTGGAATAGAAGCGTGGCTTCTCCGGCACATAGTTGTCGCCGTAGTCCTGTCCGATGACGTTACGGGCGTCGGACATTGCTTCACCGGCGATCTGCACACCATCGGTACGCATATAAGTGATCAGGCCAGTGGTTTCCCCGCCGATGGAGATGCCTTCATACAGTCGCTGCGCCACTTGCATGGTGCGCGATGCGGAGAAACCGAGCTTTCGGCTGGCTTCCTGTTGCAGCGTCGAGGTGGTGAAGGGAGGCGCTGGGTTCCGCTTGGCCGGCTTGGATGTGACCATCGACACATTGTAGCTGGCGCTTTCCAGCATGGTGCGGATTTCGGTGGCCTGTTCCTCATTGGTGATGGAATGGCGTCCGAGCTTTTTGCCTTCAAAACCGGTGATGCCGGCCTGGAAAGTCGCATCCGAAGGGGTCTTCAGATTGGCGAGGATCG
The DNA here is from genome assembly GCF_017313085.1 of Roseibium limicola. Classification (GTDB taxonomy): domain Bacteria; phylum Pseudomonadota; class Alphaproteobacteria; order Rhizobiales; family Stappiaceae; genus Roseibium; species Roseibium limicola. The sequence continues at coordinate 528,402 of NZ_JAFLNF010000002.1, read as the reverse complement.
ACCAGTATTCCTGCGGGTTGAAGACCTCAATCTCCATTTCCCGGTCGCAGATCAGACGCAGCGCCACGGACTGAACACGACCGGCTGAGCGGGCTCCCGGCAGCTTGCGCCAGAGCACCGGCGACAAGGTGAAGCCAACGAGATAATCGAGCGCGCGGCGGGCCAGATAGGCATCGACCAACGGCGTGTCGAGCTGACGCGGGTTCTGCATTGCCTCGAGGATCGCCTTTTTGGTGATCGCATTGAAGACTACGCGTTCGACCGGCTTGTCCTTGAGAACTTTTTTCTTATGCAGAACTTCCAGAACGTGCCATGAAATCGCTTCTCCCTCTCTATCAGGGTCAGTCGCGAGAATGAGGCGGTCGGCGTCTTTTACTGCGCTGGCAATCTCATTGAGCCGCTTTTGGGACTTGGTATCCACCTGCCAGGTCATGGCGAAGTCATCGTCCGGGTTGACCGAACCATCCTTCGGCGGCAGATCGCGCACATGGCCATAGGAGGCCAATACCTGGTAGTCGGAACCGAGGTATTTGTTGATGGTCTTGGCCTTGGCCGGGGATTCCACAATGACGATGTTCATTCGTACCCAAAGCGTTTTGACGGAGATCGCGAGACGACGGGCGACGCGCTCATCCGTAGGTAAATTCTGATTTGAATTGGCGACGATCACGGATCCGAGGCCGCCTGTCAAATGGACTTTTGTGGGCTTCCGGTCAAGGAGGGTCTCTCGAAGCCGGTCGATTAACAACGAGAAATAGCCAGTTTCACCAAGGTTGAAGCCTGTCTGTGTTGCATATTCTTTGTTGAATGGATCTCGCGTGAACGCCAATGCAGGCGGTCAGTATAACAGGGTAACCTTCTGACCGCCGTGACGTTCCAGACGTCCCGCGAGCTCCAATTCCAGCAGTACGATATGGACGCTTCGGGGGGATAGTCCGGTAAACTGTATCAACTCATCGATTGCGACAGGCGTTGGCCCCAATGCAAGGATCAGACGGTCTCGCTCAGTTGCGCCAGGCAGCTCTGGAGCACCGACAAAGGAGCCGCTGTCATCCGGGCCTGGCTCTTCAAAGGGCAGGTCTGGCTCGTTTCGACCAGCCAGAGCTTCCAGTACATCTCTGGAATTGCGGATCAGCATGGCGCCCTGGCGGATCAGTCCGTTGGCGCCCTCCGAACGCGGATCGAGCGGTGATCCGGGAACAGCAAAGATTTCCCGATTCTGTTCCAGGGCGAAGCGGGCGGTGTGCAGGGACCCGGAGCCTTTGGCAGCCTCTATGACGACAACCCCGAGAGCCATGCCGGAAATCAGACGGTTGCGTCGAGGGAAGTCCCGCCCTCGCGGTTTCCAGCTGAAAGGCATCTCGGTGATCAGGTTGCTATCTCTTGAGACGATCTCTTGGGCAAGGTCGCGGTTCTCGGGCGGGTAGAGGACGTTGATTCCACCGGCGAAGACGGCGGTTGTGCCGCCCTGAAGGGAGGCTTTATGAGCGGCTGCATCGATGCCGCGGGCCAAGCCGGAGACGACGAGGTAACCTTCCTCGGAGAGTTCGGATGAAATCTGGCGCGCCAGTTTCTGTCCTGCCAGCGAGGCGTTGCGTGCACCCACCACGGCGACGCTGAGCGGTCGGCACAGTTCTGTGCCACCTGCGACCGACAGCAGGGGCGGTGGGCCATCGATATGGCGCAGGTGCGGAGGGTAGTCAGGTTCGCCGAGTGCGACAAGCCTGGCGCCTGCCCGGTGATGGGCGTCCAGTTCGGCTTCGGCGTCCTGCAGGGGGCAGATGCGAATTGTGGTCTTGCCGCCGCGCCGCGATAGCCCAGGCAGGGCATCGAGGGCTGTTTCGGCGGAGCCAAAGTGATTGAGCAGGTCGCGGAAGGTTGCTGGACCGACGTTTTCCGATCGGATCAGCCGGAGCCAGGCGAGGCGCTGGACCTCGTTTAACTTCAGGGCGTTTTGGTGTGACGCCCCTGGCATTGTCAGTCCTGGCCGACCGGCGGTGCCGGATCTTCAGGTGGCGGCGCGGTTGATGATCTTTGGCCGATCTTGCTCTCCTGGCCGGACAAAAGCCGGCCGATGTTCTCGTGATGCTTGGCCCATAGTAGCGCGCAGAGAACCGCAAAGACAGACCCGGTGAGCGTATCGCCGAGTGCCAGCAGCAAGAGAGGCGCAGAAAGACTTGCCGCAAGCGCCGACAGTGACGAAAACCGGAAGAGAGCTGCCGTGGCGATCCATATTACGGCAAATGTCAGGCCAACTGGCCAAGCGAGGCCCAGCAGGATACCCAGATAGGTGGCGACCCCCTTGCCGCCCTTGAACTTCAGCCAGACTGGATAAAGGTGGCCAAGGAAAGCGGCAAAACCAGCCAGAAGCGCTGCGTTCCGGCCAAAGAGGACGCCGACAAGGAGGACTGCTGCCGTGCCCTTGAGCGCGTCTCCCAGCAGAGTGAGTGCCGCCAACTTCTTGCTGCCGGTCCTCAATACATTCGTGGTGCCGATGTTACCGGAACCAATCTCGCGAATGTCGCCATGACCAGCGAGCCGGGTGATGATCAACCCGTAGGGCACCGACCCCATCAGATAGCCGAACAAGGCCACTGCAAGGGTCAGGGGAATGGAAAGACCCCATCCAGCAACTTCAGGCAAAGCGACGCCTCCCGCGACGATAGTTCATCAGTCCTGTCGGACGTTGGGTCTGAGTTCTGATCAGAATCGGACCTGTCCGGCTATTTCTCAATCGTAGGTGTAGACGGTCTTGCCTGCAACAATGGTACGCAGAACGCGACCTGAGAAGCGAGCATCCTCGAACGGCGAATTCTTTGATCTTGACTTGATCGCTGCCTTCTCAAGCACCCACGGCAGCTCCGGATCGAAGACGATCACATCCGCTGGAGCACCTACTGTCAGACGTCCGGTGTTCAAACCAAGGCGCTTGGCCGGATTGAGGGTCATCTTTGCCAGCAGTGACAGTAGGTCGAGGTCTTCATTGTGATAGAGCCGCAAAGCGGCTGCCAGCAGCGTTTCCAGACCAATGGCGCCATCTTCGGCTTCTGCCCAGGGGTGACGCTTTGTCTCGACGTCCTGTGGGTCGTGATTGGAGACGATCACGTCGATGACATTGTCTTTCAACGCCTGGATCATTGCCTGGCGGTCGTCCTCGTCACGCAGGGGCGGGGACATTTTGAAGAAGGTCCGGTAGGAGCCAATGTCGTTTTCGTTCTGGGTCAGATGATTGATCGAGACACCTGCTGTCACGTCCAGTCCACGGTCCTTGCCGATTTGCAGTACTTTGGCGCTTTCCGCAGTAGAGAGGAGGTTGGCATGGTAACGGCTCTTCGCCATGCCTACGAGGCGAAGGTCACGCTCCAGCGCAATGATTTCGGCTTCGCGCGGGACCCCGCTCAGGCCCTTCCAGGAGGCGTTCAGGCCGGCATTCATCGAGCCGCCCGCCAGATCCGCATCTTCGGTGTGGTGGACAATCAGCGCGTCGAAATCCCGCGTGTAGGTCATGATGCGTCGCAGGATCTGCGGATTACGCACGGACTTGTGGCCGTTGGAGAAGGCGATTGCACCGGCTTCCTGCAACAACCCGATTTCCGTCATGTCCTCACCGCGCAATCCCTTGGTGAGGGCTGCCATCGGCTTGACGTTGACAATGGCCGTGTCGCGAGCGCGGCGCAGGATGAAGTCGACCAAGGCCGGGTCGTCGATCACCGGATCGGTTTCCGGCATAGTGCAAATGGTCGTGATGCCGCCGCTGGCTGCTGCCAGAGACGCGCTGGCAAACGTTTCGCGGTGTTCCGCACCCGGTTCGCCAACGGATACGCACATGTCGATCAGGCCGGGGGCAACGACGGCGCCATTGCAATCGAGGATCTCGGCACCCTCCGGAGCGCCCTGATTTGCGGCTTCCGGTCCGGCCGCGAGAATGGTGCCGTCAACGATGATGACGGCGCCCGGCGCATCGAGATTGCGCGCCGGATCAATCACCCTTGCGTTGGAAAGCACCAGGGGTTTGGAAGTGTCTTGAGCCACGGGTCTTGTCCTCAGCTGGTAGGCAGATGGGCGGCCAGGGCTTCCAGCACGGCCATGCGCACGGCAACCCCCATTTCTACCTGTTCGCGGATCAGGCTCTGCGGTCCGTCAGCCACTGCGGGATCGATCTCGACCCCTCGGTTCATTGGCCCCGGATGCATGACCAGTGCGTCTTCATTGGCGTAAGACAGCTTTTCCTGATCAAGCCCGTAGTAGCGATAATACTCGCGCACCGAGGGGATGAAGGCACCATTCATTCGCTCGCGCTGGAGCCGCAGCATCATCACGATGTCGGCGCCTTTCAGCCCTTCGCGCATGTCGCGGAAGACCTCCACACCCATCTTTTCAATACCGGAGGGCAACAATGTGGACGGGGCTATGACCCGAACCCTTGCGCCGAGCGCGTTGAGCAGGATGATGTTGGAGCGGGCCACGCGAGAATGGGTAATGTCGCCACAAATCGCGACGGTCAGCCTGGCGATCTTGCCTTTGTGGCGGCGGATCGTCAGGGCATCGAGCAGGGCTTGTGTTGGATGCTCGTGCGGGCCGTCACCGGCATTGACCACCGAACAACCGACCTTGCTGGCGAGCAACTGTACGGCGCCCGCGGCATGGTGGCGGACCACCAGCAAATCCGGATGCATGGCATTCAGCGTGGCTGCGGTGTCAATCAGGGTTTCGCCCTTTTTTACCGACGACTGGCTGACGGCCATGTTCATCACATCCGCGCCAAGCCGCTTTCCTGCAAGTTCAAAGGACGACTGGGTGCGGGTGGAGTTTTCGAAGAAGAGGTTGATCTGGGTGCGCCCACGCAGCACCGGTTTGATCTTCTCAACCTTGCGGCTGATTTCGACGGCCTCTTCGGCCCGGTCCAGAAGACCGAGAATTTCGTGGGGTTGCAGTCCTTCGATGCCTAGCAAATGCCGGTGAGGGAAGGGACTGTCTCGATGGGGGTCTGTTGAGCTCATCGAGACCAAGGCTATAGGCACATTCCGACTTGTGGACAAGTTCTATTGAATTGGCGCGGGCTCCATCCACTCAAAAAATCGGGATGGGGTTCCCAATCTCAGTTCAGCAAGGCGAGAGCCAATGGAATCGTGACGATGGCGGCCAGCGTTTGAAGGGTCAGAATTTCAGCCATGAGCTTGGTGTCGCCGCCCATCAGTCTGGCCAGCAGGAAGGCGTTGCTGGCAGAGGGCACTGAGCAGGCAATGATGATCGCGGTGTGAGCGTTGCCGGTGACGCCGAACAAGTAAGCGAAGGTTGCGCCGACAAGCGGGCTGATCAACAGGCGGATGAAGGCGCCTAGGGTCAGGGCTGGACCTGGGCGGCGCAGGGCGTTGAGGTCAAGGCCTGCGCCGACGCAGATGATACCGACGGGCAGGGAGGCGGCGCCGAGCATGTTGAGGGTCTGTTCGGCGAAGCCTGGAATCGGGATCGACAGCACGTTGAAGACAACGCCGACAGCAATGGCGATATTGAATGGGTTGGTATAGAGATCCCGCGCGACCTTCGCCGCGCTGGGCTTTTCAGCACTTTTGCCCCACCGCGACAGCACAAGGATCGAGGAAACGTTCAGGACCGGTATCATCACGACCATCGCAACCGCGAGCAATGCCACGCCTTCCGGACCCATCAGACTGTCGGCCATGGCAAGAGCCAGGAAGCCATTCCAGCGCACAGCGCCTTGGAAGATGGATGTGAATCGCGGGCCGTTGATCTCGAATTTTGTCTGCATGACCGGGCGCAGCAGCAGGACGAGGGCGATCATCACCAAAATCGCGCAGAGCAACGCCAGTCCCATTTCCAGTGCGGGCACCGAGGCGAAGTCCACCATGGCAATGGATTTGAACAGAATCGCCGGAAACAAGAGGAAATAGGCCAGCCGCTCGATACCGCGCCACTGATCCTTCGAGATCAATCCAGTTCGCTCCAGCAAATAGCCCAGTGCGGTGATCAGGATAATGGGCAAAAGGGCGAGGAGCGTGGTCAACATAAGGGGCTATCCGAACGGGATTTAATGCGTCGATGGTCACTACTAGCCCTGAGGTCCACTGGCCAGCAAGGTCAGCGCCTCACCGAGATGGTCTTTCGCTTGAGACATTTGTTCCAAACCCCATTCCGAAGACACAGGTTTGGCGACGTTTCTCCTGCTGGTGCAACGAGCGCGATGATCAAATTCAGGTTACGTGGAAAGGCTTGAAGGCGGGGGGCGTCAGTCGCCGAAGAAGACCCGGCCACTTCCTCTGGGGCCCTGCATGTTGCTCAGACGGTCGAGAAACCCTTGCAGGATGAAGGCGGCGGCCATTTTATCGACGACCTCTGCACGGCGGGCGCGGCTTGAATCGGCTTCGATCAATGTGCGCGTGACGGCTGCAGTCGAAAGACGTTCATCCCATAATGTGATTGGCAGATCGGTCTTGGGGGCGAGATTGCGGACAAAGGCTCGGGTGGCCTGAACGCGCGGGCCTTCGGTGCCGTTCATGTTGAGGGGCAGTCCAAGAACCATGCCGCCGACTTCCTGCTCCCGACAGATTTTCAGTAGCAATTCCGCATCAAGGGTAAATTTCTTGCGCCAGATGGTTTCCATCGGCGAGGCAATGCCACGGCCTAGATCTGAGAGAGCCAGCCCGATGGTCTTGGTGCCCAGGTCGAGCCCGATCAGTCGGGTGCCTGCCTTTGCAGCAATCAGGAATTCATCAATGGAAAGCGTCGGATCTATGGCCATATTCGCGCTTTAGCAGGAGTTTTCGTCAAAAGCCAGCAGCTGCGGGCGTTAGGTGCAAAAGCATTTAATGCCGGTAGGTCCGGCAAGGAAGGTGTATCTGCCTACAACCTGTGCAGTGCTTATGGTTGCAGTGCAAAATAGGTATGCAATAATGAAAAAAATTTAGTTATTGTATACAAAAATGCAAGGTTGAAACATTTAAGTATTTGAAAAGATTAAAACTTAAAAACTGGCATCCTTCTTGTATCTATAGGGTCGAGCGCGCCTAGCGCCAGTTTGGTCGCTTCCTCCCAGGCGACCCCCGAACATGAAGGATTAGGTTCCATGGAACGTCGCAAGTTTCTGAAAGGCGGTCTCGTTGCCGCTGCTGTTGCTCCCCTCGCAGCTCCCTCCATCGCCCGTGCCGCTGACACCTTCTCCTGGAAGATGACCAACGCCTATGGTCCGGGTTCTCCCTTCTACGTTGAAGGTCCAGGCAGCCCGACCGACTTTTGCAAAAAGGTCGAGGCCATGTCCGGTGGTCGCCTGAAGATCCAACACTTTGCGGCAGGCGAATTGATCCCTGCGATGGAAGGCTTTGATGCCGTTCGTTCCGGTACGGTCGAGATGAATGCTGCCAATGCATATTTCTGGGCGGGCAAGATCCCGGCCGCTCAGTATTTCACCACGGTTCCATTTGGCTTGAACTTCCAGGGCATGAACGCATGGCTCTATCATGGTGGCGGACAGGCCCTGTGGGACGAGCTTTATGCGCCGCTTGGCATGAAGGCCCTTCCCATGGGCAACACCGGCGTGCAGATGACCGGCTGGTTCCGTAATCCGATCAGGTCGGTCGATGATTTCAACAATCTGAAGATGCGTATTCCTGGTCTTGCCGGGAAGGTCTATTCCGAACTTGGTGTCGATGTGAAGCTGCTTCCGGGCGGGGAAATCTTCCCGGCACTGGAACGCGGCGTGATCGATGCTGCGGAATTCGTCGGACCTTATCAGGACCGTCGTCTCGGACTTCAGAACGCTGCCAAGTACTATTACACCACCGGCTGGCATGAGCCGTCCAATGCGACCGAGCTGCTGATCAACAAGGCTGCTTGGGACACCCTGCCGGCTGACCTCCAGGCAATCGTGTCTTCTGCTGCAATGGCCTGCAATCTGGAAAGTCACACCTGGTGTGAAGCCAACAATGCGGCCGCTATGGTGGATCTGGTTGAGAACTTCGACGTCAAGGCCGACGTTCTGCCGAAGGAAGTTGTTGCCAAGTTGAAGGAAGTCACGGACCAGGTTCTCGCCGATGGCGCGGCTGCCGACCCGGCCACAAAGAAGGTGCATGATGCCTTCTTCGCCTTCAAGAAAGAGCATGACCTGTGGGCTTCCATTTCCGAGAAGCCGTACCACAACCTGCTCGGCTGATCTGTAGATGATGAGCTTTCTCAAACAGATGGAGGGCGGCGCATCTTGCGTCGTCCGCATCGTTGGCAATGTGGCAGCCTGGTCCGGGCTGGCGCTTGTGCTTCTTGTCGCCTTCAACGTGCTGGCGCGTTACCTGTTTTCGTTTTCCAGCGTGGCATTGCAGGAGCTGGAATGGCACCTGATGGCCGTGGCAGCTCTGTTTGGCATGTCCTACGGCCTCAATCAGGGTGGTGAGGTTCGTGTCGACATTTTCTATGCGCGCTTTTCAGGTAAGACCAAGGCGGTTGTCGATTTCTTCTCAAATGCGGCTTTGACGCTGGTTGCCATCTATGTGGTCTACCTCTCAGTCAAATACGTCCAGAGCAGCTATGCCATCATGGAAGGCTCTCCCGATCCGGGTGGGTTGCCCCTGCGCTACATCCTGAAAGCCGCCATTCCGGCAGCCTTCACTCTGCTCGCCCTCCAGGCATTGGCCATGACGCTTGGCGCACTGCGCCTGATTGTCGGCTCACCTGATGAAGCTGGCCAACACTAAAGACAACAGACTATGCCTTTTGCTGAAATTCTACCGCTGATGATGATCGGCGCATTCTTCCTGCTGTTGCTCGGCGGGGTCCCCGTGGCAATCTGCCTTGCTGTAACGGGCTTCGTGTTTGGCTACATCGGCTTCGGGCCGGTGCTCTTCAATCTTATCCCCGCGCGCATGTTCGGGGTGGTAACCAACTACACGCTTCTGGCGCTTCCGCTTTTCATCTTCATGGGCATCATGTTGGAGAAATCGAAGATCGCCGAGGACCTTCTGGACGTCATCGGTCTGGCGATGGGCGGCTTGCGCGGTGGCATGGCGCTGGCAATTGTGCTCGTCGGCGTGCTGATGGGGGCGGCCTCGGGCGTTGTCGGTGCCACCGTCGTCACCATGGGTCTCATCGCGCTGGGTCCGTTTCTCAACCGGGGTTACAACAAGGCGATTGCCAGTGGTGTGATCTGCGCTTCCGGCACGCTAGGGCAGATCATTCCCCCCAGCCTGGTGCTGATCCTGCTCGCTGATATCATGGGCGAGAGCGTCGGCACGCTGTTTGCCGCAGCCCTGATTCCGGGCTTGATTCTGTCGGGACTGTTCGTTTTGTTCATCCTCGGACTTGGCGTGTTTGCCCCAAAGATGGTTCCAGCGTTCCCGCCGGAAGAGCGGGCACTTTATAGCGGCGGTGACATTGCCCTGAAGCTGTTGAAGGTGGTGGTGCCACCTCTGTCGCTGATCTTCCTGGTTCTCGGATCGATTATTGGCGGGATTGCTGCTCCAACCGAAGCTGCTTCCATGGGCGCTTTCGGATCTCTGGTTCTGGCCGCCCTCTATGGTCGCTTGAACCTCTCGGTTTTGAAAGATGCGGTCAAATCTGCCTTCGTCACTTCGGCCATGGTGTTCTTCATTCTGGTAATGTCACAGCCATTCGGTCTGGCGTTCCGGGGACTGGGTGGAGAACGGCTTGTTCAGGATGCCTTTGCGATGGTGCCGGGCGGGCTGAATGGCCAACTTCTGTTTCTGATGCTGATCTTGTTCGTGCTGGGTTTCTTCCTGGAATGGATCGAGATTTCCTATATCGCCCTGCCATTGTTCATACCGATTTTCCAATCGGCTGGCGTGGACATGGCCTGGGTGGCGATCCTGGTTGCGGTCAATCTGCAGACGTCGTTCCTGACGCCGCCGTTCGGCTGGGCACTGTTCTTCCTGAAGGGGGTGGCGCCGCCTGAGCTGAAGACCAGTGATATTTACAAGGGGGTCATTCCCTTTATCGGTCTGCAGCTCATTGGTCTGGCACTGGTGTTCTGTTTCCCGGCACTGGCGACCTGGCTGCCGAATGCCATTGGGTGGTAAAGCAGCCCACGCTCATCGCTCAATGGAAGGGAAGCCGCTCTCACTTGTGAGGGCGGTTTTCCGTTTTCTAGGGAGACAAGGCGGGCTCGAGACAAGCCGCTCTTTATTTCATGCTGTTGAGAACCGCCTTGGCCGCGCTGAGCAGGTGGCGGCGGAGCGCCTTTTCCGTGGCACGGGGATTGCGCTCTAGAATTGCCCCAACGATGGCCTCATGCTCTTCGTTGGAACGCTTCATGCGCTCGGCGGCCTTAAGCTGGGATTTGCGGAAGGGGGCGAGTTTCAAGCGAAGGCCGTTGGCCACCTCCAGAAGTTCCGCATTGTGAGCGCCTTCAAAAATCCGGGTGTGGAAAATGGTGTTGGCGGTTTCATAGTCTTCCTGGGAGCCCAGGTTGGCCATGTCCCCCATCGACTGATGCAGTTCTTCCAGCGCGGCGCGTTCGCTCATGGTCATCCGTTCGGCGGCAAAGCGTCCGCAGGTGGCTTCGATCTCTCCCATTGTCTCAAACAGCATGTCGATTCGCTCCCGCGTGATCTGCGTGACGATCACGCCGCGAAATGGAACCCGCTCGGCCAGCGATCGGCTGGCAAGCAACTGTAGCGCTTCGCGGACCGGCGTGCGCGAGGCGCCGAACCTGTCGGCCAGTGCCTGTTCGTCAAGCTTCGATCCGGAAGCCAATGTTCCTGCAATGATTTCTGCTTCAAGCGTATCGGCGATGACAGCCGATTGAAGACGTTTTGGCGGGCAGGTGGCGGCGTTTTCGGATGCGGGCATGATGGGTGCGATGGTCTTTGCGAACTTGAAGGAAGGCTTGCGGGTTTTACGGCTGCGTGCTTCCACGTGTTTGGGGAAGTCGATTGGTTCAATTTCATCAAGTTCGTCCGGCCTCCGCAAGGTCTAAACAGTTCCGAGCTGGTTTTTCCGTCTCAGGCCTTTGATCCGCATCAGAGGCGCTTATGTAAGGCAGGGAAAGCTGGAGGTGGCCTGCTCCACTGTGCGGGTCGTACATCTCAGCTCATAAAATTACAGGAGACTTCTTCATGAAAATTACCTGGTACGGCCACGCTGCCTACAAGATCGAACTGAAGGACGCTTCAATCCTGATCGATCCGTTTCTGACCGGAAACCCAAGTTTTCCGGGCGACCTCAGCGTTGACATGGTGACCGAGGGTGTCACCCATGTGATCCTGACCCACGGCCACGACGACCACATTGGCGACAGTATCGATATTCTGAAGAAGACCGGAGCGCTTCTGACGGCGAATGCGGAAATCTGTGGCTGGGCGTCGTCCAAGGGCGTGGAAAACCTCAATCCGATGAACTCGGGCGGGTTTGTCGACCTTGGCGCGTTCAAGGTTGCGCTGACGGTGGCGCATCATTCGTCGTCCACCAGCTCTGATGGCGGCATCACCTATCTGGGAAATCCCCACGGGATCATCATTGATGCGCCGGGGGAAAAGACTTTCTACCATATGGGCGACACGGATATCTTCTCCGACATGGGGCTGATCAATGAGATCTATGCGCCTAAAATCGGTGTTGTCCCCATCGGCGATCGGTTCACCATGGGCGGAAAGATTGCGGCACTCGCCTGCCGACGGTTCTTTGAGTTTGAGACGATCCTACCTTGCCACTTCGGATCGTTTCCAATTGTCGACCAGACCGCAGATCTCTTCATTGCCGAGTTGGGAGATCAAGGGAACCGGGTGAATGTGCCTGTTCCGGGTGTGACATTCGAAGCCTGACGTGGGTTCATCTGCAGAACGCAAAAAGCTCGCCATGTGGCGGGCTTTTTAATTGGAAGCGGGAGCGGCAATCTCAAGGCGCGGTGTTACTGCCGTCATGCTCGGGCGGGTCCCAAGCATCCAGGCTTTCTTGAGTTGGGGAAGACTGGATCCTCGGCACATGGCCGAGGATGACGCTTGCGACCTATTTCCCAGCCCTCTTGTTTGGCAGGTTCGGGCTGGGCGCCCGGCGCAATCTTGTTACCGAATGATTGGCTCTTTCAGGTCTTCCGGCTTTTCGCCCTTGATGATTTCCCAGTTGAGGTCTGCGTTGCTGATCAGCTCGCTGGTATTGGCCTCGAAGCGCTTCTGAACAGGGCGGGAATTGTTGAGGTAGAGCTTGCCGTTTACGATCTTCCATGCATCCGGAATGACAGGGATCTTGAAGCCCATGGACGCACCGAAGGCGCAATAGCCGCCGTATTGAGGAGCGTATTTGGCGGGGTTGGCCTTGAAGGTGTCGCGATTTTCAGCGGATGCAAACTTCCAGGTCACGCCATCATACTCAGCCGTGAAGTCGGTGGAGCCTGCAACCGGCTTGCCTTCGGTGAAATAGGCAACCGGATCGGTGCCGCCGATGGCTGCGCCGTCCTTTACGAAGGTGGTGATTTCATCAGCCTGGGCTGCTGTCATGCCGGGGAAGGCGAGCGGCGTGGCAAACACTGCGAGGGCGAGGGCGAGTGTGCCAAGCTTGAAGTTCTTCATCTCTCGAGGTTCCCAAGTGGTTTGATTTCAAAAGTCCGCCGCGTGACGTCGGGCGGGTCGATCTTGATAGTGCTTTCACTTAGCAAAAAATACCAATCAAGCCTTATCACGGCTCTGGCACAGACGCGCGAGGCGGATCCTTGGGGGGCGTCAAGCCGAGGACCAGCTGGATGGCTGAGTCGATATCGCGAGCTTCAATCCGGATGCCGCGCGTCAGAAGCCGAAAATAGATAAGCCCCAGCAGCAAGTCGATGCGGGTTTCCATGTCGGTTTCGAACGGCGTGGCAATGAGAATCTGCCGCATATGCAGACGGCGCTCGTCTTCTGCCTCTGCCAAAACGGCTCGCAAATGCGCATCGTCGCGGAGTGGGATAACCGAACGCAGAGCCTCGCCAAGCGGCGTTTCCTGCATGGCCTCAACCAGATGGGTGAGACAGACTTTCAGGTCCTGCGCCACGCTACCGCGCTGGGGTGGAGCTGGGGGGGAAGCGGCAAGCCCGGCTTTCAAGGCATCCGCGACCAGACGTGCCTTGTCCTTCCAACGTCGGTATATGGCCTGCTTGCTGGTTTGTGAACGCCGGGAGATGTTCGAGATAGTCGTTTTTTCGTAAGAGGTTGAGGCGATTTCCTGCAAGGTTGAATCAAGTATTCTGCGTGTCAATTCAGGGTCTTGCGGGCGGCCACGTTCCTGGGGTTCGTAACTTTTGACCGGTGCGTCGGCTTGGCGAGTGGAACGAGGAGATACGGGCACAGCGATATTATCCGGTTATCAGTGGTACCGATAATTGCGGAAATGTTGTTCCTCGACAAGCTTGGAGCTTGTCTGAGAGGCCGTTCGGTGAAAAACCGGTGTAACTAGGGGTCGACTCCGGCCCGATAGACGCATTCAACGACAGGAAGAAAACATGTCCGTCGATACCGCAACGGTAAAGCGCGTGGCCGGTCTGGCCCGCATCAAGATCGATGACGCTCAGGCTGAGCGCATGACCGGAGAACTCAATGCCATTCTCGGATTCGTCGAGCAGCTCGATGAAGTTGATGTTTCCGGCGTCGAACCGCTGACCTCGGTGGTTGAGCAGACCATGAAGAAGCGCGCGGACGGCGTGACGGATGGCGGCAAGGCGGATGATATCACCGCCAATGCGCCGATGTCGGAAGACAACTTCTTCATGGTGCCGAAGGTCGTCGAATAAGCCTTTGTCTGTGCCCTGCCCGTCTTTCAACTGATGGGCGAGACCTCAATTCGGGCCACGACGGCCGATCGAAAGAATCTGATCTCATGAGTGAACTCACCAATCTGACCATCGCGGATGCCCGCGACAAGCTGAAGTCCAAGGACATTACCTCAAGCGAGCTGACCGAGGCTTTCCTCTCCAACATCGAAGCGGCCAATGCCTCGATCAACGCTTATGTCGCGGTCACCGCAGACAAGGCGCGGGAGATGGCAAAGGCGTCTGACGAGAAGCTTTCCAAGAGAGAAGGCGGCGCGCTGGAAGGCATTCCACTGGGCATCAAGGACCTGTTCGCCACCCAAGGCGTGCACACTCAGGCCTGTTCGCATATTCTCGATGGTTTCAAGCCGCGCTACGAGAGCACTGTGACTGCCAACCTGTGGGCCGATGGCGCAGTCATGTTGGGCAAGCTCAACATGGATGAGTTCGCGATGGGCTCTTCCAACGAGACGTCCTACTATGGCAACGTCATCAACCCGTGGCGCAAGTCCGGCTCTAACGAAGGATTGGTTCCAGGGGGGTCTTCTGGTGGCTCTGCTGCGGCCGTGGCAGCGCGCATGTGCATGGGCGCGACGGCAACCGACACCGGCGGCTCCATCCGTCAGCCTGCCGCGTTGACAGGGACTGTCGGCATCAAGCCAACCTATGGCCGCTGTTCGCGTTGGGGCACGATTGCCTTCGCCTCGTCTCTCGATCAGGCTGGCCCGATTACACAGACCGTGCGGGACAGCGCAATTCTGCTGAAGTCGATGGCTTCGGTTGACGCTAAGGACACGACCTCGGTCGATATCGAGGTGCCGGATTACGAAGCGGCCATTGGCAAGTCGGTCAAGGGACTGAAGATCGGCATTCCGGCGGAATACCGTGTCGATGGAATGTCCGAAGAGGTTGATGCACTTTGGCAGAAGGGCATCCAGTGGCTGAAGGATGCCGGTGCCGAGATCGTCGATATCACCCTGCCGCACACCAAATATGCTCTGCCAGCCTATTATATCGTGGCACCGGCCGAGGCGTCTTCTAACCTCGCCCGCTACGATGGTGTGCGCTACGGTCTGCGGGTTCCGGGCAAGGACATTGCGGATATGTATGAACGCACCCGCGCTGAAGGCTTCGGCGAAGAGGTGAGACGCCGTATTCTGACCGGAACCTATGTTCTGTCTGCCGGCTATTACGATGCCTACTATCTGAAGGCTCAGAAAGTCCGCAGCCTCATCAAGCGGGATTTCGATCTCGCCTGGGCCAATGGTGTGGACGCGATCCTTACACCTGCGACACCTTCAGCCGCCTTCGCCATCGGCGACAAGGAAATGCATTCCGATCCGGTCAAGATGTACCTGCAGGACGTCTTTACAGTCACAGTCAACATGGCGGGCCTTCCAGGCATTTCCGTGCCTGCGGGGCTGTCCAGTGACGGATTGCCGCTTGGGCTGCAGTTGATCGGCAAGCCGTTCGACGAAAGCACGCTGTTTCAGCTCGGTTCCGTCATCGAGGAAGCTGCCGGTTCCTTTGAGCCAACGGCCTGGTGGGGCTGAGCCAAAAGGCCTGATGGTTTATCTGTGATCCTCGGCCATGTGCCGGGGATCGACACGGCCTGCAAGCAACTGCCTCATTCCTGCCTGCGCAGGGGTGGCGGATCCCCGGTATTGATGTCTTCACTATCGGCACACACCTAAAACCTCAGAGCCTCGCATGCATGACATCGAAACCCTTGTGATCGGCGCCGGCGTCGTCGGGCTGGCCATTGCCCGGGCGCTGGCACTGTCTGGCCGTGAGGTGATGGTTCTGGAGCGGCATGAGCTGATCGGCTCGGAAACGTCGGCCCGTAATTCGGAAGTCATTCACGCCGGGATCTATTATCCGAAAGACAGCTTGAAGGCGCGCGCCTGCGTCGCCGGCAAGGCGATGCTTTATGATTTCTGCGAGGCCCACGGCGTAGGGCATGAGCGGATAGGCAAGCTGATTGTCGCCAGCTCGCAGGCTCAGGTCGCCGAACTGGAAGGCATTCGCCAGAAGGCAGCAGCGAACGGAGTGGATGATCTGCGTTTTCTGTCTGGCGAAGAAGCATTGGCGCTGGAACCGGCTCTTTCCTGTGAAGCAGCGCTTTTGTCACCCTCGACCGGCATCATTGACACTCATGGCTATATGCTTGCTCTGCAGGGGGAACTGGAAGCCAACGGTGGGCAGGTGGTGCTGAATACGGAGGTTGCAAGCATCACCGCGTTGCCGGGCGAGGGCTATCAGCTGACGACTGCCGGTGATGAGGGTTTTGCAATTTCGGCTAAAGAAGTCGTCATTGCTGCTGGTCATGGCGCCCCTGGACTGGCGGCTTGTCTGCCGGACATCGTCCCACCGCATGGCTATTTTGCCAAAGGCAGCTATTTCAAGTTGTCGGGCAAGGCGCCGTTTTCTCGGCTGATCTATCCAGTGCCCGAGCCCGGTGGGCTGGGCGTACATCTGACCCTCGACCTGCAGCATCAGGCGCGGTTTGGCCCGGATGTGGAATGGCTTGAGAGTGCCGAATATGGCGCGCTTGACTACCGGGTCGATCCGGCGCGGGGCGGTGCGTTTTATGCCGCGATCCGACGTTATTGGCCTGATCTGGTAGATGGCGCATTGACCGATGACTATTCCGGTGTGCGTCCCAAGATCTCCGGACCTGGCGAGGCAGCTGCGGATTTCCGGATAGACGGACCGCGTTCGCATGGTCGTGAGGGATTGGTTGCCTTGTATGGCATCGAGTCCCCCGGACTGACCGGCTCGCTCGCATTGGCCGATTTGGTGGTAGGGCAGCTATAGGCTGCTCGCCAAAATATTCCGCATCGCAAACTCATGAAATCCGGCTAACCTGGTCAGGTCACCGTTTTTCTCTGGATGACTGGAGATACGTTTGAGCGGATTTCGGAATGCTTTGCAGCTTATGTCACTGGCACAATTGCGTAATTTTATTGAGAAGTCGATCTGATGTATTAACCATCAGAAAAATATTTCTATCTTTTGCCACGGTTCGGTCCGAGGAAAGCCACGGATCTCCGATCAAAATTGCTGCAAGACGGTAACTCGCAGGGAACTCATGCAAATCTCCCGCGTTGGGAGGTTTGTCGGCACGATGACCGATTTGTGTTCTGTGTGCCAGCGATCGTGTTTTGACCCTCGTCACGCCATTTTCGATGCTGCAGAGATTGCAAATCGTGTCCGTCCCCTTCGGCTACCAAGCCAGATTTGAAAGAAGATTTCGCACGTGATCAGTCGCCGTTTATTCCTTGCTTCGACAGCTGCCGGTTTCTGGAGCCTGCTCCCGAATGGTGCGTTTCATCCCCTGGCTGCTCATGCGGCTTCGGAAACTGATGCCTCTGATGCTGCCGGGGCAGTTGCAACCGAACTTCCGTCGTTCACCTTCGAGGCTTTGGTGGAGACGATGCAGGCACGGGCAGGCGAACCCTACGCACCCTATGACAAGCCTCTGCCGGAAGCGCTTGCAAACCTCGACTATGATCATCATCGCCTGATCAAATTCCGCCGTGACCGCTCGCTCTGGAGCAACACCGCTGCGGACTATCAGCTTCAGGCGTTCCATCCGGGCTGGCTCTTCAAGGAGCCGGTGGAGGTGTTCGAGATCATCGACGGCCATGCCAAGCCAGTGACGTTCTCCGGAGCAGATTTTGAGTACCTTGGTGCTTTGTCTGACAAGGGACTGGAAAAGATGGAGCTGCCGGGTGCAGCCGGCATTCGTCTGCTTTATCCGCTCAACACGCCAGATAATCTGGACGAGCTGATTGTCTTTCTCGGCGCAAGTTATTTCCGCGCGCTGGGCAAGGGCAACACATATGGTCTGTCTGCACGTGGGTTGGCAGTGAACACAGCAGCTGGCGGAGCCGAGGAATTTCCACGCTTCAGCCGGTTCTATCTGCGGCGCCCTGAAGAAGGCCAGCAGGAGATGCTGCTGTGGGCAGAGCTCGATAGTCCGAGCGTGACGGGCGCATTCCAGTTCCGAATCCTGCCCGATATCAATACGCAGGTAGAAGTCGATGCACGGCTTTTCGTGCGGAATGATATTGAGCGTCTGGGCATTGCTCCGCTGACATCCATGTATCTGTTCGGCGAAAACGACCGGACTGGCTTTGATGATTATCGGCCAGAAGTTCACGATAGCGATGGATTGCTGATCCTGCGGGAGGACGGCGAGCGCCTTTGGCGTCCGCTGCGCAATCCGTCCAATCTCGGTCTGTCGTTCCTTGGCGAAAGCAACCCACAAGGGTTTGGCCTTCTGCAGCGGGACCGCAAGTTTGATGACTATCAGGATACTGAGGCGCTTTACCACAAGCGGCCCTCGCTGTGGATCGAACCGATGGGTGATTGGGGGCAGGGCAGCGTGATGCTGGCCGAAATCCCGTCGCAGCTGGAAGTTCACGATAATATCGTTGCCTTCTGGGTGCCGGAGGCGAAGGCCGAAGCCGGGTCTTCATTCCGCTTTGCCTACCGCATGACCTGGGGCGCTGAGCCGGAGCCGGGAACGGAAAAGGCGCAAGTGGTGGCTACCCGCACCGGCCATGGTGGCGCTTCTGGACTGGCTGAGACAAAGGCGACCGTTCGCAAGTTCGTGGTCGAGTTTGCCGGTGAGCAGCTGGCGAAGATCGGCGCCGAGGAACCCCTGAGTGCGATACTTTCGATTCAGAACGGCGAACAAAAAACTGACCACCTCCAGAAACTCGAAGGGGGGGGATGGCGTTATGTATTTGACGTGCAACGAAACAACGCTGATCAGCCTGTTGAAATGCACCTGGTCTTGAAGCTGAACGATAAAATTCTCACTGAAAGATGGATGTATCAATGGACCGCGAACACTTGAGCGATATCGCCCCACTCGTGACCCCGGCTCATTCCGAGGGTCTCCCGGGACTTCCCAATTTTCCACTTACTATGCCGGATCATGACCTGGCAGCGATACCCTTGCATAAGACGGTTTCTGTTTCCTGGTTCCGTCAGGCGCTGAGCGGCGTGTTCGGTGCGCCGTCCCATGTTTTACCCGTCAGGGTCGAGCAGGGCTCGGCATCGCTTGAGCACTGAGGTCAGGCAGCTTCATGAGATTTCGGTTTCGATCATTCGAACGCAACGAGCGAACGCAGGCAGTGCCTGAGGCGGGCAAGGAAGGACCTTACCGGGTTCATTTCCGTCGGGCGGGGGCTTTGCTTCTGACCGCCACGCTGACTGTTGCGGCGGTGGTCATGTTCGGATCGATCGTTCAATCTGACGGTTATGACTGGCTGGATGTTCCGCGCGTTGCCCTGATCGCAATCGCCGGGTTCTGGCTGGCATGGGGCACCTGCACAGCTGTGCTCGGCGTCCTGTTTGATCCAGACCCCAGACGTCGGACTGAGGATATTTCCGCCTGCCGCACCGCGATCCTGATGCCGGTCTATAATGAAAGTGCCGAGCCGGTGATGGCGCGGCTGGAAACCATGATCCGCCAGCTCACAGACAGTGACTCCGCGAGCGGATTTGAGGTTTTCCTGTTGTCTGATTCCACTCGGCCTGAAGCCGTGGTCGCGGAGCAGGCGGCCTTTGCCCGGTTGCAGCAACGCGTCGGAGATCTGCTGCCGCTCTACTATCGTCATCGTGAGAAGAACAGTGGTCGCAAGGCGGGTAATATCGCCGATTTCGTTCGTCGGTCTGGCGGCGGCTATGATTTCATGCTGGTTCTGGATGCCGACAGTCTGATGCGTGGCGAAACGATCATCGAGATGGTACGCCGGATGGCGGCCGAACCGCAGATGGGCTTGCTGCAGAGCCTACCGCAGACGATCGGCATGAAAACGCTGTTTGGACGCCTTCTGCAGTTTTCGTCGTTTCTTTATGGTCCAAGCTTTGCGCGCGGCGTTGCTGCCCTTCAGGGCACGGCAGGACCCTTCTGGGGGCATAATGCGCTGATCCGAGTGGAAGCTTTTGCCCGATCTTGTGGCATGCAGCCGCTGAAAGGCCGTCCACCGTTCGGTGGTCATGTTCTTAGTCACGATACGGTTGAAGCGGCCCTCTTGGCCCGCGACGGTTGGCTGGTGCGTCTTGATCCGGATCTGACTGGGTCTTACGAAGAAGCGCCGCCCAATCTGATCGAATACGCCAAGCGTGACCGACGCTGGTGCCAGGGGAACCTGCAACACGCACGCGTTCTGACAGCGCCTCGGCTGAAGCTGTGGAGCCGGGCGATGATCGTGCAGGGGATCTTTTCTTATCTTGGATCTCCGGTGTGGTTGCTGTTTTTGCTGTCCACGCTGGCGGCCCCGCTCTTCGCCATGGCTCCAGTCTACTTTGACGAGCGGGTGCCTTTTCCAATCTTTCCACATCCGGAGACGTCCAAGGCTCTGGCGCTGCTCTTCGGGGTTGTCGTCTTGTTGATTGTGCCGAAAGCAAGCTTGCTTGTGAGGGTGATCCTGCAGGGTCAGGCGAAGCGATTCGGCTCGATCCTGCGGGTAACGTTGAGTGCGATTATAGAGTTGTTTCTGACGTCGCTTTTCGCACCTGTGCATATGATGTTTCAGACGCGATCTGTTTTGCAGGTCATGATGGGCGCCGACGGCGGCTGGCCGGCGAGCGCGCGAGAAGATGGCGGGCTGAGCTTCCTTGCCAGCTTCAAGGCAAGCTGGTGGATGGCTTTCGGTGGGATTGCGGCTCTTGCATATTGTTATGAAGCCTCGCCGGACTTGCTGCCTTGGCTGATGCCGGTGGCAATTCCCCTCGCAGTGGCGCCACTGCTGGTATGGATGAGCGGTTCGCTGTTCATTGGGCAGAAGATGACGCAGGCCGGAGTGTTTCTCACTCCAATCGAAGTCGACGGAGACCCTGCGGTGCAGCTGTATCGGCGCCTTTCCGGCGAGGTCTGGACCGGTGAGGGAACGACAGCAGCCGCTGAGCCTTCCCCGTTAAATCCGGCTCTTGCCTGAAACCGCATCGGTTGACCTGGCAGAATATGAATAAAGCCGCTCTTGCTCTTTTTGGGTACGGGCGGCCTTTGTCTTTCTGATCAGCTGCGCTCGGCAGGCCAATAGCCCTTTTCACTCGTGCGGGTGACGGCGAATGTTTCGACATCTTCCGAACCGCAGCGTGCGCAGGTCAGGGTTTTCGCGATGGCTTCAACAGGGGTAGAAGGCGCAAAGCGGCCATGGTTGAGATATCGAAACCTGCCGCAGTAATTGCAGTTCAGTCCCAGGCGCTTTTCTTCGGCCAGAAGGGTTTTGATATTCAAGTCTGATTTCATGAGAAATACACTGTAGTATGCGTGGTTTTAGAGAAATATATTCTTGAAATCACAGTTTTGTAGGCCTTTCGGGTATTCGTATGTCTCTATATTTCCAGCCTATATTTCAGCCTTCCAAAGTAAATACTTACTTCGTTGAAAAATCCAGGTCAAATGTCGGAAAGTGGCTCGCCTTTGGTTTTGAGCCCGGTTAAAGAGGTCGCATGATGATGCTATCAGACACTTGGATCGACCTTTTCACCCTGGCAGGGCTGCTCAACCCGCTTTCGCTATTGGCGGGAGCATATATGGGCTGGCACGCCGATCAGCCGGCCAAGATTGCTCTGGCCGGCTTTGCCGGAGCGACGCTGTCCTTGTTGGTGGAAACTGCCTGGGGCCTGATCGGTCTTCCGACAATTATACCGCATGATGCGGGTGCCCTTGCCATGTTCCCGTTCCGGTTCATCGGAGCGGTGATCGTCGCGTTGATCGCCTACAGGATTGCCGCTGCCAAACGGGCCTGAGGCCACCGCAGCTAGTTCTTTTTCCAGGACGCAAACAGCGTTCGGTTGAGACATATTTCCGGCGCCATTCCGGTTCCCTCCGGGTGCTCGTCCAGCCACCTGGCACAGGCTTCGGCGTTCTTGCAGTTCATGCAGTTGCCCGATGCTGTTCTCAGGCCCCTTGCAAGACTGTGCCCCTGTTGTTCCGGGTCCATGGCGTCGATGGTTTCCAACATGCGGCCCATGAGGGCGGCACGTTCATTCATCCTGTCGATCCATCCCATAAAGATGTACTCCGCTGCAGTTCGGTTTGATCCAATCTGAGCCCTCCGCCAAGCACACTGCTCGAAACGGGCTGTGTGTGCGTTGAGGGAGGTCAAAAGCGTTGCGTTTTGCGGCTGATTTGATTTGCCTTAACGACCTCGGAAAGCAGTTCTCACTTCTCGACGCGAATCTTTGCTAGACTGTGGGAGACGTTACGGATTTCCCGGGAGTTGAAGTTGGTCGGACCTGTTGTTGCGGTCGCAGCCTCACAGGCGAGCGGCAGCCCGGATACACAGATGAAGTTGACGCCGGGCACGGATGTGGCGGCGAAGGTTACCGCTGTGCGCCCCAATAACGTTTTGACGTTGACGGCCGGGAAACAGACTCTGGATGTGCGCTCCTCGACACCGCTCCCCGTGGGGACCGAAGTGACGATCAAGGTTTCTGAAGGAGCGTCCGGCAATGGAGCGCGGAATGCCGCGCCGCAAATTCAGCTCTTGCCGAAGACACAGACTGCGGAGCAGGTGCCAACGACCCAGCCGCGTCCTGGGCCTACTAACGCAGGTCAGGCGTCGCAAGCTTCTGCTAATGCCTCGCAGCCTCTTCCACCGAGACCTGGCGGCACGACTGCCCAGGGTGGAAATCAAACCCTTTCGGCGCCGCTGGTTCACCCTTCTGCGCTTGGGTCGCCAGAAGCTCTGACCCGACAACTTGTTGCTGCCCTTGCAACGCAACGACCTGAACCTGCTCATGTGGGGCAGAATTCGCAAGCGCCTCAATCCTCTCAGACGCCTCAGGCCACACCGGCCGCTCAACCCGTCGCGACCGGAACGCAAGCGCCTGCTGGCAATGCGGTTGGGACACTCGTTCAGGTGCCAGCGCAGCAGCAACCTTCTGCGCCAACTGGAGGGAAAGTTGCACAAGGTGATCCAACGTCTGCTCCACAAGGTGCGCGCGTTGCTGCTCAAACAACGCAGGCCCAAGCGCCGCCTCAGGGCGCGCCGCAGTCTTTGCCAAACGTCGGAACGGCTGCGCCGGGCCCTGGCGCTTCTGCTCTTGCATCACAAACCAGTGCGATCAGCTCAGCAACGCAAGCTGCAGGACCTGCCGTACCGCCTTCAGGCCTCCCCCCGGCAGAGGCAGCTCCGTCCGCGCAAGCGGCGGGGGCTGCGGTACAAGGCAGCGTCGGCAGCACGGTGAGCGGGCAGGTTCCAGCCGCAACGACTGCGTTGCCTTCTGGCGGAGCTGGCACACCCAGTGTTGCCGGCAATCCTGCTGCAGCCACGCAGCAAGCGGGAACTCTTCCAGGCGCTCCGACAGAAGGTCAAACCACGGGACAGCTTACTCAGCAATCATCATCGCCGTTGGCCGCTGGTGGGGCGGGTGCCGGAAGTGCTGCGCACCCCATAACAGCCGGGAAGGCGGTGGACCCGCAGGGGCCTGGCGGCCTTCAAGCATCAACCGGACATCCAAGGTCTATCTCAGGCAATGTTGCTGCACCGCTTCCCCAGTCTGCGGCGACAAGTCCTTTGCCGTCTTCAGGTGGTGCGGCTCCGCAGCCGGCCCTGTCTAACGTCGGTCAAACACAGGTGCCATCAGGGGCGGCTATACCCGCTACGACGACGGGTCAGGTCGGTGGTGGCGCCGCCTCGCCGATCCAGCCAGGAGCTCCAGGTCTGGCGAACGCGAGCGCTACAACTTCAGCGCCTGGGATGCAGCCGGGAGCAACCGGGCCTGTGGGCGGACAAACTGTTTACTCTCCGGCTGGTGGTGCGCCGATCTCACCGCAAACATTAAACGCCTATGCTTCAGGCTCACTCCTGAGTGGGCAAGGACAGTCGGGGACAGCGAGTTTGCCTTCTGGCCAAGCCGGAGCCATGGGCTCAGGTGGATCTGCGTCGACTTTAACGAGCAGCCCCCAAGGCAGTGCAATTCAGAGTTCTGTTATTCCTCCCCAGTTGCAGGCAAACGCAGACAAATTGGCTGAGGGGCTGACCAAGCAGCAAAGCTCCCTGTCTGGTGTCTTTGCCCAGGCTGCTGCCCTTCAGGTCGCTGTTTCTCAAGGAGCGGTCAATGTATCGCCACCCGTACGACAGGTCTTGCAGCAGTTGCTTGGCCTTAGGCTTGGCGGATCTGAAGCTGGCAGCGTCACAGGAGAAGATTTGCAGAAAGCTGTCGGACAAACTGGTCTTGCGTCCAACACCGGGCAGGCAGCTGCCACAGGCGGGGGAGGCGGAGATGTGAAGTCGCTTCTCATGCAGCTTAAAAATCTTCTTCAGGACGAGGGTATCGAGACCAAAGCCCCGCGCCCCCTGTCACAGCCTGTGTTGCCCAGTCTGACTGCCCTGCCAAAAGGGCAGATCCAGCAGAGCCTGCAGCAGTTGATTGCCAATATCACCGGTGGGGTGCAAGGCGGCTCCAAGGCGGGAGCTGCGGGCGGCACAGCCGCACAACACTCTGATCTGAGCAAGCAAGCGCTGGAAGGGCTGGCGAAGGAAGCCGACAGTGCGTTGGCTCGCATCCGGGCGACCCAGATGGTGACACGTGGGCTCTTGAGCGATGACAGCACCCAGATGACCAGCAGAACGCCGATGGATGTGGTCATGGAGCTTCCCCTGACACTGGGGCAGGAGACGGCGATCATGCAGATGCAGATTGGACGGGACCGGGATGCGCAAGATGAGGGAGACGATGCCGGAAATGCCTGGCGGCTTCGCTTTGCCGTCGACACCATCCAGACCGGCACGGTGGAAGCTTCGGTCGCGCTGCGCAAGGACGGTACCTACATCTCCCTCTGGCTGGAGCGGCCAGATACGTATGACAGCCTTTTCGCGGAACGGACCCAGCTGGAGGCGACTTTTGCGAATGCCGGCATGGATCTGCAGGAGCTTCGATTCATCCGTGGCCTGCCGGCTGCGTCAAAAGCTCGAGCCGGTGCGAGGGTGAACAAGCAGTCATGAGCAAAGAGCCGAAGAAAACCGCTGACAAACTTGCGATAGCGCTTTCCTACGACAAGCAGAGTGCGCCCATCGTGACGGCGAAGGGGCGCGGGCATGTCGCCGAGAGAATTGAAGATCTGGCCCGCGAGGCCGGTGTACCGATCGAGGAAGACCCGATCATGGCCCAGGCGCTGCAACAGATCGAGATCGACGAGGAAATTCCGATGGAGCTGTATCAGGCCGTGGCGGTTTTGATCGGCTTCATCCTCAAGACAGGAAAAGCGCAAAACCCGCCGGAAACCTGATGGTTTTTAGCTTTAGTATCTTTCGATTTGTGGCACTTTGTCGGTGATCTGGTAGTAGTCGCCCTTGTCTTTGACGAAGATGTGTTTGCCGAGCTCTAGGCCGGTTGGCAGGTCCAGACTGCCGGCGGCGATACCAATGCCGTCTTCATCGTTCATGCGGTAAAACAGGCTTGAACCACAGAATTTGCAAAAACCGCGTTTGGCAAAGTCGGATGATTGGTACCATTCAAGGCCGGTGTCAGCAGTAAATTTCAGGTCCTTGAACGGAGCGTGTGTGCTGGCCCAAAGATGACCGCTTGTGCGCCGGCATTGACTGCAATGGCAGACCGTAACCGTCTCCCTAACAGCTTGCACCTCAAACATAACTTTGCCGCAGTCGCATCGGCCGTTGATCATCGGTTCATCTCGCAAAAAGTGTCTGACGGGATTAAGTTCAGGGATGATAGCGGAGAAATAGTAGGTCTAAAATCGTGGCGCGGTGTTTTCTGCAGTGAAGTGGCGGGTCTTGTGCGCAAGAGCCGTCGAAAGGTCACGAAACTCTTGCGAGATCCAGAATTCCCGATTAGGCAAGGGCCTGAGACATTCTATGGGCTGGACACCCTCCATCTGGCCATTTAACTGGCTTTGCGGTTTCCGGACCAAATAAGAACAGGATTTTAGACGCATGACGACGATTGTCGAGGCACGCACCCCCGATCCGAAGAAATTCCTCAAAGGGGCGACTGGCGACTGGGAAATCGTGATTGGCATGGAAGTGCACGCTCAGGTCACCTCCGAGGCCAAACTTTTCTCAGGCGCGTCGACCGAATTCGGCAAGGATCCGAACGACAATGTGAGCCTTGTCGATGCGGCCATGCCTGGCATGCTGCCCGTCATCAACGAGGAGTGCGTGCGTCAGGCGATCCGCACCGGTCTCGGTCTGAAGGCGGCGATCAACCTGAAGTCCGTTTTCGATCGGAAGAACTATTTCTATCCGGATTTGCCTCAGGGCTATCAGATTTCTCAGTTTCAGCAGCCGATTGTCGGCGAAGGTATCGTCATCCTCGACATGCCGGACGAGCGTGTGGAAGTTGGCGTCGAGCGACTGCATCTGGAGCAGGATGCGGGCAAGTCCCTACATGACCAGCATCCCTCGATGTCCTTCGTCGACCTGAACCGTTCTGGCGTTGCGCTGATGGAGATCGTTTCCAAGCCGGATATCCGCTCATCTGACGAAGCCAAGGCCTATCTGACGAAGCTGCGGATCATCCTGCGGTATCTCGGGACCTGCGACGGCAACATGGATCAAGGCTCGATGCGTGCGGACGTCAATGTCTCGGTGCGTCGTCCGGGGGAGGGCTTCGGTACGCGCTGCGAGATCAAGAACGTCAACTCGATCCGCTTCGTTGGTCAGGCCATCGAATATGAAGCTCGACGCCAAATGGCGATCCTGGAAGATGGTGGATCCATCGATCAGGAAACCCGTCTGTTCGACTCGGTGAAGGGCGAGACCCGTTCGATGCGCTCAAAGGAAGAAGCGCACGATTACCGCTATTTCCCGGATCCTGATCTTCTGCCGCTGGAGTTCACGCAAGCCTTTGTCGACGAAATGGCGAAGGATTTGCCGGAACTACCGGATGAGAAGAAGAACCGCTTCATCACCGATTTCGGTCTGTCGCCTTATGACGCCGACATTTTGGTTGCGGAAAAGAAGTCCGCCGATTTCTTTGAAAAGATCGCTGATGGCCGCGATGCAAAGCTTGCTGCGAACTGGCTGATCAACGAACTGTTCGGTCGCCTGAACAAGGAAGGCCTGCCGCTTGAGCAGTCGCCGATCTCCGCCGATCAGCTTGGCAAGATCATCGACCTGATCAAGGCAAATGTGATTTCCGGCAAGATCGCCAAGGATCTGTTCGAGATCATCTGGACCGAAGGTGGTGATCCGGAGCAGGTCGTTGAGGATCGCGGCATGAAGCAGGTCACGGATCTGGGGGCTATTGAGGCAATCGTCGACGAGATCCTGGCAGCCAACGGTCCGAAAGCTGAGCAGGCCAAGGAAAAGCCGGGCCTGTTGGGCTGGTTTGTTGGGCAGGTGATGAAAGCTTCGAAGGGCAAGGCCAATCCTCAGGCGGTCAGCGACATGCTGAAGCAGAAGATCGGTATCGAATAAGCCGGTTTGGTCCAAGCGGCCTTTGCCGAATGCGAACACGAAAGCCCTGTGGATGACCGCGGGGCTTTTTTGTGTCTGTTCGCTCGCTGTAATCGAATGATCTTTGATTTCTCGAAATCGATCGAAACCCAGAATACCTGGCTGGTGCTGGAAGGGGGCATCAGCGTGGCGTTGGCCTGGCCGGCTTCCTGTTTCTGACGCTCTCCTATCTGTGCTCGCCCTTGCTAGATTGGGGTGAAGACCGGCAACATGGATCTGCTGCAGTGGGGCAATGTTTTTGTGCTGCGCAAGAGGTTGAATGAAAAGCCGAACGAGTTCTCCTAGACGTAGCTTCAGACAGAGCGGCCACAGCTGCGGGCATTTTGACACGCACCTGAGTTTCCTGCTGAAAAAACGGCGTGCAAACGTATGCCTCTTTTTGTTTCTTCGTGAGCGTTTTGAAGACCGGGCACTTGCGAAGGACCAAAGAATCTATAAGTGACTTTAAGCATGAATGCTTCACCTCAACACTTCGCAACTAGAGCGAGGCCAGCCTATGCAACGCCGCTTGGTGTCTGGTTGGTGGTCGTCGCTTGGGGGGGCGCGCACCTTCTGTTGAGAGCGCTGGCGTCGCCGGTTCTCGGCACGGACGATATGTTCGAAAATGTTCTCGTGCAGACTTTGCAGCCGGGCTACGTACTTCGTCAGCCACCGCTTTATGAGTGGTTGCTCTGGAGCGTTCAGCAGCTCACCGGCCCGACCATCTGGTCGTTTCTGCTGCTGAAGTATGGCCTCATTTCGCTCAGTGCCCTGTTTCTGTTTCTGCTGGCGCGGCGTACACTTGGGGACGCCCGACTGGCGGCCCTATGCACGTTTTCCTATTCCCTGTTCTTTCAATTCGGCTGGAACCTGCATGAAGGGGTCACTCACACGGTGATCCTGGTCACGGCATGTTCGGCGACGGCTCTGACGTTTGTCTGGGCGTTGGAACGGGACAAGCGTGTTGCCTATGCGGCCTTTGGGCTGGCGGTCGGGGCAGGGCTTCTCGCCAAGCATTCCTTTCCGTTGTTTCTTCTGGGATTGCTCCTGGCTGCTATCAGCCTTGCTGAATTCCGACGTCGTTTGCGGCCTGCGTACCTGCTCCTGTCGTTGACTGTCGCCGTTGTCGTCTATGCGCCGTATCTCTACTGGATGGTTTCCGGAGGCCAGACGCTGATTGCGTCAGCTGCGGACACGATGGGGGTTACGGGGCAGCAGGTCTCCCATCTTTTGAGAGCCAGCAAGGGCCTTGGATTTCTAGGTGTGTCGCTTGTCGGGTTCTCCGTTCCCTTGCTGCCCGCCGTGGTGCTGGTTTTCTGGCGTCGTTACAGGCAGATTTTTAGGCCTACCGAGGCAGACGGTCAGGTCCGTGCACCACTGGGAGGTGTCGCCCGTTTGTTGGGTCGTACGGTTCTGGTAGTGATCGGGCTGACTGCCGTTCTGATTGTGATTAGCGGTGCAACCTATGTGAAAGAGCGGCATATGCATCCGTTGCTCTTGCTGTTGCCGATCGTTCTGTTCGCCGATCTTCAACGGTTTGACTGGAGGGGAGCGTTTGGGCCTTCCTGCCGCCGCTTTGCAGCGGTCATTCTGGCTGTGGTGGCGATTGCCTTTATCGCTCGGGTGCCAGGGTTGCTGGCGCCGGACCGGATCTCTTGCGGTGGCAAGTGTCGCCAGATGAAGCCCTATGCGGATCTGCAGAAACCTCTGGCTGCCATGGGCGCCGAGGACGGAATTCTTATCGGAACCGATGATTACACTGCAGGGAACCTGCGGGTGCTTTTTCCCAAGGCCGTCGTGCGGGATTCCGAATGGGCGGCGTCGCTTTGGGCCCCGGTTCCAAAAAGCGGTGAGCGCACATGCCTGCTTGTCTGGGAAGAAGGCGAGACAAGCCCCGAAACTTCAGCGGAAGAGCGTTTCAGTGAGGTGTTTGGTCATCTTGATGTCGGAGCGCAGGGTGAGGGCGGTCCTGCACTGTATTTGACCGGCGCCTGGCCGCATTTGTTAAAGCCACGGGGGTGGCGAACAACCTGGTGGGGTGTCAAGCGCCTGCCGCCTCAGGCGGCTCTTTGCTCATAGTCGAGCCAGGAGGTTCTCTCGGTCCAGCAAGGCCTGGTGCAAGGTCTGGGACAGGGAATTCATATCGCAAGGTTTTTGCAGGAAGTCGCCATCCGGATGGCGGCGCGCATCATTGACGAAGCCAGTATAGCCGGACATGTAGACAATCTTCAGATCTGGCTGAATTTCGCGGGCTGCCAGCGCCAGTTCGAAGCCGTTCATCCCTCCTGGCATCATGATGTCCGTCAGCATCAGCGCGATGTCCTGATGCTTGGCCATTTCCGCCAGAGCCAGCTCGCCATTGAGAGCTGGTACAGGAACATATTCCATCAGGCGGAGAGACTCCACTACGGACTGGAGCAGGTCTGGCTCGTCCTCCACCACCAGAACCTTGGCGTTGTGGCCCTTGATCCAGTCCTGCCTGTCTTCGAGCTTGTCGCTTGAAACCTGCGTGCCGCTATCGCTGATGGCTGGCAATGTCAGGCGCACAGATGTTCCGGTATTTTTCTGCGAATACAGTTTGACGTTGCCTTCCGCCTGTTTGGCAAAGCCATAGACCGTCGACAGTCCCAGACCTGTTCCGGAGGTGTTGGAGCGGGTGGTGAAAAAGGGGTCGAAGGCGCGCGCCTGTACGGCTTCGGTCATGCCGGGACCATCATCTGTCACGGAGAATTCGACGAGTTTCCCCGGGTGGCTGAGTGCATCGCAGAGGCGGTAGGCAACAGTTATTTGGCTGCCTTTTCCCGTTTCCAGAATAGCGTCGCGGGCGTTCAGGATGAGGTTGAGTAGGGCATTTTCCAGTTGGGCTGCATCGCAGTGGACGTGGAGGTCCTCCGGAGCCTTTTCCCAAAGCAGTTCGACTTGTCGGCCGACTGTGCTTTCTGCCAGTTCTTTCAGACTCTCCAAAAGCTCGCTAACGCGCACGTCGCTTTCGGTCATTGGTTGACGGCGTGCAAAGGCAAGGAGGCGCCAGGCGAGCTGGGCACCGCGTTGGGTCGAGCTTTCGATGATGCCGAGCAATTTCAGCATCTGTGGATCGTCTGTCAGCCTGTGGGCAACCTGGACAGAAGGAAGAATGGAGGCCAGGACATTATTGAAGTCATGGGCGATCCCACCGGTTAGCTGGCCGAGCGCGTCCAGACGCTCTGAGCGTTCCCGTTGCTGACGGGTCGCTTCCTCACTGGTGATGTCACGCATAGCGATTAGGAAACGGTTGCCGTCAGTTCCGTCTAGCGGAATGCTGGTGAGTTGCACATATTTCAGCGGCTTGTCGCCGCCCGGGTAAAGCGCATAAAGCTCATTATCGTGGAACTTCCCTTCGCGCGCTTGCTTAAGAGGGTCTTCGACCTCTCCCAGGTTTTCGCGTTCAGCAAAGACAGGCTCCAAGTTGAAGGGGGCGGGAAGCTCTATCGCGGGAGCATCAAACAGCCTCTGAGCTGCTGCGTTGAAGACATGGAGTTGATTTTCGAGATCCAGGACAAGGCAGGCCGTGTTGGCGTTTTCCAGCATTGTAGCCATCATGATGCCGAGGTCACGGGCGCGCATCTCGCGCTCCATCAGGTCGGTGATATCTATGAAGCTGCCCATGAACTGGGTGCAGCGCCCAGCTGCGTTTCGGGTGAACACCGCATCGCGGGACTGGCACCAGATCCAATGACCTTCCTTGTGACGAAATCGATACCGGATTTCGATTGCCCGCCCTTCGGCGTTGTTGACCACTTCGTCGATATGGTTGAAAACGGCTTCGCGTTCGCTGGGATGAAACAGTTCGCCAAATTCTTCGGATGACATCGCGTTGAGGTCGTCAATGCGATAGCCTGTGATTTCCAGGTATCGCTCATTGATATAGACGTTGGTCTGCAGATCGAGATCATAGACGTAGATGCCGTCAATCGACATGCTCGCCACTTTTCTCAGGAAAACTGTGTCCGCCATTCTCTCACCATCAGCCTTGGGAGGGTCGCTTCCGAGATCTTTCCGCTGCCCACGGTCTCATCATCTTCCTGCATCAGGAGCGCACGACTAGAACTTAGAATCATGGCTTATTTGATTGCAAAGTCTAGCTGCATCTTCACCCGCGAGATTGAATAAGGAGCTAAGAAATATTCTTTCCGCGAATAAACATGTCATGCCGGGCGAAAAGCTCAGCAAATCAGGAGTGAGTGAGAATGCGGCCGTCAAAGGGGTGTCTGCGTAGCTCAATATCAATCGTCAAGGCGCGGCCTGAACATTTGCTGGCGATTCTCGAGCTCCTGGCTGCCGGGGCAGCGGGCGCAAGGGTGGGTCGCGACAGTCTTGATAAAGATGCCTATCGAGACAGCTTTGCGGCCATGCTGGCTGCACCTGAAATGGAAGTCTTTGTGGCGCTCGACGCTGAAGGCACGGTGCTGGGCACTTATCAGATCCACTTTCTGAAAGGGCTGGCCTACAACGGCCGGCCAAGGGCTGAAGTGGAGAGCGTGCACACCCGGGCGGACAGTCGAGGTATGGGTATTGGCGGGCAGATGATGGCGCATGCCGAAGAACTGGCCCGGGCCGCAAATGCCTGTATTCTGCAACTGACATCCAACAAGGTTCGCATTGACGCGCATCGGTTCTATGATCGATTGGGCTTTGAGCAAAGCCACCTTGGGTTCAAGAAGTTGCTTTAGAGAGCGATGACCTTTGACCTGGTCATTTCAGCTTGATCCATGTTTCGTTTTTACAGATCTTCAAAACGGCCCTGACGCATCCGGTGACTTCCATCTGGTCTGGAGAGAGGAGGCGAAGGGTTGCCGCTGCGCTGAAACCCCGCCGTGGGTCATAGATTCGCCCCCGCCACAGATTGCCGTGCGGCGCCAGCTGCCAAAGAACGGTGAGCCCGACGAGCTTGCGACTGCGCTTGGACGTGTCACGGTGGCGAATGTCGCGCGCGGTGTCCATCTTCTGGCCGTCGAGAGGACGAAAGCTGATGAGCTTGCCGCATGGGCTGCTGCCACAGGCAGTAATGTCGATCACAGCTTTATCTGGCGTTCGCCAGCGGCCGTCAATATTTGGCGCAGCGTTGACTGCTGAGGCGGCAGCGAAGGCGATCATACTGAGCGCCAAAAGCCCGAGGGGCTTGCTGAAGAGACTGCGGAGTTTCGCTGACAGCCTGCGTGCGGACGTATTCTGAAACGATCCGATCAAACACATGCCTCCTTTCTGGCAGGTGAAGGAGTTTTGAGGTGGCGACTGGAGGGGGATGTTACAATCCCCCTCCCGCGGATCAGGCCCGTGTAGGTCCAGGCGTCACGCTTATTTGATGCGGTTCCAGGTCTCGCCCTTGCAGATCAATCCACCGAGGACGCAGCCTTCCAGCTTCAGCTTGTTGGGTGAGGGCATCGTCATCACGCCCTTGTAGGTCTTGCCATCTTCGGCGTTGTAGACCTTGCCGGCCCATTCATCCGTCTTCTTTGTCGGCTTCATGGAATGAACGGTTAGAAGCCCGACAAGGGATTTGTCACGCTTGGTGGGGTCTGGATTGTGGACGTCATTGCGGGGATCCCGAACCCATATGATCTTACCGCAGAGCGAACTGCCGCAACTGGAGATGCGGATTTTGGAGGACCCGCTTGGCCGAACCCACTCACCGGCAGGGTCGGCAGCATAGCTGCTGGCGCCCCCCAAGCCCAACAGCAGGCCGGTGGCCAGGACGCTCAGTTGCACTGCTTTCTGCACGCGGGTGCCAAAAGATGCCGAGCTGGCATGTGTAATGAAGTGTTTGTCTGAAACAAGGGGCATGTCGATTTCCTCCCAGAAGCCTTCCCTTAACGGAAAGGTGAGCCTAGCGCTGCGTGGCAGTTTCCGAAAGCCGTCTCCTAAGGGAAGGTCGTCAGAATTTTTTGATGAGACTTCCCTGCAATTTCTCTCGGCCTTGTTCGGTGGTTATCGCTGCGGATTCTTTGAGAACACTATTCTTGGTAACCTAAGTGTTTATGCGGAGATTAGACTTTGAATCATTCGGCTTTGCCGACGTTGAAGGAATCCGACTTTCTTGTTTAACAAGAGATGAAGTTCAGTTTTCCTTAGTTTCTTGTTTGTCTCCCGTTAAGTTAAAATTTTAACGAGGCTTTTAACCGAGGTGCCGAAAGATAAGGTCAAGAAACGCGGCAGGAATTTTTCCGTTGCTTAGGTGCTTCGCGGCGTTTCAAGGAAGTAGCCAACAGGCGATTACTCAATGAGAAACACGGGAGAGCATCATGGCTCGTTTTGAAATTCATTCAGCAGATATGGCCATCATGGGCGAAACAAGCGCGACAGCCGACATCTTGTTCCAGATGGGACTGGACAGTGCTTGCGGTCGTCATGGCAGTGCCGATCTGGTCAGTGCCCACAAGTGGTTCAACATCGCAGCACTGAAGGGCAACTCGGATGCAGCCCGATATCGCAAGGAACTGTCCGGTGAAATGAGCCGGGAAGAAATTGCTGAAGCGCAGCGTGTTGCCCGCGAATGGCTGTCCACTCATTGAGGACAGCCCGCCAGACTGCCGGTACGACCAACACTGAGTATTTTTAAAAGCGGCGATGAATTCCATCGTCGCTTTTTTATTGGAGTTGATCATCGCGTTTAATCAGAGTCGCTGTTGATCCCTAAATAGTCGAGAGGGTTTCGCCCCATAAGATGACTATCTAAAACCGGTTTGTTCGATGGGCGGAGAAAGGGGCTGGACAACGGTTTTCGATACCCTTTTCTTGAAATGGCGGTCTCGCTCTGGAAGGTCATGATGGGTTTAAGTCCATCGGGTCGCACATGGAGGAAAAAGGGGAGCTAAAGCCCATGCCGCAATCTTGATTTCAGTGGCAACCTCGTGGTGGTTCGGGAACCAAGATTCGCGCCCTGAGTGATCATTTGAGACGGCCAGTCGCCTTTCACTTGAGCGGGACCAATGTCTCGGACTGTACTGGGACAAATGCAGTTTTGCCGCTTGCTGCGGCAAATGACGTACTAAATGGTCACAAAGGTCAGGATAGTGGGCGTATCCGCAGAACCTTGGAGGCGCGTGGTTCTATGCCCAACATCCCGCATCGCAAATCACTCAATTGGAAGAACTGTATTTCCCCATCCTTTTGCAAGGGCATGAACGTCACTGAGGGAAAGTTCTGCAGGATCAAGGATTCCGCAGGATCGTCACTCGTCAGGCCTGTCTGCTATTGGTTATGGACCCGAAGCCTAGACGCCCAATCGGTCCCGGAGGGCGTACCACCATGATCCGACCATCGAATAAGGTACCCGGAACATTCGGCCGCCGGGGAAGGGGAACCACGGGACATTTTCGAAGACGTCGAACCTGGATTTGTCGCCGTCGATGGCCTCCGACAGAATACGGCCGAAGGTGTGCGAACCGGTGACACCGTGGCCGCTGTAGCCATGGGCGAAATAGGTGTTGGCGCCGATCCGGCCCATCTGCGGGACGCGGCTGAACGATAGAGCGAAATTTCCGCTCCAGGCGTAATCAATCTTCGCGCCCTTCAGTTGCGGAAAGACATTCTCCATGTTGGGACGCAGCTTGGCCTTGATGTCGCTGGGATCCGTGCCGCCATAGACGAGCCCGCCGCCGAACAGCATGCGCTTGTCGGCTGACATGCGGTAGTAATCGAGAATGTAGCGTACATCTTCGACGCAGACATCTGTCGGCATCAGCTCGCGTGCGCGCTCTTCACCCAGCGGCTCGGTCGCCATGATCTGGGTCGATACCGGCATGACGCGGGCGGTCAGCGTGGGGACCACATGGCCGAGGTAGGCGTTGCCGCAGAGCACCAATGTCTTGCAGGTGATCGAGCCCTTGGCGGTCTTGACCAGAGGGCTCGGGACTTCCGTATCGACATGAACGACGGGGGAGTTTTCATAGATCAGCCCGCCGAGCTTTTCGAAAGCCGCTGCCTCGCCAAGCGCCAGGTTGAGCGGGTGCATGTGACCGCCGGAATGGTCGATGACGCCGCCGGCATAGACTTCGGAATTGACGTGTTTGCGGAGCTGCTCCTTGTCGAGCATTTCCTGGTTTTCGATGCCGTAGCTGGCCCAGAGGTTCAGCCGCTCTTCCAGCTCGCGCATATGCGCGCCAGTGTAGGCGGTGAAGACGTTGCCTTCCTTGAGATCGCACTGAATGTCATAGGTCTTGATGCGCTCGCGGATGATCTCTCCGCCTTCCTGCACCAGGCCGGCGACGAAGTTGGCGGTGTCTTCCCCGTAGCGCTTCCTGATGGTCTGAAGGCTGGCGTTCAGGCCATTGACCAGCTGTCCACCATTGCGGCCAGACGCGCCCCAGCCGACGCGCGCGGCTTCAATGATCGCGACTTTGTAACCTTTTTCCACGAGGTGCAAACCGGTTGACAGGCCACTGTATCCGGCGCCGACAATGCAGATGTCGATGCTGTGATCGCCCTTCAGGGACGGCCGGTCAGGGGACGGATTGGCACTTGCTGCGTAGTAGCTGCCGGTGTGCGCGGTATTGCCGTTCGTTGCAAAATCCTGAGAGCCCATCATACGACCTCTAGATAGGTGTCATATTCGAAATCGGTGACCTGGCGAGCAAACCGTTGCAATTCCTGCATCTTGCTTTCAACAAGCATGGTTTGAAGTCGCTTGGAATAGATGTTCTGCACCAGCGCGCCACGGCGAAACGCCTGAATTGCCGTCGCCCAGTCGAGCGGAAGGTGATCCAGCTTCATGCTGTAGGCGTCGCCACTGATCGGGGCTTCCGGCTCCATCTCTTTCTCGATGCCAAGGAGAGCACCACCCAGAATGCTGGATAGCACCAGATAGGGGTTGGCATCTGCGCCTGCAACGCGATGTTCGATCCGCCGCGCCTTGTTGCTGCCTCCTGGAATACGGATGGCAGCCGTGCGGTTTTCATAGCCCCAGGCAACGCTGGTCGGTGCATGCGCGCCAGGCAGGAGGCGGCGGTAGGAGTTTTCGTGCGGCGCGAATGTCAGAGTGTTTTCCTGCATGGTGGCAAGCAGACCGGCCACAGCGTTGAGCATCAGCGACGTGCCTTCGTCGCCGCCATTGTCGAACAGATTTTCACCGGCTTCATTGACCAGTGAAAAATGCACGTGAAAGCCACTGCCGGAGCGCTCACCGTAGGGCTTGGCCATAAAGGTTGCCGCAAGGCCATGTTTGCGGGCGATTCCGCGTACCAGACGCTTGAAAAGCACAGCATCATCTGCCGCTTTCAAGGCGTCGTTCACATGCATCATATTGATTTCGAACTGGCCGGCGCCGTTTTCTGAAATCGCGGCGTCAGCCGGAATGCCCTGTTCGGCACAGGCATCGTAGACGTCGTCGAGAAACTCGTCGAAATGCTGCAGCTCGTCCAGGGACAGGGCGCCGTCCGATCCAAGCCGCTTGTCGGTGATCGGCGAACGGGGCGGCTGTGGCTGTGTGCCACTCGGGTCGTAGAGATAGAACTCCAGTTCCGTCGCGACAACAGGGGTCAGTCCACGGGCCTTGAAGCGCTCGACAATCTGGGCAAGTGCGCGGCGCGGGTCGCCGGCAAACGGCGTGCCGTCTTCTTCACGCATCCACAACATGGCCAAGGCAGACGGCCGGTTGGTCCAATTGATCAGAACGATTGGTCGTCCTGTGAATTCGCAGATGCCGTCGGAATCGCCGGTTTCAAAAACCAGCTCGTTGCCCTCGATGTCCTCGCCCCAGATGTCGACATTGAGGATCGACAGTGGCATGCGCAGACCACCGCCAAGGATTTTTGCAGCCTGCTCCACCGGCAGGCGCTTGCCGCGCATCGTGCCATTGAGATCGCATACACATGCAAAAACGGTTTCAATTTCTGGCCGCTCAAGCAGCCAGCTGGTCAGACTATCTACGGACACTGTAAAGCCTCGTTTGGGTGCGCGAAAATGACTCAGCGCTTGCCATGACTTGTGATCGCTTTTTTGGGCGTGTCAATTTGTATTTCAGCTTGCGCACCAGCGTAAAGGGTCTCGGTCAATGGCGTTGCGTAAGGGTGATCCCCCTCGCGGTGCAAATCTGCCAGGCAAGATCAGCCTTTCGCCCTTTTGATATCTGGTCATGGGCGAAAGGCTGTTGGAGCATTCTGAAGTCAGACTTGGCTTGTTTTGGTGCTCATGATGCCACGCAATCGGCAAAATAGGCCAGCTGACCGTCGGGCCCGGTTTCCTGGACCAGCCCATGAATGTCTGTTTCAAAGCCGGGGCATTCGCGAGCGAACTCGCGGTTGAATTTCAGATACTCAACGATCTTTGTGTTGAAGACTTCGCCGGGGATCAACAGCGGGATGCCGGGTGGATACGGTGTCACCAGACTGGTGGTGATGCGGCCTTCCAGCTCGTCAATCGGCACGCGCTGGGTGGTGCGCTGGGCAATATGGGCAAAGGCATCACTGGGCTTCATCGCCGGCGTGTGATCGCTGAGATACATGTCGGTCGACAGGATAGCGACGTCATATTTGGCATAGAGCGTGTGGACGTGCTGGCAGAGATCGCGCAGGCCCATTCCTTCGTAGCGCGGATGCTTGGCGCAGAACTCCGGCATGGTCCGCCACATCGGTTGGTTCTTGGCGTAGTCATCCTTGAACTGCTGCAGGGCGGTCAGCAGCGTGTTCCAGCGGCCTTTGGTAATGCCGATGGTGAACATGATGAAGAAGCTGTAGAGCCCGGTCTTCTCGACCACAACGCCGTGTTCCGCCAGATATTTGGTGACGATCGAGGCGGGAATGCCAGTGTCCTCGAAGCGCCCGTCGAGGTTCAGGCCGGGGGTGATTAGGGTTGCCTTGATCGGGTCCAGCATGTTGAAGCCCGGCGCCATGTCGCCAAAGCCATGCCAGCTGTCAGTGCCGTCGGCTTTCTGCACGCCCTCTGCATCCGTCCGGCGCAGTACCCAGTCCTTGTTCTGACCGATGCCTTCGTCTTCCAGCTCTTCCGGCCCCCAGACCTGGAACCACCAGTCGTCATCGCCGAATTCTGCGTCGACCTTGCGCATCGCACGACGGAAATCGAGCGCCTCGGCGATGCTTTCCTCCACCAGAGCTGTGCCGCTGGGTGGTTCCATCATGGCAGCTGCGACATCGCAACTGGCAATGATGGAATATTGCGGACTGGTGCTGGTGTGCATCAGATAGGCTTCGTTGAAGAGGTGACGGTCCAGCTTGGTGTCCTGGCTGTCCTGCACCAGAACGTGGCTTGCCTGGCTGATGCCGGCCAGCAGCTTATGGATGGACTGGGTGGCGTAGGTGACCGAATGCATGGGCCGCGCTCGTTTCCGGCCCATGGCATGGTAGCTGCCGTAGAATGGGTGGAAGGCGGCATGCGGCAGCCACGCCTCGTCGAAATGCAGGTTCTCCACGTAGCCATCGAGCAGGTCCTTGATGGTCTCTGTGTTGTAGAGAACGCCGTCATAGGTCGACTGGGTCAGGGTCATGATGCGTGGCTTGACAGTGTCGGCATCAACGCCGTCAAGCAGCGGATTCGCTCTGATCTTGGCCTTGATGCTGTCGATTTCGAATTCGCTTTGCGGGATAGGCCCGATGATGCCGTGGTGATTGCGCGTCGGCTTCAGGAAGACCGGAACGGCCCCTGTCATGATGATCGAATGCAGGATCGACTTGTGGCAATTGCGGTCGACGACGACGACGTCACCCGGGGCAACCGTGTGGTGCCAGACCATCTTGTTGGAGGTCGAGGTGCCGTTGGTGACGAAGAAGCAGTGGTCGGCATTGAAGATGCGCGCGGCGTTGCGTTCCGAGGCGCCGATGGCCCCATTGTGGTCAAGCAACTGTCCAAGCTCTTCGACTGCGTTGCAGACGTCGGAGCGCAACATGTTTTCACCATAAAACTGGTGATACATCTGACCGATCGGGCTTTTCAGGAACGCCACACCGCCGGAATGACCGGGGCAGTGCCAAGAGTAGGACCCATCCTCGGCATAATCGAGCAGAGCTTTGAAGAACGGCGGCTGAATGCCCTCCAGATAGCTCTTGGCCTCGCGGATGATATGACGGGCCACGAACTCGGGCGTGTCCTCGAACATGTGTATGAAGCCGTGCAGCTCACGCAAAATGTCATTGGGCAGATGCCGGCTGGTCTTAGTTTCGCCATAGACATAGATCGGGACGTCGGCGTTCTTGCGGCGTACTTCCTGGATGAAGTTGCGCAGGTTGACGACCGCCGGATCCAGATCCGGACCGGGGCTGAATTCCTCGTCGTCGATCGACAGAACAAAGGCGCTGGCGCGCGACTGCTGTTGGGCGAATTGAGAGAGGTCGCCATAGCTTGTGGCGCCGAGAACTTCAAAGCCCTCGCTCTCGATGGCCTCGGCCATCGCACGAATACCCAGACCGGAAGCGTTCTCCGAGCGGAAGTCCTCGTCGATGATCACGATCGGAAAACGAAATTTCATGAAGCTCTCCTCGGGGAAACAACTGGACTGTTCGACGCTGCAAGACCAGGCCCATTCCGTGGCAGGTTAAGCGCGCATTGGTTTTGGATTAGTACAACCTTCTCACCATTAACCAGAGCGCAGTCAAGGCGTTCCCGCTAACCTACTCCCCCCAGGAGTTCGCTTCTATAAGTTAGCACTGTTCAGCTTTTGACCTTCTTATCACC
This sequence comes from Roseibium limicola, assembly GCF_017313085.1. Lineage (GTDB taxonomy): Bacteria > Pseudomonadota > Alphaproteobacteria > Rhizobiales > Stappiaceae > Roseibium > Roseibium limicola. Next base: position 488,577 of record NZ_JAFLNF010000002.1, on the reverse strand, counting down.
GGTTAGCATATTGCCGTGGTGTCAGATCAGTTCGGCTGAAATGCCGGCGATAATGATTGATGTCGTTGTGCCATCCGGCCATGGAACGATGCATCGAAGCCATTCTGCTTTGGCTTGCCGTTGGGATGTCGTGTTACTCGACTTTACCGCCTTCTTGCCACCTCAGCATCGTGCAGGTGGTCAGCTCCGTCCCGTCGTCGCTGATCAGCATGTAAAGTTAACCTCGCATCACGACCAACTGCTCTAACTCGTGGGCAAAGTGGATGCCCAACAATGACATGTCGGCGACTGCCGCCAGACATTTCTCGACTGGGTTGGTGCTCGCAGATACAAACAAGAATGCATCGCCGCCATAGAACTGGCATACGTTGCCAGCATCTCCTGTAACGTGGATGCATCTATGATCTTCTCGGCCAGAAACTTCTTGGGTTTGGAGACCTCTGCCTCGAACACCCTTAAGCTTCTTCGCCTCTGACATTGCCATCTCTCAAAACTCGGCACGCACTTGTAAAAAGCCGCGTCGCTGACGCCGTGCTTGCGGCACAGTTCCCTTACGCCAAGACTCGCTTGATATTCCCGAAAAATACCTATGAACGCTTCAATGCTGAACGCTGCCCTCCATAGAGCAGCCAGGTCGATAGGTTGGTTGCCCGAAGTGGTCTGAGGACGAGACGCACCTTCAGCTCTACTGCTTTACCATTGCGAACCACCGTCCAACCAGCCAGCGCCGCGTCGGTAAAGCGCTTCTACTTCCGGCCCGACAAGTCCAGGCATATCGGTCTTTACTTTGTAGCCGAGTCCGGATTGCAAATAAGCCAGGTGACGGTAGCCTTCAGGGAAAGATGCGAGAAGATGCGGATCCAGTTTTGGAGTTTCATCAGGGGCAACGGGATCGAGCCGGTCCTTTTCATAAATTGGCTGGCGTAGCACCAAGCCCCATCTTCCGGAGCGCTTTTCGAAGAAATCGTAAAAGCGCCCTGTGCAAACGACATCGCATAACACGCCTTCAACCTTGGCGCGCTGGGCGATAGTCATCTTGGTTTGGGAGATGGCTCGTGCGCCTTTGAGGTCGATGGTGTTGCCCCCGAGAAAATGGAGAATACGAACGCCTTTCGCAAAGCCAGCTTTGCTCATGGCAATGAACTCATCGGCAGTTCCCTGGGTCCAAGTGGCTTGCATGATGCCATCGTCATGCCAAACAGTGCGAAACCGCTTCCAATCATTCGCATCTCGCCATACAGCCCAGCTTTCCACTAAGTCGCGGATGGTCAGACGGTCAAGGAGTTCAGGGGAAAAGGCGGCCGCCATTTGATTTTTCATCTGAGCCTCAGTGCCTTCGAAAGTGTCGCCTGTGGTCATGACTGTACCCTCTGGATGTAGTGGCCAAACGCTGCAAGTTGTGCGGAAATGACTTCGCGTGCAGCTTCGTCCGTCAAACGGCCCGAGGCTTCATCAACCTTGGTTTTTCCGAATGTGATGAATACTTCCGGTTTATTGAAAACATCGGCCTCCAAAAATACCAGGATCTGGCGAAGATGATATTGCATGCGGGCGCCGCCTAACATTCCTGCTGCCGCTGATTGCAGGGCGATGGGCTTTTGCTTGAACGGATGGTTGGGTAGGCGAGAAACCCAGTCGATGGCGTTTTTTAGAACGCCCGGGACAGAATAGTTATATTCTGGAGAAACGAAAATGATGGCGTCAGCTTCTTCGATCGCTGCCGCGAGTGCATCAACAGTGACCGGGAAACCATCATCATTTTGCAGATCTGCGTTATAGAGCGGAATATCGGCGATCGATGGCGCCTGAACAAGCGTCATATCTGCTGGAGCCAACTCCTGCAGTGTGTTGGCGACCATCTGATTGAGCGATCCCTTACGCAGGCTGCCGCAAATCGCCATGACCTTTAGCTTTTCTGTCATGATGTTCTCTCAAGTACTTGTATTATAATATGAAAATTGGCATAGCGCCTGAGCGAGGACCTGGGGCCTGCGCTCAGGCGCGGACCTATCTTTCATCGCTGGGGAATTCCGGCCTTTTCCCGCACAGCTTGCCAACGCGTGATTTCAGAGCCGATCTTCATCGTAAAGGCGTCGGGGGTGGTTGCCTTTACGATGAAGCCGCTTTCACCGAGCTTGTTGATCAATGACTCGCTCTCCAGAGCCTGGGCGACCGACTTGGCGATTTTCTCGACAAGTGCAACGTCGGCTCCCTTGGGCATAGCAAAGCCATACCATGTGGAGACGTCAAAACCTTCAACGCCAGCTTCGGAGACCGTCGCGAGATCAGGAAGTTGCGGATGACGCTTGGCGCTGGTCAGACCCAAGGCCTTTACGTCTCCGGCCTTTACCTGCCCAAGCATAGGGGCAAGCACCTCGATGAGGATATCGACTTCACCAGAGAGCACGGCAGCGAGAGCCTCAGGTGTCTTCTGGTAAGGTATGTGAACAATATCCAGCCCGGCAGATTCCGCCATCAGTGCACCGGTAAAATGCTGCGATGACCCCACGCCAACGGAGGCGAAGTTCAGTTCGCCTGGCTTTTCCAAGGCAAGTGCCACCAACTCCTCAAAGGTATTGGCTTCGAAATCGGGCCGTGCAACCACGATCAATGGCATTGAGGCAACCTCAGAAATTCCTTGGAAGTCATTGGCTGCGTCATATGGAAGATTTGCGTACATCGCACCCGCTACCGTATGACCGTTGGCCATCATGTACAGCGTGTAGCCGTCAGGCTTTGCATTGGCGACAGCATCTGCTCCCATAGTGCCGCCTGCACCGGGGCGATTTTCAACCACGACCGGTTGGCCAATGACTTCTGATAACGGTTCGACAACGATACGCGATAGCGTGTCAGTGCCGCCACCTGCGCCATAGGCGACGATGACGCTGACTGGCCGCGTCGGCCAATCGTTGGCGGCGACTGCCGGCGCTGTCATGAGAAGGCCGCCAATGGCGGCGCCTACCAAGTTAATCTTGTTCATGATGCTTCCTCCTTGATGTTCCCTTCGGACGGCCTTTTCAATGATTTGGCCGGCCGTTTCCCCTTGTTAAGGTTATGCTTCTACTTTTTGATTGCTTGCTTTATTTTACATATATAAATTATTTTCTATAAGTAAATCATGATTGAGAAGGGAAGTCTATGAGGTTGATCCTTCGTCAGTGCCAAACACGAAAAGCCCGGCGGTTGGGCCGGGCATTGTAAGAGTTAGAGTTCGGCGTGTTTCAAATGGAGGATTGGCCCGCCAGACCGCTTGCCTTGCTTGCCAATATCCGGAGTTCCTGGCGAATCTGGGTGAGCTTTTGCGCATCGAAACGTGCGCTGGGTATGGCGATATTGAGAGCTGCCTGACTGGGGTCTCCGGGTAACTGTGGGAGGGCGATGGCAAGGCCCACGATGCCGGGAGTGAACTCTTCCTCGACGTAGCCAAAGCCTTCCGAACGGCTTCGTTCGATATCTCTCCAGAGCCGTTCAGGTGAGTGGATGGTTTGCGGCGTAAACTTTTCGAAGGTTAGCCGCTCCAAATAGGCCTCGATCTCATGATCTAGACACTTAGCCAAGATCGCCTTTCCGGCAGAGACGGCGTACAGCGGTGCCACGTCTCCAAGCTGCATTGTATAAGAAAGGGCGTGGCGACCGGCGACTGTTGCGACAACTTCAACCGTATCATCCTTGCGAATGTTAAGGCTGCACGTCTCATTGATGGTGGCACTGAGCTCGTTCAGGAGTGGGCGAAAAAGGCTCGTGATATCAGATCGGGTGTTCAGGGTTGCCGCGAGTTCGCCGAGCTTTGGTCCGAGGACATACCCTCGCTTTTTGGGTGCGATGTAGCCACGGTCCTCCAGCGTTCCTAAAAGGTGAAACAGGCTGCTTTTGGGGATGTCGAGTGCTTCTGCCAATGCGGATGTGTTTAATGGCATTGGTGCGTCGGCAAGAACTTCCAACAGATCGAGCGTCCGTTCGGCGGACTTGACTTTCTTGAGTGATGCCATTCTCATATCTCTAATAATTTATATTTGTAAATATATGACTGTTTGATCTGGAGTTTCAAGCAGAAATAGATCCGCATTCGCTTTCCTGATGTGGGAGGCACTCATCGGACGGCTGGAAGGCTACCTGAGGTGGCCCGAGGAGGTTTACATGACGGAGAAGGCGAAGAGATCTGTCGACGGGCTTTTAGCCGGCGCGACGGTCGTGGCCCTAGGAGCAGGTGCGATAGTAGAGGCCTTGTCCTATGATCCCGGTAGTCTGAGGCAAATTGGGCCCGCAGTTTTTCCGGCTGCGCTTGGGGGCTTAATGATTGTTCTCGGGCTTCTCATTTTCATCAAAGATTGGCGGCCGGTTGAGCGAGGCAGCACCAGCGCTGTCAGTTGCTTTGTGTCGCGCAAAAGCATCCCTTTCAGAGGGTTGATCTTCGTTACCGCTGGAGTTGTGGCGTTTGGTTTTGTCCTTGAGTGGATTGGCTTTGTGCCTGCCATCGTGTTCGGGGTCTTTCTGACAGGCCAGGCGGATGGGGAACTGTCCCTGCGGGCAACGCTTCTTCTGGCGGTCGGACTTGCTGCAGTTTGCAGCCTTGTCTTCATCATGTTTCTGCGGTTGCCGCTTCAAGTTCTGGTGATTTAGGAATGGAGCTATTCTCCAACCTTGCCCTCGGGCTCTCGGTCGCGTTTTCTTTCTCGGCACTTGCTTATTGCACTCTTGGAGTGACACTTGGCATGGCGATCGGCGTACTTCCCGGGATTGGCCCGCTCGCGACTGTCGGAATGTTGCTTCCACTCACCTTCTATGCAGAGCCGACTGAAGCCATCATCATGCTGGCAGGTATCTATTACGGGTCCATGTATGGCGGTTCGACTGCATCGATTTTGTTAAACCTTCCAGGGACTGCGGGAGCGGCAGTGACTTGTTTGGATGGCTATCCAATGGCATGTCAGGGGCGTGCTGGGGTTGCGCTCTTTATTACTACGATTGCCTCCTTTTTCGGTGGGGTGGTCGGCATCTTGATGTTGGCGACCTTCGCGCCGGCTTTGGCACGTGTCGCATTGAGTTTTGGATCGGCTGAATATTTTTCGTTGATGGTTGTTGGGCTAATGGCCGCAGCGCTGGTGGGTGATGGTTCTCCGCTGCGCTCCACCACATCTGTCGTACTCGGTCTTTTGATCGGAGTTGCCGGTACGGATGTGAACAGTGGCACTTGGCGTTTTACCTTCGGATTTCCTGCCCTCAGTGACGGGATCAATCTGGTGGTGATTACGACAGGGCTCTTTGGTATCGCTGAAGTGATCAATAACGCGGGAAGGATTGGTCAGGGGGAAGTTCGTCGTGTCAAGGTCGACTGGCGGTCAATGCTGCCGACGCGCGATGATTGGCGAAAGTCCATTCTGCCGGCGTTGCGTGGAAGTGGGATTGGGGCGCTTCTCGGCATTCTTCCTGGCACTGGGGCTGCGCTTTCCACCTTCGTGGCTTATGCGATGGAAAAAAAGGTGAGCAGAACGCCGGAGCGCTTCGGGCAGGGGGCCATCGAAGGGGTGGTGGCGCCGGAAGCAGCCAACAATGCTGCCGCGCAGGCGGCTTTTATTCCGACGCTCAGTCTTGGAATTCCTGGTGACGCCATTGTAGCGATCGTACTTGGTGCATTAATCATTCATGGCGTCGTGCCTGGACCGCGGCTTGTGGTTGATCAGCCGGAACTTTTCTGGGGGCTGACGGTCAGTTTCTTGATAGGTAACATACTGCTGCTTGTCCTGAATCTTCCGCTAATTGGCTTGTGGGTGAAGATCCTGACTATTCCCTACCGCTATCTTTATCCCGCGATTCTCACCTTCATTTGCATAGGCGTGTATTCCATCCGAAATTCGGTTGTCGATATCTATCTTGCAGGCTTTTTCGGGCTGGTCGGCTTTTTAATGCAGCGTTGGCGTTTCTCACCGGCGCCGCTGTTGTTGGGATTGGTGCTGGGGCCTTTGATGGAAACGAACTTACGTCGAACGCTGCTCTTGTCCCGTGGTGACCCGCTGGTCTTTATCGAGCGGCCGGTCAGTGCTGCCATTCTGATTGTCGGTCTTGGACTGATGGCAATTGTGGTCAGCCTTAGCTTGCGGAAGCACCCTAAGTTCTCATCTGCAAGTTGACCTATTCGATTGGTTGGCAGAGCCCAAGCCTGCAGCGCGACGACGACCAGGCTATTAACCGATTAGTTCAGGGGTCGCGTCACGAAGACATAAACTTGACCATCACGCCGCGCTGGCGAAAGTAAGCCTGCAGTAGTTTTCGGCCGGAACGATTGTTCTGGACCAATCTGGAAGGATCTAGGTCAGTCTCTTTCGCGCCTTCCCGCTTCAGCGCTGCCTTGAGAGCTGCGATATGCAGGTCAATGTCCGTATTGTCCGCCTGAAGGGATTCATAAATGCGGTTCTTTGCATCCGCTACGCTCAATTCGTTCACTGGTGTATTCCTGTCGCTGTTTGATTGGCGATTAACACATTTTTGGGGTTATGCCAAAGAGAGTTGCTGGGACACATCGAACGGCGTTGGACGCGTTTTGGCTATGTGAGGCTCTTTGCCGTTAGCGCTTTGCTAATCGCGTCTTGCCGGATTATCCGGTTCATCCCGAAAGCCGACGTAGTGGACGCAGCGAGTCATGCTCAAACGGAACACCTGAAAAACAAAATTGTTTGGATTTTGTACGAGATTACTGGATTCTCGAAACTGGTTCACGGAATGTTCCTGCAAGAAACTGCAGGGGCACAAATCGACAACATGAGAAAAGGTGTTGAGTTTAAAGGGGAAGGTGGAGGAGAGGAAGGGATTCGAACCCTCGAGACGGTCACCCGCCTACTCCCTTAGCAGGGGAGCGCCTTCGACCACTCGGCCACCTCTCCAACAAGGCTGATTTACGAGTATTGGGTTTGGAGATCAAGACGTTTTTGCCCTATCCACATCAAAAGTCTTCCTTTCTCAGCCGCTTGTGCAGCAGGGCGTCATTTGATGCATTTCAAGCTCGGGTCAGATGGGGGCTTGTCGCGCGTCAGGCGACGTCGTCGATGATGATTTGCAGGCGGCCTCTCTGGCACGGCTCTATGCGTGCTTCCACCTGATAGACGTCGCGCAGCAGCTGTGGCTTGAGGATCTCATTCGTCAGGCCAGCTGCAGCCACCGTGCCCTTGTTGAGAACAATTGCCTGATCCGTGAAGCGCAGGGCATGGCCGAGATCGTGCATTGCCAGGATGATCAGGATCTTGTGCTCGTCCGCGAGATTTCTGAGGATGCGCAGCAGATCGATTTGACGATGCAGGTCAAGTGCTGATGTCGGCTCGTCGAGCAAGAGGATCTCAGGCTCCTGAACAATGGCCTGGGCGGCGCTCACGAGTTGGCGTTGTCCACCGCTGAGGTCGGCAATGTTTCGCTGGGCCAAGGCCGATATGCCGATGTACTGTAGCGTGTTTTCCACTTGAGCCAGGTCTTCATCGGCAACGCGTAGGCTTCGGCCCTGCATGCGGGACAGAAGCACAGCTTCGTAGACACTCAAGGCGGCAGAGACGCCGGTGTCCTGTGGCATGTGGCAAATCGGCCTGTCCTTGCTGTGGCCTTCCAGATGCACGGTGCCAGCCCCTTTGAGGTGACCGAGAATGCGGCGGAACAGAGTTGATTTTCCCGCGGCATTCGGCCCGAGGAGTGCGACCAGCTGGCCGCCCATCAGCGTGTCTGTGGAAACATTTTCCAAGATGGTTGTTTGACCATAAGCTGCCGAGAGTTTTTCCAGACGCAGGCTCACCATGGCTGGGACCTTCGATTGAGGATCAAATACAGGAAGAACGGAATGCCAACGAGAGAGGTGACAATCCCGATCGGGATGATTGTGCCCGGGATGATGATCTTGGAAAGCACAGAGCCGACGGAGAGGATCAAAGCACCGCAGATGGCGGCTCCGGGCAAGAAGAAACGCTGATCTTCGCCGACCAGAAGGCGGGCAATATGGGGTCCGACAAGTCCGATGAAGCCGATGGTGCCGACGAAGGCAACGGCAATAGCTGCCAGCAGGGATACAAGCACCAGGACTTCGAGGCGAATGCGCTTCGGGTTGACACCCATGCTTTGGGCCTTGGCGTCGCCCAGGCGCATGGCGGTGAGCGCCCAACCGTGGCGGGTGAGCAGCGGCAGCACGACAATCAGGACGGTGGTGGTGATCCAGAATTTCGGCCAGGTGGCTTTGGTCAGGCTGCCCATGGTCCAGAACACTACGGCGGACACGGCCTGCTGGCTGGCAAAGAACTGGATCAGCGCCATCAGCGAATTGAAAATGAAGACCATGGCGATGCCGAGCAGCACGATTGTTTCGATGGTAACGCCGCGCCGCATGCTCAGGGCATGAATGAGGAACGAGGTCAGCATGGCCATGACAAAGGCGTTGATCGGGATCACGTAGTCAATTGCCGGGGGGAACAGCACAATGCCGAACGCCAGGGCGAGGGCTGCGCCAAAGCTGGCGCCAGCGGAAATTCCGAGTGTGAACGGGCTTGCCAACGGGTTGCTCAGGATTGTCTGCATCTGAGCGCCTGCAACCGAAAGACTGGCACCAACAACAATTGCCATCAGGGCGACCGGCATGCGGATGTCCCACAAAATGACACGGATCTGGTCGGATACGATGCTCGGTGAGACAAGGGCGGTGACGACCTCCCCCAGACTGTAGCGCGCGGGCCCGATCGCGAGGTCAACGCAAACGCTCAGGCAGAGGGCTGCGGTCAAAAGTGCCAGGATGATTTGCCGACGCAGCACCAGGGCGCGGTAAAAACCGCGCCCTTCGACTTTTGCGTCCAGCGGGCGCACTTCAGTTTCCATTGAGCGAGACCCAGTATCCCGGTTCGTAATCCACGGGTAGGAAACGGCTGTGGAGCTCTTTCATGGTCGCTTCCGGATCAAGGCCGGCAAACAGCTCAGGGTGCAGCCATTTGGCCATTTTCTGCACGGACACAAAGTAGTAGGGGCTGTTGTAGAACTGGTGCCAGATTGCATGGAAGTTGCCGGTTTCAACAGCAGAAATGCCGGTCATGGCTGTGCGCTTGGTCAGGTTGAGAAGCTTCTTCTGCGCTGCTTTCATATCTGACCCGGGCCCCATGCCGACCCAGTTGCCACCGGGAACATAGGCATCCCAATTCCCCCCGGTGACGACGACATGGTCCGGGTTGGAGGCGATGATCTGTTCCGGGTTCAGTGTGCCGAAGGTGGCCGGGATGATGTCCTTGGCGATGTTCGTGCCGCCGGCCAGCTCGACATATTTGCCGAAGTTGCCGTCGCCAAAGCTCATGCAGCAATCGTCGGAATAGCCACCTGCGCGGTCGACAAACACAGTGGGCCGTTCGCTCACTGAAGATTCAACGGCTTTGGTGACACGCCCCAGCTGTTCTTCAGAGAAGGCGATGAACTCTTCGGCACGGGCTTCTTCGGAAAGAAGCTGGCCCATGATGCGCATGGACGGCGTGGTGTGCTCCAGTGGTTTTTCGCGGAAATCGACATAGACGATCGGGATGTCGAGGGCGGCGAGCTTGTCGTCGTAACCGGCATCTTCGGTTGCAGGCCTGGCTTCGATATTCATCAAAATGACGTCGGGCCGCAGGGCTGCGGCCTGTTCTACATCGAATGTACCGTCCTTGAATCCGCCAAACGTTGGCAGGTCTCTCAGATGAGGGAACTTTGTCTCGTAGCGGGCATAGCTGTCCGGATCAGCCTGGGAGAAGTCCTGGCGCCAACCCACCACATTCTTGAAGGGGTCATCCGGATTGAGAACGCCCAGCAGATAGATCTGGCGACCTTCGCCGAGGATGATCCGGTCGACAGGGGCATCAAGCGTGACTTCACGACCGGCGATATCGGTGATCGTGATTTCATCAGCCTGGACTGGGGAAAGTCCGAGACCGACGGTCATGGCAAGAGAGCCGAGAACAAGAGAGCGCAACACCAAATTTTACCTCCGGAAAGGCAAGCGTGCCTTGTGCATGCTTGCAGGGTGAGACAGGGAGGTACTTATTATGAACTAAAAACTCAAGAAATATGAGAGGCGATTTACAGAGTTTCCAAAGATCTGGCTCTGTTTGCGCCAAGGGCAATTCGTCCCTACGCCTTTTGATGGGCGCAGGGATGGTTGAGGTGGGTTTGGTTATCGCAATCTCATGGACGCAGCAGGATTTTGCCGGACTTGCCGGCGGTCAGGCTGGCTTCGACGGCAGACTTGATATCCTCAAGCGGAAAGATACCGCCGGCGGACAGGCGCAACTCGTTCTTTGCGGCCAGGGTCACAAGCTCGACGATCAGTCGCCGTTTCTCATCTGCCGGCATGTCGCCGATGACGCGCGAGCCCCAGAAGCCTTTGACCACCAGGTGTTTGGAAATCATCGTCATGGCGGACAACTGCAGCGGTACACCGGCGCCGGATCCGAAGACGACCAACAGGCCATCGACACCGAGCAGTTCGGCAATGTCTTCGACAACTGGCCCCCCAACAGAATCCACGGCGGCACGGGCGCCTGTATCACCAATGATGGTGCGCGCCTTGTTTTGCCAGCCGTCTTCGCTCGTCGATAAGACATTGGCAAATCCGAGGTCTTGCAATTCGCTCACAGCCTCTGCGCGGCGCACCAGGTTGAGTGTGTTGATGCCACGAGCTTTGGCAAGATCTGCGAAAACCTTGCCAACTGTTCCGTTGGAGGCGGTCTGGATGACCCAGTCGCCTTTCTGGACATCGAGGAACTCTAGCAGCGCCAGTGCGGAGAACGGCATGGCGATGAGCTGGCAGCCGACCTCATCGGAGATCTGATCCGGCAGCGGGACGATGGCTTCAGCCTTGGCGGTGAAATACGCGCTCCACGAAGCTTGAACGCCAGCTGCGACAACGCGCTTGCCGATCAACTCGGTGTCGACGCCTTCACCGACAGCCTCGACAATTCCCAAGGCTTCCGTGCCGCCCTGAGCGGGAAGGTCGGGCTTATAGCCGTATTTCCCGCGCGTGGTCCAAAGGTCATGGTTGTGGATGGGGGACAGGACCATACGCAGAAGGACTTCACCGGCAGCGGCAGACGGCTTGTCAGTGTCTGAGACATAGAGAACGGCTTCGGGCTCGCCGAATGTGACATAGGCAATGGTTTTCATGGATTTTGTCCTTTAGGGAGGAGGTTGGCTGGCCCAGCTCTTCGATCGTCAGTCAGGTCGGAGAGCCTAGCCAACGGCAGTTAGTGGAAGCATGTAGCGTCGGCGCGTGTCAGCTAAAACGGCTCTCAGCGGTGCCGGGCTCCGAGACAATTTGGCAAGGATGGCTGCGCCAACCCATTGTCCGTAGAGCAATGGGGCCGTTTCTTGCGGCGATAGCTCCAGCTTAATGGATCCATCCGCAGTGCCCTGGTTCAGAAGATCCTTCAGTCTGGCGAGCAGGGTGTCGACGCCTGTAACAAGGATGGCGCGCATGTCCTCTGACAGGTCGCTGATCTCTGCAGAGAGCTTCACCACAAGGCAACGGTTGGCCATGGAGACAGACAGATCCTCAGGGATCGCGGCGGCGAAATAGGCCATCATCCGTTCACTTGCGGGGCGGGCAGGGCTCCCCTGCGCTGTCACCCTGTCAAAGGCGGTAAGGTAGTCATGGAGATAGGCCTCCAGCATTGCGCAGCCAAATGCTTCTTTGGAGCTGAAGTAATAATAGAAGGATCCCTTGGGGACGCCGCTTGCGTCAAGGATCTGCTTCAGGCCGACGGCTGAATACCCCTTTGCAAGCACGAGCGATTGTCCTGCCTGGAGGATTTTCCGTCGGGTCGCCTCTGATTTCTGGTCCTGCTTCATGGCGGCGGTGTAACTTGGAAATAGACCGGTCGTCTAGTTATTTTTCAGACCGGTTTACAGACGGTTCTTAGACGTTGACGCCAAGGGTTGAGGAGTTGAAGTTCTACGGGGGCAGGCAGTGAAAACCGCTCGTGGAAGGAGCGGTTTTCATGTCAGTGTCGTGCTGTCCTACTGCGCGGCTTCCGGTGTCAGATGGAGAAACTGCACGTCATGCATCTGGCGATAGCGGCCATTCTTTGCCAGCAGCTCCGAATGGGAGCCTTGTTCGAGAATCTGGCCCTGATCCACCACGACGATCCGGTCTGCCTTTTTGATGGTCGCCAGACGATGGGCGATGATCAATGTTGTCCGTTCGCGGGACAGGTCATCCAGACTTGCCTGAATTTCCCGTTCGGTTTGGGTGTCCAGTGCGGAGGTGGCCTCATCCAGGATCAGGATTGACGGGTCTTTCAGGAAGATACGCGCGATGGCCATGCGTTGTTTCTGACCGCCGGAGAGTTTCACCCCTCGCTCGCCGATGACTGTGTCCAGACCTTCGGGCATTTCCTGCAAGACGGAGGTCAGACGGGCACTTTCTATGGCCTGCAGGATCTCCTCATCACTGGCGCCAATCCGGCCATAGGCAACGTTTTCACGCAGTGAACCGCCAAAAAGGAAGACGTCCTGTTGAACGATGCCTATCTGTCGGCGCAGGGACGACATGGTCATGTCGCGAATGTCGATGCCGTCGATGCTGATGGCACCGTCGGAGACTTCATAGAAGCGCGGCAGGAGCGAGCAGAAGGTTGTCTTGCCAGCGCCAGATGGGCCGACGAAGGCCACTGTCTCGCCCGGCTGGATCGTCAGGTCGACGCCATTAAGAACGGTTCGCGACTCGGAATAGCCGAAGCCGACGTTGTCGTATCTGATTGCGCCGGTCAGATGCGAGACGGCTTGTGCATCGGGCCGGTCTGCGATGTCTGGCTGGGTTTCCATCAGGTCGAGATAGCGGCGGAAACCGGCGATACCCTTCGGGTAGGTCTCGATGACTGAGTTGATCTTTTCGATGGGCCGGAAGAACACGGTTACCAGCAACAGGAAGCCGACGAAGCCGCCGTACGTCAGATGTTCTATAATGACGAGATAACTGCCGGCCAACATGATGACCAGCTGCACCAGACGCATGCTCATGTAGTTGAGCGAGGTGGAGGCGGCCATGATCTTGTAGGCTTCAAGCTTGGTCTTGCGGTAGTTGGCGTTGTCGAGCGCGAAGAGTTCGCGTTCGTGCTCCTCATTGGCAAAGGCCTGAACCAGTCGCATGCCGCCGACATTTTCCTCTACCCGGACATTGAAGTCGCCAACGCGAGCATAAAGGGCGCGCCAGTTGGTTGTCATGCGGCTGCCATAGCGGCTGGTGACAAAGGCGACGGCCGGTACGATCAGAGCGGTCAGAAGGGCCAGATGCACGTTGACCCAAAGCATCAGCATGAACGCGCCGATAAAAGTCATGACCGCAATGAACAGGTCCTCCGGACCGTGATGGGCCACTTCGCCGATTTCTTCCAGATCCTTGGTGACGCGTGCAAGCAGATGCCCGGTCTTTTGATTGTCGTAGAAGCGGAAGGAGAGCTTCTGCAGATGCTGGAATGCCTTGCGGCGCATGTCGGTTTCAATGTTGATGCCAAGCATGTGGCCCCAATAGACGACAATTGCCGTCAGGGCGGTGTTTGCCAGATACAGCACCAGCAGGCCTATCGCTGCCAACACGATGAACTGCCAGTTCCCCGAAGGCAAAAAGTCATCGACAAAGACCTTTACCGCCACCGGGAACGTGAGTTCCAGCAACCCGGCGAGAACGGCACAGCCGAAGTCCAGATAGAACAGGTTCTTATAGGGCGCGTAATAGGCGGCGAAACGCTTGAGCATGAGGTCCTGAACTGGGTTGGGTAAGGTGAATTGCTTATAGGGCTGCGGTGGCGAGCGGTCGATTGCGGCTAACGCGAATTCCCTCTTCCGTTGCACAAAAGCCATATCAAGTATGGCCCACTCAACAGGCTGGCGAACAGGCCCAATGGCAACTGGTAGGGAAAGGCCAGCATACGGGCGAGCCAGTCGGATAGACCAAGCAGGGCTGCGCCAAGCGCCAGACTGGCGAGAATATGGCCACGACCGCGGGAGAGCCCGAGCAGACGCGCCAGATGAGGTGCCACAAGGCCGAGAAAGCTCAACGGGCCGACTGTCAGTGTCGCCAGTGCGCTCATCAAGGCTGCCAGTACGATCAGGACGCCACGAGCCGGTGCCAACGATAGTCCGGCTGCGCGGGCGGTCATGTCGCCCAGTGAGAGCAGATCCAGCCATCGGGCGACAAGTATCAGCGGCGGGACCAGAACGACAACTCCGGCTGCGATGGCGAGGGCACCGGAAAGGGTGATGTCATTGGTTGCTCCACTGAGCCAGACGACGAGCTGAAAGGAGACCGGTGTTCCCATCGCGATGACGGCAGACAGGATGGCGCTGGCAAAGGCTCCGATTGCGACGCCGGCCAGGAGCAATCGCTCTCGGTTAAAACCATTGCGTCGGGACAGCAGCAGGATCACGCCGAGCCCGATGAATGCGCCAACGCTGGCGCAGAGCAGTTTCAGCGGTGGGGAGGCAAAGGGAGCAACCAGTAGAAGCAGACAGAGACCGACGCCGCTGGATGCGCCAATGCCGAGAACTTCAGGACTGGCGAGCGCATTTCCGGTCAGCTTTTGCAGGATCAATCCGGCCCCGGCCAAAAGGGCGCCGGCACTCAGTGCTGCAATCAAACGCGGAAGGCGCCACGGCAGCATGTCGGCAAGCTGAGAACCAAGGCTGAAATGCCAGCCATCGGGGCCTCTTCCGACACACAGACCGATGACGCAGATCAGGGCCAGGCCAATGGCCAACCCAAGTAAGATCTTTCCGGGGGCATGGATGGCCGGGGCGGCTTGCGCGGCACTTGTCGGTTTTTCACCTGGTTGCAGCATGGAGAGACGGGGCAGAAGCCACAGAAGCAAGGGCCCACCAAGCAAAGCGGTGACAGCACCGGCGGGCACCCGGTCGTAGTCGAGCCCGATGGTCAGCGCCAGAATGCTGTCGGTCAGCGACAGAAGGGCCGCAGAAATCACCAGCGCGGCCGCAATATGCTGGCCCATAGTGCGCTGGGCGCCTAGCCTTGCAAAGGCCGGTCCAGCGAGGCCGATAAAGGCGATGATCCCCAAGTGGGCGGTGACGATTGAGGCCAGGAGCGTGGCGAGCCCGAGGACGCCGAGCCGCATGGACGTCACTGCCAAACCGAGACTGCGGGCGCTTTTGTCATCAAGGCCGAGAATGGCCAGCGGTCGCAGAAGCAAAGCGGAAGCCATGGCAGTCAGAACGAAGACTGCGGCGATCACCTGTGCCGGGTACCAATCCTGCTGGACCAAAGATCCACCACCCCAGACGAAGAGCGAAAAGACATAGTCGCCGTTGAAGATGATCAATGTGGCTGTGGCGGCTGCGGACATCAGTGAAATCATCATGCCGGCGAGAACAACGGCGATCGGGTCGAGCCCACGACGCCAGGTCAGAGCGAGCAGCAGGGAAACGGCGATCAGGCCCCCGAGCAGGGCTGCGCCCTCACGGCCAAACACCAGCAAGACAGGGACATGCAAAGTGGCAAGGGCGAGGGCGAATTGCGCCCCGGCCGTGATGCCCAGCGTGGCTGGTTCAGCAAGAGGGTTGCGTAGAACACGTTGCAGCAGAACGCCGGACAGGCCGAGAGCTCCGCCTGCGAGGAAGCCCATGAGAATGCGCGGAAGCAGCGAATAGGAAAATGCAACAGTGTCCAGTCGACAGGCGAGGTCGCATTGTTCCGGTGAGGCCGGCGAGCCCAACATCACACGTACCGTAGCAAACAGCAGTGCCAGACCCAAAAGCGAAACGGGCAAAATGCCTAGTCCTGACAGAGGGGGGCGGGGAACGGTTGGTGTCGTCGTGGGTGAGGTTGAAGCGAGGTTAGCCATGGGCCAGCCTTTTCAGGCCCTGTGCCATTTCACTTGCAATTGCAATGGCAGTCGGCAATGCGCCGAAATGATTGTGAGCGCCCAGCCAGACCGTTCGGTTCTCACGGACCATCGGCAATGCCGACCAAAGGCGGCTTCTCTGGATACCCTCAACGATATCACTGGCGACAGGTCCGACGATGACAAGTGCTGCCTCCGGATGCTTGGCAAGCGCGGTTAGAGGAACGGGTGCGGAAGCGGAATAACTGGTCTGGCCATCCCAGGCATTTTGCAGTCCGAGGCCTGCGACCACCCCGCCGATGAGACTGTCGGAACCAAACGCCCGGAAATGGCGGCTGTCACCCAGATTGATGGCATAGACCGGACGACCGCCGAGGGAATTTAGCTGCTCACGGTAGGCTTGCAGGGTTTTATCTGTTGCCGCCACCAGCTTCTCGGCTTCGGTTTCCAGAAAAAGGATCTCGCCGAGGCTTTGCGTTGCCTTCTTGGCGAGTGTCAGCGCTGGGCTGCCGGGCTCATAGGTTGTGACGGAGGCTACTGGGGCAATTTTCTCCAACAGACCGCGCATGCCCTCATAAAACTGGGAAATCAGGATGAGGTCGGGGTTGGAAGTCAGAAGGAGTTCGTAGTTGGGTGCGCCACGCAGTCCAAGATCGACCGTCGATTGTGGCAAGGTCTTGCCAAGAGACAGGCGGCGGTATTGCCGCAACTCGGTGGCAGCCAAAGGCGTCAGGCCAAGCGCCAAAACTGTTTCCAGAAGTGCCCAGTCAACAACAGCGATACGCTTTGGCCTGTCGGCAGCAAGGCCAGCGGAGGACCACAGGCCAAGCGGCAAGCTTGCGGCCATGGCTTGCAGTATTCTTCTGCGGCTGAGGGGCGCTACAGGGTGTCTCATTTGACAAAGCCGATGGGCGCGCCGGTGTCGGGATGATTGAAGATGCCCATATCCAGACCGTAGATGCGGGCGAGAACATCCTCGCGCATCACGTCCTCCGGTGGGCCGGCAGCAATTACTCGGCCTTGTTCCAGAGCGATAAGCTGATCGGCCAGACGCGCTGCCATGTTGATGTCATGCAGCACGACAATCGCGCTCAAGCCCCGTTCGCGAGACAGGCGGCGGACGAGCTGCAGCATTTCGACCTGGTGGGGAATATCGAGGGCGGACGTCGGTTCATCGAGGAGAAGACAGCCGGTGTCCTGCGCCACCATCATGGCCAGCCAGGCGCGCTGGCGTTCGCCACCAGAAAGGCTGTCAACCGGGCGAGACGCGTAAGTCAGCAAGCCGGTTGCCGCAAGGGCGGAGTGAACCATTTCGTCGTCGGACTTTGAAAAGCGCCCCAAAGTGCCGTGCCAGGCGAACCGTCCAAGCGCGACGAGGTCCGTCACGGTCATGCCATCAGCTGGTGGGGTGAATTGCGGCATGTAAGCCAGTCGACGGGCAAGCTCTTTATCGCCGTATCCTTCCAGCGACTTGCCTTCAAACAGCAGGGAGCCGGAGGAGGGAGCAAGCTGGCGGGCCAGCAGATTGAGCAGCGTCGACTTGCCGGAGCCGTTCAGCCCGATCAGGCCGTAGACCTTGCCGCGCTGAAGAGAAAGATCCAAGGGCGGGATGATGTCCCGCCCCTGACGTTGAAACCGAATGCCCTGCAGGTGGAACAGGGGCGTGTCCTTTGGCTGTCCGGCAGCGTTGCCGTTGGCTGAGGTCATGGTCGTCCCTTGTTCTTTCCCCCTGGGTCTTACCAGGTTGCGTGCAGCTTCAGCTTGATCACACGGCCTTCGCCATAAGCGCAAGCGGTGGAGGTCTGGCAGGACGCGACATAGGTCTCGTCAAACACGTTGTTGACGTTCAGGTCGACACCCCAGTTGTCCTTGCCGTAGCCGACATGCGCGTCGACCAGGGTGACATCCGGAACCTTGAGGGTGTTTGCCTGGTCTGCCCAGCTTTCACCGACATAACGTAGACCTGCGCCAACCGAGAGACCGTCGAGCGCACCGTTGAAGATGGCTTCATCAAAACCGTACTCAAGCCAGACAGAGCCCATGATTTCCGGAACAATGTAAGGCGTGTTTCCGACGATCGCAGCGTTGGTGTCCTTGGTGATTTCAAGGTCGTAGGCTGTGAAGGCGGCAGTTGCCATCAGGTTCTGGGTGATCTTGCCTTTGGCTTCGATCTCGATCCCGCGCGAGCGGATCTCACCGGTCTGGATTTGCGCGAAGGCGTTGGTTGGATCCGTGGTCAGGACATTCTGACGGGTGAGGTCGAATGCGGAGACCGTCAGCAAGGCATCCATGAATGTCGGCTGGTATTTGATTCCGACTTCATACTGGGTGCCGGTTTCCGGTTCGAACATGTTGCCGAACTGGGTTGTGCCGATCTGCGGGTTGAAGAAGCTTGCAATGCTGGCGTAAGGCGTCAGACCATTGTTGAACTCATAGGCCAGACCTGCACGACCGGAGAAGGCACTGTCGAAGCTTTCGTTCCGGTTGTCCTGGGTCGGGGAGTAGAACGTCGGTCCATCCTGGGTGTTGGTCCAGACACTGTCATGGCGCCCATTCAGGGTGACAATCCAGCCGTCACCGAAGCGCAACTGATCCTGAGCGTAGAAGCCGAGCTGTTTCTGGAACAGGTCCTGGTTGGTGTAGCTGACCGGCAAGGTCTGCGTAGCGCCGTAGACCGGGTTGACCACATCGATCGACGTGGTGGTGCCGAACAGGGCGGAAGCCTGAACCTGGTTCAGATTGTAGTATTTGTAGTCGATGCCACCCAACACGCGGTGCTCGATCGGGCCAGTCAGGACCTTGCCTTCAATCTGGTTGTCGACGAGGAAAGTGCTGACTTCGGAATCATGCTCGAAGTTGATGCGGCTCAGACGTGTGCTGGATCCGGCTTCGTAGCCGTTGCCGTAAATGCTGTGCTCGGAAACATCCGCATGAGTGTAACGGGCATTCTGGCGGAAGGTCCAGTCGGCGTTGAACTCATGCTCGAACTCGTAGCCGATGGAAGCCTGGTCACGCTTGTAGTAGTCCAGTCCCGGCTCGGTGAAGTTGGCGTCGCGGTCAATACGGCCGAAAGAGGCGTCAACAACGGTACCCTCGTAGGGCAGGAAGGCGCCGCCGTTGTGGGTTTCATCAATGCCGGTGAAATTGGCGAGCAACGTCAGCTTGGTGGCATCGTTCAGATGCAGTGTCAGGCTCGGGCTGATGGTGCCGCGAACGCCGTCTTCAAAATCCGAGTAGCCATCGCCGCCCTGCAACCTGCCAAGCACGCGGAAGTCGAACTCGTCCTTGTAGCTGTCGCCAATGTCGAAGCCGAAGTAGCCTGTGCCAGCGTCATTGATGCCGGTCTCGACGTAGCGAATGCGCTCGCCTGTTGGCTTTTTGGAGACGTAGTTGACAATACCGCCCGGATTGGAGCCGCCATAGAGGACCGAGGAGGCTCCCTTCAGAACTTCGATCCGCTCGAGCAGGAAGCTGTCCACGAAGAGGCCGCCGAAAGCGTAGCTGTAGTTCTGCAGGCCATCCAGATAGGCGCCATCTGCGGTTGCCTGGAAACCACGGATGAAGATCCAATTGGTGTCGCTGTCATAACCGAAGGGTTGGGTGAAGACGCCGGCGGTGTAGCGCAGGGCTTCATCGGCCTTGGTTGCTCCGCGGTCGGTAAATTCTTCTTCGCCGATGACGGAAACGGACTGCGGCACTTCGTTCAGCGGTGTTGCTGTCTTGCTGCCGGTCAGCGTTGCGTCGGCCACATAGCCTTCGACTTCGCCGGTTGCAGTGGTCTGGTTGAGCGTGTCAACCGTTACCTGCTCGAGCGCCACATTCGCACTTTGCCCCCAGGCAGTGGAAGCGGTGAGCGCGGTGCTGCCCATCAGCACGGCAGCAAAGATGCCCCTTGTCATAGTCATTAGCCCCGATTTTTTTGGAGAATAGCTGCGACTGGGGAAGGTACAGCCTTGTCGCAGCTGTTGGTAATTCGGAGTGATTAACTCATGTTAATGTTTCGCGATTGTTTGAAATTCCGGTTCCTTGAACAAAACCCGGATGTTTTGGCCTTTACCCCACCTCACAGCTAGGATTTCGAGCGTCTCCAGGCAGCTGGCGTGGTGCCCTCGAAGCGACGGAAAACACGGGTGAAATGCGCCTGATCAGAAAAGCCGGCAGCGATTGCCGCCTCTGTAGGGCTCATGTCTTTCTCCTTCAGCATCCGCTTTGCCTCTTCCACCCGCTTGGCCATTTGCCAGCGATGTGGGGGCAGGCCGGTGGACCGCTTGAAGGCCTCCGAAAAGTAGGAGGGGGACAGCCCGACAAGATCCGCGAGTTCCTTCAAGGCAATATTTCGGGCGTAGTTTGTGGCGATGTAATCCATCACCTTGCGTAGATGGCGCGGAGGCAGCTTGCCACGAGCTGCATCATCGGCTGGTTGGATCTTGGCCAAAACAGTGATCAGGCTGGTGACCAGACTTTCGCCGTAGAGATCATCGAGTCCACTCGGATTTATGGTCTCTTCCGCGATCAGGCGGGACAGTTGCAGCAGGCGGGGGTCTGTGATGTGAAAGTCAGCGGTTGCCAGAGCTTCACGATCAAGGCGCCCACCAAAGCGCTCGGACAGTGCAGCGCTGTCCAGATGCAGGTCCAGGTGCCGCATCCGCCCTGCCGGGGTGATGCGAGACCAGACAGGCAATTCCGCTGGAATGAAGCAGATCGGATTTTCCGCAGTCATCACATGAGCCTCCTCCGCATCGGAAGCGGTCTGAAGACGAACAGTGAGATCTTTGGAACTCTCCAGCAGAACGAAAAGGCGTGGTGCTCGGGAAACATATTGGCCGGCTGCGTCCATCGCGCAGTCAACGCTCCAGACATCTGCGATCAAGCCAGGCCAGGCTCTGCAGCATAGATCCTCCAACAGGGTTACACCCTGAATTCGGCTGTCCATGTTGGGATGAAAGGTCATGAGCGATGACTGATCGGGGCGCAGGGTTGAACACGACAGCTGCTCGGCATGCGGGCAGTTGCTCTCTTGGTTCCTGCGCTCTAGCGGAAAAAAGCGGAAACTACCAGTCAAGTTTTAGAGTTTGCTCGGGACCGTGGGCATTTTTGGTCGCAAAAGGTAAACGACCGCCGCTTCCACGAGTGAGAAGCGGCGGTCGTAGTTGCTAGGCTCAGGCCGTCGATCAGGCCTTTCCGGCAATCTGGGCTGACTGGGCCAGAAGGGCTGCATTGCCTCCGGCTGCCGTTGTGTCGATGCAGACATGTCTTTCATAGAAGACGTGGCCGACATCCGGCATGCCGCCGATGAGAGGCAAGATAGGTCCGTCGAGCTCCGACAGGGCGCGCGCATAGGCCCGTGCGGTCTCTGCATCGCCCCACCAGATCAGACCGGTGTACCCGGAAAGTTTTGCGAGGTCCTCGGGCTTTGGCGATTGACCGGCGGCAACCGCGTTCCCTCCCATCGCGGCGACAATGTCACGTTGACGGTTGGCTGCGGCATCGCCTGGTCCAAGACAGAGGATCGGTGGGCGGGGAATGCGGGACAAGCGGTTGGTTTCACCTGTTGGCCCCGGCAGTTCCTCCGTGACCGCAGACCGATCCGTGTTGGAGGCGAGGATCAATGCCTGCAGTTCAGCAAGATCGACGGGCTGTGTCACGTCATCGGTGGTGGCGGCCAGCGAGGCCTCCAGCGGATGAGAGTGGAAGCGGGACAGGTAATGCGGCCCACCGGCTTTGGGCCCCGTGCCTGAAAGTCCTTCGCCACCGAAGGGCTGACTGCCCACAATTGCGCCGATCTGGTTGCGGTTGACGTAGACGTTGCCGACATCAACCTGTGCGCTAACGGTTTCAACGCGTGAGGTGATGCGTGTGTGGAGACCGAAGGTCAGGCCATAGCCGCTGCCGTTGATGTTGGCGATGACCTTGTCCAGATCGTCCGCCTTGTAGGTGGCAACGTGCAGAACTGGACCGAAGATTTCCTGCTGCAGATCCTCGATGCCGTTGATGCGGATCAGGGCCGGACCGACGAATGTACCGCGGGAGGGAACATTGACCTGCTTCAGAAGCCGACCTTCTGCTGCGGCTTTGGCAATGTGGTCATCGATGGTTTTCTTGGCGGCGGCATCGATCACCGGGCCGATGTCGGTCTCCAGATGCCAGGGATCTCCGAGCAGCTGCTCGTCCATCACGCCTTTCAGCATTTCGAGGAAGGCGGGGGCGATGTCTTCCTGCACATAGAGGCAGCGCAGGGCTGAACAGCGTTGTCCAGCGGACTGAAAGGCGGAGGCCGTCACATCACGTGCGGCCTGTTCGGGCAGGGCAGTGCTGTCGACGATCATGGCGTTGATTCCGCCGGTTTCGGCAATCAGCGGGGCATCTGGTGCCATGTGTTCTGCCATCGCCTTGCGGATACGCTTGGCTGTTGCGGTGGATCCGGTGAAGGAGACCCCGGCAACACGTGGGTCGCTGGTCAGGGCAGCGCCAACTTTGGGACCTGCGCCAATGACCAACTGCAACGCATTGAGTGGAACCCCGGCACGATGCAGCAGCTTGACCGCGTGGGCGGCAATCAGTGGGGTCTGTTCAGCCGGTTTGGCAAGAACGCCATTCCCCGTGGCCAATGCGGCCGCGATCTGGCCTGTGAAGATCGCCAGGGGAAAGTTCCAGGGGCTGATGCAGGTGAAGATGCCCATGGGGGCGATCGGGTTGGTTACGACCGCGTTGCGGGCATAATATCTGAGGAAGTCGACGGCTTCCCGCAGCTCGCCGACGCAATCGGCAATGGTCTTTCCGGCTTCCGTTGCCAGCAGCGAGAAGAAGGTTGCGGCGGCTTCCTCGTAAAGGTCAGCGGCGGCCAGAAGAATATCAGCGCGCTCGGAAACCGGCACAGCCCAGGGATGTGCGGCGGCGAGCGCCGTCTCGATGTCCGCCGGTGTTGCCGTGTAGATCTTGCCGATGATTTCGCCGTTGGCCGGATTGACCGCGGGGATTTCCTCGTCGGTGGAGACGTTCCCATCGATCAGCGACTGGACGGTCAGAGGCGTTTCGAGGTGGCGCTGTTGATCCAGTCGGGCCAACTCGGTCCGGCTCTTGAGGTCAAGGCCTTTCGAATTGCGTCGCGCCTTGCCGAACAGGTTAGGCCCAGTGACCAGGATCGGGTTGGGCTGGAAGTCCAGGGCTTCTGCATCGTCGAAGGGGCAGGAGACGACTTTCTCAGGTGGAATGCGCTCGTCAACGATCTGATTGACGAAGGAGGAGTTGGCTCCATTCTCAAGCAGGCGGCGCACCAGATAGGCGAGGAGGTCGCGGTGGGCGCCGACGGGGGCGTAGATGCGGCAACGCGTTCCGTTCTCCTTCATCACCATCTCGTGCAGCTTTTCGCCCATACCATGGAGGCGCTGGAATTCGAAGCTATGCTTGTCTACACCGGTTGCCATTTCCAGAACTGCGGCCATTGTGTGGGCGTTGTGCGTGGCAAATTGCGGGTAGATCCGGTCAGTCATGCTCAGCAGTTTGCGGGCGTTTGCGATGTAGCTGACATCGGAGAACGGCTTGCGAGTGAAGACGGGGAAGTCCGGCAGGCCTTCGACCTGGGAGTGCTTGATCTCCGCATCCCAGTATGCGCCCTTAACGAGCCGCACCGTAATCTGGCGATCCAGACGCTGGGCGGTGTGATGCAGCCAGTCGATGACCGCACCAGCGCGACGCGAATAAGCCTGGACGACGACGCCGAAGCCGTTCCATCCAGCCAGAGCCTCATCTTCCAGAACGCGCTCGATTACCTGCAACGACAGCACCAGCCGATCGGCTTCCTCGGCATCGATGGTGAGGTTCATGTTGGCGGCCTTGGCCTGGACTGCCAGATCCCGCAGGACCGGTACCAATTCGGAGAGAACGCGCTCTTCCTTTGCCACTTCGTAGCGCGGGTGAAGCGCCGACAGTTTGACGGAGACGCCGGGATTGTCGCGCATGTCAGGCTTTTTGCAAGCTGGCGTGAGCGATTTGATTGTGGTGGCGTAGCTGCCGAGGTAGGCAGCGGCGTCCTTGGCCGTCATGGCGGCTTCGCCGAGCATGTCGTAGGAATAGGTGAAGCCCTTGGCTTCCTGCCGCGCGGCACGTTCCATTGCCTTCTTGATTGTTTCGCCAAGAACGAACTGGCGACCCATTTCCCGCATGCCTTGCGCGACGGCGGTGCGGATGACCGGTTCGCCCAGACGTTTGACAGCACCACGTACAATTCCGCCGAGACCCGGTTTTTGCCCGTTCAAAACCTTGCTGGTCAGAGCCAATCCGATCGTGGAGGTATTGACCAGAGCCGACTTTGAGTGACCATGATGCCTGAACCAGTTGTAGGGAACGATCTTGTCTTCAATCAGATCATCGACCGTCTGTGCATCGGGAACACGCAGCAGCGCTTCGGCAAGGCACATCAGGGCGATGCCTTCCTCAGTCGACAGACCGTACTCGGCGAGGAACACTTCCATCAGCCCGAGGCTGTCGTTGGTCCGGATTCTGCGCACCAGGTCGGCGGCAGCAGTGACGATCCGATTTCGGTCGTCAGGGCCCAGATCAGCTTCCTGTGCCAGACGGCGAAGGAGGGTTGTTTCATCCTGAAGTTTTAGGTTCTCGATTAGGTCGAGCTGATCGTGAGCTGCAAGCATCATTGCCTCCAATAGCATTTTCGCTATCATATCTCGGTTGAACCAAGCGGTTCGTCTGAAAATAAGATTATTAAAGTTTAAGCGACCAAAATAATGCCCAATGACAGTTCAAGTGAAGCCGTGGAACTGGATCGTATCGACCAGGCGATTCTGAATATTCTGGCGGTAGACGGCAGAGTTTCCATGACCAGTCTGGCAGAGCAAGTCGGACTGTCCAAAACACCGGTGCTGGCGCGGGTTCGGCGGCTTGAAACGGAAGGCGTCATTTTGAACTATAGGGCTTCGCTTTCACCATCGAAACTTGGCTGTAGTCATGTGGCTTTTGTCGAGACGCGTCTGCTTGATACTCGGGAGGCAGCCTTGCGGGCTTTTAACGCAGCCGTCGTCAAGGTGCCCGAGATCGAAGAGTGCCACATGATTGCCGGTGGATACGACTATCTGTTGAAGGTTCGTACTCGCGATATTGCCGAATACCGCCGTGTCATGAGTGAAAAGATTTCCTCGCTGCCACATGTGTCTTCCACCTCTACCTTTGTGGCGATGGAAACGGTCAAGGAAACTGCGCTGACTTTGAGTTGAAGAGTGAACTCGCAGTGGCTGGCGTGAGGCAGACTGTTCCCAGTCGTTTCAGACACTCTTGCTGATGCTGGGGTGTAGGCTTTATTGTTGGCTCTTGCCTCCGGCAGCTACAAGGCTGTCAACTCCCTAGACGCTTGCCACATCGGCTTCGGGATATGCTCCATGACGAAACATTGCGCTTCGGATGATGACATCCGCTTCCATCTCTCCCGGGCGACACGTGCTCTGCATGATCTTGTTGACGTTCAGGCGGAGCATAACGACCTTGAGACAACGGTTGGTGTTGCATCGCTTATAGCCTTTTTCCATAAGGGCTTCTCGCAAATTGAAGCGGCGCTGGACCGGGCCGACGCGGCCACAGTTCTGAGCGATTGGGAAAGCCGCAAACGTACAGACTTGCTTGAAAACGATCTCAACGGTCTGGGAATTGGCGATACTACTGCCAACGAAGCTGTTCAGGCAGGGTTTTCCTTCGATAGTCAGGCGGAAATTTGGGGCGGCCTGTATGTGATCGAGGGATCACGCCTCGGGGCTCGCATGCTGGTTCGCGCATCTGATCATACCCGTGCCTCGGCATTTTTGTCCGAATCAGCCACCTGCAGGTTTTGGCCCGACTTTGTCATTGCGCTAACGGAGGCAGATCAGTCTTTGCAGGATCGCAACGGAATGGTTCGCGGGGCCGAGAAAGCGTTTCAGGCGTTTTTGTCGCAATATTGATGTGCGCATCGGCCTTAGATTGCCGGGTGGTACGTATTTTCTCTTATATATTTCATATTGTTAGGGTTGGAATCTCAACTTTTACGTGCTTTTGGATTATTTTCTACAGGCTAAGAGGCGCTCAGACGATAATTAATTTGAAACCCGGTTGACCTCAGGCGATATTCTATGACGTCGGGACGAGCGGATATCGGACCAAAGGGGCGGTTCGTTTTTCCGTTGTCTTGTGAACTGCATCGTTAAGCTGCAGTTTTGAAGCAATAGATGTCGGCACCACGCCTTTGACCGTCCCCCAGGTTGATCGGATACAATGGGTATCTGAAGGAAGCGTCAGGGTAGTCGAGTTTAATGCAGACTGTTGATTTGGAAAGTTGTGAACGCGAGCCTATCCACCAGCTCGGGGGAGTCCAGGCTTTCGGATGCCTGTTTGCTTTTTCCAATGATTGGCTGTTGTCGCATGTCAGCGAGAATGTCCCGAAATTCGTCGATCAAACAGTTGATGATCTGCTTGGTATGCCGGCTGCGGATCTCTTCGCCAGCGATTGTCTGCACGAGATCCGATCGCGTCTGCAATGGCTGCAGTTCACTGACGCCAGTGAACGGCTGTTCGGCGTTGACGTGTTTGGCGACGGCCGCAGCTTCGATATAGCGCTGCACAAATCAGAAGACCTGATCATCATCGAAATCGAACTGTCGGATGCGTCAGGCCGCATGGAGGCCATGTCGGTCGTTCGATCCATGATGAACAGGCTCGTGGAAGGCGGGACTTTTTCGAAGTTTTTGCAGCAGGCCGCGCGACAGGTTCGGTTTGTGACCGATTTTGACCGGGTCATGGTCTATCGGTTTTTGCCGGATGGGTCTGGCGAAGTGGTTGCGGAGGCGCGTGCGCCGCAGGTCGACAGCTTTCTGGGGCTCCGCTACCCGGCATATGATATTCCGCCGCAGGCGCGGGCGCTGTATCTACGCAATCACTTTCGTATCATTGCCGATGTGAACGGCGAGGTTTCCAAGCTTGTTCCTGAGTTTCGCTATGACGGCAGGCCGCTGGATCTATCATTGAGTGTCTCTCGCTCGGTTTCCGAAATCCACCTGGAGTACCTGCGCAACATGGGGGTGCAGGCGTCGCTGTCTATCTCCATCATTGTCGACGGGAAATTGTGGGGCCTGTTTGCCTGCCATCATTATGAGCCCAAGCTGATCCGCTTTGACCGACGAACGGCTGCTGAGCTGTTTTCGCAGATGTTCTCCCGCGAGGTGGCCAAGCGCGAGCAAGACGAATTGCTTGCGGTCGAGGCTCAGGCACGTGAGCTCCACGATCGGATCATGGCCGGGATCAGCGTGGAGGGGTCTGTGTTTGACAACCTGAAGGGCTATCTGGAACCCTTCATGGATGTGGTCGGCTGTGATGGCGTCGGTATTCTGATTGATGAAAATTATGCAAGCATCGGTCTCTCGGCGAGCTCCGAGGAAGTCACCTCGTTGCGCAAGCTGCTCAACCGATCAGCAGCCAGCAAGGTATTCTCAAGTCACAAGCTTTCTTCTTTGCTGGGGGAAAGCGATTTTACGCTTAGAATTCCAGGCGTTCTGGCCATCCCCGTTTCGCGCCGTCCCCGCGACTACCTGCTGTTCTTCCGCGGTGAAGTTGTTCAGTCGGTGACCTGGGGGGGCAACCCGGAAAAGTCGGTTGAATATGGTCCGAATGGAGCCAGACTGACGCCGCGCAAAAGCTTCGAAGCATGGAAAGAGAACGTCACTGGTCAGGCTGAGCACTGGAGCAAGTCGGATCTCAAGATCACCGAAATTATCCGGACCACGCTGCTGGAGGTCATTCTCAGATCCGTCGATGCCAACGATCGGCTGCATCAGCAGGCCAATCAGCGTCAGGACACACTGATTGCAGAGCTGAACCACCGGGTCCGCAATATCCTCACATTGATCCAGGGGGTTATCTCCCAGTCGCGGCACAACGCCCGCGACCTGGATCATTTTACGAGTACGGTCAACGGTCGTATCAAGGCGCTGGCACGGGCGCACGACCAGATAACCCAGGCGAATTGGGCACCGGGTGCTCTGCGCGATCTTCTGGAAAATGAGGTCCGGGCTTATTCGGACACCCTTGATCTTCAGGTGGAGCTTGTCGGCGTCAACGTCATGCTGGCACCGCAGGCGTTCTCCACCGTCGCCCTGGTGATGCACGAGATGGTCACCAATGCGGCAAAGTACGGGGCCTTGTCGGTGCCTGAAGGCAAGCTTCGGATATCGTGGGTGCTGGAAACCGATGGGGCCGTCTCGATCGCGTGGCTCGAAAGCAATGGACCCGCTGTAACTCCGCCGAGACGCCGTGGGTTTGGATCCACCATCATTGAGCATTCTGTTCCGCATGAGCTCCAGGGTGAATCGCAAATCAACTACCCTGCAGAAGGCGTTCGCGCCTCTTTCAAGCTGCCCGCAGCCTATTGCGAGCTTGGAGATGCCAGCGAATCACCGAAACTGTCCATAGAGGACCTGCCGTCGCCGAAAGTCATTTCTGTAGGGGCGCGAAAGTCCAAGGTCCTGCTGGTGGAAGACAATGTGATCATCGCCATGGATGGCGAAGATATGCTGCGGGAAATCGGCTTCAAGGAAATCATCCTGGCGAACAATGTCAGCTCGGCTCTCAATGCGATCGAGGCAAATGAGTTCGACCTGGCAATCCTGGATATCAATCTTGGCAAGGAAACCAGCTTCCCGGTGGCTGAATTGCTGCTGAAAATGCAGGTGCCGTTCATCTTTGCCAGCGGTTACGATGATACGTCTCTGATGGACAAGAACAACTTTGAAGACGTGCCGCTGCTGAGCAAGCCTTTCTCAAAACAGTCGCTGGTCGAAGCTTTGGGGTCGGAGATGGATCTCGACGACTGAGCCTGATTTGCAGGGCTTACCGCTTGTCTAGAGTGGCAGATCCCGATTGTCGGCAATGGCTTCCATGGTGATGTAAGAGGTGACGGTCTCCAACTCCACCTTGTCGATCAGCTTCTGGTAAATCCGGTCGAATGCATTCATGTCTTCAGCCATGATTTTCAGCATGTAGTCATAGTCACCGGCAAGTCGAAAGAAGTCGATGACGTTTGGGATTGCCGTGACTTCCTTGCGGAACAGATCCAGCCACTCCCGTGCGTGGTGACGGGTGCGCACCATGATGAAGACCGTCAGTCCGAGCCCCAATTCTTCCGGATCCAGCCGGACCGTGTGACCCTTGATCACGCCAGATTCTTCCAGCACCTTCAAACGCCGCCAGCAGGCGTTCTGCGACAGGCCGACCCGCTCGGCGATCTCGCGTTGGGAGAGGCTTGCTTCCTGCTGCAGGACTTTCAGAATTTTGCGATCAAACGTATCGATTTTGTAAGACATGCCGTTTGTATGACACAAGATGTGTCCTTGTTTCCATAAATTATGTGAAGAACTTCTCATTTTGAATGTCATATGATCTCTTCAGTCCTATTGGAGAGATCGAATGACCACGGCGAGCCCGCAAGCCCTCTTGTCTGCCTTCAGGGCATCGCTTTCTGGTGAGGGGCTGGTTGACAGGCTCGCGGCCGGGGTTATCGGGGAGGGGCAGCAGATCGACGGAGGTTTCGGCACTCGGGAAATGATCTATGCCGACTATGTGGCCTCGGGACGGGCGTTGATGCAGGTCGAGCGCTTTGTTCTCGAGCAGGTGTTGCCGTTTTACGCCAACAGCCACACCGAAGCTTCTTACTGCGGATCTTTCATGACCCGGTTGCGCGGTGCGGCGCGAGCGGAAATCTCGCGGCTCTGTGGAGCGGGGGAGGGCTATGCGACAATTTTCTGCGGGAGCGGGGCGACGGCGGGTCTCAATCGGCTGGTGCATCTTCTCGACCTCAAGCGTCGGGCCGAGGCTGAACCGCCGCTGGTGTTGATCGGTCCTTATGAGCATCATTCCAACATACTGCCCTGGCGCGAAAGTGCGGCACAGGTGATCGAGATTGGCGAAGCCCCAGGTGGCGGACCTGATCTTCACGACTTGCAGCGTCATCTCAGCGCCGCAACGCCTGGGAGGCAGATCACCGGGGCGTTCTCGGCCCTGTCGAACGTGACCGGCCTGAAAACGGATGTTGCCAGGGTCAATCAGCTGCTCAAGACGCATGGGGCCCTGAGTGTCTGGGACTTTGCCGGAGGCGGGCCGTATCTCCCCATCGACATGTCCTGCGGGGGCGGGCTGGATGCGGTGGTGGTTTCCCCGCACAAGTTTCCAGGTGGTCCTGGGGCGTCGGGCATATTGATCGTGAAGCGGGCGGTTGTGCTCGTTGACTGTCCAAGCCTGCCGGGGGGAGGCACGGTTCGCTTCGTCTCTCCATCGCGGCACGATTATTCTGAGCGGGTCGAAGTACGGGAGGAAGCGGGAACGCCAAATGTGGTTGGCGACATCCGCGCTGCTCTGGTGTTTCTGGTCAAGGAGGCGCTCGGGCAGGTGTTCCTCGATCGCAGGCATGAAGAATTGAAGTTTAAGGCGCTCCGGGCTTGGACATCAGTGTCGGGTCTGGAAATTTTGGGCGACCCTGAGACGAAGGACAGCCTGCCGATTTTCTCGTTCCGCATCCGGGATCCGCGCGGCGAAGGCTTTTTGCACCCTCAGTTGGTGACACGGATGCTGTCTGATCTTTTTGGTGTTCAGGCACGGGGAGGCTGTGCCTGTGCTGGGCCTTACGCGCATCGGCTGTTGGGGATCGGGGACATAGAATCCGACAGGTTGCGTAAGGCCATACTGGCGGGCGATGAAATGATGAAACCCGGGTGGACGCGACTAAATCTGTCTGTGCTGATGAGTGATGCCAAGGCCGACAAGGTAATCACCGCCGTCGCTGAGCTGGCGCGCGCTCCTTACCCGGCTTGCCTGTCTTATGTCGTGGACGAATCGACCGCGCGGTTTCGGGGGCGTGAGGACCTTATGGCGGAGAATGTCGCCTGACAGGAGCGGCATGCGCACGCGTGGCAAGCTTGGTCTCTAGCAGGAATTAGTGTGCTCGTGCGCTGAAAAATTGGCAGCCATCTGTCCCAAGAAAAAAGGCCCGCGCTTGCGGGCCTTTCGTCGTTCGATGCGTAAATTTTCGCCGGCTCAGTGCGCCGCGAGCGCCTGTTCCAGATCCGCGATGATATCCACTGCATCTTCCAGACCAACCGAAAGACGCACGACATCCGGACCTGCACCGGCGGCGGTCTTTTGCTCGTCTGTCAGCTGACGGTGCGTGGTCGATGCCGGATGGATGATCAGGCTGCGGGTGTCGCCAATGTTGGCCAGATGCGAGAACAGCTGGACGTTGGAGACGAGCGAAACGCCGGCGTCATAGCCACCCTTCAGACCGAAGGTGAAGACGGCACCGCCACCCTTGGGCATGTAGGTCTGCTGCAGTTCATGATAGGCATCGCCTTCCAGTCCCGCATAGGACACCCAGGCGATTTTGTCGTGGCCTTTCAGGTACTGAGCAACGGCAAGAGCATTGTCGCAGTGCCGCTGCATGCGGAGCGGCAGGGTTTCGATGCCGGTGAGAATCATGAAGGCGTTCATCGGCGAAATTGCCGGGCCAAGATCCCGAAGACCGAGCACCCGACACGCGATGGCAAAGGCGAAATTGCCGAAGGTCTCATGCAGGACAATGCCGTCATATTCCGGACGTGGTGTGGAGAGCAGCGGATAACGACCACTGGCCGACCAATCGAAACTGCCGCCATCGACGATGACGCCACCCATGGAGTTGCCGTGGCCGCCCATGAACTTGGTCAGGGAGTGCAGGACAATGTCTGCCCCATGCTCGATCGGGCGATAGAGATACGGCGTTGCCATTGTGTTGTCGACGACCAGCGGCACAGCGTGCTTGCGGGCAATGGCCGAAATCTTGGCAACGTCGGTTACGACACCACCTGGATTGGCCAGGCTCTCGATGAAGATGGCCTTGGTATTTTCGTCAATCGCCTCTTCGATGGAGGTCATGTCGGTCGGATCAACCCATTTCACGCCCCAGCCGAAGCTTTTGAACGAGTGGTTGAGCTGGTTGATCGATCCGCCATAGAGCTTGTTGGCGGCGACAATGTTGTCACCCGGCTGCATCAGCGTGTGGAAGGCAAGCAGCTGGGCGGAATGACCGGAGGCAACCGCGAGTGCTGCGGTGCCGCCTTCAAGCGCTGCGACGCGCTCTTCCAGCACCGCGGTCGTCGGATTGGTGATTCGCGTGTAGATGTTACCGAAGGCCTGGAGCCCGAACAGTGACGCCGCGTGGTCCACATCGTCAAAGACGAAGGATGTGGTCTGGTAGATCGGCGTGACGCGGGCCCCGGTCGCGGGATCCGGCTGGGCACCTGCATGAATAGCCAGCGTGGCAAAGCCTGGAATATTTTCGCTCATTGTGAGCCTCCTCCCTGATTGTTTTGCGCATACTGTCGGATGGGCGACGGGGCGTAAAGAGCGTCGGGAGCGTTAGGTGTACCCCTTTGAGGAATTCCCTGTTGCCGGGCAGCGCGCTGACCCTCAATGACCGGATTTCAGTCCGCGGTGCTGGTAGCCGGACTTGAGCGCCGGGCGCTTGGAGGAAAGGGTGCGAGAATTGACGCCGACCCAGCCGATTTCACCGGACAGTCGGCCATATTCGATCTTGGGGCAGCGATCCATGACGACCTTGATGCCCGCATCTTCGGCGCGTTGGGCTGCGGCCTCGTTGCGCACCGTGAGCTGCATCCAGATCACTTTCGGCAGGCGACTGGAGGCGAGTATGTCGTCGACGACCTTTGCGGCAGCATCGGAATTTCGAAAAATATCAACCATGTCCGGGGGCTGAGGCAGATCGTTCAGACTGGCATAGGTCAGTTGACCAAGGATTTCCTTGCCGGCATGACCTGGATTGATCGGCCAGACTTCATAGCCTTTCGACAGCATATATTTCAGGACGAAATACGAAGGACGCACGGTGTTGCCGCTGGCACCAACCATGGCGACGGTCTTCACCTCGTCGAGGATGGCCTTGATATAGGAGTCTGGATAGCTGTCGTGGTTCATGGGATCCATCGCATTGGCAGGGCTGAGCATATCCAATCGCGAAGCGTGGCGACTTGCAAGGACGGCTTTCGGCCCATCGGTTCGCTCTCGTGATCACGGCACTGTTACCGAAGTCACACTTAACTGAAAGAGCCTGATAGCTGACGGAGAAAGTCGTTTGCGATACTCTCGTGCGCATGATGGTGCGATGCGGTTCCTTTGGTTCTCTGAAGCTGGCGATCCTGGCAAGCCTCTCTGTTGTCTCGGTGCTGTTCAGTCCCGTTCGGGCTGATGATCTTTCAGCAGAGCCAATTCCTGTCGATGTTGCCTTGGTGCTCGCGGTGGATGTATCCCGCTCCATGTCACCGGAGGAGCTCTTGATCCAGCGCCGCGGCTATGCTGCGGCGATTGCGGACCCTGCAGTCATCAAGGCAATTCAATTCGGTGCCCATGGTCGGATCGCTCTAACGTTCTTTGAATGGGCAGGCAGTGGTCATGCGCGAGAAATCATTGGCTGGAGCCTGATTGAGACAGCCGGAGATGCTCAGGCCTTTGCAGACAGACTGGGCTCGGGGCGCAGCGTGGCCGCCAGCAGGACGTCTATCTCCGGTGCCATCCGGCATGGCTCAGGATTGCTGGACGCCTTGCCTTTTCAGGCGGATCGCCGGGTCATTGATATTTCCGGTGATGGTCCCAACAATGAAGGCGTGCCGGTGACATTGGCGCGTGACGAGGCCATCAAGGCGGGAATTGCCATCAATGGTTTGCCTTTGCTCACCTCCGACGGCTTCTATTCAAGTTTCAGCATTCCCGAGTTGGACGCTTATTACCGTGCCTGTGTGGTGGGCGGTCCGGCAAGCTTCGTTGTGCCGGTCACGGATTGGGAGCAGTTTCCTGAAGCCGTACGGCGCAAGCTGGTGCTGGAGATCGGTGGGCTCATGCCGGATGCCCGATCTGAGGGCAGGCCGGTCATGACAGTACAATACACTGCCAGACCGGCTTATGACTGCATGATCGGGGAAAAGATCTGGCAGCAACGGCGGCAGCAGTTCTTCCTCGATCCCTGAAGCCTCCGGCGGCGCGTGCCGATTGGCCTTAGCTGTCGCTCCATTCCGGCTTGCGCTTCTGCAAGAAGGCACTGATGCCCTCTTCCGCGTCCTTGGCCATCATGTTTTCCACCATGACATCAGCGGCAAAGTCATAAGCCTGATCCAGAGGCATTTCCAGCTGGCGGTAGAAAGCTTCCTTGCCGACCTTGAGTGTATGCGCTGATTTGGAAGCAATGGCTTCAGCGTATTTCTGCACCACCTGATCCAGATAGTCGCGGGGGATGATGCGGTTGATCAAGCCGAAGTCCTTGGCGGTCGAAGCGTCGATGGATTCGCCGGTCAGCAGCATTTCCATGGCCTGCTTCGGGCTTGCGTTGCGTGACAGGGCAACCATTGGTGTTGAGCAGAAGAGGCCGATGTTGACCCCGGGCGTGCAGAACGTCGCCGTATCAGTCGCCATGGCCAGATCGCAAGAAGCGACAAGCTGGCAGCCTGCTGCGGTCGCGACGCCGGTGACCACGGCAATCACCGGCTTGGGCAAACGCACGATCTGCTGCATCAAGTCAGAGCACTGGCGCATGATCGCCTGATAGGTGGCTTTGCCGCCGTCTGTGTCTCCGCGCGCAAGGGTCAGTTCCTTCAGATCATGACCTGCGCAAAACACTTTGCCTTCAGCACCCAGAAGAATGACGCGGACTTCCGGATCTTCTGCAGCATGGCTGAGCTCTGCCGAAAGGGCGCTCATCATGTCGCGGGAGAGTGCGTTCATTTTCTCTGGGCGTTGCATCACGATGCGATAGACGCCTTCGTGCAGCAGAGTTCCGAGAAGGGGCTTGCTGACGTTGGTTTGGGCGAGGTCGGACATGGTGTTTCCTTTCGGCAATCTTTTTCGTGGCCGCTTGCGAGCCTGTCTTCGGCGATGGCGCTGTTGTTTGGGTTTATATCGGTGAAAGCGCGGCGAGGCGAGGGCCTCGGCCGCGGGCGTTATTCTTGCTGTCGAGGTCAAGCAGATCTCTTGTTATTGCTCCACCTTCCGTTTACGTAAGTCTTTTGAGTATTTCTGGCTGCCTGGGAGGAAATATGCAGACGGTGATGACAGTCGAAGAGATTCGGGAGTTTTTGCGGGTCGAATTTCCGCAAATAAATGCACTGGGAGAAGCGTTTTCAGTCGAGGAGGTCTCTGACGGTCAAGCGGTGATGCGATTGCGGGTGGGAAAGATGCACCTGCGCCCTGGAGGAACTGTGTCCGGACCGGCAATGATGACGCTTGCAGATCTTGCTGCCTATACTGCCATTCTCGCCCACGTGGGGCCGGTTGCCCTGGCGGTGACAACCAACCTCAATATCAACTTCCTCAAGAAGCCGGCTGAGGGAGACCTTCTGGCGACGTGCAGCCTGTTGAAACTCGGAAAACGACTGGCTGTTGTCGAGTGCGGAATTCGTTCGGTTGGGGAAGATGATCTCTGCGCTCACGCTACAGCGACCTATTCTCTGCCTCCAAGGTGATTTAAAGGGCCTAAAATAGCGGTAATATGATACCGTTTTTATAAGCTGCTGTTTTTGCTTGGTTTTTTGATGCATCAAACGAATGAACGTGCTTGACCGGCTATCAGACCTGACGTATAAGCTGCGCCGACGAATGAGAGTCCGTCAGCGCCGGTCTTCCGGCAGCTCTCGGGCTTTTTTGTTTAACGACCCCAATTATGGATCGATCTTATGAAGACCTTCTCTGCCAAGCCGGCTGAGGTCGTAAAAAAGTGGATCTTGATCGACGCTGAAGGCATGGTTGTCGGCCGCCTGGCCGCCTACATCGCCAACCATCTGCGTGGCAAGCATCTGCCGACCTACACGCCCCATGTCGACACCGGTGACAACATCATCGTGATCAATGCCGACAAAGTGGTTCTGACCGGTAAGAAGTACGAAAACAAGAAGTACTACTGGCACACCGGTCATCCGGGCGGCATCAAGGAGCGTACAGCACGTGCGATCCTCGAAGGCCGTTTCCCTGAGCGCGTCCTCGAAAAGGCCGTTCAGCGTATGATGCCGGGCGGCCCGCTGTCCAACCAGCAGCTGAAGAACCTGCGCATCTATTCAGGTTCCGAACATCCGCATGAAGCTCAGACCCCTGAACTGGTCGACGTCAAGAGCCTCAACGAGAAAAATGCGAAGAGGGCTGACTAATGGCTGATCTGAACTCCCTGGAAGAACTGGGCGGCGTGGTTGACGCAGCTCCGGCAGCTCCGGTGCATGTCCAGAAGCTGGACGCACAGGGCCGTGCATATGCAACCGGCAAGCGGAAAGACGCGATTGCTCGCGTTTGGATCAAGCCGGGCTCCGGCAAGATCACCGTCAACGGCAAGGACTACACCGAGTATTTTGCTCGTCCGGTTCTGCAGATGATCCTGCGTCAGCCGATCGTCCTGACCGAGCGTGATGGCCAGTTTGACATTGTTGCGACCGTTGTTGGTGGTGGTTTGTCCGGCCAGGCTGGTGCTGTTCGTCACGGCATCTCCAAGGCTCTGACATATTACGAGCCGGATCTGCGCGCCATCCTGAAGAAGAATGGCTTCATCACACGCGATAGCCGTGTTGTTGAACGTAAAAAGTTCGGCCGTGCCAAGGCACGTCGTTCCTTCCAGTTCTCCAAGCGTTAATCGCTTCGCCGAACTGTTCGGAAATCGGATTGGAAAAGGGCTCGCTTCGGCGGGCCCTTTTTCGTTTGTCCATTGGTTTGAATGGGGCCATCTTCTCTAATGGGCTGGACTTGCCATGCCTCCGGATCTGACTTGGGCGCACCTGATTTGAGTGCTGCGCATGGGCGTCGACCCATTGCGTTTCTGCGGTCGCCCACCTTCCGGCGCTTTGATGCCGGAAGCCTTCAAATAATTTGAGCGATAGTGAAAGGCAATAATGGCATCCAGGATAGGCAAACGACTTTTGAAGTCGCTCAACAAGCGATTGACTCCGCTGAACATCTGCATTGACACGCGGCAATCGCAACTGGAGAAGGATGGCGTCATCGATGATGGCGCGGCACTTCTAGACTTGGCTTTGAGCCGCCATACCGATATTGCCAGCACGGCACAGCTTCAGCAGGACGTGTTCGCGCTGCTGGTCAATGATTTCAAACGGGGCGGATATTTTGTCGAGTTCGGTGCGACGAACGGCCGGAAACTTTCCAACTCCTACGTTCTGGAAACTGCATTCCAATGGAATGGCATTGTGGCCGAACCGGCAAAGGTCTGGCACGAAGACTTGCGGAAGAACCGTCGCTGCCACATTGAGACCGACTGCGTGTGGAAAGCCACCGGAGAAACCTTGGAATTCACCATGGCGAACTGGGGGGAGCTTTCCACGCTCTCGGAGTTCTCCGGCAGCGATGCGCATGCCAAACAGCGTCGAAATGCTCAGACCTATCCGGTCAACACGATCTCGCTTCTGGATCTTCTTCGGAAATTTGAAGCCCCTGCTCAGATTGATTATTTGTCCGTTGATACGGAAGGCAGTGAACTGGAGATCCTGTCGGCCTTTGACTTTCAGACCTATCGGTTCAATTGCATCACGGTTGAGCACAATTTTACCGCCACGCGGGAAGGGCTTCACGCGTTGCTGACATCGAATGGCTATCGGCGTGTTCTGCCGCACCTGTCGCGTTGGGACGACTGGTATCTTCCCATTACCACTTAGTCCTCATGCAGGTTGAGGATCGTCGTGCAGAAAGGCAATCAGCCTCGAAGTCCGGCACGTCCTGCGGCGCTGGTGATAGCTGCTGCCACATCGTCTTCAGCTGCATGGTGGATCATGTGCCCATGGCCGGGCAGCTTGAGCAAGCGGGCGTGGGGAGCTGCTTTCGATAGCGGGATCGAGTGCACATCGAGAGGCACCGTGTCATCCTCGATGCCATGCACGATTTCCAGTGGCATATCGAGAGCTGGATATCTCACCTGCATTTCTGCCAGCTGCGGCTTGAGGGAGCCGACCTGTCGTGCATTTTTCACTAGGATTTTCGAGTTCAGTGCCAGATCGCGTCCAAGAAACGCGGCATAGCCATCGGGCACAGCGTCGGGCGCGAACACGTCCTTCACAGCGTTGTCGACAAAGCTGTCCGGTGTCAGGCGCGACAAGACGGGAACCAACAGGCCCCCGCCTATCGTGCTGCCGGCAAAGCCGTACCAGGCGCCGAGGTCACCGGGCCAGGGCATTGCAGCGCCTGCCAGGGAAACCAGGGCGGCTGCCTGATCTGGTCGTTCCAGGCCCCAGGCCAAAGCGACCGCGCCGCCGTAACTGTGGCCGACAATAACGGCTTTGCTGATCCCGAGCTGACTTGCGGCCTTTGCCAGATGTTGCGCCTGTTCAATGGGCGTTTCGGCTTCTCTGTGAAGTGGTTCGGAAAACCCAAGGCCGGGGCGATCGAAAGCAGTTACCCGGAAGGTGCGAGCGAGGCGAGGGGCGAGTGAAAACGTCATGTCTCGCAGATTGCCGCTGGCACCATGAATGAGAATGACATCGGGACCAGAGCCTTCTTGCACCGCGTGAACAGTCCTGCCGTCGATCTGCAGCAATCGCCCTTCACGGATGCCTACAGCACTCGCGGTTGCGCTGTTACCAGACATGGCCATTCCTGCGGCAGAGGCCAGTAATCCGGTACCAACGATAAAATGTCTTCGGTTCATGGGGGCCTCTTGAACATTGCTTTAAGCTTTGATTTTACGCAAGGTTGACCAATTCAGATCAGTTTCAGGCGGCAAGACGTGCAAAGTTCCCGCGCGCGGTGCGGTTCCCCTTGAGCCGGCAGCCGGGTTTGGCTACCTGTTGGGTTCCTCTTTTCCGCCGGTCGACGGCGTGTTTCACGAAGGCAACGTTTCATGAACGTCAATCGTCCTCGCCCTACCGACAATGCTGTTTTTGGATCCTCCATCACCGGTGGTGCCCATGAACCGACCTACAGCGGTGTTCTCTCCTTCATGCGTCGCCGCTACAGCCGTGATCTGACGGGGGTCGATGCAGCGGTCTGGGGCATTCCGTTCGACGCTTCGGTTTCCAACCGACCGGGTGCGCGCTTCGGACCCCAGGGCGTGCGTCGCGCATCGGCAATTTTTGATGGGGATCCGCAATACCCGTTCCTGGCCGACCCTTTCGAGCAGTTGTCCGTTGTGGACTACGGCGACTGCGCGTTCGACTATGGTAAAAACGCTGACATTCCCGGATGTATCGAGGCGCAAGCGCGTGAGATTCTTGACGCCGGGGTGCATCTTTTTTCCATCGGCGGGGACCACTTCGTGACCTATCCGCTGCTAAAGGCGCATGTTGCCAAACACGGCCCTCTGGCGCTGGTGCAGTTCGATGCGCATCAGGATACCTGGGATGATCAGGGCGACCGTATCGACCATGGCACCTTTGTTGGCAGGGCGGTCCGAGAGGGACTGATTGATCCGGACAAGTCGATTCAGATTGGCATCCGGACCCATGCACCGGATGATTGTGGTCTGGAGATCCTTTACGGCGAAGACATGGAGCTGATCGGTATTCCAGGTGCGGTGGAGCTGATCAAGGACAGGGTTGGCGATGCCAAGGCCTATATGACTTTCGACATTGATTGCCTGGATCCAGCCTTCGCGCCTGGTACCGGAACGCCCGTCTCCGGCGGCCTGACATCACGCGAAGCGCTGATGATCTTGCGCCGACTCGGGGAGGTGAACTTCGTTGGCGGAGACGTGGTGGAAGTCGCTCCGGCATATGATCATGCGGATATCACCTCGATTGCTGGTGCGAGCGTGGCTCAGCATTACTTCGGGCTACTGGCAGAAAAGAAACAGGCTACAGCAGCGAGCGACCAATCGTAAGGCTGGCGAGGTTCAATTGGCGGACGCAATGTCCTGGCGACGGTTGTCGTTGTCAGGATAGGTCGTCCAGAACCGATAAAGCGGATGGGCATCGCGCATCGTTTCATAGAGCCCGACCATACGCTGCAGAAACACCAGTTTTCCGGTGTATGTGATCAGCAGGCCTGGCAGGGTTATCAGCAGATCGTTGAAGACGGCGCCAAAAATCGTCGCCATAAAACCAACGCCGGTCACAAGCGACAGCACGATCGCCGTGGTCTCTTCACTTGAGGGGATCGGAACCTTGGCGCGATTGAGCCAGATCCGCTCACCAAAAGTGGCGCGGGAAGCCCAAGTGTTGGTATTCTTGGGGGCAGGGAAAAGTCGCGGGTTGGTCCACAGCCAGATCATCACGCCCAAGGTCAAAGCCAGCGATGGACCAAGTCCAAGCGTCGAGTGGCTCCAGATGGCTGCAACGAGCAGGGGCAGCGTTGCCATTCTGGTATAGACGCTCCAAGGCGAGGCATGCCGCCGCCAGGTTGCGTTGTCCATGCCAAGTACACCAATCTTACCGGCTGACATCGGGGCTGGGCCGGGTCCTGCCGGAAGCCTTGGCTGTGCCTGACGCATGAAACCTCTCATCTGGAAAATTACGATGCGGCATTATAGCGGAAAACCTATAGGCCGTCAGAGTTATTGCAGAGCCGGTTTCCAGACCCTTTCCCGGCCGCATACAAAACGCAGACATGCCGGCAACCATTTAATGCGGTTCACCCCGAAGGATGCGTGTGCGCAAGCCTATCGGGGTGAATGATTTTGACGCTCTGAATGCCGATAGCTATCGGGTGACGGCTAGATCTTTTCTTTTACGTAGGATCCAGGTGCCTCTTCGAGGATCTTCACTCTATAGGCCCCGGGTTTGCGCGCCTTGGCGCGGGTGTCGTCCTGCTTGCGAATCCATTGATCCCAGTGAGGCCACCATGATCCTGGATGTTCCTCCACCTTGTGCAACCAGTTTTCGTAGGTGCCGCGTGGTGGCCGGCCGGTCCAGAACTGATACTTGTTCCTTGAGGGTGGGTTGACCACGCCGGCGATGTGACCTGATCCGGAAAGGACGAATTCCACCGGTCCGCCGAAGCAGGTGGAGCCGAGGAAGACGGACTGCGGTGGAGCAATATGGTCTTCCTTGGTCGCCAGATTGTAGATCGGGATGGTGACGTCTTCCAGATCCAGGCGCTCTCCGTCCATCTTCATCTCGCCTCGGGCGAGCGTGTTATCAAGGTAGCAATTGCGCAGATAGAACACGTGATTTGCCGCTGGCATGCGCGTGCTATCGGCATTCCAGTAAAGCAGGTCAAAGGGGAAGGGGTCTTCACCCTTCATGTAATTCTTGATCACATACGGCCAGATCAGCTCGTTCGGGCGCAGCATGTTGAAGGCCGAGGCCATTTTGGAGCCATCGAGAAAGCCGGTGGCCTCCATCTGCTTTTCCAGGATCGAGAGCTGTTCCTCATCGACGAAGACCTTCAGGTCGCCCGCGTGGGTGAAATCCACCTGGGTCGTGAAAAAGGTGGCCGTCTTGATCCGCTCGTCCTTCTTGGCGGCCATATAAGCGAGAGTGACGGACAGCAGGGTGCCGCCGACGCAATAGCCGATTGCGTTGACTTCTTCTTGTCTCGTTGTCCGCTTGATGACATCCAGCGTGTTGAGA
Source organism: Roseibium limicola (assembly GCF_017313085.1). Taxonomy (GTDB): domain Bacteria; phylum Pseudomonadota; class Alphaproteobacteria; order Rhizobiales; family Stappiaceae; genus Roseibium; species Roseibium limicola. The sequence goes on along the minus strand of NZ_JAFLNF010000002.1, from coordinate 447,188 downwards.
ATGCCTTCCTTCATATAGTGCTCGAAACTCTTCTGAGCCTGCTTCGGGCCAGGGTTTACCCAAGATATGACGAACACCGTGTGGCCCTGATCCACCGCCCATTTTATGAAGGATTTTTCCTCGTTGAGATCGAGAATATAGAATTTGTTGATCCATGGCGGGACGATCATCAAGGGGCGTTTCAAAACTTCGTCGGTGGCCGGATCGTATTGAATGACCTGGCAGACGTCGTTCTGAGCAATCACCTTGCCGGGGGTCAGGGCCATGTTCTTGCCGAGTGCGAACTTGGTCATGTCCGTATGGCGGATCTTCAGGTCACCGTGGCCAGCCTGAATGTCTTCGGCCAGGTGCTGCATGCCCTTCACGAGATTCTGGCCGTTGCTTTCCACCGTCAGCCGGAGCAATTCCGGATTGGTAAGGAGAAAATTCGACGGGGAGATCGCGTTGGTGATCTGCTCCATGTAGAACTCGGCCTTGTGGCGTGTGTGGTCGTCCACCCCATCGGCCTCGCGCACCATATCGTTAGCCCAGGTGCTGGTGATCAGATACAACTGCTTGAGAAAATCGAAATACTGATTTTCGTCCCAGTCCGGATCCTTGAAGCGCTTGTCGCGCATGCCAGGGGCGACTGCGGGCGTATTTTCTTCACCCATCATCCGCTTCAGGGAGGAATTCCAAAGGTCGATGTATCCGCCCCAAAGGCGGTTTTGGGCTTCCATGGCGCGCTGCGGATCGGAGACCCAATAATCACCAACCTGAGCAAGGGTTTTGACTACCGACGTGAGCTCATCCGTTGCAATGTTGGATTTGACGTCACCGTTTTCGCGTGGGCCAATGTAGGCGGCCAGAGCCTTTCCGGCATGCTCAAGCGCCTTTGCAAGATTCTGCGCAAAGGTTTCCGGATTGTCGACGATGTATTTGATTAGTTGGTTTTGGCGTTCGTCAGCCATGGCCTCAGGCTTTCCTCCAAACGTCTTTATTAATCCGGAGGGCCAGAGTGACCGTACCGTTTGTGCACTTGAACAAGTGTCACTCAGGTTCGGGCGCAAACGCAATGCGGATTTGTCAAAATCTGGCGAAAGCCCTGTCAAGACGCGCAGGAAAGCATTTTCCGTGGCGCGAAAACCACGTCGTGGTTTGGTGGATTCAGGCCGGGTTCTGCGATAAAAGTGAGATGCTGTCGAATAATTGCATTGTCCGGGTCTGTGGCGGCTTTTCCGAACGCACGTCAGTCATTAGAGTGCATCTAAACAATTTGATACTCATTGGAATCAATTGCCTTGAAAAGACTAAGGGTTTTGCAGTTTCTCGGATTGTTCGTTGTGCCTCTGGGGGGCTGTGCACTCGGGCCTGATGTTACGCTTCTGGATGTGGTCTCGAAGCCGAATGCATCTGCGTCCACATCGGTCGCCGATGCGTCTTCAGCAAGTACCGCAGTGATTGCAAGCGGGGATGATGTTGACACACCGCTGGCTCTGGCGTCGCGCGATGAAGGTCAGACAGATCCTGGATCAAAAGTTCTGTCGTCCTCCGGAGCTAGCAGTGTTTCTCTCAGGCCAGGCGCGGTCGTCACGTCAGCCGAGGCGCAGAAGGAGGCGACTATTGCCTATCTGAAGGCATTGGGATTGGCCAATGGAACGCGCGGCGTGTCGCAACAAAGCCTCAGTGTGGATGCGTTGCGTCGGTTGGCTGCTTCAGAACGTGCCGATGCGCTGGCAGACATCGAGGCAGGAAGTCTGGCGACCGACTAAGCCAAAAATATACCTGTCCAAATTTCCAAAGGTGGGTGCAGTGGGCGATGCCTGCTGCTAAAAGGCCAACCAACGCCCTTCATCGGACTTGAAGGGCTGGCTCTAACTGCCCGCCCCACGGGCCAGAGCTTCATCAAAGTGTTTAACGGGAACAGGATCGCGAAGGACCCGCGCCATGGAAGAGTTTCATAAGACCCGGCGGCTGCCACCTTATGTCTTCGAGCAAGTCAATCGACTGAAAGCCAAGGCGCGAGCGGCGGGCGCGGATATCATTGATCTCGGCATGGGCAATCCGGACCTGCCGACACCGAAGCACATCGTCGACAAGCTGACGGAAGTGGTTCAGGACCCGCGTTCGCACCGTTATTCGGCTTCGAAGGGTATTCAGGGGCTGCGCAAGGCGCAGGCTGCCTATTACGACCGGCGCTTCGGCGTTAAGTTGAACCCGGAGACACAGGTCGTGGCGACGCTGGGATCCAAGGAGGGCTTCGCCAACATGGCTCAGGCGATTACCGCGCCTGGGGATGTGGTGTTGAGCCCCAATCCGAGTTATCCGATCCACACATTCGGCTTTCTGATGGCCGGTGCTGCCATTCGTTCAATTCCAGCCGAGCCGGGACCGGAGTTCTTCCACGCGCTGGAACGCGCAGTGGTTCACTCTGTGCCGAAGCCATTGGCGGTCATCCTGTGCTATCCGGCGAACCCGACTGCCTATTGTGCCGATATCGAGTTCTATCGGGACGTGGTTGCCTTCGCGCGCAAGCATGAGATCTTTATTCTGTCCGATCTTGCCTATTCCGAGATCTACTTTGGCGACACCCCACCGCCATCGGTACTGCAGGTGCCGGGTGCGATGGAAGTGACGGCGGAATTCACTTCGCTGTCCAAGACCTTTTCAATGCCGGGTTGGCGCATGGGATTTGCGGTTGGCAACGAACGGCTGATAGCAGCCCTCGCTCGCGTTAAGTCCTATCTCGATTATGGTGCCTTCACGCCTATCCAGGTAGCTGCCGCTGCGGCTCTCAACGGGCCTGACGATTGCATTCGTGAAACGCGGGCGATCTACAAGAAACGCCGTGATGTGGTGATCGAATCCTTCAGCCGTGCGGGATGGGATATTCCTGCGCCGGAAGCCAGCATGTTTGTCTGGGCGCCAATCCCGGAGAAATTCCGCAGCCTTGGCAGTCTGGAATTTTCCAAGCTTTTGCTGGAAAAAGCGGAAGTTGCTGTAGCTCCGGGCATTGGATTTGGCGAGTACGGCGACGACTTCGTCCGCATTGGTCTGGTGGAGAACGAGCAGCGGCTTCGGCAGGCGGGGCGCAACGTGCGCCGTTTCCTTGAAACAGCGCACGAAACATTGCACAACGTGGTGCCGATCGAGGCCTCCCGCTAAGACAAGAATACCAATCGGAATAATTTAGATGGCAAATGCTTTGAGACTTGGGGTTGCGGGACTGGGTACCGTTGGCGCATCCGTGATCCGGCTCCTGGGGGAGCATGGGGATGCGTTGGCGCGCAAGAACGGTCGTGCAGTCGAGGTGACAGCTGTCAGTGCGCGTGATCGCACTCGCGACCGTGGAATTGATCTCAGCGGTCTGACGTTCTTCACGGACCCGATTGAGCTGGCCCAATCCGACGAGATCGACGTTTTCGTTGAGCTGATCGGCGGCGACAATGGCCCTGCAGAAAGCAGCGTGCGTGCCGCTTTGTCTGCTGGAAAGCATGTGGTCACCGCCAACAAGGCGCTGCTCGCCAAGCACGGTGTGGATCTGGCGGAGCTGGCGGAAGACAATGGTGTGTGCCTGAACTACGAGGCTGCGATTGCCGGCGGCATTCCGATCGTCAAGACGCTGCGTGAAAGCCTTTCAGGTAACGCGGTGACGCGGATCTACGGAATCATGAACGGTACCTGCAACTACATCCTGACCCGGATGGAGAAGGAAGGTATCTCGTTTGAGGATTGTCTGGCCGACGCCCAGCGACTTGGATATGCAGAAGCCGATCCGACATTCGACATTGAAGGCAATGACACGGCCCACAAGTTGGCTGTTCTGACGAGTCTGGCCTTTGGCACGAAGATCTCCGCTGACGATATCTATCTTGAAGGCATCACGTCCATCACCACGGCTGACATTCAGGCCGCCGATGAGCTGGGGTACCGGATCAAGCTGCTGGGTGTGGCCCAGAAGACAGACACCGGAATCGAACAGCGTGTTCATCCGACAATGGTACCGAAGCAGTCGGCGATTGCCCAGGTGGACGGCGTGCTGAATGCCGTCGCGGTCGATGGTGATTTTGTCGGTGGACTGGTTCTGGTCGGACCCGGTGCAGGTGGCGATGCGACCGCTTCTTCTGTTGTCAGCGATATCGCCGATCTTGCGCGTGGTGATGTCACGCCAGTTCTGGGGATGCCGGCCAAGGATCTTGCAGATTATACGCGCGCCCGCATGCGTCTGCATGAAGGTGGGTATTATATCCGCTTCACCGTGCAGGACCGGGCGGGAGCCTTTGCTGAAATCGCCAAGGCGATGGGGAACAAGGATATCTCGCTGCAATCCATCGTGCAGCGTCACCGCGGAGACGCCGACCGAGCAGATGCGAAGTCGGTTATTCTGATTACCCATGAAACGACTGAAGTCGCCGTGCGGGAAGCGCTGGACGAGATTGCCGAAACGGGTGTTATTTCTGGTGTTCCGCAGATGATCCGAATCGAACGACTGAGTTAAGCCTTTGGGTCTGGCGGGAGCGGGCCCAAAGAGTGTGGAGACGTTTATGGCGAAGAATGATGTAGCTGCTTCCAGCGTTCTGGATCGTATCCTGACACTGGAATTGGTGCGTGTGGCGGAGAGAGCAGCGGTATCGGCTGCTCGTTTGCGCGGACACGGCGACGAAATGGCTGCCGATCAGGCCGCTGTGGATGCCATGCGCCGAGAGCTCAATCGTTTGCCGATCGACGGTACCGTGGTGATCGGTGAAGGCGAGCGCGACGAAGCACCGATGCTCTACATTGGTGAGGCGGTGGGCAACAAGAATGGGCCAAAGGTGGATATCGCGCTGGACCCGCTGGAAGGCACCACTGTTTGCGCCAAGAACTTGCCGAACTCTCTGGCCGTTATCGCCCTTGCGCCTGAAGGTGACCTGCTGAATGCGCCGGACAGCTACATGGACAAGATCGCGATTGGGCCGGGTTATCCCGCTGGCCTGATCGATCTCGACGCGCCGATTGCTGCAAACATTGCTGCGATTGCCAAGGAGAAGGGCGTCAAGGTTCGCGAGATCACCGCATGTGTCTTGGACCGCCCGCGTCATGCGCGACTGATCGAGGATATTCGTGCCACCGGCGCGGCGATCCGACTGATCGGCGACGGGGATGTGGCAGGCGTCATTCACTGCACGGATCCGGAAGAAACCGGGATTGACCTCTATGTTGGTATCGGCGGTGCCCCCGAAGGCGTTCTGGCAGCGGCTGCGCTGCGGTGCATTGGTGGCCAGATGCAGACGCGTCTGGTGATCACCCGCGAGGAGCAGGTGGAACGTGCCTATCGCATGGGCATTGAGGACATCAAGAAGAAGTACACGCTGGAAGACATGGCCGGTCCTGATGTGTTGTTTGCAGCCACAGGGGTGACGGACGGCAACCTGCTTCAGGGCGTGAAGTTCGGGCGGACCGACATCACGACCCACACGTTGGTGATGCGTTCGTCGACCGGGACGGTGCGCTATATCAAGGCCAAGCATAGCCAGCTGGACAAGTTTCACCTGGATTGAGTTTCGAGGAAAGACGCGTCGGACATTGCTCCGTCGTGCTCGTGTACGTTTGAGGACACTATAGCGAATGCGACGCTTCCCAAGCGCTCCCGTCTCGAGGACCTCATGATTTTCCCCATATCCTCCGCGGAGGCGGGTCGGCTGGTTTTGGGTGTGGCCCGATCCGCCAATGACAACGCATGGCGAGAGCGTCTCACTGAGGCGCAGGCTCTGGCTGCCATGACCATTGCGCAGCGTGACGGTCTGCCGGATGTGCTGGCGCGGGTAATGGCGGCGCGTGGTGTTGTGGCTGAGCAGGCGGCGGACTTTCTCAATCCGTCGCTGAAAACCTTGATGCCCGACCCCTCCAGCCTGGTTGCGATGGATGCGGCCGTGGTGCGTATCGCCGATGCTGTTCAGGCGGGCACGTCAGTTGCCATCTTTGGCGACTATGATGTGGACGGAGCGACGTCCTCCGCCGTTCTTGCCACTTACCTGCGTTGGGTCGGTCTTGCCCCGGTGATCCACATTCCGGATCGCATCATTGAAGGCTATGGCCCCAACGGCCCGGCCATCGAGTCTCTATACGAAGGGGGGGCGCGACTTCTCATTACTGTCGATTGCGGAAGTACCTCCTTCGAGGCCTTCGAGACGGCAAAACACATCGGTTTGGACGTGGTGGTCATCGATCATCACCAGGTTGGCGAAGAGCTTCCGCATGTGCAGTCTCTGGTCAATCCAAATCGACAGGATGATCTGTCGGGGCAGGGGCATCTGGCGGCTGTAGGTGTGACCTTTCTGTTCCTCGTGGGTCTGAACCGCGAGCTGCGCCGTCGTGGTGTCTTTCAAAATCGCCAGCAGCCGGACCTGATGAGCCTTCTTGATATGGTGGCGCTTGGCACGGTCTGCGATGTGGTTCCGCTGATCGGGTTGAACCGGGCCTATGTTATGCGCGGGCTGGATGTAATGTCGCGACGGGCCAATCCGGGGCTTTCCGCGCTGGCTGATGTGGCACGGGTGAATGGACCGCCAGCGCCTTATCATCTTGGTTTTCTTCTAGGGCCCCGCATCAATGCGGGAGGTCGCATCGGTGATGCAGCTCTCGGTGCACGTCTGTTGACATGCGCCCAACCGGATGAAGCCCGGGGCATCGCTGAACGTCTCGACATGCTCAATCAGGAGCGTCAGACGATGGAAGCCACGATGTTGCTGCAGGCGGATGCGCAGGCCTTTGTCTCCATCGATCAGGACGACCCAGCAGTGCTTTTGACTGGTTCGGAAGATTGGCATCCTGGCATCGTCGGCCTGATTGCCTCTCGGCTGAAAGAAGCCTATCGCCGTCCGGCCTTTGCCATTGCCTTTGATGCAGACGGCAAGGGAACCGGATCTGGACGTTCCATTCAAGGCGTAGATCTGGGCAAAGTGGTGCGTCGGGCTGTCGACATGAAGCTTCTGATCAAGGGCGGCGGCCATGCGATGGCCGCAGGCCTTACAGTGGAACGTGCCAAGCTTGAAGAGTTGACGGCTTTCTTCAACGAGACACTGGCCGCAGACGTTGAGGAGGCTTCGTCCAAACGGGAATTGAAGGTTGATGGCGCCTTGACGGCGACGGGCGCCACTGTGGATTTTCTGCAACTGCTGGAGAAGGCCGGGCCTTATGGCGCTGGTCATGCGGAGCCGGTCTTCGTGTTTCCCTCGCATCGGGTCAAGTTTGCCGATGTGGTTGGGAATGGCCATGTGAGGGTAACCCTCGGCGCGGGCGATGGCTCAACCTTGAAAGCCATCTGTTTCAAGGCGGAAGACAAGCCGCATGGCAAGATGCTGCTGGACAACCGGGGCCGCAGTCTGCATGTGGCCGGCACCTTGTCCATTGACACTTGGCAGGGCCAGCCCAAGGCGCAGCTGCGCATTCTGGATGTTGCCGACCCGCAAAAAGTACGAATTTGAGACGAGAAGTCTGAGTGAGAGCTCAGTGGCCCTGTTGGAATTAACAGGCATTAACCATATCGAAACGCGTTTTTTCTAGCCTTGCCTTCGGTGAAGGAATCACCGGAGGGGAACGATATGGCTGCTCAGGATGAGCTCAAGGCACTTTTCGCGGAGCTGGACGAACACACCGACAAAGCTTTGATCGGCTTGCGTCAGGTTCGTTCAAGCGCCAGGGTGAGCTCGCTGGAGAGTGCAGGGTCGATTGCCGCCGTGCCACTTGTACTTGGCGCAGCCTTTTTCAGTCTGGCCATCGTCTGGCTCAAGACGGGTTCGTTTTCCTGACATGAGTGAATTTTAGGCGGCTGATTGACCATTTCAAAGTCGCTAAGCCCTTTTATCTTTTCCGCATTTCGCTAATCTCAGAGGTTCCAGACGCAGTCATTCCACTGCGCAGCTCCTTTCATTCTTTTAGCGAGATACCAGCCATGTCAGATGTGCCAATTGCCCTGTGGGCGATGAACCTGGGTTTTTCACCCCGGTCCGCGGAAGCGTTTGCCAACCACGTTAAATCCAAGATGCTGGAGGTGAAGGAAGAGGGCGGAAAGCTGCTGGTCCTGCCTGAGTTTGCAATCGAGGCGTGCCTGGCGTTCAAACCTGAAGGCCTGAAACCGACCGAAGAGATGGCGTTTCTTGCGAGCGTTGGCGAAGAGGTTCGGGCTCTTCTGCAGCCTGTGCCGGAAGAGACTGGCGTTTCCCTGTTGCTTGGCTCCATGCCGATCGTCTGTGAAGGCGGCTTGACCAACACGGCAGTGTTTTATGCAGCTGACGGGCGGGAAATCCGGCACGACAAGTTAAGCCTTACTCCGGGTGAAATGGATGAAACCACCTGGAATCTCGTTCCGGGACCAGCGATTCGCGTGTTCGAGTGGGAAGGGATCAAGACGGCCATACTGATCTGCCTTGATGTCGAAATGCCGGCGCTGTCGGTAATGCTGGCTGAACATAAGATTGAGCTGTTGCTTATCCCTTCGATGACGGAGAAGCTGTCGGGCTATCACCGGGTTTTCGATTGCGCCAAAGCACGAGCGGTCGAGCTGATGTGTGCGGTCGGTGTGTGCGGCGCTGTTGGTGCCTCCGTCGGTACAACGCAGATGCACACCAATGTCTCCGGAGCGGCGCTTTTTGTGCCGTGCGAGGAACCCCTTGGCTTTACGGGAGTTGGCTCCAAGACCCCTACGACTGATGGATGTGCAGGCGAAAGCCCGGTGCTTTTCGCCACCGTGCCGGTCACTATCATTCGGGAGCTGAGATCCGGCGACGCGGAAGTCTGGCCGGGCGCTTGGAAAGCCGATCACGTTCAGGTCCTTGTGGAAGACTAATGGCAATATCTTCCGTTAGGGAAGATTGTCGCGTAGCTGTCAAGGTTGCAAACCATGGTGGATGCCTGGTGGCAAAACGTCAGAAGGTCTCTTTTGAAAGACCTTCCAACACTGAAGAAAAAGGGACGTCAGCTGAAACGCGTATTCAAAAGCCTCTTCACGATCCCTGATCGGCTGCAGATCGGGGCGCTTTGCTATCGCTGGATGGACGATGAGCTGCAGGTTCTGTTGCTGACGACGCGAGACACCCGTCGGTGGATCTTGCCGAAGGGCTGGCCGATGATGAAGAAAAAGGGGCACCGTACAGCCTTGATCGAAGCCTTCGAGGAAGCCGGAGTGATTGGACGTGTCACCGACAAGCAGCCGTTTGACAGCTTTCAGTCGCACAAGGGCTTTGGGGGTGGTTTGAAAGTCGACACCAGTGTGCTGGTTTATGTCATCGAGGCTGTCGAAATGACGGAAAATTTCCCCGAAGCAGGCGAGCGTGAGATCCGCTGGCTGAGCGTCGGCGAGGCGCTTGATCTGATTGAAGAAGACGCTGCAAAGCCTATTTTGAGCCGATTTTCAGAGGAAATGCAGGCGCAAAGGGCTTCAGCGTAGTCCTACTCATTGCATTTTTCCGTCGGTTCGTTAAGCGAGGGGTTCCTCGTGTGTGACAGTTGTATGACGGCCACGACAACGAACTGAGCTGGATGCCATGGATCAATATCGCAAGCCGACTCTCGACAAGGATCTGGACAAGTTCAGTTTTGTTGAGGAAGCGACAGGAAATCTCAGCCAAAGACTGGTTGCGCCGGGCATCGGCCTAATCTTCATCGTTTTCAGCGGCCTTGCTGCAACGGCCATCTTCTCGGGAACTCCGGGCGCTTTCGTCATTGTGGTCGCCGCCGTGATCGGTGCCTACATGGCATTGAACATTGGCGCCAATGATGTTGCAAACAACGTCGGGCCGGCTGTCGGGTCGCGCGCGATGACGATGATGACGGCACTGGTGATTGCCGCCATAGCCGAGAGTGCAGGGGCCTTGCTGGCGGGGGGCGACGTTGTCAGCACGATCTCCAAGGGGATCATCGATCCCGCTTCCGTGGCCGATCCGTCCGTCTTCACCGTTGCGATGATGGCAGCGCTGATGTCCTCGGCACTATGGATCAATCTGGCGACCTGGGTCGGGGCTCCGGTTTCCACAACACATGCCATCGTTGGCGGGGTGATGGGGGCCGGCATTGCGGCTGCGGGCTTTGCTGCGGTGAGTTGGGGAACTATGGCGCAAATCGCAGCCAGCTGGGTTATCTCGCCCGTGCTAGGCGGCATCATTGCTGCCTTTTTCCTGTATCAAATCAAGGTTCTCATCATCTATCGCGTAGACAAGATCGCTGCGGCCAAACGCTGGGTGCCGGTTTTTGTCGCTGTGATGGCAGGTGCCTTTTCTGCGTATCTGGCGACCAAGGGCCTGAAAAAGATCATCAAGATCGACATGGAAATGTCGATGATCATCGGGCTGGTCGTGGCTGTCCTGGCCTATCTGATCGCCCGTCCACTGGTCGCCTATCAGGCGCGTGGTCTGGAGAACAAGAACCAATCCCTCCGCAAGCTCTTCAAGCTGCCACTGATTGCCTCGGCAACTTTGCTCTCCTTTGCCCATGGGGCCAATGACGTTGCCAATGCGGTTGGTCCGCTGGCTGCGATCGTGCATACGGCAGGGCTGGGGGATGTTGCGCGCGACGTGCAGATCCCGCTGTGGGTCATGGCGGTAGGCGCGCTTGGCATCTCTTTCGGATTGCTGCTTTTCGGCCCGAAGCTCATAACCATGGTCGGGGGGCAGATCACCAAGCTGAACCCGATGCGGGCTTTCTGTGTGGCGTTGTCTGCGGCTTTGACCGTCATTGTCGCTTCCGGGCTCGGGCTGCCGGTATCATCTACCCATATTGCGGTAGGTGCCGTGTTCGGTGTCGGGTTCTTCCGTGAGTGGTACACGGCCAATTCCAAACGCCGCCAGGCTTACATGATGCAAAAGACGGGACGGGCTCCGAAGCCGTCCCGACCAGACCGCAACCGCGAGGAGATGGTTCGCCGCAAATTGGTCCGACGGGCGCATTTCTCAACCATCGTTGCTGCCTGGATCATCACGGTTCCCGCCTCCGCGGTTTTGTCCGCCGTGCTTTATTCCGTGCTCAGTGTGGTCATGGGCTGACGTCACCTCGCTTCGAATCTGGCAGAGAAAATAAAAAAGCGCCGCAGGGATCCCTGCGGCGCTTTTACGTTTCAAGCCTGCGTGACGCTTAGTTGGAAGCGCTTGACTGGGCGTTGGGGAAGAACAGCTGTTCGCCACCAACCTTGTAGGCGGCGATCGCCTTCTGTCCGTTTTCGCCGGTGAGCCAATCGATGAAGGCCTGGCCAGCTTCGGTTTTGACGTTCGGGTGCTTTTCCGGATTGACCAGAATGACGCCATACTGGTTGAAAAGATTGTCGTCGCCTTCGGTGAGGACCTTCAGATTGGCCTTGTTTTCAAAGGCTAGCCAGGTGGCCCGGTCGGTTATCGTGTAGGCATCCATACCGGCAGCAACATTGAGTGTAGCGCCCATGCCAGACCCTGTTTCCCGGTACCACGACCCGGACGCATCGGTTGGAGTGATGCCGGCCATCTGCCACAGTGCCTTTTCCTTCTTGTGGGTGCCGCTGTCATCGCCGCGCGATGCGAAGGAAGCCTTGCTCTCGGCGATCTTGGTCAGGGCAGCCTTGGCGTCATTCATGCCCTTGATGCCAGCGGGATCGGCTTCCGGCCCGACGATAACAAAGTCGTTGTACATGACGTCGAAACGCTCAACGCCGTTGCCGTCTGCGATGAACTTTTCTTCGGCCGGCTTGGCGTGAACCAGCAGTACATCGCCATCACCGTTGGCGGCATTCTTCAGCGCCTGACCGGTGCCGACAGCCACAACCCGGACTTCAATGCCGGAGGTTTCAGAAAACTGCGGCAGGATGGCATCCAGAAGGCCGGAGTTCTGCGTCGATGTGGTGGATTGAACGACGATGAACTGATCGGCAGCAAGGGACTGAGGGACGGCAATACCCGCAGTCGCAAGGCCGGCGCCGAGGGTGGCGGCAGTCAAAAGACGATTGAAAAAGTTCATAAGGTTGATCTCCCTAAGGCGGTTGTTGTGAGGTGTTTTTGGTGGTGTCCCGGCTACAATTTCGCGTGCTGCAGTCGGGAGTGACTAAAGAACGATCTCCCCGCGAACATAGGCTTCGGCTTCGACGGTGGCCGGCTCGCTGAAGAACTTGTCGGCTGGTGAATGCTCCAGAATGCGCCCTCGATGCAGGAAGACAATGTTGTCTGCCAGTCGACGGGCCTGGGACAGGCCGTGGGTGATCAGGACGATCTTGGTGCCAGCCGACTGTGCGGCGCGGATCGCTTCTTCGATCAGGACAGTGGATGCCGGATCAAGATTGGCAGCTGGCTCGTCCAGAAACAGGACTTTGGGCTTGAGGATCAGGGCGCGGGCAAGGGCCAATCGCTGCTGTTCGCCACCAGACAGGGTGCGTGCTGCGTGGGAGGCCAGGTGATCGAGGCGAGCCAGGGCGAGTGCGTTCTCCAGCAGTCCCTGTGGAATGGGGGAGTAACGCAACTTGGCTGCGAACTTCAGATTGGCCAGAACGGAACGCCGTAGCAGAACCGGTTTTTGCTGGACAAGGGCCTGAGCCTTGCGAACCTCCAGAACGGGGGGGCGCTCCAGTCCGTCAACATGCCACAAGACAGTGCCGGACGTCGGTTGGCAGAGCCCATGCAGACATTTGAGCAGCAACGTCTTACCCGCGCCGTTTGGCCCGAGAATGACGGTGATGCCATTGTCCAGGAGGGTGAGATCGACCTGATCGAGCAACCTTTTGCCCTCAAGTTCAAGCGACAAGCCTCGCACCTGCAGCGGCATGGGCGAAGCCGCAAGCCGGTGCGCGTTGCGTGAAGGGCGCCTTGGGGGCGTGAAATCAAGCACTTCTGACATGGGAGCGCTTTCCGTCCGGGGCATTGATCATCGAGGTCAAGGCGTTCACACCCAGCGCAATCGCGAGCAGAATGAGCCCCAGCGCCAAAGCCAGTGCAAGCTCACCCTTTGAGGTCTCCAGGGCAATGGCAGTGGTCATGACCCGTGTGACATGGTTGATGTTACCGCCGACGATCATCACTGCGCCAACTTCTGCAATTGCACGACCGAAGCCGGCAAGCAGGACTGTCAGCAGTGAAAAGCGCCCATCCCAGAGGAGCGCGGCAATGGCGGTGTGCGCGGGAACGCCGAGAGAGTGAAACGTCTCTGCATATTCGTGATTGAGGTCAGCAATGACCTGACGGGTCAGGGCGATCAGAATCGGTGTGATGAGTACCGTCTGGGCGATCACCATGGCTGTCGGGGTGTAAAGCAACTGCAACACGCCCAGGGGGCCTGCATTGGACAGCATCATATAGACGAGCAACCCGACGACCACGGGGGGAAGTCCCATCAAGGCGTTGCACAGGATCACCAGGCCGTGCCGTCCGGGAAACCGGCTGATTGCCAAGGTTGCGCCAAGGGGGAGGCCGATCAATGCAGAAACGACGAGGGCGCTTAGGGTGACTTGTATCGACAGCAGGACGATTTCGACGAGCGCAGGATCGGCCGCCGCGATAAGACGTCCAGCAAGCCGAAAGCTTCCTGTAAAATCCTGCATTTTTATACTTTTCTCTCGCCCATTCTGTCAACTGAGAGAATATCACAGTCTTTGGCGAGAGGGTACAGGTGTTTTGAGGTTGCTGGCGCAAGCCCTTGTCATCTTCCCGGAGAGGGGCGAGACCTGTACGAACGTTTGGTGGAGGTCAGTGCAGTTTTGAAAGCCGTCAAGCGGAAGCGTTTGAGCGCTCTTCAATCTGAAGGTTCGCCCAGACCGGGAGATGATCTGACGCGACACGCGCAGTCGCAGACTTATGCACACCAGCCTTCAGAACCCGCAGGTCGCAGCTGGTCATGATCCGGTCCAGACTTGCCACGGGAAACGGAGATGGAAAGCTCTTGCCCGGCGTCGTGATGGTATAATGAGGTGAAAACGCCTTGAGCGGCCGGCCGTCGTCGCGCCACTCATTCAGGTCGCCAACCAGAACCGTCGGCGGGGCATCTTCATCGGGATGAAGGATCTGCATCAGTCTTTCGATCTGTCGTTGGCGATACCGCCCGACAAGGCTCAAATGGGTAGCGGCAACCCTTATGCGGTGTCCGTTGATCACCAATTGTGCCATGACCGCGCCACGTGGCTCCAGGCGGGGAAGGTCGATGCAGGCGTAATGCTCGACTTCCACGTCAGGGCGCACCAATATTGCGTTGCCATGCCAGCCGAGACCACCGTTGTGGGGTGAAAGCGGAACCGGGCGGTATCCGCTCAGGTCGGCAAGCTGATCGGATTGAAGCGGTGATGTTCGCGCGCCGAAACGTCGGTCCGCCTCCTGCAAAGCAAGGACGTGACAGTCGAGTTCCTTTAACACTTTCATCGTGCGCTCCGGACGACGTCGCCCGTCGATCCCGATGGCCTTTTGAATGTTGTAGGAGGCGATTTTAATCACAGACGGTGGTTCCATGGAAAGACGAGACGACGCTGGTCGGGAGGGGGCGGGTTTTTTAGCCCTGGTCCTGTCTCGCAGCATGGATGAGTATACTGGACCTAACGGGTGGGACGCGTTGTGGTTCCGCACACGGGCAGTCCAGACATCTTCAAAGGCAAGAGCCTTGGAGGTTCGCTTGGCAAACATCGACGTCAGGTGCGGGCACCTTCGCTGCCTGTAGCCTTTAGTGCCTCGGTCTCGGGCTCGTCAGGACGAATCTCTTTGGGGTTTTCGGCATCCACACCGTCTCCATAGCGCGCAAGAAGCTCCAAAAACGTCATCGGGTGGCCAAAGAGGAAACCCTGATAGCTTTCGACGTCGGTCAGTTGCAGCAGGCTTGCCTGTTCTTCGGTTTCCACACCTTCCGCCACCACGTTCAGATGAAGAGCCTTCGCCAGGCCGGTGATGGATACGATCAGTGCTTGCGCTTCTTCGCTGTTGGTGATGTCGCGAATGAAGCTTCGATCAATCTTCAATGTATCGAAGGGAAGTCTGCGCAGGTAGCCGATCGATGAGAACCCGTCGCCGAAGTCATCCAGGAATACGCGAAAACCAGCAGCTCGCAACGCGTTGAGGCGCATGCGACTGACTTCCGGCTGGGTGACGAGTACGCCTTCTGTCAGTTCGATGGCGAGACGCTGCGGCAAGATATTGTGGTCGCGGCAGGTGCGAATAAGACGGGCGACAAACCGTGGGTCACTCAACTCCCTTGGGGAGGCGTTGACGCTGACCTTAAGGTCCGGCCACATCTGCATGTCGCGGCAAACCTTTATGAGAACGCTCTGGCCGAGCGCGGAAATCAGCCCTGCCTGCTCAGCCAGTGAGATGAAGATCTCTGGACTGACCGGGTGTCCCAGATGCGCCGGAGACCAGCGCGCAAGCGCTTCGACCCGGAGAAGACGTCGAGTCCTGGAACACACGATTGGCTGGTAGACTACGGTAATTTCGCCATCGGCAATGGCCTGGCGGAGAGGAACCTCCAGATCCCGGTGGTTGTTGAGAATCGTGTCGAGATCCGGGTTGTAATGGAGCGGGGATCCGGTGCGCACGCGTTTAGCTTCCATTACGGCCAGATCGCAGCGCCTTTTCAATTCGGTGATGCCGCACTTGTCGGTGTGGGAACTGGCGTAACCGATTGCGGCGCGAACCTGAAATATATGTCCGCTCACGGTGTAATCGGGCGAAAAAACATTTTGCACCATCTCCGCACAAGAGCGGATGTCATCATCTGGATAGTTGGAAAGGACAAGTACATCAAACTCGTCTCCGCCAGTTCTCGCGAGATAGGTATTCGGGGGCAATGTTTGCTGCAGGCGCTCGGCGACCTGGCGAATGAGTTCGTTGCCTCCTGCCTGACCAACCGCATTGTTTATGTCTCGCAATCCGGCGATATCGATCAGCATCATGGCGGCGTGGCCGGCCTGGCATTCACTGCGGACAGTTGAAGAAGTCATGCGGTCCAGCAGGGATTCGCGATTTGGCAGGCGTGTGACAGTGTCATGGCGGGCGAGCCAGAATGCATATTTTTCCTGGTCCAGCAGTCGACTGGAGCTGCGCTTTGCGAAGCGCGCGGCGCAGAGGCCGACGGCACTCAAGGTGAGAAAGACGATCAGTACAGGAATAGCTGCCCGATGGATGAATTCGTCGCCAGGGCGCTCTGGCTGCCAATGCAGATAGGCCAGAGGCTGGTCGAGTGAAGATTTAATCAGCGCGCCCGTACCTCTGATCACCGCCAATTTGGCGCCCGGGTCCCGCACAGGAGCGAAGGTCAGGTTTTTCAGCGTCAGCTCCTCCTCGAGGTACTTCAAGGATCGCTTGTTCAATTCCTGACCGAGGACGAAAATGGGAGTGGCAGCCGCCAACGCTCCACCAAGGTTCTGCTGGCTGAAATAAGCCGCGCCTATGATGAAGACGGCCCCTCTCCACTCGATGAAATCGGTATAGATTCCGGACAAGGATTTGACCTCGGAGGTCAATGTTCGGCGGAGATCCCAGAATAGTTGAAGATCATCACCTGTTCCCGTTGTCTTTCCCTCGCCATCCACATACCAAAGTGCGCGCGGCTGATCGTGGCCAATGTCGATCCCGGCAAGGTCAATTACGGGCGAGTTGAGGAGTTTGTCGCGCAGGTCACCGTTAAGCCATTCCGTATCGTTGCTGCGGAGGTTGCTGAGGACCTGAGGCGAGTTGATGACTTCGCTTATGGTATCGGCCATACGCAGTTTCATGGCACTCAGATTGCCGTTAACCAGCTTCAACGTGAAGTCGGCATGGGACCTGTTCTGGCGCTCGGCTGCCCAGTAAAGCAGGCCGGTCATGGTTGCAATCGTCAGCACGATACCCACGATAAGCGAATGGTGAACCCCGTTTGCAAGCAAGTACTGCTTTCGGGACGCCGCCTTGTGCTCTTTTAAATTTTCCAGCATTGCCGGTGCCAAGCAAACCTCCTGAAAAATCGGGAACCTGACACTAGGTAGAATCATCTTCTAACCTCTGCTCATATCCATGGTATAAGGCAGTTTGTAAGGCGATGGCTTACGTATACTATTTGATGTATTTAAAAAATATGATTTCCAACAAGATAAATACGTAATAAATACTTACTATGTTATTTATCGCAATAGGTTTACTGCTTACTTTTGGTGTTGTCGACCTACTATAGTCTGAGCTCACTCAGCATGTACCACTGCTCGACGTTTTCAAGGATGATTGGCTCATAGAGGTCGTTCAAACGTGTGAGGGTTTCCGCGATGTCGTAAATTTGCTGCGCGGTCTGAGCACCTTCGAGGGTGGCTGTCTCACGACCGGAGCTCTGGGCGTCAGGATACAGTGCTGGCAGGATGACAAGTTCGAAGCGAACCCCTTTGGTCCTGCGCAAATAGATCGGCACGATCAAGCCGCCAGCACTATTGGCCAGCTTGATGGCAACAACGCCGTTGCCTGCGCTCGGGGCCGGTCTCCCGAAGAACGGAAAATGGATCTGATGCTGGCGAACCTCGTCGATAAAGATGATGATCGACGCGGCTCCTGCCTGCAACAGACGGCTGAGGCGAAAGGCGGATTTGCGACCCGGAGGGAACAGATACTGGTTTCGCGCTTTCCGCTGAAGATACACAATCCGGTTGGAGAAGCGGTTCGGCTCCGGCTGAAATGGTCCGATAGAAGGTCCGTGCGGTCCGATGTGCGTGGCGGCGATCACGACTTCCCAGGTGGCGAGATGTACCGAGGTGAAAACCAGTGGGCGACCACTTGCTCGGGCGCTCATCAGGTTCTCTTCGCCGACGACCCGGATACTTCGATCCCATATCAATCGATTGACGACTGAAAATTCGGCCAGGGTTCGGCTGATGTTTCTCCACCAGCTCTTGTGGGCCTCATCGTCGTTTGAGGGGCAGAAATCGTGGCCCACCCCAGTGTCGGTCAGTCGGCGCTCATGAGCATAGGCACGCAGCTTGCTGATGTTTTCTCGGATGCGTCGGGCAAAAATTCTGTCGCGGTAACGCCAGCGGGTGGGATCTGCAATCAGCGAGCCGATGGTTGAGGCAATGCTTGGCCGCAGGGATGCCAGGACCTGATACAGGGCTGTGTTGGCCAGCCCCTGCAGCGTATGACTGATCCAGAAGAGCCGGGCTGTGTGCTGCTTGCCTTTGTCCGAGCTGAAAATCTCCGCAATCGGAGGGACCGGAGGCTCGGCCGGGTATGTCTCGGAAAACGGAATGTCTGAGAGGCGCAAGTCGTGTGTGCGGCGTTTCTGCAGCTGGGAAGGCGCTCGTGCAGTGTCGGATTGGGGGGCGCGGTTCTCCATCGGTTCATCCACGACGACGCGGGCTAATAAGCATCGGAAGGGTTTCTCCGGGCCGAAGAGTAAGCCGGGAAACGGGCTGCACGTCCGTGCCAGGCTTCAGGTTCAACTCGAACCGACTGGCTAGTGTTGCAAGACTAAGCACGGATTCCACCAGTCCGAATTGGAGCCCGGCACAAATGCGTGGTCCGATAGAGAACGGTACATAGCCGTATTTGTTCGGGCGACCTTCCTTGATCAGGAAACGACCGGGATCGAAGACGTCCGGTCTCTCCCAGAGCAGCGGATTGCGGTGGAGTAGCCATGGCACCACAAGTAGCAGCGATCCCTTCGGGACGCGGCGGCCTCCGATGTTCACGTCCTCGATAGCTTCGCGAGCCAGGAGGGGGACAGGCGGATAAAGCCTTAGTGTCTCTTCAATCACAGCTTTGGTATAGGGCAACTGTGCGACGTCCTTGAATTCCGGGGTACGCCCTTCAAGAACGCTGTCCAGTTCAGCGTGAAGCTTTTCACGAATGTGCGGGGCCTGTGACAACAGGAACCAGGCCCAGGCCAGGGTGTTGGCTGTCGTCTCATGGCCAGCCATGAAGATCACCGCGGCTTCGGAGCGAATGGCAGCGCGGCTCAAGGGCTTGCCATCTTCGTCGCGGGCTTCGAGAAGACCACCGATTACCGAAGTTTCGCCCTGATCCTTCTGCGCCTGATAGCTGTCGATGATTTCATCTAGAACTGACAGGATTTGAGTTGTGGCCTTGCGGACTTTGCTGCCCTGAAAGCGTGGGATCCAGTCAGGCAGACCAAGCATAGCCATCACATCTACCTGATCGATATGCTTTTGATATTCGGTGAAGCCTTGAACCACATCTGCCGCGTAGGTCTTGCCGAGGGTGCGGCCAAAAATGGTGCGGCAGATGATCTCCGCAGTCAGATGCGCCATGTCCAACAAGGCATCGACTTCTGCACCCTCGCCGAGGGCGTCCCATTCCTGCGACTTTTCGACGATAGTTTCCACCATGATCGGTGCAAAGCCGGGCACGCGCGATCCATGAATGATCGGGGCGACAATCTTGCGGCGCTTGCGCCAGACCTCCTGATCGCTGATGAACAGTCCGTCGCCCAGCAGCGGCGCCAAGGCATGGCGCATTTGCGGGCTCTTGCGTTGCAATCCTTTGTGATTGGCCTGGAAAGCCTCTTGAACAACATCCGGCATGTTGCAAAGGAACAGCTTGCGCGCCAGGACCTGTTGAGACACCAGGCGTCGGGTGAAATCACGCTCCGTCCAGATGGAGAGAAAATTTTTCCTCGCAAGTCCCAAGAGCTCGATGATCGAGGGCGAGGCGGGGTGCCGGTAGGGGTAGGGGGGAGTATAGCTCGGTTGGCCGGTGGTCAGACGGGCCGCGTCGTTCATCGCCATCGTATGCAATATCCCCGAAATCCGTGATGTTTTAAGTTATAGCCAAATTTGAGAGTGTTCGCGCTTCGGGACCGTCTTGATGTGCGTTTCCTGGCTCAACTTGTGTCTCAACTGCGTTGTCGGCAAAACAGTCCTGCGAGCGCAAACAGCGCCCAGGAAATGATCAATGCCATGCCGCCGGAAGGCGCGGCCATCGGAAAAAGCCGGTGGTCTGCCATGGCGCGCATCACGAGATCGCCACAGAAGAGTGCCAGTCCGATGCTCATCACAGTCAATGCCAGGGCTGCAATGGGCGCCCTGCGAAGCTGCGCGAGAAGTCCCATTGCTGCCAAAGCCGGAGCATGGAACATCAGCATTTCGCCAGCTTGGTTCATCAGTCCGGTCGTGTCGACGTGAGCTGCAGCGGCCATCAGCATCACACCGCCCATCCCTGAAATTCCACCCAGGAAGAGTCCTGCACGCAGCAGAAAGACGGTCGGATGAGACGGCGTGGAGGTCGGGATCAAAGGCATGGCATTCGTTTCAAGACAGAGGATCAAGGTCAGCCAGTGTCAGCAGACGGCCAGCTTGGTTGTTTAGTATCGGCCCCGACGGTTGTTTCTATGTCGAGCGGGACCTCCGCGACGCTGATGTCAGAGGGCTGACGTTCAGTGCCGCGGAGACCAACTTTATGCAACTCAGGCCGCGAGGCCACGGCTTTCCAGCAGCGCGTTAATCTTTGGATCGCGCCCCCGGAAGGCACGGTAGGTTTCTGCCGGGTCGGGCAGCCCGCCAGCCGAATAAATATGGGTCAGAAGCTTGTGCGCTGTCTGCGGATCGAAGACATCTCCGGTTTCCTTGAAAGCGGCGAAGGCATCTGCATCCATCACTTCCGACCACATGTAGCTGTAATAGCCAGCCGAGTAACCGTCGCCGGCGAAGGCATGGGCAAAATGCGGAAGGCGGTGACGCATGACGATTGGCTTTGGCATGCCAAGGGCTTTCAACCGTTCTTGTTCGAAGGCGCTGACATCCAGTCCTTCCGGATCGTCGAGTGTGTGGATATCCTGGTCGATCAAGGCACAGGCAGTGTATTCGACCGTGGCAAAGCCCTGATTGAAGTTCTCGGCAGCTTTTACCTTGTTCAGGAGACTCTCCGGCATCGGTTTTCCGGTTTTGTAATGCACAGCGAAATTGGACAGAATTTCCGGCTCCGACAACCAGTGTTCGTAAAGTTGCGAGGGAAGCTCGACAAAATCGCGCGCGACGGACGTTCCCGAGATCATTGGGTAGGTCACATTCGACAAGAGGCCATGGAGCGCGTGGCCGAACTCGTGGAAGAGGGTGCGTGCGTCATCGAAGGTGAGAAGCGAGGCTTCACCGCTCTTTCCCTTCGAGAAGTTCATCACATTGACGATGATGGGCGAGACTTCACCCTTGCAGCGATGCTGGGAGCGGAAGGCGCTCATCCAGGCGCCAGAGCGCTTTGATGGCCGCGCAAAATAGTCGCCCATGAACAGCCCTAAGTGCTTACCCTGGCCATTTTTAACCTCAAAGACCCGAACATCCGGATGATAGATCGGCAGATCCTGTTTTTCCTCAAAGCTTAGTCCGAACAGTCGGTTGGCTGTGTGAAAGGCAGCTGCAATGACCTGGTCCAGCTGAAGATAGGGCTTCAGCTCGGCATCATCGAGATCGAATTCTGCCTTCCGCAGTTTTTCCGAATAAAATCGCCAATCCCAGGGTTGCAGATCGCCGTTGTCGCCTTCTGTGTGCGCCAGTGCTTGCAGTTTGTCAGCCTCTTCGTTGGCGCGGGCGACTGCCGGTTCCCAGACGCGCATCAGCAGTTCACGCACCGCCTCGGGTGTCTTGGCCATGGTGTCGTCCAGCTTGAAGGCGGCGAAACTGTCGAACCCCAGCAGCTTGGCCCGCTCCTGACGCAGGGCAACTGTCTCGGCGATCAGAGCGCGGTTGTCGGTTTCGCCAGGGTTCTCACCGCGTGCGGTCCAGGCTTTGAATGCTTCTTCCCGTCGCGCGCGGTTGGTTGAGAATTGCAGAAACGGCTCAATGGAAGATCGAGACAGGGTGATGACGTACTTGCCTTCGAGCCCGCGTGCAGTCGCCGCCTCTGCTGCTGCAGACAGCAAGAAGTCAGGCAGTCCGGCGATGTCTGCGTCCGTCTCAAGCACGAGCTGGTAATCGGCTTCGTCTTTCAGGACATTCTGCGAGAACCGGGTTCCAAGGGTGGCAAGGCGCTGTGAAATTTCTCCCATACGCGCCTTCTGATCCGGCTCCAAGCCTGCGCCAGCCCGCTGGAACATGGAATGGTAGCGTTCCAGAACGCGGGCCTCTTCCTGATCAAGGCCAAGGCCGTCTCTGTTTGCCCAGAGGTCGGCGATGCGCTCATAAAGTTTGGCATTTTGGAAAGTCTCGGAGCTGTGCTTGGCAAGCTTGGGCGCCATTTCTCGCTCGAGTGCCTGGAGATCAGGATTGGTATGGGCACCACTCAGATTGTAGAAGGTGCGGGCAGTCCGGCTGATCAAGTCGCCGCTGCGCTCCATTTCGGCAATCGTATTGTCAAACGAGGGTGCTTCCGGATTGTCGGCGATCGCATCGATTTCCTGTCGTCCGTCCGCCATACCCTTGTCGAAGGCTTCCCGGAAGTGGTCCGGTGAGATATCGCCGAAGGGCGGCAACTCGTAAGGTGTGGTCCAGTCGGCAAGAAGCGGGTTTGCGGTCATGATGGATCCTGGTTCTGAGTGTGTCCACAAGTCATATGGGAACTTGGGGGCGCTTTCAAAGCGTACTGAAGCATCGACTGGTGCAAAATCGCTTTGATTGACAAATTTTGCGAGCCGTCTGTGGCACTGGCGGCTTTGCTGAAGGAGGTAAAGAGCATGCCGATTTGGGTTGCGTTGTTTCGTGGGATCAACGTTGGTGGTCATCGCAAGGTACCGATGAAGGCGTTACGTGGGCTGTTCGAGCGGCTGGAATTCACAGACGTTAAAACTTATATCCAGAGCGGCAATGCTGTCTTTGCCAGCTCTCAGCATAACCCTGAACGGATCGGAACGACGCTCTCAGAGGCTTTTGAGCGGGAGTTCGGTTTCGCTGTTCAAATCCTCGTTCTTTCTGCCGATGCGTTTGTTGATGTTTTGAACGCATGCCCTTTCCAGGCCGGGGAGGCTGATGAGAACCTGGTGCATGTCTTCTTCTTTGCAGAGGGGATTCCCGCTTCTGATGTTGTTGAGCCGATAGAGAAGGTGAGAGCCGCGACCGAACAGATTCATCTGGGAGATCGAGCGTTTTACCTGCGTGCTCCTGATGGCATCGGCCGATCCCGGTTGGTGTCCCGGATCGACCGATTGCTCGGGGTGCCGACGACGGCGAGAAACCTCAAGTCTGTCAGTGCCATTGCCGCGCTCACTGCCTGATCGCCAACGTGTGTGGGCTCACCACATGCTGGATGCAGCGCGCTCTGGCCATTCCTTGTCGTATGTTTCGCCGCCCACTTCACCGGCGGACAGAGACGCCAATATCTCTCCCGGTGTCGGGAGGGTTTCGGGGTCTGTCCGGGCATTCTCATCCCAAAGAGCAGCACGCATGACCGCGCGGGCACACTGAAAGTAGATCTCGTCGATGTGAATGCGGATCACGCTGCGGGGCTGCTTTCCCTCCTGGCTGAGCTTGTTCAGAAGCTTAGGCTCAACGGAAATCTCGGCTTTGCCATTGATGCGGACGCAGGTACCGGAGCCGGGGATCAGCAGCATGAGTGCGATACGCGGATCGTGGATGATGTTGCGCAGGGAATCGATGCGATTGTTGCCGCGCCGATCAGGCATCAGCAGGGTCGTGTTGCTCTCGATTTCAAGGCAGGTTCCAGCGTCGCCGCGTGGTGAACAGTCAAGACCGTCAGGGCCGCTTGTCGCGAGTGCGCAAAATGGTGATGCAGCGATCAATTGCCGATACTCTTCAGTGAGTTCCTTGCTCACCTTGACGAGCGACGCAGCACCCGGTGTGCCGTAGTGAGCTTCGAGCTCTGCGAGGTTGGAAATGATGTCGGGCATTGTCGGTATTCCTCCCGCCCGGTCGGGCGCTGGTCGTAATTTTTCTTTTCTCTAGCATGGCAGGCAATCGGCCGCATCCGTGCAAGAATCACAGCAACACCCCCTGTGTGTCAGACCGGCTTTGACGGCGTCTTTCTCATGTCGCCTTGGGTCCAAGGACGTTTCAGGACCTGCTGGCCGCCTATTTCGGACCATACATGGATGAAAGCACATCGAAATATCCGCTCGCGGAAGCTTGAGTGATCTCTTGTCAGCTTCCCTTGCTGCGATGCGAAGAGCTGAGAGAAAAGCCGCGCAATGATAAGCAATTAGGCCGATGTTGCGATGCGATGACAGTGCGGCATGCAGATTTTAAAGCAGATAATCATGGGGTTCAGGCCACTATTCTTGTCTGAAAACAATCCGATAGTCGTATTGCGAAGAAGTTCGTCCTTTCCCTAGGATCCAGGTCAGGCTCGCGCTTCGGCGGAGGAGGCGTTCCGGAATTGACCGGGGCGTCCGCCGGATCGGCAGCCTGCTGCGCGAGGAGGCGCAGCCGTTTCATCAAGGCGCCTTTAGCCTTTCGGGAGGAAAGCATGACGTTAATTCGCAAACCGCTGAGCCGTCGTTCCATTCTGCGCGCTGGAGCCGCAGGCGGCGTTGCTCTGGCAACCCCCACGATCTTCACCAGCAGTGCATGGTCCGCTGGTTACCTCAATGAGCCGACCGGCTCGACTGTAACCCTCGGCTTCAACGTTCCTCAGTCCGGTCCTTATGCCGACGAAGGCGCGGATGAGCTGCGCGCCTATCAGCTGGCTGTTGAGCATATCAACGGTGAAGGTGACGGCGGCATGCTCAACACCTTCACGTCGAAGGCGCTCAAGGGCAACGGCGTACTTGGCAAGAAGGTCGAATTCGTAACGGGCGACACGCAGACAAAATCTGATGCTGCTCGTGCATCCGCCAAGCGGATGATTGAAAAAGACGGTGCGATCATGATCACGGGTGGTTCATCCTCCGGGGTTGCGATTGCTGTTCAGTCTCTATGCCAGGAAGCTGGCGTCATCTTCATGGCGGGTCTGACCCACTCCAACGACACCACGGGCAAGGATCGCCGGGCCAACGGCTTCCGTCATTTCTTCAACACGGAAATGACAGGTGCTGCCCTGGCTCCCGTGCTGAAAAACGCTATGGGTGAAGGCCGCAAGGTTTACCACCTGACTGCGGATTACACTTGGGGTTGGTCGCAGGAAGGCTCGATCCAGAAATACACCGAGCCGTTCGGCTGGGACACGGTTGCTGCAGTTCGCACGCCGGTTGGCGCTGGTGATTTCTCCCAGTACCTGACACCGGTTCTGAACTCTGGCGCTGACGTTCTGGTGCTGAACCATTACGGCAAGGACATGGTGAACTCGCTGACGCAGGCCGTTCAGTTTGGTCTTCGCGACAAGCAGGTCAATGGCAAGCAGTTCGAAATTGTCGTGCCGCTGTTCTCGCGTCTGATGGCGCAGGGTGCGGGCGATGCCATCAAGGGCATCTTCGGTTCCACCGCCTGGAACTGGTCTCTGACGGATGAAGGCTCACAGGCTTTCGTCAAGTCCTTCGGTCAGAAGTACGGCTTCCCGCCAAGTCAGGCCGCTCATACCTGTTACTGTCAGACCTTGCTTTATGCGGATGCTGCAGAGCGGGCCGGAACCTTCATGCCGAGCGCACTAGGCGCGGCTCTGGAAGACTTCGAGTTCGACGGCTTGGGCAACGGACCTACCCTGTACCGCGCTGGCGATCACCAGTGCTTCAAGGATGTGCTGGTTGTGAAGGGTAAGGAAAACCCGTCCTCGCAATTCGATCTTCTGGAAGTGGTCGAAGTTACTCCGCGCGCACAGGTCGAATATCCGGCCGACATGCTCGGTGGTGAGCTGGGTGCCTACAACAACGGCGTCTGATCGCAGTTGGTTCATACAAGCAGGTGTTCGGAGCCAGTTGGCTCCGAACAACCGTTTTCCAGAACATGCCAAGCCTGATGAGGGTCATCTCCCGATTTTCATCGCATCCGACTAGGGCAGGCCCGATCATCGCGAGATGATCTTCAGCAGGGGCCGACAACCGCGGCAACGATAATGGACGTAATTCTTCTTCAACTTCTCAATGGTCTCGACAAAGGGGGCGCCTATGCGCTCATTGCTCTTGGCCTTACCTTGATTTTCGGCACTCTTGGGGTCGTCAATTTCGCCCATGGCGCGCTGTTCATGCTCGGCGCTTTCTGTGCCGTCACCTTCAACAAGTTTCTAAGCTTGGAAAAGGTCGTGCTCGATCCGACCAAGACCACGGCTTGGGGCACGCCCATGGAAGTGCGCACGCCCTATGTGGAAGCTTATCTCGGCGATTTCGGCGCCTGGGTTCTGAATTATTCGGTTCCGATGTCGATCCTGCTGGCGATTCCGGTGATGCTGATCATTGGGTTTGCCATGGAACGCGGGCTGATCAAGCATTTCTACAATCGGCCGCATGCGGATCAGATTCTGGTGACTTTCGGTTTGGCGATTGTGCTGCAGGAAATCATCAAGTCGATCTACGGCGCAAACCCAATCCCCCAACTCGCCCCGAGCGCCGTCAGTGGTGCCGCGGACGTCGGGGCGTTCCTGGGTTTTGACCCCGGGGTGATTGTTTATCCCTTCTGGCGCATGGTTTATCTCGGTTTCGCCGGGCTGGTCATTGCTGCCGTCTTTGCCTTCCTGCAATTCACGACCTTCGGCATGGTGGTTCGTGCCGGTATGGCCGATCGGGAAACCGTCGGCTTGCTGGGCATCAACATCGAACGACGTTTCACCATCGTCTTCGCCATTGCGGCGGTCGTCGCTGGGGTGGCCGGGGTCATGTACACGCCAATCCTTCCGCCGGATTATCACATCGGCATGGACTTCCTGGTGCTGTCCTTCGTCGTCGTGGTGGTTGGGGGCATGGGCTCCCTCCCGGGGGCTGTTGCGGCTGGCTTTCTGCTCGGCATTCTGCAGTCCTTTGCCTCGATGAACGAGGTCAAGGCGATCCTTCCCGGTATCGATCAAATCATCATTTACCTTGTGGCTGTGGTCATCCTTCTCGTGCGACCGCGCGGGCTTCTGGGCCGCAAAGGCGTGATGGAGAGCTAATACTATGACGTCCAATCCTACTCCTACACGCGACCTTGCCGTTTTCGTCATCTTCGCGGCGGCGGTCTTGACCATGCCAATCTGGCTGGCGCCGATCGGAGCTGCATATCCTGATCTGCTGCAGAAGTTTGCGATCTATGGCCTGTTTGCCACCGGGTTCAATCTGTTGTTTGGTCTGACCGGGTATCTCTCCTTTGGCCACGCTGCATTTCTCGGTGTTGGTTCCTACACGGCGGTCTGGGGTTTCAAGCTGCTTGGCATGAACCCGGTTCCGGCTGCGGCCATGGCCATCGTAACCTCAGGTCTGTTTGCCTGGTTGATCGGTTACGTCTCCCTACGTCGCTCAGGCATCTACTTCTCGATCCTGACGCTGGCCTTCGCTCAGATGTCCTACAATCTGGCTTACTCGGTGCTGACACCGATTACCAATGGTGAGACAGGTTTGCGTGTTCTTCAGTCCGATCCACGGATCTTCGACACGGCTGCTCAGAGCGGCGGGCCACTGGTCTCGACACTCTTTGGCATCGAGATGTCGGGGTATCCGGGCTTCTACTTCTGCGCGACGTTCCTCATTCTCGGTTTTCTGGTGGCTCAGAGGATTTTCCGTTCGCCCTTCGGCACCATGCTGCGGGCCGTGAAATCCAACCAGAACCGGATGAACTACACCGGTTTGAACCCGCGTCCCTACACACTGGCCGTGTTTGTCATCTCCGGCATGTATGCCGGGCTGGCCGGTGCGCTGCTGTGCATCACCGATCCGCTTGCTGGTGCAGAGCGCATGCAGTGGACGGCGTCTGGTGAAGTTGTGCTGATGACCATTCTCGGTGGTGTCGGAACGCTTCTCGGGCCGATCCTTGGAGCTGGAATCATCAAGTATTTCGAGAACATCTTCTCGGCGTTCAACGAGCATATCCTGCAGGACATCTTCAGCTTCCTGCCGGAGGCCCTCCAGGGCCCGGTTGTCTCGATTTCAGGACTGTTCGTCGGCGAAGGCTGGCACCTGACCCTTGGCGTTCTCTTCATGATCATCGTGATCCTGCTTCCTGGTGGCATCATGGAAGGCGTTGGACGCATCACAAGCATGGTCAAAGGTGGGTCGCGTAAAAAGCACCAGCACCAAACAGCCCCGGCCGAATAAGGACAAGAGATATGGAAATTCTCAAGGTTGAAGGGGTAAACAAGGCCTTTGGCGGCTTGAAAGCCCTTCACGATGTGAACCTAAGCGTGGAAGCGGGAACCGTCCACGCCATCATCGGCCCCAATGGCGCCGGCAAATCGACACTGCTGAACTGTTTCGTTGGTCGGCTTATTCCGGATACGGGGTCTGTGACCTTCAACGGCACGACGTCTCTGATTGGTCTGAAGGCCCATGAAATCAACCAGACTGGCGTGTCTCGGGTGTTTCAGACGCCCGAAATCTTCGGCGAGCTGACCATTCTGGAAAACGTCATGATCCCGACGATGGCACGCCGCGACGGGGAATTCTCGCTGCAGTTCTGGCGGCGCCTCGATGCGGACGCGGAAGTGCGGGACAAGGCGCTTCACATGCTTGAAGATCTCGGTCTTGCTTCGAAGAAGGACATTATCGCCGGATCGCTGTCACGCGGTGACAAGCGACGTCTTGAGCTAGCTATGTGTCTGGTTCAAGACCCCAAGCTTCTGCTGCTTGATGAGCCGACCGCCGGTATGTCACGAGCTGATACCAACAACACCATCGACCTCCTGCAAAGGATCGGGGAGGAGCGTGGGATCACCAAAGTGGTGATCGAACATGACATGCATGTCGTGTTTTCGCTTGCAGACAAGATCTCCGTTCTGGCCCAGGGTACGGTGATTGCAGAGGGCACGCCTCAAGCCATCAAGGGTGACCCGCGCGTACAAGAAGCCTACCTCGGAGGAGCGCATCTATGAGCGACACGAAAGATGCCCTCACTGGCAAGACCGCACCGAAGTTTCAGCCAGTCAAGGCCAAGGGCGGAGCTCCGGCCTTCTTTTCTGCCTGGGATCTGCATGCCTATTACGGCGAAAGCTACATCGTTCAGGGTGTGAATTTCGACGTCCGTGAAGGCGAGATCATGGCCTTGCTCGGCCGAAACGGTGCGGGCAAGACATCGACCTTGCGGACGATCGCAAGGATGGATAATCCGCATCTGACCCGAGGTGAGATCTGGCTCGACCATCAGCCTCTGCATGAGATGAAAAGCTATCAGGCTGCGCGCCTCGGTGTCGGACTGGTACCGGAAGATCGGCGCATTATTCAGGGACTGACGGTCCAGGAAAACCTTGAACTGTCGCAGATTGCCGAGCCGAAAGGCTGGTCCATCGAGCGCATTTACGAGCACTTCCCACGTCTGGCCGAACGGCGAAACCAGGAAGGCACGACAATGTCTGGTGGGGAGCAGCAGATGCTGGCCCTTGCGCGAATTCTGGCGCGTGACATCAAGCTGCTTTTGCTGGATGAGCCCTACGAAGGGCTGGCGCCTGTGATCGTTCAGGAAATTGAACGCATCCTGCAGGGCGTCAAGGAACTCGGCATCACGACGATCATCGTCGAGCAGAACGCCATCGCGGCCCTGAACCTGGCTGATCGTGCAGTGATCCTGGACATGGGCGAGGTGGTTTTTGACGGCTCTGCTCAGGAAGTGCTCGACAACGCCGAGCTGCGTCAGGATTACCTGGCGATTTAAGCCAGGGACCATCGAAAGTGTCTGGAAGCCGGCCTCCTTCAAGGGGGCCGGTTTTTTTATGTGTCTCGCCGGCTTGAACGAGAGAAGCAAGCTTTGCCTGTTTCGACCGATGTGTTGTGAGCATCACCTTTTGTGCTAGTCATCATATTGATAATTCAAGAGGAGACCGCCCCATGCTGCAATTGTCGCAAAGCCAGACACGGGATGCCCTGCCGTTCGATCGGCTGATTGTAGCGCTTGATGAGATGTTCCGAACAGGGTGCGAAATGCCGGTGCGCCATCATCACGACATGGAGGTTCCCGGAGAAACGCCTGCGACGTTGCTGTTGATGCCTGCCTGGCTGCCCGGCAGGTATTCTGCGGTCAAGATCGTCAATGTGGTGCCGGGAAATTCTGATCGTGGCCTGCCGGCGATTTCCGCGCAGGTGCTGCTGTCCTCTGGCAAGACCGGAGAGATGCTGGCGCTGATCGATGGGGGAGAGCTGACGGCCCGACGCACGGCTGCCGCATCCGCCTTGGCAGCAAACTACCTTGCGCGCCAGGATGCGTCGCATCTGGTGATCGCCGGCACTGGCCGCGTCGCGGAAAACCTCATCGCTGCACATAAGGCCATTCGACCGATTTCAAAGGTTACCATTTGGGGCCGCAGCAAGGCAAAGGCCGAGGCGATGGCCGATAGGGCTGCGCAAATCCACGGCATAGAGGTCAGCGGAACGAATGATCTCGAATCGGCTGTCCGCGTTGCGGATATCGTCAGTGCCGCGACTTTGTCTGTTGAGCCGCTGATCAAGGGCGCATGGCTGCAGCCGGGCGTACATATTGATCTCGTCGGGGCCTTTAAGCCGACCATGCGCGAAAGTGATGATGAGGCGATCCGCATGGCGAAGGTGTTTGTCGACACGCGTGCCGGCGCTACCAAGGAGGGCGGCGACATCGTTCAGCCGATTGCCTCCGGTGTCTTGAAGGTCGAAGACATCGCGGGGGACCTGTTTGAGCTGGCTCGGGGACAGGCCAGGGGGCGTCAGAGTGAGAATGATGTCACCCTGTTCAAATCCGTCGGCGCGGCTCTGGAAGACTTGGCAGCGGCTGTTCTGGCCTATGAGATGGCGACTGCCTGAGGATAGTCGACCTTGGTTGGGTCAGCTTCGGCGTGAAAAAGATCAGCCCAGTTCAAAACTCGTGACGCCATAAATGTGGTCCAGGGGCAGATTCGGGTTCTTGCCCTTGTACATACGGGCTGTCTCGAACTCCGGGGACAACTCGTAGCGCTCCGCCAGCTCCTCGGCGTGGGTATTGGGCTCAGGCGTGTCGAGAAAAACGACCTGGCCTTTGACCTGGCCTGCGAGGGCGCGAAACAGTGTATCGGCGATATCGGCTGTGTCGGCGAAGAGCGGACCGATCTTGAAGCCTTCTGCGCATTGGCGAAGTGTGCCATAGCCCTTGACCTCGCCGTCATCGACCAAGGCAAACCCACGTCGGCTGGAAGCCATTGGATCGAGCCAGCTTTTCAGAAAGTCGACACGGGGAAAGCGGAAGATTTGAAGATCATAGTCCCGAATGGACGGGAACAAACCCTGACCGATGGTTGTCAGGCGGGGATCCATTGGAGTGTCGACCATCGAGATGCCACTCTGGCGGATGGTGCGATGGGCGAACTCAAAGCCGGATGCTTTATAGTTGGCCTGTTGCTCGACCACACCGTCCAGACCGACAGTGCGTTCGTCCAGGGATGCCATTGCGTGTTGCCACAACTTCCAGCCATATCCATTGCCGCGGTGGTCTGGATGGCAGATGTAAAAGCCGATGAAGCCGAAATCGGTTCCGTATTTGACGGCGGATATGCAGGTCACCGGCGTGCCACCGATACAGCCCACATAAAAGCCGGAAGGGTCAGCTGCCTGAAAAGCACTTCTGTCGTCGAGACCTGGGTTCCAGCCTTCGTCTGCGGCCCAGGAAAGCAGAATTGTCAGGTCGTCTTCGGTGGCAGAGCGGATGCTGTAATCGGGCATGAAAGAGAACTCGTCGCTGGGGACCGGCAGGAAAGCGCCGGATGATCCTGAAATTGGAGGACCAAGACTTAAGCGAGGAGAGGGGATCCGGTCAAATTCACCGAATGTAGGTGTGTCAAAGGATGTTGGGGGAGGTGTGCAGTAGGTCAAACTGCAAAGCTTCAGAGAAGCGCTTCTCTCTGGCACAAAGGCCTGATCTCGAGGATCGAGAGAAGTGGTACGCCCAACGGGAATCGAACCCGTGTTTCCGCCGTGAAAGGGCGGCGTCCTAGACCGCTAGACGATGGGCGCGCGGTCGACGCTGTCTGCGTCGGTGGAGAGGCTTATAGGCAGAATTCGCAAAGCCTGCAAGAGCCTTTTGTGACAAATTTCCAAACCCAGAGTGGCCTGTGTAAAACTCTCAAGCAAGCCCATGAGGGATTTGACGAATTTGGGCGCGTCAAAAAGGGGAGGCGCTCGGCCTCCCCAGCTATTTCGGCCCTTAATCAGGGGTGGTGTGATGTTACCAGGAACCGGTGTTTTCCATCGACAGCCAAGGTTCGGCCGGAGCCAAAGCATCGCCCTTTTGCAGGATTTCAAAGGAGATTCCATCCGGGGATTTGATGAAGGCCATGCGACCATCGCGTGGCGGGCGGTTGATGGTGACGCCCTTCTCCTGAATGTTGGCACAGAATTCGTAGATGTTATCCACTTCGTAGGCGAGGTGGCCGAAGTTGCGGCCGCCGGAATATTCTTCCGGATCCCAGTTGTAGGTCAGCTCCAGCAACGGTGCACTGACCGCCTTGCCGCTTGCTACATCTTCGGAGCCTGCCAGGAAGATCAGGGTGAAGCGTCCACCCTCGTGATCCATTCGGCGGACTTCCTGCATTCCCATCTTGTTGCAATAGAAATCCAGGGAGTCATCAATATTGGCGACACGCACCATCGTGTGAAGATATCGCATGGACGGTTCCTCTCGGTTGGGATGTTCTTAATATTATTCAAATGGGCAGAGACCGCATCTGTAGCTCTGCCTCATGTGGGGGAAGCTGTGGAAATTGCCAGAGGCGAGACCGCTTCTTTGACCCGTTTCCCCTGTCAGGAGAGCTTAAGCATATGACAGAGATAATGGATCTGACCAGTGCCCGAGCGGTTCTGGATGATGTTTTTGCCGAGGCTGGAGCAGATCTCGTGGTGATGACCGGGGCGGGTATCTCGACAGCAAGCGGCATTCCGGATTTCCGCTCGCCCGGAGGACTGTGGAGCCAGATCAAGCCGATTCAGTTCGATGAGTTCGTTCACGACCCGGCAAAGCGCAGGGAGGACTGGCGGCGACGATTTGAAATGAAGGCAATCTTTGATGCAGCAGAGCCCAATGCCGGGCATCTGGCGTTAGCAGACATGGCACGAGCAGGAAGCCTGCGGCGGCTGATCACTCAGAACGTCGACAATATGCACCAACGTTCCGGTGTGCCAGAGGAGGCGCTGGTCGAGCTGCACGGCAACTCGACCTATGCGACATGCCTTGTCTGTTCACGGAGGGAAGAGCTGGAGTCGATCGCGCTGATGTTGGAGAATGGCGGGACGCCTGTGTGTACTGAGTGTGGTGGCCTGTTGAAGGCAGCGGTCGTCAGTTTTGGACAGGCCATGCCGGAGGAGCCCCTGCAGCAGGCTGCGGAAGCTGCGCGTCGCAGTTCGGTCTTTTTGGTGGTTGGCTCTTCGCTTGTGGTGCATCCTGCAGCACAATTACCGGCAATTGCTGTCCAAACAGGGGCGGAGTTGATCATTCTCAACCGTGAACAGACTCCTCTGGATCAGCATGCAAGTTTTTGTCTGCGCACGCCTATTGCGGAGACCCTTGGCGTGTCTGGCAGTGAGAAAATGACCTAGCGCGTTAAATCCCTTGTGGTTTGTCGGACAATTTCTCTTCTCGCATCGATGTCGGGTGTTATCCTTTTGTTAGGAATCAGCCTGAGTCGCGATTTTTCCCTTTGGGAGCGTCTCCAGGTTGGGAGATGCGGACAAGACACGGGGCAATCGGCTATGGGGGCAAAAACCCTTACAGATCCCCGCATGATCGAAGCGGCGGACGATGTTGCCGTTGATGTGATCGAGATTGCGGGTTCGATTAAATGGTTTGATGTTGCCAAAGGCTATGGCTTCATCGTGCCTGACAATGGTGGAGGTGACATTCTCCTCCATGTAACGTGTCTCCGGCGAGATGGTTTTCAGACCGCCTATGAAGGCGCGCGAGTCGTCTGTGAAGTTCTGGACAGACCACGAGGGCTTCAGGCATTCCGTATTCTCTCCATGGACGAATCAACTGCTGTACATCCCTCACAGTTGCCACCTTCTCGCACCCATGTGCAGGTCGTGCCGGAAACGGGCTTCGAGACAGCAACGGTCAAGTGGTTCAACCGGGTGAAGGGCTTCGGCTTTCTCACGCAGGGCGAAGGCACTGAGGATATTTTCATTCACATGGAGACGTTGCGTCGCTTCGGCATTACGGAGCTACGCCCAGGTCAAGATGTGATGGTACGCTTTGGCAATGGCCCCAAGGGGCGTATGGCGGCGGAGATCCGACCGATTGGTGCGGGAACGCATATTCCTTCCTCTCATTGAGAGCGAACGGTGCAGGGGGTACTGCTGTTTGGCAGCTCTCCGCCCCGGGGGCTCGCCAGCAACAAACTATTGCGCGATTTTGGGCCGGTGACGGCCCTTTTTTGTATCTGCCCCTGGGCTTGTGCCTTCTGCCTGGCTTCTCGCGGCTGCTTTGCGACCAGTGGAATTGTGCCTACAGCTGGTTGCATTGCCAGGGGGGGGCGGCTTGGAAAGATGGTGGGTCAGTGCTTGTTTCTTGTTCGGTTGGCGCCACATAAATCTGATAAGAATCGCAGAGACATTTAGGCTGCGCGACAGAACGGACAGTCCGCGCGCCTCACTCAAGTTTTAAGGAGAGCAGTTTGACCCTTATGACGTCTTTTCCCGGTGTTCAAAAAATCTCTGAAATTTCTGGCATCTCTGGTGTGGCCAGATCGGCCATTGCCGCGGCGCTTCTGTTGGTGTCGGCAACGGTCGCCAGCGCTCAGACAGCGGAGAGGGTGGCGCTTTCCATTCATACGCCCGAGATGGTTCACGCGTTTCAGGTCGAAGTGGCTCGGACAGACAGCGAGCGGGCGAGGGGGTTGATGCATCGCGAGGATATGGCAGTCGATCAGGGCATGCTCTTCATCTTCGAGGCCGCAGGTCAGCGTTATTTCTGGATGAAGGATACGCCGCTTTCACTCGATATCATCTTCGTTGACGAGGACGGCGAAATCATTCGGATCGCCGATCACACGGTACCATTTTCAGAAAACATCGTCCCATCCAACGGCGATGCGCTCTATGTTCTGGAATTGTTGGCCGGTACGAGCGAGGAATTGGGGATAACCGAAGGCGATCGACTGGTGTCGGAGGCCATGAATGTGCCGAAGAATCCTTGAAATACATAGATTTACGCTGGGTTTTTTGATGCCCTTGCTTTGGTTTTTAGCGTGAAATCAAGGCCCTTGACGGAGGGCGGCAACAAGGTTACACCGCTGAAATAACGGATCGGGGCATAGCGCAGCCTGGTAGCGCATCTGGTTTGGGACCAGAGGGTCGCAAGTTCGAATCTTGCTGCCCCGACCATTATTCAAGCACTTGAGTGCATCTGACTTTTCCCAAAGTACATTGAGAGTTCAGCCTTGAGCGTCGTCGCGCTCGGGGCGTTTTTTCGTTCAATTTCCGGATGTCTCTTGCTGTTGGTCGGAAAGGTGCAGCCTGACTTGTGTCGGAGTGTTGGAAGTAGCGCCATCGCTTCAAACGCTGGCTGATCTCTTGTGCGCAGGGATGGCTGCCTGCACTTCACCTTGAAAATTGACGCAAGGGCGACAGTGCTTTGTGGTGCGTGGTAGCGGGGACTGCGCTTCTAGATTGTGGGAATGCATACGCAATTTTTGCAATGCAAACAGAATTCTTCTTTTTTATTAAATGGTTAAACGAGCGTGTATGGGCTTTTCCTTCGCTCCAAAATTGCTCAAAATCAGGTTTGATCAATTAAAGATTCGGGTTGGGGCATGCAGAGCGATCCATTAGGGGAGGATACACTTGAAGTCGTGCGGGCTATTGCCGCTCTTCACAGACAGATCCACAGAGCCGGACTGAGCCTGCGCGAGAGCAGTGACTTCTCGCTGTTTGAAGATACCGTACGGGCGACGGAAGATCGCTATCTCATGGAGGATTTCTCCAGCCGCTTTTTTGACCTCCACGGCACTTCTGCCTTCTGGATCGGCGCCTGGGGCAAGGATGGGGAGCCGGTCAGTGTCCAGGCTGC
The DNA here is from genome assembly GCF_017313085.1 of Roseibium limicola. Classification (GTDB taxonomy): domain Bacteria; phylum Pseudomonadota; class Alphaproteobacteria; order Rhizobiales; family Stappiaceae; genus Roseibium; species Roseibium limicola. The sequence goes on along the minus strand of NZ_JAFLNF010000002.1, from coordinate 411,340 downwards.
CAAGCTTGAAGACCTCAGGGACCGTAGTCTCGGGCAGCTCTGGCAGCAGCAGCAGCGGCGGATGTTCTCTGACCCGGTGTCACATGTGGAACTGGGCGACAATCATGCCCATGACGCGTTTTCCATGCGGGGAAGGATCGTCTATCACGGCAATCTCTGGCTGCGAAAAGACGCTCGTGGTCAGGGACTTGCAGAAGCCCTGACGCAGCTTGGTTTCCTGATTTCGGTGCTGAAGTGGTCGCCGGACTATCTCTACGGGCTGATGGCCGCCCGCAATGCGATGAAGGGCTTCGGCATCCGCGTTGGCTATCGCCGTTTTGCACCGCGCGGCACGCATTGGATCACGCCGCCGGAGCATATTCGCCCCGATGACTGGCTGGTCTATTCAAATCGCAATGACTTGCAGATCCTCGCCAAGACTATCGTTTCTGAAGGTCCTGAATGACGCCGAAATAGGCGCAGAAGCGGCGGTCAGACTGCGGTGATGGCCGCAGAGAGATGATCAGTCGCTCATATGCGATATCCACCGGCTTGTCGCCCAACAGCACTGTGGTGCGCGCATAGCCATAGTAGGGCAGCCCTGCCAGAGCTGACTGATAGGCCTCAGCCGAAGCGCGTTCCAGCTCCTCGTCAGGTGTGCGCAGCTCAACCTTGTTCTGGGTCGCCCAGTCATCACCGAAAAGTGTGCGCTGGCTGCAGCGTCGTCCTACATAGAAAATCGGCGGAGGACCGAAGCCCTCAAGCTTGTCGGAGCACAGACTGAGATAGGGCATGTGCTCGCGCAGCTTCTCGGAGACCACGCCGGATGTGGACATCATGCTGTTGTAGAAAGCCGACAACTGCGGATCAGCAAGGCCCTTGTCGATAGCCTTGGTGCCCAGTTCTGTGAAGACTGTTTTGCTGCTCACCGACAATACGATCTTCCTTCCTACGGTAGTCTCGTGAACGGGCACGCGGCTGGATCTGATCCAGGGAGTGCCTGTCATTCATCCGTAGGCCCGCCCATGCCATTCTCATCAAGCAGATTTTGACGAGGTGGGCTTTCTATTTGGTGAAGGCCTTCAGAAGCAATGTAATTATGCTGCAGAATTCTTCCTGAGTCTCGCGGTCGAGCTCATAAACGTTAGCAACTTCATAATCCAGCATCAGAACCATGTCCCACATTTCTCGCAGGTTGTTTTCTTCGACCTGTTCAAGCAGCAGACGAGCAGGATCCGCCGCAGGTTGAGAGTGCTCATGCTGGTAGGCGGAGGCCGGAAAATGGGGGGGCATCGACATAGTGTACTCCAGTGAAAGTCACCTCGGCACGGTGGTGCGTGGACAGGGTGACAAACGGACGTCAGGCAACCCAGGATCATTCCGAAAACTGGTGTCCGATTCTGTGCTTTAAAAAAAGCGGAAACGTCAGTCGCCAGACAAAACAGTGATGGATACGAGCCGACCTGCTTTCAGAAAGGTGGCTTGCGACACTTGTCTGCCCGGGCGCTTGTTTGGCAGTGGCAGCAGGTTATCGTGCCATCAAGATTGAATGTCATGATTTATCTCTGGTTGCAAAGCCGCGACACTCTCTTTTTCGCGTCGTGGTTAATGTTCAAAAGCCCGGTCAAGGACAGCGAGGCTGTGATCGATGGTTGACATATCGGGTAAAGACAGGAAAAAGCTTTCATGGAAGATTGCCATGAGAGCATGGCAGTGAAGGACCGAGCTTTAGGGATTTGGACCATGGTTGCGCGGATCTATCGGCCCACGAAAACTGCGATGCAGTCGGGCAAGGCCAAGACGCAGCGCTGGATTCTGGATTTTGAACCGGAAGCGGCGCGCTCTGTGGAGCCTTTGATGGGTTACACATCGTCTTCCGACATGAAGTCTCAGGTGAGGTTGGCCTTCGAGACGAAAGAAGAGGCTGTTGCCTATGCACGCCGCAACGGGATCGCGCACCGGGTTGAAGAAACCCAGGAGCGCGTGGTTCGTGGTGCTTCCTACTCCGATAATTTCAAGTTCAACCGGGTCTCTCCCTGGACTCACTGACCGGTTGAACTTTCCGGATCCGGCTTTCAGCCCCGGCAGGCTGACCGGATGCGATGTTTAATATGGCCCCGTAGCTCAGCTGGATAGAGCGCTCGCCTTCTAAGCGAATGGTCGCAGGTTCGAATCCTGCCGGGGTCGCCATATTTTTTCTATTAAATTCAACTATTTAAGTGTGTCTGATTCAGGCTTTAGGTCTCGAAGGGCAACTCATTTTTCAATCCCTGTTTTGAAGCCTAGTTCATATCGTTTGTCGTGAGACCGGACACCGGAAGGTGTCGCGGAAGTGCAGCTCTCAGGTGTTGTGCCGCCCGTGCTGGCTCTGAACTTGCTCTTGATGGTGGCTTTGAAGCGTGTGCTGAGGGTGCTGCTGTAGGGGCGCTGAGAGCATGGCGTCAGGCCTCGGTTGCGAGGGCCCTGTTTGCTGGCTGTCTGACCGCCTTGGTTAGGCGCACATGCCACTCTGCCTGTCCTTGCGCTGATCAGTTGGCGTCCTGTGGACCGCAATGACTGGCTCAACTATTTCAGTTCAGGCACCATAATCCAGTCCTGTGACCCTGTCAGGAAGTGGACGGCTGCGCCTGGGGCCAGGCGAGTGACCTGATGTTGCTCAGCGAACCCGACGAACCGGTGGGTCTGAGCAGCTCAGCATGACTGGCTGCTGAAGTTCACTTCGAAACGTCGCCCTTTTCAGTGGACGTGGACGCCAAAGGAGCCGGAATGATGCGGGCCCGCAAGGCGGAGTTCATTTCCTCGGAATCCTCGTCGAGCGCATTGAGCGCAAGATCCAGAAGGTAGGCGCAGAACGTGCGGTCCTTGCGCTCTGCTTCGCGCTTGGTGAAGGTGATCATCCGTCGCAGGCTTTCTGCTTCGGTGATCGCGTCGTGCATATCGGTCGATTGCGCTTCGGCCTTGAGCTCTGCTGCTTCCTGCTTCAGTCCGGTTTCGTCCCGCGTGCCTTCAGCTTGAGTCGTATCAACTTTGGACATTGGAAATTCCATTTTGTCATTTCGAGGGTGGTCCGGCTGGTTTCAACTACGTTTGAAAGCCAGGCCTTTTCCTCGATCCAGGATCCTTGTCAGACTGAGATTTTCTCAATCCGAACACGTGTCGAAAAGCCGCTCATTTCCTGCACTGCAGATTGATGGTGGCAGGCTAAGCTTTGTGTTTTTAGGCGCCATGGCACGTCACCGAGGTTCAGGTGCGCTGTCTCTCTTCACGCAAGGGCGAGAGGAGATGGACGACCATAGTGCCTGGAAACAAGGTGCAGACGATGAGAGCAAGATCGTTTGAGCCGCGCGCGTTGTCTGTGCCATGTTTCCTTACTTGTCAGAACTATCGCCCATTTTGCAAAACTATTCTAGAGCAGGTTACTCACCTTTGAACACTTCTGAAGCATTGCGTTGCATTTTGTCTCAAAAAATTTTGTGGTGCAGCGCAAATACTCCGGAAAAAATCCCATTTACCATGAATTAAGTTTGGGTCCGCGACGTCGGGTTATCCTAATCGCCCTGAAACGGATAAATTTTCGTCCGTCTGTCGCGCAGGAAATGTGATGCAATTTATTATAGAAATTAATAACGATACAACTAATTGATCTCGTGCAGATGTCTCGGGTGGTCGCACCGAGACTGTGTGGCGCGTGTCGATGGTCCTTTAGAAAATGCCGCGTGGACTGGTTGACTTTGATGATCCAGATGGGGTACCTAAAATATGAGAATAATACTCCACTTTTGGAGGGGCGTTCTCACTGGCGATTGCCGGTTTCCCCTTATGGGGTCTCTGGAAATAACTTTCAGGCGGATCTGCGGATCCGCCTTTTTTCTTTTTGCGACGATTGCTGAACGTGAATACCAGCGTCAGTCGTAGCCGGGAGCGAGGGTTGGGCGACCGTCAGAACGGGGACGTGCCAGGGTCATCACCCAAAAGTGGCGCCACTTTCCATTTGATCTGTCCATCGAGGCAACGCCGACTCTGGTCACATAAGGATTGAGAAGGTTCTTGTTGTGCCCGGCTGAGCCCTGCCAGCCGGCAAAGGCGGCAGACAAATCGGCGTAGCCGGCTCCCAGATTCTCTGCTGCGGCATAATTTTCGTAGCGGGCTGCTTCAAGACGCTGCCCCAGTCCAAAGCTGCTGTGCGCCCAGGTGTCCATGCTGTCGCGTTCGGCGATGCGACGGGTCATTTCGGCCGAAACCTGTGTCAAAACCGGATCGTAGGAGAGAGCAGGCAGGTTATGGCGGGCGCGGTAGCCATTGAGCTCTTCCAGAACCTGATTGCCGTCCACTGGAACAGACCTGAAGGTCGGGGCGTCCTCCAGCTCGCCGCGGCCGGGAAGAGCACCGCAGCCTGCCAAAAGCAGGAGGCTGGCCAACAGCGCCATAACCGGTGCGCGCATGCACAAGACCGAGCGGCCAGCTGCCGCAGGGGGGGCTTTCAAGGTCTGTTCCATCGCAGTCATTCTTCGTTCCTGAAAGTGGCCGGTCTCAACCTGGCCAGCTTACGCCTTCGTCGGCCCAAAACGGGAAGGGCCCTTCAAAGTTTTCCACATAAGCAGTGTGGGTCACCAGACCGAAGCCATCGATATAGGCATGGAGGTAATAGGCGGCTGGCTCGAAGTTGAAGTATCCTGAACCGTTTCCGTCAAGGTCGAGAACGACCTGATGCGCGGTGCTCGGAGCAATAGTCAGCGTCTTACCTGCAAAACTGGCGGTGATCGGGCGATGTACATGGCCGCAGACAATGCGCTCGATATGGCCATGAGGCCGCAGGACCTTCTGCAGCGCGGCGGTGTCCTTCAACCCGATTCGGTCCATGTGGCCGAGACCTGTGGGGATGGGCGGATGATGCAGGGCAACCACTGTCGGTTTGTCAGAGGCGCTCAATTCATCTGATAGCCAGGCCAGCTGCTCCTCGCCAAGCTCACCGTGGGGCTGTCCTGGAACGTGGGTGTCGAGGGCGATCAGACGCAGGTCGCCGATCTCGGCGGTGTAATAGAGTTTTGAACCTGAGGAGGCCCCAACACATGGAAACTCGGCGAGTTCGCGGCGCATGGTGTCGGATCCATCGTGGTTGCCGGGAATGACGTAAACCGGCATCGGCAATTTTCCGAGGATGCGACGGACCTGGGCGTATTCGCGCGGATCGTCCTTGTCGGTCAGGTCGCCACTGACGAGCACGGCGTCAGGTCGAGGCGAGAGTGCGAGGAGGGCCTGTACAGCACGTTCGGCGCGCATGTTGGTGTCGCTGACGCGGTAGCAGGTGAGGCCACTCGGACGCAGATGCAGGTCCGTAATTTGTGCAAGAAGTGTCATGGGAACCGGATAAAACAAGGATCAATGATCAGGAAGGGTGGAGCTTGCGACGATAGCCCAGCAGGAACGGAGAGCAAGCAGCTGTTTCCCTTTTCCATCTGGTCATGTAGAGGGAAGCAGCAAACACGTTGTTTACGCGTGCTGTGTGAACGTTTGGCGAAGGAAAAAGACAGTGACCGGCGCAGACACGCCAGCAGATCTCGATGCCGGGGCTTCCCGATCGAGCGATTCTGCAGCTGAAACTCAGAAAGTGCCCATGGGTCATTCCAGCGCAGAGCAGGCCGCAAACGCGGATGCGAAAAACGGCTTTAGTGGCTCCAGCGAGAGCACTACACTGAAACCCTGGTGGATGCGGCTGTTCGCTCACGACTTTTCCGCGCCGCTGTTGCTGCTGCTCCTGTCGTTGCTAATCTTTGCTCCTGGCCAATGGACTGTTCCACCGTTGGATCGGGATGAGCCAAGGTTCAGCCAGGCTTCCAAGCAGATGCTGGAAAGCGGTGATTATATCGATATCCGGTTTCAGGATCAGGCGCGGCACAAGAAGCCTGTCGGCATCTATTGGGCACAGGTGGCTGCTGCCAAACTGACGGGCCATGACGCGACGGCCCCTATATGGGTTTACCGTCTGCCTTCTTTGATTGCTGCCTTACTGGTGGTTCAGTTGACCTACTGGTTTGCGCGAGCCTTTGCCAGTCCGTCCGTTGCTCTGGTGGCCGGGCTGTTCGTGGCTGTAGCCATCATCGTCGGTGTCGAGGCCCGGTTGGCCAAGACTGATGCAGCCCTGTTTGCGGCAATTGTTCTGGCGCAGGGGGCGTTGGCGCGGCTCTGGCTAAAACCTGACAACCGTTCCTATTTTGGTCTGGCTTTTCTCTTCTGGACCGCTCTCGGTCTCGGTGTTCTGGTCAAGGGGCCTGTGGCGCCGATGGTGGTTGGCCTGACGGTGCTGGCGTTGATGTTGCTTGACCGCAAAGCTGCCTGGTTCAAGCGTGCCATGCCGCTCTTTGGCGTCCTCTGGCTTGCCGTGATCGTTCTGCCCTGGTTCATCGCGATTACGGTGGCCACCGATGGGTCGTTCTTTCAAGAAGCCATCGGCAAAGACCTTCTTGGAAAGGTCGGGCAGGGACAAGAAGGCCATGGAGCTCCGCCGTTCACCCATTTGGCGGTGATGTTTGCGGTGTTCTGGCCGCTTCCTGCCTTCGCATTGCTCTCAGCCGGAACGATCTGGCGCGAGAAAAGCAGCCCGTTGGTTCGGTATTGTGTTGCCTGGTTCATCCCCTCCTGGGTGGTGTTTGAACTGGTCGCGACCAAACTGCCCCATTACACCATACCTTTACTGCCGGCGCTCGTCGTGCCGGTTGCCGCGGCCCTGATCGACGGAGCGGGAAGCCGTGCCGGATCGCTTGCCGGGCGTGGTCTCAAGTGGGTTGCCATGGTGTTGCTGGCTCTACCTGCGCTGGCGCTGCTGGCGGCATCTCTGGGCGGGCCGGCCTATCTGGGGGACTGGCCGTCCCCACCCGGCGTGGTCATCATCGGATTGGCGGCGGTTCTGGCCGTGATGGCCGCGCGTAAACTTCGCCTGGATACACCGTTGGCAGCCATCCCGGCGGCCGTTGGCTCCTCGCTGCTTGTCGCCATTGGTTTTTGGGGCTTCGTCGGGCCTGCCCTGCAGACCATCTGGGTGTCACCAAGACTGGTAACGGCCATCTCTGAAGCGTCTTCCTGTGCCTCACCTCAGGTTGCTTCCAGCGGGTTCAACGAGCCAAGTTTCATTTTTCTGCAAGGGACCGATACACAATTGATTGGCCCGAAGGAAAACGCTGATTTTCTCGCAGCAACCAGGCCCGATGGAGAAGCTGGAACTGCGCGAGCATGCCGCCTGTCTGCTGTAGAAAGCCAGTTTGAGGAGCGGTTTCTGCAGGAAGCCGGGAAAAACGGTCTTGTGCCGGTGTTGCTTGACAGGGTACAGGGCCTCAACATCAATGGTGGCGATCGGCTGGACATCGGACTTTACGGCCTGCCTGAACCGGTTTCTGGCGATCCCGAAGCGTTGCCTGTCGAAGACACGCCGACCATGAACTAATTGGATGCAAGGACAGTGGCCCTGACCTCTCTCAGGCAAAAGCTTACCTGCGCCGGCCGACGCATGAAGGCCAATTTCATTCAGGTGTGCCGGATTGTCTCCGGTCGCCGGTTTAGAACACCGAGCGCACATCAGCCGTTGCTGCCGGGGCGCCGGCCGCAGGATATCTTTGCCGTGGCTCTGCTGACGGTGGGGTTGGCTATTGTTCTCTTCGATATCCCGATCCACCCGTGGCTGGAGACCTTGCCGGGCGCCTACCGCGCGACTTTTTCCGCCTTTACGGATGTCGGCAAATCGCACTGGATTCTCTGGACCAGTGGTCTTGTGTGTCTCGGGCTTCTGGCGTGCGATGTCGGTAAGTGGTCGTTTCGCTCGCGGATGGTGGTAGCAACAGTCTGGACCTATGCCGGGTTTCTGTTCTTCACGGTGGCCGCATCCGGGATCCTGGCAATTGTCCTGAAGTGGTGTTTTGGTCGCGCCAGACCGAAACTTTATGATGAGGTCGGGCCTGTCGCCTTTGACCCTTTCATTTTCCACGGTGCCTATACCAGCTTTCCTTCCGGTCATTCGACAACAGTCGGGGCGATTGCAGCAGCCCTTGCGCTGATCTTCCCGGCCTGGCGATGGCTGATTGCGGCAGTCGCTTTCTGGGCGGCTTTCAGTCGGATCATGGTTGGAGCACACTACCCCTCAGACGTGGTCGCAGGGATGCTGCTGGGGGTCGCATTCACCTATTTTACCGCTCGCTTTCTGGCGCGGCGGAGGATCGGCTTCAGGTTTTCAGAAGCCGGGGCCATTGAACCGATATTATCCCAGATTTCCGCAAAGGCTGGATTTCGTGCTCTGAGATCGCTATTCAGCGGACGCAGGGCAGTGAACCCTGCGGCAGGTTTGAGGGCAGATCGCTCGGAGCCGGTCACAGAGCCGGCTTTGCAGGCGCAGGACGAAAGCACACTCAAATGATCAATACTCCCTCCCAGGCCGTGCAGAACGAGCTTGAGGTCACAGTTGTCGTGCCAGCAAAGGATGAGGCGGAAAACCTGCCTATCTTGCTGGACGAGATAGAAACGGCCCTGACTGGCCGGCGTTTTGAGGTCATCGTCATCGACGACGGGTCATCGGATGGAACCGACAGGGTTCTGCAGAACTACCGTGATAGCCACGCCTGGCTGCGGCCGTTCCGTCATGCCACGGCCTGCGGCCAAAGTTGTGCGGTGCGCACAGGCGTCTTGAATGCACGCGGCGCGGTCGTTGCAACCATCGACGGCGATGGCGAGAACAACCCGGCCTATATTCCTCAGCTGCTTGATGCGCTGGCTGCAGCTGGTCCCACGGTGGCACTCGGTGCCGGGCAGCGCGTTGGGCGCAAGGCCAGCCAGGCCAAGCGGCTCGCGTCACGGTTTGCCAACAAGCTGCGTGGGGCCATCCTCAAGGATAACACCCGCGACAGCGGATGTGGACTGAAGGTGTTGAAGCGGGAGGTGTTTCTGCAGCTTCCGTATTTTGATGGCTGGCACCGGTTCTTGCCGGCACTCGTCATCCGCGAGGGCTTTGGCGTCACCCATGTGGACGTTCTGGATCGCCAACGGCGTCATGGTCAGTCGAAATACGGTATTTTCGACCGGGCGATGATCGGTGCGCTGGATCTGATCGGGGTGTGGTGGCTGCTGCGCCGGCGCAAGAATCTGCCACAGGTCTCTTCGCTGGCCGACTAGGCCTGGCGATAAGTGAGAGCTTTCTCAGCAAGGAAACGAACGGACATCCCATGGATTTCGTGATCGATTATATCTACACGGTCTTCATCCAGAATTTCGATTTCTGGCTGATCTTCGGCTTGCTTGCCCAGGCCATGTTCATGATGCGGTTTGTGGTGCAGTGGTTGGCCTCGGAAAAGGTCGGCAAGTCGATCGTGCCGATTGCCTTCTGGTTCTTCTCCATTGCCGGGGGCGTCATGCTTCTGGTTTACGGGTTGATCCGCAAGGAGCCGATCCTCATCCTCGGGCAGGGGCTGGGACTGGTGATCTATTTCCGCAACCTTTGGCTGATCTTCAAGGAAAAGCGACGAGACCCGACAATCTAGTTGGCTCCGAGCGCTACAATTCAAAAGGCCGGATGGGGCGACCATCCGGCCTTTTTTCATGCAACTTCCGCAGTGCGCGTCTTTTAGCCTTCGAAAGCCGCGGCAAAGCCGTTCTGCAGATCTGCGATCAGATCCTGCGGGTCTTCCAGACCAACGTGGAGGCGCACCATCAAGCGGCCCTGAGGATGGTTGTTTGAGGCTGTGCGGATGTCTTTGAGGTTGACCGGGATCGCCAGGCTCTCAAAGCCACCCCACGAGAAGCCAAGTCCGAAGAGCTCCAGACGGTCGAGGAACAGTGTCCTCTGCGCATTGGTAACATCCGGACCAAAGGCGAAAGTAAAGAGACCGCTGGCGCCGGTGAAGCAGGACTTCCAAAGATTGTGGCTCTTGCTGCCAGGGAGGGCGGGATAGAGCACATCGTCAACTTGCGGGCGCTCCTGCAGCCATTGGGCGACGGCAAGCGCATTGCGTTCATGGCGTTCCAGCCGCACCGACAGTGTCCTGAGACCACGCAGGGCCAGATAGATGTCGTCCGGTGCGACATGCAGGCCGAGCCAGCCGTGGGTCTTTTCCAGATCCGGATAGCTTTTAGCATTGGCGGCAACCGTGCCGATCATCACGTCTGAGTGGCCGACGATGTATTTGGTCGCTGCATGGATGGAGTAATCCACACCGTGTTTGAGCGGCTGATAGTGCAGCGGTGTCGCCCAGGTGTTGTCCATCAGAACCTTGGCGCCCTTGGCTTTGGCTGCGGCTATCACCGGGTCCAGATCGATCAGCTCCATGGTCAGTGAGCCGGGGGATTCCAGAAACACAGCTTTGGTGGTGTCGAGGAACTGATCAGCGATCTCGGCGCCGACCATCGGGTCGAAGTAGCTGACGGAAATGCCGTAGCGCGGCAGCAGATTGTCAGCAAATTCTCGCGTCGGACCATAACAGGTGTCGGCAATGAGAACATGGTCGCCAGCCTTCAGGCAGCTGAGCAAGGCGAGGGCGATGGCGTTCAGACCGGATGTCGCGAGCTTCGTTCCTGCGGCGCCTTCAAGCTTGGAGATGGCACTCTCCAAGGCGTCGCTGGTGGGGGTGCCGCGGCGGCCATACGTGTATTTTTGGGAACCGTCCCCCATGGATTTTACATTGGGGAATAGCACTGTGGAGGCGTGGACCACTGGCGGATTCACGAATCCGTAGAAATCGCTGGGGGTATTGGCCCCATGCGTCAGAAGTGTATCTGCCCCCGGTGTGATTGTTTTTTCAGCGTCTGAGGACTTGTTTTTAGTCATGTTCACCTTCTGTGCATTCCGAAGCTAACCATTCTGAGATTCGGGTTGGGGTTTTTAATGGTCTGGAGACTGCTGCCTCTTGACCACATGCGTCAAATGCCATCGAATGCAGGTGTTGGGCGTGTTGATAGATGCTCGGAGGGCGATTAGTTGGGGGCATGTGTTTCACATGTGTATCAACTTGCTAATCGTTTGAAAGAGGTGAGAGGTTTCTTGCCATTTTCAACATCTCTCGCAGCCTGACAAAAAAGTAAAAAAGTATGGGTAAAAAAAGGCTGCATATCCATGTCTATAAAAATCCTTCCGCTTGTTCTCGGCGCTGCAATGGGAGTCGCCGCGACGGCCGCTCACGCAACGACCCTTGAGGACGTTAAGGCCAAAGGCTTCATCCAGTGTGGTGTGAGCCAGGGCCTGCCAGGCTTCTCGAATCCCGACGCCGAGGGAACTTGGTCCGGTATCGACGTTGATTTCTGTAAGGCGATGGCTGCTGCTGTGTTCGGCGACGGCTCCGCTGTCAAGTTCACACCGCTGTCCGCCAAAGAGCGTTTCACCGCTCTGAGCTCTGGCGAAATCGACGTTCTGTCGCGTAACACGACTTGGACGATGACACGCGACACTCAGCTTGGTCTGAACTTTGCTGGCGTGAACTACTACGATGGCCAGGGCTTCATGGTCCGCAAGGACCTTGGCGTTACGTCCGCTTTGGAAATGTCCGGTGCGTCTGTTTGTACCAACACCGGTACAACCACTGAACTGAACGTTGCCGACTACTTCCGCGCCAACAACATGCCGTACGAAATCGTCGCCTTCGAAAAGGCTGATGAAGTTGTACAGGCATACGACGCTGGTCGTTGTGATGTTTACACCACGGATGCGTCCGGTCTCTACGCTCAGCGTCTGAAACTGACCAACCCAGGCGACCACATGGTTCTGCCGGAAATCATCTCCAAGGAGCCGCTCGGTCCAGTCGTCCGTCAGGGTGATGATGAATGGTTCAACATTGCCAAGTGGACCCTCAATGTCATGATCAACGCTGAAGAGCTCGGCGTGACAATGGCCAACGTCGACGACATGAAGTCTTCCGACAACCCGTCCATCAAACGCCTCCTCGGCGTTGAAGGTGCGTACGGCGAGCCGATCGGCCTGTCCAACGACTTCGGTTACAGCATCGTCAAGGCTGTTGGTAACTACGGTGAGTCCTTCGACGCCAACGTCGGCCCGGACACTCCGCTCGGCATCGCACGCGGCGTAAACGCTCTGTGGTCCCAGGGCGGATTCCTCTACGCTCCGCCGGTTCGCTAATTTCATTTAGTGATCCGTCGTGAGACGACGACCTTTGACTCCCGGGGCTTCTGGTCCCGGGAGTACCATTCGGCGCAGATGTAAAACGGCGTAAACAAGCCAGAAGCCTGCTGTCGAGGTCACCAAAAACGTTCAAAGAAATCTTGATCTTCTGCGATTCTTCTCAATTCGGGACTTGAGAGGACTGCATGTGGATTTCCGCCAATGTCCATCAAGGGGTTGATCAGGACGGCGGGCAACTTGGGGTAAGGGTATATGTCAAGCGAAACGCAGGATGCGGCTGTCAAGCCGGCGCGTGCTTCGCTCATGAATGACCCGCAAGTGCGCGGCTTGTTTTACCAGGTTCTCCTGGTGCTGGTTCTCGTCTTCTTGGGTTGGCAGATCGTTTCCAATACGATGGCCAATCTGGAACGTCAGAACATTGCATCCGGCTTCGGATTTATGGAAAACACCGCCGGCTTCGGTATCATTCAGGCGTTGGTAGACTATTCGGAGACCTCCAGTTACGGGCAAGCCCTGCTGGTCGGTTTTTTCAACACACTGCTTGTCGCAGTCATCGGTATCTTTCTTGCGACAATCATCGGTTTTGTCGTCGGGATTGCACGGCTCTCCAACAATTGGGTGATCTCCAAGATCGCCTATTGCTACATTGAGCTGGTTCGAAACATTCCACTGCTGCTGCAGATCTTCTTTTGGTATTTCGCCGTGCTGCGCGCTGTGCCAGGCAAGCGGGACAAGTGGTCTTTTCTGTTCGACACCTTCCATTTGAACATCGCCGGTCTTCGCGGTCCAAAACCGGTCTTCGAGCCAGGTTCCGGCGCGATCGGATATGCGGTTATTGCTGCGATCATCGGTATGGTCGTTCTTAGTCGGTGGGCAAGGAAGCGACAGGAAGCAACCGGGCGGCAGTTCCCGGTTTTCTGGTCGTCACTTGGTCTGCTGATCGGGTTGCCAATGCTTGCCTATCTGCTGACAGGCATGCCAATGCACTTCGATCTTCCGATATTCAATGAAACAGGGCCTGTGTTCAGCCGTGGTTTCGAGCTCGGTACCGGTTTCAACGTGATTCCCGAGTTTCTGGCACTGACTCTTGCGCTGGCGATCTATACGGCTTCGTTTATTGCCGAGATCGTGCGTGCGGGCATTCAGGCCGTCAGCCATGGGCAAACGGAAGCAGCCTCCGCGCTTGGTATCCGTCCAGGCCATACGCTGCGTCTTGTTGTCATTCCCCAGGCCATGCGGGTGATCATTCCGCCGCTGACCAGCCAGTATCTGAACCTGACGAAGAACTCTTCGCTTGCCGTGGCCATCGCCTTCCCGGACCTGGTGTCCGTTGGGGGAACGGTGCTCAACCAGACCGGTCAGGCAATCGAGATCATCGGTATCTGGATGGCAGTCTATCTGTCCCTGAGCCTGCTGACGTCGAGCTTCATGAATTGGTACAATCAGCGCATGGCGCTCGTAGAGCGATAGGAGCGTCTCATGGCAAATGCTGAAGTGTTCCAGGTTCGCACTGTAGAGGCGCCGCAGCTTCCTGCGCCCGTCTCTACCTCTGGCGTTATCGGTTGGATGCGCTTGAACCTTTTCTCCTCCATTGGCAATACGATTCTGACGGTCGTCGGGATCCTGATTGCTTATTCCTTGCTGGCACCACTCATTCAGTTCGCTTTGATCGACGCTGTCTGGGTGGGAGAGGACCGGACTGCCTGTCTGGCTCAGGATGGGGGCCACATTGGTGCCTGCTGGGCTTATGTGGGCGATTATCTGCCCCAGTTCATCTACGGCCGTTATCCGACCGAAGAGATCTGGCGTGTCAATGTGGTCTATGCGTTGTTCGCCTTGCTGCTGGTGCCAATGATGATTCCGGCAGTTCCCTTCAAAGGGACCAACGCGCTCCTGTTGCTGGTTGTCTTCCCGATCGTTGCCTATTTTCTGCTGACCGGTCTGGTGATCGGTGATGAGGAAATTTTGCCAATTGTCGAAACGGCGCAATGGGGTGGGCTGCTGGTGACCCTGGTCATCGCGGTGACCGGCATCACGGCCTCTCTGCCGCTGGGGGTGGCGTTCGCCCTTGGTCGCCGGTCGAAAATGCCGATCATCAAGTTCGTGTCTGTGGTCTTCATCGAGTTCTGGCGGGGTGTTCCACTGATCACCGTGCTGTTCATGTCCTCGGTGATGTTGCCGTTGTTCTTGCCTGAGGGTGTGACCTTCGACAAGCTGCTGCGCGTGCTTGTTGGTGTGACGCTCTTCTCCGCTGCCTATATGGCGGAAGTGGTGCGCGGTGGTCTTCAGGCTATCCCGAAGGGACAGTATGAAGGCGCGATGGCACTTGGTTTGCGGTTCTGGCCGATGATGTATCTCATCATCCTGCCGCAAGCGCTGAAGCTGGTCATTCCTGGCATCGTCAACACCTTCATCGGTCTGTTCAAGGACACGACGCTGGTGCTGATCGTCGGCATGTTCGATCTTCTGGGTCAGATTCAGTCGTCCTTCTCGGATCCGACCTGGTCGACGCCGGTTCAGGGACATACGGGCTATCTGTTCGCAGCTCTCGTGTTCTGGGTCTTCTGTTTCAGCATGTCGCGGTACTCGATCTTCATCGAGAACAAGCTGCATACCGGTCACAAACGATAGGGGCTGTCAGCCCGAAGGGGGAGCGGATCAGTTCGCTTCCTCCTCCTCTCAAGTCATTATGGAGTGAAACCCATGTCCAATACCGCTGAAGAGCTGACGCCCGATCGCTCGCGGATGACGATTTCTGACACCGAAGTGGCTGTCGAAATCAAACAAATGAACAAGTGGTACGGGGATTTCCACGTGCTGCGTGACATCAACCTGAAGGTCATGAATGGCGAGCGTATCGTCATCTGTGGACCGTCGGGTTCCGGCAAGTCCACCATGATCCGCTGCATCAACCGTTTGGAAGAACACCAGGCCGGTCAGATCATCGTGGATGGCAATGAGCTGACAAACGACCTGAAAAAGATCGATGAGATCCGTCGTGAAGTCGGCATGTGCTTCCAGCACTTCAATCTGTTTCCGCATCTGACAATCCTGGAAAACTGCACCCTGGCGCCGATCTGGGTTCGCAAGATGCCGAAGAAGCAGGCTGAAGAAGTTGCCATGCATTATCTGGAGCGGGTCAAGATCCCCGAGCAGGCCCTGAAATACCCGGGTCAGCTTTCCGGTGGTCAACAGCAGCGTGTGGCGATTGCCCGCTCGCTCTGCATGAGCCCGAAGATCATGTTGTTCGATGAGCCGACTTCGGCGCTCGATCCGGAAATGATCAAGGAAGTGCTCGACGTGATGGTCGGTCTTGCCGAAGAAGGCATGACGATGCTCTGCGTGACCCACGAAATGGGCTTTGCTCGCAAGGTCGCCAACCGGGTGATCTTCATGGACGCAGGCCAGATCGTGGAGCAGAACGAGCCGGAAGAGTTCTTCACCAATCCTCAGCATGAGCGCACTCAGCTCTTCCTTAGCCAGATTCTGCATCACTAAGGAAAGCGGTTTCATGCGCAAGGCTTTCGGATTTATCCGCCGGCTGGCATGGGGCACGATTGGAACGATCCTCGTGATCGCAACAGCATTGGGCCTCGGGACGATTGTTCCGAGGCCTTTTTCGTTGGCGGGTGTCAGGCCTGGGGCGTCTCTTGGGGGCGAGAGGACAGAAGGGCAGACAATCCTGCTGCTGTCGAATCCAATCCATACGGATATCGCCCTGCCGATGACAGATGCGGTGCTGCAGACGTTCGGCTTTGTTTCCGACAATGGGCTGGGACTGGATTACCCCGGAGTGGAGTGGCTGGTCGTTGGCTGGGGCGGAGAGGCGTTTTACACGCAGACACCGACATGGACCGACGTCAAGCTGGGGCCGGTTTTATCTTCCCTGACACTTGATCGCTCGGTCATGCATGTGGAACGCGCCGGGGTGATCCGTCCAACGCAGCCATCTGTTCGGGAAATCAGGCTGGATGGGCCAGGGTTCAACAGGCTTCTGGTTGAAATCCGCAAGAGCTTCCGGGGGCTTTCGGCTTTGGAGCCAAAACCCTTGGAAGTGCCTCCTTATGGTGCGCATGACGTGTTCTACCCGGCCGTGGGTGGGTTCAACGTGCTGATGGGCTGTAACACCTGGACTGCGGCGATGTTGCGGTCTGCCGGGGTGACGACAGGGGTTTGGACACCATTGCCGCTGTTTTTAAACTGGTCGCTCGACCTGTATTCCAATGATCAGTTCGGCGCCTGAGCGATTTTCCCAACGAAAAGGGCCGGTGTGAAACCGGCCCTTCCTATCGTCAGGTCTGTGTGACCTTTGCCTTACTGGTTGCTTTCACCTCGCAGCAAGGGGGTGATCCGTCGGATCGAAACACGGCGGTTTTCGACTGAAGCCGCCTGGGTCTGGACCTTCAGATACTGCTCGCCGTAGCCCTGAATGACAATGTTTTCCGGCGGAATGTTGAAATAATCCGTCAGAGCAAGCGCCACCGACTCCGCTCGTGCATCCGACAGACGCAGGTTGGAGATATCGTCTCCGACAGCATCCGTGTGGCCTTCAATCAGGAAGACATCGTCCGGATTTTGCTCCAGACGAGCTGCAATCGCATCACCAAGACGTTCCAGCGTGTCGTATTGGCTTTCAGGAATGCCGGCGGAGCCAGTGGCAAAATTCACGGCCAGATCAATCCGACGTAACTTGGCACGCAGCCGCTCGTTGTCGCGAATTTCATTCAGGCTATAGGCGCGTTCCACCTGCTCGACAGGGGCCGCCGTCAGAGCGCGTTCGTAGGATTGCCGATTGGGGCGACGGTCATCGACAATGTAACGCTCGCGCGGGACCTCCATCCGAAGCGGCGGAAGTTCGACACGGTCGTTGCGGCGTTCCCGGCGTTTGATCTGCGTGTTGTCGATCAACACGAAACGGTCGCCGTTCGGACGCACGCGCAGCCGGCGAATGATGTTGCCGTCACGATCGGTCTCTGTGATGACCTGCGACCCATTTGGACGATCGATCACGGTGCGCTTGTTGCCATTCTTCAGCCGTTCGACGGTGCGCCGGCTGTCGCGGGTTTCTAGACGGCGATTGTCGTCGTGCTCCACTCGAGCGTTTGCACCGGTTCCAATGACGATACGCGCATCCATGTTGGGGATGGGAAGCGTGAATTCCAGTGTATTGCCCTGGTCCTTGTCTCGCTTTCCATCACGGTCATTCCGGCGACGGTCGTCGTCACGGCTGTCGCGCCCGTCCTTTCGGCGGTCATCATTGTCTGCACGGCGTTTACCGTCCCGGTTATCTCCCCGGCGGCTGTCATCGCGATTGTCATTTGCCTGCTGCTGGCGGGCACGATCCGTAGAGGTCTCACTCGCGTTGTCATTCGCTGGTTCAGCCTTGCGCTCTGCTGCCTGGTCATTTGACGAGGCAGCCGGCGCCGGAGCCGCAGGGGTTTGGGCGGCAGGCTGTGCATCGGCTTTGGGTTGCGCGGCAGCTTCCGGTTTGGCTTCGCGGCGCGGCTTTTCTGCAGGCTTTGCAGCAGCATCAGCTTCCGGTTTGGCCGCTGGCGCTGGTTCGGCCTTGCGTTGAGCGTTCTGCTCTGTCGGCTTGGCAGCCGGAGCGACATCGGCTTCTTCGGCGGCTTCCGCTTTCGGCTTTTCTGCTGGCGCAGTTTCTGTCTGCTCGGTTGCAGGGGGGAGTGCTGCAGCTGGAGCCGGTTCTTGGGCTGCTTCTGCTGCCGGTGCCTCAGTTGATGGTTCGGCAGTTGGGGCTGGCGTTTGTTCTGCAGCTGGCTCAGGCGCTTCTGGAGCAGGAGGGGTTTCCGGCTCGGTTGCAGGTGCCGCCTCTTCCGCCGGAGCAGATTGTTCTGCTGCCGCAGCGGGGGCTTCAGCTGCTGGCGCCTTGGCGGGAGCGGCTTCAGGCTGCTCAGCTGGCTGCTCTGCAGCTGGCGCTGGCGCTTCCTGTGGCGGGGTTACATTGGCACAGGCCTCTGCCGCAGGGGTTGCTGCGCAATCGACCACCTCTTGCGCCTGGGCCAGGGTAAGGGGGCCTGTCAGAGCAAGAGGAGCGGCAGTCAAAACTGTGGTGGCGGTTAGCGCTCTCATGAGCGCTCTCAGTGATCGGCTGCTACGGTGCTTTTTGATCCGGGACATAAACATTTCCTCCTAGGGCGCCTTTTGGCGTCGTAATGAGCAAATGTCCGAGAAGCCGTTCGGTTCAAAAGATCCTTTCAACGTCGAGCTGAATTATTCGGTTCCGGTGACGATCTCGGTGTCTTGGCGTGCGCCCCATTCAGCCCATGAACCATCATACAGCCGAGTTTGCCGCGCACCGAGAATCGTGAGGCCAAGCGTGAGGACTGCTGCGGTGACGCCTGAACCGCAGCTGGTGATCACCGGTTTCTGCACGTCGATGCCTGCTGTCTCAAAGGCTTTGGCTAAGTCTGCGGGAGATTTGAAGGTGCCGTCCTCGTTGGTGAGCAGGTTGAACGGCAGGTTGAAGGCGCCGGGCATGTGACCGGAGCGCATGCCTTCACGTGGTTCTGGCTGCTCTCCGGTGAAACGACTGGCAGCGCGGGCGTCGATGATCTGGGCGTTACCCTTGGCGCCGCTCTTGGCAATGGTGGCCGTGACATCGTCTCTGTCTGCCAGAGCCGCATTGTCGAGACGGGCGGTGAAATGCCGTTCCGGGCGGATGGGTGGTGTGCCATCCTGTGTAGAGCGGTTCTCAGCAGTCCATTTTTTCATGCCGCCATCGAGAATGAAGACCTCTGTGACCCCCATCACCTTGAACATCCACCAGACGCGCGGAGCGGAGAAGAAGCCTTGTCCATCGTAGACAACGATGACCTGACCATCGCCGATGCCGAGCTTGCGCATCTTGGAGGCAAAGACATGCGGCTGGGGCAAGGTATGCGGCAATCCGCTGGAGGGATCGCTGATCTCGTCGATGTCAAAGCGAATGGCACCGGGAATATGCGCTGCCTCGTACTCGGCCTTCGCGTCACGGTTCATCTGCGGCAGATACCAGGAGCCATCGACGACAAGCAGGTCCGGATTGGAGAGGTTCTGGGCAAGCCAGTCTGTGGATACGAGGGGGCTCTTCGTCATGTTGGCGTCTCAGTCCTTGGGGTCGTAAAGGTCTTTTGATTTGTGCCAGTCCGCTATGGATAGCTCGGGGTATGCATCAAAATGCAGGTGGCCGGGGCCCGAGGGAACAACCACCCAGTCGGGCTTGGAGGCCAGCATGATGTGCACGGTTTCCGGCGGTGTCAGCAATCTTGTGTCGATGGCAGAGGCCAAAGGGTGGATCAGCTCCGGCCAGCGTGGATCCCACAGCCAGAGCGATGTGCCGCAGCGGCTGCAAAAATGCCGCTCTGCCTGGCTTTCGCCGTCGTCCATCTTGGCATGATAGGAGGCCTTGGCGGCATGTGGATCGTCGCACACCAGCGTGTCTGCTTCCCCACCCAGGTTGATGGCGCAGCCGCCTCCGCCGCCGGTCTTGCGGCAGATCGAGCAGTAGCAGCGCATGTAGGGAACGGGCGTTTTGCTCTCAAGCGAAAAGTGGATGGCGCCGCACTGGCAGCTTCCCTCTAACTTCATCGGCTGTTCTCCGGTTGTTACATCGCAAGGGCGAAATCATCTTCAGGCCAGTTTGATCCGAACCCGACGGTTCTGCTTGCCCTTCTTCTCCGACTTGCCCAGTTCAAGCACGCCAATCTCGGAGGTGTTGGCCACATGGGTTCCGCCGCAGGGCTGTAGATCAACGTCACCGCCGATGCGTACAAGGCGCACTTTTCCGGAGCCGCGTGGTGGCTTGACGGACATGGTCTTGACGAGACCGGGGTTGGCGTCCAGCTCAGCGTCTGTGATCCATTCAGTGGTGATGTCGTGGTTGCCGGCTGCGAGAGCGTTGAGCTTTTCGGCGACCGCCTCCTTGTCCAGCGGTGCGTCGCCCATGTCGAAGTCGAGCCGGCCGTCGCCTTCGCCGATCTGTCCGCCTGTAACGGGATAGGGCAGCGCGACGGAGAGCAGATGCAAGGCGGTGTGAACGCGCATCAACTTGAGGCGGCGCTCCCAGTCGAGCACTGCAGTGACCTTGCTGCCGGCGGTGGGGAGCGTTTGACCCTCTGCCGCAACATGGACGATCTGGGTCTTGTCCTCGCCATAGACCGCGGTGGCGATGGTGATTTCACTGCCATCGTCGAGAATAAACTTGCCTGAATCGCCCGGCTGCCCGCCGCCGGTGGCATAAAACACGGTCTGATCCAGAACAACGCCGCCGCGCTCCGTCACCTTCAGCACCGTCGCGTCGCAGGACTTCAGGTAGGCATTTTCGCGAAACAGCGGTGTGGACATGACAGGCTCCCTTCATTGAACTTTGACCGGGAGAGTATCCAATGACGAGTGCCGGTCAAGCCGCTGCCAAGGCGGTTTCGACTATTCCTGCAGTCTTCTCAGGAGCTTGCAGCGCGGGCTGCGAGCAGTTTCAGGGCAAAGGCTCCCATGACACCGGCGAAGGTCCAATCAAAGGCCTTCATGGCACGGGGGGACCCTCTCATGAACCCGGCGAACTGCGAGGCAAAATAGACCATCAGCAGGCAGACTGGCGTGGCGAGCAGAATGAAGAAGAAACCGAGGAACATCAGCTTGCCGGGGGCATGCGGATCAGTTGCAGAAATAAACTGCGGAAGAAACGTCACGAAAAACAGTACGATCTTCGGGTTCAGCAGATTGATCGTCAGCCCCTGCAGCCAGATACGGCTCATGGATTCCTGTTTGATTTTTGCCGTTTCGAGGGTCAGCGCGGAGCCTTTACGAACAGCTTGAACCGCGAGATAGATCAAATAGGCCGCACCGACATATTTGAGCACGGCGAAGGCAGTGGCAGATGTTGCCAGAAGAGCAGAAATGCCCAAGGCGGCAAAAAGCGAATGCACGACAATGCCGGAGGTCGCGCCCAGCACGGCAGCGGCTCCTGCCTTTCGACCTTGCGTCAGGGTTTTTCCCATGAAGAGGGTCATATCAGGGCCTGGCGTGATCGTCAGGACCGCGATGGCCAGTGTGAAGGCAGCAAGAACGGAAAGGTCGGGCAAGAAAGTCATGGTCGGCATCCGGTGCAACAAGGCCGCGCAATCTGCGGTCTGGGAGTGTTCAGAGAACCGGTGATAACAGTTTTGCCCCTCGCGCCACCACCCGAAAAGCGAAGGATCTTTTTTTCAGGGAAGATGGTTCGATTGGATCGGAGACCGAAAAATCGTTCGCCAGCATGTCGGCGACTTTTTTGACCATCCGCTGATGGGTGAACCACAGGGTAATTTCGAAATTGATGGAGAAGGAGCGATTGTCGAAATTGACCGTTCCAACAGAAGCCAATTCGTCGTCCACCAGCACGATTTTCTGGTGTAGGAAGCCCTTCGGATAGCGATAGACCTTCACGCCTCTGTCCACCATATCGTCGGCATGAGCATGGCTTGCCAGCCAGACAACGCGGTGATCGGCCCGAGTCGGCAACAGAATGCGCACGTCCACGCCGCGCATTGAAGCGGCATAAAGGGCAGTTTGCATGTCGAGTGAGGGGACGAAATAGGGCGTGGAAATCCACAAGCGCTTGGTTGCACGGGCGGCGGCCTCGGCAAATGCAATCGCGCATTCCTCAAGTTCTTCCGCCGGGCCTGTCGGCATCACCAGCACAGGCTCGTCGCCCGGCTTGGTGATTGCATCGAGTTTTGCCAACTCGATATCGCCGCCATGCGCCCACTTCCAATCCTCGGCAAATGAGAGCGCGCAGGCCAGAGCCGCGGGACCGGACACCTTCACGTGGGTGTCGCGCCAATATCCGTAGGTCTTGGAATAGCCCTGGTAGGCGTCAGCAACATTCAGGCCACCGACCCAGGCGTGCTGAAAATCCGTTACCACCACCTTGCGGTGATTGCGGTAGTTCAGCCGCATGGGGCCGAGCATGCGGAGAAACTTGTGCCGTTGATTGAAGCCCGAGACATGCACGCCAGCGTCACTGAGCCGGGTGAGATAACTGCGCTTCAGGTTGGATGAGCCGATGTCATCGTATAGGAAGTAGACCAGAACGCCGGACTTCGCCTTGTCGATCAGCCGCCGGGCCAACTCGTTGCCGGTCTTGTCGTCCTCCACGGTGAAATACTGCACGAGGATTGTGTGCTCGGCATCCTCCAACCCTTTCCAGAGGGAGGGAAAGGTTTGTTCGCCATTGATCAGGAGATCACATTTATTGCCAGCCAGAAAAGGCAGTCCGGCCACTGCCGAGAGGACCGGCCAGGCGCGGGTTTCCACCTCGTCGGTAAGCCTGAGATTGCGCGCCCGCTGCGAGCGGTTGTCACGGCCCAGTTTGTGGCGGATGCGGGAATAGGATTCAAACGACCGCCAGCCGAAGATCAAATAGGCCGGAACGGTCAGATAAGGCAGGAAAAACAGTGACAGAAGCCAGGCGATGGAGCCTTGCGGGGTTCGACTTTTCAAGATTTCCCGAACGGCGCAGACTGCCGCAGCCGCGTAAAACACGACTGCGACAGCGGCGAAAAGACCGATATTTGCTGCGATTGTCTCCAGGCCCAGTGTGTCGGACGCAATCGTCTGGGCAGTCTGGATAATCGCTTGACCGTCGCCGGCAGGCTCCATGGGGTCCCCTTTTGCGGTAGACCCCGGCTCACACGAAAGGCGCGGTCAAGTTTGTGGAGCGCTCCAGCCAACCCGGAACAGGTAGGTTCTTGGAACGCAGGAAGTCGATGTTATAAAGCTTGGACTGGCTGCGGGTTCCATGATCGCACAGAATGGTCACGATGGTGTGGCCCGGTCCGAGATCTTTTGCCATCCGGCGGGCGCCTGCCAGATTGATGGCGGAAGAGCCCCCCAGAAGCAGGCCTTCCTTTTCCGCCAGATCAAAGACCAGCGGCAGGGCTTCTTCATCCGGGATGGAATAGGGGAAGTCGACCTTGATGTCGGCAACGATAGGCGTGGAGCGTCCAAGGCCAATGCCTTCGGCAATCGAACCGCCGTCTGTCGCCTTGGCTTCGCCGTCCTTGAACAGATGAAACATGCCAGCACCAAACGGATCGGCACAGCCGATCTTGATGGCCGGTTTGTTCTCGCGCAAGAAGCTAGAGACACCAGCAAGCGTGCCGCCGGACCCGACTGCGCAAATAAAGCCGTCGATCTGGCCGTCTGTCTGATCCAGGATTTCCGGACCCGTGGTGGTGTAATGCGCCTTGCGGTTGTCCAGATTGTTCCACTGGTCAGCAAAGATGGCGCCATTCGGCTCGCTCTTGGCCAAGTGTTCGGCCAGACGACGGGCGACATGCTGATAGTTGTTAGGGTCCTTGAAGGGCTTGGCGGGAACTTCAATCAGCTCCGCGCCGCACATGCGAAGCATGTCCTTCTTTTCCTGTGTCTGGGTCTCGGGAATCACGATTACGGTGCGATAGCCGCGCGCGCTTGCAACCAGCGCCAGACCGATGCCGGTGTTGCCGGCTGTCCCCTCGACGATCACGCCGCCGGGCTTCAGATCACCACGGGCTTCCGCTTCGAGGATCATCTGCCGGGCAGGGCGGTCCTTGACCGACTGCCCTGGGTTCATGAACTCCGCCTTGCCGAAGATTTCGCAGCCGGTTTCCTCTGAAAGGCCGTTCAGGCGGATAAGCGGGGTGTTGCCGATTGCGTCGACGACGGAAGTGCTGGCGGTCATTTCAGAAAGTTCCTGCTTCAATGTGCAAGGTCGCGGTGGATTGTTGATATAGCATGTAGGTGCCATATCGCGCTGCGAAAAGGGACGCAACTGCCTGAGGTTCGCGTGAGTTGAAATCTCGGGCCGTTTCGTTCTATTTTCTGGCCGGGTTATTGGAACAGGGGTTCCTGCTTTAGACCCTCCGAGTGATCCGCTGCCCCGAAAGCGCCGTATGAGGAAACAGCATTGTTATTTCCGAATACGGAAGCGTTATGAGCGTCTGCATGGAAAAGAACGTCACTGGCCTGGATGAACTGCTGGCAGGATATGCTGCGGGCACGCTCGCGTCGCCTGCTCAAGCATTGGTTGGCGCCCATCTGGAGCTGAAAGATACCCATCGGGATTACGTCTCCAGTCTGGAGGCGCTTGCCGGTTTGGGGGTCGATGAAAGTCCCCCTGTCGCCTTGTCTGACCGGGAAGGCCTTTTGGCGTCTATATTCTCTCTCGAGCCTGAGAAAATTGAGAACATTCGTGTCTCAGCACAAACCGGAGACGACTGGGTGCCGCTGTCTCTGCGTCCATTGCTGGAGCAGGGGAAAATGCCTGGAAAGTCGGACCTGCCCTGGAAAACGCTGCTTCCGGGTGTGAAGGAATGCAAGCTTGGTGAGTTTGATGGCTGCATGACGTCCCTTCTCTGGGTACGTGCGGGCAAGGCCATGCCATCGCATACTCACTCGGGAACCGAGCTGACGCTCATTCTCAAGGGGGGCTACAGCGATGATGATGGTCACTTTGAAACAGGTGACATTGCCTTCGCCGATCATGAGATCGATCACAAGCCAATTGCCGATGAGGGCGAAGACTGCATCTGCTTTACCGTGACCGAGGGCAGTCTGCGGCTCACCGGGCCTATTGGCCGCCTGTTTGCGCCTTTCATGCGCTGAGCATGCTGGCCTGATCCTGAAAACCGCTGAAGCTTGAGACCAATACCAATCCGGAGTGCTCCCGATCTGCGTATGACAGAGGGAACGCTTAAGGAGACTGGTATGACTTGCGAATTCGTTGCGACCCCGGACACTGGAATTGCCTGGATCACCGGCGCCAGCAGTGGCATTGGCAGGGCGCTGGCCTTGCGGCTTGCCGATGAGGGGTGGACGATTGCAGCAACAGCACGGTCGGTTGAAAAGCTGCGCAAGCTCGAAATCCTTGGGATGTCGACCCGAGGGAAAATTCACGCCTACCCGGGAGATGTAACCGATCGGGACGCGATGCGTGAGCTGGCGCTCAGGATCGAGACCGAAGCCGGTCCGCTGGCATTACTGGTGCCGAATGCGGGCGTCTATTTCCCCCAGGACGGATTGTCTGGAAATCCGGATGAATGGCAGAAAAGCTTCGATGTAAACCTCAGCGGTACCGTCAAT
The DNA here is from genome assembly GCF_017313085.1 of Roseibium limicola. Classification (GTDB taxonomy): domain Bacteria; phylum Pseudomonadota; class Alphaproteobacteria; order Rhizobiales; family Stappiaceae; genus Roseibium; species Roseibium limicola. The sequence goes on along the minus strand of NZ_JAFLNF010000002.1, from coordinate 386,154 downwards.
GTTCTTTTGCCGAGCATCGACGCGATGAAGGCTCGTGGACGGGGACAGATCGCCATTGTCGCCTCTGTTGCCGGATACAGAGGCTTGCCCACGTCTGCGGCCTATGGAGCGACCAAGGCAGGGCTGATCAATATGGCGGAGGCGCTGAAGTTTGATTTGGACCGGGCCAACATTCGCATACAGGTTATCAATCCAGGCTTTGTGGATACACCTGCAACGGCCGACAACCCTTTCGATATGCCGCAGCTGATCCAGCCTGAAGAAGCGGCGGAAGAAATTGCCCGTGGTCTCAAGGACAAGAAGGCCTTCGAGATATTCTTCCCGAGAGGCTTTGTACGTCAGCTCAAGGTGATGCGAATTCTGCCCCACTCCTGGTACTTCCGACTGATTGCCAAAAGCACAGGATGGGACAAGAAACCAAAGGTCGGGCGCGACTAGGCCGTCTTGACGTAGACCATCTGACGCACATCGATGTTGCCAGAGCGGAAGCCTGCCTCGCAGTAGTGGAGATAGAACTCCCAAAGGCGCTTGAACCGCTCGTCGAATCCAAGCGGCACAATGCGTGGCCAGGCTTCACGGAACCGGGCGCGCCATTCTTCCAGCGTTCGGGCGTAGTCCTGGCCAAAGATTTTCTGGTTCGCCAGATCGAGCCCCAGGGACTTGCTGATATCATTCAGCTTGCCAGGGGGGGGCAGCATGCCGCCCGGAAAGACGTGGCGTTGAATAAAATCGCCAGAGCGGCGGTAGTCTTCAAACATCCGGTCCTGAATGGTGATGATCTGCAAACCGGCCTTGCCGCCGGACTTCAAGCAATTTGCGAGTTGGCCGAAATAGGTGGGCCAATAGCGCTCTCCAACCGCCTCGAACATTTCGATAGAAGCGATACGGTCGAATTTTCCCGTCTCGTCCCGGTAGTCCTGAAAGACGACGTCGACCTTCTCTGAAAGACCGGCGTTATGGATCCTTTCCCGCGCATAGTCGTATTGTTCGCGCGAAATGGTCAGGGCACGCACCTTGGCGCCAATTTCCTTTCCGACGAATTCGGCAAAGCCGCCCCATCCACACCCGATCTCCAAGACCTCATGTCCGGCTTGAATGTCGGTTTCGCGTGCCAACGACGTGTACTTGAGTCGCTGGGCGCTCTCCAGGTCGTTCACGCTGGGGTCGAAGATGGCGGAGGAATAGGTCATCGAGGGATCCAGCCATTCCTTGTAGAAGGCGTTTCCCAGATCGTAGTGGGCCGAAATGTTCCGCCTCGAGCCCGACTTCGTGTTGGCATTGAGCCAATGGCGCAGGGACAGGAGAAAGCGTGCAATGGGTTTGCCGTTCAGCACCTCACTCGCTGCCTCGCGGTTGATGCAAAATAGTTCCAGGAAGGTGGTGATATCGGGAGAAGACCAATAGCCGGCAATGAAGGCTTCCCCCACACCGACGTCTCCGCCCTGAACAACCATCTTGGCAAAGCGCCAGTCGGTGACCTCTACCTCACCCTGGGGGCCTGGTTCATTGCCCTCGAAGATGAAAACGCGCTCGTCCGGCGTTGTAACACGCAGGGAACCATACTGAAGACCTGTGAGAATTCGAAAACCCAGCTGAGCGAAGCGGGGAAGGCCCGAGCAGGCTTGCTTCAAACTGGACTTGGAAACGCGGATACCGTCGGACATGGCAATTCCCCCGAAATGCTTTTCATAGAAACGAGAAGGCGCCTGGGCGCTTACATTAAGATACGGCGAGATCTGGCTTTGGTTTCAAGCAGCTCTCGATGTTTGTGTGACGGTCCTGTCCTCTCCAGTCGGGACCGCCGCTTCCGGCTTCTTGTGAAATCGTACACCCATGCGCCAAATTTTAAAGGCCTGCCAATGAATGGCTGCGACGACCTTCAGGCCCAGGAACGGGATGTGCGCACAGAGCCGGGCCAGATTGGCGCTGGTCAGCGCGGTCCGGGTGCCATGAAACATGGCTGCGAGGAGAGGGCCTTCGGCGTCTTCTTCAAGAATGCGGACCCTGACCGCCTTGCCCGGCGGCATCAGTCGAAAGCTGTAGTGTTGTTCCATGTCGACGAAGGGTGAGACATAGAACTGCTTGTCCTGCTCCTGCCGCAGGCCGGCATCGTTCAGTTGGTCTTTGGTGACTGGCAACACATAGGAGTGGAGATCGCCAAAGGTGTTGCGCACTTCGTAGATGACGCCGGTCAGCGTGTGGTCTTTGTCATAAGCGAAGTAGACAGCCAGTGGATTGAAGGCATGCCCGCAAACGCGCGGATAGGCGAGAAGGAGAACCTGGTGAGGTCGGGACACGCCTTTGTCACCCAGAGCCTGGTCCACATAGGCGCGAAGGTTTGCGCCGTCCCGGGGGCCGTGGTCCTTCTGGTAAAAGCTGACGAGATTGAAACGTTCGATGGAGAACAGCCGCGACTGGCCATCCGCCTCGTCGAGACGGTCGAGATCGATCAGCAGGGAGAAGACGGAGTAAGAGAAACGGTTTTGCTTCGGCTTCATGCGTTGGTGCATGACCGGGCCAACATACAGGCTGGCGGCGGCTGCGGGCGACGAATCGTTAGCACTCATTCTGGTTGGGGAGCGACCTGACATGAGGATTGTCCTCTCATCCTACTCGGCGGCCTGGAGAGCGAGTTCCTTGTCCCGAGACTGCTCCCATGGGGCCTCACAGCCCAGCGCCCGGGCAACGGCCAAACCGGACTTCAAGCCGTCCTCATGGAAGCCATGCCCGGTCCACGCCCCGCAGAACCATGTCCGCTGACGACCCTGAATGGTATCCAGTGCGGTCTGCGCGTCAATGGCAGCTTGATTGAATTGCGGGTGGTCATAGACAAAGCGTCCGAAGGTGAGCTCTTCCGACGGCGCCTCAACCGGGTTCAGGGTAACGAACAGCGGCTTGTCCTCGGGAATGTTCTGGAGGCGGTTCATCCAGTAGCTGACGGTGACCTGGGCCTGAGTGAAGGCGTCCTGACCAGCAAGATAGTTCCAGGAGGCCCAGACCTTGCGATTGCGCGGCATCAGCGAGAGATCCCGGTGCAGATAGACCGTGTTTGGCCGGTAGCGGATGGCCGAAAGGATTGCATGTTCGTCCTGACTGGGTGTGGTCAGCATGGCAAGGGCCTGATCGGAGTGCCCGGCGATGACTACGTGGTCGAAGGTGTCGGAACCACCGTTCACGTCAGTCACCACGACCCTGTCCGGAAAGCGCTCGACGCCTGTGACCATCGCCCCATGGCGAATGTTGTCTCCCAGGGGAGCGAGAAGCTTGCCGACATACTGCCGGCTTCCGCCGGAAACGGTGCGCCAAATGGGGCGGTCAAAATTCACCAAGCGGTGGTTCTTGAAAAAGGAGACAAAGTTTTCCGCAGGATAGTCTGCCATGTCGGCGAGGGGCGTTGACCAGATCGCCGCTCCCATAGGAAGCAGATAGCGGTCGGTGAAGGTCCGGCCATATCGGTTGGCGTTGAGGTAGTTGCCGAGCGACAGGCCGCGCAGCAGGCCGGCGTCGAGATCGCGCACGCTTTCCTTATTGAAGCGGAAGATCTGCCGAAGCATCATCAGGAAACTCGGGCTCATCAGATTGCGGCGCTGGGCAAAGACCGTATTCAGTGACTGTCCCGACCATTCATGGCGCCGGTTGTCTGCAGACAAGGCAAAGCTCATATCGCTTTCTTCTGTCTCCACGCCAAGGTGCGCGAACATCTTCGTCAGGTTGGGGTAGTTGAGTTCATTGTAGACGATAAAGCCGGTGTCGACGGAAATCGGCGTGCCATCGTAATCGATGTCGACAGTGGCGCTATGACCACCTGTACGCTCTCGCTTTTCATAGAGAATGACGTCGTGTTTCTCGCTCAGGACTGATGCTGCGCTGTTTCCCGAGATACCGGAGCCGATGACCGCAATCCGCATTTTGTGCCCTTATCGTTATTATGGACGACCTTTGGAGAATGCCTCCGCAGGATTGGTTCAAATTACGTCTCAGCTACGGTCGCAGATCACTTAAAGTTCCAAAAGGCTTTGAATTTTTTGAAATATTGCCGTTTCGCATGATTGTTTCACGCGAAGTTTGCGGGTCTGGTCTCACAACAGGAAAGAGGCCGGGCGCAGCTGGCGCCCGGCCTCTTGGCCGATGATCGCGGGGGATTTGGAGCATCAGGCGTGAAGGGTATCGATCAGCCAATTCCAGGCGACCTGAACCTGCTGTACAGCGCCACCAAACCAATTTGTGACCAGGTGCCATGCAGCGCCACCGAAGGTTGCCAACTGCATCATCGGGCTGTGATCTGTCTCTGGTGCGGAAGCTTGTGGCTTGGCCTCGATGAATTCCACCGAGGTGGCGCCGACAGTCTCGTCCTCGATGACACGTCGGGTTACCATCATGGCAGCGTCAGATACCAGTCGACTTTCATCAATTTTGGCAATTCGAGTTGCTGGATCGACAGAGCGGACAACAATCGCCCGACCGTCGGGGAGAAGGTGTGTTTCATTCGGCCCGACTTCGCTGTCGTAAATGACCTCACCATAGCCATCGATCAACTCGACCCAGATGGCGGATCGGTCGTTGATGTCAATCTGACCAACCCAGATATTATATTCGCTGTCGAGCGGGTCCAGCTCCTGCTGTGAAGCGGAGGCGACGGTGACGGCAAGTCGGTCGTCTTCGAGGAGGATGGTCTCTTCCGGGAGCTCAAGGCGGTTTTCCGCCCTGACGGTCTCGGCAAGGCCGAGAGAAGACAGTGCAAGAAGCGTAGTGAGGGCGGCCTGCGCCGTGAGGCTTTTGGCTCGCTCAGCCAATGCAAAGCGCTCGGCAGTGATGTCCGGCGTGTGGCCAGCAGTATTGGGTTTTGTCCAAAGCATCATTCCGCCTCCTGAAGCTCCTACGCTTCCTGTTGGGCCCCGTTGTTAACTAAACGCGGAAGGCGGGCTCCTGTTCCCCCCTTCAGAGTAAAATCTCAAATTTACTGTTTTTCCTTTAGGTCATTCCGGGGCACTCGACGACATAGTATCGCCATTATTGAAACACAATTCTATCGCGGATTTTGGAAGAAAGAGTGTAACATCGAACACAATTCGGCGTTATCCTGGAAACGTTTTGTTAGGCCTTATGTTCTTGAAGGCGCTTTTGCGGATGTTGGAGCAAGAGCGTGCGGCCAAAAATGTGAATTTATATTGTATTTTCTAACACTGTAAATTTTATATTTGATAGTATTTACATATTTATTTTGTTTATATTGAAAACTACTGGTTAGGACTTGTCGAGTTACCCTATGCGTCGATCAACTCAAGCATAAGGCGTGTTCCGTGACCGTGGCTTTTGCCGATCCCAAACTTCCCGGTTATCCGGATCTGCCACTTGATGCTGCTGGGCAGATTAGTTCACCAGATGGTCTGTCAAATCTCCTGGCCCCGACTGTTGCTTTGACGGGAGGTCGGTTCGCCGGCTTTTATCTTCTGCAAAACGAGCGGCTGGAATGTCTGGGGAAGGCAGGCGCTGCGCCTGAGCTGGACGTCGATCAGAATTTGGCGATCTGGCTGCAGGACCAGCTGGAGCCTGCAAGCTCTGACCCCAGAGACTTGATCGAGATCTCTCTTCCTCTGATGAATGATGATCTGGAACCGCTGGTGGTTTGGGTGCTTGGTGCACCAGTGCTTTCTGGAATGCTTCTGCTGATCGGCGACACGCCCCCGGAAGAGCATGGCGCGCGGAATGCCTTGACTTCACTCCTCGCTGCAGCTGTCACGTTGCTGGAGCATTCCACTCAAGTGAGTGGACTCGAACAGCAGTTGGAGCAGGAGGTTGATCTCAGGGACTTCTTCAACCAGTTCAATGAACTAGCGGGCATGGGGGGGTGGGAGATTGACGGCGAGACGCGGGAAGTTCGTTGGACTCCGCAGACTTGCCGTATTCACGACTTGCCGGAAGGGACGACGCTGAAGCTGCAGGAGTGGTTTCAGCTGTGTAATCCAGACTGTCAGCCTTTACTGGAATCTGCTTTTAAAGAAGCCTTACGCAGCGGCTCCGGTTGGGAGCTGAAATTGCAGATTACCACTGCGATGGGACGCGATGTCTGGGTTTATTCGGTTTGTCAGCCGATCTTCGAGCCTGGTCGGAAGCGCCCGCGCCTGGTTGGAGCAGTGACCGATATCACTTCCCAGGTACAGATGGAGTCTGAGGTTGCCACGGCCGAGCGGCTCTATCGTTCGACGCTGGATGCCTTGACCGAAGGCATTCTGGTGGCGGACCGGGAGGGGGTTCTGCGATGGTACAATGCAGCGGCGGAAACGATACTTGAGGTTGAAACCCTCTACGAGGGATTGAGCCATCTTGCCAGCATTGCGACTGAATTCGCCCCGGATTACTCGCTTGCCGAAGAAGATGGCCTGAGCGCCATCGGGGGAGACGAGCTGGTTGAAAGGCTCCTCTCTGGTCGTGAGAGCATGAAGTGGAATTCTCTGTCACGGATTGGTGTCAGTCGTCAGCGCAAGTGGCTGAAATGCCATTCAGAACCGTTGATCAACGATGAGAGCGGCGAGCTTGTTGGCGTCGTCATTTCAATCAATGATGTCACCCAGCAGAAGCACACCGAGGACATGTTGAACGAGGTGTTTGAAGCTGTTCCCTCAGGTTTTGCGATCTACGATCAGGACGACAAACTTTACATGGCCAACGCGGCTTACCGCTTTGGGGTTCTCTCCGGAGTAGGGATCAAGAAATGTCGCGGCCAGACGTTCCATCAACTCATGACAGATGCACTCGTGTCAGGGCAGTTTCCTGACGCGCCAAGCGCCACACCGGCGCGCGACTCATGGATTGAAGAGTGGCGCAATGGTTTTTTCATGGGCGAGCCTACGCGTCTGGAGAGGTTGAGCGACGGCCGATGGATTCAGTCCACCAGCCAGATCACTCCTTCCAGTTACCGAGCCGATTTTTTTGCTGACGTTACCGAACTCAAGGAAAAAGCCTCCGTTCTGAAGGCGATCTTTGACTATTTCCCAGCGGCTGTTGCTCTGATCACCGCCGATATGGAGGTGACCTATTTCAACAGCAAATGGATGAAGCTTCTGCATTTTCAGGACGGCGAGGTCGGCGAGACCGTTTCGCTTTCCGACATGCTGCATAATGCGTTCAAGCATATGGGCTCGGGAGAGGAAAACCTCGCGGAGGAGGTTGCGCGGTCAACCGAGAGACTGCGGCTTATCGACGGTGCACCGTTCGAGCGGAAGTTCGCCGATGGAACCATCTTCCGTGTCTCTGGCAGAGCCCTTCCCGGCGGTAATATTCTGACGTTCGTTGAAGATATCACCGAGAGCCGAAATGCGGCAGAGGAGCTGCAGGCGAAGGAAAAGCTGGCGCGCGAGAAAAGCGAAGAGCTTGAGCATACTTTCGAGAACATCAATCTTGCCGTCAGCGTGTTCGACCGGGAAGGGCGACTTCAGACCTGGAACGACAAGTATGTCGAATATTTCAACAAGCAGCATGGCGAAGCCCGGCGCGGGATCTCGCTGTTTGACCTGATTGAAGTGGCGAAGGCACGCGGCAATTTCCAGGGCGATGTGAAGGCACATGTGGATGGGCTGATTGCTCGGTTGAACCGGGGCGAGGTGGTTCACTCGCGGTTCCGTATGGCCAATGGGCGGATTCTGAAGTCAAATCACTCGCCCTTGCCCGGTGGCGGCTGGATTGGAACCCACAGCGTTCTTTTGGCGGGCGACGATGATGGCAGCACATCGGCAGGCAATGCTGGGCTGGATGATGAAACAGGACTGCATGATCAGGCCTGGGCCATGCGTTCGCTTGATGAAACGCTTCGGACGATCCACGAGACCGAGGGCCACGGGGTTCTGTCTATTGTGCGGGTTGGTCGGACAAAGGCCTCAGCCGCGGTCGAACACTCTGCGAAGGATCGCAGGATGCTCCGGGCTGTCACCCAGAATATCCTTGGAAAAGTCCGGGGGATGGACAAGGTCGCGCGGCTGGACAGTGGTGAGTTTCTGGTGATTTTCCCACAGGTACAGAACAGCCGGCGCGTGGTGAAGGCTGTCTCGCGTCGCACTTTGACTGAGCTGCGTTCCATTCAAGAGTGCAAAACCGAGGATGGGACGAATCCGATTTCAATCGGCGTGGTTCGCCTGACAGACGATATGTCGACAGCTCAAGAAGCTTTTCAGGTGGCGATGAAGGCCTGCGATGCGGCCTATGCCGGCGGCGGCGGATTCACCATTCTGTCTTGATGTGACCTGACTTCTGAATTGGTAAGGGCGGACTGTCGCTGGCTTGCAGGAAAATCCGCTTGAGGCACCCCCAACCCTTGGCGCAGGAGGTCAGAAAAGCGCGCCGGGGGCCAGGGGTGATATGTTGCTACCGTTTTTGCGACAGGTCTGTGCATTCGCAAGATTGCACTGGCACCCGAGACGCAAGTTCCGACAGCATTATTTCAGGAAGTCGATGTCCGCACGGGTTTTCGGCTGAAGTGCGCTTATGCAGATATCTTCCAGGCCAGGCTGCGGATCAGCGACATCACAGCGCGATGCGCCATTGATCAGGATCTGACCCAGGCTTTCGCACTGGCGATTGGGCAGCTCGAACTGGCGAACGACTGTCTTGCCATTCGGAAGAGCTCCAAAATCGAAAGCTGTCATCTGCTCCACCAGGCCGTCCTTGTTGAACAAGACGAGCTCATAGGCCACGCCGTTCAGGCTTGCCTTGGCTTTGTTTGTGGCGACGAAGGTCAGCATGCAGCCTGTCTTGGTCTGGGCTGCACGGTTCAATTCCAGCGACAAACCGGCCTCTTCTTGCGCATGTACCATACTGGGCGCGGCGAGCGCGTAGGTCAGCGAAAGGGCAAATGCGAAGCCCATATGGCGGTTGGGAGCAAACGCTCGGGCCAGGGTCTGGCGAATGGAATTTGGCATTAGAATACTTCCCTTTTTCTGGCTGCAACGCAGGCTAAACCGGAGTTGATCCCCTGCAAACGCCGCTGGCTAGACACCTGATGTGTTGGGCGAAATTGATTTTCCACCGCTGTGCGCGTGACAATTATAAAATATGAATGTTATAGTCAAGTAAAGCTCTGATCGACGAGCCAGCCATGACACCGGTGACGCGGAGGAGGCGAGAGGTAATCTCTGGCCGTTTTCGCGTGTTTTTTCCGATGTTTAGCCATCGTTTAATTCTATCATTCCGGATAATGTTCGGCGCTAAATTTTGTTGGCGTACGCTTTATTCGTGGCCATTGGGACACCATGATGAAAACTGCCTTCACGCATGCGGCATCGACCGCGGTTCTGGTTCTCGGGCTGGCTTTTGCCGCCGAAGCGCCTGCTCTTGCTCAATCTTCTGCAGCGCCCGCACAAACAGTGGCGGACGTGTCACAGGCACACAAGGTCGTTGCGATCGGCGGCTCTGTGACCGAAATCATCTATGCGCTTGGATTGGAAGACCGGCTTGTTGCCCGCGATTCCACCAGTCTCTATCCGCAGCAAGCCTTGGCGCTTCCTGATGTTGGCTACATCCGCGCGCTTAGCCCGGAAGGCGTGTTGTCAACGGGGATGGATGCAATCGTGGCGCTTGAAGGAAGTGGGCCGCCGGAAACCATGACGGTGCTGGCAGAAGCCGGAGTTCCGATCGTTTTGGTGCCTGAGGCCTACAGCGCTCAAGGCATTCTCGACAAGATCGAAGTGGTCGGGCAAGCGATGGGGGCACAGGACAAGGCTGACGTACTGATCGAACAGCTGAAGCAGGAGCTTGCTGCCGCCGAAGCGGAAGCTGCGGCGCGGCCTGGCGACACTAAGGTGCTTTTCGTCTTGTCACTGCAGGGCGGCAACGTGCTTGCCTCTGGCGAAGGCACAGCGGCTGACGGTGTCCTAAAAATGGCGCATCTGACCAACGCGGTGTCAGGCTTCTCCGGCTACAAGCCGCTGAGCAATGAAGCGGTGACGGAAGCAGCCCCGGATGTGATCCTGATGATGAGTGGCGCAGGCGATCATTCCGCCCGCAAGGATACCGTTTTGACCCATCCCGCCCTGGGCGCGACGCCTGCCGGCAAGAATGAGCGTATCATCGCGATGAACGGTCTCTACCTGCTTGGATTCGGACCTCGCACAGCAAGTGCCGTAACGGAGCTGAGCGCCGAAGTGTCCGAACTCGTCGGAGCCGGTTCTGCAAAATGAGTGTTGCCGATGTTTCGCTGCGTGTGCGTTGGAGCCGGACAGGCGTGGAGGGGGACCGGCGTAATCGGGCGCTTCTGGTTTTGCTGCTGCTTTGCGGTTTCCTTCTGGTCTGTATCTGGTTGTCCATGACCAGTGGGGCGGTGGACATCCGCCTCTGGGAGTATCTGCAAGCGGTTGCGGGGCAACATGAGCTGAGTGCACGGGACCAACTGGTGATCGAGGTCATTCGGCTGCCGCGCATGGTGCTAGGGGTCATCGTTGGCGGCGGTCTGGCCATCGCCGGGGCGGTGATGCAGGGGCTTTTTCGAAATCCTCTTGCAGACCCTGGGGTCGTTGGGGTTTCTGCTGGCGCCAGTCTCGGGGCGGCTGCGATGATTGTCCTGGGCAGTAGTGTGCTGGCGCCAGTAACGCTCCACCTGGGGATCTATGCCCTTCCGGTTGCTGCCTTTGTTGGCAGCCTTGCGACGACCTTCTGTCTCTATTCCCTTGGGCGGACGGAGGGGCAGACGTCTGTCGCAACACTTCTACTGGCCGGTATCGCCTTGTCGGCGCTCGCTTTGGCCATGGTGGGTGTGTTGATCTTTCTGGCAGATGACCAGCAATTGCGCGATCTGAATTTCTGGCAGTTGGGTTCGCTCGCGGGAGCGACCTGGGGCAAGGTTGCAGCTGCCCTTCCGTTTGTGGGGGTTGCAAGTCTTGGCGCGCTGCTCATGGCTCCAGGACTAAACAGCCTGTTTCTTGGCGAGGCTGCGGCTGGCCACATGGGTATCCACGTCGAGCGCCTGAAAACCCTGTCCATCATCTGTGTTGCCCTGGCCACCGGCGCATGTGTGGCTGTCAGCGGTGGGATCGGCTTCGTGGGGATTGTGGTGCCGCATCTATTGCGGTTGGTGATCGGGCCAGATCATCGCTATCTGCTGCCTGGCTGTGTGCTGTTGGGCGCGTCCTTGCTGCTCTTGGCGGACGCGATTGCCCGTGTGATCGTGGCGCCGGCAGAATTGCCGATTGGTATCGTCACGGCTTTGGTCGGGGCGCCGTTCTTCCTCTGGATTCTCTTGCGTCGCAAGGGACTGATGGCAGGTGTCTAACATGGCTTCTTCGACGAATATTCCCGGCGGTCCTCATCCAATTTCGGCATCTAGACTGGACGTCGAGGGGGTTTGCGTAGTGATCGGCCGCAAGGAGATCCTACGCCAGGTCGGGTTTAAGGCCGAAGCTGGCAGGTTCAGCGCGATTATCGGACCCAATGGATCGGGCAAGAGCACGCTTCTGAAGGCGATCATCGGAGAGCTTGGCTATCATGGCTCGATCCGACTTGCCGGGCGGCTGGTGAGTGAAGAAAACCGACGTGAGTTGTCGCTCTGCCGAGCCGTCCTGCCGCAACACACGTCTGTTGCCTTTCCATTGACGGTTCACGAGGTCGTCTCGCTGGGGCGTCGGGTGCGCGGCAATGAGGGCGGATCCTATTCGGTGGAAGATGCCTTGGCGGCGGTGGATCTGAATGGCTTCAGTGGGCGCTCCTACCAGCAACTTTCGGGGGGCGAGCAGCAGCGGGTGCAGCTTGCGCGGGTTCTGTGTCAGGTCGGTGCGCCTGTCGGCCCCGAGGGCCCACGGTGGCTGTTTCTGGATGAGCCTGTTTCCAGTCTGGATATCAAGCACCAACTCTGGGTGATGCGGTTTGCCAGATCGTTTGCTGAAGGCGGGGGCGGCGTCGTTGCCGTGATGCACGATCTTAACCTAACGGCGATGTTCGCAGATCACGTTCTGGCATTGAAGCAGGGTGAGGCGCGAGCAGAAGGCTCGGTACAGCAGGTAATCACCAGCGACCTTGTCTCAAGTCTCTATGAGTGTGTTCTGCCTGTAGGTGAAACACCGGGCCGAGAGATGCCTTTTGTCCTTCCCCAAGTTGCCGGGCACTGAAGCAAGCTGAATTCTGAACATCAGTGCAGATACAAATAAAGCGCGAGGTGGGCCTCGCGCTTTATTTACTCGGTGCATTGCCGGGCCACTGCTTTAGGATGGGGCCACATGCATTTACCCAAATGGGCATCCCGGCATCATTCGCAGGCACGTTGAATTTTGTGCGCCACCTGATCGGGACATGGATTCCTTGTTCGGAATTCTCACAGCCCGAAGGCGGTTTTCCTGCCTAGTTCGACTTGAGTTGAACAACCCCGTTGGGGAGAACAATTATGCAAGGTTGGCACCCAAGTCATGAATCATCGTGGTCCGAAACCGGTGATTCTGGCAACTTGGTAAAAGCAACAGGGGTATGCTTACCGTTCTTGTTTGAGACAGTTTTTTTGCTTGTCGTTCGAAACTTCCCTAACGAAATCAGTGGTTATGCGTAATTTGGCATGTGTTTCTGGGTAGGGGTGCCGTACACGGAAGCTGGTGCAAGAACTCGCATCTGCGTCTGACGGATCAGAAGATCCGGGTGTTTTTGCTGAGTGCAAGTTCAAGTATCGACAAGGGATTGTGATTGATTTGGCCCCGTCTGAAATCGCAAGTGCCACCGGCACCATTACTTTCGTTTAGAGCTCGTGTGCTGCGCAAAAAAGGCTTGGATGTGTCTCAAAATTATTGAGTTCAGCAAGCCCAACGCGCGAAACACGCTGTTCCGTTAGCGGCTTATGAGTTTGTAGCTGAAAGAAACCAAGAGGTGATGGCTCCCCGAGCAGGGCTCGAACCTGCGACAATTCGATTAACAGTCGAATGCTCTACCAACTGAGCTATCGGGGATTATCAGTCTAAAGAGGCATGCTCTTTGGACAAAAGCTCTTGCCTGAGAAAAAGGGGCGGAGCCTGAAGATGATGGCTCCCCGAGCAGGGCTCGAACCTGCGACAATTCGATTAACAGTCGAATGCTCTACCAACTGAGCTATCGGGGATCACCATGTCGAGGTCGGTAGGTGACCGGCCCCGGCGATGGACATGCGTATATCAAACGCTTTGCCCGTTTGCCAAGTCCCGACTGCCGATTTTTAAAAGAAACTTTGGAAAAGCCCTTCTCGATGTGGATAATCGCCTTTAAATCATAAGCTTATGCTGACCAGACGGGATTGAAATGCGGTCCCTCAAAGTGCCGCCACGAGATACAAGTGGCAAGGTCTTGCCATGGCGGGCGCCTTCCGCCGAGCCCCCGTGCCGTACGATGCAAGCAGATGGTTGCCGCATCTGCCCAACCCGAGTAGAACCTTGGATGTCAGGTGTCTGACGTCGCGTGTAAATTCGGCGGCAGGCTGAAACGGGAATCCGGTCCCAATGTCATCTTTAGATCAAGACGCGCATTGAAAGCCGGAGCTGCCCCCGCAACTGTAAGCGGTGAGGGGTTTCTGAACCACACGTCACTGTTGGCGCATGTCTGCATCGCAGCCACGCATCGCCAGCGGGAAGGCACTCAGAAACACCGTTCGAACCGCGAGCCAGGAGACCGGCCCGACAGGAAACCCATGTTGAACGTGCTGTCGGGTGGACGGCCAGGAGGTTGTTTTGGATTTTATCATTGGGACCGGCATTCGGCCCAGCATCTTTGCTGCCGCTTTCTGCTGGCAGGCCAGTCTATGAGCGGTGCATCGCTTGTGCTAGGCGGCGCGCGGTCCGGCAAGAGCGCCTTTGCGGAGAAGCTCGCCCGCGACAGCGGCCTGCGCAAGATCTATCTGGCGACAAGTCCAAGGATCGACACGGAAACCGAAGAGCGGATCGCTCTGCATCTGCAGACCCGTGGTCGCGATTGGCAAACGGTCGAGGAGCAGCTCGATCTTTCCAGCGCCCTTGAGGATATGGCTGCGGCAGATTCAATCATTTTGGTCGACTGCCTGACACTGTGGCTGAACAACCTGGTCTTCCATGAGCGCGATCTTCCGGCAGAGATTGACTGCCTGTATGCCACCGCTGGCGCTCTCCAGGGACGCGTCATCTTTGTCTCCAATGAAATTGGCATGGGTCTTGTGCCTGCAGATGCGCTGTCGCGCAGCTTTCGCGATGCTCAGGGCCGTCTCAACCAACGCATGGCCGAGGTCTGCGACAAGGTCATCTTTGTTGCTGCCGGACTGCCGCTTCAGCTGAAACCCTCTTCTTATATGGATCAATTGTCATGACCACTTCTGCGCATTCCGCCGGAAAAATTCCGGCAACCATCATCACCGGGTTTCTTGGGGCCGGAAAGACAACGCTTATCCGTTCGCTGTTGCAGAACGCCCAGGGCAAGCGCATTGCGTTGATTGTCAATGAATTCGGCGACATGGGCTTTGATGGGTCATTGGTCAACGGCTGCGCCGACCCGGAGTGTGCTGCGGATGAGGTGGTTGAACTGACCAATGGCTGCATCTGCTGTACCGTGGCCGAGGACTTCCTGCCGACCATGGAAATGCTGCTGTCCCGCGAAATCCCGCCGGAACACATTGTCATTGAAACCTCCGGTCTCGCACTGCCACAGCCGCTTGTCCGTGCCTTCTCTTGGCCGAGTGTCAAATCCAGGGTGACCGTCGACGGTGTGGTCACGGTTCTGGATGCGGCTGCATTGGCGGAAGGGCGCATTGCTCTGGATGAAGCCGCTCTGGACGCCCAGCGCGCTGCAGATGATGCTCTGGACCATGATAGTCCGGTGGAGGAACTGTTTCAGGATCAGCTGCGCTGTGCAGACCTGCTTGTTCTGAACAAGGCCGATCTGGTGTCGCCGGAAGATTTGGCCAAAGTACAGACGAAGATTTCTGCAGACCTGCGTGCGGGTGTTGCCATCGTGGCAGCCGAAAAAGGCTCCTTGCCAATTGAAGTTCTGCTTGGTCGCCAGTCGGCAGCGGAAGATGATATGACCGGCCGCCACGAGCATCATCATCACCATCATGATGATGACCGCAGCCACCACGATGATCATGAGGCGCACGATGATCATCACCACCATGATCATCATCATCATGATGATTTTGAAAGCCACGTCATTCCGGTGGCGAGTTTCGCCAGCCTGAAAGATGCCGAGGCTCTTGTTCTGCAAGCGATGGGTAAGACCGGTGTTTTGCGTATCAAGGGACCGGTGGTCATCGACGGCAAGAAGGCGCCAGCCATGGTTCAGGCTGTTGGGCCACGGGTCGAGACCTGGTTTGCGGTTGGTGCCGAGAAGGCGGGACACCTTGTGGTCATTGGTCTGAAGGGGTTGGATCTGGAAGGCGTAAAGGCGCTCCTCTCCAAACAGGTTCAGGCTGCCGAATAACAACCACCATGTTGGCGCCATAAAAGGCAGCCCGTTTTGGCGCGGATGATCTGAGGGCACAACCTCGGGCCGGGCTGGCCGGACGACAGTGGACTTTGGCGCAAGGGGACTTCATTGCATATTCTGGCAAGCCAGACGCGGGCGATTGACAACGGCGAGGAGGCTGTCGACCTGGGGCAGGATCCGGCCGAGGTGCTCTTTTTGTCTGCGGCAGACACCGAGCTGGGTGCCTTTGCGGCTGCCCGGGCGTCGCTTGGTGGTAAAGCGCCTGAGCTACGGCTCGCCAGCACGCTCGCGCTCAGCCACCCCTATTCCGTCGACATGTATGCAGAAAAGACGGTTGCCGGGTCCACATTGGTGATCGTCCGGTTGCTTGGTGGCGTTGATTACTGGCGCTATGGCGTCGAGCGGTTTGAGGAGGAAGCACGAGCAAACGGACTGCGGCTGGTGTTTCTGCCCGGTGACGACACCTGGGACGAGGCGCTTGCGGAACGCTCGACCGAGCCTACCGCTGTGGTGCGTCGTCTGTGGCGCTATTGCGTCGAGGGCGGCACCGAAAATTATCGCAACTTTCTGAGCTTCTGTGCGCATCTTCTGGGGCGCGGAGAAGAGCCGCTGTCGCCGCTGCCCTTGCCGCGGGCGGGGCTCTATGCGCCTGACGTGAAGGGTAGTGGGCTGCATGATCTGAAGGCAAGTTGGCCTGCTGTCGATCGACCGGTTGCTGCTCTGGTGTTTTACCGGGCTTTGGTTCAGGGCGCGCAGACCGAGCCGGTCGAAGCCCTCGTGCAGGCGCTGGATCAGGCAGGTGTCAATGCGGTGCCGCTTTATGTGTCCTCATTGAAGGAAGCGGAAAGCATTGCGGTGCTGGAAAGCCTGTTAGAAGGCGCGCAGCCGGACGTTGTTCTCAATGCCACGGCCTTTGCTGTCTCCAAGGCAGGTGTCGCCCACCAGCCGACGCCGCTCGATCAATGGCAAAAGCCAGTGCTGCAGGTGATCTTCTCTTCTTCCTCTTCTGAGGGCTGGCAGGAGAGCGATCAAGGCCTGTCTATCCGCGATCTTGCGATGCATGTGGTGCTGCCAGAACTCGATGGCCGGCTGACGACCCGTGCCGTCTCGTTCAAGGAAGAAGGCAGCTTCGACCCGGCAACCCAGTCGACGCCGGTGCGCTTCACGCCGGTGCCCGATCGGATCCGCTTTGTCGCGCAACTTGCGGCCAACTGGGCACAGCTGGGCCGTATTGCTCCAGAGGCCAAGCGCAGCGCGTTGATCCTGGCAAATTATCCCAACAAGGATGGCCGGTTGGCGAATGGCGTTGGGTTGGATACGCCGGAATCCTGTGCCCGGTTGCTGCAAGCGATGGGACGGGCAGGATATGATATCGGCGAAGCGCCAGCCTCCTCCAAAGAGCTGATGGACCGTTTGAGCGCTGGCGTCACGAATGCTCTGGACGGGCGCAGTGAGCGCGACAGTTATCAGTCTCTATCGCTTGATTTGTACGCAGCCGAATTCGGCAAGTTGCCCGGAGCGGTTCGACGCCAGGTTGTTGAGCGCTGGGGCGCTCCGGCCCAGGATCCGCATGTGGTTGACGGGGGTTTCCGGTTGGCATTGCACAGGTTCGACAATCAGGTGGTCGGGATCCAGCCTGCGCGCGGCTATAACATCGATCCCAAGGAAACCTATCACGATCCGAACCTGGTGCCGCCGCATCATTATTTCGCGTTTTACGTCTGGTTGCGGGAGCAATTCGGCGCCCATGCGGTGGTGCATCTGGGCAAGCACGGAAATCTGGAATGGCTGCCGGGCAAAGCGTTGGCACTTTCCGAAGCGTGCATGCCGGAAGCCGTGCTTGGACCGATGCCGAACATCTACCCATTCATTGTCAATGATCCGGGAGAGGGGGCGCAGGCCAAACGGCGAACGGCTGCGGTCATCGTCGACCATCTGACGCCTCCGCTGACGCGGGCAGAATCTCATGGGGTGGGCGAAGAACTGGAAGCGTTGCTGGATGAGTATTATCTGGCCAGCGGTGTCGATCCGCGCCGGTTGAAAGCTTTGACACGCGATATCCTCGATGTTGCCTCTCGTCACGGATTGGATCAGGACATCGGCATCACACCAGAAATGGATGAAGCGACCCGACTGGCGCGTCTCGATGCGCATCTTTGTGATCTGAAAGAGCTGCAGATCCGTGACGGACTGCATATTCTGGGCGAAAGCCCCAGTGGAAACCTTCTGACGGACCTGCTTGTTGCTTTGGCGCGTGTGCCGCGTGGCAGTGCTGCGGAGCAGGAGAGCCTGCAGCGGGCGATTGCTCGGGATATGAATTCTTCTTCTACGCCTGTCGTGGCGAACGCAGCGGCGCCCTCCTTGGGCGATGACGAGATTGGCGGAGGTGGTTCTGCCGTTGTTTTCGACCCTCTCGATTGTGATTTTTCAGCGAGTTGGATGGGTGAAAAGCCGCAGCTTCTGCTTGAGCAGTCCGATGCCCCTTGGCGCTCCAATGGCGATACGGTTGAGCGGATTGAGCTGTTGGCGCAGAAGCTCGTTGCGGGCCGTACTCCATTGCCTGAGGGCTGGGATGCGACGCGAGCGGTGGTGAGCCAAATCAATGAGGTTCTTCGGCCTGCCGTGATCGGATCCGGCCCGGCGGAGACTGAAGCCGTCCTCACGGCATTGGCCGGTGGCTTTGTGGCGCCGGGGCCGTCTGGTGCGCCAAGCCGAGGCCGCCCGGATGTTCTGCCGACAGGTCGTAATTTCTATTCCGTCGATGTGCGTGCGGTGCCAACGGAAACTGCCTGGCGATTAGGGCAACAGTCTGCCGATCTGGTCGCGGAACGTTATTTTCAGGAAGAAGGCGAGTGGCCGACGGCCCTTGTCCTGACCTGTTGGGGGACGGCCAACATGCGCACTGGTGGCGATGACATTGCCCAGGCAATGGCCCTGATCGGCGCGCGTCCGGTCTGGCAGGCCGGATCGGGCCGGGTCACCGGCTTTGAGACCATCAGCCTGTCGCAGCTGGGGCGACCCCGCATCGATGTGACGCTTCGGGTTTCGGGTTTCTTCCGCGATGCTTTCCCGCATCAAATCGACCTGTTCGACAGTGCCGTGCGGGCGGTGGCAGACTTGAATGAGCCGGAGGAGGCGAACCCACTTGCAGCGCGGGTCCTCAAGGATCGTGAGAAGTATCTTGCTCAAGGGTATGAAGACGCAGAGTCACGTAGGCGCGCCGGATTTCGGGTCTTCGGCTCAAAGCCTGGTGCTTACGGCGCAGGTCTGCAGGCGCTGATTGACGAGGGTATCTGGGATGAGCGCGCCGATTTTGCCGAGAGTTTTCTGCAATGGGGGGGCTATGCCTATGGCAATGGCGCCGAAGGTGTCGGGGCTCGTGGTGAACTGGAAAGCCGCTTGAGTGCCGTGGACGCGGTGTTGCACAATCAGGACAACCGGGAACATGATCTGCTCGACAGCGATGACTATTATCAGTTTGAAGGTGGGCTGGCGGCCACGGTCGAAACCCTGAAGGGGGAAGCACCGAAGATCTACCACAATGACCACTCGCGGCCCGAGCGGCCGGTGGTCCGATCGCTGTCGGAAGAAATCGGCCGGGTGGTGCGTGGACGTGCCGCCAATCCGAAGTGGATCGCCGGGGTTATGCGTCATGGCTATAAGGGCGCCTTCGAGATTGCCGCGACGCTTGATTATCTCTTCGCCTTTTCGGCAACCACACGGGCCGTTGGCGATCATCACTTTGACCAGCTGTTCGAAGCCTATATCGAGCGCAGTGAGGTGAGAGAGTTTTTGCAGGAGGCGAATCCCGCCGCCTATCATGAGATTCTGGCGCGCTTTGCCGAGGCCCTGACGCGGGGCCTATGGACGCCGCGCAAGAACAGTACGCATGCTCTGCTGGACAGCTTGAGCGCATCAGACCGAAAGGAAACCCCGTGAGCGACAAGACCCAGGACCTGTCCGAGGAAGAACTCGACGCCCGTCATGCAGAGAAAATGCGCAAGAAGAAAGCCGCTCGCGACAAGATCATGGCGACCAAGACCATCGAAAAGGGTCTGCTTATCGTCCACACAGGCAAGGGCAAGGGCAAGTCCACCGCCGGCTTCGGCATGGTGTTCCGCTCGCTCGGTCATGGTCATTCCGTTGGCGTCGTGCAGTTCGTCAAGGGACGGCTGGAAACCGGCGAGCGCATGGCGCTGGATCGCTTCTCCGATCTGGTCACCGTCAAACGCATGGGTGAGGGCTTTACTTGGGAAACCCAGGATCGCCAGCGAGACATTGCAGCAGCCCGTCAGGCCTGGGAGGCTGCCAAAGAGATGATCACGAGCGGCGAACACCGACTGGTGCTATGCGACGAACTGAATATTGTGCTGCGCTATGATTACATCCCCATCGAGGAAATCGTCGCGTTCCTGCGCGATGAAAAGCCGGAAGATGTCCATGTGGTCATCACCGGGCGCAACGCCAAGGAAGAGCTGATCGAGATTGCTGATCTGGTGACGGACATGACCCAGATAAAGCATCCTTTCCGCTCTGGTGTGAAGCCACAGGAAGGCATTGAATTCTAAGAGCACTGCTTCCCATTCTGTCACCTTCCGAAGTTGGACTTAATTCATGAAGCCCTTTAATCAACGGCTGCGCACGGCCAGTCATACCCATACTGAGGTCGTGCGCCGCTATGAACTGGCGCGCACGCTGGTGGAGTTCCTTGCTGCCGTCATGTTCATTATCGGCAGCGTTTTCTTTTTCTATGAGAGCCTGACCTACGCCGGAACGTGGTTGTTCGTCGTTGGCTCGGTTCTGTTTGCCGTGCGCCCGACGATCCGACTGATGTTGGAGTTGCATCTGGCGCGCTTGCCAGTCCCAAAGGAATTTCTGCCCCTGGGACTGGAGACGGGCCTTGATGTGACCGAAAGCACCAAATGATGACGTTGGCAAAAACTCCCGCCCTGATGATCCAGGGCACCGGCTCGAATGTTGGCAAGAGCTTGATCGTGGCCGGGCTGTGCCGGCTGTTTGCCAATCGCGGCCTCAAGGTCATGCCGTTCAAGCCGCAGAACATGTCGAACAACGCGGCTGTCACGGTGGATGGTGGGGAAATCGGTCGGGCGCAGGCATTACAGGCCATGGCGGCTCGGCAACCTCTGTCGATTCACATGAACCCGATCCTGCTCAAGCCGGAAAGTGAGACAGGTTCGCAGGTTATCGTGCAGGGCAAGCGTTTTGGGACGATGAAGGCGCGGGAGTATGGTCAGCACAAAGCTGAATTGCTTCCGAGGGTTATTGAGAGTTTCTCAGAAATTGAATCCGATTGCGATCTGGTGCTGGTCGAAGGGGCCGGAAGTCCGGCGGAGATCAATCTGCGGTCTGGCGATATTGCCAATATGGGGTTTGCCGAAGCGGTCAACCTACCGGTGATCCTCTGCGGCGACATCGACCGTGGCGGAGTTATTGCCTCACTTGTCGGTACCCATACTGTTCTTGAAGCTGCCGAGCGGATCCGCATTGAGGGCTTTTTCATCAATCGTTTTCGCGGCGACCCGAGCCTGTTTGAAGACGGCATGCTGGAGATTGAATCACGAACCGGCTGGCGTGGTCTCGGGGTGGTGCCATGGTTTACTGATGCCTGGAAGTTGCCGGCCGAGGATGCGCTCGGACTCGCAAACGGGCGTGGCAACGGGCCGGTGAAAATTATCGTGCCGGTTCCCTCGCGCATTGCCAATTTCGATGATCTGGACCCCCTGCGTCTTGAAGACGGGGTCACCCTGGAGTTGATCCATGCGGGGCAGGCCTTGCCGGGGGATGCGGACCTGGTCCTTCTGCCCGGATCGAAGTCGACCATGGCCGATCTCGCCTTTTTCCACGAGCAGGGCTGGGACATTGATCTGAAGGCGCATCATCGACGCGGCGGACGCATTCTGGGGGTCTGTGGCGGCTACCAGATGCTGGGGCAAACCGTTTCTGATCCAGACGGTATCGAAGGGGCTTCTGGGAGCGTGCGTGGTCTGGGGTTCCTCGATGTAGATACGGTTCTCACGCCGGAGAAAGCGCTTACGGTCGTCGCCGGCCAGCATGTGGCCAGCAGCGCGGCCCTCACGGGTTACGAAATCCATATTGGACGAACAGCTGGTCCGGATACGCAGCGTCCTTTCGTCCGACTGCAAGGCGAGCGGGCGGAGGGAGCTGTTTCTGCGGATGGCCTCGTCAGCGGCACTTATGTGCACGGGCTGTTCGGAGCGGATCCTTTGCGCAAGGCTTTCCTGGCAGAGTTGGGGGGAGAAAGCAGTTTGGCGTATAATGTCCAGATCGATCAGGTTCTGGACGAATTGGCAGCTCACCTCGAGACTTGCATGGATGCTGAGCAGCTGTTTCAAATCGCCAAGAGCAGGACGGAAACGATCTTCGACTTCTAAGCAATGGGTCAGCTGCTCTTTGCCCCTTAAGTCATGAAAACCAAGGTCAATCCGGCCACTGCCAGAAATTGAAGCGCGAAAACGCCCCGCAACAGGGTCAATGCCTTGCTGACATCGCTCGCAGTGGCATTCTTGCGTCCTTGCGGGTTCATGTAGGGGTCACGGACTTCATAATCTGCGTAGACGCGGGGGCCAGCGAGCGCGATGCCCAGACTGCCGGCCATCGCTGCTTCCGGCCATCCGGCATTGGGAGACCTGTGGCGTTTCGCATCGTGTTGGACGGTCCGGAGAGCAGCCCGTGGCGAGCCGCCAACCAGCGGCGCCGCAACTGCGATCATCAGCCCGGTCAGGCGTGAGGCCGGCAGGTTTATAAGGTCGTCAAACCTCGCGGCGGCCCAGCCGAAGTCCAGATAGTTGGCGGTCTTGTGGCCGATCATGCTGTCGGCGGTGTTGACTGCCTTATAGGCGATCAGGCCAGGCAGCCCAAGCACAGCAAACCAGAAGACCGGAGCGACGATGCCGTCCGACAGGTTTTCCGCCGCTGACTCAATGGCGGCGCGCGACACGCCCGCTGTGTCCAGCTTTTCAGGATCGCGCCCGACAATCATCGAGACTGCATTGCGCCCCCCGGCCAGGCCATCGTCCCGCAGGGCGTTGCGGACCGCTGCTACATGGCGGTAGAGGCTGTTTTGCGCGAGTAGGATTGCTGCGGCCAGAACAATGATCAGCTCGCCGTAGGGCAGGGAGGCTGCCAGTTGATGCAGAGCTGAGCCGACGACCAGACTGCCGACCAGCATGACCAGCAGAAGGATAAGGCCGGCTTTCTTTCGCTGTGCGCTCTTGTGGGTCTTGAGGTTCCACCGTCGGTCCAGCGTCTCGATCAGTTTGCCGATCCACACGACAGGGTGGGGAAGTTTACGCCAAAGCCAATCCGGATCACCGACGACAGCGTCCAGGACGAGGGCGGCAAGAAGAAGCAGCAAGGTGTCAGACCAGATCAGCATCAGTTCCAGATCGCAAAAACAGGGTCGCTAAGGTGGTTCAGGGAAGCGGTAGGAGGCCTGCAAGCGTTCTTGCCAGCCTGAGAAGGCCGTCCATAGAATTTGGCAGTCCAAACCTTAACCGGGTTGGGGAGTGGTCGAAACGACGGGTCCAGATCCGTTGGCGCGCCAGCGCCTGGTGCAGGGCGGTGGCATTGGCAGTTTCTGTCAGAACGAAGAGCGGCGTATGGCCGATGATGTCGAGGCCATTGCTGCTCAGGACCGACATCAGGCTGTCCATCTCTTTCGACAGCTGGACCTGCATGGCCTGGCGCCAGCTCGTGTCGGAGAGAGCCTTCGTGCCAATAGCCACAGCTGGACCACTGATGGCCCAGCTGTCGAGTTTCATCACCAGGGCACCGCAGAAGTTGGCAGGTCCTGCGAGGAAGCCTAGCCGCAGCCCGGCCAACCCGTAGAATTTGCCGAATGAACGTAACACGAGGACATTATGTTCTCGTGTCAGGTGGGGAAGCAGGCTGAGTTCAGGCAGGCAGTCGGAGAAGGCTTCGTCGATGATCAGCACATGACCGGTGGTCCGGAGGTGTTGAGCCAACGCCAGCACCGCCGCGGGCTTGAACTTGCGGCCATCCGGGTTGTTCGGATTGACGAGCACGACATGCCCTGGCGAGGTCTTCAAACCCTGCAGAAGGCCCTCGAACGTATTTGCTTCTGTCAGATCATGCCCGGCCCGGGTCCAGGCATGGGCATGGCTGGCGTAGGTCGGGCCCAGAATGTGAACATGACCGGCAGGCAGGCAATCGGGCAGTAGGGAGATCAGGACCTGGGTGCCGGGAGCAGCCACAAGGGACAGGGGCTTCGGCACTGCATAGGCAGTGCGTGCTGCCTGCAGCAGGTCAGTCTGTCGGGAAGCCGACGGCAGCCGGGCCCAGTCCTCGGCTGTGAGGAGTGCGTCATATGGGTAGGCGTGAGGGTTGATGCCGGTCGATAGGTCGAGCCATTCCTCAGTCTTCCCGCCGAAAGCTTCGATCGCTTCGCCCAAATCCCCACCGTGACGCATGCTTCAGTTCCCTACATTTCGCATAGCTGAGACATAAAGCAGGAGCAGGGCGCGTGTATAGGCGCAACAGGACGCTGGGGCGAGTTTGTTTGTCTGCCTGCAGTTGAAGGCGAGCCACCACGCAGAGCGTTATGGCAGTTCTGACAGATGCCGGAGTGGTGACACCAACCATCAGCAAGCGTGATGGAGACGTGATGGCTGTTCATTGGTTTTTGGAGGGGGGATGGCCTAGGGTTACAGGCTCTGCCTGGACAAGGTGTGGCGATCCGGCACCGATCTCCGTTTTTTTCGTCAGGTGGACGATCCCAAAGGGGATCACTGTGGGAGGAATGCACGCATGACCGATCTGCTGCTTTACATCGGAAACAAGAATTATTCGTCCTGGTCCATGCGGGCCTGGGTGGCCTTGAAGGCGGCTGGGGTTCCGTTTCGCGAAGAGCTGATCCCCTTTGATTTCGAGGCTGGAAACCCCAACATCAAGGCGGTCTCCAACTCTGGCAAGGTTCCATGTCTGAAAGACGGGCAGCTGGAAGTCTGGGAAAGCCTCGCGATTATCGAGTATGTCGCGGAGCTGTTTCCGGACGCGGAAATATGGCCGAGGAAAGTGACTGAGCGCGCTTATGCCCGTGCTGTTTCCACTGAAATGGCCACAGGGTTTTCTGCGCTACGGTCTGCCTGTCCTATGAACCTGCGGCGGGCGCCGGAAACGCTCTCCGTCGGACAAGAAGTGCTGGCAGACATCGCAAGGATTGAAGCGATCTGGACAATGTGCCTTGAGGCCAGCTCTGGACCTTACCTGTTTGGTGATTTCTCGGCCGCAGATGCCATGTATGCACCGGTGGTCTTCCGGATTTCGACCTACGGCTTACCGGTCAAGGGGCGCAGCAAGGCCTATATGGAGGCGGTGATGGCGCATCCAGCCGTGAAAACCTGGGTCGAGGAAGGTGTTCAGGAGCCCTGGTCTGTTGCCGGAGCCGAGCTTCCCTGAGGGGCCGTAGCGGAGCGGCGGGGGAAGACCTCTGGTTTGCTTCGCGCCATGGTCGACGCGCGTCGCACTCTCGCGTGCAAGTCGCGGCTGCTGCAATTCAGAGAAGAAAATGGAGGCCTCTGCCGGAATCGAACCGGCGTACACGGATTTGCAATCCGCTGCGTCACCACTCCGCCAAGAGGCCTTCAATCTAAACGCTGACGTGGTGGTGATTATCACGTCAACCAATGGCGGTGGTGATTACCAGAGCCTTCCGAAAACCTCAATGGTCTATTTGTCGAATTAGCCTTAAGGTGTGGATGAAATTTGCTGGTTGCAGACTGCGTTTGCGTTAATGTTCCGATGTCGTAGCGTCATATTCATTGCGTGCCGGTTTTGACCTGTTCCTGTGCGGCGGGTAAAGCGTGCCAGGCGTGTCTCGTGCGGCAATCAAGCGCTTGTCACAAGGCGCTGTCCTTTGTAAGGAACCGGGTCAGAGAGGCCGAATTCGGAAAAGAGGGTCCAATGACTGATTTTGCCCAGTCCCGCCGCAAGATGGTGGATTGCCAGCTGCGCACCAATGACGTGACCGATCATCGTGTTCTGGATGCGGTGGAAGCTGTGCCACGCGAGCGGTTTGTTCCCGCTTCAAAGGCTGCTGTTGCCTATATCGATCGGGAGATCGCAATTGATGCTTCCGGCTTGCGCGTTCTGATCAAACCTCACGTGATGGGGAAAATGGTCCAGTTGGCAGCTGTCAGGCCTGACGACGTGGTTTTGGTTATTGGCGCAGGGTCTGGCTACTCGACCGTAGTGTTGTCGCACTTGGCGGCTTCGGTGGTGGCTGTCGAGGAAGACGAGGCACTGGCGCGTCAGGCGTCTGAAGCGATTGTCGAGCTTGGCATCGAGAATGCCTCTGTCGTCGAGGGCAAGTTGTCTGAGGGACTTGCAAGCGAAGGCCCGTACGATGTGATCTTCGTTGATGGTGCCGTCGAGGAGCTTCCCGCTCCCTTGATGTCCCAGCTCAAGGATGGGGGGCGTCTGGTTGTTGTCGAAGGCCTGGGTGGAGCAGGTACCGTGCAGCTTTATCAAAAAGCTGGTGGCAAGGCTTCCGGTCGGTTTGCCTTCAACGCTTCCGTCGGTCCGCTGCCGGGGTTTGATCGGCCCGCTGAATTCCAATTTTGAAATCATTGGTCCAGAGAAGTCTCGCAGCAAAGGTTGTCAAATAACTGTTGCTCAATGGTCGCAGGTCGGGAATTAGTAATCTATTAGTGTGTGTGTCATTGCGTGGCGGTACTGTCCAGTTTACACGTGGTTGGCCGCGTTGCGGATGACATGGCAGGGGTAAGTAATGCGTAAAAGAATGAAATCGAAGGCATTTTCCTTTGGAATTGCGGCTCTCTTGACGACTGTGGCCTTTAGCCCTGTTCAGGCAGAAAGCATTCAGGAGGCTCTCGGTCTCGCCTACAGCAATAATCCCTCGTTGAATGCGGCGCGCGCCCAATTGCGCGGCGTTGATGAGAATGTGCCTCAAGCCCTGTCTGGTTGGCGCCCAACCGTCAGCGCAACTGCCAGCATCGGGAGTGTCCGTTCGCGCACCGACAATTTCGACAGCTATCGCAACAATTCTTCACTTTCGCTGACACTCACCCAGGCTCTGTTTCGTGGTTTTCGCACGGTGAATTCAACCAAGCAGGCCGAAGCGGTTGTATTGGCGCAGCGGGAAAGCTTGAGCGCGACTGAACAGGATGTCCTCCTGGCCGCAGCACAGGCCTATGTTGATGTGATCCGCGATACTGCTCTGGTTTCTCTTTCGCGAAGCGACACGAACTTCCTTGTTGAGCAGGTTCGTGCAGCGCGTGACCGGTTTGATGTTGGGGAAGGCACGCGTACGGATGTGTCCCAGGCCGATGCCCGGCGCTCTGAAGCACAGGCCAGTCTGAATGCGTCTCTTGCCAACCTCAATGCCAGTCGGGCGATCTATCGCCAGATCGTCGGTATCGAAGCCAATAATCTGACCGCAAGCACTTCCGTCGGGATTCTTGTCCCAGAAACATTGGATGCTGCCATCGCGGCCAGTGACAAGCTGCAGCCTCTGATCCGGCAGGCGCAGCACATGGTCGATGCTGGGATTTACGCGGTGAAAACAGCCGAGGGGGCCTTGCTGCCGACGGTTTCCGTCGAGGGCTCCCTCACGCAGAACTGGCAGCCTTCGGCCAATGTTGATCGCAGCACATCGGCTGCCATTTACGGCCGGGTATCCATTCCGATCTACCAAGGTGGTGCTGAATATTCTGCTGTTAGGCAGGTCAAACAGGAACTCGGCCAAACCCGTTTGCAGCTTGATGTCACGCGGGATCGTGTTCGGGCCAACGTGATTTCGGCCTGGGGCAATTATCAAGCTGCGGAAGCTTCGATCAGTGCGGCTCAGGCGGCTGTTGAAGCGCAGCAGCTGGCTTTGGATGGCGTGCTTGAAGAGCAGCGCGTCGGTCAGCGGACCACCTTGGATGTGCTTGATGCCCAACGGGAGCTGGTCAATCAACGGGTCAATCTGGTGACTGCGCAGCGCAACCGCATCGTTAGCGGTTATCAGCTTCTGGCTGCAGTTGGTAAGCTCGATGTCGACAACCTGAACCTCAATGTGCGCCGTTATGATCCGAAGGCCAATTACGCGAAAGTCCGCGATAAATGGTTCGGACTGCGCACGCCGGACGGTCGTTGAGAGGACGCGCTTCAGCGCGAGTAAACCTCTCTTCACCGCAAACAGTGTTTTGCGCTGGTCGTTAGCGACCTGTGAATACCCTTCGCCTATGCAAGGTTGCCGGGGAAAAGACAAGTGGATCCATCTGCTTGCCTTTTCCCTTGCGTCTATGCGCCTCTATAATCCTGGTTAACGAATCATTCACGCTTGTGCGAAGTGATTCTCTAAGCGTTGCCGATCAGTACGGGGGATGTCATGGCGCAAGCTAATCAGGCGGACGAACCGTCCATGGAGGAAATATTGGCCTCCATCCGCCGGATCATCTCCGACGAGGATGAGCAAACTGCAGAAGGCGCTCCAGAGAGCAGCGCCGGTTCGACGGAAAGCACCGAAAGCGAGGCGGCTAGCGATATGGGCGACGCATCCGAGATGAACCAGGACGACCTGGACAAGCTCTTCGACATGGATGATTCCGATATAGGCGGAGTTGAAGACGAACAGTCCGCTGACGACGATATGGCCGCCGCGATGGCGGAAGTCGCCGAAGCGGAAAGCGATGACGACGTTCTGGAGCTGACAGAAGATTTTGCCATCCTGGAAGACGATGGCGCAGTGGACTCGGTCGATATCGAAATGGTCGGTGATGAGGACATCGCCTTTGTCGAGGGAACACCGTCGCCTGCTGAAGCTGAGGACGATCTCGATTTCTCGAGTTTTGATCTGCCAGAAGAACCGGCTCCTGAACCTGCCCCTACACCTACCGCCGCAAAGCCTGCGGCCAAGGCTGCCTCACGGCCTCAGGCGTCGGTGCAGACGTCTCCTGTTCCTGACGATCTGCCAGATGTGGACAATGACGACCCGCTGACCTCTGACAACACCAACGATGCGGTTCACGCTGCCTTTGACAATCTCTCTAATCTGTTTGTCGGCAACCAGCCGCAGACGATGGAAGAGCTGGTGCGCGAAATGCTGCGTCCAATGCTCAAAGGCTGGCTTGATCAGAACCTGCCGGGTATGGTGGAAGAACTGGTAAAGAAGGAAATCGATCGGGTCACCCGGCGCCGATAAGGGTGATACGGTTCGGGCCACCGGGCCCATGGCGCCGCCTTTCAGGGCGGCGTTTTCGTTTGAGGCTGTCGATAGCGCGCTTGTAGCAAGGCTTTCCGGCTTCTTTTGTTGACTCACCTTGCCGCATCCGATTTACACGGCGGCACGAACATTCATCTTCGAGTACCCCATATGCTTGACAAGACATACGATGCGGCAAGCGTTGAGCCGCGCATTTATGAAACCTGGGAAAAGGCGGAGGCCTTCAAGGCCGGAGCAGGCGCGAGGGAGGGGCAGGACGCCTATTCCATCGTGATCCCGCCACCGAACGTAACCGGTTCGCTGCATATGGGACACGCGCTTAACAACACGCTGCAGGATATTCTGGTTCGCTTCGAGCGCATGCGGGGTAAGAACGTCCTCTGGCAACCGGGCATGGATCATGCGGGCATTGCGACCCAGATGGTCGTTGAGCGGCAACTTGCTGCAAACAAGGAACCTGGTCGCCGTGAACTCGGCCGTGAAGCCTTTGTTCAGAAAATCTGGGACTGGAAGAAGGAATCCGGCGGGATAATCTTCAACCAGCTCAAGCGTCTCGGGACATCCTGTGACTGGAGCCGTGAGCGCTTCACCATGGACGAAGGTCTGTCGGAATCTGTGCGCCAGGTGTTTGTCCAGCTCTACCGCGATGGCTTGATCTACCGCGGCAAGCGGTTGGTCAACTGGGACCCCAAGTTTGAAACCGCGATTTCCGATCTCGAAGTGGAGAACAAGGAAGTCGACGGCCACATGTGGCATTTCAAGTATCCGCTGGCAGGCGGCGTTACATATGAATATGTCGAGAAGGACGAAGACGGCACTGTCATTCTGCGCGAAACGCGGGATTATATCGCCATCGCGACAACGCGTCCGGAAACCATGCTGGGCGATGGCGCGGTTGCCGTTCATCCTGATGATGAGCGCTATCAGTCGATCGTCGGCCAGCTTTGCGAGATCCCGGTTGGGCCGAAGGAGCATCGCCGTCTGATCCCGATCATCACGGATGAATATCCGGACAAGGATTTCGGCTCTGGTGCGGTGAAAATCACCGGCGCACATGACTTCAACGACTATCAGGTTGCCCGCCGCAACAACATTCCGCTCTACCGGCTGATGGATCTGGTCGCTTCAATGCGATCCGACGGCCCGGCCTATGCTGAATGCGCCGAAATGGCCAAGAAGATCGTCGATAGCGGTGAGCTTCCCAGCGAAGCCGATGTCGATGCAATCAATCTGGTTCCGGATGACTATCGCGGCCTCGACCGGTATGAAGCGCGCGAAAAGATCATTGCAGCGATCAATGCCGAAGGTCTTGCGGTCACTGTGACTGACGAAGAAGGCACCGAGCAGCCTTTCGTCGAGAACAAGAAGATCATGCAGCCATTTGGCGACCGCAGCCAGGTCGTCATCGAGCCGATGCTGACCGACCAGTGGTTTGCCGATGCAAAGACCCTGGCAGAACCTGCCATTGCGTCGGTGAAAGAAGACCGCACACGCTTCGTTCCGAAAAACTGGGAGAAGACCTACTTCGACTGGATGGAAAACATCGAGCCTTGGTGCATTTCGCGTCAGCTCTGGTGGGGTCATCAGATCCCGGCCTGGTTCGGTCCGGACGGAGAGATCTTCGTTGCCCATGACGTTGCCGAAGCCGAGAAGCTGGCGTTGGATCATTATGGCAAGAGTGTCGAGCTGAAGCGTGACGAAGACGTGCTTGATACATGGTTCTCGTCTGCGCTTTGGCCATTCTCCACCATGGGGTGGCCGGATCAAACCAAGGAACTGGAAACCTACTTCCCCACCACGGTTCTGATCACGGGTTTCGACATCATTTTCTTCTGGGTTGCGCGGATGATGATGATGTCCAAGCACTTCATGAAGGTTGAGCCGTTCAAGGACATCTACATTCATGCCCTCGTGCGTGACGAGCGCGGCCAGAAAATGTCGAAGTCCAAGGGCAACGTCATTGATCCGCTCTCGCTGGTGGAAGAATACGGGGCCGATGCCCTGCGCTTCACGCTGGCTGCCATGGCAGCACAGGGGCGCGACATCAAGCTGGCAACCTCGCGCGTGGCTGGCTACCGCAACTTTGCAACCAAGCTGTGGAATGCTGCACGCTTTGCAGAAATGAATGGTTGTGCCCGGGTCGAGGGTTTTGATCCATCGACCACTCAGCACACACTGGCGCGTTGGATTGTCACCGAGACTGTCCGCTGTGCGGATGAAGTGACGAAGGCGCTGGAAACCTATCGCTTTAATGATGCGGCAAATGCGGCTTACCGGTTTGTCTGGAACAACTATTGCGACTGGTTTCTGGAACTGGCCAAGCCGATCTTCAACGGTGAAGATGAAGCCACCAAGATCGAGATTCGGGCTGCTGCGGCCTGGTCTATGGATGAGATCCTGAAAATTCTGCACCCGTTCATGCCGTTCCTGACGGAAGAGCTGTGGGAGCGTCTGGGAGATGGTGGTGTTAAAGCCGACAAGCTTCTGATGCACACGGCCTGGCCGACGGGTGGATTGGAGGACGCTGCGGCTGCGGGTGAAATCAACTGGCTGGTCGAGCTGATCTCGCAGATCCGTTCAGTGCGTTCGGAAATGAACGTACCTGCCGGTGCGAAAGTGCCCGTGGTAATTATTGGCGCAAGCGCTGATACCCAGGCTCGTCTCGACACCCACCGCGGGGCGATTGAACGCCTGGCGCGGGCGGAAAGCATCGAGCTGGGGGATGCTGCTCCCAAGGGCTCCGCACAGATTATTGTCGGTGAGGCGACTGTCTGCCTGCCGTTGGCCGGTCTGGTAGATCTGGATGCAGAGCGGGCGCGTCTTTCCAAGGAGATGGACAAGCTCAAGGGCGAGATCTCGCGGATCGAGAAGAAGCTCAACAATCCGAAGTTCGTTGCAAAGGCCCCGGATGAGGTGGTCGACGGCGAGCGCGAGAAGATGGCCGAGTTTGCCGAACGACTGGAAAAGGTTGAAGTGGCCTTCCGGACACTGGCGGAACTCGGTTAAGGACTGCTACGTGCAAGATCAGAGGCCCGGAAAAGATACTTGTCTTTTCCGGGCCTTATTCCGATGCTACCGCTCGGATCCACAGACAGGAATCGGACAAAGAGAAACCGGATGCGGCAGGTGTTGAAGTTTCCAGGTGTTGGGCAGCAGGCGCTGGCCGGAGCATGTGCTCTCGGTCTTCTTGTCGCCGTTACAGGGGGGGCTCTGGCTCAATGGCAGTCGGTTGACCCTGCGCAGGATCTAGAGCCTCTACCGCCGCTTGATGAGCCGTTGCAGGGCGGACAGGACCCGAACCTGAGCCAGCAGAACAACGACGCACAGGCAAACCCGTCAAGTGATGCTGCAGCTGATCCAGGCCTGATTGAGAACCCGGTCGCGGTTTTCTCCGGGCTCGACAAGATCACCGCCCGTATCACATCCTTTGATGTCTATATGGGTGAGACCGTCCAGTTTGGGGCGCTGCAGCTGACGCCGCAAGTTTGCCACACTCGCCCGGCGACGGAAAACCCCGAAACCACGGCCTTCGTTCAGGTTGACGAGATCACCTTGAACAACGAAGTCCGGCGGATCTTTTCCGGCTGGATGTATGCTGCAAGTCCCGGTCTGCATGCGGTCGAACACGCGGTCTATGATGTCTGGTTGACGGACTGCAAGATGGCCTCTTCGGTCCCGCCGCCCGATGGCTATGACGGACCGCCGGTCAGGGAAGGCGCCGAAGACGGCCTTGATCCACTGGCCGGTGAAGTTGAAACCGGCGAAGTCGGGGTGCCGGTTCCCAAGCCGTAAGAGTTTCAGAAAACGGAAAGACCCGCGCATCTCCCTTCGGAGGTCGCGGGTCTTTTATGTCTGTAACCTGAGGTTTTTTTGGGTCTATTCAGCTGGACGCGGTGTCGACAGCGTCGAGAATATCCAGAACATCCTGGCCGCGCGCTTCGACGTTCAAATTGTAGAAGTTGCCATCAAGCGCGAGGGCCTTGGCCAATTCGTCATTATAGGCATCCCGATTGACTTCCAGAGTGCCAAAGCGGGCGAGATGCGAGGTGACGAATTGGGTGTCGAGCAGACTGTAGCCGCCGGCAATCAGACGAGCGACCAGGTGGGCAAAGCAGACCTTTGAGGCGTCAGTCGCACGGGTGAACATGCTTTCACCAAAGAATGCCCCGTTGAGCGAGACGCCGTAAAGACCGCCGACAAGCTCATTGTCGAGCCAGGCCTCGACCGTGTGGCAATAGCCGAGGTCGAACAGCTCGCTGTAGAGGCGGCGGATCTCCCGGTTGATCCAGGTTTTGGGCCGGTCTGGGCCTCCGCCTGCACAACCATCTATGACCGCGTTGAAATCCGTCGAGATGCGAATCTCGAACTTGTCGGATCGCAGGGTCCGCCTGAGGCGTTTGGGCAGATGGAAGTTGTGCAGAGGCAGAAGGCCGCGATGTTCCGGCTCCAGCCAGAACAGCCCGGCATCTTCTGCAGATTCCGCCATCGGGAAGAGCCCGCAGGCATAGGCTTTAAGCAAAACCTGCGGGGTTATTTCCAGGACAATGTCGTCGCTGTGTTCGGCCATGGCGCTTGTCGTTCTTGGCCTTTCCAGGCGTCAGCTTTCCGGCGCTTCCGCCAGATAGTTTTCAAGCCAATGGATGTCATACTGACCGTTGGCGATGTCCTGATTGTCGACCAGATCGCGGAACAGCGGAATGGTACACTTGATTTCATCGACAACGAATTCATCCAGGCAACGACGCAGACGCATCAGGCATTCGACGCGATTGCGCCCGTGCACGATGAGCTTGCCGATCAGGCTGTCGTAATAGGGCGGGATCTTGTAGCCCTGATAGACACCACTGTCGACGCGCACACCAAGGCCGCCAGGCGGATGATAATAGGTGATTGTGCCCGGCGACGGCATGAAGGTGCGCGGATCTTCCGCATTGATCCGGCATTCGATGGCATGGCCTTCGAAGCGGATGTCTTCCTGGGTCATTTCCAGAGAGCCACCAGCGGCGATGCGGATCTGCTCGTTGACCAGATCGATGCCGGTGATCATTTCGGTAACCGGATGTTCGACCTGAAGACGGGTGTTCATTTCGATGAAAAAGAATTCACCGTTCTCATACAGGAACTCGACCGTTCCGACGCCGCGATACTTCAGCTTGCGCATGGCATTGGCGACAATCTCACCGATCTTCTCGCGCTGCTCGGTGTTGAGGCACGGGGAAGGGGCTTCTTCGAGAACCTTCTGGTGGCGACGCTGCAAGGAGCAGTCACGTTCGCCCAGATGGACGGCATTGCCTTTGCCGTCACCAAGAACTTGGATCTCGATATGGCGCGGCTTGCCGAGATACTTTTCCATGTAGAGCGCATCGTCGCCGAAGGCTGCCTTGGCTTCGGAGCGCGCGGTGGACATGGCATTGTCCAGATCCGCTTCGGTCTTCGCGACCTTCATGCCACGGCCGCCGCCGCCCGACGCAGCCTTGACCAGAACCGGATAGCCGATTTTCGCTGCAATTGCGTGCGCATCGTCGGCTGGTGTCACGGCACCATCTGAGCCCGGAACGACCGGAATGCCCAGGTCTTTGGCGGTTTGCTTGGCCTGGATCTTGTCGCCCATGATCTTGATGTGATCAGAGGTAGGGCCGATGAAGACGATGTTATGCGCTTCCAGAATTTCCGCAAAGCGGGCGTTCTCGGAAAGGAAGCCATAGCCGGGGTGAACCGCATCGGCGCCAGTGATTTCACAGGCGGCCAGGATTTGCGGAATATTGAGATAGCTGTCGCGAGCGGCCGGGGGGCCGATACAGACGCTTTCGTCTGCCAGGCGCACATGCATGGCGTTGGCATCGGCAGTGGAGTGAACCGCCACTGTGGAAATGCCGAGCTCTTTGCAGGCGCGCAGGATGCGCAAAGCAATCTCACCGCGGTTGGCAATGAGGATCTTGGAAAACATGGGCATCCGGTCCTTATTCGACGATGATGAGCGGCTCGCCGAATTCCACCGGCTGGGCGTCTTCCACGAGGATCTGCTTAACCGTGCCGGTCTTGGTTGCCGGGATATGGTTCATGGTCTTCATGGCTTCGATGATCAAGATCGTCTGGCCTTCAGACACCTTGTCCCCGACCTGAACGTAGGGCTTGGCACCTGGCTCAGCTGACATGTAGGCGGTGCCGACCATCGGAGAGGTGATGGCGGAGCCAGACGCCTGCGGAGCGGCTGCGGGCGCTGCGGCCGGGGCTGACGGTGCGGCTGGCGCAGCCGGGGCCGCAGGAGCGGCAACCTGTACCGGAGCTTCAACGGAGAACTGGCGTGCTACGCGGATCCGGAAATCGTTCTGTTCCAGTTCGATCTCGGTCAGATTGGTCTCATCGAGAAGCAGCGCGAGGTCGCGGATCAGGTCCGTATCAAACTTCTTATCTTTCGACATAGGGCTGAGCTTTCGTAAATCGCCTGAGAATTAGGGAGCGCTATTGGCTGCGCTGGGAGTGGATTGGGCGCCTGGTTGCGTCCCGCGAATGGAGTAGAAACTTCCTTGAGAGGCGGACGACGGCGGTACAACCGTCAGGTCACGAGCCTCGTGCGTTGGCATCTCCATAGCGCCCATCGTTTGCTCGTACCAAGTGAGCTTGAACAAGTGGGGCCCCAACATGAGCCGGGACCTTGATTGGCCCTTATAGGCACTGATTGAGGCAAGTAAAAGCCCGAACCGGTTGCCGATAAGGCGTTTTTCGCCGCAAACAGGCCGTTTGCCCTTAATTTCGCATTTCCGCGATCTGCGTCTTCAGCGCATCATAGCCGATAGCGCCGGGAACCACCTGGTTTCCAACCACATAAGAGGGAGTTCCCGTCAGACCGAGACGGTCAGCGAGGCCGTAGACTTCTTCGATGGTCGCGCGTGGGATCGGGCCGGTGACAACCTTGCCGATATCCTCTTCGCTCAGGCCCAGATCCGTGGCGGCTTTCAGCGCGCTGGCATGATTCGCCTGGCCGCGCTGCAGCAGCAATGCCTGATGGAAGTCAGCGTATTTTTCCGGTGCCAGTTCGTTGACGGCAACGGCAATTTGAGCTGCTTCTGCAGACCCTTGGCCCAGAACGGGGAATTCTTTCAGGACGACCCGCAGGTTGGAATCTTCCTCGATAAGACGTGCCATATCGGAATAGGCGCGCTTGCAGTAGCCACAGTTGTAGTCAAAAAACTCAACCAGTGTGACGTCGCCTTGCGGGTTGCCGAGGACGACTTGATGCTTGGAGTTGAACAGGGCGTCGGCGCTGTCCGTCAAAGCGCTTTCGCGGGCTTGTTGCTCGGCCAGCTGTTCACGGCGCTCCAACTCGCTCATGGCATCACGGATGACCTCCGGATTGTTGAGAAGGTATTCCTTTACGATGGTTTCAACTTGCTCCCGGTTCAACTCCTCAGCGGAGGACGGAGCAACGCTTGCGGTGAACAGACCAACTG
This sequence comes from Roseibium limicola, assembly GCF_017313085.1. Taxonomy (GTDB): domain Bacteria; phylum Pseudomonadota; class Alphaproteobacteria; order Rhizobiales; family Stappiaceae; genus Roseibium; species Roseibium limicola. Next base: position 350,091 of record NZ_JAFLNF010000002.1, on the reverse strand, counting down.
CGAAGGCAGTCGCCGTGAGCGTCGCCTTGAAATGGCGAGGGATCAGGGGCAGGAAATCGGACATTAAAGGCTCCTGTGCCGACACTACCGGCGCTGATTGGCCGGTGAGAGGGCGTGATTGGGTGAGCGCGCGTATCAGCGACGGCGCTGCAAGGACTGAGGTGGTCTATAGGACACAATATCATCTGCTTGAAGCCAGGCAGGGGTGCCGCGCTTCAAATTCTGTTGAGCTCGTTTGGCGTAGCGCTTGGCAGCGTCGAAGTCGCCCTGCACCATAAGGCCCTTTGCGGTCGCCACATCGGCTTGTGCCGTGTCACCCTGGCGGGCGTGGGCAATGGCAAGCTGGCTATAGCCGATGCCGGAGTTCGGATCCCGCTGCAGGCCCGCCTTGAGCATTCTTTCTGCTTCTGGCAACGCACCATTGTCATTCGACGCCACGAGCGCATAGCCAAGCCAGATGAGAAACTGGCCTTCATTGGGATGCAGCGCGACTGCGCGCCGGAACGGTTGGACAGCCTGCTTGGGGCGGCCCATTTCCATGAAGGCCTGCCCTTTGAGTTCCTGAAAGTGCGGATTGCTCGGCTGATTGCGGATCAGTGCATCGATCATGTCGACGGCCTTGCGTGACCGGGCCTTCATCGCCGCAACAGCGCGGGCATATTGTGCCGGCATGCTGGTGTCTGAGCGGGGGTACTTGCGGGCGACCTCATTGGGGTGACTGGCAAAGGCCATCAGCTTGGCCCGCACCATATCGTGCCGGGCCTTGAGGGCAGCTGACGTCGGCTTGTCGTAGTAGGCGCTCTTCTGCGCATCGACAGCCAGGTTGCGGTAGCGCTCGTTGGCCATTGGGTGCGACACTGCATAAGGGTCGGCAAACCGGGCGGAAAAGACCTGCTGCTCGGCAAAGCGTTCGAAGACCGTCAGCATGCCCTTGGCGCTTTGCTTGGTGGCGTTGAGATAGCGCAGCGCCGCCCGGTCGGCAGAGGCTTCCTCGCCGCGTTGATAGGACAAAAGCGAACGCTGACCCAGCTGAGGCGAGCCGAGGGCAGCCACACCGGCTGCCTGAGCTGCCTGGCCGGAGCCTGAAGCGGCACCGGCAACGGCAGCCCCTGCGCCCAGCACCATGCCGATGACCGACATGATCTGGGCATTGGCGGCAGCCTGCCGCAGGCGGACCAGATGGCGCCCGGCAATGTGGCCGGTTTCATGGGCGATCACGCCAATCACTTCGCCAGGATCCTCGGCTTCCAGAATCACGCCTATGTTGATGAACATGCGGCGGCTATCGGGAACAAAGGCGTTGAAGCTCTTGTCGTTGACCAGAATGATTTCTGCGGGGGAATTGCCGATGCCGGCGACCTTGAAGATCGGGGCGGCATAGTCCTTCAGAAGGTCTTCAGTTTCTGCGTCTCGCACCAGCGGGATTCGGCCGCGCTGTGCCTGGGCCTCGTTGCCCGTCAGGGGCAGAGTGAAAGGCACGAGCAATGTGGCTGAGAGCAAGCTGGCAAAGGTCTTCTTCAGGCCTGTTTGCCAGGCTTTTCCCAGCATGCCAAAGCGTTGGAGCGGTGCCGCAAGGGCCAGTTCGGCGGCCCCGGATGACCGGTGCGCAGTGGAATTGGAACGCAAGTGTTTCTCTCCCAGAGGTGCGATCATCCCGTGACGGTAGAAGACTGACCGGGAAAAGGTCAAGTTGCCATCTGTGCAATAACTTTTGAGCGATGCTAAGAGGAGACAAAGGCAATTGCATGACGAGGAATTCAGCGTGAACGAAACGACCGGAACGAAGAAAACGGGGCGTGTGTCGGCGCGGAGTATGGTGGATCCGTTTCTTGCCATGGAGGTTCTGGGAGAGGCCGGGAGACTGGAAGCCCAAGGCCGTGAGATCATTCACATGGAGGTCGGCCAACCGGGCGCGCCAGCCCCGCTGCTGGCGCGACAGGCAGCCATTAAGGCGTTGGAGGTCGGGCGTATCGGCTACACAGAGGCGCTTGGTCTGCCGGGCCTGCGCGCTCGCCTGGCGGAGCATTACAAGGAGACCTATAACGTCGAAGTGCCCGCGGATCGGATTGCCGTGACTGCCGGGTCGTCGGCAGGGTTCAACCTGATTTTCCTGGCGGCCTTCAATCCCGGAGACCGGATCGTTCTGACATCACCTGGGTATCCGGCCTACCGGAATATTCTGAAGGCCCTGGGTCTCGTGCCGGTAGAGATCGAAGTGGGGGTGGAAAGCCGCTGGTGCCTGACGCCCGAGCATCTGGAGGAAGCGCGCAAGTCGGGACCGGTGCACGGGGTTCTGGTCGCCAGCCCGGCCAATCCAACTGGAACGATGATGACTCCCGAGGCGCTGCAGGCTTTGGTGAGTTATTGCGATGCTGAAGACATCTGGTTCGTCTCCGACGAGATTTATCACGGTCTGGTCTATCAGGGGACGCAGGAAACCGCGCTGCGGACGTCGAACCGGGCCATCGTCATCAACTCCTTCTCCAAGTACTTCTGCATGACGGGGTGGCGCATTGGCTGGATGGTGTTGCCGGACGAGTTGGTGCGGCCCGTCGAGAAGCTGGCGCAGAGCCTTTATATCTCGGCACCGGAGTTGTCGCAGATTGCCGCTCAGGCGGCCCTCGATGCAACGGATGAGCTTGAGCAGGTGAAAGCCGGCTACGCGCGGAACCGCGAGCTTTTGTTGAGTGGCCTGCCGGTGATTGGCTTTGACCGCCTCCTACCGGTGGATGGGGCTTTTTACATCTATGCCGACACCAGTCGCTTTTCCAACGACTCGCTGGCATTCACCAAGGCCATGCTGGCGGAGGCGGGTGTTGCCGCGACGCCGGGGGCAGACTTCGATCAGACCAACGGAGACCGCCACACCCGATTCTCATTCGCTGGCACGCATGAGAACATGGCGCTTGCATTGGAGAATCTGGGGAACTGGTTGAAATAGTTTTTGTATTTTAGCTGTTCCAATAAAAAAGGCGGCCAATTGGCCGCCTTTTTCGTGTCTCTCAATGCGCCTTAAAAGAAGGAGCGGCGCTGCCACCAGCCACCGCGTTTCGGGCGGTTCGCATCGGTTTCTTCTGCATCGCCCCCCACTTCGCGGGTCACCACAGGCTCAACCGGAGCGGCTGGCTTTTCCGGTGCAGATTCGGGCTCTGGGGTCTCTTCAGCCGGTGCCGGAGTTCCCTCGACTTTCGGCGTATCGACAGGAGCCTCTTCCACCCGAGCTGCGGGAGCTTCCGTAGCAGCAGACGATTCTTCCGCTATCGGAGCAGCTTCTTCAGCAGCGACATCAGCAACCGGTTCGGTAGCAACAGGCGCTGTTGCTTCGGTTTCAGTCGGTGCTGGCGTTTCGTCCACAGCGACAGCCGGGGTTTCTTCTGCAGTGGTCTCGGCCTGGGCCACGACTTGTTCTACAGGCTGCGCCTGATCCCCATCGGAAGCGTTGTCGAAAGACTGATCGCCGTTGTTTTCCGATTCGTTGTCGTCAGGACCACCGCGGCGGCTGCGACGGCCACCCCGACGTCCCCGTCGACGCTTGCGGCGCGGCTCGCCATCGTTGTTGCTGTCAGTGTCGTTGGACTGTTCGTCTTCACCGCTGTCGGTGTCCTCGTCAGAACTGTCGGCGTTCTGGGCGTGCTTGTTCGCCTGCGCATCGTTTTGGGCAGAATCACCTGACTGACCGTTCTGATCATCATCCTGCTGGTTGTCCTGACCACCGCGCCGACGCTTGCGGCGACGACGGCGACGACGATCTCCACGCGAAGAGTTCTCTTCGGTTTCGGCCGTCTGCTCTACTTCTTCGTCTTCGTGCTCTTCGCCGCCTGGAAGGTTGTCTTCCAATTCGACTTCGTCCTCGATCTCGTCAATTTCGACGGTATCGGGCTGAACAATCGGTGCGACTGGCTGAGGATTGCGTTCGCGATCAACCAATTCGGCGCGTTCAAGGACGTAGAGCTGGCCGTTGACCATCTCGTCAGCCTGAACTGAGACCTCGATTGCGAAGCGGGTTTCCAGATCGAACAGGTTCGACCGCTTCTGGTTGAGGATGTAGAGCGCAACTTCCGTTGACGTGCGGATGATCAGGTTGTGCGTGGCGCCCTTCAGGAGATTGTCTTCCAGAGAGCGCAGAACATGCAGGGCAACCGATTCCACCGAACGGATCATGCCGGTGCCATAGCAATGCGGGCAAGGCGTGGTGGAGCTTTCCAGAACGCCGGTCCGGATGCGCTGACGCGACATTTCCATCAGGCCAAAATGCGAGATCCTGCCAACCTGGATACGAGCGCGGTCGCTCTTCAGGCATTCCTTCAGCTTGCGCTCGACATTGCGGTTGTTCTTGTTCTCTTCCATGTCGATGAAATCGATCACGACAAGACCGGCCAGATCGCGCAGACGCAGCTGGCGAGCGACTTCTTCAGACGCCTCCAGGTTGGTCTGCAGCGCGGTGTCTTCGATGTTGTGCTCGCGGGTCGATTTACCCGAGTTCACATCAATGGACACCAGCGCCTCGGTCTGGTTGATGACGATGTAGCCACCGGACTTCAGGGTAACCTGAGGCGAGAACATCGCGTCGAGCTGCGGTTCGACACCGTAGCGGATGAACAGCGGCGATGCTTCGCGGTAGGGCTGGACGTTCTTGGCATGGCTCGGCATGAGCATGCGCATGAAGTCCTTGGCCTCACGGTAACCGTCTTCGCCAGCGACCAGAACCTGGTCGATGTCCTTATTGTAGAGATCGCGGATCGACCGCTTGATCAGGCTGCCTTCCTCATAGACCAGATTGGGGGCAGTGGAGCGGAGCGTGAGCTCCCGCACATTCTCCCAAAGGCGCATGAGGTATTCGAAGTCGCGCTTGATCTCGGCCTTGGTGCGGCTTGCTCCGGCGGTGCGCAGGATCACGCCCATGCCTTCCGGCACATCCAGCTCCGAGGCGATCTTCTTCAGCCGCTTGCGGTCAGTTGGCTGGGTGATCTTGCGGGAGATACCGCCGCCACGTGCGGTATTCGGCATCAGCACCGAGTAACGACCGGCGAGGGAGAGGTAGGTGGTCAGGGCAGCGCCCTTGTTGCCACGTTCTTCCTTTACGACCTGAACCAGCAAGACCTGGCGACGCTTGATGACTTCCTGGATCTTGTACTGGCGGCGCTGCTGGCGACGCACAGGCACTTCTTCCATGGCGTCTTCGGCGCCTACGGATTCGACGTCATCTCCGTCGCCGTTGTCGTCATCGTTGTCGGATGCACTGGCTGTGTCGTTTTCGTCGTGGTCGTCCGTGTTGTCATCTTCGGAGACCTGATCGGAAGAAGCTTCGTTCTTGGCCGAGGACGAGCGACGCCGGCGACGTGGCTTTTCTTCCTTGGGCTCATCAGAGTGATCGTCGTCGTGAGCGCTTTCCTCATCGAGCAGCGCCTGACGATCCGCAACCGGGATCTGATAATAATCCGGGTGGATTTCACTGAAGGCGAGGAAGCCGTGCCGGTTTCCGCCGTATTCCACAAAGGCTGCCTGAAGTGAGGGCTCAACCCTCGTTACTTTGGCGAGATAAATATTTCCGCGTAGCTGCTTTCTGTTCGCTGCTTCAAAGTCGAATTCTTCAACCCGATTGCCCCGGACCACGACTACCCGGGTTTCCTCCGGGTGGGCCGCGTCGATCAGCATTTTGTTTGCCATTGATGAATGTCTCCACGGAAGCGGCTGCGTCCGCGCTGAATGCGCGCGGGAAAATATCTGCAAGCCGAGCTGCCGTTATGTTGTGAATTTCATTGTGGGAGGCGGAAACTGCGGGACGCGCGGTCTTCAAGGCGACGAGAGCGGCCGTATCAAACGGGCCTGCCATTCTGTCTTGTCCTTGTTGCATCGCGCTGGTTCCTGTGGGCCGCAGTGCCCGTGAAGTCTTTGTTCGTTGTCACATCAGGGGAAAACCGGCGGGCTCCAATTTGTTCAATCAAGAGCTATACGCGCCGCATCCCCATCGGGTCGGATCTTGGAAACCCCGCCTGAAACGTCCCCCGGATTGTAATCGGAATACGACAAATAGGCGGAATTCTTATTGGTTTTTCAGCGAGTTCCGTCCGCTTTCTTGAGCCTGAAACTTGAGTCGCCTGGCTGTGGCCTCCAATGCCATGGCGAGTTTCCGGTTCACGATGACATGTGGATAGTCCATGCATGCCACCTGGGACGGTATCGGTTTGAAACCTATATCCGTAAGGTACTTTTACGATCACGATTGCGCGTTTGCAAGCAATGTGAAAGCGATAATGCGATTTGCTGTTTTCAGCTGTTCACAAGGTTACGTTGGGAGAGCCCTTGTGAGCTGTTCCCAAGACATGGAAATTTACACGGCAAACCTCAGGGGAACGATGGTTTGAGCGATCGAACTGCAAAGTGGTGTGGGTTGGAATTTCCGATCGAGGTGACCGGGCGAGGCCTATCGAAACCGCAGGCAAGGGATCTAAGTATCTTGTTCTGTTTGAAAAAAAATCATCTGACTTCAACAGTTGCCTGGTCGCGCTTGGCAGATTTTATGCGCATGAGTATGGCCCTGTGCTGTGTACTTGTGGTGCTTTCCGGGACGATCGTTCATGCCCAAGAAGAGCCGGAAACGGGTTCTGTGATACCGCCGGATTCGGCAGGTGTCGCAGGGGAAGTGGATGGTCTTCTAGTGCCGCCAGCCCCCCGCGTGGTCGGTGCTAGGGTTGCCGGAGACGAGGTGCGGACGCGATTCGTTCTGGATCTGAGCGGTGATATTGGAATCGCCATCTCTGCCCTGGCTGACCCCTATCGATTGATTCTGGATCTGCCCGAAGTCGCCTTTCAATTGCCACAGGGGGCCGGACGCGAGGGACGGGGACTGGTGTCCGCCTGGCGCTATGGTCTTTTTGCGCCGGGCAAATCACGGATGGTTCTGGATCTGTCCGAGCCGGTGCGCGTCGACAAGACATTCGTGCTGCCTGCTGTCGATGACCAGCCGGCGCGTATGGTGATCGATCTGGTGAAAAGCAATCGCAGCGATTTTCTTTCCTTTGCGGAAACGTCCCGGGCGCAGTTGGCTCAGGGCAAGGGGGCGCCGAAAGGCGACAAGCTGACGACTGAGGACAGTGATCTTCCGGTGATTGTGCTTGATCCCGGCCATGGTGGGCTGGATACCGGGGCGCAGGGCGTTGCGGGGACACTTGAGAAGGCCGTCGTTCTGGACTTTGCCTCCATTCTCAAGCGCAAGCTGGAAGAGACCGGCCGCTATTCGGTTCACCTGACCCGCGAGGATGACACCTTTGTGCAATTGGCAAAACGGGTCGACAAGGCGCATGACCTTGGGGCGGATCTGTTCGTTTCGATCCACGCCGATTCGGTGACCCGAGGGCGCACGCTGGCGCGTGGCGCGACGGTTTACACACTTTCCGATCAGGCGTCTGATGATCTGGCGAGCGAGCTGGCTCAATCCGAAAAAATGTCCGACATCATTGCCGGCGTGGAGCTGCATGACGAGCCAGAGGAGGTGACGGACATCCTGATCGATCTGGCACGGCGGGAGACCCGGAACTTCTCCGTCTTCTTCGCCAGAAAGCTGGTTGATGAAATGAAGAGCGCCGTCAAACTGATCAAGAATCCACACAGATCCGCAGGATTTCGGGTTTTGAAAGCCCATGATATCCCCTCCGTTCTGGTTGAACTGGGATATCTTTCCAATGACCAGGATGAAAAACTTCTGGTATCGGAATCCTGGCGCGAGCGCATGGCAGGGGCGATGGTCGCCGCAATCGAGGGGTTCTTCAGGCCGCGGTTTGCCCGGCAGGAAAACGAGGCGGGCCAATAGGCCTCTGAGCGGCGACCTTTAACCTTCTGAAAAATGGCGTTTTGCCTGCCTCAGGCTTGCCATATTGCTGAAGGAGGTTAGCCTCAAGTTGCAAAGTGCCGAGACGATGGTCTAAAGGGCATGTATTCAGGCGCTGTCCGGTCCAATAAGGGGCTTCAAAAGGGCGGTGCCAACGAGGCGGACGAGGGGCCCACAGGTAGGTGCCGCCTGATCCGCCTTTATGTTATGGACGTGGATGTTATGGACGCGGCCGTGTTGTGCGGGCGTTGGAAATGTGCCGTTTGGCCGTATCGGTCATCGGTATGCAGACGGGGAAAGACGAGCCCGCAGTTATGAAGTTCCTGGTAAAATTTTTCGGCTATCTGTTCGGCATTGGCGCAGCCATCGGGCTGGTGTTGGCTGCAGGTGTGTGGATCTATCTGGAGCGGCTCAATGAGGGCCTGCCCGATTACTCCGCCCTGAAGAACTACGAGCCGCCGGTGATGACCCGCGTGCACGCCTCCGACGGTAGCCTGATGGCCGAGTATGCCAACCAGCGGCGGATGTTCCTGCCGATTCAGGCAATACCGGACCGGCTGAAGTTCGCCTTCGTGGCGACGGAAGACAAGAATTTCTACACTCACATCGGTGTCGACCCGGAAGGACTGGTGCGTGCTGCCGTTCGTTTCGTGCAAAACTACGGCAGCGGCCGTCGTCCTGAAGGCGCTTCGACGATCACCCAGCAGGTGGCGAAGAACTTCCTTCTGACCAACGATCTGAAGATCGAGCGTAAGATCAAGGAAGCGATTCTGGCGCTGCGGATCGAGCAGGCCTACTCAAAGGACCAGATTCTCGAGCTTTACCTGAACGAGATCTATTTCGGCTTTGGCGCCTATGGGGTCGCCGCCGCATCGCTGGTCTACTTCGACAAGTCCGTCCACGAACTTAACCTTGAAGAGGTTGCCTATCTGGCAGCCCTCATCAAGGGACCGAGCAACTACCATCCTTTCCGCCGCAAGAAGGAAGCCATCGCCCGTCGCAACTATGTGATCAGTCGGATGGCCGCAGAGGGCTATGTCACGCAGGAAGAAGCGGATGAAGCCCAGGCGAAGGACCTGGTCGTCACACCGCGTGAGCGCGGCGTTCGACTGGAGGCCGCCCAGTATTTCACTGAGGAAGTGCGTCGGGAAGTGGCCAACATCTACGGCGAAAAACGGCTCTATGAAGGTGGTCTGTCGGTGCGTTCCACGCTTGATCCGAAGATGCAGGTCATTGCGCGCAAGGCTCTGAAAGACGGACTTCTGAAATTTGATCACCAACGCGGGAAGTGGCGTGGTCCGGTCGAGTCCATCGACATCGCCACCGATTGGGGCGCTGCGCTTGGCGAGGTCTCCGGCCTCAACGATCTGGACGAATGGCGTCTGGCGGTTGTGCTTTCGACGACCGATGGTGATGCCAGCATCGGCTTGCAGCCGGCCCGTCTGGTCAGCGGCGCGTTGTCGAGTGATCGCGACACAGCGCAAGTTCTGCTGGAAAGCATGAAGTGGGCCCGCGTCAGCGGTCGTGCGCCGTCGAAAGTCGGCGATTTGCTGAAACCTGGCGATGTCATCTATGTGGAGCAATCCAGAGGGGCGCCAAGCATCTATGAATTGCGCCAGATTCCGGAAGTCTCCGGTGCACTTGTCGCGATGGATCCCTATACCGGTCGTGTACTGGCGATGGTCGGCGGTTTTAGCTTCGACCAGAGCGAGTTCAACCGCGCCACACAGGCCTACCGTCAGCCCGGCTCCTCATTCAAGCCGTTCCTTTATGCGGCGGCTCTCGACAATGGCTACACGCCGTCGTCTGTGATCATGGATGCGCCGATCGAGATCAGTCAGGGTCCGGGGCTGGACACCTGGAAGCCGCAAAACTACGGCGGCAAATTCTATGGACCGTCTACGCTGCGGACCGGGATCGAGCTTTCGCGTAACGTCATGACAGTGCGCCTTGCCCAGGACATGGGCATGCCGCTGGTGGCTGAGTATGCAGAACGCTTCGGCATCTACGACAATATGCTGCCGGTTCTCTCCATGTCGCTTGGTGCCGGGGAAACCACGGTGCTGCGGATGACGGCGGCTTATGCGACCATCGCCAACGGCGGCCGTCGCATTCGCCCGACCTTGATCGACAGAATCCAGGATCGCTACGGAAAGACCATCTACAAGCATGACAGCCGCATTTGCGACGGCTGTACCCAGGACGACTGGCACGGACAGGCCGAGCCGGAACTGATCGATGACCGCGAGCAGGTTCTCGACCCGATGACGGCCTATCAGATCACCTCGATGATGGAAGGTGTGGTCAAGCGCGGAACGGCAACGTCTGTTCAGGCTGTCGGGCGCCCCGTGGCTGGCAAGACCGGCACCACGAACGACGAAAAAGATGCCTGGTTCATGGGCTATACGCCTGACCTGGCTGTCGGTGTCTTCGTTGGCTTCGACACACCGCGGGCCATGGGACGCGGAGCGACCGGTGGGCAAGTGGCCGCGCCGATCTTCACCGAATTCGTCAAGCAGGCGCTTGCCGACAAGCCACCGGTGGAGTTCCGGGTGCCCAAGGGATTGCAGTTGATTCCGATCGACCGTCGTACCGGACTGCGCACGGCAGCTGGCACACCCGGGGCCATTCTGGAAGCATTCAAGCCGGGGATGGCACCGCCGGACAGCTACTCTGTGATCGGTTTCCAGGACGAGATGGGCGACTTCCGTGCTGTTTCTCCTGAAGCCGGGCAAGCGGTGATGAGCGGCACGGGCGGTCTTTACTAAAGACTGTTTTCCTGTCGGCTTGCATTGGCGCTCATGCGGTTTACAACGCAAGGGACCGGGGCTAATGTCCCGCACCGATTTCAGCCCGGCCACGTCGAGCGACCTGGCCGGGCTTTTTCACACAAATAAGCGAGGTATCCGATGCGCGCCGAAATGGAAGGCATCGTCGATGAAATCAAGCAGGCCATAAGCCTGTTGAGGAGGCATCTTTGACTGGGATCAGGCCCTCGTCAGACTAGATGAACTCAACGCAGCTTCGGAAGATCCGGAGCTGTGGAATGATCCGACAAAAGCCCAGAAAATGATGCGGGAGCGTCAGCAGCTTGACGATGGCGTCAGTGGTGTGCGCGCGCTTGAGCAGGACCTCTCAGACAACATCGAACTCATTGAGATGGGTGAGATGGAGAGCGATCAATCGGTTATCACCGACGCGGAAGAGGCTCTCAAAGGCCTCAAGATCAAGGTGCACCAGCTGCAGCTGAATTCGCTCCTGTCCGGTGAGGCCGACGCCAATGACACCTACCTGGAAATCAATTCCGGGGCAGGGGGCACCGAGAGCCAGGACTGGGCCTCCATGATGTTGCGCATGTACCGCCGGTGGGCGGAAAAGCGCGGCTTCAAGGTTGATTTGCTGGAATATCATGACGGTGAAGAAGCCGGAATCAAGTCGGCAACTCTGCAGATCAAGGGCGAGAACGCCTATGGCTGGCTGAAGACGGAATCGGGCGTGCATCGCCTCGTTCGCATCTCGCCTTATGACAGCCAGGCGCGGCGGCATACCAGCTTCTCCAGCGCGTGGGTCTATCCGGTGGTTGATGATTCGATCGAGATCGACATCAATGAAAGCGACTGCCGTATCGACACCTACCGCGCCTCTGGTGCAGGTGGACAGCACGTCAACACGACCGATTCTGCCGTGCGTATCACGCACCAGCCGACTGGAATCGTGGTGCAGTGTCAGTCTGAGCGTTCGCAGCACAAAAACCGGGCGACTGCCTGGTCCATGCTGAAGGCCCGTCTCTATGAGGCGGAGCTGAAGAAGCGCGAGGAAGATGCGAATAAGGAGCAGGCGTCCAAGACCGATATCGGTTGGGGGCACCAGATTCGCTCTTATGTGCTGCAGCCGTATCAGCTGGTGAAGGATCTGCGGACAGGTGTTGAAAGCACGTCACCGTCCGATGTCCTTGATGGCGATCTGGACGCCTTCATGGAAGCTGCTCTTGCGCAGCGAGTCTTTGGTGGCGATGACGTCGAAATCTCCGACGCAGAGTAACCAGACAGCATTAGTGCTGTGCAACACAAAACGCCCGGAAATTTCCGGGCGTTTTTGTATTTTCAGCGCAGTGATCAGAGATAACGGGAGAGCGCCTTGCCAGCTCGCACATAAGTGCTTGGGTCGATCGGCTTGCCGTTCAGCCGAACTTCATAGTGAAGGTGCGGACCGGTGGAGCGGCCTGTGCTGCCGACCTGGCCGATGATCTGTCCCGAGGTTGTGCGCTCCCCCTTGTTCACCAGAATGCGGCTGAGATGGGCGTAGCGGGTCACAAGGCCATTGGCATGACGGATGGCGACCATATTGCCATAACCGCCGTTGCGACCGGCCTTGATCACGACACCAGGGCCGGCTGCGTGGACGGAAGTACCACGTGGGGCCATGAAGTCCATGCCAGTGTGCATGGCAATGGTGCCGAGGAAGGGATCCATGCGCGGTCCGAACTGGCTGGAGAGCCTTGCGCCACGGGCCGGGGTTGTCAGAGGCAGGCTGCGCACAGCGCTTTTGACCATGTCGAGTTCATTCAAAGCACTTTCCGCCTGGGCGGCGCGAAAGGCAAAGCCGGTTCCCAAAATGGGCTCATAGGGACCGCCAACAGCGAGAGTCTCGCTGTCATCACGCGAGGCGAGTTGACGCGCGGACGCCATGGTCATGCCCAGCGGCCGGGTTGTATCAAGCAAATCATCAAGCTGACTTTTTGCAGCCATTGCAATGGCTTCCAGTGCAGCTGAGCTTTCGATGTCCATGGCGCTGAGATCAGAGCGCAAGCGGTTCAAAGCGGCCTTTTCTTCGCGTGTCTTCTCTGGCTTGGCCAGCGAGGGGCTTGCAACGGGGTCGGCTCGTGTCTCTGAAAGAGGCAAGGCATTGGACGATCCGCGCAGGCCGAGCGCAGCAAAGGGATCATCAATCGGTTCTGATTCACCACCGATTGCCAGCAAGTGGTCCGGCTTGCCGGTTGCTGCTGCCTGATCGATATCAGGCTTGCGGGACGGCATTGGTGTGGTGATCGCAAGCGGCAGACCAGAGCGCTCGGCGCGTTCTACCAATTCTGAAACCAGTGAGTGACGCGCTTGCAGGCTCTGCTGGCGACGTAGCAGCATGGACATCTGTTCATCGAGGTTGGCCTGGGTCAGTGCTTGACGACTGGTCAGCCGGTCAACTTCCGATCGCAGTTGATATATGCGTTCCTCATAGGATTGTTCGAGCTGATCGCGTTGCTGGTTGGCGCTGGACACGAGGTCTTCACGCATCGACGTGACACCGACGACGCCAGCATAGAGCAGGGCAGTGCAAGCCAGGGTTCCCGCGAAGATGATGCCCCACTTGGTGCGGTTGAACACGGAGCCCTTGAGGCTTTCCATGTGCTCCGTACGGAAGGTTTCTGCCGGCGTCCTGGCAGTTGAGGTGGAGTTGCGTTGGGCGCGATACATCGTCAATTGGTCACTCAGCATAAGGACACGAGTTCATGAGCCGAGTAGAGGCGATTAAGGTTAATAAAATCCGTACCGGAACGCCTGCAATGCGGCCATGTGGGGAATAAAGTTTGTTGTCAGAAAGATTTACAGGGTTAGTGGTTCATTGTTGAGAAACCGCAGTGCTTTGATGGTCTGCGCGCCATGGTTAAGCTTGTTGAGTGATTTCGCCGATTCTGTCAGGTAACGTGCGCGCTGGTGGAAATCCACTGCCGAAGCCGTCATTCTGGCAGGCAATGGGTCGTGCCGGAGAGCTCGGCAGCTCCCCGGTTCGTTGGTGTCGCACCTAGAGTTGGCTTGCAGCTTCCAGCACCTCTTCCGCGTGGCCGGCAACTTTTACCTTCGGCCAGACCTTGGCGATCTTTCCCGTTGCGTCCACGAGGAAGGTGGAGCGTTCGACGCCCATGTATTTCCGGCCGTACATGGATTTTTCCACCCAGACACCGAAGGCTTCGGCCACTTCATGCTCGGGGTCGGCGCCAAGGGTCAAGTTCAACTCATACTTGGCGATAAATTTGTCGTGCTTGGCTGGACTGTCGGGCGAGATTCCGATGACCCTAACACCGAGCTTGGCAAATTCCTCGGCCTTTTCGGTGAAAGCGATTGCTTCCTTCGTACAGCCGGGGGTGTTGTCCTTCGGGTAGAAATAAATCACCGCAGGCGAACCATGCAGATCTTCTGCCACGATCTGGCCACCGCCGTCTGTTTCGATGGAAAATGGGGGCAGTGTGCTGCCTTCTTCGAGAACGCTCATCTTGCCTTCCTTCTGTCACAGTAGGCGCATTAAAGACTGGGAGTAACTGCTGATATTTTCGGGTTTTTCAATCCCTTGGGGTATTGTGCAGCTAACATTTTCGGGGCTGGTCGAATCAACCGGCTCTGAAGGGCACTATAATCAAATCGGGCACACGGGCTTGCCCGCAATGTGATGACGGTCTCAGGCGGACTTCGAACGGAATGGATCAGCAACCGCAGGACGAGCGCGGCGAATTGGAAGAAAAGGGCGAGGGCGACGACGCCGCGTCAGGTACGAGTGCGGGCGTAGATGGTCAAAACAATCCGTCTGTGACTGCTGATGCCCGCCAAGATGCCTCGGAACAGGAAAAGCAGGGGGTGAATTCAGGTCACCGCCGTCGTCCATTCCGCACGTTCGGGATTTGCCTGCTCGTTTTCTTTCTGACCGTCGCTGCGGTGTTTGCAGTGCTTTATGCCTCCGGCCCGGTGCATGTGCCTTATCTCGCCAAGTGGGTGGCCGAGCGCGCCAGTATCGGTCCGGCCAAACTCAGCATCGTCAATGCCTCCTTTGATCTTTCAGCCAAGGCTGGGGTTCGTGTCGTCCTGAACGATGCGCGGCTGCAGTTGGATGGTGATGTGCCTGTCGAGGTTATCCTTCCACGGGTACAGGCGCCTATCGATGGCAAGGCGCTTCTGGGCGGCAAGTTGCATTTCGCTTCGCTTGAGCTGGAACGCCCGACCGTGGTCCTGGGTGTATCCGACAGCGGCGAGAAGGAGTTGCCGCCTATGGCCGGGCTGATGGAAGCCATCAGCCGGATCACAGATGTGATCGACCTGCAGTTTTCCAAACGCAATCTGGCGATGGTGAGCATTTCCAATGCCGCCTTCAAGACGACCGGTGCCTTGGCACGCAGCTTCACCGGCATTGACGCGACGATGACCCGCGACTTTAGCGGTCGGCTGACCGGTCAGGCCCGGATTACCGGGCGGTTCGGACCGTGGGAAATGCGGTTTGACCGGGTGCCGGGTGTTTCGAAAACGGCGGATTCGCCTGGCCTCGGCAGCCAGTTCGGAGTCAAATTCCGCGACATCACAATTGGCGACCTGTTGAACCCGGATAAGGAAATTCAACACGGCAAGGGGCTTGGCCTGCCCATGTCAGCGGAGTTCCTGGCGCAATTTGACCCGAAGGGGGCGTTCCAGGCTGCCGGAGCGGTGGGGCGTGTCAACAAGGGGTGGTTTCGGCTTGGGCGAACCTCCGTTCGCTTTGACGATGCTGCTGTCGAGCTTGCCTGGAGTCGCAATCAGACAGGGGCTGTGCTCAAACGTTCTCATATCATTCAGGGCAACACCCGCATTTTCCTGACGGGCCGGGTGGAGCCGCCTGCCGATGGCGACAGCATCTGGAGTATCGATCTGTTTTCGGACTATCCGCAGTTCGGATCGGCTGACATCCCAATCGAGCCGGTGATGCTGGATCAGCTGAAGATCAATGCAAGGCTTGATACGGAAAGCCGGACCCTGTTTGTCGATCAGGCTTCGATGATCGCCGGGGAAGCACGTGCGATGGCGTCCGCGACATTGGATCTGCTTGCAGACGGACCCTATCTGGCCGTGTCTCTGGAGGCTGAGAACATGCCGGTTGGCATGGCAAAGCAGGTCTGGCCGATCACCCTGGTGCCGCCCGCGCGCAAATGGACGGTTGAACGCCTGAAAGACGGACTGATCGATCATCTGAACGTTCAGGCGGCCATTCGACCTCCGGCCTTCAATGTCTCTGATCCGGATCCGGGTTGGGCGGGAGATGATCTGCAGGTTGAGATGGCTTTCAGCGATGCACGGCTGGCGCCGGTCGGAGATGTGCCCGATATTCTGGGTGTCGATGGAACCCTTCAGGTTCACAACGAGATACTGACGGTGCAGGCGTCTGATGGCTATATCGCAGGCACGGGAGAGACCGAGGCCACTCGCGTCGATGTGCCCGAGGGAACCTTCAAGATCCTCAATCTGCCTCTGCGCAGCGGCAAGGTCGGGCTCATCGATATCAAACTGACCGGGGGCGTTGGGCCTGTCAGCGAAATCTTCAATTCCAAGCCGTTCGAGATCTTGAACAAGGCCAGATTGTTGTCTGAAGGGGTCACGGGCGAGGGTGAAGTTCGCTTTCAGGCCGAGTTTCCACTGGAGAACAAGGTCGACATGAAAGACGTTGCCTGGACGGCTTCTGCCAGCGCAACGAACTTCACTTCGCCTCATCCGATCCAGGGGCATGAGATCAAGAACGCCGATATCGAACTGGACGCCGACCCTTCGCATGTCGCGATTATGGGCAAGGGACTTCTGGATGGTCTGCGCGCTGATATCGATTTGGTCATTCCGCTGGAAGGGTCTGAAGTCAAGGCACGTCAGGGGGTGGCCTTAAGCGTCAACGCCAAGGAGTTGAAGAGTCGCGGGATCGATCTGACCAGCTTTATCGAAGGCCCGATGGAGTTGAACCTCGAGGACCTGGGAGAACGCGGCAAACGGTTCAAGATCGATCTTCTGACGGCGCGCTTGAAACTCTCGCCGCTCGGCTGGGGCAAGGCGGCGGGCGTACCCGCGTCGGCCTCGTTTGTGCTTAAGGAAAGCGCTGAGGCGATTCGCATCGAGAATTTCAAACTCCAGTCCGAGGGTGTCGATGTCGCTGGCAGTATCGAGTTGGGCCCGACAGGCGATTTGCAGGAAGCCAAGTTCACACGGTTTCGCTTGCGTGAGGGGGATTCTTCGTCGCTGACGGTGAAACTGCGCGGGCGCGATAACTACGAGGTGTGGCTGTCTGGTGCCGCCTTTGACGCCCGTGGGTTCCTGCAGCAGATGATGAAGGGAAAGGACGGGGTAAGCTCAACTGATCAGCCTGACACGCTGATGTTGCATGTCTCCCTCGATAAGGTCGTCGGGTTCAACGGTCAGATTGAACGCTTCGCCGCTGAAATCGACAATCGCTCTTCCGGTATCCAGACCCTGGACATGACGGGTTTCGCTAATGGACGGGCGCCGTTCACCTTGATGATCAAGCCGGCGGCCAATGGCATCGGCCGGGAAGCGGATGGGGATTTCTCCGACGTTGGGGCGGTGTTGCGGTTCCTTGATATCTACAAGCGGATGCGCGGCGGGCAGGGCCGGCTTCAGGTCGCGATGACGGATGAAACCAACTGGACGGGCAGCTTTCGGGTAAAGGATCTGTCGATCACTGAAGATCCGGCTTTGAAAAAGCTCAGTGAGCGCAGATCCTGGCAAACGGGCCCTGCCGTCCGCTCCGGCCAGCTGGTGCCACCTGTCGGGGGCAATGGGTCGGAAGCCTCGTTCAATGTGCTGGAGCTGGATTTCGTCCGCACCGGTGAGACCTTGCGGATTACCCGTGGCGCGCTCCAAGGTGCGGTTTTCGGCGGAACGGTCGCAGGCGATATTGATCTGTCGCAGAACACGCTCAACCTGACGGGGACCTTCGTCCCGATCTATGCGCTTAACAACATCTTCTCCAAAATCCCCATCCTGGGCTTTGCCCTTGGCGGCTCCAGCAAGGAAGGGTTGATTGGTGTGACTTACCGGATGACTGGCGCCTTGTCCGACCCGCTCTTGAGCGTCAATCCGCTCTCGGCGATTGCTCCGGGGATTTTCCGCAAAATCTTCGAATTTCAGCAGTAGTCGTCAGGCGTAAGTCTTCGCACAGCCGGTTAGGCCCTTCATCGCTATCCCGGCGCGGGGAGCGGCCCGTGTTCTGAGCACCTCCCAACCTCAGCGCATAGCTTCGTTATCCTGGACAAGCATAGTGAAGATCCGAGTACGGTGAGCGTGGAAATCGCGTGGCTTTCATCTGCTTCGCTGTTCGGTCTGATGATCTGGCAAGAAAAAAGGCCGGGAAATGTCCGGCCTTTCGCGTCGAGGATAGATGAAAGCGTCGGATCAGACCGGCTTCACCAGAACATGCTTTTTCTTGCCCAATGATAGCTTGATGATGCCATCTTCGGTCACGTCGGAAAGTGTGAGGACGCGATTGTGATCCTGCTCGCCCTTGTCGTTCACCTTGATGGCGCCGCCCTTCATGTTGCGACGGACATCGCCGTTGGACGCGCAAAGCCCGGCAGTGACGAATGCGTTGAGGATGCCAAGTCCCACATCCAGATCCGCCTGAGCGACCTCGATCGTCGGCAAGCCTTCGGCAGATTCGCCTTCCTCAAAAGCCTTGCGCGCAGTCTCGGCGGCAGCTTCGGCTTTTTCCCGGCCATGGATCATGGCTGTGGCTTCCGTGGCCAGAACTTTCTTGGCTTCGTTGATGCCGGCGCCTTCCAGCGATGCCAGACGCTTGATCTCGTCCAGCGGCATCACGGTGAAGAGCTTGAGGAATTTCTCGACATCGGCGTCTTCCGTGTTGCGCCAGTACTGCCAGTAATCATAGGCGGACAGCTGTTCCTCGTTGAGCCAGACGGCACCTGCTGCAGTTTTGCCCATCTTGGCACCGGAAGCGGTGGTCAGGAGCGGGGCGGTCAGCGCAAAGGCGTCAACGCTTTCCTTGCGGCGGATGAGGTCGACGCCGGAGAGGATGTTGGACCACTGGTCGGAGCCGCCCATCTGCAGGCGACAGCCGGTCTGCTGATAGATTTCCAGGAAGTCATAGCCCTGAAGCAGCATGTAGTTGAACTCCAGGAAGGAGAGATGCTGTTCTCGCTCCAGGCGCAGCTTGACCGAATCGCGCTGAACCATCTGGTTGACGGAAAAATGCCGCCCGATGTCGCGCAGGAAGTCCATGTAGTTCAGCTTCAAGAGCCAATCGGCGTTGTCCAGCATGACAGCGTCTGTCGGGCCGTCGCCAAAGGTCAGCAGCTTTTCGAAGATCTTGCGGATGCCAGCCTTGTTCTCCTCGATAACCTCATCGGAGAGCACCTTGCGGCTTTCATCCTTGCCGGTCGGGTCGCCGACGCGGGTGGTGCCAGAGCCCATCAAGGCGATCGGACGGTGGCCGCTCTGCTGGAACCAGTAAAGCATCATGATGGTGACGAGCGAGCCGGCGTGGAGACTTGGCGCGGTGCAGTCGAAGCCGATGTAGGCTGTGACCGTTTCCTTGTTCAAAAGCTCATCGAGGCCCTTGGCATCGGAGAGCTGGTGCAGGAACCCACGCTCTTGCAGAACCTTCAAAAACTCGGACTTGTACTCGCTCATGGTTTTCCCGTTTCTCGTCCCGGTGACGCAGCCGGAAGCCGCGTCGCAATCTGTTGGCTTCGCTATATCGGATGTTTTGCAAAATTTCACGGGGGGAAGCCAAAAAAGCCGCTTAGATCGCAGCCTTTGCGGGGTTAGCGTCATCAGACGTGTTTTTTGTCCGGCAAGGAAGTGTTCCAGCATGACGGCCATCCATCAGCCAACAGCCCGCGACTTTGGTCTCTTGTGTGGAGATATGACGCCGGGCACTCGCAATACCCTGGCAGATGTAGCGGGTGTCACCATCGGGCATTTCACACTCAAGGACAAAACCCTCAACACCGGGTTTACCGCCATTCGCCCGCACGGTGGAAATCTCTTTCACGACAAGCTGCCGGCTGCGGTTGAGGTGATCAACGGCTTTGGCAAAAGCGCAGGTCTGGTGCAGGTCGAGGAACTCGGCACACTGGAAACGCCGATCCTTCTGACCAACACCTTTGGGGTCGGGACCGGCGTGAATGCGTTGATCCGTCGGGCGATTGCCGAGTCCCCCGAGATTGGCCGATCCACCGGCACTGTCAATCCGGTGGTGATGGAATGCAATGACGGTTACCTCAGCGACATTCAGGCGATGGCGCTGACGGAGCAGGATGCCATAAGCGCGCTTGAGCTGGCTGTGGAGAGCTTTGAGCAGGGCGGGGTTGGTGCCGGGGCCGGAATGAGTGCTTTCGGCTTCAAGGGCGGCATAGGAACCGCTTCACGGGTGTTCGAGCTGGCTGGAGGCCAGTTCACGCTGGGAGCGCTGGTCCTGGCAAACTTTGGCCGCCCGGGCGATCTCATGTTGCCTGATGGCCGCAAGCCTCACCCAAAGGATCTGAAAGCGCCGAACGATGGGCTGCCGGTGGAACGGGGATCGGTGATCATCGTTCTGGCGACAGATGTGCCACTTGATAGTCGCCAACTGAAACGCGTGGCCAAACGAGCCGGTGCGGGCATCGCACGGCTTGGGGCCTATTATGGCAATGGCAGCGGCGATATCGCGCTGGCCTTCTCAACGGCACAGACAATACCGCATGCTGCCGAGAGCGATTTTGTCGCGCGCGAGATGATCACTGAAGGCAAAATCGATCTTCTGTTCAAGGCGGCGGCAGAATCGACCCAGGAGGCCGTCTTGAATGGGATGATTTCTGCTGACCCGATGCGCGGCTTCAAGGGACATAAGCGGCAGAGCTTGCGGGAGTGGCTAAGGCTGGCCTCTCACACGGTCTAATTCATGCAAGTTCCCATACGTAACTTTGTTGGTTGCGTTTTTTCACTTCTCACTTTCTAATATATGTAACGGCCCCATCGTTGCCGGCGTTCAAAAGCCGGAAATCATCATCGTCATACCTGGGTCTGGAGATGTGCGACGCAGTCGTTCTTCCGGAATAGGAGTCATGCGAGGGGCAGAAGCAATGGCAGATGAAGACTATGGACGTCGCGGCGATGACCCAGATAAAGCGTCGGGTAATGCGCCTGCAGTGATCGGATTTGACGCTGTTTTCCGAGAGGAATTGGCATCGATCAATCGGCGGCGTCTCAAGACGGCGCGTGCACAGACGGCTGAGATCAGTCCGGAAGAAACTCCTGATCCGGATGCTTCTGATACCCATACCGGATCTGATGCGCCTGACGTGAAGCCTGTTGAGCCTCAGGCGACTGTTGCAATCACTGTCGAGACGACACCCGATACGGCGCATGACCTTGTCGGACTGTCGCTTTCGGGCGGCGGGATCCGCTCGGCTGCTTTCTGCTTCGGCGTGTTGCAGGCACTGGATGCCAAGAGCAAGATTCTCAAGCGTCTGGATTACCTTTCCACCGTTTCAGGCGGCGGATATATCGGCTGTTCCCTGGCCATCGGCCTGAAGGCCCTGGGGGGAAGGTTTCCGTTTCCAAGCGAATTGGGCAAGGCGGAAAATCAGTTTGTCGCTCATATTCGTAATTTCTCCAATTATCTGTTCGCCGACCGGTTTCTCAGTGTCTTGGGTGGTGTCGGTGCCATCGTTCTGGGAATTTTCTGCAATGTTCTGGCGGTGCTGCCCATCCTGATCCTGCTCGCGGCGGCGACCGCTGCCGCCTTTCCGACCATCGGTGATCTTGTGGGGGCGTATCAGAAGATAGGTCACTGGGAGTTTGAAGGATGGGTTATCGGAAGTCTGCCGATCAGTCGCGTGGGGCTACTGGTGTTTTCCGTCCTTTGCTGTCTGGCGATCCTGTTCACCTGGTTGGAACCGGTACGATCGCTTCAGCGGCGGACTGCTTGGCGGCGGGGGACTGGCAGCATCTGCCTTCTTGTTCTGCTGTTGTTGGCGTTTGAACTCAATCTGCTGTTGCTCGGCAGCGTGGTGAAAGGTGTACAAGGTGTTGGGGGTGCTACGGCAAGTGTCGGGGAGAACATGCTGGAACGATACGGTTCTTTCCTTGCCGTTTTTTCCGTCGTCGCGACCCTGGGACGCAATCTCATCGAGCGGCTGCGAGAGATTGGCAAGAAATACGAGACCATCACGGCGAAGCTGGCAAAATACTCCGGCAACCTCGTCTATCTGGCGCTTGCTCTTGCGGTGCCTGTGCTGCTGTGGATTGTCTACGCTTGGCTCTATCTGGCACTGCTGCAAGCTGGCGGCAGCGAGATCTACCGCGCCATCGGCTTTGCGGTGGTGGGGGCTCTCGTGCTGTTCGTGCTGATGAGCTTTGTTTCAGCCAACACGTTCTCCCTGCATTCGCTTTACCGCGACCGGCTGGCCAAGGGCTTTATCCATACGTTTGATGAGAACCCGGACAGCGCCATGGCGGGCATGACACGCTTTTCCGATCTGGACAGCAATGATTCCCCTTATCTGCTGGTCAACTCTGCTTTGAACATTCAGGGCTCAAAGACAGTCAACAAGCGGGGGCGGAATGCGGATTTCTTCGTCTTCGGTCCGCTGTTCAGTGGCAGTCGGGCAACCGGATACTGCAAGACGGTCCAACTGGAGGCGAAGGACGAGGGGCTTGATGTGGCCACCGGCATGGCAATTTCCGGGGCTGCTGCCAGCGCCAACATGGGCAACAAGACCATATCGTTTCTGGTCTTCAGCCTGTCACTGCTCAACATCCGCCTTGGCTATTGGCTGGCCAATCCTGGGGCCGTGACCTGTGGCGCGGACTGGCAGAAACGTTCACGGCTGAGAAGCTGGATTGGTGAAAATCTGCCACTGGGGCCTTACTGGTTTTTCCGCGAGGCGCGGGGCAATCTGACAGAGAGCTGTGCCAAGGTCTATCTGAGCGATGGTGGCCATATCGAGAACCTCGGTATCTACGAGTTGCTGCAACGCAAGTGCCGCGTGATTATTGCGGTGGACGCGGAAGCTGATCCGCAGATGGATTTCCCCTCGTTCGTCCAGTTGCAGCAATATGCCCGGATCGATCAAGGGCTCCGTATCGAATTGAAATGGAGCCATATTCGGCAGGGAACACTGTCATTTGGCGAAGAGGATGCTCCGGAAGACGCAGCCCATGCGGCGCTTGGCATCATCCATTACGACAACAAGCCCTTGAGTGATCCGACGGCCCAGAAAGGGGTTCTTCTGTATCTCAAGTCGTCGCTGAGCGGGGATGAAAACGATCTGGTGCGCGACTACAAGCGCCGCTATCCGTCGTTCCCGCATGAGACCACTCTGGATCAGCTTTTCAGCGAGGAGCAGTTCGAGGTCTATCGTACTCTAGGTTTCCATGTTGGCTCTGGCGCCTGCGGTGGTCCGGCCAAGATTCAGGGGCCTGGGGGCGATCCTTGGGATGAGGAGAACGCTTTTGTGAGCAAGACGCTGGAGCGCTGCCTCGGGCTGAGCCTGGATGCCGACAAGCTGATGTGAGTGCCTAGGTTATTTGGGCATATGAAAAAGGCCGGGCGTTGAGCCCGGCCTTTCGCATGTCTGAAATCGCGCGAGCGATTAGACGGAGTAGTACATGTCGAATTCGACCGGATGCGGCGTCATTTCATAACGCTCAACTTCTTCCATCTTGACTTCGATGTAAGCGTCTATCTGGTCGTCGTCGAACACGCCACCGGCTTTCAGGAATTCACGGTCCGCATCAACGGCTTCGAGAGCTTCGCGCAGGGTGCGGCAGACGGTTGGGATCTCAGCGAGTTCCTCGGCCGGCAGGTCGTACAGGTTCTTGTCCATGGCTTCGCCCGGATGGATCTTGTTCTTGATACCATCAAGACCAGCCATCAGAAGAGCGGAGAAGCAGAGGTACGGGTTCGCGGACGGATCCGGGAAGCGAACTTCAACGCGCTTTGCCTTCGGGTTGGAAGAGAACGGAATACGGCAGGAAGCCGAACGGTTACGCGAGGAGTAAGCCAGCAGAACCGGTGCTTCGTAACCCGGGACCAGACGCTTGTAAGAGTTGGTCGATGGGTTGGTGAAGGCGTTCAGGGCCTTGGCATGCTTCAGAACACCGCCGATGAAGAACAGGCAGTTTTCAGAAAGGTCAGCATACTGGTTGCCGGCAAAAGTCGGCTTGCCGTCTTTCCAGATCGACAGGTGACAGTGCATGCCCGTGCCGTTGTCGCCGAAGACCGGCTTCGGCATGAATGTGGTTGTCTTGCCGTAAGCGTTGGCAACCTGGTGAACCACATACTTGTAGATCTGCATGTGATCGGCGCAGGTGGTCAGCGTGGTGAACTTCATGCCGAGCTCGTGCTGAGCGGCAGCCACTTCGTGGTGGTGCTTTTCAGTGGAGACGCCCATGTCTGCCATGATGGACAGCATTTCAGAACGAATGTCCTGGGCGCTGTCGATCGGCGGGACGGGGAAGTAGCCGCCCTTGGTGCGCGGGCGGTGGCCCATGTTGCCGGTGTCGTATTCAGCAGCCATGTTGGACGGCAGTTCGGAGCTGTCCAGCTCGAAACCGGTCTGATACGGGTCAGCCGAGAAGCGAACGTCGTCGAACATGAAGAATTCGGCTTCCGGACCAACGAAGATGGTGTCGCCGAAACCGCCGGACTTGACGTAGGCTTCTGCCTTCTTGGCGGTCATGCGCGGATCGCGGTTGTAGGCTTCGCCTGTTACCGGATCGATGATGTCGCAGAAGATCGCCAGAGTGGTCTGAGCGAAGAACGGGTCGATGTGTGCGGATGCCGGATCCAGCACCATCATCATGTCGGACTCGTTGATGGCCTTCCAGCCTGCGATCGAGGAACCGTCAAAGGCTGTACCTTCGGCGAACATGTCCTCATCGACCAGCGCAATGTCAAACGTGACGTGCTGCATCTTGCCGCGCGGATCGGTGAAGCGCAGGTCAACGAACTTTACGTCCTTGTCCTTGATCAGTTTAAGGACTTCAGAGGCAGTGGTCATACTGTCCATCCCTTTAGTTTGTTTACTCAGTTTGGGTTCGTCCCGATCCGGTCACTTCTGGTCGCCTCCTAGAGAGGCTCGTGAAAGCAGCGACAGATCGAAAGGCTAAGGCGGCGCCGGGAAGGGCCGCAAATTGTTCAAGATCAGATAGCGTCCACGCCGGTTTCGCCGGTACGGATACGAACTGCTTCTTCGATGTTGGAGACGAAGATCTTGCCGTCGCCGATGCGACCGGTCTGCGCTGCTGAACGAATGGCTTCAACAGCCTGTTCAACAAGATTTTCCGTCAGGACGATCTCGACCTTCACCTTGGGAAGGAAGTCGACAACGTACTCGGCGCCGCGATAGAGCTCGGTATGCCCCTTCTGGCGGCCAAATCCTTTGGCTTCCGTAACGGTGATGCCCTGGAGGCCGACCTCCTGGAGAGCTTCCTTCACTTCGTCCAATTTGAAGGGCTTAATGATCGCTTCGATCTTTTTCATCACCTTCTGTCTCTCTCCGGTTTGTTTGGCCCGTGTTGTGGTGTCGGCCTGTTTTTATTGGCCTGAGTGTGGATGCAGCGCAGCAGGTGAGCAAGTAAGTCGCCGCCGCTGTTTCATGCCCCACACCCTGAAGCACAAGTCGTGCCAAACGATGGTAGTGCTATGTCCGATGCCAACAAACAGGCAATAAGCCGAATTTTGACAAGGGGCAAATGTTCATGGACAGGCAATACGGCTTAATGAATGAGCAAATGATGAAAAAAAGAGCATAATATAGACCAATTCAACAGCGCGTCCGGTGTCCACTTGCTGCGAGAATAAGCGGCTTGGGGCCTCTTTGGGAAGGCGAAATGGCCAAACGTCTGGCGTCGCTTCGAATCGTTGCAGGGGTATTTGAGGCGCAACATCGTCTATGGCTGTCTGCAAATAATGTTGGTGACAAATTCTCTCGGGCGTTCAGTGGGGTCTGAACCTGGAGCATCGTGCCAAGGTGCGAGAGCTTTGCCTTGAGACAATCGCGCATTTTCTTTCGCCGGGCAGCATCTTTTATGCGGTGCGAACCGTTGGGCTAAGGTCTGGTGGCCTCTCTGGCGGCCAGTCTGGACACACAGGCGGCTCATGAAAGACCGGCGTGTCGGAGAACTGCGAAGGCTGAGCGTAAAACCAACGGAACTTCTGGAGAGCAAATGACCCACGAGATTTTGACATCCGAAGAGATGGCGAAAGCCGACCTGCTGGCCATTGAACGCGGTGTCGCGGGGTTGGAACTCATGGAGTGCGCCGGAAAGGCTGTTGCAGATTCTGCGGCGCAGATGTGCCGACGCGATGACCTCATCCTGATCGTCTGCGGACCTGGTAACAACGGAGGAGATGGTTTCGTTGCTGCCCGATTGCTCCGAGAACAGGGATGGTCGGTAACGGTGCTTTGCCTGAAGCCGCCCGCTGCGTTGAGGGGAGATGCGGCGAGTGCCTTCGCATCGATGCCGGGCGAGTGGCAAGAGATTAGTGCCCTTGAAGATTTTGGCGGAGCGCTCGGGTCGGCGGGGCTGGTGATTGATGCGCTGTTTGGCGCCGGGCTTGATCGTCCACTCAGTGGACTGGCAGCCGACATCGTCGGTGCTGTCAATGCGGCAGAGGTCCCGGTTCTCAGTGTTGATCTGCCATCGGGCCTGAACGGCACGACGGGGCGGGTCGCCTCGGATGACGCGTCACAGGGCTGTGCCATAGAGGCCGATGCGACGGTGACCTTCTTTCGCAAGAAGCCGGGGCATCTTCTTTGCCCCGGCAGAGATCTTTGCGGCACGGTCTTTCTGGCGGATATCGGGATTCCGGAAGAGGTGCTGGAGGAAATCGGATCGGGATTGTGGGAAAATGGGCCCGGCGTCTGGCTGGAAACCTGGAAACCGCCGTCCGTCTCCGGACACAAATATGGGCGCGGTCATGCCGTGGTTTTTTCCGGAGGGGCTACCACCTCCGGGGCAGCCCGGCTTTCTGCCATGGCGGCTTTGCGCTCCGGGGCCGGTCTGGTCACCATGGCATCGCCGCCCTCTGCCATTCTGGTGAATGCCTGCCATCTGACTGCCGTCATGCTGAAGTCGATCCGAGCTCCCAATGGGGGCGGGGGCGAGGACAGAGAAGAGAGCGAGGGTGGGTGCGGCGTGGACGCGCTGCTGAAGGATGAGCGCCTGAATGCCTTTCTGCTTGGGCCGGGGTTCGGGGTGGGTGAACGCGCCAGAACGTATGTGCACGCCATCCTGGATGCGGGGCGTCAGCTGGTTCTGGATGCGGACGGGCTGACAAGCTTTGCCGAGGATCCGGAGGACCTGTTCACCGTCATCCGTCAGGGGCACGTGTTGAGTGAACGTGTCGGGGAAGGTGAGGGCGATACGGTCCTGACCCCGCACGACGGCGAGTTTTCCCGGCTGTTTCCGCGCTTGGCCGATCTGCCCAAGCTGCAACGCGTGCGCGAAGCGGCTTTGCTGAGCGGTGCGGTTGTCGTTCTGAAGGGAGCGGACACGGTGATTGCCGCGCCAGACGGGCGTGCAGTGATCAACAGCAATGGCTCGCCGTGGTTGGCCACGGCTGGCACTGGCGACGTTCTGGCCGGGATCATCTGTGGATTATTGGCGCAGAGGGTGCCAGCCTTTGAGGCTGCCTGCATGGCGGTCTGGCTGCATGGTGCTGCCGCATCGTCCTTCGGTCCCGGGCTGATTGCCGAAGATCTGGCGGGGGAGTTGCCCGCAGTGTTCCGGCAGCTTCTGGCGCGGGGGCCTGAATGATCTGGGCTTCCGGGCAAGTTCGTGTGTGGAAGTTTCCAGCAGAGGCATCCAATGCTGTGACAGTTGGGGGTTGTTGTCGATTTTTCCTTTGACGCATAAAAACACGGTGTTATAGAGGCCGCGCTCCGGTGCGAGGATACATGTCCCTCGGAGCACGCGGATGTGGTGAAATTGGCAGACACGCCAGATTTAGGTTCTGGTGCCGCAAGGCGTGGGGGTTCAAGTCCCTCCATCCGCACCATAAGTTTTTTCACGATTGCTGATTAAGTGCTGACAGCTTCTGTCAGGTGCCTGCTGTGGCATCGAATTTCGCCGATTGAAAGTCCTGCTTCCTGCATTCAAATTGAGAGGAGGGGCAAGGTCAAAGCGGCGGGTAACACTTGACACTCCCCAAGACACCCTTTATCGCGCTCCCATCGTGCGCCTTACTGTTTAGGCGTGGTGTTGCTTGTCTGATCGCCTTCCTTGCGCAAGTGGGGAGCGGGCGCCGGGCGGCACCAAACGAGTAATTTATAACAAGCATCCGGAACGGATCGTTCCAGACCGAGGACGAAGCAAACCCATGCAGGTAACCGAAACCCTCAATGAGGGCCTTAAGCGCGAGCTGAAAATCGAAATTCCGGCCGGTGAGCTGGCGACCAAGCTCGACACTTACCTCGAAGATATGAAGTCCAAGGTGCGCATCAACGGCTTCCGCCCGGGCAAGGTTCCTGCTGCGCATCTGAAGAAAATGCATGGTCGTCAGGCCATGGCTGAAATCCTCTCCAACGAGATCCAGGCGTCTTCCCAGAAGGCCATGGAAGATCGTTCGGAGCGTCCGGCTCTGACGCCGGAAATCGACCTTCCGGACGAAGAAGCTGAAAAGATTCTCGCCGGCGCAGCCGATCTGTCCTTCAAGATGTCTTACGACGTGCTGCCTGAGTTCGACATTGTCGACTTCAAGGGCATCGCCATCGAGCGTCCGGTTGTTGAAGTGACCGAAGACGAAGTCGACGCGCAGATCGCCGAAATTGCCAAGAGCAATGCTCCGTTCGACGCCAAGGACGGTGTTGCTGAAGACGGTGACCGCGTCACCATGTCTTACCTCGGCAAGCTCGATGGCGAGCCTTTCGAAGGCGGCGCAGACGAAAACGGCCAGCTGGTTCTCGGCTCCGGTCAGTTCATCCCGGGCTTTGAAGAGCAGCTCGTTGGTGTGAAAGCTGGCGACGAGAAGGTCATCGAAGTGACTTTCCCGGAAGAGTACGCAGCCGCTCATCTGGCCGCCAAGACTGTGACCTTTGACGTTGTCGTCAAGGAAATCGGTGCTCCGGGCGAAGCCAAGATCGACGACGATTTTGCCAAGAACCTCGGCCTTGAGTCCCTCGACAAGCTGAAGGAAATCATCCGCGGCCAGATCGAAGGCCAGCACGGTACGATGACCCGTCAGCGCGTCAAGCGTCAGCTTCTCGATGCTCTCGACGAGCATTACTCCTTTGATCTTCCGGAAGGCCTTTTGAACGGTGAGTTCGAAACCGTCTGGCGTCAGGTCGAAGAAGACATGAAGCGCAACGAAAAGACCTTCGAAGACGAAGACACCACGGAAGAAGAAGCGAAGGCGGAGTACCGCAAGATCGCTGAACGTCGTGTGCGTCTCGGCCTGGTGCTTTCCGAAATCGGCGAGAAGAACTCCATCCAGGTCACCGACGAGGAAATGCAGCGCGCTCTTTATGACCGTGTGCGTCAGTTCCCGGGTCAGGAGCAGCAGGTGTTCGAATTCTACAAGAACAACCAGCAGGCTCTCGCATCCCTGCGCGCACCGATCTACGAAGAGAAGGTCGTTGACTACATTCTCGAGCTGGCCAATGTCACGGACAAATCCGTGACCAAGGACGAGCTTGAAAAGCTTGTTGCCGAAGATGAAGAAGAAAACGCCTAATTACGCGTTTTCCAGAAAAAACCACCGGATGCGGCCTGAGGCTTAACTTTGCCTTCACGCCGCATCTGGCAAGGCTTTTAGAACAGGGCGACATCTCCTATGTATGGAGTGTCGCTTTTTTCGAGTCAGGTCCTAAGGTGGTTAGACGTGTTACCTTGTGATCTGTGTCTCGCCGGATTGCCAAGCCGCAGTTCGGCCCTCTCAAGAATAATGGATGAGGTATGAAGGATCCTGTCGATATCTACATGAACACTCTCGTTCCGATGGTCGTCGAGCAGACGAACCGCGGCGAGCGGGCCTTCGATATCTATTCGCGTCTTCTCAAAGAGCGGATTATTTTTCTGACCGGTCCGGTCGAAGATCATGTAGCAACCCTGATCTGTGCTCAGCTTCTGTTCCTGGAATCTGAGAACCCGAGCAAGGAAATCGCGCTCTACATCAACTCGCCGGGTGGCCTCGTGACATCTGGTCTGGCGATCTACGACACGATGCAGTTCATCCGTCCGGCCGTCTCAACTCTCTGCATCGGCCAGGCAGCCTCCATGGGCTCTCTGTTGCTGGCTGCAGGTGAGAAGGATATGCGGTTCTCGCTGCCGAACGCCCGGGTGATGGTGCATCAGCCGTCCGGTGGTTTCCGTGGTCAGGCAGCCGACATCATGCTTCATGCTCAGGAAATCCTGAAAATGAAGCGTCGTCTGAATGAAATCTACGTGAAACACACCGGTCAGACACTGGACTCGGTTGAAGAAGCGCTCGAGCGCGATAACTTCATGACTGCGGACACGGCGAAAGAATTCGGAATCATCGATAGCGTGATTCACGACCGTGCCAGCCTTGCTGACGAAGTCGCCAAGTAAGCGAATAAACTGTGATAACAGGTCCCGGGCGGGTTTCTGCCCGGTGACTGCCTCAAGCCGGAAAGATCTCCTTCAAGCTGTGCTTAAACGGGAGATCTTGGGTGTTTTCCAGAGGATAGGCTCTGGATAGCGCGTTGCGGGGGAACCCGTTGCCGGCAAATGGACCGTAGTTTTTACATCCGCCTTAAACCTATATTGATTTTTAAGGGCGAAGCATGGTCCCATTGGGACCGAGATGACGATACAATCGGTCCAGATCGGAACTTTCGGGTCAATTGCCTTAATTTGGCTCGATCTGGATTGATAAGGGGGCTTTCTCCTTACAAACGCGGGGTTGAATAGATGACAAAGGCCAGCGGCAGCGACTCCAAGAACACGCTTTACTGCTCGTTCTGCGGTAAAAGCCAACACGAAGTGCGCAAGCTGATCGCCGGCCCGACTGTTTTCATTTGCGATGAATGTGTCGAGCTGTGCATGGACATCATTCGCGAGGAAAACAAGTCTTCGCTGGTGAAGTCCCGGGACGGGATCCCGACTCCTCAGGAAATCCGCAATGTTCTCGATGATTACGTCATCGGCCAGAACAGCGCGAAGAAAGTCCTGTCGGTCGCCGTTCATAACCACTACAAGCGCCTGAACCATGCGTCGAAAAACAACGACGTTGAACTGGCGAAATCCAACATTCTCCTGGTCGGCCCGACCGGTTGCGGCAAGACGCTTCTTGCTCAGACCCTGGCGCGCATTCTTGATGTGCCCTTCACGATGGCTGACGCGACCACACTGACCGAAGCGGGTTATGTGGGCGAGGACGTGGAAAATATCATTCTGAAGCTTCTGCAGTCTGCCGACTACAACGTCGAACGTGCGCAGCGCGGCATCGTCTATATCGATGAGATCGACAAGATCAGCCGCAAGGCCGACAATCCGTCGATCACACGCGATGTGTCCGGTGAAGGTGTGCAGCAGGCCTTGCTGAAGATCATGGAAGGTACCGTGGCTTCGGTGCCGCCGCAGGGCGGCCGCAAGCATCCGCAGCAGGAATTCCTGCAGGTGGACACCACGAACATGCTGTTCATCTGTGGTGGAGCGTTCGCCGGCCTCGACAAGATCATTTCTGATCGTGGCACCAAGACTTCCATCGGCTTCAAGGCTCAGGTCAGTGCGCCGGAAGATCGCCGTATCGGCGAGTTGTTCTCCGCGCTGGAGCCGGAAGATTTGCTGAAGTTCGGTCTTATCCCGGAATTCGTAGGCCGCTTGCCGGTGATCGCGACCCTGGAAGATCTGGACGAGGCTGCGCTGATCACGATCCTGACGGAGCCAAAGAACGCTCTGGTCAAGCAGTACCAGCGTCTTTTCGAGATGGAACAGGTCGAACTGTCCTTCCATGAAGACGCGCTTATGGCCATTGCCAACAAGGCGATCGACCGCAAGACCGGGGCCCGTGGCCTGCGCTCCATTCTGGAGTCGATCCTGCTCGACACCATGTATGAGCTGCCGGGCCTGAAGGGTGTCAAGGAAGTGGTGATTTCTCCGGAAGTGGTGAAAGGCGAGGCACGCCCGCTTTACATCTACGAAGACCGGGAAGAAAGCTCAGCCACGAGCGCTTGATGACATTGCAAGGGCTTCAGGATGACGATTCCGTTCGGCGTCTCGGGTCCGCAAAAAAACAAAAATGCCGCTCTGAACAAGGGCGGCATTTTTTCGTCTAAACAGTGCAAAACCCTAGTTTTCCACTGTCCGAAAGGTTCTGGGCACCCTTTCTGAAAGTGTCTTCTTCCGCGTCTTGACAGGGGCGGGTGGGGTGTCCACCTATTAGAACGACAGTGACGGCTAAGCAGTTCGGATTACGCCCAATCGGGGTGATGCGAACTGGCCATGGTGGACCCTCCCGTCCGCGAGCCGTCGGCAAAATTCCCTGGCAGCCTGATTGAAGGGGGCCAAGGGAGCGCAATGAAAGGAAAGAAAATGAGCGACCAGGAAATCGGTTCTGAAGAAACCGGCACCGGCTCAGTCTATCCGGTACTACCGCTGCGGGATATTGTTGTCTTTCCGCACATGATCGTACCGTTGTTCGTGGGGCGCGAAAAGTCGATCCGCGCACTCGAAGAGGTGATGACCACCGACAAGCATATCCTTCTGGCGACCCAGAAGAATGCTGCGGATGATGATCCCGATTCTGATGAGATTTATGAGGTCGGTACTCTTGCAACCGTGCTGCAGCTGCTGAAGCTGCCGGACAACACGGTCAAGGTCCTGGTGGAAGGTGGCGCGCGCGCGCGCATTGACCAGTATTCCGAGCGCACCGATTATTACGAAGCCACAGCGACGGTTCTGCCGGAAACTGATAGTGACAATATCGAAGTTGAAGCTCTGGCCCGGTCTGTAATTGCCGAGTTCGAGAACTATGTGAAACTGAATAAAAAGGTTTCACCGGAAGTTCTCGGCGCGGTCAACCAGATCGAGGATTACTCCAAGCTGGCCGATACGGTTGCCTCCCATCTGGCGGTCAAGATTCCCGAGAAGCAGGAAATCCTCGGCGTTGTGTCCGTTGCAGAGCGCCTTGAACGCGTTCTGGGCATGATGGAGAGTGAAATCTCCGTCCTGCAGGTCGAAAAGCGTATCCGCTCGCGCGTTAAGCGCCAGATGGAGAAGACCCAGCGCGAGTACTATCTGAATGAACAGATGAAGGCCATTCAGAAGGAGCTGGGCGACAGCGAAGATGGCCGCGACGAAGTCGCCGAGTTGGAAGAAAAGATCAAGGCAACCAAGCTCTCCAAGGAAGCTCGCGAGCGGGCAACTGCCGAGATCAAGAAGTTGAAGCAGATGAGCCCGATGTCGGCGGAAGCCACCGTGGTGCGCAACTACCTCGACTGGCTTGTCGGCATTCCGTGGAACAAGAAGAGCAAGGTCAAGCACGATCTGGAGTTTGCCGAGAAGGTGCTCGATACGGACCACTATGGCCTGGAGAAGGTCAAGGAGCGTATCGTCGAGTATCTGGCAGTCCAGAAGCGGGCGAACAAGCTCAAAGGCCCGATCCTGTGTCTCGTTGGCCCCCCCGGCGTCGGCAAGACCTCGCTCGGCAAGTCCATCGCCAAGGCGACAGGGCGTGAATTCGTCCGGATCTCTCTGGGCGGCGTTCGCGACGAAGCGGAAATCCGCGGTCATCGGCGCACTTACATCGGCTCCATGCCGGGCAAGGTGATCCAGTCGATGAAGAAGGCGAAGAAGTCCAATCCGCTCTTCCTTCTCGATGAGATCGACAAGATGGGCCAGGACTTCCGCGGCGATCCGTCGTCAGCTCTGCTGGAGGTGCTTGATCCGGAACAGAACTCGACGTTCATGGACCACTACCTTGAGGTCGAATACGACCTGTCGGACGTGATGTTCGTGACGACGGCCAATACGCTCAACATCCCGGCTCCTTTGATGGACCGTATGGAGCTGATCCGCATTGCCGGTTACACCGAGCAGGAGAAGGTGGAAATTTGCCGCCGTCACCTGATCGTCAAAGCGGCGAGGGATCACGGGCTCAAGGACGGCGAGTTCTCCGTCACCGAGGAAGCGCTGCAGTTCGTGGTGCGTCGCTATACCCGTGAAGCGGGGGTGCGTAACCTTGAGCGGGAATTGGCAACGCTGGCCCGTAAGTCGGTCAAGGATATCCTGATGAGCGACAAGGTGGCCGTTGAGGTCACGCCTGAAGTCGTCGAGGAATACCTGGGCGTACCGCGGTATCGCTACGGCGAGGCGGAGATGGAAGATCAGGTTGGTGTCGTGACTGGCCTGGCCTGGACGGAAGTTGGTGGTGAATTGTTGACCATCGAAGGCGTGATGATGCCGGGCAAGGGCAAGATGACCGTCACCGGTAACCTCAAGGACGTGATGAAGGAATCCATTTCGGCTGCGGCATCTTACGTTCGCTCCCGGGCTGTGGACTTCGGCATCGAGCCACCGCTGTTCGACAGGCGGGATATCCACGTGCACGTGCCTGAAGGTGCGACGCCGAAGGACGGTCCGTCTGCCGGTATCGCGATGGCTACCGCTGTCATCTCCACGCTGACAGGCATTCCGGTGCGCCGTGACGTTGCCATGACGGGTGAAATCACCTTGCGCGGTCGCGTGCTGCCTATCGGTGGGCTGAAGGAAAAGCTGCTGGCCGCACTGCGCGGTGGCATCAAGACCGTGATGATCCCGGAAGACAACGCCAAGGATCTGACGGATCTGCCGGATGCAGTGAAGAACTCGCTGGAGATCATTCCGGTCTCGGGCATGGAAGAAGTTCTGAAGGTCGCGCTGGTTCGTGTGCCTGATGCCATCGAGTGGGACGTTGCTGCAGCGGATGCTGCGGCCGCAAAGGCTCGTCGGCCGGATGACGATTCTGCCGGCTTCGTGGCCCACTAGGTCTTCATTACCGCAATGCGACATTGGAAACCCCCGCCTTTTGCGGGGGTTTTTCTTTTGGAAATGTAAAAAATCGGCAGTTTTCCGCCAAAAATGGCTTGCGTTTCATGCGATTTCGCCCGACTTTCCGGCAACGGCGCCGGCGAGAATCGTCGGCCATCTGCCGTTTCTTAGAAAGGTATGTGCTATGAACAAGAACGATCTGATCGCAGCCGTTGCAGAGAAGACCGGCCTCACCAAAGCTCAGGCTGGCGAGGCTGTTGACGCAACGTTCGACACCGTGACGGAAACCCTGAAGGGCGGCGACGAAGTTCGCATCATCGGTTTTGGCAATTTCACCGTTTCTGAACGTGCTGCTACCGAAGGCCGTAACCCGCGCACCGGTGACACCATTCAGATCCCGGCTTCCAAAACGCCGAAGTTCAAGGCTGGCAAAGGCCTGAAGGACGCGGTCAACGCGTAAGAATTCAAGTCTGTTTTAACAAGACGGCTTCAAAGGCTCTGCAGGCTACCTGCAGAGCCTTTTTCATTTGGAATTGATATCGGGCGCAAATACGTCCTGAAGCTGCCTGACGGGCTTTAATTTGATCCTGGAGACAAATTTGCTTTGGTGATGCAGATGCCTTTGCCGGCAACTGTCGGTTTGCAGAAAATTCTGATCAGGCAAAAAGTATGAAACCCACGGATATCATGGAGTTTTTCAGCTTTTGTGTGTGGAAATCCACAGGCTTGTGAATTCTGATAAAAGAGGCTCTTGCCAAGTCTGCGCTTAACGCCTAAAAGGCACCCACCGCGGCGCTGAACAGCGTGGCAAGCGGGCGATTAGCTCAGTTGGTAGAGCGCCTCGTTTACACCGAGGATGTCGGGAGTTCGAGTCTCTCATCGCCCACCATTCCCCCCTTTAAAGTTTTGAACAACAGACACCAGTCTTCCGGATGGAGTGCCATCAGGGACGGGGTTTTTCTGCGTTGCGCCTGCGTTATAAGTTCGGCGTGCGGCGATGCTTTTTAAAGTTTTGAGAGAAGCAGGTTGTCGATCAGCCGTTCGGTCACATCCTGGTAAATTCCGATGAGCGACTGGTCGAGTGACTCGAGAACGGGGATGTTGCTGTTTGCAGCTGACTGCAGGGGTCCAACCGAAGGGGCGGTCGGCGCGTCGGCGGCTTTGAAGCCCAGCTCGGTGAGGACGGCGCTCAGGAGGCGGCTTGCGAGCTCAGGCCGGTTCATGCTTGTCACGATGCCGCTGTCGGCCAGCGCCTTGAAATGCTTTTCTGCCAGCTTGGAAATTTCCTGGACATCCATGCGTTGGCCCTTGCCTTGACTGGTGATTCAATGAACTCGGCAGATTTCACGCTGAAAAAGTGAAAATAGACCTTAGGTGATCCGGTAAAATTTCCGATAAAGGCATGATTGTCGGGTCGGGGGACGTTTCACCCTATCCAACAAGCTCGTTCGTAATGGCGAGGGCGACCAGGTGGGTCACGTTGCGTGCCCCATATTTGGCTTTCAGTGACTGGATTCGATGCTCAATGGCGCGGCGGCTGAGGTTGAGTTGCGGTGCAATCTCTTTTGGCTGCTCGCCCATCATCAGGCATTTCAGAATATCGGCTTCGGCTTCTGTAAGTTGCGGCCGGATCTCGGGGATGGGCAGGATCAGGCGGGGCCAGACAATGGCGACGAGCCAGAGGGCGCGCTGCGGTGCCGAGCACTTCTGAGGCAAAATGACTCTGTCGTAGATGTAATAGCGGTCGACGGCTTTGGCCGACACGCAGTCGATCACCGGGTGCCCCGTGTCGCGTGCTTCCATAAATGCCGGGAAGACATTTGCCTCGACATAGGCTTGATCCGGATGATCGCCCATTCGGGTTGCGCCACGCCGCCGCTGATCGGTTTTTTCGACAATATTCTGGAGAACAAAGTCCTCCTTCTTGTCAAAATCTACATTCAAGCGATGGAGGTTAATCCCGGGAGGCTGAGTTAGTGGGAGCAGCTTCAGGATGAGGGAGTCCGAATTGCTGCCCTCTTCTTCCTGAGACCATATGTCGAGGGCATTTCTTGATAAACTAATGAAGTCCATCTCTATCCGGATCCAAATGTAGTCTGAAAAAATTTGTCGATGCGTACATTGTCTGAGTCTTTAGTCGCTGTACAAACAAAGGTTGTATTCGTAAAGGCGGTCGCGCGGACTTCTGGGCAGAACTGTCTCAAATGACTGGGTATTCCGCTCACGACCGGGGCGCGGCAATGGGCGTTCGGCGTGGGGGATGACGGGGAATAGCGAGGGGGGTGTTGTTTTCTTGCGGGTTTTTGCCCTGTCGAGAATGCTTATGTGGATAAGTTGCGGAAAAATGGAATGTCCGGATTTCAAAAACTGCAGTTTTCCGAAGAGGCGGCGGGCATTATCCACAAATCGACTGAGCCGGAATGCCGCGAAAATGCTTGGGTTTGGGAAAGTTTCGCAAAAACGTCATTTGGGCTTTGACGGGGTGCTTGACTTCGTACGTTCGGCGCCGTACATCGGCGTCACTCCACGGCGACAACGCGTCGCCAACGGAAGCGGGTGTAGCTCAGTTGGTTAGAGTGCCGGCCTGTCACGCCGGAGGTCGCGGGTTCGAGTCCCGTCACTCGCGCCACTTTGTCTTGGTCATTGTGTGACAGCAATGACCGCTTAAAGGTGAAGCGGCGCAAACATATACCGTAAAGTGTGCGGGTGTAGCTCAGTTGGTTAGAGTGCCGGCCTGTCACGCCGGAGGTCGCGGGTTCGAGTCCCGTCACTCGCGCCACTTACGGTTCCCAGACGAGATTCCGAAAAATCAAAAAACTCCATTAACTCCAAGGCTTGGCCTCTGGGGTTAAAGTTGTTTGTTATTTCATGCGTTGCAAGCGACGCGGATGCGAGCGTTTCAGCACCGGC
Source organism: Roseibium limicola (assembly GCF_017313085.1). Taxonomy (GTDB): domain Bacteria; phylum Pseudomonadota; class Alphaproteobacteria; order Rhizobiales; family Stappiaceae; genus Roseibium; species Roseibium limicola. Next base: position 312,621 of record NZ_JAFLNF010000002.1, on the reverse strand, counting down.
AATCTCATCTGGTTTTTAGGGGCCTTGCAGGCGATCTCGAGCGGCTGCGGGCAGGGCGCCTGGCAAGGCTTGTTCGGTCCTTCCTATGTGCGTTTCGATGCGGGGCTTCAGGGCGACCTCCAGGACGTGATCTGGTCCTGGCTTGCTCGCCTCAACCTTCGCAAATTCCATTCCCCGACCTCTCCTTTGTCGATCTCTTTTGTCTGTTCCGGTGCCTTCAGGCGTCCTTCAACAGGCAGTGTGTTGTGGTCGGAAGTGCTTCTTGGGATGTCTGGTGTTTCTGTCAATTTCTGATTATGATACTCAACAATAAGGGGAATTTCCTCGAGCACCAGATTCCCGAAACCGATTTTCACGATTCAGCTCTGCGCCCATGCCGTCAAATAGGCAAAAGCCCCAATGCTGGCCGGACAGTTTTGCACCGCTTGCCACGCGTCGAAACGGCGGGAATGCAGCGGCTTGGCGGTGTCGCGGCGAAAGCTGGACTTTTCTTTGACCCTATAGGGCCTTGCGTTGCATTATCGCGTGGGCTAAGCGTGCCTTCGCATGCTAACCGATTTTAACGGTTGGTGGGTTTGGCCCCTGGCGCAGGATACGTGCTGCCATCGGTTGAGCTCGCAAGGCCGGATCTCCTCCCGATCCGCCCTCACTGCAAGGACGCGAAGACATGGAAGATCTATTGCGGGAATATGTCCCGATCGTCGTCTTCATCGGCATAGCGCTGGTGATTGGGCTGGCGTTGCTCATTTCCCCGTTCCTTCTGGCCTACCGAAATCCGGATCCGGAAAAGCTCTCCGCTTATGAGTGCGGTTTCAACGCTTTCGACGATGCGCGTATGAAATTCGATATTCGCTTCTATCTCGTCTCGATCCTGTTCATCATCTTTGATCTGGAAGTGGCGTTTCTGTTTCCGTGGTCGGTTCAGTTCGGCAGTCTCGGCTGGTTCGGGTTCTGGTCGATGATGGTCTTCCTCGGCGTTCTGACGATCGGCTTCATCTACGAATGGAAAAAGGGAGCGCTGGAATGGGATTGACCTCAACCGGTCCGCTCATCGCGGAAAGCCCGAAGGGCATCATTGACCCGAACACCGGTCGCCCGGTGGGCAGTGATGATCCGTTCTTCCTGGAAATCAACGACGAGCTGGCCGACAAGGGGTTTCTCGTCACCTCCACGGATGCGCTGATCCAGTGGGCCCGGACAGGCTCCCTGATGTGGATGACCTTTGGTCTTGCCTGCTGCGCAGTGGAAATGATCCAGGTCTCCATGCCGCATTACGATATCGAGCGCTTCGGCACTGCGCCGCGTGCGTCTCCGCGTCAGTCTGACGTGATGATCGTGGCTGGCACATTGACCAACAAGATGGCTCCGGCGCTTCGTAAGGTCTATGACCAGATGCCCGAGCCACGCTATGTGATCTCGATGGGATCCTGTGCCAACGGTGGCGGCTACTATCACTATTCTTATTCGGTGGTGCGCGGTTGCGACCGCATCGTGCCCGTCGACATCTACATCCCGGGCTGTCCTCCGACAGCCGAGGCACTTCTGTACGGCGTCTTGATGCTGCAAAAGAAGATCCGCCGCACGGGTACGATCGAACGATAGGCCCGATCGGCGGGCGTCGGCCCGTCAGAACGGCATGCGCCGGGTGAGGAGGAGCTCACCCTGGACAATTCGGGCGAACTTCCGGTTCGCCTCTGGGCTCCAACGGAGTGAGGGATACACGAATGGACGAGACGCTGAAGGATCTGGCCGAGCATATCACGCTGTCGCTCGGCAGCGCCGTTCTTTCCTCGAGTGTTGAATATGGCGAGTTGACGTTGGAAGTAGGCATCTCGGATGTCCTCGAAGCCGTGCGTTTTCTGCGCGACAACTCCTCGTGCAAGTTCGTCAACATCACCGACTTGTGCGGCGTCGACTATCCGTCGCGCGACAAGCGGTTCGATGTTGTCTATCACTTTCTTTCTCCCATGCAGAACCAGCGCATCCGCATAAAGGTTGCAACCGATGACGACACGCCGGTGCCCTCGATCACCGGGCTGTTTCCGGGCGCTGAATGGTTCGAGCGTGAAGCCTACGACATGTACGGCATCCTGTTTTCCGGGCACCCGGATCTGCGCCGCATTCTGACGGACTATGGTTTCGACGGCTTCCCGCTGCGCAAGGACTTCCCCGTGACCGGGTATGTCGAGCTGCGTTACGATGATGAGAAGAAACGGGTTGTCTATGAGCCGGTTCGCCTCAATCAGGAAATGCGCAATTTTGATTTTCTCTCGCCATGGGAAGGCACAGACTATGTGCTGCCAGGCGATGAGAAGGCGAGTTGAGGGGAGCCGATATGCCGAGTGAACTTTCCGGCAGCTGCATGTGTGGCGCAATCCGGTTTAAGGCGACCCCGAACACGGACGAGATGGGCCTGTGCCACTGCGAAATGTGTCGCAAGTGGAGCGGTGGCGTGTATATGGCGGTTGCCTGCGGCACGAGTGTTCAGGTTGAAGACGAGACCTCGCTGGGTGTCTACAAGTCCTCCGACTACGGTGAGCGCGTGTTCTGCAAGACCTGCGGTTCGACGCTGATGTGGCGGCTTCAGGACGGATCACACAGTTCGGTGTCTGCCCAGGCCTTTGACGACCCGGCCCAATTCCGACTGACAAGCGAAATCTTCGTTGACGAACAGCCTGCAAACTACAGTTTCGCCAACGACACCCAGAAGATGACCGGCGCCGAGGTATTTGCTCTCTACGCCCCGAAACAGGACCCTCAACATGGCTGAGGCTCAGGTTAGAAATTTCAACATCAACTTCGGTCCCCAGCACCCGGCGGCGCACGGCGTGCTACGGCTTGTGCTGGAGCTGGATGGCGAGGTGTGTACACGCATCGATCCGCATATCGGCCTGCTGCACCGCGGCACCGAAAAGCTGATCGAGCAGAAGACCTATCTTCAGGCCGTGCCGTATTTCGACCGTCTCGATTATGTGGCGCCAATGAACCAGGAGCATGCATTCGCTCTTGGCGTGGAAAAGCTGCTCGGCATCACTGTGCCGATGCGCGGCCAGTTGCTGCGCGTGCTGTTTTCCGAAATGGGCCGCCTGCTGTCGCATCTGCTCAACATCACGACCCAGGCGATGGACGTTGGTGCGCTGACCCCGCCGTTGTGGGGCTTTGAGCCACGCGAAGAGCTGATGGTGTTTTATGAGCGCGCGTCCGGCGCCCGGATGCACGCCGCGTATTTCCGTCCTGGAGGTGTTCATCAGGATGTGCCGCGCAAGCTTCTGGATGACATCTGGGACTTCTGCGACCCGTTCCTGCTGCGTCTCGACGATATCGAGACGCTTTTGACCGGTAACCGTATCTTCAAGCAGCGCAACGTCGATATCGGCGTCGTGTCTCTGGATGATGCCTGGGCCTGGGGCTTTTCCGGCGTGATGGTTCGCGGATCGGGTGCTGCATGGGATTTGCGCAAGTCGCAGCCTTATGAGTGCTATGCGGATCTCGACTTCGACATTCCGGTCGGGAAGAACGGCGACTGTTATGACCGCTATCTCATCCGTGTGGAAGAGATGCGCCAGTCAGTGCGGATCATGAAGCAGTGCCTGGAAAAGCTGACCGTGGAAACCGGTCCAGTTTCCTCCACTGATGGCAAGATCGTTCCACCGAAGCGCGGTGAGATGAAGCGGTCGATGGAAGCGCTGATCCATCACTTCAAACTCTACACCGAAGGCTACCACGTGCCGGAAGGCGAAGTTTACGCCGCCGTGGAAGCGCCGAAGGGCGAGTTCGGCGTCTATCTTGTTTCTGATGGCACCAACAAGCCCTACCGCTGCAAGATCAAGGCACCCGGCTACGCTCATTTGCAGGCAATGGACTTTCTGTGTCGTGGCCACCAGCTGGCAGACGTTTCTGCGGTGCTGGGTTCGCTCGACATCGTGTTCGGTGAGGTCGATCGCTGATGGTCGCTCTCATCCTTTCGAAAATGACCCTGGCAGCCGAATGCGCGGCTCCGGTCAACGTGACAGAACGGGGATAACACCATGGCGGTTCGCAGACTTGCCGCGGAACAACCTGAAAGTTTCGAGTTCACGCCGGAAAACCTGGCCTGGGCGCACAAGGTTATCAACCGCTATCCGGCGGGCCGTCAGGCCTCTGCTGTCATTCCGCTGCTGTGGCGTGCCCAGGAGCAGCATGAGGGCTGGGTCACGGAGCCAGCCATCCGCTATATCGCTGCGCTGCTCGACATGCCGCATATTCGAGTGTTGGAAGTCGCGACCTTCTACACGATGTTCCAGCTGCAGCCGGTGGGCAAAAAAGCTCACATCCAGGTGTGCGGAACAACTCCTTGTATGCTGCGCGGGGCAGGCGACCTGATCAAGATCTGTCAGAGCCGCATTGCCGCCCACATGCATGAGATCTCCGAAGATGGTGATTTCTCCTGGGAAGAAGTCGAGTGCCTTGGGGCGTGTGTGAACGCGCCGATGGTTCAGATCTTCAAGGACACCTACGAAGATCTGACGGAAGAGACCTTCAATACGCTGCTCGACAACATCGAAGCTGGCAACGAAGTGACACCGGGGCCGCAGAACGGTCGGCGTTTTGGTATGGCCGAAGGTGGTCAGACTACGCTGACGGAGATCGATGACAATACCAGGGGCGTGCTGCCGCAGCCACTGGTCGTCAACGGATCCGAGCCGATCTCGCATCATTTCGCGGGTGCTGCCATCAACACCGGCGGCAAGGACTATGACGGTGTGCCAACGCCGGCAGAAGATGCTGTCGCCAAGGTGGTTCAGGCGCATGCTGCCAAGATGACCGAGGAAGAGCATAACGCCAAGCCGAAGTCTCCGGACACGGCAGCGGCGAAGGAAGCCGAAGCCAAGGCAAGTTCTCCGGCTGCGAAAGATCAGAACAAGGGCAAGCCGGATGCCGGCGGACGTCCCGAAGTTGAGGTCGCGCGCTCCGGTGGCGAAAAGACCAGCTCTGACGACAAGACAAAGCCCGGGACTGCTGCGCCAGCTAAAGCAGTTGCGACCAAAACCGAACCTGCTGAAGACGCGACAGAAGAGCAGAAGCCGGAGTTGTTGCAGGCCCCTGCAGACGGCAAGGCCGATGATCTGAAGCAGCTGAAGGGCGTTGGGCCGAAACTGGAAGCGACGCTGAACGAGATGGGGATCTACCACTTCTCGCAGATCGCCGCCTGGGGCCCGGCAGAAGTTGTCTGGGTTGACAGCCGATTGAAATTCAAGGGCCGTATCGAACGGGATGGCTGGATCGACCAGTCCAAGATCCTTGCCGAAGGCGGTGAAACCGAGTTCTCAAAGCGCGTCGCCAAGGGCGAAGTTGCTTCCAGCAAGAACGAAGGATAGGAGATCGATATGCTGAAGGATCAGGATCGCATCTTCACCAATATCTACGGTCTGCACGACTGGGGTCTTGAAGGCGCGCAAAAGCGTGGGCACTGGGATGGCACCAAAGGTCTGATCGAGAAAGGCCGGAGCTGGATCATCGACGAGATGAAGGCTTCCGGGTTGCGCGGTCGCGGCGGTGCAGGCTTTCCGACCGGCCTCAAGTGGTCCTTCATGCCGAAGGAATCCGACGGTCGTCCGGCTTACCTCGTGGTCAATGCCGATGAATCCGAGCCAGGCACCTGCAAGGACCGTGAAATTCTGCGCCATGACCCGCATACGCTGGTCGAGGGCTGTCTTCTTGCCGGATATGCGATGAACGCGATTGCCGCTTACATTTATGTGCGTGGCGAGTTCATCCGTGAACGTGAGCGGCTTCAGGCTGCGATCGACCAGGCCTATGATGCCGGCCTGATCGGCAAGAACAACAAGAACGGCTACGATTTCGACATCTACGTTCACCACGGTGCCGGCGCCTACATCTGTGGCGAGGAAACGGCTCTGCTGGAAAGCCTGGAAGGCAAGAAGGGCCAGCCGCGCCTGAAGCCTCCGTTCCCGGCGAACGTTGGTCTTTATGGCTGCCCGACGACAGTGAACAATGTTGAGTCCATCGCAGTGGCGCCGACAATCCTGCGCCGTGGCGGTGCCTGGTTCTCCGGTCTCGGGACGCCGAACAATACCGGCACGAAGCTCTTCTGCGTATCCGGTCACGTCAATCAGCCCGCGACGTTCGAGGAAGAACTCGGCATGCCGTTCGGCGAAATGATGGACCGGCACTGCGGCGGCATTCGCGGTGGGTACGAAAATTTGCTGGCGGTGATTCCGGGCGGGTCTTCGGTACCGTGCCTGACAGCGGAGCAGATCAAGGACACACCGATGGACTTCGACAGTCTGCGCGGGCTCGGCTCCGGCCTCGGCACGGCAGCGGTCATCGTCATGGACAAGTCGACCGACATCATCAAGGCCATTGCCCGCATCAGCTACTTCTACAAGCATGAGAGCTGCGGCCAGTGTACGCCGTGCCGCGAAGGCACCGGCTGGATGTGGCGTGTCATGGAACGCATGGTGAAGGGCCAGTCGTCTCGCGAAGAAATCGACATGCTGTTCAACGTGACCAAGCAGGTCGAGGGCCACACAATCTGCGCGCTTGGCGACGCAGCGGCCTGGCCAATCCAAGGCTTGATCAAGAATTTCCGACCAGTCATCGAACAGCGTATCGATGATTACATCGCCAAGCCGAAAGCGGCTCCGGTGATGGTCGCGGCGGAGTAAGGGGCGTGAAGATCCGCAAGGAAAAACATCAGATGGACGTCGTTGAGAGTGATCTCTCTGCCTCATCCCTTCTGGACGTGAGCCTTGCGGGCTGCGCCTTTGAGAACGTGAATTTGTCTGGTGGCAGCTACAAGGACGTGAACATGTCCGGCGGCAGCTTTCAGAACGTGAATATGTCCGGCTGGGTCTTGAATGATCTCAACCTGGCTGGGCTCAAGATCGAGAACGCCAATCTTGCAGGCGCGCAGATTTCCGACTGTAACCTGCATGGCATGACGATTGATGGAATTGAGGTGACGGCACTTCTGGACGCCTATCAGGCCAAGGAAGAATGTCGCGAGGATAGCAGCCAATGACGAAGCTGATCATCGACGGCAATGAAGTTGAAGTCCCGTCGGACTTCACTGTGCTTCAGGCGTGTGAGGCAGCCGGCGCCGAGGTGCCGCGCTTCTGCTACCACGAGCGCCTGTCCATTGCTGGCAACTGTCGCATGTGCCTGGTGGAAGTGAAGGGCGGACCGCCCAAGCCGACCGCCTCCTGTGCCATGTCGGTTCGGGACTTGCGACCGGGCCCCAACGGTGAACCGCCAGTTGTGGAAACCAAGAGCCCGATGGTCAAAAAGGCCAGAGAAGGTGTGATGGAGTTTCTCCTGATCAACCATCCGCTGGATTGCCCGATCTGCGACCAGGGTGGCGAATGCGATCTGCAGGATCAGGCGATGGCCTATGGTGTCGATGGCACGCGCTTTCATGAAAACAAGCGTGCCGTTGAAAACAAGGAAATCGGGCCGCTGATCAAGACGATCATGACCCGCTGCATCCATTGCACCCGCTGCGTTCGTTTTACCACGGAAGTCTGCGGCGTGACGGATATGGGGCTCATCGGTCGCGGTGAAGATGCCGAAATCACCACCTATCTGGAGGCCGCGCTGTCGTCCGAGATGCAGGGCAATGTTGCCGACCTGTGTCCGGTTGGAGCGCTGACCCACAAGCCTTACGAATTCCAGGCACGTCCCTGGGAGCTGGTGAAAACCGAAAGTGTCGACGTGATGGATGCTGTCGGATCAGCCATCCGGGTCGACACTCGAGGCAAGGAAGTCATGCGTGTTCTGCCGCGTCTCAACGAGGCGGTGAACGAGGAATGGCTTTCCGACAAGTCCCGCTACATCTGGGACGGGCTGCGCACCCAGCGTCTCGACAAGCCTTACGCCAAGATCGACGGTCGTCTGCAGCCAGTGTCCTGGTCTCAGGCGTTCCAGATCATCGCCGACAAGCTCAAGGACACGGACGGAGCGCGCATTGGCGCGATTGCCGGTGACCTTGCCACGGTTGAGGAAATGTATGCCCTGAAGGGTCTGATGACCTCCCTCGGCTCGACCAACATCGACTGTCGTCAGGACGGTGCCAAGCTGCATCCGGACAACGGCCGCTCCAGCTACACCTTCAATTCCACGATTGAGGGGATTGAAGAGGCAGACGCGGTTCTGATCATTGGCTCGAACCCGCGCTTCGAGGCTCCGGTGCTGAATGCCCGGATCCGCAAGCAGTGGCGCAAGGGGGGACTGAAGGTCGGTGTTATCGGTCAGGCGGCCGACCTGACTTATGAAACCACGTATCTGGGTGCTGGCACTGACACGCTGCGCGATCTGATTGCTGGAAAGAACAGCTTCCTCGACGTGCTGAAGGCCGCCAAGAAGCCTATGATCATCGTCGGTCAGGGGGCTCTGGCCCGTGTCGATGGTGCGTCTATCCTGGGGCATGCGGCCAAGCTTGCCCAGTCTGTGGGTGCAATCAGCGCTGACTGGAATGGCTTCAACGTTCTGCACACTGCCGCCAGCCGCGTCGGTGGCCTGGATATCGGTTTCGTTCCCGGTGAAGGCGGCAAGTCGGTTCTCGACATGCAGCATGCCGGCGAAAACGGTGAGCTGGATGCCGTCTTCCTGCTGGGAGCCGACGAGATGGACATGGGCGCTTTCGCCCAGACGTTCACCGTCTACATCGGCACCCACGGCGACCGTGGCGCACATACAGCCGATGTGATCCTGCCTGGGGCGACCTACACGGAGAAGTCCGGTATCTACGTCAATACGGAAGGCCGGGTTCAGGTGGCAAACCGCGCCGGGTTCCCGGTTGGTGATGCGCGCGACGACTGGGCCATCCTTCGGGCACTTTCTGCGGTTCTCGGACAGCAGCTGCCGTTCGACAGCTTGACCGAGCTGCGTGCCAAGCTAGGGCAGGATCATCCGCACCTTCTCACCATTGACGGCATCGAACCGGTGGTGGACGGCGAGCTGGACAATCTGGCCAAGCTGGCAGGCAATCTCGAAGCGGCAGGCTTTGCCAACGCCGTCAACGAATTCTATCTCACGAACCCGATCGCACGGGCCTCCAAGACGATGGCGGAATGTTCCGCTCTCGCCAAGGCGCGCGCGGCCGAAGCTGCGGAATAAGGGCAGGGGCGAAACATGTCGGATTTCATGACGACCTACGGCTTTCCTTTCCTTTGGATGGCCTTCCAGAGTGTCCTCCTCATGGTGGTGCTGCTGGTTATCGTCGCCTACGTCCTGCTGGCGGACCGCAAGATCTGGGCTGCTGTGCAGATCCGTCGCGGGCCGAACGTGGTTGGTCCCTGGGGACTGTTTCAGAGCTTTGCCGATCTTTTGAAGTTCGTCTTGAAAGAACCGGTGATCCCGTCGGGCTCGAACAAGGTTCTGTTCTTGCTGGCGCCACTGGTGTCGGTGGTTCTGGCGCTGGCCGGTTGGGTGGTGATGCCCGTTGCCGAGGGCTGGGTGATTGCCGACATCAACGTTGGCATCCTCTACATCTTCGCGGTGTCGTCGCTGGGGGTTTACGGCGTGATCATTGGCGGTTGGGCCTCCAACTCCAAATATCCGTTCCTGTCGGCCCTGCGGTCGGCGGCTCAAATGGTCTCTTATGAGGTGTCCATCGGCTTTGTCATCGTGACGGTGCTGATGTGCGCAGGCTCCTTGAACCTGTCGAAAATCGTGCTGGCGCAGCAGACCGGCCTGGCAAGTGCCATTGGCCTGCCGTGGCTCAGCTTCTTGAACTGGTACTGGCTGCCGCTGCTGCCGATGTTCGTCGTATTTTTCATCTCGGCTCTGGCTGAGACGAACCGGCCTCCGTTCGATTTGGCGGAAGCCGAATCCGAGCTGGTTGCCGGCTTCATGGTGGAATATGGCTCAACCCCATACATGATGTTCATGTTGGCTGAGTATGTCTCCATCTGCCTGATGTGCGGTCTGATGACCATCATGTTCATGGGTGGATGGCTGCCGCCGTTCGACTTTGCGCCCTTCACCTGGGTGCCGGGGATCATCTGGTTCCTGATCAAGTCGTTCATGGTGTTCTTCATGATCGCCATGGTGAAGGCCATGGTACCGCGTTATCGCTATGACCAGCTGATGCGTCTGGGTTGGAAAGTCTTCCTGCCGTTGTCGCTGGCCATGGTCGTGATCGTCGCCGCTGTGCTGATGATCACTGGCTGGGCACCGGGGGCGGCTTGAGCCGCGCCGGGGGCACACGAATATGAGTCCGTCACTCGTTGGCGTGATCGGTGCCATCCTGGGGGCATACCTGGGGTGGGTCGATGCCAAGATCCTGACCGGGATCCTTGGGGCGATGGCTGAGAAAAAGAAGGGGGAGGGAGCTGAAGGCAGCTTGCTCGTCCGCTACCGGGGCCAGATAAAGGCCTTGGTATTTGTAGGTTCGATGGTCGGATTTCCGATGATCGGGTATTGGGCCGGCGTGTCACTTGCCGGCTGAGGGACGTTTTAAGGAAGGCACGAGCGATGGGACTTGATCAGGCCGCTAAATCGCTGTTCTTGAAGGAGTTCGTTTCGGCGTTCTTCCTTGCCATGCGCTATTTCTTCAAGCCGAAGCCGACGATCAACTACCCCTTTGAAAAGGGAGAAGTGAGCCCGCGCTTCCGTGGAGAACATGTTCTGCGCCGCTATCCCAACGGGGAGGAGCGTTGCATTGCATGCAAGCTGTGTGAGGCCATCTGCCCGGCGCAGGCGATCACCATCGAAGCTGGTCCGCGGCGCAACGACGGCACACGTCGGACGACGCGCTACGACATCGACATGGTGAAATGCATCTACTGCGGCTTCTGTCAGGAAGCCTGTCCGGTCGATGCGGTCGTCGAGGGCCCTAACTTCGAATTTGCCACCGAAACCCGTGAGGAGCTCTACTACAACAAGGAGAAGCTGCTCGCGAATGGGGATCGGTGGGAGCGGGAAATTGCCCGCAATCTCGAACTCGATGCGCCGTACCGCTAAGGGCGCATGACGTAACGTTAATCCGGGCAGCCGACAAGACGATCCGGTCCTTGTCTGCAGCCCACTCCCGGCCGGTTCCGGCCAGACGACAGGCAGGTCTCCTATGATCCTGAGTGCGCTCTTTTTCTATCTTTTCGCCGGTGTGACGGTGGCGTCCGCCTTTATGGTGATTGCCTCCAGAAACCCGGTTCACTCGGTGTTGTTCCTCATTCTGGCCTTCGTCAATTCGGCCGGACTGTTCGTCATGCTGGGAGCCGAGTATCTGGCGCTGCTGCTCATCGTCGTCTACGTCGGTGCAGTGGCGGTGCTGTTCCTCTTCGTCGTGATGATGCTCGATGTCGATTTCGTCGAACTTCGTCAGGGCTTCCTGCAATACATGCCGGTTGGCGCGATGGTTGGCATTGTGCTGCTGATCGAGCTGGTGCTTGGACTTGGAGCCTGGGTGATCTCACCTGAGCTGGTTGGGCATACGGCAGAGCCGATGCCGGCGCTGGAGGCAATGTCGAACGTCTCTGTCATCGGCTCGGTGCTCTATACCAAATACGTCTTCTTCTTCCAGGTGGCGGGTCTCATTCTGCTGGTTGCCATGATCGGTGCCATCGTCCTGACCCTGCGCCACAAGGAATTCGTCAAACGGCAGGATATTTCTGCACAGGTTGCCCGCACCCCGGCGACGTCGATCGAAATTCGGAAGGTCGAGTCGGGCAAGGGCCTTTAAGAACTGCCGCGCTCGTATTGAGAGCGCGGAGACGCAAGTTAGTCCGGTCCGGGCGGTTCCACTCCGCGCCCGGTTTCCGGTTGGATGAAACGAGAGGGAGCACGGCGAGGCGCCCATGGAAATCGGTCTGTCGCACTATCTGACGGTCGCAGCCATTCTGTTCACGATCGGGATCTTCGGGATCTTTCTGAACCGGAAAAATGTGATTGTCATCTTGATGTCCATCGAGCTTCTGCTCCTGGCGGTGAATATCAATCTGGTCTCATTTTCTTCCTTCCTGGGAGATCTCATGGGTCAGATCTTCACCATGCTGGTGCTGACCGTGGCGGCCGCCGAGGCTGCCATCGGCCTTGCGATCCTGGTGGTCTATTACCGCAACCGCGGCTCGATTGCCGTGGAAGACATCAATTCGATGAAAGGCTAGGGGCAAATGTATACGGCCATCGTATTCCTGCCGCTGATCGGCTTTCTGATTGCCGGCCTTTTCGGGCGGATGATCGGGTCCAAGGCGAGCGAACTCGTGACCGCCAGCCTGGTGACGGCCTCAGCGATCCTCTCCTGGGTCGCCTTCTTCTCTGTCGGCTACGGCGAGACGGGTCTGTATCAGATCGAAATCATGCGCTGGATCAGCGCAGGTGCTCTCAATGTTTCCTGGGGCCTGCGTATCGACACATTGACCGTTGTCATGCTGGTGGTGGTCAACTCCGTTTCGGCGCTGGTGCACTGGTATTCGCGCGGCTATATGCATCATGACCCGCATCGTTCGCGGTTCTTTGCCTATCTGTCGTTGTTCACCTTCGCCATGTTGTCGCTGGTGACCTCAGACAACCTGTTGCAGATGTTCTTCGGCTGGGAGGGCGTGGGCCTTGCCTCTTATCTGCTGATCGGCTTCTGGTATCACAAGCCCTCGGCCAATGCGGCTGCGATGAAGGCTTTCGTCGTCAACCGGGTTGGTGACTTCGGTTTCGCACTTGCCATCTTCAGCACCTTCTACATCTTCGGATCCATCGACTTTCAGACCATCTTCTCCAATGCTCAGGGCCTGATGGAAACGTCCGGACAGGGCCACGCGCCAGTGCTGGAGTTCCTCGGCTATCAGCTTGATGCCCATTCGGCGATGACGATTGTCTGCCTGCTGTTCTTCATGGGCGCGATGGGCAAGTCGGCGCAGTTTCTGCTGCACACCTGGCTGCCTGATGCGATGGAAGGCCCGACCCCGGTGTCGGCCTTGATCCATGCCGCGACCATGGTGACGGCGGGTGTGTTCATGGTGGCGCGTCTGTCGCCGCTGTTCGAGCTGTCGCATACCGCGCTGACCGTCGTGACCTTTTTCGGCGCAACAACGGCGTTCTTTGCCGCGACCATCGGTCTGGTGCAGAACGACATCAAGCGCGTAATTGCCTATTCCACCTGTTCGCAGCTGGGGTATATGTTCGTGGCGCTCGGAACGGGGGCATACTCCATCGGGGTGTTCCACCTGTTCACCCATGCTTTCTTCAAGGCGCTGTTGTTCCTTTGCGCCGGTTCCGTCATTCATGCGGTTTCCGATGAGCAGGACATGCGCAAGATGGGCGGCCTGCGAAAGCATATTCCTTGGACCTACTGGACGATGTTCATCGGCACGGTCGCTCTGACCGGTGTCGGCATTCCGTTCACACACATCGGTTTTGCCGGCTTTATTTCCAAGGATGCGGTCATCGAGGCGGCCTACGCGGGCCACAACGGCATGGCGCAATACGCCTTCTGGCTGACGGTGTTCGCGGCCGGCCTGACGTCCTTCTATTCCTGGCGTCTGACCTTCATGACCTTTCACGGCAAGCCTCGAGCGCCGGTCGACGTCATGAGCCATGTGCATGAAAGCCCGTGGGTGATGATTGTGCCGCTGCTGCTTTTGTCGGTCGGGGCCGTTCTGTCGGGCATGGTGTTCTACGGCGTCTTCGTCGGTGAGGGCTTTGCCGAGTTCTGGAAAGGCGCCATTTTCATGGGGCCGGAGAACCACATTCTGCACGACATGCATGAAGTGCCGGCCTGGGTGAAGGTCTCGCCCTTCGTGATGATGGTCGGGGGCCTCCTCGTCGCCTATCTGTTCTACATCCGCCGGCCAGATCTGCCGAAGAAGCTCGCCGAGCAGCATTCGGGGCTGTACCAGTTCCTGTTGAACAAGTGGTACTTCGACGAATTGTACAACCTGCTGTTCGTGCGTTCTTCCATGTGGCTGGGCCGCACGTTGTGGAAGAAGGGGGATGGCACCGTGATTGACGGCTATGGCCCGAACGGTGTCGCTGCCCGCGTGCAGAATGTCACCACCTGGGTCGTCAAGCTGCAGACCGGCTATCTCTACCACTACGCCTTTGCCATGCTGATCGGGGTGGCCGCCCTGATCACCTGGTCGATGTTTACCGGTGCCAGCACCGGAGGAGCACACTGATGATCGATTGGCCAATTCTCTCCACGGTCACGTTCCTGCCGCTGGTAGGCGTTCTCTTCATCCTCCTGGTTCCAGGTGACGATGAAGGGGGCAAGCTCAACATCCGGCGGGTTGCGCTGGTCACCACGGTGTTCACCTTTGCCGTCTCGCTGTTCCTCTGGGGCTGGTTCGATTACAACAACCCGGGCTTCCAGTTCGTTGAAGACAGCGACTGGTTGGGTGGGGCCATTTCCTACCGGATGGGTGTCGACGGGATTTCGATCCTCTTCGTCGTTCTCTCGGCCTTCCTGATGCCGTTCTGCATTCTCGCCTCCTGGGAGAGCGTGCAGAAGCGGGTGAAGGAATACATGATCGCCTTCCTCGTGCTGGAAACCCTGATGATCGGCGTGTTCTGCGCGCAGGATCTGCTGGTGTTCTACGTGTTCTTCGAGGCCGGACTGATCCCGATGTTCCTGATCATCGGCGTGTGGGGTGGCGCGCGACGTGTCTATGCGTCCTACAAGTTCTTTCTCTACACACTGCTTGGCTCGGTTTTGATGCTGATCGCCATCATGGCGATGTATTGGGACGCGGGAACCACCAACATCGCGGTGCTGCTGGAGCATGATTTCCCGGCCGGGATGCAGACCTGGCTGTGGATCGCCTTCTTTGCCAGCTTTGCGGTGAAGATGCCGATGTGGCCTGTGCATACCTGGTTGCCGGATGCGCACGTGGAAGCGCCGACCGCAGGTTCGGTCATTCTGGCCGGTATCCTTTTGAAGCTCGGTGGCTACGGCTTCCTGCGCTTCTCGCTGCCGATGTTCCCGATTGCCTCCGACATGTTCGCGCCGATGGTCTTCACCCTGTCAGTGGTGGCGATCATCTACACCTCTCTGGTGGCGCTGGCGCAGCAGGACATCAAGAAACTGATCGCTTATTCGTCCGTCGCCCACATGGGTTATGTGACCATGGGCTTGTTCACGATGAACGAGCAGGGGCTGCAGGGCGGCATCTTTCAGATGTTGTCCCATGGTATCGTGTCCGGCGCGCTGTTCCTTTGCGTCGGGGTGATCTACGACCGGATGCACACGCGCGAGATCTCGGCTTACGGTGGCCTTGTCACCCGCATGCCGAAATATGCAGTGGCTTTCCTTATCTTCACCATGGCCAATGTCGGTTTGCCGGGCACCTCCGGGTTCGTCGGAGAAATCCTGACCCTGATGGGCGCGTACCAGGCGAATTCCTGGGTGGCCCTGTTTGCCACCACCGGTGTGATTCTGTCGGCTGCCTATGCGCTGTTCCTGTATCGGCGGGTGGTTTTCGGACCGCTGGAGAAGGAAAGCCTGAAAGGCATGCTCGATCTGAACCTGCGTGAGAAAGTCATTCTCGTGCCGATGATCGTGTTGACCATCTTCTTCGGTTTCTACCCGATGGCGATCATGGATGTGACCCAGGGCGCGGTGGACAACTTGATCCAAAACTATCAGGCAGCGCTGGACGCGGCTGGACAGATCCAGCATGCAGCCGCGCCCGCCCACTGAACCCGTGAAGGCGAGATGAAAGCCAATGTCTGACGTGACACAAATGCCTGATCTCCTTCCGGCCTTGCCAGAGATCTTCCTCGCGCTGAGCGCGATGGTTCTGCTGATGGTCGGTGTCTTCGGTGGCAACCGGGTCAGCCCGCTGGTCAATGGGATGGCCATGGGGCTGATCGCGGCGACGGCGCTCTTCGTGCTGCCTTTCGGGGCACAGCAGGGGGAGACCTTCAACGGGGCGTTCATTCTGGATGGCTATGCCTACTATCTGAAGCTGCTGATCCTGATCGGGTCGTTCTTCGCCATTGCCATGTCCTGGGCCTATGCAAAAAGCCAGGCCTTCGACAAGTTCGAGTATCCGGTGCTGATCCTGCTGGCGACCGTTGGCATGATGCTGATGGTGTCTGCCAATGACATGATCGCGCTTTATCTCGGGCTGGAGCTGCAGTCCTTCGCGCTCTACGTGATCACCTCGATCAATCGGGACAGCGTGCGTTCGACTGAATCCGGTCTGAAGTATTTCGTTCTCGGTTCGTTGTCGTCGGGCATGCTGCTGTACGGCATGTCGCTGGTGTATGGCTTCTCCGGTCAGGTCGGCTTCCCGCAGATCGCCGAACATCTGGCGCATTCCGGGGCGTCGCTCGGCTTGATCATCGGTCTGGTGTTCATGCTGGCCGGTATCGCGTTCAAGATCTCCGCCGTGCCGTTCCACATGTGGACGCCGGATGTCTACGAAGGTGCGCCGACGCCGGTGACGGCCTTCCTGGCTGCGGCCCCCAAGGTTGCGGCGATGGGCATGCTGATTCGTGTCGTCATCGACGCGTTCCAGCCTGTTACCTCCGATTGGCAGCAGGTCATCGTCTTTGTAGCGATTGCCTCAATGGCTCTCGGGGCCTTTGCGGCGATCGGTCAGACCAACATCAAGCGACTGATGGCCTATTCCTCGATTGGTCACATGGGCTATGCGCTGGTCGGCCTGGCTGCCGGGAACGAGATTGGTGTGCAGGGCGTCCTCTTCTACATGACAGCCTATCTGGCCATGACGCTCGGGGTCTTCGCCTGCATTCTGGCGATGCGCCGCAAGGAAGGCATGGTCGAGGAGATCGACGAACTGGCGGGCCTGAGCCGGACCAATCCGATGATGGCGATCCTGCTGGCTATCCTGATGTGGTCTCTGGCCGGCATTCCGCCATTCATCGGCTTCTTTGCCAAGTGGTATGTGTTCTCGGCTGCGGTCGAAGCCGGGCTGTATCCGCTTGCCATCATTGGCGTTGTGCTGTCCGTGGTCGGTGCCTACTACTACCTGCGGATCATCAAGGTGATGTACTTCGACGAGCCGAAGGAAGCCTTTGAGAAAATGCCGGTGGAACTTCGCGTTGTGCTTGGCCTGTCGAGTGTCTTCGTCATCTTCTTCTGGTTGATGCCGGGCATCTTCGTGGAAGGCACTCTGGCGGCTGCGGGAGCTTTGTTCTGAGTTCCCAGACCCCGGATCCTCAATCCTCGTCAAGCCCGGTGCCTCAGGCATCGGGCTTGCGCGTCGAACACCACGATCAGGTCGTCTCGACCATGGTTCCGGCCTTCGAAAGAGCACGGAGCGGGATGCTGGATGACCTCTGGATCGTGGCGCGCGAGCAGACCGGGGGCAGGGGGCGGCGCGGTCGCCTCTGGACATCTCCTCCCGGAAACCTTTATACGAGCCTGTTGATGGTTGATCCGCAACCTAAGGAGCGTATTGGCGAACTGCCGCTTGTGGCGGCTGTTGCGCTGGCCGATGCGGTCGAACAGGTCTGCGGTGCCAAGGATCTCGTGAAACTAAAGTGGCCGAACGACCTCCTGATCGGAGGTGCGAAAGTGTCTGGCATTCTGCTGGAGGCGGAACCTCAATTGGATGGCCGTCACTGTGTAGTGCTTGGAACAGGTGTGAATTGTAAAAGCCACCCGGTGGCTGAATTCTATCCGACAACAGATCTCCGCGAAGAGGGCTACGACATAGCACCTGAGTTGCTGTTCGAAGCTCTGGCGGATTGTTTTACGGCCTGGCGCAAACGATGGGCGCAGGAAAAAGGGTTTGAACCGGTGCGCCGGGCCTGGCTGGAGCGGGCAGCGCATTTGGGACAGGACATTGTGGTCCGCAACGGCAAGCGGGAGATCAAAGGCATCTTCCGGGACCTCGATGTGACTGGTCACTTGATTTTGGAATGCGCGGACGGCGAACGCGAAACGATATTCGCCGGTGATGTGTTTCTGGGTGGCTTGTAGCCTGACAAGGTGTCGCGCTCGCTATCTGGAGAGGGAAATTGGAGTAAGGAATGGCATCTGCCAAAGAATTGGTCTTCCTGCCGCTTGGCGGCGTGGGAGAAATTGGAATGAATCTGGCCCTTTATGGCATTGGCGAGGGCAAAAATCGCAAGTGGCTGATGGTCGATTGCGGTGTTTCGTTTGCCGGGCCGGACTTGCCCGGAATCGATCTGGTGTTCCCGGATATCAGCTTTCTGGAAGAGCAGGCCGACAACATTCTCGGCATGGTGATCACCCACGCCCATGAGGATCACTACGGTGCGATCGTGCATCTGTGGCCTTTCCTTCGGGTGCCGGTCTATGCGACCGCCTTCACTGCGGGTCTGCTTGCGGCAAAGGTTCAAAGCGAGCCGGGTGCGGAAGAAGTCCCCGTCACCGTGGTGAAGCAGGGCGACCGCATTGATATAGGGCCGTTCAACGTCGAATTCGTTGCCATGACCCACTCCATTCCGGAGCCTTGCGCTCTGGCGATCCGCACCGAAGCCGGGCTTGTCCTGCACACCGGTGACTGGAAGATCGATCCGACGCCGGGTATCGGCAAATCCATTGATCTGAATCGTCTGGCCGAACTTGGCCGCGAAGGCGTCATGGGGCTTGTCTGCGACAGCACCAATGCAGTGCGTCACGGCAAAAGCCCGAGTGAAGCTGATGTCAAGCGCGAGCTGACAGCGGTGATGAAGAAGGCGACCAAGCGGATCGCGATCACCACCTTCGCCTCCAACGTTGCGCGTATCCGGGCCATTGCCGAAGCTGCAAAGGCCTGTGACCGGGATGTGGTTGTTGTCGGGCGGTCAATGCACCGGGTTATCGAAGTGGCCGGTGAGCTGGGATATCTGGATGGGCTTCCGGCGTTCCATGACGAAGATGCCTTTGGCTATCTGCCGCGTGAAAAGGCCGTGTTGCTTTGCACCGGCTCTCAAGGTGAGCCGCGCGCTGCCCTGTCGCGGATTGCCGCGGGTGACCACCGCAACATCGCCTTTTCCAAAGGCGACATGGTGATCTTCTCGTCGCGGACGATTCCGGGCAATGAGAAGGCCGTCGGCGGTGTTCTCAACAATCTGGCTGACGCTGGCGTCGAAATAATCACCGATGCGGATGCGCTGGTGCATGTGTCCGGTCACCCGCGTCGCGGCGAGCTGGAAGAGCTTTACAAACTGGTTCAGCCGAAAGTGGTGGTTCCCGTTCATGGCGAGCCGTTGCATCTGGCAGCTCATGCCAGCTTTGCCGAGACCATGGGTGTGCCGGAAGTGGTGCGCGCCAAGAACGGCAACATGGTTCGGCTGAATGCGGGTCGGGCCGGGATCGTGCGCGACGTTACCTCTGGTATCATGGTCAAGGATGGCGACATTCTTGACGATCCGGAAGTCACCGGCGTCAAGGACCGCAAGAAGCTCTCCTATGCCGGTGCTCTTGTCATTTCTCTGGTCGTCAACAAGGCTGGCGAGCTGATGAGCGATCCGTCGATGGCCTTGATGGGCCTGCCGGATACGGATGACGAAGGCGAGCCGATGGAAGATATCGTCGCCAAGGCCGTTGTCGGTGCCGTATCGTCCATTCCGAAGACACGCCGCAAGGACAAGGAACTGATTGCCGAGGCTGCGCGCCGTGCTGCTCGTGCGGCTGTGCTGCACGTCTGGGGCAAAAAGACGCTTTGTCAGGTGCTCGTCACCCGCATATGACTAGAAGCGCAGGCTTCGGCCCTCATGGCGGAGGGGCGGAGCCTGGGCAACAAGGGAGTGGGAAGATGATCGGACGCTTGAACCATGTCGCTATCGCGGTTTCCGATATGGAAGCTGCCACGGCGATTTACCGGGACACACTCGGCGCGGAGATTTCCGACAAGGTGGCGCAGCCCGATCACGGCGTAAGCACGGTCTTCATCAATCTTCCCAATACGAAGATTGAGCTTCTGGAACCGCTTGGTGATGCGTCGCCGATTGCAAAGTTCCTCGAAAAGAACCCCTCTGGTGGCATTCATCACATCTGCTACGAAGTGGATGATATTCTGGCTGCCCGCGACAAGCTGGTGGCTCAGGGGGGCCGGGTGCTCGGTGATGGCAATCCGAAGATCGGTGCGCATGGCAAGCCAGTGCTGTTCCTGCACCCGAAAGATTTCCTGGGCACTTTGACCGAGCTGGAACAGGCCTGACCCTCACGGTCGCGTGGTGCCTCAAGTCTGTTCAGGCAGACGTTTGAACCCCATTTTTTCTTGCCTTACCCCGGAATGAAGCATGTCAATCGTCTTCGGCCTCGCTATCTATTTCATGATCTGGTGGATCGTGCTTTTTGCGGCACTTCCCTTTGGCAGCAAACGCACCCAGCAAGAAGCCGGCGAAGTGACACCGGGAACCGAACCCGGCGCACCGGAAAAACCCGAGTTCGTCAAGGTGATCGTCATGACAACGATTATCGCGACGCTGCTGTTCGGCGCTTTAGTCTGGTTTCGGAATTCCGGCCTGACACTCGATGATCTGCCGCTTCCGCGCCCGCCCTCCAAAAGCTACGATGCAGCATCCTGAGCCGGTTTGGCTGCCGTTAGATGTCTGACGGTTTGCAACTGGGTTGATGCGATGTGTGCAGGTCTGTGCCATGACTTTTTGCCAACCCAGCGGAGACAGGCATGTGCGCATAAACCGCGCGACCGTTTCATCCCGACGCCAGCTTTGTTGGCGGCGCAGGGCTTTGATCGCTTTTGCTGACTGTCGATTTTAGATGAAAAAAAAAGCAGGGCGGTTAGCCCTGCTTTCTTGTCAGTTCCGCGTCTAATTGTTCCTGTCCCTGACGTCCCGTTGGGCTTTGCGCCTGCTTAGGTTGCCAGGTGGCTGCGAACCGATGGTGCGCCTAGGAACTCTTCCTCCCAAGACTCAGACCGCGATTGATAGAGGGTCGATGATAGGTAGGTCTTACCACAGCCCTTTTTCTTATGATTTTGTGACACTACCTTAGGGAATTACGTTTGTCACCAGTTTGTGCAGGAAAGCCTGAAATTTTTGCTTGCGCAATAATTTAGCAGGCGTGAGGGCCAAATACCTCGGGTGAATTGCCTAGCTTTTATCCGGTGTAATTTGCCGCGCCCTCTGCGGTCGATTTCCGTCCGTTTCATAGGCGCCGGGGCGCAGGTTTGTTTAAGGCGCTCATTTATTTAGTAAAATTGATGAAATTGATCCTCCCAAACTGCGGGAATTCTGCGTTGTGCTGAGGTATGAGGTCTGATGGGGGTGTAAAGCCCGGCAATTTCGTGATGAATGCAGCTCTGGGGGCTTGTTTTTGCGTCTTTCTTGCGCTTTCACTCGTCACTCAATAAAGGCATGTCCTGAAGATAAACACCCGAGAGAGACCTCATGCGATTGTCCCGCTACTTCCTGCCGATTCTGAAGGAAACGCCGAAGGAAGCCGAAATCGTTTCCCACCGGCTGATGCTGCGTGCAGGAATGATCCGCCAACAGTCCGCGGGCATCTATTCCTGGCTGCCGCTCGGCAAGCGGGTTCTGAACAAGATCGAACGTATCGTCGAAGAGGAACAGGCGCGCGCAGGAGCGATCCAGCTGCTGATGCCGACCCTGCAACCGGCTGACCTTTGGCGCGAAAGCGGTCGTTATGATGCTTATGGAAAAGAAATGCTGCGGATCACTGACCGCCAGGACCGGGATATGCTCTACGGTCCGACCAATGAAGAGATGATCACCGACATCTTCCGGTCCTACGTGCGGTCCTACAAGGACCTGCCGCTGAACCTCTATCACATCCAGTGGAAGTTCCGGGACGAGGTGCGTCCGCGGTTTGGTGTCATGCGTGGCCGTGAATTCCTGATGAAGGATGCCTATTCCTTCGATCTGGATCAGGAAAAGGCCGTCGAATCCTACAATCGGATGTTTGTTTCCTATCTGCGCACCTACAAGCGGATGGGGCTGACAGCGATCCCGATGAAGGCTGAAACCGGCCCGATCGGCGGCGACCTCAGTCATGAATTCATCGTTCTGGCGGAAACCGGCGAGAGCGAAGTCTATTGCCACAAGGATTTCCTGGAGAAGGAGACGCCGGGTCTGGACGTAGATTTCAACGGCGATCTGACGCCGATTGTCGAGGACTGGACTTCGCTTTATGCGGCAACGGAAGACGTTGTCGACAGGGCAGACTTCGAGGCCAGCGTGCCGGAAGAAAAGCGGATCGTGGCGCGCGGAATCGAAGTTGGGCAGACCTTCTACTTCGGTACCAAGTATTCCGAGCCGATGGGTGCCAAGGTGGCGACGTCGGACGGCAAGGAAGTGCCGGTTCACATGGGGTCTTATGGTATCGGCGTGTCGCGTCTGCTGGGCGCGATCATCGAGGCCAGCCATGACGACAACGGCATTATCTGGCCAGTCGAAGTGGCGCCGTTCCATGTTGGCCTGGTCAACCTGAAGCCGGGCGATGCTCTGACCGATCCGGTGTGCGAAGACCTTTACGCCAAACTGGAAGCGGCCGGCATCGAAGTGCTTTACGACGATACGGACAACCGGGCGGGCGCCAAATTCGCCACGATGGATCTGATCGGTCTGCCGTTCCAGGTGGTTGCCGGTCCGCGTGGCCTGAAGGATGGACTTCTGGAAGTCAAAGAGCGCAAGACCGGTGAGAAGGAAATGCTGACCGTCGAAGCGACCCTGGCGAAACTACAGGCGGCATTGACGCTCTGATCTTCCTTCTAGATCCTGATACCAAGAGATTCGCCGATGGTCTGTCGGCGGATCTGGTCTGGGCTGGCAACGCAGGCGTCACGACGCGTCCCTGCGCTCTGGTCTGGCTTCGGGCTTGTGCAGGCGACAACACAGATGAACGGACGGACAATGAGTGAAACCTCCCATTCAGTGACTGCGCGCGCCTCCAAGCCTTTTTCCGCCTATGAATGGATGATTGCCGGGCGCTATCTGCGCTCCAGGCGCAAGGAAACCTTCATCTCTGTCATCGCCGGCTTCTCCTTCACCGGAATCATGCTGGGTGTGGCGACGCTGATCATCGTCATGGCGGTGATGAACGGTTTTCGCGCGGAGCTTCTGGGCAAGATCCTGGGCATCAACGGTCACATGCTGGTGCAGCCCATCGACAGCCCCCTGACCGACTATGAAGCTGTGGCAACGCGTCTTGAGGATGTGCCCGAAGTCATTTCGGCCATTCCCTTCGTCGAGGGGCAGGGCCTCGTCAGCGGTCCGTCCGGCAATCTTGGCGGTCTGGTGCGCGGTGTCAGCGAAACTGATCTGCGGCGCATTCCGTTGGTGTCCGGCAATGTGCGTCTTGGTTCTTTCGATGATTTTGATGCGGGCGCTGGTGTCGCCATTGGCACGCGGATGGCAGAACAGCTCGGGGTGACGCTTGGCGACAACATCACGCTGATCTCTCCGCGCGGCAACATCACGCCGATGGGCATGACGCCCCGGATCAAGGGCTACCCGGTCACTGCGATCTTCGAGATTGGCATGAGCGAATATGATGCGACCTTTGTCTTCATGCCTTTGAGCGAAGCGCAGGGGTTCTTCAACATGGATGAACGTGTCACTGGGGTAGAGGTCTATGTGACCGATCCGGACCGGGTGGGGATCATGCGGGCTGCGATGGAAGATGCCATCGACCGGCCGGCCATTGTCTCCGACTGGCGGCAGCGCAATGTCACTTTCTTCTCTGCTTTGGAAGTCGAGCGGAACGTGATGTTCATCATCCTGTTCCTGATCGTTCTGGTCGCGGCTCTGAACATCATTTCCGGGCTGATCATGCTGGTGAAGGACAAGGGGCGCGATATCGCCATCTTGCGCACCATGGGCGCCTCGCGCGGTGCGATTATGCGTGTGTTCCTGATCACCGGCGCCAGCATCGGCTGTGTCGGCACCTTGGCCGGATTCGTGCTTGGCCTCGTGGTCTGTCTGAACATCGAGAGCATCCGCCAGTTTGTTTCCTGGCTGACATCGACCCAGTTGTTCGACCCGACGCTCTACTTCCTGTCCAAATTGCCGGCCAAGATCGACAACGGCGAAACCGTGACGGTTCTGGTCATGGCGCTGGTTCTGTCCCTGCTGGCCACGATCTATCCGGCGTGGCGCGCTGCCCGGCTCGATCCGGTAGAAGCCCTGAGGTACGAATGATGAGCGACCTGGCCGGGATCGTCCCGGACCCGCATCCGGATGGCTATGCGCTTTCCCTGACCGGTGTCACCCGAACCTTTCATGAAGGCGAGCGGGAGTTGCAGGTGCTCAAGGGCATCGACTTTGCCATGAACCCGGGCGAAATGATCGCCCTTGTGGCGCCGTCGGGCACGGGCAAGTCAACCCTGCTGCAGATTGCCGGACTGCTTGAGCGTCCGGATGAGGGAGAGGTTCTTATTGCCGGCGAAAGTTGCGGCGATATGGATGATGATGAGCGCACGTTGGTGCGGCGCGATCAGGTCGGCTTCGTCTATCAATTTCACCATCTCCTGCCGGAGTTTACAGCTCTGGAAAATGTCATGCTGCCACAGATGATTGCCGGACTGGCCAAGAAGGAAGCGGCGGTGCGGGCCAAGGAGCTGCTGGATTACATGCGGCTCGGCGACCGGGCCCGGCATCGTCCGTCCGAGCTTTCGGGTGGCGAGCAGCAGCGGGTGGCGATTGCCCGCGCGGTTGCCAATGCACCGCGTCTGTTGCTGCTGGATGAACCGACCGGAAACCTCGACCCGGTGACGGCGGACTACGTCTTTGATGCGCTTTATGCGCTGGTCCGGGCGTCCGGTGTGGCGGCACTCTTTGCCACGCACAACATGGAGCTGGCACGACGCATGAACCGCTGCGTTACTCTGCAAGGTGGGGTGCTCAAGCCCTATCAGCCGTAACGCGCTGACCTGGAACCCTCCCAGAGCGGGGGGGGGCTGTGTGCTGTCTGTCCTGCATGCGCAGACTTGGTGGTCGTTCGGTGAGAAACAGGCTGGTCAGAATTTTTTTACCATAAGATCCATCACATCTGCTTCTGTTGAGAAAGAGAACAAAACAGGATTGCGACGAGAACAAAAACGGTACATAGTGTTTTTACCTTGTTGAAGCAGGAGGAAAGACCATGTTTGTTTTCGCTCGTGATTGCGCCGCCTTCGGGTCGATGATTGTTTTTTGTGCCACGCTGATGGTGTGGGGCGATGTGCTGCTGGGCGGCGTCTGAGTGTTGCTTTGTGTTGCTCTGACGCTGTTGCAGCCATCCAGACGGCGCTCAGTGCTAGAACACGAATTGGCTGTCGCGGACTGACTTGTGTGTAAGGTCTTTCGCGGTGGCGTCTGAGGGGCAATCGCCGATGCGGTCATGATAGGGTTGTCGCAACTGACTGTGACATGCCCGTTTCGCCGAGGAGCTTGATGCCATGACCGATTTGCCTGCTGCCACGCTTCCGGGGTCTCCTGTCGAGGGGGGCGAGATGGTGGATCTGGCTGGTGTGCGCGACAAGGTCGGGTTCGTTCATCTGCGGGTTCACTCCGCGCTGTCGCTGCTGGAAGGCGCGCTGCCGATCAAGAAGTTGCTGGACCTGGCCAATACGGACGAGCAGCCGGCGCTGGCGATCACCGACACGGGCAATCTGTTCGGCGCCCAGGAATTTTCCGCCAAGGCCTGGGGCAGTGGCATTCAACCTATCACAGGCACCCAGCTTGCCGTGACCTTTGGTGCTCACAATGGCGGCGCCGGCAAGACGGACGTTGGCAATGGCCCGTCCACCGGGTCCGGTCCCCAGTTAAGCGACGTGGTGCTGCTCGCCATGAACGAGACAGGCTACGGCAATCTGATGGACCTGAGTTCCAGGGCCTTTCTCGATACGGAAACCGGTCTCAAACCCCACATCAGTGTCGATTACCTGATTGAACGGGCGGAAGGCATCATCCTGCTGACCGGCGGCGTTGGCGGTCCGGTCGGTCAGGCGCTGCTTGCCGGTCAGCCGAGCCTTGCCCGCGAGCGCCTGAAAATGCTTTCGGATGGTTTTCCTGGGCGCTGTTACGTCGAGATCCAGCGCCACGGCATGGAAGCGGAGCGCAAGAGCGAGGGGGCGTTTCTCGATCTTGCCTATGATCTGGGTTTGCCAATCGTGGCGACCAACGAATGCTTCTTTCCCAACCGCGACGATTATGAAGCCCATGATGCGTTGATCTGCATCTCGGAAGGTCGGGTGATTCCCGAAACCGATCGGCGGCGGCTGACGCCGGATCATTATTTCAAGTCGCGCGCGGAAATGGTCGAGCTGTTCTCCGATCTGCCAGAGGCCGCTCTCTCGACGCTCGAGATCGCCCAGCGGTGTTCCTATCGACCTATGCGTCGGGATCCGATCCTGCCGCGCTTTGCCGGTGCGGATGCTGACGGCGAGGAAGCCGAAAAGGCGGAAGGATTGGAGCTCGAGCGTCAGGCCCGTGAAGGCCTGCAAGCCCGACTTGATGCGCACGGCATGGCACCGGGGTTGAGTGACAAGGACTATTGGGATCGGCTCGATTATGAGCTTGGCGTGATCAACCGGATGAAATTTCCCGGCTACTTTCTGATCGTTGCCGACTTCATCAAGTGGGGTAAGGATCAGGGGATTCCAGTTGGTCCGGGCCGCGGGTCGGGTGCGGGCTCTTTGGTTGCCTGGTCGCTGACCATTACCGATCTGGATCCGATGCGCTTCTCGCTGCTGTTCGAGCGGTTCCTGAATCCTGAACGTGTCTCGATGCCGGATTTCGACATCGACTTTTGCCAGAGCCGGCGTGAAGAAGTCATTCGCTACGTGCAGGAGAAATACGGTCGCAAGCAGGTGGCGCAGATCATTACCTTCGGATCGCTGCAGGCGCGTGCCGTGTTGCGCGACGTCGGTCGGGTGCTGCAGATGCCTTATGGCCAGGTTGACCGGCTGTGCAAGCTGGTGCCGGCCAATCCGGCCAATCCGGTTACCCTGGCACAGGCCATCAATGACGAGCCGCGTCTGCGTGAAGCTGCTCGAGATGAAGAAATCGTCGCAAAACTTCTGGCCATGGCGCAGAAGCTGGAGGGGCTTTACCGACACGCTTCAACCCACGCCGCCGGTGTGGTGATTGGCGATCGGCCGCTGGAGCAGCTTGTGCCGCTTTACCGCGACCCGCGCTCCGACATGCCGGTGGCTCAGTTCAACATGAAGATGGTGGAGGATGCCGGGCTGGTGAAGTTCGATTTCCTCGGCCTGAAAACGCTGACGGTGATCGACACGGCGGTGAAACTGATTGCGCGTCGCGGTATCGACGTGGATGTCACGGCACTGCCCATTGATGACACCCCGACCTATGAATTGCTGGCCAAGGGCGAGACCTTCGGCGTGTTTCAGCTGGAAAGTCAGGGCATGCGTCGGGCCATCGCCGGGATGAAGCCGGATCGCTTTGAAGATGTCATTGCGCTGGTGGCGCTCTATCGGCCTGGTCCGATGGAGAACATCCCGGTCTATAATGCGGTGAAGCACGGCGAGCAGGACATGGACTGCCTGCATCCGTTGCTGGAGCCGATCCTCAGCGAAACCAACGGCATTATCGTCTATCAGGAACAGGTGATGCAGATCGCCCAGGTGCTGTCGGGCTACTCGCTCGGCGAGGCTGATCTGCTGCGGCGGGCGATGGGCAAGAAGATCGCCGCCGAAATGGAAGTGCAGCGTGAGCGCTTCGTCGACGGTGCGGTCGAGCGTGGGGTCAACAAGAACCAGGCCGGGACGATCTTCGATCTGGTGGCGAAATTCGCCAACTACGGCTTCAACAAGTCTCACGCGGCCGCCTATGCGCTGGTTTCCTATCACACGGCCTGGCTGAAGGCGAACCATCCGGTCGAGTTCATGGCTGCATCGATGACCCTGGATATGGGGAATACGGACAAGCTTGGCGACTTCCGCCAGGAGGCGCGGCGCATGGGGATCGAGGTTGTTCCGCCGTCGATCAACGATGGGCAGGTCTATTTCGATGTCCAGGGCGACAAGATCCTCTACGCCATGGGGGCGATCAAGGGCGTCGGCGAACAGGCGGTGGAGCACATCGTTGAAGTGCGCGGCGACAAGCCGTTCAAGAGCCTTGGTGATTTTGCCCGACGCATTTCACCGCGACAGCTCAACAAGCGCACCCTTGAAAATCTGCTTGCAGCCGGGGCTTTCGATTCGCTTGAGCCGAACCGGGCCCGGACACTGGAAGGGCTCGACCGGATCATGGGGCTGGCCCAGCGGACAGAGGTCAACCGGGCGCTCGGGCAGGACGAGCTTTTCGGCGGTGGCAATGATGAGGAAGAACTGCAGCTTCCGGAAACTGGAAAATGGTCCTCAGAAGAACAGCTTCAGCGCGAACATGCGGCGATCGGCTTCTATCTGTCTGCCCATCCGCTTGATGATTTCGCCGAGCTACTGGAAAAGATGCGGGTTCAGCCCTGGGCCAAGTTCTCAGAGGCGGTGAAGCGGGGTGCCTCGGCCGGGCGGCTGGCGGGAACGGTCATCGGCATGCAGGAGCGCAAGACCAAGGCCGGCACCAAGATGGGCATCGCCCGTCTGTCTGATTCGACCGGCCAGTTCGAGGTTTTGCTGTTTCGCGAAAAACTCGAGCAATTCCGCGATGCGCTGGTTCCGGGAAAATCTGTGGTGCTGCTGGTTGGCGCCGACCTGCGTGACGATGAACCCTCTCTGCGGTTGGAGAGCGTCGATTCAATCGAGAAGTCGGCGGCGCGTGTGCAACGCGCAATGACAGTTTTCCTGAAGGACGAGCGGGCGATTGCCGGTCTGGGTCGTCATCTCAAGGTGCGCGGCGAGGGCGAGGTGACTGTTGTCGTGCAGCTGGAAAATGGTGCGCGCGAGATCGAGGTGCGCCTGTCGGGCAAGTTCCGGCTGTCGCCAGAGATCGCCGGTGCGGTCAAGGCCATGCCGGGGGTCAACGACGTTCAGATGGCTTGAGCGGTGCTTCGAAGAGGGCGCAAACGCCCGCCTTCAAGGTTCAGGAACGACTTTGCAGCTGCCGGGTGTCTCGCAAGGTTTGCCCTGCGTTGGATCGGGTCTCAGGTCTGATTTGTTGGCAAACCAGCCAGCGGATTGGCAAGGCGGCACGGGGTGGGGATAAGGAACCGGGTATTTTGGCTCTATTTCGGGATAATGGCCTTGAACTTGACGAGTTGCCCAACTATAAGGCGGCCATTCCACACGCAAGGGGCGGGATACAGTTTCGTGCTGTCTTCCTTCCGGTGACGGAGGTCTTGTCTCTTTTATAGAGGCGTTTCCGTTCACACCCGCTTGCGGAGGTCAAACCGGAAAACAGGAGAACAAGGGCTATGGCTCTTCCCGATTTCACAATGCGCCAGCTGCTTGAAGCAGGCGTACATTTCGGCCACCAGAAGCATCGCTGGAACCCACGCATGGGCCAGTACATCTTCGGTGTTCGTAACGACGTTCACATCATCGATCTGGCTCAGACCGTGCCGTTGCTGCACCAGGCTCTGAAGGCTGTGTCCGACACAGTTGCCGGTGGTGGTCGCGTTCTGATCGTTGGCACCAAGCGCCAGGCACAGGAATCTGTTGCTTCGGCTGCTCGCAACTCCGCTCAGTACTTCGTCAATGCACGTTGGCTTGGCGGCATGCTGACCAACTGGAAGACGATCTCCAACTCCATTCAGCGCCTGCGCAAGGTTGAAGAGACCCTCAATTCCGATGCAGCGAACTCGCTGACCAAGAAAGAGCGTCTCTACCTGGACCGCGAGCGCGAAAAGCTCGAGCGGAACCTCGGCGGCATCAAGGACATGGGCGGTATCCCGGATCTGATCTTCGTGATCGATACCAACCGTGAAGCCATTGCCATTCAGGAAGCCCGTCGTCTGGGTATCCCGGTTGCTGCGATCCTCGATTCCAACTCCAATCCGGAAGGGATCACTTACCCGGTCCCAGGTAACGACGATGCCGGCCGTGCGATCACATTGTTCTGTGATCTGATCGCGCGCGCAGCCATCGACGGTATCTCCCGCGCTCAGGGCGGATCCGGCATGGACATCGGCGCATCTGAAGAAGCACCGATCGAAGAAGCTCTGGCCGAAGAAGTTGCTGCTCCTGCTGAAGAAGCTGCAGCGCCGGCTGAAGAAGCCACACAGGCTTAAGGTTCTCAGATATCCGGTATGGCATTCATGCCGGATATCTTCGTTTTTTGTGTGCGGGCGGCTTTTTGTTGTCCTCCCGTCATAATGTTAAGGGTAGCCATGAGGCTTAAACCCTTTGATCTTTAACCCCCATCCACGAGGCAATCGATGAGCATTACCGCTGCGATGGTCAAAGAGCTCCGCGAGAAATCCGGCGCTGGCATGATGGACTGCAAAACCGCCCTGACCGAAAATGGCGGCGACATGGAAGCAGCTGTTGATTGGCTGCGTACCAAGGGCCTGGCCAAGGCCGCCAAGAAGGCTGGCCGTGTGGCCGCTGAAGGCCTGGTTGGCGTTGCCAGCGAAGGCAACAAGGCTGCAGTCATCGAACTGAACTCTGAAACCGACTTCGTTTCCCGTAATGACGGGTTCCAGGAGCTGGTTCGCAACGTGGCCCAGGTCGCTGTCGGTACCGACGGTTCGCTTGAAGCCGTGTCTGGCGCAGACCTTGGTGGCAAGTCGGTTTCCGACTCTGTTACCGATGCAATCGCCACCATTGGTGAAAACATGACCCTGCGCCGCACCGCGGTTCTGGAAGTGTCAGAAGGCGTTGTTGCGACTTATGTCCACAGCGCTGTTGCTGATGGCCTCGGCAAGATTGGTGTTCTGGTCGCGCTGGAATCTTCCGGTGACAAGGACAAGCTGAACGCCCTCGGTCGTCAGATCGCCATGCACGTTGCTGCAACGAGCCCGCTGGCTCTGAGCACCGATGACCTGGATCAGGACGTTGTTGAACGTGAGCGCGCCGTGTTCTCGGAACAGGCTCGCGAATCAGGCAAGCCGGAAAGCATCATCGAAAAGATGGTGGAAGGCCGTTTGCGCAAGTTCTATGAGGAAGTCACGCTGAGCAAGCAGGCTTTCGTCATTGACCCGGACAAGACCGTGGAAGGTGCCGTTGAAGCACTGGCCAAGGATCTTGGTACGCCGGTCAAGCTCTCCGGTTTCGTTCGCTTCGCCCTCGGCGAAGGGATCGAGAAGGAAGAGACGGACTTCGCCGCAGAGGTCGCGGCAGCCTCCGGGCAGTAAGCCAAATCGAAAAAAGCGCCGGCATCGTCCGGCGCTTTTTTTATAGAAGGACCCATTCATAGAAAGAAGAAGGCTGTTGTCATGACGAAGCCCCTGCGCTGGAAACGTGTGCTGCTCAAACTCTCCGGTGAAGCTCTGATGGGCTCCCAGACATTTGGGATCGACCCGACAGTGGTCGAACGTATCGCCAAGGAGATTGCTGACGCAGTTGCCCTGGGCGCGCAGGTTGGTGTGGTCGTTGGTGGTGGCAATATCTTCCGCGGCGTTGCCGTGGCAGCCAAGGGCGGAAACCGGGTGACCGGCGACCACATGGGCATGCTGGCGACGATCATGAATTCCCTGACCCTGGCCGACGCCTTGCGCCGGGTGAAGGTTCCCGCCCGCGTCCTGTCGGCGGTTCCTGTTCCCTCTATCTGCGAAACATTCTCCCAGCGCGTTGCCGAGCGCTACATGGAAGATGGCGATGTCATCGTTTTTGCCGGTGGCACAGGCAATCCGTTTTTCACCACTGACTCCGGCGCAGCCCTGCGCGCCGTTGAGATGAAATGCGATGCTTTCCTGAAAGGCACCCAGGTGGATGGGGTCTATTCGGAAGACCCAAAGGTCAATCCAGATGCCGAACGCTATGACGCGCTGTCCTACGAAGAAGTCATCAAACGCGATTTGAAGGTTATGGACACCACGGCCATTGCTCTGGCGCGGGACAATTCGGTGCCGGTCATCGTGTTTTCCATTCACTCTCCGGGATCGCTTGTCAGTGTTCTTCAGGAAAGCGGACTTTATACGGTTGTTGGCGCCTGATTCTTTTGCCAATAACCGGGTATGCGGCTTGTGTTTCACACGATGTGTGCGATGTTTTGCGCCAAAGCCGCTCATCGTTTGAGCGTAACCAACAAGAATGAAGTGAGGATGTTATGCCGGTAGAAGGTGTAGACCTGGACGATCTCAAGCGCCGTATGGAAGGTGCCCTTTCGGTTCTGAAGGCGGATTTTGCCAGCCTGCGCACCGGCCGTGCATCCGCTTCCATGCTGGATGCTATTGTTGTGAATGCCTATGGCCAGCAGATGCCGATCAATCAGGTGGGGACAGTCAGTGTTCCCGAGCCGCGCATGGTCGCTGTTCAGGTCTGGGACAAGGGCATGGTCGGTGCCGTCGACAAGGCTATTCGTGAAAGCAATCTCGGCCTCAACCCGGTTGTTGACGGAACGCTGCTGCGTCTGCCGATTCCCGAACTCAACCAGGAACGCCGGCAGGAGCTGATCAAGATCGCTCACAAATACGCCGAAGCTTCCAAGGTTGCCGTTCGTCACGTGCGTCGTGATGGCATGGACAACGCTAAAAAGGCTGAAAAAGACGGCGACATCAGTCAGGATGACAGCCGCGTTGCCTCTGATGAAATTCAGAAGCTGACGGACAGCATGATCACGGAAGTTGATTCCATGCTGGAAAAGAAAGAACAGGAAATCTCCCAAGTTTGATCGCCTGATCAGGCTCGCTGACTGGGGCGATATATCATGACTGCCAACGCCGACCTCAATTCTGCCTCTGCCGGCCCCGAGCCGGCCGGGGTCGTTTGTCCCAGGCATGTCGGGTTGATCATGGACGGCAACGGTCGGTGGGCCGAAGCCCGTGGACTGTCGCGAACAGAAGGGCATCGGCAAGGTCTGGATACGCTGCGCCGTATCATCCGGCACGCGGGGCACATCGGCCTCGAGTACATCACGATCTTCTCGTTCTCTTCCGAAAACTGGAGCCGGCCCAAGGCGGAAGTCAGCTTCCTCATGGGGTTGTTGCGGCGCTTTGTGCAGCAGGACCTGTCCGAGCTGCATGAGACCAACGTCCGGATCCGCATCATTGGCGACCGGGACGGGCTCGAAAAAGGCATTGGTCAGCTTTTACACGAAGCGGAAGAGCTGACCCGAGGCAACACCGGTTTGACGTTGGTCGTCGCCTTCAATTACGGCGCCCGCAACGAACTCGCCCGGGCAATGCGTCTGCTGGCCGAACGGGTCAAGGCCGGCGAGCTGGAGCCGGAAGACATCTGCGTAGAGAAAATCTCCTCAGCACTTGATACCGGTAGTCTGCCGGACCCAGATCTGATCATCCGTACCAGTGGTGAAGTTCGTCTGTCGAACTTTCTTCTCTGGCAGGCAGCTTACAGTGAGCTGTATTTTTGCGACTGTCATTGGCCCGACTTCGATGAAGCTGCCTTTGACAAGGCGCTTGAGGCCTATGGCATGCGCAGTCGCCGTTTCGGCGGTTTGAGCGCGAAGGCCCTTTGATGGAAAATTCCCCAAGCTCCGGAGCGACCGAGAAACCGGCGGCGTCCGCCGGCACCGCGCGGATGAGCGATCTGAAGTTGCGGCTTGCTTCCGCAGTGGTGCTGGGTCCGCTGGTGCTGCTCATCGTCTGGTATGGCAGCCTGCCATACCATGCGTTGCTGTGCTTTGCCGGCATCGCCTTTCTCTCCGAGTGGTTCCACATCACCGGGACGGGCAAGAAATCGTCCACTGCCATCGCCGGCTATCTTGCGGTCGCAGGATCCATTGTTCTTTTCATGCTTGGTCAGCCACTGGTCAGCCTGGGGCTGATTGCCATCGCGGCAGTCCTGATCTGGCTGGTGAACGGACGAACGCTGAACGCCCGATGGGCGACGGAAGGCCTGCTGTACGCCGGGCTTTCCATGTTGTCTCTGGCGGCGCTGCGCAATGGGGCATTTGGCGGGCAATTCCTGTTCTTTCTGGTCATCGTCGTGTGGGCGACCGATATCTGCGCCTATTTTGTCGGTCGCTTTGCCGGCGGCCCGAAGTTGTGGCGCCGTGTGTCTCCCAACAAGACATGGTCCGGTTCGCTTGGCGGGCTGGTGTTTGCCATCGTCTTCAGCGGCCTCTATATCCATTTTTCCGGGCAGGATAACCTCATCTCCTGGCTGGTTTTGGCGGCGTTCCTGTCGGTAATCTCGCAGGCCGGAGATCTGGCTGAATCCGCAATGAAGCGCCGGTTTTCGGTAAAGGATTCCAGTCATTTGATCCCCGGTCACGGCGGTATCATGGACCGTATTGACGGACTGGTCGCAGCAGCTCTTGCCGCCGCCATTCTCGGTCTGGCATTGGGCGGCTCTCTGCTCGATCCGGTCGCCGGACTTGGGCTCTCCTGAGCCCGTATTTGGAGTTCATCTCTCTTGCTCGTTTCCCGCGACACTTCTGGAGCCGGCTCAGGGACGGGGCTGCGCGCGCCGTCTGATCGGGTTCAACGCCTGACCGTTCTTGGCGCGACTGGGTCTGTCGGCAAAAGCGCGCTGGACATTGTCGGTCGCAATCCGGATCGGTTCGAGGTTGTGGCTCTGGTCGCCAATTCCAGCGTTGAGGATCTGGCGCAGGCCGCCATTGCCGTCGGTGCGCAGGTTGCCGTGGTGGCGCGCGAAGAGCTGGGTCCGGATCTCGCGGCGGCGCTTTCCGGCTCGGGCATTGCGACCGGGGCGGGGACCCAGGCTGTGATGGAAGCGGTGGACCGTCCCTGTGACATGGTCGTTGGTGCCATTGTCGGAGCCGCCGGTCTGAAGCCGACCATGGCGAGCCTGAAGCCGGGCCGTAGCCTGGCCCTGGCCAACAAGGAATGCCTTGTCTGTGCCGGCTCGCTCTTCATGGAGCGGGCACGCGAGGTCGGCACGACGCTTCTGCCTGTCGACAGCGAACACAGCGCCATCTTTCAGGTTTTCGAACAGGGCAACGCGGACCAGATCGAAAAGATCATTCTGACCGCGTCCGGTGGCCCGTTCCGGCAGACACCTCTTGCCGATCTCACGTCGGTGACCCCAGAACAGGCGCTGAAGCATCCCAACTGGGATATGGGAAGCCGCATCACCATCGACAGTGCGACGATGATGAACAAGGGGTTTGAGGTCATCGAGGCCTTCCACCTGTTTCCGCTGACCGTCGATCAGCTCGACGTTCTGGTTCACCCGCAGTCGATCATTCATGGCATGGTGCAATACCGCGACGGTTCGCTTCTGGCGCAGCTTGGCGCGCCTGACATGCGCACGCCGATTGCCCATTGCCTGGCTTGGCCGGAGCGCATGGCTGTGCCGGTCGAGCGGCTGGATCTGTCGAAGATTGCCCAGCTCACCTTTGAAGCCCCGGACATGGAGCGGTTTCCGGCTCTTCGGCTGGCAACCGAGGCGCTTCAGGAGGGGCCAATCGCCACTGCCAGCCTGAATGCGGCCGACGAAATCGCGGTGGCAGCCTTTCTTCAACGCAAGATCGGCTTTCTCGATATCGCGGCCGCTGTCGAAAATGTTGTGGAGCGAATGCTCTCCAGACAGGCAGGAGCCACGATCGGGTCGCTAGAAGATGTACTGGGTATAGACGCACAAGCCCGCAGCCTGTGTGCGGAATGGGTGAGCCGGCGTTAGGCCTGTCATCAGAATTCCGTTTGCCAGCAGGGCTTTCCTTAAGGTAACCCTATTGCATCGGGCGCGGTGATGGGGCTGTCTGTTCGCGGGCCCGGACTTTCCGGCCTGCACGGCAGCCAATTGAGACGAACGTCTGGAGCAGATCGCTTGATGGATCTTTTGATTTCCGCTTACGACATCGTCGTGGGCTACTTGGTTCCTTTTCTTTTCGTCCTGACCATCGTGGTGTTCTTCCACGAGCTGGGCCATTTTCTCGTAGCCCGCTGGTGCGGCGTTAAGGTGAATGTATTCTCTGTCGGGTTCGGGCGTGAGCTGTTCGGCTGGAACGACCGGGCCGGAACCCGTTGGCGTTTGTCGCTCATCCCACTTGGCGGCTACGTGAAGTTCGCAGGCGATGAAAATGCGGCGAGCGTGCCGGACAGAGATCATCTTGCCGCCATGAGCGAAGAAGACCGGGCAGGGGCATTTGTGACCAAGTCCGTAGGTCAGCGCGCTGCCGTTGTCGCGGCCGGGCCGATTGCTAACTTCATCTTGGCGATCTTCATCTTCAGCGCCATTTTCCTCAGTTTTGGCAAGGTCATCACCACGCCGCTGGTCGATACAGTCCAGCCGGGTAGCGCGGCCGAGGCCGGAGGCCTTCTGTCTGGCGATTTGATTCTGTCGGTCAATGGCGATGAGATCGAGGCCTTCTCCGATCTTCAGCGCGTTGTCTCCATCAGCGCCGACGTTCCGCTTGATCTCGCGGTCGAGCGTGATGGCAAGGTTGTTGATCTCAGCGTGACACCGAAGTTGCGGGAGTTCCGCGATAACTTCGGCAACGTCCAGCGTATCGGTCTTCTCGGGGTGTCCCGCAGTCCAGATGCGGAGGACATGAAGGTCAAGACCTACGGTCCTGTCGAGGCGGTTGTCGCCGGAACGCAAGAAACCTGGTTCATTGCGGCGCGCACGCTAAGCTATATCGGTGGCGTGCTGACGGGACGCGAAGCCGCGGATCAGTTGGGTGGGCCGATTCGGGTTGCTCAGGTCTCAGGGCAGGTGGCGACTCAGGGACTTATGCCGCTCTTCAGCTTGGCAGCGGTGCTGTCTGTCTCTATTGGATTGATCAATCTGATGCCCGTGCCTATGCTCGATGGCGGTCATTTGATCTATTATCTGGCGGAAGCCGCACGCGGTAAGCCGTTGAGCGAGAAGGTCCAGGATATCGGTTTCCGCATCGGATTGGCGATTGTTCTGTTGCTAATGGTGTTCGCGACCTGGAATGATGTTCTGCATTTGACCAATCTTTAAGAGTTATGCCGTGACATCGGCGCAACGTGTTCAAACATTATCGCTTTCCCGGCCATGGGGCTGTTGCTTAATCGCAAAAAGCCTGTAAAAACGTAGCCGAGTTGCTGAGAATCCGTCTTCACGACGCGTGCCAGCGTGTGGGGCTTTAAAACAAAAGGCATAGCGCACTAATGCAGCGATTGCAGAAAAACTCCCGTGTCGTTCTTTTAGCGGCAGCGTTCATGAGCACCAGCGCGATTGTGCCGGTTGGGCTCGGACCCCTTTCCGCTTCCGTTGCAGAAGCTGCGGTTGCGCGTTCAATCGTTGTTCGGGGCAATGAGCGTATCGAGGAAGAAACGGTTCTCAGTTACCTGACGATCCGTCCGGGCCAGTCTTATGGGGCAGGCGATGTTGATGAATCTCTGAAGGCGCTGTTTGCCACCGGGCTTTTTGCCGATGTGCAGATTACCCCGCAGGGATCCACGGTTGTCGTCAGTGTCAGCGAAAATCCAATGATCAACCGGGTGTCTTTCGAGGGCAACAAGAAGCTCAACGATGACGCCTTGAAGACGGTTGTTCGCTCTGGCGAGCGGTCCATGCTGACCCGCGCCAAGGTTCAGTCCGACGTTCAGAACCTGCTTGAAGCCTATCGCCGCTCCGGTCGCTATGGCGCGTCCGTTGAGCCGAAGACCATTGAACGCGCGAACAATCGTGTCGATCTGGTCTTTGAAATTGATGAAGGCAAGAAGACTGGCGTCGAGCGTATTGCTTTCATCGGCAATGACTCCTTCTCTGATGGTCGTCTGCGTGACGTGATCCGGACTCGTGAAACCGGCCTTCTCGGCTGGTTGCGTACCACGGATACCTATGATCCCGACCGTTTGGCTGCCGATCAGGAATTGCTGCGTCAGTATTATTACAAGAAGGGTTATGCGGATTTCCGCATCGTCGCTTCTACCGCTGAACTCGACCGCGAGAGCAATGTCTTCTATGTGACCTTCACGGTTGAAGAAGGCGAGAAGTACCAGATTTCCGACGTGGAGGTTGTGTCTTCTCTGGCTGAAGTTGATCCGGAAAGCCTGCGCAGTATCGTGCGGACAGATGCCGGTGATACTTTCAACTCGCTGCGCGTCGAGCAGACCGTTGAAGATCTGACCGTCAAAGTTGCCGAAAACGGCTATGCTTTTGCCCAGATCCGTCCGCGCGCTTCGCGTGACTATGACGCAAAGACGATTTCCCTGACCTATTACATCGAAGAAGGCCCGCGGGCTTACGTCGAGCGCATCAACATCATCGGCAACGACCGTACGCGTGAGTATGTGCTGCGTCGTGAGTTTGATCTGTTGGAAGGCGATGCCTTCAACCGCGCGCTGCTCGACAAGGCTGAGCGTCGTCTGCGCAATCTCGGCTTCTTTGAGAAGGTGAGTATCACCACGTCTCAGGGATCTGCTGCAGACCGGGTGATCGTCAACGTCAATGTTGAAGAAAAAGCCACCGGTGAAGTCTCCTTCGGTATCGGCTACTCGACGACCGACGGTGTCATCGGTGATGTCTCTGTTTCCGAGAAGAACTTCCTGGGTCGCGGTCAGTTCGTGAAGATCGGTGTTGGCGGTGGTACCGACAACCAGACTTACGAATTCACCTTCAAGGAGCCGTTCTTCCTTGGTCGCCGTATCGGGTTCGATTTTGATGCCTACCGCAAGGTAAGCGACAGCAACGACTACCGTGATTATGACGAAGACAAGATCGGTGGCGGCATCGGCTTCACTCTGCCATTGCGCGAAGAAGAGCTGACGCTTCGTCTGTCCTACGACATTTACCAGACTGAGATTTCCGATCCGGACAATCTTGCATTTGGCCTGGCGACATGCGGCAACAACACCAATCTGTCGCCGGCGATCTGTGACAGCATCGGCAAGCGTCTGACGTCTGCCGTTGGCTATCAGTTCGCCTACAACACCTTGGACAGCAACCTGAACCCGAGTGACGGCATCTATGCCAAGTTCGGCCAGGAGTTCGCCGGTGTTGGTGGTGACAGCTTCTACCTGAAGACTTCTGCTGAAGCCCGTGCCTACCGCGAACTGCTTCCTGACTTTGGTCTTGTGGGCAAGGTCTCGATCATGGGTGGCCACATCACGGGTCTCGGCGATGAGCGTCTGCGGGTTTCCGAGCAGTTCATGCTCGGTGGCAGCCTGGTCCGTGGTTTCGAAAACCAGGGCATTGGCCCGCGTGACTCGACCACCGATGATGCTATCGGCGGACAGATGTTCTTCGCGGCGACGGTTGAAGGCACATTCCCGTTCCCGGCTCTTCCGGAAGAGTTCGGCCTGAGTGGCGCTGTCTTTGCTGATGCTGGATCGCTCTGGGGTTCCGATGACGACCTTGTCGGTGTTGTGAACAACAATGGCGGAAATGTTGTTTCCGATGACTTTTCGATCCGCGCTTCGGTTGGTGCTGGCATTCGCTGGGAATCACCATTCGGTCCGCTTCGCGCTGATTTCGCCTGGCCGCTGATGAAAGAAGACAGCGACCGTACGCAGGTCTTCCGGCTTTCCGGTGGCACCCGCTTCTAAGGCAGGTGGCCTGGAGTCAGTTCCTAATCTCACAAGCGGCCGCCTGCGAGGGCGGCCGTTTGCCGTTAAGACATAGCGATTGAGACAAATATAATGACAGATCTCTCGTTCTTCCCGCCGTTTCCGCCTGTCAGCCTCAGCCAGATTGCAGAATGGGCAGGAGCCGAGCTGCAGGGTGGCGATGGCGCGGTGATGATCTCTGCCGTGGCTCCGCTCGAGGAAGCCGGAGAGGGAACCCTGGTTTTCTTCGACAACACGGCTTACCTGGATGCGCTTGGTCAGACCAAGGCTGCAGCCTGTCTGGTGGCCAAGAAACACGCTGGCAAGGTGCCCGAGGGGGTGACGGCGCTGGTCTGTGGTGAGGCCTACCGCTCCTGGGCCCAGGTGTTGGCGAAGCTCTATCCCACCGCAATGCTGCCTGCAGTTCAGGCCCAGTCCGGGGTTTCCGAGCGCGCCAGCGTCCATGCTGATGCGAAGCTGGAAGCCGGAGTGCATGTGTCAGTTGGTGCGGTGATAGGCGCAAGGGCGGAGATTGGCTCCGGAACCAGAATTGAAGCCAACGCGGTGATCGGCGACAACGTCCGGATTGGCCGCAACTGTGTGGTTGGTCCCAATGTTGTTGTCCAACATTCGCTGATCGGCAATGATGTCTATCTTCACCCCGGCGTGGCGATCGGCCAGGACGGTTTCGGCTATGCCATGGGGGCCGGTGGTCACGTCAAGGTGCCGCAGGTCGGCCGTGTGATCATTCAGGACAAAGTCGAGATTGGTGCCAACACCACCGTGGATCGGGGCGCCAACCGGGACACGGTGATTGGCGAAGGAACAAAGATCGACAATCAGGTGCAGATTGGCCACAACGTGGTGATCGGTCGGCATTGTGTCATCGTCTCTCAGGTCGGAATATCGGGCAGCAGCACGCTGGAAGATTACGTTGCCATCGGTGGGCAATCGGGCGTACGCGGCCATGTGACCATTGGCATGGGGGCTCAGATTGCCGCCGTCAGCAGCGTCAGTGACGACATTCCCGCAGGTGGTCGCTATGGGGGAACACCAGCCAAGCCTGTGAAACAGTGGTTCCGGGAACTTGCTGCGCTTCGTAAACTTGCACAACGGGGCAAGGACGCTTAAACGAAGCGGCAGAAATTTGTGAGTGAATGAGGGGTGCGCGCGCTGCGCGCCAAGGGGCACGACATGGAAGAAAACGAAAAGAAAGAACTGGCCAGCGCCGACATCCTCCAGATCATGGAGCTGCTGCCGCATCGCTATCCGTTCCTGCTGATTGACCGGATCATCGAGATGGACGGCGACGACAGCTGTATCGGCATCAAGAATGTGACCATCAATGAGCCGCAGTTCACCGGCCATTTTCCCAAGCAGCCGATCATGCCGGGTGTGCTGCTGATCGAAGCCATGGCCCAGACGGCGGGCGCGCTGTGCGTTCATGCCCGCGGCAAGGATACGCCGCCGCAGCTGGTCTATTTCATGACCATTGATAAGGCCAAATTCCGCAAGCCGGTCGTGCCTGGTGATGTGGTGCATTTTCATGTGACGAAGATCCGCCAGCGCGCCAACATCTGGAAGTTCGACTGCGTTGCCAAGGTTCAAGGCGCCAAGGTTGCCGAAGCTGAAATCAGCGCAATGCTCGTGGATGCGTGAGGACAGAATGACAAAGCTTCATCCGACAGCCATCATTGAAGACGGCGCCGAAATTGGCGAGGGCTGCCGGATCGGCCCGTTCTGTGTGGTCGGGCCCAACGTCAAGCTGGGCGAGAATGTCGTGCTGGAGTCTCATGTGGTCGTCGCGGGCCACACCACGGTGGGGGCTGGAACACATATCTTTCCCTTCGCCTCTATCGGGCATCAGCCGCAGGATCTGAAGTTTGCCGGCGAAGTAACCTATCTGGAAATTGGCCGTAACAACCAGATCCGGGAGCATGTGACCATGAACCCGGGGACGGAAGGTGGCGGCGGTCTGACCAAGGTGGGCGACAACTGCCTGTTCATGATGAGCGCGCACGTTGGCCATGATTGCATCGTCGGCAACAATGCGATTCTGGCCAATAACGCCACGCTCGGCGGCCATGTAGAGCTGGAAGACCATGTGATCATGGGCGGCCTGAGTGCGGCCCGTCAATGGATCCGCATCGGCAAGGGCGCCATTGTTGGCGGCATGACCGGAGTTGAGTTCGACGTTATTCCTTTTGGCTCGGTCATTGGCGACCGGGCGCATCTGGCTGGGTTGAACCTTGTCGGGCTGAAACGGGCCAACCATCCGCGTGAAGAGATCCACGCGCTTCGCGCCGCCTTCCGCGACATATTTGAAAGCGACGAGGGCACGTTGCTGGAGCGCGCCAATGCAGCCGCCGCTTCCAATGTCGGACGACCTCTGGTTGCCGCTGTAACCGATTTCATGTTGTCGCGTGAAAACCGACGTTTCTGCACGCCGCGCGGCGAAGGCTGAGGCGGCGGCGTGATGGCGCGCCAGGATGTGCCCGATGCAGCAGCGCTTGCGCCCATCGGCCTGATCTGTGGCAATGGCACGTTGCCGGGCGCCGTGGTTGAGCGGCTTCGAGCGGCAGGGCGCAAAACCTATGTTGTCGCCATAAGAGGCGAGGCCGAAGACGGGTTGCGTCAGGTCGCGGACGTTGAGCTGGGCTTCGGTCAGATCGGCCGGCTGTTCAAGGGCCTCGGCAAAGCCGGGTGCCAGGAACTGATCCTCATCGGCGGTATCGTCAAACGACCTGATTTCACTTCCATTCTGGGCGACCCAGGCACTCTGTGGCGGCTTCCCAGGATCATCAAGGCGATGGCGGGGGGGGACGACAGTCTGCTGGGCAAGGTCATTGGCATATTCGAATCGGAAGGTTTCCAGGTGGTTGGTTTGCACGATGTTGCACCGGATCTTCTCGCCGGCTCTGGCGCCTTGGGACGGCATACGCCGGACGCCAATGGGCTGCGGGACATGACGCTGGCGCTGGAGGCGGCGCGTCGTCTGGGTGATCTGGATATCGGGCAGGGAGCGGTGGCCGTTGCCGGTCGGGTGATCGCGCTGGAAGGTGCGGAAGGCACGGACGCCATGCTGCGTCGCTGTGCCGATCTGCGTGCCAATGGGCGCGTCCGAGCCAAGACGCCCGGTGGCGTTCTGGTGAAGACCGTCAAGCCGGGGCAGGACCTGCGGGTGGATCTACCGGCCATCGGCCCCATGACAATCGCACTGGCCAAAAGTGCCGGCCTGGCCGGCATCGCGGTGCAGGCGCAGGGGGCGCTGATTGCAGAAGAAGCCCAGACGCTTCAGGCTGCAGACGATGCCGGGCTATTCATTTTTGGGTTTTCGGCCGACCCAAGGGATATGACCAGCGAGTTGCAACCATGAGCGCGTCCGTGAAAGTCGGCCTGGTTGTCGGCGAGGAATCGGGCGATTTCCTTGGCTCAGCGCTGATGGCATCCTTGAAAGACACCCTGGGAGACCGGGTGGCCTTTTGCGGCACCGGCGGTCAAGGCATGCAATCTCAGGGTCTGACCTCTGTTTTTGATATCGGCGACACCTCGGTGATGGGGATTACGGCCGTTCTTCAGCGCCTGCCGTTGATCATCAAACGGGTGCATCAGACGGTTGATGCGCTGGTGGCGGAGAACCCGGATGTGGTCGTCATCATCGACAGTCCGGATTTTACCCACAACGTGGCCAAGCGCCTACGCAAGAAGGCAGCGCATATTCCGATCATTGGCTATGTCAGCCCCAGTGTCTGGGTCTGGCGTCCGGGCCGGGCCCGCAAGATGACCGCCTATGTCGATGAGTTGCTGGCGCTGTTGCCCTTCGAGCCTGCGGTTCACAAACGCCTTGGCGGGCCGCGCACCCATTATGTCGGGCATCCGCTGATCGAGCGGCTGGACGCGTTGCGCCCTGGAGAGGGCGAGCGCAGCTCGTTGCAGGAGCCTCACCGGGTTCTCGTCGTGTTGCCGGGCAGTCGGGGCAGCGAGATTGAGCGCCTGCTTCCGGTGTTCGGTGAAGCTGTGGCAAAGCTTGGCGCCAGGCACGCGGATCTGGAAGTCCTGCTGCCGGCCGTTTCTCATTTGCGGGAACGCATCGCAGAGGGGACAAAAGACTGGGCCGTCCAGCCTCTGATCCTCGATGGTGAGGCGGCAAAGCACAAGGCGTTTCGGCGCGCCCATGCTGCCCTGGCAGCCTCCGGAACCGTGACATTGCAGCTGGCAATCTCCGGCGTTCCGATGGCGGTTGCCTATAAGGTCGACTGGTTCTTTCGTCGGCTCAAGGACTTGAATCGGATCTTTCCCATCGTTCAGGCCACCTCAATGGTGCTGCCGAACATCATTCTGGGCCGCAATGTCATCCCGGAATATTTGGATGAACAGGTGACGGCCGATGCGCTGGCGCAGCGTGTTGAGGGACTTCTGTCGGACACAGCGGAGCGCCGCGACCAGATCGCCACGTTTCAGGCCCTCGATGACATCATGAAATTGCCTGACGGACAGCACCAATCACAAGCCGCGGCTCGGGTGGTCCTCGATGTTCTGCATCGTCAAGGCAAGCTCTGACGCTGCCCTGGACGGCCCCTCCTGCGCCGGCCGTCCGCCGCCGCCGACCTCTGCCGCCGACCTCTGCCGCCGACCTCTGCCGTCCTCCTCTGCCGTCCTCCTCGGGCTTGCGTTTCCGTCATCCTCGGGCCTGTCCCGAGGATCCAGACTTCTTGTGTGTTTTGCGCGAAGGTCCCGGATCAGGTCCGGGACAGCGAATTGCCTCTCCTCCGCGTCATGCCATGGCTTGACCATGGCATCCATGCCGTTTCGTCTCCCCGCGGGGAACCTTGCGTGTGAGGCGAGGGAGCGACATGGATCCCCAAACAGCAGCGGGTCAAGCCCGAGGAAGACGAAGCTGGTGGGGTGGTCTCCCCATGGTCGAGGCTTCAGATTTGCGGTGAAGGGGTGCAGGAATGGCGGGCTTGTCGTGGTCGTTCGCTATCGTATCAATGCCTTGGCTTTCGTCATGCCGGACAAGCGCCTGCGCTGATCCGGGATCGGTGCACCGCGGGGGTACCGGTTCCTTAGCTTCACAAATTGTTCTGTGGCTCACCGGTCCCGGGTCTTCGCCCGGGATGACGATGGAGATGACTTTTCCAGTGGGCAGGCACCACATGCC
Source organism: Roseibium limicola (assembly GCF_017313085.1). Lineage (GTDB taxonomy): Bacteria > Pseudomonadota > Alphaproteobacteria > Rhizobiales > Stappiaceae > Roseibium > Roseibium limicola. Next base: position 268,141 of record NZ_JAFLNF010000002.1, on the reverse strand, counting down.
ACTTGCATCTGCAATACGGCTACGGCTTGCTCTTGCGTTTCCGTCATCCTCGGGCTTGTCCCGAGGATCCAGACTTAGGGGCCATCGGCGTCAGGTCGCGGATCCAGTCCGGGACAGCAAATTGCCTCTCCTCCGCGTCATGCCATGGCTTGATCATGGCATCCATGCCGTTTCACCTCCTCGCGGGGAGCCTGTGTCTGAGGCGAGGGAGCGACATGGATCCTCAAACAGCAGCGGGTCAAGGCCGAGGAAGACGGTGGGGGTGGAGCTCATCAGAAAGACTGGAACGGAGATGACGCTGACGAGTGGCGGGAGTTCTCAGGAGTGGATTCTCCTCGTGCCTGGGCAAGAAACAACAAAAAAAGGCCGCCCCTGAAGGCGGCCTTTGGTGTTTGGGGCTAGAGCCTTGCAGGCTTAGCGTTGTTCGATCGGTGTGTAGTCGCGCTTCGGGGAGCCCGTGTAGAGCTGGCGCGGACGACCGATGCGCTGGGACGGATCTTCGACCATTTCCTTCCACTGCGCGATCCAGCCGACGGTGCGGGCGAGTGCGAAGAGGACGGTGAACATGGTGGTCGGGAAGCCGAGCGCACGCAGGGTGATGCCCGAGTAGAAGTCGATGTTCGGATAGAGTTTCTTCTCGACGAAATACGGATCGTTGAGAGCGATCTTTTCCAGTTCCATCGCGATATCGAGGAGCGGATCGTCCTTGATTCCGAGCTCACCGAGCACTTCGTGACAGGTCTTCTGCATGATCTTGGCGCGCGGATCGTAGTTCTTGTAGACCCGGTGACCGAAGCCCATCAGACGGAACGGATCGTTCTTGTCCTTGGCGCGGGCAACGAATTCCGGAATGCGGTCAACAGAACCGATTTCGGACAGCATGTTGAGTGCGGCTTCGTTGGCGCCGCCGTGTGCCGGACCCCAGAGGCAGGCAATGCCAGCTGCGATACAGGCGAACGGGTTGGCCCCGGACGAGCCGGCCAGACGCACCGTGGAGGTGGAGGCGTTCTGCTCGTGGTCCGCATGCAGGATGAAGATGCGGTCCATGGCGCGGGCCAGAACCGGGTTCACCTTGTATTCCTCGCAAGGCACGGAGAAGCACATGCGCAGGAAGTTGGCGGAATAGTCGAGGTCGTTGCGCGGATACACGAACGGCTGACCGACATGGTACTTGTAGGCCATGGCAGCAATCGTCGGCATCTTGGCGATCATGCGCAGGGAAGCGATCATGCGCTGGTGCGGATCGGAGATGTCGGTGCTGTCGTGGTAGAAGGCGGCGAGGGCGCCAACGGTTCCAACCATGATGGCCATCGGGTGGGCATCACGACGGAAACCAGAGAAGAAGCGGGACATCTGCTCGTGAATCATCGTGTGGTAGGTCACGCGATCGACGAAGTCGTTCTTCTCGGCCTTGTTCGGCAGGTCGCCGTACAGAAGCAGGTAGCATGTCTCGAGGAAGTCACCGTGGTCGGCGAGCTGGTCGATTGGATAACCGCGGTACAGAAGGGTGCCTTCATCGCCATCGATGTAGGTAATCTTCGATTCGCAGGACGCCGTGGAGGTGAATCCCGGGTCGTATGTGAACATGCCCGTGTCTTTGTACAGAGAGGCAATGTTGACCACGGACGGACCAATGGAACCGTCGAGAACGCTGTACTCCTGATCGGTACCACCCACGTTCAGCTTGGCAGTAGTGTCGGCCATTCAGAAAACCCCCTTATTTCATATTTCTAAAGCAGCAGCGCAATGCGCAGGATCGGTTTCGGCGGCATCGCGTTTATACAGTGCCGACAAGCGACAGTGTCGTCCGTCGGGCGTGCTGGCGGTTCGCCGTCGCGCTGCCCAGCTGCTGCTGGAGGAATGGACGGGTTCTGCGTAAACCATTTGGTGCACCGCCGCAAGGTGGACATTGTGCTCAATTGTATACGTGAGCAGAATCATGAGGTTTCACGCGGGTTTGCGAGTGCTGCACCCGCGTGAAATCCCTTAGCGTCAAGCGGCCTGATCGGCGATGCGAGCGAGAGATTCCTCTCGGCCGAGGGCAATCAGAACGTCATAAATTCCAGGCGAAACGCCACGGCCGGTGAGAGCCGCACGCAGGGGCTGAGCCACCTTGCCAAGCTTCAGTTCCTTTTCCTCTGCATAGGCCTTGACGGCTGCTTCCAGAGGTTCCGCGTCCCAGGCAGGCTGGGCGGAGAGAACTCCATGCAGATCTTTCAGGATCTGGCGGGCATTGTCATCCAGAATCTTAGTAGCCTTTTCGTCGCATTCGAGCGGGCGCTGGCGCCACAGGTAGCTGGCGCTCTCTGTCAGCTCGACAAGCGTCTTGGCGCGTTCCTTCAGTCCGGGCAGTGCTCCAAGCGTGATGGCTTCATTGTTGCCTTCGGCCATCCAGGCCAAAACTGCAGCCCCATCGTCGACGTGGGCCAGGCAGACCTTCCAGTCAGCCAGCAACTGCGCATCGTCGGTGGCGCGCATGTAGTGGCCGTTGAGGTTCTCAAGCTTCTTGAAATCGAAACGAGAGGCGGATTTGCCAATGGCATCCGTGTCGAACCAGGCAATGAGATCTTCCAGAGAGATGATCTCCTCGTCGCCGTGACTCCAGCCGAGGCGTGCCAGATAGTTGCGCATGGCCTGAGGCAGATACCCCATGGCGCGGTAGGTTTCTGCGCCCGTCGCGCCGTGGCGCTTCGACAGCTTGGCGCCATCGGGGCCATGGATCAGCGGTATATGCGCCATCACCGGCACATCCCAGCCGAGCGCCTTGAAGATCAGCGCCTGGCGCGCTGCGTTGGTGAGGTGATCGTCGCCGCGGATGATGTGGGTGACACCCATGTCATGATCATCCACCACCACGGCGAGCATGTAGGTCGGTGTGCCATCGGAGCGCATCAGGACCAGATCGTCGAGGTCCTTGTTTGCGAAGGTCACTGTCCCCTGAACTTGATCGTCGATGACGGTCTCGCCATCCTGAGGCGCTTTCAGGCGGATGGCCGGAGCAACGCCCTCGGGGGCTTCGGAGGCGTCGCGGTCGCGCCAGCGGCCGTCGTAACGGGGCGGGCGTCCCTCGGCGCGGGCCTTCTCACGCATTTCCGTCAGCTCTTCCTGGCTGGCGTAGCACTTGTAGGCCATGCCTGAGGCCAGCATCTGTTCCACGGCTTCCTGGTGGCGCTCGACGCGTGAAGCCTGGGACAGCGGCTCGCCGTCCCAGTTGATTCCGAGCCATGACAGACCGTCGAGGATCGCGTCCACGGCTTCCTGGGTGGAGCGGGACTTGTCGGTGTCCTCGATGCGCAAGAACATCTTGCCGCCGTGGTGCTTGGCGTACAGCCAGTTGAACAGGGCCGTGCGGGCACCGCCAATATGAAGGAAGCCGGTTGGCGAGGGAGCAAAGCGGGTGACGATCTCTTTGGACATGGTGCTTTCGTGGGGTCTGTGAGATGGTTTGGGGGGCGGCATGAAACCGCCCGGTTGGCGCGGTCTTACCATAGGCCGGGTTAAACTAAAAAGACCTGGGTGAAAAAGCCTGTGAAGGCGAATGGGGCAAGACGCACAAAGTCTGGGCGCCACCGCCTCATATGCTTCTGTTGGATCTTTGCGAAACGGAGCCATCAATGGCACCCCGCAGGGACAAGGATGGGCTGCAGCCGGAAGACAGAGCGGGCGACGACGGACAGTCGGCTGCGCTTCTGGACAGCCCGCGCGGCCGGGAAACGGCCCCTGATCGCCCCTGGCTAAAGTGGCGGGTTTTCCTGCGCCCTCCGCGTAATACGCCCAAACCCAATGGCCATGGCGAGGTTGATGATCCTGAAGTAGAAGATCTGTATGCACCGGCTCAGGAGGCGAGTGCAAAACGGGGACTGCTGTCTCGCTGTCTGCGCGTGATAAAGCCGGAAACTCGGGATGGTCAGGGGCTTCTTTGGGCCGGGTTTTGCTTTGCTGCCGGCATAGGGCTTTATTTTCAACTTCCAGAAGAACCGCATCGCATCAGTCTGTTGCTCTTGTGGGGACTGCTGGTTCTCGGTGGGGTGTGGCGGGCGTGGCGTCATCGCTCTGGCGGGCATAGTTTCAACACGCCCTATCTGGTGTTCGTGCTGATGCTTACCGGTGTTGTGTGTGCCAGCGTCCGGACAGCCAGCGTCAGCGCACCGCGCCTCAGTTTGCCGGTAACGGCGGATTTTACCGCGACAGTGCTGGAACGGCAGAACACGCCACGCGGCTTGCGGCTGGTTCTGCGGGTGGAGGAGCTTTTCGACCGGGAGGGCAAGGTCATCGCGCCGGAAGACATCCGGTCCCCCCGTCTGAAGCCTCTGCCCGGTCTCAAGGTGCGTATGTCGGTCAACGGGACAGGCGAGACATCTGGCGCTTCCCAAGCATCTGCGGCCTCTGGAGCGCAGAGGAGAGCTATTCTGCCGGGTGACCATCTGAGGCTGCGTGGGCGGCTGTTTCCGCCGCGCGGCCCGGTGCATCCGGGCGGCTATGATTTTTCCTTCTGGGCTTATTTCAGTTCACTCGGGGCCAGCGGGTTTTCCTTTGGTGCGCCAAAGGTCTTGTCGGCCACGCCGCTTTCGCCCAAAGCCCGGCTTGTGCGCGGACTGAGTGCGCTGCGCCTGTCCCTGGGCGGACGGGTGCGGGCGCTGGGGGGCGAGGGCCAGGCGACCCAATTGGCCATGGCTCTGCTGGTCGGAGACCGCAGCGGGCTGGACGCGCACACGGAGGAGTTGCTGCGGCACTCCGGGTTGGCGCATATCCTGGCGATCTCCGGTTTGCATATGGCGCTTTTTGCCGGTGGCGCCTATGGCGCGGTCTTGCTGGCGATGGCGTTCTCCGGCACGGCCAGTCTGGTTCTGCCGTCGCACAAGATCGCTGCCCTTGCCGGTCTTGCCATGGCGGTGCTCTATCTGGCGGTGTCTGGCGCTTCCGTTCCGACCCAGCGCAGCTTTCTGATGGTTGGCCTGGTCCTGCTGGCGCGCCTGACCGATCGGCGTGGCCTCACTTTGCATTCGGTTGCACTGGCGGGTTGCGGTTTGTTGTTTGTTGCGCCGGAACGCCTGTTCTCTCCTGGATTTCAGATGTCATTCGCCGCGGTGATCTGCCTGATCGCAGTCTACGAGGGGTGGCGCGGCTGGTCGTTGCGGCTTGGATCCGAGGCAGGCGCGGCGGGAGGGTCTGGCGCAAGCGTTTCCGGCGCGGGCGTGGCAGGTCCGGCAAGCTATCTGTGGCGCGGGGGGCGGCTGATGGCAGGCTTTCTGCTCGGAGTGCTTGTGACATCGCTGGTGGCAGGTGTCGCCACGGGGGTGATCGCCGCGCATCACTTTGGCCGGTTTGCGCCTTATGGGCTGCTCGGCAATTTGCTGGCCATGCCGGTGTTTTCGCTGATCGTCATGCCGCTGGGCGGCGTGGCTCTGATTCTGCTGCCTTTCGGGCTGGCCGCCGTGCCGTTGGCGGGTATGACTGCCGGGCTGGAGTTGTTGCTGCGCATCGCCGAATTTGTCTCCGGGCTCAGCGCCCGGGCCTTGCCGGCAGGCGGGCCTGCGGGGGACCAGGTGGGCGGGCTGGTCGAGACATTCGGCTTGCTTTCAGGGGCAATACGCCCGCCGGGACCGGTGTCCATGCTTGGCCTGACTGCGGGACTGTTCGTCTTGCTGTTGTTCAAGGGCTGGTCGCGTTGCTGGGGGCTGGTGCTGGTTGCTGTCGGGATGTTGCTGCATCAGGGCGCGCGGCCGCCGGACCTGCAGATTAATTCCGACGGCACGGTCATTGCCTTTCGCGATGCCGTGGGACATCTGGTCACGAGCGCCCGACGGCGCAGCTTTCAGACGGAGACCTGGGCGGTGGTCGAAGGAAAAGCCGGGACCTTCCGGCCTGTGCCTGGCGACCTGCGGCGCTGCGATGCCGCTGGCTGTGTGTTTTCTCTTCACTCGGTGGCAAGGCCAGAAAGGTCTCTGCCTCAAGGAAAGGTCTGGAACGACTCCCGAAGCCTGACGCTGGCCCTGTCGAAAACCTACGAAGCGGCCGCGCTGGATTGCGCCCTGGCGGATATTGTCGTCAGCGGGCTGCGTTTGCCTGCCAGCTGTTCTGCCCCCCTGGTGCTCGACGGGAACACGCTCACAGCGCGTGGCGCCCAGGCGATCTGGTTTTCCGCGCGGCCGCAATGGGGTTATCGCCTGCTTGCGGACCCTCGTGTGTCGCGTTCTCATTCTGTCGGGCGAACTTGGCAGCCGAGGTCACACGCCCTCGCCGAAGATCCGCATTCCTCGATAGATCGCTACGACTTTATCGTGCGCGATAATCAGGAATTTGAGTCTTTCCTGGGCGATGATTTCGTGTTTTCAGGACATTCCGAAGAATCGCTTCTGGAGGCTACTGACACAATTGCTGCGCGGGTCGCAGCGCAGGTCGCGCCTGTTGGTCCTGCGGATCCGGGTGCCATCATTGACACTGGGACGTGGCTGCCGAGCGCTCCAGTCGTTGACAGGTCACCGCTGTACATCCGCGTGGACAGTGCCCTCCCGGCCCTTCACCGCCCGTGGACGCCGGGATACTCGGACCGATGATTGGCTTCAACTGAGGAGAAGACACGCGGATCCCGCTTGTTTTTCCCTGTTCTCGCTACCGGACCTCTCCACCCAGCGTCATGTCATGGCCCGACCATGGCCTCCATGCCGTTACCGTTCTGCCTCCTCGACAGCTCAGCGTCTGCCGAGGCGGAACGGCATGGATCCTCGGGTCAAGCCCGAGGATGACGGAGGGGGGGCTTGAGGTTCGTCGTGCCACACAAGGGAAGAAGCGGGCTCCCCGGCACCGCATCTCCGCTTGCGCTGCGTGCGGAATGACGCAGGGGAGGTGGGGTACGAGGGTGAGTTTGTCGTCTTAAACGCCCGCCATCGTCATCCCGGCCAAGCGAAAGCGCAGAGCCGGGACCGGTGAGCCGAGCGCTTATCGGGGGAGACGTGCCGAGGTCGGCAATTGTACCGCTCTCTGTTCTTCATGCTCCCGGCACCGCACATCCCCACCCGGCGTCACGCCATGGCCCAAACGGAAGACCAGCATGGCATCGATGCCGCCCCCTCACGTCTCGGCACAGCCTGAGTGCGTGGAGATGGAACGGCATGGATCCTCGGGTCAGGCCCGAGAATGACGGCGGAGAGGGGGGGCACAATCAATGGTGCCCCCCCCTGACATCCCCACCCGGCGTCACGCCATGGCCCAAACGGAAGACCAGCATGGCCTCCATGCCGCTTCCTCACGTCTCGGCATAGCCTGAGTGCGTGGAAACGGATCGTCATGGATCCTCGGGTCGAGCCCGAGAATGACGGAGGAGAGGCGTGGATGAAATTTGAAGTCCGGCATAAAATCAGAACAAAAAAGTCCCGGAGCATTTCTGGTCCGGAACTTGATCTCTCTGCAAGGTCGGGAAGTATCAGTACTGGCGGAAGAGCCCGACGAGACGTCCCTGGACACGAACCCGGCCAGGGCCGAAGATGCGGGTTTCATAGGCCGGATTGGCAGCTTCCAGAGCGATGGAGGCTCCCTTCTTGCGCAGGCGCTTGAGGGTTGCCTCTTCATCATCGACCAGGGCAACGACGATGTCACCGCTGTCGGCGCTGTCAGTGCGGCGGATGAGCACCGTGTCGCCGTCAAGAATGCCGGCTTCGATCATCGAATCACCGCGCACTTCCAGCGCGTAATGCTCTCCCTTGCCAATCATCTCCAGGGGCACGGCGATGGAGTGGCTGTGGCTCTGAATGGCCTCGATCGGCACACCGGCAGCAATCCGGCCCATCACCGGAATGTCGACAGAGGTGCTGGCTGGTTCGGCCACGGGCAGCGAGGGGGGCGCCTCGCGCACTGGTTTGCCGAGGTCACCTTCGATGACTTCCGGCGAGAAGGCGCCGCGCTGGGGCGGTGTGGCCAGGCCGGGGGAAATCGATTCAGGCAGGCGCAGGACTTCCATGGCGCGGGCCCGGTTGGGCAGGCGGCGAATGAAGCCACGCTCTTCCAGGGCGGTGATCAGCCGGTGGATCCCGGACTTGGATCGCAGATCGAGCGCGTCTTTCATCTCGTCAAACGACGGCGGAACACCGGTTTCCTTCAGGCGTTCCTGAATGAACATGAGAAGTTCATATTGCTTGCGGGTCAGCATCCCCAGCCTCTCGTGTCGCGGACCAACGCCGATCGAGGACCGATCATCCGCCAGTACAAATCATGAACGTAGCTTAGCTGTTCTCATTGTGTTCCGCAAGCCTTAAGGTTTTCTTGCTGAACTGCCCGTATCAGAATTTGGCTGCAACGTCAGGCGCGTCGTGGCCTAGGCGTTCGCGAAAGTGTGTTCATATCAGACAGTTTTGGAAATCGCGCAGCGCAGAGACTTTACAAGTCCGGTTAATGGGCGCGCATTATGTCGCTTGGTTTTCTCCCTTATTCGGGTGTATCGATCCAGTATGAACCGATCTGAGCAAATTTGTGCGGCGCTGCGCACTGCGATCCTCGAGCGAGCGCTTTTGCCCGGCATGAAATTGCCGGAGGATGCACTTGGCGAACGCTTCGGGGCCAGCAGAACCATTGTGCGGCAGGCGCTGGAGCGGCTTGCCGCAGAGGGTCTGGTTGAGCTCAGGCGCAATCGCGGGGCCGTGGTCGCCACACCCAGTCTGGAAGAAGCGCGAGACCTGTTTGCCTTGCGTAGTCAGATCGAGGATCTGGTGGTGTCGCGGCTGATCGCCAATTTCGGGCCGGGAAAGCTCGCAGCGCTGGAGGCGCATCTGGCGCGGGAAGTCGAAGCGGAAAGCGGCCCGGAGCCGGTTTCGATCCGGCTGGCGACCGAGTTCCACATTCTGGTGGCGCAGTTGACGGAAAGCCCCGTTCTGATCCGCTATGTCGAGGATGTCGGCTATCGCTGCGGCCTGACGCTGGCCCTTTACGCAAGACCTCATTCAACCGACTGCGGCATTCATGAGCACCGTGAAATCATCGAGGCTTTGAAGACCGGCGATGAGGCGCGCGCACGCGATCTGATGCGCCACCATCTGGGCGCTGTGGCCGATAGGGCCTTGCTGATGGATGAGACGAAGGGCCATGCGGCGATCTATCTGGATGCGCTGGAACCCTACGCCAAAGCTGTGCGTGAAAATGGATAGCAGAGCGTGCCGTCAGCGCACGCCCTGAGCCCTGAGCCCGGGGGGGAGGTCTTTACTCCAGGCGTGTCAGGAGGCGTTCTGCGCTGTCGTTCCAGACATCCATCTTGACGATTTTCCCGTTCCTGACCTCGAACCGGTCGACATAGCGATTGCCGTCAAAGGGCGTCCCATCCGGCCATTCGCCATAAAGCGTTCCAACGGAATAAACGACAGTGCCCTCCGGTCCGCTTGAAACGTCGAAGCGGTCCATTTGTTTCTTCACCCATTTGTAGCGCGTCGCGTTGAAGCCGGTCGGGCCGGAGGGATGGGTGAATTTCCGTCCACCCGTAAAGGTGATGTCCACGGTGTCAGCCATGTAGGTGGCGGCAAGGTCCGGGTCCGGCTTCATGGAGGCCTCAAGAAAGTCGCGGACGATTTGCGCTTCATCGGTGAGGGGCGCATTTTCCTGGTGCGTGCTCATGGCAGCTATCCTTGTTCCGGTGTCATGTCTGAGCTGACTATAGAAGTCGTCGTGCATTTCGCATGCATAAATTGCATGCAATTTTCGCATGCGATTTGTGCAGAAGTCGTCGAAGCCCTGGGCGTCAGGTCGAGGTTTTTTGCTAAATTATTGAATTGTAATATTAAAAATAGTTGGCATTGGTCTTGCTTCGTCATGAGCATTCGGACACGCGGTCCGGACGTCCAGAGGAGTAATTCATGCGCACTTCCCGCTTCCTTCCCCAAATGACCCGTCGTGCCCTTATGTCGGGTGTTGTCGGACTGAGCGTTGCAATCAGTCTGCCGGCCCTGGCTGCTGATACTGTGAAAATCGGCCTTGTCGCTGCGCTCAGCGGCCAGTCCGCGAAATCGGGTCAGGCCATCACCCGTGGTCTCACCATCGCCATCGACGAAATCAACGCGAATGGCGGCGTTCTCGGCAAGCCGATCGAGCTCGTCAGCCGCGATGACGAGAGCAATCCGGGCAAAGGCCTTGTGGCAGCCCGTGAGCTGGTTCAGCGTGAAGGCGTTGCCGCTCTGATCGGAGGGCTCGATACGCCGGTTTCCTTTGCCATCGTTCCCTTCGCCAACCAGGCAAAGGTGCCTTTCGTCGGCCCATGGGCGGCTGGCACCGGCATCACCAAGAATGGCGCGGAGGAAAATTATATCTTCCGCGTTTCGGCCGTCGATGAATACGTCGACGAGGCGATCACCGAATACCTCATCGCCAATCACGGCGTGAAGAAGCCGGGCATGATCCTCATCAACAATCCCTGGGGAGAGTCCAACGAGAAGGGGCTGACCAAGGCGCTTGAAAAGCGCGGCATGGAAACCGCTGGCATCGAGAAGTTTGAGTCCAATGATGTGGACGTTGTTCCTCAGCTTACCCGTCTGAAGGAGAACGGCGCAGATTCTCTCTTCGTTGTTGCCAATGTTGCGCCGACGGCTCAGGTCATCAAATCGCTCGACCGCATGGGTTGGGATGTGCCGCTTGCCTCCCATTGGGGTCCGGCTGGTGGCCGCTTTACCGAACTGGCGGGCAAGAGTGGCGAGAAGCTGCATTTCATCCAGACCTACCTGTTCGTTGAAGGCGACGAAAAGGGCGACGCCATGTTCGCCAAATTGCAGGCGGCGTTTCCTGAAATCGAAACCACAGCCGATGTGACGCCGGCAACGGGCATCGCCAACGCCTATGACTCGATGCTGTTGCTGGCCGCTGCCATCGAAAAGGCCGGCTCCACCGACGGCCCTGCAATTCGTCAGGCGATGTATGAGATTGAGAACATCGAAGGTCTGATCAAGACCTATGCGGATCCATTCTCACCGGACAATCAGGACGCCATCGGTCCTGAAGACTATGTCTTCGCGCATTTCGTCGAAGGCCAAATCATCCCGGTCAAATAAGCCTGGCCATGACCTCCCGCCGGGTTGGCGGGAGGTTGCTTGCTCTGACGACACCCATCCTCTCCCGCCTTCGCGCGCAGGAAAAAACATATGACCTTACTGATCGCCGCCCTGGTTAGTGGAATTGGACTCGGCAGCATGTACGGCTTGATCGCCCTCGGCTTCCAGATCACCTATTCCGTCTCGCAGACCGTCAATTTTGCCCAGGGAAGCGTCGTGATGCTTGGGGCGGTCCTGGGATATGTATTCATTGAGCGCCTCGGGATGAACTGGATGATTGCCTATCCCTTGGCGGTCCTGTGCTGCGGCGGCTTCGGCATGCTTGTTGAAGTTCTGCTGGTGCGCCCCTTCGTGGAGCGCAATTCCGAAGCCTGGCTGATGGCGACAGTCGCTGGCGGCATCTTCCTGGACAATGCGGTGCTTTTCACCTTCGGCAACGAACCGCGCACGCTGGCCTCAAGCCTTACTCAATCCACCTGGCAGTTTGCCGGAACCGGAATTTATCCGCAGCAGGTCCTGATCCCGATTGCCGCCGTCGGCGTTGCACTTGCCCTGCATTTCCTGTTCCGCAAGACGCTTCAGGGTCGGGCATTGCTGGCTGTGGTGCAAAATGGTCAGGCAGCCCGGCTGATGGGGATCAATACAACCGCCATGGTTTCGGGCTCTTTCGCCCTGTCCGCCATGCTGGCCGGCGGTGCAGGTCTGCTGATCGCCCCCTTGCTTTCGGTCCATTCCGACATGGGCACGCTGTTTGGTCTGAAAGCTTTCGCGGTTGCCATTCTGGGCGGCATGACCTCGGCGTCCGGTGTGATGCTCGCCGGTTTCATCTACGGTCTGGTCGAGGCACTGGTGACGACCTATTTCGGCTCGTCCTCCACCTATATCATTGTGTTCGCCCTGTTGATACTGGCGCTGACCTGGAAGCCGGATGGGCTTTTCGGACGTCCTGCGGTCAAGAAGGTCTGAGGAATTCCTATGTTAAATTTCATGTCCCGGACCGGACTTGACCTGTCCATCCTCGCGCTAACTGTCGGTGGGCTCATCCTGACGCTCGCCAGCGGCGGCTACATTCAGTTCGTCATGGGCCTGGTGGCGCTGACGACGGTGCTTTGTGTGGGGTTGAATGTGCTCTATGGACTGACCGGGCTTGTCTCGCTCGGGCAAGTCGGGTTCTTCGCCATTGGGGCCTACACCTCCGGCATTCTGTTGCTCAATGGTGTCAGCTTCTGGCTCGTGTTGCCGGCTGCCGGGTTTGTCGCCGGGGTGGCAGGGTGTCTGCTTGCCATTCCAGCCGTTCGCATGGCGGGACCTTTCCTTGCCATGGTGACCATTGCCTTCGCCTTCATCGTGGAGCACGGCGCGGTCGAATGGCGCTCGATGACCGGTGGGCAGAACGGGTTGATGGGGTTCCCCATGCCCGAGATTGGAAGCTATGTGCTGTCCGAAACGGATCTCGTTCTGTTCAGCATCTGTCTGGCCGGTCTGTCGCTCTACCTTTGTCGCCGGTTGGCGGACAGCGGCTGGGGCATGGCCATGACAGGCATCCGCGATGCGGAAATCGCGGCCTCTTCGCTCGGATACAAACCGTTTGTCGTGAAGCTGGCGGCTTTTGCCATTGCCGCTGCCATGGCAGGTCTGGCGGGCGCATTGTTCACACCGCTGATGATGTTCATTGCGCCAAGCAATTTTCCCTTCTCCCAGTCGATCCTGTTTCTCTTTGCGGTTCTGATCGGTGGGGCGGGGAGCGTGCTTGGGCCGCTGGCGGGGGCTCTGGTCACGGTGCTCCTGCCGGAGTTTCTGTCTGGTCTGGCGGAATACCGGCTGTTGTTCTTTGGCGCCTTGCTGGTGGGCGTTCTGCTCATCGCACCGCGCGGTCTTGTGGGGTCCGTCGCAGCCTACCTGCCAAAGCCCGGCCGAAAGATCCTGCCCAAGTCGGCTGCTGATATTGAAACGCTGCTTGCCGGTTACCCGAAGCCTGACAAACTTGAAATTGAAAATCTGGGCATTTCCTTTGGCGGGGTGCGGGCAGTCGATTCCGTCAGCCTGTCGCTGCCTGCCGGCGCTGTCACCTCCATCATTGGACCGAATGGCGCGGGCAAGACGACAATCCTCAATATGATCAGCGGCTTTTACAAGCCGACAGATGGCAACATTCTTCTGTCCGGAAAAGCCCTTTCGGGATTGCCGGCTTTTGAGGCGGCGCGATCCGGTATCGCGCGCACCTACCAGACGACGAAACTGTTCGAAAACATGAGCGTCGTCGCCAATGTTATCTCCGGCCTGTCCAGGGGGCGTCTCGGCCAGCCCCTGGCGAAGGTGGAATCAGCTGAGAACCTCGCACTGGCCGCAGGGCTGCTGCGGTATTGCGGCTATATGGGAGACTTTGACAAGCGTGCCGGTGACCTGCCGCATGTTGATCGCCGCCTTGTCGAGATCGCCCGCGCACTGGCCATGAAACCCGGTGTTCTCTTGCTGGATGAGCCGGCCGCAGGGCTGATGCGTGCGGACAAGGATCAGCTGGCAGTCATCCTCCGCAAGATCGCGGATCTCGGACTGGCGGTGGTGTTGGTCGAGCATGACATGGAGCTTGTCATGGGGATTTCCGACCGGATTCAGGCCGTCGATGCCGGAAAACCGATCGCCTTTGGCACCCCTGCGGAAATTCAGGCAAACGAAACCGTTATTGCTGCCTACCTGGGCGACGGCTCAGCGCCGGCGTTGCCGCGCAAGGGCCAGCTTGAGACCGTGCAAACGCCGGTTCTGTCGACCTTGAAACTGACGGCCGGATATGGTGCCGCCCCGGTCTTGAAAGATGTGTCCGTCAAGGTTCGTCCAGGGGAAATGGTTGCTCTATTGGGGGCAAACGGGGCGGGCAAGTCGACGTTTCTGTCGGCCCTGTCCGGCCTGCATCGCCCAGTAGAGGGAAGCATCATTCTCAACGACGACCCGGTTCATACGCTTGCGCCTCATGACCTGGTCGGACGCGGACTGGTTCTGGTGCCCGAAGGGCGTCAGGTGTTCCCGGAGTTGACCGTTCTCGAAAACATCGAGCTGGGCGCCTACAAGCGTCGGAAAGCCATGTCGGGGGATGAAATCGATGCGCTGCTGGCGCGCTTTCCCAGACTGAAGGATCGGCTGCACAGCCGGGCAGGGCTCCTGTCAGGTGGCGAGCAGCAGATGATGGCGATTGCCCGTGGTCTCATGGGACGTCCAAGTGTGCTGTTACTGGACGAGCCCTCGCTTGGCCTTGCACCTGCGATGATCAACGAACTCTATGCGATCCTTGGTGAACTGCGCGATGACGGGATCACGATCCTGCTGGTCGATCAGATGGCCTCGCTGGCGCTCTCGGTGGCCGACTATGGCTACGTTCTGGAACAGGGGCGCATCGTCATGGAGGGACCGGCGAAAGATCTGATCGCGGATGAGCGGTTGACCGCAGCCTACCTGGGCGGTGGCGAGACTGCCGACAGGCGGGAGGCCGTTCAATGACCGATCTGATCATTCGCAATGTCAGGGTTGCTGAATTTGACGGGCTTATCGACCTGGCCATCAAGGCGGGCCGGATCGAGGCTATGGGGCCGGGCCTGGCTGCAGATGGACCCGAGCGGGACGCTGAGGGCGCTCTGCTTGTGGCGGGTTTCGTGGAAAGCCATATCCATCTCGACAAGGCCTGCATTCTGGATCGTTGCCATAACGAGACGGGCACGCTGGAAGGGGCCATTGCCTCTGTCGGTGCCGCCAAGAAAAGCTTTACCGCCGAAGACGTCTATGCGCGCGGCAAGCGGGTGCTTGAAAAGGCAATCGTCCAGGGCACCAACGCCATGCGTACCCACGTCGAAATAGACCCGGGCATTGGGCTTGCCGGGTTCGATGCGGTTGTGAAACTGAAACACGATTTTGCCTGGGCTGTTGATCTGCAAATTTGCGTTTTCCCGCAGGAGGGTTTGACCAACTATCCCGGAACGCAGACGCTTTTGGAAGAGGCCCTGCAGAAAGGCGCCGACCTGCTTGGGGGATGCCCCTATGTGGACAGCGATCCGCACGCCCAGATCGCCATTCTATTCGATATGGCAAAGGCCCATGACGTGGATCTGGATTTTCATCTGGACTTCGACCTGGACCCAACCTGGCGGCATCTGGACGAAATCGCCCGGCAGACGGTGTCACATGGGTGGCAAGGCCGGGTGGCCATTGGCCATGTGACGAAGTTGTCGGCCCTGCCGCGCGCCGCACTGATGGACACCGTGGCCCTTCTCAAGCATGCGGGAATTGCCCTGACCGTGCTCCCGGCAACGGATCTCTTCCTGATGGGACGCGGTGAGGATCACCTTGTGCCGCGTGGGGTTGCTCCAGCGCACGTCTTTCACGAACATGGCGTGTGTTGCACCGTCTCCACCAACAATGTGCTGAACCCTTTCACACCGTATGGTGATTGCTCGCTGTCGCGCATAGCCAACCTCTATGCCAATGTTCATCAGCTCAGCGGCGCCAGCGCGTTGCAAGCCTGCTTTGACATGGTGACGGAGGCGCCCAGACGATTGATCAATCAGTCCAACCGGATCGCCGTCGGCGAGGCGGCGACCTTCGTCGCCCTGCCTGCCCGTGACGGAGTGCAGGTTGTCTCGGAGATCGCCCGACCGCTGTGGGGCTTCAAGGACGGCCGGATGACGTTTGAACAGGCCGCGGCTCAGCTTTTTGAGCCTGTGTAAGCCGAGGTGTGATTGGTGCGCCAAGCTGCGACTTGGGCCGGATACCCCTAAGCCTCCCGAAATGCCAAGAACGCCGGCGGGGGTCCGGCCGGCGTTCTGAGAGGTTGGGTGCGGGACCGGCCTTAGCCCGAAGCCTGGCAAACGAGGGGTGTCAGCCGGTCTTTAGCAGCTCATCCCGGCAGGTGGTGAGGAAGACTTCTGCGTTGTTCTGCAAGGAAGGACCGAGGTAGCCGCCTTCCTGGATCAGTGCGGTCGGCAGATCCATGGCGACGATTTCGCGGGCCATGGTGGCGAAACCCTCTCCGGTCATGCCGACGACCGAGAGCGGGTCATCCTCGGCCATGTCGAACCCCAGCGAGATCACCAGTGCGTCGGCACCGAAGTTCTGAATGGCTTTCACGCCTTCGCGGAAGCGGGTCAGGATGGCCTCGACACCATCACCGGGTTGCAGCGTCAGGTTGAGGGTGGCGCCTTGGCCGGCACCTTCCCCGGTTTCATCCGCGTAGCCGAGGTAATAGGTTGGATAGACGTCCGGATCGACATGCAGCGAGCAGACGAAAACGTCGGCGCGATCATAGAAGATATCCATCGTGCCGTTGCCGGTGTGGGTGTCGATGTCGAACACCGCGACCTTGCCATAAGACTTGCGCAGCTCCTGGGCGGCAACGGCGGCATTGTTGAAGATGCAGAAGCCGTTGGCGCCATTCGACAACGCGTGGTGACCGGGCGGTCGGCACAGGCCGTAGACCATGCGCTCGCCGCCGACAACGCGGTTGGCGGCCTCGATCGCCGTCTGGGCCGACCAGTAGATCGCCTCGTAGGTGTTTTCTGTGAGCGGCACGGAGGTGTCTGTCGCCCACCAGCCGAGCTGGCCGTAGATCGACGACGAGGGGCGACCGGCGCGGCGTCCGGGATGATAGGTCGGAATGGCTTCCGCGTCGCCGGCTTCGGCGCGCCAGCGGGCATGGGCATCCTTCCAGAAGTCGACATAGGCCGGATCATGCACCGCCTTGATCGGCTCGACGCCGTAATCCGACGGTGTGTCGATGGCAAAGCCGTTCTTCACCAGCATGTCGCGGATGAGAATGGCGCGTTCCGGCTGCTCGGGATGGGGGATATAGGCCCCACGGCGGAAATAGCGTTCCGGGTTGTGCTTTAGCTGACGCTCGTCAAAAATCGCTTTCATCATCTGTCTTTCCAGGCCGGGCTCAGTAGCCGCGGCGCTTGTCCACTGTGTGGGCGGGTGTTTCGCCTCGGGCAACGGAGCAGGCGGCTTCGGTCACCTGGGTCGCCATCAGGGCACGCGACGAATCGCTGGCCTGATGCGGGGTCACAAGAATACGCGGGTCACGCCACCAGGGATGGTCTTCGGCCAGCGGCTCGACATGGAAGACATCCAGCGACGCGCCGGCCAGCTGGCCACTGTCAAGGGCGGCATCCAGATCGGCATCGACCAGATGGCGCCCGCGGCCAAGCTGGATCAGCACCGCGCCCTTGGGCATGACGTCAAACAGTTGGCGGTTGAGAATACCTTCGGTGGCTTCGGTCAGCGGCAGCACGTTGATCAGGGCGCTGGATCGGGCCGCTACGCGCTGGATCGAGCCTTCGCCGGTTTCAAACGTTACCCCGGCGGGTGCCGGGTCAGATGGCGCGCTGCGCACGGCTGCCACCACCGGAAAGCCCATGGCAGCAACGGCTGTGCCGATTGCTTTGCCCATCAGGCCGTAGCCGAGAATGCCGACCGTATAGTCCTTCGGGCTTGGGGCCCGGTCGAAGTTCTGATGTTCCCAGACGCCCTTGGCCTGACGGTCGAGATAGAACCCCATGTTGCGGTGATGCCAGATCACGTGCCAGGCGGCGAACCCGGCCATCAGGTCGGCCTGGTTGTCGTCCTGCACCCGTGTCACATGCACGTGGTCGGGCAGGCTGGGGCAGGTGACGATACTGTCGACGCCGGCGGCGATGGAACAGGCCAGCTGCACATTTGGGAATGCGTCGAAGGCATCGGCGGTCGGCAGCCAGGTGACGGCAAAGGTGATCTTTGACGGATCTTCAATGTCCTTCGGCAGACGAATGCGCACGCGATCGGCAAACGGGGCGAAGTGATGGGCGTAGATCTCCTGCAGGTCATAGACACCGCTGAGATAGACGCCCTCAACTGGGGCATCTCGCATCACTTGGCGTCTCCGGCCTCGATTTTCTCAAGTCCACACCAGCTGGCAATGAACAGCGCAATGGCGCCTGTCACCCGCTTGATCGAGGACAGGCTGACCCGCTCGTCAAAGCCGTGAATGCTCTCGGTGACCGGGCCATAGACCAGACACGGCATATCGGCATAGATGACGAAGACACGGGCATCGAGATAGCCTGGTGTCACGAAGCTGGTCAGCTCCTTGTTGGTGGCGCGGCGATGGGCGACGGCCAGGGCTTTTTCAGCCTCGGTGTTTTCTTCCAGCACATAGCCCCGGGCGAAGAAGCCGTTCCAGGTGATTTGCGGTGGCCGATTGCCGAGGAAGCTGTCACCGGCCAGATCCTTGGCCAGATGCTCCTCGATCTGCTTGGCCCGGTCCTTCGGGTCGTCGCCGGGGTAGATGGCGATGCGGCACTGCATCTTGCACCAGGCAGGTACAGAGGAGGCCCAGTCGCCGCCTTCGATCTGCCCGACGTTGAAGTTGATCGGATGCTCCAGCTCTTCGAAGTAGCGGTGGTTGACCTTCTCGGCGTTCCACTCTTCGGTCATCTGCTTCAGGCTTTCGATCACCCGAAAGCTGGCTTCGATGGCGTTGGCGCCGGTGCCTGCTTCGCGCACATGCACCGGGTGGCCGGATACCATGACTTCAAACCACAGAACGCCGCAGTTGGCGCGCACCAGCTGCTCGTCTTCCGGCTCGGGGATGATGGCAGCATCGGCGGTATAGCCTTCCACCAGACAGGCGAGCGCCCCGTTGCCTGTGCACTCTTCTTCCACCACCGACTGGATGTGAACCTTTGCTGCCGGCTGGTAGCCGATACGCTTCAGGGCTTCGAGGGCGAAGATGTTGGCGGCAATGCCGGCTTTCATGTCGCCACCGCCACGGCCGTAGAGCCAGTCTCCAACCACCTTGGGCTCATAGGGGGGAGAGACCTCCCACATGTCGTGCGGGCCTTCCGGCACCACATCCATATGGCCGTTGAGGATCAGCGACTTTCCCTTGATCTCTCGCGGGGTGTGGGTGGCGATGACGTTGAGCGCGTCGGAGTAATCGACGTTGACCGGCGAAAAGCCCGGATGATCGTGGATCTTCTCCACGTCGACGACGAAACTCTCGACCGGATAGCCGCGCTTTTTCAGGTCGTCTGCAAGCCATTCCTGCGCTGGGCGTTCCTTGCCGCGCAGGGAGGGGAAGCGGATCATGTCGGAGGTGAAATCGATCTGCTCAGAAAAGCCATCCTCGACGGATTGCAGGATGGCCTTGTTCAGCTCCTCGGAGAGAAGCGACGATGGGGTGTCTGTCATGATGCGGCTTCCAGTTCCCGCTGTCGGCCTGGAATGGCCTCGATGAGCGAGCGGGTGTAGTCCTGTTTCGGGGCGTTGAAGATTTCGTCGGCGGTGCCAAGCTCGACCAGCTCGCCGCGTTGCATCACGGCGATACGGTCGCAGATCTGGGCTGCGACACGCAGATCGTGGGTGATGAACACCAGGGAGAGGTTGAGCTTCTTCTTGAGGTCATCGAGCAGGTCGAGAACCTGGGCCTGGATTGAGACATCGAGCGCCGAGACAGCCTCGTCGGCGATGATGATTTTCGGTTCCAGTGCGAGAGCCCTGGCAATGCCGATGCGTTGGCGCTGGCCGCCTGAGAACTCGTGCGGATAGCGGTCAATGGCGGACGGGTCGAGACCAACCAGTTCGAGAAGCTCCGCCGCCCGCGCATAGGCCTGCTTTGACGGTGTGCCGTGAGCAATGGGGCCTTCGGCAATAATACGGCCGACCTTGGAGCGCGGGTTGAGCGAGGCGAAGGGGTCCTGAAAGATCATCTGGATCGACTTGCGGGCGGTCCGCAGCTTTTCACCGGACAGATGTGCCATATCCTCGCCATCCAGCAGGACAGAGCCGGCATCCGGGTTCTGCAGACGCACCAGACAGCGACCGACGCTGGATTTACCCGATCCGCTTTCGCCGACAACCCCAAGAGTTTCACCTGTGCCAAGCTTGAAGGAAATATCCTTCACCGCATGGACGATGCGCTCCGGGCCGCCGAAGAACCCACCGCCGGAACGATACGACTTGGTCAGGCCGATAACCTCCAGCGCGGGGGCGGTTTCAATCGGTGCAGAGGCGTCGCCGGTGTGAAGTGTCGGGATGGCAGCAATCAGCTTGCGGGTATAGTCGTGGGTCGGATGGTCGAGAACTTCTTTGGCCGTGCCTTCCTCGACGATCTTGCCGAATTGCATCACCGCCACCCGGTCGGCGATTTCCGCCACCACGCCGAAGTCATGGGTGATGAACATCACCGCCATGCCGTGGCGCTTCTGAAGATCTGCGATCAGATGAAGGATCTGGGCCTGTGTGGTGACGTCGAGCGCCGTTGTCGGCTCATCGGCAATCAGCACGTCGGGTTCAAGGGCGAGCGCCATGGCAATCACCACACGCTGGCGCTGGCCGCCGGAGAGCTGGAACGGATAGGCCCGAGCTGCTTTTTCCGGCTCGGGGATACCGACTTCCGTCAACAGTTCGATTGCGCGCTTCTTGCGTTCCGACGGGGTCAGCAGGCCATGGGCCTCGTAGACTTCCGCGATCTGGTCATCGATCCGCATCAGAGGATTGAGCGCAGACATCGGTTCCTGAAAGATCATCGCGACGCGCTTGCCGCGCAGATCCAGCAGCTGGGTTTCGCTCAAGGTCAGCAGATCAATGCCGTCAAACAGGATCGATCCGCCTGTGGGGCTCACCAGATCCGGCAGAAGCCCCATCATGGCGTTGGCCGACATGGATTTGCCCGAGCCGCTTTCCCCGACGATGCAGAGGATTTCTCCGGCGTTCAGATGGAAGGAAATGCCGTCGACCGCATAGGGGCGATCAGCGCCTTCCGGCAGGGAGATCTGCAGGTCGGTGATGGTTACGACAGGCGTCGGAGCAGAGGCAGAGGAAACAGGATCGGTCATCTTATTTCCCCTTGCGGCTGAGGCGTGGGTTGAGGGCATCGTTCAGGCCTTCTCCAATGAGATTGAGCGACAGAACGGTGAGCACGATGGCCAGTCCCGGCAGGAACGACAGCCACCAGGCCTGACGGATCACGGTGCGTGCCGCGCCAATCATGTACCCCCAGGACATCATGTTGGGATCGCCCAACCCGAGGAAGGAGAGCGAGCTTTCCAGCAGGATCGCAGTGGCAACCATCAGGGAGGCAAGCACGATGATCGGCGACAGGGTGTTGGGCAGGATCTGACGCCAGATGATGGTGCTGGTCTTCTGGCCGGAGAGAACCGCCGCCTCGACGTATTCCCGCGAGCGCAGGGAAAGAACCTCGCCGCGCACCAGTCGGGCGACCGGTGGCCAGCTGACGATGGCGATGGCGGCAATGATGGACATCACGCTGGGCTCGAAGATGGCGACCAGCACGATGGCCAGCGCAAAGCTTGGCACGGTCTGGAAGAACTCGGTGAAGCGCATCAGACTGTCATCAATCCAGCCACCGAAATAACCGGCGAAGGCGCCGAGCGGAATGCCTATGGCCAGAGACACCACGGTGGAGACCAGGCCGATCAACAGGGACACCTGGGCGCCATAGGCGAGACCGGCGATGACATTGCGGCCCAGCGCATCGGTACCCAGCGGATACTGACCCATGTCGAAGGGCGGCAGGAAAGGACGCTGCACCATCTTCCACGGCGATTGCGGAAACAGCAGGGGTGCAAAGAGGGCGATGAGGATCACGGCCAGCAGAAGCACCAGTCCGATCACGGCGCCACGGTTGCGGCGGAAACGTTGCCAGAAGTCTTTCATCACGAGGCCCGAATTCTCGGATCGACGACCCGGTAAAGGATATCGGTGATCAGGTTGAACAGAAGCACCATGGCGGCGGAGACGAAGAACACGCCGAGCAGGACGTTGTAGTCGCGCTGGGCGAGAGCCTCGAACATCAGGCGGCCGATGCCGGGCCAGGCGAAGACGGTCTCCGTCAGCACGGCGCCACCGACGAGCTGGCCGGCCTGCAGACCGGCGAGGGTCAGGACGGGCAGCATGGCGTTGCGGAAGATGTGACGGCGCTGGATGACGCTCTTCTTCAGCCCCTTGGCGCGGGCGGTCTTGACGAAATCAAGCGTCGAGACTTCCAGCATGGACGCGCGGGTCATGCGCATGTAGACCGCCATGAAGAACAGGCCGAGGGTTGTGGCCGGCAGTACCAGATGCTTGGCGATGTCGAGCACCCGGGCAAAGCCCTCATAATTGCCGCCGACTGTCTCGTAGCCGAAGCCGGGGAGCCAGTTGAACTGGACGGAAAACAGCAGCACGGCCATCAGCGCGACCCAATAAAGCGGGGTGGCGTAAAACAGCAAGGCGGTGGTGGAGATCAGCGTGTCGGACCATTTGCCGACGCGGGCCGAGGCCATCACACCGGCTAATGTGCCGAAGACGATGGAGATGACGAAAGCGGTCCCGGTGAGCAGCAGGGTTGCGGGCAAGCGCGCACCGATCAGCTCGGCGACCGGCATCTGCTGGCGATAGGAAAAGCCGAGGTCCAGCTGCACCACGCCAACGAGATAGAGCCAGAGCTGGGTCAGCAGTGGCTGGTCGAGCCCGAATTGTTCGCGCAATTGCTGCAGGAAGAGCTCATCCGCGGCCCCGGCCTCGCCGGCCATCACGGCGGCTGGATCGCCGGGGGCGGCGTGGATGAGGAAGAAGTTCAGGGTCACGATCGCGATCAGGATAATCGCGGCCTTGACCAGTCGAAGGGCGATAAAGCGCAGCATCCGTCCTCTGGTGCCTCTTTAAGGGCTTATGTCTTGGATGTAGACCGCGCGGACCCTGGAATGAGTCCGCGCGGTCTTGAAGAGGCGGAATGCCTTATTTTTCTTCGATGTAAGCGTCGCGGAAGCCGTCGTTGATGCCGATGGCAGTCGTGACGAGGTCCTTGACGTTACAGCGGTAGATGGTCGGGAAGCCGAGTTCCAGAAGCCATGCCACCGGCACGTCGTCTGTGAGGATCTGCTGGGCTTCGGTGTAGAGCGTCTGGCGCTCTTCCTTGGTCACAGCCACAGCAGCCTTGTCGAAGAGTTCATCGACCTTGGCGTTTTCGTAGCCTTCAACGTTATTCCAGGGCGAGCCCTTGCCGATGTTGGACGAAATGTAGGTCCGCGCAACGCCGAGTGCCGGATCACCGTACTGGTAGAGGTAGGTGAAGGCCATGTCGTAATCCCACTCGGAGATCTTCTGGTTCCAACCGGCAACATCGGAGGCAACCATTTCGACTTTGATGCCGACCTCTTCGAGGTTCTGCTTGATGGCTTCAGCCCAGCGCTGCCAGGTTTCACCGTAGGGCAGGGGCAGCAGACGCACGGGTGTTCCGTCGTAGCCCATTTCCGCCAGCAGTTCCTTCGCTTTTTCCGGATTGTAATCATACTTGTTGATGTCGTCGGAATAGAAGCGCGTGGAGGATGAAACCGGCGACTGCGCAACCTTGCCGAGGCCGTTCCACAGGGCATCCTTGGCGAATTCGCGGTCCATGGCGTACATGACAGCCTGACGGAAGCGCTTGTCGGCGGTCGGTCCTTCGCGGTTGTTCAGCCACATCCACGACAGCGGACCGATGAATTCCCAGCCTTTGTCGGTGACGCAGGAGTTGTCCATTGCCGTCAGGCGGGAAACATCGAAGTTCTCGACAGAGCCGCCTGGCAGGATGTCGATGACACCGGTTTCATAGGCAACGGCGCGAGATGCCGCATCCGGGATCACATGCCAATAGATCTCATCGAGATACGGCAGACCATCGATGTAATAATCTTCGTTCTTGGTCAGCAGGATGTGGGATCCCTTGACCCACTCGACGAACTTGAATGGACCGGTGCCGATAGGATGGTTGTTGGCCGGGTTGGTCTTGTAATCCGTACCTTCATAGATGTGCTTTGGAACGATCGGCATGGTGCCGCCTTCAAAGACGCCGATGAACGGACCGAAGGGTTCTTTCAGTTTGAATACGACCGTGTTCGCGTCCGGCGCGGTGATGGATTCCACATGCTCCAGTGTCGAGCGCAGGCGGGTGTGTGTCTCGCGCAGGAAAACGTCGGCGGAGAACACCACGTCGTCGGCGGAGAACGCTTCGCCGTCGTGCCACTTGACGTTGTCGAACAGGTGGAACGTGTAGGTCAGGCCATCCTCAGAGATTTCCCAGGACTTGGCGAGCTGGGGCAGGGGCTCCAGGTTCTCGTCATAGCGCAGAAGGCTCTCGTAGATGTTGCCGGCGACCATCTGGGTCGGTCCGTTCTGAACCAGACCCAGCATCAGGCTGGGCGGTTCCGGCTGGATGACGACGTTTGCACGTCCACCGGCGATCGGATCGGCATAGGCCGTTCCGGCAGCTACGATCAGTGTCGCAGCCAGGGCAGTCAGTCTCTTCAGCATACTCGAATTCCCCTCGGGTTTTCGGCGGTCGGACTTTTGTCTCTGTTCCCGCCGGAGCTGATGGTTGTCTGGGTTTGGTCTCTCCGGGTCTTAGTTGACGAGGTCCGGATAGTGCTTGATGGCCAGGCGCTGGAAAGCGTCCCACTGTGGATCCGGCTTGTTGCCGGAATGCTGTTTGTCCCAGCCTTCGTATTGTTTGGCGGTCTTCTCGGCCAATTCAGGATCAATCTTCTTGGGCGTGCCGCCAGAAGACATGATGGCCAGCTGTGCCTTGCAGGCACGCTCCATGTTGAACATCAGGGAAAAGGCTTCGCCAACCGTGCGGCCGCAAGTCAGGAGACCGTGGTTGCGCAAGATCATGACCTTGTTGTCGCCGAGGTCGTTGACGAGACGTTCACGCTCGGCCAGGTCGAGTGCAATTCCCTCGTAGTCATGAAAAGCCATGCGGTTGTGAAACTGCAGGGACCATTGGTTGAGCGGCAGGATGCCTTCCTCCATCGAGGAAATGGCAACGCCGGCGACCGTGTGAGTGTGAAGGACGCACTTGATTTCCGGTCGGGCGGCATGAACGGCAGAGTGAATGGTGAACCCTGCCTTGTTGATGCCCGCACCATGGGTGTCGCGCAGGATGTTGCCGTCGATGTCGACCGTGGCCAGGCTGGAGGCGGTCACTTCGTCGAAGCGCAGGCCGTAGGGGTTAATCAGGAAAGCATGCTCGCCTTCGTCGTCAGGAGCTTTGGCCGAGATGTGGGTGAAGATGCTGTCGTCCATGTTGAAGTGGGCGATCAGCCGATAGGCAGCAGCCAGCTCGATTCGTTCTTTCGGCTGTTCTGAGGAGGTCGGGATCGCGGAGATCTGGGTCATGGAAGCGCCTTGCGGTTTCAAACATCGTGTGTGCGGTGGGCAGGTCGAATACCAATTCCTGGACGCGCTATTCACAATCGGCAAACAGCCAGTGTTCAGCGGTGCGATGCTCGCCTGCCGTTGGGTGTTAGGCAAACATGACAGGAGGCTTGTGTCAATTGTCGACAAAATTCATTTTTTAAGCAATTCTGTGCTACCGCAATGCGGGAAGATCACAACCTGCTCCGGATATGAGCAGGCGGATGCCGCGAAAGCGGTCGAGTTTGTCGGTCGGGTGCGAAGCAAAAAAGCGTGCCCGAAAATGAAATGGCGTCGGATGAGGAGAATTTGTTCGACGGACTGGCATGAGAAGATGATGAGCAACTCACATGGGGTGAACGGGGCGGGGGTCTTCAAGGCTCTGGAAGCAACGGACCTGGTGCAGCAAATCGCCCGACAGATCGCTGAAGCGATTGTTCAGGGCAAATTGAAGCCAGGGGAACGGCTGACGGAACTGCGACTTTCCAAGGAGTTCGGAACCAGTCGGGCGCCGGTGCGCGAGGCAGCCAGGCTGCTGGAGAGCCAGGGCCTTGTGGTGTCACAGCCGCGCCGCGGTTTTTTTGTGCGTACGCTTTCGTCCAGGGATCTCTACGACATCTACGAATTGCGATTGGGGCTCGAAATCCATGGGGCCTTGCTGGCTCTGGATCGAATCGGCGAACGGGAAATCGATATGCTCAAGCGTCAGGTCGAGAAGCTGTATCAGCTGGCCGATCAGGGGTTTGGTGAGGAGCAGATCGCCGAGGATTACACCTTCCACCGGATGCTTTGTGCCTTCTCCGGCAATGCCCGGCTGCTGAAGGTCTATGATGATATCGCCATCGACATGCGGGCCGGAATTACGCTGATCGGTCAGCTTTATGACGACCCCCACAAGATCGCTCAAACCCACGAGCCCATTCTCGAAGCCTTGGAGCGCGGCGATCCGATGCAGTTGACGGCAGCTCTACGCTTCCACATTGGTGTCGCGCGCGATCATGTCGTGCCGCTGTTTGCCGACATAGAGACCTGAACCGAGCTTGAGGCGACGAACATCTGACCCGTAAAGCCCTGGGGTATCATGCAGATTCAAGCGATCACCTATTTCAACGAGCTGGTGAAATGCCGCTCGATCCGTCAGGCGGCGCAGAACCTCGGGGTCTCTGCCACGGCCATTTCGCGGCAGCTGGACAATCTTGAGTATTATTTCGGCGCTCCGCTGATGGAGCGGGGCGCGCGGGGTATTGAGCTGACGGCGGCAGGCGAAGTGGTTGCAGAGCATCTGCACAGCGCCAACCGCTCCTTCGGTCAGGCAAAGCAATTCATCGATGATCTGCGCGGGTTGCGACGTGGTGAAGTGTGCGTCCACGTCAATGGTGCTGCCAGCGGCTCGGTTCTGGCCCATGCTGTGGCCAGTTTTGCCCGTGACTATCCAGCCGTGCGCCTGACCATCGTCGAAAGCTCCGCGCGCGATGGATTGATGGCAGTGGCGCGGGGGGATGCGGATCTGTCGCTGACCATGTTCTCCCCCGATGACGTACGGGTGAATGCAAGGGTTCAGGTGCCACTGGCCTATCGCGCCATCATGGCGCCGGACCATCCTCTGGCCGCGCTGAAGCAGGTTGGGCTGGAGGACCTGGCAAGTGTGCCGCTGACCTTGCCCGACCGCTCCTACTCTTTGCGTCAGGCGCTGGAAACCCGGCTGAAGCGGGCAGGCATGGCCCCTGCCGACGTGGCGTTCACGACCGCCTCCATGACTGTGCAAAAGGAGCTGGCCCGGCTTGGGGCGACGCTTCTCATCCTGCCGGAGCTTTCGGTCGTGCGCGATCTGGAATTGGGGCAGCTGGTGGCACGGCCTCTGGCGCCGGATGCCCGCGTCGATACCCAGTTGCAGCTCAGCCTGCCGCAGGACACGTCGTTGAGTTTTGCGGCTGAAAGGTTTTCCCGCCATTTGGCGTTGCTGCTGCTTTCCGACTTTCAAGGAGTTTCCTTGCGTTAGAACTTTAGTGCTCCGCTTTTCGCAACGCTGCGTGTTCATGATTTGAATTGTTTGAGCATCGGGTTCTCGTGCAGCTTCTCAGCCAGAAGAGTGAACCTCGACCGGCAGATGAAGGAATTGGGCGATGGCATTGGTGGATGCAGTGACGAGTGAAATTGGCGACGAGGCCCTTCTGGATCTTCCGGCGGTTGATATTCTGGCCCGCTTTCAAGACGGTAGCCTGTCGCCGGTCGACTATATGACCGCCCTGATTTCCCGGGTTGAGCGGCGCGAGCCAAAGGTCTGTGCGCTTTGGGATTTTCGGCCTGAAGACTCGCTTGCTGCAGCCCGCTTGTCGGAAAGCCGTTGGCAGAAGGGCGCGCCACTGGGGCCTCTCGATGGTATGCCGGTCAGCCTGAAAGAGCTGCTGGCCACCAAGGGGGATCCGATCCCCAATGGCACGGCGGCTTCTGACATGATTCCGGCCACGGAAGACGCTCCCGCGTCGGCGCGTCTGCGTGAGGACGGGGCGATCTTCTTTGCCAAAACCACCTGTCCGGACTTCGGCATGTTGAGTTCCGGACTCTCCACTTTCCACAAGCTCAGCCGCAATCCGTGGGACTTGTCGACCAATCCGGGTGGCTCCAGTGCAGGGGCCGGATCAGCTGGTGCGGCGGGCTATGGTCCGCTGCATATCGGTACGGATATCGGTGGATCCGTGCGACTTCCCGCTGGTTGGACAGGCCTGTTCGGCTTCAAGGCGACCCAGGGACGGGTTCCCGCCTATCCCTATTATCCAGGCCGTTGCATCGGCCCGATGACGCGCACGGTCGAGGACAGCGTGCTGTTGATGAAAAGCCTGTCTCGGCCCGATTGGCGCGATGCGACCTCGCTGCCGCCGATGGCGGAAAGCTGGGATGTGGCGCCAATGGACCTCAAGGGCAAGCGCGTCGGCCTGATGCTGGATGCGGGTTGCGGATTGGACGTCGATGCGGATGTGCGCGACGCGGTCGCCGAGGCGGCCCGCTGGTTCGAGGCGCAGGGGGCGGAGATCATCGAGATCAACGGACTTCTGACCCGCACCATGCTGGATGGGCTGGATGACTTCTGGCGGGCGCGCTTCTGGACCACGATGGTGAGCTTTGATGCAGAGCGCCGTGCCAAGGTGCTGCCTTACATTCTGGAATGGGCATCGGCTGCGGCTGATCTGTCCGGGGCACGGGTTTCTGCCGGCTTTGACCAGATGTTGGCCATTCGTCAGGCTGCGGCGGAAGCACTTTGCGGGGTCGATCTGTTACTGTCACCGGTCAATCCGATCGTCAGCTATCCCGCAGAACTGCCGTCGCCGACCAATGATCCGGCCAGGCCGTTCGAGCATATCGCCTTCACCATGCCCTTTAACATGGGCGACCAGCCGGCCTGCTCGATCAATTGCGGATTCTCGCAGAGTGGCATGCCGATCGGTTTGCAGATCGTCGCGCCACGCTTTGCCGATACGGCGGTCCTTGCTGCAGCCCTTGCTTATGAACAGGCTCGTGGTCCGATCACCAACTGGCCGGAGATTTGAGCCAATGCGGGCGTCTCCTCAGGCCCGGCTGACAGTTCGGGCGGCCTGGATGATCAGGGGAGCGAACTGCTTCTCAAACTCTTCAGGAGACCATTCCGCCAGCGAGGCTGCCAGATGAATGGCGGCAACCGGCCTGCGGTTGGCATCAAGGATGGCGGCCGCCATGGCGATCTCGCCGCTGAGGATTTGCTCGTGGGCAACCGCGTAACCTTTCTCCCGGGCCTTGGCGATTTCTCGCTTCAGCTGCTTGATGTCGGTGATGGTCTTGGGCGTGCACTGCGTCCGGTCGGAGCGGGTCAGCAGGGCGTCTGCCTCCGCATCGGTGAGGTGGGCGAGGATCGCCCAGCCGCCGGATGTGCAAAAAAGCGGCACCTTGTGACCGATGAGGGTGGAGGACAGGATTTCTCGTTTGCTTTGCAGGCGCGACGCATAGACCAGCCGCAGATCGTCCCACAGGCTGAGGTCGATCCGTTCGCGCGCCATGCGGCGCAGTTCCAGCAGCACCGGAGCGGCTTTTACCACGACCGGATTAAGCCGCTGAAAATCAAGGGTGTGATCAAGGATTCTGAGGCCGGGAACATATCCGCGGTCATCCGGATCCCGGTCGACATAGCCCATGGCCCGCAGGGTGAAGACCATTCGTTGGACAGCCGAGCGGCCAACGCCGCTAATAGTGGCAATTTCCTGAAGCGTCAGCGGTTTGTCAGTCTGATGGAAGGCCGAAAGAACCTGCATCGCACGGCCCAGGGACTGTACGTAAAGGGGGTCTTTCTCTGCTTCTGGCAGATCGGGTCGGTTGCTCTGCAGAGAGCGCAAAAACTTTGGGCTCATTTTGCCTTCAATTGCATCGGTTTGGAGATTGACCGGAGGCGGCCTTCGTCGCTAGCATTAAAACAGATACAAGTGTATTGCAATGCGATACTTAATGGCAAATTTGCCGGGATGGTGCCGTCAGGCCATGGGCCGACAGCGCCAATTCCATCACCGGCCATTCAGGACAGGTCGGCTGATCGCATGACGATTGAATCTGGAAGGGGCAAGCCATGACAAAGAATGTGGCCATTGCGGGTTTTCTGCACGAAACGAACACCTTCGCCCCGTCACCCGCCACGTATGAGCGGTTTCTGGAGGGCGGCGGTCACATGCCGTTGAGCCGTGGCGATGAAATTCTGCGACGCTGTCCGGGCATCAACATCGGTGCCGCCGGAGCCGTGGCTTACGGCGAGGCTGCCGGATGGAACCTGGTGCCGCTGCTGTGGACCGTGGCCATCCCCTCGGCACATGTCACCCGGGAGGCCTTCGAGACCATTCTCGATGAGCTGATCGACCGGCTGAAGACTGCCGGCCCACTGGATGGCGTCTACGTCGATCTGCATGGCGCCATGGTCTGTGAGCATCATGACGATGGCGAAGGCGAAATCCTGGCGCGCATTCGTGCGGCTGTCGGCAAGGATGTGCCTGTCGCCGCAACCCTGGACCTGCACGGCAATGTCACCCGGCAGATGGTCGATGAGGCCGATGTTCTGGTCGCCTATCGCACCTATCCGCATGTCGATATGGCCGAAAGCGGGCGTCGCACCGCTGTGCAACTCGACAAGCTGATGGCCCGAGGCGCGCCCTTTGCCAAGGCATTCCGCCAGCTGCCATTCCTGATCCCGATTCCGTGGCAGTCGACGGACATCGAGCCGGCGCGCAGCCTGTATGATCTGGTTGCCAGAACCGAGGCCGGGCAGGTGACGTCGACATCATTCCTGATGGGCTTTCCGGCTGCCGATTTTGCCGATTGCTCGCCCTGCGTTCTGGCCTATGGCGAGACGTCTGAGGCCGCGGAAGCTGCCGCGGACGATATCTGCGCCGAAATTCTCTACCGCGAGTGTGATTTCAACGGTGAGGCGCATGAGCCTGCCGCCTGCATCGCGCTGGCACAGTCTCTGGCGGAAACCGCCAGCAGGCCGGTGGTGATTGCCGATACCCAGGACAATCCGGGTGCCGGCGGCGATTCCAACACGGCCGGCATTCTGAAGGCGCTGGTTGAAGCCAATGCGCAAAAGGCCGCGCTCGGTCTGATGGTCGATCCGGATGCAGCGGCGAAAGTCCATGCAGCGGGCGAGGGGGTAACTGTTACCCTCAGCCTTGGCGGTAAATCCGGTGTGGCTGGCGACGAGGTCTATACCGCAGACTTTGTGGTCGAGAAGCTGTCGGATGGCCAGTTCACCGCAACCGGGCCTTTCTTCGGCGCGACCCATATGGATCTCGGGCCATCGGCCTGCGTGCGGATCGGCGGTGTTCGGGTGGTTCTTGCCAGTCGCAAGGTGCAGCTGGCGGATCAGTCGATGTATCGCTTTGTTGGCATTGAACCGACCGAGCAGGCCATTTTGGTCAACAAAAGCTCCGTCCACTTCCGCGCCGACTTCACGCCGATCGCGGAAACCATTCTGGTGTGCAAGTCGCCAGGACCGATGGCGTTGAACGCTGAGGATCTGCCTTTCAAGAATTTGCGTGAAAACATCCGGCTGTCGCCTTGCGGGCCAGTGTTCTCACCGCCGAAATTGGAGACTGCTGCAGCAGGCTTCTGAGCCAGGTCGGGACGGGGCCTTGAACGCTCCGAACCGTTATCAACCGGCCGACAACAGGCCGGACTGCTTAAAAAACGAAAGCATCACCTTAACCAGACGGGATATTGTGAAAATGTTGAGTTTCAAAGAGGGTCTCCTTGACAAGACCGCCCGCTCACGCGGCGCTTCCACGCTGCGCGCGGGCCTTATCGCAGGCGCCTTGCTGAGCGGCACAGGCCTGGCGACTAGCGCTCAGGCTGAAGAAAAGGTCATCACGGCTGTCATGCACTCCGGCCTGCGGGTGATCGATCCGGTGATCACCACGGCGCATATCGTGCGAAACCACGCCTACATGCTTTATGATGTGCTGATTGCGGTGGACGAGAACTTCACTCCGCAGCCGCAGATGGCCAGCTGGGCGGTCTCCGACGACAAGCTGACCTATACCTTCACACTGCGCGACGGTCTGCTGTTCCATGACGGCGCCGCTGTCACTGCTGCCGATGCCGAAGCGTCACTGAAGCGCTGGGGCGTCAAGGATTCCGGTGGTCAGTTGATCTTCGACGTGACTGACACTCTGACGGCTACAGACGAAAAGACCCTGGTCTGGACGTTGAAAGAGCCGTACCCGCCGCTCATCGACACGCTGGCCAAACAGTCGGCTCTGCCGCCGTTCATCATGCCGGCCAGTGTAGCGGCCACACCGGCAACGGAATCCATCTCGTCCTTCATCGGCTCTGGTCCGTTCAAGTTCGTTGAAGATGAGTATCAGCCGGGCGTCAGCGTCACCTACGAAAAGTTCGACGAATATGTGCCGCGTGAAGAGCCAGCCAGCTGGATGGCCGGCGGCAAGGTGGTCTATGTCGACAAGGTCAAGTGGGTGACCATGCCGGACAGCCAGACTTCCATCAACGCGCTGCTCTCCGGCGAAGTTGATTACATGGAGCAGGTTCCGGTGGATCTTCTGCCCATCCTGGAGTCCTCGGACGAAGTCGTCTCCGAACTGCGCGATCCGCTTGGATATCAGTCAATCGGCCGGATGAACTTCCTCTATCCTCCGTTCGATGACGTCAAGATCCGCAAGGCGGCGATGATGGCCATCAGCCAGCAGGACATCATGGGTACGCTGGTCGGCAACCCGGACTACTACAAGATCTGTGGTGCAGTGTTTGGTTGCGGCACGCCGCTGGAAGACGAAACCGGCGCGGAAACCCTGATCAACGGCGGCGATGTCGAAGCGGCCAAGAAGCTTCTGGCTGAAAGCGACTACGATGGCACTCCGGTTGTTTTGATGCAGCCGACAGACGTTCCTTCCATCTCGGCTCAGCCGATTGTGGCGGCACAGGCCCTGCGCGATGCCGGCTTCACTGTCGACATGCAGCCGATGGATTGGCAGACACTTGTTGGCCGTCGTGCCAGCCAGTCCAAGCCTTCTGAAGGTGGCTGGAACATCTTCTTCACCAACTGGGGCGTACCGGAAATCAACTCTCCGCTGATCAACCCGATGCTCAACGGCCGTGGCAATGATGCCTGGTTCGGATGGCCGACGGATGATGCTCTGGAAGCCCTGCGCAAGGACTTCATCAAGGCGGAAACCCTGGACGAACAGGTGGCGGTTGCCAAGCAGATCCAGGCGCATGCCATGGATGTGGTCAACTACATTCCTGTCGGCCAGTATCTGGTGCCGCAGGCTCGCTCGACCAAGATCGTCGACATGCTTCCTTCGCCTGTTCCGGTGTTCTGGAACGTCAAGAAGGAAGACTAAGTCTCCGCTTTCTCCCCTTTGACGGAGACTTGAAGAAAGGCGCCGGGGCGTTGCGCAGCCTCAATGTCCCGGCGGCTTCTTTCCTTCCCCCTGGGATGGGGGAAGGGAACCGAACCACCTGACGTCCTTGCAACGATCTGAACCATAGGGGCCGGCCAGCCGATGCTTGGCTATATCTTGAAACGACTGCTCGCGGTGGTGCCTGTCATCACCTTTGTGGCCATCTTCGTCTTCCTTCTTCTGCGGCTGACACCGGGTGATCCGGCTGCCATTCTTGCAGGCGATGCGGCGACACCGGCTCAGCTTGAGAAAATCCGAACCTCGCTGGGGCTCAATGACCCGCTTCTTGTGCAGTTCGGCACCTGGATCGGTCAGCTGTTTCGCGGCGATCTCGGCATCTCGCTGATTTCCAACATCCCCGTTTCCGATATGGTCGGGCAGCGCATCTGGCCGACGATCAACATCGCCCTGATGACGATCATTCTTTCCGTCCTTCTGGCGGTTCCCATGGGGGTGATTGCCGCCTGGAAACACCGGACCTGGGCTGACTATGCGGTGATGAGCTTTTCTGTTCTGGGCTTTTCCGTACCGGTGTTCGTCATCGGGTACATCTTCATTCAGGTCTTCTCCATCGAGCTTCGCTGGCTGCCGGTGCAAGGCTACACGCCACCGACCGAGGACTTCGGCAAGTTCCTCTCCAAGGCCATCCTGCCGTGTCTGACACTGGCGACCATCTATGTGGCGCTGATTGCGCGCATGACCCGCGCCAGCATGCTGGAAGTGCTGGGTGAGGATTACGTGCGCACCGCCCGCGCGAAGGGAGTCAGCGAGACGCTGGTGCTGTTCCGCCACGCCCTGCGCAATGCGGCTGTTCCCATCCTGACCATTATCGGCACCGGCTTTGCCCTGCTGATTTCCGGCGTGGTGGTGACGGAGAGCGTCTTCAACATACCTGGCATTGGCCGGTTGACCGTGGATGCCATTCTGGCGCGCGACTATCCGGTCATCCAGGCGATGATCCTGCTCACCAGCGCCATTTATGTCTTCATCAATCTGATGATCGACGTCGCCTACAGCATTATTGACCCGAGGATCCGGTACTGATGTCTGCTGCCAACGCTCCTGTTTCCCGGCTGCAGCCCGTTCTCGGGTTGCTGTCGCTGCCATTGCGCCTGCGCAAGCTGGGCGGCGGACCGATGATTGCGGCCATCGTGCTGATCATCATTGTCATCGCCGCAGCACTTGCCCCGCTGTATATTCCTCATGATCCACTCGCGATCAACGCGATCTATCGCTTGAAGGGCCCGAGCGAGATGTTCCTGCTGGGAACCGATGCCTATGGCCGTGATCTGTTCTCCCGTGTGGTGATGGGCGGTCGTGTCTCGCTCTTCATCGGGGTGGGGGCTGCCGTCGTCAGCGTCTCGCTCGGTCTTGCCATTGGCCTTGTCTCCGGCTTCTTCCGGGTTGCCGACAGCATCATTATGCGGATCATGGACAGCCTGATGGCGATCCCGTCGATCCTGCTGGCGATTGCGCTTGTGGCGTTGAATGGCCCGAGCCTTTGGTCGGTAATTGCCGCCATCACCCTGCCGGAGATCCCGCGTGTTGTCCGGCTGGTGCGCTCCGTGGTGCTGACGGTTCGCGAAGAGCCCTATGTCGAGGCTGCCGTTGCGCTTGGGTCTTCCATGCCGAAGATCCTCTGGCAGCACCTGATGCCCAACACGCTAGCGCCGCTAACCGTGCAAGGCACCTATATTTGCGCCTCCGCCATTCTGACCGAGGCCATCCTCTCGTTCCTGGGTGCCGGCGTCAGCACCGAAATCCCGACCTGGGGTAACATCATGGCCGAGGGCCGGCTTTACTTCCAGATCAAGCCATCGCTGATCTTCTGGCCCGGCCTGATGCTTTCGCTCTGCATTCTTTCCATCAACCTTCTGGGCGACACGGCGCGCGATCTGCTCGACCCGCGTCTGCGCAAGCGGGAGGCCTGAGCCATGCTCTTCAAGACCAAAACCTTTGAGGATGCACCGGTCGTTCTCTCCATCGAGGATCTGACGGTCCGTCTCAGCGGCAACACCACCGCCAAGCCGGTGCTTGACAAGATCTCGTTCCAGATACGCGCTGGCGAGACCGTCTGCCTGGTGGGCGAGAGCGGGTCGGGCAAGTCTGTCACGTCGCTGGCCGCCATGGGGCTGTTACCGAAGGGCGCGCTTGAGGTGTCTGGCGGACGAATTCTGCTGGGCGAGACCAATCTGCTGGATCTGAATGCCTCGCAAATGCGCGACAAGCGGGCAAAATCCCTGTCGATGGTGTTTCAGGAGCCGATGACGGCTCTCAACCCGGTGATGCGGGTGGGGGAACAGATCGAGGAAGTTCTCGACACCCACTCCAGAGTGTCGAAGCGGGAGAAGAAGCAACGCGTTCTCGATATCATGGAGCAGGTGCATCTGCCCGATGTGGAGCGTGTCTACCGCTCCTATCCGCACCAGCTTTCCGGTGGTCAGCGTCAGCGCATCATGATCGCCATGGCTTTGATCCTGGAGCCGCAGTTGCTGATTGCCGATGAGCCGACCACGGCTCTGGATGTGACCACCCAGAGGCAGATCCTGGCGTTGATTGCCGAGCTGCAGGAGAAGCACGGCACGGCGGTGCTGTTCATCACACACGACATGGGTGTGGTGGCGGAGATTGCCGACACGGTTCAGGTGATGAACCATGGCATTTTGGTCGAGCGTGCGCCGGTGGAGACGCTGCTGCGCTCGCCGCAGGAGGATTACACCAAGCGTCTGTTGCGCGCCGTGCCCAGCCTGGTTCCGCGACAGGAGCGCACCGACAAACCGCCGAAAGGTGGACCGGCTCTTTCCGTCCGGGATCTCGACAAGGCCTATGGATCTTCCGGCTGGTTGGTCAACCGGGCACCGACGCAGGCGGCCAAGGACGTCAATTTCGATATTCCGATGGGTCGGACGCTCGGCATCGTCGGCGAAAGCGGCTCGGGCAAGTCGACTGTCGCCCGCTGTATCATGCGACTGATCGATCCCAGCGACGGATCGATCAAGGTGGCAGGGGCTGAAATCGCCAAGCTGACACGCTCTGAAATGCGCCCCTATCGCAAGCACATCCAGATCGTTTTTCAGGATCCCTTCCGCTCGCTCAACCCCCGTTGGACCGTTGGGCAAAGTCTGATCGAAGGCCCGCTCAATCTGGGACAGGACAAGACGTCGGCGATGAAACGTGCGCGCGAGTTGATGGAGCTTGTCGGACTGCCGGAAGATGCGGTCGACCGCTATCCGCATCAGTTCTCCGGCGGACAGCGTCAGCGGATCGCCATTGCGCGGGCCATTGCCATGGAGCCGGATGTGTTGGTCGCCGATGAGGCGGTCTCGGCGCTGGATGTGTCGGTGCAGGATCAGGTGCTGAAGCTGCTGGATGAGCTGCAGAAGAAACTCGGCATCGCCATCTTGTTCATCACCCACGATCTGCGCGTTGCAGCCCAGATATGTGACGAGGTTGTCGTCATGCAGAAGGGCCGGGTGGTTGAGCACGGCAAGGCGGCATCGGTGCTGGGGGCGCCGAAGCATTCCTACACCCGCGCGCTGATCGAAGCCGCTCCCGGCCGCTCATGGGACTTTGCCAATTTCAAGGAGCTGCCAACAGTGGCAGCGTAGTAAAACGTGACCGTGGTCATTTTTGACCCGCGGCGCTTATCTAAAATTGACCATGGTTAAATCTCAAGACCACGGTCGCTCGACTTGAGGGAAGAAAATGCCAGTCTTGGACAAGATCGCAGGCTACGCAGAAGAGCTCACAGCGCTGCGTCAGGACTTTCACGCCAACCCGGAAATCGGCTTTGAAGAGGTGCGGACATCCGGCATCGTGGCCGATCTTCTGGAAAAATGGGGCATCGAGGTTCACCGCGGCATCGGCAAGACCGGTGTGGTGGGTGTGTTGAAGGGCGCCAAGGGGCCGGGCAAGACCATCGGACTTCGCGCCGACATGGATGCGCTGCCCATGGACGAGCAGAGCAACGTTGCCTACAGCTCGAAATCGCCTGGTAAATTCCACGGTTGCGGTCATGACGGTCACACCACGATGCTGCTGGGCGCTGCGCGCTACCTGTCTGAAACCAAAGACTTTTCGGGTCAGGTGGTGTTTATCTTCCAGCCGGCTGAAGAAGGTCTGGGGGGAGCGCGGGCGATGCTCGCCGACGGGTTGTTTGAAAAGTTCCCCTGCGACGAAATCTACGGCATGCACAACAACCCGATGGCCAAACCCAATCTGGTGGAAGTGCGCCCGGGTGTTGCCATGGCCGGCGCGACTTTCTTCGACATCGAGATCATCGGTCAGGGCAGCCACGGCGCCATGCCGCAGTATTCCAAGGATCCGATCGTCATCACCACGGCGCTGGTTCAGGCGCTGCAGAGCATTGTCAGCCGCAACGTCGATCCGGTTCACTCTGCCGTGCTGTCCGTGACCCAGATTCATTCGGGAACTGCTTACAATGTGGTTCCGGAAAAGGCAGTGATTTCAGGTACGATCCGCTATTTCGATGATGATGTTCGAGACCTGATTCATGAACGAATTGAAGATCTTTGCGCCGGTTTTGAAACAAGTTACCGGGTGACCATCAAGCCGGATCTGCGGCCGATTTTCTCGGTTCTGCGCAATGATGTCGAGCTGACAAAAGCCTATCTGGAGGCGGCAGCGGAGATCGTCGGCGGCGACTTGTCGACCGACGAGAAAGAACTTGTCACCGGCAGTGAAGACTTCGCCGACATGCTGAATGTCGTGCCGGGCGCTTATTGTAACATCGGCCATTCCGGTGGCGTGCCGGTCCATAATCCGGGCTTCGTTCTCGACGATGCCATTCTGCCGGTCGGCGCCAGCATCTACGCCCGCATCGTGGAAAAGCGTCTGGTTGCCTGAGGTCATTGATCGGTCGGGCGGGGCGATATGTCCTTGCCCGATCTGAGTCTTTCGACCTTTGCCCGAAAATCAAGAAACCCATCAGGATATTGTCATGAACTACCAAGAGCTTCCCTTCGACAGCCAGGAGATCCTTGCCGGATTGAAGCCCTGGGTGCTGTGCGAAAGCCCGACTTATGTGGCGTCTTCCGTCGACCGGATGATGGACCTTGCGGCCTATGAACTGGCGGCCTTGGGCGCCGAGATCGAACGCATTCCTGGTCGTATGGGTTTTGGTGGATCCCTGCGGGCCCGGTTGCCACACAAGAACATGGGCCAGCCGGGGATTCTGGTGAGCGGTCACCTTGATACTGTCCATCCGCTTGGAACTCTTGAGAAACTTCCATTTCGTATCGAAGACGGCAAGGCCTATGGTCCGGGTATCCAGGACATGAAAGGCGGTAATTACGTCTGCGTTGAGGCGTTGCGCCAGATCGTCAAGGCCGGTTGGGAAACCCCGCTTCCAGTGACTGTTCTGTTCACGCCGGACGAAGAAGTCGGCACGCCGTCGACCCGTGATCTGATCGAGATGGAGGCGGCGCGCAACAAGTATGTTCTGGTGCCTGAGCCGGCCAAGCCGGATGGTGGTTGTGTCACTGGACGCTATGCCATCGCGCGTTTTGATCTGAAGACCATCGGTCGCCCCAGCCATGCCAGCTGGGCTCTCAAGGATGGACGCTCGGCGATTGCTGCGATGGCCAGAAAAGTCCTCGAAATCGAGGCGATGACGACTGAGGACTGCACCTATTCCGTCGGCGTTTTCCATGCAGGCCAATGGGTTAACTGTGTCTCGTCGGAGTGCGTCGGGGAAGCGCTTTCCATGGCAAAGCGTCAGGAGGACCTCGACAAGGGCGTCGAGGCGATGCTTGGGCTGAATGATGCCAGCGGCGATGTGATCTTTGAAGTGACGCGCGGTGTAACCCGCCCCGTGTGGGAGCCGGATGCCGGCACCATGGCGCTTTATGAAATCACCAAGGGGATTGCGAAAGAAATCGGCTTCGATCTGCCGCACGGCAGCGCTGGCGGTGGATCGGATGGCAACTTTACCGGTGCAATGGGGATTCCCACAATTGATTCAATCGGTGTCAGGGGGGCTGGATTGCATACACTGAACGAGCATATTGAAATCGACAGTCTTGCTGAACGCGCGCAGCTGGCAGCCGGTCTGTTTCTGCGTCTCGATTAGACAAAAGTGGCAGAATCTGGCGCTCCATCTGCTTATGGATGGAGGGTTGACGGTTATATCCAGATGGCGGAAAGGGTGCCCTTGCGGCACCCTTTCTTGCGTTCAAGGTCTTCCAAACACGAATAGAATACGCGTTCTTCGGCTTAAAGCGGTGGTTTCAATCGATTAGTTTTTGATGAAGCGATCTTGCACTTCAGATAAAAACACCTCTAGCTTTATTTGCATGTGGTGCACTCAATCGAACAGCTTGCCGGAGAGCAGGATGAGATTGGCCCCAGGTCTGACCAAGGCGCGTTTGTCCCGACCAGATAACGTGTGCCTGGAAATTTAGTGTCTAAGGGGCAATCCGGATGGATTTTCTGAATTCAATTTTTAATCTGATCAATGATCTGACCTGGGGCTGGGCTCTGGTTCCGTTCCTGGTCGTTCTCGGCGTTTTCTTCACCATCGCCAGTGGCTTCGTGCAGTTCCGCTACTTCGGGCGGATGTTCCGGGTCCTGAAGGGCTATGATGACGCAGATCCTACCAAAATCAGTGCGCGTGAAGCGCTTCTGGTTTCCGTCGGCGGGCGCGTCGGCGGCGGCAACATTGCCGGTGTGGCTGTGGCGATTACAGCTGGTGGCCCCGGTGCCGTATTCTGGATGTGGGCCATTGCGTTGGTCGGCATGTGTTCGGCGCTGGTGGAAGCCACGCTGGCGCAAGTCTACAAGCGCACGACGCCGGAAGGCGATTATCGTGGCGGGCCGGCTCGCGCAATCATCCATGGGCTGGGTGAGAATTACCGCTGGTTGGCGGTGTTGTACTCCGTCTGTCTGATTGCGTCCTTCGCCATCGGCTTCAATGCCTTCCAGGGCAATACGGTGGCCGGTGCTGCCGTTGACAGCCTCGGCATCCCGCGTTTCGCAACCGGCGCTTTCCTGGCCGTCGCAACCGGCTTCATCGTCTACGGTGGCATTCACCGGATCGCCAAGGCGGCAGATTTCATCATTCCGATCATGGCTTTTGGTTACATTGGTCTGGCTCTGGTGATCATCTTGATGAACTTCACCAGCCTTCCTGGCGTGCTGTATGACATTGTGTCTAATGCCTTCGGCTTTCAGGAAGCTGTTGCCGGTGGCATGGGGGCCGCGATTGCCAATGGTCTGCGGCGCGGTCTGTTTTCCAACGAAGCCGGTCTTGGATCGGCACCGAATGTCGCCGCAACGGCTTATGTGCGTCACCCGGTGAGCCAGGGCATTACCCAGAGCTTTTCGGTTTTCATCGACACCATGCTGATCTGCTCCTGCACGGCTTTCGTTATCCTGCTGGGCGACGTTTATCAGCCCGGTGCAGAAGGCGTTGACGGGGTTGCGCTGACCCAGCAGAGTATTGTCGATCACGTCGGCGTCTGGGGGCAGTACTTCCTGACGGGGGCC
Organism: Roseibium limicola; assembly: GCF_017313085.1. GTDB lineage: Bacteria > Pseudomonadota > Alphaproteobacteria > Rhizobiales > Stappiaceae > Roseibium > Roseibium limicola. The sequence continues at coordinate 227,496 of NZ_JAFLNF010000002.1, read as the reverse complement.
ATCTTCCTCTTCGCGTTCTCCTCCATCATGTATAACTACTACCTGGGCGAAAACGCGCTGAGCTTCATGACCGACAGCAAGGGTGCAATGCATGTGTTGCGTCTCGTGATTGTCGGCATCGTCTTCCTCGGTGCGGTCGCGCCAGGGGCAACGGCGGTGTTCTCGTTCTCCGATCCGATGATGGGCATTCTGGCGATCGTCAACTTGTTGGCGCTGCTTATGATGTTCCCGATTGCCATGCGGTTGATCACAGACTTCCGCAAGCAGCTGAATAGCGGCATTGCACGACCGGTCTTCGATCCGAAGGCTTTCCCGGATCTGGACACAGACGTCTCTGCCTGGCCGGATGCCTTGAAGAAGTGATCCAGCTCTGACGCTATTTCATGACAACGCCTCCCGGGCGATCTCGGGGGGCGTTTTATGTTTGAGGTGATCAGGCGTGCGTCACGGAGGCCAGAAAGGCGTCGATGGCGGCAACCTTCATCATGTCCTGCTGGCAGACGGCGTAATGGCCGAGTTTCAGGTTGGGATCTTCAATCGGAATGCCGACAAACGGGTCGCTGGGGGAGATTTCTGCGGCCATGGCGACGCCGAAGCCGTTTCCGGCGCGGATCAGACTGGCGATGGATCCCCAGGAGCCGAGGGCCAGAATCGTGTTGGGCGTCACCTGCTGTAATCGGGCAGCTGCCTCGAATATTCGCCGGGTCCCAGAGCTTGCCTCGCGCTGGATCAGAGGCAACCCTTCAAGCTGTCGCCAGGAAATCTGCTTTTGTGTTGCCAATGCGTGGATTTTGGGCACGACGAGGACGATGTGTGTGTGGGTAATGGTCTTGCAGGCATAGCCCTGCGGCGCTTCGCGTGCCGTGATGAAGGCGATGTCGAGAGCGCCGTCATTGAGATGTTCCATAAGATCGTGGCTGGCGGCGGCGCGCGCCTCAATCCTGATTTCGGGATACATGGTCATGAAGCGCGAAATGGCGGGAATCGCCAGCTGGTAGGTGGAGTAGCCGATCCGCAGCTCGCCCGCCCCGAGGACACTGCGGCGTGTCATGTCCGCTTCCAGATCATCCAGAAGCGCCAGAACAGCGCGGATGCGTGGCAACAGCCGCTCCAGCGCCGGGGTCGGCAGGGCCGTATATCCGGACTTGGTGAAAAAGCGGGTCTTGAAACGGTTTTCGATGGCCTGAATGTGATTGGAGACAGAGGGTTGGGCGATGCCGAGGGTCTTGGCGGCCTTGGTGAAGCTGCCGGTGGTGGCGACGGCTTCGAGGGCTTGCATCTGACTGATACTGAGTTTTTCCCGGCTTCGTTTGGCCATGACGTTTGCTTTCTGCAGCTGGGTTCGGACGCCCTGTGCCGAGCGGACATCTCACATCGGGCGGTCTGACGATGCGACACTGGTGATACGCCGGGCAGGGCGGGGCTGCAATCCTGCTGTGTCACAGCTGTGTTTTCCCCTGTCAGTGCGCTGGCCTTCGCCCAGGCCGAAGAGTATGACTTGGCCTTGAACGTCGCGGGACACCTGATCCCCTCGTGCGTCTCTAATTTCTTTTTGGCCGCCCCTGCAAAAGTTTCATCCGGGGCGGCTTACTTCTCCTGAAAGGACTTCTTCCATGGCTGACATCACTCGTCTCGACAGCGGCCCGCGCATGAGCCAGGCTGCCATTCACAATGGCATGGTGTATCTGGCAGGCCAGGTCGGTGTCGCTGGCGAAGGCGTCGCGGCGCAGACCAAGACCATTCTGCAGCGCATCGACGACCTTCTTGCCCGCGCTGGCTCGGACAAGTCCCGCATCCTGCAAGCGACCATCTGGCTGGACGATATGGCTGATTTTGCCGAAATGAACTCCGTCTGGGATGCCTGGGTCGACACCTCCAACCCGCCGGCACGCGCAGCTGGCGAATCCAAGCTGGCGACGCCCGAGTACAAGGTGGAAATCATTATCGTCGCTGCCCAAAGCGCTTGATTTAAGCTGACCGGTATTTGCCGATGACACGCAGACCACTCCCTGGTGCAGGGAGTGGTTCATTTTTTAGATGTTCCCCTGGCATCCTCGCCTGGACATCCCCACCTGCGGCATCGATGGGCTTGTCGTGTGGTGCTGTATCGGCATGGATCCTCGGGTCGAGCCCGAGGATGACGACTGTGGGGAGGAGGGGGGAGGCACTTGCTCGCCCGCCGGCTGTCCCGGCCTCGAGCCGGGACCTCGTAAATGTTGCACCGAGGTCCCGGCTCGAGGCCGGGACAGCAGCCCAAAAATTCAGCTGGAGTCGCGAGCGACTTGCCAGCCGCCCCAGGACTGGCTGACCGGCATCATCTCGATGGAATTGAAATTCAGATGCCTTGGCTGCGTCGCGACCCAATGGATGGTGTTGGCGATGTCCTCCGGCTGGATGGCATGGGCGCCCTTGTACAATGCGTCATAGGCCTGCTGGTCGCCGCCGGTGCGCACCAGGGTGAACTCGCTCTCGCACATGCCCGGCTCGATGGAGGTGACGCGGACGCCCTTGCCGTGCAGGTCGGAGCGCAGGCCGAGTGAGAACTGGCGCAGGAATGCCTTGGTGCCACCGTAGACGTTGCCGCCGGGATAAGGCCAGGTCGAGGCGATGGAGCACAGGTTGATGATCATGCCCCGACGCTCGATCAGTTCCGGCAACAGCCGGTCGGTCAGGGACAAAACGGCGGTGATGTTGGTGTCGACCATGGTTTTCCAGTCCGACAGTTTGGTTTGCGGCGCAGGTGCTGTGCCGAGTGCCAGTCCGGCGTTGTTGACCAGAAGCGTGATGTCGCGAAATCCTTGCGGCAGTGCATCAATGGCAGCATTCATCGCGTCCTCATCAGTCACGTCGAAGCTGGCCCCGTGGAAATTGTCGCCGAGTTCCGCCTTCATGGCGTCCAGGCGCTCCCTACGCCGACCGGTGCCCACGACCTTCCAGCCGTTCTGGCAAAAGAGACGTGCCGTCGCCTGGCCGAAGCCAGCCGTGGCACCTGTGATGAAGAGCGTTCCGGTCATGGGGAGATCCTGTGAGGCATGATGAGTATTCGCCATTGTTGCGAGCGTCGGGCCGACTGACAAGGGTGCTTGGGTCCAGAGTATCCTGCTGGCCTCACGAAATCTGGGCGCTGGCTCTAACCTTGGTGATCGGCACGGATCCTAATGGGGGCAATCGTTTTGCCTGCAAGGACCCACAGTCATGACCCAAATGCCGATCAACATGGACCACCACTGGATGCCTTTCACCAACAATCGGCTGTTCCATCAGGAACCGCAGATGTTTGAAAAGGCCAAGGGCGTGCGTTACTGGACGCCGGAGGGCCGTGAGGTTCTCGACGGTTCGTCCGGGCTGTTCACTTGTGCTGCCGGTCATGGCCGTCCGGAGATCGCCGAAGCGGTCTATTCCCAGCTGCAGACACTGGACTATACGCCGCATTTCCAGCGGGCCTCGGCGAATTCCTTCGAGCTTGCGGAGAAGCTGGCGGGCATTCTGCCAGAAGGCCTGGACAGGGTGTTCTTTGCGTCGTCCGGCTCGGAGGCCGTGGATTCCGCCATCAAGATCTGCATGGCCTATCACAAGGCCAAGGGTGAGCCGCAGCGGACCAAATTCGTCTCCCGTTCCTGGGGCTATCATGGGGTCAATCTGGGCGGCACATCTCTGGCGGGCATGGTCGGTAATCGTCGCGACTTCGGTGGTGTCACCGTTGATGTGGTTCACATGCGTCATACCTGGTCGGAAGAGCAGCGCTACACCTGCGGGCAGCCTGAATCCGGCGCTCATCTGGCCGACGACCTTGAAGAGATCTGCAAGACCTACGGCGGCGAAACCATCGCAGCAGTCTTCGTTGAACCGATCGCCGGATCCATCGGCACCATTGTGCCGCCTGTCGGCTATCTGAAGCGCTTGCGGGAAATCGCAGACAAATACGGAATTCTGCTGGTGTTTGATGAAGTCATCACCGGCTTTGGGCGCACTGGCGAGGCTTTCGCAGCACAAGAATTTGGCGTCACACCGGACGTGATGACGATGGCCAAGGCGCTGACCAATGGCACCATTCCAATGAGTGCGGTGGCGGTGAAGACTGAAATTCAACAGGCTATTTTTGACAGCATTTTAGCCGACCGTCCGGAGCTGATGCATGGCTATACCTATTCGGCCCATCCGGTTGCTTGTGCCGCGGCACTGGCGACGCTCGGCATCTACGAGAAGGACGGCCTGTTCGCACGTGGCAGGGCGCTGTCGCCGACGTTCCTTGATGCAGTCTTCTCGCTGCGCAATTTGCCCCAGGTCAGTGACTTGCGCGGCTACGGCATGATGTCCGGTATTCAGCTGACACCCGGCGCCACTCCAGGCGCGAAAGGATCGCTGGTACAACGCAAGCTGTTCGACGCGGGACTGCATGTGAAGGCAACCGGCGACGCCCTGATCTTTGCCCCGCCACTGGTGACCGAAGAAGGTGATCTTGGTGCCATGGTCGACATTTTGCAGAAGGTTCTGGGGCAAGTGGAACTAGCGGCTTAAGCCGATCGGGCGTCAGGCAAAGTGAAAAGACAAATAAACTCCCGGCCGCAGGGTCGGGCGTTTTGTTTGCGTAGCACATATGTCCGGCGCGATCAGTTGGCGTGGTAACTGCCTTTGGCGCTGTCGCTTTTCCCCGGGGTTTCTTGAAACGCCCGGGCGATTGCACTGAATCGATTGCCGCCGCCACGGCCGCTGTCTTCGCTCATGCTGCGATAGGCGACAATCACTTCACGCGCCTCGCGTGCAATGCCGAGGTCATCCAGCGAGACCTGCTGATCGGGATTGCTGCAGAGCGGGCGCCAGCCTTTGCCGAAATTATATTCGACCTTCATCGTGCGGCGGTTCTCGACTTCGATCTGGGTCCAGGCAACCGTATAGGGCAGCACCCAGTAAGCACGACCGCAGTAGGTGACCTTGTACAGGCCTTCCATCTGTTCGTTGTAAATCTTGTGGCTGCCGGCAAAAACCCCACCGAATGCACGTGAGATCATGTAGGTGTCACCGGGTTTCGGCAACTCGTCCTGGGCCTGAGCAGGGAGTGACAACAAGCCTGAAAACAACAGAACAGCGCCGGCAATACTCCGGCAAGAAGCGGTCAACATAATGGAATTCCTGCAGAATGGAAAAGGTCACGAGGACCTTTGCTTGGTAAAATGAATAACGTATGCGTCCTTATCTTCCTTTAGGCATACAGAGAAAATTTGAAATAAGTTTTAAACAATAGGCAACAGAGGCAAGTCGGACGTCTGTTCTGTCCATTGCCTCAAAAAGTGCAGAAAAAGTTCTCACATCCTGCCCCTTGATGGCGAGGCCGAAATGCACCGTGCCAACGGGCTTCTGTGGTGTGCCTCCGCCCGGTCCAGCAATGCCTGTCACGGAGATGGCAATGTCGGCGCGTGAGTTTGCCAGAGCACCAGCGGCCATTTCCGCAGCGACTTGCGGGCTGACGGCGCCATAGTTTTCCAGACTGGCCGCCGTGACGTTGACCAGATCCTGCTTTGCCTCATTCGAGTAGGTGACAAAGCCGCGGTCGATGACATCCGAGGATCCGGGGATGCCGGTCAGCAGGCCGCAGATCAAACCGCCAGTGCAGGATTCTGCGGTCGCCAGCATCAGCTGCTGCTTCGCGAGTGCAGGAATTAATTCCTGTGCGTTGCGATCAAGCTCGTCCCAGTGCGGGGCAGATGTGGGAGGTGAAATGTCGGTCATCGGTTCAGGTCCTCGGCAGCACGGGGTGCGGCGAACGGCGAAAGCGGCCTATTCGTCGTCGAAGGGAAGGCGGATGGTGGCGCAGGCGAGACAGGCAATACCTTCCTTGCGGCCTGTAAAGCCAAGCCGCTCAGACGTCGTGGCCTTGACCGAGACGCGGCCGATCGGAAGATCGCAGATTTTTGCAATGGAAGCGCGCAGGGTATCACGCACAGGCCCGATCTTCGGGGCCTCGCAAACGATGGTCACATCCGCATGGGCCAGGCGGCCACCGCGTGCAGACAGGCGCTGCAGCGCGTAAATCAGGAACTGGTCGGAGGCGGCACCTTTCCACTGGGGATCGGAGGGTGGGAAGTGACTGCCGATATCGCCATCGGCAAGAGCACCGAAGATGGCGTCGGTCAGAGCGTGCAGCACCACGTCCGCATCCGAATGGCCTTTCAGCTTTTTTGAATGCGCGACGGGAACACCGCCCAAAATAACGGCGTCGCCGTCCTCAAAGGCATGAACATCGTAGCCCTGGCCCATGCGCACATCCGGAAGGCTGGCCAATGTCGGGCGTTGGAGTGTCGTTGGGAGCGGCGCGGTCATGATTTGTGTCTCTCGTGCAAGGATCATCTCGGCGCGATCCAGATCGTCTGCGGTGGTGATCTTGAAGTTGTCAGGCGCGCCTAAAGTCAGTGTGACGGCATGCCCGGCCCATTCAGCCAAGCCGGTATCGTCGGTAAAGTCGAGGCGGCCAGCTGTCTTGGCGGCTTCATGGGCGTCGAGTATCTGGGGAAAGGCGAAACCCTGAGGGGTTTGAGCAGCCCAGAGATTGGTTCTGTCGACGGTCTGCAGATGGCCGGGGTTTTCCGGGGCAATCCGCTTCAGAGTGTCGAAGACGGGAACCGCCGCGAGGCAGGCCGGAGCGCCAGTCTTCAGGGTGGAAATTGCGTTGGCAATGACCTCGGCACTGACCATTGGCCGTGCCGCATCATGGATGAGTACGAAGTCTGGTGCAGTGCGCTGAAGCGCCTTCAGGCCGTTTGCGACCGACGCCTGGCGGGTTTCGCCACCAAACACCGGTGGTTCCAGGTGCCTGTGGATTGCGGCGGGCAGGCTGGTGATAACCGTTTCATAGAGCCGCAGGTCATCCGGGTGGATTACCACCATGGCCTTCGCTATACCCCGATGGGTCAGAAAGGCCTCAAGTGTGCGTGCAAGGATCGGTTTACCACCTAAGTCCCTGTATTGCTTGGGCAGATCCTCAGAAGTTCGCGCCAGTCGCGTGCCGCGCCCGGCTGCGACGATCAAAGCTGCCACATGTTTGGTCATTGTCAGGTCCGTCGGTTCTTCATTCTGGCTGCGTGGCCAGGGGCCTCAGTTTCAAGGTCTTAAAGACAGGCAAAAGCGGATTTAATCAAGCGCGGGACCGGCTTAGAGGTAGATTGCCTCTTGTCGCAACGCAAAAAATGGCTACGGTATAGGCAATAACGGGCTTGCACAGGTTATGAGCAGTTTGACTGAAACGTTCCCACAGGACCCCTTGCGCATTGGTCCCCATGAACTTGCGAACAGAGCTTTCCTGGCGCCGATGTCCGGCGTCAGTGATTTGCCGTTCCGACGGATTGCTGCGCGCTACGGCGCGGGACTGGTGATCAGTGAAATGGTTGCCAGTGAGAGTTTTGTAAAGGGTGATGCGGAAACCCAGATGCGGACAGAGGCTCAGGCCGACGGGTTGCATGTGGTTCAGCTGGCCGGTCGCGAAGCCCACTTCATGGGCGAGGCAGCCAAGGTGGTGGCCGGGGCTGGTGCTCAGGTCATCGACATCAACATGGGATGCCCGGCCAAAAAGGTCACCAGTGGCTATTCCGGTTCGGCTTTGATGCGTGATCTCGACCATGCTTTGACGCTGATTGACGCAACGGTTGCCGCGGTCGACGTACCGGTCACTGTTAAGATGCGGCTTGGCTGGGATGAAACCAGCCTGAATGCCGCGGATCTGGCACGGCGGGCAGAAGCTGCGGGTGTTCAGATGGTGACAGTGCACGGGCGAACCCGGAGCCAGTTCTACAAGGGCACGGCGAATTGGCGGGCCATTGCGCAGGTCAAGCAAGCCGTTTCGGTGCCCGTGGTTGCCAATGGCGACTGCTGTTCGGAAGCCGATGCAGTGAAGATGCTGCGCCAGTCAGGCGCCGATGCGGTCATGATTGGCCGCGGGGCTTACGGCAAGCCATGGCTCCCCGGTGCCATCGGTCATTTTCTTTCCACCGGCACCTATCGCCGCGCCCCGTCGGGTGCCGATTTCGCCGCTCTGGTTGCACATCACTATGAGGATATCTTGCAGCATTACGGTAAAGGCGCGGGCCTTCGAATCGCCCGCAAGCATTTGGGATGGTATCTCGACGCCGGTGCGGAGGTGGCTCCGGTGGCGTCTGATTTGCGGCGTGCCCTGATGACCTCAACAGACCCGCAAGAGGTGGTGACGCTTCTTGGTGGCTGGTTCGACGGCCTGAACACCAGGAGCGCGGCATGATGACCCCCAGCCATACCTCAAGCGGACGGGCAGAGGCTCTGGCCAGCGATGGTCCGACCATTCTGGACACGCTGCCGCATCCCGTGCTGCTTGTGGCCCCGGACGGGGTGGTTGAAACCGCCAATATGGCGGCAGAAATCTTCATGCGCTGCTCCGTGTCGATGATGCAGCGGCACCCGATTGATTACTTCATCCCCTTCGGCAGTCCGCTTCTGACCCTGATCGAGCAGGTGCGGGAAACCGGGGCTGCAATCAACGAATACAAGGTCGATATCGGCTCGCCGCGTATCGGGGCGCCAAAGATCGTCGACATTAATGCCGCGCCGGTTGTCGGGCGTCCGGGGGCTGTGGTCCTGATGTTTCAGGAGCGCACCATGGCGGAGAAGATCGACCGTCAGCTGACCTCACGCGGGGCGGCGCGCACTGTCACCGGCCTGGCTGCCATGCTGGCGCATGAGATCAAGAATCCGCTTTCAGGCATTCGTGGCGCGGCGCAGTTGCTGGAACAGTCGGTGCCCGACAGCGACCGGCCGCTGACCCGGCTGATTACCGACGAGACCGACCGGATCGTCAAACTGGTCGACCGGATGGAGGTCTTCTCCGACGAGCGGCCAATTGAGCGCGACCCGGTCAATATTCATGTTGTGCTCGACCACGTGAAACGCCTGGCTGACAGTGGTTTTGCACGGAACAAGCGCATCCAGGAAGCCTATGACCCTTCTTTGCCGCCGGTGTTTGCCAACAAGGATCAGCTGATCCAGGTCTTCCTCAACCTGATCAAGAATGCATCAGAGGCAATCGGCGAGGATCCGGATGGTGAAATCCGGATCACCACAGCGTTTCGGCCGGGCATTCGCCTGTCGGTGCCGGGTACCGGCGAACGGGTGAGCCTGCCGCTCGAATTCTGCGTTTACGACAATGGGCCGGGTGTTCCCGAAGACCTGCTGCCCCATTTGTTCGAGCCCTTCATCACCACCAAGACCAATGGCACCGGCCTTGGACTGGCCCTTGTGGCGAAAATCATAGGTGACCATGGCGGCGTGATCGAATGCGACAGCCGTCCGCGACGCACCGTGTTTCGAATTCTAATGCCGGCCTTCGTCGAAACCGACGCCGGCTCTAGCGACAGGACGTAAGTGATCATGCCAAGCGGCACAATCCTTGTAGCAGATGATGATGCAGCCATCCGCACCGTACTCAATCAGGCCCTGTCTCGGGCCGGTTATACGGTTCGCCTGACATCAAATGCCGCCACCTTGTGGCGCTGGGTTTCCTCAGGCGATGGAGATCTGGTGATCACGGACGTGGTGATGCCGGACGAGAATATCTTCGATGTTCTGCCCCGCATGAAGAAGCTGCGGCCGGATCTGCCGGTCATCGTGATGAGTGCGCAGAACACCTTCATGACAGCCATCCGGGCATCGGAAAAAGGTGCCTATGAGTATCTCCCGAAGCCGTTCGACCTGAAAGAGCTGATCGGCATTGTCGGGCGGGCTCTGGAAGAGCCTAAGATGGTGCGCAAGGTCGAAGGCGAGGACCTTTCTGAAGGCATGCCGCTCGTCGGTCGGTCTCCTGCGATGCAGGATATCTACCGGGTGCTGGCGCGTCTGATGCAGACCGATCTGACCGTGATGATCAACGGCGAATCCGGCACCGGCAAGGAGCTGGTTGCCCGCGCGCTGCATGACTATGGCAAGCGCCGAAACGGACCGTTTGTTGCCATCAACATGGCCGCCATTCCGCGTGATCTGATCGAGGCTGAATTGTTCGGCCATGAGAAGGGCGCTTTTACCGGGGCGCAGAACCGCTCTTCCGGCCGTTTCGAGCAGGCCGATGGCGGCACCCTGTTTCTTGATGAAATCGGCGACATGCCGATGGAAGCACAGACCCGGCTGTTGCGGGTGCTGCAGCAAGGCGAATACACCACTGTTGGTGGGCGCACGCCGATCAAGACGGATGTCCGCATTGTCGCTGCGACCAACAAGGACCTGCGCAACCTGATCAATCAGGGGCTGTTCCGCGAAGATCTGTACTTCCGCCTGAATGTCGTGCCGATCCGCTTGCCGCCACTGCGCGAGCGCGTCGAGGACATCGGTGATCTTGTGCGCCACTTCTTCACCATGGCGGAAAAGGAAGGCTTGCCGCCGAAGCAGCTTGACCAATCTGCGCTGAACCAGCTGCGGCGCTATCGCTGGCCGGGTAACGTTCGTGAGCTTGAAAACCTGGTTCGCCGACTGGCAGCCCTCTATCCGCAGGATGTCATCAGCGAAGGCCTGCTGGAGCAGGAGTTAAACCAGCCGACGGTGTCACCGCTGGAAGAGGACGGGTCGGAGACGATCAATCTGAGCGGGTCGGTCGAGCGCTATCTCAACGGCTATTTCGAGAATTACGGCGATGCACTTCCGCCTCCGGGGCTCTATCACCGGATCCTGCGTGAGGTGGAGTATCCGTTGATCAGTGCCGCCCTTGCAGCCACGCGGGGCAATCAGATCAAGGCCGCCGAACTTCTGGGCGTGAACCGCAACACGCTGCGCAAGAAGATCCGCGATCTGGAGATCCAGGTCATGCGATCTTCTCGCTGAGAACAGTCGATTCCTGGAACCGCGCTCGGGGCGTCGCCTCGGGCGCGTTTTTATTTGCGCGAGCGACCTTGGGAACTCGCGACGGGGAGATTCGCCAGAATGTCCTTATGTGGTGCGATATGGCCTCACTCGGTAGTTCGATTTGAAGTTCTTAGCGGGCAAAGCAGGGCTTTCAATGGCAGGTTCTGTTGCGCCTTCCCTGGAATAAATTGCTGAACTAAAATATATAATTTCAGTTTGAACTGGTGGTCAGCGGTTTTTTGAGCCTGGCCTGTAGACAGTCCGGGAAAGCCCTGACAATGTCTCATTTTCGCAACAATGTGTGGTAATTGTGTTGTTGCACCGCAGATGGAATGCTCCTCTGCAAGGCGGTCGAGCGCGTTATACAGGAAGGCCCGGTATAAGGGTCGTGTTGGGATGGTATGATCTTGGGATCCGTACAAGGGGCGGTCGGCGCGCAGGTGTCCAGTGGCAAACTGGGTCGCAGGCTTGGGCTGGCCATCATGTTGTTGGCCCTGATTTCCATCGGCATCACTTTCTTCATTCTGACCGGTCTGACCTCCATCGCGCCGACCCAGAACGTCATCTGGACGGCGATGTCGGTGAACGGCGGTCTGGCAGCGTGTCTGCTGGTCGCCATCGGATGGGAAATCACCAAGCTTCTGAACGCACGGCGTCGCGGCCGTGCTGCTGCACGGCTGCATGTGCGCATCGTCACCCTGTTCAGTATCGTTGCGGCGGTTCCCGCCTTGCTGCTGGCCATGTTGGCCGCTTTTACGCTGGATCGGGGACTGGACCGCTGGTTTGAGGACCGCACGCGCCAGATCATCGATAATGCGCTTGTTGTGGCTCAGGCCTATCTGCAGGAGCATGCACGGGTGCTGCGCGGTGATATCATCGCCATGAGCAATGACGTTGATCGGGCCCGATCTGTCTATGATTTCGAGCCGACGCGCTTTGATGCGTTTTTCAGCGCCCAGGCATCGGTGCGTGGCCTGCTGGCTGCCTTCATCGTCGACAGCGACGGCACGGTGATCACCCGGATCATTCGGGATCCGCGGGTGAACATTCTGCAGCCTCCCAAGCAGAGCCTGCAAAAGGCCCAATCCGGCGAGCCGATCCTGATTGCGCCCGGCGTGTCGAACCTGGTCGGCGCGGTGATGAAGCTGTCGGCCTACAATGATTTTTACCTCTACGGGGTGCGTGCCATCGATCCTCGGGTGATCGAATACCAGCGCCTGGCAGAAGAGGGGGCTTCCGCCTACCGCGACATGGAAGGCGCCCGTTTCGGGGTGCAGGTGGCGTTTGCTCTGGTTTATCTTGGCGTGGCGCTGATCCTGCTTCTCTCGGCGATCTGGATCGGCTTCGGCTTTGCCAACCGACTGGTGGCGCCCATCCGAACCTTGATTTCAGCCGCAGACGAAGTGTCGAAAGGCAACCTCGCGATCAAGGTGCAGACCCACAGTTCAGAAGGCGATCTGGCCAATCTGGGGCAGACCTTCAACAAGATGACCGGGCAGCTGGTGGGCCAACGTGATGCGTTGCTGGCAGCGAACGAGCAGATTGACCGGCGGCGCAGGTTCAACGAGGCGGTGTTGGCGGGTGTTTCCACCGGGGTGATCGGCATCGACGAGGATTCGTCTATTGTGCTGGTCAATCTGTCTGCGCAGAACCTGCTTCAGGTGGAGGAAATGGAAATCCTGCGTCAGCCGCTGACGGAAGTGATGCCGGAGCTGGCAGACTTCCTTCAGCAATCGCGGGATCGGGCACATGAGCGTTTTCATGAAACGCAGATCGAGACCACCCGCGGTGGACGCCAGCGCATGTTGAATGTGCGGCTGACCTCGGAGCAGTCAACCCGCCAGGAACATGGCTATGTGGTCACAATCGACGACATTACCGATCTGGTTTCGGCGCAGCGCAATTCGGCCTGGGCGGATGTTGCCCGACGCATTGCCCATGAGATCAAGAACCCGCTGACCCCGATTCAGCTGTCGGCGGAACGTATTCGCCGTCGGTACGGCAAGAAGATCGAGGAAGATCGTGGTGTTTTCGATCAATGTATCGACACGATCATCCGTCAGGTTGGCGACATCGGGCAAATGGTCGACGAGTTCTCGTCATTTGCGCGAATGCGCAAGCCCTCGAAGGCTAAGGCCGATCTGCGGAATACGGTGCGCGAATCTGCCTTCATGCAGTCGGTAGCGAACTCGGATATCGAGATCACAACGGAGCTGCCGGAGGCACCTGTCGAGGCGATTTTTGATGCTCGCCTTTTGGGGCAGGCGCTGACCAATGTCATCAAAAATGCCGGTGAGGCGATTGAAGGGCGACTTGCGGCGCCTGCAGAGAACGGCGAAGGCCCGGATGCTGGCACACGACCGGCACAGGGTCGCATCAAGGTAACGCTGAGCGAGGACAACGGCCGGATTACCATTGATGTGCGCGACAATGGCATCGGCCTGCCGGCAGAAAACCGGCAACGTCTGCTGGAGCCATACATGACGACACGTGACAAGGGGACAGGGCTCGGCCTCGCCATTGTTCGCAAGATTTTGGAAGACCATGGGGGCGGCATCGAGCTGCTTGATGCACCGGACAACGAGTTGGGGGAAACAGGCAGCCTTGTGCGTCTGACCCTGTCCGCGACTGCCGCTGAGGATGAGGACGACGCAGACGCCGAGCCGGCGGAGCGTCAGGGAAAGACTGTGTGATTATCAATGGCTCATGACATTTTGGTCGTGGATGACGAAAAAGACATCCGCGAATTGATTGCAGGAATTCTGGACGACGAAGGCTTCGGCACGCGCACGGCAAGTTGCAGCGATACGGCGCTGGCGGCTTTCAAGGCGCGCCGGCCATCGCTGGTGATCCTGGACATCTGGCTGCAGGGCAGCAAGCTCGACGGGTTGGCGGTTCTCGATGCCTTGAAGGAAATGGATCCGGATTTGCCGGTGGTCATCATTTCCGGGCATGGCAACATCGAGACGGCCGTCTCTGCCATCAAGCGCGGGGCTTACGACTACATCGAAAAGCCGTTCAAGAGCGACCGGTTGATCCTGATTGTCGAGCGGGCGCTGGAAGCCTCCAGCCTGCGGCGTGAAAACCGGGAACTGAAGCAGAAGACCGGCACGCCGGATGGCATGGTCGGAAATTCCAGTGCGGCGCATCAGCTGCGCCAGGCCATCGACCGCATCGCGATCACCAACAGCCGTGTGATGATTTCCGGACCTTCCGGCTCGGGCAAGGAACTGGCGGCGCGGATGATCCATGACATGTCACCCCGGGCCAAGAGCCCGTTTGTGGTGATCAATGCGGCGACCATCACGCCCGAGCGAATGGAAGAAGAGCTTTTCGGCATCGAGGATGACGCTGGCAATTTGCGCAAGGTCGGTGCGCTGGAAGAAGCCCATGGCGGTACACTTTATCTGGATGAAGTCGGCGACATGCCGATGGAGACTCAAGGCAAGATCCTGCGGGTATTGGTCGAGCAGAGCTTTTCGCGGCTGAACGGCGCGCGGAAAGTTCAGGTCGATGTGCGCATTTTATCGTCAACGGCCAAGGATCTGGAAGCCGAGATCGACGTGGGACGGTTTCGTCAGGACCTGTTTCATCGGCTGGGTGTGGTGCCGCTGCGGGTGCCGGGACTGGCCGAGCGACGGGAAGATATTCCTACGCTTGTCGGGTTTTTCGTGCAGCAGGTCTCAAGTGCGTCGGGCATTCCGATGCGTGAGATCGGCGGTGATGCCATGGCAGTGCTGCAGACTCATGACTGGCCCGGTAATGTGCGCCAGCTTCGCAACAACGTCGAGCGGTTGTTGATCCTGGCACGGGGCGATGCGGACAGTCCGATCACCGCGGACCTGCTTCCGGCGGAGGTCGGGGCGATGCTTCCCGGCCTTGCCAGCAATGGCGGTGGCGAGCATTTGATGTCGGTGCCCTTGCGGGAGGCGCGGGAGATTTTCGAGCGCGATTACCTGCAGGCCCAGATCAAGAGATTTGATGGCAACATCTCCCGTACGGCAGAATTCGTCGGTATGGAGCGGTCGGCGCTCCACCGCAAATTGAAGACTTTGGGGCTGTCCTGAGCCTCAAGCTCTGCTAAGGGGTCATGACAACCGTTTTTATAAAGGGTCTCGATCATGAAGGTGGTCATTTGCGGCGCTGGCCAGGTGGGCTACGGTATCGCGGAACGTCTTGCGGCAGAGCAGAATGACGTCTCGGTGATCGACAGCTCGCCGAAGCTGATCAATGCCATCGGCGATCAGCTTGATGTGCGCGGCTTCGTCGGCCATGGGGCGCATCCGGACGTGCTGGCGGCAGCTGGTGCCGAAGAAGCCGACATGATCATCGCGGTCACCCTTTATGATGAGGTCAACATGGTGGCCTGTCAGGTCGCCCATTCGCTCTTCAACGTGCCGACCAAGGTCGCCCGTATCCGCTCGCAAAGCTATCTGCAGGGGCGCTGGCAGAACCTGTTTTCGCGCGAGAACATGCCGATTGATGTGATCATTTCTCCGGAAATCGAAGTCGGGGAAATGGTGCTGCGGCGTCTGGCCTTGCCGGGGGCTGTCGAAACCGTGCGGTTCGCCGATGATCAGGTGGTCACTGTCGGCATCAACATCGAGGACGATTGTCCGGTGGTTGATACGCCATTGCGCCAGCTCACAGAACTGTTTCCGGATCTGGGTGCCGTGGTGGTCGGGGTCTATCGCAACAACAATCTGTTCGTGCCGTCGAGCTCGGATTCCCTGCTTGTCGGCGATCTGGCCTATGTTGTTGCCAAACGCGATCAGGTTCGGCGTGCGCTTGGGATTTTCGGACACGAAGAGCCGGAAGCCAGCCGTGTGGTCATCGCCGGCGGTGGCAACATCGGCCTGTATGTGGCGCGGGCGCTGGAAAGCCGCCACTCCAACACACGGGTCAAGCTGATCGAAGCATCGCGTGAGCGTGCCGTTGGGGTTGCCGATGAGTTGAAACGGTCGGTTATCCTGCATGGCAGCGCGCTGGATCAGGGGATCCTGGACGAAGCGGATGTCGGGTCGGCTGACACGATGGTCGCCCTGACCAACGACGATGAAGTCAACATCCTGTCCTGCGTGATGGCAAAGAAGCTCGGTTGTCGACGCAACCTCTGCCTGCTCAACAATCCGAGTTATCCGGCCTTTACCGCCGCACTGGGGATTGATGCCTTCATCAACCCGCGTGCGGTGACGATCTCCAAGATCCTGCAGCATGTGCGGCGTGGTCGTATCCGCGGCGTGCACTCTCTGCAAAACGGGGCTGCCGAGGTTGTTGAGGCCGAAGCACTGGATACCTCGCCGCTGGTCGGGCGCCCCTTGCGCGAGATCGATCTGCCAACCGGTATCCGGGTCGGGGCAGTTTACCGTAATGGCAAGGTCTACACGCCGAACGGTGATTTCCAGATCCAGGCCCAGGATCGTATCGTTATTTTCGCGGTTGCGGCCAGAGTGCGCCAGGTAGAGCAGATGTTCCGGGTAAGCCTGGAGTTTTTCTAGGAAAGCGGGGCCCAAAGCCGCCCTTTATCTCATTTGCAATGCAGCATCTGTGACTTTTCCTTCCGCGGATTAAGTGTTTGTACGGTGCTGGCGTTTGTGCTCATGACAAAAACCTCGAGGTAATCTCTGCAAGGCCCCTTGATCTTTTTTTTAGAGGCGGGTTACCTTCAAGGGCGTGGGTAAGATCTGTTTTTCATGAACCGGCAGGACGCGTGCTCCGCCATGGTTGTCCGGTCTTCGTCCTCAGGTGATGAGGATAGATCGGCTATGTCAGAATGTGCTGGCAGGACCATGTTACCACCAGCGGCGTTGCGGATACTCTGGGAACCACAATGACTGAGTTTGCAGGGTGCACAACGCCCCGCTGACAAGTGTTGGGCAGGTGTAAACTGGCGCGATGATTGCACTAAGCTGTGCATACTGCTACAGATTCTTGGTAGGGCACTTTCCTGCTTTTGGTTCTGTAACGATAGTTTGAAGTTCGTCTGAAGTCTGCCGATGACCGCGGGACCGGTCTCGGCGATGTGCTGAGCATGGCGACGTAAGGATAAAGTCTGATGGGGCGGCAGCTTTGTGTTTAGGGCCCCAGGAAAGACTAAGATTTAAAGCACCGGATGCCCCGGCCGCATTCGGAGGAAATAGGATAAAAATATATGGCTGAGCGCACACAAAATCTTCAAGACACTTTCCTAAATCACGTCCGCAAGCAAAAAACTCCGCTGACGATTTTTCTGATCAACGGCGTCAAACTTCAGGGCGTCGTGACCTGGTTTGATAATTTCTGCGTCCTGCTGCGCCGGGACGGGCACTCACAACTTGTATATAAACACGCCATCTCCACAATTATGCCAAACGCACCGGTACAACTGTTTGAACCGAATGAAGATGGTGTTGAAAAGGCAGGCAGCTGATTGCAACCGAAATCTCGCGAAAGCGACACGACAAGTAAAGCGGATGGCGATCGCGGGGGAATTGATCGGCGTCCGCAGCCCTTCCGGGCAATGATCATAGAGCCGGTTCTCTCCGGGCGCCGCGCTGCGGCCGATGAAGGACTGCGCGCCATGCGCGAACCCGAGGCCCGACTGGAAGAAGCGGTTGGCCTCTCCGCCGCGATCAATCTCCAAATCATCTATTCCGACGTGGTGCGCGTCAGCGCACCGAAACCCGCAACCTTGTTTGGGGAAGGCAAGGTTTCTGAATTTGCCGGCATTGTCGAGGCCGAGGAAATCGACCTCGTGGTGATCGACCATCCTTTGACACCTATCCAGCAGCGTAATCTGGAAAAGGACCTGAAGACCAAGGTGATCGATCGAACCGGGCTGATTCTGGAAATCTTCGGGGACCGGGCGCGCACCAAGGAAGGCCGTCTGCAGGTGGATCTGGCGCATCTGTCGTGGCAAAAGAGCCGGCTCGTGCGATCCTGGACCCACCTTGAACGGCAGCGCGGCGGCGTTGGCTTCATGGGTGGTCCGGGTGAAACCCAGATCGAGGCGGATAGACGCCAGATTCAAGATCGCATCATGGCCCTGCAGAAGCAGCTGGAAAGCGTGCGGCGGACCCGTGACCTGCATCGCAAGAAGCGTAAGAAGATCCCGCAGCCGGTCGTTGCACTCGTCGGCTATACCAACGCCGGCAAGTCGACGCTGTTCAACCGGATGACCAAAGCGGATGTCTTCGCTCAGGATCTGCTGTTTGCAACGCTGGACCCGACACTGCGCAAGATCAAGCTTCCGCATGGGCGGGAGGTGATCCTCTCCGACACGGTGGGCTTCATTTCCGACTTGCCGACCCATCTGGTCGCAGCCTTCCGCGCAACGCTGGAAGAGGTTCTGGAAGCGGATCTGATCCTGCACGTGCGCGATATCTCGCATCCGGATTCCGATGCCCAGGCCGAAGACGTCAAGAAGACGCTGGACGACCTTGGTGTCAATCCTTCGACCGGTGCGCCGGTGGTTGAGGTCTGGAACAAGATCGACAATCTGGATGAGGCCTATCGTGACAAGCTGCTCGAGGACCAGTCTGGTGAGGACGAGGGCTCTATTGCGCTTTCCGCTCTGACCGGGGCCGGTCTGGAGACGCTCTACAGCCGCATCGATACTTTCATGGCGAAGCACGATGACCTGTTCACCGTCAAGATACCTGTGACGGATGGCGCATTGCTGGCTCAGCTGTATCAGCTGGCAGAGGTGCTTGAGCGGGAGGACGGTGAGGATTTCATCGAAGCGGATGTCCGGGTTACGGACAAGCAGCGCGGCCCTTTCCGTGGCTCCTTTGCAGAGTATATCGTCGACTAGGCAGTGATGTTATCCGTTGAAGCTGTTCATGCGCCCGGTCAGTGATGGCCGGGCGCATTTGCGTTGATCGGGCTTAGACGGCGAGGGGGGTGCTCTCTTGCTCTGTCGAAAGCGGCTGGTCCTTTGTGGGCTTTCCGGCTTCGCCGTTCTGCCCAAACATGTTGAGGTGTTCGTCGCCCCAGTCTTTCAGCGCGCGCAGGATCGGGAACAGGCCACGCCCCATGTCGGTCAGGCTGTATTCGACCTTGGGCGGCACCTGCGGATAGACTTCGCGGTGGATGAGGCCGTCTTCTTCCAGCTCGCGCAGCTGATTGGTCAGCATGCGCTGAGTGACGCTTGGAATGCGGCGGCGGATCTCGTTGAAGCGCAACACGTCCTCCTCCAGAAGATGCCACAACACGACACATTTCCATTTTCCGTCAATGAGGGCGACAGCGGCTTCCACCGCGCAACCGGGTGTGCAGTCGAAACGGGAATGCCGGACCTTGGCCATTACGGTATCCTTTTTGATACTATGGGCGTTTTTTGTGCGTATAGCGCTTTTCTGCCTGTTTGCTATCTACAGCCAGAACCAAACAGGAGGCAAGCCATGAAAGCTGTCGCATACAAGATCCCCGGCGCCATCGACCGGGACGACGCCCTGCAAGACGTTACGCTCGATACGCCTGTTCCGACCGGACACGACCTGCTGGTCGAAGTCCGCGCCGTGTCCGTCAATCCCGTCGACACCAAGGTCCGATCGAAGGCCGCAGCGGAAGACGGTGGCTGGAAAGTTCTCGGTTGGGATGCTGCCGGGATTGTTTCCGCGGTGGGTGATCAGGTTACCGGCTTCAAGCCAGGTGATGAAGTCTGGTACGCCGGGTCTATTCTGCGCCAGGGCACCAATTCCGAATTCCATCTGGTGGATGAGCGCATTGTCGGGCGCAAGCCGACCAGCGCGTCGTTTGCCGAGGCTGCTGCTTTGCCGCTGACCAGCCTGACTGCCTGGGAAATGCTGTTTGATCGGCTGAGAGTCACAGCGCCGGTGCCAGGTGCAGACAACGCCGTGCTAATCATCGGTGGGGCCGGGGGTGTTGGGTCCATCGCCATCCAGCTGCTGCGGGAAAAGACCGATCTGACGGTGATCGCCACGGCATCGCGTCCGGAAACAGTCGCCTGGGTCAAGGAGCTCGGCGCGCATCATGTCATTGATCATCACAAACCGTTCGGTGAGCAGCTGAAGGCCTTGGGTCTCGGCGCACCGGCGTTCGTCTTCTCCACCAATGCGACCCAGCATCATGCCGAGCAGATCGCTGATGTTATTGCGCCTCAAGGTCGCTTCGGGCTGATCGACGATCCGGAAAGTGTTGCCATCGGCCTGTTCAAGTCGAAGTCCGTCTCGATCCATTGGGAGCTGATGTACACCCGCTCGATATTCCAGACACCGGACATGAACGAGCAGGGCAAAATCCTCAATGAAGTCTCTGGTTTGATCGACGCAAAAAAGATCCGCACCACGCTGACGGACGTCATGGGTCCAATCAACGCGGCCACCCTGCGCAAGGCCCACGGCCTGATCGAAAGCAACACCGCGCGCGGCAAGATCGTTCTTGAAGGTTTTTGAGGGCCAAAGACGGTGGCGGTGAGGTTTGATCTCCGCACCGTCATCTTTCCGCGTCTTGCCATGGCTCGACCATGGTATCCATGCCGTTCGCTCTCCTAGCGGAAGAGTTTTTCCAAAGAGCGGGCGTCACGGCATGGATTGCCGGTTCAGGCCCGGCAAGGACAGCAGAGGGGGATAGGTCGGAAAGTTGTTGTTGCCGTTGCCTATTTCTTCTTCGCAGCCTGCCAGGCAGCTTCCATTTCGTTCAAGCTCATCGCGTCCAGGGTTGTTGCGGTTGTTTCGGCGTGATCTTCTATGGCGGCGAAACGGGTGCGGAACTTGAGGTTGGTTCGGCGCAGCGCTGCTTCGGGATCAATGTCGAGGTGGCGCGCCAGATTGGCCAGTGCGAACAGGGTATCGCCAAGCTCATCCTCGATCCGGTCGCGGTCAGGCGTCCCGGCCGTCAGCTCGGCTGCGAGCTCTTCAGTCTCCTCGCGGATCTTGGCCAGTACGGGCACCGGGTCGCCCCAGTCAAACCCGACCTTGGAGGCCTTGCGCTGGAGCTTTTCTGCCTCCAGCAGCGCCGGGAATGCAGTGGGGATATCATCGAGATAGCGCGGCTTCGTCTCTTCCATCCCCATCGCTGCGCGGCGCTGCGCGCGCTCAGCCTTTTCTTCCGACTTGATGCGGTCCCAGATGCCCTTGACCAACTCGGCTTTATCGCCGTTCTCGTCGCCAAAGACATGCGGATGGCGGCGGATCATCTTCTTTGTCACCCCTTCGACCACATCGGCGAAGTCGAACAGGTCTTCCTCCTGCGCCATCTGGGCGTGATAGACGACCTGAAGCAGCAGATCCCCCAGCTCTTCCTCGAGGTTTTCCATGTCGTTGCGCGCGATCGCATCGGCCACTTCGTAGGCTTCCTCGATGGTGTAGGGCGCGATGGTCCTGAACGTCTGTTCCAAATCCCAGGGACACCCGGACACAGGTGTGCGCAGGGCGGCCATGATTTCAACGAGGCGGGACACGTCGCGACCGGGTTTCATGCTTGCTAGGCCTCTTTTTCGACAGGTCAGGAATTTGGGCAGGAGCTGATCCGGCGATTGACGCCGAGACCTGCCCTACCAATGGATTTCAATGCATTCGACGTAGATGAAACGGCATGGATGCCATGGTCAAGCCATGGCATGGCGAGGGCCTGTGGATGGGCGGCCATCGTGCCGTGATGGTCGTCGATGCTCCGCGGCACCTTCGCCGGAGACAAACGAGCCGGTACCGGTTTCTTACCTCCTCACTCTCCACCGTCACCCCAGGCGACCAGAGGAAGACCCAGGACCGATGAGCCGTGAGTCTATCGAGAGAGTGGTGCCTCACCGGTCCCGGATCTGCGCTACCGCTTGTCCGGGATGGCGTTGGTGATTGCGGTTCACTCTCGGTGTCATCCTCGGGACTGGGCCGAGCATGAGAATGGATAAGTTTCAGCCCCGCACCGAGGGGTGCCAGAAGGTGACGGTGCGCTCAAGCAGGGCGACGGCGCCGTAAAACAGGGATCCAGCGAGGGCTGCGACGGCGATTTCGGCCCAGACCATGTCGACATTCATGCGGCCGACTTCTGTGGAAATGCGGAAGCCCATGCCGACGATGGGCGTGCCAAAGAATTCCGCCACGATGGCGCCGATAAGGGCGAGGGTGGAATTGATCTTGAGAGCGTTGAAAATGAACGGCATGGCCATCGGCAGGCGCAGTTTGAACAGGGTTTGCCAGTCGCTGGACGCATAGGTCCGCATCAGGTCGCGCTGCATGGCATCAGACGCGGCCAGCCCGGACACCGTGTTCACCAGCATCGGGAAGAAGGTCATGATGATGACCACTGCGGCCTTGGACGGCCAGTCAAAGCCGAACCACATAACCATGATGGGGGCGATTCCGACGATCGGAAGGGCGGAGACCAGATTGCCGACGGGCATCAGGCCACGCCGCAGGAAGGGAATGCGGTCGACGGCGATGGCGAGCAGAAAACCCGACCCACAGCCCAGCACATAGCCGATGATCACCGCTTTGAGGAAAGTCTGCTGAAAATCGGCCCAGAGGATCGGCACTGAGTTGATCAGGCGCAGCCAGATATCGGCAGGCGCCGGCAGCAGCACCTTCGGCACGCCGAGTCCGACTGTGATGAGCTGCCAGATGACGAGGATCCAGGCGCCGAAAAGGATCGGAATGATCAGGTTGACCAGCTTGCCGGCGTTGCCCTTCAGTTTCCATGTCGCAAGACGTTCTATGAAGAGCCAGGCGGTGGCCCAGGCGGCGAACATCAGGCAGAAGAAGCCGGTGGTGGCCGCGCCCGGATAGGCGCTGGTGGCGCCGATCAGAAAGCCGCTTGCAAGCGCCGTGACAATACCAAGCGCCACATCGCCGACCTTGTTATGAGCAAAGCCGAGCCCGAAGCGGACACCGAGGATGGCAAGAAGCACGGCTGCCACTGCGAGCGTCGGATTGGAAAGAGCTGTGATGTCAGGATTGAAAACCGTCGTCACCAAAGCAAGCGCAGACAGCGCGACAGCCCCCCAGGCGAGCACGTTGGAGACCGTCAGCCGACTTTGCTGTCTTGTTGCCGTTGTCATGCTGCCATCCCCATGCGCTTCAGGACGTTCTTTTCAATCAGCCCGATCATACCGACCAGACAGCCGGCCAGAACCGAGGCCATAATCAGTGCCGACCAGATCTGCACGGTCTGACCGTAGTAGGATCCTGCGAGCAGGCGGGCCCCCAGGCCGGCGACGGCTCCGGTCGGCAGCTCGCCGATGATGGCGCCGACGAGCGAGGCGGCGATGCCGATCTTCATGGATGTGAAGAGAAAAGGCAGGGCGTAGGGCAGGCGCAGCTTGAAGAAGGTTTCGAGTCGGCTGGCCGAATAGGTGTGCATCAGGTCCAGGTGGATGATTTCCGGCGAGCGGAGCCCCTTCACCATGCCGACGGTGACTGGAAAGAACGCCAGATAGGTCGAGATCATGGCCTTCGGGAGAAGCCCGGAAATGCCGACCGCGTTCAGCACCACGATGATCATCGGCGCGATGGCGAGGATCGGGATGGTCTGCGAGGCGATCACCCAGGGCATCAGCGACTTGTCGAGAACACCGGAGTGAACGATGCCGACGGCAATCAGAACGCCGAGGCTGGTGCCGATGAGAAAGCCCAAAAGGGTTGTCGACAGGGTGATCCAGGCATGGAAGACCAGTGAGCGTTTGGAAGTGATCTTCTTCTCAACAGTGGTTTGCCAGATTTCCGTTGCCACTTGATGCGGCGCCGGCAGCACCGGACGCTTTTGCACCAGCGTGTCGCTCAACAGTTGGGAGAACGGCACATCGGTCTGCTTGGCGCGTTCATAGGTGTCGCGCTGGAACGGCGCGTTGAGCGCCACGGCTGCGACATACCAGATGGCAATGATGGCAATGACCACGGTGACCACGGGCAGGGTGGTGCCCGCGGCGAGGCGGGAGAGGGGGCTCATAACCTTGCTCCTTCCTCGAATGTCGTCATCCCGGACGCAGTGAAACACAGAGCCGGGATCTGTGCGCCGGAAACCGCGCCGTGGCTCACCGGTCCCGGATCGCGCTGTGCTTGTCCGGGATGACGATGGGAGGCTCGGGAACTTGTATCTCCCCCTGCGGTATTTCCAGTTCCGTCATCCCATGGCTTGACCATGGGATCCATGCCGTTGCGTTGCCAGGTTGTGTGGTTTCGGCTTGTGGTCGATGTCATGGCATGGATTACCGGATCAAGTCCGGTAATGACGGCGGCGTTGGAATGCGGCGACACGCTCTCCAGCGTCATGCTCGGCCTTGTGCCGGGCATCCAGCCCTGCTGCAGACTGGATCCTCGGAACAGGCCCGAGGATGACGGAGGCAAGCGGTGAATTTGGTCTTTTGCCATCCCGGACGCAGAGAAATGGGGAGCCGGGATCGGTGTGCCCGAAACTGCGCCGTGGCTCACCGGTCCCGGATCGCGCTGTGCTTGTCCGGGATGAGGATGGGAGGCTCGGGAAGTTGGATCTCCCCCTGCGGTATTTTCAGCTCCGTCATCCCAAGGCTCGACCATGGGATCCATGCCGTGACCCTGCATGGCAGAAAATCCCGCGTTGGATATAGCCTGCTCAGTCATCATAAGCATGCCCCGCCTTCAGACCTTCACGGACGCGTTGCGCGATGCGCAGGAATTCCGGGCTTTCGCGCAGGTCGAGGGTGCGCTGGCGCGGCAGGTCGCTTTCGATGACGTCATAGATCCGGCCCGGACGCGGGCACAGAACGACGATCTTTGTCGACAGATACACGGCTTCGGGAATGGAGTGGGTGACGAAGACGACGGTCTTGTTGGTCTTGGCCCAAAGCTGATGTAATTGATCGTTGAGATGGTCGCGAACGATTTCATCCAGCGCGCCAAACGGCTCATCCATCAACAGAAGGTCCGGTTCAACGGCGAGGGCGCGGGCAATCGAGGCACGCTGCTGCATGCCGCCGGACAGCTGCCACGGGAATTTCTGACTGAAGTCGGCAAGCTCCACCAGCTCCAGCACCTTGTCGATGCGCGCTGTCTGCTCCTTGCGGGTCAGGCCCATGATTTCCAGTGGCAGAGCGATGTTTTTCTCAATCGTCCGCCAGGGATAAAGCGCTGCGGCCTGAAAGACATAGCCGTAGGCCCGGTCGAGCCGGGCGTTTTCCGGTGTGGTTCCGTTGACGGTGATGTCGCCGGCGGTCTTCTTTTCCAGATCCGCGATAACCCGCAATAAGGTGGTCTTGCCGCAACCCGAGGGGCCGATGAAGGACACAAACTCGCCCTTTTCAACCTTCAGGTCGATGTCGGACAGCGCGTGCACCGGACCGTCATTGGTCTCGAAGGTGAGCGACAGGTTCTGAATGTCGATGACCGGTGTGGATCGTCCCCCTCCCACGTGTGGGGAGGGGCTAGGGGTGGGGGTAGTGTTGTCGACAGAGGTGTTCACTTCGTTGCCCCTAAATCTTTCCAAATCTGCTCCGTTCAACCGCCAAACGATTGAGGAAAGGTCACCGGTCATCACATGCGGTGTGTTTTAGCCTGCTTGGGGCGGCATTCACCAGCCGGTGGCGAAAAATCTGCCCCTCCACCCCTAACCCCTCCCCACAATGGGGAGGGGAATACGGCATTAGACGCCCGTTGCCGGGATGCCGGTGCGTTCCACCTTGCGTGGAGATGTGAGCTCCTTCCAGGTGGACAGCGCCTTGTTGACGGCCGGGTAAGGTTCGCGTTTGACGAACTTGCCGTGGCCCTGTTCGGACTTCATCGTGCCGTCTTCGACGGCGACCTTGCCGCGGGTCAGGGTGTAGCGCGGCAGGCCCTTGACGGTCTTGCCTTCAAACACGTTGTAGTCGATGGCCGACTGCTGGGTGCTGGCGGAGATTGTCTTGGACTTTTCCGGATCCCAGACCACCAGATCCGCGTCCGCCCCGACGAGCACGGCGCCCTTCTTCGGGTAGACATTCAGAATCTTGGCGATGTTTGTCGAGGTGACGGCGACGAATTCGTTCATCGTCAGGCGACCGGTGGAGACGCCGTAAGTCCACAGCATCGGCAGGCGATCTTCCAATCCGCCGGTGCCATTCGGGATCTTGGTAAAGTCGCCAACCCCATAACGCTTCTGATCCGTGGTGAAAGCGCAGTGGTCGGTCGCGACCACCTGCAGGGAGCCGCTCGCCAGACCGGCCCAAAGGCTGTCCTGGTGCTGCTTGTTGCGGAACGGAGGCGACATGACACGGCGGGCGGCGTGATCCCAGTCCTTGTTGAAATATTCGCTTTCATCCAGAGTCAGATGCTGGATCAGCGGTTCGCCATAGACGCGCTTGCCCTGCTGGCGGGCGCGGCGGATGGCTTCGTGGGATTCTTCGCAGGATGTGTGCACCACGTAGAGCGGAACGCCGGCCATGTCTGCAATCATGATGGCGCGGTTGGTGGCTTCGCCTTCCACCTGGGGCGGGCGGGAATAGGCATGGGCTTCCGGCCCGTTGTTGCCTTCAGCCAGAAGCTGGGCGGAGAGGTCGGCGACCACGTCACCGTTTTCGGCATGGACCAGCGGCATGGCGCCAAGGGCGGCGCAGCGCTTGAAGGACGCATACATCTCGTCGTCCTGCACCATCAGCGCACCCTTGTAGGCCATGAAGTGCTTGAACGTGTTGATGCCCTTTTCCTTGACCACAGTCTCCATCTCGTTGAAGACCTGCTCGCCCCACCAGGTGATCGCCATGTGGAAGGAATAGTCGCAGTGCGCCATGGTCGACTTGTTGTCCCAGGCCTGGAAGGCTTCCAGCAGGGACTGGTTCGGTGCGGGCAAGCAGAAGTCGACCAGCATGGTGGTGCCGCCGGCAAGCGCTGCCCGTGTACCGCTGTCGAAATCATCGGCGGAGAAGGTGCCCATGAAGGGCATTTCCATGTGGGTGTGCGGATCAATGCCGCCCGGCATGATGTAACAGCCGGTCGCGTCCAGGGTTTCGTCGCCGGAAAGGTTCGGTCCAATCTCGACGATCACCTCGCCCTCGATCTTGACGTCAGCCTTGTAAGTCAGATCCGCGGTGACGACCGTGCCGCCCTTGATCACCTTCGTTGCCATTGCTGTTCCCCTTTGTTTGTAACTTCGGCCCCTTTGGGCCTTACATAACCTAACCCGGCGCTGTCCCGGCGTTGAGCCGGGACCATTTCAGTCAAAAGGAATGAAGTGCGACATGTCCTCCCATGCCGGATTGAATTCCTCGATCAATCTATCTTTCCACGCCCTCTTCCAGCGCTTAAGGCGGTGTTCCCGATGGATCGCATCCAGAGCCACGTCATGACATTCGAAGTAGACCAGCGTTTTGATGTTGTACTTCGCTGTGTGACTTCCTGGCATTCCGGCCTGATGCTGTTTCAATCTATTTCGCAGGTTCCGCGCGCTACCAACATAGATGGCTCCATGTGGTTTGTTCGCGAGGATGTAGACGAAATAGCTCAGGCAACGGTCCCTTCTGCTCGCGTCCTTGCAGGTCCCGGCTCAAGGCCGGGACAGCGCGGCATTAATCTATCACTCAACAATCTCCGCCGTCTCGACGACAGCGTGAAACAGGACGTCGGTTCCGGCGCTGGCCCAGTCCTTGGAGATCTCTTCCGCCTCGTTGTGAGACAGACCGTCGACACAGGGGCACATGATCATGGCGGTTGGAGCTACCTTGTTGATCCAGCAGGCATCGTGTCCGGCACCGGAAATGATATTCTGATGCGAATAGCCCAGGCGTTCGGCCGCATTTCGGACGGCGGTGACGCAAGTCTCGTCGAAGGTAACCGGGTCGAAGTGGCCGGCTTCCTCGATGTCGACGCTGAGGCCAAGTTCTTCGGCGATTTTCGGTGCCTTTTCCTCAAACTCCGCCTTCATGCCGTCCAGGGTGTCCTGGTTGGGCGAGCGGAAGTCGACGGTGAAGACCACCTTGCCGGGGATGACGTTGCGCGAATTCGGATAGACGTCGCAGTGGCCGATGGCACCGACGGCGGCCGGCTGGTGGCTCATGGCGATCTGATGCACCAGTTCCGTCATCCGGGCCATGCCGAGGCCGGCGTTGCGGCGCATTGGCATCGGCGTCGAGCCGGTATGGCTGTCGCGGCCGGTGACTGTGACCTGCAGCCACCACAGGCCCTGGCCGTGGGTGACGACGCCAATGTCCTTGTTTTCGGCTTCGAGGATCGGGCCTTGCTCGATGTGTAATTCGAACATGGCGTGGATCTTGTCCTTGCGGGCGCCGACTTCCTCGTCGCCGACCCAGCCGATGCGCTTCAGCTCGTCACCGAAGCTCTTGCCCTCGGCGTCTTCCTTGGCGTAGGCCCAGTCCTGCGTATGAATTCCGGCAAAGACGCCGGACGCCAGCATGGCGGGCGCAAAGCGTGTGCCTTCCTCGTTGGTCCAGTTGGCCACAACGATCGGGTGTTTGGTCTTGATGCCGAGGTCATTCATCGTGCGGATGACTTCGAGACCGCCAAGAACCCCGAGGACGCCGTCGTATTTTCCGCCGGTGGGCTGGGTATCCAGATGGGAGCCCATATAGACCGGCTTGGCTTGCGGATCGGTGCCTTCGCGGCGCATGAACATGTTGCCCATGGTGTCGACGGTCATGGTCATGCCGGCATCTTCGCACCACTTCTGGAACAGCTTGCGGCCTTCGGCATCTTCGTCGGTCAGGGTCTGACGGTTGTTGCCGCCGGCCACGCCTGGCCCGATCTTGGCCATGTCCATCAGGCTGTCCCACAGCCGGTCACCGTTGATCCGAAGGTTTTCGCCAGGGGCTGCCATACTGGAAATCTCCTATTTCAGTTCTGTTTCGACGAAGGACATGACGGTCTCTCCGCCGTTGATGACATTGTGTTCCACGCCTTCATCGCGTCGATAGACGGTGCCTGCCGGAATCAGCACGTTGCGGCTGTCGCCACCGGGCTCTTCCAGGGTCATCGGACAGTCGGTGAGGGTGGTGATGATGTAGTCCATGCCGTGGCGGTGCCAGCCGGTCTCGGCGCCAGGCGCGAAGTCGAACCGGGTGACGCGGACGCGGTCATCGTCGATCAGCTGGGTTGCCGTGGCTTGTGCTCGTGCCATATCTGTATGCTCCTTACAGAGAACCTGAAGGAGGCGGCGGTGCGTTGTCGCGTCCGCCGCCAATGTCAGTTGATCAATCGATGCTGGTGAGCACCTTGCGCAGCTTGTCGAAGATCTCGTCGATTTCCGCCTTGGAAATGATCAGGGGCGGGGAGAGCGCGATGATGTCGCCGGTGGTGCGGATCAGCAGACCGTCTTCATAGGCCTTGAGGAAGGCGGCAAAGGCTCGCTTGGTCGGCTCACCGGCAATCGGGGACAGTTCGATGGCGCCAATCAGACCGAGGTTGCGGATGTCGATGACATTCGGGCAATCCTTCAGACTGTGCAGCCCATCTTCCCAGTATTGCGCCAGATCGGCAGCCCGGGTCAGCAGACCTTCCTCGTCGTAGGTATCGAGCGTTGCAAGGGCGGCGGCACAGGCAATCGGGTGAGCTGAATATGTGTAGCCGTGGAACAGCTCGATCATGTGATCGGGGCCATTCATGAAGGCGTCGTAGATCTTGGCAGCGCAGAGCACGGCCCCCATCGGAATGACGCCAGACGTCAGTCCCTTGGCGGTGGTGACCAGATCCGGCGTCACGCCGAAATAGTCGGTGGCGAAGGGCGAGCCGAGACGGCCAAAGCCGGTGATGACCTCATCGAAGATCAGCAGAATGCCGTTGTCGTCACAGATCTTGCGCAGCCGCTCCAGGTAGCCCTTCGGCGGGATCAGCACGCCGGTGGATCCGGCGACCGGCTCCACGATCACGGCCGCGATGGTGGAGGCGTCGTGCAGCTGAATGATGCGGATCAGGTCTTCGGCGTATTCCGCGCCGCTTTCCGGCATTCCGCGGGTGAAAGCGTTGCGCTCGGGATCATGGGTGTGGCGCATGTGGTCAACGCCGGTCAGCATGGTGCCGAAGGTGCGGCGGTTGGCGACAATACCGCCGACGGAAATGCCGCCGAAGCCGGTGCCGTGATAGCCGCGTTCGCGACCGATCAGACGGGTGCGGGTGCCCTGGCCGATGGCGCGCTGATAGGCCAGCGCGATCTTCAGAGCCGTGTCGACGCTCTCCGAGCCGGAGTTGGTGAAGAACACATGGTCGAGAGGTGAGGGCGCCATGGCAGCGAGGCGGGCCGCCAGCTCGAAGGCCTTCGGATGACCCATCTGGAACGCCGGGGCGTAATCGAGCTCTGCGACCTGGTTCTGCACCGCTTCAACGATCTTCGGGCGGCTGTGGCCAGCGTTGCAGCACCACAGACCTGCGGTGGCGTCAAGCACCTGCCGGCCGTCGGACGTGGTGTAATGCATGTCCTTGGCGCCGACGAACATGCGCGGATTCTGTTTGAACTGCCGGTTCGCCGTGTAAGGCATCCAGAAAGCTTCGAGATTGTTTGTATGGGTCGATGCCGCGCCGGACATGCTTCCTCCTTGCGGCCGAAGGCATTCCTGCCGGGCCGATTGCTGGTTTCCTGGTTCGCCAAAGGGCGGAGGTCCGCCTTTGTGCTGTTCCGCAAGCGGCTGGCTTTTGCCTTTGCCTTGCTTGCTCGTGTCTCTGGAGTGGCCAACGGTTGCTCCATTGGCCAGGGCTCTTTGACCCTTTGATTTTATTTGGTTCGGCGCAGCCTCTGCCAGTCGGGCCACAACATGTTTTGCTGGATCCACAAGACGACCGAAAGCTGACCAAACGGTCAAATCGAGGTTAGAAACCCTTGACCAGACGGTCAAGATGATAATTCAATCGGCATGATGAATTTCTGATCATGCGAGAATGCTCCTTGACCCTGACGTCCGACCCTCATTCGAAAACACGCTCGACTGCCCGGCGGGAAACCGAGCAGAGAATTCTGGATGCGGCCGAGCAGGTGTTTGCGGAGTTCGGGTTTCGCGGTGCCACCATGGGGCAGATCGCGGCGCGCGCCGACTTGCCTAAGGCCAACCTGCATTATTATTTCGACACCAAGTTGACGCTTTATCGACTGGTGGTCGAGCGGATTTTCCGCATCTGGCTGCAGGCGGCTGACACCTTTGATGACTGCGATGAACCGCGTGAGGCCCTGAGCCGATACATCCGCGCCAAGATGGACATTTCGCGTCGCTTTCCGAACGGGTCGAAGGTCTGGGCGAATGAGATCCTGCAGCAGGCACCAGTGATCCAGGACTATCTTGAAACCACGCTTGAAGACTGGACCAACAGTCGAATCGAGGTCTTGAACCGGTGGATCTCCGAGGGGCGAATTCGGGCCATCGATGGCCGGACGCTGCTCTACATGATCTGGGCGACGACGCAGCATTATGCCGACTTCAATCATCAGATCCACACGCTAAACAAGGGGGATATGCTGAGCGATGCTCAGTTCGACCTTGCCAAAGAAACTGTGGTCTCCATTATCCTGCAGGGAGTTGGAATTGCACCGGAGCCTATGGGCGAAGCCTCTTGAGGCAGGATGACGCCGGTCGGGCAGTACGTTAAAAGGCAAGCATGACCAAGACAGCGCGAAGCCGCAGAGCTTCAGCACAGAGCCAGGCGGGGCACGTGGAGTGCAACGCCGTGACCACGCCGGATGAACCCCTCAGCCGGATACAGGAAATGAACCGGGGGCGTCTTCTCGACGCGGCACTGGCCGAGTTTTCCCGTCATGGCTATTCGGGTACGACGCTGGAGCGGATTGCCGGCGCCGCGGGCATGTCCAAATCCAATCTCCTGTATTATTTTACTTCAAAATCAGCAATTTACGAGAAGTCTCTTGAGCATATTCTTGACGTTTGGCTGGCGCCTTTGCGGCTTTTGGATCCAGATGGCGATCCCGCCACAGAATTGAGCGGATACATATTGCATAAGATGAGGACTTCTCGTCAAAGTCCTGACGCATCTAGACTTTTTGCCAATGAAGTTATGAGTGGTGCGCCACGCATTCGGCGAGTGCTGGAGGTGGATCTGAAGCAGTTGGTCGAGGCCAAGATCTCGGTGATCCAGACGTGGATTGCCAGCGGAAAAATCAAACCTGTGGAGCCGCTGCACCTGATCCTGTCGATCTGGGCCATCACCCAGCATTATGCCGATTTTCAGACGCAGATCCTGGCGATGACCGGCAAGGATCTCAACGATGAGGATTTCCGCCGGGAGGCTGAAAATTCGGCTCTGTCCATGGTTCTGTCCTCGCTCGGGCTCGAAACGCCAGCGCAGGCGGTGGCCGCTTTTCGGGAGACCGGTTCTTGAGTACATCCAATCCCCCCTCAGCTCCCAAGCCGAAGTCCGACCATCAGGTGCCCAATGGCGCCATTGCGGTTTCGGGGCGCACGATCATTCTGGAAAAGGACCTGCGCGAAGAGTTCATCCGCGCCTCGGGGCCGGGCGGTCAGAATGTCAACAAGGTCTCAACAGCGGTGCAGCTCTGGTTTGATTTGAGCAGTAGCCAGACCCTGTCGGCACCGGTGAAGGAGAGGGCGGCGAAACTGGCCGGTTCCCGATTGACACAAAGTGGTGAAATTCTGATCCAGGCCGACCGCTTCCGAACGCGGGAACGCAACCGTCAGGATGCCGTCGAGCGGCTTCTCGACTTGCTGCGCCGGGCCTTGGTGGTGCCGAAAACCCGCAGGCCAACCCGTCCGACGCTTGGGTCGAAAAAGCGGCGGCTGGATACCAAGAAAAAACGCGGCGCGACCAAGAAAATGCGCTCAGGACCCGTCGGGGATTGAGTGCTGCCAACTCTTCTGCTCCAATAACTCACGGTCCTGACACATGACAGTCCAAGCGCCAGCCACTGCAGCAACTGCTGTGACACGCAATCCCGACCTCAGTGGCTTCCAATGTCTCAAGTGCGAGGCGTTGTTGCCGGTCGACGATTATCCGAGCGGCTGCCCGGCCTGTTGGCAGCGCGGCGCAGCTTCCAATGTGGTTGCAGTCTATGCAGACAAGGCTGCCGTTCGTCTGCCGTATCTTCAGCTGCCACGGCTGGGCGAGGGGAACACACGGCTGCTTGCCTGTCCGCCGGATCTGGTGGGGCGCGACAATGTCTATCTCAAGTGCGAATTCGACAATCCAACCGGCTCTCACAAGGACCGCTGCAGCGCATTCAGTGTGGCGCGGGCGTTGGAACGTGGTGATCATACGGTGATTGCAGCGTCTTCCGGCAACGCCGGGATCTCGCTCGCCGCCTATGCCCGCAACGCCGGTTTGGCCTGCGAGATTGCCGTCACCGACAGCATCGCGCCGGTTTACCGGGACGAGTTGCAGCGGCTGGGGGCGACGACCCTGTCCTTTGCCGAGGCGCGGGTACGTTGGGACTGGATGGCTGAGCGGGCGCAGGACGATGGGGTCTATGCTGCGACCAACTACTGCGTTCCTGCCGTCGGCAGCAGTCCTTTCGGCATCGAGGGCTACAAGCTGATTGCCCATGAGATTTATACTCAGCTCGGCACGACACTGCCGTCTGCCGTGGCCGTTCCGCATTGTCGAGGCGATGTGTTGAGCGGAATTTTCTTCGGGTTTCGCGAGGTTACGGAGGAGGCTCAGGCTGTGCCCCAGATCCTGCCGGTCGATCCGTTTGCGCGCACGGAGCGCATTCTGTCCGGCGAGCTGGACTACCGTGACATGTGTCCGGGAGATTCAGCCCTTCTGCCGGCGGTTGGGGGTGAGACCACGACCTGGCAGTCGGTCAATACCGCGCAGCAAAGCAGAGCAGGGGCCACCACCGTTTCAGGCGATGAGGCCGAGGCCATGCGCTTGAAAATGCTGGAGTTCGGCTTTGATCTGGAGCGTTCCGCGGTGATGTCGGTGGTGACGCTGAAGCGGTTGGTTGAGAGCGGAACTGCTGACGCTGACCGGCCGATGGTTGCGCTGCTGACGGGCGTTGGACGCCCGGGCATTTAAGCCGCGCAGGCTCTTCAAGCACTTTCAGGCACGGTCGGCAGAAAACTCGACCAGGTCCCAAAGTGTGCCGTAGAGATCCTGAAAAACCGCGACCGTGCCGTAGTCGGCGGTTTTCGGTTCGCGGACGAAAATGACGCCGTTTTCCTTGTAGCGGTTGTAATCCCGCCAGAAATCATCAGTGCGCAGAAACAGGAATACCCGGCCACCGGCCTGATTGCCGATGAAGTCCGACTGGATGTCGCCACGGGCTTCTGCCAGAACCAGTGAGCAATTTCCGTCACCCTTGGGGCGCACCACGACCCAGCGCTTTTCCTGTTCGGGCTGATAGGTGTTGTCGATCAATTCGAACCCGAGCGTGTCGACATAATAATGGATGGCTTCATCATAGTCGCGAACGACCAGAGAGATATGGGCAAGGCTCTGATTCATGGCGGGGCGCGGTCTCCATCTGGACTGATCGGACTTGGTGCCGGATATCATAGGGTCGAATGGGTGAAGCCCCAAGCCCGCAAGCACAAAGCTCCCAAATACCAAATGCTCAAGCCCGCCTGAGCGCGGTGATGCGCATCGAGATGCTCAAGGCAGGAAGAGTGGCAGGAGGACCCAGAGGGTGGCGCCGAGAGACACGATCCAGACGGTTACGACAACAACAGCAGCTTTGCGATTGCTCGGCAGTCGCGCGCCTGCGTCGGCGTGGGCTCGGTGTTCGGCCATGAGTTTCGGCGGGATGAGTTTCACCACCAGATAGATGCCCAGGGGCAGCAGAATGATATCGTCCAGATATCCCAGCACCGGGATGAAATCCGGGATCAGATCTATCGGTGACAGAGCATATCCCGTCACGACGAGTGCCATGGCTTTTGCATGCCAGGGCACACGCGGATCACGGCTTGCACCGTAAAGAGCAACGATGTCCCGTTTGATCGCGCGTGCCCATTGGCGAAGGTTCCAGGTCATAGAGACATCTCATAGCAGATGACTTGCTCCAGGATCACCTGAAAGGGACTCGCGCATGCCGATATAGTCTGTGTGGGTTAGAAGAACGTAATTCGCATAATGTAGATTATGGAATATATTGATTTGACCAGAGGCAGCTGGGATTGCTGGACTTTTTGCCCCGACTATCAGATTCCGCCTTGGGTTGGCCGGAAGCTGCTGAGCACTGCTGCATGACTGGTGGCTCACACAGGAACAAATGTGGTCTCCTTTGCCGTGCGAATGACGAACAAGGTCGTGTAGCGCGCGACGTTGGCATCATCGCGGAACAGCCGGTCCGACAACGTGTCGAATTCTTCGATGTCCTTGAGCCGCAGCATCATGACCACATCGGTTGAGCCTGACACGCTGTAAGCCTGAACGACCGATGGCTCATCCTTCAAGGGTTCGAGAAACCGCCGCATCCACGTTTCACCGTGACGTTCCAGCTCAACCATCACCATGGCCTTGATGCCGCGATTGACCTTTGCCGGGTTGAGGATGGCGACAATCCTCTCGATCATTCCAGAGGCTTTCAGGCGTCGGATACGGCGCATGCAGCTGGATGGCGCCAGTCCGAGTTCGCCCGCAAGATCGGCATTGGTCCGCGACGCATCCGTCTGCAACAGATTGAGAATCGTGCGATCGATACGGTCCATGGTGATCTCGGTTATGCTAGGGCGATGAGCTGAGATTACTTTGCAATATTATTGCATCAACCTGCAAACTTTGATCATTAATTCCATTCGTTTCGGGCTATCTGTGTCGTACACACGAAGGAGGATCAGATGGCGAGCGTCGGTCGTTATATTGCGGAAAAAACACGAGAAACCATTGAAATTTATTGGGAATTGGTGCGCATCATCGTGCCGGTTGCCGTGGTTACTCAGGTTCTGGTGGAAACCGGCGCCATTCGGGCTGTTGCACCGGCCTTTGCGCCCTTGATGGAGCTTTATGGCCTTCCGCCTGCTCTTGCCCTGGCCTGGCTGACAAGCCTGTTGGTCGGTATTTGGGGCGCGGTGATCGTGGTCTTTGCCCTTGTCCCGGTCGAAACGCTTACTGTGGCAGACATCACGATCCTCTCGTCGCTGTTTCTCTTCGGGCATGCCTTGCCAGTCGAACAGCGCATCATTCAGAAAGCCGGTGCCGGGTTGATCGTCACGACCGTGCTGCGGCTTCTCGGAGGCATGGTGTTTGCTTTCCTGCTGCATATGGTCTTTCGCTCGACCGGATGGCTCTCCGAGCCACTGAACCCGACTTGGGTGCCCATGGCTGGCGATGGCGGCTGGAGCGGCTTTCTGCGTGGCACGATCGAGACGCTGATCAGCATGTTCGTCATTCTCTACGGCCTGAACATTTTCATGGATCTGTTCCGGCGTTCTGGTCTGATGGACCGTATGAACACAGTCATTGCGCCGTTGTTCGCCATTGCCGGACTGAAAAAACAAGCCCTGCCGATCACCGCCATCGGCATGTTTCTGGGCGTCTCATTCGGCGGTGGGTTGTTGATCCGCGAAGCGCGCTCAGGCGCTGTCGAGCCGCGTCAGGTGTTCCTGGCGTGTATCTTCATGGGCTTTACCCACTCGGTTATTGAGGACACGCTGGTGGTGGTGGCCATTGGGGCCGATTTCAACACGGTGTTCTTCGCCCGACTTCTGTTCGGCGTCCTTGCGACCGGTCTGATTTCAGTGATCATCGGCCGCATGCCGGATCGCTGGTTTGAGGCGCTGTGCTGCCATCACGCCGGAACTCGTAACGACAAGGTGGCAACAGCGGAGAGTTAATCCTCCGCCTCGCCCATGTCGTCATCGGCAACGTCGCCCAGCTCTTCATCAATGACCTGCCGCGCCAATCCGTAAGGGTACCCGGCGCGGCACAGGGCTGCCAGATCGCGCTGGCGTTTTTCCTCGCGGTTGCCGCTGGTGCGAAACGGCCCGAGCCTGCGGCGACGGGCATAGGTGCGTGCGGCTGCGATCTCGTCGGTTTCATCGGATTCCAGGACTTTGCCGATGGTGTCCCGGTCAACGCCATGTGCCCCCAGATAAGCGGCGATCTTGCGCTCTGACTGGCCCTTGCGGCGCAGACTGGTCAATTTGATCTCGGCATAGGTCAGATCATTAACGACGCCGGAGCGCTGACATTTTGCCACGACGGCATCGATCATCTCGGCGAATTCTGCCGGATCACGCTCATGTGCATGCGCTGCGCGCATGACCTTGCGCTCCAGCACGCCGCGCAGGTTCTGCGTCGAGGATGCATAGCGGTCGAGATAATGCAGCGCCTGACGAACCAACCGCTCTTCGGTCGGGATCCTGGGCTTTCTCGGCTGATTGTCGCGCGGCTTCTTCTCGGTCATATGAGGTGCAGGCTAAGACCGCAGACGGCTGATTTCTAGTGGCCGCCGCCACCGCCGCCAACCATCTTGGGCTTTTCGACAAAGAAAAGTGCCACAAGCAGCGTCAGGAACAGCATCGTCAGGATCATGAAGATGTCGGCGAAGGCCATGACGAAGGACTCGCGCGTGACGATGCCGGACAAAGCCTTGAGGCTGGCGGTGTCTGCGGCCTGACCGAGCGATGAATAGGCGTGATCCATCATGGCCTTGGTTTCCATCACCGTGGAGCGGGCCCAATTGAGGCTTTCTCCCAGGCGGGCATAGTGGAAGTCCTCGCGCTTGGTCAAAACCGTGCCGATGACGGCAAGGCCGACGGCACCGCCAAGGTTCCGGGTCAGGTTGAACAACCCGGATGCGTTCTTGATCATGTGCGGTGGCAACATGCCCAGAGCGATGTTGTTGATCGGAACCATGCAGATCATCAGGGACACACCACGCAGGATCTGCGGCACGAACAGCTCCCAGAAGTCCCAGTCGTGGGTCAGGCCGGTGACCATCCATGTACCGAGTGCAAAGCCTGCGAAGCCGATGCCCATCATGATGCGTGGATCGAGGATAGACATCAGCCGTCCTGCGATAGGCGCCGTCAGGAACATGGCCGCACCGGTGACAAACATGGTCTCACCGATCTGCAGCGAGGAATAGTCGCGCACCGCACTCAGATAGACCGGATAGAGATAGGTCAGGCCGTACAGACCGATGCCCATGGTGAAGCTGAAAAGGCTGCCCATGGCGAAGTTCTTGTTCTTGAAGGCCGACAAGTCGACGACCGGTTCTTCTGCCGTGAAGACCCTCCAGAAGAAGATGACCCCCGCTGTGCCACACGCCAGGGTGAAGAGCAGGATCTCCTCGCTCTGGAACCAGTCGTCGCCAGCCCCCTCCTCCAGCACGAACTCCATGCTGCCGAGGAACACCGCCATGGCGATGAAGCCGACCCAATCGAAGCGGTCGAACAGCGACCAGTCCGGCTCGTCGAAATCAATCAGCGAGATTGCGGCAATCGTCACGAAGATGCCCGGAATGACGTTGATCAGAAACAACCAGTGCCACGACCCCAGCTCGGTCAGATAGCCGCCGAGCGTCGGGCCAATGGTCGGGGCAAGCGTTGCCACAAGGCCGATCAATGGTGAAACCAGCGAGAACTTGCTGCGCGGGAAAATCAGGTAGGCAGAGGCAAAGACCGTCGGGATCATGCCGCCGCCGATGAACCCCTGCAGAGCGCGCCAAACAATCATTTCCTCGATGGTCGTGGCGGTGGCGCACATCAGGCTCATCAGGGTGAAGCCCCCGGCAGCAAGTGCAAACATCCAGCGCGTAGAAAGCATCCGGGACAGATAGCCCGACAGCGGGATCATGATCACTTCCGCAATCAGATAGGCCGTCTGAACCCAGGCGATATCGTCCTGTGATGCGCCCAGGCCCGCCTGGATCTCAGGCAACGACGCGGAAACGATCTGAATATCGAGGATCGCCATGAACATGCCGAAGACCATGCACAGGAACGTGAAAATCTTGCGGCCATCGAGGACGGGCTCGGCCGGCACTGCGGCAACGGATGCGGAGGACATTTGTCTGTCTTTTCGTGATGTGTTTCGGCCGGAAGTCCGGGACGGCGGGCGCGGTTAGTTCTGCAGCGCCACTTCCCGGCCATTGCCGTCAAGTTTGCCGGTACGGGTGTCGACGTCGACAACAACGGACATGCCCGGCCGGAGCGGATAGCGGGCCATATCCGGGTTCTGAACCGCGATCTTGACCGGGATCCGCTGAACAACCTTGGTGAAGTTTCCGGTGGCGTTTTCCGATGGCAACAAGGAAAAGACCGACCCGGTTGCCGGCGAAATGCTGGAGACCTGGCCGGTGAAGGTCATATCCGGATAGGCGTCGATGGTGATGGACACGGAGGCACCCGGCAGAACTTCGTCGAGCTGGGTTTCCTTGAAATTGGCATTCACATGGGCATTGGCGATGGGCACGATTGCCGCCACACGGCTGCCCGCCTGAAGGAACGAACCAACCTGCGCGGCCCGGTTGCCGACAACGCCGTCGACCGGAGCCCGCACCACGGTGAACTCAAGATCTCTCTCGGCCTTTTCAAGCGCGGTTTTTGCAGCCTGAACCAGTTGAATGGATTCCTTGCGCTGGCCTTTCAGGACAGCCACATTTGCCTTTGCAAGTTCAACGGCCGCCCGTGCCTTGTCGACATTCGCATCGGCGCCCTGCAATCCAGTGCGTGCGGTGTCGAGTGTGGCCTGGCTGGCAACGTTGCTCTTGGTCAGGCGGGTCTGACGATCAAAGGTCAGATTGGCTTCCTCGCGGCTGGCCTCTGTGACCCGCAGCGACGCTTCTTCTTCCGAAATGGAAACTTCAGCTGCCCTGATCTGATCGGTCATCCGTTCGACGGTCGCCTGAGCGGAGCCAAGACTGTCCTGGGCCGACTGTACCGCGAGGCGGTAGTCGCCATCCTCTATGCGGATCAGAACATCGCCGGCCTTGACCAGGCGGTTGTCTTCGACGGCTACATCCGTGACATAGCCGGATACCTTGGAAAGCACGGTGGTGATGTCGGCGCTGACATAGGCATCGTCGGTTGTTTCCATGAAACGGCCATGGGTCCACCAGGCGTGTCCCTCATAGACACCGGCTGTGCCGCCAATCACGACGAGAGCCAGCAGAATGAGCTTGCCCTTGCCTTTTTTCTTTGGAGCCTCGGCCGGAATTGCGTCATTGGACGGCTGAGTTTTTTCGTTAGACACTGATCATTCGCTTTCGTGCTGGGTCGATGCGCATCGCCTCACCAGGTGTGCCAGCATCAGGCCGCTTCAAAATTGGAAGCCTTCGTTCAAATCAAAGAGTGCAGGGTATTGACTGAACGGTTCGGTCAATGGATATATACGCAGGTAAACTTATTAGTGCAACGGCTTTGTTCCGGATTTTTCCGGCACGAGGTTAACGGAGCACAGAGACTGGATACGCCCCCCGATGACGGACAAAACCATAGAGCAGCCGGATGACAGCGAAGCGCCGAAGCGTCGTCAGATCATGGAGGGCGCAAGGGCGGTTTTTCAGGCCAATGGATTTGACGGTGCCTCGATGGAACAAATCGCCAAATCCGCCGGGGTTTCCAAGGGAACGCTCTATGTCTATTTCGCCAACAAGGAAGAGCTGTTCAAGGCGTTGATCCTGGCTGAACGGGTCATTCAGGCCGATGCCAGCCTTGCCGAGGAAAGCTACCCGGAGCCGGTCGAAGAGCTGCTTCAGAAGATTGGTCAGAAGTATCTGAAAATGTTTCTGCGACCGGAAAAGCTGTCGACCCTGCGCATGGTGCTCGGCGCAACCGACAAGTTTCCCGCGTTCGGCGCCCTGCTCTTTGAAGCCGGCCCTGTGTCCGGTCGCATGCGGCTGGCGCGGATCATCGAGGCGAAATGTGCCGCCGGTGAACTGAAATGCGATGATGCTTTTCTGGCCGCCAACCAGTTCGCGGACCTCTGCGGCAGTTTCCTGACCCAAAGGTCGATGTTCCTGATCGATCAGAAGATCACCAAGGCGGAAGTCGACAAGAATGTCACATCGGCGGTGCGCGTTTTCCTCGCCGCCTATGGGGCAAAAGCCTGAGACTCAGTGTTGTTCAGGAACGCTGAAGGTCAGTTGCAGTCCGTCAAAAGCCGGATGAACGGTCTCAGGAGTCATCTGATCGAGTTTTTCATAGTCGAGCGCATTATGCAGGTTCGTCAGGATGGCGTTGGCCGGACGCAGGCGTGAAATCCACTCCAGCGTCGTTTCCAGATGAAAGTGACTCGGATGCGGCGTCGGACGCAAACAGTCGAGGATCCACAGTTTCAGGCCGGCAAAGGCAGAGACAGCCGAATCCGGGATATCCGAGACGTCTGGCAGATATGCAACATCGTGGAAGCGGAAGCCAAAGGCCGCGATCTCGCCATGGATGACTTCAACCGGTAAAAGCTCGATCGTCCCGCCCTTCCCCGTGATCGAGATTTCCTCTCCCGGCACCAGCGGCTGGCGGGCCAAAATCGGCGGATAATTGGACCCTTGTGGGGTTTGAAAACAATAGCCGAACGACTGCTGCGCGCGCTCATAGGTGTAGCCGCCCATGTAGACCGGGATCTTGTCCCGCTGCAGCATTGCGAATTGGCGCAGGTCGTCGATGCCGTGCAGATGGTCGGCATGGGCGTGAGTATAGATCACCGCGTCCAGACGCGAGACACCAGCCTCAAGCACCTGTTGGCGCATATCCGGCCCGGTGTCGATCAACACGGTGGTGGTGCCGTCCTGCCCGCTGCGTTCCAGCAGGATCGAGCAGCGCAGGCGCCGATTTTTCGGGTTCGTCGGGTCGCAATCACCCCAGTCGTTGCCAATACGCGGAACGCCGCCGGAAGAGCCGCATCCGAGGATCGTGATCTTCAGCTCATCGCTCATGCGGTTTCCTTAGGTGCGAACATGGGCAAATTCTGCGGGCACAGGCACCTTCTTGAAAAGGCGGAAGAAGTTCTCGGTGGTCTGACGGGAGATTTCTTCCAGCGAAACACCGCGGGTGTCTGCCAGGGTCTGTGCCGTCATGGCGGTATAGGCCGGTTCGTTGCGCTTGCCGCGACGTGGCTGCGGCGCCAGATACGGAGCGTCAGTTTCCACCAGCAGGCGGTCGGCCGGCAGTTCGCGAGCAATGTCGCGCAGCTCTTCCGAGCGCTTGAAGGTCAGAATACCGGAGAAAGATACATACAACCCAAGCTCAATGCCCTTGAGCGCCAGATCACGACCGGACGAGAAGCAATGGAGAATCGCAGGGAAGGTGCCCTTCCCCATTTCCTCTTCAAGGATTGCGGCCATATCGTCGTCGGCATCGCGGGAATGGATCACCAGCGGCAGGCCCGTCTGGCGCGCCACTGCGATGTGGGTGCGCAGGCCTTCCTGTTGGGCTTCCGGCTTGGCGTGATCGTAGAAATAGTCGAGACCGGCTTCGCCGATGGCCACCACTTTCGGGTGCTCGGTCAGGGCGATGATTTCTTCTGCGGGAATGCCGCGCTCTTCATCCGCATTGTTGGGATGGGTGCCGACCGAGCAATAGACCTGCTCATGCG
Organism: Roseibium limicola; assembly: GCF_017313085.1. Taxonomy (GTDB): domain Bacteria; phylum Pseudomonadota; class Alphaproteobacteria; order Rhizobiales; family Stappiaceae; genus Roseibium; species Roseibium limicola. The sequence continues at coordinate 185,320 of NZ_JAFLNF010000002.1, read as the reverse complement.
CGTCGGCGAGCGCGCGGATCTGGTCGAACTTGCGCACCCGGGTGCAGATCGTCACCATCAGCTTGACGCCTGCCTCGTCTGCTCTTTGGAGCAGAGCCTCCCGTTCGCCGTCGAAATCGGGAAAATCAAGGTGGCAGTGGCTATCGACAATCATGGAAGCTTCAAGGGTCCTGTGTGGGCGTGCGTCCGTCGCTGTGGAAACCGGGAGAGCGATCTGCAACGGGAGACGTGTCAGACGGGAGATGTGCCGGGCACACCTCCCTATTTAGGGAGCCGATGGCTCAGGCGCCAGTCTCTTCCGGCTCGACAAACCGTGGAAAGGCTGGCTGCGGCTTGGGAATGTCCGTTCCCGGCGTCAGACGGTGCGCCGACCCCAGCTTGTCAAAGGAACGGGCATCTGCAGGCTGACTCAGGTTGTCGAGCATCTTTTCGGCGGCGCTTGGCGTGACACATTGAACCAGAATGGCAACCTGACGGATAATCTCGGCCGTCACGTACAGCACAGTTCCCATACGCTCCGGATCGGTCTTCTTCAGAGCCCAAGGTTCTTGCGCTGCAAAGTAACGGTTGGCTTCGCCCACAACGGCCCAGATGGCATTCAGCGCAATGTGGATTTCCTGCTTGCCCATGGCCGGGCGACAGATTTCCAACAGCGCATCGGTCTGCGTCAACATTGCGCTGTCTTCATCGGACAGGTCGCCCGGCTGCGGGGCCTTGCCGTCGCAGTTCTTGGCGATCATCGACAGGGACCGGCTGGCGAGGTTGCCCAGGTCATTGGCCAGATCCGCATTGATCCGGTTGACGATGGCCTCGTGGCTGTAGTTGCCGTCCTTGCCAAAGGGCACTTCACGCAGGAAGAAGTAACGGGTCTGGTCCAGGCCGTAGGTCTCGATCAGATTGAACGGATCGATGACGTTGCCGACCGACTTGGACATCTTCTCGCCCTTGTTGAACAAGAAGCCGTGTGCAAAGACGCGCTTCGGCAGCGGCAGACCGGCCGACATCAGGAAGGCTGGCCAGTAGACGGCGTGAAAACGGATGATGTCCTTGCCGATGATGTGGGCGTCAGCCGGCCAGTTGTGCCAGAGCTCATTGTCCTCATCGGGAAATCCCAAACCGGTGATGTAGTTGGTCAGGGCGTCGACCCAGACGTACATCACATGCTTTTCATCATCGGGAACCGGCACACCCCAGTCGAAGGTGGTGCGGGAGATCGACAGGTCCCGCAGCCCCCCCTTGACGAAGGACATGACTTCGTTGCGGCGCTCGTTCGGTCCGATGAAATCCGGCTGATCTTCATAGAGCTTCAGCAGCTTGTCTGTGTATTCCGACAGCTTGAAAAAGTAGCTTTCTTCCTCCACCCACTCGACCGGCGTGCCTTGAGGGCCATAGCGGACGCCGTCTTCGCGCTCTTCGGTTTCGTCGGCCTGATAGTAGGCTTCGTCGCGCACCGAGTACCAGCCAGAGTAGCTGTCCTTGTAGATGTCGCCATTGGCGGCCATCCGGCGCCAGATTTCCTGGCTCGCCTTGTAGTGGCGTTCCTGGCTTGTGCGGATGAAGTCGTTGTTGGTACAGCCCAGGGCCTCGACCATCGCTTCGAAGCGGTCGGAGTTGCGGTCGGCCAGCTCGCGGGCGGTAATGCCCTCCTTCTGAGCCGTCTGCAGCATCTTCTGACCGTGAACGTCGGTGCCGGTCAGGAAGTAGACATCCTTGCCGTCAAGACGCTGAAACCGCGCCATGACGTCGGTCGCAATGGCCTCATAGGCATGCCCTATGTGGGGAACGCCGTTAGGATAGGAAATAGCGGTGGTGATATAGTAGCTGTTTCGGTCGGTCATGACGCCCTGAGCAAGTGAAAACCTGGCTTGAAAGTTGGAAAAACAGATGAAGTGGCAACGGAGCGAGCGGCCGGTTTGGTTAAGCCGCTCGGGCTTTCATTCGGACTTCAAGACGGCATTCGCATGAGCTTGGAGAGGTTCCGAAACACGTCTAGGACCACCTGTTTTCGATCGAGATTGAGGGCCTCGGCATCCGCCGTGGCGCGGTTGGTCTTTTCCCATAAGTCCGCCCAGCTGGCAAGCCGCGCCGGTCTCTGACCGACATCCTGACGCAGGCGTGCGTGGATCCACTGTCGGCTGACATGATGAAAGTTCTGCCAGTTGTCATCCTTGCCGCGCGCAGCCACCAGATCGGCCAGGGCATGCAGCTTGCCAACGTCAATGTCCGGGGCGGTTTCTGCCAGCTGCGTGAATCCGGTGTTGATGGTCAGTCCATCGCCGCTCAGAAGACCTAATGCGGAGCGCAGACTGCCATCGGCAAACTTCAACAGATCTTGCAGGGCCTTGGGATTTTGAGGCAAATCGCCCGGCGCCAGAGCATTCAAGCCGCTCTGAATATCCTCAGGAGCCAGCACGGGCATATCAATCCGGCGGCACCGCGATCGGATGGTCGGCAGCAGCCGTCCCGGTGCATGCGACAGGACGAGGAAAAGACAGCGCGATGGCGGCTCTTCCAGGATCTTCAGCAGCGCATTGGCGGAAGAGATGTTCATATCATCAGCCGCGTCTACGATGCAAATACGCCAGGCCTTATCGGAGGCCGTGGTTCCAAAGAAAGCAACGGTGCGGCGGACTTCATCGACCGGCAATTCCGTCTTGAAGCGCTTGGTCTTCTCGTTCCACGGGCGGCGCAGATGCAGCAGGTTGGGATGCGCACCGCCGGCGATTTGCCGGCTGACCGTATGGGTCGGATCCAGATGCAGGCTCGTTGCGGCGCGCACCTCGGGTGAAAACCTGTCGGAATTGGCCATCACGAAGCGCGCAAAACGAAATGCCAAAGTTGCCTTGCCAATGCCTTTTGGACCGCCGAGGATCCAGGCATGGTGCAGGCGTTCCGAACGATAGGCCGCCAGCAACTGCTGTTCGATCTCGCGGTGGCCGTAAAGCTGCGTCTGTTCACGCGGCAAGGGCATGCCGGGCAGCGCGTCAACTTCAGGCGTTTCTGTGATTTCCAGCGGTTTACGCGCCATCGGAGGCAACCTCACCGTCAACGGCCGATGTTGGCATCAGCTCATCGCCAAAAATTGCAAGAACCGCCAACCAGATGGCATTGGCCACATCATCCTGACCCTGAGCGCCGTCGACAACGACAAACCGATCCGGTTCCTTCTCCGCCAGATCGAGAAACAACGCCCGGCGACGCTCATGGGTCTCCAGCGTGTCGGTCTCAAAACGATCGGGGGCATCGGCTCCAGCAGCTGACCGGTTGGAGACCCGTTGCAGGCCTATTTTCGCCGGCACGTCGATCAGCACTGTAATGTCTGGTCGAATACCGCCAACGGCAGCGGTTTCCAGCAGGTCGAGATAAGCCGGATCAACGCCGGCTTCGCCCTGATAGACGCGGGTGGAATCGGAAAAGCGATCGCAGAGTACCCATTGGCCCCGCTTCAGTGCCGGTTCGATGGTGGTGTCGACATGATCGGCACGGGCGGCGGCGAACAGCATGGCCTCGCCACGCGGCCCAAGCTGACGAGCCTGTCCGCTCAACAGGATCTCGCGGATTTTTTCGGCGCCGGGCGAGCCGCCAGGCTCTCGCGTCACGATGACAGGTTTGCCGTTGTCCTCCAGATGACGGCTGAGCCGTTTGATCTGGGTGGATTTACCGGCACCCTCTCCGCCTTCAAAGGTAATGAACCGTCCGTACACCGGGGACCCTCGTGATAAAGCTGCCGATGCGTTCCGGCACTTGTGTCTTGCGGTTGGCAATTTCCGGCCTAGAACCAGCCGAACAGGTATTCCTTGAGCGTCGAAAGCGCGCGCACCTGCAGATCGCCGCGCGCCACATCGTTCTGGGTGACAACCGGTTGGCGATGAACAATGCCGTTGGCGCCAATCACCCGCAATTCACCGACTGGCGTGCCAGCCTTGACCGGCGCCTTCAAGGGACCGGAATAAACAACCCGGATGCGATAGTCCAGCGTACCGGCACGGGGCAACAGCACCTCAACCGGCCTTGTCGGCGCCAGGGCGACAGTTTCGTCCAATCCGCCGAAAACGCGGGCCTCGGCCACCAGATCACCGGCCTCGAACAAGCGCTTGTTGGCAAACACCTCCAGCGCGTCGTCAATCAGCCCTTTCAAGGTGGCAGAGCGTGCGGCGGCACTTGGTGTTCCCGCAGTTACGGCGACAAACCTCAGGCCATCGCGCAACACGGTGCCAAGGCCCGAGTAGCCGTCCTTTTCACTCTGTCCTGCTCCCAGCCCGTCCAGCCCGCGTACATCGCCCAGAAGTGGGTTCTTGTTGCGCTGATAGATGTTGTTCCAGGTGAAGCTTTCTTCGCTGAACATGCCAAACTGGCGGGCGTGATGGCGCAGCAGATACAGCGCCAGCCGGGCCATGTCGCGCGCAGTGGTATGTGCCCAGGCTTCCGGGGGCTGCTGTGTATCTGTCGCTTCGGTGTTGGCGCCTGGGCTGGTTTCAGGCTCAAAGCCGGTCGGATTGACAAAAACGCTGTCCATCATGCCGATGCGGCGGGCCACAGAGGTCATGCGCTTGGCAAACGCTGATTCCGAGCCGTCGATGCACTCGGCCAGAGCGATGGCGGCATCATTGGCGTTGTGGATCACCAGGCCGCGCAGCAGATCGGCGACCGGGATCTCCGACTTGACCTCGGCAAACATCGTGGTTCGGCCTGCCGGAGCGCCGCCGGTGCGCCAGGCATGAACGCTGACGCGGCAGATCTGGCTTTCGCGCAGCGCGCCCTGTTTGATGGCATCGAAGACGGTGGCGGCAGCCATGATCTTGGCCAAAGATCCGGGCGCGAACGGTTGATCGGCGGCCTTTTCAAACAGAATGGTGCCGGAGGCCAATTGCCCGGTGCTGATGCTGCCGCTGGCGGCGGCGGGCTTCTGCAAGGTTCCGACTTCCAGATCCGGATCAAGCACGAAGAGAAAGCCGATGGGGGCTGTGGTTTCCAGTGCCTCAACCTTGAGCGGAGCTGTAAGGCACAGCCCGCAAGCCAGTACAAGCGTCTTGGGAAGGTGCTTGAACAGATCCGCAAACGCGACGCACGCCAGGAAAGCAGGCAGGACGCCGAAAGCCTGATGTTTGGCAGAATTTACGCCCATCGCGCCTTGTTCAAACTCCGCTCGCTTTAAACACAAGGCTCATCGGAACGCCCAACTGTGGGATCCTGATTCTGCCGTTGGCGAAGAATGACCTGACGGGCCTTGCGGTTTCAAGACCCAAAACCCGTCAGTGCTGGGGCCGGATAGACGCTAGTTGCGTGCCGCCAACTGGCTGAATGAAAGCGCGTCGCCGGACATTTCGGCAATGGCCTGATAGGCCGCGTTGATGCGCCCGCCAGCGGCATAGCTGGAAATCGCACTGCCGCCGGTCATCGAAACCGGGGTTGCTGCGGTCGGAACGCTGAGTGTGCCGAGAACGCCGCTGGATTGACCGGATGTCAAATCAACCGGACCATTGTAGGCCGCTGCTGATGTGGGCACAGCGTTGCTGGCGGTTGGCTTGCCGGTGACGGCAACGAATGGATTGGTCGAGGCAACCTGCACAGTCTGGCTGGAGGCTTCGTAAGCCAGAGCCGGGTCAGCCGACGGGGCGGCAATTGCGGCTGTATCGAATGATCCGACATACGGCCGGGACGCTGGCACCCGCGCTGTAAAGCTGCTGGAAGCCGGAGCAACCACAGCCGGCGGCGTGATGCTTGCCAGCATTGTGCCTGGGCGGGTGGCGCCTGGCTGCACGGCATCCGGACCGGTGTATGAGGCCATCAGGAAGGATTCGTCCTGACCATCCAGACGGGCCGGTCCGATGTACTCGACCTTGACCTTTGCAACACCATGACTGCGGGTGTCGAGCATGGACGCAACGCGCTCTGATAGGTCGATCACCCGGTTGCCGTGGAAGGGGCCGCGGTCATTGACGCGCACAACCATGGAACGACCGTTGGCGACGTTCGTTACCCTGGCATAGGACGGAAGCGGCATGGTGGTATGCGCAGCCGTCAGAGCGCCCCGGTCGAAGATCTCGCCATTGGCGGTCTTGCGGCCATGAAACGTCGGTCCATACCAGGATGCGAGGCCGGTTTTTTCGTAGTCCGGATCAAGCTTGGGATAATACCACTTGCCGGCGATCTTGTATTTCTTGCCGACCACATAGCGGCCACCGCCCTTGGGAACAGGCTTGCCGTTGGCGACCATTTTGGGGCTGCCTTTGACGCCGTATTTCTTCGGGCTGAATTTCGAGGCGACTTCGGGCGCTGTCGTGGCGCTACAGCCGGCAAGAACACCGGCAGCGACACACAGGCACAAGCCCCGTCGCACAGAGGTTGTTGAAGGTAGATCGAAACCGAAAAGCGGGCGTCTTGCGCTGCTTTGCATGGTCCCGTCAGCGGGGTGCTTCACCAATCGGGCAAATGCCGTGATTGATTGCGTGGCACGGATCATGAATGACCCCTTCCCTGTCCGACCGGACACGACGTTGACGTCGTTTCGCTCGTCCATCCCTAGCATTCTGCCGTCCTACTCATTACGCGCCGGCGGCCCCTGGCGAACGCGATTTGCATGCGCATTGTTGGGTTGAATGGAAAGCACACCTGCGTCGGCCTGACGACAAACACGTCCGGAACAAGCCGATACCAGAGCCTCAGTGGCTCAAGCCTCACACGCGATGTGATACCTAAACTCCATCCAGATGCCCAGCCCCCGCTGAAGGCATCATTAAATCCCTTACAGAAAATGTCTTAACCCATCCTGAATAGCACGTCGAGACCTTAGGGAAAGGTCCCTGTGGCACTTTGTGGATGATGAAAAAATCCCTGAAAATTCAATAGTGTGATCTGGATCACACTGCGCAGAACTGCGGAGGTGTACTCAGGGATTGTCGCCGCTCATCAGCCCACGGAGCGCGGCGCGGGTCATAAAAACCCGATTGAGACCGCCGACCGCACCCTGCCCAAGACACCGGTCGGCGGTCTCGCCACCCTGATTCTGCCATGCTGGGCATCTGAACCCTTTGACCACCGCCTCTCTCTAACGGAGGGAAAAACCAATGTCGCAGGCATTCACCGGAAACTTTCCAAAGCAGAATGAAAAGGTTGGGTCGAGGCGGCTTGACAAGCGAGCCATTTATCTAGAAATAGCGTTCGTGCCGGAGGGGTGGCAGAGTGGTCGATTGCAGCGGTCTTGAAAACCGCCGAGCGTGCAAGCGTTCCGTGGGTTCGAATCCCACCCCCTCCGCCATCATCTGTTCAATCGAAAATTTATGACGATCCAACCGGTCCCGTTTTGCGGATCCGGTTTTTAGGTGCGTCTACATTTCCACTGGACACACCACTCATTCAATCACCAGATCTTCCAGGCGAAAGCGGAAAATGCGGGCGATTTGGGTCAGGGCGGTCTGGAACTCGGTGTCCGCATCATTCAGCAGACGGGTTTCGAAGGCGGCCAGAATCATCTGCTTGGTGGCGCCGCGAACGGCGAAGATGAACGGAAATTCAAAACGCTCTCGATAGGCGTTGTTCAGCGCGGTGAAGCGGGTGAACTCTTCGTCCGTCAATGTGTCGAGGCCGGCGCCGGCCTGTTCACTGCGTGAGGCTTCGGCAATGTCACCGCTGCGGGCGGCTTTTCCCGCCAGGTCCGGGTGCGCTCTGATCAAAGCCAGTTGGTCGGGCCTAGACGCCTCCTGCATGACTTTGGAAAAGGCATCAATCATGCCCGGACGATCGGCATAGGGCTTGAGCGCGAAAGCGCCTTCGGCGACCCAGGGCGAGTGCTCTGCGATATCTCCGAAAGAGGCCAGAAAGGCCGCATGGTCCATCGTGTTGATGTCTTCCAACGCATACATCTGGCGGCTGAGTCCTATTTCTGTTGGGTGATCCAGGCGCCGAGGGTTTCACGCTCGTCCTGGGTCATGCCGGTCTCGTTGCCAAGCGGCATGGCGTCTGACTGCACAGCCTGAACCATGATCTGATCAGCGTAGCGTTTCAGTTCTCCTACGGTTTCCAGATGGATGTTCTTGGGCGCTGCGTCAAAGGATTCGTGGGTTGGGGCAGCCGCATGACAGGCGGCGCAATGGGTCCGGGCGATCTGGATGGCGGTTGTGTCGGCAACGGCACCGGCAGAGGAATAGTCCCGCGGCGCGGTCATGATGATCGCTGCGATCATACCAGCGGCTGCAACCGGCAGCGTCCACCAGAACCTGTCAAAGCTGTCGCCCGCCTCATGCCGGTTGAAGAAATGGCGGACCATGCCGCCAATCAACAGGATCAGCGCCACCAGCATCCAGCCGTGCGGGTGGCCGGTGAGCATCGGATAGTGGTTCGACACCATCATCAGCAGAACCGGGATCGTCAGGTAGTTGTTGTGGACCGAGCGTTGCTTGCCCATGGCGCCAAGCGCCGGATCGGGGGCTTCGCCCTTCAGTAGGCTTGCGGTAATCTTCTTCTGGTTCGGAATAATCACGCCGAAGACGTTGACGGCCATGATGGTCCCGACAAAGGCACCCACGTGAATGAAGGCGCCCCGGCCGGAGAAGACGTTGGTGAACATGTAGGAAAAGCCGAGGATCAATGCCACCAGACAGATCGCCAGAAGCGGTACATTGCGGCCAATCGGCGAGCGGCACAGACGGTCATAGATCAACCATCCGGCGCCAAGCGAAAACATCGATATCAGACTGGCCTCGCCCGGCGTCAGGGCCAGAACCGACGGGTCGATCAGATAGGAGCTGGCGTTGAAGTAATACTGCACCACCAGCAGGGCAAAGCCGGTCACCCAGGTGAGATAGGCTTCCCACTTGTACCAGATCAGGTCGTCCGGAAGTTCCTTCGGCGCGACGAGATATTTCTCGACATGGTAAAAGCCGCCGCCGTGAACTTCCCAGGCCGTGCCGGAGACGCCTTCCTTCATGCCCTCACGCTTTCGCAGCGAGAGATCGAGGGCGATGAAATAAAACGAGGTGCCGATCCAGCCAATGCCGGCAATCAGATGGGCCCAGCGAAAGGCCAAGTTCAGCCACTCCGATGCGAAGGCAAGGGTCATTACGCACGCGTCCTTTTCCGAAAGGTCCGGCCCAAAGGTGGATTCATCTGTCTTGAGGAATTTGCCGCTCCCTCAGGCGGGCTCCCCCCCCCTTTTGGAGGGGACACCGGCCGCCGAGAACGGCGACCGGTTTTTTTTCACGCGGCCCCGGCAAATACGGGACCGCAAACCCTGGCTTACTTCGACAGCTTGTCGTCGACGCCCTGGACGTACCAGTCCATGCCGAGGATCGCACCGTCTTCCAGCGTTACGCCGTCTTCAACGACCTTCTCGCCTTCCTGGTTGAAGATCGGGCCAGTGAAAGGCTCCCATCCGCCAGAAATCTTGGCTTCGGTTTCCTTTGCCATGGCGACAACGTCGTCCGGCAGGTTGGTGTAAGGCGCCATCACGACGTGACCTTCAGCAAGGCCTGACCAGGTCTGCTTGGTTTCCCAGGTGCCTTCCATGACTTCCTTGATGCGCTCGATGTAGTACGGGCCCCACTCATCAATGATGGCGGTGTACTGGGACTTTGGCGCGAAGGCGATCATGTCGGATGCCTGACCGAAACCGTGGATGCCACGTTCCTGGGCAACCTGCAGCGGCGCGGTGGAATCAGTGTGCTGCACCATGATGTCGACGCCCTGATCGGCGAGAGCCTTGGCAGCATCAGCTTCCTTGGCCGGATCGAACCAGGTGTTGGCCCAGACAACCTTGACCTTGAAGTCCGGGTTGACGGTTTGTGCGCCGAGCATGAAGGCGTTGATGCCGGAGATGACTTCCGGGATCGGGAATGATGTGATGTAGCCGGCAACACCGGTCTTCGACATCTTCCCCGCGATCTGACCGATGATGTAACGGCCTTCATGGAACTTGGAGTTGTAGGTCGCCAGGTTGTCGGCGCTCTTGTAGCCGGTGGCGTGTTCGAATTTCACATCCGGGTACTTCTTCGCGACCTTGACGGTCGGGTTCATGTAGCCAAAGGACGTGGTGAAAACGATGTCGCAGCCATCACGGGCGAACCGCTCGATGGCGCGCTCGGCGTCGGGACCTTCCGGAACGCTTTCCAGAAACGCAGTCTCAACCTTGTCGCCGAATTCGGCAACAACGGCCTGGCGGCCCTGATCGTGCTGATAGGTCCAGCCGAAGTCACCCACCGGGCCGACATAAACCCAGCAAGCCTTGACGTCCGCTGCATGGGCAGCGCCGGCCATGGCGGTGAAAACGGCCGCAGCAGCCGTGGCTTTCAGAAGATTTTTCATCATCCATTCCCCTCAAAAACTGAATAGACTTTACACGCGATCTAGGAGGTGAGCCCGAAGCCGGATCGCTGGGCGACCCCGGGTTTATTGGAACAGACACCCGTCTGAGGGTTTTACCTGTCCGGAACGAAAGGCTTGCCGAGGCAGGCCGGAGTATTGACCAGTGTCAGGCGCCGGTTGGCCGAGATGACCACAAGCACCAGGATGGTTGCAAGATACGGCAAGCTCGATAGGAATTGCGAGGGTATGCCGATACCCTGTGCCTGTGCGTGGAACGTCAACACCGTCACCGCCCCAAAGAGGTAGGCACCGCCGACGACCCGCAGCGGCAACCAGGAAGAGAAGACGACCAGCGCCAGGGCAATCCAGCCCCGCCCTGCGGTCATGTTTTCCACCCATTGCGGTGTGTAGGCGAGCGACATGTATCCGCCAGCGAGACCGGCACAGCCACCACCGAACAGCACCGCCAGAAAGCGTACCCGCAAGACAGAATAACCGAGCGCGTGGGCGGATCCGTGATTGTCGCCGACTGCCCGCAAAATCAGCCCCATGCGGGTGCGGAACAGGACGTAGCTGACAAGCGCCACCAGCGCGAAAGCGACATAGACCAGGGCGTCCTGCTGAAAGAACACAGGACCGATGAATGGAATGTCGGAGAGCAGCGGAATGTCGAGACGCGGCAGCTTCAGACCGGGAACGCCGATGAAAGCTTCGCCGATCATGCCCGACAGGCCAAGCCCGAGGATTGTCAGCGACAACCCGGTCGCGACCTGGTTGGTCGCCAGATAGAGCACGAGAAAGCCGAACAGAGAGGCCATGCAAACGCCGGCCAGAACGGCTGCCAGTGCGCCCAGTGTGCCGGAACCGGTAAGGTTGGCTGCAGCAAAGCCGACGACCGCGCCCATGATCATCATGCCTTCAACGCCGAGGTTCAGAACGCCGGAACGCTCCACCACCAGCTCACCTAATGCTGCGATCAGAAGCGGCGTGGCTGCCGTGATGACAGTGAGAAGAATGGCTTCAAACATCTATCACGCCCCTTGCGATGCGGTGCGGCGGTTGTGACCAATCCGCACCTTGTAAAGGATCAGCGTGTCACACGCCAAAACATAAAACAGCAGCATCCCCTGAATGACGTTGGAGATCTTGTCGGAAATCCCCAGTGAGGCCTGCACGCCCTCACCGCCAATATAGGAGAGGGCAAGCACGAAGCCGGCGATCAGGATGCCAATGGGATTGAGCCGCCCGAGGAAGGCGACGATGATCGCCGTGAACCCATAGCCAGGTGAGATGACCGGCAGCAGCTGGTTCAGGGATCCGGAGACCTCCATCGTTCCGGCCAGGCCGGCCAAGCCACCGGAGATTGCAAAGACAAAAAGGGTGAGGCGCCCCTTGGAGAACCCGGCGAACTCCCCTGCCCGCGGGCTTTCACCCATGACCCGGATCTCGAAACCCTTCAGCGTTCGCGACAGGACCAGAGCCAGGACAACGATGACGACAAGGGTGATCGGTGCCGCGATGGTCAAGCGGCCGAAACCAATCGAGGGCATGGTCGCCGCATCCGAAAACAGCAGGCTTTCGGGGAAATTGTAGCCATCCGGATCACGCCAGGGACCACGCACCAGATAGTCGAGCAGCAGATTGCCGACATAGACAAGCATCAGGCTGGAGAGAATCTCGTTGGTGGAGAATCTCGCTTTCAAGATCGCCGGGATGAGTGCCCAGCAGGCACCACCCGCAATGCCGAAAAGCAGCATCAGCGGCAGCGTCAGGGCGTTTTGAAAGTCCGGAAAGATGATCGGCAGGAACGACCCACAGATGGCCCCCACCACGAATTGGCCTTCGGCGCCGATGTTCCAGTTGTTGGACAGGTAGCAGACCGACAATCCGGCGGCGATCAACACCAGCGGGGTTGCCTTGACCAGCAGCTCCTGCAGGGACCAACTGTCAAACAGCGGTTCAATGAAGAACTTGAACAGCCCCTCTATCGGGTCCTTGCCGGCCAGCGAGAAGAGAATAGCCGCCGTGATCAGGGTCAACAGAACGGCCAACAGCGGTGAAAGCACCGTCATCAGCTGGCTGTGTTCCTTGCGTTTGACGAGTTCAATGCGCATCAGACAGCCCCTCCGGGTGCTTCAGGAAGGACGTCCGGCGCCTGTTGTCCGGATTTAGCCGCCTGGGTTTCCGCGCCGCCCGCCATCAATAGCCCGATCTTCTCACGATTCATGATGTGAACCGGCTCGGCTTTGGACAGAATTCCACGAGAGACGACGGCAATCCGGTCGGCGATCTCGAAGATCTCGTCCAGGTCCTGAGAGATCACCAGAACGGCAGAGCCAGAGCGAGCCAGATCGATCAGCGCCTGCCGAATGAGGGCGGCAGCACCGGCGTCAACGCCCCAGGTTGGCTGATTGATCACCATGATGCCGGGACGTCGGTCGAGCTCTCGCCCAACGACGAACTTCTGCAGATTGCCGCCGGACAGGGAGCGGGCCTCCGGGTTGTCATGCGACATGCGCACATCGAAGGCGCGCTTGATCTTTTGTTCCAACCGGCCAGCAGCTGTCCTTGAGAGCAGCCCCAAGGAGGCAATCAGCCCGTCGCCGGTGCTGTGGCGGGTCAGGGTGATATTACCGGTCAATTCCAGTCCGGGGACAGAGCCATGCCCGAGCCGTTCTTCCGGCACGAAGGCTGCCGACTTCTGGCGTCGCCAGGTGATGCTGCGGGCGCCGCTGGGCAGATCGTCCATGGTGATCATTTCAGGCGCGACGGGCCGCTCACCCGAGATGGCGTCAAACAGTTCACTCTGGCCGTTTCCCGCAACACCGGCGATGGCGACCACTTCTCCAGCGTGAACATCCAGATTGATGTTGGTGAGCTCTGTGGCAAACGGTGACGATGCAGGCAGGTCAAGATTGGTCAGGCGCAAGCGGACGGGGCCGAGTTGTGGCGCATTGGCGGCGGCCGAGACATTGGCAACATCAACGCCAACCATCATGCGCGCAAGGCTGGAAGCGGTTTCCCTCGCGGGGTCACACTCCGACACCACCCGGCCATGGCGGAGGATCGTCGCGTGATGGCAGATACGCTGCACCTCTTCCAGACGATGTGAGATATAGAGCACTGCACAGCCTTCGCCTGCCAGCCGCTCCAGGGTGACAAACAGACGATCCGCCTCCTGAGGCGTGAGGACGGAGGTTGGCTCATCCATGATGATGAGCTTGGGTTCCTGCAAAAGGCAGCGGATAATCTCGATACGCTGGCGAATACCAACCGGAAGATCGGCAACTACATCGGCCGGGTTCAGCGGCAGGCCATAATCTTCCGAAATGCTGCGGATGCGTTCTGCCAGTTCAGCCATGTTGCCCGGATTTGGCAGCGCGAGTGCGATGTTTTCTACGACGGTCAGAGCTTCGAAGAGCGAGAAGTGCTGAAACACCATGCCGATGCCGAGGGACCGGGCTTCGGAAGGATTATCGATATTCACTTTCTGGCCGAGCCAGAAGATCTCGCCGCTGTCGGGCTCAAGTGATCCGTAAAAGCTTTTGACGAGTGTCGACTTGCCGGCGCCATTTTCGCCCAGCAGCGCGTGGATCTCACCCTTGTTGATGCGCAGATCGACGTTTTCGTTGGCGAGCGTGTCACCAAAGCGTTTTGTCAGCCCACGCGCCTCCAGCAAGGCTTCGCGGGTTTGCCGCCCGCTTGGCCTCGGCTCGGTCTCATCCGGCGTCTTGTCGTTCTGCCACTCGTTCAAATTATTGTTCCCCCGAGCAATTTCCGCCTTATCGACCAGATATCGCAGTTTTTGCAAGTGCTTGATGCTGATACGGCGCGCTGGACAGGCGGCTTTCCAGCATTTCCTGTTTTTCCAGAAGCTGCAAGGCGATGTCCGCTGCAATTGCAGCTGGCAACTTGGAGCGCAGTCGACCACAGCCGACCGGACAGACAAGTTCATCGAGGGCTGCCGGTGTCAGTCCGCGGGCCTTGAGCCGCGTCTCGAAGCGTTTGCGCTTCGTCTGACTGCCAATCAGGCCGACATAGCCGAAGCAATTTCGCGCCAGTGCCGCTGCCACAATCTCCTCGTCGAGGCCGTGGTTGTGGGTCATGACCAAGACGAAGGAGCCGGGCACTGCGTGGGCCAGTTCGCTGGCGGGCTCTGCGCTCAGGATCGGCGTCACTTGCGCCGGCATATGAGTGGGAAAGCTTTCGCGGCGGCTGTCGATCCAAATGACATCGAACGGCAAGGCGGCCAGCGACAGGACGACAGCCCGACCGACATGCCCTGCCCCGAACAGATAGAGCTTCTGGCGGCTTTCGCCGAAGACCTCTTCGATCCATCCGGTCTGGCCAGAAACGTCTGAAAATCCGACGCTGGCAATCTGCCGTAAACCCGGCACGCCGTCGAGTACGGACATGCGTGTGACAAATCGGCCCCCGGCCTCTTCCGCTCGGCGAAGTTCGGAAAGGGTGTCGCTTGCGTCTTGAGTGATCACTTCGAAACTCAAGTCCGCGCGTCCCCCGCAGCATTGTCCCAAGTCGGGGCCGAGTGAGAACCTGCGTGTGAGATAGCGTCTGGCAGGGACGGTTGACCCATGCTCAGTAGACGCATTGTCCGCTCCCAATAAATCCATGGCAAGGCGATGGGCCTGAAACTCCAGATGACCGCCACCAATGGTGCCTGCAAGCGACCCATCCTGACGGACCACCATCCGGGCTCCAGCATCGCGCGGCGTGGACCCAGCTCCCTGGGTGACGGACACCAGAACACAGGCACCGTCGCGCTCCAATGCGCTGGATATGATGCCCCAGATACGCATCAGGCAGGCGCCCCTTCCGGATCAACAGGTGCTTTCACCGGCGGTTTGACGGCGGTTTCGGCGGCGCGGTGCGCCTGATCCCGCATCAGCCGAACGGCACGCAGGATTTCCTCCGGGGTTGCAGGAGCATTGAGGTCGGGGATAAAGCCCGGAGCCACATTGGCCACCGCATCGTGAATTGCACAGAAAACCGCATTCGCCAGCATGACCGGTGGTTCGCCGACGGCTTTGGACCGATAGACTGTGTCCTGCGGATTGCCTTTGCCTTCATACAGCCTCACCCGGAAATCATCGGGAATATCGGAGGCTGTGGGGATTTTGTAGGTCGACGGTGCATGGGTGCGCAGTCGGCCTTTTTCATCCCAGACGAGCTCTTCCGTGGTGAGCCACCCCATGCCTTGCACGAAGCCGCCCTCGATCTGACCGATGTCTATGGCCGGATTGAGCGAATGGCCAACGTCATGCAAAAGATCGACCCGGTTGACGATCATCTCGCCGGTCATCGTGTCGATGGTGACTTCCGAACAGGCAGCGCCATAGGCGAAATAGAAGAACGGTCGGCCGGTCGTGCTTTCCCGGTCCCAGGTGATCATCGGTGTGGCGTAATAGCCCGCATCAGACAGCTGGATCCGCGCCATATGGGCTTCCCGTGCGATCTGGGCCATGGAGAAGGTTTCGTCGGCGACGACCACCTTGTCATCGCGAAAGAAGATCGCTTCCGGCGGACAGTCATGCTGTTCCGCGAGATGCGCGATCAGCCGATCCTTGATGGTGCGGGCGGCGATCTTGGCGGCCATACCGTTCAGGTCGGTGCCAGAAGAGGCTGCCGTAGGGGCCGTGTTCGGCACTTTGGAGGTGTCAGTGGCTGTGATCCGGATCTTGTCCAGGTTGACGCCGAGCTCCTCGGAGACGATCTGCGCCACCTTGGTGTAAAGTCCCTGCCCCATTTCCGTGCCGCCGTGGTTCAACTGAACAGAGCCATCGGTATAGAGATGGACCAGAGCCCCGGCCTGATTGAGATGCTTCAAGGTGAAGGAAATACCGAACTTGACCGGCGTCAAAGCCAGGCCTTTCTTCAGCACAGCGTTGTGCTTGTTGAAGTCGCGGACCTTTTCCCGCCGCACCCAGTAGTCGGAGCTTGCCTCCAGCTGCGCCACGATGTCGTGAAGCACCTCGTGCTCCTCCACCGGCATACCGTAGGGCGTCACGTTGCGCTCTTCGGTGTAGAAGTTGCGCTTGCGGATGGTCAGCGCATCTTCTCCAAGGGAAATGGCGATGCATTCAACCATCTTTTCGGCTGTGATCATGCCCTGGGGGCCGCCGAAGCCGCGAAAGGCAGTGTTGGAGCAAGTGTTGGTCTTGAGCCTGCGCGAGCGGATTACTGCGTCAGGATAGAAGTAGCTGGAATCGGCGTGGAACATGGTACGGTCGTTGACACCGAGCGACAGGTCGGCGGAGTAACCGCAGCGGGCCTGAAAGGCGATATCGGTTGCCCGAATAAGCCCGTTGGCACCGAAGCCGACCTGCCAGTCAACGCGAAAGTCATGACGCTTGCCGGTCATGATCATGTCGTCGTCGCGGTCCAGCCGCAGCTTGCAGGGTTTGCCCGTGACCCGAGCGGCGATGGCCGCCAGTGCCGCCCATTGGTTGGCCTGACTCTCCTTGCCGCCAAAGCCGCCGCCCATGCGCCGCACCTCGGCGTTCACCAGAGCGTCGGTCACGCCGAGAACCTTCGCCACCGTGTGTTGAATTTCGGTCGGATGCTGGGTCGAGGAGTAGACCTGCATGCCCAGATCTTCCTGCGGCATGGCAAAGGCGACCTGCCCTTCCAGATAGAAATGCTCCTGTCCGCCAATGCGGAACGTGCCGTCGAGCTTGCGATCGGCCCCCGCCAGTCCGGCCTCCGGGTCGCCACGGCGGAACTGGTAGTCCGGCAGGACCATGCTGTCGTTCGCAGCCGCATCTTCCTGGGTCAATAGGGGCTGGTATGCTTCGACGTCAAAAACCGCCTTGCGGGCAGCCTTGCTGGCGATCTCGCGGGTCGTTGCGACGACGGCGAAAACCACCTGACCAAAGAAGGAGATCTCTTCCTTGGCCATGACCGGATCGTCACCGGCTGCCGACGAGCAATCGTTGGTGCCGGGCACGTCGTCCGCAGTGATGACCGCCACCACGCCAGGGGTTGCCCGAACGGCTTCCAGATCCAGCGAAATCAGGCGCCCACACACTGTGTCCCGGTCCCAGCCCGGAACCACATGCAGTGTAACGACCGGCTCGTTCATATCGTCGATATAAATGGCTTCGCCGCTGACATGCTTGGCTGCGCTGTCGTGACGGATCGGCCTTTGCACGGACACCAGGTTGCCTGCTTCAATCGTCTGGCTTTCGGTGGCCTTGGCTTTGGTGGTCATTCAGCCGCCTCCATGCTTTCGCTTGCGAAATCCGGGTCTGGACCTCGGAGACGCAATTGTGCCGGATCAGTACCGCTGGCCTCCATCAGGGCCTTGACCAATAGAGCCCGGGCTGTCTCCAGCCGGTAGGCGGAGCTGGCGCGCATATCACTCATTGGTGTGTAGTCCGCATGCAGACCCTTCAAGGCTTCGTTCCAAGTGGAGGGATCTGCCAGAGAGGCGCCGGTCAGTGCCTTTTCGGCAGTCTTCGCTCTTTTGGGTGTGGCCGCCATTCCACCAAAAGCAATCCGAGCTTCGGAGATCCGGTTGTCGACCACGGTCAACAGGAAGGCTCCCATGACAGCTGAGATGTCCTGATCGAAGCGCTTGGAAATCTTGTAGCAGCGGAAAACCTGATCAGGTTTCGGACGCGGCACGAAAAAACCGGTGACGAATTCCCCTGCGCCAATATCCTGACGACCGTAATCGATGAAGAAGTCTTCCAGCGGCAGCGTTCTGTCGCCCTCCCGAGATTGCAGTTCCAGTGTCGCGCCCAGAGCGATCAAAGCGGGCGGCGTGTCACCGATCGGCGAGCCGTTGGCAATGTTGCCGCCGACCGTGCCTGAGGCGCGAACCTGCTTGGAGCCAATGCGGGTCCAGAGCGCGCCAAGATCAGGAGAAAGACGGGAAATTGCCGCTTCACAGGCCTGATAGGTCGCGCCTGCCCCGATCAACAGACCGGCGGGGCTCTCTTCCACCCGGTCCAGGCCCTCGATGCGGCCAAGCCAGATGACTTTCGGTAGTTCCATCAGATGTTTGGTGATCCACAGGCCGACATCCGTCGCGCCGGCGACCAGCGTGGCATCGGGATGCTGGGCATAGATCGCCGTGAGACCTTCCAGGCTGGCCGGAGAGGCAAAAAAGCCGTCGCCATTACCGATCAGAACGTCGCGTTTGTCATCCAGCTGGCCGAGTTGGGCGATGGTATCCTTCGCCCGCCAGGAAAAGGCATCGTCGGCTTCGTCGAAACAGGAGTTGAGGGCCGCTTCAACGATAGGCCGGTAGCCGGTGCAGCGACACAGGTTGCCGGCCAGCCATTCGGTTACGGCCTTGCGCGACCGGCTTTGGCCCTTGGCATGATACAGCGTGAAAAGGCTCATGATGAAGCCGGGCGTGCAGAAGCCACACTGGGAGCCGTGCAGATCGGCCATCGCCTGTTGCACCCGGTGCAAACGCCCATCCTGGGCCAGGTCTTCGACAATCACGAGTTCCGCACCGTCGAGCTGACCGAGAAGCTGAATGCAGCTGTTGACCGGTTGATAAACCATCTCGCCGTCAACCACCCGTCCGACTGCAACCGTGCAAGCGCCACAATCGCCTTCCGCACAGCCCTCCTTGGTGCCGGTGCGGCGCAGTGTCAGACGCAGATAATCAAGAACAGTATCGGTGGGGCGCAGGTCCCGCACCTCGACAACAGAACCGTTTCTCAAAAAGCGGATGGTTTCGCGCATGGTGCCTCAGCTCCCTCTGTAGGTGGAATAGCCGAAAGGCGAGAGCAGCAGCGGCACGTGATAGTGCGCATCGACATCGCCAATGCCGAAGCGAATGGGGATAACATCGAGGAAAAGCGGCTCAGGCAAGGTGCCAAGCGCGGAGGCCTTCAGGTAGTCACCAGCATGGAACCGAAACTCATAGGTTCCAGCGGTCATCGTGTCGCCTTCCAGAAACGGAGCGTCCACCCGGCCATCGTCGTTTGTCACGAGGGACGAGACCGCCTTCCAGTGCTTGCCGTCGCCTTCGAGGCGGCGCAATTCAATTGTCAGGCCTGCGGCGGGCTTGCCCAATGCCGTGTCCAGAACATGAGTCGTCAAACGGCCCATCGGTCTTCCATCTCCCTCAGTTGTGAGCCCGTTCGGCTCCCAATCAAAAGACAGGTTGCCTCAAAAGGACCTCAATCCAAAGCGCTGATTTCAGTTCGCCTTGTTGCCGTTTTGGCAACATCATCTGGCAAATGATCTTTCAGCATCATCACGGCATGGTTGAAGAACATGCCTGGCGACAGTGCCAGAGCCCTGAGCGAGCTGGTGACGATGCAAAGTCGGTCGTCCTGCAAAGGGTGATCCGTCAGCGGTCGAAACACCAGATACCCGCGTTCCAGATCGTCCTCGCAGCCAATGCGGGTTTGAAACCCGATGACCTGGCCATCGCGGGCCAGTTGGCGCATGAAGCGCAGGGAGTTGGCTTCCACATAGGTCCGCAAGGATCCGGGCAGTTGCGCCATGACCGCATCCAGCCGGGTGCGCAGGGACAGGCCCGAGGAGGGAAGTGCCAGGGGGTACCGCAGGCACTCCGCCAGGCTGAGTGTATCGCGCAGCGCCAGAGGATGATCCGGCGCCATAAGAGCCCCGATACAAAGGTCATGGTGATGGGCGACAGTCAGAGTAGACGCCCGTGGGGGATCAAAGGTGAAACCGACATCCGCTTCGCCGGCAATCACTCGGGCCGCAGCTTCGCGCGCGTTGGTCACGGTTACGGCCACATGAATGCCCGGATACTGCTTGCGAAAGCCGGCAACCAGACGCGGCAGCAAGCTTTCGGCGACGCTTTCCACACTGGCGATGGAAACACTGCCCCGACGCAGACCCTTGAGAGCATCCAGCTCGGACATGGTTGCATCGAAATCGGAATAGGTACGCCGCACATGGGCAAGCAGGATTTCACCGGCCTGCGCAAGCCGCAAGCGGCGCCCCACCCGCTCGAACAGCTGCATGTCCAGAGACTCCTCCAGCCAGAGGATCTGTCGGTTGACGGCCGACGCGGCGACATTCAGATCGCGCGAAGCGGCGCGGATCGAACCCTTTTCGGCAACAGCTGCGAAATAACGCATGGCGGGCGCATAAAGACTGCGCGCCCTGTCGGTTCTTTTTTCACCCGCCATGCATCTTTCCCTGAGTTTAAGGCAGCAGAACCGTTGTGCCGGAGGTTTTGCGCGCCTGTAGATCGGTGTGAGCCTGAGCTGCATCCTGCAGCTTGTATTCCTGGTGGATCTGGATTTTTACGATCCCCTTGGCGACCACGTCGAACAAGTCACCGGCGGTGGAAGCCAGCGCTTCAGGTGTGGCAATGTAGCTGAAGAGTGTTGGCCGGGTTGTGAACAACGAGCCCTTCTGGGAGAGAATGCCCAGATTGAAGTCAGTGATCGGACCAGAAGATTGACCGAAGGTCGCCCAGAGACCAAGCGGCTTGAGACAATCGAGCGAGCCGGGATAGGTGTCCTTGCCAACGCTGTCATAGACAACATCGCAGCCGCGCCCCTTGGTGATCTCGGCAACCCGTTCGACGAAGTTCTCGGTCCGGTAATTGATCACATGGGCATAGCCGTTGGCCTTGGCCAGCTCCGCCTTTTCGTCTGAGCCGACGGTGCCGATGACCGTTGCGCCCAGATGCGCTGCCCATTGGCCGGCAATCAGGCCGACGCCCCCCGCTGCTGCATGAAACAGCAAGGTGGTGCCGGGACCGACCTGGAACGTCTGACGCAAGAGATACTGCGCTGTCATTCCCTTCAGCATCATGGCCGCTGCGGTCTTGTCGTCGATGCCATCAGGGATCTTGACGACACGATCGGCGGCAATCACGCGTTCTTCCGCATAAGAGCCGATCGGTCCGGCATAGGCCACACGATCACCAACGGATAGATTGGTGACGCCCTCACCAGCCGCCACAACTTCGCCGGCACCCTCGTTGCCGAGGATCAGCGGCATGCCGCTTGGCGACGGATAGAGGCCGGAGCGGAAGTAAGTGTCGATGTAGTTCAGTCCGACAGCCGTGTGGCGAATGCGGATCTCGCCAGCACCAGGTGCTGCGACCTCGACCTCTTCCCACTTCATGACCTCCGGACCGCCGGTTTCATGGATACGAATGGCATATACCATCGTTGGTTCCTCCCATTGATTGTTGTTTTGAGCTGCCGCTATCTGGACTTTTTCTTGCGGCCGTCGGCGATCACATTGATCATCTCGACGCCTGCTGAAAACGCCATGGCGAAATAGATGTAGCCGCGCGGAATATGAAAGCCGAGCGCATCAGCCACAAGGGCGACACCGATCAGCAGCAGGAATGACAGTGCCAGCATCTTGGTGGTCGGGTGATGCTTGATGAAATTAGCGACCGGCCCCGAAGCCACATACATGATGCCCATGGCGATCACGACCGCCGCGACCATCACCTCGATGTGTTGGGCCATGCCGATGGCGGTGATGATTGAGTCGACCGAGAACACCATATCGATGACCAGGATCTGGGCGATAACGGCCGCGTAGCCGACCTTGGCTGCGGTGACGCCAGATTCTTCTTCGTCGCCTTCAATGCCTTTGTGGATCTCGTGGGTTGCCTTCACCAGAAGGAACAAGCCACCGGCCATGAGGATCGCATCGCGCCAGGAGAAGTCATGACCACCGAGAGAGAACAGCGGCGCGGTGAGCCCGACAAGCCAGCTGAGAACCGACAGCAGCATGATGCGGAAGACCAGCGCCATAGTCAGGCCGATGGCGCGCGCCTTGGCAGCCATTTCCTCGGGCAGTCTGGAAACGATGACAGAAATAAAGACGATATTGTCGATCCCGAGCACCACCTCCATGATGGTCAGGGTCAACAGGCTGGCCCAGATTTCTGGTTGTGCCAACATCTCGATCATTCGCTCTCTCCCCGGCTTTGGCCGCGCTCGACGCCTGTGCGCGTCGGCCTGAATCCGAAGCGAAGGCTCAGTCGATGAACCGTTCAAACAGCTGCTGAACGGCACTAACGCAGAAGAGATAGAGGCTTGCGAGGGTCAATACAATCGCCGTCGTGCCGGTGGCAGACATATCATTTGTGACGGCAATGCCGGCTGCAATGAACCAGACCAACGTGACGATCAGCGTCAGAACACGCCAACGCTTGACCCGCACGGGATGCACGAAACGGATCGGCATAAAAGTGAGAAGACAACAGAAAATCACGAAGCCAATGGTGAAGGTCTGGGACGGCGACAGGGCCATCAGTCCGAAAACCACCATGTTCCACCCGCCGGGGAAGCCCTTGAAGGACCCGTCCGGGGTTTTCATTCCGTTGTCAGCAAAATACAGCGCACCGGTGAAGACCACCAGACCGCCACAGATCCAGCTCCACGGCTGATCGACCATGCCGCTGGCAGACAGGGCAAAGGCCGGCAGGAAAACGTAGGTGGCATAATCGATGACGAAATCGAGCGAGGCCCCGGACCACCGCGGCAACCGCTGCGCAATATTGTATTTGCGCGCCAGAGGCCCGTCGATCCCGTCAATAACCAGGGCCAGTCCAAGCCAGGCGAACATCTCCGCCCAAGCGCCCCTGGCTCCGGCAAGAAGCGCCACCAGCGCCACCGGCGCTCCGAGCGCGGTGAGCATATGGATCAGGAACAGCGCGGGCTCCTGTGGCGAGCGCTCTTGTGGGAAATCAGTCACGGGTTACCGGCCTCACGCCAACGGGGTTCTTGTTGGGCCGCGCCACATAGGCGGCAGCCAGAATGTTGCTGTATTATTTCAATTTCGCGACAGAATGAACAGCAGTTTTGCCGCAAATTGCAGAAACGGCAAATTTATCGCATCATCAATCGAATGAAAGCCCCGTTCCGTAAGGGAATTCGGTTACGCTTCAGCAGCGGTAAAAACAAGAAAAATAAGCGCCATTCCGGCGATCAACAGCGCTCCACCGATCAGTTTTGGCAAAAACCGGGACGGATGTGCCTTTTCCAGAGCCATCAGGGCGGTGAGTGGCACCATCCAGATCACGTTCATGACACCAACGACAAACATGACACTCATCAAGGCAGCACAGCATCCAAGACAGGCCCATCCCTGCTCCACACCCGTGCGGAAGGCGGCCGCGAAGGAAGGATCGTGGCGGGAGAAATCAAACCGTGGTGACCAGCAACGCGCCAGACAGGCAAACTTTAACGGCGTGAACTGGTAGATGCCGGCGGCGACCAGAACGCTGGCGGAAAAGGCCAGGGACATGGGCGCCGCGACGTCACTCAGAACAGCAAGTCGTGCATTGAAGAGCCACTGAGCAAGTGTGGCAAGGGCCGCGTAGAGAACCCAGACCGAAAGATAACCGCCTAGGACAACAACCGTTGCCCCGACTTTGGCGCCGCTGGCCTGAAAGAAGCTGCGCAGCATCGGATAAGCCGTTGGCACCATCATGGCCAGGGCCATGGCCAACCACATGGCGTAAGCTGCCAGCCAATGGTCCACCGTCCAGCCTGTCAGCGTGCCACTGGCTGCAGCCGGAAGGCACAGGACGCTGAGAGCGGCACGGGTTTCAGGTGAAAGTCCGGCGAAGAAGCCGAAGCGGTTGAAAAGCCCCATTCCCGGCCCGAGCGCTTCCATGTCGGTGGCTGCGAGCATCTGAACAAGCATCGTTGCCATGAAACCCCAGCCGAGGCCAGCGAGAATCAGGATCAGCGCGGCGACGCTCGCCATGCTTTCCACGCGGCCGGAATGGCCGGAAGAAGGTGTCTGAATGTCGGTTTTTGTCATTTCTCGATCGTCTGAAGGTTCCACAGGCAAGCCGCAGCATCGATTAAGCTACCCTTTGCAAGTCGGCGCCATGATGCAAGTCAAGACTGCGGCAAGGAACCACGGTCAAATTTGAGCCGTTGTTTCACCAGTGACTTGCATTCGTGGCCAACTGCCCCAATGTCCCCTTCACGCGACACCGCCCTGCAGACCGAGTTCAAAATCGGATTAGACATGACTGCCCAGATCTCGACGCCCGTTTATGACATTGCCGTTGTCGGAGCCGGCCCTGCCGGAATGACGGCAGCATTGCTGTTGGCCAAGACCGGTTATCGTACAGTGCTTGTGGCACCCGGTGCCAATCTGGATGACGGGCGCACCACCGCACTGCTCCAGTCCTCGGCGCAAATCTACGAAGGAATTGGTCTTTGGGAGGCGATTTCCGCCCACACCGCCCCCTTGCGTCGGATGCGGATGATCGACGGAACGGGGCGCTTGATTCGGGCACCTGAAGTAACGTTCGACAGTGCTGAACTTGAGCTTGACGCCTTTGGCTACAACATCCTCAACAAGGATTTGAACAAGGTTCTCGACGAAGCCGTATCGGCTGAGCCGGCCCTTGAGCGGATCGCGGCCTTTGCCGGCTCCTACGATTTTGCCGAAGATCAGGTCACGATCGCGCTTGAGGATGGTCAGGCGATTACGGCAAAGCTGTGCGTAGCAGCAGACGGGCGCCGTTCCCCTGCACGTGAAGCCGCCGGCATCGATGTAAAGAGCTGGTCCTATCCGCAAACGGCCATTGTCCTGAACCTGGAGCATGACCAGCCGCATCAGGACACCTCCAACGAGTTTCACACCCCGACCGGTCCGTTCACGCTGGTGCCCCTGCCGGGCAACAAGTCGTCGCTCGTTTGCGTGGTCAAGCCGGACGATGCGGAACCGCTTCTTGCCATGGCGGAAGAAGCATTGGCGCTTGAACTGGAGCGCCGGGCACATTCGATCCTCGGCAAGATGAAACTCGCCAGCAAGCCGCAGAGCTTCCCGCTGTCGGGGCTGACGGCCAACGCTCTCGTTGGACCGCGGCTGGCGTTGATTGGCGAGGCTGCTCACGTTTTCCCACCGATTGGGGCGCAAGGGCTCAATCTCGGCCTGCGTGATGTCGCAAGCCTGGTGGGGATCGTCGGATCACAGGTGCACAAGAAGACGGGCTTCGAAACAGCTTCAGCAAAGGATCCGGGCACAGCTGTCGTCTTGAAAGCCTACGAGAAGGATCGCTGGCAGGACATCAACAGCCGGACTGCTGCAGTTGATGCGCTCAACCGCTCGCTTCTGACAGATTTTCTGCCGGTTCAGGTCGTCCGCAGTGCCGGGCTGTATCTGGCCAATCGAATCGGACCGTTGCGCCGCTATCTGATGCGCGAAGGCATTGCACCGCAAAGCAAGCGCCCGGGGCTGCCGCTGCCTGTGCCGGGCGCGTTGCCGAAGCCCCGTCTGCCGACATTGCCGAAGCTGCCGCGATTGTCACCGAGACAACGTTGATGCTCTCAGCGTGGTGAGGCAGCACAGCGGCTCATTTTTCAGGGCGGTGTAATGGTGAAGCCGAAGATGCCATGGGTCAGGGCCCACATGAAGCCGGTCACGGTCACCACCGACATCATCGTGCCAAACAGCACGAAGCTGGACGCGCGCTGCACATAGACGCTGTACTGCTGGGCGATGACAAAGACATTGGTCGCCGGTGGCAGACACGCCATCAGAATGGCGGTGGCCACCCAGATCGGTTCGAAACCGCCGATCCACATCAAAAGTCCGAAGACCAACAGCGGATGCAGGATCAGTTTCACCACAAGGATCACCGGAAGCTCCAGTGGAATGCGTCCTGCCGGGCGGATTGCAACGCTGACGCCCATGGCAAACAATGCGCAGGGAGCGGCTGCATTGCTGAGGTATTTCAACGATGTATCGATCGCCAGAGGCGGTTTGAAGCCAATCGCTGCCGCCGACACCCCGGCGATGGTTGCTAGAATGAACGGGTGGGAGAACACCCGCCAGAGGATCAGCTTGATGATCTTTGACGCTGGCTCATTGCCGCTGCCGCCAATGGCCATCATCAATGGCGCGAGAATGAACAACAACGTGTTGTCGAAACACAGGATCAGGGCTGTCGGCACGGTTGCTGCCGGTCCAAGCACTGCCAATGTCAGCCCCGGCCCCATGTAACCAACGTTGGAATAGGATCCGGCAATGCCCAGAATGGCGGATTCACGGATATTGCCCTTGGTGGCGAACACGCCAATGCAGAAGGCAATCGCGAAGACCGTGTAAGTGATGAAAGTCGTTGCGGTGATGTAGCTCGGATCGGTCAGCTGCTCGATCGGGGTTTCCGACAGAAGCCGGAAAAACAGGGCCGGAAGCGCCACATAAATGATGAAAAAGGACATCCATGCGAGTCCTTCCTCTGGGATCTTCTTGAACTTGCCTGCTGCGTAGCCGAGAAAAATCAAACCAAAGAATGGAAAGGCGAGTGAAATTACGTCCTGCATGATACTTCCATAAATGGGCTGCTTCGGCTGCGATCAGCCACACGCTGCGGAATGCCGCCTCCCGCTTGCATATGGCGATACGCTTGGCTAAGCACGCCTAACGCTTCGAGCAATCAATGGTCAATGCCAACTCTTGCTCCCTACGCCTGCTTGCACATGTTGCGCAAGTCGGGAAACCGCTGAAACGGTACATGTCTTGACGAAACGCCTTTCAAATCCTGGTTCGAATGCGCTTTACCAAGTCGAGCTATGGGGATTGAAGCTGGTGGTCGCGCTGTTCCGCGCACTGCCTCTGGACCCGGCTTCTGCAATGATGGGGTGGCTGTGGAAGAAAATCGCTCCCCTCACCCATCGCCACAAGCGGGCGTTGGGTCATCTTGAAATGGCCTTACCGGAGCTTGAGCCGGCTGACCGCGAAGAGATCCTGCGCGGGATGTGGGACAACCTTGGGCGGGTGGCCGTCGAAACCTTTCATATCCCTGAGCTTCTGAACCAACCCGAACGGTTTGAGCTGGTGCTTGACGAAGGGTCACAAGCCGTCTTCGATACGCATGCGCCGTGCCTGTTCGTCTCTTTGCATTGTGGCAATTGGGAGCTGTCGGTTCTGCCTGCCGTGCTCAACCGGTTTCCCATGGCCGGGGTTTATCAGGCGCTGAAGAATCCCGGTGCCGATCAACTGCTGCGCGACATGCGCGGAGACCTGTACCCCGGCGGCCTGTTTTCCAAAGGGCCAGAGACGGCGCGTAAACTGATGGCGCTGGCGAAAAACAAGTCAGCCTATATCGCCATCATGGCAGATTTGAAGGAAAAGCGCGGGCTGGACATCACGTTCTTCGGCCAGAAGGCGACCGCGACACCGGTTCCGGCCACGCTTGCGCGCTCAGGAAATCTGCCGATCATCGTCGGGCGGGTCAGCCGTCTTGAAGGCGTTCGTTTCCGTGTCGAAGGGCGGTTGTTGCCTGTCCTTCAAACGGCGGATCGAAAAGCCGATATTCAGGCCGCGACACAGGCCTATCACGACATTTTCGAGCAATGGATTCGCGAAGATCCGAAGCAGTGGATGTGGATCCACCGGAAATGGGCCTGATCCGTTCGGTCTGAGTTGATTGAATGCCGGTCGTTTTTCTTTCGCAGTTGCGAAGACCCTCCACTTATGGGGAATATGGGCCCTGCGGCAAAGTCGCTATGAAGGCTCATCCAACCGTTGTCAGGAGTGTTCGTCCCATGAAACCGCCCCGTGATTTCTTCAAGCCGCTGGCAATTGGCGCACCGGTTCCCCTGACAAGTCTGCCGATCCGCACCGAGCGGATGATCCATTTCGTACCGCCACACATCGAAAAGGTGCGCGCCAAAGTTCCGCAGCTGATTTCTCAGGTTGATGTGGTTCTGGGCAATCTCGAAGATGCCATTCCGGCCGATGCGAAAGAAGCTGCTCGTGACGGCTTCATCGCCATGGGTCAGGAGAATGACTTCGGCGACACCGGGCTCTGGGTTCGAATCAACTGCCTCAACAGTCCGTGGGTGCTCGATGACCTGATGGCGATTGTTCCGGCCCTGAAGGACAAGCTGGACGTCATCATGCTTCCCAAGGTCGAAGGCGCTTGGGACGTTCATTATCTCGACCAGGTTCTGGCGCAACTCGAGGCCCAAGCTGGAGTATCCAAGCCTATCCTCATCCATGCGATCCTGGAAACCGCGCAGGGGGTCAAGAATGTCGAGGAGATCGCAGCCGCCTCACCGCGCATGCAGGGTATGAGCCTCGGACCGGCGGATCTTGCGGCGTCGCGCGGCATGAAGACCACGCGCGTTGGCGGTGGTCATCCGGGGTACCGGGTTCTGGCGGACCTTGAAGGCGACAGTCTTCCCCGCCCGGCGTTTCAGCAGGATCTTTGGCATTACACAATTGCCCGCATGGTGGATGCCTGCCAGACCTACGGCCTCAAGGCCTTCTACGGCCCGTTTGGCGACTTCTCTGATCCAGAGGCCTGCGAAGCGCAGTTTCGCAATGCCTTTCTGATGGGGTGTGCCGGCGCATGGTCGCTGCACCCCAGCCAGATCGACATTGCCAAACGGGTCTTCAGCCCGGATGCGGAGGAAGTTGCATTTGCAAGAAAGATTCTCGATGCAATGCCGGATGGAACCGGCGCCGTTATGATTGACGGTAAAATGCAGGACGATGCCACCTGGAAACAGGCAAAGGTGATCGTCGACCTGGCCAAACAGGTCGCGGCGCGCGACAAGAATTTTTCGGAAATTTACGGTCTCTAGAGCACTTTGCCTTATCAATAGAACGCACTACATAAAGCTCCGGACTTGTCAGATTCTGCAAGACGACTTATTTCCGGGTCCAGATTACTAGTCCAGGTTCAAGAGTATGCGTACGGCAAAATTCAAAATCGGTCAGGTCGTCCGGCACCGGATTTATCCGTTTCGCGGCGTTATCTTCGATGTGGACCCGACGTTTTCCAACACTGAAGAGTGGTGGGATGCCATCCCTGAGGACGTTCGTCCAAGCCGGGATCAGCCATTCTATCATCTGCTGGCGGAGAATGAGGAAACCGAATACGTCGCTTATGTGAGTGAGCAAAACCTCATTGCCGATATTACCGGCGATCCGATTCGTCACCCTCAACTTGCCGAAATTTTTGATGAGCAGTCCGACGGATCCTACGTTCCGCGCGGTGTCGATCTGCACTGATCTGTCCCCTCGTCGGAATTTTCATCTGCGAGCATCAGACGGCAGATATGAAAAAAACGCGGCCCCGGAGCCGCGTTTTTCAGTTTTTATTGCTGTGAAGTTCGGACTTACTGGTCTGTCGCGGTCTTCTGGGCGTCAATCAGCTTCTGGCGCTGTTCGAGTGCCTTTTTCTGCAGCTCCGCCTGAAGCTCTTCATTGCGCTTCTGCAGCTCGGCGACGTCCATTGGCGCGCCGTCATAAACCTTGGTAAAGCCAATCAGGGTCAGATCCATCGGGATCGGCTTGGCCTGCTGGTTCAAAGTGGTAAGAATCAGTTTGCCGCCCTGTTTCATCGATGTGACGAAACCAGCATCAATCACCAGTTCGGAATAACAGGCGTTCGGGAAGCAAATACCGTATTTGCCCTGAACCTGCTTGCCTTGATCGATCTGAACCCGGAGACCAGGTTGGATCAACATACCGGTTGGCACAGCGACAAGAAGCGTCTTGCGCGCTTCGCCTTCGATCTCGCGAACCGCGACCGATGCGAGGAACTGTCCGGTGTTGGTGCGCAGCTCCTGCGTGATAAGGCAAATTTCCTTACCGACCTTAGGATCGACATTGCACACCTTGACCCATGGAGACTGCTGATCTTCAGCCGTTTCCTGAGCCTGGGTCACACCGGTAAAAGAGGAGATCGCGAGCGCTGCAACAGCACCGCCAATCAATCCTCTTTTGAACATTTTCTTCATAGGAACCATCCTCAATCTCTAAGAGCGCGGTCTTCTGCGGACTTTCTGCGGCATCTGGGCTGCAACTTCAAGTGCGGCAGTGCAGGATTAACGTTTCAACTCTGGTTGATGTACGAATAGGGCGATATGGTGACGTTCCTGCAACGGTTAGACTGAGAGTTGAAGGGCTGAATTAAGGGTTGAGTAACCAAAGTCCTTAACACTTGCGGCCATCCTCGCAGTCTTGATTGTGATAGGATTTGTCTGGAATCAACTCCTTTGCAGCGACTTGGGCCCACTTGATGCTTCACTTGCTTTCCCCGTACTTTTGCCGTTTTCCGACCTTCAAAAGCGTCGGACGGACTGCCCTTGCAGGGGGGGCTGCCATGCTGCTGAGCACCATGCCTGTGAGCAAGTCATTTGCCGCCGAAGAGAGTGTCCCCTGGGTGCATGCGATTGCCATGCATGGTGAGCCGGCATTGGAACCGGATTTCACTCATTTCCCCTATGCAAACCCGGATGCACCGCAAGGCGGCATACTCAAGCTCGGCGTTCAGGGCACATTTGACAGCCTCAATTCCTTCATCGTCCAGGGTGGCTGGACCAGCGCGCGCGGCATGAAGGAACGGGAATTCGGCAGCAATATCTTTGAAAGCCTGCTGATGCGTTCCTATGGCGAGCCGTTCACGCTCTATGCACATCTGGCTGAAAGCGTCCGGATGCCGGAAAATCGCGAGTGGATCGAGTTCACCCTCAATCCGAAGGCTGCTTTTTCCGATGGAACGCCGGTGACGGTAGAGGATGTGGCGTTCTCCTTTGACATCATTCGCGACAAGGGACGCCCGCCCTACCGCAATTGGTACGGATCGATTGTGTCGAAGGGATACCCGGACGAGCGGACAATCCGTCTCAACTTCGAGAATGGCGACAACCGCGAGCTTCCATTGCTGATTGCTCTGGCGCCGATTCTCTCCAAGGCCCATACGGATGCGGAAACCTTCGATAAGTCGACCCTCGTCGCACCCATCGGCACCGGGCCCTATGTTTTTTCTGAAATCGATCCGGGCAAACGTGTGGTCTACAAGAAGAACCCGGACTATTGGGCCAAAGACCTGCCGGTCAAACGCGGCTTCGACAATTTCGATGAGATCCGCGTCGATTATTTCCGCGATGAGACCAGCCTTCAGGAGGCCTTCAAGAAGGGGCTTATCGATGTGCTGCAGTTCCGCGATCCGGTTCGCTGGGTAACTGGTTTCGACTTCCCCGCCTTCAATGATGGTCGCGTCGTAAAGCAGGAAATTGAACTCGGTACTCCGGCTGCGATGCAGGGTCTTGCCTTCAATACCCGCGAGCCAAAGTTTGAAGATGTCCGCGTACGTCGCGCGCTGTCGATGCTGTTCGATTTCGAATGGGTCAACAAGAACATCTATTTTGGGCTTTACACCCGCACCGCCGGCTATTGGGACGGGTCGATCCTGAGTGCAATCGGTCGGCCGGCAGACGAGCGGGAACAGGCACTTCTGGCTCCCTTCGCAGACGCGGTGCAGCCAGAAGTCATGAACGGAACCTGGCGTCCTTCGCAGGCCGATGGCTCGGGCCGCGACCGCAAGGTTCTGCGCGCTGCCATGGGCATCTTCAAGGATGCAGGGTACGCGCTGAAGGACAAGAAGCTGGTGAACACCGCCTCCGGTGACCCATTGGCTTTTGAAATCCTGACCAAGAACGAAGACGAAGAGAAACTGGCGCTGGCCTACAAGCGTAGCCTGACGCTTCTTGGTATTGATGTCAGCGTGCGCAATGTCGATCCGGCCCAGTTCGAGGATCGTCGTATCTCGCGCAACTTCGACATGGTCTTCAACACCTGGACCGCTTCCCTGTCACCGGGCTCTGAGCAATATGGCCGCTGGTCATCGGCCGCAGCGGAGGCTGAAGGGTCTTTCAATATCGTCGGTGCCAGCGATCCGGCCATCGACGCCCTGATTGATGCCATCGTGGCGGCCCGCACCCAGGACGAATTCGTCTCTGCCGTACGAGCCTTCGACCGGCTGCTGATTTCCGGTGCCTACGCGGTGCCCCTGTATCATGTGGGCGAAGAATGGCTTGGCCGTTGGGGGCGGGTGCAAGGTCCCGATGAAAGCCCCCTCTATGGTCATCAATATGACAGCTGGTGGGCCGGAGCAGACCAGTAAAGTGGACGCCTCAGCGACGAACAAGAACGACCAAGTGGTCACTGGAAAGAATGCCATGAAAGCCGTATCCGACACCTTTGCGGAGACCTACAAGCGCCAAGGCGCCTGGTCGGATCTGACTCTGGATCAACTGTTCAAGAAAACCGCCGAAGCTGCGCCGGACCGTCTGGCCATCGCCGATGCGCCGGATAAGGCCGAGTGGACTGGCGGCGAGCCACGACAGGTGACTTATGGCGAGGCGGACCGGGAAATCGAGCGGCTCGCCGGGTTCTTTCGCACAGTCGGTCTGGCCGCAGACCATGTCATCGGGCTTCAGGCGCCCAACACTGTCGACATGGTGATTGCTTTTCTGGCGGCGTTGCGAGCAGATCTTGTCGTCACGCCCCTCCCCTTGCATTGGCGGCAGAAAAATGTCGTCGCGGCGCTGAATTCCATCGGTGCCAAGGGGTTTGTCGCCGCTGACCGGGTCGAAACCCGCATGGTCGGCAATGATGCCAGAGATGTGGCGGCGGAACTTTTCTCGCTGCGCTTCGTCTTCGGTCTGGGCAAAGAGGTTCCGGACGGGCTGATCGAACTCGGAACGATGCTGGCTGAAATCGGCGACGATCTGATCCTGCCGGCCTCTGATCGCCCGTCGGCTTCTGACCACGTTGCGACGATTTCCTGGACCCGCAGCGGTGCGGAAAGCCAGCCGATGACACGGTGCCATAACCACTGGACAGCGGCCGGCGAAGCCTTGCTGCGCGAGATGGAGCTGGACGATGCTCCCCGGTTCCTCGTGCCTTACGCTTTGAGTGGCCTCACCGGGCTTGGAACCGGCGTCCTGCCCTGGCTGATGACCGGTGGCAGTCTGCATCTGCATCATCCGACCTCACTCAAGAGGCTCGCCGACCATGCCACGGCGGTCAAAGCGGATGTAGTGCTCGCCCCGGGCCCTCTTGTAGCCGTTCTGGATCAAGCGATCGCCCACGAGAAGACGATGATCGCCGCCTGGAATGTGGCCTCACCAAGGGCGACGAATTATACCCCCCGCCACCGCATGGTCGACGTTCATGTCGCCGATGAATTCGCGCTTGTCGCTCATCGCCGCCCCGAAACCGGAACGCCTGTCAACTTTCCACCGGGAAAGCAGTTCGGGTCAGCGGGGCGTGAAAGCGGGCCGGCCCTTGTGGAAGTCAACGTCACCAAGGGCGAAGAGGGCCAAAGCGCTCAACTGAGCTTTGAAGGTCCGATGGTTCCGGGACTGAAGTGGCACCAAGGTGCCGGACTGGACGATGTCGCTGGTGTGGCCGCCAAGAATGTGGGTGAAGGCGTTCTGGAAACCACTTTGAAGCCGGATTGGGATGGCGAAACCCTGCAGAGCTTCGGGATTCCCGGCCAGCTTGCGCCGGGGATCGGCGATCTGACAGCGATTGACGATGTGTATTCCAGCTATCCCGACATAGCAGAGGCTGCGGCCTTCGTTGTCGAGGATGGAGTCATGGGTGCGCGCCTTTATGCAGCGGTCGTGCCGACACCTGGACGGGTTCCTGATGCGAAGGCCTTCTTCGCCTTTCTGGATGCCCAGGGCGTCGATTTGGCCGCAATTCCAAACAGGGTTCTCGTGCTTCAGTCGCTACCGCGTCAGGCAGATGGCCGGGTTGATCGGGAACGCCTGACCTTGCGCACTCAACGGCTGCCTTCCAAAGTCGCATGACCTGCCTTTTGCCCGCACTGTGATTGCTTCAGCCCCATGAGCTGAGCCGAACCGATTGAAACAAAATGGATCTGGATCCTTCTCTCTCCTGGCATGGACCTCTGTGGCATACAGGCCAGGGGCTTGAGGCGTTTGGCTTGTCGCCGGACCAGCCACCGTTGCCGGGCCAACCGAAGTCGATCAATCTGCTGGATGCTGCGCGCACGGGCCAGACTCTCGTTGCCGAGAAGGCGCCGCTGCCGATGGCCGTTCTTGTCTCCAGCGCCTGTTTGGACGGTGAGGCCGGGGCCGCCTTTGGAGCATTTGTGAGGCAGGCGCTGTCTGACCTGCCATCGGAAGTCCCTCTCCTGCTGCTCGGGGGAACGGTCCCCACAGCTGCGTCTTCCTTGCGCGCCAACGCTGTGCTGGACACGGCGACGCCTGCGGATGTGATTTTCTCGGCCATCTGCAGTCTTCAGCGAGCGATGATCCGTTCAGAAGAGGCCCGTATCCGCCGCCAAGTGTTCGGACGGCTTTCCGGCTATGGTGTCGCGAAGCGCTTTTCCGGCGGCAGCGGCTTGCTTGTGATCGGCGTAACGGGTCGCTTTTTGCATCTTCAGAGTGCGAATTCTTCGGCTGTCCAGGTGGTCGGCGCGCTTAACCAGGCGATTGGAGAAGACTATCTTGAACATCGGGCCTTTGATGCGGTGGTCGTCGACGAGCCGTTTGCCGATGCCCTGGAAACCTTGCACCGCTTGCGGCGTGATTCGCGTTTTGCGGCCTTGCCGACCCTGGTGGTCAGTGAGGATGCGGCCGATTCTGCCGTACTCTACCGTGCTGGTGCGACCGACGTTCTGCTGGCGCCGATCGATGAGACCACATTGCCGCAGCGCTTGGTCATAGCAATCCGCCAGGGCAAACGTCGACGTCTGGCAGATCGGGTTCTGGCCGAAACGCATCATTTCGTCATGCGTCAGATCCGCTCCGGCGGTGTGCCGCTGGCAACCTTCGAGACCTATCTGGCGCTGACCCAGCAAGCGCTCGCCAAACGTGGGCTCGTGCCCTACCAGCTGCGGATGCAGGCTGCAAACCTTGGCGAAACCGTTGTCGCGCTTCAACTGGCGCCTGACCTTTATGAGACCGTCCTGTCTGTGGCCGATGCAACCAGCCGCGAAGAGGATCTTGTCTGTCAGGTCGCTGAACTGGGCCCTGTTGCCGTGCTGAAAAGCCGCCGCGGGCTCGAACGCCTTCAAGAGCGGATCACGGCTATTCTCGGGCATACCCGGCTTTAACCGGTACGCGCCTGTCCTTCCCGCCTTTACCAAGTTAACCGTTGATAGGGGGGCGCCCGCTAGACCTTGTCCCGTGAAACGCCTAGGCTTGGATCAAATTCTACCCTTAGGAGAGACTGCCATATGGCTGACGAACAGGTCCTCACCGTCGACATCATTTCCGATGTGATGTGTCCCTGGTGTTTCATCGGCAAGCGCCGGTTGGAGACGGCCCTGGCCAAGGTTCCGGACCTCAACATCGAAATTGGCTGGCATCCCTATCAACTCGATCCCAGCCTGCCAAAGACCGGCAAGGATCGTCAAACTTATCTGAGCGATAAATTTGGCGGTGCCGCTGCAGCGTCGACATTTTACGAGCAGATCAAAGAAGCCGGAAAAGGCGAAGGGATCGACTTTGCCTTCGACAAGATTGCCTTGTCGCCGAACACACTAGATTGTCATCGCCTTATTCTATGGGCTCGGGCCGACAAGCTGCAGGACGAAGTGGTGGAACTGCTGTTCAGGGCATATTTCCTCGAAGGCAAGGACCTGACCGACAGCAAGACACTGGTGGAGATTTCAGCCAAGGCCGGCATGGAGTCGGATCTGGTCGAACAGCTGCTGGAGACGGACAGTGATCTCGAGAAAATTCAGCATCAGGTTGACCGTGCCCGCTTCATGGGTGTCACGGGAGTGCCATGCTTTATTATCGACGGACGGTTTTCGGTCAATGGCGCTGAAACTCCGGAAACCCTTGTAGCCGCTCTGTTGCACGCCAAGGAGACCCAGTCCAACGAACCTGTATCCGAAATTTGAGCCTTTATGATTTTCGCGCGGAACCACGCCTGATAGGGCTGGTTTCGGGCGTTTTTGTGCAAGCGATCCGAAGCGCCAAAAAGTTGCAATGTAAAATATAATTCATCTTGGAAAGGAAACGGCGGGTCACGCGTTAGCTCTGTACCTAGACTCGAAGAGGACAGAAAATGACCCGCGAAGTTCAAACGATCAATCCGGCAACGGAACAGCCCATCGCGACCTATGCCTATATGAGCGACACGGACGTTTCTCAGGCAATCGATCAATGCCAGGCCGCCTTTTCCGAATGGAAAACGCTGTCTCTGGAGGAGCGTGCTGATGTTCTGCGCGCCATTGCCAAGGAATTGCGAAACAGCAAGGAAGAGCTGGCTGCCCTTATGACGCAGGAGGTCGGTAAGCTTTTGAAAGACAGCAAGGACGAAGTGGAACTTTGCGCCGCCATATGCGAATTCACAGCCGAATCCGGTCCTAAAGCTCTGGCCTCTGAAGAGCGCGATATTCCCGGCGGCACGGGAGTAGTAGCTTACGCTCCGCTTGGCATCATTTATGGCATTCAGCCGTGGAATTTCCCCTGCTACCAAGCTGTGCGCTATGCCATCGCCAACCTGATGGCCGGCAATGGCGTGTTGCTGAAACACGCTGAAACCTGCACCGGCAGTGGCTTGATGCTGCGCGACGTGTTTGAACGCGCCGGCCTGCCGAAGCATCTCTTCAAGGTCCTGGTGATCGACCACGATCAATCCGACAAGGTGATCGAACACGAACTCGTGCGCGGCGTCACCCTGACAGGCTCTGATGGCGCAGGCCGAAAAGTGGCGCAGAAAGCCGCCGAGAACCTGAAGAAAACTGTGTTGGAACTTGGCTCGAACGACGCCTATCTGGTGCTCAGTGATGCAGATCTGGAGCTTGCCGTCAAAACCTGCGTTCAGGGCCGCATCTACAATAACGGCCAGACTTGCGTGAACGCCAAGCGCTTCATTGTGACGGAAAACCACCACGACGAATTCCTCAAGCGCTTTGTCGAGCAGATGAACGCCGTCAAACTGGGTGATCCGACACAAGAAGGTACCGGCCTTGGGCCAATGTCACGCACGCAATTGCGCGACGAGCTGGCCAAACAGGTGGATGACAGTGTCACCAAGGGCGCCAGGATTGAATGCGGTGGAAAGATCCCCGATCAAAAAGGCGCCTACTATCCGGCAACCGTTCTCAGTAATGTGCAGCCGGGACAACCAGCCTATGACGACGAGCTGTTCGGCCCTGTCGCATCTGTGATCAAGGTAAAAGACGATGATGAGGCCATCCGCGTGGCAAATGACAGCCGCTACGGCCTGGGTGGCGGTATCTTCTCCAAAAACGAAGAGCGCGCCCGAGAGCTTGCCGAGAAGCATTTTGACACCGGCATGATCTGCATCAACGGCTACAATATCGCGATCCCGAACATGCCGTTTGGGGGTGTCAAGGACTCCGGCTATGGCCGCGAGCATGGCGGCTTTGGCATGAAGGAGTTCGTCAACGTGAAGTCCATCTACAAGATGTAATCGACTTCCTGTCTGCCTGAACCAAAAAGGCCGGAGCAAATGCCCCGGCCTTCTTCTTGTTTCGCAGTCGGCTGTGGTTAGCCGCGCAGAACGGAGCGACCGGCATAATGCGCCAGCGGGCCGAGCTCTTCTTCGATGCGAATCAGCTGGTTGTATTTGGCCAACCGGTCGGAACGGGCCAGAGAGCCTGTCTTGATCTGCCCGCAGTTGGTGGCAACCGCGAGATCGGCAATCGTCGCATCTTCGGTTTCGCCGGAGCGGTGAGACATCACGGCAGTGTAGCCAGCCTTGTGAGCTGTTTCCACGGCATCGAGGGTCTCAGACAGCGTACCGATCTGATTGACCTTGACCAGGATGGAGTTTGCCACACCCATGTCGATACCCTGGCGCAAACGCTTGGAGTTGGTCACGAAGAGATCATCGCCAACCAGCTGACACTTGGAACCGAACAGGTCGGTTGCCGCTTTCCAGCCGTTCCAGTCGTCTTCGGCAAGGCCATCTTCCACGGAGATGATCGGATAACGGGAGACGAGATCGTCCAGATACTTTGCCATCTGATCCGGATCGAGCGACTTGCCTTCGCCTTCCAGCTCGTATTTGCCATCCTTGAAGAACTCGGTCGCGGCCGCATCGAGCGCCAGGAACATGTCTTCGCCCGGCTTGTATCCGGCTGTTTCGATTGCCTTCATGACAAAGCCGATGGCTTCGTCAGTCGACTTCAGGCCGGGCGCAAATCCGCCTTCGTCGCCGACGTTGGTGTTGTGACCAGCGGCGTTCAGGGACTTCTTCAGTGTATGGAAGACTTCCGCCCCCATGCGAACGGCTTCCTTCAGGTTTTCCGCGCCGACCGGCACAATCATGAATTCCTGAAAGTCGATTGGGTTATCGGCATGAGCGCCACCGTTGATGATGTTCATCATCGGAACGGGCAGAGTGCGTGCGCTTGTACCGCCAACGTAGCGGTAGAGCGGCAGGCCACAGGCCTGCGCAGCCGCACGGGCATTGGCGAGCGACACACCGAGAATAGCGTTGGCGCCAAGGCGCGCCTTGTTCTCTGTGCCGTCCAGATCAATCATCGACTGGTCAAGGGCCAGCTGATCTTCGGAATCCATTCCGGCGATCGCCTCGAAAATCTCGGAGTTGACCGCGTCGACTGCCTGCAGAACGCCCTTTCCAAGGAAACGGGCACCGCCATCGCGCAGTTCTACAGCTTCGTGAGCGCCAGTGGACGCGCCTGAAGGAACCGCTGCGCGGCCAAAAGACCCATCTTCCAGGAATACATCGACTTCCACGGTTGGGTTGCCGCGGCTGTCCAGAATTTCGCGCGCCGTCACGTCAATGATTGCGGTCATTGTCTACTCCTTCTCATGGACCTCGAAAATTTGAGAGGATGAGGTCCTGTTTCTCCCATGAGCCTTGGGACGCAGCCTGTTTGGGGACAGCCGCGATGGCTCAGATTACTTATTGGTGGGCGCTGTAGCTCAGGCTCAGCGCGCCGCCTTTACCACGGCATCAATCGCCTGCAGCTCTTTCAAAAGCGCTGCGAGATCCTTCAGTGGAACCATGTTCGGACCGTCAGAAGGCGCGTTGTCCGGATCCGGGTGGGTTTCGATGAAGAGACCACCAACACCGACGGCGACAGCGGCACGGGCGAGAACTGCCACCATGCGGCGATCGCCACCGGTCGAGCCGCCAAGTCCACCAGGCTGCTGCACGGAATGTGTGGCGTCAAACACCACCGGCGCTCCGGTTTCGGCCATGATCGGCAGGGCGCGCATGTCGCTGACCAATGTGTTGTAGCCAAAGCTTGCGCCACGCTCAGTCAGCAGCACGTTCGGATTACCACTTTCGGTCACCTTGCTGAGGACGTTCTGCATGTCCCAGGGTGCCAGGAACTGCCCCTTCTTGATGTTGATCACGGCGCCGGTCTTGGCTGCGGCAATCAGCAAGTCGGTCTGGCGGCACAAGAAAGCCGGGATCTGCAGGATATCAACGACCTCAGCCACTGGAGCGCATTGCTCTGCAGTATGAATGTCGGTTACGACCGGCATTCCAGTGGTTTCCTTGATTTCTGCGAAAATCGGCAGGGCGTCCTTCAGGCCGACCCCACGCTTGCCGGAAAGCGACGTCCGGTTCGCCTTGTCGAAGGATGCCTTGAAGACAACCGAGATACCAAGACTGTCAGCTATCTCTTTGACCGCTGCGGCGCACTCCAGAACGTGCTCGCGGCTTTCCATCTGGCAAGGGCCTGCGATCAGCGAGAACGGCGCGTCATTCGAGAAAGTGACATTGGCGACCTGAACGGCGCGATTTGCGGATGTCATGAGGTTCGGATCCTAGAGGCAGACCTGGAGTTGAATAAAATCGCCCTCTCCTTAGCCTTTCTTACGAGACGGAGCAACACGGCCGGCGGCATCAACGACGGAAAAGGGCGATAGCCGGGCCTTGCGGTAATGTGCCTTCCGAAGTTTGTTTTATCGCGTCCATCGGCTAAGGTTAAGCTGTTGCCGTTTGGTCAAATTCGTAAAGATGAGACCCTCCCGTCATACTCTGTGCGTTTGCAGGAAACCAAAACCTTATTCATGCGTTGTGACATCAAAGTGTCGCCATCCCCGTGACCTTTAACCCTCCCGTTTCTGGTCCAATAACATTCGTGGATTTTGCCCCTATGAACAAACCGATCCGCAAAGCCGTCTTGCCTGTCGCTGGTCTTGGTACCCGTTTTCTGCCCGCCACCAAGGCGGTTCCGAAGGAAATGCTAACCATCGTCGACCGGCCGATCATCCAATACGTGGTGGATGAAGCAAGGGCAGCGGGCATCGAGCACATCGTCTTTGTGACGGGCCGTAACAAGACCGTGATTGCCGATCACTTCGACCGTGCGTATGAGCTGGAAGAAACGCTGAAGCGTCGCCATAAGGATGAAGCGCTGGAGCTGCTTGAAAAACTTCGACCGAATGCCGGGTCAACCAGCTTCACCCGCCAGCAGGAGCCGCTGGGTCTGGGACATGCGATCTGGTGCGCCCGCGACATTATCGGCCGCGAGCCGTTTGCCGTACTTCTGCCGGACGTGATTATCAAGTCTCAGCAGAGCTGTCTCAAGCAGATGGTCGACATCTACAATGAGCAGGGCGGAAACGTCATTGCTGTTGAAGAAGTGCCTGAGGACCAAACCTACAAGTACGGCATCGTCGAACTGGGCGAGAAGATCAACGACCGGGCCTCAAAGATCACGGGCATGGTCGAGAAGCCTGAGCCTGGAACTGCCCCCTCCAATCTGATGATTACCGGCCGATACATTCTGCAGCCGGAAATCTTCGATCTTCTGTCGCGCATGGAAAAAGGTGCGGGTGGCGAGATCCAGTTGACCGACAGCATGCTGTCGCTGATGGATGATCAGCAGTTCGCCTCCCTGCGTTTTGAAGGCCACAGCTATGATTGCGGCTCGAAGGCCGGGTTCCTGACAGCGAATGTTGCCTATGCTCTGGAAGACGACAACCTTGCGCGCGAACTGGTGCCGATGCTGAACCAGATGATCAACCAGCCGGCTGCTGCCGAGTAGGCATACTGATTGCAAAAATTGAAGCCGGATCGTGGATGACGCGGTCCGGCTTTTGCGTTAATCAGCAGGCGCGCAGTGTTCGGGTCGCTGAGTCCAATCCCTACCCCCTTGCCTCTTTCGGAGCCTCTTCCGCATGTCATTCCAGTCCACTGCCCTGCCCCGTTTGGCCGTCGTTGGATTGGGCTATGTCGGACTTCCCGTAGCCGTTGCCTTTGCGGAGGCCGGCCATGCGGTTATCGGGTTTGATATCAATTCCGCCCGGATAGAGTCTTTGCGCGCCGGAGAAGATGCAACCGGATCCGTTGCCCCTTCGCGCCTGCGGGTTGCCGGGCTCTCCTTTACGGATGTCGCGAGCGAGATGGCCATTGCGGATGTGGTGATCGTTGCGGTCCCGACGCCCGTCGATCAGGCCAAACGTCCCGATATGCGGGCGCTTCGCGGTGCGGCTCAGACGGTCGGCAAAGTCCTGCGCCGTGGCATGACCGTGGTGTTTGAATCCACAGTCTATCCGGGGGTGACTGAAGAGATCGCCTTGCCGATCCTGGTCAAACACTCCGGCCTTTCCTATCCGCAGGACTTCTCCCTGGGGTACTCTCCGGAACGGATCAATCCGGGCGATCCGGACCGCGACTTCAAGGATATCGTCAAGATCGTTGCGGGCAACACGCCCGAAGTGACGGAGTTTCTCGCTGGCGTTTACGGTGGTGTTGTAACGGCCGGCATACACAAGGCGCCAAACATCAAGACGGCGGAAGCTGCCAAGGTTATCGAGAACACCCAGCGGGACCTCAACATTGCCTTGATGAACGAGTTGGCGCAGATGTTTCAGACCATGGGTCTGGACACGCGCGACGTGTTGGCCGGGGCTTCGACCAAGTGGAATTTCCTGCCCTTCCAGCCCGGGCTGGTCGGGGGCCACTGTATCGGTGTTGACCCCTACTATCTGACCCACAAGGCTCATGAACTCGGGCTGACACCGCAGGTGATCCTCGCCGGTCGCGGAACCAATGAGAACATGCCTGGCTTTGTCGCAGGAAAGGTAATCCAGGCCTGCGTCAAACTGGGGCGGCCCTTACCGCTTAAAATCGGCGTCCTCGGCATCACCTACAAGGCGAATGTGCCTGATACGCGCAATTCCAAGGTGGTCGATCTGATTCGCGAGCTTCAGGAATTCGGGGCGGAAGTGCTCGTTCATGATCCGCTGGCCCAAACGGATGAAGTTCACGAGGAATACGGGCTGTCGCTCTCCGACCTTGCGGAGCTACAGGGCGCGGATGCCTATGTGGTGGCCGTGCCGCATCAGGCTTATCTGGCGCAAGAGCATGGTTGGGGGCTGATCAAGCAGCTAAGTGATGGGGGCCGCTGTCTGGTCGCTGATATCTCTGCCAGCCTGCCACGGGAAACAACGCCTGAGCACGTCACTCTCTGGCGGCTTTAGGCTCTTGGAACCTGATCTTCCCAGTCGCTTGTCTGGCTCATTTTTACCCTTGCGCAAATTGACAGCAATCTTTTGCAGCGTTTCCTGCGTACACTTCTTGTGTGCCAAGAAGAGGAGCGCTCCGTCATGCGGTTTCGTCAGCTTTTTCACCTCGTTGCTCTTGCAACGATTCTATCCCTGCCTGCCAGTCTGGTGCGGGCCGATGGATCTTCTGAGAGCCGAACCTTCCGGCAAATCATCCAGAACCAGATGCAAGCGTTTCAGCGCGGCGATGCCACGTCCGCCTTCGGGCTGGCAACGCGCACCTTGCAGAAGCGATACCAGTCTCCGGACGTATTCATTGAAATGGTGAAGCGTGGCTATCCGCCGGTCTATCGGCCGCAATCCGTCACCTTCGGCAAGATCAAGGACACGGATTTCGGGCCAGTTCAGGAAGTCTATCTTATCGGACCCAAAGGGCAGAACTGGCTGGCTCTTTACAGTTTTGAGCAGCAGGACGACGGTACCTGGAAAATCTCTGGCTGCTATCTGACTAAGTCCTCCGGTCTGGCCGCCTGACAAAAAAGCCGGAGCATCTGCCCCGGCTTTTTAGCAATGCCCATGTCTTCACAAGGCAAGCCTTACAGCGCAGCGATATCGCCGCGTGCCCAATTCTCTTTGGTCTCTTGATAGAAGTCGTCAAACCGTCCGGCCTCGATTGCCTCGCGCATTTCGCGCATGAGGGTCTGATAATAGTGGATGTTGTTCCAGGTCAGCAGCATGGCAGCCAGGCCTTCGCCGGTGCGCACCAGATGGTGCAAATAGGCGCGCGAATAATGATGGGTGGCCTCGCAGTCTGATGCCTCATCCAGCGGACGATGATCGTCCTGGTGCCGGGCGTTCTTCAGGTTGACCTTGCCATAGCGGGTGTAGGCAAGACCGTGACGACCGGCGCGTGTTGGCATGACACAATCAAACTGATCAATGCCGCGTTTGACGCTTTCCAGCAAGTCATCCGGAGTGCCGACGCCCATCAGATAGCGCGGCTTGTCCTCGGGCATTGCTGGCAAGGTAATGTCCAGCATCTCCAGCATG
Source organism: Roseibium limicola (assembly GCF_017313085.1). Lineage (GTDB taxonomy): Bacteria > Pseudomonadota > Alphaproteobacteria > Rhizobiales > Stappiaceae > Roseibium > Roseibium limicola. The sequence goes on along the minus strand of NZ_JAFLNF010000002.1, from coordinate 141,764 downwards.
ACTTCCTGGGGCTCGCCTACGGCCAGTCCACCGACCGAATAGCCTTCAAACGGTAATTTGCCGAGTTCTTCTGCTGAGCGAATGCGCAGGTCTCCAACATCGCCCCCCTGAACAATGCCGTAGAGCGCCTGACCCTTTGCCGGGCCACCCATTGTTTCGAACTGCTGGCGAGAGCGTGCCGCCCATCGCAGAGACAACTCCATGGCGCGCTGTACTTCTTCGCGCGACGCCGGAAGCTTGATGCACTCGTCCAGTTGCATCTGAATGTCCGAGCCAAGAAGGCCCTGGATCTCGACGGAGCGTTCCGGCGTCAGGTGATACTTTTGACCATCGATATGGCTCTGAAAGCGCACGCCTTCTTCATCCAGCTTGCGCAACTGCGCCAGCGACATCACCTGAAAGCCGCCACTGTCGGTCAGGATCGTCTTGTTCCAATTCATGAACTTGTGCAATCCACCGAGTCGGTTCACCCGTTCCGCCGTCGGGCGCAGCATCAGATGGTAGGTGTTGCCAAGCACCACTTCCGCACCAGTTGCTTCCACGTGCCCCATGAACATCGCCTTGACGGTGGCCTGAGTTCCAACCGGCATGAAGGCAGGCGTTTGAACCGTGCCATGCGGCGTGCGGATTGCTCCGCGCCGAGCACGCCCATCTGTCTTCTTCAACTCAAAGGCGAAAGGCGCCGGATTATCAGACGCATTGGCCGGAATTGGTGTCGGGTCGGTCTTGGGTGCGTCGCTCATGGGTTCAGTCTTTCGCTAGCGCGCCGACTGCCGGAAACAGCAGGGAGGAATCTCCGTAGCTGTAAAAGCGGTATTCGGTCTTGATGGCATGGGCATAAGCTGCCCGCATGGTTTCCAGGCCCGAGAAGGCGGAAACCAACATGAAGAGAGTTGATTTCGGCAAATGGAAGTTGGTCATCAGAGCGTCAATCGTGCGGAACCGATAGCCCGGTGTGATGAAGATCGACGTCTCCCCAGAGAAAGGCTGCAAGCCTTCCGGCCCTTGCGAGGCGCTTTCCAAAATCCTGAGCGATGTGGTGCCGACGGACACGACCTTGTTGCCGCGGGCCTTCACGGCTGTGAGCGCGGCGACTGTGTCGGCGCTGATTTCGCCCCACTCCGCATGCATCTTGTGCTCATCGGTCTCATCGGTCTTGACCGGAAGGAACGTGCCGGCACCGACGTGCAAGGTGACACGGTGCTGCTCGATGCCACGCGCTGTCAGACTGTCCAGCAAGGCGGGCGTGAAGTGCAGTCCGGCGGTCGGTGCCGCTACCGCACCGTTTCGGTCGGCAAACATCGTCTGATAGTCTTCGCGATCCTGAGCATCCTCACCGCGCTTCAGCGCGATGTAAGGCGGCAAAGGAATATGGCCGACGGCGATGATGGCGTCATCGAGAGCCGGGCCGGACAGGTCGAAGACGAACAGTACCTCCCCGGCGTCTCCCTTGTCGGCCACCGTCGCATCCAGAGTGCCGGTCAGACAGGTTTCGTCGTCGCTGCCAAAACGCACACGGTCACCGATCACCAACTTCTTGGCTGGGCGAACAAAGGCCCACCAACGGTCAATGTCGGAACGCAGGTGCAGCGTTGCAGAAATCCTGGCCACTGCGTCACCGCGCGTGCGGGTGCCTTCAAGCTGTGCGGGAATGACCTTGGTGTCGTTGAAGACCAGCGCGTCACCGGGATCAAGACAAGCAGCCAGATCGGCAACACCGGTGTCCGTCAGCTCGGGACTTTGGCCCGGGCGAACAACCAGCATGCGTGCAGAATCACGCGGGCGAGCCGGCCGCAAGGCAATTCGTTCGTTGGGAAGCTCGAAATCGAACAGGTCTACGCGCATGGGGCGGTTGGTCTTCAAGCCATTCAAGTGTTGGAAATCATCGTCCGATCATTGCAGATCGAACCCTTGAGGCCGCTCTTAGACGCTGTCCTGCACAGGGTCAACCATCACGGCCACAGTGCTGCAGACCTCTCAAGCAAACAGCGCGGGGCCTGGGACCCCGCGCTGCTGCAATCACGTCGTGTGCGCCTTGATCAGGCGTCAGCTGCGACTTTGAAAGAGTTGATCTTGTCCGGGTTCTTGACCGGCTCACCGCGCTTCAGGTTGTCGACATTGTCCATACCATCGATCACCTTGCCCCAGACTGTGTACTGGGCGTCAAGCCAAGGTGCGTCCTGGAAGCAGATGAAGAACTGGCTGTCGCCGGAGTTCGGGTCCATCGAACGAGCCATCGAACATGTGCCGCGAACGTGCTTCTCCTTGGAGAACTCAGCGCGCAGCTTCTTGCCAGAGCCGCCCGTCCCTGTGCCCTGCGGGCAGCCGGTCTGCGCCATGAAGCCATCGATCACGCGGTGAAAAACCACACCGTCGTAGAAACCTTCGCGAACCAGTTCCTTGATGCGAGCAACATGGGTCGGGGCAAGGTCCGGACGCATTTCGATGGTTACTGTGCCCTGGGTGGTGTCCAGTACAAGCGTGTTTTCAGGGTCTTTGATATCGGGCATTTTCAGTCCTTTGGTCTTGTCCCCGCCTGCGGGGTTATTCATTTTGGCGACTTTGCGGTTCAGCCTGCGTCGGCCGCAACCTGCATCTTGATGATCTTGTCGGGATTGGCCGGCGGTTCGCCGCGCTCAATGGCATCGATGTACTCCATGCCTTCAACCACCTCTCCCCAGATGGTGTATTGGCCATCCAGCCAGCTGGCTTCCTTGAAGACAAAGAAGAACTGCGAGTTGGCGCTGTTTGGATCGGCGGCACGCGCCATTCCGATCACGCCTCTGGCGAATGACTTGTCGGAGAACTCGGCCTTCAGGTCGGGCTTGTTGGAGCCCCCCATGCCTGTGCCGGTGGGATCGCCGGTTTGAGCCATGAAGCCGTCAATGACGCGGTGAAACACGATGCCGTTGTAAAAGCCTTCGCGCGTCAGCTCCTTGATCCGGGCGACATGCTTTGGCGCAATGTCGGGCAATAGGCGAATGACGACGCGGCCATCCTTCAGATCCATGTAAAGCGTATTTTCTGGATCAAGATCCGAAGCATTTGCACTCAGAGGCGCGAACAGAAGCGCGCCAAGTACCGCGAACACGGAAAACAATCGAAACAAGGGGAACTCCATCGGTTTCACGAAAAATCTGGCCACCGGCCGGTCTACTTGCTGCACTTCTCTTTCAAGGGTGCAGCGACAGCGGGGGGCACGAAGGCGGTTGCATCACCGCCCATCTTAGCGATTTGACGAACAAGCGTGGCGGTGATGTGGCGGCTGGTCGGACTGGCCGGCAAAAACACAGTCTGAATGTCTTTTGCCAGTGTCAGGTTCATCCCAGCCATCTGCATTTCGTAATCCAGATCCGTTCCGTCGCGCAAACCGCGTACAAGGATAGACGCCTTCAGCTCGCGGGCCGTCTCGATCAGCAGATTGGAGAAGGACACAACCTTCAAACGCGCTGCCGCCTCGGCGCCAAAGGCCAAATGGACGCAAGCCTCCAGGAGTTCCCTACGCTCTTCAAAGGTAAACAGGGGCGACTTTCCAGGGTGTATGCCGATAGCGACAATGACCTCATCGGCCAGCCCGAGTGCTTGCCGAAGGATGTCCATGTGCCCGTTGGTGACCGGGTCGAATGACCCTGGATATAGCGCGATGCGTTTCATGGCGCCCTCAATAGCGTGATGCGTCGCTGCGGACAAGACAAACAAGTCTGTTCCAATGGAAAATGCCTTCACTGGCAAAGAACAAAGACGAACATTATGTGATGGCTGTCACGGTACTCGGGAACCAAACTCGTAAAGATGCATTTACACATCAACAGCAGGCACACTGCAGGGAGATTTAAAATGACCAGCATCAATACTTACGAAAACGATCCGTTCCTGGAAAAATTCGGCACCGACGTCTTTCGGTCCAATGTAAGAGCTATGCGCCCGACAACCGCAACACACATCGCCGGAGTGACCATTGCGGCCTGTGCAGCGGTCGTCATGGCGACAGCAATTGCCCTTAACCCATTTACTGCCGAATCTTCAAACGCAAGCCCCGCCGAGACACAGGGCGCTATCGCCACCAAGAGCGACCGTGTCGTTGCTTCGAGCAATGTTTGTGACGGACAGGCCTGGGGCGCATATTCGGCTGATTGTGCAGCATCGCTGAGTGGCCAGACAAATGTTCGTGCGGTCAATTTCCGCACCGTTGAAAAGCCTGCCGGCAACAACACCACGGTTCTTGCACGGGTTCCGAGCAACGGTTGATGCGCATCATCCATTGCCCCGATCCGGGACCGGGCTCTTGCGGGCCACATGAAAAATCGATCTTCAAAATGAAATGCAGCGGCGAGATCAAATCCAGCCGCTGCATTTTTTTGTTCAAAAGCCTGAGAAAGACGACGCCTTAAGCGTCCCCTTCCTTGCCTTCGTCGGAGTCTGTCTCGGCAGCGCTATCGCCCGCATCGCCATCAGCGCTTGGCGTTTCGGCATCAGCTGATGCGGTGTCTGCAGATCCGGCAGCTTCGCCTTCAACCACAGTACCTTCAACGACCGCGCCTTCGACCACTTCACCGTCGATCAGGCCATCATCTTCTTCATCCACATCCGTGATGCGCTCGACGGCAACGACATTCTCGTCTTTTGCCGTCTTGAAGACAATCACGCCCTGGGTTGAGCGGCCGGCAATGCGGATTCCTTCGATCGGGCAGCGAATGAGCTGGCCGCCGTTGGTTACCAGCATGATCTGGTTCTTGTCCTCAACCGGGAAAGACGCCACGAGATTGCCGTTTCGCGCATTCACCGCCATGGCCGTGATGCCTTTGCCGCCACGGCCGGTCACCCGGTACTCGAAGGACGACGTGCGTTTGCCGTAGCCGTTTTCGGAAAGGGTCAGAATGATCTGTTCCGCGGCACTCATTTCGGCATAGCGCTCCTGCGGCAGAGCTCCAGCTTCCACTGCCTCTTCATCGCTGTTGCTGCTCTCTTCCGTCTCACCGCGCAGAGCACGGGACATCTTGAGATAGGCTGCACGCTCTTCAGCGGACACATCGATGTGGTGAAGGATCTGCATCGAGATGATGTGATCGTCATCGCTCAGGCGAATACCGCGAACCCCGACCGAATTTCGGCCGGCGAAGACGCGCACGTCCGTTGCCGGGAACCGAATACATTGGCCAGAAGCGGTGGTCAGCATGATGTCGGAAAGTTCCGAACAGGTGTCGACGCCAACAATGCCGTCGCCGTCTTCCAGCTTCATCGCAATCTTGCCGTTGCGGTTGATCTGAACGAAGTCGGACAGCTTGTTGCGACGGACGGTGCCACGAACCGTAGCAAACATAACATCCAGGTTCGCCCAGCTGTCCTCATCCTCCGGCAGCGGCAGGATCGAGGTGATCTGTTCGCCCTGTTCCAGCGGCAGAAGATTGACCATGGCCTTGCCACGCGAATTCGGCCCGCCAAGCGGCAGGCGCCAGACCTTCATCTTGTAACAAATGCCGCGCGACGAGAAGAACAACACCGGCGTGTGGGTGTTGGCAATGAAAAGACGGGTAACGAAATCCTCGTCCTTGGTTGCCATGCCCGAGCGACCTTTTCCGCCGCGCCGCTGAGCGCGGTACGTGGCAAGAGGAACCCGCTTGACGTAGCCGGTGTGAGACACGGTCACGACCATGTCTTCACGCTGGATCAGATCTTCTTCGTCGAAGTCAGGGCCACCCTCGATGATCTCGGTACGGCGCGGCGTCGCGAAGTTCTCTTTGATCTCAAGCATTTCGTCGCGAATGATCTCCTGAATTCTGGCGCGTGAACGCAGAATTGACAGGTATTCGGAGATCTCGGCACCGATCTTGTTCAGCTCTTCCTCGATTTCCTCACGACCCATCGCCGTCAGGCGCTGCAGACGCAGCTCGAGGATTGCTCGGGCCTGCTCTTCGGACAACTTGTAGGTGCCATCGTCCTGAACCATGTGACGTGGATCATCGATCAAGAGGATCAAAGCTTCCACGTCCTTAGCCGGCCAATTGCGTTCCATTAACTGACGACGGGCTGTCGCCGGATCCGGCGCAGAACGGATCAGCTTGATGACTTCGTCAATATTGGCAACGGCAATGCCGAGACCTACCAAGATGTGGGCGCGGTCACGACACTTGCGCAGAAGGAAGCGTGTCCGACGCTGGATCACTTCCTCACGGAAGGCGACGAAGGCCTTCAGCATGTCGGCCAGTGTCAGCTGCTCGGGCTTGCCGCCGTTCAGCGCAACAATGTTGCAACCGAAGGAGGTCTGAAGCTGCGAGAAGCGATAGAGCTGGTTGAGAACCACGTCGGGGACAGCGTCGCGCTTCAACTCGACAACGACACGCATGCCCGAGCGATCGGACTCGTCGCGGATGTCCGAGATGCCTTCGATACGCTTGTCGCGGACAGCTTCGGCGATCTTCTCGATCATCGAGGACTTGTTCACCTGATACGGGATCTCGGTGATGATCAGCGCGAAGCGATCCTTGCGGATTTCCTCGACATTGACCCTGCCCCGGATCGGGACCGAACCACGTGCTGTTTCATAGGCTGAGCGGATGCCGGAACGGCCAAGGATGATGCCGCCGGTCGGGAAGTCCGGACCGGGAACAATCTCCATCAGTTCTTCGAGCGTCAGCGCCGGATTTTCCATGATGGCAATCGCTGCGTCGATCACTTCACCCAGGTTATGGGGAGGAATGTTGGTCGCCATGCCGACAGCAATACCACCGGCGCCATTGACCAGGAGGTTCGGGAACTTGGCCGGAAGAACGACAGGCTCACTTTCGGAGTTGTCGTAGTTTTCCTGGAAGTCGACCGTTTCCTTGTCGATGTCATCAAGAAGCTTGTGGGCGACCTTCTGCAGACGACACTCAGTGTATCGCATCGCCGCCGCCGGATCGCCATCAACAGAGCCGAAGTTGCCCTGTCCGTCGATCAGCGGCAGTCGCAGAGAGAAGTTCTGCGCCATACGCACGAGCGCGTCGTAGATCGCGCTGTCGCCATGGGGGTGATACTTACCCATAACATCACCGACCACACGGGCCGACTTGCGATAGGGTTTGTTCCACTCATAGCCGTTTTCATGCATCGAGAAGAGAATGCGGCGATGAACCGGCTTCAATCCGTCGCGCACATCAGGAAGAGCACGGCTCACGATGACGCTCATGGCGTAATCGAGATAACTGCTCTTCATTTCGTCGACGATGGAAATCGGCTTGATATCGGACGATCCCCCGCCCGGTATGCTATTGTCCTGCTCAGCCAAAGAAAGCACTCATATATATTGTTATTGCTAAGTTGTTTATATCCGATTCATCGCTCGCAACCAAATCAGGGAGCCTTTCGTCAAATAAGTTTTACGCAATAAATTCAATATGTTACGCAAACAGTTCACAGGCAGGAAAATTGTTTTTGCCCTCCCCCTTAAGGAAGCACCAAAATCGGGGCTAGAAGGACACAAGAACTCTCAGGAATCCGCGGCCTTTCCGGCCTCAATTTGAAAGGCTTTCGAAGCCCATGTCGGACTTTCTCATCAATGCTTTCGCGACACTGTTTGTGACGATCGACCCGGTTGGACTGGCGCCGATGTTCCTGGCAGTCACCGCCGGATACTCCAAGCAGGACCGGCGCAAGATTGCGATCCGCGCCACCATCACCGCCTTCCTCATTCTTCTTGTCTTCTATGTGACGGGCAATGCAGTGCTGGAAATCCTCGGAATTTCCGTTTCCGCGTTTCGCGTCGCAGGCGGTGTGCTGCTGTTCCTGATCTCCGTCGAAATGGTATTCGGCAAGCGTCAGAAGCGCAAAACAGAGACGGCAGAAGCTGCGGTCGACGACCATGACCCGGCCGACATGCATGAAGTGGCGATCTTCCCGCTAGCAATCCCGCTGATCGCCGGACCTGCAGCGATCTCGGCTATCATCCTGCTGTCAGGACAGGCACCTGACACCGTGACCTATGTCGGTTTGGGACTTGTGATCCTGTCGATCCTCGTGGCCTGCATGCTGTCGTTCCTGCTGGCTGACCGCATCGAGCGCCTGATGGGCGATACAGCACAGCTGGTCATCACACGTCTTCTCGGTGTGCTGCTGTCGGCACTATCCGTCCAGTTCATCGCCGATGGCATCATCTCCCTGTTGCAGGGTTAAGGCACTGCTTATGCCCTATCTCCGGCTGGACTGCCGGGCATAGGGCATAAATCGCGGCGTCTGCGCCCCGGCTCATGCAACGTCTATCAGCTTGCAATATCGTAGCCGCCGCCACTCTTGAGCGCCCGCTGATAGGCAGGGCGTCGCTTGATCGCCGCCAGCCATGCGATGGTTGCCGGGCCGGGCTGGGCAAGCTTAAACCTTTCGACCGCCACATCGACCGGGAAACTCATCGCGATATCCGCTGCGCTGAAACTGTCTCCGGCGAACCATCCGGTTTTCTCCAGCTGAGTTTCCCACATCGCCATCTGATCGCGGGCCTGCGGATCAGTCACCTTGCTCTGCGCGCCTTTGGAGATGGCTGATGCCAGCGGCTTGACGAAGAATGGTACTTGCTTGGGGAGCAGCTTGAAAATCAGCTTCAGCGTGATCATCGGCATCGCCGTACCTTCTGCAGCATGCAGCCAGTATCTGTACTCAAGCAGAGCATCTGTGCCAGGCGCCGGCCGCAACTTCGTTTCCGTTCCATAAAAGTCGAGGAGATATTCCACCATCGCGCCACTTTCGGCGACAACCCGTCCATTGTCCTCGATGACCGGCGACTTCCCCAGCGGATGAACCTGCTTCAGGGACTTGGGGGCGCGCATGTCAGGACCGCGCTTGTAGGTTTTCACGTCGTAGTTCACCGCGAGCTCTTCAAGCAGCCACAGAATGCGATGCGCACGGGAGTTGTCGAGATAATGAACGAGCACCAAAAGCTCTCCAATTGTACCAGAAAAGTAGAGATCAAACGGACGCCGCCTGCAGACGGTTCCGAAGATCGGGATGGCTCCCTTAAACCTGGCGCGCTCGCCCCCATGGGCAAGGGACTTTATCCGGAAGACAGCGAGGGCTGCATCAATCTGGTAGTTGCACCTTGTATCTGTTGGAAGCAAAGCCATGCCTGGTGTCGCGGGCACGAATGAAGACCACATTCAACTCTGAGGGGATTTTCACACCCGACAGCGAGCGCTTAAAGGGCTGCTCATTTACATGCGGGTGGAGCAGAACACGTTCGGCCAGCACCTTGCCGCTTTGACTTTCCACCTGCCACAGGTCGGCATAATGATCCCATCCTTCATCCTGATGGAATAGCGTCACGTCGAAGCGTAAGCTGTCGCCCTGACGCTCCACAACGACCGCGTTGATCTCCACTTCACCGGCACTCGCCACAGAAGTCGCAGCGCAAAACAGGCCAACGGCTATTATCAGTCTACGTCCGATGGGAACCGGATTGGCTTTTCGCGGTTGTTTCATTGACTGTCTTCTCTTTTTTGCCGCATTCACACGTGTCAGGCCATGCTGCCAGACTTTCGGCTCTACCAATAATCACAGTTCGAAGTAGAGTTTCACAGACCCGTCATCAGCGTTCGTCACGGGAACCGCTGACCGACCGCCAACAAGAAGGATGCCCGATGGCCGCCCATGGTTCCAAAAAGGTGATTTACGCCGCCCTCGCTGGCAATGGCCTGATTTCCATCACCAAGTTCGCTGCTGCCGCTTTTACCGGCTCCTCTGCAATGATGTCGGAGGGCATTCACTCTCTTGTCGATACAGGCAACCAGGGGCTTCTGCTATACGGCATGAAGCGGGCCAAGCAGCCCGCCGATAAGCAACATCCTTTTGGATATGGTGCTGAATTATACTTTTGGTCGTTCGTGGTGGCGATCTTGATCTTTGCGGTCGGGTCGGGCGTCTCAATCTACGAGGGCGTGCAGAAAGTCATCCATCCTCATCCTGTCAGCAATCCGATGGTCAACTATATCGTTCTGGCATTGGCCTTTGCGTTTGAATCTGTCGCCTGGTGGATTGCCTTGAAAGAGTTCAACCAGACTCGTGGCGGACGAAGCCTGTTCCAGACGGTTCGCGACAGCAAGGACCCGACTTTGTTCACGGTTCTCTTCGAGGACAGTGCCGCCATGCTGGGCCTGATGGTTGCCGCCATCGGACTAGCTGCAGCTCAGGTGCTTGGCCTGCCATGGCTCGACGGAGCAGCCTCCATCGCAATCGGCCTGATCCTCGCCGCAACCGCTGCCTTCCTGGCTTTTGAAACAAAAGGCTTGCTGATCGGCGAAGGCGCATCGCCGGAGATCATCTCCAGCATACGCCAGATCGTTGAGGCCTCGCCTACAGTGACAGCGGTCAACGAGATCCGCACGTTGCACCGCGGTCCGCATGATATTCTTCTGGCCCTTTCCCTCGACTTCGAGGACCAGGTGAAAGCCGGTGCGATTGAAGATGCGATCTATTCGATGGAGCAGACGATCAAGCGGCAGAACCCGGATGTGACGCGCCTGTTCATCGAGGTGCAGGCGAGCCGGCACCACGAAGAGATGATCAAGGCTGAGGAAGAACAGCGGATGCTCGACGCCTGATCAACCCGTTCAAACCAGAATTAGGCGCTCCTGCGCCTAATTCACCCAGCTCAAACTTCCGGTTTTTGTGTTGGCGACAGGGAGACGTTCGACGCCATGCTGGCAGGATAGGGCATCATCCACATGAGGCGGCGCATCATCTCGATGTCTTTCGCCAGTGGTCGGCGGTCGTCATAGGCGCCAATGGCTTCGCGAATATACTGATAAATGCCTTCCGTCCCATGCCCGCGCTTGCCCTGTGCCCCGCACGGTTGCACATCATAAGCTTGGGCGGCACACAGCAATTCAATGGCCAGAATGGTTTCAATGTTTTCCAGAAGGTCGAGTGCCTTCAGTGCCGAAGGCGTCGCATGGGCCAGATAATCCTCCTGAAGGCCTGCGGTCACGCCGCCATCAAGGCTCGACGGTTGAGCCAGTCGGCGATTTTCCCCGACCAAAGAGACCGCCGTATAATGGGCAATCTGAAAGCCGTTATGCAGGCCACCGGCGGCTGCGAGAAAAGCCGGCAAGTTGCTGACCATCGGATTGACCAGCCGATCAATACGCCTTTCGCTGATGACGCCAATATGCGCCAGCGCCAAGGCAAGGCTGTCGAGAGACATTGCAAGTTCGGCCGCCACCGTATGCGCCTGAGAGGCCATATGGACTTCGCCATTGTCTTCCCATATCGCCGGATTGTCGGTGCAACTGGCCAATTCCAGATCGAGTGTTTCACCGGACATACGTACGGCCCGGCGCACACCGCCATGCACTTGCGAAATTGCCCGCAAGCTCAAAGGCGGTTGTGTTGGGTTGAGGCCAGGTCCCTGCGCCAGTTGACTTCCCCGGAGATAGAACCGTAGCGCTTCGCCGACTGTCGCCATGTCTGGGCTTGGTCGCAGGGCCAGAGTTCGGGCGGAAAGTCCTTCCGGATCACACCGCAGGTTCTCAAAACTCATGGCAGCGGCGGCATCTGCCCAGTCGAGCAACATATGAGCATGGGACAGCGCCAGTGCCGCAAAGCCGGAGGCACAACCGGTTCCGCTGACGAGACTGAGACCTTCCTTGGCCTCCAGCTGCAGCGGCGCCAATCCGAGTTCCGACAAGGCTTGTGATGCGGTCATCCGCTCGCCGCGCAGGAATACATCGCCTTCTCCAAAGACAGACAAAGCCACCGGTGCGGAGTGGCTGAGATAGCCGAGCGAACCCTTGGCGGGAATGACAGGCAGACAATCATTGTCGAGAAACGCGCAGAGCCTTTCGACAACCTCCAGCCGAATGCCGGAATACCCCAACGCGTAAAGATTGATCTTTGCCGCCAGCAGTCCGCGTGTCTGTTCACGTGAGAGTGGCTGACCAACGCCGACATGATGGCTGAAGGCAATGTTTTCAGAAAGCCGGGAGCGGTCGCTCGGCGCGATCACTTCATTGCACAGACCACCAACCCCGGTGTTGAGGCCATAACAGCGCGTGTTGTCCGACATCAGCTTTTCAGCCGCATCGCGGGATCGGCGGATCCGGTCTTTCGCCGGTTCGGAAAGCACGACATCCAAGCCGCGGGCAACGCCGGCAATTGCTTGCCACGACAATGGCAGATCGATTGTATGACTGGCCCGCATGACGTTTACCTTTGCCCGGTTGGTTCAAGACCAAGTCAACGGGATTCATGGGCAACTCGTCAAACGGTTTCAATAAGCACCAATGTTGTATTTTCTCTCAAATCCGGGACTTTAAACCTCGAGCAAGCCAAACCCGCCTCTCCACCTGCAAGCAGCCGCACACCGATCATGCAAAGGATGAAACAAGAGGCAGTGAGCCAAATAAAAAAGGCACCTTGCGGCGCCTTTTCGTTGAGCTCAGAACTCACTCCCACTCGATGGTTCCGGGAGGCTTTGAGGTGATGTCGTAGGTCACCCGGTTGATCCCCTTGACCTCGTTGATGATCCGCGTGGCGGTCTCTCCAAGGAAGTCGTGGCTGAAGGGATAATAGTCTGCCGTCATGCCATCGACCGAGTTTACCGCACGCAGGGCACAGGCAAAGTCGTAGGTGCGGCCATCGCCCATGACGCCAACTGTACGGACGGGCAGGATCGCCACGAACGCCTGCCAGATCTCATCATACAGACCATGCTTGCGGATCTGGTCGATGTAGACCGCATCGGCCTTGCGCAGGATTTCCAGCTTTTCCCGCGTGATTTCGCCAGGGCAACGGATCGCCAGTCCTGGACCCGGGAACGGATGGCGGCCGATGAAGCTGTCCGGCAGGCCAAGTTCACGGCCCAGGGCGCGGACTTCGTCCTTGAACAGTTCGCGCAGTGGCTCAACCAGCTTCAAGCCCATCTTTTCCGGCAAACCACCCACATTGTGATGCGACTTGATGGTGACGGAAGGACCGCCGGAGAAGGAAACGCTTTCGATCACATCCGGATAGAGCGTGCCCTGAGCCAGGAACTCGGCACCTTCGATCTGGTTGGCGTATTTCTGGAATACGTCGATGAACAGCCGGCCGATGATCTTGCGCTTGGTCTCCGGGTCGGACTGGCCTTCCAACTCGCCCAGAAACAGCTCACTCTCGTCCGCATGGATCAACGGAATATTGTAGTGGTCGCGGAACATCTTGACCACTTCGTCGGCTTCGTTCTGACGCAGCAAGCCATGATCAACAAACACGCAGGTCAGTTGATCACCAATGGCCTCATGAATCAGAACCGCTGCAACAGAGCTGTCGACGCCGCCGGACAGACCGCAGATGACCTTCTTGTCGCCAACCTTCTCGCGGATCAGCCGGATCGCTTCCTCGCGGTAGGCGCCCATTGTCCAGTCGCCGGTAAAGCCCGCCATCCGCACGAAGTTCTCATAGAGGAACTTGCCGTTCGGCGTGTGATGCACCTCCGGATGGAACTGCACGGCAAAGAAATTGCGGTTCAAATCGGCAGTGACGGCAAACGGTGCGCCCGGCGAGGTGCCATAGACCTCAAAGCCCGGTGCGATCTCGCTGACATGATCACCATGCGACATCCATACCTGCTCACGTTCAGCCTTGAACCAGCCGTGCAACAGGTCGATGATGGTCGGGGTCGGTGAGACGAAAGCCCGACCGAACTCTGCCGTGTGGCTTTCGCCCGCTTCGACTTTGCCGCCCAGGTCATGCATCATGACTTGTTGGCCGTAACAGATACCGAGGATCGGAACACCGAGATCGTAGACGGTCTTGGGCGGGCGCGGGGATCCCTCACGGACAACACTGTCCGGGCCTCCGGAGAAAATCACGGCTTTGGGAGAGAACTCGTCCAGAAACGCATCCGTCACGTTCTGATAGGGATGGATTTCGCAATAGACATTGAGTTCGCGCAGACGTCGGGCAATCAGCTGGGTAACCTGGGAGCCGAAGTCGATAATGAGGAGGCGATCATGCTGTGTCATGGGCTGCTTCTACCCGCTTCCCTAGCCAATTTGAAGGCTGAAATTCAGCCTCTCAAACTGTTTTTGAGGATTTTCCAGGCTGTTCCTCCTGCATGGCTCATACCGCCCTTCAAATGGACATAAACAAGCTGTCCCAAATGGGTGCTGGAGAACCCGTTTTGCCTGATTCCATTTTCACCGCTAATCCGCTTCAATAGAGGCTCAAGATAAGGATTGATTCCCTTGGTGAGCGACTCCCTGCCCCCTCCTGGCGAAGCAGCCTTCGAACGTGCCCTCTATTACGAGCGCAACGGCAAGTCCGATGCCGCACTCGCCGCCTATTTGCAGGCGCTGGAAGATGCGCCGGACAATCTGGATATTGCTTTTCGGACCGCCACCGCACTGATGCGTGCCGGGCATCTGGATGAAGCGCTGTCGCAATTGCGCCGTATCGTCTTCATCGAACCTGAGAATGTTCCCGCCCGGGCCAATCTTGGCAATTGCCAATACCTGATGGGTGATCTGACTACCGCCGAGGCCAACTTCAAGGAAGTGCTCGGGTTGCAGCCAGACAACCGTAATGCGCTATATGGCCTGGCCAGCGTCCAGCTTGATTTGAACAAACCGGAAGCCGCCTTCGCTCCGGCCCAGAAGCTGGTGGAGCTTTTGCCGCAAAGCGCACCGGTTCGCACCCTGTTTGCCCGATCGCAATCCAAGGACCCGCAAGGCTCTGCAGCCATTGCCTCGTTCCGAAAGGCGCTGGAGCTGGACGCAACTCACATGCCGGCCATCACCGGGCTTGCGGAATTGTATCTGCGCCGACGCAGGTTTGCCGAGGCCGCGGTTCTGGCCGCGCAAGCCCATGCACTGGAGCCGCAGGCCAGTTTGCCATTGCGCACTCTGGCCGATGCGCGCATGGCGAGCGGCGATCTGGAGGGGGCACGTGACGCGCTCTCCAAGGCATTGAAAGCTTGCAAGTCATCTGAGCGGCCGGAATTGCTGCTGCGCTTTTCAGCGCTTCACCGCAAGGCCGGAGACCTTGATGCGGCCCTGGTGGACGTATTTCAGGCCTATCAGCTGGCTCCGCGCAATGCCAATGTGCTGAATACGCTCGGCACTTGCCTGGCGGCCCTGAAACAGGGCCAGATGGCGCGTCAGGTCCTGACGGCCGCGTCGCGCGACGAAGCGCTGGCCGAGGGGCTGAAAAACCAGATTGCCAAGGCTGCTGCGGACGCAGAGCAAACCCTTGCTGCGCGGGCGACAGCGGCAAATCTGGAACAAAGCACGTCGGAGAACCTCTCCGACGACGAAGATGACGATTCCGGCGTTGCGGAAGTCACTTTTGA
Organism: Roseibium limicola; assembly: GCF_017313085.1. Lineage (GTDB taxonomy): Bacteria > Pseudomonadota > Alphaproteobacteria > Rhizobiales > Stappiaceae > Roseibium > Roseibium limicola. The sequence continues at coordinate 126,475 of NZ_JAFLNF010000002.1, read as the reverse complement.
ACCACAGAAAACCAGTCGGCCCGAGAGCAGGCCCCTGCCCGATGATCTGGCACTGGAATCTGATCTTGGCGATGAGCTGAATTCCGCCGCCCCCGACGAAGAGAAGCCATCCTGATACCGGCCTGATGGCAGATCTCGGAATGGCTTCTGGCCGGCGATGCTTTGTCGGCTAATCTATCGGTGACTATCAGGCCTTGCGCGTCATCACGGCGGCAAAGAATCCATCGGTTCCCATCGTTGCCGGGGTCAACAAAACGTCACCACGCTCGTTGACGTACTCCGGTTCCTTGCACTCAGGCAGCACCTGCTTCCAGATTTCCAGAGCTGACAGCGCCTCGAACTCGGAATTGCGCTCCAGGAAGGCCGTTATCTGATCTGTGTTTTCCTGTGGCAAAACCGAACAGGTGACATAAACCAGACGTCCGCCGGGGCGGACATATTTGCAAGCCCGGTCGAGAACCGCAATCTGGTCTTCCAGACGATCGGACAAGGCCTTTTCCGACAACTTCCACTTGCTGTCCGGACGACGACGCCAAACGCCGGTTCCAGTGCAAGGTGCGTCGATGAAGACCAGGTCCATGGCGCCTTCAAGCTCTTTCAGATCCGTGGTTGCCGGATCCTTGACCTGAACGCTGTGAACACCTGCCCGCTTCAGCCGGTCATGAATGGGCGCAAGGCGCAGACGTTCTGCGTCATAGGCAAAGATCTGCCCCTTGTTGCCCATGCTGGCAGCCAGTGCCAACGTCTTTCCGCCACCGCCTGCACAAAAGTCGAGAACCTGCTGACCTGGCTTGGCCTGACCCAGAAGCGAGACCAACTGGCTGCCCTCATCCTGAAGTTCAAACCAGCCTTTCTGGTAGCCTTCCTCGGCCTGCACATGCGGCATACGTGCGGCGCCCGGCTTTGCCACGACGCGAATGCCGGTCGGAGTCAGTGCCGAGGCAGATGCATTGATGTGGGACAGCTTCTTGAGCAGCTTTTCGCGGTCGGACTTCAGCGTGTTAACTCGCAGATCAATCGGCGCCCGTGTGGCAAGTGCCTGCCCTTCGGCTTCGGCCTTTTCGCCAAAGGCGCCCTGGAACGACTCCCAAAGCCATGCCGGAACGTCTGCGGCCGCAGCGCCTTCGGGAACGATATCAGCGGCAGCTGTGAGCGCCGAAATCTCGTCTTCCGTCGCAGGCTCAGGTGCGTGGCTGTCAGCTTCAAAAGCCGCCTGCAAACCTTCGGTTCCATTGCGCCATGTCAGCGCATAGGTGCCGAGCACCGCCATGCGCGGTGTGTCGCTGGAAAGCCGAGCCGACAAGCTTGCGCGATGCCGCAAGGCATCAAACACGAGATTGCCAATGGCAGTTCGGTCACCTGAGCCGGCAAACCGGTGGGAAGTCCCCCAGTCACGCAATGCCATCTGGACTGGCCGATGACGGGTTTCCACCTCGGTCAGAACCTCAATGGCTGCGGATAGTCGACCGCCATCTTTCATTTCAATACCCTTTCGAGAAAGCAGGACAAGAATCCCGCCTTCTCATTCATTTAAAGAAGCTTAGACGTTGGACGGGTAGTTCGGGCTTTCCCGAGTGATCGTCACGTCATGTGCATGGCTTTCGCGCAAGCTGGCACCGGAAATCCGGACGAACCGGGCTTTTTCCTGATAATCGGTGATCGATTTGCCACCGCAATAGCCCATGGCAGCACGCAGTCCACCGGCAAGCTGGTGCAGCACGGAAGACAACATTCCCTTGTATGGGACCTGACCTTCAATACCTTCTGGAACCAGCTTCAGTGTATCACGCACTTCCGCCTGAAAGTAGCGGTCTGCCGAGCCACGCGCCATGGCGCCGACGGAGCCCATGCCACGATAGGATTTATAAGACCGGCCCTGATGCAGGTAGACTTCGCCCGGGCTTTCCTCAGTGCCGGCCAGCAGCGAGCCGACCATGACAGTGGATGCGCCGGCAGCGATCGCCTTGGCCAGATCGCCGGAATATTTGATTCCGCCGTCAGCGACAATCGGAATGTCCTGCTTGGAGGCTTCGGCCACGCAATCCATGATGGCTGACAGCTGCGGCACGCCGACACCGGCGACGATGCGCGTTGTACAGATGGACCCCGGCCCGATACCCACCTTGACCGCGTCGGCTCCGGCATCGATCAACGCCTTTGTGCCCTCACCGGTTGCAACGTTACCCGCCAGAACCTGGGTCGAGCTGGAAATCTTCTTCACCTTGGTGACCATTTCGAGAACACGCTGGGAATGACCGTGGGCGGTGTCAACGACGACAAGATCAACGCCGGCATCAATCAGTCTTTCGGCACGCTCGAAACCCTCGTCTCCAACACTGGTCGCCGCAGCCACCCGCAGGCGGCCCTGATCGTCCTTGGACGCATTCGGGTTGAGCTGCGCCTTTTCCATGTCCTTGACAGTGATCAGACCGATGCAGTTCTGATTGACATCCGTCACCAACAGCTTTTCGATGCGGTGGTGATGCAAGAGCCGTTTGGCTTCTTCCTGACTGACACTGTCGTTCACTGTGACCAGGTTTTCCCGGGTCATCAGCTCGTAGACTTTCTGGTCCGGATTGGAGGCAAAGCGAACATCGCGGTTGGTCAGGATGCCGACCAGACGACCGACGGACTGCCCACCGGAACCGCCGTTTTCGACCACCGGAACTCCGGAAATGCCAAAACGCTTCATTACGTCGAGGGCTTCAGCCAGGGTCGCGTCCGGTCCGATGACCAGCGGATTGACCACCATGCCACTCTCGAATTTTTTGACCATGCGGACTTCTTCAGCCTGCTGATCAAGGGAGAGGTTTCGGTGAATGACGCCGATGCCGCCAGCCTGCGCCATGGCGATTGCGAGACGCCCTTCGGTCACAGTGTCCATTGCCGAGGAAATGATTGGAAGGTTCAGTTCCATTTCCTTGGTCAGGCGTGACCTGAGGTCGGTCTGTGCCGGCATGACTTCCGAATGCCCGGGAATCAGCAGGACGTCGTCGAAAGTGAGAGCTTCCGGACCGGTCGACGGAACGTAAAATGTGGCCATGCGCCAATTCCCCTTAACTTGAATAGGCTCGAAACGACGCAGGACCGAGAGGGTTCTTGCATCGCTGGATGTGGTTCGGCTGTGCCGGAGGAGTTGGCGCGGGTCAATACCATGCAGGTGACAGGTTGGAAAGAGCCTATCGACTGCAGGCGCCGATTTAACTGACCGAAAATGCAGGAACACCCGCCTCTTGAGGGCGAGTGTTCCTTGATCTTGTCTACAGTGCCTGTCGCCCTGATCCGTCAGGTCAGCGTGACTTTGTGTTGCGGTTGCGGCAGCACCTCAAACCACAGTGTGTCAGATCGCCAGCCGCATCATGCGTCGGTGTCGTCCCCATGACCAGACAGGTTTTCCGGACGGCCGCGGAACCCCTTGGCGATCACGTAAAGCTCCGGGCTTTCCTTGCGGCTCGCCGGGGGCTTCAGATGGGAAACCGTCTTGAACGACCGCTTGAGCTGCTGCAGCAATTCATTTTCCGTTCCACCACGGAACACCTTGGCCAGAAACGATCCACCGGGCACCAGATTGAGCTCGGCAAAGTGAATGGCGACTTCAAAAAGATGGGTCGTGCGCAAATGGTCCGTCTGACGATGACCCGTGGTCGGGGACGCCATGTCGGACAAGATCACGTCCGGACCATACCCGCCCAGTGCTTCCAGCAGCGCAGCCGGGGCATCATCGTCCAGAAAGTCCTTCTGGAGAAAGGTCACGCCGGGCAGATGGTCCATCTCCAGATAGTCGATGCCGACGACCTTGGGCGCATCTTCCGCCGATTTGACGCGGGCTGCGGCCACCTGGCACCAACCGCCAGGGGCAGCCCCAAGATCGACTACACGATAGCCTGGCTTGAGAAGCTTGTGCTTGTCGTCGATCTCCAGCAGCTTGTAGGCCGCACGGGAGCGATAGCCATCGGCCTTGGCACGCCGCACGTACGGATCATTGAGCTGCCGCTGCAGCCATTGGGTGGACGAAGCCCGGCGCCCGCGTGACGTCTTCACCTTGACGTGAAAACCGCGGTCGCCTGAGCCCTTGCTTGATCCGGTCATGTCTTGCCTCTTTTGCGGGAGCCTGTGCGCCCGCCCTTGCCTTTGGACCACACCCCGTCGGCGGCCATCAGTTCTGTCAGAATACCTTCGCGCAGCCCACGGTCGGCAACGCGCAAGCGTTCACAACTCCACCGACGACGAATGGCCTCAAGAATAGCGCAGCCCGCCAGCACAAGATCGGCCCGGTCCGCCCCGATACAGGGGTTGTCGATGCGCTCCTCGTAGGACATTTCCCTCAGACGATCAATCATGTCGCCCACCTGGCCATTTTCCAGCCATGCACCATCGACCCTGCGCCGATCATACCGCTTCAGACCAAGGTGCACGCCGGCAAGTGTCGTGACAGTGCCGGAGGTGCCCAACATGTGGACGCCGCCGGCACCAATTGCAGCCGTCAGATCATCGCCGAGAGCGAAGTCCTTCAAATGGTTCGCCACGTCATCGACCATCGCCTCAAACACTGCGTAGGTCACATCGACACCGCCGTGGCGTTCAGCCAGATTGACGACACCCACCGGCAACGAGGCCCAGGAACGGACGAAGCGCGTCAGAGCGAAGCCACGCGCCCCGCATCGGTTGCGCAGATCCAGCCAGACAATTTCGGACGAACCGCCGCCGATATCAAACAGGATCACGCCGTTTGCTTCAGGATCAACCAGGGTGACGCAACCGGCCACCGCAAGACGTGCTTCCGTCTCACGACTGACCACCTCCAGCGCCATTCCGGTTTCCTGCTTTACCCGCTCGATGAACGCGTCGCCATTGCCGGCTGCCCGACAGGCTTCCGTTGCAATCAGACGGGCCTTGGTCACCCCGCGCTCGACCAACTTGCGCTGACAATTGCCGAGCGCGTCGACTGCCCGATCCATAGCCTCTTCAGACAAGAGACCAGTACGACCGACCCCCTCACCCAGACGCACGATCCGCGAATAAGCATCGACGACCCGAAACCCCCGGTCATCCGGGCGCGCAATCAGCAAGCGACAGTTGTTGGTGCCCAGATCCAGCGCCGCATACAAAGGTCCTGAAGCGCGATTGCCCTCTGATCCCCATGCCGAGCGACGGCGATCCCGATGCGGTCCTGTGGCCTGACCATGGGAGTGGCCGTTGGCCACCCCGTTCGCCCCGACCTGCCGCCCGCGTGCGGGGGTGTCTGCGTGCCGCGGTCTGCTCCCACTGGTAGCCGGGTCTGTCGGAGACACGGCCTGAGGAACGGGCTCGGATCGAGCGTCGGACCGGCTGAAGGATCGTGCGGGAGAACCGGGCGACGAATCCGCCGCTTGCCCGCTGCGCCCGCTGTCTCCAGGGGTCTGCGCCACCGCACCATGACTCTGCCCACGTCCCCCTCCGCGTGCTCCGGTGCCAAGAACCTCTGCTCCTCCACCAGGACCAGCACCCCGCCGTCGACGACCAGACCGACGTGGCGGTCGTCCTGCGGCTTGAGTTTCAGCCGGCTCAACGAGTGTCTTCCGGCCTGCGGTCTCGGAGGAAGGCCCCGCATCCAGGATGTCATTCGGCATAGATTCCGGAGATCCCGGCTCCTGGCGCCACGGGTCGTCATGACGGCTGGACGGGCCAGCTTCTGCCCCGACGTGTCCCGCTTGCCCGACGTGTCCCGCTTGCAGGTGATCCGGCGCAGTTGTCCGGTCAGCCGAAAGGCTTGGCTCCAGAGCAGGCTCCGGCGTCCCTTTCCGATTGCGGCCGCGACGGCGCGATCGTCCTCGACCACCCTTGCCGCGATTGGAGACTCCCGCCCGTGTCTGGCCGGCGGCTGCGCTTCGTGGGTCCGATCCTTCCGAAGATCCATTTCCCGCGGCCGAAGCCGAAACCGGGACGGTTTCCGGGCCAGAACTGGAATTCGAGCCTGGGCCCGAATTCGTCATCAATTCTTGACCTGTCGCGGAGGAGGTCTTGCCCCCTCCTCCAGAAGCGCCAAAATGCCGTTTCTGCCGGCCAGTTCGCGCGGCATCATTTGCGGCAACTGCCGGAGTTCCGTCGAAACCGGAGGCCGATGGCCCGGACCGAGGTCTCCCAGCAGGGGCGCCGGCAGCCGGATTTCCGGCCTTGGTGCCCTTATGGCTTTTGCCCTTGCGGGCGGACCGACGGCCATGGCCTGTCAGGTCCTGCTCCGAAACGGCTTTGCTCTGATCAGGCACGTCTGCAGTGCCCTGAACCTTGCCGTTGCGACTACGGCGCCGTTTGCGCCGGGAATTGGCCCGCTGTCCTGAGCGGGAAATGGAACCGGACGGATCAGCGGCTTCCTTCCGAGATTCGGGAGGATCCTGAGCTGAATCAGTCACGTATTTTGCCTTTATTTGCGCGAATCCTGGCGTGTTTCCGGCCCCGCGCAATATTGCTTCGTTGACAGGGACTTTATCAGCTCTCGGCGTCGGCGCCTAGTTCAGATTACCATGGGGGGCAATCTATCGGGCAGAGTTGTCTGTACTCCACTTTGAAAGCGGCAAGCTCGAGACCCAAGAGCCCGCCCCTATGAGGTCTCGACGACGGATGAACATCGGGCTGGACGCGAGCGGAAATGCGCTGCACATGAGGTGTGACAAGCGTTCGATACGGCGTGTCTGTGGAAAGCCGACAAAAAAAATCGAAGGCACTTGCGTCCGGCAGCGGGATGGTTATATACCGCCTCCAACAACAGCGGCGCACTGCCGCGGCGGCTTTGCCCAAAAGCCGCTCAGCGAGACCAGCTCGCCTGTTGGGGAATAGGTTAACGGTAGACCCGCAGACTCTGACTCTGTTAGTCCTGGTTCGAATCCAGGTTCCCCAGCCAAACTTTATCTTAATAAAATCAATGATTTTCCGAACCTGATGCGCTGAAATACGTCAGTACATGTTGCAGCTTTGCTGCATCAAAGTTCGGCAGATTCCTGCCATCTCCCTAGGGTTCCGGCAAATCCGTGCAACATGGATGCAACATGAAACTTAGGTGTTTGATCGACAGAGCTCATAAGCCGTGACCTGCTCCCCCGCCTTCACTCACTCATTCTTGTCGCTGTTGGCTGCGAAATCTTTGGCGTATTGGGCCCATGACGCGGCCACGCGAACTTAGGAAGGCTCCCTGGAAGAATGGGGAGTTATCGTCATGTAAGCAATAAGCCGGTCCGGGAAAAAAACCAGTGTCAATCTCCCCCCTTCTGTCTCTCGCTTACGGGCAAGCTCCGCGCCAGATAACGACAAAGAAACGGTTCATTGGCTAGACAAATTCACTGAGCGAATGGCCCTTCCAGGGTAGCACGAAGATACGCTTTTTACGCGTCGTCGTGAACTCAAACTCGACATCGGCCTCAATGGAAACAGAAACCTAGTTCAAACTGTTGAAACGCCGACGGAGTGAATGGGCAACCCAATGAGGCGGCGTCTTTCAGTTTGATACACTCTGAGCGAGCGCCTCTGCTTGCTTGAGAACAAGCTTGATGGCCTCCGAGGCCAGATCAGGCGGATAGCCATGTTTCTGAAGGATCTTCTTCACAGCAATGCGCATTTTGGCGCGCACGTTTTCACGCCGCCACCAATCCACCCCCGAATTGTTTCTGATCGTCGTAACCAATTCGGTCGCGATGATACGAAGCTCCTCATTGCTCATGACCTCAACTGCGCTCACATTCTGGGCCAGCGCATCATAGAAAGCGCGCTCCTGAGGGGTCAGCCCATCCTCCGGCTCCTTACTCAGATCCTTCGCGATCTGAATCAGCTCTTGAAGGATCTGGAGAGCGTCGATGCTCCTGTTGTGATAGCGTGCGATTGCCTGCTCAAGTCGAGAGGAAAACACCTCGTTCTGAACAACGTTGGTCCGCGTTTTAGCGGTTATCTCTCCGTTCAGAAGCTTCCTGAGTGCTTCAACGGCGAGGTTCTTGTGCTGCATGTTTTGCAGCTCGAGCATGAACTCTTCGGAAAAGACGCTGATATCAGGACGATCAAATCCGCAGGATTCCAGAATGTCGACAACCTCGGTTGAAGCGACAGCGTTGTTGATCAGTTGCTGGATCGCAAAGTCCGGACTGTGTGACGAACCCTGACCAGACCCGGCTCCCAGTTTTTCAAGGCCCGAACGTACGGCGACGAAAAACGCCACCTCCTCTGCACTCTCCGATGCCGCCGGACTGCCTGCTGCCAACTTGAAGCCCTTGACCAACGCTGCCACGGAATTGCGGAAACGCCGTACGGCACCGACGCTCGTGTCCTCCTGCTGCTCCTTGCTCAGGATAAAGTCCAGCGCACCCGGCAGCACTCGACGCCGTTGATCAGGCGTGCCGCCAAGCGCCGCCTTATAGTCAAAGCCATGGAACTGAGCGCGGGCAACATCCAGTGCGTCCAGGAAGGCTGCAATCGCCTCGCGCTCATCGATGCCCGTTTGTGCCTGGTCGGTCTGTGAGTAGTGCGACAACGCCTTCTTCAGGTCGGAGGCGATCCCGATGTAGTCGACTACCAACCCGGATGGCTTGTCGCGAAAGACCCGATTGACGCGCGCGATCGCCTGCATCAAGCCATGGCCTTTCATCGGCTTGTCGACGTAGAGCGTGTGCATGCAGGGAGCGTCGAAACCGGTGAGCCACATGTCACGGACGATGACAAGTTTAAGGCCGTCACCCAGATCCTTGAACCGGTTTCGGATGGCTTCCTGTCGGCTCTTCGAGCGGATGTGCGCCTGAAATTCTAATGGATCCGTCGCTGATCCAGTCATCACAACCTTGACCGCACCATCGTCGTCCGTCTCGCCGTGCCAGTCCGGCCGGGTCGCGATAATCCGGTTATACACCTCGACGCAAATGCGCCGGCTCATGCAGACAATCATGGCCTTGCCGTCAATAGCTTTCAGCCTGGCGTCAAAATGGGTCAGGATATCCTGAACCACAGCGTCCAACCGCTTGTCTGCACCGACCAGAGCTTCAACACGGGTCCATTTCCTGGCAATGCTGGTGGCCTCAGTCTCGTCGAGGGTTTCTGTGGCCTCTTCAAAGTCCTCGTCCAGATCTTCGACGATTGCGTCGTCCAGCTCGATCTTGGCGACCCGCGCTTCGTAGTAGATCGGCACGGTCGCTCCGTCCTGGACTGCCTGAGCAATGTCATAGACGTCGATATACTCGCCGAAGACACCACGGGTGTTGGCCCCGACCAGATCGATCGGCGTGCCCGTAAAGGCCACATAGACGGCATTTGGCAACGCAGACCGCAGTTGATGCGCCAGTCCGTGGCGGACCTCGCCGGTCTCCTTGTTCAGCTTGGCCTCGAAACCATACTGGGTCCTGTGCGCCTCATCGACCATCACCACGACGTTTGAGCGCCCGGTCAACTCAGGGAACAACTCGCCCTTCTCCGGGCGGAATTTCTGGATCGTCGAGAAGATGATCCCGCCGACTTCGCGGCCCAGCAGGGTTTTCAATTCGCCTATGCTATTTGCCTGGACAGGTTCCTCGCCGAGAAGATCCTTGCAGCGGGCAAAGGTGGCATACAGCTGGTTGTCGAGATCGTTGCGGTCGGTGATGACGAGAAGCGTCGGGTTTTCCAGGTCCCGGTGATGCATCACCCGACCGGCAAGAAAGGTCATCAGAAGAGACTTTCCGGAGCCCTGCGTATGCCAGATCACCCCGCCCCTGCCGTCCCGCCCACGCGCGGTGAGGACAGCATCAACCGCCTTGCGCACAGCATGGAACTGATGGTAGCCGCCAATCTTCTTGATTGGCCCCTTGCCTTCATCCTCGAAGACGACGAACCCGCGCAACATGTCCAGAAGCGTGCGCGGATTCAGAAGACCGTTCGTCAGGGTTTCCAGTTCCAGCGCCGCGCTGAGCGAGGCGATGGTTTCGCCATCAACCGTGCGCCAGCGCATGAAGCGATCAAAACCGGCAGAGAGCGACCCGTAGCGAGCGGACACATCATCTGAGATCACCGAGAAGAGCGTGGTGCGGAAGAGATCGGGAATATCGCTCTTATACGTCTCAATCTGACGAAAGGCGCCTTCGAGATTTACCCCATCGATGCCCTTGAGCTCAATGACCACCAGCGGCAAGCCATTCAGATACAGAACGACGTCCGGCACGCGAGGGGTCTTGCCGACAACATCGACCTGATTGATCGCCCGCCAGTCGTTCTTCGCATCCTCCCAGTCGACAACCTGAACGCGGGCGTTTCGCTCTTCGCCACCAGCGTAGTAGGTCAAGGGAATGCCATTCACCATCAGGTTATGAAGACGCCGGTTTTCCTGCAAGAGATCGGTGGCAAAGACGCCGTCCTCGATCCGCTTCTGTGCCTCGGAAATCGCGCTCTCCGGCAGGTCAGGATTGAGGCGGGTGAGCGCAACCTTCAGCACAGGCGCAAGGATCGTATCGCGATAGCTCGCCCGCATCGCCGACGGCATGTCGGGCGCAATCTCTGACCCGTGCTGTCTGGCAAACCCAAGCTTTTCCAGATCCTGAAGAAACACCTCTTCAAGCTCCGCTTCCGCGAAAAACGCCATCAGATTGCCCTTTCGCCAGATTTCATGGCCTGGTTCAATCTCTGCAAAGGATCCCGGAACGTATTCTCAAACCGGTCGATATGGTCGCCCAGCCACTCGATCATGTCAGGCCAGTTTTCCCGGTCAAAGCCGTCGAAGGGTTGAGGAAACTCCACCCGGCAGGACTTCTTGTCGTCCATCCGTTTCCAGTTAAGTTCCGCACCGAAGCGTTTTTCGATCGCCTCCCTTTGAGCGAGCAGCTCGTCGAACATCCACTTGTTCTCGTCTCGATCTGCCCGTTGCAAGCTGAGCTCCACACGGGCTTCATCGCGCGAAAAGATCAAGTTGTAGACACAGCCGGAAACGCCAGTGCCTGAACTCAGCCAATTGGCCCCTGAGGGGTTGATGGTGTTGTAACGGGTTAGTCCCCGAGCGCGCAGGGCTTCCAGGGCCTGCTCCCAGAAATCAAACCGGAGACGATGGCTTCTCCGCTGGGCGCCTTTGGCTGTCTTCTCTTCTGTTTCTTTTTCCGCCATGCTGATCATGAAATCAGCGGCTTCTGGCGTCGGAATCACCTGCTGGATGTCGACAAAAAGCTCCTCGCCGAAGCCATAGGGAATAACCTTGAAACAACGGGCATCGATTTGATGTTCACGCAGCCAGAGCACGGTTGAGGTCACCTCCTTGCGGAAATTGGCAGCAATAAACATCAGGCGCTGGTCGTTGCCCGGGTTCAGAACCACCTCGTCCAGTTCCTCGACCTCCAGAAAGTCGCAAATGGACTGAACCGCATTGCCGCCGCCGCAAAAGCGGTCGAGGTAGTGCTGATAGATATCGATGATCTGCGCCTTGGTCAGGCTGGAGACATAGGCGGTGTATTTCAACGCCTGCCAGGCAACATCACGCCCGGAATCGTCGAGCTTGTTCTCGATGACGACCAGATGACCGTCCTTGTCGAGCCCCAGAAGATCGAGCCGCTCCCGCGTATCCGCAAAGCCGTCGAACTCCTTCTGGATGATCAGCAGCTCTTCGCCGAGGGCATCTGGCTGGTTGGCCAACCATTCCTGCAAATCTTCCCGTTCGCGCAGTTGAAGATCAGCAAAGCGCTTTTCTTCCAGTTTGCGCAGGCGGTTTTCGGAACGGTTGACCTGAAACATTACTTACATCTTTCTGAAAAAATCCGTAGTCTAGTCAGAGCATTGAAATATCTGAAATACTGTAGCGGGAATTGCGGGGGTGTCTAACCCCGACGCTCTGGCGGTCTCTCTATCTTGAAGCGCGGCCGTTCAGTTTCCGGACCCAGGCGGCCCGCTGACAGACGAAACGGCGCATATACTGGAGGTTGAGCGTCATTCAACCAGATCCTCCACCTGTTCCCGCGCTTCGCCGACGCGGAGATCTCCAGACATGAGACGCGGCAGAAGCGTATCGCGGAGGGTGGCGAGGGTTTGGTTTTCTTGCTCAATCAAAGAGATTTTTTGGAAGTATCTAGAAACCTCTTCGTCAAAGCACCTCATTACCTCTGCTTTTGGAACGCAAATCTCTATAGCCTTTAAGTGTGAAGACGGTCGGGCAATTGACGGGACACCGACTTGCGAGGCGTTCGACAAAAGCTCGTGTTGTCCCCGAGCTGATTTGAAGAACATTAGAAGAAAGAAGGGAGAGACTTTTTTCTTATCTGGACGCAAAAAGAACTGTCGCTGCGAAATCACAAACCGATCATAACCGGAGCCAGTGCCAATCATCGCAACTTGCCCGATTGTTCCCGCATGAGTGAACACAATGTCACCCTCAAAAACATTCGAGTTCTTCAGACGATCTGCATGATCCTCCATAATAAATTTATGGTCACCATGCTTCATCATTGTTCCGTGAAGATGATGGCCACTGATGATCGGGACCCCCTTCTCTACAAACGTCGAAACTTTGATGTTTGACCCAAACGGTCCCATCGCAATCTTCGCTGACAAGTCTTCCGTTCGCGTCAAGACCCACCCCTCTGGCAGCCCCTCGTCGCCAAACCGATCCGGAAACAGGGCGGCGGTGGCGGCGTCCATGTGGGCGGGGGCGCGGCCTTCGAGTTTGGCCCAGACGGGGTCGAAGTCGACGAACCACGACCGGTACAGCGCCCGCGCCATCTCCTCCAGCGTCGCCGCCGTCTTGCGGTTCAACTCGATCTTGTCGTCCAGCGCTCCGAGGATAGCCGCGATCTCGCGTTGTTCGCGAAATGCAGGCACCCTTATCTCAATCGGGTAAATATAATTCCGGTTTAAAGACGGTTGGGCACTACCAGAGTTGAACCTTGCGAGATTTAAAGTTGATAGGAAATGGAATACAAATCGAGGATAGTTCCCTTTGAAATCGGTAACGTACATGCACGTGTTAAGTGGCCAATAGTCTTCTTCGATAAATGAGACTGTGCCTATGGATGCTCCACTTCGTCCGACTGTGACGCCCGGTCCATCCGCCTTTGGGATTGAATGGTATCCGGTTACGCCAAATGAACCCATGACTGGAACGTCGCCGTCGCCTCGATCATGCGACGGTAGATCGTGGCCACGTTGAAGCGCGATAAAGTCTCCAAGTGTGATCTCACGCCACTCACTCATCCCAACGCCCCCAGCCGAGCCTCAATATCGAGCTCCAGACGCTGTCCCTCTGCGAACTGCTCCCGCAGCGTGCCCATCAGGCGATTAAACTTCTCCTCGAACGGTTCACCATCATCCTCAACCGCACCAGCGCCCACATAGCGGCCCGGTGTCAGGACGAAATTGTGCTTGGCGATTTCGTCCAGCTTGGCGGCTTTGCAGAAACCCGCTTCGTCCTCATAAGCCCCTGCGTCCGGCTCGCCGCGCCAGGCGTGATAGGCCGTTGCGATCTTCTGGACTTCGGCGTCCGACAGTTCCTTCTGCTTGCGGCTGCCCGGCACCAGGGCGCCCATCTTCCGCGCATCGATGAATAGCACCTCGCCGCGCCGATCCCGCAGCTTGGCGTCCCTGGCGATGCCATTGGACTTGTCCTTCGCCAGAATCCAGAGACAGGCCGGGATCTGGGTGCCATAGAAAAGCTGGCCCGGCAGGGCGACCATGGAGTCAATGGCATCGCCCTCGACCAGCGCCCTTCGGATCTCCCCTTCGCCGCCGGACATGGACGACATGGAGCCATTGGCCATGACCACACCGCCGATGCCGCTTGCGGACAGATGCGCATTGATATGCTGGATCCAGGCAAAATTGGCATTGCCGACCGGCGGCGCGCCATAGCGCCAGCGGCGATCTTCCCGCAGCAACTCGCCCGACCAGTCGGAAATGTTGAAGGGCGGATTGGCGAGAATGTAATCGAAGCGCTCGTCCGGGAAGGCATCCTTGACCAGCGTGCCTTCCGAGTTCCAGCGGATATCGCCGAAGATTCCCCGGATCGCCAGGTTCATGCGCGCCAGACCGAAGGTGGTGTGGTTGCGCTCCTGACCATAGATCGCAATGTCGTCGCTCTTGCCGGAATGGGCGTCGATGAACTTTTCCGACTGGACGAAGAACCCGCCCGTGCCGCAGCAGGGGTCATAGACCCGGCCCTTGGTCGGCTCGATCATCTCGATCAACGTGTCGACCACCGACTTCGGGGTGTAGAACTCCCCGCCTCGTTTGCCTTCCGAGGAGGCGAACTCGCCGATGCAATACTCGTAAATGCGCCCGATCAGATCGAAATCGGCGCGGCTGCCTTCCAGCTTGATGTCATTGGTGAAGAGATCAATGAGGCCGGACAGCATGGCCCGGTCGATGCTCTCCTTGCCATAGACCTTTGGCAGTGCGCCCTTCAGGCTTTCGTTTTCCTTCTCGATCGCCCGCATGGCGTCATCGATCAGAATGCCGATCCTCGGGTCCTTGGACTGGCGCGCAATGGTCTGCCAGCGCGCCTCTTCCGGCACCCAGAAAATGTTTTCCGCCAGATACTCGTCCCGGTCTTCCGGATGGGAATAGTCTTCAGCGCTGAGCTTGTCGTGCAGGCGATTGAAGGAGACCGAGACATAGCGCAGGAACAGGAGACCCAGCGCAATATGCTTGTACTCGCCCGCATCCATGGAGCCGCGCATCTTGTCAGCAGCGGCAAACAGCGTCTTCTCGATACTCACGACGTTTCCTTGTTTCTTGTTCTTGCGCGTGGAGCAGACTCGATAGATGCTCATTGCCAAAACAACCTAGGGCTGATTAAGCTCTGAATCGGCTTGGCTTTTCAAGCCCAGTTCTGGACGTTCGCAAGAGAGGCGCCTGTGAAAACCAACTCTTCATGATGGCTGGTTGGGCGATTGCGTTTTAGGCTAGCCGTCACCTGAAGAGACGCATCATTGGCGATTTTATAAGATTTCTTCGACTCATTAAAATGTACCAGATGGCTCGACACACCAAAAACGATCCCATAGTAAAAATTACACTCAAATTCACATTCATTTTCGAGAACTGATTTTGTAGCGCGCTAAAAAGATGAAATAATTCAGTGTTTTGGGAATCTCAATCTACCAAGCTCTTGCCGTTTTAGCCTTATCTTATTTGATTTTAATCGCACCATACTCTTAGGAGCTTCAAGTGGAATACCTGGATGTCGGCCCGCTCGGCCTTTGGCTGAAAAACTTCATCATCCATTTGGCCGAGCTCCTCACGCTCTCTGACAGCGCCCCGGGCGTGATTGCAGGCTTGTTTCTACTCCTCCTTGTCGTCGTTTCCTGCCTCTATCTGCGTAGAACGTCGCTTCAGTTGAGAGCAGTGAACGACCTCAACAGCCGTGTTCGCAAGCACGAGGGGATTGATGACTTCGCAGCAGGCTACGATCATTTTCGAGCCTCATTGAACGACGATTATAAATCCAACCACCAACGCGAAAAGGTTTGGGAGGCTTTTGACGAGTTCAACGAAACCGTCGTTCCAGATGACCTCGACGGCCCGCTTCGGTTGCGCAATTCGATCCGCCCGGCGTCATTTCTGAACGTCGATGATCTTGAATTCGGGCCTGGCTTCTACCGCATCATTCCGAACACCTTTGTATCTTCCGGGTTGCTCCTCACCTTCCTAGGGTTGGTCGCTGCCCTGCATCAGTTTTCGCAATCCATGAACACCGGCTCGGGCGGCATGGATGGGGCAATGCAAGACTTCATGCAGATCGCATCAGCGAAGTTTGTGATGTCGCTTGTTGGCCTCGTGTGCTCGATCGCCATGACAATGCTTCTTCGTCGTCGCCAGAACAGAATTGAAGCCTCCCTCAATCGGCTATGCTCCGGAATAGAGCGACGGCTCGTTTTCGTGAGTTTGGAGGACTTGGGTTTTCGGCAACTTCGCGCGGCCACCGAACAGCGGGAGCATTTACGGGAAATCGGCACCGGCCTCGTCGCTCAGCTGCGCGAGCCGCTTGATGCGTTGCCAGATGCCATCACAACGGCCATTTCCAGCAAGATGGACCCGATTTTCGATCGTGTTTCCTCCATGAGCTCAAGCAACATGGAGGGCCTGGTAGGTGACTTGTCCCAACAGCTGTCTCACTCGGTTGGCAATGCCCTGACGCGGGCGAGTGAGTCCCTTGGGGAGGCCACTGACCGGATCGGCGTCATGGTCGACCGGATGAATGGCGCCAACAACCAGGCCGGCGATGGCCTGCGCGATGCGCTCGATCAGATCGCAAGAGCGATCACGGAGATGCGTACGGAAGTTGCTGCCAGCGGGCAGACGGCATCCGACACCATGAACCAGGGCGCAGAACGCATGCTATCCGTCATGAACGAGACGCTGGCTGGTATTCGTGACAATACCGGTCAAGGTGCAGAAGCCATGCGGACAGCCGCTAACGAGATGAAACAGGCAGCCGAAGGCTTCCGGTCGGCATTGGACACGGCAAGCCAGGAAAGCGCCGAGGCGGCACGACAGCGAATGGCCGCCACAACTGAGGAAGCTGGCCAGGCTATCTCGGGTGCAGGGCGCGCGTTGCTCGACAGTTTCGGCCGGACCAGTCAGGACATCGCCAAGCTTGGCACCGAGATGGGTGAAGTTATCGGTGAGAAACTTTTGACGCGGCTCGAAGAAATCGGAAATCGCCTTTCTGAAATGGCTGACGCAGTCCAGCGTGGAGCCTCCGGTGCGCAAAGCGCTGCACAGGGCATGAACACTGGCGCCGATGCGATCCATGGCGCATCAGAGGGATTCCGCACAGCGAGCCAGAGCCTGACCGCAGCAGCGGAGCCAATTCGGACATCGCAGGAACGCATAGAGACCACCCTGCGCCGCGTAGGCGACCTTGTGGAAACCGTCTCAGAGACCCTCATGCAGAATTCTGCGTCGGTGGCAGAAAACGCCGCGCATGTTCTGGAGAGCGCTCAAATGGCCCTCGGTACTGAACGCGAGGGCATCCGCCGAAACCTTGAGGCAACCCGCGCCGCGATCTCCCAGCTTTCCGAGGAAGCAGAAAAACTCGATCACATCGACCAGATGCTGGGGCAAGCCATCAAGGACTACAACACCCAACTCGAAGCCGCCCTGGGCACGGCACAGGATCACGTGACCCAGATGCGGGACACGCTTGCGCCTGGCCTCGACACCCTTAAAGGGGTCGTTGAACAAGCTGAGAACTTCATGCCGAAGCAACCGCGGAGCCATGCATGAGAGCTCAGGCAAAACAGGTCCGGCACGAGGAGGAGGAAGAAAGCGCCTTCGTCTCCATGACCGACATGACCGTCGGGTTCCTGTTCATCATGATGATCCTGCTGGCGTTCTTTGCCAGTCAGGCGCGAGATCCCGAAACGGTGCCGCTGAGCAGGTTCGATGCGATGGTCGCAGACCGGGACGAATGGCGGGCACTGGCTGAGACCCGCGAGCAGACCATCGCCCGGCTCGAAAGCGACTTGGCAGAGGCATTGCAGACCGTCAAAGTGCTTACGGCTCAGGTCTCCGATTTGACCCGTGAGCGGGACGAGTTGAAAGTGGAGAACGCCGCCCTCACCAGCCGCGTCGATGAACTCGAGAAGCTGATCAGAAAGCTTCAGGCAAGAATCAAGGATCAAGACAAGCAGATAGAACGACTGAAGTCTGAATTGGAGCGATTGAAACAGGTCGATCCTCTGGAGGCCTATCTCTCACAGGTTTCCTCGGCGCGGCGAGAGGTCTTGACCCGCCTGCGCGACGCAATCCTTGCGGATTTTCCAGACCTCAAGGTCGAGCTGAGTGAGGAAAGCGATGCCCTCAGGTTTCAAGGAGAAGGTCTTTTTGCTTCGGGAAGCCCGGAACTGACTTCAGAAAAGGCTGCGATTGTTTCAAGGCTGGCTGCGCGTCTCGACGAAATTCTGCCCTGCTTCACGCTAGGAGAGGCTTCTCGTTTCGACGAAAGCTGCAATCCGTCCTTCGCCATGGTTGAAGCAGTGCAGATTGAGGGGCATACGGATAACCTTGGTTCGGATCAATTGAACCGCAACCTCTCCGCGGCTCGTGCGAATAGCACCTTTTTTGCTATGACTGGAGCGGCGCAAGGTGTGATGCGGCATCTGAACCTCAAACGCCAGCCGGTTCTGTCCGTGGCCGCCTATGGACCAGATCGCCCGGTCACGTCGAACGAAACGCCAACAGGTCGATCCACCAATCGCCGCATTGATCTGCGCTTCATTATGGTCACTCCAAAGGATACAGGGGGCATCAGAACCATCCGCGAGGCGCTTGAAGCAATTGGGTCGCGCCCATGAGTGACACTCAAGCAGCTCCCGAAAGTACGCGGGCACTCCTCGCTCGAAAGGGCGTATTGCACACTCGCGCCCTGCCCCCACTCGATCAAATTCATCGTTCTGTGGGCAGTATCCTGGCGACATGGCCTGACGTTGTGCGCAAGCCTTCGGCCGAAGATCGCGAGAAGCTTGCGCTCAACATGCTGTTCCGCGTCCAGAACTGGAAGTGGGATGATGTCACCACCCAGCGTGTCATTTCGGCTGCCGTAGCCGTTTTCGATGAGGAGCGGCGGGAACGTGCAGATCTACGGCCTGTCCGTGACTTTTATCTGGCTGAAATCTCGACATGTGACAGGGGTGCTTTTCTTGACGGTATGGTGGGCGTCTACGTGGATAGTTTCGCGCCAGGTGCGGCCCATACCAGAACTCTCGCGCAAGCGCTTGCCGTGCGAAGTGCAGACATTGGCGGTCGGAATCGAAAGCTGACTGATGCGCTCCCTTCCCTGTTTCGGCCTGACGAAGCGCCCAAAGAGCTTGCAAAGGTGATGCTCGGCGCAGAACACCCCTATGAAACTCTGAAAACGATGGGTCTCAGCACCCCCCATACATCAGGGCTTGCAAAGGCCGCGCACCATACATTCGTGGAGCGTCTCGCACCTGACCTCGCCGAAGCAGATGCTCGATCAAAACTCTTCAATTGGCTCGCCCCCGAGAACGGCCCTGTGCTTCAGACTGGTGCCGGGCCCGCGATCGAAGCCGTTCTGGCGGTTTGGCGCGATCGCACGCCATCCGATGCCCTTCGCAACGAATTGTCAGAACTGATCATCGCCGGCTGGAATGATCCCCGACTGCATACTGGCGGCATCTGGTCCGGGTTCGATCCGGACCTGAAATCCGTACTGCTGCGCTGGATGACGCGAGAAGACATGGAGTTCTTCTGCAACATTGTTAGTCTATCGCAGAAGAACCATATGTGGCCGCCGCGTCGAGACTTCTGGTTGAGCATGCATGACGACGGCCGGATCGATGAAGCCTGGGTCGCATTTAGCGCTGACGCATATGAAACAGCGACACGTCAGTTACGAAGACAGGGCGGCGCTGCTACGCGCTTTGGAAAACAAGTTGGCATTCAAGACCTTTCTCTCTTGGTAATGAGGATCGGCAACAAAATCGTTGTAGATGGATGCCACAACTACAAAACACATATTTTTCGGATCGATGATCCGAAAGCACCAAAGCTTTATCGATTGAGGTACGACGCGGTAGAAATTCGGACCTCCTCAAAGCTCTCGCAAACCCATTACTGGAGCGAAAGCCGTAAGCTGGCGGTCTGGGAAACTTGGGTCGAAAAAAAATGTCTGAGATAACGCCAACTTTCACCACATCCGCCGCAGCAATCGAAATCAGCTTCCCTTTAGCCAAGCAAGGACTGCTTTCGCGCTTCACAGCAAGACAGAGGCCGCGAAGCTTCACTGACCTTGCTCCAGACGACCGTGAATTGCTCTTTGCAATCGGCGATCTGCGCGCTTGGGTGGACAATCACCCCGGCGATGTGACCGTCAACTCGGATAGCATTCGACTTTCCCATGATGCCGCAGCAAGCCTACCAGCCTCTTCTGCCGAGGCGCTCGGTCTACCGAGAACCGTGGATCTGATGCTCAAGACCGATGTGACAGGCGTGCTCGGCCGCCCCGATTTCAAACTGCACTATGAATGGTCACGCCATGGTCGCCGCGAAACGCCAGCTCGTGTTGGCGCAATCCTGAAAACGGCCGAGGGTAGCCGTCGCCTGCCTCTCTGGATGAAACGTGCACTTGATCTCGCAGATTGCTTTGACCCCGCACAACCTGTCGAACAGCACTGGCGCGCGCTCGCCGATTTCCGACGCGCAATCGAGCCGGAAGCGGCAATAGGTTCCGAGATGCCCGAAAACCGGGAAATGGCAAAACTCTCGATGACTGCCTTCCTGCGCGGTTTAGAAGTGCGCATAGCAGATCGCTTCTCCATCTCGCCCGACACGTCACTGGGCCAATTCGAAGTCGTACCTTATTCCGCCGAAAAACTGGAAAGCGCCGGCCTTACCGACGAGATCTCGGAGGCAAACGCAGAACTGACGGGAGAGGCGCTTGCAGTCTTCCAATACGGATTACACCAACATGGCGCGAAGCCAACATATCGGCTTGGCAACAACAGCTATCTGGTCATCGACAAAGGTGCAGCGCCAATCCTGGAGGAAATGGCCCGCGTCCAAAAAGCACCACGTGAGGAACGGCGTGCATTCATTCAGAATCCCAGGGCATTCATAACCGAAGCGGTTAACCACCACCTGAAGAAAAGCGGTGTCTTGGACGAGCTGGACGACGCACAGCAGGCTGAAATGGTGGAGGCACTCGCTGGTCCTGCGCTCATCGAGACCCGTGAATATTCGGACCGGGTTACTGGCGTCATCGTGTATGAACGTCCCACCGATGCAATCGAAGGCAGCGGGACGACGTGGCTGCCTGAGGCCTTCGCCCAACACTTGACTGAAGCCATCCAATCCATGCCGGAAGCAGAGCTGCAAGCTTTGCGCAGACACATGGCTGACGTGCTCCAGAGCGGAACTGACACCCCGATGGAGATCGCGGGAGAGGCGGTCAAAGTCACCCCGGCGCGCCTGGCGGCAATCGATGGAGAGATCGAGCGGCGGGCAACAATTCCCGCTTTGCACGATGACAAGCCTGGCCCCGAAAAAGATGATTCCGGCGCACTGATCCTCGGCACGAAGGACAATTACTACGAATTGAACTACCTTGCGCCGACAATTCCACGGACTGCCTCGATCCAGGTGAGCCTGCCAGCAAGTGTAAAAACCCCGCTTCACCAGCACCAGTTGGACAGCTTTAGTTGGGCAATAAACGCTTGGAACTCGGGCCTTCCGGGTATCTTGAACGCCGATGAACAAGGGCTCGGAAAGACGCTTCAGACCATCGCCTTCCTGACCTGGCTCAAGGACCACATGAAAAAGCCGGTTGCGCAGAACCGTGGTCCCATCCTGATCGTTGCTCCCACTTCGCTGCTGCGGAACTGGGAACAGGAAGTGGAAACTCACGTTAAAGGCCGTGGCTTTGGTACACTCATCCGCCTTTACGGCAGTTCGCTTGGCTCCCAGAAACTTCGTGATACGCGTGGCACGGAAACCCAATCGGGTTTGCCTCAACTTGATCTGGACTGGCTAAAGGAAGCATTCGAAGACGAACGTGCGCATCGCTTTTGGTTCCTGACCACCTATACGACGCTGGCAAATTACCAGCATTCGCTTGGAAAAATCCCTTTCTCCGCGATGGTGATGGATGAAATCCAGAACATCAAGAACCGAGCGACGCTTGCTTCCAAAGCGGTCGAGGCGATGAATGCGGATTTCCGCATTGGGTTGACCGGTACACCAATCGAAAATGCGGCGATTGATCTTTGGACGATCATGGACCGGATCGCGCCAGGATGTCTTGGGTCTGGCGTAGAGTTCAAAGAAAACTACGCAGTTCCGGACCCCGCGAACATGGCGGAACTGCACGCCCGCGTATTTAAGCCACGAGGGTACGTGCCACCACTAGGCCTGCGCCGCCTGAAGGACGAAGTAGCCCGCGACCTTCCGAAAAAGCGCCGGTACTTGCACCCCCGACTGATGCCAAAGGTGCAGGCAGAAGCCTATGACCTTGCGCAGATGAAACTAGCAAACGGAGGGCCGGGGGCGGCATTGAAGATGCTGCACCACATCCGCTCAGTTTCCGTCCACCCCGGCGACACAGGTCCGATAAACCCGGACGAGTTCATCGCCAAAAGTGCCCGACTGGACGCGGTGATGGACGTCCTGCGCAGGATCCAGGCTGCCGGCGAGCGGGTTCTCGTCTTCATAGAACATCGTGACATGCAATTTCGGTTTGCCGAAATTATACGCCATTTCTTCGGCCTTGAGCGCATCGACGTGATCAACGGGGACACGCCTATCCCCCGCCGACAAGAAATCGTCAACCGTTTCCAGAGGCACCTAACGGCCGATGGCGGCTTTGACATGTTGATCCTGGGGCCGAAATCGGCTGGCACAGGCCTGACACTGACGGCTGCAACTCATGTTATCCACCTCTCCCGTTGGTGGAACCCTGCTGTCGAAGAGCAATGCAACGACCGCGTCCATCGCATCGGCCAGACCCGGCCTGTCTCCGTTCACATTCCCATGGCACTGCACCCTGAATTGGGGGCTCAGAGTTTCGATGGCCTCTTGCAAAGCCTGATGCAACGGAAGCGTAAACTCGCAGAACAGGCTCTCTGGCCCCTGGGGGATAACTCGGTGGATGTGTCCAGTCTGACGGAAGCCGTCGCGACCCCAGAACGCGGAAGTCATACCGTGCTCGCAGACAGCATGGCCGAACAGTTTCACCGCGATGGCCTGCCACCATCAGGACCGGATTCTGACGGTGCTTGGGAACTACGCTGATCGTTGAGTTCTAGGATACCAATGCCACGAAAATTAATAGCGGCCTAACCATTTGAGTTTATACGCTTTTTCGAGACGGTGTTTTGGTGAGAGCTGCAATTCGCATGAGCTCTCATGTTCGCAGTCGCACTTTATATGAGATGCATGAGTTCGGCAGTGGTGGGGTTTGCGGCGCATTGCCGTTCGATATGTTCACTCAACGCATCGAGGAACGGTTCGGCATGCGGGGGCCGCTGACCGCGGGCATGGATGGCAGCGTATGTGATCCAGTGATCGCCTTCGATCGGAAGGAGCGCCATGGCACTGCTCTGCTGGGGCGGAGAAAAGACGGCGTCGCTGATCGTGATGCCGATGCCGTGACGCGCCATTTCAAGCGTTACAACGGTCGACCCGGTCTGATGGCTAATGATCGGACGATAGCCTACTGCCCCAAGCAGCGCGTCCAGCCGATCGCGCCAACGTTGTCCTGCTGCCAGCGTTACGAACACTTCGCTTGCAAGCTGCTCCAACGTCACCGACGCCTGTCGCGCCAGCGGATGATCGGCTGGCATGAAGACACAAAGCCTTGCCCTGATCAGAGGCACGATATCCAGGGGCACGATAACATTTTCGACCGGTAGCGAGATCAAGCCGAGATCATAGCCACCGGCCGCCACCTTGCTTTCGATCGCAAACCGGCTCTCGACCCCAACGCTGAAGTCGCATTCCGGCGTAGTCGCCTTCAGTTTGGCCAGCGTCGGGACAACAAGTTGATTGGCGATCGGTGTCGCTGCGACGATCGACAGGGTTCGGCTGCCGCGTGTAGCCACTTCCCGTGCTATCTGAGGAATTTCCTTCAAGGCGTCCAGCGTACTTGAGATCTGACGATAAAACAGCGTTCCCTCTTCGGTCAGCGCCAGTGTCCTGCGGGCACGCGAGAACAACGTCAGGCCAAGCTGGGTTTCGAGTTGCCCCACCAAGCGGCTGGCAGCGGATGTGGATAGGTTCGAACGCTCGGCGGCATCCGCCAGCGTGCCGGTCAGCACAATGTCGCGAAAGATTTGAAGGCCGCGAAGATTCATCCCGATGACTCTTTCATTTTTTGCAACTGTTGGCTCCATAATAGCAATTTTTTCAAATGCCAACCACGGCTAAAGTCAAAGCAACCGTGCATCAGACACAATGAAGCGCACGGCTCTGGGAGGAGAAACATGTTTATACAAGCTGCACGGCTCGTTGCGGTCGGCGCCTTTGCTGCTGCGCATTTCTGCGCAAGCGCAGCCTATGCCGACAAGGCCGATGACACATTGCGCGTGGCCTTCACCGAAGACATCATCAACCTCGACTACAATTACACCACCAAGCGGGAATACATCATCATTTCCGAGCTGGTGGATGAGACCCTGCTTGCGATCAATCCGGCGGACGGAAGCTATCTTCCCGCTCTGGCGACACGCTATGAGCAGATTGATCCCGTCACCATGGATCTGACACTGCGCGATGACGTGAGCTTTCACGACGGCACAGCCATGACTGCGGAGGACGTCGCCTACAGCTACAACATCATGACCTCTGAAGACGCGCAAAGCCTGTCCGGCGGGCGCATCGCGGTCTGGTTCGATAGCGCCGAGGTTCTGGAGCCGCACAAGGTCCGTTTCCACTTCAAGACCCAGTATCCTCTTGCCCTTCAGGACATGGCGATCCGGGTCCCAATCCGGAAGTCGGGCACCTACGACGCCAACGGAACTTTCGATCCCAATGCCGTCTCGGGTGGTCCTGTCGGTCTGGGTCCCTATAAGATTGCCTCGTTCGAACCGGGCTCCGACCTCGTGTTGGAACGCTTCGACGATTATTATTCCGGCGGTCCCAAGGGTGATCCGGCAATCAGCAAGATCGTCATTCGCTCGCTTCCTGATGAAGGCACCCAGCAGGCCGAGTTGATCTCCGGTGGGATCGACTGGATTTACGGCGTACAGCGCGACATTGCAGAAAGTCTGGGACAGATGCCCAATGTTGCGCATCTTTCCGGCCCTGACCGACGCATCGGCTTCCTGATCCTGGACGCAGGCGGGCTGGTCAGTCCCGACGGACCGCTTACCGATCTCAAGGTTCGCCGCGCCATGGCCCATGCCATCGATCGTGCCAGCATTGCTGAAGCCCTGATCGGCGGCGCTGCTGCTCGCATCGAAGGGGCATGTCACCCCTCCGAACTGGGCTGCAATTACCCTGTCACCGTCTATGATTACGACCCGGAAAAGGCGCGTGCCCTACTGGCCGAAGCCGGCTATGGCGACGGCTTTGAAACCGAGATCTGGGCCTATCGCGACAAGCCGATGTCGGAAGCCATCGTCTCGGACCTGCAGGCCGTCGGCATCAATGCCAAGCTGCGCCAGGTCAAGCTGGACAGCCTCAACGTGGCGCGCGCGAACCGGCAGATCCTGTCGTATTTCGGCACCTGGGGTGGCGACACCGCGCCCCCGATCCGGCAGCATTTCGATGCAGACTCCGACCGCAACCTGTCGGGCGATGCCGAGCTTGCCCAGATGGTGACCGATGCCTACACCGAGCTTGACTCGGAACGGCAGGCGGAGCTCTTCGCGGCAATCCATGCCCGGATCACGGATCAGGTCTACTGGGTGCCGCTGTGGTCCTATTCGGTCAACTACCTGACAGACCCGGACCTTGTTTTCCCGCTGGACGACGACGGTTTCCCGCGCCTCTACAAGGCCAGCTGGAAACAGTAACAAGGCCCTCGACCTTCGTGGTGTCCGCGCCTCGATCAAAGCGCTGACACCACGCATTACATTCATTTTGGGAGGAACCAATGAACCTTAATCTTGTGCGCGCTCTCTGCACCGCCAGTGCCCTTGCGCTGGCAGCCGCGACAGGCCCCGCCATGGCCGGGCCCGAGGATGACACGCTTCGTGCGGCAATGGCCGAAGAGATCCTGAACCTGGATTACAACTACACGACCAAACGCGAGTACATCATTCTCGCCCAGTTGACCGACGCAACCCTGTTTGAGCTCGATCCGGCGACACAGGAGTTCAGACCGTCAATCGCCACCGGATACGAATGGGTCAATGACCTGACGCTGGATCTGACGCTGCGCGACGACGTGAAATTTCATGATGGCACGACGCTGACGCCAGAAGACGTCGCCTATACCTACAACTGGATCGCAGACGAGCGCAGTGAGTCCAACGCCAATGGCGTGGTGGCGCGCTGGCTCGACAAAGCGGAAGTCACAGGACCGAACACTCTCCGCTTCAAGTTGAAGTCTGTCTACCCGCTGGTCCTGCGCGATATGGCCAATCGCGTCATGCTACGTAAGGCGGGTACCTATGGCGAAGGCGATGCCATTAACCGCGATGCCATGGCCAATAGCCTGATCGCGACCGGTCCTTACAAGGTTTCGAGTTTCGAACCTGGCACCGAACTGGTGCTTGAGCGCAACGAGGATTTCTTTGGCGAAAAGCCAGCCATCAAAACGATTGTCGTGCGCAACATCCCGGATATCGGAACACAACAGGCCGAGCTGATGTCGGGCGGCATCGACTGGATATTCAAGGTACCGCTGGATCTGGCCGAAAGCCTTGGTCAGACACCCATGGCGACCCATTTGAGCGGACCGGATCTGCGCGTCGGCTTCATGGTGCTTGATGCCGGTGGATACACCGACCCTGACGGACCGCTTACCAATGTGCTGGTGCGCCGCGCGATCAATCACGCGCTGAACACGCCCGAAATGGCCGAACACCTGATCGGCGGTTCGGCAGAAGCCATTCATGCTGCCTGTCATCCGGCTCAATTCGGCTGTGACCAGAGCGTGGCGCGCTACGCCTATGATCCGGAGAAAGCGAAAGCGCTTCTGGCGGAGGCTGGCTATCCGGACGGTTTCCCGATGGAAGTCTGGGCCTATCGCGACAAGGCCGCATCAGAAGCCATCGCTGCCGACCTGACGGCAGTCGGCATTGATGTGAACCTGCGTTACGTCAAGCTGGAAAGCCTCAACCAGGCCCGTGCTGCGCGCGAGATCCCGGCCTACTTCGGAACCTGGGGCTCAGGTGGCACCGCTGACACTGCAGCCATCGCCCGGATCCACTTCGACGTCGAAAGCGACCGAAACATGTCGGGCGACGAAGAGCTCGCCGGGCTGGTCCTGTCAGCGGAACAGACTGCCGATCAGGAAAAGCGCAAGGAGATCTACTCCGAGGCGCTTGGCCGGATTGCCGATCAGGCTTACTGGGCACCGCTGTTCTCCTACTCGGCAAACTACCTGGTATCGCCGCAGCTCGAGTTCCCGCTCGATCCGGACGGGTTGCCACGGTTGCAGAACGCCACCTGGAAGTAAGATTGATCCTGCAGGGGGCGGATATGCCCCCTGCAAATCTGAGGAATTACAGAGATGTTGCGCTACATAATGCTTCGAGGGTGCCTGGCGATCCTGGTCGCCTTCACAGTCTCGCTGGCTGCCTTTCTGCTGCTGAATGTCGCGAGTGACCCGGCGCAGGCCATCGCCGGCGAAGACGCAACCGCGGAAGTGGTTGAAACGATCCGTGCCCGCTACGGCCTCGACCGACCGCTGCCGGTCCGCTACCTCGATTGGCTTGGCGGCGTGGTGCAAGGTGATTTCGGAGAGAGCTACTATTGGCACAAGCCGGTGGCCTCCCTGGTTGCCGATCGTGTTGACGAGACCCTGACCCTCGCCTTTTCGGCCCTGGCGGTGACCATCCTGATCGCCATCCCGCTTGGAGCCCTCGCCGCATTGAACCCGAACAGCTGGATCGATCGCTTCGCCCTCGGCGTGGCCGTCTCTGCCCAGGCCATACCGAACTTCTGGCTCGGGCTCCTCATGATCATCTTCTTTGCAGTGACGATCCCGATCTTCCCGGTGTCCGGCGACAGCACATGGCGACACTTCGTTCTGCCTGCCTTCGTCCTGGGTTCGTCCTCTGTTCCCGCCGTTATGCGGCTGACCCGCACCGGCCTGATCGAGGTGATGGGCGCAGACTATATCCGCACGGCGCGTTCCAAAGGCTTTCGTGGTTGGCAACTGTTGCGCCGACATGCACTTCGCAACGCAATCCTCCCTGTGATCTCGGTGCTGGCTGTCCAGCTCGGTCAAAAGTTCGGCGGATCTGTCATCACCGAATCTATTTTCGCAATCAACGGCTTGGGACGTCTGGCTCTTGAGTCCATTCTCGGAGCGGACATCCCGACCGTACAGATGCTGATTTTCGTCTTTGCCATCGTCTTTGTGGCCATGAACCTGCTTGCCGACATTCTCAATGCGGCCATTGATCCGAGGATCCGTATCGGATGACCGACAGCGACATCACACTAGCCGCGGTGGAACTCGACCAAACCACGCTGCTGACACCAGGTCAGATTTTCCGCCAGCGGATGTTCGGCCACAAGGGCTTCCTGATCGGCGCAACGCTGATCTTGATCATCGCCATCGTGGCACTCCTCGCTCCGGTGCTGGCTCCGCACAGTCCGTTCGAGCAGTCCCTTGCCGACAGGATGCTGCCGCCGGTCTGGAGTGAAGGCGGCACCTGGGACTATCTCTTGGGCACAGACCAGAATGGTCGCGATTACCTGAGCCGTCTGATCTATGGAACCCGCGTTTCAATCACCATTGGCCTGGGTGCCGCGACCGTGGGCCTGCTGATCGGCGTGACACTGGGCGTGATCGCTGGCTATTTCGGCGGCTGGGCCGACCACAGTATCAGCTTTCTTCTCACAGCGCAGTTGGCCCTGCCGGGACTGCTGCTTGCCATGGCGCTCGTCTTCATCATCGGCCCGTCGATCTGGGTGGTGATCGGCATTGTCGGTGTGCTCCACTGGACCTACTACCTGGTGGTCACACGCGCAGCAACACAACGCATCCGCTCTCTCGACTTTGTCGCCGCCGCTGCGGCGGCAGGGGCCAGCCCACGTCAGATCATCTGGCACGAGATCCTGCCGAACCTCATGTCGTCAATCATCGTGATCTTCACCTTCGAGCTTGGCATCGCAATCCTTGCCGAAAGCTCGCTGAGCTTCCTCGGCGTCGGCATCCAACCCCCGACACCATCCTGGGGACTGATGATCGCAGAGGGCAAGCAAGCCATGTTCTATCGCCCGTGGCTCGTGATCCTGCCTGGCATCTGTCTCTTCCTTCTCGTTATCGGAGCCAACCTCATGGGAGACGGGCTGCGCGACATCACCTCACCGGAGGGCCGAAACGAATGACTGCGTTGCTGGACATCAATCACCTGAACATCACGCTGCGCTCACCCAATGGCCCACTGCGTGTGGTGCGCGACCTCACACTTGAGCTGAACCGGGGCGAGGCCCTGGGAATCGTTGGCGAAAGCGGCTCTGGTAAGTCAATGACGGCACTGGCCCTGATGCGTCTGTTGCCACGCAGCGCTGAATATCAGGCAACCAGCATGGCCTATGACGGAGTGCAATTGCCGGACCTTGAAGATGCGCAGTTTTATCGTTCCATCGCCGGACCACGTATAGGGATGATCTTTCAGGAGCCGATGACCTCGCTCAATCCGGTCTACACGATCGGGCGGCAAATGACCGAAGCGTCCGTTGCCCGTGGCCTGATGTCAGCCGCCGCTGCACACAAGAAAGCGGTCACCCTGCTGGACCGTGTCGGAATTCCCGATCCGGAAGACCGGATGAGCCAGTACCCGCACCAAATGTCCGGCGGACAAAGGCAGCGCGTGATGATCGCGATGACGCTGATGCTCGACCCGGACCTGCTGATCGCCGACGAGCCAACCACGGCGCTGGACGTAACAGTGCAGGCGCAAATCCTGGACCTTTTGGACGATCTGCGACGCGAACGTCAGATGGGCCTGATCCTGATCAGTCACGATCTGGCAGTGGTGGCGCAGCGGACTGACCGGGTGGCCGTGATGTTTGCCGGGGAATTGGTGGAACAGGGCACGGCGCAGCAAGTGCTGTATGCACCGCAGCATGACTACACCCGCAAGTTGCTTGCCGCCGTCCCGCGTTTGGACGGCACACCGGGGCGTCCCGCCCCTGCCACACCGCGGGTGGAGGATGTGATCGTCGCGCGGGATGTCAGCCGCATCTATACCGCCAGAAAAGGCCTCTTTGGTCCGAAACGGGACATCAAGGCATTGGACGGTGTGTCGTTGTCGGTAAAACGCGGCGAAACGCTGGCGCTTATCGGTGAAAGCGGATCGGGCAAGTCGACACTGGCGCGGATACTGCTCGGGCTCGACCACGCCACCTCGGGCGAAATCGATCTGATCGGTCGCCCGATTGACCAGATCCCGCCGACCGAACGCGCAGCCTTTGTTCAGCCGGTGTTTCAGGATCCCTACACCTCGCTAAACCCACGTCGGCGGCTGTCCGAGATAATCTCCCGCCCGTTAATGCTACGGGGCGAACGCGACAGCGCCACCAATCTGGCAGCCGTGAAAGAGATGATGGAACGGGTGCGGCTTCCCATCCGGTTGCTCCATGCCTATCCCTCGCAGCTTTCGGGTGGCCAGCGCCAGCGCGTCGCCATCGCCCGTGCGCTGGTGACCCGTCCCAAAGCGCTGATCTGCGACGAGCCGACCTCGGCGCTGGATGTGTCCGTGCAGGCGCAGATCCTCGACCTTCTGGACGAGTTGCGCGACCAGATGAACCTGACCACGCTGTTGATTACCCATGACATGGCTGTCGTCCACCAGACGGCTGACAGGGTGGCCGTCATGCGGAACGGCAGGATCGTCGAAGAGGGCACCGCCAGCGCGGTGCTTTCGCACCCGACCAACGACTACACTGCGCGATTGCTTGAGGCGGCGCCTCGCTTTGAAACCGTATGACATCCGAAGGAAATCAAATGACGCTGAGTACGCCGGTCCTGACGCCGAGCACATTGTTCGCACGCGAGACGCTCTGGCAATCGTGGCTTGACGTCGAAGCCACATTGGCCGAGGTCCAGGCCGACATGGGGATGATACCCGAGAGTGCAGCGCGCGGCATTCGCGCGGTGGCCGTGCTCGACCGGATTGGTGTCGATGCACTCGAGGCCGATATCCGCATCACCCATGCGCCAATCTTGTCGTTGACGCGACTTTTGGCCAAGGCCGCCGGCAAGGCGGGCGACTATGTCCACTGGGGCGCGACAACCCAGAACGTGATGCAGACCGGGCGGATCCTGCTGGTGCGGGAAGCTGATCTAGAAATCCGCAAAATCTTGGCCTCGGCCCTGCTGCTGCTTGCAGAAATGGCAGAGACCCATGCGGATACGCTCATGGCAGGGCGCACCAACCGCCAGCATGCCCTGCCAATCACCTTCGGGTTCAAGGTTGCCGGCTGGATCGAGGAGCTTTCTCGTTCCATTAACCGTCTAGAAGGCGGTGGACGTCGTCTCTTTGCCCTGCCGTTTGGCGGCGCTGTGGGAGCGATGCATGCATTCGGCCCGCAGGGACGAGAGCTGAATCGGAGGCTTGCTGCGCGGTTGGATCTGAGCGAGCTACTGGTGCCCGGAAGATCGAACAATGATCTCTTCGCCGACTATATCGTGCAGCAGTCTCTTCTTGCCATGACGATCGAACGTATCGCCTCTGAGCTTTATTTGCTGATGACGCAGGAGATCGGCGAGATCACCGAACGGCTGGACGATGGTACCGTCGGGTCTTCGACGATGCCGCACAAGATTAATCCGAAATACGTCGTGCGGGTCCTCGCGGACGCGGCCGAACTGCGCAACCTCGCCGCCCCGGCGATGGAAACCGGTCGCTCAAGCCATGAAGGGGATTCAGCCACCAATCAGTTGCTGAGTTCCGTCCTCGACCGGGCCATACCGCTCGCCTGGGAAATGGCCCAGCGGTTCGAAAACCTGCTAGCGCGAACTGAAGTCCAAGCTGCGAAAATGAAAGACAACGCCAATCAGACCGGGGGCGCCATTGCGACCGAACGACTGATGATGTTGCTTGCCCCGATGACCGGTAGGTCCGAGGCACATGACCTGATCCACCACGCAATAGAGCACCTTCCCGATCCGGAAATCACTGTCACTGAAGCCCTGCGCAAGGACAGCGCCATCCTGGCGCATCTAAGCGAGGCAGAGATCACCGCAGCACTCGACCCGGCTGGCTATTGCGGCGACAGCTCCGCAATTGCCCGAGACGCAGCCACCGTTGCCCGCAGGATGGCAGGAGGGCTCAAGAGCAGGTCATCGACAAGCTCGTCAGACGTGGCTTTGATCGATTAGCCTCCAATAGCGCAAAGATGCCCTGGCGACCGACATACAACGGCTGGGAGCATCAGGAGCGGCGGCGCTTTGAAGACAATACAGAAGCGTAACGCCGTTCTCGCATTTTTTTGTGCACCCGATCACGACCAGGAACGGCGTTCCCAATTAAAACGACAAACGCGGACATTGCGGAGATCTCGTGAGAAACCGACGCCCGCTAGAACAACATCTCCCCAAGCGACAGCCTCTTCACGGCGAGCGCTATGTTGGTAACCAGCGCTTCCTTGCCCGGGCCATGATCCGGATAGCGTGTCATGTTGTCGCCATTGTGCATGAAGACGAAGCCACCTCGGCCTGTTGTGGTCGGATAGCGCCAGATCCAGTCGGCCGGCTTTGGGTCCTCTTTGGCGCCGACATCCGTCAGCCACAGCGCCCCCGGTGGCATGTCGGTCCATCCGCGCGCATACTGCCCGAAGACACCCTGCCAGCCATCGAAATTCTCCCCCAGACCAGAGAAGATGCCAAAGCGGTCGTCGCGTATCCTAACCTTGATATTGGTGAAGGGTCTTGGGGGCACGGCCTGAAATGGCGCCATGAAGGGAAGCCACGGTTGGCAGGGCTCCGCGCAGATGATGAGGTTGCCGCCTCGCGCCAGAAACGCCACCAATTCGTCGGCCCTAGACTTCAAGAAGAATTCGTCGTGGCTGCTGGGAATGTAGAGCGTGTCGGTTTTGGCCAATAGGTCAGCCCCGAGATCATAAAGCGGTGCAAACAGCGTCTCGAACCCGGCCTCCTGAAGGCTGCGTTCAATCCACTCCGGATGCCACTCGCTGGGCACGTGAGAACATTGCAGATAGGTGAAGCGGTTCGGAACGCACCGCTCGATGCCCAGCTCCCGGTTCAACCACGGATAGAACGACTGCAAGAAACGCGTCGTCGCCGGCATGAACCGCTGGCCGTTATGCGAATGCGGATCCAGGGTCGTCAGCAGCAGGCGCCCACCACCGGGAAGCATCGGAAAGTCGAGAAACAGACTCCTCCCGCTGTCGTCGATTTCCAGAATGGAGCGTGCACCTTCGGGCACATTGTAGGAGCCACCCCAGTGCCAGCTCATATGAGCCATCGGCAGGGATGCAGTGATCGGGTGGACCGGATCGGAGAGACGGACCTCAAGCTTTTCGCCTTTCGTCCACCACAGCCAGTCGCGGCAATTGCCCGGTCGCCATTCGAGTCCGGGAACGTCGAGCCAGTCGGCGTGGCCCTGCAGGCAGACAAT
Source organism: Roseibium limicola (assembly GCF_017313085.1). Taxonomy (GTDB): domain Bacteria; phylum Pseudomonadota; class Alphaproteobacteria; order Rhizobiales; family Stappiaceae; genus Roseibium; species Roseibium limicola. Next base: position 93,299 of record NZ_JAFLNF010000002.1, on the reverse strand, counting down.
CAGAAACCCGCCGTCATGAAGATAGGCATTCAGCTGCCGCGCATGGGACCGCGGTGCCTCGGCGTCCATTGCGTCGGGCATGATCACCGCGTGATAGGCGGACAGGTCAACTTTCGGCAGGTCATGAATGTAGATGAGATCGTCGATGTAATAGCGGAAATCCTGACAACTTCGCAGCTGCCAGCCGTTGCCCCAGTGAATAAAGGCAATGCCTTTCATACGCTTAGTCGCTTCGTCCATCGTTGCGAACCTCCTGCTGCCTGAAGACCGGGGCAAACGTATGTTTGGGCAATCCGTCGAAGTTCGCCCGCGCAATCGGGAGGTCGTATAGTGTGGAGAGGTTCTCGGATGTGAGCACATCCACCGTCTTCCCCCTCATGAAGTGTGTTCCGCTGGTCATCAAGAGCACATCCGTGGCGATTTCCACGGCATGCTGCGGCATGTGGGTCGAAAAGATGATCGTCAGCCCATGCTCCGTCTGCAGCTGGTGAAGCAGTTTCAGAACCTTGTCCTGGTTTTTGTAATCAAGTGCCGCGCAGGGCTCATCGAGCACCAGCAGCTCGCATTCCGATACCAGCGCCTGGGCGATCATTACCAGCTGACGCTGCCCGCCGCTGAGAGCATTGAATGCGTGCGTTTCCAAGCTTTCAATGCCGAGCATCCGGAAATAATGGCGGACAATTTCAAAGTCCTTCTTGCCCGGAGAGCCGAACAGGCCAAGGTGGCGCGCGCGTCCCATCAACGCAATGTCGAGGCAGGAATAGGCGAAGGGAACCTCAAACAGCTGCGGCACAAAGCCGACTTTTCCCTTCACCTGAACCGTTCCTTGCCGCGGCTTGAGAACACCGATCAGCGTGTTGATGAGTGTCGTTTTGCCGACACCATTGGCGCCGAGAACGGCCAAAATTCCGCCCGCTTCGAGAGAGAACTCATAGCCCGAAAGGATAGGTTTCCCTCCGCGCTCGACCGTAAGGTTTCTGACTTCAATCACTTGACCATCCCCCGACCGTGTGCAGCCGCCGCAAGATGATCGCAAACACCGGAACCCCCACGAGGGCGGTGATAATGCCCAGAGGTATCTCCGACGTCGTCAGGGTGCGAGACAGGTTGTCGACCATCAAAAGATAGATCGCGCCGATAATTCCGGAGACCGGCAGCAACCGCTTGTGATCGGCGCCGACGATGGCCCGGGCCACATGCGGGATCACCAGCCCGACCCAGCCGATAATGCCGGACGTGGCGACAACACCCGCCGAAATGAGCGCCGACGCCAAAAGGATAATCCATTGCACCAGCACAACCCGGGTCCCCAGGGCGCGGGCCTTTTCTTCCCCCAACGACATGAGGTTGATCTGGAAGCGCAGAAGATAGATCGCGATGGATGCTGGCACGACGGCGACGGCGATCAACAGCACGTCCGAATAGCTGGTGGAGGCGATGCTTCCCATCAGCCAATAGGTAATGGCTGGCAGCTTCTGGAACGGATCGGCCAGCAATTTAGCGATTGAAATCGCGGCGGAAAAGAAGGCTGAGATGACAACCCCCGCCAGAACCAGGGTCAACATGCTGGTGCGTCCGCGCACAGTCGACAGAAATTTCACCAGAAAGATGCTGCACAGTCCGAACAGGAACGCCGTCGAAAGCTTGGTATAGCCTTGCATGCCGAGGAGGATCGCCAGCGTTCCACCAAACCCAGCGCCGGACGTCACGCCGATGATACCCGGGTCGACCAGCGGGTTGCGAAACAGCCCCTGCAGGGACGCGCCGGAAATCGACAGGCCGAAGCCGATGATGACGGCTGCAATGATCCGAGGCAGGCGGACCTGTTCGACGACAACCGCTTCCACCGGCTCCCAGCTCGGCTGAGCGACCGGTTGAATGTTGTCAATCAGGATCAGCGCGACCTCGTGAACGGAGAGATTATATCGGCCAATCGTGACGGAATACAGGATCGCCAGAACAAGCAAGATGAGCAGTACCGGAAGAACGGAGACTGTTGCCAGTCTCCGCCAGGTTCCGCGCTTCTCATGTCCGGGAAAAGGAGCCTCAGCCAAAGACTTCGACATAGTTTTTGGCAGGTGCATTGTTCTTAAGTTCGAGAATGGCCTTCATCTGATCCGCAGTCAGGTCGGCGCCATAGATCAGTTTGTAGACGTCGTGGATCTTGGTTCCGAACTCCGGTGCATAGTCCGCACCATGGGCAACCGCAGCCAGCCAGACCGACGTCAGAAAGATTTCCGGCGCATCGGGCGTGCGGGCGAACACCGGCTGTTTGTAGACGCGCTTGGCCTTGACCGCATCCAGGTTGGAAAGCAGTGGATTGTCAAAGAAGTCCTGCGGATTGAGCTCTGTCGCATAGGCCGGAATGACGATCATGTCCGGGTTCCAGACCAGCAGCTGTTCAAAATCGACAGTGCGCCACCATTCACCGCTGTCGTCGGCGGCCGGATTGGTGACGCCGCTGAGCGCAAGGTTCTGCGAGCCATTGGCGATGATGCGAATTTGATCTCCGACCTGATCGACATGCAGAACGGAAGGAAGCGATGCCGCTTCCAGACCGGAAACCTTGTCTTCCAACACTTTCAATGTGTCGAGCTGCGCCTGCAGAATAGCCTGAGCGCGATCGTTGCGGCCGGTCATGTAGCCGGTGAGCGTCAGGTAATCGAGGCGATCCTGTTCCGTGCAGCACTTCCAGCCAACCACCTTCAGGCCAACCCGCTCGAGCGGCTCGATCAGCTTTTCGTCATGGGACCACTGGATGACAGCGTCCGGTTTCATCGCCAGGATCGCTTCCACATTCGGGACGAAGCCTTCCTGGGCCGCGCTGATGTCTATGGAAGACATTTCCGGCAGAATTTCGGTGTAGATGCCCTTGGTGAAATACCGATCCAGAGAATCCTTGTTCATGCCGGCAATATGCTCGGCCGTGTCGTCGATCGCGCGGTAGATGATCGGCGTCGAGCGGACAATTGTCACGACCCGCTTGGGTGGTTCCTGAAGCGTGATTGTCTTGCCTCGATGATCGATGAAAGCAGTCTCAGCATGCAGGGCTGCTGGCGAAAAAACAGGAAGCGCCATCAACAACGCCAGACAGGTTCCAACCCGGGTAATCATACCAATCTCCTTTGGCCGGATATCAGTACAAACACTGATCATCCCGCGCCTCAGAAAACAAATATGAGTTTAATAGTCAAGTATATAAAATTAACAAAACACTGCGCAACAAATTCACCAAAGCGCGCCGAAACCACATACCGCCGGGTAAAAAACGCGTAGTGCAGAATCCTGGTTGATCAGCTTTCTCCTGATCCGCCGCAGCGCGGGAACGCGAAAACCTCTGGCAAATTTGGCGCCGGGCACAGACAGTCCCTGCCCGCCTCCGTGATGCAATGCTTGAAAAGATGTGTTGGTTGAATATACGCAGTATTTTTGGGCGACTTAAGCAATCCGACCGACATTCTGTCGGGGACATGTCATCCTGGAAATCTCTAGCACGCCCCAGCAAAGCTTAAGTGCAAACGCTCGTGAAATCACATCGGGTCAGATGTGCCACTGCATAAACCACGTCCATGTTTGCACCAGAAAATCATGAGTTATGCGGCAGTCTTCCATTTTAACGGGGTAACGTAAACGATGCTGTCACCGACGCTGACCATCACCTCGCCGTCCTGAATATTGACCTGGAGCTTCATCGTGCGGCTCGCCAGTTTTGCCAGTTCAGTCGTGTCTTTCTCGGAGAAACTTGTCACTTGAAGATTTTCAAAACGGGAGGTGCTGTTTTTGATCTTGTCCCACCACATCTCGGCCGTCCTGCCACCGTAAGGATAGACGACAACCTTGTCGGCTTTGCCGCAGGATTGGCGCATCAGTTTTTCGCTGGGAAGTCCAAGGGCCACCCACACATCAAGTTCACCGCTCAGGCTTTTCTGCCAAATATCTGGCTCGTCATCGGTTGAAAGGCCCTTTGTCATTTCCAGATGCTCGTGGGCATTTAGTGCGAAAGCGACAATACGCACCATCAGCCGTTCATCCGTCTCTGAAGGATGTTTAGCAACGGTCAGTTTATGGGTGTCGTAATAATGACGATCCATATCGGAAACTGAAAGCTCGACTTTATAGATAGCGGCATTTTGCGCCATGACATGTCCCAAAAATTCAAAGATCAGGATGCTTACTGCGTCTGATGATATTGTGAAAGCAGATAAAAGCTGTGGCGCACCAGTTCGGAGGGCACAGCGCGCAAGCTTCGCGTGGCACACGCTTCAAAAGCCTCAGTCGGACACGGCAGGCGTTGAGAGGCGTGTCTTTCGAAGGGACCTTCGAAACAAGATGGCTGAGCAATCTTACGCTTCGGAAATACTTTTTTAGAGCGCGGCATACCAGGAACGAATTGGCAGTGGGTTTCTATCCGCGCTGCGACGACGGGCTCTGCGGTGTAGTCTGGCATTTTGGTGGTCCGCAAGCGGTCCTACAGGCCGGGACTTATTCCGACATCATTCTGCCCGTGTCCGGTCATTCTCTGTCGGCATCTCCGGCCCGGCATTTTCCGCAAGCGCGCCCCATGTCAGAGTATGCTGCGACGTGATCCGCTGTCGTATCTTTTCTCCTTCTACACTTCTCGTATAACCCGCCACACCGAAGCCAGGCAGGCGGGCAGCACCACGGTAAGTTGTGTTTCTGCCCGATCAAAAATCAGCAATCGCTTCTGGCATCCAGTGAACGCTTTTGCGGCTGGCCTTGAAGAAGCAGCGTCCGTATTTTTCAAGGTTCTGCAAATCAATCTCGAAACCCAGTCCAGATGTCTGTGGCAGGTTGAACCAGCCATTGTCGTGCAGGAAGGGATGTGTGAAAATTATGTCGCGCGCTTCCGGGATCCAGCCGGGCGGTGAGACCGGATATTCAAACAGCGCCTCTCCGGCAAAGCCGCTGGCGGCAAAGACATGCGCGTTGACGATGAAGCCAAAGCCGTTTGACCAACAATGCGGCGTGAACTTCAGTCCCTGCTCGCGGCAGAGCGCGGCGACCTTGAGGCTTTGTGAAACACCCCCTGCCCACATCGCGTCCGGCTGATAGATGTTGTAGCAGCCCATCTTCAACATCCGCTCCAGCTCGCGGTGGCCCATGACATGAAGTTCGCCACCGGCGACGGGAACGCGCGCGTAAGTTGTGAGTCTGGCAATTTCCTCATGCCATTCGCCGAACAACGGCTCTTCCACCCAGGCAAGCCCGACATCGGCTGCCGCATCGACAAAGCGTTTGGCCCGCTCAAGCGACCACAGCGGCGCGTCACCGTTCTGGGTCAACCGGAAGGCCTGGTTGCAATCAACCGAGATCTTCATCCTTCCCTGCATATAGGTCGCAACGTCGGAAATATGTTCGATATCCATGGATTCATCAAAGTCATGGACCCGGATTTTCAGCGTGTCAAAGCCTTCAGCGAGCCGCGCTTCCGCCTCATCGCGCCGTGCCTCAGGGGCTCGAAGTTCTCCTGAGGAGGCATAGAGCTTGATACGGTCGTGGGATCCGCCAAGAAGTTTGTAGAGTGGCAGACCGGCGCTCTTGGCCTTGATGTCCCAAAAGGCTGGCTCGAGCCACCAGTTGAAGTTGCCTCCTGCAGCCATGATCTGGATACGCTCTGACAGGCTTTCGATGTCTGAAGTGTCCTGACCAAGAAAAAGGCTGGCGAGAAGGTCTCCAAGCCCGGCGCGCTCGCGACCCGCCGCAGGAAAACCACTCCATCCCTCGATACCGTCATTGGTGATGAACCGAACAATGCACATCGAGACCTGGGTTCGGACCGTTCCGGGGATCCATGAGGGCCTATGCGGTGCTGGCAAGGGCGTTTTTACCAAGTAGAGTTCGACGCGGTCCAGCACTTGCATTTTCGGCCCTTTCGAAGAATTTCTGTCTTTTCGCAGTGTCGCAGAGCACCTCAATCTCCGGTGCAATTTCATCAAGTGCTAGAAAGAAAATGGTTTGGTCGATATATCCATTTTGGCAATTTTAACAGACCAATCCCTGCCATCGTTGAATGGCTCGCCCGTCAAAATTCTCTGAATTTATGGATATTTTTCTTGCTGAACCTGCAGACGAAAAGGCGCTGTCAGGTTAGTGAAACTGGTCGGTCCCAGTAGGCTGGACGGCCGACGGTTTCGCCCAGGAAATCCAGAAAGGCACTGACTTTGGAAGAGAGCATCCGGTTTTCCGGGTAAAGCAGGTGGATGGCGCCATCTGTCTGTTCCGAGCCAGCAAGCCAATCAGTCAGGATTGGTTGCAAATACCCATAGGCGAGATGCTCATGCAGAAGCCAGGTCGGAAAAAGCACGATGCCCTGAGCCGCAAGAGCAGCGGCAATGAGGCTCTCGGCATCATTGCTGCGCAGGTCTCCGTTCACAGACAGAGAAGGCACTTGCTCCTCCCCCTGTCGCAAACGCCATGGCATTTCGCCATTGTGGCCTCTGTAAATCAGGCAATTGTGCTTGCTGAGATCATCCGGTTTGACAGGCACTCCATGCCGTTCGAGATAGGCAGGTGCCGCTGCCACGACGAAACTCTGATCTGCGAGCTTTCGCCGGAGCAGCGTGGAATCCTTCAGGCTTCCGATGCGCACGATGACGTCCGCCCCGTCCGCGATAGGGTCGATCAATGCATCGGTGAGCGTCAGCTCCACTTCAAGCGCATTAAAACGCGCCTGAAAGAGCGCTAGATGCGGCGCGATATGGCGGCGCCCAAACGCCAGGGGAGCGTTGATGCGCAAGACGCCACGCGGTTCGCTTGCACTGCCGCGAACCTGCTCTGACGCCAGATCCAGAGTACTCAGAACATCGCGCACGGCCTGGTAATATCCGTGGCCATGGTCGGTTAATCGCAGCGAGCGTGTGTTTCGTACCAGTAGTTTCTGTCCCAGGCTCTGTTCCAAAGCGCTGATGTGCCGCGACACAGAAGAAACGGGCAAGCCACGCCGACGGGCGACCTCGCTAAAGCTGCCATGCGCGGCGACCTCAACGAAAAGACGAAGTCCATTCAGATTAAGATTATTGCTCATATTGCAAATGATATTACCTTAGATCGCAGATTGTTGTCCATCGCACATGTCTCTAGCTCTGGCGAGAAGCCAAAGGAGGCATCGTGACCCAAATTCTTACACTTCTCGTCGTCTTCGTCGCAGGTATGGGCCTGTCGGTCGAAGCGGGACTGCTCGGGCCCTTGGGCGAGAACGTTGGACATATGTCGGCAACGCTTTGCATCTTCCTTGTCGGAAGCCTGCTTTTGTCGTTGGCCCTTGTTTTTGCACGGCATCGTGCCTTGCCGGAGATGTTCGCCCAACCGCGCTGGATGCTTACAGGTGGTGTCCTCGGGCCCGTCTACGTCGTTATCATCACCACTGTGACACCGCTCATAGGGGTCGGCACCACCATGGTGGCGATCCTTTTTGGGCAAGTTGCGTCAGGGTTGGCGCTGGACCACTTTGGTGCCTTCGGTGTGCCGCGGCAACGGGTCGACCTGTATCGCCTCGGTGCCCTTGCGTTGATCGCAGCTGCTCTCATTCTTACGCGTTGAGGTCAAAATGCTTAGCTTCATTCTCATCCCCCTCGCCCTTATCGGGGGCGTCACGCTGGCCGTGCAATCTTGCATCAACGGTCGTCTCGGTTCGGCGGTTGGCACTCTGGCGACGGCCTGGTTGACATTCGTGCTGGGGGCTTTGATCAGCGTTTTGCTGGTTCTGTTTGTCCAGGTTCCGCAGGAAACGAGCCTGCTGGAAGCGCCGCGCTGGCAACTCACGGGCGCGTTCTTTGGTGTGTTCTACATTGTCGCGATGGTTTTTTCGGTGCCGCTCATTGGCATTGCCGCAGCGACTGTCGCTGTCGTGGCAGGACAACTGACCATGGGCCTGCTGATCGACAATTTCGCTTGGCTGGGCAATCAGGCGTATCCGCTTGATGGGCAACGCTGGGGCGCCATCTTCCTGCTTCTTGCAGCCATTGCGCTGATTTACATCGGAAATCGCAAGCGTGAGCTCGCAAACCAGAAAATCGATAAGTCCTAGAGGTATCTCACAGGCTTGGCATTTGCCCGGCGACCTCAGGCGGGTTTTCCCCGTCTCGATTTTAACGCTATGGGTCGTAGGGTGTTTGCGCGACTTGGGGCAAAAGCCCCCTCGAAGAAATTCGACGGGCTTTCTTGGGCTCAATCGGGCTTGGGTCTGGGTGACTGCGGTTAGTCTCATGAGTTGAACCCGTTTGGGTGCACCGATATAGAAGCGAGATGCTCAAGTTAGATCGCATTGATTTTCGGATACTCCGCGTTCTGTCCGATAACGGACGGATTACCAAAGCTGCCCTTGCGGAAAAGGTCGGGCTGTCGCCGTCGCCTTGCTGGGAGCGGCTACGACGCCTGGAACAATCCGGATTGATTTCAGGCTACCGGGCTGAAATCAATCTGCGCAAGCTGCCGGGTGCAGTGACGGTTTTCGTCACAATTGAGCTGGATTCCCATGCGGCTGCGCGTTTTCAATCTTTTGAGCGGACCGTTGGTGAACATCCAGAGATCACTGGATGCTGGGCCATCGGAGGTGGCTATGACTATCTGATCCAGGTTGTTGCACCCAACATCGAGGCCTATCAGGACCTGATTGAATCTGTGCTGGAATCCTCTGGCGATATCGCTCGCTACTATTCCTATGTCGTCACCAAAACGGTTCGCCGTTCAGGTCCGCCGTTGCACCTGTTTTCAATCGACGCAGACGAATGAGCTGCTTTTAAGCCATTCGTCAGAATTTTCTTCTGGCTTTGCAGAGAGCTTCGGCTCCATCTTCTATTGTAAACTCCTAAAGTCCCTCCAATGGAGGGCATCTGATGTTGGCCACGAAGAACGACGAACAGACAGTGCCGCTGAAGCAGCTGCCTTTGGTCAAATCCGGGGGCTATATCGATGGCACTTGGCGACAAGCCGAACCCAGCTTTGCAGTAACAGATCCGGCGACGGGCGAAGCAATCGCTACGGTCGACGCAATGGACGCGAACATGGCCGAAGAGGCCGTCGCCGCGGCGTGGAACGCCTTCGGAGCGTGGGCCGCTCTCCTGCCTCAGGACCGCAGCCTTGTCCTGAAGCAATGGCACGCAAAAATTGTCGAAAGTCGTGAACAGCTCGTCCAGATCATGGTGGCAGAACAAGGCAAGCCGATCTCTGAGGCGCGGGGCGAAATTGATTATGCCGCCAGCTTTGTCGAGTTTTACGCCGAAGAGGCCAAACGCGCCAATGTGGAGGGCATCACCAGCCACATGAAAGACGCCGAAGTCGAGCTTTGGCGAGAGCCAATTGGCGTCGTGGCTTTGATCACTCCTTGGAACTTTCCCTCCGCGATGGTGACGCGCAAGGCGGCTGCGGCCTTGGCTGCAGGCTGCACGATTGTCGCCCATCCCTCCCAGGAGACACCGCTATCGGCGCTGGCTCTGGCGCAGCTGGCGCATGAGGCCGGAGTGCCGGCGGGTGTGTTCAACGTGCTGCCAGGTGATGCCAAAACGGTGGTGACGCCCTGGTGTTCTGATACCCGCGTGCGGGCGTTGTCGTTTACAGGCTCAACCGAGGTCGGGCGTTTGCTCTACCGCCAATGCGCCGGCACCGTTAAGCGGCTCGTGCTGGAGCTGGGCGGCCACGCGCCGTTTATCGTCTTTGCGGATGCCGATCTGGACCGTGCCGTCTCCGAGGCGATAGCGGCTAAATTCGCCACCAGTGGTCAGGATTGCCTGGGCGCCAACCGGATGTTCATTGCCCGCGAGATCTACAGCGAATTCTGCAAGCGCTTCATCAAGGCTGCCTGCGTGCTGACGGTCGATGCCGGCAAGGACGATCCGGACATCGGCCCGCTGATGCATGAGCGGCTGGTACAGAAACAGGAAGCGCAAGTTTCCGATGCAATGTCCAAGGGCGCGCGCCTTGCCCTGGGCGGCAAGCGTCATTCGGCCGGCTCCTTGTTCTTTGAGCCGACTGTGCTCGTGGATGTGCCGGATTCAGCTGACATCATGCGTGAAGAGACCTTTGGTCCGGTGGCTGCCTTGACGCCGTTCGACAGCGAAGACGAAGTCGTTCGCCGTGCCAATGACACCGAATACGGGCTGGTTGCCTATGTCCACACCCAAAACCCAAAACGCATCTACCGGATGTCGCGGGCGCTCGAGTTCGGCATGGTCGCGATCAACCGCACATCTGTTACCGGCCCTCCCATTCCGTTCGGGGGCGTCAAACAATCAGGCCTTGGGCGTGAAGGTGCGCGCCATGGCCTCGAAGAATTCACCGAAATCAAATACGTTTGCCGAGACTGGAGCTGAGCAAAAATATGCTGCACAACGATCAAATGAGCCAATGGGACCGCGAGAACTTTTTCCACCCCTCCACACATCTGGCAAAGCATGCACGCGGTGAAACGCCAAGCCGTGTGATCTCTGGTGCCCAGGGGGTCTATATCGAAGACCGTGATGGCAAGAAGCTTCTGGACGCGTTTGCCGGGCTCTACTGCGTGAACGTCGGCTATGGCCGTACCGAAATTGCCGAAGCGATCTCTGCCCAGGCGCATGAGCTGGCCTATTATCACTCCTATGTTGGCCATGGCACCGAAGCTTCCATCACCCTGGCAAAGATGGTGATGGACCGTGCACCGGCCCATATGTCCAAGGTCTATTTTGGCCTGGGAGGTTCTGATGCCAATGAAACCAACGTCAAGCTGGTCTGGTACTACAACAACATTCTGGGGCGCCCGCAGAAGAAGAAGATCATCTCGCGCTGGCGCGGCTATCATGGTTCGGGCCTGGTTACCGGCTCGCTGACAGGACTGGAACTGTTCCACAAGAAGTTCGATCTGCCGCTGGATCAGGTCATTCACACCGAGGCGCCGTATTATTTCCGCCGCGATGATCTGGACATGTCGGAGGCTGACTTCACCGATCATTGCGCGCAGAAGCTGGAAGAGCTTATTCAAAAAGAAGGGCCGGACACCATTGCAGCCTTTATCGGCGAACCGGTTCTGGGCACGGGCGGCATCGTGCCGCCGCCGGAAGGCTATTGGGCCGCCATTCAAGCGGTCTTGAAGAAGCACGACATCCTGCTGATTGCCGACGAAGTCGTGACGGGCTTCGGCCGGACCGGATCCATGATGGGCTCGTCTCACTACGGCATGGAGCCGGATATCATCACCATCGCCAAGGGGCTGACATCCGCCTATGCACCGCTGTCCGGCTCCATTGTGTCGGCCAAGGTCTGGAAGGTTCTGGAAGACGGCACTGACGAGTTCGGTCCGATCGGTCATGGCTGGACCTATTCTGCACACCCGATCGGGGCGGCGGCCGGGGTGGCAAACCTGAAGCTGCTGGATGACCTGAACCTGATCGAAAACAATACGGTCACAGGGGATTATCTGCGGGCTGGCTTCCGTGAGCGTCTTGCGGATCATCCGAACGTCGGGGATATTCGCGGCGTCGGCATGCTAGCGGCGATCGAGTTCGTCGAGGAGAAGGATGGCCGCAAGTTCTTTGATGCTTCCGCTGGTGTGGGCGCCAAGATTTCGGCAGCCATGGCTGCCAAGGGGGTCATTGCTCGGGCCATGCCACAGGGCGATATCCTTGGGTTTGCTCCGCCGTTCTGCCTGACCAAGGATGAGGCCGATATCATTATCACGACCACAGAAGCCGTGGTGCGTGAAACCCTGGGCTGAAGCGCCTTGGGGTAACACACCGGGATTGAACACAGGCCGCGCGGGCATGGTCCGTGCGGCGCTTGCTTGAGAGAAAAGGCAAATCGTTGAACATCAACATGGATCAATTGATCAGCCTGCGTCATTGGCTGCATGCCCATCCTGAAGTGTCTCGCCAGGAGATGGAAACCGCGAAACATATGTGGCGTTTCCTGGAAGATCACGCCAAGCCGGATGCGTTTGTTCAGCTTGGTGGCGCTGGCTTTGCTGCGATCTACGAGGGCAAGGCGCCTGGCAAAACGGTGCTGATCCGTTGTGAGCTTGATGCGCTTCCGATCCATGAAATCAACGATGATATTGCCTATCGCTCGCTTCATGACGGGGTTGGACACAAGTGCGGCCACGACGGACACATGACGATCCTTGCCGGGGTGGCGCAGACGCTTGCAGACAGGCCGCAAAAGGGCCGTGTGGTTCTGCTTTTTCAGCCGGATGAAGAAACAGGCAGTGGTGCGCGCTCTTGCTGCCAGCATGAAAATTTTGAGAAAATTCAGCCGGACCATGCCTTCGCCCTGCACAATCTACCGGGGTTTTCCGCAGGTGCTGTGATTTGCAAGACGGGAACCTTCGCTTCAGAGGTCAAATATGCCGGCATTAAAATGGCGGGCAAGGAAGCCCATAGCGCCCAGCCGGAAACCGGCTTCAGTCCGTCGTTTGCCCTGGCGCAACTGACGCTGAAGGCCCGCGAGATTCAGGCGAAGTATGATCGCCCGGATGCTTACGCTCTTGTTGTTCCGGTCTATTCCCAGGTGGGTGTTCAGGCATCAGGCATTTGTCCCGGACAGGGCGAAGCGCATTTCACGCTGCGTGCCGAGTTGGGCGCGGTTGTTGAGGAGATGTGGCAAGAGCTTATGGCCTGTGCGACGGAACTGGCTGAGGCCGATGGCTTGACTGTGTCGTTCGATATCCGCGAAGAGTTCGCGGCGACCACAAATGGACAAATCGGCTTCGACATGATCCGGCAGGCAACCGAGATGACGGGGCATGCCTTTGTCGCGATTGATCAGCCGTTTCGCTGGGGCGAAGATTTTGGCGAGATCACCAAGCGGTACGGCGGTGCTATGTTCGGGCTGGGCGCGGGCGAAGCGCAGCCTGACCTGCACAATCCTGATTATGACTTTCCGGACGAGATCCTCAAAAACGGCATTTCCATGTTCTCCGCCCTCATCGAGATTGTAACGACAGAGGTCGACGACTAAGCCTCGCTGGCATCGGCACCAGAGAAAAGCCAAGGAAACTACCTCCACAAAGCTGGAACTTTTGGTTGTTACGGCTGCGCCCGAACGAAATTCAGGACGGCGTCGCTGGCGTCTTGGCAGGCGGTTTTTTGGCCAAGGTCTCCGTAGAGCTCCGAGCCGAACAGCAGAGAGAATGTCGTCGCGTTGGAGACGTTGAAGAAGCTGATAGCCGAAATGAGCCAATGGATTCGAAGCGGTGACAGGCCTTCGCGGAATACGCCCGTCTTGACCCCCCTCTCATAGAGTGCATCCAGGTTGGCAATTGCGGCCCGGTTGAGGTTCTTGATCGTATCCGATTGGGCCAGATACTGCCCCTTGTGGATGTTCTCGATCATCACGAGGCGGATGAAGTTCGGGTTCTCGCGGTGGTGGGTGAAGGTGAATTCCGTCAGTCGCTTGAGGGCGGATACAGGGTCGAGGTGATCCAGCTCCAAGGCTTCCTCGCCTGAGCGCACTGCCCGGTAGGATTCCTCCAGAGCCTTTTGATACAGCTCGTTCTTACTCCCAAAGTAGTAGTAGATCATGCGCTTGGATGTGCGGGTTTTCGCCGCGATTTCATCCATGCGAGCGCCCGATAAACCACTCTCGGCAAACTCTGCCAGAGCCGTCGCCAGGATATCCGCGCGAACCCCCTCAGGGTCTTGTTTCCACCCGGTTTTTCCGCCCTTCGGTGCTGCTGCGAAATCTTCAACGGCCATATGTGCTCGGTGCCTCCCTCTCAAGGCTGCTGGATAGCAGAATTAACCCCTGTGTACAAAGTGATTGACACAATTAACTGAATAGTACAATTTCCGTCACAACAAGAAATGAAATGGGAGGAACCGGTCATGAGCACCCAAAAAGGGTCTTTGCTGGCTGGTCTTATCGGCAAGGGGATCCAGAAATCCCGGACGCCGGAGATGCATATGGCGGAAGCGCAAGCCCAGGGCATGCGCGCCGTCTACAAGATCATCGATACAGACACATTCTCAAGCGGAGCTCCGGCACTGGCTGATCTGGTGCGCGCTGCGGAACTGTCCGGCTTCGATGGATTGAACATCACCTTCCCCTACAAGATCGACATTCTGCCGCTGCTCGATACGCTCTCGGACAACGCTCGGGCTGTTGGCTCGGTCAATACGGTTGTCTTCCGCGATGGCAAGACCTATGGCCACAACACGGATCTCTGGGGCTTTGCCGAAGGCTTTACCCGTGGCATGGGCGGAGCAAAACGTGACGAAGTTCTGTTGATCGGTGCGGGTGGTGCTGGCGTCGCCGTTGCCCATGCACTGGCTGACTGCGGCGTCAAAAGCCTGAAAATCTATGATGCAGACCCGAAACGGGCCGCGGCTTTGGCGGAGCAGGTGGCCGGAAACCGGTCCGACGTTACAGCGCAAGCCTTGTCGGCGATCACGGAACAGTCGACCGCCGGTCTGGACGGAGTGGTCAATGCAACACCAGTCGGCATGGCCAAATCACCGGGGATGCCCTTCCCTGCCGACCTGATCCACCCGGATCTGTGGGTGGCCGACATTGTGTATTTCCCTTTGGAAACCGAATTTCTTGCAAGTGCGCGCGCCAAAGGCTGCCGCGTCTTGCCCGGCTCCGGCATGGCAGTGTTCCAGGCCGTGCGAGCCTTTCAGCTCTTTACCGGTCGGTCTGCCGACCCGGTACGGATGAAGGCAACGTTTGATGCCTTCGATACTCTTTCGCAGGAAGCTGCGGAAACCTAACGTCTCTTGGGAGGACAGTATGAAATTCAATTTTGTGAAGCTGGCAGCCGGTACGCTGCTTTCCATCGGCCTGGCCAGCGCGGCTCATGCCCAGACAATCCGTCTTGCTCACGTTGATCCGGACGACTGGACTGCATCCAAGAAGGGTGCGGCCGCACACGTCTTCAAGAACATCGTTGAAGGCGAAACCGATCTGACCGTCGATCTGTTCCCGGCCGGTGCGCTCGGCAACGAAGACGAGCTGGTCAACCAGGCGATCGACAATGTCACTCAGATGGTTCTGATCTCCGGCGCCATGTCAAAAGTTTGCCCGGCGGCTTCCGTTCTGGACATTCCCTACACCTTCTCTTCCGCAACCATTGCGTGGAAGGTTCTGGACGGCGAATTCGGCGACGCGCTCGCGGAACATTGCCTGGAGCAGACCGGCCTGCGCACACTTGCATATGGCGAAACTGGTTTCCGTAACTTCACCAACAACACCCGTGAAATCCGCAAGCCGGAAGACATGCAGGGCCTGAAGTTCCGCGTTCAGCCAATCCCGTTGTACCTGGAAATGGTCAATGGGCTGGGTGGCGAGCCGACCCCGATTGCCTGGACCGAACTGCCGAACGCACTGTCCACCGGTGTTGTCGATGGTCAGGAAAACCCGGTCGGCGTGATCTACAACAACGGCCTGCACAAGCTGCAGAAGTACATGACCCTCGATGGTCACGTCTACGCGGCTGATTTCCTTGTCATCTCTGACGAGTTCTTCTCTGGTCTTTCGGCCGCAGATCAGGCCGTCGTGAAGCGCGCTGCCGTCGTCGCCGGCAACATGGGCCGCTCCATTCAGCAGTGGACTTCGGCTGAAGGTGTCAACAAGGTTCAGGAAGAAGGCATGCAGGTCTATTCTCCAACAGCCGACGAAATCGCAGCTTTTGCTGAAAAAGCTCAGCCAGCTGTGATTGACTATCTGCGCGGTGAACTCGGCGCGGATGCAGAATGGATCGATCGTCTCCAGACGGCGACCGCTTCGGCCAGCGAATAAGCAATAACGAAGGACCCGGGCGGGCTTGTCCGGGTCCCCTTTTTCAGGACGAATATCATGTCTATGGTCGGTTTTCTTGCGCGCCGCTTGTTCGGCTTTGGCGCAGGCCTGTCAATGGCGCTTGTCTTCGCCATCATCTTCATCAATTCGCTGCGTCGATACACCGTCGGTGAATCGGTGTCCTGGGGTGAAGAGCTTCCCATCTATCTGACCATTTACGGCGTGATGTTCGGATTGGCCCTGGCCTATCTCCAGGACCGCCACATCCGTTTTACGATCTTCACGGATTTTCTGTCCTTCCGACTGCGCGAACGCCTTTTTGCGGCAGTCGATCTCATCACCGTTGCTGCCGGCGTCGGACTGATGGTGTCCGGACATGAATACGCAGCACGACGCGGCCATATCACCTCTTCCGGCCTGCGCTCCACCGGACGTTGGCTTGCCGACACCACTGGCCTGGAATGGCTGAACTGGATCGGCAAGGTCGGCACCTGGCAATATGCCATGGCCATCGGCGGCGCCATTCTGGCCGTTGCTGCCCTGATCCGCTTTATCGAACGCCTCTCGGCCAACAAGAAGGCAGCATAAGATGATCTACGCGCTGTTTATCCTGCTGCTGGTCGCCGGTGTGCCCATCGCCGTGACGATTTTCGCCAGCATGCTGGTCTTTATGGGCTTCGGCGAAGCCCCCTACTCCCTGCGTATTGTCGCAACGGAGATGTTCAAGGGCATGAACTCCTTCCCGCTTCTGGCTATCCCGTTGTTCGTGCTGGCCGGCGAAGTGATGAATGAAAGCGGCATCACCGGCCGTATCATTGCCTTCGCAAACGTGCTTGTGGGCCGTCTGCGTGGCGGTCTGGCACTGGTCAACATCTGGGCCTCTGTGATCTTTGCCGGTCTGTCGGGCTCCGCTGTGGCTGATACCTCTGCACTTGGCCGCGTGTTTATTCCGGAAATGGAAAAGCACGGCTATTCGCGGGCTTTCGCTGCCGCGCTCACGGCAGCTTCTTCGGTCATCGGGCCGATCATTCCGCCGTCTATTCCGGTGATCATCTATGCCTTGATCGTCTCTGGCGTCTCGGTCCCAGCGCTCTTTCTTGCCGGTGTGATGCCGGGCATCCTGCTGGCTGTCTTCCTGTCTGCCTATGTCATGCTGACAGTCAAGATCGACCAGTCCGACGTAGATGACGACATGGAAATTCCGTCTGCGCGCTCGGCAGTCTTGGGCGGCATTCTCCCGCTGCTGATGCCGGTTTTCGTCGTCGGATCTATTTTGCTGGGCATCGTCACGCCGACAGAGGCGGCCAGTTTCGCGGTTGCCTATGCGCTGATCCTCGGACTGTTCGTTTATCGCAACATCGAACTGTCCGCTCTGCCGCGCCTTTTCGCCGGGGCCATGCGCGACAGCTCGGTGATCCTGATCATCATCAGTGCGGTATCGGCTGCCAACTGGGTGCTGACCTACAACCGCGTGCCCAACATGCTGACCGACTGGGTACTGACAAACGTCGATAGCCAGACGACGTTCCTGCTGGCTGCGATGCTGCTGTTCCTCTTCGTCGGCCTGTTTCTGGAGGGTATTGCGGCGATGCTGGTGCTTGTGCCGATCCTTCACCCAATTGCCGTCGGGCTGGGTGTGGATCCCGTGCACTTCGGCATTCTGGTGATCTTCAATCTGATGATCGGCCTGATCACACCGCCCCTTGGCCTGTGTCTCTTCGTCGCCGAAGGGGTCGCGCAAGTCGGCATGGCCCGAATAACCAGGGCCATCCTACCGTTCTTCCTGGTGGAGGTTCTGGTGCTCTTCATCCTCACATTCATGCCTTCAACTGTCCTCTGGCTGCCGCGCTTGTTCGGCTATTGATCGAGAGAAAACTTCAGATGAAAACCGCGATTGCGACCGTCTCGATTTCCGGAGACCTGCGTGAGAAACTGGCGGCCATAGCTGCCGCCGGTTTCGATGGGGTGGAGATTTTCGAGAACGACTTTCTCGCCTTTGACGCCAGTCCTCGGGACGTTGGCAAGATGGTGCGCGATCACGGGTTGGAAATCTCTCTGTTTCAGCCGTTTCGCGACTTTGAGGGAATGCCAGAACCGCAACGCTCCAGGGCGTTCGAACGGGCCAGGCGGAAGTTCAACCTGATGAACGAGCTGGGCACTGATCTGGTACTGATCTGCTCCAATGTCTCTCCACTGGCGCTTGGAGGCATCGACCGTGCGGCGAACGACCTCAACGCGCTGGGTGATGTTGCAAAAGAGCATGGTGTGCGCATTGGCTATGAGGCGCTGGCCTGGGGTCGCTACATCAATGACCACCGCGACGCCTGGGAAATTGTCCGCCGGGCCGACCATGATCAGGTCGGTCTGATCCTCGACACCTTCCATTCGCTTGCCCGCAAGGTTCCCAACGAGAGCATCCGCTCCATTCCGGGCAACAAGATCTTCTTCGTTCAGCTGGCCGATGCGCCGATGATCGACATGGACCTGCTGTACTGGAGCCGCCACTTCCGCAACATGCCGGGCGAAGGCGATCTGGACGTCACCGGCTTCATGAGCGCGATTGCGGCCACAGGATATGACGGTGTGATCTCTCTGGAGATCTTCAACGACCAATTCCGCGGCGGGTCTGCCCGCTCGATTTCACAGGATGGTCACCGCTCACTCGTCTACCTGATGGACCAGGTTCGCCGCACCGAACCCGACATCAAGATCGAGGTGCCGTCGATGCCACCCCGCGTCGAAGTGGAAGGGATCGAGTTCGTTGAATTCGCTGCAAACGAGCAGGAAGCCAGCGAACTCGGTGCCATGCTCTCCACCCTCGGCTTTGCCAAGACCAAACGGCATATCGCCAAGGCGGTTGACCTTTGGCAGCAGGGCGATATCCGAATTGTCGTCAATACGGACCAGACCGGGTTTGCCCATTCCTCCTATCTGACCCATGGCACCAATGTGTGCGACATCGGGCTGAAAGTGTCAGATGCCAAGGCAACGGTCGAACGTGCCAAGGCCCTCGGAGCTGCGCCCTTCTCTCAGCCTGTCGGACCGGGAGAGCTGGAAATCCCCGCGATCCGCGGACTGGGAGGCGGGATCATGCATTTTGTCGATAGGTCAGGTGATCTTGCGAAGGTCTGGGAAACGGAATTCACGCCACTCAGCACCGGGGCTAATGTCATCAACGCGGGCCTGACCCGTGTTGATCATGTGGCCGAGACCATGCCCTATGAAGACATGCTCACGTGGCTTCTTTTCAACACCTCGCTGTTTGACACTCACAAGACGCCGATGGTTGATGTGGTCGATCCAGCCGGTCTCGTCCGCAGTCAGGCCATCGAGAACGCCGACGGCAGCTTCCGCGTGACTCTTAACGGGGCCGAAAACGCACGAACCTTTGCAGGACGCTTTCTGGAGGAAAGCTTCGGCTCGCCGGTTCAGCATCTCGCGTTCGAATGCCACGACATCTTCAAGACGGTGGAGGCTTTGACAAGCAACGGTTTCAAACCGCTGGTGATCTCGCCCAACTACTACGATGACCTGGATGCGCGATTCGGCCTGGAGGAAGACCGCATGGAAATGCTCAAGCAGCGCGGCATTCTCTACGACCGGGACGATCAGGGCGGCGAGTATTTCCAGCTCTACAGTCCGACCTATGCGGAAGGTTTTTTCTTCGAGATCGTCGAAAGAAAAGGCGGCTATTCCGGATATGGCGCCGCCAATGCCCAATTCCGCATCGCCGCCCAGAAACGCCACCTGCGCCACTATGCCATGCCAAAACGGTAAGTGCTTACCCATTCTGCGCAATGCGGCACTCATCTCAGGGGTGCTACCGCCTATCACATCTCTTGACACGCCAACGGGTCAGCCCGGTGCCTCACGCTCCTGCCAGGATCCACTGAGATGCCTTTTCGGCAATCATCAGGGTGGGCGAATTGGTGTTTCCGCTGGTGATTTCGGGCATGATCGACGCATCGACCACGCGCAATCCGGCAACTCCCTTGACCCGCAGATGCGGATCGAGCGGCGCTGCCGCATCATCAGCGCGCCCCATGCGGACAGTGCCGACGGGATGGAAAATCGTATTGGCAATGTCACCGGCCAGTTTCGCCAGCTCTGCATCGCTTTGATACTGAACGCCCGGCTTATGCTCTTCCGGGGCATAGGCCGCCATGGCCGGCTGGGCCATGATCTGGCGCACCTGCCGCAGGCTGTCTGCGGCAACCTTCCGGTCTTCCTCCGTGTCCAGATAGTTCGGCAGGATTTTTGGCGCATCGCGAAAGTCGCCTGAGCCGATGCGCACATGACCGCGAGACGAAGGGTTCAGATTGCAGACCGACACCGTGATGGCCGGAAAGGCATGAAGCGGCTCGCCGAAGGCATCCAGGCTGAGCGGCTGAACATGATATTCCAGATTGGCGTGCGGACGGGCCGGGTCAGAGCGGGTAAAAGCCCCGAGCTGGCTGGGGGCCATGCTCATCGGGCCGGAGCGCTTGGCAACATACTCCAGACCGATCATCGCCTTGCCGAAAAGCGTAGAGGCAAGCGCGTTCAGCGTCTTGGTGCCGGCCACCTTGAAGACCGCCCGGATCTGCAGATGGTCCTGAAGATTTTCACCAACGCCCGGCGCATCCAGCACCACATCGATGCCGTGGCTCTGCAACAGACCGGCCGGACCGACGCCAGAGACCTGCAGGATCTGCGGTGAGTTGATTGCCCCCGCGGACAGGACCACTTCCTTGCGCGCGGAAACACTGACGGACTGACCGGCGCGCTGGACGACGGCACCATTGCAGCGCAGACCATCGGCCTGATCGAAAGTCAACTTTTCCACCAGTGCCTCGGTCCAGACCGTCAGGTTCTTGCGGTTTTTTATGGGACGCAGGAATGCCTTGGAGGTGTTCCACCGCCAACCGGAGCGCTGATTGACGTCAAAATAACCGACGCCGGCATTATCGCCTGAATTGAAGTCATCGGTCTTCTCGACGCCAATCTGTTCAGCGGCATCAGCAAAACTGTCGAGTACATCCCAGCGCAATCGCTGCTTTTCCACCCGCCATTCCCCGCCGGAGCCATGCATGTCGGAAAAGCGACTGTTGTGGCCGGTTTCCGGATCAGCACCCTTGTCGAGCTTGTGGTGATCCTCGTGGCGCTTGAAATCCTGCAGACTGCTGTCCCAGGACCAGGCGTCTTCGCCAGTGATCTTCGCCCAGGCATCATAGTCGCGCGCCTGACCGCGCATGTAGATCATACCATTGATTGACGAGCAGCCGCCGAGCGTCTTGCCGCGCGGATAGCGCAAACTACGACCGTTCAGTCCTTTATCCGGTTCGGTGTTGTAGAGCCAGTCGGCGCGCGGGTTGCCGATGCAGTAGAGGTAGCCGACAGGAATGTGGATCCAGTGGTAGTTGTCGGGCTTGCCAGCTTCCAGCAACAGGACGCGGTTGTTGGGATCGGCGCTCAGGCGATTGGCCAGCAGACAACCGGCTGTCCCTGCGCCCACCACGATATAATCAAACGTCAAGTCGCCCGGCATAGTTTCCTCCCTCAACCCATTGCCAGAATTGCTAGCGAGCGCGGACGAAAATATCCAATGACAATTCCCTCAGAATGATATTAAAAATATTTATATGGCTCACCTGCTCAACATCAACGCCCTCCTGGCTTTTGCTACCGTCGCCCGAGAGGGCAGTGTTTCGCGCGCCGCAGAGATCCTCAACCTGACTCAGCCGGCGGTCAGTCATCAGTTGAAGCGACTGGCGCAGGAAACCGGAACCACCTTTTTTCGCAGGACAAGCAACGGTCTGGAGCTGACTGACGATGGGACAGCTCTGGTCGCCAAGGCGGATCAGGTGCTGGAGGCAATGGCGGATTTTCGGAGAAGTGCCCGGCGCCGCAGCGGCCGCATCGCAGGAACCCTACGCATAGGTACGATCGTTGATCCGGATTTTATCCGCCTGGGCCCGCTGTTGAAGCGGCTGCGTTCGGAGTTTCCGGACATCACGACGGAGCTTGGCCACGCCGTCAGCGGAGACATCCTGAACCGGCTGACGCGCGGCCAGATCGACGCAGGGTTCTTCCTCTGCGCTCCGGATGCAACCCTGCCGCAGCAAGGTGATGAACCGCTGCACCGGATTGAACTCGCAGAGTTCTCTTACCGGGTTATTGCTCCGCCAGGCTGGCAGTCACGGGTGGAACATGCCGATTGGGCAGCGCTTGCCGCCCTGCCCTGGATCGGTACGCCGCCGACGTCGGCCCATCACGGGCTTCTGGCCGCGATTTCAGACAAGTATCACACCCGGCAGAACGTGGTCGCGCTGGTCGACCAGGAAGCCTCCATGCTGGAAATGGTGAGGGCCGGCGTCGGCCTGAGCCTATGCCGGGAATCCATCGCACTGCACGAGCGCCAAACCTCCGGCCTGGCGGTTGCCGAGGCCGTCAGCGTACCCGCCAGCCTGAATTTCCTGACCATGGAACGTCATCTGGAACGCCCTACAGTACAGGCCCTGATCTCAGCCCTGACCCGCACCTGGAACCCGTAGTGAACCTAATGAGTGCGCCTCACGCGTCGTGCGTGGTGAGCCAGTCTTGAATGAGTTGGCGGTAGCGCTCGCCAGCAAAGCTTGGGAAATGCCCGCCATGGACAATGCGCACCGGCAGATCGACAAGCCGCTTCATGCTGGCGATATAGTCGCCCATGTCGGAGTGATAGGTGTCTTCGATCAGCGGCCCATCATAAAGAATATCGCCTGAAAACAGGATGCCACTGGCTTTTTCCCAAAGCGCTATGCCGCCGGGAGAATGTCCGGGTGTGTGAATTACCTCGAAATGCCGGTCGCCAAGATCAATCACATCGCCATCATCAACCACCCGAGTCGCAGGCGCGCCTTTGACGGCATAGGTGCTGGAAACGTAGGGCTCAGGTGGCAGGCAGGTGAAGATCTCATCGGTGGCGTAAGGGTCGGCCAGAGTGTTCTTGCGGGTCGGATGAGCCAGGAGATCACATTCACAGCGATGCACCGTGCGCTTGTCGAACTCGTGATGACAGCCGATGTGGTCGAAATGGGTGTGGCTGGCCACGGCCTCCAGCGCGCGCTCTGTTACCAGCGGCACATGCTCGCGCAGGGAGACGACCCCCATGCCGCTGTCGACCAGCATGTCCTGATCGCGCCCGCGTACGTGCCAGATGTTGCAACGATAGAACTCAAGAATGTGCGGCTCGCAGATGTAGGTGACGTCATCGCCCACCCTCTCGACCTTGTACCATTCGTCCGCCCCTACCCGTTCCAGCATCGAGATCTCCCTTAGTCCTTCAAGATCACGAGATGATCCGGATGAATGGAAACCTGAACTTCCATTCCGACTTGCGGATGGCCGCTCTGGGGCACTTGCGCTGTCAGCTCAAGGCCGCTGGCGTCGAGATGCTGCAGTTTCGCCAAGTGGTGCGCACCCTGGAAGGTCACATCGCGAATTGTCGCCGTGCCGAGAGACAGATTGATTGCCGACGGCGTCCCAAGAACAAGGTGTTCCGGGCGCATGGACAGAACGACAGCACTTCCGGCGGAGTATATTTGTTCCCTGGTCGGCACGCGCAGACGACCAAAGACCGTATCGATCTGCAATGTCTGAGGGTCCTGTGACACGACCGTGCCACTGACGAAAGAACTCTGCCCCATGAACCCCGCGGAAAAGCGACTGGACGGCTTCAAATAGACCCGCTCGGGCGGGCCGAGATCCTCGATCCGGCCCTTGTTCATCACGACGATCTCATCGCCGATGGCCATCGCCTCTTCCTGATCATGGGTCACGTGAACGAAGGTCGTGCCAACTTCGCGCTGAATGGCTTTCAACTCGCTCTGCATCTGCCGACGAAGTTTCAAGTCGAGAGCCCCCAGCGGCTCATCCAGCAACAGCACCACCGGATCCACCGCAAGGGCACGGGCCAGCGCAACACGCTGGCGCTGACCGCCGGACAACTGATGCGGTTTCTTGGACTTCTCATCGGCCAAACCAACCAGCGACAACATCTCCATCGCCTTGGTCAGTCGTTCTTTCTTGCCGACGCCGCGCATCCGCAGCCCGAAAGCCACATTGTCGGCAATGCTCATGTGCGGGAACAATGCATAGTCCTGAAACATGGTGGTTGTCGGCCGCTTGGCCGGCACCACGGACGTCATGTCCCGCCCCTCGATCAGAACTTCTCCCTGCTGAGGCACGAGAAAGCCGCCCAGCACGGAGAGAAGCGTGGTCTTGCCCGAGCCGGACGGGCCCAGAAGCACCGTATAGGCACCGTTCGGAACGGCCAGAGAGACATTATCAAGTGCCTTGAAGTCCCCATAGGAATGGGTAAGCGAACGAACGTCAACGGCGAGCTGCGTCATGACCGTTTGGCCTTTCGGAAGACGACCAGTTCAAGCACCAGGAGGAGCACCACCGAGATGCCGAACACCAGACTGCCGACCGCATTGGTCTTCGGGTTCAGACCGGATCTCAACAGGTTCCAGATCTCGACCGGCAGAGTGACGTCGAAACGTGTCAGCAGGAAGGAAATGATGAACTCGTCCCAGGAAAAGGTCATGGAGAGGAAGAAACTGGCGAAAAGCGCGGGCCACAGCATTGGCGCGGTGATCAGGGTCATAACCTGCCACTCCCTGGCACCTAGATCGCGGGCGGCGCGCTCTATGTTGGCCTGATGGTCGCCCATCTGGCTGTAGATGATGGCAAAGCACAGCGGCATGTTGATCACCACATGACCGATGCCCGCCGCAAGCAGGGATTTGGGTATGCCGAGCCAATTGAAGGTGATCAGCAGGCCCATGCCGATGATCAGATAGCTGACCGTCAGCGGCGCCGTCAGCAGGCCGCGTTGCAACCCTTTGGCCGGCAGCATGAACCGCGCAATCCCGTAGGCTGCGAGAAACCCGAGCAGAACCGACATGGCTGACGAGAGGATGGCGACGACCAGCGAGTTGGTCAACGCTTCCATCAATCGCCTGTCGGCGAGAACGGCCTCATACCAGCGCAGGGAAAATCCCTTGAACGGCGGTATGGGGAAGCGGCCATCCTGAAAGGAAAACAGCACCAGCACCACAACCGGCAAAAAGATAAAGCCATAGATCGCCAGGGCATAAAGAACCGACGCAATGGATCGTCCGGAAAAGCGTTTCATCTGCTCAAGCCCTTTCCAGCCGGATCCACCGGGCAAATCCGAGGTAGGCGATGGTGACGACCACCATCAACAAGATTGCAAGCGCCGAAGCAGTGGGGAAATCCGCCCTGCGGCCAATCTGCAGCATGATCACCTGCGGCATGAGAAGTTCCTGATTGCCGCCAAGGATCTGCGGCGTGATGTAGTCGCCGATGCACAGAACGAAAGTCAGAAACGCGCCGACCATGATGCCCGGCAGGGTCAGCGGCAGGATGACATGCCAGAAGGTCTGCAGACCGTTTGCCCCCAAATCCTGCGCCGCCTTGCGGTAATTCGGCGGCAACTGCACCAGGTTGGCGTAGATTGTCAGCGTCAGCAGCATGACGAAGAAGTGGACGAAACCGATCACCGTGGCCGAACGTGAATTGGCCAGGCTCAGTGGGTCGTCGACGATACCCATGGCCAGAAGTACCTGGTTGATGACACCGTTGTTGGCGAGCACCAGCAGCCAGGAATAGGAGCGCACGACGTAGGAGGTCCAGAACGGCAGGATGGCCAGCACCAGCGCCAGACGCTGCCACCGCGCGGGAACCTTTTCCGCCAGGATCCAGGCGAAGGGATAGGCCAGAAGAATGGAAGTGACGGTAACGATGACCGTCACTTCCAGAGAGTTCAGCATGGCCTCAAGGTAATGGCCGCGCTCGAAGAACTTCGCGTAGTTGACGAAGCTCCAGCTGGCGACCAGATCCGTTCCGACCCTCTCCCAAAGGCTCATGGCAGCCATCACCAGGAATGGAGCCACGAAAAAGCAGAGGGTCCAAAGCAGGGCGGGGGCGACAAAGCCCCAGGGCTTCAGGTCATGCGAGGTTTGCCTGGCTCTTGCAGTCATTCTCGTGGATCCCGTTCAGTGTGATCGCCGTCAGGCTCAGTGTTGCAGGAACTCGGTCCAGGCATCCTGCATCTGCGCATCCAGCTCGGCACTCGGCGCCGGATAAAGCTGGGAGTTGGCGATGTAGGCTTCCTGATCGTCCCAGCGCAGAGCAGTCTTTTGCTGATCGGTCATCTTTTCACCAGCCTTGGCATTGGCGGGCATTGCCCAATAGCAGGAGGACGTGGCGAGCTTGGCCTGGGCGTCCGGCGACAGGATGTATTTGACGAACTCGGTCGCCAGATCCTTCTTCTCGCTGTCCTTGAAGACCCCGATGGACTGGGACCAGCGCATGGCGCCCTGCTCCGGCAGGATCCAGTCAAGATCCGGATTATCGGCCGCGAGGCCTGCAGTCACCCATTCGCCGCCGCCGACAAGAATGTCGACTTCACCAGTCGCAATCGCGGTCTGGGAGGAGACCACTTCACCGACCAGTTTGGCGTTGTCCTTGATCTTGAACAGGGTTTCCTTGATCTCCGGCAAGTCGTCGGCTGTAAGGTCGGCCGTGGTCTTGCCGAGACCCGCCGCAACCATGCCCATCACAGGCAGATAATAGTCATAGACGGCGATCTTGCCCTTGTATTTGTCGGACCACAGAACCGTCATGTCCTTCATATCTTCCGGGTCGACCTTGGACTTATTGAAGGAAATGGTGTTGTAGCCGAACTTCTCGGAGATGGCGTAGACTTCGCCATCGCGCGAATGGTTTTCAGGCATGACAAGTGCCGGGAACAGATCGCCGGTCGGCAACTGGTCTTTCGGTAGAGGTGCCAGAAGATCGGCATCAATGGCCCGTGGCACGTCAACGCCGTCGATGACGAAGACATCCCAGTCGCCCGGCTGGGACTGCTCGACAATGGCCATGGCCGTGCCGGTGCCTTCATATTCCTTGAGGTTGACGCGCACGTCGAACTTTTCCTCAAACGGCAGGATCAATTCCGGGTCCGTGTGGTCGCACCAGACAAGGGCATTCAATTCCTCGGTCGCCTGGGCGCCGAGTGTACTGGCCACGAGGGCGCAGGTTGCGGCCGCTGTCTTCAACATACGACGTCGATTTCTGCTGGAAGTACTGCTGGTCATGACTGCTCCATCTATCTGAAAGGCTATTTTATTTGTTGTTTATTGGCCGGACGGTCAGAGGGGTTCGTATTTGACGCCCGGCAGAATGCACAAGATTTCGTAGAGAAGATTGGC
The DNA here is from genome assembly GCF_017313085.1 of Roseibium limicola. GTDB lineage: Bacteria > Pseudomonadota > Alphaproteobacteria > Rhizobiales > Stappiaceae > Roseibium > Roseibium limicola. The sequence goes on along the minus strand of NZ_JAFLNF010000002.1, from coordinate 66,315 downwards.
GCCGATCAGCGCCGTATTGCCGCTGGTGTCATAGGGCGGAGAAACTTCCACCAGATCGCCGCCCACCACATTGAGGCCTCGACAGCCGCGGATGATTTCCAAGGCCTGCCAGATGGTCAGGCCACCGATTTCAACAGTGCCCGTTCCCGGTGCAAAAGCCGGATCGAGGCTGTCGATGTCGTAGGTGATGTAAACGGGATGATCGCCGATCTTCGCACGGATGTCGGCCATGACCGGCGTCATCGACTTGTGCCAGCATTCTTCCGCCTGAATGACCGTGAAGCCCTGGCGCCGCGACCAATTGAAATCCTCGGGTGAATAACCGGTGCCCCGCAAGCCGATCTGAAAGACCTTGTCGGCGGCGAGACAGCCATCCTCCAGAGCGCGGCGGAAGGGTGTGCCGTGAGCGATTTTCTCGCCGAACATCTCGTCGTTGATATCGGCATGGGCGTCGATGTGGATCAGCGCCACCGGGCCATGTTTCTTTTTCATGGCCCGCAAGATGGGATAGGTCAGCGTGTGGTCGCCGCCGAGTCCCAGAGGAATGCAGTCATACTGCAGAATGCGGTCATAATGCTCTTCAATCAGTCGGACGCTGTCCTTCAGATCAAAGGTGTTCAGCGCCACATCACCTGTATCAGCCACCTGGATGCTGTCGAAGGGCGCCGCCCCGGTGCCCATGTTGTAAGGTCGCAGCATGCAAGATTCAGCCCGGATCTGGCGCGGCCCGAAACGGGTGCCCGAGCGGTTCGACGTACCGATGTCCAAGGGAATGCCAACAAAGCAGGCATCGAGCCCCTCGAAGGTTTCCTGAACCGGCAGACGCATCATGCTGGCCGGACCGGCAAAGCGCGGCATATCATTGCCGCCAAGCGGTTGATTGAACGTCATTCCAGCCTCTTCTGATTGCGAATTAATCACGCCAACTCTTTAATCAAACTAGCCTCTGGCCCAGCTTCATAAAATAAGCGATTATCAAATCTCACTTTTGCAATTCTCAAAGTAAGAGCCAGATCCCTCTCATGCGTTTTTCCGGTAGCGACCTGCGGCTTCTTCAGGTTTTTGAAGCCGTGGCCCGTCACGGGGCGTTCTCGTCGGCAGAAGCTGAGTTGAACATCTCCGCCTCCACCATCTCCAACCATATGACAGCGCTGGAACAGCGGCTTGGCATCAAGTTGTGCCAGCGGGGCCGCACCGGCTTTCGGCTGACGGAAAAAGGTCAGGTGGTGCTGGACGCCTCCCGGCGCCTGTTCAAGGGCATCAGCGACTTCGATGCGGAAATCGGCGCCCTACGTGGAACACTGGCAGGCGAGTTGAGAATCGGTCTGGTGGACAGCATGGTCAGCGATCCGAAGGCGCGTATTTCCGACGCTATTTCGCTGTTCAAATCGCGTGCCGGGTCGGTCTCTCTGACATTGATGCAGGAGCGTCCCCAGGTGCTGCAGCAAAAGGTCTATGACGGCGATTACCATTGCGGCATCGGCAGCTTTCCCCACCTGATTTCTGGGCTGGGAGCGACTAAGCTCTATGATGAAAAGCACTATCTCTACGCCGCCGACAACCATCCGCTGTTTGCGCCCGGCGCGACTGTGTCAATGGAAAGTCTGCGACACCACGCGTTCATTCGGCGCGGCTATTGGCGGGCAGCAGATGAAAAACGACTTATGCTGGGACCGATCGAGGCCACCGTCCATCAGATCGAGCCGCAACTGATGCTGATCCAGTCAGGCCAGTATCTCGGCTTTCTTCCTGAACACTTTGCTCAGCCTCTGGTGGAAACCGGCGCGCTTGTGCCGGTCCTCCCCGAAGAAATTTCCTATACCTGTACGTTTTCGCTGATCCTGCGCAAGGGCTACCGCCAGACCGAAACACTCAAGACCTTTGTTGCCGATTTCGTCCGTGCGCATGACGTCGAGACGGCATGAGGAGCGCGACCTAAAGGTCTCTATATTCAGCCTGCCCCCGAAGCTCCCTGGGCGCTGATGCTCCAGTTGGACGCCGCCGTCGCCAGCCCTTTTTCGCGCATGCGCTTGCGAAACACCGTCGGCTTGTCGTGAAAGCGTCGGGAAAAGGCCTCGTAAAAGCGTGAAACCGACCCGAAGCCGGATTCAAAGGCCACGTCGACCACTGGCAGGTCGGTGGAGATCAACAGTGACTGGGCCGTGTCCAACCGGTTGCGGGCTATCGCCTGATTGATGGTGTGTCCCACCGCCTTCTTGAACAGGGTCATGGCGTAATTTGGATGCAACCCCCGATCCGAGGCCACATCTTTTACTCCGATACCCTCCAGCGCATTTTCGGTGATGAACCGCAGCATTCCCTCAACATGACGGGCCCGTTCCGTTTCCATGGCGTGAAAGCCGGCAATCGCCGAGCCTTCCTCACGCAGGTCCCGCCAACCATCACGGGCAATGCGCAACAGGCGGGCCGTCAGCTCGTTCCGTACAATTTCGGCCAGGCCTTCGTCGCCGGACAGCAGCTCTTCGCGCCATCTCAGGAAGATCTCCCTATCATAGGAGCGCACTTCCAGCGCTTCCACCATGGCACCGCGAAAGATCGCGTCGCGCAGGCCATCCATGTTCGCTAACCGCAGGAACACGGCCATGGGCACATAGAAGCAGACGAAGCGGGTCGGCGCCTCCGTGTCGGTCACCTGATGCGGGATCATGCCCCAGAACAGGCACAGCCGTCCGGCATCAATTGTCAGCTCGCGGCCATCGAACCAATAGCTCATGCGGCCTTCAAGCAGGAAGTTTAACTCGATCTGGCTGTGCATGTGCGGTCCCGGCATGGCGTGGACATCAAGCGCTTCACCGGCACAAAACCGGTGATCGTCAAAAATCACCATGGGGTGACGCGGGTTCAATTCGGGATGCACCGGGACGGACTCGTCTTTGAGTTCCCTACGCGTAAATTGCATAATCTTAGGATCCCGGAACTGTTCCTTGGAATATGGGTAGATCCTATCTTCCTTTTCCCGAAAATCAATCTACGCCTTTGAGGACACCCGTAGAGGAGACGGCCCTCGCAAGGCTCAAAAGAATGACTTCACATGGTCATAGGGAGGAAATTATGACCTTCATCAAACAGCTTGCCGGGCTCCACAAGCTTGCAGGACTGGCCTTTTCGGCTGCCCTAATGTCGACGTCTGCCTTCGGGGGCGAGATCATTCTCAACTCCGATCAAACCGATCCGGCGCCGAAACAGGCGATGGAAGAATTGATCGCCGGCTTCGAGGAAGTGCACCCCGACATATCGGTGAAATGGAACAACTTCGATCACGAGGGCTACAAGTCCGCCATTCGCAATTTCCTGACTGCCGAGACGCCGGATGTTGCCGCCTGGTATGCCGGCAATCGCATGGCGCCTTTCGTCAACGCAGGGCTGTTTGAAGATGTCAGCGACGTCTGGGAAGACAACGGACTGAACGACCAGCTGAAGTCGGCTGCAGCCTCCATGACCATCGACGGCAAGAAGTGGGGTGTTCCCTACACCTACTATCAGTGGGGCATTTATTATCGGAAAGACATTTTCGCCGAGCAGGGCATCACGCCCCCCAAAACCTGGGACGAGCTTCTGGCCGCTTGCGCCAAGCTGCAGGAAGCCGGCGTTACACCCTTCACCATCGGCAGCAAGGCGCTCTGGCCGACGGCAGGCTGGTTTGACTACCTGGATCTGCGGGTCAATGGCTACGAGTTCCACATGGACCTCACTTCCGGCAAGATCCCTTACACAGACGAGCGTGTGAAAGCCGTCTTCGACAAATGGGCCGAACTCGTTGAGCCCGGGTACTTCGTTGCCAATCACGCCGCCATCGACTGGCAGGATGCCATTCCGCATCTGGTTCAGGGAAAGGCCGCCATGTATCTGATGGGTAACTTTGCCGTCGCCACCATGAAGGATGGCGGCCTGACCGACGAGCAGATCGGCTTCCTGCAGTTCCCCGAGATCACACCTGGTCTGCCGATGGCTGAGGAAGCGCCAACCGACACGTTCCACATTCCATCGGGCGCGAAGAACAAGGAAGATGCCAAGAAGTTCCTGGCCTACCTCGCCTCTCCGGAGGCACAGACCCGCATGAACAAGACGCTTGGCCAACTTCCGGTCAACAGCCAGTCGGAAACCCCGGAAGACCCGTATCTGGATGCCGGTTTCCACATGCTGTCAAACGCCTATGCGCTGGCCCAGTTCTATGACCGGGACGCTCCGGCAGCTATGGCCAAGGCAGGCATGGAAGGCTTTCAGGAATTCATGGTCAAGCCGGATAAGGCCGATGCCATCCTGAAGCGTCTCGAGAAGGTGCGCGCGCGCGTCTACAAATAAGAGGTGTTTCCTCCCGAGCAGGGACCTGGCCTTCGGGTCGGGTCCCCGTTCATCTTTGTCGTTGCCGCGTTCATCAGGATGGAACCCGTGATCCCTGCCCCTGCCCCGTCGCTTGCGCTTTGGAAAAAGCACAAAGGCACTCTCACACCCTGGCTGTTTCTGCTCCCGGGGTTGTTGATGTTCGCGATCTATGTGCTCATCCCGATTGTTCAATCCATCTGGATCAGCTTTCACGAATGGGATGGCCTTGGCGACAAGGCGTGGATCGGGCTCGGCAATTACATCGAACTCCTGGACGACGACACGTTCTACACATCCCTGAAAAACAACTTCCTCTGGTTGGTTCTGTATCTTCTGGCGATCCCTGGCGGTCTGGCCGTGGCACTTTTCCTGAACCAGAATGTGATGGGCATCCGGCTCTACAAGTCGCTGTTCTTCTTTCCCTTCGTAATTTCTCAGGTTGTCGTCGGCCTGATGTTCACCTGGTTCTACGCACCGGACTTCGGGCTGTTTTCAGCCCTGATCGAAAAGCTGACCGGGCAACAGATCGCCATCCTGGCCGACGAACGCTTTGTCACCTACGGCATTATCGTCGCCGGTCTCTGGCCGCAAACCGCCTATTGCATGATCCTGTATCTGACCGGGCTCAACAACATCAACCCAGAGCAGGTAGAAGCCGCTCGCATGGACGGTGCCAAGGGGTTGAAGCTGTTGTGGCATGTGATCCTGCCTCAGCTCGCCCCAGCCAGCTTCATCGCGCTGGTGGTCACGGTCATCGGCTCGCTGCGGTCCTTCGACCTGGTGTCGATCATGACGGCTGGCGGTCCTTACGGGTCAAGCCAGATCCTCTCCTACTTCATGTATGAGCAGGCCCTGTCCGAGTATGGCTACCGCATGGGCTATGGCGCGGCGATTGCCGTGGTGCTGTTCCTGATCATGATGGTGTTCATCACCCTGTTCATCGTGCGCATGCTGTCCCAGGAAAGGAACAGCTGATGTTCCCCACACCCATTCAGAAATCCGCACGCTGGGCGCAGATCGGCTACAAGTTGCTGCTGCCCATGGCACTGGTGCTGTGGTTGCTGCCGCTCATCGGCGTTGCCGTTACCTCGGTGCGCCCCGCCGGTGATCTTGCTGCCGGAAATTACTTCGGGATTCCATCGAGCTTCGCCGGCGTGGAGAACTATACCGCCGTCTTTCAGAACTCGCCCATCGGCTGGTACATCCTGAACTCCTTCAAGGTGACCATTCCAACGGTAATCGGTGCCGTGGCATTGTCTTGCCTTACTGGATTTGCCTTGGCGGTCTACAATTTCCGCGCCAATCTTCTGCTGTTCTTCATGTTCATCGCCGGGAATTTCATTCCCTTCCAGATCCTCATGGTGCCGGTGCGCGACATGACCCTGAAGGCAGGCATGTACGACACAACCTTCGGACTGGTGCTGTTCCATGTGGCCTTTCAAACAGGCTTCTGCACCCTCTTCATGCGCAACTTCATCAAGGGCCTGCCCTTTGCGCTGATTGAGGCAGCCCGTGTCGAAGGCGTTTCGGAGTGGAAGATCTTCACCCGCATCGTGTTGCCTTTGATGCGCCCGGCAATCGCCGCCCTGTCCGTGCTGGTCTTCACTTTCATCTGGAACGACTATTTCTGGGCCACCGTTCTGGTTCAGGGCCAGCACGCCATGCCGGTAACCGCCGGGCTTTACGCCCTCAACGGCCAATGGGTCGCCGCCTGGCATCTTGTTTCGGCCGGATCGATCATTGCCGCACTGCCGCCGGTTCTGATGTTCTTCCTCATGCAACGGCATTTCATTGCCGGGCTAACCCTTGGAGCAACCAAAGGATGAGCCGTATCGTCTCGCTTTCTTCCCCTGACGGGCTGACGGTTACACTTCGCCTGCCCGCGGCGGACGGGTCGATTGCCATGCCCGAAGTCATCTCCTTCGGCCCGTCCGAAGCGTCTGATGCGCCGATTATTGAGCGTGCCAGCCGTATCAACGGCATGGATGAAGCTGTTGCCTCCGCGGTTCTATTGCCGACAGGCGGCATGGGTTTTTTCGGCTGGCCGGCGATTTGCGGCCACCGCTCCGGCAGGGATTTCGTCCTCGGCTTTTGCAACTGGACTGCAGAGGAAAGCGAAGGTCGCCTTGCCCTCGCCGCGACAGATACAGTCGCCCGGATGTCCCTGCGCCTGACTCTGTCTGCACACAAGGGCGGCGTTGTTTCCTCGCAAGTTTGCCTGACCAATGACGGAGATGCGCCCTATCAGCTCGATCGCTGCATGGCCGGGTCCTTTCCAACCTTGGCGGAAGACGCAACCGTCGAGAGCTTCACGGGGATGTGGGGGCGGGAATTTCAGACCCGCCGCGAGAAATTGGGAACCGGCATCTGGTTGCAGGAAAACCGCCGCGGGCGCACATCGCATGACCGCTTTCCGATGCTCTTCGTTGAAAGCGCGAACCAACGATTTGGCGTGGCCCTCGGCTTCAGCGGCAACCACCAGATCGTTATCGACCGCTGCGACGACGGCAGACGCCTCGTGCATATGGGGGAGTTGTTCGAGCCGGGGGAAATGTTGCTTGATCCCGGTGAAAGCTATCTCAGCCCGCTCGCCTATGCCGGGGCCGATAGTGCCGCCTTCCATAGCTTCGTGCGGCAGGAGCTGATCACCTGGCCAGGCGATGTCATGACGCCACGCCCCGTGACGCTTAACACCTGGGAAGGCAACTATTTCGATCACAAGGTGGCATCGCTGAAAGATCAGGCCAGCAAGGCAGCCGAACTGGGCATTGAGCGTTTTGTCCTGGACGACGGCTGGTTTGCCCGTCGCGATGACGACACCACCAGTCTGGGTGACTGGGACATCGACACCACCAAATACCCCGACGGACTTGCCCCGTTGGTTGATCATGTAACGTCGCTCGGGATGGAGTTCGGCCTCTGGTTCGAGCCTGAAATGGTCAATCCGACTTCCCGGCTTTTCGAGACACACCCGGAGTGGGTGCTGCAGGTGGAAGGGCGCCCGCTTCGTCTGTCGCGTCATCAACTTGTTCTGGACCTGACGCGCTCCGAGGTTGCCGACTATCTGTTTGCCAAGATCGACTCGTTGCTGTCATCCCATGATATCTCCTGCATCAAATGGGATATGAACCGCGATCTGACCCATGTCGGCGGACGAGACGGCAAGGCAGCAACGGCCCGACAAATGCGCGCCCTTTACGGGTTGATGGATCGCATCCGCAGAGCGCATCCGAAGGTGGAAATCGAGAGTTGCGCCTCTGGCGGCGGCCGGGTGGATTATGGCGTGCTCAAATATACCCATCGGGTCTGGACCTCCGACTGCACGGATGCTCTGGAGCGGTTGGAAATCCAGCACGGCGCCTCGAAGTTCTTTCCTCCTGAACTGCTGGGCGCCCATGTATCGGCCAGCCCCAACCACCAGACCGGCCGACAGCTCAGCCTGTCGTTCCGGTCCCTGGTCGCCATGGCCTATCATTTCGGCGTCGAGCTGAACCCGCTGAACATGACGCTGCCTGAGCAGGACGAACTGGCCCAGTTCATCGCCTTGCACAAGCGCTTGCGGAAGCTGTTGCATGCGCCTGGGACACAGTTCCGCCTGGACCCTGTCGATGGGCGGTATGTCTGGGGAGCGGCCTCTGCTGAGCGGATTGCGGTCATCGTTGCACAAGGCTCGCAGATGGTCGGAGAACAGCCCGCACCTTTGCGCTTGCCGACCCATATCACCCAATTCGGCGGGCGGTGGCGGATCGCCGACCGTACGCCGCAGCAGCCCGATTTCATCCGCATCTCCGAAGGCCAATCCGATCTGCTGGCCGGCAAGATCGACTTCAGTCTCGTCAGCCTGACCTCTGCCGGTCTGCCGCTGCCCATGCTGCGGCCGGAAAGCGCGCTCTTGATTGAACTAGAACCCACCACGGGAGACCCCGATCATGGCTGATGTGACCCTTCGTGGCATCCGCAAGCAATATGGCAATGTCACTGTGGTCAAGGACCTCGACCTTGAGGTGAAAGACGGCGAATTCTGCGTCTTTGTCGGCCCTTCAGGCTGTGGCAAGTCCACCCTTTTGCGGATGATCGCCGGGTTGGAAGAGATCACCGCCGGCGCGCTTTCCATTGGCGGGCAGGACATGACACGGGTTGGCCCGTCGGAGCGCGGTGTCGCGATGGTGTTCCAGTCCTACGCGCTTTACCCGCATATGAGCGTGGCTGAAAACATCGGCTTCGGCCTGAAGATGACCGGCCACCCGAAGGCGGAAGTCGCAGCCCGCACCGACAAGGCGGCCAAGATGCTGCAACTTGAGCCCTTGCTGAAACGCAAACCGGGTCAGCTCTCCGGCGGTCAGCGCCAGCGCGTTGCCATTGGCCGCGCCATCGTGCGCGATCCGGAGGTCTTTCTGTTTGATGAGCCCCTGTCCAACCTCGACGCGGCCTTGCGGGTCCAGATGCGCGCGGAACTGTCGGGTCTCCACCAGGAGCTAAAGGCAACGATGATCTATGTCACCCACGATCAGGTGGAAGCCATGACCATGGCCGACAAGATCGTTGTTCTTTCGTCAGGACACATCGAGCAGGTCGGTTCGCCGCTCGAACTTTATCATCGTCCGGCCAATCTCTTCGTGGCAGGTTTCATCGGCTCACCGAAGATGAATTTTCTCAAGGTCGATGTTCGCGTCGAGGGAGAGGCTGCTCTGGTGACGCTGCCCGGCGGGTCGCGGCTATCCTTGCCGACGGAAGGCAAACCCATTTCAGACGGCGAGATGACACTCGGCATTCGACCGGAGCATACAGACCTGATCACTGGCGGTGACGCCCAGGTTCAGGCCAGCGTCAAACTGGCCGAGCACCTCGGGTCGGAGACCATTTTCTTCGTCACACTCGCCGACGGCAGCGAAATCACGGTCAAGGCGGACGGGCTGGCGACGCAGAAGGCTGGAGACGTTCTCGCCTTGGGTCTGAGTGCAAAAGCCTGCCACCTCTTCGACACCGACGGACGAGCCGTCATCAACGGGGATTTGACGAGATAATGCTGGGCGTCTGCTACTATCCCGAACATTGGCCCGAAGAGCGCTGGGCAAAGGATGCGCGGCGAATGCGCAAGATGGGGATTTCCCATGTGCGTATCGGCGAATTTGCCTGGTCGCGACTGGAACTTGAGCGCGATTGTTTTGATTTCGCGTGGCTCGACCGTGCCATGGACACGCTTGCCAACGCAGGCCTTAAGATCGTGCTCGGCACCCCGACAGCCACGCCGCCCAAGTGGCTGGTGGACGCGCATCCGGACATTCTCCCCTACGATGAACATGGCCAGGTTCGCGGCTTCGGATCGCGTCGGCACTCGACGTTTTCCTCCCGCACCTGGTGGCGTGAGAGTGCCCGAATTGTCGAGAAGGTCAGTCAGCGCTATGGCCATCATCCCGGTCTGGTCGGTTGGCAAACCGACAATGAGTATGGCTGCCATGACACCACTATGTCGTGGGGCGAGGAAGATCGAAAGGCGTTTGCCGAGTGGCTGCGGCGACGCTACCAGGGCATTGACCAGCTGAATGCTGCCTGGGGCAATGTGTTCTGGTCAATGGAACTGCGAAGCTTTGAAGACGTGGCGCTGCCCTGCCGCACCGTGACCGAGCCCAACCCAGCTGCACGGCATGATTTCTGGCGATTTCACTCCGATCAGATTGCCGACTTCGACCGGATGCAATGTGACATCCTGCGCAAGAACTCGCCCGGCCGCTGGATCACACACAATTTCATGGGGTTCATTTCCGACTTTGACCACTTCAAGGTCGGGGACAACCTCGACCTGGCCTCGTGGGACAGCTATCCGATCGGCTTCGTCGAGAAATTCCCCTTCAGTGAGGTGGAACGCAACCGCTGGGCGGAAACCTCCCACCCGGACATTGCCGCCTATCACCACGACCTCTATCGCAGTGTCGGGCGGGGACGCTTCTGGGTGATGGAACAGCAGCCCGGACCCGTCAACTGGGCAAAGTGGAATCCGGTTCCCAAACCTGGCATGGTGCGGCTGTGGACCTGGGAGGCGCTCGCTCACGGCGCAGAAGTGGTCAGCTATTTCCGCTGGCGGCAAGCGGATTTCGCCCAGGAGCAACACCACGCCGGATTGAATTTGCCAGGTTCCGATGAGCTGTCTGTGGGCGGACGGGAGGCAGCCGAAACCGCGCGCGAGCTGGCAGACGTCGGCACTCTGCCGGACAGCCGAAAGACGCCGGTTGCGCTGGTCTTCGATTATCCGACCCACTGGGCCACCAGCATCCAGCCACAAGGCGCTGATTTCCGTTACGAGGAACTTTCTTTTCGCTGGTATGAGGCCATCCGTCGCCTTGGTCTGGATGTCGATTTCGTCCGGCCCGGAGGTAACCTGAGGGGCTACAAACTGGTGCTCGTTCCGTGCATGATGCAGGTGGACGAGGCCTCTCTCCGGGCCCTGCAAGATGCCGACGGGCTTGTCATGCTAGGGCCGCGTTCCGGGTCGAGAGACCGCCATTTCCGCATCCCTTCAGGACTGCCACCCGGCCCTCTTTCTGCACTCACCGGCACACGGGTCACTCAGGTAGCATCGCTCCGCCCCGGCCTGCAGGACAAGGTTACAGGAGCTCTATCAGGCGCCGCTATACGCTGGCGCGAGTATGTCGAAGCTGCGACGGAAATGCTGGCCCACTTTGACAACGGCGACCCGGCCCTGACCCGCAAGGAGAACGTTTTTTCCCTGCACTGCTGGCCGGATGAAACGCTCCTTGCCGACATGATGCATATGCTCGTGCAAGAAGCCAAGCTTGAGACTGTGTCCCTGCCCGCCCACGTGCGCCTGCGGCGGCGCGGTGATCTGATCTTTGCGTTCAACTACGGCCCTGACAGCTGGAGCGTGCCTGAAGGCATTCGCCTGATCCTCGGGTCGTCAGAGGTTGCAGCACAGGATCTGGCGATCTGGCGGGCGTAATCCGATCCGGCGGCCGCCTGTTTCAACGCAAGAAACAGGCGACTTCGCGATTGTTTTCATCCTGGACCAACTGAGGCTTTGCCTCGGCGCAGCGTTCTTCCCGGATTGGGCAACGGGTGACAAACGGACAGCCCTTTGGCGGGTTGAGCGGGCTCGGAAGATCCCCTTCCAGCAGCACCCGTTTCTTCGACCGCTCGGCCACCGGATCCGGCAAGGGGATCGCCGACAAGAGAGCTTCCGTATAGGGATGACGCGGATTGCTGAACAGAACCTCCGCTGGCCCCTGTTCGATAATGTGGCCGAGATACATCACGATGACCCGGTCGGCGATATGGCGCACGACGGAGAGGTCATGAGAGATGAAGAGGTAGGCCAACCCCAGTTCGCGCTGCAGCTTCATCAGCAGATTGAGGATCTGCGACTGGATCGAGACGTCGAGCGCAGACACCGGCTCATCGCAGATGATAACATCCGGCTCCAATGCCAGAGCCCGCGCGATCACCACACGCTGCCTCTGCCCGCCGGAGAGCTCATTGGGAAAGCGGTCTTTCTGGCTCGGGTTCAGGCCAACAAGATCCAGCAGTTCGACAATACGCTCCAGTTGTTTGGCACGTGGAACGCCATTGATTGCTAGCGGTTCCGCAATCGAATTGCCGATGGTGAGCTTCGGGTTGAGCGCTGCAACCGGATCTTGAAACACCACCTGCAGATTTCGCCACATGCGGCTGCGTTCGTCCGGCGACAGGCGGGCTATATCCTGCCCACGAAACGTCACCTGCCCCTCAGTGACGGGCGCCAATCCGAGAATGGCATTGCCCGTGGTGGATTTTCCGCAGCCGCTTTCGCCGACAATCGCCAGGGTTTCACCCGCATGGACCATGAAGGAAACTCCGTCTACTGCTTTGACCAATTGCTGTTCAGAGAACAAGCCCTTGGAGCCGGAAGGGAAATGCACCTTGAGATTTTTCACCTGAAGAAGGGGGGCGTCGGTCGCGTCCATATCGCCTCTCATTGCAGAGTTTCCGTCAGCTCGGAGTGCCAGCAGGCAACGAGCCCATCATCAAAAGTCTTTCGCGGCTGCAAAGGAGGCGTCTTCACGCATTGCTTATCTGCAAGCGGACAGCGGGTGCGAAACCGGCAGCCCTCGGGGAAGTCGGCGATGTCCGGCACCATGCCCTTGATGGAATAAAGATCTTGCTTCGGCGCATCGGTCAGCTTGGGGATCGTTGTCAGAAGCAGCTTGGTGTACGGGTGCTTCGGTGCCTTGAACAGCTGATGCACTTCTGCCTGTTCGACAACCCGCCCACCATACATCACGCAGACTCGATCAGCGATGGAGGCAACCACCCCCATGTCATGGGTGATGATCAGGATGGAGGTGCCTGTCTTGTCGCGCAGACGCCGCATCAGATCGAGGATCTGCGCCTGCACCGTGACGTCCAGGGCTGTCGTTGGTTCATCGGCAATCAGCAGATCCGGCTCGGCAATCAGCGCCGAGGCGATCATCACCCGCTGGCACATGCCGCCGGAGAGTTCCCACGCGAATTGCTTCGCGCGCTTTTCAGGCTCCGGAATACCGACATCTGCGAGCATCTGAACTGCCCTTTCCATCGCCTGGGCTTTTGTCGCGCGGCCATGAACGACCAGGCTCTCAGCCACCTGTTCGCCAACCGAAAGCAGGGGATTGAGCGAGGCCACCGGTTCCTGAAAGATCATCGACAGCCGGGTGCCGCGCAGACGACCCATCTCGACTTCATCCTGGGGATTGATCGTCTGGCCATTCAATTTGATTTCGCCACCGCTCTGGCCGACCCGGCCCGAGAGCAGCCCCATCGCCGACAAGGCGGTCAAGCTTTTGCCGGATCCACTCTCGCCGACCAGGGCGACGATCTCGCCCTTGCGGATGTCGATATCGACACCGTCAACAACGGAGTGTGGTCCAACTGCGACCTTGAGATTGGAGATGCTCAGAGTCGTGTTGCTAAACCCGTCAATCATACCCCCCTCCTTCGGCCGCACCGGTCCAGGGGTTGATCGGATGCACCATGCCAAAACGCTTGCCGCTGGCGTGATCATTCAACACGGCAGACGGAATGGCAAAACACACCGGGTGCAATGTGTTGCTGGTCAGCCGAACCGGATAGTGCTCGGCGACCGCGGCGGCTACATTTGCTGCTGCAGCCCGATCAATAATCACCGTCGGTCCGCTGCCGTCGAGACGCGGCGCGTGGAAGGCCTCCTCCAGCGACATCTGACCGTCGATCACATAAGAAATCAGTTGGGTGAGCGCCGGGAAGATCTGCCGTCCGCCGGCTGCGCCAATGGCAAGCCAGGGCTTGCCACCGCTCGACACAATGGCAGGCGCCATATTGGCCAGAGGCCGGGCAGCAGGCGCAATCGCATTCGGCACGCCGTCGCGTGGGTCGAACCACATCATGCCGTTGTTCATCAGCATACCACTTTGCGGCAGAAGGACCTTGGAGCCGAAGCGTGACAGGAGCGTGTTGGTCAGGGAGACCATGTTGCCAGCCTTGTCGACCACAGAGACGTGGCTCGTGCAATCTTCCTGCTGGCTGGCATGGCCCATGGTTTTCAGGCGTTCTTCGTAGGTTCCGCGAATAGCCTGGGCGTAGGCCGCAGCGGCAGCAGCGCTGTCAACCAACTTGCCTTCCAGCGAGGTTTCAAGCGTGTTGAGTGTGTTCAACAGGCTTGGACCACCGCAAAGCCCCGGCACCACATGAACCTCGCGGCCGCGGTAACCTGCACTTTGGGCAGCCGCCCATGTCGGCTGATAGCCCGCCAGATCATGCGCATCGATCACTGACCCACCGGCATTAAGGTCTGCGACGATGCCTTTGGCGATTTCGCCTTCATAGAAGTCGCGCGGGCCAGCTTCCGCCAAGCGCCGCAGCATCTTTGCCTTGGTTTTCATCGGCAGGAAGGTTTCAGGCTGCCCCTGCCCGACTTTGCGCGGTTTGCCGTTGTCAAGGAACAACTCCGCCGTGGCCGGATAAAGCGACAGGCCTGCCAGATCGATTGCCAAGCAGAGGCTGGTGAACCAATCGACGATCATGCCGCGTTCGGCGAACGCGATGGCAGGCTCGAGTGCTTCGGCCCAGCTGATCGTGCCGTATTTTTCCAAAGCAGCTGCAAAACCCGCCACTGCGCCAGGAATACAGATCGACGAATAGCCGATGATGTTGCGATCGTCCTCAACCGCTGGCCAGTCGAACCAGTCGCCGTCCTGACCGCCACTCAAAGGATATTGGCTGCGGTTCATATTGCGGCTGGCGCGAACGTTGAAGTCCAGCGTGTCGACCTTGCTGCCATCAGCCTCGGCCCATAGCATGAGACCGCCACCGCCAACACCGCTCAACCATGGCTCGACGACAGAAAGGACGAGGGCCGTCACCACGGCCGCGTCCATGGCGTTGCCGCCCTTCTTCAGCACATCTGCGCCGGCTTGTGCGGCTTCGAAATGCTGGGCTGCCACGACGCCTTCAGAAGATTCAAGCTGACGCTTGTGAATGTTCCAGGTTTGCATCAGGCGCCTTTCCAAGCCGGATGGTTGAAGAGGGTCTCGGGAACCTCCGGCATCACGTTGTTCAGTCCCGACGCCGTCGCTTCATGGTGGGCGGCAACCTCGCCGACAGTGGCGACCCAGGTATCACGCGAAGTCATGACGCTTCCCAGAAGCTTCTCGAGCATGGCCGTGCGGGCGCCGCGACCGGAAATCCAGTCGTGGACCGTCAGCATGAAGAGAGTTCCGTAACGCTGGCTGGCGGCCAGTTCTTCCTGCCATGCAGAAAGGACTGCATCTGTGCCGACAGGCGGCCAACTGTCCATGCCGGGCCCACCGAGGAACTTGAAGAAGATGGCGTCATCCGTCGACCAGTTCACAGGAACCTCGGTGACGCCATTGACAGAGTAAGGCGTATCGAAGCCCATCAGCGAACTGTCGTAGAAGCCGAGGCGTTTGATTTCGGCCACCATATGCGGCGTCATTTCCCAAGCCGGGGAGCGGAAGCCGGCAGGTTTCTTGCCCGTTTGCTTTTCGAAAAGCTCGATGGATGCGCCAAGCACCTGCGAGAACTCGTCGTCAGAAACCTGCTGCACCAGCTCATGAAAATAGCCATGCAGCCCGACTTCATGTCCGGCATCAACCAGCTCCGGCAGCATCCACGGGTGCGCCTCGGCAACTGCGCCCGGCACAAAGAAGCTGCCCTTTACGTCGAAACTCTCGAGCATGCGCACCAGACGCGGCAGGCCGACACGTGGGCCATAGTGGCGCTGCTCCAGATGCGACAACAACTCCGGGGTGTTCTCGCGGTTGTTCCACATCCAGGGCGAATGGGCGTCCACGTCAACGCTGAAGCAGAATGCGGATTTTTTGCCCTCTGGCCATGGATAGGCTTCTGCGACTTTCAAACTGCTCATAGCGGTGCCTTCTTGTCCTGGAATACATCGAGTGTGCCAGCAGAGTTGCCACCATCGACCGACAGGGTCGTGCCGGTGACGAAGGAGGCCTCCTGAGACGAAAGGTAGAGGGTCGCAGGGCCAATATCGTCCATGCTGGTGGCACGGCCGAGCGGAATACCCTTGATAGCGCGGGTGACGTGTTCTTCCGACAGGGAGCTGACGGTGCTGCCGGCGGCGAAGCCCGGCTCCAGCGCGTTGACGCGAATGCCGAATTCGGCCAACTCGATGGCGAAGCCCTTGGTCAGACGGTCGAGTGCGGTCTTGGAAACGCAGTAGGGCACGACCGTGCGGCGCATCTTGCGCGCCGCGCCGGAGGACACGTTGACGAAGCTGCCGGTCTTTTTGGCTTCGATCATCTGCAGGGCAAAGCCGCGTGACAGATGGAAAGGCGCGCGCAGATTGACGTCCATGATCTGATCCCAGGCATCGACGTCAATGTCGAGCAGGAAGCCACTGGGATAGATGCCGGCATTGTTGATCAGAATGTCCGGCGCCCCCCAGGCTTCACCGACTGCGGCAATCAGCCCGTCCATGTCCTCTGCCGAGGTGAGATCACAGACGTGGGCAAAGCTGCCCTCCACACCAAATTCTTCCACCAGGGTCTTGAGGGCAGCTTCGTCGCGGTCCGTTACGCAGATCTTTGCGCCAACGTCGGCGAATGCCTTGGCAATGCCCCGACCGAAGAGACCGAGCGCTCCGGTGACAACAACACCTTTTCCTTGAAACTGTGTACCGAATTCCATGTTGAACTACCGTGACTTGGGATTGAGATATTCGCTGAGGCGGTCACCGATGAGGTTGACCGACAGCACGAGAAGGAAGAGGCAAATGCCGGGGAAAGTGGCGATCCACCAGGCGTTGGACACATAATTTCGTCCAACGCTGAGCATCGCGCCCCAGCTGGCCATAGGCGGCTGAACGCCGAGGCCGAGGAACGACAGACCCGCCTCGAAAAGCACCATCAGACCGAACTCCAGCGTGGCCACCACAGAAAGCGCGGCAATGATGTTCGGCAGGATGTGCAGACCGAGGATGCGGATCCAGCTCGCACCCATGGCTTTAGACAGGCGCACGTAAGGCATGTTGGCAACGGCCAGAGTCTGGCCGTAGGCAACACGGGCGTAACGTGGCCAGCGGGTCAGGGCGAGCACCAGAATGACGTTGATGAAGCCCGGCCCCAGAACGGCGACCGTGATGATGGCCAGCAGGATGGCCGGGATCGACAGGAAGATATCGACCACCCGCATGATGATCGTTTCCACCCAGCCGCGCTTGTATCCGGCGGCCATGCCGAGCACCGTTCCGAGGCAGCCAGACAGAACCACCGAGAGAAACGCGACGGAGAGAGAAACACGGGCTCCGTAGATCAGACGCGAGAGAAGATCGCGCCCGAGTTCATCGGATCCGAGAATAAACATAGTGCCTCTGGCCACCGTTCCCGGAGGCTTCAGGCGTCCCATCAGGTTCTGCGTGTTGGGCCCCACCGGCGCCAACAGCGGCGCGAGGATGGCGACCAGCACCAGGACCGCGACAATCGCCACGAACACGCCAACCGGAATGCCTTTGGCACTTTTCGGGAAAAACGCTTCCCTGAGGGTCTTGAGCAGTTTCATCATCCACTGACCCCATCAAGGCGGATACGCGGATCCACGAAGCTGTAGAGGATATCGGCGAGGAAATTCATCATGATGGTCACCAGCGCGCCCAGTAGGACGACACCCTGCACCACGACAAAGTCGCGCGAGACAACCGACTGCACCGTCAGGAGGCCAAGTCCCGGCCAGGCGAAGACCGTCTCGACAATCACCGCTCCGGCCAGCAGCTGGGAGATTTCCAGCGCCGTGATGGAAATGACCGGGATGGCTGAGTTGCGCAGCAGATGCCGCGTGACCAGCCTACCGGTCTTCACGCCACGCGCCTTGGCGGAGCGGATGTAGTCCTTGGACAGTTCATCAAGAACAGAACTGCGAGTGATGCGGGCGTAGGTCGCCATGGACAGCAGCCCCAGGGCAATCGACGGCATGATCAGATGGGCAAAGGAGCCGGAGCCGGACGGTGGCAACCAGCCAAGGCCGACACCGAACAACAGGATCATGAGAATACCGCTCCAGAAGGTAGGCATACTCTGGGCCGCGAGCACCACACCCATCAGAATGTTTGTCCAGCGCTGCTTGCGGGCCAGCGCCAGCAGAAGCCCGACCGGCAGGCCGATGGCGATGGCGACCAGAAGCGCACCGCCGGCAAGCTGCAGCGTGTAGGGCAAACGCGATGCAATGATTGTTGTAACCGGCACGTTCTGGATGAAGGATTTGCCGAAATCAAAGCGCAGGGTGTCCCAGAGAAAATCCACATATTGGACCACCAGGGCCCGATCGAGGCCAAGCGCATGTCGCATGGCCTCGATATCCGCCTGCGTCGCCGTTTCGGGCACCAGCAAGTAGGTTGGATCTCCGGTCAGACGCTGGATGAAGAACACCAGCGTCATAACCCCGAAGAGTGCTACCAGAGACTGCCCCAGACGGCGCAGAAGGAAGATCGTCATTATCAGACGCCTCAGTCTTTCCAGCTCATCCGGTTAAGGAAGAGGCTTTCATTGGCCGTCGGCTGCCATTCAAGACCGTTGCTGGCACCGTAAAGTGCTGCGGCCTGATAGAGCGGCATGATGTAGGTGTTGTCGGCAACGATCTTCTGCACCTTGGCGTAGGCTGCCAGGCGGGCTTCCTTGTCCAGGGTGGTCCGACCGGTTTCCAGCAGCGCATCCAGCTCCGGGTCGTTGACGCGAGACCAGTTGGAGCTGGAATGCAGCAGCGGGTACTGAACCCCATCAACATCCTGACAGGCGCAGGACCAACGACCGAAGCTGAGCTGCGGACGGGCCATCTGATCCGGGTTCTGGGCGGCCTTGAGGTAGGTCGCCATGTCAGTCATGGAGATCTCGACGTTAAATCCGGCCTCATTCAACATCTGCTGGATGGCCTGCACGATCCGCTGGTCATAGACCGGGGATGTGGCGAACTTCATGGGAACCTTTGCCGCATCCCCCTTGGCTGCAACAATTTCACGGGCCTTTTCCAGATCGAACGGGATTGGCTCGGCACTGTCGACAAAGCCAAAGTGAGCTGAAGTCGCCATCTGGCTGGCAACGGTTTCACCGCCGCGCAGGATGCCCTCAACAATACCTTCCCGATCGATTGCCATCGCGGCAGCTCGGCGGATTTCCGGATCATCCAAAGGTGCCACAAGCGTGTTCATGCCCATGAAACCAACGCGTTCCGTCGGAGCTGAAAGCACTTGAGCCTCGGTTGAGCCTTCCAGCTGCATCGCCAGATCGCTGTCGAGTGAGACGACCAGATCCGCCGTGCCTGCACGCAGGTTGGCGACGCGGGTCGAGGCATCGGGAACAGACTTAAACGTGACCGTCTTGAATGCACCCTGCTCGCCCCAATAGGCATCGTTTCGGGTCAGCTTGACCTGAACACCACGATCCCAACCGGCAAACTTGTATGGGCCTGAGCCGACAGGTGCTTCATTGAAGCCTTCCTTGCCAAGCTCCGACGCGACATGCTCGGGCACGATGGAAAGTTTTACCAACTGTGCCAGAAGCGCCGGATATGGCGACTTGGTGGTCAGGACAACTGTGTCCTCATCGATCTTCTTGGCGTCAATGATGGAGTTGAACTGGCCGAGCTGTGGGCTGGAGAACTCCGGATCGGTGATGCGCTTGACCGAATAGACCACATCGTCGGCAGTCAGGGCTTCGCCATCGTGAAAGGTGATACCTTCGCGAATGTCGAGCTCCAACTCGGTGTCGGACAGCTGCTTCCAGCTTTCGGCGACCTGCGGCACGATCTCGCCGGCATCATCACGGGTGACGAGGTTGTCGAAGATGTTGCGATAAACGTAATAGCTGTCGGGATTCCACTGCATGTGCGGATCGAGGGTCGCTGGTTCATTGACCAGATTGACGACCAGATCGTCCTTTGCCAGGGCCGCGTTGGCCGGCAGAAAGACGACGGTGGCAAGTGCCGCCGCCTTGATGAACGTCGAGAAAGTCACCTGCATTCTCCATTGTCAGGATAAAGAGGCGCGCAGCGCCTGAGAGTGAGCATGAGAAGTGCGGCCGGCGAGCGAGCGCCGGCCGGGAGCGTTATTCCGACCAAGCCATGCGGTTGAGGAACATGCTTTCGTTGGATGTCGGCTGCCACTCCAGCTGCTCGGAGGCGCCGTAAATGATCGCAGCCTGGTAGAGCGGCAGGATTGCGACCTTTTCCAGAGCCAGCATGTTGATCTCCGCATAGAGGTCAGCACGCTTTTCCAGATCCAACTCGCTACGGGCGGCATCCAGCTTTTCATCCATCACCGGATCGGAAAACCGCGACCAGTTTGACGAGGAATGCAACAGCGGATACATGATGCCATCCGGGTCCTGACACGCGCAGGACCAACGGGAGAACGTCAGCATCGGCGCCTGATCGTTGGTGGTCTGCTGATCCTTCAACCAGGTTGCCATGTCGACGATCTCGATAGAGGCATTCAGGCCCACATCCGTGAGCATCTGCTGGATTGCCTGAACCACGCGCTGATCGAAGACCGGCGAGGTTGCCAGCTCCAGCTCCGCTTTTGCGGAATCACCAAGACCTGCGACGATTTCCTTGGCCTTTTCCGGATCGTAGGTGAAGCCGGTCAGGCCTTCCTTCCAGCCGAAATGCGCTGGCGACAGCATCTGGTCAACGACTTTCGGATAGCCGCCTAGCAGACCTTCGACAATGCCTTCCCGGTCGATGGCATAGCCGATAGCCCGGCGCAGCTCGATGTTGTCGAGCGGTGCCTTCGTGCTGTTCATAGCGAAATAGGCAACACGCTCGGTGTTGACGTTCTTCACCACACCCCGACCGCTGGCTTCCAGCTGATCGGCCAGATCGGCATTCAACGTCACCACCAGATCTGCGGTGCCAGCCTGCAGGTTGGCCATGCGGGTCGAGGCATCGGGAACGCCCTTGAACGAGACAGTCTCGAACGGGCCTTTTTTACCCCAGTAGGCATCGTTCATTTCGACGACGACTTCGACACCACGATCCCATTTGACGAACTTGTAGGGTCCGGAGCCGACAGGTGCCGCATTGAACTCCTCGCTCGACATAGTCGAGGCGACGTGCTGCGGCACGATGGAGAGCTTTACCAGCTGCGCCAGCAGCGCCGGGTACGGGCCGTCGGTCGTTAGCTTGACCTTGGTGTCGTCAAGCGCCTCGGCCTTGATGATCTTGTTGAACTGCCCCAGCTGCGGACTGGCGAAGTCCGGGTTGGTGATGCGCTCGATGGTGTAGACGACGTCGTCAGCCGTCAGCTTCTCGCCATCGTGGAAGACAACATCATCCCGCAGGTCGAAGACGACTTCCGTATCGCTGATCTGCTCCCAGGAGGTGGCGATCTGCGGTTCGATTTCCCCCGCGTTGTCGCGGGTCAACATGTTGTCGAAGATATTTCGGTACACGTAGTAACTGTCCGGATTCCACTGCTGGTGCGGATCCAGTGTAGCTGGCTCATTGACCAGATTGACCGTCAGTAGATCCTTTGCGAACCCGGTAGCAGGTGCGGCAAAGGCCAGACCGACCGACAGCATCAGCGGCGCCAGGCGGCGCGCTGTTTTCTTGAAGGTATTCATGACTGTGTCCCCGTACTGGATGACCGTCCACGCGAGGAGATGCGGATCGGTCGGTCTGCAGGCTCGTCTTTTTCTTGTTTTTTAGACGTTGCCTGCTTGTCGAAGTCTCCCCCTTCCAACACCAGTTCGCTGCTGTGATTCAGCAGTCCTTCACTGGCGAAGCTTTGAAATCTGTCGAGATGCTCAAGCAGCGCGGCCCGGACGTCGTCGGCCCGTCCTTCCGCAAGAGCAGCAATCAGCGTCTCCCCATCGAGAGCGCTCATCGGCTTGGCGCCGCTCAGCTCCAGAAACCGGACGATCCTGTCCGACTGGTCCCACAGACTGGACAGAAAATTCCCGATGATCGGATTGATGTCATAGGCAATCAGATTGAGCAGATCACGCTCATATCCACGACGGGTCGGCAGCAGACCAACTTCACAACGGTCGCCGGTGACAGAGATCATGCCGGCCAGCTTGACGCCCTCAGCCAAAGCTTCAGGGCTCAATGTGGCATCCGCCAGAGCTATCTCCGTCAGACGACGTGCCGAAATCACCTGGCCGATCAGAGCTCCGCTCATCGGCAGCGTCCGCCATCCCAAACGCGGGATCGGTTGCATCAATCCAAAGGCCGACAGTTTCGCCAGAGCAGCACGTGTGGCCGCGCGTCCCAGGCCGAACCTTTCCGCAAGCTCCACTTCCGTCGCCGTTGCTCCGGGCGCCAGCTCACACCACAGAATGGCTTGAGTCAGACGTTCTTCTGCAAACTCGGTCTTCTGACGCGGTTCGAGAGCGGAGGGTTTTGACGTGAAAGGGGAATTACGGTCGTACATGAAAATTTCCTAATTACAGTATGAAGATGTTCAACGACTCCTATGAACATGTCAACTCGACCATCTGGACATGCCTAAAGAAAAAGCCGGGCGAGGCCCGGCTTGATGCATTCTTCGGCGATTTAGTGGGGTCAGGCCGCAGTGCGTGCCTGCGCAATAGTCACCCAGGTGGCGATTCCCCGCTCAAGAATCCCGTCGGGAAAGTCGTAAGATGGGTTGTGCAGCGGTGCGACGTCGCCGGAACCGAGAAACAAATAGGCCCCCGGCTTGCGATTGAGCATGTAAGAGAAATCCTCTGTTCCCATCTTCGGATCGCAGCTGGTCTCCAGCACCTCACTGCCGAAAGCCACGCTCACTGCCCGCAGAGCGGCTGCGACCTGCACTTCCGGGTTGACAGTCACCGGATAGCCGGACTGAACCTCGAGCGAGATCTCGCAGGCCTTGGCGATAGCCAGCCCCTTTGCCACTCGCTGCATCCGTTCGATAACATCGGCCATCGCCTCGTCCGACAGGGTTCTGATGGTTCCACCGACTTGAACCGACTGGGGAATAACGTTGTAGTTCGTGCCGGCATGGATCTGGGTGGGGGAAATCACCACGGCAGCAATCGGATCTGTTTCGCGCGCTACAATCGCGTTGCAAGCGTTGATGAAGTCCATCGCCACGGCAATGCTGTCGATGCCCGTATGCGGCCAGCCTGCGTGAGCGCCCTTGCCGTCAATGCGCAGATCCCAGGCACGGGCTGCTGCCATCACCGGCCCGGCGACCCCAGCGATCTTGCCCG
The DNA here is from genome assembly GCF_017313085.1 of Roseibium limicola. Lineage (GTDB taxonomy): Bacteria > Pseudomonadota > Alphaproteobacteria > Rhizobiales > Stappiaceae > Roseibium > Roseibium limicola. The sequence goes on along the minus strand of NZ_JAFLNF010000002.1, from coordinate 43,279 downwards.
CTTCGATCCCCGGCATGTTGTGAATTCCGTAGACCTCATCGACTGGAAATTTCTCGAACAATCCCTGCTCGATCATCTTCTCGCCGCCACCACCAAACTCCTCTGCCGGCTGAAAGATCACCACCACCCGGCCGGGAAAATCACGCGATGCACTCAGCGCTTTTGCAGCGCCCAGAAGCATCGCCATGTGACCGTCATGACCGCAGGCATGCATCACCCCGGGGGTCTTGGACGTGTAGGCAACATTGGTCTGTTCTTCGATCGGCAAAGCGTCCAGCTCGCAGCGCAGGCCGATCGATTTGCCGGGCGTTCCATTGCCCTCAATGACGGCAACTACGCCAGTGCCGCCCAGCCCCTGATTGGGCTCCAGGCCAAATGTGCGAAGTTTATCGGCGACAAACTCCGCAGTTCTGGTTTCCACGAATTGAAGTTCCGGCTGGGCGTGAAGATGATGGCGCCAGGCGCGTGCTTCCCCGACGATTTCATTCAGATCTTCAAACATGGCAGTACCTCATGGGAGTTTGCAAGTTGAGACCCAAACGCACTCCTGTTGGCAGGTGGCGCGGGTCTTTCTGGCTGGGCTTCGCTGACAAAAAGACGACCTTCAGAGACCGTCGATGTCGAGCCTGAGCGAAACCAAATGGACTGAACCGGGATCGATTCTGCCTCCATCGGTACTGCAAGGCGCGCTGGTCGGGAAAGCTTTTTTTCCTGTCGAGAAACGCCAGACACAACGTGACCCTTGCGCTCCATCCCCCTGAAAAATCATCTCTAAGGAAGAATAGGACTTTGAAAAATATATTGAATTTTTACCAACACAAGGCTTACCGCTTCATGTGTCCGTTGGCCTGACTTCTTCCATGACAAGAAGAATGCTTGCCGGCGCATTGGTGCGATTTTCCAGTTTGCGCGGCTCCCCCGGCGCAATGACGCAGGAATCCAGAGGGCCAAGAGTGGCCGTCTCCTGACCGGTGCCGATTGTCACTTCTCCGGCCACGACCACGTAGATTTTTTCCTGGTCGGAAGCTTTCAGGGATGTGTGCCCACCGGGCAGAATGTGAGACAGCCCGACCCACATTGCGGAGGTCGCGCTGGCTTCTTTTCCCTGTAGTCGAAGGCAAGCCATGCCGTAATGTTCCGGTGCTTCATACGCCTTGGCGTCGTTGATCGGGGTTACCTGCACGGCTTGCTTCCTTCGTGATATTTGCGTGTGCCTGTTTCTGCTTGACGGGCTAGGGTTTGAGGATGACGCGTTCCGGCGTCGAACGCAGAACCGAGGCATAGGCCTTTGCCGCATCCGCCAGTCCGTAAACCGTCTCCGGCGTGATCGGGAAAGGCTTCAACGCGCCGCTCTCGAACTTCGGCTTCAACATGTCGAAAATCCGGGCGCCATAGACACTGTCGAGCGCCAGTGTATCGACCCCGATGAACTTGTGACGCCCCCGGAAGAAGGTGAAAATGTCGAAGTCGACCGCGCGATCAAAGGTCGAGATGAAAATCTGCCGCCCTTGTCTGGCGAGCGCCTTGTTGGCCATCTCGAAATAGGGACTTCCCACCGTATTGAAAATGATATCGGCGCCACGACCACCGGTCTTTTCGCGCACCAGCTCGGCGACATCCTGAGACGAGCTATCGAACATTTCGACCGGCTGTGAGGCGTGGCCGAGAAACTCCATCGGCTTGTATTCCACGCCGAAGACATTGGCGCCGGCCATGGTTGCCAGCTGAATGGCGGCCTGGCCCACCTTACCGTTGGCGCCACACACCAGAACATTATCCCAAGGCTGAACGCCACCGGCCTCTTGCAGGCCCTCGAAGGCAGTGATGAACGGAACGCCGATGGAACCGGCTTCCTCAAACGAGAAATTCGCCGGCTTTTCGCGCACAGCCGCCTGAGGCAAAGCCATGTAACGGGCGTGCGAGCCATTCTGGGTGATACCCAGTTCCCCGCCCCCGCCCCAGACTTCGGTGCCGAGCAAATGCGAGGGTCCCTCGACGACGACACCGGAAAAATCCCGGCCCGGAACCCGTGGCCAGATGGCATGCGGCATATGGCCGAGCGAGGCCTTTACGTCAGATGGGTTGACGCCTGCGGCACGGATCTCGATCAGCACCTGTCCGGGTCCCGGACGCGGCCGCTCGGCCTCAATGACGTCGATCAGCAGATTGTCCAGATCTGCGGATTTCTCGGTGACCCAGAGGGCCTCACCGGCGACCTTGTTGTTTTGAATATTCATGGGCTTCCTCCCCGTCGCTTCCTGTTAGTCGGCGAGACCCAGCATCTGCCGGGCCTCTCCGGTGCTGGCGACTTCGCCTCCAAGCTTTTCGATAAATTCTCTGGCGCGGGCCGTCAGCTCACCGTTACCGGTCGTCAGCTGTCCCTTGCCAATGTAGACGGTGTCTTCCATGCCGATGCGCACATGTCCGCCGAGCAGCCAGGACTGCACCAGCATCGGAAAGGCCCAACGTCCAACACCAAAACCGGTCCAGGCGGCGTTGGGCGGTAACATGCGCGATGCCATGGCCATGGCGTCCGGGGTGCTGGGCAACCCGTATTTGACGCCGGTCACCAGCGAGCACATGGGCGCCCCCTCGATCAGGCCCTGCTTCAGAAAGTCATTGGCCAAAACGATGTCGCCGGTGTCGAAGAGCTCAAGCTCCGGCTTGACACCATTGTCGCGAATAATCTCTGCCATGATCCGCACATTGCGCGGCGTGTTGATGACCACCTGAGCCCCGGAATTCATGGTGTTGAAATCCAGCGTGCAGATCTCCGGCTTCAATCGGGCAATATGCTCGACGCGTTTTTCCGGCGGCAGAATGGTGGTTCCTGGACCGGCCACGGAAGGATCCGCGTCGGACGGAACAAAGCGCCCCCCCGGCCCCGTTGTGATATTGAGGATCAGATCCGTGTTCTTTTGCCGGATAAGCTCCACCACCAGGGCGTAGAGCTCCAGCTCCATCGACGGCTTGGCCGTCTGCGGATCCCGCACGTGGATGTGGGCAATGGCCGCCCCCGCGTCAGCTGCCTCAAGGCAGGCGGTCGCGATTTCTTCAGGCGTTGCCGGCAACCCGGAATGCTGTTCGCGGGTGGTCAGATTGCCGGTGACAGCACAGGTGATGATTGTCTTGCGCGCCATCGCTCAGAGCCCCCGTCCCGCATCCACCACAATCCGGGTGCCGGTCGAATGGGTCAGATAAGCAACGCTTGAGAAAATCGCACGCGCTACATCTTCTGCTTCCACCACCTTTTTCAGCGGCGTCGCAGCGCCGGCTTTTTCCACCTGCTCGCGTGTCCGCCCCGGCACAAAGTCGGTCGCGACCATGCCCGGCGAAACAGAGAGAATCCGGATTTCCGGCCCCAGAGCCAGTGCCAGCGTATGGGTCATGGAATCGAGCGCTGCCTTGGCACCGCAATAGGCCACGGAAGAGCCAAAGCCCTTGAACGCTGCAATCGAGGACACGTTGATGATGACCGCATCACCGCTGGCCTTCAGCAACTCGGCGCTGGCGCGAATGGTGGCAAAGACACCGCGAACATTCGAGGCAAAAACCTCATCGATGATCTCATCGGTCAACCCGTCCAGATCTGCATGGGCCACAGGCGTGGTGGTGCCTGCGGAATTGACCAGAATGTCCAACCGTCCGTAGTCCGCTTTCAGCTCGGCAATCAGCGCGATAATCGAAGCACTGTCCATCACATCGACATGCAGCGCCCTGTGCCCGGTTCCGGACAGGTCCTGCAGAAGAGATTTTGCCTTCGCCTCATTGGAGCGATAACCGATTACCACCTTGCATCCGGCCTCTGCCAGAAGCTTGGCAGAGGCTGCCCCAATGCCACCGGAGCCACCGACCACCAGCGCCACCTTGTCTGTCAAAATCATGCTCACGAAACTTTCCCCTTGATCGGCGGCTCGGGAAACGTCGGAACGCCGGGCTTCAGAATGAAATCATAGGTGCAGGTGTAAAACGGTGGCACCTGATCGGGATAATCTGCCATCGGCGTATCGTGCCGTTGCAGATCGCCCGCAATCTGTTCCTTGGCGCCGAAGACCACATCACTGATCATCGCCTCATCCGTGTCGGAAAAGATCTGGGTAACCAATGTCTTGTGCTCAGGCGCCGAGACGATGAAATGCACATGCGCGGGTCGCATCGGCGTACGGTTTTGCGCCCGGAGCAAATCGCCCGTGGTGGTGTGAACCGGCACCGGGTACCCGGCGGGTTTCGTGGTCCGGATCAGGTATTCGCCATCCTTATTGGTGGTGAACAATCCCCGCAGGTTGAAGTCATCCTGCTCGCGATCCTGATTTTCATAAAGCCCATCGGGAGACGCCTGCCAGACATCAAGTTTGGCACCGGCAATTGGTGCACCGTTAACGTCCAGAACCCGTCCTTTCAGGATCAGCGGATCACCGGAGGTGCTGCTTCGGGCAATGCTTTCGCCGTGACCACAGTGCGGGGCATTGCCGCGATAAAACGGGCCGAGCAGTGCCGACATGGTTTCGCCCTGCATGCCATCGTTGTTGATCAGGTCAATCAGCGTGGAAGCTCCCAGAACGTCACAGATCAGCACGGCCTCATTGTGGGTGTCATCTGTTTGCTGGCCAATGGCGTTGAGGATCTGCAAGCCGCGCTCGTATTCCTCCTCAGTCGGACGTACCTCCTGGATGAAAGCGTGGAGATGGCGCACCAGCGAGGTGATGATTTCCTTGAAGCGCGGATCAGTCGTCTGATCCATCGCCGCGAGAACCATCGGCGTCACGTCGTCTTCAGTGGCAATCAGCCGTTGCGGCGGAACGCGGGTATTCATTTGAGCCTCCATCACGCAGACCTCGCGGCGGGTTGTTGCGCCCGTTCGTCACGCAGCGCCTGTAAGTGCGGGTATTTTTCGGTCAGTAGAGAGCCGTGATAATAAGTAGCCTCAAAGGCCGGGTGCGCCTTGAGCGCAGCCAGCCAGTCGGACACCATCGGCTTGTCGGCCCACATCTCATGCAGGTTGATATCGTCCATCCGCACGATCACCGGCATAAGCGCAATGTCGGCATAGGTCAGCTGATGGCCCATCATCCAGGGACCGCCGTTCTCTATCAGCCAGTCGTTCAGACGGGTCACCGCCCGCCCCAACCGACCCAGGGCTTCGTCCATATCTTCCTGAGGAAATCCGCTGCGTCCCATCTTCATGAGAAACTCGCGGCGCAACGGCTTGCTGTCGCACAGCGTCTGGAAAGACTCCGCGCTCATGGCCTGAAAATGCGGCAAGAACGCCAGATTATACGAAGGAATGCGAATGGCGGGAGCAGGCACCTCATCAATGAAGCGCAGCATGGCCCGCATCCGGGCGGATTCCTTTGGATCCTTCGGTCGCATGGGTACAACGTTCGGGTGAATATCCTCGAGGTATTCCATGATGACCGCGCTATCGATCACCGGAACGTCGTCATGCACCAGTGCCGGAACAACGCCATTGGGGTTGATCGCCAAATACTCTGGCTTCAACTGATCACCGCTGAAGAGATCCAGCCTGTTTTCCTGAAATTCCAACCCCTTGGCATGCAGAGTAAAGCGCACACGCTGGGAACAGGTGGACTGCGGCGCGTTGTAGAGCGTGAAACTCATTGCCTATTCTCCTCAATCCCAGTTCAGAATTCTGGGCAACCGGTGTTTGGCAGCCAGAGTTCCGATGACGCCGAGCGGAAAGAACATCAGCGCCAGGGCCATGATCAGCCCCGAGGCAAGGATGTTGAGTTCCGAAGAGCCAAGCGTTGCGACGAAGATCTCGTTGAAGGCAACTATCAGAATGGCGCCGATAACCGGACCGGCAACCGTGCCCTTGCCACCGAGAATGCACATCAGAACCATGTTCACGCTGACCAGAATGACGAGGAAGATGTTAGGGCGGATGTAGGTGAGATATTCACCCCAGATCGCCCCGGCCATGCCGACGAAGGCAGCTGAGATGGCAAAGGCCAGCGTCTTGTAGGTACGGGTGTCGATGCCGGCGCTTTCCGCCTTGATCTCGTCCTTGGAAATAGCCCGCAGGCCCAATCCGAATTTTGAGTGCTTGATCTTGTAGCTGACGAAGACAGCGGCAGCGGCGAGCACAACGAAAGCGTAGTAGTAAGGCAGCTTGGCCCAGACCACGCTCAAGTCATTTGCCGGCAAGGCAACACCGTTGGCGCCACCAACGAAGTGCCAGTTGTCGAAGAGAATGCGGGCAATCATCACCAGTGCCAGCGACGAGATAATGAAGCTCGGACCGCGGGTTTTCAGCGTGATCCGGCCGATGAGATATCCGACAGCTGCACAAATCAAACCAGCCAAAGGCGCTGTCACGAGTGTTGAAACGCCGTAACGGGCCAGGATCATCCCGGCGAAATAGCCGCCGATGCAGAAGAAGACGTTATGGCCCAGCGAGATATAGCCGGTGAACCCGCCGAGGATATTCCAGCCTGATGCCATCGTCGCATAACAGGCCGTGAAGAGGATCAGATGCAGGACGTAGTTGTAGTTCCCGACGAACTGCAACGCCGGCAAGGCCAGAAGCAAGCCCAGCACCACGACCGGGAACCAGGTGACCCGCTTGCGGTCTGCCCGCAGCGCCAGCTTGGCGTTGTGTTCGGCCCGGGCCTGGAGAACGTTTGAGGTATCCTGAAAAGCAATGGACATCATGCAAGCTCCGGCTTTTCACCGAACAACCCCTGGGGCCGTACGAGAAGAATGAGGAACAGGGCGAGAAAGAAAGTCATCGTTGACCAGGTTGCCCCGATATAGGTACCGACAAAAGCTGCGATCACACTGAGCAGGAACGAGGCGACAACCGTGCCCAGAAGCGAGCCCATTCCGCCCAGAACGACCAGCGACATGAGAACAGCGATCCACTCCCAGTGTTTGGCAGGGAAGAACGAGAAGACGAAGGACACCAGACTTCCCGCCGCCCCGGCGAGGCCGATACCGATGGCGAAGCTGACCAGCGCCACCATGCTGACGTTGACACCCAGAAGTTCGGCAGCTTCGCGGTTCTGCGTCGTCGCGCGGATGGCATAGCCAAAGCGCGAGTATTTGAGGAACAACGCCAAGCCGGCGATGATCACCAGCGACAGAATGCCTGCGTACAGCTGACCTGTGGGAATGAACACGTCACCAATGAAGATGGCGTCGGTGGCATATGCTGGCGATGTCACGCGCTGGGTGTTGGTAAAGAGCCCACCAAGTGCGCCCTCGACGATCATTGCCACGGCGAAGGTCAGGAGAACGGTCATCTCGGAATACTTGGCCGAGCGTGCCTCACGCTCGAAGACCAGTTTGTAAAGAAGGATCCCGATAACCGCGAGAATGACGATTGCGACGGGCAACATCACCAGAGGGTCGATGCCGTAAAGCTTGAAGCCCCAATAGGCCACGTAAGCACCGGCAATGATCATCACCGGGTGTGCCAGGTTGACGATGCGCATGACGCCGAAAACCAGGCTGAGACCGGAGCCCATCAGCGCGAAGACACCGCCAAGTGCAAGGCCGAGAATGAGTGTTTGAAGTATGTCTGCCATATTGTCTCTCCTCAGGCCGCCTTGCTGCCGCCAAGATAAAGATCCTGGATGCGCGGATCCTGCAGGACGTCCTTGGCCGGTCCGGAAAACAACGTCTTCCCCAGATCCAGAACCACGCCCCAGTCGGAATTCTTCAGCCCCATCAGAGCATTCTGCTCAACCAGCAGAATGGTGATGCCTTCGGCGGCCATCATCCGCATGATGTCGAACATTTCCTGTACAATCTTCGGCGCCAGGCCGAGCGACGGCTCATCAAGCATCACGATATCGGGCTTGAGGATCATCGTGCGGGCCATCGCCAGCGTCTGTTGCTGGCCACCAGACATGGTGCCCGCGTGTTGGTCACGGCGTTCCTTCAGGATCGGAAAGCGCTCCTCGATCTCATCGATACGCTTTTCCAGATTGGAGGTGTCAGGGAGCGAAAATCCGCCCATACGCATGTTTTCGCGCACGGTCATCTTCGGAAACAGCGCCCGCTCCTGAGGTACGAAGCAGATGCCCTTACGCAGGACCTGATCCGGGCGCAGGCCCTTGAGGCTTTCGCCGCGATACAAAACATCGCCCTTGCGCACTTTCAGCATGCCGCAGATGGCTTTCAGAAGGGTCGATTTACCGGCGCCGTTGGGGCCGATGATGCAGTGAACCTTGCCCGGCTCAACGGTCAGCTCCGCGCCATCGAGAATGGCAGGCCCGTCACCGTAGCCGGCGGTCACATTGGAGACATGCAGGAGTTCGCTCATTATGCAGCCTCCTCAAGGACACCGCCGAGATATGCATCGAGGACGGCCGGGTTTTCACGAATTTCTTCCGGCTTGCCGTCGGCGATCACCCGACCTTGCGCCATCACGACGATCTTGTGGGACAGGCGCATCACCAGATCCATGTTGTGTTCGACGATCAGCACCGTCATGCCCTGGTCGTTGAGTTTGCGAATGTGGCCGACGATCTCTTCAAGAAGGGTCGGGTTGACGCCCCCGGCAGGTTCATCGAGCAGGATGATCTTCGGATCACTCATCAGGAGCGCCGCCAGATCCATCAATTTCTTCTGGCCATAGGAGAGATTGGAGCCATCTTCGAAGGCAATGCGGGTGATGCCAAGGAAGTCGAGGATCTCCATGGCTTTGTCCACTTCCTCTGCGCCCAGAGCCGGCTTGAAGAGGTCCCTCCAACCACCGATCCGCGCCTGGCAGATGACGTTCTCCAGAACCGTCATGTCGGCGAGATTGCGGCTGATCTGAAACGTCCGGCTCAGACCCATTCGGGTGATCTTGTGCGGACGCAGCTGGTCGATGCGTTTTCCATCCAGAAGGACCTGACCGGATGTCGGTTGAGTGGTCCGGCTGATACAGTTGAATGCTGTCGTCTTGCCTGCACCATTGGGACCGATAAGGGCCGTGATGCTGCCTTTGGGAACCATGAAACTGCAGCCGTCGACGGCGCGGATCCCGCCAAAATGCTTGGCAAGGCTTTGTACTTCGAGCATGAGGACACCCTGGCTCACGAATTTACGGAAAGAAGCGATGCGGCCCGGTCACTTTCGCGCCGGGCCGCGCTCCCGGTCTTAGAAAGACCCTTTCGGGTAGGACATGGCCGAGACGCCTTCAAATTCGTCGGTGGGGTAGACGAACTGAAGTTCTCCATCATTCCACTGGGTCATCAGGAACGGCTTGTTGGCCGGAAGCCCGAGTTCATCCCAGTTAAAGCGTCCGAGGATCGTGCGAACCGGATTTTCCTTGGTCCGCTCGGACAGCCACTTGCCCATGGCAGTATTGTCGGTGGAGCCGGCGCCAATGATGGCCTGCTCGATGCCCTGACACACGGCAAAGGGGATGGCTGCATCTTCATCCGGCACTGCGCCGAACTTTTCCTGGTACGCAGCAACAAAGTCGGTGTTGGAGAACGGCTCGCCCGCAAGAACGGATTCAAACGGCGCGTCCTTGTGCCAAGAGGTGTGAACCAGCACACCTTCCGCACTTGAGCCAGTGCCTTCCAGATACTCGGCCTGGGTTCCCTGGCTGAAGTAAACCAGCTTGGGCTCTGCACGGACTGTCTTCAGAGCGCGGGTCAGCTGGACAGCTTCTTCCGCCGAGGCGGTCAGACCGACGATCAGCTCGGCGCCTGAACGCTTCACTTGATTGGCGAGGTTCAGCCAGTCGCTGTAGCCTTCTTCCGGCCAACGCTCGGAGAACACCACTTCGATGTCGTTTTCCGCCAGATAGCCCGGTGCCAGGTCGCGTACCAGCGAGCCATCGGCCGGATCCATCACCTTCTCGCCCATCAATCCCGACCAGACGCCATTGGCAAAGAAGTCGTCAGCAGAGACCACTGCCGCCGTCTTCGGCTTTTCGCCCTCTGGCACCAGATCGGCAATCACGCCGGCAAGCGAAGCCCCGACGTATTCAGCAGCGTTGGGCTGGAAGTAGAAGATATTCTTATGGCCTTGCGTGTAGATGCGCAGGGCACCGCCGGCAGGCAGCGCATGAACCATGTTGTTCTTGGCCAGAATGCTTGCCACTGGAAAGGACAAGCGCGACGAGAATGTCCCGTAAACAGCTTCCACGCCATCAACGTTGATAAAGCGCTCATACTGATTGATGGCCGTGGCCGGATCAGAGCGGTTGTCGGACACCAGAAGCTCAACTTGCCGCCCCAGAATTCCACCGCGCTCGTTGATCGTGTCGACGCAGAGCTCATAGCCTTGCTGATGCTTCGTCCCTGCGATGGAAAACCCACCAGTCAGCGGCAGGCTAGCACCGATCTTCAGCGGCTCTGCCGCCTGGGCACTTGCGCCAAGCGCAAGCATGCTGACGGACATCAGTCCCGCCACCGTCCAAATTGCTCGTTTCATCATGTTCCTCCCTAGATGAGTTCAGGCCGTTTGCGGTAGACCTGCGGCGGAGCGCTCCCAAGCCCTTGCGCCTTACCGGTTCGATTGCATCTTGCTCCTGTCGGGTCCGGTTTCCCGAACGTGCTGCGTAGCTCCGGCAGTTGCATTGAACTCAGATCAATCGAACACTCGTGTCTTCTCAGTCGCCATCGATCCTACGGCGAACACCCCGTGCAATCGATTGCATAGCTATTCGGAAGAAAACACACGCCAAGATACCCGGCGCGCAAGACTTCAGATCTGATCATGATCCTCACCTTGATCCTCCCAAACCAGCCGTCAGTGGCCCCTCGCCGCTTCAGACCGGTTGAGCCTCTCCCCTCCCAAGGAGAAGCTCTGTCATCGAAACACAAACCGTGCGAACAGCCACTATGAATACCGTCGCTTTCCGTTTTCGTACCGGAGACCGGCATATCTCCTGTTCCGCAGCACGCTCGCTGCAAGTTTGCGCAATCGATTGCATAACCGTTAACACAACCTCAATCCGCCCGTCAAATGAATTATGCAATCGTTTGCGCCATCGCCGTTCCGCAGCTATACAGAAATCGGAAGGATGGATCATGACGAGACGCACAACCCTCAAGGACATTGCCCGGGAAACCGGCGTGCATGTCTCGACTGTCTCCCGGGCTCTGGATCCGCAGAAGCGGGGCAGCATCACCGAGGAAGTGGTCGACAAGATCCGCGAAGCGGCTGAACGGCTGGACTATCGGCCGAACCGCATCGCCTTCAGCCTGCGCAAGCAGAAGAGCATGACCATTGGCGTCATGATCCCCGACATTACCAACATGATCTTTCCTGCCATCGTACGCGGTATCGAGAGCGTCATGGAGCCGCTGGGCTATGCGGCGATCATCGTCAACACAGACGGTAACAGCGATCGGGAAAAGCGGCTGATCGAAACCCTGCAAGACCGGGGCGTCGATGGAATCATCCACACCGCCGTGTTGCGAAGCGCCCCGAACATCGTTGAGGTTGCACATCAGGGATTGCCGGTAGTGACCCTCAACCGAAAGGTCGAGGAAGCCGACATCCCCTATGTCATCAACGACGAGGAAGCCGGTATCCGGCAAATCTTCGAGCTGTTGTATCAGGCAGGGCATCGGAATATTGCCCACCTGTCGGGACCACCAGACCTCTCCACGGGCCTCTTGCGCCAGCAGGCTTTTCTGGCGGTGACGGCCGATTACGGCATGGCCCGCGACGATCTGGTGATCGAGGAAGCCGACCGTTTCGAGGAAGCTGAGGGGCGTCGCTGCACGCAGGCCATTCTCAGCCGTGCGCCGGAAACCACCGCCGTCCTTTGCGCCAATGACCGATTGGCGTTGGGAGCCATCGACCATTGCACCCGCACCGGGGTCAAATGTCCGGCAGACATTTCCATTACCGGCTTCAACGACATGGCGTTTCTTGACCTGATCCCCCCCGGACTGACGACCGTGCGGATCGAACAGTTTGAAGCCGGGGCCCAAGCGGCACGGCTTCTGGCCAAGATCCTTGATGGCCATGCCGATCAGGTGCCACGGGAAACTGTGCTTCCGGTCTCGCTCAAGATCCGCAACAGCGTTGCAGTCCCGCGCGCGTCAAAATCCTAAGCCAGAACAGGCGGCACCACCTGGCCGCTGTACTACGCGAAAAGGAGCAGAGAGCGGCTGTACTTGATGGCGTTGACCTTCTGCGATCTCTGGGCGAGAACACCCGCTGTTTCCCATCCTTTCGAACAAAGCCCACTGCCCCAATCCCTGCCCTGAAGCGAGCTGACATGACCAACGACGTCGCGAAGATCCGGTCCCACGCCAAATTCATCAAGGCTGCCGAGGTTCTCACCTCCGAGCATGATCGGTTCGTCGAAGAAATCGTCACACTGACGGAAATTCCGGCCCCGCCATTCAAGGAGGCGGTGCGTGCGGCCGCCTATGAAAAGATGTTTCACGCGCTTGGTCTTCAAGACGTTGGTCTGGACGAAATAGGCAATGTAACCGGCCTGCGGCGCGGCACCGGCAACGGCGCACTCGTGGTCGCCTCGTCCCATCTCGATACGGTGTTTCCGGAAGGGACTGACGTCACGGTGCGCCGCGAAGGCACAAAATTGATGGCGCCGGGCGTTGGCGATGACACCCGCGGACTGGCCGCTCTGCTGGCTTTCATCCGCGCACTGGACGAAGCCGGCATCGAAACAGAACAGGACATTCTGTTCGTCGGAGACGTCGGCGAGGAAGGCAAAGGCGATCTGCGCGGCATCCGGCACCTTTTCACGCATGGGGTGTACAAGGACAGGATCGGGGCGTTTTTCACCTTCGACGGAATCGAGCCTGATGAGCTGACTGTCGGTGCTGTTGGATCCTATCGCTACCGCATAACCTTCACCGGGCCGGGCGGCCACAGCCTCGCCGACTTCGGCACCGTCAATCCGGCCTATGCTCTGGGGCACTTTCTGGTCGGCATGTCGCAACTCAACGTCCCGAAGGCGCCCCGCACCACTTTTTGCGCCAGCGTCCTGCAGGGTGGAACGTCGGTGAATGCCATACCGGAGGCCATCTGGATCGAGGTCGATCTGCGTTCCGAAGACGCCGACGTTCTGGCGCAGCTCGACGCCGATGTTTTGAACCTGATCGAGACAGCTGTTGTTGCGGAAAACACGCGCGGAACTGCATCTTCTGGAAAAATCACTGCCGACGCTGAGAAAATCGGCAATCGTCCTGCCGGAAAGACCGATCGCAACGCAGACATCGTCAAGCTTTGCGAATCCGCCCTCGAAACCTTCGATTTCAAACCCGTCCTTGGAGCTTCCTCGACGGATGCCAATATCCCCATGTCACTCGGCATTCCCGCAGTGAAATTCGGCCATGGCGGCTCCGGCGGCAACGCCCACCGGCTAGATGAGTGGATCGATGTGGAACCGACCCAAAGCCTGCGCGGACTGAAAGCCGGCCTGCTCGCCCTCATCGCAACGGCCGGTTTCTCGGAAAGCTGAACTGACTGGAAAAGACAGCCCATATCGTTCAATGCACACATGGCTAGAGCGGCGCCAATCCCAAAATTCGAGCTAAGCCCCGGCATTGTGACAGGGCTTAGCTCGTGCTGTGCGCCGATCCGGAAAGCAAAAGGCGTCAGCCTTGGGGAAGGTGCTGAAGAAGATCTTCCATATGGATGGGGAACTTTCGCACCCGGCAGCCCGTCGCCTCATAGATCGCATTGGCAATCGCCGGCCCGGTTCCGCAGATCCCCAGCTCGCCGATGCCCTTGCTTCCCAAAGGGTTCGATTTTTCCGAGAAGCCCTCCAGCATGTGAACCTCAAGTTCAGGAACGTCCCGGTTGACCGCGATATGATACTCTGCGAAATCCCGGTTCATGAAGCTGCCGTAGCGGGTATCCATGGTGCTTTCTTCAAGCAGAGCCCCTCCAATGCCGAAGATCATCCCTCCCATCAGCTGGGACCGGGCGGTTTTCTCGTTCAGAATGCGTCCCGCGTCGAACGCCCCGAGCAAACGGCGCACGCGGATTTCGCCGCTATCAACGTCGACTTCCACCTCAGAGAACAGAGCGCCATAAGAGTATTCCTCTTCGCCGTGATCGAACTCGGACGGGTCAACCGCACCTTTAACCGTCAGCGCACCGTCATCGACGAGATCAGCCAGGGCATAATCATTGCCGCCAGCGCGCACTCGATCGCCTTCGACCGAGATGGCATTGGCAGCGATGCCTTTGCCGGAAAGGCGTTGCTGCAGCAGCTTGGACAATTTCCCACACGCATCGAAAACTGCAGACCCGCAACTGGCCGCCCCGAAGGAACCGCCTGAGCCGGAGCTTGCCGGAAAATGACTGTCGCCGAGTTCCACAGTTATCTGATCAACGGGGATCGCCAAAGTCTCTGCCGCAACCTGGGTCAGGATCGTATAGGTGCCGGTGCCGATGTCCGTCATGTCGAGGCGCACGCGAAGCTGTCCATTGGCGGACAGCACCACTTCAGCTTCAGCTGGCACAAGAAAGTTCGGGCGAATAGCAGATGCCATGCCACGACCAATCAGTTTGTTGCCCTCACGACGCCTGCCAGGCGTCACGCGGCCATCCCAACCGAATTTCTTCGCCCCCTCACGGATACATTCGCTCAACCGTCGATCGGCCAAGGGAGCGCCTGAATTGGGATCGCGGTCTGCATCATTTTGCAAACGGAACTCAACCGGATCGATCCCGCACTGTTCGGCGATCTCGTCAATCGCCGTTTCAAAGGTCAGTGTTCCAATGGCCTCGCCTGGAGCCCGCATGCTGTCGACACGTGGAATATCTGCTTCGACGACGCGGTGAGTGGTCTTGATGGCAGGGGCGAAATAGCTGGCGCGGGTTGGGGATGCTGGCGCCTCGGCAAACGGATAGTTGCGGGCCATTGCTGCCAGAGAATCGTGCGAGATCGCTTTCAGTTTCCCACTTGCATCAGCACCAATCTTCAGATCCTGTCGATGCTTGGAACGATGCGGCGCATTGGAGAAGACATTGCGACGGGTTTGCACCACGCGCACCGGTCGGCCGGTTACCTTCGCGCCAAGCGCCGCCAGGATCGCATCATTGTGGACACCAAGCTTGGATCCGAAACCACCACCGACGAAGGGTGACAAGATCCGCACTTTGTCCGCTTCAATGCCCAGCGTATTGGCGAAGGCCTTCAGGCCAGGCGCCACGATCTGAATTGCCATGTGAACGGTCAACTCATCTCCGTCCCATTCTGCCACTGTTGCATGAGGCTCCATTGCTGCGGAATGTTGAGCGCCGGTGAAATAGCTCGCTTCGACAGTTACGTCAGACGCGGCGAACTCCTTTTCGAAATCCCCTGTCGACGTGTCGACCTCATCCGCACCGTCAAGGCTGTCAGGCTTCGCGATTTCCACGTCAGCTGCGAACTGATCGAAAGTTCCCTCGGAGGTTTCGACCTCCACGCGCACGAGCTTCGCAGCGTGACGGGCCTGCTCCAGTGTTTCCGCAATGACCAGTGCAACCGGGTCCCCGACATGGCGAACATGATCGCTCTCCAGCATGGCGTGGGATTGGGTAAACCGGCCCGCTTCTTCCGGTGTGCCGTAAGGGTTTTGCTTGGGAGCATTATGATGGGTCAGAACCGCAATGACACCGTCAGATGCTTCAGCTGCTTGCGTGTCGATCTTGCGAATTTTACCCGGAGCGGCGGCTGCCTCGACGATGAAGCCTTCTGCTGTCTTTCCGGTCGGTCGATAATCGGCCGTGTACGTGGCCTGACCCGTGACCTTTGCTGGCCCGTCGACACGGTCCAGAGGTGTGCCAATGATCTTGTTGGTCATCTCGTTCATGTCCGGTCTCCGTTCCGTTCTGGCGCAGTCAGATCTCGCAGCACGCCCGCTACGACGCGCGGGAGAAGGTCGATCTTGAAGTCATTGTGCCCGTGCCCCTGTGCTTCCGACATTTCCTCCTTCATGGCTTTCAGGAACATCTCCCGGGATGGCATTTGGCCTTCCAGGGCAGTCTCTGCGCGGCTTGCCCGCCAGGGCTTGTGCGCAACACCGCCCAGGGCGATCCGGACATTCGACATCCGCCCATCATCCAGATCCAATGCCACCGCGGCCGAGACGACGGCAAACGCATAAGAAGATCTGTCGCGGATCTTTCTGTAGCTTTGGAGACGGGGCGGAGACGCCGGAAGATCAACGGCCATAATCAATTCGCCATTTTCGAGTACATGGTCTCTCTCTGGCGCATCGCCTGGCAATCTGTGGAGCTCGCTTGCCGGTATGCGGCGCTCGACACCATCGACTTTTCTGGTCAGAACTTCGGCATCAAGCGCAGCCATTGCAACTGCCATGTCGGACGGGTGAACAGCGATGCAACTGGAACTCGCCCCAAGAATTGCGTGGAAGCGGTTAAGGCCTTTCATCGCGTCGCAACCGCTGCCTGGATCGCGCTTGTTGCAGGCACGCGCAGTGTCATAGAAATACTGGCAGCGGGTACGTTGCAGGAAGTTCCCACCAGTTGTCGCCTTGTTTCGCAGCTGTTGGGTCGCGCCCCACAAAAGCGCTTCTGACAAAACCGGATAGTTCTGCCGAACGTCGGAGTTGGCCGCCAGATCCGTATTGGTGATTTGTGATCCGATCCGGATGCTGCCGTCGGGCTGCTGAGAGATCTCTTTCATTCCAGCACGCGTCACATCGACCAAGGCGTCTGGTGTTTCAATCTCATGCTTCATAAGGTCGATGAGATTGGTCCCGCCAGCGAGGAATTTTCCTGCCCCAAGCGGCGATAGAGCATCCGGGCTGTCCAGTCGGGAATAGTCGAAGGGCTTCATGATTTGTCTCCTGCGACACTAGAAATGGCAGCGACAATGTTGTTGTAAGCACCGCAACGACACAGATTTCCGCTCATGCGTTCGCGGATTTCCTCATCCATCTCCGCCAGCTTGTCAGGGCTGGAGACGACGCTCGGCAGCCCTTCCTTCAACTCGTCAAGCAACGCGGTGGCCGAACAGATCTGACCCGGCGTGCAAAACCCGCACTGAAAAGCGTCGTGTTCCACGAACGCCCGTTGCAATGCACTGAGATCACTCCCTTCTGCCAGGCCCTCGATGGTCGTGACCTCGTCACCCTCATGGCTTACCGCGAGAGACAGGCAGGAATTGATCCGACGACCGTTGACAATCATCGTGCAAGCACCGCATTGGCCGTGGTCGCAGCCTTTCTTCGGTCCGGTCAAATTCAGGCTGTCCCGAGCGAAATCCAGCAAGCTGCGGCGGGGATCGATGTCCGCCCGGTGCTCTTGACCGTTAACGGTTATCCGGAGTGGATGCATGGCGTGCATTCCCTTTGGCTCATTGCGTATCCCGACAGAGACACGCAGTTGGTCAGTAGGCGCATCGACGGCATATCCACCTATCGATGGCTAACGCTGTTCAGAATCTGGTCTGGCAAAGATGGCCCTGGAGCAGCCTCTAAAACGCGTATGGCTAGGTGGTTTGAACGGGCCAACCGCACGAAGGTTCCTGTGGTGAACTGGCTTAAGTTCGCCCTGAGAGAAGCCGAAACGCCAGCGGACTAGGCAATGACTGCCTTATGCAAGGGAACGGCAGGCGAAGCTTGCCGTTGCTCATGAAAGGGAGCGCTTCATGACGGTAATTCTTCTAGGCTTGGGTTGCCTGATCCTCGTAGTGATCACCTATGACTTTGCCTTCACGACAATTAGTGCCAACAAAACAGGTCCCGTGAGTTTGGGGGTCGCCGAGGGGATATGGAGAGTCCTCTCGCTTTTCAGCAAACTCCCTGGGCAATCGCTAAATCCGCGGCTAACAGGCCCCCTGATTATGTGTGGAGTTGCTTTCGTCTGGATCGCAATGACCTCAATTGGCTGGCTCCTCGTTTTCAAAAGCGTCGACGGTGCGCTTGTCACCAAGGCAACAGGCGTTCAGGCCTCGTGGGCGCAGACCTATGCCTTTGTCGGCAATGCCCTCTCTACGGCCGGAGCGTCAAACGTCCAGCCGTCCGATACGCTTTGGGATAATTTGGCAGCTTTGACGGCCGTCAACGGCATGATCGAACTGACGTTGTCAGTCACCTTCGTACTCAACATCACCCAAACAGTTGTGAGTGGACGGGGTTTTCTTGCCTTGATTCAGATACAAGATCTGGCGGATCCGGCGAGTGACAACGTTCTGTTGCCGAAACTCACTGATCTTTGTGTCCGACTGAATGCGTCGCCTTTGGCGCTTTATTATTCATCTTATCGGCCGGAACGCAGATTACCGCAGAAACTGACCCAGCTGGCGCACCGCATGGCGACGTATCCAGACCGCTTCGATCCATACCGTACGGCTCTGTCGGAATTGCCTTATCTGAACATTTCGAAAAACCATGACAATGCGGAATTTCTGGCGGAAATGAGCAAGTGGTCCGGACAGTATACATTGCACTCCTGATCCGCGGAGAACGCTTTGAAACGGGTCAATGTTTTCGCTTGATTCCGCAGCAGAGACACCGGCCCAACACCTTGATTCCGCGAAAGATGTATCGCTGCCATACATTCGGTGAAACTTGCAGGTTTCCCTTTCGGGTCAGTTAGTATACAAAAGTATGCAATCACTAACTCCTGGATTCTCCTGTGCCCATTCTCAACACTCCCAACCCGTTGACTCGGACCATCATCACGCTCGCCATCTCCGCCGTTGGCGCGGCGGTTTTCTGGTCCCTGGATCTGCCCCTGCCCTTTCTCTTCGGGCCGATGTTTGCAAGCCTCGTGGCAGCACTCGCCGGATTTCAGCTGCGGGGCGCCGGACCCGTGTCGAAAGGTGCCAGGACAATCCTGGGGGTTGCCGTGGGTGCATCGATCACGCCAGCCGTCATTCATCAGCTGCCTCAAATGGCGGCATCCGTTGCATTGATCCCGATTTATCTGATGTTGATCGGCGCCATCGGACTGCCGTATTTCACCATGGTCTGCAAGATGGACCGGGTGACTGCCTACTATTCCGCCATGCCCGGCGGGCTTCAGGACATGATCCTGTTTGGCGAAGAAGCAGGCGGGAACGTCCGCGCCTTGTCACTGGTTCATGCGACCCGTGTTCTGCTGATCGTCAGCCTTGCACCGATCATCCTGACCAGTTTCATGGGCATAACGCTTGACAACCCGGTTGGCGCGCCTGCGTCCTCCCTGCCGGTTACCGAGATGCTGATCATGGCCGCCGCTGCGCTGATCGGCTGGAAGGGCGCTGAGCGGGTTGGCATGTTCGGAGCTTCAATCATCGGTCCGATGATTGTCGCTGCCATCTGCTCCCTGACCGACCTGATCCATTCGCGCCCACCGGCCGAGGCCATTCTCTTCGCCCAGTTCTTCATCGGCACCGGGATTGGTGTTGGCTATGTCGGTGTGACAGTGAAGGAGCTGCGAAACTACGTCGTTTCAGGCGTCGTCTATGTGGCGCTGCTGGCGGTTCTGGCCGTCATCTTTTCAGAGATTGTCGTGCTCACCGGGTTGGCCCCTCCCCTGGACGGATTCCTGGCCTTCGCACCGGGTGGTCAGGCCGAGATGACGGTTCTGGCAATCATCACCGGCGCGGATCTGGGCTATGTGGTGGTGCATCACCTGACCCGCCTGATCCTTGTCATTCTGGGCGCGCCGGTGTTTGCAAAAATTCTGGCGAAACCGCTCCCGGCCACCGACGACAGCGGCTCCGGGAGCGGTAAGCCCTAGGGCTATTCCTGAGGGTCAGCCCTTCCAGACCTCCGGGTTGATCATATTGATCGGCTTGCCATCGGCGTAAGCCGCGACCTGATCGAAGATGTCGGAGAACTGCAATTCGAACTCATCCTCTGTGACAAAGCCGATGTGCGGTGTCACGATGATGTTCGGGTGTTGCACCAGCGGATCGCTCGGGTCAGTCACCGGCTCCTTGTCGAAGACATCAATGGCGGCAAAGCCCGGACGTCCCTGGTTCAAAGCAGCCAACAGTGCACCTTCCTCGATCAGGCCTGCGCGTGAGGTGTTGACGAAGATGGCCCCTGACTTCATCGCTGCCAGATCTTGTGCTGTCACCACCCCACGGGTGGCCGCCACCAGGCGCAAATGCACGCTGACCACGTCGCACCCGGAGAAGAAAGCTTCCCGACTTTCAGCAACGGTCTCGCCGTCATCGGCAGCACGCTGGCGAGAGGCTTCCGAGGCCCAGAATACGACATTCATGCCGAAAGCCTTGGCAAAGTCACCCACTGCGCGACCGATCCGGCCATAGCCGTAGACACCCAGCGTCCGGCCCCGCAGCGTCTTGCCGACGCCCATTTGCCAGTTTCCGGCCTGCAGCGACGCCATTTGTGCTGGAATCTGACGCGCGCTGGCCAGGATCAGTGCGAATGTGTGTTCTGCAGCAGCAAACGATGGCGTGCCGGAATGCATGTTGGAGCACAACAGCACCTCGTTGCGGGTGCAGGCCTCCAGATCAACGTGCGGATAGCCGCTCCGCTGGCTAATCAGTTTCAGGTTCGGCAGTCGGTCCAGCAACTCGGCCGTCACCTTGGTCCGTTCGCGAAACAGCACAACCCCGTCGAAGTCTTTCAGGCGTTCAACCAGCAGATCCGTGTCCTGCAGATGATCGTTGAAGACCGTAACGTCCTGCCCCTTCAGCTTCTCAAAGCAGGGCAGCCCTCTCAGGGTGTCGAAATAATCATCGAGTATCGCGAGCTTCAAATCTTTCCTCCAAATGTTTCATCTCAGAGCCTTTTCAGGCACTTAAACCCTAAAGGGCAAGACCGCCCGAACACATAGGTTTGCCACGAAAGGTCATTGATAATTCGCCAAGACCTCCCGGAGAGGGCCAAGCTGTGGGACAAACTCGTCGCACAACCGATCAAATAATCCAAGAACAAGCGTTTTCGGGAGGACGTGGATGAGTACCAAGATCACCTTCATCGGGTTCGGGGAAGCCGCCAGCGCACTGGTTGCAGGCTGGGGCGCAGGCACACATGAGGTCAGCGCCTATGACATCAAGCATGAAGACGCTGCCACACGCGGCGAGATCGCAAAACGCTGCGACGACCTCGGCGTCACGTGCTGCCCTTCAGTCAAAGCTGCCATTTCTGGCGCTGAGTTGATCTTTTGCACGGTGACAGCAGATCAGGCCGTGATTGCGGCCCGCACAGCAGCCCCACTGCTATCGGACGGACAGGTCTGGCTGGATCTGAATTCCTGCGCGCCGTCGTCCAAGACAACCTCCAGCGAGCTGGTCGAGGCGACAGGCGCACGCTATCTCGATGTCGCCGTCATGGCGCCGGTGCACCCGAAGCTCAACAAGGTGCCGCTGCTGATCGCCGGTCCGCACGCCGAGACCCTCCGCCCGGTTCTGGAAAGCCTGCCTCTGGTCCCGCGGGTTGTGCCGGGTCCAATCGGGTCTGCCTCCTCAATCAAGATGATTCGCTCAGTGATGGTGAAGGGTCTGGAAGCCCTGACCGCAGAATGCACCCTTGCGGCAGTCGCTGCCGGCGTCGACAAGGAGGTGTTCTCCTCCCTCATCAAGAGCCATCCAGGTACAGACTGGCCGTCGCAGGCCGCTTATAATTTCGAACGCTCGATGGTGCACGGTGCACGCCGCGCTTCCGAGATGGAAGAAGTTGCCAAAACCCTGAAGGATCTAGGTCTGCCCGCCGACATGGTTGAAGCGACGATCACATGGCAACGCAAACTGTCGGAAGTTGATGTCGCAGCGCCTGAAAATGCGCGTCAGACACCTCCAGAAACGATTGCAAACGCGCTTCTGGCTCACATCCGGGCGAAATAAAGGCATTTCCATGGCGGAAACCCAAGGGTTTTCGTCGGGCACGGGCACCCCGTCACTGATGAATAATTTTCATAAGTGAATTGGAAAAACGAACTTGTCTGCATCGTCCCAGCATGACAGCTTAAATATCAAGACCTTTTTGCTAGGTAATTCGTCTGATATGGCGACTTTCCAGGAGAACGCATAGGGTTCCGTCTAAAATTTTTCGGGAGGAATATATGAAACTTATGAAATCCATCAGCCGTGGCCTGACTGTAATGCTCGCCGGCGTCGCCGCTTGTGCGCTGACTTCGACCGCACAGGCTGAAGTCGACTTTTCCGGCAAGACCGTTGAATTCGTCATCCCGTTCTCCGAGTCCGGTGGATCCGCCCGTTGGGCAAACTTCTTCGCACCGCTGCTGAGCGAAGCACTTCCGGGCAACCCGACTGTGGTCGTGCGGTATCGCCCAGGTGCAGGCTCCACCAAGGGTGCCAACTGGTTCCAGCGTCAGAAGACCGATGACGGCACGCTGATCTTCGGCTCCTCCGGGTCGACACAGTTTCCGTACCTCCTCGACGATCCGCGCGTGAAGTTTGACTACAATGACTGGCAGGTCATTTTGGCCTCCGGCGTTGGCGGCGTAACCTACCTGCCGCCGGAACTCGGCGAGAAGTTCGATGGCGATGCCAACGATCTCAAGGACATCGATTTCATCTGGGGTAGCCAGGGCGCAACACGTCTTGACCTCGTCGCCAACCTTGCATGGAAAATGCTCGGCATGAACGTTCAGCCGGTCTTCGGCATTGCCGGACGTGGCGATGGACGCCTGATGTTCGAACGTGGCGAAGCCAACATCGATTACCAGACATCCCCGGCCTACCTGAAGAGCGTTGTGCCGATGGTTGAAGCTGGTCGTGCGGTTCCGATGATGACCTGGGGCGGTCTGGACGACGATGGCAACATCGTTCGTGACCCGACATTCCCGGACATGCCGACTTTCAAGGAAGTCTGTGAAGCAACCGACGGCTGTGAAACCTCGGGCATTGCCTGGGAAGCCTGGAAAGCCTTCTTCATCGCCGGCTTCCCGGCCCAGAAGATGGTCTTCCTGCCGAAGACTGCGTCCGCTGAAGTCCGCGCCACTTACGAGCAGGCGTTCAAGGACATCATCGCTCGCCCTGACTTCACCAAGCTTTCTGAGGCCACTCTTGGTGCTTACCCGCAGATGACGGGCAAAGGCGCTGAGAAGGCAAAAGAACTGGCCACCAAAGTGCCGGCTGAAGCCAAGGCCTATGTGGTCAACTGGCTGCAGGAAGACTACGGCGTCTCTCTGAAGTAAGTTCAAGGGGGCTCGCCTGCCACGTGCCGGCGGGCCCCACTTCCCTAGACTTGCAGGACAATCATGGACTTGGTCGCGACCGCGTTACCGGCGCTTGGCGAAGCGCTGACGCTTATCTTTCAGCCGGCGCAGATCGGCTTTCTTTTTCTCGGCGTTCTGCTGGGTCTTTCTGTCGGGATTTTTCCCGGCCTAGGCGGCATCGCCGGACTCAGCCTCGTGCTGCCCTTCATGTTTGGCATGGATCCGGTCTCCGGTCTCGCCCTGATGGTCGGCCTTATCGCTGTTGTACCCACCTCGGACACCTTCGCATCGGTCTTGCTCGGCATTCCCGGGTCGACGGCCAGCCAGGCCACCGTTCTTGACGGTTTCCCCCTGGCCAAGAAAGGGGAAGCGGCACGCGCGCTTTCCGCAGCCTTCATCTCGTCGTTGTTCGGCGGATTGCTTGGCGCGGTTGTTCTGACATTCTTCATCCTCATCGCACGCCCGCTGATCCTCGCATTCGGACTTCCCGAAATGCTGATGATCACACTTCTCGGCCTGTCGATGGTGGCCATTCTGGCCGGTCGCATCCCACTGAAGGGAATTGTCGCCGCCGGACTTGGTCTGATGGTCGGCACCATTGGTGAAGCAGGGGCCGGTGGCTCCCTGCGCATGACGACCTATGATATTCCGTATCTGATCGACGGTTTCTCGCTGGTTATCGTCGGTCTCGGCATTTTTGCCATTCCCGAAATCGTTGCCCTGCTGCGCCAGGATCGAGCCATCTCGACAACGGGTGGTCTCGGCAAGGGCTGGCTTGAAGGTGTCCGTGACTGGTGGGTCAACATCTGGCTTTCCGTGCGCAGCGCCATCATCGGCGTCGTTGTCGGTGTCATTCCCGGTCTTGGCGGTTCAGTCGTCGACTGGATTGCCTATGGCATGACTGTGCAGTCTTCGAAAGACAAGTCGCAGTTTGGCAAGGGCGACATCCGTGGCGTGATCGGGCCGGAATCGTCCAACAACGCCAAAGAGGGCGGCGGGCTGGTTCCGACGCTAATCTTCGGCATTCCAGGTTCCGGCAGCATGGCTGTCTTCCTCGGTGGCCTGGCGTTGTTGGGCTACGACGCCGGTCCGCACATGGTCCGCTATGAGCTGGACCTGACCTACACCATCGTCTGGTCACTGGCACTCGCCAACGTCTTCGGCGCGGGTCTGTGCATTCTGCTCTCCGGCCAGATCGCCAAACTGACGACAATCCGCTTCACGCTGGTTGCACCGTTCCTGTTCATGGTCATTGCCTTCGCGGCCTTCCAGTCCCGCCAGTCCCTTGGCGATCTGGCCTCGCTCATGGCCATCGGCATGATCGGCATCTTCCTGCGTCGGTTCGACTGGTCGCGCCCGGCATTCCTGATCGGCTTCGTTCTGTCACATCAGGCTGAAAACTTCGCCAATATGGCCAACCAGATTGCCGGCGCAAAATTCCGTCAGAGCTTCGGCACCGGGATCGAGTACATCGCTTCGCCAATCGTTCTGGCCATTCTGGCGCTGACCATTGTCTCTGTGGTCATCGGTATTCGCCAGAGCAAGAACATCCTCGGCAACGGCGACACTCCGACCGGCACCAAGCGTGCGCCCATGATCTTCCTGCTGTGCATCACCGGATACCTGGCTGTGGCCCTGGTCAATGCACTGTCGATCGACATGATCAGCGACAAGATCTTCCCGATCCTCGTTTCCGGCATCGCACTAGCGGGCTGTGTGGCCCTGATCTTCCGGATGAAGATGACGCCAGAATCCGATCCATTGTTCACCGACTTTGAACGTGGTGGCGAAGACGGTGCAGCTCCGCATGGCCTGTGGTCCACGTTGTCGTGGTTCGCGTTCCTGCTGGTGCTGTCCTCGTTGCTCGGCTTCGTTCTGGCGTTGGGAATTTTCTTCCTGTCCTTCCTGCGCATCCGTGCCGGACTGACTTGGCTCTTCACGGCCTTCCTGACCGGCTCAGCCATCGCCTTCATCTGCTTCCTCGGCGGCGTTCTGGGACGTGACTTCCCTCCCGGCCTGCTGCAGTCTTACTTCGAACTTCCATGGCCTTTGACATGACCCAGACAGCAATCCCTTTCCTGTTTATGCGTGGCGGAACCTCCAGAGGTCCCTACTTCCAGCGCAAGGATCTACCGCAAGACCTCGACGTCTTGTCCAATGTCCTGGTGCAAGTTGTCGGTTCCGGCAATGCCACCAACATCGATGGTCTGGGCGGCGGGACAGCCGTGACGACGAAAGTCGCCATGCTGAGCCCCTCCACCCGAGACGATGCGGATGTGGATTACTTCTTTGCTCAAGTCAGCGTCGAAGACCGTTTGGTCGACTACGGCCCGACTTGCGGCAACATCCTGGTCGGCGTCGGCCCGGCAGCCATCGAGATGGGCCTTGTGAAGGCTGTCGACGGTGTCACCACCGTCCGGATCCATTCCGTCAACACCAGCTCTCTGGTCGAGGCACAGATCCAGACCCCCGGCGGCTTCGTCAGCTACGAAGGTGATGTTGAAATCGCCGGCGTGCCCAACGCTTCGGCTCCAGTTGCCCTGAACTTCCTCGATGTTGTGGGATCGCGCACCAAAAAGCTGCTGCCGGCAGGTGCACCGACGATCACCGTCGACGGTACTGAAGTCAGCTGCGTTGACGTTGCCATGCCGATGGTCATCGGGCGGGCCCGCGACTTCGGCATTACGGGGTATGAAACCCCGGCCGAGCTGGATGCCAACAAGGCGCTTTACGAGAAGATCGAAAAAGTCCGCCTTGAAGCAGGCAAGCTGATGGGCCTGGGTGACGTGACCAAGTCTGTTGTTCCGAAATTCGGGTTGATGTCCGAAGCCCAGAACGACGGCAACTTCAGTGTCCGTTACTTCATGCCTTGGAACTGCCATCCCAGCCTTGCAGTCACCGGCTCTCAGTGCCTGGCTGCCTGTTCGCTCATTCCGGGCACCATTGCGGAAGGCATTGCCAAGCCGGTTGACACCTCCCCGTCGCGGATCCGGATCGAGCATCCGGCCGGGATCATGGATGTTACAGTCGATTTCGAGCGGGCCGACGACGGCTTCAAGTTCAACTCAGCCGGTCTGGTCCGCACAGCGCGGATGATCGCGCGCGGTGACGTCATGGTATCCAAGTCCATCTTCAGCAACGAAGAGGCCGAGGCCAGCTCATGAGTGACGCCGACAGTCCAATGCATGTTTTCGACATGCTGGCGCGCGTCTTCATCAATGAGAACGTGACCACCTGCTTCTCCCTATTGGGCGATGCAAACATGAACTGGGCGACACGGCTGGCCGAGCAGGGCTGCCGGATGATCTATGTCCGGCATGAGCATTGCGCGGCGGCCGCTGCGATGGCCTATGCCCGCAAGACCGGCGATGTCGGTGTTGCGACGGTCACCTGTGGTCCCGGATTGACCCAGCTGACCACGGCCCTTCCGGCTGCGGTCAGAGCGCGGTTGCCGCTGGTGATCTTCGCCGGCGAAGCCCCGTTGAACTCGGGCTGGTACAATCAGGCCATAGACCAGGCGCCAATCATCACAGCAACCGGTGCCGCCTATCATTCTCTCCACCATGTGGAGCGTATGCCGACAGCCATTCGCGACGCGTTTCTGCAGGCAAAGCGCGAACGGCGCCCGGTGGTCATCGGCGTGCCGTTTGATTTGCAGAACCGCGCCTGGACCGGGTCTGAGTTGCTGCCGACACCGTCGGCGGATCTGCTGCCGAAGCTCTCGCCCATTCCGCCAAACCCGACGGATGTGGATCAGGCGGCTGCGTTGATCTCAAAGGCTGAGAAGATTGTCGTTGTGGCCGGCCTTGGGGCCGTGGAAGCCGAGGCTGGTTCTGCCTGCCGAGCGCTTGCACAACGCTGTAACGGTCTGCTTGCAGTCACCCTGCCCGCTCGCGGACTGTTCCACGACGATCCGTTCTCGCTGTCGATTGCCGGTGGGTTCTCTACCAAGATCGCGAGGGATTGCTTTGCCGAGGCCGATCTGGTGATTGCGGTTGGCTGCTCACTGGCCCGCCACAACGCGGATGCCGGCAAGCTGTGGCCGAACGCCAAGGTTCTGCAGATAGATACGGATCCCATCACTATCAGTCAGGGCCGTATTGCAGCCGACGCCCATCTTCGCGCAGACGCACGTCTCGGCGTTGAGGCTCTGACATCTGCGATTGCCGAACGGTCTCCTGCTTGGCGCAGCGACGAGTTGGCAAACGCCATTCGCACGACACCTGCCGACGACACACCGTTCGAGATGGAACCGGATGTCCATGATCCACGTGATGTGGTCAGCGCATTGGAAGCCGGATTGCCTGCCGATTGGCAGATGGTCAATTCATCAGGCCATTGCTCCTACTTCTTTGCGCAGATGCCATCGCGCCCGCAGGAGCGCTTCCTGACGATCCGCGAATTCGGGGCAATCGGCAACGGCATTTCGTTCGCCATGGGTGTCGCGGCTGCCAACCCGGATGACACCGTGGTTATGTTCGACGGTGACGGCAGTCTGCTGATGCACATCCAGGAGCTTGAGACGATCAAGCGCCATGGGCTCAACATTCTGATCATCGTGCTGAACGACGGAGCTTACGGATCCGAGATCCACAAGCTGCGGGCCGAAGGTCTGTCTGATGAGGGTGCGGTTTTCGGCCGGACCGATCTGGCGGCCATTGCGCGCGGGTTTGGCATCGGTGGCGAAACCATCGACGACCTGTCCCGTCTGCCGGAGCTCATCGCGCAGTTCAAGTCGAATGGCGGCGGCGCTGCCGTCTGGGATGTTCCGGTCTCCGACCAAGTAATCTCACCGGTTATTCAGCGGGCGCACCCGCCAAAGCAGCACGCCTGACTTTCGGCTCCCCCTGTCGCGCCAGACGTTCCCTTGTCATCTCGAGCAAGCGGGACGCCGGGCGTGACAGGGTGATGCCCTTGCGGGTCACGAACCCCAGAGTGCGCTGCATCTTCACATCGGAAAAATGCAGCGCCTTCAACTCCGGCCCGAACAAGCTGGACGCCAAGGCCGGCAGTACGGTCAAGGCCACGCCTTCCGCCACCATCCGCATGGCCATGGCTGAATTCTGAACTTCATATCGCCAGATAATCGACGAGCTGTGATCGCCAAGCGCTTCATCGATCAGCTTTCGGTTGGTCGACTGGGTCTCGATGCGCACAAACTCCTGACCCGATAAATCAGCTCGGGTAATCGTGTCGCGCTCCGCCAGCGGATGATCCTGCGGTACCAGCAGCACATAGGGCTCGGTGTAGATTTCATGGAAATCCAGATCCCACTGACGCGCGCCCACCACGGTGATGCCGAACTCGACTTCGCCTTCCTGGACGAGATCATAGACCCTTCCCACCGGCTGATCCTGCAGCCGGATGTGAACGTCGGGACACTCGCGGGCGAAGGCCTTCAGGATCGACGGCATATAATAGTTGGCGATGGTTGGCAGACAGGCAAAGGCAAGCTTTTCCTCACGGGCCGTGCCGCGACTCTTGAGGCCCGAGTAGGCATCCGCAAGCTGTCGCAGATCGCGTCTCACCTGAGGCAACAGCCCTTGTGCCTCTTTGGTCAGCGACACATCGCGGGTGGTGCGCATGATCAGCTGGACGCCGAGATCCGCCTCCAGCTTTCGCACCCGATGGCTCAATGCGGTCTGAGACAGATTGAGATAAGACGCCGCCCGGCTGAAGCTCCCCAGCTCGGCAATCGCGACAAAAGCCTCCAGGCCCAGGTAATCAGTCCGCATGAAAGCACGGCCTCTTCGTCTCGTTGGTGTCTGCAGGGGCGACGACAGACGCCCGCGCCCAGACCTACAGCGAACCGGGCCGATAGGGAAATTCGAATTGTACGAGAGCCAACAATGACACGGGCAAAGCGAACGGCGACGCCCGTGCTTTCCGCTTGTCCCGCCGCATGATCGGCAGAACGGCCCGCCGAGAGCTATAAGCCTGACTTATAGACCCGTCGGTATTTGATATTTTTCCCAAGCCTGTCATTCACTTAGTCTCTCCCATGTCGAAGACCTTGCAAAAAGAAGGCGCGGCATCCTGCATTGAGCGCCTCCGCCCAATGCATGTCTTTAGGGAGAAAGACATGACATCAGCCCTACGCACGTTTCGCCGATTTGGTCAGGCTGGACTGTTTTCCGCCATTCTGGCCGGCAGCATGCTGTCAACACCGGTGCAAGCCGCCAACGACGCACCTTTGATTGCGGTTTTCACGAAGAATTTCACCAACCCGGCCTATGCCGCCGCGCGCCGGGGCGCCGATCTGGTGGCCGAGGAAAAAGGCGCCACGACAGCTCATTTCGTGCCGGAAAGTCCGGACAATGTTGAGCAGCAGAAGGCTCTGGTGGTCGAGGCCCTCGCCCAACATCCAGATCTGGTGATCTTCGTTCCTGTCGACGACAAGGCGATGGTTGAGGATGCGGCGAAATTTACCGCCGCCGGCATTCCCGTCGTGTCTTTCGTCAACCGGTTGGAAGGCGACTTCATTACCCATGTTGGCTCCGATGACGTGGCTGTTGGCTACAATGGCGCCAAGGCGCTCTTCGAAGGCATGAACGGCAGCGGCAAGGTGCTGGCAATCGAAGGCAACCCGGCGGCCCCAACCAGCCGCAACCGGGTCAAGGGCATGCAGAACGCCGCCGCGGAGTTTCCGGATATCGAAGTTCTGGGGATCGTTACCGGCATGTACCAGAAGCCTGCTGCCTATGATGTCACCGTCCAGGCTCTCAAGAACCATCCGCAGATTGACGGCATCTGGGCGGCCAATGACGTCATGGTCTATGGCGCCCTCGACGCGCTGAATGAAGCCGATCGCGCGGCCCAACTCGTGGGTGCCAATGGCCTCGATGGCGCCATCAATCTGATCGAAGACGGCACCATGCTGGCAACCGTAGAATTCAGCGCCTTCAAGATCGCCTGTACCGCTGCGCGCGCCGGCCTGCGGCATCTGGATGGGCAGGATATTCCGGACGACATCACCGTGCCGTCCGTGCTGATCGACAGGACCAATCTGGCACCGTGGAAAGTGCCGCTGAATGAGCGCAAGTGCCCGACCTGGGAAGAAATCGTCACCCCATAAAACAGCGGTCGGAGCGGATGGCGATCCAAAGTCCGCCGTCTGCTTCGCTGTTCGCAGTTTCAATTCGTCCGGCACAAAACCTATTTGCCAGGCAGGCAGCGAGACCTGAGCCTGTCAGAACGGTGGTGAGCTTCACCGCCGTCAACGTTGGGAGGCGTTGACCCATGACCTCAGCGGAGATCCGGGAGGACCTGCAACAAGATGAGGCGTTCGACCTGATCGTGCTGGGAAGCGGCGCGGCGGGGCTGACCGCTGCGATCACCGCTGCCTTGCAAGGCCTCAAGGTTGTCGTTCTGGAAAGCCAGGCGGAGATCGGCGGCACGAGTGCGCGCTCTTCCGGCACGGTCTGGATCCCGGACAATTCCCTGTTGCGCGCTGAAGGCATCACGGATGATGGCCCGAGAGCCGCCAGATATCTGTCGGCTCTGGTCGGCAATGCCGGGCCGGAGGCTCCTTGGCGGCGATTTCTTCAGGCAGGGCCACTGATGCTGGATGAACTGATGGCCAAGACCGACCTCACCTTCAAACCTTTCATGAGCGCTGCTGATTACCGACAGGACATGCCGGGCGCCGCTGCAGGCGGCCGGGCTCTCGAGCCGCAGGCCTTTGACGGCCGGCGCCTCAAAAGCGACTTCAAACGCCTTGCCTCCCCCTTACGCGAATTGATGGTCTTTGGCGGAATGATGGTCACCCGCTCCGAAGCGGCACAATTGCTGCGCGCTGACCGCAGTTTGTCCGCACTGATACTGGCGGCACGGCTCACACTGCGGTTTGCCCTCGACCGCTTGAACAACAAGCGCGGCACACGACTTGTGCTTGGAAATGCGCTGATTGCCGCTCTTGTGAAATCCTGCCGGGATCTGGGTGTCGCCATCCACTCCGACGTTGAGGCCACGCGTCTTCTGACCGACGGCGGTAAAGTCATCGGCGTTTCCCTGCGTCGGAACAATGAAACACTCAGCCTTCTTGGGCACAAGGGCGTGGTTCTTGCCGGCGGCGGGTTTCCGGCCAGCTCAGAAAAACGCCAGCAACATCTCCCCTCGCCGACCCCTCCGGCGACACCTGCAGCCCCGGGCTGTCTGGGGACGACGCTGGATCTGGCACTTAGCGCAAGCGCTGCACTTGGACCTTCGGGCAAGGACAACGGGCTGTGGTTTCCCAGCTCATTCTACAAGCGTGCTGACGGCACAACGGCGGTCTATCCGCATATTGTGCTGGACCGGCCCAAGCCCGGTCTGATTGCGGTCGACCGCCAGGGACAACGCTTTGCCAATGAAGCGCTGTCGTATCACGAATTTGTCCGCGCCATGTATGCGCAGACAGACAAAGGCGGAGACGCCATCCCGGCATGGCTGATCGTCGACCGGGCTTTCATCCGCAAACACGGCCTCGGCGTCATCCGCCCGCGCACGCCGTCCCTGCGGCGCTATGTTGCGTCCGGTTACCTGTTGGAAGCAACGACAATAGCCGAACTTGCCACGCAGGCTGACCTGCCGCCGGAAGCGCTCAAACACACCGTTTCGCGCTTCAACGAGTTTGCTCGCCAAGGCCGCGATGATGACTTCCACAAGGGCGAGACGCTCTATGAGCGTGGCAACGGCGATGCGGATGTTTCGCCCAACCCATGCCTGGGCGAAATCACCCAGGGGCCGTTTTATGCCGTTGCCGTCTGGCCCACGCCACTTGGCACCAGCCGTGGACTGCTGACGGATGAAAACGCCCGCGTACTTGATACGGCCGGCAAGCCAATGCTGGGGCTTTATGCCTGCGGCAATGACGCTCAATCCGCCTTTGGCGGCGAATATCCGGGTGCCGGTGCACAGCTCGGCCAGGCCATGACCTTCGGCTGGCTGGCTGGACTGCATGCCGCCGACATCCCGCTTGAGGATGTTGGTGAGCCCCCGCCCGAACCCCTCTCTTCTTTTCACAGACAACAGGCGTAACGCGAGGACTACATGAGCAAACGCAAGGGCGGCGATCTGATCGCCGAATTTCTGGTCAAGGAAAAGATCCCGTATGTTTTCGGGATCTGCGGCCACGGCAACGTCGGTCTGCTGGATTCACTTTATGACGTGAAGGATGAGGTCAAACTTGTCTCTCCGCGGCATGAGCAGACCGCCGCGCATATGGCCGACGGCTTTTTCCGGGTGAAACATCAGCCGGCAGCAACCCTGACCTCCACCGGTCCGGGGTCTGCCAATCTGATCATGGGTCTGGCCGTTGCCCAGACGGACTCATCGGCGATCTTCTCGATCACGGCGAATGTCCCGACGTCACAGTTCAACCGCGGGCCGTTTCAGGAGTTGAACCAGCATCATCAGGCTGATTTCAACAATGTCATCAAGCCTGTGGTCAAACGCTCGTTCCAGCCGACGCGGGTGGAAATGCTGCCGCTGGCCATGCGCCAAGCTGCCCAGACCATGACCAATGGCCGTCCCGGCCCGGTCAATCTGGACGTGCCCTACAACCTCTTTGTCGAAGAGGCCGAAGTGAAGGAGGAGCCAGCTTCCAGCGGGCTGAACACCCGCCGCAGCGGCGCCAGCGAAGCCGATATTTCCACCACCGTCGACTGGCTTTTGGCGGCAGAGCGCCCGGTTCTGTTCATCGGGCACGGCGTCACTCTCTCCGAAGCAGGTGACGAGCTCGTCGCGCTGGCCGAACGACTTTCCATCCCGGTCATTTCCTCGCCCAACGGCATGGGTTGCATGGATATGCGTCATGAGCTGTCACTCGGCTTCATCGGCCGGAATGGCGCTTATGCCTCCAATCAGGCGGGCCGTCATTCCGATTTGGTCCTGGCCGTGGGCGCCCGCTTCGATGACCGCTCTGCCTCGTCGTGGATCCCCGGTTATTCCTGGAACTTCCCACAGACCAAGCTGGTGCATGTCGATGTCGACCATGCGGAGATCGGACGTAATTATCCGCCGGATCTCGGTATTCTGGCCGACGCTCGCGCCTTTCTGCGGCAGGTTTTGAACGAACTCGACCGGCGCAATGTCGGCAATGGGCCACGCCTGAAAGACTGGCACAAGGATATCGCCGATTGGGCGGCACAGTGGCAGAAGTTCATCGCCCCGGGCTTCGAAATGCATTCCAGCCCGATCCGGCCGGAGCGTATTGTTGCCGACTGCCGCAAGGTGTTGCCGGATGATGCTATCATCACGCTGGACAGCGGCATTCACCACAATTGGTTCATGCAGTTCTGGGAAGCCCGGCGCCCGCAAACCATGCTGAACACCTGGGGCTATTCCGGCATGGGCTTCGGCCCGAGTTCGGCTCTGGGCGCCAAGCTCGCCGCACCGGATCGCCCTGTGGTGTCCATCTGTGGTGATGGCGGCTTCACTATGGTGCCGCATGTGCTGTGCACCGCGGTGGAATACAACATCCCCGTCGTCTGGGTGGTCTGGAACAACTTCGCCTGGGGCGCCATCCGCGACCTTCAATACGCCTATTTCGACGGTCGTGAATATGGCACGGCCTTCTATCACGGCGAAAACCAGCAGCCCTACAATCCGGACTTTGCCGCCTGGGCGCGGGCTGCCGGGGTCGATGGCTACACGGTCACTCGATCGCAGGATTTCGCCGGTGTGCTGGAAAAGGCCATCGCCTCGAACCGTCCGGTGCTGATCGACGTGCATGTGGATGCCAACATCCGCCCACCTGCGACAGGCGCCTGGGAATTGCCGCCAATCCCGCCGAAGCAGCCAGCCTTTGGCGAGCCCTGGTCGCCGGCCGGTTGAACTGTCTGATTTTCAAGGAGAACACTCATGGCCGAAAAAGGCGAAGCCTGCATCCGCAACATTGCGGAAGAGCCCTGGCAGCAATTTCCTGCCCACTATGGCGGTGCGTTGTCCAAGGCGCTGGTGCATCCCGACACCACCGGATCCAAACAGCTCGACTACCGCATCTCGACCTATCAGCCGATGGCCTATGTCGAGCGGCATGTCCACAAGGTGCAGGAGCAGGTCTACCATGTGCTCGACGGCGAAGGCCTGATGGAAGTGGGCGATGAAAAGCGCGTCGTGCGCAAGCACGATGTGATCTTCCTGCCGCCAGGCGTCTGGCACTCGATCCAGAACACCGGACTGGGAGACCTGACTTTCATCGTCGTGACGACACCGCTCACCGACGACTAGGAACAGGCACCAAACATACCAGGCAAAACCGAGGCGATCAGATCATCACACTGGTCGCCTCGACT
This sequence comes from Roseibium limicola, assembly GCF_017313085.1. GTDB lineage: Bacteria > Pseudomonadota > Alphaproteobacteria > Rhizobiales > Stappiaceae > Roseibium > Roseibium limicola. The sequence continues at coordinate 8,957 of NZ_JAFLNF010000002.1, read as the reverse complement.
GTTTTCAGCACCTCGTAGTCCTCAAAGCCTGACCATTCGTGATTTTCCACCAGCTCGAACGCAGTCTCCTTGACCACGCCGGCAACCACAGCAGCTGCCGTCGAAAGACGTTCCGGACCGAGGGAATAGAGGAAATTGCGCCGTCGGAACCGGGCATCGGAAATCGGCAGGCAGCGCCAGTCCCGTCCCCGCGCCCCTTCGTGCATCACCGCGCCCATCGGCTTGATCGTTGCGCCGATGTCGTCGTACACGCAGTTCATCAGCAGCGACAGACTGTCGATCTCGGCCACCACATTGGTGCCCAAGCCGCGGTTTTCGAATTCAGCGGCAATCCTCTGGCGCAACCCATGCGATCCGGTTGGCAGGATCAGCGGCAATTCCGCCGCCTCTGCAATAGTGATCGAATCACGATCTGCCGCAAAAAGTTTGCTGTGCTTGGGGATCAGCACGAACAATTCCTCTATCAGCAGTGGCTCGACCGTCAACTCATTCGACATGTCGGTCGAAAAAAGCACGGCCAGATCGAGCTGACCCAAGCGCATCAGGTGGCTGATATGACCGCTCATGCCCTCCACCACATTCAGCAAAATGCTTGGATAGCGCTGCCGGATCTTGCGCACCAGATGCAGCCCCAGCGCCGACACGGTGGTGGCCGGCAGACCAACCGAAACCATCCCCTGCACGGCGCCTGTGTCGCTGCGGGCAATCGACAGTGCCTGATCCAGCTGTCGCAGCATGAAACGGGCGTGATGATACAGCGCCAGGCCGTTTTCGGTCGGCGTCACCCCCTTGGAGGATCGGTGCAAAAGCGGCTTTCCGACCTCGTCTTCCAGCTTGGCAATCTGCTGGCTCAAGGCCGGTTGGGCGATGAGAAGTTCACGGCTTGCCTTCGATAGGCTGCCGCTTTCAACGATCTGAACAAAATAGCGAAGTTGGCGTGTATCAAGCATGAGCAGAAGGGAAGCGCAATTCTAGCCATAAGTCCACCTTATAGCCCGTCTCTCTATTTAATATTTCCGCTAAAAAAATAGATTTCCTAAACTGACCGACATGAAGAGCAGGCAACCCATAAGAATAAAGCTTGCCACATAACCAAAACCTTCACCGGGAAACGTCTATCATGGGAGGAAATACGATGACGGACTCCAAGGGAAAAAGCAGTGGCATCTCGCGCCGGTCTGCGCTCCAACTGGGTGCGGGCGGTCTTGCCGCCGGCTCCATGCTTTCCATGCCATCCCTCGTCTACGGCCAGACCGAAGCGATCAAGATTGGCCATCTGACACCAATGACCGGCTTTTTGGGGTCGCTTGGTGAGTGGGCCGTTAAAGGCATTCAGCTTGCTGCAGAGGAAATCAATGCAGCTGGCGGTGTGATGGGGCGGCCGCTGGATGTCTCCTCGGAGGACAGCATCAATCCAGACACCGCCGCCACCAAGGCGCAGCGTATGCTGGAGCGCGACGGTAACGCCTTCCTGATGGGGGAAATCAGCTCTGCATCGGCACTGGCGATCTCACAGGTCGCTGCTCGCAACAAGCGCCTGTTCATGGCCCTTGGCCCGCGTTCAGATACGCTTCGCGGCAAAAGCTGCAACCGCTACATGTTCTGCACCGACATTCCCAACACGGTAATGGTCAACGCTGTCGGCAGCGCGCTGCTGCGTGAAGGCATGGTTGAGGGCAAGAAGTTCGTCACACTGACGGCCGACTACGTCTTCGGTCACGATCTTCTCACAGCCGCAAAGGCCTTCTTCGATCGCAACGGTGCGACCCTGGTTCAAGATGATCTGGTCGCGACCGACGTCACCGACTTCTCGCCATATCTGATCAAGATCCGCCAGGCTCAGCCGGATGTGGTCTGCCTCAACCTTGCCGGCAATCAGGTGACGAATTTCGTCAAGCAGTACTCGGAATATGGCCTTCCCTTCCCAACCGTCGGCTTCAACCTGAACACGGCGGATGCCTGGGCTGCGGGTGATGGCAACCTGACGGGTACCTGGCCAACCGTCTGGTATCACACGCTGGATAACCCGGACTCCAAGGGCTTTGTCGAACGCTTCCAGGCGAAATACGGCGAGTTGCCGGAAAACCATGCCTGGATTGAATACATCGCCCTGAAAATCGCCGCCCAGGCGATGGAAGAAACCGGATCGACCGACAGTGAAAAGCTGGTCGACTACTTTGAAAGCGGCGCCAAGTTCAACATCCTGAAGGACCGTGAAGCCTACTTCCGCTCCTGGGATCACCAGCTCATCCAGGAAGCCTACCCCTTCACCGTGAAGGCACCGGGCGAGGCGGCTGATCAATTCGACATTCTCAGGCTTGGCGAAGCTGTTCCCGGCGCGGAACAGGATCTCGAAGTCATTTATCCGACGTCTGATCAGAACCCCTGCAAGCTCTAAACCCTACGGGGAGGCCAGCCGCCTCCCCGCTCCTCCGGACAAGGGTGCTCCCCACCGACGTGCATCTCGACGCACGGCGTCAATGCCCCCTTGTCCGTCTTTCTCCCTTGAAGACCGGAAACGGTTTTTCTGACCGGACAAGACAATGCAATTTGTTTTTCTCATGGAGCAGGTGGTCAACGGCCTGGTACTGGGCGGTTACTATCTGCTGGTTGCTCTCGGCCTGTCGCTCATCTTCAGCGTCGGCGGCATCGTCAACCTTTCCCATGGCGCCTTTTATGCCCTCGGCGCCTATGTCGCGATGGAGATCTCCAAGGTGCTGGGCTTTGCCGGCGGCGCGATCCTGTCGCCCGTTGTCGTCGGCTTCATCGGCATCCTGTTCGAGCGTTATATCCTGCGGCGCTTCTACAGAGCGGAGCCGATCCTCAGCCTGCTGGTCACATTTGGCCTGGCCATGGTTGGAGAGCAGATGATCCGCATTCTTTGGGGCGCGGCTCCCGTTCCTGTCTCCATGCCTCTGCTCCTGAAGGGGCCGGTGTTTATCGGAGACTTCCTGTTCTCGCGCTACCGGCTGTTTCTGTTGGGAGTGGTCATCGTGGCGTTGATCGCCATCTGGACGCTGCTGAACAAGACCTCCTTCGGGCGTGTTGTAAGGGCCGGGATCCAGCAGCCGGACATGGTCGCAGCCCTGGGCATCAAGCTTCAGCCCTACATGACCACCGTCATTGTTCTGGGCGTCGGCCTTGCAGCCCTTGCCGGAGCCCTGTTCTCGCCGATCACCATTGTTCACCCCGCCATGGGAGCTGAAATCCTCACCGTGGCCTTCGTCGTGGTGATCATCGGCGGGCTTGGCAGCTTCTGGGGCGTGATCCTCGCAGCTCTGCTTGTCGGCGTGGTGCGCGGCGTGACCATCCACTTCTATCCGGCAGCAGGTGCTGCCTCCATGTATGTCCTGATGTTTGCCGTTCTGATGTTCCGCCCGCGCGGACTGTTGGGCGAACGCATTGAGAAATTTGAATAATGAAAACCACACTCCTGCAAAAATACCAGCCGCTGTGGATCGGCCTGGCCATGCTGGTGGTCCTGCCCTTCGCAATGGAAGCCATCGGGCTGACCGTCAACACAGCCTCGGTCATCGTGTTGCTGGCCATCGCCACCATGGGTCTGAACCTGCTGGTCGGTTACACCGGTCTGCATTCCTTCGGTCATTCCCTCTGGTTCGGGGTTGGCGGCTATGCGGCCGCACTCGCCCAGCTGAACTGGTTCCCGAATCAGATCATCGCACCCATCCTTATCGCGATGACCGTTTCCGCCCTGGGCGGGGCCGTGATCGGCTTCCTGATCCTGCGGCGACGGGGCGTCTACTTTGCCCTGCTGACCCTGGCGCTGGTTGCCCTCAGCTACACCATTGCCTTCCGCTGGACGGATGTGACGGGTGGTGAAGACGGCCTGGGCGGGTTGAGCCGGGGCAGCATAGGCTCGATCAGCCTGGACGATTCGCTCAACTACTACACTTTCGTCGCCTGCATCGGCGCGCTGGTTCTGTTCTTCATGGTGCGGCTGCTGCGCTCGCCTTTCGGGCAGGTCATCGTCGCCATTCGGGAAAATCAGCTTCGCGCCTCGTTTCAGGGCTATGACATCCAGCGCTACAAGCTGATCTCCTTCACCTTGTCGGCAATGATCACCGGCCTCGCCGGCTCGCTCTCCGGTTTTGAGCACTATTTGGTGTCGGCGGAATCCACCTCTGTCGCCCTGTCTGGCGAAATGCTGGCAATGGTCGTCATCGGTGGCATGAACCATATCCTCGGTCCGGCCATCGGGGTGGTCTTCTACATCGTCTTCCGCGAGCTGTTTTCCATCTGGACCAGTAACTGGTTGCTGTACTTCGGCCTGATCTTCGTCGGCTTTGTCATCTTTGCCCCCGGCGGCATCGCGGGCATCTACGCCCAGGTCCGCAATTGGCTGAAGCCACCAGCGGAAGAAACCGCTGCGATGAGCCGTCGCAAGATCTATGAGGGATTGCCGCTGCCGGAGTTCCTGCGCCCCGCGCCCCGTATCGGGCCAGTGCTGGAGGTCAATGGCATCGTCAAGAAGTTCGGAGGGTTCACGGCGGTCGACAAGGTCTCGCTCGATGTTCACAGCGGCCAGATCCATGCGCTGATCGGCCCGAATGGCGCCGGCAAGACCACGACTTTCAATCTGATTTCGGGAATGTTCCAACCGGATCAAGGCAGTGTCCGCCTGTCACAGAAGGACATCTCAGGCCTTCCTCCGCACAAGATTTCGGAGAACGGGCTGGCACGGTCCTTCCAGATCACCAACCTGCATGAAGGGGTGTCGATCTACGAAAACCTTCGCCTCTCCGTGCAGGCCAAGCATCCCGGCCGCTTCAACATCTGGCGCGATATCGACAGCTACGAGGCCGTGCATGGCGAGACAGCCGAGCTGGCAAAGTTTCTCGGTCTGGAAGGCATCGAGGACATCATGGGTGGCGATCTGTCCTACGGCGGCCAACGTCTGGTCGACCTCGGCATCGCCCTCGCCTCCAAACCGCAGATCCTGCTGCTTGACGAGCCGCTGGCTGGTCTGGCCGCCGCCGAAAGGGAGCGCGTCACAAGTCTGGTGCGGCGAATGGCGGAAAATATTCCTGTCCTGATCGTTGAACATGATCTGGACCGGGTGTTGTCGCTGTCGCATCAGGTGACCGTGATGAACCAGGGCGAAGTTCTGATGTCGGGGTCTCCGGCAGAAGTTCGCGCTCATAGCAAAGTCCAGGAAATCTATACCGGATCCGGGACCCCTGCCGTGGTCGGACGCTCACGCGAAGCCAAAGGCGAGCAACCGGTGCTGCTCGAGGTGAAGGACATCAACACCTTCTACGGTAAGAGCCACATCCTGAACGATGCTTGCCTGAACATTCGCAAGGGCGAGATTGTCGCTCTACTGGGCCGCAATGGTGCCGGCAAATCGACCTTGCTGAAAACCCTGGCCGGTCTGGTGCCTGCTGCCTCTGGCAACATCCGCTTCGACGGTCAGGATCTGGAGACACTCTCCGCGCCGGACATCGCCCGGTTGGGTGTCGGCTATGTCCCTCAGGGACGCGGCATCTTCTCCGGCATGAGTGTGGAGGAGAATCTTGCCCTCGGACGCTTGGCGCGCAAGACGGATAACGCCGACGGCGTCGTCTGGAGCGAGGAACGCATCTACGAGATGTTCCCGCGCCTGAAAGAACGCGCCAAGACATCGGCCGACCTTTTGTCGGGCGGCGAACAGCAGATGCTGGCGGTGGCCCGTGCCCTGTCCGGCAACGTCAAACTGCTGTTGCTCGACGAACCCTTCGAAGGACTGGCGCCTGCCATCGTGGAAGAGCTTTTCACCGTGTTCGACCGGCTGCGCCTGGAACTTCCAATCCTGATTGTCGAGCACAATCTGGATCTGGTGCTGGCGTTGTCTGACAGGGTTTTCGCCCTGGAACGAGGTGCGGTCTTCCATGAAGGCCCTGCCACGGCACTGCTCACCGACATCGACTATCGCAAAGAAATCCTCTGGCTCTGAGATCGATGATGAAAGGATCTATCGTGACCGATATGCAAAATGTTCTGGAGCCGGAAAGCGGAACGCTCGATCAGCTTCTCATCGACGGAGCGTTCGAGACGGGACACGGGCCTCAATTCGAGGTTCTCGACAAGTTCACGCTGAAGCCCTTCAGGCTTATCAAATCCGCTGACGAAACCCAGGTACGCCGTGCCGTCGACACGGCACACGCTGCCTTCAAGGCAGGGGCACCTACGCCGTATGAACGCGGAGCCATTCTCGATCGCGCTATCGGCTGTCTCTCCCGCCGGGCGGATGAGTTCATCAGCGCGATGGTGCGCGAAGCCGGGTTCACAAGCTCCGATGCCGCCGGAGAGGTCAAGCGCTGCCAGGAGACGTTGCGCCTGTCCGCAGAAGAAGCCCGCAGATTGTCCGGTGAGGTCATTCCCCTGGAAGGCGCACCGGGTCAAACCGGGCGGCTTGGCTTTACCGTGCGGGTACCATTGGGCGTCATTGCCGCAATCACCCCGTTTAATTCGCCACTCAACACGGTCACCCACAAGGTGGCTCCGGGGTTTGCCGCAGGCAACGCGGTCATTCTGAAGCCTTCCAGCCAGACGCCCGTGACGGCCATGTTGCTGGCTGAATGTCTGCTGGAAGCCGGTATGCCGAAAGGCTACCTCAGTGTCCTGCAAGGCGGCGGTGATGTTGCCAAGGCACTTCTGGCGGATGAACGGGTTCGGTTCTTTGCCTTTACCGGCAGCACCGAAGTCGGGCGCTCCATCCAGCAATCAGCGGGCCTTCGGCGGACCCAGATGGAACTGGGATCGATTGCCTTCACCCTGCTGTGCGACGACGCCGACCTTGATAGGGCCTTGCCCAAAATCGTCAACGCCGGCTATCGCAAGGCCGGGCAGGTCTGCACCTCCATCCAGATGCTGCTGGTCCATGAGAGCATTTTTGAAGACGTGACAAAGCAGCTCGCCGCGCGCGTGGAGAAACTGGTCTATGGCGACCCGAAGAACGACGACACATTCGTCGGCCCGATGATCTCCGAGCGCGAGGCCATGCGCGTCGAAGCCTGGGTTGAAGAGGCAATGGCCTCCGGTGCCACACGGCTCGCCGGCTCGGCCCGCCAGGGCGCCATTCTGCCGCCGACCCTTCTGACCAACATCAGTGACAGCATGAAGGTCGGCTGCCAGGAGATCTTCGGTCCGGTGATGTGTGTTGCGCCCTATTCCTCGCTGGATGAGGCGATCACGCGGGTCAATGCAACGCCCTATGGTCTGGCGACAGGGATGTTCACCAACCGGATCAAGGACGCATTTCAAGTCGCCATGCGGCTTGAAGTCGGCGGCGTTCACATCAACGAAACCTCGAGCTCCCGCGTCGATGTGATGCCCTATGGCGGCTCCAAGGACAGCGGCTTTGGCCGCGAAGGACCGCGCTACGCCATCCATGAAATGACCGAAGAGCGGGTCATCACTATTTCCACGACCTGAACCAACGGGTCAGACTTGAAAGAAAGCACATCATGAGCAAGAAAATCGCCATCGTGTTCGGCGGCTCGCGCGGCATCGGCGCGGCCTGCGTGACGAAACTCAACCAGGACGGCTTTGACGTGGCCCTGACCTATGTCAGCAGCCAGCCAGAGACACCGTCCGCAGCAGCCGGTACCCAGATCAGGGCCTATAAGGCCGACATCGGCAGCCCGGACCAGATCGCCAAGGTGTTTGCGGATGTGGAGGCGGACTTCGGCGGCGCGGTGACATGTGTCGTTGCCAACGCCGGGATCAATGTGCCTCCCGGACCAATGGCCCAGTTTGATCCGGACAACTTCCGCAAGCTGGTGGAGGTCAACATCGTCGGCGCCTTCAACATCCTGGCGGAATCAGCACGCAAGGTTGCCGACAACGGCACGATCATTGCCACGACCACCACACTGGTGCGTCACGCCGTGCCTGGCGTCGGGCCCTACAGCGCCACCAAGGCGGCGGTGGAATGTCTGGTGCGTTCGATGTCGAAGGAACTTGCCGGGCGTGGCATCCGCGTCAATGGCGTGGCGCCGGGACCCGTCGACACGGATCTGTTCCGCGCGGGCAAGGACGAAGCCGCCATCCAGCGTTCTGCCAGCATGAGCCCGCTTAACCGAGTCGGCAAGCCGCAAGAGATTGCCGAAGTCGTCGGCTTTCTCGCCTCGGACAAGTCTTCCTGGGTTCTTGGTCAGATCATTCAGCCCAACGGCGGCCTGATCTGATCGACATAAAAGCTCCTGCTCCTATCAACATGATGGAAAGCCCGGCAAATTGCCGGGCTCAGACTGCTGACAAACCTCTGGCGTTTGCCGGGGGTTTTTGATTCACTGTTTTGATGTTGAAGCAGCCCGGCCCTTCCCAGACAGCGCTCGAGATTGTGACGCTCGATCAGCTTGTCCCCAGAGATCACTTGTTGCGCAAGATCGACGCGGTGATCGACTTTTCGTTCATCCACGCGCGTGTTGCGGATCTTTACTGCGCGGACAACGGCCGTCCGCCGCTTGATCCAACGCAGATGTTCAAGGCGCTGTTCATTGGCTATCTGTTCGGCATCCGCTCCGAGCGCCAGTTGGTGCGGGAGATCGAGGTGAATGTGGCCTACCGGTGGTTTCTGCGTCTGCAGCTGACGGACAAGGTGTTCGATGCCTCGACGCTGAGCCAGAACCGGCGCCGGCGCTACACCGACGCGAGCGTGGCCCAGGACATCTTCGACCATATTGTCGAGCAGGCGATGTCTCATGGGCTCGTGGATGGCACGGTGCTTTACACGGACAGCACCCACCTGAAGGCGAACGCCAACAAGGGCAAATACGATCTGGCCCAGATAGAGAAGTCGCGGTCTGACTACTGGGCGGATCTGGACAAGGCCATCGCGGCGGAACGCACACTGCACGGCCAGAAGCCGCTGAAGGAGAAGGCCCGCGCGCCGGAGGTCAAGGAGACCAAGGTCAGCCGTACCGACCCGGATGCGGGTTATATGGTGCGCGAGG
>NZ_JAFLNF010000017.1 GCF_017313085.1 Roseibium limicola | reverse complement strand
CAAGCTGATCGAGCGTCACAATCTCGAGCGCTGTCTGGGAAGGGCCGGGCTGCTTCAACATCAAAACAGTGAATCAAAAACCCCCGGCAAACGCCAGAGGTTTGTCAGCAGTCTGAGGGGCGCAACGCGCCCCTTTTTTGTGCCACAGCGCTGGCTGAACAGATCACTGTTTCACTCGCTAGATCGTTCCGATTTGCGCATCACGTTGGAAGCGAGAGCGAAGCGGGTGAGGAAGGTGCGTGAGACAGGATTGCGGTTGGAAACCGCCGTCCGGCTTTCCCGCCAGACCAGAAACAGGCCGGAGGCGATAATCAGGCCGGACCCGAGACCGACGTAGATGTCAGGTGTTTCCTGAAAGAACAGGTAGCCGAACAGCGCTGCCCAGAGGATTTGACTGTACTGCATGGGAGCAATGACCCCGGCAGGGGCGGATCTATAGCCTGTGATGACGCATAATTGCGCCACGACAGAAAGCAGCCCGATGGCAGCCATCATGCCCATATCCGGCAGCTGCAGGGGCACATAGACCCCAGGTAACAGGGCGCCCATCACGACCATCGCCAGGATCATCGGATAGATAATTAGAACGGCTGAACGCTCTTCCGCACCAACCTTGCGAACAATCACCGATCCGAGCGCATTGGCACAGGCCGAGGTGAGGGCAGTCATATGGCCAAAGGACAGTTCACTGACACCTGGACGCAAAACGATCATGACGCCGATCATGCCGACGATGACAGCTGCCCATCTCTGGATCCGGACCACCTCTCCCAGAATTGGGATGGCGAAAATGGTGATCAGCAACGGTGCTGCGAAAAGCAGCGAGTAGACTTCCGCCAGCGGAAGCACCGTGAAGGAATAGAAGCCGCAGGACAAAGCCACCAGTGACGAAGCGGTGCGGATCATCACCAGCCAGGGATGGCGAGGCCGGAAATTCTTCTCCGACTTGTCCACCAGCATCATGATGGCCATCGGGACGAAGGCGAACAGCATGGCGAAGAAAATGATCTGGAAGACCGAATAGGTCACACCCAGGTGCTTGGTGAGGGCATCATGGGTTGCATAGAGGGCAAATCCAGAGAGAGCGGAGCCGATACCGAAGACCGGTGAGAAAATACGTGAAGACATGAATGAATTGCTGCTGATGATTTGATGGCTGTTGAAGCGTTCCAGGATCCGGTGCCTGGGCCAGGCTCTTCATCCGCAAGTGCTTCGTTCCTTACCACGCTGGCGATTTAGCCAGAGGTGGTCAAGTTCTTTTCCCGCTAAGCAGGATCTTGCTTCACGGCAGCCCAAAGAAAAAGGCGGATCGTTTGATCCGCCAGACTGCTGACAAACCCCTGGCGTTTGCCGGTTTTTTTTTGATTCACTGTTTTGATGTTGAAGCAGCCCGGCCCTTCCCAGACAGCGCTCGAGATTGTGACGCTCGATCAGCTTGTCCCCAGAGATCACTTGTTGCGCAA
>NZ_JAFLNF010000016.1 GCF_017313085.1 Roseibium limicola | reverse complement strand
GGCAAGCATTACCATCGACAACTTTGCTGGTGACATCGACGGCTCTTCGACTGCATTTGAAATCGCAAACCTCGGCCTGACTGAGACCGACACAGGCGAAGTCACTGCATCCGGTGAGAGCGACGCTTTCACTCTGACGGCTGGCCAGGTTGTCACCTTCGACGTCAACGATGTGACCGTCTCCTTCGGCGATGCAGACAGCACCGAAGCAACAACGTTCAGCGCCACAGAGGTATCCGCAGCGATCAACACGGCCTTGGCCGATGCAGGCAACTATGATCTGACTGCCTCCATCGATTCTGACACCGGCGAAATCGAACTCACAAGCCGCCAGACTGGCACCAAGGCTTCTGTGACGCTCGACAACTTCACCGGCTCAACCGATGGCACCGCAGCCTTCGCAGAAGCTGATCTCGGCCTGACAAGCACCACCGCAACAGCGACCGGCACGTCTACAGACGTCAGCACCACCGGTGCAACCGTTGTGGTGGGTTCGGACTACACCGATACAATCACGCTGACGATCCAGAACCTCAACACCACAGCTCTGGGCATCAACGAGCTCGACGTATCCACGCAGGCTGGCGCCGAAGAAGCCCTGGCTGTCATCGATAACGCGATTGACTCGGTCTCTCAGGCACGTGCTGAAATGGGTGCAACAGTGTCCCGTCTCGAGTATCGCTCGACCCAGCTGGAAACCAGCATCGAGAACCTGGAAGCTGCTCAGTCTGCAATCTCCGACGTGGACATTGCTTCCGAACAGGCTTCCCTGTCCGCATCTGCCGTGAAGGTTCAAGCTGCTGTTGCCGCTGCTTCCCAGGCCAACCAGATGCCGCAGAACCTGCTCAAGCTGCTCAACTAAGACAGCGATTGAAACCGCGGGGGGCGCGAGCCCCCTACGCACCGGGCGTCCAAACCTCCCGCGGTTCCAAAAAATTTCCAAATTTATTTTCAGGTATCCCCGGAGTTCAATTCGTCACCTGCAGCCGGACTAATGTTTCCGATGTTTTCCATCCGGAACTTTTTGCCGACAGGACTTTCTAAATCGAACAGATAGCGGACCACCTGATCGGCAAGAGTTGCCGAAGTGAAAGCAGCCCAAAGGTTACCCAATTGTAAACTTAACAATTGGTAAACAAGGGTTAACAGGTCCCCGATTTTATTAACGCCTGTTTTGGCCGGAAAGCTCCGTTGTATCGCCAGGCAAGAAACCTTGCGCATCTTCACGCGCATCTCGTGCATGGCCCCAATCGATACTGGAGTGGACAATGCCTGTTATTTCGACGAATACCGCTGCGAACACGGCCGTTCGCTACCTGAACATGAACTCTTCCGAGCAATCGGATTCGCTCGCAAAGCTGGCTTCCGGCTCGCGTATCACCACCGCATCCGACGATGCTGCCGGTCTGGCGATTGCAACCAAGCTGTCTTCCGATGTGACCGCTCTGGAACAGGCGTCGACGAACGCATCCCACGGCATTTCCATTTTGCAGACTGCCGATGCCGGCGCGTCCAACGTGTCCGACATTCTGGAACGTATGAAGACGCTTTCCTCACAGGCTGCATCCGGCACCGTGACGGATACGGAACGTGCCTACATTCAGGCTGAGTTCGAAGAACTGATGGAGGAAATCGACTCCATCTCGACAGCGACCCGCTACAACGGCCAGTCCCTGCTCGACGGCACGTCCGACTTCGCTGACGACACAATCAAGACAGCCGCTGAAGTGACGACCGGCGTAACAAGCGCTGCTACTGTCGAAGGTACGAACGGCGTTGCTGCCTCTGTCACCAGCGGTAGTGATATTTCCGCTTGGACGCTTGAGGACGGAC
>NZ_JAFLNF010000015.1:2500-5930 GCF_017313085.1 Roseibium limicola | reverse complement strand
TTTGCGCTATCGGCTGTTGGCTTTTTGAGCGCTTTATCGTTTGAAGAGTTTATTATCTGCGTTTTGCAGGCCTGGCGGCGACCTACTCTCCCACACCTTAAGATGCAGTACCATTGGCGCTGGGGAGTTTCACGGCCGAGTTCGGGATGGGATCGGGTGGGGGCTCCCCGCTAGGGCCACCAGGCCGGCAAAGCGCAGACAATATGAGAATGATGTCGCTCACGGCCGAGCGCCCGCGTTGCGGACTGGCCTGCGCGGGCGCGCCACATAAGTGGCGACGGCCGTCGGCCTTGCGAACCTTGCGGTCCGGGCTCGTCTCCTTGAGAGACATCTACTGGTCTTAATTTGATTTGTCGTTTTTTGCAGTGCGTTTTGATTTCACGATTTGCTCTGATCGCTCCACGACGAAGCAAGGCTTCGCAAGGCCAAGTGGCCGCCGGCCGGTCAGGCCGCGTGGTTCGCAGCCGTTGGCGTAAAGCCAACTGCGTGAGAACAAAAAGTGTTGAAGCGTTCACGCTTCAAGATGAACATGGACTAATGAGAGTGATTAAGCCGAACGAGCTATTAGTAAAGCTAAGCTCCATGCATTGCTGCACTTCCACACGCTTCCTATCAACGTGGTGGTCTTCCACGGCTCTTCAGGGAGAACTCGTTTTGAGGTGGGTTTCCCGCTTAGATGCTTTCAGCGGTTATCCCTTCCGTACATAGCTACCCTGCAATGCGGCTGGCGCCACAACAGGTCCACCAGAGGTACGTCCATCCCGGTCCTCTCGTACTAGGGACAGATCCTCTCAATTCTCCTACACCCACGGCAGATAGGGACCGAACTGTCTCGCGACGTTCTGAACCCAACTCACGTACCACTTTAATCGGCGAACAGCCGAACCCTTGGGACCTGCTCCAGCCCCAGGATGTGATGAGTCGACATCGAGGTGCCAAACAATGCCGTCGATATGGACTCTTGGGCATCATCAGCCTGTTATCCCCGGCGTACCTTTTATCCGTTGAGCGATGGCCCTTCCACGAGGGACCACCGGATCACTATGGCCGACTTTCGTCTCTGCTCGACTTGTCAGTCTCGCAGTCAGGCAGGCTTATGCCATTGCACTCAACGAGCGATTTCCGACCGCTCTGAGCCCACCTTCGCGCGCCTCCGTTACCATTTGGGAGGCGACCGCCCCAGTCAAACTACCCGCCACACACGGTCCCGGATATGGTTGTACCGCGGTTAGATATCCAAAACGACAAGGGTGGTATTTCAAGGATGACTCCACATCTGCTGGCGCAAATGCTTCAACGTCTACCACCTATCCTACACATGTCGTCACGAATACCAGTGTGAAGCTGTAGTAAAGGTGCACGGGGTCTTTCCGTCTGACCGCAGGAACCCCGCATCTTCACGGGGAATTCAATTTCACTGAGTCTGTGCTGGAGACAGCGGGGAAGTCGTTACGCCATTCGTGCAGGTCGGAACTTACCCGACAAGGAATTTCGCTACCTTAGGACCGTTATAGTTACGGCCGCCGTTTACCGGGGCTTCAATTCGGAGCTTGCACACCTCCTCTTAACCTTCCGGCACCGGGCAGGCGTCAGACCCTATACGTCGTCTTGCGACTTCGCAGAGCCCTGTGTTTTTGATAAACAGTCGCCACCCCCTGGTCTGTGCCACCCCACACTGGTTGCCCAATATGAGGTCTCCCTTCTCGCGAACTTACGGGAGCAATTTGCCGAGTTCCTTCAGCACAGTTCTCTCAAGCGCCTTGGTATGCTCTACCAGTCCACCTGTGTCGGTTTCGGGTACGGTTTATAGCGGTGGAGCTATTTCCTGGAACACCTTCACCGCACTCCCAATCCAATAAGGGAATACGATACACGGCATCCGTCACTACCACCAAGTACAGGAATATTAACCTGTTTCCCATCGACTACGCCTTTCGGCCTCGCCTTAGGGGCCGACTAACCCTGCTCCGATTAGCGTTGAGCAGGAACCCTTGGACTTTCGGCGAGAGGGTCTCTCACCCTCTTTATCGTTACTCATGTCAGCATTCGCACTTCTGATATCTCCAGGAGCCCTCACGGGTCTCCCTTCGCAGACTTACAGAACGCTCCGCTACCGCATGCACGAAGTGCATGCCCGCAGTTTCGGTGTATGGCTTGAGCCCCGGTACATTTTCGGCGCGGAACCCCTTATTTAGACCAGTGAGCTGTTACGCTTTCTTTAAATGATGGCTGCTTCTAAGCCAACATCCTGGTTGTTTTGGGAGTTCTACATCCTTTCCCACTTAGCCATAACTTAGGGACCTTAACTGGCGGTCAGGGTTGTTTCCCTCTCCACAATGGACGTTAGCACCCACTGTGTGTCTGCCGACTAGTACTTCTCGGTATTCGGAGTTTGGTTAGGATCAGTAAGGCGGTAAGCCCCCATAGCCCATCCAGTGCTCTACCCCCGAGAGTATTCGGTCGACGCTCTACCTAAATAGATTTCGCGGAGAACCAGCTATTTCCGAGTTTGATTGGCCTTTCACCCCTAGCCACAAGTCATCCCCGTCTTTTTCAACAGACGTGGGTTCGGTCCTCCAGTGAGTGTTACCTCACCTTCAACCTGCTCATGGCTAGATCACTCGGTTTCGGGTCTAATCCAACGAACTAAAACGCCCTATTAAGACTCGGTTTCCCTACGCCTACACCTATCGGCTTAAGCTTGCTCGCTAAATTAAGTCGCTGACCCATTATACAAAAGGTACGCTGTCAGGCTTGCGCCCTCCAACTGTTTGTAGGCATCCGGTTTCAGGATCTGTTTCACTCCCCTCGTCGGGGTGCTTTTCACCTTTCCCTCACGGTACTTGTTCACTATCGGTCGACAAGGAGTACTTAGGCTTGGAGGGTGGTCCCCCCATGTTCAGACAGGATTTCACGTGTCCCGCCCTACTCAAGTCCTCATATCTTCAACACCTGTACGGGGCTATCACCCACTAAGGCCCGACTTTCCAGACGGTTCCAGTTAGAAAATACAAGGCACTGGCCTGGTCCGCGTTCGCTCGCCACTACTAGCGGAGTCTCGGTTGATGTCCTTTCCTCCGGGTACTTAGATGTTTCAGTTCCCCGGGTTCGCTTCCCTAAATCGTTAGATAAAGGGATACTCCATACGGAGTGGGTTGCCCCATTCGGAAATCGCCGGATCAAAGCTTATTCGCAGCTCCCCGACGCTTATCGCAGCGTATCACGTCCTTCATCGCCTCTTGTCGCCAAGGCATCCACCGAATGCCCTTATTACACTTAATCACTCTCATTATCGATGTTCATCCTTGCAAAGCAAAGATCATCCTTGAATGTGCACTATCGGCTGCGCCTACTTGAGTGCGATTGCTCGCAAACAAAAAACCCAGTCAATCTGCACAGATGATAACGACCCCCTGCCTTTTGCTGCAGA
>NZ_JAFLNF010000014.1 GCF_017313085.1 Roseibium limicola | reverse complement strand
GTTTGAAAGATCAGCGTACCTGCGTAACTCTTACCTTGATCGACAAATCCCCGTAAGGACCCATCTCGCAAGAGCAACGCCGTCCACGCTTCCCTTCCTTCAATGTTAAATTATCAATGAACATTCACCCGAAAGCGAACCCGTTGTTTCCAACAGTTTGAGACAAGAAATCCTGATCCTCGTGAGAGGCCAAGAAGCCATTTTGTCTCGAAAGTCTTGAGCGGCAATCCCCGTTGGCCAGTGGCCGTTGGCTCAGCGCCGCCTTCGATGGAGCGGTTTATACGCAGCCCCCTCGGAGGAGTCAACACGTATTGTCAAAAAAGAGTCATACAAGTCAGAAGACCCAAAAATATGTACAAAATCAAAAAGTTAACGTGCATTCACGTTCTCGCGCTCAGGTCGCTTATTTTGTAGCCATGCCCGCCTTTTGGGCGACCGCCGGGAAGGTCCTGCACCGCCATGGAAAGCCCTTGTTTTACAGAGCCTGTCCCTTTCCTCCTCACTCTGCGCATAGACGGCGGCTTCAGTTTTGTGGCGCCTTCACGAAGACGCCGGGCTCTGCGCTGTTAACAAAACCTGGTGCAGCACGGCCTCAAACGGATCCTTGAGGCCGAAAGCGAAAGTCACTTCTATAAAGAGAGCGACATTTTTATATAGGCAGCATCCAATCTCCAGAGCCCTCCTCTGGAGGTGCTTCGTTCTGGCGCAGCCGATAAGGCGGCGATGAGGCGTTCTGGCTCCATCTGGCGCAATCGCCCTGCGCTCCAATGAAATGGACCGGATTGCCCCAAGTGCCATGCCAGCTGGATCGTCAAGAGAAGACTGCCTCAGCATCGCCATAATTCGGCCATTGCGTTGGTCCAAGGACAGGCAAGATGTTAAAAAAACCTTGCCTGCCTCGCACTTAAGTTTGACCTTGCGCGCCGGACACGGCATTTTCCCTGGGCACGATTTCGGAAGGCGTCCGGACCCCAGGCTTCAGCCTTCGGGACCACAGCGGCTCTTCTGAAAACTTCGGCGGCAGGATCAGTCAGGGACGGGTCCCTGTCGCCCAACGGCTAAGAACTTGCTAGAAGGCCCCTATCAAGGCCACACCGGTGTACCTGCTTTTGACGTTGGCGCACCCGCAACCCGACCGGTCAACAGAGAAGACAATCAGAGTTCCATGCAGTTTTCGTCACCATCCTCCTCTTACGGACAGATCCAGTTAGGTGACGAAGCTCCGCTGATGGTGCATGACGGGCGGAATTTGCTACCCGATCGTCGCAGGGTTTCCCTGCGCTGGCTGACAGGCACGGTTCTGACCGGCCTCACCTCTGTCTTCCTGATGGGCGGCGCGTTGCTCGCAGCCTTCCAGGGCGACTATAATTTTGCCCAGGCGGCTCTGCCGGAGCGCACTCTGGCGTTCTCCGCCCGGGTCGACAATGCCAGCACCAAGGGCGACCGCATCACACGCACCACCGAGGAATTTGCCAACAAGCAGATGATCCCGGTCAATGTCGTGACCCGGGTTGGTGATCGACAGCTGGTCAAGGTACGTCCCTATGTATTGATGTCCTCCAGCCTCGCTACCCGAAAGAACCGGGACCTGGCCCAGGATATTCCCGCCTTCAACCCGCTCAATCTCTATTCCGACATTCAGAATGTGCCGGAGCGCTTTACCTCTGACGCTGTGTTTCAGGATTCCATCTACGGCGCCAAGGTCGAAGGCCAGGTCAGCATTTCCCTGCGCGCCTTCCCCACTGGCAGCACACAGATCGACGGCGACGCCACCCCGCAGGAAGCCGATGTCGAGGAAGATGTGCGCGGGTCTTCCCGTTTCCTGGCAGCCTCGGCGCTCGACGCACCCGACAGCGCCTTGATCGATCCGGCCCGCTTCGATTTCAATCTGGCGAAGCAGACCGAGTTCGCCCGACTGGACGTGCGCATCACGCCTGAAAACGTCTCCTTCGTCTCCAAGCAGGATGACGACTTCCGCTATGCCGGCCTGGAAGAGAAGATCGTACCGATTTCCTCTGCCTCCGACATTGAGGATGTGTTGCAGGACAACGACGCTTCCCCTGAGGAAGCCAAGCAGATCCATCAAGCCCTGGCCCAGGGGTATGGGTTGAACAAGCTGGAAGCCGGACATCGGCTACGGATTGCCTACGCGCCCACCATGGACGACAGCGACCGGATGCGGCCCGAGCGGATCAGCCTCTACTCCAGCACAGTGCACCAGGCGACAGTTGCCCGCTCCGACAGCGGCGCCTACATCAAGGCCAATGCCCCGACAACATTCCTCGCCGATGCATTTGCCGAGGCGGATCGCGTGTCTTACGGCGGCCCGACACCAGACCTTTACGACAGCATCTATCAAACCGCCCTGGAACAGGACATGTCGACAGACATGATCAACGAGCTGATGCAGATCTTCTCGTTCGAGGTCGATTTCAACGCCCGCGTTCAGCCCGGAGACTCACTCGAGGTCTTTTACGCCCAGGACACAGAAACCGCTCAGCCGGAAGTGCTGTATGCAGCGCTCAACACCGGCAGCAGTCGCCGTCAGTTCTACCGATTCCGGACGCCGGATGACGGAACGGTCGACTATTATGACGGCAATGGCCAGAGCGCCAAGAAATTCCTGATGCGCAAGCCGGTCTCAGAAGGCCGCTTCGTTTCCGGCTTCGGCATGCGCCGCCACCCGATCCACAAGTACTCCAAGATGCACACCGGGGTTGATTGGGCAGCATCGCGCGGCACCCCGATCATGGCGGCTGGTAATGGCACTATCGAAAAGCTTGGGTGGAGTTCCAGCTATGGCCGCAGGATTGAGCTGCAACACGCCAATGGCTACACCACGACCTACAATCACATGACCGCCTTCGCCAAGGGTTTGAGCGAAGGATCAAAGATCCGTCAGGGTCAGATCATCGGCTATGTCGGTTCCACTGGCCTCTCCACCGGGCCGCATCTGCACTACGAAGTGAAGGTCAACGACCGCTTCGTCGACCCGATGCGCATCCGCCTGCCGCGTGGCCGGGTGCTCGACGGCGACATGCTGGCAGCCTTCCGTGCCGAACAGCGCCGCGTCGATACGCTGCTCGACAAGGCCCAAAAGCCCTCCCGTCTCGCTGCAATTCAATAATCATCTGAATTTGGTTCCCAAAGCAAAAAGCCGGCCCTCAAGAGCCGGCTTTTCCAATTTCAGATGTCAGCCCTGGCCGTGAAATGCCCTCAGGCAGCAACCTCGGATGCATCGCTTGTCTCGAAGCCCAGCCGGTCACCGGCCAGCGAGACATGCACGGTCTGCCCGTCGAAAACCGTTCCGGCCAGAAGCCGTTCGGCCAGCGGATCCTGCACTTCCTTCTGGATCACCCGCTTCAATGGCCGCGCACCATAGGCCGGGTCATATCCCTTGGCCGCTAGCCAGCTCAGGGCCGCGCCGTCCATCTCCAGATTGATCTTGCGATCTTCCAGAAGCCGATGCAGACGCTGCAGCTGGATCTCGACAATATGGGACATCTGAGTCCGTTGTAGCCGATGGAACAGGACGATCTCATCCAGCCGGTTGAGGAACTCCGGCCGGAAATGCGACTTGACCTCGCCCATCACCTGATCCCGCACCCCATCGCTGTCTTCACCTTCTGCCTGAGACACCAGGTACTCGGCCCCAAGGTTAGAGGTCATGATGATCAGCGTGTTGCGGAAGTCCACAGTCCGGCCCTGACCATCGGTCAAGCGGCCATCATCGAGGACCTGCAGCAGAACGTTGAACACGTCGGAATGGGCTTTCTCGATCTCATCGAACAGCACCACCTGATACGGTCGACGCCGCACGGCTTCGGTCAGTGCGCCGCCTTCCTCGTATCCGACATAGCCCGGAGGAGCTCCGATCAGACGGGCGACCGAGTGCCGCTCCATGTACTCGGACATGTCGATACGCACCATCGCTGTCTCGTCCTCGAACAGGAAGTCCGCCAACGCCTTGGTCAACTCGGTCTTGCCGACCCCGGTTGGTCCAAGGAACATGAAGGATCCAATCGGACGGTCCGGATCCTGCAGCCCGGCACGCGCACGCCGCACTGCCGTCGAAACCGCATGAATCGCCTCTTGCTGACCAACAACACGGGCTGCAAGTTCATCTTCCATGCGCAGCAGCTTGTCGCGCTCGCCTTCCAGCATCTTGTCGACGGGGATCCCCGTCCACTTTGAGACCACCTGCGCAATGTGTGAGGACGTGACGGCCTCATCGACCATCGCCTCAATCGGTCCCTCCTGAGCCTGAGCTTCGGCTTCCGCCAGGCGACGCTCCAGATCGGGCACGACTCCATAAGCAATCTCGCCGGCCCTGGCCAGATCGCCACGGCGCTGCGCGATCTCCAGATCGATACGCGCCTGATCGAGCTGTTCCTTGATCTTCTGCTCCAGATTGAGCTTGTTCTTTTCCGCTTCCCAGCGGCGGCTCAACACCAAAGCCTGCTCTTCCAGACCGGAAAGCTCCTTTTCCAGTTTGCCGAGACGGTCCAGAGCAGCCGGATCATTTTCCTGCTTCAAAGCCTCTCTCTCGATTTTCAGCTGGATGATGCGCCGATCAAGCTCGTCGAGCTCTTCCGGCTTGCTGTCCACCTGCATGCGCAGACGACTGGCGGCTTCATCCATGAGGTCGATGGCCTTGTCGGGCAGGAACCGGTCAGTGATATAGCGATTGGAGAGGTTTGCCGCCGAAACAATGGCACTGTCGGTGATCCGCACACCATGGTGCAGCTCATACTTCTCCTTGATACCGCGCAGAATGGAGACCGTATCTTCCACCGTTGGTTCGGAGACGAAAACCGGTTGGAACCGCCGGGCGAGTGCCGCGTCCTTTTCCACATGCTTGCGATATTCGGCGAGCGTCGTCGCACCGATGCAATGCAGCTCGCCACGGGCAAGCGCCGGCTTCAGCAGATTGGACGCATCCATCGCGCCATCCGCCTTGCCCGCTCCGATCAGAGTGTGCATTTCATCAATAAACAGGATGATGCCACCAGCAGCAGCCTCGACTTCGCTGAGAACAGCCTTCAGCCGTTCCTCGAACTCACCACGATACTTTGCGCCGGCAATCAGCGATCCCATGTCGAGGGCCAGCAAGCTCTTGCTCTTCAGAGATTCCGGAACGTCGCCATTGACGATACGCAGGGCAAGCCCTTCCGCGATGGCGGTCTTGCCAACGCCCGGCTCGCCGATGAGCACCGGATTGTTCTTGGTACGGCGGGACAGAACCTGAATTGTCCGGCGGATCTCCTCGTCCCGGCCTATGACAGGATCGAGCTTTCCATCCCGGGCAACCTTGGTCAGGTCACGGGCGTATTTCTTCAAGGCGTCGTAACTGTTTTCAGCCGTGGCACTGTCAGCCGTCCGTCCCTGACGCAGGGTGTTGATGGCTTCGTTCAAGCCATTGGCTGTCACACCGCCATTGGCCAGCGCCTTGCCGGCAGCCGTTTCCTTGTCCATCGTCAGCGCCAGCAACAGGCGCTCGACGGTGACAAAACTGTCGCCGGCCTTGTCGGCAACCTTCTCGACCTGATCGAACAGGCGAGCCGTCGGCTGAGAAAGATAAAGTTGTCCATTGCCGCCGGAAATCTTCGGCAGTTTGTCGACCGCGGCAGCGATCTCGGCTTTCACCAGTTTCGCATTGCCGCCGGCCTGAGTGATCAAGCCGGAAGCCATGCCCTCCGGATCATCAAGCAGAATCTTGAGAATATGTTCCGGTGTGAACTGCTGGTGTCCCTGCCCAAGCGCATAAGTCTGCGCCGACTGGATGAAACCGCGCACCCGTTCGCTGTATTTTTCGATATTCATGACTGTTCTCCTGTCCGCCATATCACCCGAAGCATGAACGACGTTGAAGTCACCAGACCCTGTAGAAGGCGCCTGGCCGGTCCTACTCATGACCGTACTGAAGATATAAGTGCTCTCCTCGGCGACAAAAGAGGAAGAGGTAAAAATTCCTAAGTATATATGTGACGTACCACGTCGGATTTCGTAACGTCAGGTCAAGGGGTTAAAGCGATGCTCAACCTGACCAACGAAATCTATCAAGACGCAAACAAGGCCCGCGAGCATTTGGAGTCCACTCATTGGCCCAATGGTCCGGTTTACCCTCATTGCCGCAACGTTGATCAGAAGCGCATCAATAAACTGGAAGGCAAATCCACCCGCCCCGGCGTCTTCAAGTGCAACGAATGCCTTAAGCCTTTTTCTGTGACTGTCGGAACCGTCTTCGAACGCTCCAAGACCCCGCTCAACAAGTGGGTTCTGGCAACACATCTTATGGCAGCTTCCAAGAACGGCATGTCTGCCCGCCAGATCCACCGCATGATTGGCGTCTATCAGCATTGAGGCGAAGCCCATCTTCATCGCTATCTGGCGGAATTCGATTTCCGCTATATCCGTCGAACCGCCGTTAAGGTCACCGACCGTGAGCGGGCAGAAGATGCACTAAGAGGCGCAGCGGGCAAGCGCTTTATGTATAATCAAACTGGTGCGGCCAATCACGCCTAAGCAGAAAGCTAAACCGTTCCTCAGATGGCGAAAGCGGAAGGGGTGAATTGACTCCTTTCGCTCATTCCGTGTGTAATTCCTCCGTTTCTATTGGGAGGATTTGTTATGTCAAATTACTGCGTGACATTCAGGATTGCTAAAAAAGCCGTTGAAGGCAAATCGTATTCTGATCGCTATGATCAACTCGCAGATGGCATACATGATGGAAGCGCTGGGTATTGGTCAGAACCGACGTCTTTCATTCTTGTTGGCTCCAACCTCGATACGGAAAGTTTCGCTAAAAAAGCAATCAAGGGCCTTAGCAGGGAAGAGGACATGCTGTTTGTCTTTGACCCTGAAGACATGTCCGCTTGCTATTTTGGGGCAATCGAACATGAAGAGGTATTGAAATCATTCTTCCCGCGAGCAAAAAAACTTTGATGCACGTCAATCGGAACGTTCAGAAAGCGCGCAAACCACATATGAAAACTACCCCTCATTGATCACCTCATCAAAAAGCCCGGCTCACTGGCCGGGCTTATCCTTCGTCTCTTTGCCTTCTTTGGCCTTGGGTTTAGGCATTGGAGGCGTTGTTAGAGCGCGGTGAAACGCATCGTCGCGGCGCCGTTCGGTTTCAACCGGGATATCTTCGGAACCATTCATGTCAGAATCTTCAAACACCATAATAAGACAATTTGAAACAATAACAGTAAGTGAATTCATTGAGAAATTCGAGGGCAAAACGCACCCAGGGTTTGCTCTTGTTATGTCTTCACGTCTCGAAACTTCGCTCACGCAGTTAATCGAGCTATATATGCAAAAAAAGAACCGCGACTTGCGAGACAAAATTTTCAGGGGCTACGGACCACTAAGCACATTTTCATCGAAAATCGATGTCGCGTTTGCATTTGGCTTAATAAACAGTGAGGACAGATTAATCCTCGACACAGTTCGTAGCATACGTAACGCTTTCGCACACACAGATGAAGATAACTTAACTTTTGATGACGCCAAAATCATGAAGTTGATAAAAAAGTTTCCCGATGTAAATACGGTTCAAGCGGGTCAAATTGAGCCTTCCAATTCCTTACTCTATGCTCACAACATAGTTGCGTGCACCAACTCCCTTCATACTCACTACAGACAACTAATCATTCGTCTGACAGAGTTTGCGCAGACAAAGCCGTCGAAGCCTTGGCCCGGAATATTGCCGTAACTGTTTCATCTTCCGGCACTCCATTATCAGGATGATATCGATAGAGGTGATGAAGCCCAGCCTCGATCATAGCTGGCGTCGCCGCTATCTCACTTTCATGTACCAGCCTGTCACCGCCTTCCATATCGAATCACGCCACTTTTGTCACATATATAACTAGGTAAAAATTCCTAATGTTTGCTGCCTGCCTCGCCCATGCGCGTTCGCGGTGATCTCGAACGAGCATGGGCGCGACCAACAAAAAACGGCGCCCTGAGGCGCCGTAATTCAACTGCTGTAGTGATGTGGGCTGCGGCTTACTCGCCTGCGTCAACCGTCTCGGGTTCAGCCGGCTGTTCCACAACCTTGCGACGGGGAGCCCGACGCTTCGGCTTGACCGGGGCAGCTTCTTCGCCAGTAGCAGTGTCAGCTTCAGCAGCAGCAACCACAGGTGCTCCAGCTTCGGGAGCATCGTCCTCACGTTTGACGCCACGACCCCGTGTGCCCCGCACGCGACGGCGCGGCTTGGCATCGTCATCGTTCTGCACATCGTCCGGACCGGACGCACGGCCATTCAACTGACCGGATTCGTCAATGATCGGCATGCTTTCAATGAACGGCTGCGGGCTATCGGGGTCAACACTCGGCCCGCGACTTTCGCGTTCCTTGTTGCTGCGTTCACGACGCTCAGCCCGTTCCGCACGCTCGGCCCGATCCGGGCGCGCAACACGTTCAGAACGGTCCGGTCGATCGGCCCGATCAGGACGTTCGGCCCGCTCTGCGCGATCCGGGCGGTCAGCCCGCTCCGCACGATCAGGGCGGTCAGCCCGGTCAGAGCGATCTACACGTTCAGACCGTTCCGAGCGCTCTGAACGCTCGGCACGAGGCGAAGCATCCTGTGCTTCATCTTCCTGGTCATCCATATCGTCGTCGCCACGTTGTTGGCTGGCGATTGGATTCTGCGCCTGGGCACTGGCCACAATGCGCAGATAATGTTCCGCGTGCTGAAAATAGTTTTCCGACATCACACGATCGCCGGACACATGAGCGTCCCGGGCGAGCTGCTGATATTTTTCGGCGATATGAAGCGCAGTGCCACGGATTTTGACGTCCGGTCCATTGGATTCATATGATCTGGTGAGCGGATTGGGGCCTTTACGACCGCGTCCGCGCATGCGCTTGTTGCTTTGATTTCCTGGTCTCATCCTGCCGTTTTCTCTTAAGGAACGGCGACCAGCACGATGGCCGGCCAAACATCGGATTTCTATAAAACCGATACGAAATAGCTACCGAAACCGACCAGATAGGCCAGCGGCCGTCACGATGCGACAGAAGTCACGAAAACGCTTAAGGCAAAACCTTGAAATACGCCCCGTACCAACGCGATTGTCTGCGACAGTCCAATGATCCGGATGCTCGGTTTCACGGTGTAGACAATACACAAAGTGTTTGGTGCCGAGTATGGCTCAAACTGGATTGTACATGCCCCATGATACCGGCTCTGCCTTGCAGAGCGCTGATCGCAATTTCCGGTCTCGGCGAAGTGAACCTAACCGGTTCAGTGGGCTTTTCCAAGCGCTTTTTCGCAACAAGATTAAAACCGGCAACATTATTGCCGCAGAGCCACAATAACCCGGTCCTGACCCGCAAGATCTTGAACGATTTCAATATCCTTGAAATCACTTTTCTGCAGCAGTTTCACCACCGAATCCGCCTGATCATAGCCGATTTCAAGAGCGATTCGCCCCCCTTTTGGTAAAATCACCGCAGCCCTGGCCGCCAGGGCACGATACGCCGCAAGCCCGTCAGCCCCTCCGT
This sequence comes from Roseibium limicola, assembly GCF_017313085.1. GTDB lineage: Bacteria > Pseudomonadota > Alphaproteobacteria > Rhizobiales > Stappiaceae > Roseibium > Roseibium limicola. Next base: position 24,268 of record NZ_JAFLNF010000014.1, on the reverse strand, counting down.
CAAGCGCCCGATTCGGGTCGTGCAAGCGGACTTCCCCCTCCAGACCGGCGACCACCGAAGTCGCGATGTAGGGCGGATTGCTGATGATCCAATCAATCTGCGGGCCGACGGCATCAAGGTAATCGCCCTGCACCGGCCAAAATCGCTCCGCAACGCCGTGACGAGCGGCATTGGCACAAGCCTGCTGAAGTGCCTGCGAACTGATGTCGACAGCCAGGCAGTGTGCGCCCTTCACCTCGTGCAACAAGGCAATGGCAATTGCCCCGCTGCCCGTCCCGACATCCGCCAGCACTGGTGCGGCATTTGCCGGCAGATGGCGCAAGACGGCCTCGACCAGGGTTTCCGTGTCCGGCCGCGGCTCCAGTGTCGCGTCGTTCAGCTGAAACTCCAGGCCCCAGAATTCGCGTTTTCCCAAAATGCGCCCGACGGGCTTGCCATCAAGCCGCTGCGCCGCGAAGCCTGCGACAACCGCAAGCTCAGCATCGCTTAGCCGGTTCTCCAGATGCAGCGGCAGCTGAGACGGTTCGATGCCGGCAACCTCGCCCACCAGAATTCGCGCGTCCAGCTCGGGAGTTGCAACACCTGCCTCGCGCAAGCTGGCACGAAGGCGCTGATAGACAGCGCCAACCGATCGAGCCGGATCGTCAGCCACGCCTCAGGACTCCTCGGAGGCAAGAAGGTTTGTCTGATGATCCACGATCAGTGCCTCAACGACCTCTCCCAGGCTTTCACCGGCAATGATTTGCTCCAGCTTATAGAGCGTCAGGCCGATCCGATGGTCCGTCACCCGCCCCTGCGGGAAATTGTAAGTGCGGATACGCTCCGAGCGATCCCCCGACCCGACCTGAAGACGCCGGGCTTCCGTCCGTTCACCGGCGGCCTTTTCGCGCTCCGCATCATAGATCCGGGCCCGCAACAGCTGCATCGCCCGCGCCTTGTTCTTGTGCTGCGATCGCTCATCCTGCACCGCCACCACCACGCCGGTCGGCATGTGGGTGATACGCACAGCCGAATCCGTCGTATTGACGTGCTGTCCACCCGCGCCGGAAGCCCGGAAGGTATCGATCCTCAGATCGCTCTCCTGGATGTCCACATCGACATCCTCGGCCTGAGGCAACACGGCGACCGTGGCCGCAGACGTGTGGATCCGGCCACCAGATTCCGTCGCCGGAACGCGCTGCACCCGGTGGACACCACTTTCAAATTTCATCCGGGCAAACACATTCTCCCCGGACACGGAAGCAATGACTTCCTTGTAGCCGCCCATCTCGCCTTCACTGGCCGATAGAATTTCGACCTTCCAGCCGTTGATCTCGGCAAAGCGCTGATACATGCGAAACAGATCACCGGCAAAAAGTGCGGCCTCATCCCCACCGGTCCCCGCACGCACTTCCAGAATGGCGTCGTTCTTGTCCGCTTCGTCCTTCGGCAACAGCCCCAGACGCACCACCTGGGCAAGCTCTTCGACGGTCTCGCGCAGCTCGCTGCGCTCCATCTCGGCCAACTCCCGCATCTCCTTGTCGGTTTCCGGATCAGCCAGCAAGGCTTCCGCGTCGGCCAATTCGCTTTCGGCCTTCGTCAGGGCGCGGATCTTCGTCACCAGAGATTCCAACCCGGCATATTCTCGCGAGAGCTTCACATAGGCGTCGGGTTCGACCCCGGCTGCCATCTGGTGTTCCAGTTCAGCAAAGCGGTCGAGCAGTGTGTCGAGCTTGTGTCGCGCCAACATGAGCGCATGTCTCCTTGAGTTTCCGGGCGGGATGCCCGGAGCCTATCGAATCTTTACGGAAAATCGCTAAAGAACCACGTCCATCTCCTCGGCGAACTGCACGAGGAATTGACGAATATCCTGGTCCCGGTGTCCGGGTGCCAAACGCGGCTGCAAACGGGCAGCAAGGCGCCCGGCATCAAGCGAGCGCACCATGGCCTTCACCGGCCCGAGAGATGCCGGCGACATGGAAAGATCCCGAAAGCCAAGACCCAGCAGCGCCATGGCCGCCAAGGGTTGGCCGGCCAACTCTCCACACAGGGTCACAGGAACATGGGCCCGATTGGTTGCATCGACGATGCGCTTGAGCGCCCGCATGAACCCGAGCCCCAGCGTGTCGAACCTGTCAGACACGCGTGTGTTGCCCCGATCGGCGGCATACATGAACTGGAACAGATCGTTCGACCCGACAGAGACGAAGTCCACATGCTGCAGCAACTCCGGAAGCTGGAACAGCAGGGATGGCACTTCGATCATCACCCCGAGACGGATCTTATCGGGAACCTCATGCTTGTGCCGACGAAGATGCTTGAGTTCTTTCTCCACCAGGCTGCGCGCTTTGAGGAACTCGTTCACCTCGGCCACCATCGGGAACATCAATTTGAGATCACGACCGGCAGCCGCCAGCAGAAGCGCGCGGATCTGGGTGCGCAGCAGTCCCGGCCGATCAAGGCCCAGGCGCAGCGCTCGCCACCCCATCGCCGGGTTTTCCTCCTGAATGGAGCGAAGATAGGGAAGTACCTTGTCCCCGCCCACATCGAGGGATCGGAACGTCACGGGCTTGTCGCCTGCCGCATCCAGAATCTGGGTGTATTGCGCTTGCTGTTCATGCAGACGAGGGAAAGACGATGCCACCATGAACTGCAGTTCGGTACGGAACAGGCCGACACCTGCAGCCCCTGCTTCAGCCAGATGCGGCAAGTCGACCAGCAACCCGGCATTCATTTGCAACGTCACTTCCACGCCGTCCTTGGTGACGGAGGGCTTGTTGCGCAGACGGCGGTATTGCGCCTGCCGCCGGGCGCGGAAGCGCACCTTCTCGGCATAGGCGTTTTGAACATCCTGCGCCGGACGCAGATGCACTTCCCCCGCATCGCCATCAACAATAATCGCGTCGCCGGCATCTGCCATGCTGACGATATCCGAGATCTGCCCGACCATCGGAATGCCCAGAGCACGTCCGACAATCGTTACATGGCTGGTCGGTCCGCCTTCTTCCAGCACCAGGCCACGAATCCGGTCCCGGCCATAATCAAGCAGCTCGGCAGCACCCATGTTGCGGGCAACGATGATCGCATCCTGAGGCAACTCGTGCACATCACCGGTCGCCCGTCCCATGAGCTCGCGGATCAACCGGTGTGCCAGATCGTCAAGATCATGCAACCGCTCGCGCAGGTACGGATCCGTCTGCCGCAGCATTCGGGCGCGCATATCGCTTTGAACTTTTTCAACGGCAGCTTCAGCCGTCAGGCCATTGCGGATCGCTTCTTCGATCTTGCGGATCCAGCCCCGATCGTAGGCGAACATACGATAGGCTTCCAGAACCTCCCGGTGCTCGCCTGCCGCAGCCATGTCACCACTGGCCAAAAGGTCGTCAATCGACAGCCGCAACCGGTTGATCGCGCCTTCGAGACGTCGGCTTTCCGCCTCGCTGTCTTCCGCAATCAGATTGGTGATGACCACCCGAGGCTCATGCAGAACCACGTGACCCAGGCCAACACCTTCCGCCAGCCCGACGCCGGAGGAATGGATGGGCCTGGAAAGGTCGAGACCGGTGTCTTTCTGGGAAATCGCTTCCAGTTCGCCGGCAGCCACCATTTCGGCGATGACCATCGCCGTGGTCTGCAGCGCTTCCACCTCATCTTCGAGGTAAGTGCGGTGCGACTGATTCTGCACAACCAGAACGCCGAGCGTGCGTCCGGCACGCAGGATCGGCACCCCAAGGAAGGAGTTGAAGGCCTCTTCGCCGGTTTCCGGCAGATAGGCAAAGCCCGGATGGGCTCTGGCGTTAGGAAGATTGAGTGGACGCGCCTCGGCAGCGATCAGGCCGACCAGACCCTGGCCAACGCGCAGGGAGGCCTGGTGAACCGCTTCACGGTTCAAGCCTTCCGTTGCATACAGCTCCAGCACGCCGTCTGCCCGAAGAATATAGACGGAGCAAACCTCGGCGACAACATTCGCCGCGATCAAGACTACGATCTTGTCGAGCCGCTCCTGAGCCGTGATCGGCTCCGCCATAACCTCGCGAAGCCGACGTAGCAAGAGGCGCGGACCGGCCAGGTTGCTACGCATCGCCTACCCCGTCTTTTCCTGATCTTGTCTGTCCCGTCCACCGTGGAACGGAAAAGACAAAGACTCAAGATGAACTTACCCGTCCAGACCGTATAGCGAATGGAGAGTCCGAACTGCAAGTTCCGTATAGGCGGAATCGATCAAAACCGAAATCTTGATCTCGGAAGTTGTGATGGCGCGGATGTTGATGCCCTTCCCCGCCAGGCCCCGGAAGCACTCCGCAGCGATACCAGCATGAGACCGCATGCCAATGCCGATGACAGAGACTTTCACGACATCACGGGTGCCTTCCAGGTTCTGGAACCCAATCTGCTCGCGGTTGTCTTCCAGCACCTTCAGGGCCCGATCATAGTCGGTTTCCGGCACGGTGAAGGTGATGTCAGTCGTCGCTCCATCCGGAGAGATGTTCTGAACGATCATATCCACATTGATGTTCGAGTCGGCCATCGGTCCGAAGACGGAATGGGCGATACCCGGCTTGTCGGCCACATCGCGGATGGAAATCTGGGCTTCGTCCTTGGTAAAGGCGATGCCGGTCACAACTTGCTGTTCCACGAGCTCATCCTCGTCGCAGATAAGAGTTCCTGGGGGAAGATCACCAACGCCAACCTGCGGCGCATCGGGATCATCGAAGCTGGAGCGCACGAATGTGCGCACGCCATGAACCATGGCCATTTCAACGGAGCGAACTTGCAGCACCTTCGCGCCGAGGCTCGCCATTTCGAGCATTTCCTCAAACGAAACCCGGTCGAGGCGCTGCGCCTTCGGCACAATGCGTGGATCGGTGGTGTAGACCCCGTCCACGTCCGTGTAGATGTCGCAGCGGTCAGCCTTGATGGCAGCGGCAATCGCAACAGCCGACGTATCAGAACCGCCGCGACCGAGGGTCGAAATGCGGTTATCCGGGGAAATACCCTGGAAACCGGCAAGGACGGCCACCTGGCCCTGGGAAATACGCTCGCTGAGGAAACCTCCGTCGATTTCCTTGATGCGGGCCGCACCATGGTTCTCGTCGGTCTTGATCGGCACCTGCCAGCCCTGCCAGGAGCGTGCATTAACGCCCATGTCCTGCAGAACGATGGCAAGCAAACCAGAGGTCACCTGCTCACCTGAGGCAACAACAGCGTCATACTCGCGTGCGTCATGCAGGGTGGAAGCAGACCGGCAGAATTCCACCAGTTTGTTCGTCTGCCCGGCCATGGCGGAAACGACGACGGCGACTTCGTTGCCGGCATCCACTTCCCGCTTCACATGTCGAGCCACGTTCCGGATACGGTCCAGATCGGCCACTGACGTGCCGCCGAATTTCATAACCAATCGCGCCATGGATTTTCGTAATCTTCGTGCAAGGGGTGGAGAGGTGCCTGACGGCATCCTCTTGCGGATCGGGCGCCATCCATACAGCGACAGCCTGCGCCCCGCAAGCCACGCCTTGACAAAACAGGCAAGAGCGACAAGGAACCAAGGGAGATATACTGCCGCCCTTCAGGCTAGTCAGGGATTGGAAAACCAATGAGCAAGGCGCAAGACACCGGCACCACCATCGATGCGGCTGAAGTCGCCCGCTTCTCCGCCATGGCCGAGGAGTGGTGGGATCCGGCGGGCAAGTTCAAGCCCCTGCACAAGTTTCAGCCTGTCCGCCTCACCTACATCAAGGAAAAGGTCTGCGCTCAATTCGACCGGGATTATCGGGCATCCGACGCCTTCAAGGGGCTGCGCATTCTCGATATCGGCTGTGGCGGCGGCCTGTTGAGCGAGCCCATGGCCCGTCTCGGGGCCGAAGTCGTCGGGGCGGACCCTTCTGAGGTCAACATCGAAATTGCCCGGCTTCATATGGCTCAAAGCGGATTGAAGATCGACTACCGCGCCGAGACCGCCGAAGACCTTGCCGCTGCCGGCGAAACATTCGACATCGTCCTGAACATGGAAGTCGTCGAGCATGTCGCCGACGTGCCGTTGTTTCTGGAAAAGACGGCCAGCATGGTGCGCCCCGGCGGACTGATGTTCGTCGCCACCATCAACCGCACCATGAAGGCCTATGCCCTGGCCATCGTCGGTGCCGAGCGCGTGTTGCGTTGGCTGCCGCAAGGCACACACTCCTATGACAAGCTGGTGCGCCCGGAGGAAATTCAGGTGCCGCTGGAAGAGACCGGCCTGGACATCATCGACCGCACCGGCGTCACCTATAATCCCCTGTTTGATCGCTGGGCTCCGTCCCGCGACATGAACGTGAATTACATGATGCTCGCAGAGAGGCCCAAGTAAGCCCGATGGAACCAATTGTTCTGATCCCCGGCCTGCTGTGCACCGAGACCCTTTATGCACCGCAAATCTCCGCCTTTTCCGACCGTCCGATCCTTGTCGCCGACCACCGGCAGCACAACAGCATCGAGGCCATTGCGCGCAGCGTGCTGGACAAGGCCCCTGACGCATTTGCCCTCGCAGGACTGTCGATGGGCGGCTATGTCGCCATGGAAATCATGCGTATCGCGCCGCAACGGGTCACACGGCTGGCGCTGATGGACACCAATGCCCGCGCTGATACGCAGGAGCAGACGGAACGACGGCAGGTGCTGATCCGAATGACCCGCGAACGTGGCTTCAACAAGGTACCCCACCTGCTTTATCCAGGCTTCGTCCATGCCAACCGCGCCGCAGACGAAAACCTGAAAAGCGTCGTGCTCGAAATGGCGGAAGAAACCGGACCGGATGCCTTCATCCGTCAGACGGAAGCGATCATTGGCCGGCTGGACTCGCGCCCCTCCCTTGGCGACATCACCTGCCCGACGCTGGTGCTGGTTGGTGACGGCGATACACTGACACCGCCCGATCTTGCCCGCGAAATGCATGAACATATTTCAGGCAGTGAATTGATGGTTATTCCCGATTGCGGCCATCTTTCAACATTGGAAGCACCCAATGCCGTCACTGAGGCCCTAAAGGCCTGGATTGGCTCAACTTCGCAGTTTTCTCCGCGCTGATCCCAGCTCTGAAACAGCCGGAGTCCCGACAGCCCATGCAATCAAACTCCTCCTGGTGAAATTTTCCCTGCGACAAATTTCGCCATAAAAATTACGCAAGGGAAGCGTATATTCAAGGAGAGCCGGACAGGCAGGCATCCAGCAAAGAGTGACGACTGCCATTCTCGTTCAGGCTCCCTGCTTCATCGGGCCGCCTCCGATGAAGCATTCCAATTTCAGGAGGAGCGAACCATGCCAACGACAACCGCAACGAAACAGTCCAGAAAAGCCGCAACATCTGCCAGCGAAACAATTCGCGAGGCAGGCCGGACAGCCGGCGCCAATATGTGGGGTCTGTCCCTGAGCGCCTATGAGGACCTCTTTCAGGGCCAGGCCTTTTCCGCCGCCCAGAAGATGCAGTCCATGACTTTGGACTTTACCAAACGGTGCCTTGAGAAACAGACCGACTTCGCCATGCGCCGATGGAACGATGACCTGGAATTTGCGTCCTCAATCAGTGAGTGCCGCGACCCGAAGGACGCGACAGAGGCAGTTCAGGGGTTCTACAACCGCATGTTCGATGCCTACCAGGAGCATTTCACATCTCAAAGCGAGTTGCTGCAAAACTGCGTGACCGAAAGCCTCTCGACAGCTGACGAACTGCGCGACACAGCTACGGAGTTGGGCAAGGAAGCCGGCAAGACCGCTGAAAAAGCCGCCAACGACGCCGGCAAGGCCAAAGCAGCCTGACGCGACGATCAGGTTCCACACCTAGCGGTTATAGATAAAAAAACCGGCACGGGCTTCAGGCGCCGTGCCGGCTCTCAGGCATCACAAACAGTCCGATAGGCAGGGGAAGGGTCAGTTCTTTTCTTCCGGCAAGACAGGAAGCGGCAGGATAGGCACCCCTTCCTCCAGCAGCGCCTTGGCATCTTTCACGGTGGTTTCCCCGTGAATGTTGCGTGCATCCGTCTCGCCGTAGTGGATTTTCCGGGCTTCTTCAGCAAAATCGGAGCCCACGTAGTCTGAACTCGCGATCACCTTCCTGCGCAACGCGCGCAGGCTGTCGACCAGAGCCTTCTGCTGGGCATCATTGGAAACCAATGCCGCCTGGGGATCAGAGCCAGCCACAGCCTGTGAACCAGCAGCTGCGATGTCCGTCGTCTCCGGAGAGGTCGGAGCTGCACTGCCGACTACAGGCCCATCAGCCGCCTGCGTTGCAGCCCCTAGCTCCATCTCAGCCCGCCCAACGGCTTCCCGTGCGCTTTTTTCCTGGCGACGGGCCGTTGACACCGAAGGCGCCATCAAGCGCTTTCCGACCTGCTCTGACCCACAATGCGGACAACTGACCAGAGACCGCGCTGCCTGCTTGTCGAAATCTTCCGAATTCCGAAACCAGCCTTCGAAGTCATGAGACTGGTCACACACCAGGGAATAGCGGATCACGCAAGATTCTCCTCTGCGAGAAGCCCTGCCTCTCCCAGTGCGAAGCTGCGTTCATTGGCAATCGCCGGGATCCGCTGACGCGCCTTGACCACTTGCTCCGGATCGATCTCGGCAACAACAATTCCTGGCCGATCATGATCGGCTTCCGCCAGAACCTTGCCCCACGGGTCGATGATCAGGCTGTGGCCGTACGTTTCACGGCCATCCTCATGGGCACCGCCTTGTGCTGCCGAAACAACAAAAGCGCCATTCTCGATCGCCCGCGCCCGCTGCAGCACATGCCAATGCGCTTCGCCCGTCTGACGGGTGAACGCCGCCGGCATCGTCAGCAGCCCAGCGCCCTGACGGGCCTGCGAGCGGAAGATCGCCGGGAACCGTACGTCGTAACACACCGCCATGCCCATCTTCAGCCACGGAAGGTCGGCCAACATGGTCTGCTTCCCCGGCTCATAGGTGGCGGATTCACGCCAGCTCTCACCGTTCGGCAGATCCACATCGAACATGTGGATCTTGTCGTACTTGGCAAAAACCTGACCGTCCGGCGAAATCAGAAAGCCACGATTGGCAACCTTGCCGCCCTCAAGCAGGATCGCCAGCGACCCGGCATGCAGCCAGAGACCCAGCTCTTTTGCCAGGAGGCAGAACCGGGCAAGAGTGGCATCGTCACGCTCAAGCGTGATCCGCTCCATCAATTCCTCGCGGCTGCGCACCAGAACGTTGGTCATCTCCGGCGTCTGCACGAAGTCAGCCCCCTCAGCGGCGGCTTGACGAATGAGAGCTTCCGCCTGAGAAATGTTGTCGGCAACGCTCTTGCCGCTGCGCATCTGGACGCAAGCTGCCTTGAAATGGCTCATGACACTGTCTCCTGAACTGTCTGCAAGGGCCTGATCAGGCGGAGAGGAGCTTGTCCAGCGTCCCGGACCGCTCCAACTCATGCAGTTCGTCGCAGCCGCCTACATGGGTAGACCCGACGAAGATTTGCGGGAAGGTGCTGCGACCGTTGGCCTTCTGCACCATTTCCTTCTTCAGCTTCTGATCAAAGGTCGCGTCGTGCTCGGTATAGGCAACGCCCTTCTTGTCGAGAAGCTTTTTCGCCGCGGTACAGAAACCGCAGAGCTGGCGGGTGTAGATTGTAACTTTGGCCATGAGGCTTCCTCTAATCTGTGTCGGCTTTGAAAGTTTCTTACGCGTTTATATGGGTTTGGGAAAGCAGAGAACAACAATGCCGTGGCTCGGAGTATCCCTCACTGAAGACCCATTCACCTGTGGTTCACGGATTTAGAGGAGCAAGGATTACCGCGAGAGGCCGAGCAACGATTGGCCCTGACCGGTCGCACTTTACCTGTCATTGTCCCGGCTGCCTTCTCTGCCGTCTCCCGGCAAAGCCATCGCAAAGACCAGAACGTCAACCTCCGCCGCCCCCGCCTTCAGCAACGCCTTGGCGCAAGCAGTAACGGTTGCCCCTGTGGTCAGAACATCATCGATCAGCACCACATGACGGCCGTGCAACAGGTGAAGCCTGTCAGGGTTGACCGTGAAGGCATTTCGAACGTTGGCCTGGCGCGCCTTGGCTTCCAACCCCACCTGCTGCCGTGTCGGTCTGCTGCGGGTCAGCGTGAAGGGATCGTAGATACCGCCAACCCGGCCAGCCAGGGCCTTCGCCAGATCGGCGGACTGATTGAAACGTCGGGAAATCCGCCGCCACGGATGCAGAGGAACAGGCACAAGCAGTGTTTCGGCCACGACCATTGTGCGGGCCGGATGAGCCATCAACCCGGCCATCGGCCCGGCGAGGTCCCGTCGCCCACCGAACTTGAGCCCGGTCACCAGTCTCGTCGCAGGTCCGCGGTAGACCAGCGGCGCCCGCACCTTGCGGTAAACAGGCGGATCACTGATGGCCCGGGCACTGACAGCCCCCTCCCCCAAGTCATGCGCGAAAGGCGTCCCGTAGACAGCACAAACCGGCGGCGCAACGAATTGCAATTGTCTCCAGCAAGCCCCGCAGATGCCATCCGGGCGGTCGGCTGGTGTGTCGCAGGTCAGACAACGTGGTGGTAAAAGCAGATCGAGAACCCGCCGCGAAGTCCAGCACAAGGCGGAAAAGCTATTCAGGGCCAGACGTGCAAGAGGCGCAACCCGGTCGGGCTCGCCGTTATCCTGAAGGTTCTGATGCCTCATTTTTCAGGCCCTCGTTCATTTCGCCAGACTATCATGCTTTGACGTGCTTGGCGCGACGCGCCATATGTGCCGAAGAAATCCAGCCGGACCGCCCCTTCAACAAACGGACCTCAGACCGCCCCCATGTCCCAGCCAGATCCCTTCGACCGATCCCTTCTTGCCCAGCATCGCCGCCGTGCGCTCGCCACCCCCGTGGACGGCGCCGATTTTCTGGCGAAGGAGGCAGCTGTCGATCTAGAGGAGAGACTGGCGGCACTCAGTCGAGAGTTCGAGCTTGCCGTTGATCTCTCCGGCCACGGCGACCACGTCGCACGCGTGCTGCAGGCCTCGCCCAAGATCGGCACTGTTCTGAGGGCAGATCTATTTGCCCCGCTCGCCAATTTTTCCGCACCCGACTTTGTTTTCGACGACGCTTGTCCGCCGCTGAAACCCGCGACCTTCAACCTGGCAGTTTCGCTGCTGTCCCTGCAATTCGTCAACGATCTGCCCGGCAGTCTGGTGCAGATCCGTCAGGCCCTGAAGCCCGATGGGCTGTTCCTGGGGATGCTGGTGGGTGGAGACAGCCTGTTTGAGCTGCGCGATGCGCTGATGCGGGCAGAGCTGGAGCTGATCGAAGGGGCCAGCCCTCGCGTCATGCCCTTCGCCGACGTGCGGGACATGGGCGCGTTGATGCAGCGGGCCGGCTTTGCTCTTCCGGTGACCGACATGGACCGGATCACGGTGCGCTACGCCAACATGTTCGGACTGATGCGTGATCTGAAGGCGATGGGCGCCAGCTCTATCTTGAAGGATCGCAGCCGCAAGCCGGTATCGAAAGGCTTCTTCCTGCGCGCTGCCGAACTCTACGCCGAGCATCATTCGGACCCGGACGGACGGATACGCGCGACCTTCTCGCTGATTTCCCTGTCGGGCTGGGCGCCGCATGAAAGCCAGCAGAAGCCCCTGCGGCCCGGTTCGGCCAAGACCCGGCTGGCGGATGCCTTGAGCACCCAGGAAACACCGTTGAAGGGGTAAGGGAGCACCGACGAAGTGGTGCCCCAGATACGACAAAGGCGGCTCTGCGGCCGCCTGTGTCGTCAATTCCGGAAGATCGTCAGATCAATCGGCGTCGGCCGTTCCGGCACTTTCCAGGGCCGTATTGATTTCCCCGTAGTAGCTGTCGCGCAGCGTGTCACCGATCGACATCAATGTGGCAACAATGGCGATGCCCATGAGCAGGACAATCACGCCGTATTCCATCGCAACGGCACCCCGTTCATCTCGCAGAAAGCCGCGAAACCGCGAAGTTGCCGAAGTGACCTGAGACTGGCGCTGACCTTTTTTGGGTTTCATGGCGCAGCCCTTCCTTTTTGCGGTTTGATGCTCTCAAGCCACCAAATCCATCAAAAAGGGGATTAGCGGCTCATCTGCCGCCGGCATCGAATAATCCCTCAACCGAACCGGACGTACCCACTTCAGAGCCTGATCCTCCCGGCCGACGGGCGTACCTTCCCACCTGCGACAGACGTATAAGGGCATCAGAAGATGAAAATCATCATAAGCGTGGCTCGCGAACGTCAGCGGGGCGAGACACGCTTCCTTAACCGTGATGCCCAGCTCCTCGTCCAGTTCGCGGATCAATGTCTCTTCGGGACGCTCGCCGGTCTCCACCTTGCCACCGGGAAACTCCCACAAACCGGCCATCGATTTGCCTTCGGGGCGCTGCGCCAGCAAAATCCGGCCATCAACATCGACCAGCGCACAGGCTGCGACCAGAACAATACGGCTCATAAGGGTGTCCCGCCTTCAAACGGCAACCACAGAACTGGTTTACCATTCCGCATAAAATTTAATTCAAACCGTGCGAGCGACCGGCTCCCGATCGCTCGCTCCAGAAAGATCAGCTGCGATAGTCGCCGTTGATGGCGACATATTCCTTGGTGAGGTCACAGGTCCACACGCGGGCAGAGCCGTCTCCCAGGCCAAGGTCGACGCGGATCACAATATCTTCTTCCTGCATGACGGCAGAGGCTGCTGCTTCGGAGTAGTCCGGGTCCCGCTCGCCATCAACGGCAACGCGCACATCGCCAAACCAGATTGCCAGCTTGTCGCGATCCGCAGGCTCGCCGGCCTTGCCGACAGCCATGACCACACGGCCCCAGTTGGCATCCTCACCCGCAACTGCCGTCTTTACCAACGGAGAATTGGCAATCGACAGGGCGATCGTCCGCGCAGACGCATTGCTGTCCGCGCCAGCCACTTGCACTTCCACGAATTTGCGGGCGCCTTCCCCGTCGCGCACGATCTGCTGCGCCAGGTTCTGCATGAGGTCACCAACAGCGGCCTTCAACACCGGAACGCGAGGATCTTCAAGGCTGGTCACCGCCGCAACACCACGCTTTTCTGCAGCCCCGGTGGCAAACAGAAGAACCGTATCAGATGTGGAGGTGTCACTGTCGACGGTGATGGAGTTGAAGCTTCCATCCGTTTCACCTGACAGGATCGCCTGCAGCACATCCGCGCTGATGGCGGCATCCGTGAACAGGAAGGAAAGCATCGTCGCCATGTCCGGCGCAATCATGCCAGCGCCCTTGGCGATACCATTCAAGCTGATGCTCTGGTCGTCAAACTCGACCGTCACCGTCGCCACTTTCGGATAGGTGTCCGTGGTCATGATCGCCTGGGCGGCTTCCTGCCAGCTTGCTGGCCGCTCCAACGCCGCCAAACCGGCAATCACGCCTTCAAATTTCTCGGCCTGAAGCGGCTCGCCAATTACGCCGGTGGAGGCGAGAAACACTTCATTCTCGGCACAGCCAAGCGCCTTTGAAGCGATTTCAGCCGACAGCTTGACCGCAGACTTGCCTTTTTTACCGGTAAACGCGTTGGCATTTCCGGAATTCACCATCAGCCCTCGGGCTGTGCCCTTGGACATAATGTCGCGGCACCAGTCCACCGGAGCCGACGAACACTTGGATTTGGTGAAAACCCCGGCAACGGTCGTGCCCTCGGCCAGCTTCGCCAGCAGGACATCGGTTCGGCCCTTGTACTTGATACCCGCTTCCGCGGTGGCAAAGGCGACGCCTTCGATCTCCGGCATCTCCGGGTAGGACTTCGGGGCGAGAGGCGAAATGGCAGTGGACATGAGGTTTCCATCCAGAAAGTGACAGACTTGGGAGGCTTGCCTGAACCCGCAGAAGGGCGCAAGCCCAGAGCCTGTAATATCATCCCATGAAGTTCGCGGACATGTGGATCATGCTGCAGTCAGGTCTGAATTTCCAAAAAAATGCCCCGGCACCGCAAGGCGCCGAGGCATCGTTCAACATCAGGTCGGCAATCGCTTACTGAGCGGCTGGTGCGGCGTCTGTATCCGCTGCCGGTTGCGCTGCTTCAACCGCTGCCTTCAGCTTTTCATCGACAATCACGACTTCATTTTCAGCCTTCAGCTTGTCGATCTGGGTCTTGTAGGCTTCGCGCAGAAGCGGCTGACGCAGTTGGTCGGCAACCTCTTCCAGGCTCGGCTTCTCCTGCTTGCGCTTGTCTTCCAACTTGATCACATGCCACCCGAACTGGGTCTGCACAGGTTCCTTGGTGTAGGCGCCTTTTTCCAGAGCCATCGCCGCGTCTTCAAATGGCTTCACCATCTGTCCTGCGGAGAAGAACCCAAGATCGCCGCCGTTCGGGCCCGAAGGGCCGGTGGACTTTTCCTTGGCCAGTTCAACGAAGTCAGCGCCTTCGTCGAGCTGCTTGATGATGGCCTTGGCCTCATCTTCTTCCTTCACAAGGATGTGGCGCGCATGAAGTTCTTCGGGACCTTCGAAATCCGCAAACTGCTTGTCATAGGCAGCCTTCAGAGCGTCTTCCGTAATCGCGCCATCGATCTTCTGCGAAACATAGGCGCCACGCAGAGCGCGCACTTCAAGAAAGTCCATCTGACGTTTGAAATCAGGGTCTTCGTCGATACCGGCTTCTTCGGCAGCATGTGCGAGAAGCTTCATGTCAACGAGAATATCCAGCAAAATCTGACGCCACTGAGCTGGCGGAAAGCGCTGAAGGTCCTTACCCAGTTCCTGAGCAGCAAACGCCAGATCCGCTTCCGTGATCGTCGCTTCGCCAACCTTGGCCACGACGTCGTCCGGCTCGGCAGCATACGCCGGCGCCAAAGCCGTTGAGAGACCCAACGTCAGAGCAATGGCAGGCGCGGCCAGAGAACGGAGCGGCAGGCGCATGGAAAATTGAAACATTTGCGGTCCTTTAGTCTTCTTGGACTGGAATTTCGCGTCGCTCTCCACACGAGAGCGTGGCTACATTGCCGAAAGCTGCGGCGTTGACAAGCATCAGACCCCCTCTTATCTGTCGGTCGTCCTCTTTTCTATAGAGAGGGCCAGACCTTCAGCCAGGGAATCGGCCGTCTACCTCAGACAGCGGGAGACCCTGGACAGCAATTGAGACGATTTCATGGGCAGGCGCCGGGAGACTGTGCGCCGCCCGACAGGGGAAGGACCGCCACATGGCTGGCCTCGGCGCTTTAGCACGGAAGATTTTTGGGTCGGCCAACGACCGCAAAGTAAAGACATTCAGAGCACAGGTTGAGGCGATCAATGCGCTGGAACCCGAGTTCGTAGAATTGACGGATGATCAGCTCCGGGCAAAAACGCAGGAATTTCGCGAGCAACTTGCAAAAGGTGCTTCCCTAGATGACATCCTGGTACCCGCATTCGCAACTGTGCGCGAAGCAGCACGCCGCGCCCTCGGGCAGCGTCACTACGATGTACAGCTGATCGGTGGCCTGGTGCTCAACTCCGGAGAAATCTCCGAGATGCGCACAGGTGAGGGCAAGACGTTGGTCGCCACGGCGCCGGTCTACCTCAATGCCCTGACCGGCAAGGGCGTACACGTCGTCACGGTGAACGACTATCTGGCCAGCCGCGATAGCGACTGGATGGGTCAGGTGTATCGGTTCCTCGGACTGACGGCCGGCTGTATCACCCACGGCCTCTCCGACGAACAGCGCCGCGAAGCCTATGCCGCCGACGTGACCTACGGCACGAACAACGAGTTCGGCTTCGATTATCTGCGCGACAACATGAAGCACGAACGCGGCGCCATGGTGCAGCGTGAGCATCATTTCGCCATCGTCGATGAGGTGGACTCGATCCTGGTCGATGAAGCGCGTACGCCGCTGATCATCTCAGGCCCGCTGGAAGATCGCTCCGACTTCTACAACACGATCGACACCTTCGTGCCGCATCTGACCGAAGAAGACTACGAGCTGGACGAAAAGCAGCGCTCCGCCTCTTTCACCGAAGCCGGTAACGAAAAACTCGAGCGCCTGCTGTCTGAAGCTGGTTTGCTGAAGGGCGCTTCGCTTTACGACGTCGAAAACGTCTCCGTCGTGCACCACTTGCAACAGGCCCTGAAGGCCCACAAGCTGTTCCAGCGCGACAAGGACTACATTGTCCGCAACGACGAAGTCGTCATCATCGACGAATTCACCGGCCGCATGATGCCTGGACGTCGCTTCTCCGAAGGCCTGCATCAGGCTCTCGAAGCACGCGAAAAGGTCAGCATCCAGCCGGAAAACCAGACCCTGGCGTCGATCACCTTCCAGAACTACTTCCGCATGTATGACAAGCTGGCCGGCATGACCGGTACGGCCTCGACGGAAGCCGACGAGTTCGCCGACATCTACGGCCTGGAAGTTGTTGAAATCCCGACCAATCTTCCCGTCAGCCGAATTGATGAGGACGACGAGGTTTACCGCACCGTTGAAGAAAAGTTCAACGCCATCGTCACCCTGATCGACGAGTGCAAGGAGCGCGGCCAGCCGATCCTCGTGGGCACAACGTCCATCGAGAAGTCCGAATATCTGGCCGGCCTGCTGCAGGCCCATGGCTACAGCCTTCTCGACACCACCGACCCGAAGACGTTCATCGCGGCTCAACAGGCAGACGGCGGAAAGGGCAAGGTCTTCACCGTTCTCAACGCCCGCTACCACGAGCAGGAAGCGCTGATCATCTCCCAGGCAGGTCTTCCCGGTGCGGTGACAATTGCCACCAACATGGCCGGCCGCGGAACTGATATTCAGCTCGGCGGCAACACCGATATGCGAATCGAGATTGAGCTTGGCGACATGCCGGAAGGCGAAGAACGAACAGCCAAGGAAGCCGCGATCCGCGCCGACATTGAAGCCCTCAAGCAGAAGGCCCTCACTGCAGGTGGGTTGTGCGTTGTCGGCACCGAACGGCATGAAAGCCGCCGAATCGACAACCAGCTGCGTGGCCGCTCAGGCCGTCAGGGTGATCCGGGACTTTCCAAGTTCTTCCTGTCCTTGCAGGACGACCTGATGCGCATTTTCGGCTCCGAGCGCATGGACAGCATGTTGCGCAAGCTTGGCCTGGAAGAAGGCGAAGCCATTGTCCATCCGTGGATCAACAAGGCTTTGGAAAAGGCCCAGCAGAAGGTCGAGGCGCGTAACTTCGACATCCGCAAGAACCTGCTGAAGTTCGATGATGTGATGAACGACCAGCGCAAGGTGGTCTTCGAGCAGCGTGTCGACCTGATGGACGCCGCCCATATTCAGGAAACCGTTGGCGACATGCGTCACGACGTGGTGGAAGACATGGTCTCCCGTCACATTCCGGAGCGTGCCTATCCTGAACAGTGGGATACTGACGGCCTGAAGCAGGAAGTTCGCACGGTTCTGAACCTGGATCTTCCGGTCAAGGAATGGGCCGAGGAAGAAGGCATCGCTGACGAAGAGGTCAAGGATCGTCTGCGCAAGGCCGCCGATCAGGTCATGGCGCAGAAGGTTGCCCGCTACACCCCGGACGTGATGCGTCAGGTGGAAAAGGCCATTCTGCTTCAGACGCTGGACAACCTGTGGCGCGAGCACCTGGCAAACCTCGATCATCTGCGTTCCGTCGTCGGTTTCCGTGGCTATGCCCAGCGCGATCCGCTGCAGGAGTACAAGACCGAAGCCTTCACCCTGTTTGAAGCCATGCTGGCTCAGCTGCGTCAGATCACGACGGCTCAGCTGATGCGCGTCGAACTGGTTCAGGAACAGGCACCGCAGAACCCGGAACTCCCGGAAATGCAGGGCCATCACATGAACCCGACAACCGGTGAAGACGAGATGGCTCAGGCCCGCGATCCGAACAACCCGGAGACCTGGGGCCGGGTTGGCCGCAATGACGCCTGTCCTTGCGGCTCTGGCAAGAAGTACAAGCATTGCCACGGTGCCCTGACGTGATCGGCCCTTTGGCCTCGCACTAGAACAACAAAGCCGCCGCGCCAAAACCGCGGCGGCTTTTTGATGATCAGAACCGATTGAACCGGGCGGCGCGTCCCTTTGGAGCACGACGGATCGACATGTCTGATCCTGGGCCGAACCGGCAGAAAGCTGCTTCGGATTTTACTTGCTTGATGGTTTTGATGACCCACCAGACCCTGCCTCGTGCCCACCTGATCTATCTCGGCGTAGCCTGCCTGCTCTGGGCACTGATCCCGACCCTGTTCTTTCCCAACGCACCGCTGGATGTGATCGAGGGCTTCGCCTGGGGCCGCGAACTGGCGCTTGGCTATACCAAACACCCGCCGATGCAAGCCTGGCTGCTGGAAGCAAGTTACTGGCTGACCGGCGGGCATACCTTCGGCGGCTATTGGCTTTCGGCCATGTGTCTTGCCATCAGCTATGGCTGCCTTTATGCGCTTGGTCGTCGTCTCGGTCTGAGTGCGGCGCGCACCGGCTGGGGCTTGCTGCTCACCAGCGTGATCTTTTATTTCACCCTGCCCGTGCCAGAGTTCAATCCGAACATCCTGCAGCTGCCTGTCTGGTCGGCAATGATCCTCGTCACCCACCGCGCACTCGATCACGGCAAGCTGCGCGACTGGGCTCTTTTGGGTGCTCTGGCCGCCATCGGGCTGCTGACAAAATACTTCGTCATTCTGCTGATCGGCTGCATCGGGCTATACGCGCTGGTCTTTGCCGATGCCCGCCGTCATGTCCTCACACCCGGTCCCTATATCGCCTTCGCCGTCGCGTTGCTTCTTCTGTCGCCGCACCTCTGGTGGATCTATGACACGGAGGCAATGACCATCCGCTTTGCCGGAAGCCGCAGCCACGGGCCGACGTCCTGGGTCGATTACCTGCTCAATCCGCTGCACTTCCTGTCAGCCCAGGTCGGTGTTCATACAGGCGTCTTTCTGGTTCTGGTGATCGGCTTTGGGAAAAAACTGGCATCGATCAAGAAAGCCACTGTCGCAACACAAGACGCGGCAAATGTTTCGCTGACGAATCGGCGCTTCCTGCTGTGGTTCGGCTTTTTGCCTCTCACCGTCTCGGTTTTGTGTTCGGCCTTCTCTGGCAATGAGTTCGAGCACATGTGGGGCACGCCAATGTTCGTGCTGTCAGGTCTTCTCGCCAGCACCTTTCTGCCGCTGTCCGGGCCGCTGTATTCCCGCAAACGCGCCTTCGCAGCCGTTGTTGTCATTCAGGGCGTCTTCCTTGGCATCACCCTCGGGCAGGCCGTGCTGGAGCCTCTGTGGAAGACCAAGCACACACGGATCCACTATCCCGGTCAGCAGATCGCCACCTATCTGGAAACCGAGTGGCGCACCCAGATGCAAACACCGCTGAGCTATGTGGCCGGGGACATGTGGGCCACCGCCAACATCACTGCCTATGCGGACAGCCGTCCCCATATGTTCTATTTGCATGACACGCTCCTTTCACCGTGGATCGATCTTGCAGATGTGCAACAAAAAGGCCTCATGCTGGTCTGGCGAGGCGATAATCCGCAGCTGCCCAACAACCTGGCAGACCTCTACCCAACCCTTCAGCAGCAGGGGCACCACAGTTTCGCATCGCCCGGCGGTGGGAAGATCCCACCCGTGACCGTCAACTGGGCTATTGTGCCTCCTGGTGACGTCAACATGCGCAAGCGAGAAGGAATGCCCTTCAGGTAAGCCTGAAAAGCTTCGCAGCACAGGCGCCTTTGGCAACCTTGAACTCATGAGGTCCTGACAATGGTGGACATGGCAGAGATTGATCAGGTGGAAGACTGGCTTATCGGCCAGGCCCTGATGAACCCGCATGTGCCAACGATGTTCGGAGAGCTGTGCGAGCGGTTACGTGCCTGCGGTTTGCCGATTGACCGGGTGGTACTGGCCTGGGCGACCCTGCATCCGCTGATCAATGCAGAGACCGTCGTATGGGAGCCGCAAACCGGCCCCAAGCACGAGGTCTTCGGCCATGATCAGGTCGATACCGACACCTGGATGCAAAGCCCCATGCGCAAGGTGCTCAACGAGGATCTTCCCGGACTGCGTCGAAGGTTGAGCGGCGGCAATGCCGAACTCGATTTCCCTCTCTGCCATGACCTGCACGGTCAGGGCTTCAGCGATTATCTGGTTCTCGCCACCCATTTTTCCATGCCCGCCATCGCCGAGAAACACGGCAACACTGGCATTCTGGTCAGCTGGGCCAGCAAGGCCGAGGACGGCTTCTCGCCGGAGCAGGTCAATGCCATCGAATACATCCAGAAACGCCTGGCGATTTCCACCCGCGCCAACCTGGAAGCCCAGATCACCCGCAATGTGGCCGAAACCTATCTTGGCAAATGGGCCGGCAGCCGCGTCCTCAACGGGCAAATCCGCCACGGCGACGGCCAACGTCTGAATGCGGTGATTTACTTCTCCGACATTCGCGGCTCGACCCGGATTGCCGAAGACCTCGGCCCCGATCGGTATCTGCAGTTTCTGAACAGCTATTTCCAGGCCACCGCCGGCTCCATCCTCGACCATGGCGGTGAGATTCTCGATTTCATCGGCGACGCGGTGCTGGGTGTTTTCCCGATTGAGGCAGGCGATCTGCAACCGGCAGCCCTTCAGGCGCTTGCAGCAGCAGACATGTCCCGCAACAGGATCGCCAAGCTGAACCGCCAGCCCGCGGCAAGCCATGGCCTGAAGGCCGGCATCGCCTTGTCGGTCGGCGAAGTGATGTTCGGAAATATCGGCGTGCCCAACCGGCTGACCTTCTCCGTCATCGGCCAGACCGTTCACGCAGCCGCTCGCATCGAAGCGCTGACCAAAAGCGTCGGGCATGACACCCTGCTCACCCAGGAGATCGCCCACTTCGCGATAGACCGCTGCCACCCGGTCGGCAGCTTCGATCTGAATGGCTTCTCCAGCCCACGCCCCCTGTTTGCTCTGAGAGAATGAGGCGACGCACAAAAAAGGCCGGAATTTCCTCCGGCCTTTCGCGAATGTCTCTGCGTGAGGAGCGCTTAAAGCACTTTCACTTTCGTGCCGATCGCCACCTCTTCATAAAGATGTTCGACGTCCTCGTTGAACATGCGGATGCAGCCGGAGGAGACAGAATGTCCAATGCTCCAGTCTTCATTCGTGCCATGGATGCGGTAGATCGTGTTGCCGAGGTAAAGCGCCCGCGCACCGAGCGGGTTTTTCGGCCCACCAGGCATATGCGCCGGCAGTTTGCGGCCATTGCGGCGTTCGCGAACGATCATTTCCGGCGGCGGTGTCCAGCCCGGCCACTTTGCCTTGCGCGTGACCTTCTCGGTGCCTTTCCAGGTAAAACCGTCACGCCCAACGCCGATCCCGTAGCGCATGGCCTTGCCGTTGCCCATCACGTGGTAAAGGTAATGCGCCTTGGTATCGACAACAATCGTGTTCGGCTCTTCCGAGCCACGATAAGACACCATCTTGCGGCGGTACTTGCGCTTGTTCAGCTCGCCCGCAGCTTCCGGGCTCGGGCGATACGTCACCCAGCTGCCCGTGTTCGGGTCATAGAATTTATAATCGGCCCGCGCCGGGAAGCTTCCCAGCATCATCATCAAGGCCACCGCGCACATGAGCAGGCGAAGCATGCTTAAAATCCTTGGCTAGTCGCGGCCCATGACCAGACACCCAAAGTCTGGTTCCGGCCGGAGAAAGAACACTTCTTGATCGCCTGTTTTAGGTTAATGTCTGGTATCAACCAGCCCGCTCGACACGCAGAAATGCGTGGTAGCCTTTTTCTGAAACAGACCTTGAGACAATTTTCTTTCATGCCCTCTCCAGTCGCCGACGAATCGCCTGCTTCCCCCTGCCTTCCCCACACCGATCACACCTGCGAAACTGCCGATGATCTCCTGCCGATCGTCCTGCTTCACGGCTTCGGCGGTGACCGCAAGGGCTGGGTCAACATCCAGACCGCCCTGGCCTCCCGCCGCCGCTCACTGGCCTTTGATCTGCCGGGCCACGGCGATGCAATCGACTGGCCCGGAACGGGACGCTCCGGCACCGCAGCGAGAGCCGTCTTGCACTCACTTGATCATCTCGGACTGGAAAAGGTCCATCTTGTCGGTCACTCGATGGGCGGTGCGGTGTCTGGCCTGATCGCCCTGAAGGCCAGCCAGCGCATTGCCAGCCTGACACTGCTCTCTCCGGGCGGCTTCGGCCCCGAAATCAACCACAAGCTTCTGCGCCGCTACGCCAAGGCGACCCGGCCCGACGAAATGGAAATGTTGCTGGAGCAATTCTTCGGCTGGGGCTTCCGCATGCCGAAGTTTCTCGCCCGCAGTGCCGCCGACATGCGCCAGCTGTCAGGCGCCACGGATGCGCTTGAAACCATTCTCGATGCTTTCATGGAAGGCAGCGAACAGAAGTGTCTGCCGACCCGCCAGTTGGCTGAACTCGACGTTCCCATCAAGGTCATCTGGGGCACACAGGACCGGGTCCTGCCCACCCGCCAGGCGCACAAACTGCCCGGAGTGCTCGCCAGCCATATTTTCGAACGTGTCGGCCACATGCCCCACCTGGAAATCCCCAAGGAGGTTGTCCGGCTTATCCTGCAGAACGCCGGCGAAAAGTAACCCGAGACCGAGCACCCTCGACAGCATGCACCACATTTTCGCCATTTTTCACAAGGCTAAGCCTGCCTGCGTATTGTGCTTGCTTAAAAAAGCAGCCCTAATGTTGCAGTACTCAATCTCTAACCGATCCGGGACCCAGAGGGGACTTTTCAAATAAACTGAGAATCCCGGACGAAGGAGCACTTAATGCAAGGCACAGACAATGGCCTCGGCAGCCCGGCAGAGTTGAAAGATCCCAATTACTTTCCACCTCTGGCAAAAGCCATTCCACTCGGCATACAGCACGTTCTGGCAATGTTCGTCAGCAACGTCACACCGGCCATCATCATCGCCGGCGCAGCCGGCTTCGGATATGGATCGAACTCGCCTGACTTCCCGCAGATGATCTACATGATCCAGATGTCCATGCTGTTTGCCGGCGTGGCCACACTGTTTCAGACCATCGGCTTCGGCCCGGTCGGCGCGCGCCTGCCGATTGTCCAGGGCACCAGCTTCGCCTTCATCCCGATCATGATCCCGATTGTCGCCGGCAAAGGCGTTGAGGCTATGGCACCGCTGATGGGCGGCGTCCTGATCGGCGGCATTTTCCACGCCTGTCTCGCCCCCTTTGTCGGCAAGATCCGCTTCGCCTTGCCGCCACTGGTCACCGGGCTGGTGGTCACCATGATCGGCCTCGCCCTGGTCAAGGTCGGCATCCAGTATGCCGCCGGCGGCGTTCCTGCCATCGGCACACCGGAATACGGCAGCCTGCTGAACTGGACCGTGGCCCTGTCGGTCATCGTCGTCACTCTTGCATTGAAGTTCTTCGCCCGTGGCATGCTGTCCGTCTCGGCGGTCCTGGTCGGTCTGATCGCCGGTTACGCCCTGGCAGCAGCACTGGGCATGGTCAACTTCGGCAATGTCGGACGCGCAGCCTCCTTTGCCCTGCCGAACCCGTTCCACTTCGGCTTCGAGTTCTCCATCGCAGCCATCGTCGGCTTCTGCCTGATGGCCATCATTTCGGCCATTGAGACCGTCGGCGATGTGTCCGGCATCACCAAGGGTGGTGCAGGCCGTGAGGCGACCGACAAGGAAATCACCGGCGCGACTTATGCCGATGGCCTGGGAACAGCCATTGCTGGGATCTTCGGCGCGCTGCCGAACACGTCCTTCTCCCAGAATGTAGGCCTGATCGCCATGACCGGCGTCATGAGCCGTCATGTCGTCACCATCGGCGCGATTTTCCTGATCATCGCCGGTTTCGTCCCGAAAGTTGGCGCGCTGATCTCCACCGTTCCCATTGAGGTGCTCGGTGGCGGTGTCATCGTGATGTTCGGCATGGTCGTGGCGGCTGGTGTTGCCATGCTCTCCGACGTCGACTGGACCCGCCGCAACATGGTGATCTTCGCGGTGTCCCTGTCGATCGGCCTGGGCCTTCAGCTTGAGCCCGGTGCCTTGCAGCACCTCCCCTCAACCGCCAAGGTCCTGCTGTCCTCCGGCCTCTTGCCGTCAGCCTTCCTGGCCATCGTGCTCAACCTGCTCCTGCCGGAAGAGCTTTCAGCGCAATCGACCGAGGAACTTTCCGGCGGCATGGGCAGCAAGAAACACCCAGCCGAGTAAGCCGGACAACATGTCAGAACTGAGAAGCGCCAGCGGATCCTCCGCTGGCGCCCCTCAGACTGCTGACAAACCTCTGGCGTTTGCCGGGGGTTTTTGATTCACTGTTTTGATGTTGAAGCAGCCCGGCCCTTCCCAGACAGCGCTCGAGATTGTGACGCTCGATCAGCTTGTCCCCA
>NZ_JAFLNF010000013.1 GCF_017313085.1 Roseibium limicola | reverse complement strand
AAATGCGCTTGATCTGTCGTCAGGGCGACAGGCAGCTCCTGCAGGTACCGAAAATGGGACTTCGGTATGGCTTCGCCTAAAAGCGACCGGAAGCCTTCCTCGCCTGAGCAACGGGAAAGAAGCCAGGATGCGGATGATCTGCGCATCCGTGAATCGCGTGCCCTTGACGGTCCGTCCTCAAGTTGGGGGAGACTAACCTCCCGACGAGGCAAACCCCTGGCAGGTCTAATGCCAATCATCAGCGAGGCGGCGTGGCGGTTTTTCGTTTGGGTTTGCGGATCAGGATTGCCCAGACAAAGATTGCAGTGAGAACCAGGAAGAAGAGACTGTCCAGGTTGGTCAGGAACACCACCGGGTTGCCGTCACTCAAGGAGAGCGACCGTCGGAGATACTGTTCCAGATCCGGCCCAAGGATGAAGCCAAGCAGCATCGAGACCGTCGAGTAGTTCTGCTTGCGCATGAAGTAGGCAAGAACGCCGAACAGGACGGCCAGCGACATCTGGAAGATCGAATAGGTTGCCACATAGCTTCCCACCAGCGCGACCACGGCGATGCCGCTGTAAAGCAGGCCCTTGGGGATCGAGACGATCTTCACAAAATACGGCCCGAACAGCCATAGGGTCAGCGGGATCAGCACCAGGGCCGAGAAGAACAGCGAGCCCAGCATGGGGCCGAGCAATTCGGCCTGATTTTCGAGCATGCGCGGACCCGGCTGCAGCCCGTTGATGACCAGAACTCCCAGGACAATTGCCGTGGTCGGGTCGCCCGGAATGCCGAACATCAGCATGGGCACGAATGCGCCGCCACACATGGCGTTGTTGGCAGCTTCGGCGGCGGCGATGCCTTCGCGGCTGCCTTCGCCGTATTCCTCGGGCTTTTTCGAGGAGGAACGGGCCATGGCGTAGGAGACGAATGCGGCCATGGAGCCGCCGGCACCCGGCAGAATGCCGATGCCGTAGCCGATGAAGGCCGAGCGAAGATAGGCAAACAGGCCGATCTCGCGGACTTCCGACATGGGGGGGAGAAAATCACGGCGCCGAATGACGATATTCTTGGCCCTCTCAAGGGTAGAGCCGAGCGTGTCCTTCCAGCTTTCGGATTGCATCAATACTTCCGAAATGGCAAAGGCGCCAATGACCAGCGGCATGATGTCGATGCCCTCGACCAATGTCTCCGTGCCAAAGTTGAAGCGTGGAATTGGCTGAAGAACATCAATGCCGACCGTTGCGATCATCACGCCCAGAAGCGTGGCGACAAAGCCCTTGGCGATGTTGCCCTTGTCGACGATCACAATGACCACAAGAGCAAACAGCACCAGAGAAAATTTTCCAGGAGTACGGATCAGCAGGGAAATTTCGGCTGCGACAGGCATGAAGGCCATCAGCAGCACGGCACCAATGGCCCCGCCGATCATGGAACCGAGCGCGGCATGTCCCAGCGCATTGGCTCCGAAGCCCTTGTTCATGAGCTTGTTGCCCTCGATCGCGGTCATCATCGAGGAGGGAGCGCCGGGGATATTGATCGTGGTTGCGGTAATCGAGCCGGAATACATGCCCGCCATGAAGATCGATGCGCACATGACCAGAGCGGGGACCACATCGATCGTGTAGGTGATCGGCAGCAGCAGGGCGATGGCAAGCACCGATGTCAGGCCCGGCATGGCGCCAAAGAACGTGCCAATCAGGAAGCCGGCGACCATGAAGCCCAGCACCGTGGGATCTAACAGCGCGGACATGCCGCCAATGACGTCGAGAAAGATATCCATCAGAAGAAGCCTTGGGTCAGGGTGGGCAGACGCACCCCGAAGATGCCCGCAAACAGCCCGTAGAACACCGCTGTCACGCCGAGAGCATAGAGCGCGAAGAGATGAGGCTTGCTTGTCTGGAACCGGAAGATGAGAAACAGCGCCGAAGTAAAGGCCAGCGTGGCGAGCGAATAACCAATCGGGCGAAACAGGAAGATGTATCCGCCGGTTGCCACGATAACGAGAAGCGGCCGAAGCAAATTGCGCAGCGGGCCATCAGGTGTCGGCTTGCGGAACTCGCCGACAAACACGATGGCAAGCGCCACATACATCAGCATCGCGATCAGGATCGGCATGGAGCGCGGGCTCATCTCGCCGTCGCCGGAAAACTGCGTGCGGATATCAAAAGCCGCAGCGAGGTATACAGTTGTTACAATCAGCAGGAAAAGCGGCAGCAGGACACCGGTCCTGACAAGCGGCGCACGGTCGGCCATTTTAGGTCTCCTTGTACGGACGGCACCGAGGACTGTCCCCGGTGCCGCCTGTCTCTATAAGAGATGAGATTACTTGTTCAGGACACCAGCTTCTACGAGTGCGTCCATTTCCTTGAAGAGGCCCTGTGCAGAATCGTTGGCCCAGGTGTCCAGCTCTTCACCGGCAAGCCAGTTGGGTGTCACGCCGATGGTGGCGAGCCAGCCCTGGAACTCGTCGGAATCATAAGCTGCCTGATAGGCGGCTTCGATCTTGGCAACTTCGTCCTCAGGAGTTCCCGCTGGTGCGGCAATGACGATGAAGGAGCCGTTGAGCAGATCGATGCCGGCCTCCTGTGCTGTGGGCACATCGTAAGTCGGGTTCTTGGCGTCGGAGAATTCGACCAGGCCGCGGGCCGTGCCATCTTCAAGCAGGTTGGCGAAATCGCCGAGCGATGTCAGAACCACATCGACTTCATTGGACAGAATGGCTTCTTTCTGAGGAGCCGCACCGCCCGGATAAGAGACGATCTTGAATTTGGCGCCGGTGAGGTTCTGCAGCTGAAGCAGCGTCAGATGCACACGGCCGCCGAGGTTCTGCACGCCAATGCGGACCTTGCCCGGATCCGCCTTTGCGGCTTCCACCAGATCGTTTAGCGACTGATAGTCGGAGTTGGCGTCGACAATGATGGCGTCGGCTTCACTGGTGATGCGGGCGATCAGGTCGAGTTTTTCCATCTTGTAGCTGGGCAGCATTCCCTGCCACGGCACGGTGACCACGCTGTCGTAGGTCAGTGCGCCGAGTGTGTAGCCATCCGGCTTGGCACTCATCACCTGGCCGACACCGGTGGCGGAAACGCCACCTTCGATGTTTTCGACGTAGATGGTGCCGCCGAGTTCTTTTTCGGCGAGGGACGTCACTTTGCGCACAATACCGTCGGTGCCACCACCGGCCCCCCACGGCACGACCATGCGGACGTCGCGTTCAGGATATTCGGCCATTGCAGTAAGTGGCACGAGTGCTGTGGCGATCAAGGCAGCAGCGCCGATAAGAGTGCGTTTCATGATGTGTCTCCTCCAAGACTAATGGCGGACAAGAGCCGCCTCAGACTGTTGTATTTGAACTGAACGGTCCGCGTCACAGCATGTGGTGCGAAGATCGTTTCCCCCTGAAAGTCGGTAACGGTTGCGCCGCAACCAACTGATACATTACTATATGACTTAGGCGAAAGCTGGCAAGCCTCTTTCCGACGATGCCGATTAAATCGTCATAAATGACTGAAAATAAGGAATAAACACGATGCTCTATGATCACCGGACCTACACCTGCCGACCAGGAACTATCAAAAAGCACCTCAAATTGTATGGCGAGCACGGCTACGACGTTCAGCGCAAACACCTTGGTCAGCCCGTCGTCTACGGCGCGGTCGAGAGCGGCAACGTGAACTCCTATGTGCATATTTGGGTCTACAAGGATGCAGCCGATCGGGCCCAACGCCGTGCGGCGCTGGGAGCCGACCCCGCGTGGCAGGCTTATCTGACCAAAAGCGCTGACGCTGCTTTTCTGGTGAGCCAGGTCAATCAGCTGATGCTGCCTACGGCCTTTTTTGACCCGAGCGAAACCTAGTCTCGAGGCAGGTCCATGCGACTGACGAGATAATCGAGTTCGGCAAGATCGGTTTCCGTCAGTCGCGGACCGGGGCCGCGCAGGGCGTTTGATTGTAGCGCCCCGCGCCGCCTCATCATCTCCTTGCGAATTGCAATGCCCCATTGTCCTTGGGCTTCGTGCTTCAAAAGCGGCAGGTAGCGGTTGAAAAGATCATGCGCCTCGGCCCGTCGACCCTCGTTCATCAGATCGTAAACGCCAGACAGCATTTCAGGATACGAGAAGCCTGCCATGGGCCCGTCGGCTCCGCGCTCCATTTCCTGCACTAGAAACTGTCCGTTGTTGCCCGTCAGGATTTTCACCGGCCGCGACAGTTCTGCGCGCAGTCGGGTGATCTTGGTCGGCGAGGGCGTGTCTTCCTCCTTGATCACGGCGATTTGCGGAAAGGCCACGAGCAAACGGTCAATTGCGGGCACGGACATGACCACGCCCGAGGAGGCGGGGAAATCCTGCAGCACTGTCGGAACATCACCGATGCGCTCATAAACCGCCTCGAAGTAGCGGATCAGATCTTCATCCGTGCAAATGCCTCTGGGCGGGCAGATCATCACCGCATCGGCACCCTCAGCCATCACCTGCGCTGTGACTTCGACCAGGGTGGCGAGATTGGGGTGCGAGACGCCCGCGATGATTCGATGGCCATTTGCGGCTGCGACATAGCGTGCGGCAACCGCAATCGTCTCATCGACGGTCAGCTTTTGCGCCTCACCAGACACGCCCAACACTGTCAGACCCTGAGCGCCGTGACCATAGTAGAAGGCCGAGAGCGTATCTATGCTGCCGAAATCCACGGCGCCATCCTCAAGAAACGGCGTTTGGGCAACAACGTGTAATCCCTGGGTCTGTTCAAGCATAATCTCTCCCTTCACGGCGCCTGGGCGGTGCCATGTTCTGTGTTTCTCAACGGTGGTGTTTGAGGCGAATGGGCCTCGTTAGACGAAGTAGTCTTCGTATTTGGCGCGATACTCGTCGACCCAGTCGGATGGCTTGTGCGTGTGCAACCGGATTTCCTCGATGGCGCGGCCCACATTGCCAGCTTCCAGGGTGGCTACGATGCGGTCATGACCGTCAACGATGGTAGCCAGGCGCTCGTCGGAGTGGGTCTGAAGCCTGCGCACCCGGTCCATGTCGCCAGTTTGAGCCCTAAGCAGGGCATGCAGGTTGGGGTGGCCGATACCCTCGAACATGATGAAGTGAAAATATTCATCGAGTTCCTGAAACCGGCGGAGCTGGGCCGTGTCGGGGGCGACCTCGCGCTGCATGGCGATAATCTCTTTCAGCCGGGCGACCGCACTTGCCGATGGGGCCTCGGCGAATTTAATCGCCACTTCGGTTTCGAGCGCCTGGCGTAGCACCAGCGCCTCGCGAATCTTGCTGGGGTCGATGCGCGTCACGAGCGTCTTGGACTGCGGGTAGATGCGAATGAGGCCATCCTGATCGAGTCGCTGCATCGCATCGCGAAGTGGCGTCTGGCTTACGTCGTACTCCCGGGCGAGATCTGCGCGTGTCAGCGGTGTCCCCGGAGGAAGTTCCAGCGACAGGATGCGCTGACGTAAGTCGTCGTAGATCCGCGACGAGGCCATCGGGCGCCCCATCGGATTTTCATACCGCATCATATCAAAGGCAACGTTCATCGTGCTGAGCATTCCGGCGTCCTGACGTGTCTCTCGCAAGTGCTTTTCTCATAACTGCACTTCTAGCCCGGTTGACCACGCTGATAAACTAAAATATTAGTGCATTACAAACTTCGTCAATAGGCGGGACACGGAATGTTGTCGAGTTCTGTCCGCATCTGCGCGCTGTCCCACATTGCTTATCAGGAGCGCGACCGGATGCAATCTGACGAAGGATAACGGGAAAAAGGACGCGCCAACAGGGTTTTGCCCGGGTGGTGCATTAGGAGGAGGCCAGGGTTATGAACGTCACGACCAGAGATTTTAAGCCACATGGAAAACACCTGATTGCAGGCGAGTGGGTGTCCGGCACCGCGACATTTCGCTCCGAACCCGCTCATGGCGACGCGCATGACTTCTCCGTGGGTACGCCCGCACTGGTCAATGCCGCTGTCGAAGCCGCAGAAGAGGCGTTCTGGACTTTTGGCTACACGGATGCTGAGACCCGCGCCAAGTTCCTTGAAACCATTGCGGATGAAATCGACGCACGAGGCGACGCGATTACCGCAATCGGAACCCAGGAAACCGGTCTGCCTGCCGGTCGGCTTCAGGGGGAGCGTGGTCGTACCGTTGGTCAGCTGCGCTTGTTCGCCAGTCACATTCGCGCCGGCAAATATCTCGACCAGCGTCATGATGATGCTCTGCCTGATCGCCAGCCAGCACCGCGCCCGGATATCAAGCTGATGCAGCGCCCGATTGGTCCCGTTGCGGTCTTCGGCGCTTCGAATTTCCCGTTGGCGTTTTCGACGGCCGGGGGCGACACGGCCTCGGCTCTCGCCGCGGGTTGTCCCGTGGTGGTCAAGGGCCATTCCGCCCATCCCGGCACCGGCGAAATCGTTGCTGAGGCAATCAAGGCCGCTGTCGAGACGTGCAATCTGCCGAAGGGCGTGTTCTCGCTCGTTCAGGGCGGCAAGCGCGATGTTGGGACAGCCCTGGTGCAGCATCCGCTGATCAAGGCTGTGGGTTTCACCGGCTCGCTGGGGGGCGGTCGCGCGCTCTATGACCTTTGTGCGCAGCGGCCGGAACCGATCCCGTTCTTTGGTGAGCTCGGCAGCGTCAATCCGATGTTCCTTCTGCCGGAAGCCATGAACGCGCGCGGCGCAGACATCGCTGCTGGCTGGGCGGGATCACTGACAATGGGCGCAGGCCAGTTCTGCACCAATCCTGGCATTGCAATTGTGCTTGAGCACCAGGCGGAAGGCTTTGCTCAGGCCACCAAGGACGGCCTCGCCAAGGTTGACTCGCAAGTCATGTTGACCGACGGCATTGCCTCGGCCTACCGCGACGGTGTCGCTCGCATCGGCAAGGGCTCCGGCGTGCGTGAGGTATTGACCTCCATAAGCGATCAGCGGACGGCCACGCCTCAGCTGTTCATCGTGAAAGGCGCTGACTGGATCGGCAATCACGCTCTTACCGAGGAAGTCTTCGGGCCGCTGGGCCTGATTGTGACGGTCGCCGACGAGGCTGAAATGATCGCAGTCGCCAAAAGCTTCGAGGGGCAGCTGACCGCGACGCTGCATCTTGAAGATGGCGATACGGAGCTGGCGCGGTGCTTGATGCCGGTGCTGGAGCGCAAGGCGGGGCGTATGCTTGCCAACGGATTCCCCACCGGTGTGGAAGTTTGCGACGCGATGGTGCATGGCGGGCCTTATCCTGCCAGCACGAATTTCGGAGCCACCAGCGTCGGGACCATGGCGATCCGCCGCTTCCTGCGTCCCGTCAGCTACCAGAACATGCCGGATGGACTTCTGCCCGCCGATTGGCGCTAAGCCCCCAAAACAACAGCAGATACAAGAATTAAGGAGATACTCAGATGATCGCACCGGCCGAGCTGCGCGAGATTGTTCGCCATGGACTTTTGTCCTTCCCAGTCACCCCTTTCGATGCCGAGGACCGCTTCGCGCCCAAGCCGTTTCAGGCACATCTGGAGTGGCTGAAGCCGCATAAGGTTGCGGGACTGATCGTGGCCGGTGGGACTGGCGAGATGTTCTCGCTGACACCGGAAGAGATCGTCAAAGTCGTTAAGGCCACACGTGAAGTGGCTGGCGATGCACCGGTGATTGCCGGATGTGGCTATGGCGTGCGCATGGCGTGTGATCTTGCTCATG
Organism: Roseibium limicola; assembly: GCF_017313085.1. Classification (GTDB taxonomy): domain Bacteria; phylum Pseudomonadota; class Alphaproteobacteria; order Rhizobiales; family Stappiaceae; genus Roseibium; species Roseibium limicola. The sequence continues at coordinate 34,820 of NZ_JAFLNF010000013.1, read as the reverse complement.
AGATCGAAGCGGCAGGTGGCGACGGTATTCTGCTGCTTCCGCATTATCTGACCGAAGGCCCGCAGGAAGGCGTTGCGAATCGTATCCGCGCCGTCTGCAAGGCGACCAATATGGCGGTTATTGTTTATAACCGCGGTCAGGCACAGGTTTCTGCCGAGACGCTGGAACAACTCGCCGACGAATGCCCGAACCTGATCGGTTTCAAGGATGGCACGGGCGACATCGACAACGTACGCCGTGTCACCGTGAAGCTGGGAGACCGCCTGTCCTATATCGGCGGAATGCCGACGCATGAGCTGTTCGCCCAGGCCTATCGCGGTGCTGGAATGCTGACCTACTCCTCGGCGGTGTTCAATTTTGTTCCCGAGACAGCTCTCGAATTTCATGGCGCATTTCTGGCCGGTGACGATGCCAAGTGCGAGCAGATGCTCAAGGATTTCTATTATCCTTTTGCAAAAATCCGCGACCGCCAGACGGGCTATGCTGTCTCGGCGATCAAGGCTGGCGTTGCACTGCGCGGGTTTGAGACCGGACCGGTGCGCGCACCGCTGACTGACCTGAGCGAAGAAGAACGTGAAATGATGCGTGACCTGATTTCGGGTCGCAGCTGATGGCAATCGGTCCGGTTGCCATTCTGGAGCCCGCGAGTGCCGAAATGCGGGCTCGGATCGCATATCTTTGCGATGGTTTCGATCTGCGCTTTGTGGCAAGCGACACCGATGCCGATATGCATGATGCCCTGAAGGGGGCGACTTATGCGGTGACGCGGGGACTTCGGTTCCCTGCGTCGGTGCTTGAACAGGCGGATCATCTGAGGCTCGTGCATCAATGGGGCACCGGCGTCGATGGTATTCCCCTGGAGGCCGCGAAAGCGCGCGGGATCATGGTGGCGCGGTCGCCGGGCATGAATGCCCCGACCGTCGCCGAGTCCACCCTGGCATTGATGCTGGCTACATTGCGCCGATTGCCCCAGGTTCATGCGGCCTTTCGGGCAGGGTCCTGGAATCAGCCTGATCTGTGGCGTGAAGCGCGGGATCTGGGAGCCTGTCGTGTCGGTCTGGTCGGAATGGGAGCGATCGGGCGCGAAGTTTTTGCGCGCCTGAAGGGCTTTGGCTGTGACATCGCCTACACCAAACCCTCCGGGCCGGACACATCGGTCCCTGCACCCTGGATGCCGTTTGATGAGCTGATCGGCTGGGCCGATGTCATCTCGCTGCATCTGCCGCTGACCGCCACGTCAAGGAAGGTCATTGACGGCAACGTGCTTGCGGCCATGAAACCCGGCTCGGTGGTGATCAACACATCACGCGGCGGGCTCATCGATGAGACTGCGTTGATTGCGGCACTCAGGTCTGGACAGCTCAGCGCGGCCGGGCTCGACGTGTTCGAGAGTGAGCCGGTGACAGGACCCAACGCACTGCTTGATCTGCCCAATACGGTCACCCTGCCGCATGTGGCGGGACGCACACTCGATAATTTCGATCGGATGGTGCGGCATTGGTCCGGCAACATCCGCGTCCACGCGGAAGGCCGGGAGATTGATCCTGACTGCATCGTGGTGGGCTGACCACAGAACAGCCAAATAAAAAATGAGGAGGAGGGGGAGGATGACCGAGACCACACAACGCACCGGCGGAAAGATCCTGGTGGATCAGCTGTTGGTTCATGGGGCGGACTGCGCCTATTGCGTTCCGGGCGAAAGCTACCTTGAAGTGCTCGACGCGCTTTATGATGTACGCGACCGCTTTTCGCTCTTCAATGCACGGCATGAAGCGGGCGCCGCCAACATGGCAGAAGCCTACGGCAAGCTGACCGGGCGACCCGGCATCTGCATGGTGACGCGCGGGCCCGGGGCCTGTCAGGCGGCTGTCGGCGTGCATATCGCCTATCAGGATTCCACACCGATGATCCTGCTTGTCGGGCAGGTGGGTCGTGACACCATGGACCGCGAGAGCTTTCAGGAAATCGACTATCGCCAGATGTTCGGTCCCGTTGCCAAATGGGCGGCGCAGATCGACAGTGCGGACCGCATCCCCGAGTATATGGCGAGAGCTTTCCGCGTTGCGACATCAGGTCGGCCCGGGCCGGTGGTTCTGGCGTTGCCTGAGGACATGCTGACGGATGTGGTGTGTGTTGCCGATGCGCAGCCCTACGCAGCCAGCCTTCCGTCGCTGACCGCCAGTGACGCACAGGACATCATGGCAGAGCTTGCCCGCGCCGAGCGCCCGCTGGTGATCGCCGGTGGTCCGGGGTGGAGTGATGCGGGGTCGCAAGCTCTGCAAGCCTTTGCTGAAGCGAATGCACTGCCGGTGGCGACGAGTTTTCGGCGACAGGACGCGATCGACAACCGTTCGGAGCATTACGTTGGCGATTTTGGCACAGGCGTCGCGCCCAGCCTGGTCAAGCGGGTGGCAGAAGCCGATCTGCTTCTGGTGATTGGCGCCCGCTTGGGTGAAATCACCACGAAGACCTACGCAACGCTTTCCGTGCCGACGCCCGCTCAGAAGCTGATCCACATTCATGCCGATGCGAATGAAATCGGCCGGGTCTATTCCCCGTTTCTGTCAGCGGTCTCGGAGCCGAATTCAGCACTTGCCGCGCTGAACCTCTGTGCCCCGGTGGCACGTGAGGCTGTCTGGAAACAGTCGCTGCGCGATGAGTATCTCGCCGACAGCGAACCGCCAACCCACGACTATCCGCTCGACATGGGGCAGGCGATGGCCGATGTGCGCGACCTTCTGCCCGCAGGCACGGTTGTGACGCTTGACGCGGGGAATCACACCGGCTGGCCGCAACGCTTTCTGCGCTATGCCCGTCCCGGACGCCAGATCGGCTCGACCTGCGGTTCCATGGGGTATGCGGTGCCTGCGGCGGTTGCAGCCTCTCTCGCCGATCCGACCCGGCAGGTTCTGGCCTTTGTCGGTGACGGCGGTTTCATGATGACCGGAATGGAGATTGCAACAGCCGTTCAGCATGGTGGACGCCCCATCATTCTGGTCTTCAACAACGGCACATACGGCACCATCCGCATGCATCAGGAGCGTGAGCATCCAGCCCGCGTCTCCGGCACGGATATTCTGGCCAGCGATATCGGGCAGATCTCCCGTGGTCTGGGCGCTGCCCATAGCCGCGTCACCGAAACCGGCCAGTTCAAGCCAGCTCTTCTTGCCGCTTTCGAGCATGACGGGCCGACAGTGATCGAGCTGATGACCGATCCTGAGCAGATTTCAACACGCACCACGGTTTCGCGGTTGCGCGGCGTGTAAGGACAAAACCATGACTGATCACGTCAAGACACCAGACACCTTGCGCTCTTCCCGCTGGTTCGCGCCGGACGATCTGCGCAGCTTTGGCCATCGCAGCCGGATGATGCAGCTCGGCTATGCCGAAGAAGAGTTCAGGGGCAAGCCGATCATCGGCGTGTTAAACACATGGTCCGAGCTCAACACCTGTCACGGTCACTTCCCGGAACGCGTGAAGGACGTCAAGCGCGGCGTGCTGGCGGCAGGCGGCTTGCCGGTCGAAATGCCGTCACTATCGGTTGATGAAAGCTTCACCAAGCCGACGTCGATGCTTTATCGCAACATGCTGGCGATGGAGACGGAGGAAATGATCCGTTCTCACCCGCTCGACGGTGTTGTGCTGATGGGCGGCTGTGACAAGACCACGCCAGGTCTTGTCATGGGAGCGATCACCGCTGGCGTGCCAATGATCTATCTTCCTGCAGGTCCCATGCTGCGCGGTCACTACAAGGGCCGCATTCTTGGATCGGGCTCGGATGGCTGGAAATATTGGGATGAGCGCCGCGCCGGCAATGTCACCGACGAAGACTGGATCGGTATTCAGGGCGGCATCGCGCGTTCCGTTGGCACCTGCATGACCATGGGTACCGCCTCAACCATGACCGCAATCACCGATGCCCTGGGCCTCACGCTGCCGGGAGCTTCGTCCATTCCTGCCGCCGATAGCGAACATCAGCGGATGGGGTCGGGATGTGGGCGGCGGATCGTCGACATGGTTTGGGAGGATCTGACGCCGGATCGGATCATCACCGATGCCTCCATCCGCAACGCAGCGATCGTTGCCATGGCCACGGGCTGTTCCACCAATGCGGTGGTTCATCTGATCGCCATGGCCCGCCGTGCGGGTGTCGCCTTGACGCTGGATGATCTGGACGCGCTGGGCCGTGTCACGCCGCTGATTGCCAATGTCCGACCTTCCGGCAAGGACTACCTGATGGAGGATTTCTTCTACGCAGGTGGCTTGCGCGCCTTGATGAAGCAGTTGGAAGATCGCCTCGACACCAGTGCGATCACGGTCACGGGGAAGACTGTCGCGGAGAATCTCAAGGGCGCGGAAGTCTATAATGACGACGTGATCCGCCCGCTGACCAACCCGGTCTATCACGAAGGATCACTGGCCCTGCTGCGCGGCAACCTCTGTCCGGACGGGGCCGTCATCAAGCCGGCTGCCTGTGATCCCAAATTCCACGTCCACGAAGGGCCGGCGCTGGTTTTCGACAGCTATCCCGAAATGAAAGCGGCGGTCGACGACGAGAACCTCGAGGTAACGCCCGACACGGTGATGGTCTTGCGCAATGCAGGTCCTCAAGGCGGGCCGGGTATGCCGGAATGGGGAATGTTGCCGATCCCCAAGGCGCTGATCAAACAGGGCCACCGGGACATGCTGCGGATATCCGATGCGCGCATGTCCGGAACATCCTATGGCGCCTGTGTGCTGCACGTGGCTCCCGAAAGCTTCACCGGCGGGCCGTTGGCCTTGCTCAAGACCGGCGATCGGGTGCGGATGGACCTGCCCAACAGACGTCTCGACATGTTGGTCGGTGAAGATGAGATCGCGCGTCGAAAGGCGGCGTGGGTTGCGCCTCCCCCCCGGTTTGAACGCGGCTGGGGTTACATGTTCTCCCGCCATGTGACGCAAGCCGACAAGGGGTGCGATTTCGACTACCTCGAACGCGGCTTCGGCGCGGTCGCTGGCGAGCCAGATATCTTCTGAAAACGAAGTCTGACTGACGCCTGCCGTTTGCAAGAGAATAGGAGCAAAAAATAAAGCCCGGCGATATGGCCGGGCTTTATCGTTGTTGCATGGCTAAAGAGCAGGAAAGTCGGGCGCCTCAGCGCTGCGGCAGTGGGATCCACTCCGCCACGGAAACGTCAGCATGCTGGAACTGGGGCATTTTAACCCCGAGGTCCGCCATGTTCTTCACGTCATTCTCGTTCAGGAAGTCCTGCGTAATCAGTGTCGGCGGAACGACGACCTGAGGTTCGGTCTTTTCGCCCGCCAGCATCAACGCAAGGGTGCGAACACTGACCTCACCGACGACGGCCGGGTTGGTTGCTACCGTTGCGACCCAGGCCGAATCCGGTTCGCGCATTGCCGAGATGTCAGCAGTGGAGACGTCGGCGGAATAGATGTCGATGTCCTGGTTCAGGCCGGACTCGTCCACGGCAATCTTCACGCCCTTGGCAAATTCATCGAACGGCGCGAACACCACGGTGATGGTCGGGTTGGCCTGCAGCACGGAGCGTGCCTGATTGGCAACCGAGTTGGCAATCGGATTGTCGAGGGTGCCGAACATGGCGGCTTCCGTGATGCCCGGATTGGCGTCCTTGACTTCCTTCCACGCAACATCGCGACGGTCGAGCGGTGCAATGCCTGGAACGTAGACATAGCCGGCGGTAAAGCTGTCGCCGTTGTCCTTGATGGCCTGCTCGAGAGCCAGTTTGCCAAGCAGGTAATCCGACTGCTCGACCTGAGGCACGGAGTCGTTTTCGACATCAACGTCGAAGGCGACAACCTTGATACCGGCATCGACAGCCCGCTGGGCCGCTGCCTTCATGGATTCCGTCAGGCCGTGCTGGATGATGATGCCGTCAACGCCCAGAGCGATGGCCTGGTCGACCATATCCGCCTGAAGCGCTGCATCTTGACGGCTGTCCAGCACACGCAGGTCGACGCCCAGGGCCTCTGCCTGCTTTTCCACTCCGGAGAGATAGGACTGAAAGAAGTCACCGGTCGACAGATAACGGACCAAAGCGATTTTCACATCGCCAGCCTTGTCGAAAGGTGCCGGCATATCGGCGGCAAGAGCTTGGCCGCCACCGGCGAGGCCCATTCCGGCGACGACCGCCAGCTTCATGAATTGACGTCTCAACATGATGTTTCCTCCCAAATAAACACGGCGCTTTTTTAAGCGTCACGCGGTTCTTCTGCCGCCGCGGCGCGATGACAGATAGAATGTGAAGACAAGGGCGGCGACGAGAACGATCCCCTTGACGAAATCCTGCATGTAGTAAGGTGCGTTCATCATCGTCAGACCCTGCAGAAGAATGCCGACGAAGAGGGCGCCAGACGCGGTGCCGAACGCATTGGGCCGGGCTGCACCGAGAACGGCAAAGCCGATCAGTGCGGCTGCCACGCTGTCGAGCAACAGGTTGTTGCCCGAAGCAATGTCGCCGCGTCCCAGACGGGCGGCCAGCAGGATGCCGCCGATGGAGGCGAGCACTCCCGAGATCATGTAGGCGACAATCTTATAGCGCTGAACATTGGTGCCAACGAGGCCGGCAGCCCGCTCGTTCGAGCCGATGGCATACATCAGTCGGCCGTGTCGGGTGAAGCCGAGGAACAGCCAGATGAGCAGGGCGATCAACAGGAAAACCACAACGGGGACGGGCAGCAGACGGTCGAGGAAAAGATCGAACCGGTGACGGCCGAGCCAGAGGAAAGCGGCTGAAAAAGTGCCCACCGCAACAGAACCATCCGTCAGGCTCATGCCCGTCGCGATGGAGTTGCCCTGGGTTGGAATACGCTGAAGCCCGATGAGCAGGAACATCATGCCCAGGGTTGCGAGAAGATCAGGCACGCGCATCTTGACGATAAGCAGCCCGTTGATCAGCCCGACGACGGCGCCCATGACAAGGCACAGAACAACTGCCACGAAGGCCGATTGTTCAAGCACCACCATGGCGTAGGCCGACAGCATGAGCGAAGAGGTGGCGACCGATCCGATGGACAGGTCAAAGCCGCCCACAACCAGCGTACAGGTCACGCCAAGCGCCAGAATTCCGGTGATTGCGACGGACTGGAATATGAAGACAGCCGACCGTGGGCTGGCGAAGCCACTGGCGTAAAAGCTGAAGAAGAGGGCCAGTCCGCACAGGAGCACGATGAAGCCATAGCGGATGGCAAGGTCGAGAGCGTTCTTGTTCATTGTCTTGGTTTTCATCCTGCCGCTATCTGATTTGAAGCCTGGGTTCTGGCTGAGGTCCCTGCCTGCCCTGCGGGAGGCTGCGCCGGCGAAAGCTGGTCGTCATCAGATGTCCACTTGCGGCCCGGCCCCGAGACGTCGGCGACCAGACTGTTCAGGTCGATATTCTTGTTGATGTATTCGCCTGCAATCGCGGCTTCGTTGAGAACGATGATGCGGTCTGCAATCTCCAGCGCTTCATCAATTTCCGCGACAAAGACCAAAGTGGTGCGGCCGGCTGATGTCTGCCGAATGTATTGGCCGATGTCGCGCCGGGCACCGATATCGACGCCCTGAAATGGCTCATCGAGCAACAGAACCCGAGAGGCTTGGAGGAGCCATCGGCCAATCATGACCTTCTGCTGATTGCCGCCCGACAACGTGCCGATGCCGTCGTCATCGCCTTCGCATTTGACGCCGATCTTGCCGATCATCTCTCGTGCGGCGCTGCGTTGCGCGCCTTCTCTGAGAAACGAGAAACGGCTGAAGGCCTTGAGGAACGGCAGTGTCATGTTGTTGGCAATGTCGAAATCGCCGATAACGGCGTTCTCGCTGCGATCCTTGGGCGACATGAAAACGCCCTTGGCGACAGACTCGCCAGCGCTCAGCGCCTGGTAGGGTTTGCCATCCAGCGTCAGAGAGCCGCCAGCCTGTTTTGCCAAACCGAAAACGATCTCTGCGAGGTCGGTGGTGCCGCTGCCCAACAGCCCGGTAAAGGCGATGACCTCGCCCTCGCGTGCGGTGAAGCTGATTGGCGGACTGCCTTCAAACAGCTGCAGGTCCCTGGCCTCCAGAACGGGCACGCCTCCGGATACCGGAGTGATGTCGACTTCGGTCATTTGATGACCGAGCATGGCGTTCACGGCACCGGTGTAATCGAGGGTGTCGCCTTCGAAGATCCCGGAGATCGCTCCATCACGCATGGACACGATCCGGTCGGCGACCCGGCGAATATCTGACATGCGGTGGGAGATGTAGAGGATCGCCACGCCGTCGGCCCTGAGCCGGTCAATCAGCACAAACAGTCGCTCGGCTTCTGAAGCGGAGAGGGACGAGGTCGGTTCATCCAGAATGAGCAGTTTCGGGGATCGGGCCATGGCGCGGGCAATGGCAATCATCTGGCGATCGGCCACGTCGAGGTCGGCGACACGGGTGCGCACGTCCATGGTGAGACCCATTCCGTCGGCGACGTCCTGTGCTTGCCGGCGCAACTTGCGATCATTGACGAACAGACCGACGCCCGGTTCCGTCAGCCGGTCGAGCGTCAGGTTTGTCGCGACATCGAGGTCCGGAATGACGCCGTCGTCGATGGACTGATGAACCGTCACGACGCCTTTGGAGATGGCATCTGCAGCGTCCGTCGGGGCGAAGGGCTCACCACCCAGTTCGATCCTGCCTGCATCGGCAAAGTGATAACCGCACAACACTTTGACCAGCGTCGACTTGCCGGCGCCGTTGGCTCCCATGAGGGCCGTCACTTCTCCGGCCCGCAACTCCAGGTCAATCCCGCGCAAGACGTGATTACGACCGAAGGATTTTTCCAGGCCACTTAATTTACAGGTGATTTTGGCCACCTTTCCTCCCAATTTCTAGCGAGCTCCTCTCTCACTGCTATCGTTACAGCACGTCGAATAGTCATTTGTCAATGCAGTTGACTTTTGAATAAGTCTGTCTTTTATTCAGGACAAATCGGGAGGAAAGATAATCAACATGGCCAAGCCAGACCCGCAAAATTCACAATATGAGCCGCTGTCTCCTGAGACGCTCGCTCAACGGCTCTCCGCCGTTCCCGCAATCGCCGAACGGGTCGGATCCGATCCGGCCGAATGGACGGTGCGCGAGGTCGGGGACGGGAACCTCAATCTCGTCTTCATCGTCGAGGGCAGCCGCGGCACCGTCATTGTCAAGCAGGCGTTGCCGTATGTCCGGCTGGTCGGCGACAGCTGGCCGCTGCCGCTCTACCGCGCGTTCTTCGAAAACCATGCCCTCGTTCGGCAGGCGCAGCGCGATCCCGGTTCGGTGCCCGAAGTCTATTATTTTGACAACGATCAGGCGCTCATCGTGATGGAGTTTCTGGCGCCCCACAAGATCCTGCGGCGGAAGTTGATTGACGGTGAGAAGGTCGAAGGACTGGGCGACTTTCTCGGAAAATTCTGCGCCCGCACCGCCTTCCGCGGTTCCGAGTTGTCGATGAAGAGTGCCGACAAGAAGAAGGATGTCGGTACCTTTGCAGGCAATGTTGCGATTCCGGCAATTACCGAAGCGCTGGTGTTCACGGATCCCTACTTCGACGCCGAGATGAATCACCACACCGCAGCGCTTGATCCGGTGGTTGCGGATCTGCGCGCAGATACCCGTCTGAAAGCCCGCGTGCAGCGGATGCTGATGAAGTTCGCCTCAAACACTGAGACGATGGTGCACGGAGATCTTCACAGCGGATCGATCATGTCAACGCAAACAGAAAGCCGGGTCATCGATCCGGAGTTCGCGCAGTACGGGCCTCTGGGGTTCGACATTGGCATGCTGGTTGCCAACTTCCTGATGGCGTATCTGAGCCAGCCGGCGCACCGCACGGTGGAGCGGCTCGGTGACTATCAGGAGTGGATCCTGACGGTGATCGACGAAACCCTTGCGAGTTTCGAGGCCGAATTCCAGATGCTCTGGAAAATCGAGCGCACCGGTATGCTGTATCCCGCTGCCCTGTTCGAGGACCAGGGCCAATCATCTGAAGGCATCTGCCTTGAGCTTCTGGCGGAGGTCAGACGCGATGCAATTGTTTTCTGCGGTATCGAGATGCATCGACGCACCCTGTCTCTCGCTCACAATGCGGATTTCGAGGAGATCGAGGACGAGGCTCAAAAGGCTCGCCTTGAAGCTCGCAATCTGGCCATGGGCGCCAAACTGATACTCGAAGCAGATACCTTCGGCTCAACCGCGACGCTTCTTGGCATCGCACGCGAATTCAATGCAAAGGACATCCTATGAAGGTCAACGGCACACATTACCGCTCCCTTTGGTGGGATGATGACAAGAAGGCTTTGCAGATCATCGATCAGCGCTGGCTTCCCCATGAGTTCCGCATTCAGCAGGTCGATACCTTGCAGGACTTTGCCGATGCAATCGTCGAGATGCGCGTGCGCGGGGCGCCACTGATTGGCGCGACCGCCGCTTACGGCATGGCGCTCGCTGCAAAGATTGATCCGTCCGATCAGCATCTTGATGAAACGTGGGAGTTTCTCGACAAGACCCGCCCGACTGCCATCAACCTGCGCTGGGCCTTGACACGCTGCCGGACGCGGCTGAAATCCCTGCCCGAGGCGGAACGTGCCAAGGCAGCGCTCAAGCTTGCCCACGAAATGTCTGATGAAGATGTCGAAATCTGTCGCAACATCGGGCTCAATGGTCTGGAGATCATCCGCAAGATCGCTGCCACCAAGAAGCCCGGCGAGCCGGTGCGGATTCTGACCCATTGCAATGCCGGCTGGATCGCGACCGTCGACTGGGGCACAGCAACCAGTCCGATGTATCATGCCCATGATGCAGGTATCCCGATCCATGTCTGGGTGGATGAAACCCGGCCCCGCAACCAGGGTGCACTGACGTCCTGGGAGCTCGGCAGCCACGGAATTCCGCACACTTATATTACCGACAATGCCGGTGGGCATCTGATGCAGCACGGCCAGGTTGATCTGGTCATCGTCGGTACCGACCGTACCACTCGGCGCGGCGATGTCTGCAACAAGATCGGTACCTATCTGAAAGCTTTGGCCGCACAGGCGAACAATGTTCCCTTTTATGTGGCGCTGCCCTCTCCGACAATCGACTGGGCCGTCGATGATGGCGTGGCGGAAATTCCGATCGAAGAGCGTGATGGCCGCGAAGTGACCCACATTCAGGGTCGCAACGAAGATGGAAAAATCGTCCAGGTTCAGGTCACCCCGGATGGAACACCCGGCGGCAACATGGCCTTCGATGTAACGCCCAACCATCTGGTGACCGGACTTATCACCGAACGCGGTGTCTGCGAGGCAAGCCGAGAAGGTCTTGCTGGCCTTTTCCCGGACCTCGCTGAGGTGGCCAAGAGCGCATGACACCAGGTCCGAGCAAGTCCCGAGCGGCAGAGGGGCGGGCGGTTGTCCGCGCCCGCTCCCAGGACGAAGCGATCATTGAGGTCACCTGGTGTTACTATCAGGAAGGCATGAACCAGAACGAGATCGCCGAGCGGCTCGGGATCTCGCGCGCAACGGTGGTCAACTATCTGTCTGAGGCCCGCAAGCGGGACTATGTCCGGATCACGCTCGACAGCAATATCTTCCGTGATCAGGATCTGGCGCGGAGGCTTGTCGACACCTTCGGTCTAAAGGACGCGGTGGTCGTTCCGTCCTCCCCGGACGGGCCGGAGCAGTCGCTTGACCGGGTCACCCGTGTCGTTGCCGACTGGCTGCCGAGCTTGCTGGAGCCGGGCGACCGTCTTGGCGTTGCCTGGGGCGAGACGGTTTACCGGGTTGCGGAGGCAGCGCCGCGTCTCTCATTGGATGAGTTGACTGTGGTTCAGCTCGTCGGCTCGCGCCCGGCAGCTCTGGGCTTTGCGGCAGAAACCTGTTCCGCCACCCTTGCGCGCCGCTATGGCGCGCATTGCGTCAACCTTCACGTGCCGTTGCTGCTCTCCGACAAGAGCCTGGTGGATCGGCTGAAACAGGAGCCTGTTATCCGGATGCAGCTCGAGGCGGTTGCCTCCTGCAACAAGACCATTTTTGCCTGCGGCACCTGCAAGGAAGAAAGCCATGTGGTCCACACCGGCTTGCTGGATCGTTCCGAAGTTGGCCCCTGCGCCGAGCGCGGCGCCATCGGCGTGATTTGCGGCCGCCTCATTGACCGCGATGGCCAGGGTCTCAATCTCGACATCGAGGACCGCATGATCTCCGTCACGCTCGACCAGATGCGGCACAAGGACATGGGGCTGCTTGTCGGGTCCGGTCCGGACCGGGCGGCATCGATGCTGGCCGCAATCCGTGGCGGTTTCACCACTCACCTTGCCACCTGTTCCCAGACAGCGACCGAAATGCTCAACCTTGCGTGTGAAAACGATGCTTAAAACCCCTTACTCCGATACCCTTGAACTGCGTCAATCCATTATTGACACCTGCATCGAGATGAACCGGCGCGGCATCAATCAGGGGACCTCCGGCAATATTTCCGCCAGAGCCGGCGACCGGATGCTCATCACGCCGTCAGGTGTTCCTTATGATCGCATGACACCGGAGATGCTGGTTTCCATGCCCATCGACGGGAAGGGGGATCCGGAGGGCGACTTCCCGCCGTCGACGGAATGGCAGTTTCATCTGGCGTTGCTGCGGGCCAAGCCCGAGATGCATGCCGTGGTTCATGCCCATCCGGTTCATTGCACCGCGTTGGCGATCAACCGTGAGGAAATCCCGGCCTGTCACTATATGATCGCGATTTTCGGCGGTAACTCCGTGCCTCTTGCCGGCTATTCCCTGTTTGGCAGCGAAGATCTGGCCGATGACGTCACCAACACGATGCGGGAGCGCAGCGGTTGTCTGATGGCCAACCACGGTGCAGTCGTTGTGGGTGAAACGCTGGAGAAGGGCCTTTGGCGCCTGGAGGAACTGGAAGTCCTCGCCAAAGCCTATATCCTCAGCAGAACCATAGGCACGCCCCATATCCTCGGCGACGACGAGATCGGCGCAGTGCTTGGCGCGGTGAAGAACTACGGGTTGAAAACAACCTGATTTTAGTGCCGCATTTATACGGCTTAAGGCTCAGGTCCAGGCAACATGCCAGCTTGAGACGTCTATATGCGCTTGAATAAGCGGTTTTAAAAGGCCAGCCAATCGGGGGGATTGGCTGGCCTCTTGTTTTTTAGGCCTGCTGCAGGTCTTCAGTTTGACCGTGCTGGATCAACGGGCGATTGCCGGCAAGGCGCCGGATCAGCACGTAGAAGACCGGGGTCATGAAGATGCCGAAGAATGTGACACCAATCATGCCGGAGAACACGGCAACACCCATCGCGACGCGCATCTCCGCCCCGGCGCCGGTCGAGATGACCAGCGGCATGACACCCATGATGAAGGCCAGAGAAGTCATCAGGATCGGGCGCAGGCGCAGGCGACTGGCTTCAATGGCCGCCTCGCCCGGTGTGCGGCCGGAGAACTCGAGCTCGCGGGCAAACTCGACGATCAGGATGGCGTTTTTCGCCGAGAGCCCGACCAGCACGACCAAGCCGATCTGGGTGAAGATGTTGTTGTCGCCAGCTGTCAGCCAGACCCCTGTCAGCGCAGCAAGCACCCCCATCGGTACAATCATGATGATTGCAATGGGCAAGGTCAGGCTTTCGTACTGGGCGGCAAGCACCAGATAGACCAGCAGCAAAGCCAGCGGGAAGACGATGAACCCGGAGCTGCCCGCCAGGATCTGCTGATAGGTCAGATCCGTCCATTCAAAGCTGATCCCCTTGGGTAGGGTTTCTGCGGCGATCTGCTCGACAGCGGCCTGGGCCTGGCCTGACGAGAAACCTGGGGCAGGGCCGCCGTTCACGTCTGCCGCGAAGAAACCGTTGTAGCGGGTTGCGCGCTCCGGCCCGGTGGTGGCTTCCACTTTCAAAAGGGCCGAAAGCGGGATCATCTGCCCATTTGCCGAGCGGACCTTGAGCCGTCCTATGTCTTCCGCGTGTGCCCGGAACTTCGCATCTGCCTGTACCCGAACACTGTAGGTGCGGCCAAAGGCATTGAAGTCATTCACATACAGAGACCCGAGATAGATCTGCAGCGTCTCGAAGACATCGGTGACGGACACCCCGAGCTGCTCGGCCTTGGTGCGATCCAGATCCGCATAAAGCTGCGGAACGTTGATCTGGAAGCTGGAGAAAAGCCCGGCCAGTTCAGGTGTCTGATAGGCTTTGGTCAGGAAGGCGGTCTTGGCGGCATCCAGTGCCGAATAGCCGAGACCAGCCCGATCCTCGATTTGCAGCTTGAAGCCGCCGGTGGTTCCTAGCCCCTGAACCGGGGGCGGGGAGAACATGGCGATATAGGCATCCTGGATGGAGCCGAACTTTTGGTTCAGCTGCATCGCGATGGCGTTGCTGGAAAGCTCTGGTGTCGTGCGGTCCTCAAAGTCCGCCAGAGTAGCGAAGACAATGCCGGCGTTGGAGGAATTGGTGAACCCGTTGATCGACAGACCCGGGAAGGCAATCGCGTGTTCCACGCCCGGCTGCTCAAGCGCAATGTCGCTCATGCGCTTGATGACGTCTTCTGTCCGGTCGAGGGTGGCCCCATCCGGCAGCTGGGCAAAGCCGATCAGATACTGCTTGTCCTGCGCAGGAACAAAGCCGCCCGGCACCGAGGTGAACAGTACATAGGTCGCCCCTGCGAGCGCGAAGTAGACGGCCATGACGACGCTTTTGCGCGACAACAGCCCGCCAACGCCACGCCCATAGGCATTGGAGCCACTGCCGAATGCCCGATTGAAACCACGGAAGAACCAACCGAACAGACGGTCCATTGCCCGCGTCAAAAAGTCCTTTGGCGCGTCGTGGCCTTTCAGCAGAAGGGCGGCGAGAGCCGGCGACAGTGTCAGGGAATTGATCGCCGAGATCACTGTCGAGATGGCGATGGTCAGCGCGAACTGGCGATAGAACTGTCCGGACAAGCCGGTGATGAAGGCCAGAGGCACGAAGACGGCAACCAGTACCAGGGCGATTGCAATGATCGGCCCGGAGACTTCCTTCATCGCCTGATAAGTGGCGTTGCGTGGATTGAGGCCGTTTTCAATGTTTCGCTCGACGTTTTCCACCACGACGATGGCGTCATCGACGACGATCCCGATCGCCAGCACCAGGCCGAACAGGCTAAGAGCGTTGATCGAGAAGCCGAAGACATACATCACCCCGAAGGTGCCGATGATGGAGATGGGAACCGCAATCAGCGGAATGATCGAAGCGCGCCAGGTCTGCAGGAACAGGATGACCACGATGACCACAAGCAGCACCGCTTCAAGCAGTGTGTCGACCACCTTCTCGATGGAAGCGCGCACGAACTTGGTGGTGTCGTAGACAATCTCGTATTTCACGCCTTCCGGCATGACTTCCTGCAGCTCGTCCATGGTCGCCAGCACGGCATCGGAAATCGCGATGGCGTTCGACCCCGGCGCCTGGAAAACCGGAATTGCGACCGCCGACTTGCCGTCTAGCAATGAGCGCAAGGAGTAGTCTGCCGCGCCGAGTTCAATGCGCGCCACGTCGCGCAGGCGGGTCACCTGACCGGTGTCGCCGGTCTTTACGATGATGTTGCCGAACTCATCCGGGGTCTGCAGTCTGCCCTGAGCGTTGACACTCAGTTGCATGTCGACATCGGCAAGACTCGGGGACGCGCCAATGATCCCGGCGGCGGCCTGTACGTTCTGTTGGCGAATGGCCGTCGTGATGTCACTGGCCGCCAGATTGTGGGCCGCGGCTTTTTGCGGATCGACCCAGACGCGCATGGAGTAGTCGCCCGAGCCGAACACCTGCACCTGTCCCACACCTTGAATGCGCGCCAGCCGGTCCTTGATATTGAGAACGGCATAGTTGCGCAGATAGGTGATGTCATACCGATCGTTGGGGGAGGTCAGGTTGACCACCATCATCAGGTCGGGGGAACTTTTCACCGTGGTGATGCCAAGGCCGCGCACTTCTGCGGGCAGACGTGGTTCTGCCTGCGAGACGCGGTTCTGGACCAATTGCTGCGCCTGATCGGGATCGGTGCCAAGCTGGAAGGTCACCGTCAGGGTCATGACGCCGTCGGAGGTCGCCTGACTGGACATGTAAAGCATGCCCTCGACACCGTTGATCTGTTCCTCCAGCGGTGTCGCCACGGTTTCCGCGATGACCTTCGGGTTTGCCCCCGGATAGGTCGCGCGGACCACAATGGAGGGGGGTACGACCTCCGGGTATTCAGAGATCGGCAGGGAGCCGAGGCCAAGCAGACCCGCGACCAGGATGAGGACCGATAGCACACCGGCAAAAACCGGGCGGTCGACGAAAAAGCGTGAGATGTTCATTTCGTGGTGCCTCTTCGGGCTGATATCGAGACACAGATTTCCTGTCCGGCGGAAAAGATCGCCGCCGGCCACGTCATGTTGGGTCTCTGGATCGTGACGTCTGGCGTCGTGGCGCCAGAGCTATGCTGAACTATTGGGTGGCAGCGACCTTGTCTTCAGGCTGCGGATCGATCACTGCACCAGAGCGGATACGCTGCAGGCCATTGACCACAATCCTCTCACCGGAGGACAGGCCGCTTTCGATGATCTGCTCGCCTTCCGCGGACCGTCCGAGTTTCACTGGGCGATAGCTGACCTTGTTTTCGCTATCGACGACATAGACGAACTTCTTGTCCTGGTCGGTGCCGACAGCGCGCTCGCTGATGAGGATCTTTTCCAGCGGATTTGGTTCCCCCAGGCGAATGCGCACAAACTGCCCAGGGATCAGCCGCTTGTCGGGGTTGTCGAACACTGCCCGCACGCTGATCGTGCCACTGGCAGCATCGACCTGGTTGTCGATGAGCTGCAGTTTGCCCTTGATCGGTGTTCCTTCATCGGCAGACGTGCCGATCTCGACCGGGATCTGTTCAATCGGAGGCAGGGCCCCGTCAGAGGCAGGCAATGCCGCAAGGGCTTTTGCAACGATGTCTTCGCTGACATTGAAACTTGCGTAGATCGGGTCAATGGACACCAGCGTGGTGAGTACCGGTGAGGAGAGCCCTGCGGCAATCAGATTGCCGACCGTGACTTCGATCTTGCCGACACGCCCGCTGATCGGCGCGGTAAGCTTAGTGTAGTCAAGCTCCAGCTTCGCCGACGTGAGGGCCGCTTCCGCGGTTTGAAGATTGGCGTTGGCTTCCGCAAAGGCATTGAGCCGCTGGTCAAGTGCGCTTTGGGAAATGGCCCGTGCGCCGATGAGCTTATTGCCGCGATCCAGTTCCAGGTTTGCCAGCTTGAGCTGAGCCTGCGCCGAAGCAACCTGGCCTTCGCGCTGGGCAACCGCTGCTTCATAAGAGGCGGGGTCAATGGTGAAAAGCAGATCGCCGGCCTTCACCAGAGAGCCTTCGCGGAAATCCACCGACTGGATTGCGCCGGCAACGCGTGAACGCAACTGAATGCGGTCGACCGCCTCCAGACGGCCGGAGAATTCCTGCCAGACTGTGATTGCGCGGCTTTTCACATCGGCGACGGTGACGGGTATGGCCGGTGGTGCTGCTTGCTCGCTGGCAGCCGAAGCTGGACCGTTGACCGGTGGTTCCAGCAGGAGAACGGCTGCACCTGCAGATACAGCGAGGCTGAGGCCGGCGCCCAGAAGGACGCGGCGTGTGTTTCCTGATGACATTTTCTATCTCCTTGAGGCCCAGGGAGGTGGGCTCAAAAGCTGAATTTCAAACGAACTTCACTGGATGCTGATTGACTTTACGAAGCTGGCGAATTGGCTGTTGAGGCCAGTTTGCCAATTGGCGGCCAGGGGACACTTTGCGCCATAGATGGAGGGCCAGCCGGCGTCGGCCGGAAAGACGAAATCCTGAACTCTGACGCCGGCATCTTTAAGTTTTTGGGAGTAGTTCGCAGTTTCATCGCGCAGAGGATCGTCTACCGACGACACGACAAGGGCGGGCGCGATTCCGGCAAGCCGCGAGCAGATGCCGGGCGCTGCGTAGGGATGGCAAACTCCGCCGCTGAGGTAGTGGCTCCAGCCCTCGGACCAGCGGTCTCTCATGCCGACGGTCGCAGCTTCGCGAATGGAAGGAGATCCCATGTAGGGATCAAGCAACGGCGACAGCAGGAGCTGACCATCCAGCTCATCGGCGCGGTAATCACGCGCCTTGAGTGCAATGGCGGTGGCCAGATTGCCGCCCGACTCGGCCCCGCCGACCAGCAGAAGGGATTTGCGATTGCCGAGGCCGGCGCGCTTTTTTGCCAAATAGCTGAAGATCGAGAACCCGACTTCCAGCGGTTTTGGGAAGACGCCGCCCAGAGGGGCATTGAAATCAGGGATCACGACGATGGCACCCGTCTGGGCAAGAGCGGTTGCAACATCGCTGTCCATGCGTCCTTCTTCGAGAAAGGCGCCAGAGTGAAAATAGATCACCACCGGTGGGGACTTTTCATAGTCAGCGCCTTGATAGACTCGCACATTGACCGGGCCGATCTCGACCTTGTCGAATGTCATGTCTTTGATTTGCACTGTCTGTGTCACTGATTTCGATCCCTGACGTTTCCTGAAACGCCCAGCTATAGTCCGATCGACTACATGGCACAAATAAGGCTGTTCAGCCGGTGGAATAAGAAGGGATTTTTTGATAACACTATTCGGAATTTCGAATAATAGCGCATTGCAGCATCGGCAAGGACAGCTCATATGGATCAATTGTCGGCAATGCGGGCTTTCCTCAGAGTGGTGGAAACCGGCAATTTCTCGCGCGCTTCCGAGGCCTTGCGCATTCCCCGTGCCACGGTCACAAACCAGATCCAGAATCTGGAAGCGCACCTGCAGACGAAACTGCTCAATCGCACGACCCGACGAGTCATCGTGACGACGGATGGCGCGCTCTATTATGAACGCGCCGCCAAACTGATCGCCGAGATAGACGAGTTGGACGGCAGTCTCTCCTACTCACAGGCCAACCCGAAGGGGCGCTTGCGGGTGGAAATGTCGGGTGTTTTCGCCGACTGGATCATCATTCCAGCGCTTTGCGAGTTCTACAGGACCTACCCCGATATCCGGATCGATCTGGGCGTGGGAGACCGCACCGTCGATTATTTGCTGGAGAATGTCGATTGCGCGTTGCGGGTCAAGACACCGGGAGACCCATCGCTGATTGCCCGCCGTGTTTCTGAAATCGATTTGGTTACTTGCGCCGCAAAGTCCTATCTTGAGCGATATGGCGCGCCCTCACATCCTGATGATCTGCGAACGGAGCATCGCTGCGTCAGCTACTTCTCGCCGCAGACGGGGCAACTCTTCCCTTTTTCATTCCTGGGAGGCGAGCAACCGCTGGAAATCGAAGGACGATCACACTTTTCAGTCAATGACGGACGAAGCTATGCAACGGCAGCCCTTGCGGGCCACGGAGTGGCGCAGATGCCGCGGTTCATGGTGGCGGAAGACCTGAGGCGCGGGGATCTGGTCCCCGTCTTGACCAAGTGGCAAACAACACCTCTGCCGCTCTATATCGTCTACCCGCCCAACCGACACCTGAGCAACAAGGTTCGGGTTTTCGTCGATTGGCTCGTCAAGCTGCTGGCGGACATTGGTCAGAAGTGAATGCACTGCAGGATGGCTCGCGCAACCAAAATATGAAATCAAGAAGCCCGCCTGGAGAAATCCGGCGGGCTTTTTGGCGTTGTGAGACAACCAGGATGAACGCTGATCAAGAACGCAGAGCTGGCAGGCCGATGCCGGTGCTCTCAAAGCCACCGTCAGAAGCAACAATCTGACCCGTCACAAAACTCGCCTTGTCGCTGCACAGAAACACAATCACCTCACCGATCTCGTCTTCCGAGCCATAGCGGTTCAGGGGGATGGCGTCGTGATAGGCAGCGATAATTTCCGGCGAATGCACTGCCATCGCCAGTTTGGTCCGCACAGGCCCCGGGCAGACGCAATTGGCGCGGATGCCGTATTCGCCGAGCTCTGCCGCCTGCTGCTTGGTCATGTGCATCACGGCTGCCTTCGACGTGCCATAGGCGACACGCAGCGTTGATGCGCGAAGCCCCGAGATCGATGCGATGTTGACGATGGCGCCGCGGCTCTCCTTCAGTGCGGGGATCGCGGCCTGGGACATCAGAAACACTCCGTCGAGATTGGTGCTCATGACGGTGCGCCAGCGGGCAAAGGTTGTTTCCTCGATCGGGCCGAAATCCGCCACGCCGGCATTGTTGACCAGCGCATCAATCCGCCCAAAAGCCTTCTGTACGTCGGCAAAAAGCTGCTCGACGGCCTCGGGCTGCGACACATCGCAAGCAAACGCCTTGACCCCGTCGAGGTCCTTTGCGACGTCTTCCAGCTCGGGTGCGTCCCGGTCCACCATGGCGACGGTCCATCCATCGCGGAGGAAGAGTTTTGTGGTGGCGAGGCCGATGCCACGCGCAGCACCGGTCACAACGGCAAGTTTCTGGGTCATATGAAGTTGGTCTCCCGAAAAAAATCAGATAGCGGCATTGCCCATGAGGATCGACATACCGCCGTCAACGCGCAGATCGACACCGGTGATGAAGCCGGCAGCATCGGAGGCGAGGAACAGCGCGGCCTCCGCAATATCCCATCCCGTGCCCTGGCGTTTCATCGGCACCTGGGCAGCGCGCGCCTGGGCAACGGCTGCACCATCGCCGGATGTTGCCACATGGGCATGAACGTGGGGGGTGTCGATCATGCCCGGCACGACCGTGTTGGAACGCACACCACGTGCAGCATATTCCGCCGCAACGCTGCGCGACAATCGGCTGAGCGCGGCTTTTGACGTTTCGTAGCCGACATAGGCATAGGGGCCGTTGAGATGGGCAGCGAGCGTGGTGATATAGACGATTGCGCCGCCGCCATCCTGTTCCAGCACCGGCAGAGCGGCCTGGGTGACGTGAAAGGCGGCGTCGAGGTTGACGGCGAAGACCTTGCGCCAGTCTTCCAAAGCTGTGTCGACAATACCGCCCCGGGTGCTGATGCCGATGTTGAAATGCAGAATATCGAGCCCGCCGAGAGAACTGACCGTTGCGGCAACGGCATCTTGGGCTGCCTGCGGATCGGTCATGTCGCCAATATGGGCGGTGGCGCGGCTGCCTTCTTCGTGGATCAGCTCGACAGTGGCCTGGGCCGCGTCTGCGCTGCGATCGACAACCACAACGTCGGCACCCTCACGGGCATACAGAACAGCCGCCGCCTTGCCGTTGCCCCAGCCAGGGCCGACCGAGCCTCCACCGATGACCAGAACTCTTTTGCTGGCAACGCGGCCGGAGGGGGCAGTTGTCCTCATTGCATCACCAGATTTGGAAGCCAAAGTGCGATTTCAGGGAAGGCCACGACAAGGCCAAGCAGCACCAGCTGGACAATGACGAAGGGGATGATGCCCCGGTAGATGTCCTTCATCGCCAACATGTTGCCCGCGGCTCCCTTCAGATAGAACAAGGCGAATCCGAACGGCGGCGTCAGAAAGCTGGTTTGCAGGTTGAGCGATACCAGAATGGCGAACCAGTAGATCATTTGCGACTTGTCGATGTGGTCGCCGAGATCCATCAGCGGCACGATGGGCGCAAAGATCGGCAGCATGATCAGGGTGATTTCGATCCAGTCGAAGAAGAACCCCATGACAAAAATCATGACCATGATGGAAAGCAGCAGACCCCAGTCGCCAAACGGCAAAGCGCGCGCGGTATCGACGATGAAGTGCTCTCCGCCAACCTTGCGGAAAATGTAGGAAAAGGCAGTTGCGCCGACGAAGATGAAGAACAGCATGCCGAGGGATGTGACCGAGCCATCCATGGCTTCTTTCAGGGTCAGTCGGTTCAGGCGGCCGCGCAAAAATCCAAGCAGCAATGCGGCGACTACACCGACACCAGAGGCTTCTGTCGGAGTGGCTATGCCGCCAAGAATGGAGCCGAGCACCGCGGTGATCATCAACAGGGGCGCGAGGACGGATTTGATCGTCTCCAACCACAACCCGGTTTTCTCCGCATTCGAAAGGGGAGGTGCTTTTGGGGCGAGGGAGGGTTGAAGAAACGATCGCACGACGATGTAGATCACATAGCAGACGGCCAGCAGCAAACCGGGCAACAGCGCGGCAATGAACAGCCGCCCCAGCGAGATCGACAGCAGATCCCCCATGAACACCAGCATGACCGACGGCGGAATGAGGATGCCCAGCGTTCCGGCAGACGCGATGGTGCCGGCGGAAAGCCCCTTGTCATAGCCATTCTCCAGCATGGTCGGCAGCGCCAGCATCGTCAGCATGATGACGGAGGCGCCGATGATGCCGGTCGCTGCGGCGAGGATTGTGCCCATTAGCACGACAGCCAGAGCCAGACCGCCGGGCACGACGCGCATCAGCCGCTGCAGGGTCAACAGCAGGTCTTCGGCAATCCGCGTCTTTTCCATGATCAGCCCCATGAAAATGAACATCGGGGCGGCGACCAGAACGGCATTGTCGATGGTGCCGGAAAAGATCCGGTTGGGCAGCAGTGTGGCATGGACCAGGCGCATGTCGCCGGTCCAGATCGCCAACAGCCCGAAGATGAGGCTCGTGCCCATCAGCATGATCGCGACCGGCGCGCCGGAGAACAGCAGGATGATCAGCGACAGGAACATGGCGCCGGGCAGTAGTGAGGAGATGATCTCCATCATGGCTTAGCGCTCCCAGGGGCTGTGCAGAATGTCGGGTCGGCGCAAAGCGACAATGGCTCTGAAGAGGACCGCCAGGCCGCCGGAGATTGTGAGAAGGGCGCCCAATGGGATCATCGACTTGATGATCCAGCGGTGTGACAGGCCGACCCCGCCGGGGCTGCTTTCGCCGCGCAGGAAAGAGCGCAGGACGAAGTCGTAGCCGAACCAGATGAGCAACAACATGAAGGGAATGAGAAAGGCCACGATCGCTGCGATTTCGAGCCAGAGCCGGGTGTTCTGCTGCATGTTGGTGGAGAAGACGTCAATTCGCACATGGGCGTTGGCCAGATAGGTCCAGCCGAAACACAGCACGGCAATCGTGCCGTGGATGTGCCACTCCAGTTCCTGAAGCTTGAAGGAACCGGTTGAGAAAAAACGTCGGCCGACAACATCATATAAGATGACGGCTGCCAGTACCAGCAGCAGCCAGCCACAGAGTTTGGCCGCCAGTTGGCACGGGATGGCCAGCAAGTCGGAGAGCCGCAAAAGGATGATCATCAGACGAGCCTTGGGTCTGGTGAGATGGTGCCGAAACACCAGCCTATGGGCCGGGCGCGCGGCGCCCGGCGCTTCTGGTTATTTCAAATAGGCGAGGTCGGACCAGTTCTGGAAGTTCGCGCGGAACTCCGACAGGCTTTCCCAGGCACGTTTGAAATCCGGATCGGCTTCGGATTGCTCTAATGCTACTTCATCCCAGGACTGCTTGAAGGCCGCCATCATCTCGTCATTCCATTGATGCACCTGAACGCCAGCGGCCTTCAGATCTTCCAGCGGCTGAAGCTGCTTGGCTTCGCCTTCCGCCGCCGTCATCGCGACATTCGCCTGACATGCAGTCTGAATGACAGTCTGCTGCTGGCCTGACAGGCCGTCCCAGACGTCCTGATTGATGATGAAGGTGATCAACGATGTCTGCTGATGCCATCCCGGGAAATAGTAATGGGAGGCGTACTCGTTCATGCCGACAGCTTTGTCGATCAGCGGGAACGAGACTTCGGCAGCATCAATGGTACCAAGGCGAAGTCCGGTCAGCGTGTCGGCAACCGGCATTGACTGGGCTTCGACGCCAAGTTTGCCCATGACAGCAGCACCCAGGCCGAAGACCCGCATCTTGATGCCCTGAAGATCGGCCGGTGTGTTGATTTCCTTGGCAAACCAGCCGGAAGCTTCCGGCACCAGAATGGCGCAAAGCTCGGTATGAATGTTGTACTCGGCGGTGATGTCGGCCCAGATGTCCTTGCCGCCGCCATAGTACCACCAGGCGGTGTAAGCGCGAATGTCCGGTCCAAACGGCACGGCGGTGAATATCGCAGCAGACGGGATGATCCCCTGTGCAAAGCCGGGACTGTACCAGCCGGCATCGACGGCGCCGGTGGAAATCGCATCCCACATCTCGTTGCCGCCGACTATGGCGCCGGGTTCGTTGAATTCAATTTTCAACTCACCACCGGTCAGGGCTTCCACCTGTTCGGTCAGATGGATGCCGCTGTCTCCCAGCAACGGCAACGATGACGGATACACGCTCTGCATGACCAGGGTTTCGGCCTGGGCCGCGGCTGACAGCGAGAGCGCCGCAGCAGCGGCAATGGCTAAGGTCTTCATCAGTTTTTCCTCCCAAAAGCGCGTTCATCTCTGGTGATTAGTGCCGCAAGGTTTAGGGCAGTATCCACATAATGGATGATTTCGCTTGAGTGAGCGTAGCGGTATGATCATCAAAATGTAAGGCAAAATTTGCAATTCGTTGAATTTCAGAAGAGAAAGAGACAAGATGAGACAGAAGAAATATAAATGGCGTTCACAATATGGATAGTGCGCCGCAGCAAAAAGAAGCCGAGCCAGCTGGCGCGCAAAGCGTTGATAGGGCCCTCGGCTTGCTGTCGTCTATTGCCCGGGCCGGAGGAAGTGCCGTCTCTATCAATTACTTGCTGGAACAGAGTGGGCTGAGCCGACCAACGGTTCGCCGCATGTTGCTGGCGCTCATCCGGGCGGGACTGGTCGAGCAGGATGCGGACAGCCGCTCCTATGCTCTCGGGCCAGAAAGCTACGTTATCGGCCTGATGGCAAACCGGCGGTTTGATCTGCTTGATCTGGCAATCGATAGTCTTATGGCTCTGGCGCGCGACAGCGAGGATACCTGTTTTCTATCGATCCGCCGGGGAGCCTATTCGGTTTGCCTACACCGGGAGGATGGTCCTTTTCCTATTCGCACCCATGCGCTTCAGGCCGGTCAAAGCCATCCGCTCGGGGTCGGTGCCGGGGCAATGGCCATTCTGGCGGCATTGCCCGACGCCCAAGTCGAAGAGGTGATTGCCGACACGGCGCAAGCGCTGGCCACCGGGTATCCGGGGTACACGCCAGATCTTTTGCGTGAGCATGTGGAGGAAACACGGGCGCGTGGATGGTCGGCCAATCCGGGGCTGTATCTGCCGAACTCGTGGGCGGTTGGTATTGCAATCATCGGGCCGGGCGGAGAGCCCATCGGGGCTCTGTCGGTGGCAGCACTGGACACGCGCATGCAGCCTGAACGGCAACACCAGATTGCTGACCTTCTCAAGCGCGAAAAGCGTTCGGTGGAAGCGAAGCTGAACCGGAAACTGGCATTCAAAAATCCAAGCACGGCCTGATCAGGCTTGCGGGGACAGGTGGGAGGAGACGGGATGAACCATGCTCAGATAGTGGGGTGGGCCCATAGCAAATTCGGCAAGTCCGACTTGGCCGGCCTGGAGGGCCTGATGGCGGAGGTCGTAACTGCTGCGCTGGAGCATGCCGGTGTCGGTGCCTCGGATGTGGATGGCATCTTCGTCGGGGTCTTCAACAACGGCTTTTCCGCGCAGGCCTTTGAGGCGGCCTTGGTTGGCATGGCGTTGGATGACTTGCGCCATGTGCCGGCCACCCGGTTGGAAAATGCCTGTGCGACAGGATCCGCTGCGCTTTATGCAGCGATGGACTTCATCGCTGCCGGACGGGGCAAGATTGCGCTGGTTATCGGCGCGGAGAAAATGACCGGCGTTCCCACATCTCAGGCGGGCGAGATCATGCTCGGTGGGTGCTACCGGGTCGAAGAAGATCGCGTCGATGCAGGCTTTGCAGGTATCTTCGGAAAGATCGCTCAAACGTATTTTCAGGAAAACGGCGACCACTCCAGAGAGCTGGCGATGATTGCCGCCAAAAACCACAGCAACGGCCTGCGCAATCCTTATGCTCATATGCGCAAGGATCTGGATGCGACCTTCTGCAACACGGTGTCCGAGAAGAACCCTCTGGTGGCAGGCCCTTTGCGGCGCACCGACTGCTCGTTGATTTCGGATGGCGCCGCAGCGCTGATCGTCGCGGCTCCGGAGGTGGGGGAAACCCTGCAACGCGCCATCGGCTTCCGCGCCCGCAATCAGGTCAACGATGTGCTGGCCTTGTCGCGTCGGGATGTCACCGAGTTTGCCGGAGCACGCGGCGCATGGCAGGCATCACTGAAGGAGGCCGGATTGTCCCTCGATGATCTGGACATGGTGGAAACCCATGACTGCTTCACCATTGCCGAGCTTCTGGAATATGAAGCCATGGGTCTGGCGGAGCGCGGTCAAGGCGGCCGGGTCATTCGCGAGGGCATCTCTGCCCGCGATGGCAAGCTGCCGATCAATCCGTCCGGCGGCCTGAAGTCCCGAGGGCATCCTTTGGGGGCGACCGGCGTCTCTCAGCACGTCATGGCCGCGATGCAGCTGGCGGGTGAGGCGGGCGACATGCAGCTTCCCGACATCACACTTGCAGGTGTCTTCAATATGGGCGGCGCTGCCGTTGCCAATTATGTATCCATTCTGGAGCGGGTGAAATGAACTCTGAAACCGCCAATCGCGACACGTCGCTGCCTTGGTCGACGCGCAGCTCGAACATCGCGCATTTTCTTACCCGCAACGCCCGCCGCCTCGGCGCACGTCCGGCCATCATCTGGGGCGACCATCGCTGGACTTGGGGAGAGCTCGATGCTCGGGTCTCGGCACTGGCGATTGCCATGCGCGACGACTTCGGCATACGCCATGGCGACCGGATTCTGGTGCAGTCTCCCAACAACAACCAGATCACCGAAATCATGCTGGCCTGTTTCCGGTTGGGGGCAGTCTGGGTGCCCTCCAATTTCCGTCAGGGCGCCGATGAAGTGGCCTTTTTGGCGCAGAAGGCCGATGTCGCCATGATGTTCTGCGAGGAGGGTTTTCCCGCCCATGCCGCAGCCTGCCGCGCTGGCCTGCCCGAAATGGCCAGTGTGGTGGTGATCGGAAACGGCGACTTCGGTTCCTCTTATGAGGAATTGATTGCGGGCCACCTCGGGAAGGATCTGCCCAATGCGGATGTGGACCGCGACGATCCCTGTTGGCTGTTCTTTACCTCCGGCTCGACAGGTCACCCCAAGGCGGTGGTTCTGACCCATGGCCAGCTGACCTTCACCATCGTCAATCATCTGAATGACCTGATGCCGTCGTCGACACCCGACGACGTCAGCCTGGTGGTTGCCCCTCTGTCGCATGGGGCGGGCATGCACCAGCTGACCCAACTGGCCGTGGGAGCTGCAAGTGTGCTCTTGCCAGCGGGCCGGTTTGACCCCGCGGTGGCCTGGGAGCTGGTGGCACGCCACAAGGTCACCAACATGTTCACCGTGCCGACCATCGTGAAGATGCTGGTCGAGCATCCGTCCGTCGATGAGCACGATCACACCAGCCTGCGCTATGTCATCTATGCGGGTGCGCCGATGTACCGGGAAGATCAGAAGGTGGCCCTGCGCAAGCTGGGCCGGGTTCTGGTGCAATACTTCGGATTGGGGGAAGTTACCGGCGCCATCACCGTTCTGCCGCCCCATGATCATCACTTGGAGGATGGCCCGCACGCCCGTGTCGGCACCTGCGGCATTGAGCGCACGGGCCTGCAGATCAGCATTCAGGATGATGACGGCAACCACCTTCCGGCTTTCGCCACGGGCGAAATTTGCGTGACCGGGCCTGCCGTTTGTGCCGGATACTACCGGGACGAGGACGCCAACAAGAAAGCCTTCCGCGACGGCTGGTTCCGCACCGGTGATCTGGGGCACCTGGATGCCGAAGGCTATCTCTTCATCACCGGACGGGCCTCGGACATGTATATCTCCGGCGGATCCAACGTCTATCCGCGCGAAGTCGAAGAGCTGCTTCTCACGCACCCGGCCTTGAAGGAAGTGGCGGTGCTCGGCATTCCCCATCCGAAATGGGGGGAGGTCGGGCTTGCGGTTTGCGTTGCCGAGGCTGGGCAGGAGCTGGACGAGATGTCCCTGCTGGAAGTGCTGCATGGACGGCTGGCGAAATACAAGCTGCCGAGCCATTTCGTCTTTCTTGAGGACATGCCGAAGACCGGCTACGGCAAGATTACCAAGAAGCTTATTCGCGAGGAGCTGACCTCACGCGGGCTGATGCCGAACCTGGAGACCGTAGCATGAGCAGGTCTCACTTGATCC
This sequence comes from Roseibium limicola, assembly GCF_017313085.1. GTDB lineage: Bacteria > Pseudomonadota > Alphaproteobacteria > Rhizobiales > Stappiaceae > Roseibium > Roseibium limicola. The sequence goes on along the minus strand of NZ_JAFLNF010000013.1, from coordinate 6,674 downwards.
GACATCCCGGTCCACCAACTCAGCCGCGCCGACATGTGGTGCGCGGCGTGGCTGAGCCTTTGTCCTTTGAGCTGGGCGCGGGCGAGGTCTTGATGACCGCGATTGCCCAGGTGATGGACGCCGCAGACTGCGACAGCGCCGTGGTGCGTCTCGATGGTCTGGTGTTGGGTCCATATGAGTTTGTCATGCCGGACAAATCCCCGGATGACGATCATGCGGCCTGGTACAGCGAAACCCACAGCGGTCCGAGCGCCCGACTGGATCGCGGCACGGCCATCGTCGGACGGCGAAACGGCGAGTGGTTTCTGCACTGTCACGCGATCTGGGAAGATCCACAGCGCGGACGCTGTGCCGGCCATTTGCTGCCGCATCAGGTGACGATTGGTGCGGCCTATTCCGGCGCGGGCTATCGTTTTGACGGCGGCTGCTTTGATGTCACAGCGGATGCGGAGACCAATTTCTCGTTCTTTCGCCCCAGACAGCTCAGGCAGAGGCAGGAGGTCAACGCCGCCATTGTCTCCCTTGCGCCGCATGAAGACCTCTCGACGGCTGTCGCCGAACTTTCTGCGGAACTGGCGCTGGGCAATCCTCAGGTCGTCGGGATCGGCAGTCTGATCGGGGCTGACTTTATCGACGCACCATCAATGGAATCGCCGATCTCCGAAGTGTTGCTTCTCAATGGTGCTTGCGGTGCCGGGCCCGATGGCCCGTATCTGCCCACCTTTTGCGTTGATCCGGACGGGAACTTCTTCGAAGGAACGCTCAAGCCCAAGACCGTCCCTGTCTGCGTAACTTTTGAGATGTTGCTCGTTGCTGGCTAGGACGCGGAACGCCTATTGATCTGCGATCGGCCCGCCCAGGCCGATGTGATCGAGTTGGGCCTGCAGCTGGCCGGCTCCCATGTCGTTGCCGCAGACGAGGCGTGCACCGTGCTTGCGGGCCTGCGCCAGAAATGGCGTGTCTCCGCTGGCGGTGATTACGTCACAAGCGGCAGACGCATTGGCAATCTCTTCGGGTGTGAACGGCAGGGCGTCGTCCTCTGACTTTCCCAGAACCGTCGCGTTGATCAGGATATCGGCTGAGGCTTCGGACCCAAGAAGCCGCACCTTCGGCCAATGGTTTTGCACTAGGGCCAGAGCGGCGGCTTCGCGCACCGGGTCGATCTCGCTTAGCCGCAGAGCGGCAATACCCAGCTCGCACAGCGCATCAATGATCGCCAGTCCCGCGCCGCCACCAGCTCCGGCGACATGGACAGTCTTGGCGCAAATCTCGATGCCGCGCTCCTGCATCGCCTTGGTCATCGCCAGCCCGTCTGTGGCGTCGCCGATCAATTTGCCGTCAGCAGTGCGGCGAACAGTGTTGAGAGCCCCCAGACGCGCTGCCCGGTCCGACATTGCGTCGACTGCCTCGAAGGCTGCCTGTTTGTGCGGATAGGTGATCGAGCAGCCAAGTATGTTGGCGCTGGCCCGCATCAGGCGCCAAAACCCGTCGAGCCCTTCGGGCGCGATGTCCAGTCCGAACATCACCGCATCGATGCCATCCCGCGCAAAGCGCTCGTTGAAAGCTGGCGGCGAGAACACACCGGAAACCGGATGGCCGATGATCGGAAACAGCCGTGTGGCGCCGGTTGGGGCCGGAATTCTGGGAAGGTGTGTGGACATGGGGAACCGATCCTTCGGGAATGAAGCTTGACAGTTCTAGTAAACGAAACAAGAAATATCCAACATTTTTGATATTGGGACACGAAATGCTCTTCGGCAATCGCGACAAGGATGACGAGACGGTCGTGGCGATGCTCGCCTCGGCCTTGCGGCGCGATATCGCCTTCGGCCTGTTGCCGCCGGATCAGAAGCTGAAGATCGAGGGCCTGCGCCAACGTTACGGCGGATCGAACCATTCCATGCGCGAAACCTTGCGTCTGTTGTCGGCGGAAGGCTTGGTGGAAGCCACGACCCAGCGCGGCTTTCGCGTCATGTCGGCGACCCAGCAGGATCTGGAGGACATTCTCTTCATGCGGCTGGAGGTGGAGAAGCTCGGTCTGTCCCGGTCGATGGAGAATGCGACGGTGCAATGGGAAGGCACGGTGATGGCGGCCTTTCATGCATTGGGTCACGCGCAGCGCCAGGTTCAGGCCGCACCGGATGACGTCACGGCTCTCGAGTGGGACGACGCCTGTTGCACGGTTCACAAGACCCTGGTCGTTGCCAGCCGGTCGCCGCGACTGATCGACATGGCGGCAAAGTTCTACAACCAGTCCCGCCGGTTCCATTTGGCGCTCCTGCGGGAAGGCCGTATCGATTTCGCCGTGAGGGAAGCACGGCAAAAGGCCCTTTGCGAGGCGGTTCTCGCAGGGCAAACCACACGGGCGCTCGCCCTTCTTGAAGAGGAGATCAGGCAAGATCTCGGTGAGCAGTCCATCTGATAAAAAGCCATGTTTCGGGAGGAAACCAATGAAACTCAGCAGACGTGAAACCCTTGGCCTGATCGGCGGCGCTGCCGCTCTCGGCCTTGCCAGTCCGGCCATTGCCCAGAACCGCAAGACGGTTGTCGGCGCGATGAACCTCACCAGCCATTCCGGCAGTTTCATTGCGCTTGAGCGCGGCTACTTCGAAAAGGCCGGGCTTGATGTGGAACTGAAGTTCTTCCAGGCGGCCCAGCCGATGGCGGTTGCCATCGCCAGTGGCGACGTTGACTTCGGTGTCACCGCCATGTCCGGCGGTCTGATCTCGCTGGCGCAAAAAGGCGCCGTGAAAGTCATCGGCGGCGCGCTGGCCGAAGAGCCCGGCATCGATGGCCAGAAGCTCCTTGCCTCCGACGCGGCTTTCCAGGCCGGGCTGACCTCGGCCGCTGGTCTCGATGGCAAGCGCTTCGGCGTCACCACAGCCGGCTCGTCGTTCCACTACATGGGCTCGAAAATTGCTGCAGCCGAAGGCGGAATACCGCAGTTCGTACCATTGCAGAAGGTCGGTGCCGTCATTGGCGCCCTGAAGTCCGGTCAGATCGATGCCTGGTCGATTGTTCCGCATATCGCCAAGCCGCTGGCCGCCTCCGGCGCGGTTCACATCATTGGCAATGTCTCCGACTTCTTGCCAAACTATCAGGTGACCACGGTCTTCACCTCCGAGAAGAACGCCTCGGGTGACAAGGGCCTGACGGAGGCCTTCCTGAAAGGCTTCTCCGATGGCGTTGCCGACTATGATGACACGATGGTGGATCGCACCAACGGCGACGAAGCAGTCGATGAGATGGTCAAGCTCATTCACAACTACGTCTATGCGGACCGTCCGCTGGAAAAAGCTGCCCCATCGATCATCAACGGCTCCATGCGTCTCAACCGCGGCGCGGCTCTCAACATGGCGTCGCTCGGCGATCAGCTAGCGTGGTTTCAGGCCGAAGGTCTGGTCGACAGCGCGATCACTCTCGACACCATTGTGGATGCCAGCTTCGTCGAAACCATCGACGGCTGATTCTGCTTCTGTTGCCGGCGGCGGCACGCCTCGCCGCCGGTGCCTTGATGCTTTTTGAGAGAGAGTTCCATGGACATTCGACTCGACGCCATCAGTCACAGCTATGGCGAGACCGAGGTGCTGCGGGATATCACGCTGGACATTCCCTCCGGCAAGATCGTCTGTCTCGTCGGCCCCTCCGGCTGTGGCAAGTCCACATTGCTGCGGTTCGCCGGCGGGCTTGAACGCCCCACCGCCGGGCGTATCCTGCAGCTCGGCACACCGCCGCAGAACTGCCTCAACCCGCTGACCTACATCTTTCAGGATTTTGCGCTGCTGCCCTGGCGCTCCGTGCGCGGCAATATCTCGTTGGTGCTGGAGGATCATGGAATTCGCGGTGCGCGGGCTGACGCAATCATTGCCGACGTTCTGGCGCGCACCAAGCTGAGCGACTTTGCCAAGGCCCTGCCGAAGCAGCTGTCGGGCGGCATGAAGCAGCGCGTCGCCATTGCTCGCGCCCTGGCCGTCAACCCGGCCGTCATGCTGATGGATGAGCCGCTGTCCGCCCTCGACAGCCAGACACGCGAACTGCTGATGGACGATCTGGTCACCCTGTGGACCCGCACACCTTTCACGGCCGTCTACGTCACCCATAACCTGAATGAGGCTGTCCGCCTCGGCCACAGGGTTGTGGTGCTGTCGCGCCGACCGGGTAGCATTCGGGAGATTGTCGAGATCGACAAGCCGTTGAGTGAGCGTGGCTATGCCGACAGCGAGCTGGAGACCATCCAGAAGCACCTCTGGGACTTGATGCGCGAAGAAGCCCGCGCCGCCGACGAGGAACTGATTGATGCCTGAGACCACTCTCTCTTCACCCTCTCCCGCGTCGCCCTCTGGTGCAGAGACCCGGCAGGAGGTTCGCTTTCGTGGCGGCGGGTTTGCGCCCAAAAGCCGCCGCTGGGTGGCTTTCGTTGTTTTCGCGGTGATCATCGCAGTCGCCGAATGGGGCACGCGCACAGGCTGGATTTCCGCGCTGACTCTGCCCAGGCCTTCTGATGTTCTACAGACACTGATTGATCTTTATGCCAGCGGCATGCTGTTCAAGCATCTGGGCCTGTCTTTGACGCGGCTGGTGGTTGGCGCAGCCCTTGGCGCTTCCCTGGGCATAGCGGTCGGGGTGACCATCGGACTGTTTTCTTATGTACGCGCCGGTCTGGTGCCGCTGGTGGCAGCCCTGTTCCCGATTCCGAAGATTGCCCTGCTGCCGTTGTTCGTCATCTGGTTCGGCATTGATGAGGCCTCGAAATACGCGTTGATCGCGTTTGGCACTTTCACGCCGACAGTAGTCGCCACCTATGGTGCGGTCGACAATGTGGATCGTTCGCTCATTCGCATGGGCCAGAGCTTTGGCCTGTCGTGGCTGTCGATTGTCCGCAAGATCGTGCTGCCCGGTGCCATGCCGGGCATTCTGTCCGGCCTGCGCATCAGCCTGGCCATCGCCATCATTCTGCTCGTGGCTGCGGAAATGCTCGGCGCGCAATATGGCATCGGCGCCTATATCCTCGAAGCGGGCTCGCTTTACGATCTGGAACGGCTGTTTGCCGGCGTGCTTATTCTCTCCCTTCTGGGCGTTCTGTTGAGTACGACCATCGGCATGATCGAGCGGCGGCTTCTGGGGTGGCGGTCATGAGCCGCAAACCCGAAGCAGACTATGACGTGATCGTCGCCGGCGGCGGAGCGGGCGGGGTCGGCGCGGCGCTGGGCGCGGCACAGGCCGGAGCCAAGACCCTTCTGGTCGAGAAGTACGGCTTTCTCGGCGGTGCCGCGACCACTTCCAACGTTTTGGCCTATTGCGGCTTCTTTCAGCAGGGAGAAGACCCGATCAAGGCGGTGGGCGGTGTTGCCGATCTCGTCCTCGACGAGTTGCGGGCGCTGGGCTTGCCGTGTGATCCGTTCAAATCGCCGACCACGGCCAACTGGATCATTCTGCTGGAACCCGAGGCGGTCAAGCTGGCCCTTGACCGGGTGCTGGCCCGGCATAACGTCGATGTTCTGCTGCACACCCGTGTGGCCGCGGTCACAAGAACCGCCGATCGGCTGGAAGCCGTCACCCTTGCCGGAATGGACGGACGTGCGCGAATTGCCGCCGAGGCCTTCGTCGACGCCACCGGCGACGCCAATCTGGCTCTTCTGGCGGGAATGACCTGTCGCAGTGGCAATGAGATGGGTCACCTTCAGGCTGTCTCGGCGCCGATCCGGGTCGGCGGGCGCAATCCGGCTGTCCCCATCGATCGCCAGGCCATCATCGACGCCTTCAAGCACTACAACACCCACGGCGCCTGGCCCGTCGCCCGTCCGGATGGCGGCATCTACACCGAGGTGCCGCTGACCGGCGAGATGTGGTGGATGATGTTCGACCATCCGATGGAAGACCTGTCGTCGCGCTCCTTCACCCGGGCGGAGCAGGCAGCGCGCGCCGCAGCCCATGACTATGTCCAGGTGTTGCGCCAGGGCGTACCGGGCTTCGAAAACGCCTATCTCGTCCAGACCGGCCCGCAGATCGGCATTCGCGAAAGTCGACACCCGCCGGCACGCTATGAGTTGACCGGCGAGGATCTCCTCACCGGCCGCCAACGTGCCGATGGTGTGGCGCGCGCCGCCTGGCCGATCGAGGACCACTCCGTCCCGGGAAAGCCGGTCTATCGGCCGATCGGTGGCGCGGGCTTTGCTGATATCCCCCTCGACTGCCTGCGCGCCAAGGGGCTGGAGAACCTGTGTTATGCCGGCCGGGTGATCGGCGCAGACAGCACGGCCTATGCCTCGATCCGGGTGATGGGCACAGCGTTTGCCACCGGCGAGGCGGCGGGACGGTTCAGCGCCAAGGGCTGATCTGGGGCTGGCTTGGGGCACGACTGGTGCGGCTGCAGAGAGACCAATGCGGAGGCGGCGCGGGGAAACCGGCCGCCTTTTGGCTTTTTTGCTCCCGGCAGAACTGCCCAACAAAGTCAGGCAGGGTCCGGGAATGGCGATCCCTCGGCAGCGCCCATATGCTGAACGCAAATTAAGGTTCTGTGGGGAAGTTTGATTGAACGCAGGGGATGTTTAGGGTTTTGGGGGTTTGTCCGGATTTGGTTTGCCGGCTTTTCCCCAGGGCGGGCAAAGCGGGCTGAATTTTTTTGGTCGATTTGGGTTTTTTGGCGTTGACCCCTGTGCCTGGTCTCCGTATAA
>NZ_JAFLNF010000012.1 GCF_017313085.1 Roseibium limicola | reverse complement strand
CCAACAGCCGATAGCGCAAAAAAAAACCTCAAAACAACGCGGGATGGAGCAGTCCGGTAGCTCGTCAGGCTCATAACCTGAAGGTCGCAGGTTCAAATCCTGCTCCCGCAACCAAATACAAAATACAAAAAAGCCCGCACGGAGAAATCCTGCGGGCTTTTTGACGTTCTGAAGACTGGTGGAAGAGGGTCGGCAAGCCTCTGACCTGCGCACATGCCAGAGGAACAGGTCAGTCAATAAAAAGGCCCGGCACCGTCCCTGCGGCGCCAGGCCTGTTCGTGATAAAAAGATGGTTTGCTAGAAGCCGGCGGCTTGTCCATCCTTGCGCGGGTCGGACCCGGCGGCATAGCCGCCTGCCGGGAGACGGTGCACCAGTTGGGCCCCGCCGAAGCCGAAGGCATTGTCGGGGCTTTCTACTGTGATCCTGTGCCCCATTGCGCCCAGGCCTTCCAGTATTTCGGCCGGCATGGTGGGCTCGCAGGCAACATCCAAACCGGAAATCATGCGCCAGCGCGGAGCATCCGCTGCGGTCTGTACGTCCTGGTTCCAGAGTTGAGTGCGCAGGAGGAGCTGAACGTGCCCCTGGGCCTGGATCGGGCCACCCATCATGCCAAAGGCCATCAGTGGCGCGCCCTGCTTCATTGCAAAGCCGGGGATGATGGTGTGGAAGGGACGCTTGCCACCGGCAACACAATTCGGATGTCCTATGGTGGTGTTGAACCCGAACCCACGATTTTGCAGGGAGACGCCGCAGCCTGGAACAACGACCCCGGAGCCGAATCCGGCATAGTTGGACTGGATAAAGCTGACCATCATACCGGCTGCGTCACCGACATTCAGCAGCACCGTGCCACCACGCTTCGGAGCGCCCACCGGATAATCGGTTGCCTTTTCAGCGTCAATCAGAGCTGCGCGCGCTTTCAGATAGTCCGGATCAAGCAGGGCCTGTTCATCGACCACATTCATGTGATCGCGGTCAGCGACAAAGGCATGAAGATCCCTGTAGGCAAGCTTGAGCGCTTCGATCTGCAGGTGAACAGCCGTCAGATCATCCGGCCCATGGTCGCGGATTGTGGTGTGCTCCAGCATCCCTAGGGCCATGAGAGCTGCGATGCCCTGACCGTTGGGCGGGATTTCGTGCAGCTCGACGTCGCCGAACGATTGGGAGACCGTGCCGCACCAGTCGGGACGGTGGCTTGCAAGATCATCCAGCGTCATGGCACTGCCGTTGGCCTGCAAGAAGGCGATGATTTCCTCTGCAATTTCGCCTTCATAGAAGGCCTTGCCTTTGGTTTCGGCAATGGCGCGCAGAGTGCGCGCCGCGCCCGGATTTTGAAAGCGTTCCCCGGCTTTCGGTGCGCGTCCATCCGGCAGGAAGGTTTCGGCAAACCCGGGCTGGGTCCCGAGGTTTTCTGCCGCGACGGACCAGAGTTTGGCAATCACCGGCGACACGATGAAACCGTCTTCCGCATAGCGGATAGCCGGCGCCAGGGTCGTTTTCAGATCCAGTTTGCCGAAGCGTTCGGAGACCTCGACCCAGGCGCTGATGGCACCGGGGACCGTGACGCTGTCGACGCCTTTGGAGGGCATGCCACCGGGGAACCGTTCCGGTCCCCAGGCAGCCGGCGCACGGCCGGAGGCATTCAGGCCATGAAGCTCCTTGCCATCCCAGAGAATGCAGAAAGCATCGGAGCCCAAGCCGTTGCCGGACGGCTCGACAACGGTCAGGACGGCAGCGGTTGCAATGGCCGCATCGGCAGCATTTCCGCCCTGGCGGAGGATTTCAAGCCCGGCCTGAGTGGCCAAAGGCTGCGAGGTCGCCACGACATTTTCCGCAAGCACCGGAGAACGACGTGAAGGATAAACGGGATCATGGCGCAGTTGCATCAGTGTTCTTCTTGGTTTTACGAGATTTAAGATGGCCGCGGACAGCCCAGGCAATGGAGAAAACAGCGGCAATGAGAAAGATCAGGCTGATGGGACGCGAAAGGAACAAGGTCGGGTCGTCATCGGTCATCAGCGCACGGCGCAGGTTGGTTTCTGCGATCGGACCGAGAATGACGCCGAGAACCAGTGGTGCGAGCGAATATTTAAGCGCCCGCAGCATGTAACCGGCAACACCGATAAACCCGAGCAGATAGAGATCTGTGACGCGGTTGTTGAGGGCAAATGATCCGACAACACAGCAGGTCATGACAGCCGGAACGATGAGCCACTTGGGTACCTCGGCAACGCGCAGGAACAGCCGCATGGACAGAACCGACACGAGGAGCATCATCAGAGAGGCAACGGCCATGGCGATGAACATACCGTAGACCAGATCGCCATGGTCCATGACCAGCCTCGGTCCGACCGAAATTCCGTGCACCATCAGGGAGGCCATCAAGATGGCATCAACAGCGGAGCCCGGAATGCCAAGACCGATCATTGGGATCAATCCGCCGCCGGCGGTCGCAGAGTTGCCGGATTCGGAGGCGACGATACCGTCTGGTATGCCTTTGCCAAACTCATCCGGTGTCTTCGAAGCCCGCTTGGCTTGATCATAGGCCAGAAGATTGGCGATTGAGCCGCCTGCACCCGGCAGAGCGCCGATCAGCACACCGATCATGGATGAGCGCAGCAGGTTGACCGGGCTCATCAGGACCTCTCGCATGACCTTCCAAGTCTGAAAGTCGATAGCGCCTGTCACAAGGGAGTTTCCGGATCTGACGGACTTGACGTCTTCGACCTCGGAAACGAGCTGAGAGATCGCGAAAATTCCGATCAGAACGACGAGGAACGGCAGGCCGGACTGCAGCATCTCGATACCGAAATCGAACCGCGGACGTCCCATGATGGGGTCCGTGCCGACTGTCGAGAGGGCCAGGCCTATGAGGCCGGCCAGCAAGCCGCGGATCACCGAGTCGCCGACGAGACTTGCGACGATGGTCAGCGCGAACACGATCAGCGAGAAATACTCCCAGGGACCGAGCTTGACTGCGAAAATGGCAAGTGGCGGGGCTGCGACAATCAGGACAATTGTCGAGATAATCGTGCCGAAGAACGAAGCCCATACGCCCAAAGACAGAGCGCGTCCCGGTTCGCCGTTTCTGGCCATCGGAAATGCGTCGAAGGTGGTCGCGACCGAGGAGGGGGTGCCTGGAATGCCAAGCAGGGCAGCGGAGATGAGGCCTCCCGTATACCCACCAACGTAGACCGAGAGCATGACCGCGATGCCCTGCAAAGGCTCCATGGAAAATGTCAGCGGCAGGGTCAGCACGATGGCCATTGTTACGGTGAAGCCCGGGATCGCCGCAGCAACGATGCCAGCGACCGAGCCGGCTAGCATGTAGATCAGCGTCGACAGGGTGAAAATCTGGGAGAGTGCCGAAAGAAAATCTGCCATGTCACATCACTCCACGCGGCAGGAACACGGTGAAGACCTCGGCGAAGAGCCAGTTGAGACCGAAAGAGAATGTCAGCGCAACGACGATGGCCACGAGGATGGACACCGGGCGACGCGGCATCAGGATGATCTGGAGGCTCAGCACGAAGATGAAGCTGGCTATGGAGAACCCGAGGATCGGCAACGCGACGATATAAACGGCAAAGGCCGCGAGGCAGACGAAGACCAGACGGCTTCGCTTTGCCCATGCAAAGGTTTCTGCGCCGAAGTGTGCCCAACTGTTGCGGGAGATCTTGCGCAGGCCGTCTGCAATGGCGATGACTGCGACAAGACAAATGGCGCCATAGACGAAGCGCGGAAATGCACCGGCCCCAAGGGTCTCAAAGCGCGATGACGGTATCGTGCCGGCCGAGACGAACAGCACTACCGAGGCGGCAAGAATCGCCAGGTAACTGAGGAAGCGAGCGATTTCGCCCGCTTCCAAAGTCGTCTTGCTGGAAGACTCGCTCACGGAGCCAGAACCTCAGAGAGAGACTTAACCGTCTCGTCAAGGTTGGCGAGGTAAGCCGTGTAGTCCTTTTGGCCACGGAACATGACATCGGCACCGGCGTTGTTGGTCTGTTCGATGTATGTCGCATCTTCAGACAGCTTCTGCAGCGCGGCTTCCATGGTGTCGCGAGCCTCTGCCGGCGTTCCCTTCGGCATGATGATGCCACGTGTCACCATCAGTTCCAGATCCTTGCCGTTCTCCTTGAAGGTCGGGACATCCGGGGTTGCTGGCATACGTTCGGACGAGCCGACTGCGAGGAAAACCAGATCGCCATTTTCAACGAACTGCGCGGACGAAGAAATGTCGCCGATTGCAACATCGAGGTTGCCACCGACGAGAGCCCGGACGCGCTGGCCGGTGCCTTCATAGCCGACATACTTGAACTTCAGACCGTAGGCCTGTTCGATCATGGCAGCATGGAGATGCGGCACACCGCCGAGGGTCACACCAATGGTGATTTCACCCGGATGTGCCTTGGCGTATTCGACGAATTCCTCAAGGTTGCTGTAGTTTTCAGTCGGGTGCGCGACGAGAAACTGTGGTGATGCGGTCATCAGAGCGATCGGCTCGAAGTCGCTCCAGGCCAGGTCCGTCACACCGGTTTCGGTGGCGACAAGCAGACCTTCATGAACCTGGGAGATGGTGTAGCCGTCGGCAGGCTTGCGGGATGCTTCGCGCAGGCCGACGGTGCCGCCAACGCCCGGCATGTTGATAATCGGAAGTTCAACGCCGAGGTAGGGCTCGATGTTGCCGGAGATGATGCGCATCAGCGTGTCGGAGCCACCACCCGGCGACCATGGCACGATGAACTCGACAGCGCGTTCGGGATAGTCTTGAGCAGCTGCGGGGGAAACAAATGCAACTGCGGCGGTGAGGAGGGCTGCAAGGCCCAAACGAATTTTCATAAATGAAGCTCCCTGGAAGGACCGATTTTTTATCGGAGGTTTAGCGTCAACAATGAATGCTAACACAAGGATTTCTTTTACAAAGCGCGAATTGATTGTGTTTAAGATCAGTTTTGCTTAACTTGCCCACATGGACATCCGGCAACTCGAAACGCTTCTTGCGATTGCGCAACATGGGGGATTTGCGGCTGCAGCTCGTGGTCTCAACATGACCGCGTCCGCCGTCAGTCAGCAGATCGCTTCACTGGAAGCAGAAATCGGCGCAGACCTTTTCGATCGTTCCCGACGCCCCCCCGTGCTCACCACCCGTGGCGCCGAGGTGCTGGCGGCTGCCCGTAGAATTCTGCGCATCGTTACGGAAACCAAGTCTTCCATCTCGGGAAGCGAGGTGCGTGGCACCCTGGTTCTGGGCACACTGCGCACCGGTGGCAGCTTTCTCGTACCACGTGCTCTGGCCAGCTTGCGTGGCATCTATCCAGAGCTCACCTATCGCTTGCGTATCGGCATGTCGGAAGAGCTGATGGCGGAGGTCGCATCGGGCCAGCTGGATGCGGCGTTGGTTGCAGATCACGTCGCCGTGCCCGCAGGTCTGCAGTGGACTTCGGTGATCTCAGAGCCCCTGGTCGTTCTGACACCGCCTGGCGTTTCGGGAGACAGCCTGGAGGACCTTCTGCTGGAGGTGCCCTATATCCGTTACAGGACCCGTGTTCCGCTGGCACGTCAGATCGACACGGAAATTGCCCGCCTGGGCGTGTCCCCAAGGGAGATCATTTCGGTCAATACCATGACGGCCGTGATCGGTTGTGTTGAAGCTGGCCTGGGTTTCGCGATCATCCCTTATGTGGCCCTGCAACACTCGCTGATGGCGGATCTCAGGTGGTTCCCTTTTGGCTCCCCGCCGCTCAGGCGACAGCTTGGCGTCGTGCAGCGCCGCGACACCGGCCGCGTCGATATTCTCGACACACTCACGGAAGCTCTGCGGCAGGCAGGAAGTGGCCCAGATGACATAGATTGAGGCAGGGCAGGGAGAGATATTGAAGTCAATAGCACCTGGAGATGCGGGCGACGTTTCCAAGAAATTGCGGCAATTCGGGTAAGTTCGGAATGGCGTGATTTCCTGAGTTCTAGGATTTTATGAGACCCCCCAAAAAATCCGGTCTATTGGATGTATTGGCTTGGAACGTTTGGAAATTCCATGGAATTCCGGCAAGTATGCCGTTCCTGCTTCGGCGTAGACAAAACCTGGAACCGTCATGAAACTCACGAAATTGTCTCTGTCTTACTGCCGAGGCGCGCAATGACCGGCGAGTGGATTGTCGAGTTGAGAACGCTTCGGTATTTCGTCTGCGTTGCAGAAGAGAAAAGCTTTACCCGTGCCGCAAATCGACTGAGGATTGCCCAGCCTGCCTTGAGCCGTCAGATCAAGAAGCTGGAAGATGATCTCAAGGTTCAGTTGTTTGTGCGCAGCGCCCGCGGGGCTGAAGTGACCGAAGCCGGTGAAATTCTGCTGCGTCGGGCTTACCTGATTTTCAACCAGGTCCAACAAACCCACCATGACGTGACCATTCATGCCAGCCGACCCGCTGGTGTGGTGTCCGTGGGCATGCCGCCAACGCCTGGAGAGTTTATTGCGCCGCGCCTTCTGGAGCGTGCCAAGGAACGCTATCCGGAGATTGAGTTGCGGTTTGTCGAAGGCTTTAGTGGCGCGTTGGAGCAAAAACTCAACAACAATGAAATCGGCGTCGCGGTCATGCATGACCCCAAGCCGAGGGATGAGATCCGGATCAGTGAGCTGCTGGTCGAGAACCTGTGCCTTGTCGGGAAAACCGGCACTTTGGACGAAGCCGACTACACATTGGCGGAGGCCAGCAGCTACCCTTTGATCATGCCTAGCCGTCCGAATTTTCTGCGAATTCTCGTCGATACCCACGCGGAAGAGAATGATATTTCACTGAATATCGTCACCCGTTCGGATGGTATTGGACATACCAAGTCGCTGGTCAAATACGGACACGGTTTTACCATCCTCACCTATGGCGCAATCATTTCGGAAGTACAGCAAGGTGTGCTTGAAGCCGCACCCATTCGCGAACCGGAAATCAAATGGTCGCTCTGTGTTGCCATGCGCACGGACCAGAGCAAGAAAAAAACCCTGACGGTGATTGAAGAACTCATACGAGAGGTTGTCGTGGAGCTGACCGAAACTGGTATTTGGCGATAGGGCATGCTTTCAAGGTATGGGTTGCATGCCTTTATTATATTTGAATTATAGCTCGCGATCTTTTTAATCAGGACTGTCGCCAGCTTCGAAGGAGGGAGACTGGCTCGACTGAAAATAATGGTAGGCGCAGGAACAGGCGCCATGGGAGGAAACATGACTGGATTTCCGCGCAGCGGGCTTTTGGGCTCTGCAGCTGTCGGTTTAGGCTTGCTTGCCGCAGCCTGGACGACCTCGGCGACTGCTGAAACTTACAAGTGGATCACCTTCAAGCCGCAGGGCGCTGGTGACGCTCAGGCGATTTCAACCCAGTGGTTCGTTGACGAGTTCAAGACGCGCACGGACGGCAAGCATCAAATTGAAGTATTCTGGGGCGGCAGCGTCGCCAAGACCCGCGAAGTTCCGGATTCTCTGGCAGCTGGCGTTGGCGACTTTGGTGATATCGTCACGCCGTATTTCCCCGACAGGTTCCCGCTCAACAATGCGGTTGGTTTCTTTATTCCGCAGCCGAAGTCGACGATGGAAATTGCCGAGCTTATGGAAACCTGGCATGCGACCTATCCGCAGTTCGGTCAGGAACTGACCAGCCAGAACCTGAAAGCCATCGGCTATCGCCCGCTGGAAAGCTACGGCCTGCTGTGTACCTCTCCCGTGCGCAAGGCCGAAGACCTGAAGGGCAAGCGTATCCGGACCTACGGCTTTGCCTATCCGGCGCTGGTGGAAGCCCTCGGCGCGACCCCGGTATCGATTGCAACCTCAGAGGCCTATGAAGCGCTGGAGCGCAACATTCTGGATTGCACGCCAATTGGTCCGGCGTTGGCCCATGGCTGGAAATATGATGAAGTCGCAAAATATTACATCGAGATCCCGCTTGGGGCTTCGTTCGGACATCTGATTGCGATGAATCTCGATACCTATAACGGCATGGATGAGGAAACCCGTACAATCGTCGATCAACTTGGCTCCGAGTACGCCAAGGCTTATTCGGACGAACTGGACGCCACGATTGCTCAGGTGCGTGCAGGCTGGACCGAAAAAGGCGTTGAGGTCATCGAATTCCCGACAGAGGAATTGACCTCCATCGTTGGCGACGAGCGCATTCAGGCTGTGCGCAAGGAATGGATCAACCGTGCCGATGCGGCAGGTGTTCCGAGCGCTGAAATTGTCAAGGAACTGAGCTTCTAAGCAAGCTTGTTCAGGCCACATTCTGCGGGGGCCTGTCGTGCCCCCGTAATTCCCTCCTCCTTCATCGGACACAGGCTTCGATGACCAGCTAATTTCGGAGACATCACCGATGTCGATGTTCGATCGGATCTGGCGCGGGTACGGCACCTTCCTGAAAGCATGCGGCTATGTGGCGGGGTATACGACCTTCGCGATGATGCTGCTGGTGATTGCGAATGCCGTTTCGCGTTTTATCTTCAATGCACCGGTGTCTGGAGCTTTTGAGCTGACAGAGTCCATGTTGACGGTGCTCATTTTCCTGTCGCTGGCTTTGACCCAGTATGAAGGTGGGCATATCCGTGTGGTGCTTCTGACCCAGAGAATGCCCAACGGGCTGCAAAAGGCTGCGCGCTTTACTGCGCTCGCACTGGGGGCGATCTTCTTCGCCTGGTGCACCAATGCGGCCTGGGGCTACGCGATGAAGTCCTTTGCCATCAATGAGCAACAGTGGGGCACTGTTCGCTATCCTCTCTATCCCATCAAGTTCGTCGTCTTCTTCGGCCTGATGCTGCTGGCCATTCAGTTTGTTCTGGGCAGCCTGCGCGTTCTGATCAAGACGGAAGAACATGAGGAGTTGACCTCGGAATGACCGGTTTGGAAATCGGCCTTGTCGGTATCGGGGCGTTGTTTGCCGCGATCCTGCTCGGCGTAAATGTCATGGTCGCCCTCGGGGCGGTTGGAGCTGCTGGCCTTGCAGCGATCGTCGGTGTCAACGGTGCCACGGCGGTGCTCTCAACGGTGTTCTTCGACACCACTCACAGCTTTCATTTCAGTGTCATTCCGCTGTTCCTGCTCATGGGGTTCTTTGCCATGCGGGCCGGACTTGGGGAGGACATGTTCGAGGCTACCAGCAAGTGGCTTGGAAACCTGAAAGGTGGGTTGGCAATCTCCACCACGATCGGTGCAGCAGCCTTTGGCGCAGCCTCGGGGTCGAGCGTCGGAACGGCAACCGTCTTTACCAAGCTTGCTCTGCCGGAGATGCTGGCACGCGGCTATGACAAGAGTCTGGCATCGGCCTCAATCGCCATTGCCGGAACCTTGGCGGTGATGATTCCACCAAGCGCTCTGGTCGTTGTTTATGGTATTCTGACGGATTCCAGCATCGGCGGATTGTTGATCGCCGGTGTCATCCCCGGGGTGATCTTCGCAACGCTGCTTTGCCTGGCGACCTATATCACCGTCTGGCGCAAGCCGGAGCTGGCCCCTTCCATCAAGACGGAAGCATCGCTGAAGGAAAAGATCTATTCGCTTCGTCTTGCAGGGCCGCTGGTTCTTGTAATTGTCTGCATCATTTCAGGGCTCTATCTGGGCATCTTCACGCCAACGGAAGCCGGCGGCATCGGTGCCGGCCTCACGCTTGTCCTGGCGATCATCCGGCAGCGCGGCCTCAAGGGCGTGCGTCTGGGCGATACACTTCTCGACACCATCCGGACGTCGGCGATGATCTTTGCCATTATCATCTGCGCTCTGGTGTTTTCCAAGTTCCTGGCCATCAGTGGTGTGGCGAACACGCTCGGAAGCTTCCTGACAACATTGGACGTCAATCGGTGGGTCGTGGTGCTGATCATCGTCGGCATCTACCTTGTGCTTGGCATGATGATGGATGCTCCGGCATTGCTGGCGATCACCTTGCCGATCACCCATCCAGTGATGATGGAGCTGGGATTCGATCCGATCTGGTTCGGCGTTTTCGTTGTGCTTCTGGTCGAGATTGGAGCGGTGACACCACCGGTGGGGATCAACTGCTTCGTGGTGCAGGCCGCATCGGAAGGCCGGGTGAGCCTCGAAGATGTTTTCCGCGGACTCATCCCTTACGTGCTCGCCGGCTTCGTGATGCTGCTGCTGCTTTGCATGTTCCCGCAGATCGCCCTGTTCCTGCCTGAGACGATGAAATGAACCAGGATATGAGTGCGACTTTGACCTCCCCCGTCGATCTCGTTGCCGGACCGGCACCGCGAACCCTTCGCTCGACGCTGACATCTCCGTTTGGACGCAAGGTCCGCATTGCCATCGAGGTTCTGGGGTTAAGCAAGAGGGTGGAGTTGGCTCCGGCTGACACCCGCGATGCGACGGATACGCTGCGCCTGCAAAACCCGCTCGGCAAGATGCCCTGCCTCATTTTGCAGGATGGAACCGCTCTCTACGACAGCCAGGTCATTCTGGAGTTTCTCGACAGCTGGTCGGGCCGGAATATCCTGCTCGCGCAAGACCCCATGGAACGGGCGCGCATGCAGACCAGGGCAACGCTGGCCGACGGGATCGCCGATGCAGCGCTTCTCATGGTCTATGAGTCACGCTTTCGTCAGCCAGAGCAGATTTCAACTGTCTGGTTGAACCATCAGCGCGGCAAGGTGGAGCGTGGCCTCGCGGCCATGGCAGAGGCCTTGCCCGACCCAACGGTCACCGATGTAGTCTCCATCGGCCTTGCTTGTGCGCTGGGATATCTCGATTGGCGCAAGCCGGTGGAATGGCGTGGCCGCTTTCCGGAACTTGTCTCCTGGCTTGACCACTTTGCTGAAGCCGAACCTGCATTCAACGACACCCGCCGACCGGAGGATCTCGCCTCATGAGCCGTATTCCACCGCTTGAACCGGACGCTCTTAGTTCGCGTCAGCGCGAAGTCTATGAGGCAATCGCCTCCGGCCCACGTGGCAGAGTTCGTGGCCCTCTCGCCATCTGGCTCAACCGGCCTGATCTGGCAGATCGGGCCCAGGCGCTCGGCCGGTATTGCCGCTATGACTCAAGCTTGTCACCGCGCCTCTCAGAACTGGCAATCCTGGCAACCGCACGGGTCTGGATGTCGGAATTCGAGTGGGCGGCGCATAAACCGATTGCCCTGAAAGCCGGCATCTCCAAGGAAATCGTCGAAGCCATTCGCACTGGAGACGATCCGGTGTTCCTGCAAGCCGACGAAGAAATCGTCTACCGCTTTTCGGAGATGCTGCACACGCAGCGCAAGGTCACTGATGAGGTCTATGCAAGGGCTGTCGAGGTGCTTGGGCAGGACGCCGTTGTCGATCTGACCGGGCTGCTTGGCTATTACACGCTGATTTCCATGACGATCAATGTCTTCGAAGTGCCGCCGCCGGATGGTCTGAAGCCGGAGCTGGAATAGGCTTCGCCTTGCTTTTCCGTGGTCATTCGTTCAAATCTATCAAAGAGGTCCGTCTTGAATACGGCTCCCATCACTTATCATTCCTCCCCGCGTAAACCGACCTTTGCCCTGCCGAAGGGGGCTTGCGACACCCATTGTCACGTGTTTGGGCCGGCCTCCCGCTTTCCCTATGCAGCTGAAAGCAAGCTTCATCCGGGCGATGCCCCCAAGGAGAAGCTCTTCGCCCTGCACGAGATGATCGGCATCGAGCGCTGTGTCGTGGTTCAGTCCGGGGTTCATGGGTTCGACAATTCCGCGGCGGCTGATGCCATCGCTGCACGCACAGGCACATATCTCGGCATCGCGTTGCTACCGGTTGATGTATCTGATGATGAAATCAAGCGCCATCACGCCATGGGGTTTCGTGGCATCCGCTTCAACTACATGGCGCATCTCACCGGCGGTGCCTCGATGGATGCGCTTCTGCGTCTCGCTGACCGCCTCGGCCGCTTCGATTGGCATCTGCAGATCCACATGGACAACGAACTGATCGTGGAGAAAGCCCCGGGGTTGGCCAAAGCGAGCGTTCCCGTGGTGATCGATCATATCGGACGTGTCGATGCGTCTCTGGGCATGGACCAAGACCCCTATGATGCATTGCTCGGGCTGATGGAAAATGATCACATCCTGGTCAAGGTCTCCGGCTGCGAGCGGGCGTCCCGCCAGGATCCGCCCTATGCTGATGCTGTGCCATTTGCCCGCAAGCTGGTGGAGAATTTTCCTGAGCGGGTGTTGTGGGGCACCGATTGGCCTCATCCCAACTTCCGCGCCGATCCGCCCGACGATGGCGATCTGGTCGATCTGATCCCAGAAATCGCCCCAAGCGCGACGTTGCAGCAGGCGCTGCTGGTCGACAATCCATTGCGGTTTTACAAGTTCGAAGCTTGAGGAGAGAGCCATGACCGGAAGGCTTCAGGACAGGGTCGTTATCGTCACGGGTGCGGGATGCATCGGGCCCGGTTGGGGCAATGGGCGGGCCGTAAGTGTGCGTTTCGCCGAGGAAGGCGCCAAGATATTTGCCGTCGACATCAGCCAGGACGCGCTGCAGGAAACGATTGAGCGAACCGAAGCTGTTGGGGGCGAAATCGTCGGGCACATCTGCGATATCACCGAGGGCGATGCGGTGGCGGCGATGGTGCAAGCCTGTATGGCGCATTTCGGGACGGTCGATATCCTTGTCAACAACGTCGGCGGATCGGCCAAGGGCGGGCCGGTGGAGATGAGCGAAGAGATCTGGGACAGGCAGATCGACTTCAATCTGAAAAGCGTCTTCCTCACTTGCAAGAATGTGCTGCCGATCATGGAAGCCAGCGGCAAGGGCGCCATCGTCAACACGTCGTCGACTTCCGGCATGCGCTGGACGGGGGCGGCCCAGTCTGCCTATGCGGCGACCAAGGCCGGGGTGATCCAGTTTTCCAAGGTGGTTGCGGTGGAATATGCGGCAAAGGGAGTGCGGGTGAATACGGTCGTTCCCGGTCAGCTGCATACGCCAATGGTGGAGGCGCGTCTCGCAGGCCAACGTGCGGGCGGTGACGTTGATGCACTGCTCAAGACCCGGCTTTCCCGCATCCCGCTTGGTTTCATGGGCGATGGCCGCGACACCGCCAACGCCGCCCTGTTCCTGGCCTCCGACGAGGCCCGCTTCATCACGGGCACGGAAATCATCGTCGATGGCGGCATGACCGCCAGGTGCGACTAGGCAATCTCTAGGCAGCACGGTTTGAGGTGATGCCGGAGATGGCTTGAATGAGGTTGTCTTCCGTCACTTCATCTGAGGTAAAAGTCCGCATGATTTCACCGCTATACATGGCGATGATGCGGTCACTGACGTGTAGCACTTCCGGCATTTCGGAGCTGATGACAATCACCGCATAGCCTTGTGAGGCAAGCTCGCGGATGAGATTGTGGATCTCCGATTTGCTGCCGACGTCGATGCCGCGGGTTGGTTCGTCGACAATCAGAATGCTCGGATGCATCGATAGCCACTTGGCAATGACGATCTTCTGCTGGTTGCCGCCCGAGAGATTGCCGACGGTCTGCTTCCAGCCGGGCGTGCGGATGTCGAGGCGTTCCTTGTACTTGTCGAAGATGGCGACTTCATCGGTCTCTGCAACGAAGGGGCCGAACTTCAAGCCTTCAACCTGGGGCAAGGTCATGTTGTCCCGGCAGTTCATCCCGAGCACCAGGCCCTGGCCCTTGCGATCTTCCGGGACAAGCGAAATGCCCTTTGCAATCGCATCTGCCGGGGAGTGGATAGTGACTTCGGCACCATCAAGGTAGATCTGGCCAGCAGTGGGTTCACGCAGACCAAAAAGGGTCTCTGCAATTTCTGTGCGTCCGGCACCGACCAGCCCATAAAAACCGACAACCTCGCCACGTCTCACCTCGAAATCGATGTTCTTGAACAAGGCGCCGCAGGAAAGCTCGCGCACCTCGAGAGCGACATCGCCGACCTCGTGATGGCTGGCATTGCGCGAGAGATCGAGTTTGCGCCCGATCATAAGTTGGGTGATCTCGTCATCCGTCGTTTCGGCGGTATTCAAAGTGCCGCGATATTGCCCATCCCGCAGCACGCTGATGCGATCCGTGATCTTGAAGATCTCTTCCATACGGTGGGAAATATAGATGATGCCAACCCCATGGGACTTGAGGTCGGTAATCACATCGAAGAGTACCACCTTCTCTGCATCGGTCAGGGAAGCGGTAGGTTCATCGAAGATGACGGCCTTGGCTTCAACGGTCAGGGCGCGAGCAATTTCGACCATTTGCTGGTTGGCAATTGACAGCTCGCCGACGCGGGTCTTGGCGTTGAAGCCGACCTTAAGCCTTTGCAAGATTGAATCTGTCTGGGCATGCAGCTTTTTCCAGTCGACCCGGCCGAAACTTTTGTGCGGCAGTTCACCCAGGTAGATGTTCTCTGCGACTGTCAGTTCCTCCGCCAGACTGAGTTCCTGATGGATGAAGACGATGCCCTTGGATTTGGCCTGAAGCGGAGACGTCATAACAACCGGTTGTTCGTCGATAATGATCTGGCCATCGTCCGGCTGGTAGAGACCGCCAAGTACCTTCATCAGGGTCGACTTGCCGGCGCCATTTTCCCCCATCAAGGCATGAACCTCGCCGGGTATGACGGAAAAGGACACATTGTCGAGGGCGCGTACGCCGGGAAAGGTCTTGAGAATCCCCTCTAGTCGAAGGGCTGGTTTTTGCGTGCTCATACTCTCAGCTCCTCTTTGCCCTTGATGTTCAACTGCCGGTCAAGCAACAGCACGGCAATCAGGATTATGCCGATTGCAAGATTGACGGTTTCCGTGTCTGCACCAATGTGCCCAAGCCCTTTTCGCAGCAGCTGTATCGCCAGAACACCACCAAGGGTGGACAGCACCGATCCGGCGCCCCCGGTCAGCTTTGTGCCACCCAGGACCACGGCAGTGATCACCCAAAGCTCGTAGAGTTCACCGTCATTGGGATTGACGGAGCCAGATTCTGAATAAAATGCGACAGCCGAAAGCGAGGCAAGAAAGCCGATGATCATGAAATTGATCAGCATGTGCGGGCCGACACGGATACCTGCGTTGGTGGCCGCTGCGCGGTTGTCACCAATCGCATAGGCGTTGCGGCCATGAACTGTCTTGTTCATCAAAAACCAGACAGCGGCAGTGACAGCGACTAGGAACCAGGTGGCTGTGTGAAGCCCGAGAAACTGCGCTTCTGCAAAATCGACCAAAGTCCAGTTAAGGTGAGAGGTCGGCTGCTCACCGTTGTACATGAAGACCAGACCGCGATAGCCCAGCATAGCGCCAAGCGTCACGATGAAGGCGTCCACGCCGGTCTTCCAGACGATCAGCCCATTGAGCGCGCCAAGCACGACACCCGTCAGCAAGGCCAGGCCCCAGGCAATCGGGATCACCGCATTGCCCATTCCGGCAAACATCGGCCACGTCATGCTGTCGAGTAGGACGATGGCACTCAGGGCATAGGTCGCTCCGACGCTCAGATCGATGTTGCCGTTGATCATGATAATGGTCATGCCCACGGCGATGATTCCGATGGGGGCGGATTGTTTGAACAACAACAGCATGTTGTCCAGGTCCATGAAGGCCTTGTCGCTGAACGACAGGAATTCGCCGGCGAGACTGAAGAAGATAAGCTCGAAAACGATGAAGCCCCAAATGGCACCACGCTTTAGAAAGGTACTGAGCGTTCCAGGTTCCATGATTGTCCGCCTCACGCTATCGGTGACCAGAGCTTGCCGCGCTTGGCTGCGATGTCCAACCAGACTGCAAGAATGATGATGATCCAGGTGACGATGTATTGGGCGTAGAACTGCAGCCCCACGAGCAAAAGACCGTTTTGGATAAAGCCGAGGATCAGCACACCGATCACGGTTTTGAAGATCGTGCCGGAGCCGCCCATCAGGGACGCACCGCCCAAAATGACAGCGGCCAGCACCTCAAGCTCAAGCCCCTGACCCACAGTGTTCTGGCTTCCGAGGGATCGGCTGGCTTGCAGCAGGCCTGCGGTTGCCACGCAAAATGACGAAAGGACATAGCAGGTGAAGACTACCCGTGACCGGTTGATGCCCGAGAATGTTGCTGCCAGACCGTTGCCGCCGACGGCATAGACCTTGCGGCCATATGGCGTTTTCGCCAGTAGGATTCCGAGTGTGGATGCAAGCAGTGCGAAGATGAGGATGGGGACTGGGATGCCCACGAGGTCGGACTGACCGAAGACGCTGAACCAGGTGCCTTCCTTGTCCGCGATGTCCATGTTCTTGCCGCCGGAATAAGTCAGCGTCAGGCCGTGGATGGCCGACAACATGCCAAGTGTCACAATGAGGGAGTTCAGTCTGAGGTAACCAACGAGAAAACCAATCAACGCGCCGAGACACATGGTCATGGCGAACATGGCCGGGATGGCCAACACAGGGCCGATCTTGTCGTGAAGATCGAGAACGACAATCGTCGAGAAGGACATCATCGATCCGACCGAGAGGTCGAGATTGCCGCTCAGAACGACGAAGGTAACACCAAGTGCCATGACGCCGAGAATGGCCGACGAGCGAACCACCCCCATGATATTGTCCGGGGCGAGAAAGCGATCATTTGCAATGGTGAAGCCGATCAGAAAGAGCGCAAATGCGATGAGGATGCCCTGTCGGGCAAGGATCTCCCCCAGTTTCAGATTGGAAAAGCGCCCCACTGGTTGCTCCCTTCGCCTGCTTTTAAGGCCGATTTTTTCTTGTGTCAGTTCTGACATCTGATCCTCCCAAACCCGATGACGCTCCTTAGACCAGTGTCATGCCACCGTCGATCATGACGATCTGGCCTGTCATGTAGTCACTGTCTTCCGAGGCGAGGTAGGTAGTCGTGCCCGTAATGTCCTTGGGGGAGGCAACCCTTCCCCGCAGGATCTCTGATGAAAATTCTTCCATTGCCTGGCCAGGACGTTGTGCTGCGCCGATGTTCATTAGGTCCTGATCGACCTGATCCCACATCTCGGTGGCGACAACACCAGGTGCAAAACCAGTGACAGTGATGTTATGTTTGGCAAGATCCCTCGCTGCCGACTGGGTCAGCGAAACGACCGCCCACTTCGAGGCGCAATAGGGCGCGACATTGTCGAACCCCTGACGCGCGGCCACGGAGGCGGTGTTGATGATCTTTCCGCCGGTGCCTTGTGAGATCATTTGCCTTGCGGCTTCCTGGATACCGATCATGCAGCCCAGGCCGTTGACCGTCATAATGAAATTCCAGTTGTCTTCGGTTACGTCTAGGAAGTTCATCGGCTTGTTGACGCCAGCGTTGTTGAACTTCACATCCAGTTTTCCGAAAGCCGCAACCGTCTTGTCGATCATTGCGCGGACCTGATCACGGTCCCTGACGTCGACTTTCGCCCAGGTGACTTTGCCGCCGGTTCTGGCGGCGCGTTCCTGGTTGCGTGCTGAGACAGCGCTGACTTCCTCGCCGTTGATGTCTGCGAAACACACATCGGCACCTTCTTCCAGAAGGGCCTCACCTATCGCCTTGCCGATGCCGCGCGCGGCGCCAGTGACAATGCAGGAACGCCCGGACACACGGCCCATGCTTCTCTCCCGGATGTTTTATGATTATGAGATGAGGTGACGCGGGAAATGTCCCGCGCCTTTCCCGACATTAGAAAACCGGCTTGCTGTAGTTGCTCATGTTGTCCTGGGTGATTTTCGGCGTGTCGAAGTAGTTCAGGAAGGGCACTTCCTTGCCGGCAAGCACATCGACGGCGGTCTGCAGGGCAGCTTCCGCGTCATCAACCGGCGACTGATAGATCGAACCCCAGTATTCACCGCGTTCCATGGCTTCGTAGCCAACCGAGAAGTTGGTTGCACCGACGAAGATGATGCCGTCGCGACCAGAGGCCTTTGCAGCGTTCAGGGCGCCGACACCCATGTTATCATCGCCGGCATAGACGCCATCGATATCGTCGTATTTGACCAGGAACGCTTCCATGACCTTTTGCGACTTTTCGCGATTCCAGTCACCCGGCTGTGTTTCCACAAGGGTCACATTCGGGCAGACTTCCGGAAGACGTTCTTCGAAGCCTTGAGCCCGTTCGATGGCTGTGGTGTACCCAGGCTGGCCGGAAATCTGGACGATCTTGGCTTTGTCGGCAATGCCCATGTCCTTGAATTTGTCGCACATGATTTCGGCGGAGCGGGCGCCCTGGGTGATGTTGTCGGGGCCGGAGAAGGATTTGACGAAGTCAAAGCCCTGTTCGGCAATGTTGGAGTTGGTAACGATCACCGGGATGCCGGCTTTGGATGCCTTGCGAACGGCCGGGATGACGGCTTCGCCATTGGTCGGCCAGATGATGATCGCGTCAACTTCCTGCTGAATGAGATCCTCGATCTGCGCGATCTGGCGCGCCACATCGCCGCCAGCGTCCAACACGACCGTTTCGACGTCCGCATTGGCATCCGCTGCAGAGATGAAGGCTTTTTCGTAGGTGGTCTGATAGCTGTCGACGCCAACGTTGTTTTGGGAAATTCCGATTTTCATGGTGTCGGCAAAAGCGGCGCCGGCGAATGTCATTCCGGCCGCTGCGGTGCTGATCGCGAGCACAGCGCGAAGTGTATTTTTCATCTTGAGTTCCTCCCAATAGGCCCTTTCGGACCAGAATTCGTCAAAGCCCCTCCAGGCTCAGAGTGTCCAGGACCCCTCCAGATCCGGACGTGTCACTCGGCTTGAGTGTCCTATGAACCCTGCCGTGCCACCCGATTCTATGCGTCCCTAAAAATATTCAAATTGAATAATATTAAATCCAGAATGAACTTTTTGCCCGTTTTGCGCGAGAGTGCTCTCGCCCAATCTAATGGAGATGATCAATGTTCATCCAAAAAATATCCAAATTGAGGAAATGTGCAGTGGGTCGGAACGCCGCCAGGTCAGGAGCAGCGCGATGAACCACCATAAAGGAGAGTTGGGCAAGGAGACACCCTATCTGACACCGCAGACCAAGGCCGAGATCCTCAAGGCGCTTTCCTTTCTGGAGAGTTTCGAGGACGAACTGGAAGGTTTGCTAGAGATTATGGCTCCGAACCCCTATGTCAAAATGTCGGCTTATCTCGTGAAGAGGCATCTTGAAGCTAAAGTGGTGACGCCGACTTCCTTGATCGGCGCCTCGGGCGTGCCCTATGCGACGGCGAACCGCCGTATGCAGGATATGATGAGCCGTGGGTTGATCGAGCAGCGTGTGCGCACCTCCACTGGCAAGAGCTTTTCGCGGCATCCGAGCGCCAGCATGCTGGAGGCCTGGACACAGTTCAGCAGCCGGGTGCGCCGCATGGCGGTTCAGTCTTTCGGAAACGACGATCCGCGTTCCGGCACTGAAGATTATTATTTCGGCGGATCATACCTCGAGGCGCAGACGATCCAGCCGCCGCAGGTCTTGCTTGAACCACTTAAGCTGACGGGTGGCCTACGCGTACTGGTGCATGGCGATCCGACCTTTATGGTCATGCACGGGCTCAAACGCCAGTTTGAACAGGTGGTGGGCTGCCCCATCCACCAGCGGGCCTTCTCGATTGATCGCCTACATGAAGAAGCAGTCAAGAACGCCCAGAGAGCAACCAGCCGCTATGACCTGATTGCTTTGGATCTGCCATGGCTTGGGGAGTTTGCGGAAAAGGGCCATTTGCTTCCACTTGATGAGATCCTCGATGTCGAGCGCCTCAACCCGAGCGACTTCCATACGGCAGGCTGGCAGGCAGCTCACTGGAACGGGCGTCCTTACGGCGTGCCGTCTCAGACAACGCCGGAGCTACTGTTTTATCGCAAAGACCTTCTGGCAGAGGCCGGGCTTGAGCCGCCCCACACGACGGACGCTTTGCTGAAAGCGGCAAAGGCGCTACATGACCCGACGCAGGGACGATACGGCATCGCCTGGAACGCAGCCCGTGGCACAGCGTTGGGTCACACGTTCATGATGACCTGTGCGGATTTCGGTCAGCCGATCGTTAATCTGCCGCGACAGGCTGGGGGCTATGACGCAAGCCGTCTGGCTCAGACCGGCTATCGCCCGACCATCGACACGGAACGCGGGCTCGCCGCAGCCGAATATCTGATGGCGCTTCTGCAGTATTCGCCGCCGGATATACTTTCGATGTCCTGGTACGAGCGGGTACGTCCCTTCGCCAACGGCAAGGTCGCAATGGCATATGGCTATACGTTGCTGGCGCCATATTTCGAGCAGAACCCGACCTGTGCGGCCTTTGGCAATGTCGACTATTTGCCGCATCCTGCCGGGTTGAATGCCTCACAGATCGCGCCGGTCGGCGGCTATCTCTTCGGCATCCCGGCCAACATTGCGCCCGAGCGTTTGCCAGCAGCAATCGAGGCTTTGATCGTCTTTACCTCAGCGCAAGCCCAGAAGCTCTACGTCGAGCACGGCAGCCGGACCAATCCGCGCTACTCGGTCGGTGCAGATCCCGAGGTCCGCCGCCTGTCGCCAATCTTCGAGGCTGTCGATGCCATGTCATGGCGCGATGAGCTTCAATTCTGGCCGCGCCCACCGATCCCCGAAATCAGCGAAATCATCCGCATTTGCGGGGAGGAATGTCACGACATGCTGCGTGGCGTTCAAACACCGAAAGCCGCGCTCCAAGCAGCTCAGAACCGGTCTGACCGCCATTTGCAGGAGGTCGGAAAACTATAATGGGAGGAAAACATGGACCCCAACCGTCTAAAAGGGAAAAATATTCTCATCACTGGTGCAGCGCGTGGGATGGGCGCAGCCAATGCAGTGCATTTTGCTCGGCAGGGCGCAAACATTTGCCTCGGTGATCTAGACATCGTTGAAGCTCAGAAGGTCGCAGACGAGATCAACGCCGAGGGCAACGGCAAGGCAGTTGCCGTCAAGATGGACGTGACCAGGCGGGAGGATAACGCTGGGGCCGTCAAGGCCACGGTGGATGCGTTTGGCATGATCAATGTCGCCATCTTCAATGCCGGTCTCAACAAGCCCCGTTTCTTCATGGATATCGATGAAGATAACTGGGACATGATCATGAACGTCAACACCAAGGCCATGTGGCTGGGCATGCAGGAAGCTGCCCGCCAGATGATTGATCAGGGACCGCAGGAAACACCTTACAAGATCATCAATGTCGGTTCGATAGCATCACGCAAGCCTCTCAAGGATGTAACGGTCTATTGCACCTCGAAATATGGCTGCCTGGCCCTCACTCATTGTGGTGCGGTTTCTTTGGCCGAACATAATATCAACGTCAACGGCTATGCGCCGGGCGTGGTTGTGACACCACTGTGGGAGCAGCTCGACAAGGATCTCGTCGAGATTGGTTTCAAGAAGAAAGCAGGACAGGCTTATGAGGATATCGCCCAGAACGACCTGACGATCAAACGGGTCTCATACCCTGAAGACATCGTCGGGACGGCGGCATTCCTGGTCAGTCACGACAGCGATTACATGACTGGCCAGATGATCCATATCGATGGCGGCTGGTGCATTCAGTAAAACAATAATCTCATTGAAATCAAAAGTTTACAAGGTGGAATGCTTCCGCCTGGAGGAGATCCGTATGTCCCGCGCACTGACACCGAACATTCTACAGCCACAAGATCTCGAGCCGCATTGGAACTGGGAGAGCCGCTTGCCCGCCTGGGGGCATACCTCGGTCGATTTCGAACGCCGCGTCGACCACGACCGCCTGCGTCGCTACCGCCTGAGTCGGACCCGTGAAGCGTTAAAGGCGAGCGACTGCGGTACACTGCTGCTTTTTGACGTCAACAACATCCGCTACGTTTCAGCCACCAAGATCGGAGAGTGGGAGCGCGACAAAATGTGCCGCTTCTGTTTGCTGACCGGTGACGATGCCCCGTATGTTTGGGACTTCGGTTCTGCGGCCGTCCATCACAAGAAGTATGCCGACTGGCTTATTCCCGATCATTGCCGTGCGGGCGTCGTCGGCATGCGCGGCACCATCCCGCCAAGCTTCGGACTGATGAAGCGTTATGCGGAAGAAATCGCCGGGTTGATCCGCGATGCCGGCATGATCGATATGCCGGTCGGGGTCGATTACGCTGAAACCGCCATGTTCCACGCCTTGAAAGAGGCGGGTCTCAACGTGGTCGATGGGCAGCAGGTCATGCTGAGCGCGCGCGAAATCAAGAACTGGGATGAAATCCAGCTTCTGACCCAGGCAGCCTCCATGGTCGATGGCGTCTATCACATGATCTATGAGGAGCTGAAGCCGGGCATCCGCGAGAACGACATCGTCGCGATGTCGAACAAGCTGCTTTACGAAATGGGCTCTGACGACGTCGAGGCGATCAACGCGATCTCAGGCGAGCGCTGCAATCCGCATCCGCACAACTTCACGGACCGGCTGTTCCGACCAGGAGATCAAGCGTTCTTTGATATTCTACAATCTTATCAAGGTTATCGCACCTGTTACTACCGCACCTTCAACATCGGTATGTCGACGCCATGCCAGGTGGATGCCTACACAAAGGCCCGAGAATGGATTGATGCCTCGATCGCCCTGATCAAGCCGGGGGTCAGCACTGACGTGGTGGCAAAAGCCTGGCCAAAGGCGGAAGAGTTTGGGTTCCCGGATGAACTGTCCGCATTCGGTCTGCAGTTTGGTCACGGCCTCGGGCTAGCTCTGCACGAACGGCCAATTATCAGCCGCGCTGTCTCGCTTGAAAATCCGATGGAAATCAAGACCGGGATGGTCTTCGCGCTGGAGACCTATTGTCCGGCCACCGATGGTTATTCGGCGGCGCGAATAGAAGAGGAGGTGGTCGTTACCGACAAGGGCTGCGAGGTCATTTCGCTCTTTCCGGCTCAGGAACTTCCGATTGCAAATCGGTACTGATCTCCTCCCGAAACTGCCCGGCCTCAATGGGCCGGGCTCTTTTCAAGAGTACTTGTCATGAGCGCTGCCAAAAAGACGCACAACACGGAAGACTTTCTGCAGATGTATCGCCAAATGGCGCGCATCCGCACATTCGAAGACAACGCCAACCAGCTCTACCTGTCGGCCAAGATGCCCGGTCTCACGCACATGTACTCCGGTGAGGAAGCAGTGGCTGTGGGGATCTGTGAAGCTCTGCGGATGACGGACAAGATCACCTCGACCCACCGCGGGCACGGTCACTGCGTGGCCAAGGGCGCGGACTTCAAGGAAATGTTCTGTGAGCTTCTGGGCAAGGAAGAAGGCTACTGCCGGGGCAAGGGTGGTTCGATGCACATCGCCGACCAGTCCAATGGAAATCTTGGAGCCAATGCCATCGTCGGCGGCTCAATGGGGATCGCCACCGGTTCGGCCTTTACTGCAAAGATGCTCGGCAAGGACGACGTCACTGTTTGCTTCTTCGGAGATGGCGCCACCGCGCAGGGTCTGATGTATGAGGTCATGAACATGGCCGCGTTGTGGAGTTTGCCGGTCATTTATGCCTGCGAAAACAATGGCTACTCCGAATACACCCGAACCGAGGAGATCGCCGCCGGGTCGATTCTCGGACGCGCGCAGGCCTTCGGTATCGAAGCGCATCAGGTCGATGGTCAGGACGTTCTAGCCGTCAACGCGCTCACCGAAAAGCTGGTCGACCGCTGTCGCAAGGGGGAGGGGCCATTCTTCATGGAACTGATGACTTATCGCTATCATGGCCATCATGTTGGCGATATCAACCGCGAATACTACCGCTCCAAACAAGAAGAGAGGGACTGGAAGGAGAACCGAGATCCGATCATTCGCTTCCGCTCCTGGCTGGTGGCCGAAGGTATTGCGACCGAAGCCGAACTCGACAGCTTGAACGCCGATATCCGGGCCGATGCGAGCGCTGCGGTCGAATACGCCTTGCAGGCCAAATATCCCGATGTGTCCGAAGTGGACATGCATGTTTATGCCGCCTGAGGAGAGAACCATGCGAAAGATAACTCTGTCCCAGGCTGTCAACGAAGCGCTCGCCGAGGAAATGCGTCGCGACCCGACGGTCTTCATCATCGGTGAGGACGTTGCCGAAGCGGGAACACCCTTCAAGGTGCTGAGTGGATTGGTTGAGGAATTCGGCACCCAGCGGGTGGTCGATACGCCGATTGCAGAGCCGGGGTTCATGGGCATCGCAGTTGGGGCAGCAATGACCGGAACCCGACCGGTGGTCGATCTGATGTTCGGCGACTTCCTCTTTCTCGTGATGGATCAGCTCTGCAATCAAGCCGCCAAGACCCACTACATGTCCGGCGGAAAACTTAACGTACCGCTTGTGCTTCGCACGAACATGGGGGCGACCCGCCGTTCGGCAGCCCAGCATTCCCAGTCCCTGCATGCGCTTGTCGCTCATGTTCCGGGTCTGAAAATCGCTATGCCGTCTTCTGCCTATGAGGCGAAGGGGCTGATGAAGACCGCGATCCGGGACAACAATCCTGTCGTGATCTTCGAAGACAAGCTGATGTATAACGACAAGGCGGGGGTGCCGGAAGAGGAGTATCTGATCCCGTTTGGTCAGGCCAATGTACTGCAAGAAGGGGTCGATATCACCCTGATCGGCACGTCTTCAATGGTTCAGGTCTGTCAGGCTGCGGCAGAGGTCCTCGCCAAGGAGGGGATTTCGGCGGAGGTGATCGATCCGCGAACCATTGTTCCGCTCGACGAAGAAACGCTGCTGAAATCAGCAAAGAAAACCAGCCGTGTCATAATCGTCGATGAAGGTCACCAGAGCTATGGCGTGACCGGAGAAATCGCCAGCCGTATCAACGAAAAAGCCTTTTACCATCTCGATGCGCCGGTGTTGAGGCTTGGGGCAATGGATGTGCCCGTGCCCTTCAGTCCTGCGTTGGAGGATATAACGGTTCCCACACCGGAACGGGTGGCCGATCAGGCGCGAAGGCTTGTCAGAGGGGAGTTGATCCATGCCGCTTGATGTCATCATGCCGGCTCTCGGCATGGCACAGCAAACCGGTCAGATTATCGCGTGGCACAAGAAGCCGGGAGACGCAGTGGCAGAGGGTGATGTGCTTTTCGAGGTCGAGACTGACAAGGCAGCCATGGAAGTGGAGGCGCTAGGCAATGGGTTTCTGACTGATGTGATCGCCGAAGCCGGTGCTGATGTGCCGGTTGGTGAGGTTATCGCCCGGATTTCCGACACGCCTGAAAGCCGGAGTAGTGCTCAGACTGGCAACGCTCCCCGACCCATAGCTGATGCTTCCAAAGCACCAACACCGGAGGAGGAGGACAATGCCGTCCCTGAGGGGCATACCGTGATCATGCCGACACTGGGCATGGCGCAGGACACGGGATTGCTGGTGTCCTGGCAGAAGAACGCCGGCGATGCTGTCGCGGCAGACGATGTTCTGTTTGAAGTGGAGACCGACAAGAGCACGGTTGAGGTCAATGCCGGGATCGACGGGTTCGTTGCGGCTCTTCTGGCAGAAGCCGGGGAAGATGTGCCGGTGGGTCAGAGCATTGCAATCATTTCTCAGAGTAAGCCGGAAAAAACCCTTACCCGCAGCGCTGGCGCATCGGGATCGGCGCCACCGGAAGCAAGTGAGGCTCCGGCTGAAGCCGAGGTGCCGTCGAAAGCCCCGGCCACTCAGCTAAGCCTACAGCCATCAAAGCAGAAATCCTCACTGGCACAGGCGCCCACCAACGGAAGAATTCTGGCCTCGCCGAAGGTGCGTCGGCTTGCGCTGGAACAAGGCCTGGATCTCGCAAGCCTCGTCAAGGTCGGGCATCCGCAACCGTTCCACGTCAAGGACCTGGAGGTTCTTAGAGCGCTCCCCAGGAGAGAGGCTGCCGCCATTCAGAAGGTGACACGCCATCTGAAAGCCGGGGTTCCCAGACAGGGTTGGAACGCCTTTGCCGATTGGGCTGTGGCAACCGCGGGTGTACACGAAGAACAAGCGCTTCTGGCAGGGTTTGCAGCAGCGAGCTTTGGCAAAGTGCCCGGGGTTGTGCGGCTGGAGACGCCAGAGCAAACCTGGGTTTATGCTGTCTCATCGCTGCGTCTGGGTCAGATCGAGAAGGTGGACCCGGAGAGTGTGGTAGATCTTTGTGTGCATGATTTGCGTTCCACCTGCATTGAGACTGCGCAACTCGGCGCAGACGGGGCACCGGTCCTGAGCCTGACTAAAACCGACGAGAACCTGATCCTCACGCTCGAGTTTGAGGATGTTCAGATGAGCGCAAGCAAGGCGATAAGTGCGTTTTCCGACTTTGCCGGCCGGCTGAAGCAGCCTTTGCGCCATCTGCTTTGAAAAGGAGCCTCCGGCCAATGGAGAAAATCATGGAATTTACCAATCTCTACATCAACGGCGGTTGGCACGAAGGTGCCTCAAAAGAGCGTTTTGATGTTCTCAACCCCTCGAATGAAACGGTTCTGGCCTCTGTCGCCTCGGCTGAGATTTCAGATGCCGACGCTGCTCTGGATGCGGCGGAAGCTGCGATGAAAGAGTGGGCTGCGCGCACGCCGCGCCAACGCTCCGAAGTGCTGCGCAAAGCGTGGGAGCTGATGACCGAACGGCTGGAGCATTTCGCCAAGCTGATCACTCTGGAAAACGGCAAGGCCCGTGGCGACGCCATGGGAGAAGCGACGTACGCGGCTGAATTCTTCCGCTGGTTTTCAGAGGAAGCTGTGCGCGCCGACGGCATGATCACCCATGCGCCAGCCTCGGGCGCTCGCATCATTGTGCAACATAAGCCAGCCGGGATCGCTGTGCTGGTCACGCCGTGGAACTATCCGGCGGCGATGGGGACGAGAAAGATTGCGCCCGCACTCGCAGCCGGTTGCGCAGTCATCATCAAACCGGCATCCGAAACGCCTCTGACCATGCTTGCACTGATGCCGCTGCTTGAGGAAGCGGGTGTTCCTGCCGGTCTGGTCAACGTGCTTCCGTCCAGACAAACCGGCGCGCTCGTTGACCACATGCTGCATGATCCCCGCGTACGGGTCGTGTCATTCACCGGCTCGACGTCGGTTGGTCGCAAGCTCCTGCATTCCGCCGCCGATCAAGTGTTGAAGCCTGCAATGGAGCTGGGGGGTAACGCGCCGCTGATTGTCTTTGAAGACGCAAACCTGAAGACCGCCGTGGAAGGTACGATACTGGCCAAAATGCGCAATCTCGGTGAAGCCTGCACAGCTGCCAATCGCATTTACGTTCATGAGTCAGTCGCTGGGGACTATACGCGCAAGTTGGTGGAAGCGATGGGCAAGCTGAAGGTCGGCGACGGTTTGGATCCGTCCGTCGATGTTGGGCCTTTGGTCAATGCGGACACCCGCGACAAGGTCACAGCCTTCGTCGAAGATGCGGTTTCCAAGGGCGCGAAGGTCGAGCTCGGCGGCAAGCCGGTTCAGGGGACCGGTTTTTTCTATCCACCCACGGTTCTGTCCGGTGTGCCGCAGAATGCCGATTGCGTGCAGGACGAGATTTTCGGTCCGGTTGCCGCGATTCAGACCTTCTCCGATGAAGAGGACGTCATTCGCCGTGCCAATGACACCGAATACGGGCTGGTTGCCTATGTCTTTACCGAGAACATGAGACGCGGTCTGAGTGTGTGCGAACGCCTGGATTACGGAATGGTCGGGTTCAACCGAGGCCTTGTGTCGGATCCGGCAGCGCCGTTTGGTGGGACGAAACAATCCGGTCTTGGTCGTGAAGGCGGGCATGAAGGCATGCTCGAGTTCATGGAAGCCCAGTATATTTCCGCGAGCTGGTAGGACATTCGATGACCGATGTAATCGCTCCGCCCTCCGTTCGGGCGCTGGCCCGACAAAAGGGCATCGACATTGAACAACTGGCCCGGGATATCGGCCGCAAGTCCATTGCCCGCGAAGACGTGATTGCGGGGGGAAACAAACCCGCTCCCGCCTCCGGGGACAGGTCTTATTGGGAGGTTGATCATTCGCTTTATGGTGAGATCACGTCGGAGTCGATAAGCCGGTTCGCCCGTGTGGCGGCCAGGAACATGGCCGCAGCGCATAGCCTCATTCCGGCTGTCACCCATCATGACCGCGCTGATATGAGTGCCGTTGAGGCGTTTCGTAAGGAGCTGAAGACCGAGGCGCGGCAACGTGGCGTCAAGCTGACAGCGCTGGCATTTCATGTGCGCGGATTGGCTCGGGTTCTGCGGGAGTTTCCGCGCTTTAACGCCTCCTTGAGCGCTGATTGTGAGACGTTGTTTCTCAAAGATTATGTCCACATCGGCATCGCGGTGGACACGGCACAAGGCCTGATAGTTCCTGTCATTCGCGATGCGGACAAGAAGGGCCTATGGCAACTAGCTGGCGAAATCTCCGACCTCGCATCGCGTGCTCAGGAGCGGAAGGTCCGTCCCGACGAAATGGGTGGGGCGTCGATGAGCATCACCAACCTGGGTGGGATCGGGGGAACGGCCTTCACGCCGATCGTCAATCCGCCGGAAGTTGCTATTCTTGGCATTACGCGGGCTGAGATGCAGCCGGTCTGGGACGGAGGCGCCTTCCAACCAGTGCTGATGGCACCACTCGACCTGAGCTACGATCATCGGGTGATCAATGGTGCCGATGCCGCGCGATTCCTCAGCACCTATGCGGGTTTCCTTGCAGATCCCCGGCGCATGATGATCTGAACCGCGTGCCATCCTCGTCTGCGCTCAAAGCAGCGCGGGCTTGCTGGCGAGGAGGTCCAGGTATTCCTGATCAGAGCGGCGTTGGCTTTTCTGGCGGGTCTGCAAGCTGGTGTCGGGTAGTGCCAGGGAGCGTATGATGATCAGGATATGGTCCTGTAGCAGCGCGTCGGCATCGTCGAACGCACCGGCGGCGATCAGGTCTCGCATCTTTGTGTGCTCGGAGTAGGATCGGCGCCAGAAATCGCCTTCGCCGGCCTGCAGGCGCGCACGCAGGGCTTCCAGGGCGGTGGCCGTCAGATCATAGGCCTTTTCCAGATAGCGATTGCCGGCGAGCTGCAGGAAGGCGCGGTGAAACGCACTGTCGGCGCTGCTGTAGAGCGCCCACTCGCCCACTGCGATGGCGTGATCCATCTGCGAGATCGCCGCTGAGAGGTGGTGAACCAGCGCTTCGGGGTTGCGCTTAAGGGCGCTCTGGAGCGCTTCTTGCTCCAGCATCGCCCGAAAGCGGCTCATCTCCTCCACGTCTTGCCGTGAGGGGGTGAACACATAGGTTCCGGCTTGCGGGACAATCGTCACCAGTCCCATGTCGCGCAGGTCCATGAAGGCGGCGCGCACCGGGGCCTTGCTCATGCCGAGTGCTCTGGCAATCTGCTCTTCCGACAATCGCTCCCCGAAATCGAACTTGCCGGAAACGATGGCGTCTCGAATGCGGTCACAGGCTTCCTGGGTCAGCGACACGCTTGTCTCCTTGTTTCTGGTCCGCTTCTTTACATCACCGAGCCCCAAACCTGCAATCGCCGGATTTGAGGGCTTTTTCGGACATCTGGAAAAATGTGTTTGACATTTGTTCAAATTCTAGAATTCTAGAATAAATAATGCAATCGCAAAACGCGTTCTAAAATTCAAGAGGTTCCCAATGTCCCGCCTACGCCTTCTGACACCTGATGCCCAATATCCGGATGATGCCAAGATTGAACGGGCTACGGCAGGCAACGAGGTGGATTGGGATATTTTCCGCGAGCGGAGCACCGACCGTTTGCCCGACGATGCTCTGCGCAGCTGTGACGGGATGGTGGTCTGGCACGAAATGCCGGTGACCCGTGAGCTGATTTCCAAATTGCAGCGTTGCAAGATCATTGTCCGGGCCGGTGTCGGGTTTGATCATATCGATCTGCAGGCGGCTGCCGAAGCTGGAATTCCGGTCTGCAACACGCCGGACTATGGGACCTCGGAAGTGGCGGATCATGCCATGGCCTTGATGCTGACGATGCGTCGCGGCATCTCCTCCTATCACCGCAACCTGATGCAATCGCCACAGGCAGGGTTTGATCATTCCAAAGCGCCACTGCTGGCCCGCCTGCGCGGCAAGACCTTTGGTGTTATCGGCCTGGGGCGCATCGGGATTGCCGCCTCCCTGCGCGCCAAAGCCTTCGGCATGCGCGTTCTGGCCTATGATCCACTGGTGTCGCGCGGCACGGAAATCGCTGCCGGTGTCGACCGTTGCGATCACCTTGAAGAGCTTCTGGAGCAAAGCGATGTGGTCAGCCTGCATTGTCCGCTGACTGCGGAAACCAACAAGATGATCAATGCCGAACGCCTGGCGATGATGCAGTCCCATGCGGTGCTGATCAATACGGCGCGCGGCGCGATCATTGATGTGGAGGCACTTCTGGAGGCCCTGCGTCAGGGAACCATTGCGGGCGCAGGCATCGATGTTCTGCCGGTCGAGCCACCTTCAGAAACAGATGCGATTGCCCTGGCCTATGCCAACGGCGCCGACCCCATCGTGGGCGAGCGGCTGTTCGTGACGCCGCATGCTGCCTGGTCCAGCCCGGAAAGCGTTTCGGACGCACGGCGCCTGTCAGTTGAAACAGCGATGCAGTTTCTCAGTGAGGGACGCCTGCGCAATCTGGTCAATTCACCGCTTGGCTCAGCTTTGAGCGGTGCAGCCTGACACCACGTTTCGCGGGAGAGGAGCCCGCGCACTGATCCAAGGACATGGGGTCTTGAAAACATGTCCAACCCTGGGAGGAAAAACCATGAAGAAGACTTTTCTGAAAGCATTTGTCGCAGCTTTCGTGCTGACCGGCAGCGGTGCCATCGCGCAAGAATACCAGTTCACGTTCCAGTCGGTTGATCCGGCGGGAAACCCCAACTTCGGTATTCAGAAGGCCTGGACCGAGCGCGTTGAAGAGATGTCAGGCGGACGCCTTGCCATTGAACTTCTGCCGGTCGGGTCGGTCGTTGAGTACAACGAAACCCAGGACGCCGTCGGAGCAGGGATTCTTGATGGCCACATCACCGACGTCAGCTATTTCTCCGGCAAGGATCCGGCATTCGGGTTGATCGCCAACCCGATCGGCGCCTGGTCGGCACCCGATGAAATGTTCCGCTTTATCAACTACGGTGGCGGATATGAGTTGATGAACAAGCTCGAAGAGCCATATGGCCTTAAGTTCATCGGTGCGACCACGACAGGCCTTGAAGGCTTTGTCTCCAAACGCGCGCTGAATGGTGTTGATGACCTCAAGGGTTTGAAGGTTCGCGCTCCTGAAGGCCTGATCCAGGAAGTCTTTGCAGCCGCTGGTGCGGTGCCGGTGAACCTTCCTTACTCGGAAGTCTATACGGCACTCGACAAGGGTGTGATTGACGCAGCCGATTCCACCGTCTTCTCGACAAACCATCAGCAGGGCTTGCACAAGGTTGCCGAAAACCCGGTCTACCCGGGTTTTCATTCCATGCCCTTGGTTGAGGTCTCCATGAACCTCGAAAAGTGGAACGCACTTCCGGCTGACCTGCAGGCAATCCTGACCGTTTCGGTTCGTGACTTTGCCCAGGATGCTGTGGCCATCCTGTCGATGAACGATTTGAAGGCCTTTGCAGAAGCAACGGCTGACCCGAACATCACTGTTCACAACTGGTCGGCAGAAGAGCGTGCCAAGTTCCGCACGATCGCAATGGATCAGTGGGCGAAAGTCGCGGCACGCTCTGACAATGCTCAGAATGTGTATGAAGCCCTGACGACCTACCTTAGCAGCCAGGGCATGCTGAAGTAATTCGATTGACCTGTTCGGGCGCTGAAACACGCGCCCGAACCTCTTTTCCCAATTGTCCTGCTGCAACACTGGAGTGGCTTTCATGCCTCTGCCACCAGACCAATCCCCTTTGCCAAATTCCGCCCAAATCTCGGCTCCTGCCCAGGAGCACCTGCCGCAGGCCGGCTGGTTGGGGTGGGTGATCACGCGCATCGCACGGCTGTTTGCGATTGGAATCATCGTCGCCATGGTGGTTTTGGTTATCGAGATCTTCCTGCGCTACGTCTTCAACTCCCCCACGATCTGGGCGCACGAAACAACGACGTTCCTCAGCGCCGTCACCTTCATTTTCGGCGGGCTTTTCTGCGTTGCGCGCAACTCGCACATCCGTGTCGTTCTGCTTTACGACATCGTCGGCCCACGAACCCGGCGGGTGCTGGATGTGCTGATTTCCATCGCTTGTCTGCTCGCGAGTCTGTTTTTCGCCTGGGCCGCCTGGCTGATGGTGAAAAAGGCGATGTTCCGACCTGATGGAAGCTTTTTTCTGGAAACCAGCGGGAGTGCGTGGAACTCGCCGTCTCCAGCGCTTTTGAAGATTTTCCTGCTGGTCGTCATGGTCGCCATGAGCGTCCAGTTCCTGATCCTCACTTTCAACTACATGCGCGGCCCGCTTCCGCAAAAGAGGCTTGACGATGTTTGACCTTCTTGATTTCGGACTGAACCTGAAGGCTCTGGGCATCGAATGGGGCACGCTGGTGATGTTTGCTCTGCTGGTCGGGCTGTTGCTGACAGGCACGCCGCTGGCGATGGTTACCCTGCTGGTTGCGCTGATCTTCGCAATCGGCTGGTTCGGCCCTATGGCCGTGCCGCTGATCACCAGCCGCGTCTACAGCTTTGTCTCGTCCTTCGTTTTCATCTCAGTGCCGATGTTCGTGCTTATGGCAGCGATCCTCGATCGCTCTGGCATCGCACGGGATCTGTTCGACGCGATGAAGCTTGTCGGCGGACAGTTGCGCGGCGGCGTCGCCGTCCAGACCATCTTTGTGGCGGTCATTCTGGCAGCGATGAGCGGTATCATCGGCGGAGAAATCGTCCTGCTCGGCCTGGTCGCCCTGCCTCAAATGCTGCGGCTTGGCTACAATCGCCGCCTGGCCATTGGAGTGGTCTGCGCCGGGGGCTCTTTGGGCACCATGGTGCCGCCGTCGATCGTGTTGATTATCTACGGCCTGACGGCAAACGTATCAGTTGGTGATTTGTTCACTGCCGCCTTCGTTCCGGGCTTCATGCTCGCCGGACTGTATATCGCTTACATTCTGTTCCGCTCCTATCTGGATCCTAATGCCGCGCCGCCGCCGCCGGTTGACCGCACACCTTTGCGCGAACATCTGCCGCTGTTGCGCGGATTGGTGCTGCCGATGCTGGTGGTCTTCGTCGTGCTCGGGTCGATCTATGGCGGTATTGCCTCGGTGACCGAAGCCTCCGCCATCGGCGTGGCCGGGGTCATCGTTTCGACCATCCTGCGGCGGGAGTTCTCATTCTCCATGCTGCTGGACGCCGCCATGCACACGCTTGCGACGGTCGGCATGATCATGTGGATCGGCATCGGCGCCAGTGCGCTGGTCGGGGTTTACAATCTGATGGGCGGCATTCGCTTCATCTCGCAGCTGATCGCCGGTGTGTCGGACAATCCGACGGTGATCATCCTCTTCATGATGGCTGTTCTCTTCATTCTGGGGATGTTCCTGGATTGGGTCGGCATTGCGCTTCTGACCATGCCGATCTTCGTCCCGATCATCAAAGACCTCGGCTATGACCCGGTCTGGTTCGGCGTCCTCTTCGCCATGAACATGCAGGTGTCCTTTCTGACGCCGCCGTTCGGGCCCGCGGCCTTCTATCTGAAAAGTGTGACGCCACCGGACATATCGCTCGGCGAGATCTTCCGATCACTCGTGCCCTTCATCTGTCTGCAGGTGATCGCTGTAGGGCTTCTGGTGATGTTCCCGGCACTCGCCATGCATTGACCTCTTCAGGAATAAATGACCTGAGCCGGCCAAACTTACTTGAGATTTGAAAAAGGACTGAACCATGAAATTCCTCCGCTTTGGTGCGATGGGACAGGAAAAACCGGGCGCTCTCGACGCAGAGGGCACCATCAGAGACCTCTCCAGCATTGTCTCAGACTTCACACCGGAGACGATCAGCAAAGAGGCACTATCGGCAATTGCCGCGATGGACCTGTCCGGCTTTCCAACCGTTGCACCTGATGTCCGCATTGGGGCATGCGTCGGAGGGGCCCGCAATTTTTATGCAGTCGGCTTGAACTATGCCCGTCACGCCAAGGAAACCGGCAATCCGGAACCGGCGGAGCCCGTGCTGTTTTCCAAGTCGACCTCCAGCATATGCGGCCCCAATGATCCGATCATTCTACCCAAGGGCTCGGAGAAGACGGATTGGGAAGTCGAGCTGGGGGTGATCATCGGCGCCGCTTGCGAGCACGTCAGCGAAGACACGGCGCTTGATCATGTCGCTGGCTATTGCGTCATCAATGATGTCAGCGAGCGCACCTATCAAATCGAACGTGGTGGCCAATGGATCAAGGGCAAGTCATCGCGCAATTTCGGTCCCATCGGTCCCTGGTTGGTGACGGCTGACGAGGTCGGCGATCCGCAGAATCTCGGGCTTTGCCTTTCGGTCAATGGCGAGAGCTTTCAAAACAGCTCGACTTCCGACATGATCTTTCCGGTAGCGAAGATCATCTCCTACATGTCCCAGTTCATGCGCCTGATGCCGGGTGATGTTATTGCCACCGGAACGCCGGAAGGCGTCGGTCTGGGACTGACACCACCCAAGTTCCTGCGAGACGGCGATGTCGTGGAATTGACCGTTGCGGGACTTGGATCCCAACGGCAAACGGTAGTTGCCTATCCGGGTTGAAAGGGCAGCTAGTCCTTAAAACAAGCAAAGCACGCCGGAGGACATCCGGCGGGCTTTTTTACGTTTGAGGGTCTGAGAGATCCTGCTTGTTAGACAAGCTGTTCAAGGTGGAGGCCAGTTGGTTGGCGAAGCGGGCAGAGGCGACGGACAAGCTGCGGCCTTTCATCTGCATCAGTGTGAGATTGCCGTGGGCGACATCGGTCTTGGCGAGGGCACGGAACACCAGTCTGTCATCGTTCTCCAGGTTGAGGCCGATGGGAAACTGAAAGCCGATAGCGCGCTCATGCTGAACGTAGTGGCGCATGAACTCAAAGGAATCCGCCTCGGCAATTGGCTCCATCTTCTGGCTCATGCGCGCAACCGCCAAGTCGAGAAGATAGCGGATACCAATGCGCTGCGGCGGCACCACATGGGGGTAGCCGAGACAATCGCGAAGCCGCAGCTTTTGCTTTCCGGCAAGTGGATGGTCCCGTGCCATCACCGCGTAGACCGACTGTTCGACTGACAGCAACACGTCGAAGTCGCCCAGATGCGCCGGCTCGAAGACCAGGGCAAGATCGCTCTTGAATGCCCGGAGGTCTTCTTCGGCTTCGTCCCGATCACGTACATGGACGGAAAACGACACGCCGGGATGTTCGGCCCGGTAGGCGGCGATTTGCGCCGGCATGAAATAGGGCTGCAGCGCCTGCGAACAGGCGATCCGCACATGTCCCCGCCGCAGTCCGGACAGGTCGGCGACCTGACTGCGCACCCGCTCGAGATCCGCCACCTGCGAGCGGATGTGCTGGATCAGCAGTTCGCCGGCCGGGTTGAGCCGGACCCCCCGCGGCAACCGCTCGAAGATCGGCGCGCCAAATTCCTCCTCGAACCCCTGAATACGGCGGTTCAAGGCAGAGGATGTGATGTGCATATCTTCGGCCGCTTTGCGAATTGAACCGGCTTTGGCGACGGCCTCAATCAGGAGGAGTGTTTGAATATGCTTCATTTTTCAATTACTTGGGTAAGAGTGATGCAAAAAAAGAAGCACAAGGCTGCAAAAATAGCAATAGAAGTACGCACTAATCCTGCGCATCTTACCGCCACTTGGGAAGGGTCCTCCCCCGTTCCCGCTCGAGAGGGGAAAAAGATGATCAAAGACACGTCGCGTCGCAATTTTCTAAAAGGCGCCGGTGCCACTGCACTGAGCGCCGGTGTTCTGCCGTTTTTGAAAGTGCTCCCGGCTGCCGCTGCCGGAAAGGACGTCATCGTTTCGGTGACTGGCCGCACCATCAACAGCCTGGATCTGCACCGGACCGGAACCAACCGCCCGAGCTATCAGGTGGCGGTCAACGTCTATGACCGGCTGGTCAGCTTCGGCACCAAGACGCTGGAAGACGGCAGCCTGTCCTACGACTACTCGGTGATCGAGCCAGAAGCTGCCGAGAGCTGGGAAATCAGCGACGATGGCATGGCATTGGTCTTCAAGCTGCGGCCTGAGGGCAAGTTTCATGACGGCTCGCCGATCATTGCCCAGGATGTGAAGTGGTCGTTCGACCGCGCCGTCAGTGTTGGCGGCTTCCCCACTGTCCAGATGAAGGCCGGCTCACTGGAGAGCCCGGAGCAGTTCGAAGTCGTTGACGACTACACTTTCAAGATCAACCTGCTGCGCCAATCCAAGCTGACGCTGCCTGATCTGGCGGTTCCGGTGCCGATGATCATCAATTCAAAGGTGGCGATGGAACATGCCACCGAGGACGATCCGTGGGCGATGGAATATCTGCACAAGACACCGGCCGGCTCTGGCGCCTTCAAGGTTGCAGCCTGGAAGCCTGGCGAACAGCTGGTGTATGAGCGCAACGAGGCCTGGACGTCCGGTCCAGTGCCGGAAATCAAACGCGTCGTGATCCGCGAAATCCCGAGCTCGTCAACCCGTCGGGCGTTGCTGGAGCGCGGTGACGTCGACCTGTCTTTCGATATGCCGAACAAGGATGCCAAGGAGCTCTCCGAGTTCGAGGACATTACAGTCACAACCACCCCGGTCGAGAACGCCATCTACTGCCTGTGCCCGAACCTGTCGTTCGAGCCTTTCAAGGACAAACGCGTCCGTCAGGCGATTGCCTGGGCAGTGCCCTATGAAGAGGTTTTCCAGACA
Source organism: Roseibium limicola (assembly GCF_017313085.1). Lineage (GTDB taxonomy): Bacteria > Pseudomonadota > Alphaproteobacteria > Rhizobiales > Stappiaceae > Roseibium > Roseibium limicola. The sequence continues at coordinate 18,847 of NZ_JAFLNF010000012.1, read as the reverse complement.
TCAGCTTATGGCCGCGGGGCTCCGATGTGGGGTGGTTCCAGCACCACGCCGCAAGACATCGCCTGGCCGCAGAAGTTCCCCTATGCGACCGACCTGGAAAAGGCCAAGGCGCTGTTGGAAGAGGCCGGCTATGGCGATGGCTTTGAAGTGCCGCTGTCAATCGACCTGTCCCAGAGTGACTGGATGGAACCGGCTGCTCTGTTGATTCAGGAAAACCTGGCGAAGATCGGGATCACGGCCACCATCGAGAAGATTCCCGGCGCCAATTGGCGGACGGCCTCATTGGTGGAAAAGCGGCTTCCGCTGCATCTGGAAACCTTCGGTGGCTGGCTCAACTACCCTTGCTACTACTTCTTCTGGGCCTATCAGGAAGGTCATCTCTTCAACTCGTCCAACTATCGCAACGAGGAGATTGAGACGCTGACGCCGGAAACCCTGCATATGCCGGTCGACGATCCGGACTATGCCGTGAAGATCAAGCGGATGATCGAGATCGCCTGGGACGAAGTTCCGCGCATCGCTTTGTGGCAACCGGCGGTGAATGTCGGCACGCGCGACGTGGACGGGTATGAATACTGGTTCCACCGTCAGCTCGATGCCCGTGGCCTGAAGAAAGCCTGAGCATCATGAGCGGGACCCTTCGCACGGTCATAGTGAGACTTTCGCAGGCGATTCCGGTGATTCTGGGTGTGGTCGTGGTCAGCTTCGTGCTGACCAGGGCCCTCCCGGGAGACCCGGCGGTCTATTTCGCGGGTATGGCAGCGGATGAAAACTCCATTGCGGAAACCCGAACTGCCCTGGGCCTGGACAAACCCATGGCCCAGCAGTTCCTGGTCTATGCAGGCGATGTGCTGGCCGGGGATCTCGGGCAGTCCCTGTCGACCGGGCAACCGGTGCTGCAGGATCTGATGACCCGGCTTCCTGCCTCGTTGGAATTGACTTTGACGGCGCTGGTCTTGTCCTGCCTGATCGCAATTCCATTGGGCATTCTGGCAGCGACGAGGCCCGGATCGGTTGCCGATCACCTGTGTCGGGTGCTGGTGACGGCGGGCGTCTCCCTGCCGACGTTCTTTACGGGCGTGGTGCTGATCTACGTCTTCTATTACCTGCTTGGGGTGGCGCCATCGCCAGTCGGCAGGCTGGATTTCATCTACATCGAGCCGGACCGTATCACCGGGTTTTATCTGATCGATGCAGCCCTCGTCGGTGATTGGGAAACCTGGGGCGCGGCGGCCAAGCAATTGATTCTGCCGGCGATCACCCTGTCGCTCTTCACCTTGGCGCCGCTGGCCCGCATGACCCGCGCTGCAATGCTGTCCGCCCTGTCGTCGGACTATATCCGCACGGCGCGTGCCGCCGGACTGACCGAGAGCAAGGTGCTTTACGCCTATGCCTTCCGCAACGCTTTGCTGCCGGTGGTCACCACCCTCGGCATGGTCTTCTCCTTCACGCTCGGCGCCAATGTGCTGGTCGAGAAGGTGTTTGCCTGGCCGGGGATTGGCTCCTACGCGGTCGAGGCGCTTGTCGTGTCGGACTACGCAGCGGTTCAAGGGTTCGTCCTGGCCATGGCGCTGCTGTTCGTGGCGCTGAACCTGATCATCGACCTGACCTACACGCTCATTGACCCGCGAATTGGATTTGAGACCCGATGACCGACCTTTCCTCGCCATCGCCAAGGCTCAATCAGGATGGCGCGCTGGCGCATGTCGCCTATGTGCTGCGGTCCAACCCGGTCACCCTTCTGGCGTTCTGCATGTTTGCGGTGCTCTTGGTCATGGCCTTGTTCGGACCGTATCTGGTGCCGCATGACCCTTTGGTGTCGAATGCGGCCCAGGCACTGCAGCCCCCGTCGCTTGTCCATTGGTTCGGGACTGACAATCTTGGGCGCGATGTGTTCAGCCGGGTGGTTGTGGCAGCGCGCCTCGATCTGGCGATCTCCGTCGCAGCCGTGGCTCTGTCCTTCGCCATCGGCTCGGTTCTGGGCAGCATCGCCGGATATTGGGGCGGATGGCTCGATACGGTGTTGAACCGGGTGTTCGACACCATCATGGCCTTTCCGCTCTTTGTCCTGGCCATGGGTATTGTTGCAGCCCTTGGCAACACGGTCGAAAACATCGTCTACGCCACGGCGGTCATCAACATTCCTTTCTATGCCCGGTTGGTGCGGGCGGAAGTCAACATCCGGCGCAATGCCGGCTTCGCCCAGGCTGCCAAGCTGGCCGGCAACTCCGACTTGCGCGTATTGGCCTTTCACATTTTTCCGAATGCGCTGCCGCCGATGATGGTCCAGGTGTCCCTCAATCTCGGGTGGGCGATTCTCAACGCCGCCGGCCTGAGCTTCATTGGTCTCGGCGTGCGCCCACCGACCGCCGAATGGGGGATCATGGTCGCCGAGGGGGCGAACTTCATCGTCTCGGGCGAATGGTGGCTGGCAATCTTTCCGGGACTGTCACTGATGTTCGCCGTGTTCACCTTCAATCTACTGGGAGACGGGTTGCGCGACATTGTCGATCCCCGGCAACGCTCATGAGCTTATTGTCCATTGAAGACCTGAAGGTCACTTTCGCCACCCGCCGGGGCGATGTCGAGGCTGTCCGGGGCATTTCGCTTGAGGTCACGAAAGGCGAAGTGCTGGGCATTGTCGGTGAATCGGGATCCGGCAAGTCCGTGACATCTTACGCGCTGATGCGTCTGCTGGAGAGCAACGGCCGCATCAGCGGTGGGGATCTCACCTATGGCGGTGTCGATCTACGCGTTGTCCCGGAAAGCACCATGCGGGATCTACGCGGTCGGGAGATCTCGATGATCTTCCAGAACCCGCGCGCCGCGCTCAATCCCATCCGCAAGGTCGGCCACCAGATCGAGGATGTGCTGCGTCGTCATGCCAGGGCCACCCGATTCACCGCCAAACGTGAAGCGATCCGGGCGATGGAAGCGGTGAAAATCCGCGATGCCGAGGCGCGCTATCATGCCTACCCGTTCGAGCTGTCCGGCGGCATGTGCCAGCGTATCGTCATTGCCATCGCTTTGGCTTGCGATCCAAAGTTGCTGATTGCCGATGAGCCGACGACCGGGCTCGACATCACCACCCAGAAGGCGGTGATGGATCTGATTGCCGACCTCATCCGCGAGCGCGGCATGAGCGCCATGGTGATCACCCATGACCTGGGTCTTGCTGCGCAATATTGCGACCGGATCGCGGTGATGAAGGACGGTGTCATCGTCGAAGAGGGCTTGCCGGAGAAGCTGTTCTCGGATCCGAGCCACCCTTACACCCGCAAGCTGGTGGATGCGACGCCAAGAGCTGACGCCTCCATTCGTTCCCTGTTGCCACCGGAGCAGCGCACACCGGAACCCAGCCTGACCGAAGTGACGGCGCCTTTGCTTCAGGTGCGCAACCTGGTGAAGACCTATCAGGGCAAGTCCGGGCCAGTGCATGCGGTCAAGGGCATCTCATTTGATGTCGGCAAGGGCGAAAGCGTCGGTCTCGTTGGAGAGTCTGGCTGCGGCAAGTCCACCACCTCGTCCATCCTGGTGCGCCTCGATGATGCGACGTCGGGCGAAATTCTGTTCAACGGCGATGATTTGGCCAAAACCTCTGCCCGGACGTTTGCCCGCGATCCCCGCCGTGCCTCAATCCAGATGGTGTTTCAGGATGCCACCGACAGTTTCAATCCGCGCCACACCGCCGGCCAGTCCATTGCCGAGCCGCTGAAACGTCTCACCGGGCTGACGGGGGATCAGCTCAGCTTGCGTGTCGAGGAGCTTGCCGAGCTGGTCGGATTGCCATTGCCGCTGCTGAACCGATTTCCGCATCAGTTGTCCGGCGGTCAAAAAGCTCGTGTCGGGATCGCCCGTGCCATCGGCGTCAACCCGGACTTTCTGATCCTGGACGAGCCGACTGCCGCGCTGGACGTCTCGATTCAGGCCATTGTTCTCAACCTGCTCGTTGACCTTCGGCAGAAGCTCGGCATCAGCTATCTCTTTGTCAGCCACGATCTGCATGTGGTCCGGCTCTTGTGCGACCGGGTCATCGTGATGAAAAATGGAGAGATTGTTGAAGAAGGTCCGGCAGATCAGGTCATGAGTGCGCCTTCGCACCCTTACACCAGGACCCTGCTGTCTGCCGCTCCGCATCCGCCCGCATTGACTGTGTCCGTGCCGTCGGCTGCAGAATGACCACATGTGGAATGACAAAAAGAAGATTTCGAGGATACCATGTTTGAATTGCCCTTCACGCTTCCCTCCATTCACGCCGCCTACCAGCAGGGCACATGCCCGGAGGCCATTGTGGAAGAGGTTTTCCGACGCATCGACGTGGTCGCGGATCCCGGTATCTTCATCCATCTTTTCGACAAGACTGAGGTGCTGGAAGCGGCTAAGGCGCTGGGCGCGTATGATCCGGACAAGCCGCTTTGGGGTATTCCGTTTGTCATCAAGGACAACATCGATGCTGCGGGCAAGCCGACAACGGCGGGATGCCCGGCCTATGAATATCACGCTGATGAAGATGCCTTTGTGGTCAAACGCCTGAGAGATGCCGGCGCGCTGCTGATCGGAAAGACCAATCTTGACCAGTTTGCCACCGGACTTGTCGGCGTGCGCTCGCCGTTTCAGCCGCCGAAGAATTCGGTTGATCCGAAGATGGTTCCCGGTGGCTCGTCGTCTGGTTCTGCCGTTGCCGTCGGGCACGGCATTGTCAGCTTTTCGCTCGGCACGGATACGGCGGGCTCCGGTCGTGTGCCAGGCGCCTTGAACAATATCGTCGGGTTGAAGCCGACCCTGGGCGCGCTGTCGGCAACGGGCGTCGTTCCGGCCTGCCGCACGCTTGATACGATCTCCATTTTCGCCCTGACCGTCGATGATGCCTATTCGGCCTATCAGGTCGCTGCCGCTTTCGATGCGGGCGACGCCTATTCGCGCGATATTGCGGCGCCCGAGCTGCCTCCGCTGCCCGGCAAGCTGAAGATCGGCATTCCGGATACCGGAAGCATCGAGTTCTTTGGCGACGAGCTTCAGGCGCGATCCTTCTACGACACGGTTGACCTGCTGAAGCAGCAGGGCGCAGAGATCGTCGAGGTCGACTTCACGCCGTTCTATGATGTGGCGCATATGCTGTATGAAGGTGCCTGGGTGGCAGAGCGTCATACGGTTATCGAAGAGCTCATGCGCGACCAGCCGGAAGCGGTTCATCCGACGACTGTCAAGGTTGTCAGTGCAGCGCTCAAGTTGTCGGCAACCGATGCGTTCCGTGGCTTTTACCGGCTGAAGGAACTGGCGCGAAAGACCGAGCCGGTTCTGGCCAGCCTCGACATGCTCTGCGTGCCGACCATGCCGACCTTCTATTCTGTCGCGGATCTGGAAGCCGATCCGATCGGACCGAACTCTCGCAATGGCACCTACACCAATTTCGTCAATTTGCTCGACATGTGCGGTTTGGCGGTTCCCGTGGCGCCGCGCAGTGACGGGCGTCCCGGCAGTGTCACCCTGCTTGCCGCCGCCGGCAAGGACTGGGCCGTGGCCGCGCTGGGCAGAAAACTCGAGCAGCTTGGATCCCATACTCTCGGCGCGACCGGTTGGTCCTTGCCGGAGCCGGTGACGAGTTTGCCGGGAGCAGCCCCCGGCGAACTCGCCATCGCCGTTTGCGGTGCGCATATGTCCGGCATGGCTCTCAATCATGAGCTGACATCCCGTGGTGCACGTTTCCTGGAGGCGGCTCGCAGCAGCGATGCCTATTCCCTCTACGCACTGGCCGGTGGTCCGCCGAAACGGCCGGGCCTGGTGCGCGGCGCAGAGGGGTCAGGGGCCGAGATCGAGGTGGAAGTCTGGGCAATGCCCGCCGAAAATGTCGGCAGCTTTCTGGCGGGCATCCCGGCGCCCCTTGGGCTGGGCAAGGTCACACTGTCCGATGGTCGCGCTGTCACCGGGTTCATCTGCGAAGGCTCCGGGACTGCGGGGGCAGACAACATCACCCATCTTGGCAGCTGGCGGACCTTTATTGCAGGTCCCAACACCGCGGCGCCTGTGGTCGCCGCAGAATAGAGGCCGACAGGCCGGTCGTCAGCTTTTGCCGGTGATCTCTGGAACTCAAAAAGCCCGGTGGGAAAACCTGCCGGGCTTTTTTGTGTTCGCTGCAATCCTGTGCGTTGATATTGCGTGCGGGCAACGGCTCAGGATATGAAACGGTTCATTCGTTTCATGAGAAGGAATTCAGATGAGCCTGTCACTGTTCGACCTGACTGGAAAGCGGGCCCTGGTGACCGGTTCGTCGCAAGGCATCGGCTACGCGCTTGCCGGTGGCCTTGCCAGAGCCGGTGCGGAGATCGTGCTGAACGGTCGCGATGCCGCCAAGCTGCAGGCCGCGAGCGCTGCGTTGAAGGAGGAAGGGTTCACCGTTCATGAGTTGACGTTCGATGTGACGGATCATGAAGCGGTGAAGCTGGCCATTGATGACTTCGAGGCCACCGTCGGTCCGATTGATATTCTGGTCAACAATGCCGGCATGCAGCACCGAGCGCCGTTGGAAGAATTCCCGGCCGATGCGTTCGATCGTCTGCTGCAGACCAATATTGCCTCGGTTTATCATGTCGGACAGGCGCTCGCCCGCCACATGATCGCGCGTGGTCGGGGTAAGATCGTCAACATCTGCTCGGTTCAGACGGCCTTGGCGCGCCCTGGCATTGCGCCTTATACCGCCACCAAGGGGGCTGTTGCCAATCTGACCAAGGGCATGGCGACTGACTGGGCGCAGTATGGCCTTCAATGCAATGGTCTGGCGCCGGGGTATTTCGACACGCCGTTGAATGCCGCACTGGTCGCGGATCCGGAGTTCAGCTCCTGGCTGGCAAAACGCACACCCGCCGGCCGCTGGGGCAAGGTGGAGGAGCTGGTGGGAACCTGCATCTTCCTCTCCTCACAGGCCTCTTCTTTCGTCAATGGAACCACCGTCTTCGTCGACGGTGGCATATCGGTGTCCCTGTAATGAGCGCATATGTGATGATGGGCGTCTCCGGATGCGGCAAAAGTGAAATTGGTCAGGCCTTTGCCGATGCCATCGGTGGACGCTTCATCGATGGCGATGACCTGCACCCGGAGGCGAATATCGAAAAGATGAGCCGTGGCGAACCGCTGAACGACAGTGACCGCGAGCCCTGGCTTGATCAGGTGGGGCGCAAGCTCGATACCGATGAAAGGGTGGTGATTGCCTGTTCTTCGCTGAAACGGGTCTACCGCGAGCGCATTGCCCGAAACGCCGGGCGTCCGGTCACGTTCCTGTTTCTCGAAGGCACGCGGGAGGTCCTGTGGGAACGCATGAAGCACCGCACGGGACACTTCATGCCGGTTGCCTTGCTGGACAGTCAGTTGGCAACCCTGGAACCGCCGGCATCCGATGAGCTCTGCGTGAAAGCCTCGATCGATCAGCCGCGTGAGCAGGTGGTTGCCGCGTTTCTTGCCGGCCTGAAGCAGGTTCGCAACGCGGACTAAGTCCATTGCGGCAAAGATAGCATGCCTCAAAGCACAAAGTGCTTGAGTGGCATCCAGAGGCCCATGGCCGTCATCATCAGACTTTCGGTCAGGGAGACGAACCCGAGCGGCACGGAGGAGCTTCCGCCGACGCAGGCGCATTTGAGTTCACGCTTGTCGATATAGACCGCCTTGAACACGCTGACGGCTCCGATAATGCCGATGAACAGGGCAACTGGCGCGGACGACCAGACGAACAGGCCGGCCGTCATCAGGATACCGGCGAGGGCCTCGGCGAAGGGGTAGACTTTTCCGTAAGGCACCCACTGGCGCGCCAACAAATCGTAGTTGAGAAACATCGTCGAGAAACTCTCGATGTCCTGCAGCTTCTGGATGGCCAGAATGGTCATGGACAGGGAGATGAACCACTCGGCCGCACGCAGGGTGAAAAAGCTCTCATACTGGTGCCAAGACAGCCCAAGAGCCAGCAGCAGCGCTACACAGAAGATAGCGATGACTGGCTGATAGGTCGTATCGCTTTGCTCTTCGGGTGGCGGGTCTAGCTTGAAAAACACCCGGAGATCGTCGTAGCCGCCGACCCTCTGGCCATCGATGAATGTCTGCGGTGTTGTCTCGACGCCATGCTTTTGCATGAAGGCATCGGTTTCTTCCCGCGTTTCCAGGTGATGGTCCTCGACCTCATAGCCTTGACGCTGCAGCAGGTCCTGAGACTTCAGGCCGTAGGGACACGTATGCTCGGGCATAACCATCCGATAGAGGACGGCGCGTTTTTCCGAAGCGTTCGTTGACATCGCTTGGCTCCTTATCTGTCGGCTGTGAGCTGAGCTTCTGCGAGCTCGACACTTGATTTTCCAACAGACCGAAGCCGTAAAGGTTCCCTGTCGCGCCGGACGCGGTCGCACTGGCACCGATCCTGAAATAGAAAAGTCGACCCTTGCGGCGTCGGTGGGGACCTGTCGCAAGGGTCGACCTGAACGGACGACGGTGATGACGTTTTGACCGGCGCCCGGTCTCTCAGTCTGACGGATCAGGTCTCGACGCTCGGGTATTCCTTGTCGCGCCAATGCTGCAGCTTGGCGGCAAATTCACGCTGGAACGAGAGCGGGCCGGATTTGGTCAGATATGGTTCGTCGTAGATGCCGATGAACAGCGTCAGATTGAGGAAGAAATGCGCGCCCATCTCGAACAGCGCTACATAGTCGTGGTTGATCAGTGCATCGCGTTCCGCAGTCGTGAAACCGTGCACGGTTGAGGCTTCGCCTTCATTGCCGATGAGCTTCGGCCCAATCGATTGTTCCCAGGTGACCACGAAGCTGCGCGGGTCTTCAGTGTAGCGCTTCAGGTAGTCCGGGTCACGGTCGACCGTGAACAGGAACTTGTTGACGTAATACTTGCTCATGCCGTCTGCTCCTTGGGATACCAGGTGAAATAGGCTTCCATGGTGTGAAAGAGGTCGAGGTTGTCGACGTAGTCAGCGCCTTCGGCCCCGGCGACGCCCAGCATCAGAATGAAGTTCAGGAAGCCGTGGGTCGCGTTGCCGTTCCTGGCCATGGTTTCGTGGGTGACATTTTCTAAAATGGCGTCGATGTCACCGGCCTTGAGCCATTCGATGGCCTGACGGTCGAATACGGGATCCGGCCCGGTTTCCATGAACTGGCGTGGTCCGCCGAGTTCCAGTGACAGATGGCCTGTGCCGATGGCAGCGACTCTCTTGTCGGATGGAAAATCGTCGATAGCTTTGCGGATAGCCCGGCCCAGATCATAGAAGCGCCGCGGCGTGTGCAGGGGCGGGGCAAAGATGTTGGTGTAGATCGGCACGACCGGCAGATCGTTTTCCGGCCGCACGGTAATGATCGGGCAGATGATCGAATGGTCGATCTTCAGCTCATTTGAAAAGGCCAGATCGAAATTCTGGTTCATCAGCGACTGATGCATGAACCGCGACATGTCTTCATCACCTTCCAGAACATACTTCGGAATGCCGAATTCGCGCTCTTCATTGTAGAAGGTCGCGTCATAGCGTTCCGCCTTGCCGATCAGAAACTGCGGGCAGTTGTCGAGGAAGATCTGATGGAAATGGTCTGAGCCGATCATCACCAGAATATCCGGCTTGGTCCGGGACAGGGTTTCCCGATACGCCTCCACCTTGCGTTTCCACTCCGGTGCTTGCGGCATCTGCTGCTCCGGCGGCATGGTCGTGGCCTTCAGATAAAACGGGTGGTGCGTTGATGCCAGGGTGGCGACAAGCTGGGCCAAGGTTTGAACTCCTATCGAAAGTGGCACTCGCGAGCGCCAGACGTCACGCGGCGCGGCCGTTGCCGACCGCGCCAGTTCCAAAATCAGTTTGCAAAGAGGTCGCGTTCCAGACCGGCAGCCTCGAAGATGTGATCGCGACTGGCGGCAAGTTCCGTGGTGAGGCGGCCCAGGTCGAAACCAAGCAGCTCACCGCGCCATTTCTTGACCTTGCCGGCCACCAGAACGGTGTCGACATTGCTGCGCTCCATCAGCGTGACCACGGCGCCCGGCACATTGTTGAGTGGCGCAACATTCAACGTCTCGGCATTGAGCAGGAGAATGTCCGCCTGTTTGCCCGGCGTAAGGGAACCGATCTTGCTGTCGAGCTTCAGCCCTTCCGCGCCGCCCATCGTCGCCGTGCGGATGGCTTCCAGTGTTGTCATCAGCTCCGGATAGTCCTCTCCTGCCAACGCCTTTTCATTCGCAAGCATGCGCTGCAGCGTGATCAGCCCCCGCATCTGGGTAAAGGGATCGGCGGTCATGGTGCACTCCACGTCCGTAGACAGGGAGGTGCTCATCCCGAGATCGATGGCTTTTTGCACCGGCGGCATGCCGTGGCGCATCTGCATTTCGATGGGAACGGAGAGCGACACATGCGCGCCTGCATCGGCGGCGTATTTCCAGCCCTTGTCGGACATGCCGGTCATGTGGATGAAGATATTGTCTGGCCCGAACTGCCCGCTGGCACCGAGCGTGTCGAAGGTCTCCTGCATGCCGAAGGTACCGACCACATGCAGCGCAATCGGAAGTCCGAGCTCGCGACCGATCTTCCAGGCCGTCTCATACCCGGGCAGATAGATCTCGCCGCCCATGACCATGGTCATCAGTTGGTCGTCGGAAGAGAAATACTGCTGCTTGATGCGCTTGGCATCCTGCGGGTATTGCGCCCGGTCGCCCCAGCCCTCGAAATATCCGAACACCGAGCGACGTCCGGCATCCATCATGCCTTCTATGGCGGCATCCGAATGTTCCGGGGAGTGGTGGATCTGGCTGACATCCATCACGGTGGTCACGCCGGCATCCAGCTGAGACAGAGAGCCGAAAAGCTCGTTGATGTAGACGTCTTCCGGGCGGTAGACCATCGAGGCCTGCTGCAGCACCGCCTCATAGTAGTTCAACCTGGCTGAGGCTCGACCGTCGTTGATCAGGATGGCATTTGCCAGCTGACTGCGTAGCGCCGTTTCGAACTGATGATGGTGGGTGTCGACAAAGCCGGGCATGACGATCTTGCCGCTGGCGTTGATCACGGCGGCATCGCCAGTCTCGATTTTGGAGGCAACTTCGACAATACGACCGCCTTCGATCAGCACGTCGCCGACGGCAAAATTTCCAACGGCGGCGTCCATGGAGAGAACGGCGCCCCCTTTTATGAGAATGCGGCGGTCCGGATCACCGATTCCTGCGGGCAGGGTGCTGGCAGCGGAATCCTGAGCCGCATTGCTGCCGGAAGCGATGAAGCTCCCCGCATTGGCCGCCTGATCGGAACCGGTGCTGTCGTGCAGAAAGTCGCTCCGTGCGAGGCACGTCAGCCCCGGCATTTTAGGATTGCAGAGTCGACACATGGCTTGTCCTCCCTTCGCCGTGTGTTGCCTCATGCCTGCATGATCAGGTCCCGATCATGGACTGCAGGATGGGGTAACGATTTATTTCGTGGGCAATATGTGACGCTGCCTCTCGCAGTGATGGCAGGCGTTCTTCCACCAGGCTTTCCGGGGTAATGCGTCCCGTGTAGCCGGAGGTGTTCAATGCGGCGATCGTCCGGCCTTCCAGATCCCGGATGGGAACCGCCAGAGCGGTGATGCCGTAGTCGAGCTGGTCAACCGTGGTCGAATAGCCCTTGTCGCGCACATCCATGATTTCCCGGCGCAGCTGACAGGGGTCGGTAATCGATCTGGAGGTAATGGCTTCTGGCTTGACCGAGGCGATGTAGGCATCAAGGGCGGAATCCGGCAGGCCGGCCAGAAGCACGCGTCCGAGTGATGTGGCGCATGCAGCGTACCGAGCGCCCACGACGGCCGCGGCCCGCCGGGCGCGTTGCACGGAATAATGCGCGATATAAATGACGTCGTGACCGTCCAGGGTTCCCACTGACGAGGCGTCGCCGAATTGTTCCACCAGGGAGCGCAAGTTGGGCTGCAAGACCTCACCAATTCCCGCAGAAAAATAGAACGTCGACCCGAGCGACATGATGCGTGGGCGCAAGTGGAAGCGTTTGTCCTTCTGCCCGACATAGCCAAGCGTCTGCAGAGTGATCAGGCTGCGACGCGCAGCGGCTGGCGTCAGCCCGACACGGCGAGCCACTTCGCTCAAGGTCATTTCAGCATGGGTCGCGTCGAAGCATTCGAGAATGGCCAGTCCCTTGGCCAGGGCTTCCACGAATTCAGACGGGCGCTGGGCGTCATTTTTCTGGGTCACGTCGTTCAACTCAAGCATTCCTTTTCGGGAGGCGGCATTTTGAAAGCGGCAGGAGCGGCGGGGAATGAGACCCGGCTTGATGCTCTCAGTCATAGCGTCTGGATGTACCGGACGCCAATGGTCTGCCGTTGGGACTTCCTGCGCCTGCTTCCTCCCTTGCGTACTAATCTTTCAGCCTGCTGGAGCCTGGAGACCGATTGTTACTTGACGCCACCCTAAATGGCTTCTAACTTTTCGGCAATAGGAAATAATTTCGCATACCGAAAAAGAGGAACGTAATGCGAATAGGAAAGCAAGACCAGACCTACACAGCCATCGCCACGTCAGACGCCGAGAGCGTCACCGTGCGCGGCCATGACCTCTGTGATGATCTGATCGGCAGAGTCGACTTCACCGACTACTTCTGGCTTCTGGTTACGGGCATTCGACCAACGGCCAATCAGCGCTCGATGATGGATGCCTGTCTGGTGTCTATTGCCGAACACGGGCTTGTGCCGAGCGTACAGGCCGCCCGCATGACGCTGGCAGCAGGACCAGAGTCCTGGCAGGGCGCCATGTCCGCAGGCTTGCTTGGCATGGGCAGTGTCGTTGCAGGCAGTTCGGAATCCGCCGGCAAGTTCCTCGATCAGATCATGCGCCGTGCCGAAGCAGAGAACATCGAGATCGAGGCCGCCGTCATTGCAACGCTGAAAGAACTGAAGGCCGCGCGCCAGAAAGTGCCCGGGCTTGGACACCCGCAGCATTCGTCGGGCGATCCACGGGCCAACAAGCTTCTTGAGATCGCTGATGAGCTGGGTGTGACGGGAAAATACATCTCGACCCTCCGTATTCTGGCAGAGCATGCCCCCGGGATTATCCAGCGGCCGCTTCCGATCAACGTCTCCGGAGCCATTCCGGCCACCATTCTGGATGCGGGATGGCCGGTGGATGCCCTCAAGGCGGTGCCGCTTCTGGCTCGCACGGCGGGCCTCGCAGCCCATCTTCTGGAGGAATCCCGCCGTTCCATCGGCTTCATCATGTCCCACCAGGCGGATCAGGCGATTTCCTATGATGGGGAACCGTCATCGAAAACCGGCCCGCAAGAGAAGGCGTGAGGAGAAACCGATGGTGAAAATCCTGAAAGACATTCGCGTTGTGGAGCTGGGAACCTACATAACCGGTCCGGCAGCAGGCATGCATTTGGCCGATCTTGGCGCGGACGTCATCAAGGTCGAGCGTCCCGGCACGGGCGATCCGTTCCGTGCCTTCAAGGGAGGTCTCTACTCGCCGCATTACCAGACCTACAACCGCAACAAGCGCTCCATCGCCATCGACACCAAGGACCCGGACGATCTGGCCGTTCTTTATGATCTGGTCGCAACGGCTGACGTGTTCATTCAAAACTTTCGTCCCGGCGTGGCGGAAAAGCTGGGTGTTGGCGAGGACGCACTGCGGGCGGTCAATCCCTCGCTGATCTATTGCGCGATTTCCGGCTTTGGCAAATCCGGCCCGTCCAGAGATCGCCCGGCATTCGACACCGTGGCGCAGGCGGCCAGCGGATTCTTGCGTCTGGTGACCCCGCCGACCAATCCGCGAGTTGTGGGGCCGGCAATTGCCGATGCGATCACCGGGCAATATGCCTCCATGGGCATTCTCGCAGCGCTTCTTGAACGCAGCCGGACAGGCAAGGGGCGGCGGCTGGACATCTCCATGCTGGAGGCCATGGCCCATTTCAATCTCGACAGCTTCACCCATTACTACTCGGTTGGCGAGATCATGGGGCCGCTGTCCCGACCTGTCGTGTCTCAGAGCTATACGTTCGAATGCAGTGACGGGAAGTGGGTCGCCATACATATGTCCTCGCCGACGAAGTTCTGGGAGGGACTTCTGGAGGCGACTGCACAACAGGCCTTGAACGACGATCCGCGCTTCAATGAAAGGCTGGAACGGATCCAGCATCAGGACGAGTTGATCGAGATCTTCACGCCGATCTTCAAGACCGACACACGCGATGCGTGGTGCGAGAAACTTCTCCAGGCCGAAGTCCCGCATTCTCCAGCCTATGATTCTGATGAAGCTCTGGAAGATCCACAAGCTCGGCATTTGAAGATCGCAGTTCCGACCCATCATCCGGAAATGGGCGACAGCACGACGGTGCGCGCTCCCTATTGCTTTGATGATCAGCCGGATCTGGAGGTCGCGGCCCCGCCGACTCTCGACCAGCATGGCGCAGAAATCCGTGCCGAGTTGCAGCGCCGCAAGACGGGGTGACGATCCGCCGGACGGCTCATCCGTGAGCCGTGCGAGGGAGAAACGAAAAGCGGAGGAGAACACATGAACACGGAGGAGACCCTGCAGGCAGTCCCGGCCAGCGATGTGCGGACCGCCAGCAAGGACATGCTGCAAAAGCAGCTCTACGCAATCTTCACGCAGCCCACCCGGGGGCTGCACCCGGTTTTTGCCGGCATTCAGGAGCACCTGAAGTTTCAGGTGTCGCTGGAGCGCGAAGGCATTCTCTTCGCCGCCGGGCCGATGTGGACCGACGACGAGGAAAGTTGGGAGGGCGACGGTCTGGTTGTTGTCCGGGCATCCTCTCGCCAGGCCGCCATCGAGATCGCCGAGCGCGATCCCATGCACAAGAGCGGTGCCAGGACGTTTTCCGTTCGTCCCTGGATGATCAACGAAGGCAGTACGACGGTTCGACTGGATTTCTCCAGTCAGAGCTTTGAGATCCTTTGACAAGGATATGGGAGGAAACAATGAACACTTTGATGAAACTGATGGCGGTTGGAATGCTTGCGCTTCCAACGCCGCTGATGGCACAGGAAACGGTCTATCTCACGGTGGCCTCCAGCCATCCGACGGTTATTCCCTGGGTCGGCATGATCAAGACCCACTTCATGGCGCGCACCGATGAAATTCTCGCGGAAGCCGGCGACTACAAGATCGAGTGGAACGAGGCCTTCGGCGGCCAGCTCTACAAGGCCAACGCCACGCTGACCTCCGTTGAGGAGGGGATCACCGATGTTGGTTGGGTGTTCTCCTTCCTGGAAGCGGCAAAGCTGCCGTTAAGTCAGGCGTCCAGCTATGCGCCGTTCTCCACCAGCGATCCGGCGGTGCAGCTGGAAGTGATGGAAGAGCTGTTTGAAACCAATACGGCGTTTCGCAACGAATGGGAGAGCCATAACCTGAAGGTTGTCGGCTTCACCGGCACCGACAGCTATGATCTTTACACCAAGGCACCGCTCGAGCAGGGCTTCAAGTCGATCGACGGCATGAAACTCTCGGCTCCCGGCGTCCTCGGTAACTGGCTGCGCGGAACGGGTGCCAACGCCGTCGATGGCGCTCTGACCACCTTCTATACGGACATCCAGACCGGCGTTTCTGACGGCGTTCTGTCTCTGGCGCTTGGAGTGCTGCCGTCCAAGATCTACGAGGTCGCACCTTATATTACCCGTGTTGATCTGGGCGTCGCCTTCTCCGGCGCAGTCGCCGTCAATCGCGACACCTGGGACGGTCTGCCGGAGGAAGTCCAGACAGCCATGGTCGAGGCTGGCAAATACTATACCGCCTCGCATGGCAAGGACTTGCTGGAGCGTCACGAGTTCGCGTTGAACAAGATGGTCGAGGCCGGAGCTGATCAGTCGCCATCGGTGTCCATCACGCCGATGGCGCAGACCGACCGCGAAGCCTGGGTGGCTGCCATGCCGAATATCGCCAAGGAATGGGCTGACAGCCTCGAAGAAAAAGGTGTGCCGGCCGGCGATTTCATGAAGGCCTATCTGGATGGCCTGCGGGCCAAGGGCGAAACGCCGGTCCGCGATTGGGACGAAGATCTCTGAGAACCGCAGGTCAACTCACGTGACAGTAAAACCGCATGAAAGGGGCGCCCCGCGATCGGGGCGTCCCGCCATCACGCTCAGCCGACTATGGGCTGCGCTGGTGGATGGGCTCGCAGCGCTGGGCACTGCCCTGATCTGCGTCCTGATGATGATCATCTGTTCGGATATCCTGGCGCGGAATGCTCTGGGAGCGTCGCTGCCTCTGGTCTCGGAACTCGGCGCTTTGCTGCTCGTCATGATCGTTGCCCTGCAGCTGGCGGCCACGGTTCGTGCCGACCGTTTGGCCCGTACGGAAATCTTCTACACCGGCTTTCGCGCCGCCTGGCCGCGTGCCGGGGCGCTTTTGTCTGCGTTGTTCAACCTCACGGGGGCCGCTGTCATTGGCGGCATGGCCTGGGCCACCATCCGGATCTTCGGCAAGGACTTCGCTTCGGGCGAATACATAGGGGTCACTGGCATTGCCACTTTCCCCACCTGGCCGTTCCGCGCGCTGATCCTGGCTGGCATGGCCATTGCTGCCCTGCAGTTTGTCGTCCTCGCCTTTGCTGATCTTAAAACCATCTTTGCCCCGCAGGGTCGGAAGGGAAAGCCATGAGCCCGGTTGAAATCGGCAGTCTCGCCGTCGCCGCCTTGCTGGTGCTGATCTATCTCGGCATGCCCATTGGGGTCGGCATGCTCGCTGTTTCCTTTTTCGGGGTTGCCGCCTTGCGCAATGAAGTTGTCTCCCTGCGCATGCTCGGGGCTGTCGCCAACGACTCCTTGCGGGAATATCTCTTCGCCGTTGTGCCGCTGTTCGTCCTGATGGGCCTGCTGGTGACGGTCTCCCGGGTCGGCAAGGACACGTTTGATGTCTTCCAGCAGCTGTTGCGGCGGGTCACCGCCGGATTGGGCATCGCAACGGTTTTCGCCAACGCCGTCTTTGCCTCCATCACGGGCATTTCCATCGCGTCGGCCACGGTCTTCAGTCGTGTCGCTGTGCCGGAAATGAGCCGCCATGGCTACACCAAGAAATTCGCCACCGGGGTCGTCGCTGGATCGTCTGTCCTGGGAATGCTTATTCCACCTTCATTGCTGATGATCATCTATGCCGTGTTGGCGGAAGAATCTGTTGGCCGCATGTTTCTCGCCGGCGTTGGTCCTGGCTTGCTGCTGTCGGTGGCCTTTTCCGTGGTGATCTTGCTGCTGGCGAAATACCGCCCGGGTTTTGTCTTTGAACCCACCGCCAATGGCGAGGGGCGTCTGGACCATCGCGGCGATGAAAGTGACAGCGCCCGCGCCTTGGCGGCCAAGGCCGTGCCGATCGTTGCCTTGATGGTTGTTGTGCTTGGCGGGCTTTACGGCGGCTTTCTCAACCCGACCGAAGCCGGTGCCGCCGGGGCCCTTGGGGCGCTGGTGATCGCCTTGCTGCGACGCTCCCTCGATGGCCGCAAGTTCTGGAACCTTCTGGTCGAAACCGGTCAGATCACCGTCTCGGTGCTGTTTCTCATTCTGGCCGCGACCTTCTTCAGCCGCATGCTGGCTCTGAGTGGTGTGCCGCGTGAGTTGGCGGAGCTGATCCTTTCCAGTCCGCTCGGGCCTTATGGCTTCCTCATCCTTTATCTGCTGCTGATCATTGCGCTCGGGTGCCTGATCGACAGCATTTCCATCATGCTGATCCTGCTGCCCATCGCGCTGCCTGTTGCGGGGGCTGCAGGCTTTGATCTGATCTGGTTTGGGGTTCTGACGGTCGTCTGCGTCGAAGTCGGTCTGCTGACACCGCCATTTGGCTTGTCTGTCTACATCATCAAATCGGCAATGAATGACAAGGACCTGAAGGTCGGCGAGATCTTTGCCGGTGCGATGCCCTTCGTTGCCGCCATGCTGCTGTCTATCGGCCTCATTATTCTGTTCCCGCCCATCGCCACCTGGCTGGCGCGGCTCTAGCCCCTTCATGAAGGAAACGCTCGACATGACCCGACTTCTCTTCATTCCCGGAAGCCTGCGGGAGGCCTCGTCTTCCCGCGCCACCGTCGGCGCCCTTGCGCAGGGCCTTGGCGACACGGTTGAAAGCACCGTCGCCAACATCGGCGCATTGCCACATTACAACGCAGATCTGAGCGACGATCCGCATGTGGGCGGCTTTATCAAGCAGATCGCCGATGCAGACGGCCTCGTCTTTGTCACTCCGGAGTATAATTTCAGCGTCCCCGGCGTCTTGAAGAACGCAATCGACTGGGCCTCTCGCCCGGCTTACGCTTCTGTCTTCAAGGCCAAGCCGTGCTTCGTTATCTCGGTGTCGGGAGGTGCCTTGGGCGGCGTTCGCGCTCAGGCCCATCTGAAGTACATTCTGAACGGCATGCTGGCCGAGGTCTTCACCTGTCAGGAAGTCGTCATCACGCAGGCCAACGCCAAGGTGAAGGATGGACAGCTGAGCGATGAGACAGTCCTGACCTTTGCCGAAGAGCATCTGTCCGCCTTTCTCAAAACACTTGGGGCCTCTTCTGGCGCCAATCCGCGCATGACACAGGGCTGATCCGGGGCAGGCAAGGCGCTGGATGGGGCAGTGGACGGCCAGGTCAGAGGCGCAGGAAAGTCTCTTGAGAACTGTCAGCGTGTTGATAACACTCAAGAACGTAGGGTTTCTAAGGCGGCGGCTTGTGGGTAACCTGATCTCGCCAGAGCTAAGCCGGGAAAGAAGCTGAAAAAAGTTTCACGAGATTGAATTTTATGCGTTGACCCCTGTGCCTGGTCTCCGTATAAGCCTGTTCATCGACGGCGGCCACGTCGCTGGCGAGAGTGCCTTGCGCACTAAATTCCGGGAAATTGGCGATTTTGGCCTGAGAGCGATTTCG
>NZ_JAFLNF010000011.1:60612-62429 GCF_017313085.1 Roseibium limicola | reverse complement strand
GACTGCGAATACGGTTGCGGAAAACTCCGCCGGTGGTGCGGTTGTCGGCGTGACGGCGTTTGCCACGGATGCGGATGCGGGCGACACGGTGACCTACTCGATCACCGATGCGCGCTTCGAGATCGATGCGGACACGGGTGTTGTAACGGTTGCCGACGGTGTGACGCTGGATGCAGAAACCACGTCGAGCATTGACCTGGAGGTGACGGCAACGTCCTCGGACGGCTCGACGAGCTCTGCGACGTTCACGATTGCGATCAGCGACGAGAACGAGTTTGCGATCACGCCCGTGAGCGACACGGATGGTGCTGCGAACACGATCACGGACACGGCGACTGCCGGGACTGTGGTGGGGATCACCGGCTTTGCCGAGGATCTGGATGTGAGCGACACGGTGACCTACTCGATTGCCGATGGTCGGTTTGAGATCGATGCGACGACGGGCGTCGTGACGGTTGCCGATGGTGCAAGCTTTGACAGCGATGCGGAGCCGAGTGTCGACCTTGTGGTCACAGCCACATCGACGGACGGCTCGAGCAGCAATGCGACCTTCACCATTGCTGTGACCGATGGCGGTGGCAATGAAGCGCCGGATCTCATCGTGGATCTTCCCACGGGTGGGCAGGAGCTTTTGGTCAACGGCAGTTTCGAGACTTACTCAGGCTCTCGCACTGGTTCGCCAGGAGAGGGCTGGTACATGAATCCCGACAGCATCGAAGGCTGGGATTCCTACTCGAATGTCGATGTGCATGAAAATGGTCACAATGGCTACGGCGGGACCGACGGTGGGCATCACCTTGATCTTGCGTCGACAACCAATGGGACCATTTCGCAAACCATTGAAGGCCAGCTCGACGGTCATGTCTATTCACTGTCCTTCGACATGAAGAGCCGTGGTGGCATCGGCGAGAGCGTGGCGGAGGCTTACTGGAATGGCGAGCTCATCGCCACAATCGACCCGGCCGAAACCGGGGGGGATTGGCAGACCTTTAACTTCGATGTCGTCGGTGGATCCGGAGATGGCACCAACACGCTGACCTTTACCGAGGTTGGGTCGGACAATCTGGCCGGGACGCTGATTGACAGTGTCTCGATCAAATCCAGTGCGACAGTCGATGTGGCGGAGGAGTTCGCGGGAGCGGAAATTACGGCTCTGTCTGTCGTCGATCCTGACGTCGGTGACACGCATACCTTCACACTGTCTGACGACCGCTTCGAAGTGGTGGTTGATGGCGACGCTTACCTTCTGAAGCTGAAGGATGGCGAGGCGTTCGACTATGAAACCGAGACCTCAGTTACCGTTCAAGTGACGGCGACGGATTCAGGCGGGCTGTCGGACACGGAGACCGTCCAGATCAATGTAGTCGATGTTGAGGAAGATCAGAGCCCGGTTGGCCCCGTAACAGACGCTGACATCACGCTTAACGTGATTGCTGAAACTGCAGTTGGTGGCGTCGCCGTCGGGATCACAGCCTTCGCCTCCGATGGTGACCCCGGAGACACTGTGACTTACTCCATCGTCGATGCACGTTTCGAGATCGATGCGGACACAGGTGTCATTACGCTGGCTGATGGTGTGACGTTGGATGCAGACGTGACAGCGAGCATCGACCTGGAGGTTACTGCGACCTCAAGCGATGGCTCAAGCTCGTCTGCAACCTTTACGGTGATTGTAGCCGACGATAACCAGTTCTCCATCACGCCGGTGACGGATGTGGATGTGACGGCGAACCTTGTTGCGGAAACCGCCGTTGGCGGGGCCGTGGTCGGTGTGACGGCGTTTGCCTCCGATGGCGACCTTGGCGACACGGTCACCT
>NZ_JAFLNF010000011.1:0-60512 GCF_017313085.1 Roseibium limicola | reverse complement strand
ATGCGCGCTTCGAGATCGATGCGGACACGGGTGTGGTCACTCTGGCTGATGGTGTCACGCTGGATGCGGAAACCGAAGCCAGCATTGATCTGGAAGTGACCGCGACGTCTTCGGATGGGTCGAGCAGCTCTGCGACCTTCACCATCGAGGTGTCGGACGAGAACGAGTTTGCCATCGGTCCCGTCTCGGATGCCGATGCAACGGTCAACTCTATCGATGAGAACTCTGCAGGCGGCACGGTTGTTGGCATCACTGCCTTCGCAGAAGATCTGGATGCAAGTGACACGGTGACCTACTCGGTTGCGGACGCCCGCTTCGAGATCGATGCGGACACGGGTGTGGTCACCCTGGCTGATGGTGTAACGCTGGATGCGGAAACCGAAGCCAGCATTGACCTGGAAGTGACCGCGACGTCTTCGGATGGGTCGAGCAGTGCCTCTACCTTCACCATTGAAGTGGCCGACATCAATGAAGCACCTGATCTTGTGGTCGGCGACGGTGTTGGATCACATGACTATATCCAGAACGGAAGCTTTGAGCTCTTCACCTCTTCCGGGCTGGAGTACGGAAATGGAGATTCCCGCTGGTATGGAGATGCCAATGTGGAAGGCTGGATAACCCATGCCGACATTCACACCAGTGGCTTTGACAATGATCTGGGAACGACAGACGGTGAGTTCCGCCTGGATCTCGCAGGTCCTGAAAACAATGGCTATGCCCAGCAGGCTGTTGAAGGCCTGGAGTCCGGCGAGACCTACCGCCTGAGCTTCGATGCGCGCCATCGTGGTGTTGCCGGTGATGCGACGGTCCAGGTGTTCTGGGGTGGTGTGATGGTGGCGCAGGTCAGTCCGTTGGATACGGGCACTGACTGGCAGTCTTTCACCTACGATGTAGTCGGCGGTGCTGGTGATGGAACGGATCGTCTGACCTTCGTCGAAGTTGGCACCAACAACTACAAGGGCACTCAGATCGACAATGTGTCGATGGTGGATGTCTCCGATGTTGCGGTCTCTGAAAACGATCAGGGGGCCGGGGTTGTCGCCCTCTCCGTGGTTGACCCTGACGCTGGTGATACCCACACCTTCTCAGTGTCCGACGATCGCTTCGAGGTGGTTGTTGACGGAAGTGACTATCTCTTGAAGCTGAAGGATGGCGAGTCTCTCGATTATGAAACGGAGCAGTCCGTTTCCGTCGAGGTGACGGCGACCGATGCCGGCGGATTGTCGGATACGGAAACCGTTGAAGTCCGCGTCATCGATCAGGACGATGTCGGCGTGATCTATGGCACGGAGGAGTTCATCCATGTGGGGGACACCACGGCCCTCAGCCTGTCGGATGATCAGACCCTGTTTGAAGGAGTTGAAGTCTCCGTTGGCAACATTCTGGACGGGGATCTGTCTCTGACCTCGCTGCTGGATGTCGGCAACGGACTTGCGACCCTGGATGGGGCAGCTGATCTTCTGCTGAACACCGGTGAACTGGTTTACGATGTTGTCAGCGGTGTTTCCGGGGTGCTGAACTTCGAGTTCGACCGTGGGTTGGCGAATGCTTCCTTCGAGATCAGCGATTTCTACTCGGGCTTTTTGGGTCTGGATACAGAGCGTGGATCCTGGGAAGCCTATAATGACGGCGTGCTCGTCGGCACAGGCAACTTCGCAGGCACAGCCGATGGCATGGACACGATTGACGTCGATGTCGGAGGGTTGTTCGATCAGGTGGTTCTGACCGCCGATGCATCGACGCTTGGTCTGGGGTCGTCCTACACCTTCGAACAGATCCTCTACACGGATGTTGATCTGACGGTGTCGGGCAATGACACGCTGACCGGCTCCGACGGGGCCGATGAGATCCATGGCCTGAGTGGTCAGGACACGATCTACGGTCTTGGCGGCGATGACCTGATCATCGGTGGTACCCGTGATGATGACCTCTACGGCGGCGACGGGTCGGACACCTTCTCCTACATGATGGGCGATGGAGATGACACGATTGCCGGTGGTGCTGGCGGTGGCGGAAGCTGGATCGATATCATCGATCTGCAGGATGCTCCAGGCGAAGCGCTTGGAACATATGGCACGGATTGGACGGTCACGATCACTCAGGGCACGATCGACAGTGTCGATACCGAGAACGGTATGATCAGCCTGTCTGATGATGCGGCTGGCTACATCGATCTCTCCGACGGTGCGCGCATCGACTTCACCGAGGTTGAAGGTATCCAGTTCTAATCAGGCTGGTGACAGTGAAAATTGCAGAAAGGCGGGCCGCAAGGCTCGCCTTTCTGGCGTTCTGGGCGAAGGGAACGCAGCTTATTTGATCGCTGGCAGATGCGGCATGGCAACGGATTCCGGACCTACAGGCAACTCCGCATGAGCAATCTCCATTTCCGTCGGGTCCAGGCGCAAGACCCAATTGTTGAGTTCTGCAATCAGCCGTGGCATCTCGCGCGGCCTTTCGGCAATGATGTCGAAGTAGCCTGGATCGAGACGTCCCATGGTGGCGAGCAGAAACAGCTTGGTGATTGTCGCGTCATAGCGGGCGCGCTCGTGGGAGACCTTGGAGTTGATCAGCTCGCGCTGACCGTCAAGCACATCCAGAAGCGAGCGTTGACCGCCGTCATATTCGACGTTCAGACCGTCGGCCGCCGCCTTGTTGGAGCGGATGGCCCGCTGGGCCGCTTCCGCCCGGCTGCGAGCGGCGCGCTCCTGCTTGTAGGCACGGATGATGTTTTCGCGAATGGTCTGCTGAATATCATCCAGCTCATACTGCTCCTGGGTTGCCGTGTAACGGGCTGTCCTCACGGCAGAAACATTCCGGCCGCCTGAAAAGATCGGAGCGGTGACGCGTAAGCCGAAACGGAAATCCTCCTGGTCGCGATTGCCCAGATTACCGCGGTAGCCATTGCGCCAGGAGCTTTCCAGCTGGACATTGGGAAGCATGTCTCCGACAGCGGCGCGGGCCGCAAAGCGGGCGGCACGGGCGTCGGAAATTGCCGCACGGATGGCCGGGTTCTGTTTCATGGCGATGGAGATCGCCTCGTCGATGTTGGCCGGGTTCAGGTGACCGGGAATGGTGGGCCACCCGATTTTGCCTGGCTCATGTCCCGTCAGACGGGCGTAAAGCGCTTTTGAGCCTTCCAGGTCCCCCTCGGCCTGGTCCCGGTTGCCTTCGGCTTCCGAAATTCGGGCGCGCGCCTGTTCGACGTCGGTCTTGGTCGCATCGCCGGAGCGGTAGCGGGCGCGGGCGGCGGTTACCTCCTGCTGCACAACGCCGACATACGAGCGAAGATGGTAGAGAATGGCCCGGTCACGCACCACGCGCAAATAGGCGTCGGCGGTGTTGAAGAGCAGGGTTTGCTCGGCATCCAGAAGCTGGTTCCGGCCTGACGCCGCCCGCTCATGCGCCTGGTTGAGGCGATTGACGGCGGAGAAACCCTGGAAGAGAGGCTGGGTGACGGTGATACCCATACTGTAAAAGGCCGAGCGGTCGCTTGTGCCATCGCGGCTGCTGTCGAAGGCGTTATGCTCTCCGACGAAATCACCGGTGACCGTCGGCAAGAAATCCGATCGGGCGGTCCAGACCCCCTGGTTGACGGCTTGATATCTGGACCGTTCAGCTTTCAGGGCCGGGTTGACCGCATAGGCAGAGGCCATGGCCTCTTGCAGACTTTCTGCCAGGGCGATGGAGGGTGCCAGCGGGCAACTGGTCAGGACAAACAGGGAAATTGCGTTCAATAAACGCCTGGGCCGAAGAGGTCGATGTTTCGTCAAATAAGCACACA
The DNA here is from genome assembly GCF_017313085.1 of Roseibium limicola. Taxonomy (GTDB): domain Bacteria; phylum Pseudomonadota; class Alphaproteobacteria; order Rhizobiales; family Stappiaceae; genus Roseibium; species Roseibium limicola. The sequence goes on along the minus strand of NZ_JAFLNF010000011.1, from coordinate 56,731 downwards.
TGATCGCCGAAAAACTCCGTTCTCGTTGATTGCATGCTTAATCCTCATGGTTAATTAAAAGTATTTGTGAGGTATAACTTCGGTATTCGACAATATTTATTTACTCATTGCGTGAAATATTATTGTCATTATTTACAGGTGTCTCGCTGCAGCTGCGGCCTTGATCGACCGAATCTTTTCACGGAACGGGCGCGCGTCGGGTCTGAATACAGCGGTTGGAGCAACTTTTGAGTGCCGTTGTGGACGGAATGGGCAGGAATGCCGCAACAGTGTGTCTTGTCATCCGGAATTTTCTCAATGACTAAAATGGTAATGAAAAATTTTACCGTAGCTAACCGTTTTGCGTTCAAAACCCAAGGCTGCAGACATTGGTCGCAGACTTATTCGAGTTGGACGTCGGGACTGAAAACATCCTTCTCAGCCCTGTTTTTTAATCATGACTTTTTTGGGGGGCTACTCATCGAATGCCGATAAGACCGAAGCCAACCCGCGTGAACAACGCTTATGAGCGCCTTAAGCTCGATATCATGCGGAGTGAATTACCTCCCGGGTTTCAAGCACCGGAACCTGAAATTGCAGAACGGTTGGGAATGAGCCGTACGCCTGTTCGCGAGGCTTTGATCCGGCTGGAGGCCGATGGGCTGGTCGATCTCGTGCCCCGCCGTGGGGTTCGCGTGCGTGGCATGTCCAGGGAGGACATGCGAGAAGTCTATAATCTGCTGTGTGTGCTGGAGCCGCTCGCGGTGCGGCAGGTGTGCTGTGAAGATGAGATCGCGACCGTCGAAGCATTCGCTGCCATGGACGTTTATGTCGAGTCAATGCGGACGGCGGAGCAGGCTGGGGAGATCGACGCCTGGGCGGAGGCGGAGCTTGGGCTGCGTCGAATGATCATCGAGTTGGGGCGCAATCGTCGCCTTTCCACCATATTGGCCAGTCTGTTTGATCAATTGCAGCGGGGGCGCCTTGTGTTGCTGCGGCTGATGCCGATGCCGGTCGGGTCTGCAGATCGATGTGCTGCGATTCTGGAGGCGATGCAAGCTCGTGATCCGGATATGGCGGAGCAGCTGATGTGTGCCTATCGGCAAGACGCCCGTGCATTGACTGACGAGGTTTTTCAGGTCAGTCGCCTGTCGCAGGTTTGAACCGGGCGAGTGTTTGTCAAAGCAAACGCCGCGCCTGATGGGGCGCCCCTTTCCTTTTTCTATCAAGGGCAGCTTGGTGAAAGGGAAAGGGGCTGGTGGGGTGTCCTGGTGAGAGGCTGGAGGCCCCGAGCCTGAAATTTTTATCGGTTTTTGTTTACGTGTAATCATAACTTATATCCTGTTCCACCCCTTTGATTTGCCGACTACTGTCCCTTCAGATAGCCTCCTGTCCAAAATCAGGAACGCTGTGACCGGACGTTCGGGCAAGATGGTGGGAGGCGTTTTCCATCTACCCAATTCGTGCCGCAGTCTGAGAATGCTTTCTGATGACACCGAGTTGGCGAGGAAATTATGTCTCAGGAGCCATGCTACGACGTTGCCCATTTGGGCCACGTCGAGTTGCTGACGAACAAGTTCGAGGAAAGTCTGGCATTCTTCGTGAATGTCTACGGCTTGACCGAGAGTGGCCGAGACGAGACCTCTGTCTATCTCCGGGCTTTCGATGATTACGAGTTCCATTCCCTCAAATTGACCCAGTCCGACACGACCGGTGTCGGCCATATCGGCTATCGCTGTTCCTCTCAGGCTGCTCTTGAGCGCCGGGTGGCTGCCATCGAGGCAATGGGCTGCGGCATCGGCTGGGTCGAGGGCGACCTGGGGCATGGCCGAGCCTATCAGTTCAATGATCCGGACGGGCATGTTTTCGAAGTCTATTTCGACACCTGCAAGTATGTGGCGCCGGATGGCGAGAGGGCGGCCTTGAAGAATATCGCTCAGCGGTATCACGGGCGCGGGGCAGCGGTTCGTCGGATCGATCATCTCAATCTGCTGGCGCATGATGTCTCGAAAATCCGTGAATGGATGCCGAAGGCGCTCGGGTCACGGGTGACCGAATACATTCAGCTCGACAACGGTCGTCTGGGCGGATGCTGGTTTACCGTCAACAACAAGTCCTATGACATCGCCTACACCGAGGATCACACGGATGCGACGGGGCGCTTTCACCATGTGACCTATGCGGTTGATCAGCGTGAAGACGTGTTGCGCGCGGCAGATATCTTTCTGGAGAACGGCGTCTTCATCGAGACAGGACCGCATAAGCACGCCGTCCAGGGCACCTTCTTTCTTTATGTCTATGAGCCTGCCGGCAACCGCGTCGAAGTTGCCAATGCCGGGGCGCGTCTGGTGTTGCAGCCGGACTGGGAGCCGGTGTGCTGGACAGAGACCGACCGCATGAAAGGTCAGGCCTGGGGCCTCAAGACCATTCCAAGTTTTCATACCCACGGCACACCGCCGGTGGACGCTTAATTCACTCGGAGATATTTCGCATGACCAACAAAACGGCCCTGGTGATCAGTGCTCATTCCGCTGACTTTGTCTGGCGCTGTGGGGGCGCTATCGCCCTGCATGAAGACAAGGGCTATGACGTCACGGTGGTCTGCCTGTCCTACGGCGAGCGCGGTGAGAGTGCCAAGCTGTGGAAGCAGGAAGGCATGACGCTGGAAAAGGTCAAAGCCGGTCGTCAAAAGGAAGCTGAGAACGCCGCCGCAGCACTTGGTGTGTCCGATATTCAGTTCTTCGATCTGGGCGACTATCCGCTGCAGCTCGATACGGATGCCAAATACAAGCTCGTCGATGTGATCCGCAAAGTTCAGCCAAGCTTCATGCTGAGCCATTCCCAGTATGATCCGTACAACACCGACCACATGTATGCGACTCAGGTGGCGCTGGAGTGCCGGATGATCGCCCAGGCCTGGGGTCACAACCCGGGTGAAAAGGTTCTCGGTGCGCCGCAGCTCTACCTGTTCGAGCCGCATCAGACCGAGCAGATGGGCTGGAAGCCGGACACGTTCCTCGACATCACCTCGGTTTGGGACAAGAAGCGCGCCGCCATCGAGTGCATGCAGGGCCAGGAACACCTCTGGGATTATTACACCAACGTTGCGGAAAACCGCGCCAACCACTTCCGGCGCAATTCCGGCGGGCAGGCAGGCGGACGTCCGGCGAAATACGCCGAAGGCTTCCAGTCGATCTTCCCGCGCACCGTTGACGAACTTTAAGAGGACGAACCTGAGATGGGCGGCATAGTCGTACAGAAAATCGAGCGGGCCGATCCGGCAGTCATCAAGGCGCTGGGGCAGGCAGGGGTTGCCACCGTTCATGAAGCGCAGGGCCGCAAGGGCCTGCTGGCCTCCAACATGCGCCCGATCTTTTCCGGCGCGCAGTTGGCGGCGTCCGCAGTGACGATCTCTGCGCCTCCGGGCGACAACTGGATGGTGCATGTGGCAATCGAGCAGGTGCAGGCGGGCGATATTCTCGTTCTGGCGCCCACCAGCTCATGTGAAGACGGCTATTTCGGCGATCTTCTGGCGACCTCCATGCAGGCGCGTGGTGGCGTTGGCCTCATCATCGATGCTGGCGTGCGTGACACCAAGGATCTGACGGAAATGAATTTTCCGGTCTGGTCCAAGGCGGTCTTCGCTCAAGGCACGGTCAAGGAGACCGTCGGCTCGGTGAATGTGCCGGTGGTTTGCGCCGGTGCCTACATAAACCCCGGCGATATCATCATCGCGGATGATGATGGCGTTTGTGTTGTGCGCCGGGAAGAGGCCGAAGAGGTGCTCAAGAAGGCACAGGTCCGCATGGATGCCGAAGAAGACAAGCGCAAGCGCCTGGCTGCCGGTGAACTGGGCCTCGACATCTACAACATGCGCGACCGTCTGAAGGAGAAGGGCCTCACGTATGTCTGAAGCCCTTGATCACGGACCTGACGTCGACAGCGGCATCCCCGCCATGTGGATGCGTGGCGGTACGTCGAAGGGCGGATATTTCCTTGCCGATGACCTGCCGTCCGACGCTCAGCTCCGCGATCAGTTTCTGTTGGCCGTGATGGGCTCTCCCGACCCGCGTCAGATCGACGGGCTCGGGGGCGCTGATCCGCTGACCTCCAAGGTGGCGGTCGTGAAGAAATCCAGCCGTCCCGGCGTCGATGTGGATTATCTGTTTCTGCAGGTCTTTGTCGATCAGGCGGTTGTCAGCGACGGTCAGAACTGCGGCAATATTCTCGCAGGCGTCGGGCCTTTTGCCATTGAGCGTGGTCTCGTCGAGGCGCATGAGGGCACGACGGATGTGCGGATCTTCATGGAGAACACCAGTCAGCTGGCGACGGTGACGGTTGTCACGCCGCAGGCGCGGGTGACCTACCGGGGCGATGCGAAGATCGACGGGGTTCCGGGATCTTCCGCTCCGGTTTCCATCGTGTTCGAGGACACTGCGGGCTCGACCTGCGGTGCGCTTCTGCCAACCGGTAATGCGGTTGATGAGATCGACGGTGTTGGCGTCACGATGATCGACAACGGCATGCCCTGTGTGGTGTTGGCGGCGGCGGATTTTGGCCTGAGCGGTCAGGAAAGCCCGGCAGAACTTGAGGCGAACACCGAGCTGAGGCAGCGGCTTGAGGCGATCCGGCTGAAAGCCGGGCCGCTGATGAACCTGGGCGATGTGAGCGAGAAATCCGTGCCCAAAATAACCCTGGTCAGTGCGCCGGAAAACGGCTGCATCTCGACCCGCACATTCATTCCACACCGCTGCCACAAGGCCATCGGTGTGTTGGGAGCTGTCAGTGTCGCTACGGCCTGTCTGCTGGAGGGCGGACCGGCACGAGGGCTGGCACAAATCCCCGAGGGCGAAACCAAGACCCTGTCGGTCGAGCATCCGACCGGAGAATTCTCCGTGTTGGCGGAGTTCGATGCTGGCGGTCAGCTTTCGCGTGCCGGCGTGCTTCGCACAGCCCGGAAATTGTCTGACGGGGTGGTCTTCGGCTGACCCGTCATTCATCGATCTGACGTTTTAAAATGGGAGGAATGTATATGTTGAAATCAATGATCGCGGCAGTCTCTGTCGCAGCTCTGTTGGCCGGTCCTGCGCTGGCGGAGGAACGTGTTTCCATCGGTACAGGCGGCACGGGCGGCGTGTTTTATGCCGTTGGCGCCGGGATGGCTGATATTCTCACCAAGAAGCTGGATGGCGTGACCGCGAATGCGGAAGTCACAGGCGCTTCGGTGGAAAATGTCCGCCGCGTCTCGGGCGGGGAAATGACCATCGGCTTCTCCAGCGCATCGACGCTGTTCGAAGGCAAGAATGGCGAAGGTCATTTCCAGGCAGAACAGAATGTCGCAGCAATTGCCATGCTCTATCCGGCTGTTCTGCAGCTGGCAGCGACCAAGGCCAGCGGTGCGACCACGGTTGAAGAACTTGGTGACCTGAACATCTCCATCGGCCCTCCGGGGTCCAACTCCGCCGTTTTCGCCCAGCGTCTGTTGAGCGCGCATGGTGCGTTCAATATGGACAAGGCAAATTTCTTGTCCTACGGCGAGGCGACCAACTCGATCAAGAACGGCAACCTGGATGGGTCCATCATCCTGGCCGGTGCGCCGGCGGCAGCGTTCATCGAACTGACAACCTCGGAAGACGTGACGATGATCCCGGTCGAGGCTGACAAGGTGAAAGGCCTGCTGGAAGAGTATCCATTCTATCAGATGGTCGAGATTCCAGGGGGTCTCTACCGTGGCGCTGATGCGGCTGTGCCGGCTGTTGGTGATCCGGCGATCCTGTTCACCAGCGCCGATGCTGATGAGGATATGATCTACCAGGTGACCAAGACACTGTTCGACAATCTGGATGAACTGGCGAAGGTTCATCCGGCTGCCAAGAAGATCAAGCTTGATTTGGCAAAGAACACGCCGATTGCCCTGCACCCAGGTGCGCAGCGGTACTTTGACGAGCAATAAGCTCCAAATGCGCAGAATGGAGCCGCCTTGCGGCTCCATTCCAAAGGGCAAGGACTGAAATGGTGTCGTCGTTTTTCGAAATTCTCCCTGACAAGAACCTCGGTCGGATCGAGCACCGGATTGCGTGCGTCGTTCTCGTGGTGTTGTCGGCTGCCGTTGCTGCGCTTGTCATTCATTCAGCCTGGACGGGCAGCTTGACCGCGCTTCTCTTGCGCTCGCTGTTCTTCTCGATGATGACATCTGCCGGCCTGCTGATCATTGCAGCCAATCGCAAGGCCGTCTGGGCGCGAACGCTGCTCTATCTTCTGGCCGCCGCCGTTCTGGTGCCCGGTCCTTATCTTTATACAAATTATATGGACATCGTCTTTTCGGGCGGAATCGCAAGCACCACTCATGTGGCGCTGTTTGTTGTGTCTGTCGTTGCGGCACTGGTCCTGGCGCGGTTCTCCATCGGTTGGGTCATGGTCGGTCTGGGGACCTTCGCTCTGGCTTATGCCTTCTGGGGGAACTTCATTCCAGGCACCTATGGCCATGCCGGGTATTCGATCTACCGGGTGACGTCCAATCTCTTCCTGCGGACGGAGGGGCTGTTCGGTCTGCCGATGGGCGTTGCCGCGCAATACATCCTGCTGTTCTCCCTGCTCGGCGCGATGTTGCTGAAGACCGGGCTGGGACAGGTGTTCGTTGATCTGGCCCACGCCATGACGGGGCGTATCCAGGGTGGTCCGGCGCTGACGGCCGTTGTTTCCTCCACCATGTTCTCGTCCATCAACGGTTCTGCTGTCGCCGGAGTGGTGACAACCGGCACCTTTACGATTCCCCTGATGAAGCGCACCGGCTATCGGCCCAAGGTGGCGGCGGCAATCGAGGCTGCTGCGTCGTCTGCCGGTCAGATCATGCCGCCGGTGATGGGGGCTGCTGCCTTCCTGATGGCGGAAATCACTCAGACGCCTTATGCGACCATCGCGGCTGCAGCGCTCATTCCGGCACTGCTTTATGTCTTTGCATTGCTTGTCGGTGTGCGTCTGGAAGCGGGCAAGTTCAATCTGGCTCGGTCCGACGGGGCGGATATTCCCGCTCTGCGCGAGGTTATCTTCAAGCGCGGATATATGCTGCTGCCGCTGATCGCGCTGATCGGTTTTCTTGTTTACGGCTACACGCCGGCCAAAGCTGCGGTTCTCTGCCTGATCAGCGGCGTGCTGATCTCTTTCATCAGCAAGGACACCCGCCTGACCCCGGCCAAGCTGGTTGAAGTGCTGGTTGAGACGGTGCGCAATGTCATGCCAGTGATTGCAGCCGTTGCCGTCGCCGGAATGCTGATCGGGGTTCTGACCCTGACGGGCATGGCGCTGAAGGTCTCCGCGATGATCCTCGATATGGGCGGCAGCAGCCTGTTCCTGGTGCTGATACTGACCATGATCGCCTCGTTCATTCTCGGGCTCGGCATGCCGACATCGGCGGCCTATCTGCTGCTGGCGATCCTGATCGCACCGGCGCTGGAAAGCTTCGGCCTGCCGGTGATCGCGGCCCATATGTTCATCTTCTACTACGGCCTGCTGTCGGCCATCACACCGCCGGTGGCGCTGGCGGCCTATGCCGGAGCATCGATTGCCGGGTCCGACCCCAACGAGACGGCTGTCGAGGCGATGCGTCTGGGCTTCGTCAAGGTCGTCGCGCCGTTCCTGTTTGTTTATGCGCCGGAGTTGTTGCTGATCGGTTCTCCCGCCGGTATCACGCTGGCCACCTATGCGGCCTTCCTTGGAGTGTTTGCAGCCGGAACGGCGATGACCGGGTGGCTCGGCCGGGCCTTGACCCTTACCGAACGTGGCGTGTTCGCCGTCATCGCCGGGCTCTGCACGCTGTCTCTTGTCGTTGACCAGTTGACGGCGGTCAGCCTCGGCGCGCAGGCGGCTGCGACTGTTCTTCTTCTCTTCACGATCTGGCGTCTTCGGAGTACCTATGAAAATCGACCCGCAAACCTGGCATCCTGATCCGAAGACCCCGGACTACCGGCCACCAGTCGGAGCGGTGGATGCGCATTGCCACGTCTTCGGGCCGGGGGATGTCTTCCCCTATGCGCCGGAGCGCAAGTACACGCCGGTCGATGCGCCGAAGGAAAACCTGTTTGCCTTGCGCAAGCACCTCGGGTTTCAGCGCAGCGTGATTGTTCAGGCGAGCTGTCATGGCAAGGACAATGCAGCGCTGATCGATGCGCTGAAGGCCGATCCGGAAAACACGCGCGGCATTGCCGTCGTGGATCTGAATATCTCCGATGAAGAGCTGGCCGTGATGGACGCCGCCGGGGTGCGTGGCGTTCGGTTCAACTTCGTCAAGCGGCTGGTGGATCCGGGCCCCAAGGATGGCTTCCTGCGAATGGCTGAACGGATCAGGAAACTCGGCTGGCATGTGATCGTCTATTTCGAAGCTCCGGATCTGGAAGAGCTGATCCCATTTCTCAAGACGTTGCCGGTGACCGTGGTGATCGACCACATGGGTCGGCCTGATGTGGCTGCGGGTGTCGATGGCACCTCGTTCCGCATGTTTCATGAGCTGATGGAAGATCCGAAGTTCTGGGTCAAGGTCGGTTGTCCCGAGCGCCTTTCACTATCTGGACCACCGTATGACGACGTGGTGCCTTTCGCCCGGTCGCTGATCGAGGCTTATCCCGACCGGGTTCTGTGGGGCACCGACTGGCCGCATCCCAACATGAAAAGCCACGTGCCGGATGATGGCTTGCTGGTTGACCGGATTGCCTTCATCGCGCCCACGCCGGAGTTGCAACAAAAGCTGCTGGTCGACAACCCGATGCGGTTATACTGGCCGGAACAACAGGGCGCATAAGGCGACATGATGGTTTCATCCGATGACCCTGGGGGACAAGGCATGACGGCAACCACCCCCCGTCAAGCATCCGTGACCTATCCGAACCTGCGGCATCTGCGGCTGTTGGAAGCGGCCCACAGGCTTGGGTCTCTGACAGCTGCTGCTGAAACCATTCTGATTTCCCAACCTGCAGCCAGCCAGGCGATCACACGACTGAACTCCCAGTTCGGCGGCAAGCTGCTTCAACGCCGCGGCAACGGGGTGTTTGCCACCGAGCGCGGACTGCTTGTCGTGCGCCGGACCGAGCGCGTTCTGGGGCTGATCAAGAACTACAGCCAAAGCAGTCTGCGGCGGCTGCGCGGTGCGCGGCTGGAGCGCGAGATCGCTCTGGAAAATCACCTGACGATTTCGCACGTGCGAGCCGTGTCGGCTGTTGGTCGGATGGGCAGCTTTTCAGCGGCCGCCCGGTCTCTTGGACAGACCGAACCCAACGTGCAGCGGGCTGCAAGAGAGCTGGAAGGCATTCTGGGCAGCAAGCTTTTTGTTGGTGGCGTCAAGGGCATGCATTTGACCGATGGTGGCGAGGCCATCGCCCGCACCGCCAATTTGATCCTCAAGGAGCTGGACAGCACCTTTGAAGAAATCCGCGAGTATGAAGGCGCCTATGATGGCCGGGTGGTCATTGGCACCTTGCCGCTGGTGCGCTCCTGGCTGGTGCCGGAAGCGGTGGTTGCCGTGTCCAAGGGCTATCCGGAAGCCACCATCGGCATTCTCGACGGCACCTATGAAGACCTGATCCATTCACTGGAAAGCGGCGGCATCGACGTGCTGTTGGGCGCGCTGCGCGAGGGGTTCACCCATCCGGGGCTGGAGCAGGAGGTGCTGTTTGAAGATCAGTTGTCCATTGTCGTGCGCAATGGCCACCCGTTGACGTCCCTGCCGGAAATTTCGCTGGAGACGCTACAGCAGTATGCCTGGGTTCTGCCCCGGCCCGGCACGCCAACGCGGGATCTCTTCGAGCGGCTTGTGCAGTCGGGGGCCTTGCCGCGCGATACACGTGGCTGCATCGAAACCGGATCTCTCGTAGCTCTTCGCGGGATTTTGATGGATACGGATTATTTGACGATCATCTCGCCTCGGCAGATCGTGCTAGAGCTTGAAGCCGGACTGTTGAAGGTGCTTCCCGTGCCGCTGAAAGGGTCTGCTCGCCCCATCGGCATGACCACCCGCAACAACTGGCAGCCAACACGCCTGCAAGAAGACTTCGTGACCTCGCTGCGCAAGGCGGTTGAAAGCCAATTCGGCGCCGATGACTGAAATCTTTTCCTGACTTCGGCAGGGTTGATCAGGCGGTCGCGTGGCAAGGGCCGGTCGACTGACCGATGATCAGCTCGGCCTCCAGATACTCATGCACGGGGACGTCAGGGTTGGGCAAAATCTGCTCGATCAGCAATTCGGCGGCGCGCTGCCCGGCATAGCGCACGGAAGAGCGAGTGCAAGTGAAGATCGGATCATCACCACCATTGGGCAGGAAGGAGAGGGCATCATCATGGGTGATGACGGAAACATCCCGTCCGATCTGCAATCCCTTTTGCGAAATGACGCGGGCAACGCCCAGAGCTGAAATCATGCTGGAGACCAGAAACGCCGTTGGCGGGTTGGCGCCGTCCAGCATGTCCAGCGCGCTTTCCGCCCCATAGGGTTCGGTCATGTCCGCCTGGCGCATCAATGCCGGATCTGTGCTGAGGCCGCGATTTGTCAGGGCCTTTTCAAAGCCGCGCCGACGGCGGGCGGCGAAGTCCATGTCTTCCAGCCCGTTGAGCAGCGCAATGCGGCGATGGCCGAGATCCAGCAGCAGGTCTGTTGCCCGCTCGAAGGCGTGGGCGTTGTTCATGTCGATCCACGACCGGGCTTCCTCCTGACCGGGAATGCGGCCATGGATGAGAAACGGCACGCCGAGAGTGTCGAGGATCTCGTGACGGGTGTCGTGGATGCGCGGTCCATGGACTATGACTGCATCGGCCTTCTTCAGAGATGCAAGCTCGCGGTAAGCGCCTTCGACCTGGGCATCAGGCACGACCTTCAGGACCATGTCGTAGCCGAGGCGTGAATAGGCTTCGCCTGCGCCGGCGATGAACTCCATGAACACGGGGTTCATCATCTCGTGCTGAGACACCGGAATGACATGACCAATCGCCATGGCCCGGCCGGTGGCGAGCTTGCGCGCCTGGCTGTTGGGGGCGTAGCCGATCTTGCGCGCCATCTCCACCACGCGTTTGCGGGTTTCGGCACTGACTTCCGGATATCCGTTGAGAGCCCTGCTGACCGTGGTTTGCGAGAGGGAAAGAGCTTCAGAAAGCTGCTTCAGATTCACGAGGGACTCCGGGTTCAAGTCGCTTTGGCGCAAATCGCCAGCTGTTTCTTGGTATTTTTCCGCAAGCTTACTTTGGCATGGTTCATCTTGACAAGTTCCGCAGTCAGCGACACTCTTGGTTGTAATTCAAAGCGGTTTGGGAGGATCCTGCGAGGGAAGAGCGCAGACCTTCTATCAAATCGATTTGCCGCAGCCTGGCTGTGGGAAGACCGGAAATGAGTTACTGGGAGGTACTTGGATGATCCGATTTCTTATGAGCGGCGCTGCCGCTCTGGCCCTGTCGAGCGGTCTGGCTGCGTCAGCTGCCCATGCCGAGCTGCTGTTCAAGCCGGGCGAAGATCCGCGCTTCAACTGGGCCAGCTACGAAGAGTTGCAGAAGACCGACCTCAGCGGTAAATCCGTGACCCTGTTTGGGCCGTGGCTCGGGCCGGACAAGGACCTGGTGGAAAACACGCTGGCCTATTTCGAAGAGGCCACCGGCATCGATGTCAAATACTCCGGCTCCGACAGCTTTGAGCAGCAGATTGTTATTGATACGCAGGCTGGGTCGGCACCGAATGTTGCCGTCTTCCCGCAGCCGGGTCTGGCCAGAGATCTGGCAGCCAAGGGCTTTTTGAGCCCGCTGGGTGAGGAAACCGCCGCCTGGGTGAAAGACAATTACGCCGCCGGTCAGTCCTGGGTGGACCTCGGCACGTTTGCCGGCAAGGACGGCAAGGGAGAGCTGTACGGCTTCTTCTACAAGGCGGATGTGAAGTCTCTCGTCTGGTTCGTTCCCGACACGTTTGAGGACGCCGGATACGAAGTGCCGGAAACCATGGAAGAGCTGAAGGCGCTGACCGAGCAGATCGTTGCCGATGGCGGCACGCCGTGGTGCATCGGTCTGGGCTCTGGCGGGGCCACCGGCTGGCCGGGCACCGACTGGGTTGAAGACATGATGCTGCGCACCCAGACGCCGGAAGACTATGACGCATGGGTTTCCAACGAGCTGAAGTTCAACGACCCGAAGGTGGTCGAAGCCATCGAGGAATTCGGCTGGTTCGCCAACAATCCGGATTTCGTCGACACGCCGAACGCGATTGCCGCAACCGACTTCCGCGACAGCCCGAAGGGTCTCTTCGCCTCGCCGCCAGCCTGCTACATGCACCGTCAGGCGTCGTTCATTCCGTCCTTCTTTCCGGAAGGCACGGAGATGGGCGTCGATGCGGACTTTTTCTACTTCCCGGCCTATGAAGGCAAGGATCTCGGCCAGCCGGTGCTGGGAGCTGGCACAGTGTTCGCCATCACCAATGACAGCCCGGAAGCCCGTGCGCTGATCGATTTCCTCAAGACCCCGATTGCGCACGAAGTCTGGATGGCTCAATCCGGCTTCCTGACACCGCACAAGGGCGTCAACACGGACGCCTATGCCGATGACACCCTGAAAGGACTTGGCGAAATCCTGCTGAGCGCAACGACCTTCCGGTTCGATGGATCTGACCTGATGCCGGGTGCTATCGGCGCCGGTGCCTTCTGGACCGGCATGGTCGACTATGTCGGTGGCAAGCCGGCGGAAGAGGTCGGAAACGACATTCAGACAGCCTGGGACGCCATTAAATAACACTCAATAAAAGTGCACGTGGCCCAGGTGAACGCGCCGGAGAGATCCGGCGCGTCTTGAACCAAGCAGAGCGCCGACAGAAGCTCTCTGCCATATAAGCCGGACTGGATCTGCAGTCCGGCATGGGGAGGAACTGATGGAACAGTTGCTGCTCGCCTTCGGCTCCATGGCCCTGGGCGTCGGTGCATGTGTCCTGTATTTCTGGGGCAGCAATCGCCTTTTGGACCTTGCCTTGCCGCCACGCAGCCGCAACGCTGCCGACAATATACGACGGGCCAACATGATCCGCCCGTGGCTGTTTCTCGGGCCGGCCGTGATTATTCTCTCGGCCTATCTGGTTTATCCCGTTTTCAATTCCATCTATCTTTCCTTTCACGGTCGTTCCGGCGATGTGTATGTCGGGCTGGACAATTACCGCTGGCTGTTTGCCGATGCTGGCTTTCGCGAAAGCATCTTCAACAATCTGCTGTGGCTTGTGGTGGTGCCTTCGGCCTCCACATTTTTCGGGCTGATCGCAGCGGCGCTGACTGACCGCATTTCCTGGGGCAATATCGCCAAATCGCTGATTTTCATGCCGATGGCGATTTCGTTTGTTGGCGCCTCGGTGATCTGGAAGTTCATTTATGACGTGCGCGCTGCCGATGTGGAGCAGATTGGCCTGCTGAATGCCATCGTCGTGTTTTTCGGCGGTGAGCCGCAGGCCTGGATCGCGCTGCCGTTCTGGAACAACTTCTTCCTGATGATCATCCTGATCTGGATCCAGACCGGCTTTGCCATGGTGATCCTGTCGGCGGCCCTGCGCGGCATCCCGGAGGAGACCGTAGAGGCTGCGGTTCTGGATGGCGCCAATCCGTTTCAGATCTTCATGAAGATCAAGGTGCCGCAGATCTGGGGGACCATTGCCGTGGTGTGGACCACCATCACCATTCTGGTTCTGAAGGTCTTCGACATCGTTCTGGCGATGACCAACGGCCAATGGGGCACACAGGTGCTGGCCAACTTCATGTTCGACTGGATGTTCCGTGGCCTGGATTTCGGTCGCTCGGCGACCATTGCCCTGGTGATCATGGCGCTCGTCGTGCCGATCATGATCTGGAACATTCGCGAAGCGCAGAAAGACGGCTGAGGACAGAAGCATGGATGGAATTGCCGGACGCAAACCTGCCCTGATCTGGGCAGTTCACCTGTCGGTTGCCCTGCTGGTGATCCTCTGGACCTTACCGACCTTCGGGCTGCTGGTGTCGTCGTTTCGCGACAAGGACCAGCTCTCGGTGTCGGGTTGGTGGACATCGCTGACCTCGACGGAGCGCAACGTGATGGTGCGGGTGCCGGCGCCGAACGACGACGGCGCGCAGGTGCTTGAAGGCAGCGTCTATGTGATTGCCGGCAATGTCTTCGATGAGGGCGGTGCCGGTGACATCAGTGCCTTCGGCATTTCCAGTCGCGAGCCCGGCGCTTACGAGGCGGGCGAGGTGGTCACCACAAAGGACGGCGAGCGCATCAGTGTTCAGGAAAGCGGTGACTACCGCATCGAGTCGGATGTGGAAATGACCGGGAAGCGAGGGCAGCGGCTGTTCTTCACGGTGCTGGAACCACCGCTTTTTACCCTCGACAATTACCGTACGGTGCTTTGGTCGGAAGGCATTGGAAAATCCTTTCTCAACACCATGACGGTGACGATCCCGGCGACGGTGATCCCGATCCTGATTGCCGCCTTCGCCGGTTATGCGCTGGCCTGGATGCGCTTTCCCGGCCGGACATTTCTTGTGGCAATGGTGGTCGGGCTGATCGTCGTGCCCCTGCAAATGTCGCTGATCCCGCTGCTACGGCTCTACACGGACATCGGCATCGGCAAGAGCTATATCGGCATCTGGCTGGCGCATACAGGGTTTGGGCTGCCTCTGGCGATCTATCTTTTGCGCAATTACATCAAGAGCTTGCCGAAAGAAATCATCGAGAGCGCCAAGGTCGACGGGGCGTCCGACTTCGAGATCTTCGTCAAGATCGTGCTGCCACTGTCGTTTCCCGCACTTGCCTCCTTCGCGATCTTCCAGTTTCTCTGGACGTGGAATGACCTGCTGGTGGCGACCGTGTTCCTCGGCAACAACGAGGAGCAGCTGGTGATGACAGGGCGCCTGCGTGAACTGCTCGGATCGCGCGGCGGCAACTGGGAAATTCTGACAGCCTCCGCCTTTGTCTCCATTGCGGTGCCGCTTGGGGTGTTCTTCGCCCTGCAGCGCTATCTGGTGCGGGGCCTTCTGGCCGGGTCGGTGAAGTGACATGAGCGCGACAAGAAAACTCAAGACACATTTGGAGCGGGACGCATGACCTCGGTTTCCTTGAAAGACGTTGCAAAGTCCTATGGCCGGGTCGAGGTGCTGCGGAACATCGATCTGGATGTGGAGCAGGGCGAGCTGGTGGTGTTCGTCGGTCCGTCCGGCTGTGGCAAGTCGACCTTGCTGCGCATGATTGCCGGGCTTGAGACGATCACCGGCGGGGAGCTGAGGATAGACGGCGAGCTCATGAACAATGTTCCGCCGGCACAGCGCGGCATCGCCATGGTGTTTCAGACCTACGCGCTCTACCCGCATATGACTGTGCGCGACAACATGGCCTTCGGCATGAAGATCGCCAAGAAATCGAAGGCGGAAATCACGGCTGCTGTCGACAAGGCCGCCAAGATCCTGCAACTCGAGCCTTACCTTGACCGGTTGCCGAAAGCGCTTTCCGGCGGGCAGCGCCAGCGGGTAGCCATCGGCCGGGCCATTGTGCGCAATCCCAAGGTGTTCCTGTTTGATGAGCCGTTGTCGAACCTGGATGCAGCGTTGCGGGTGGCGACCCGTATCGAGATCGCCCAGCTGAAGGACAGCATGCCCGACAGCACGATGATCTATGTCACCCACGATCAGGTGGAAGCGATGACGCTGGCCAGCCGTATCGTCGTGCTCAGTGGTGGCAACATCGAGCAGGTCGGTCCGCCGCTGGAGCTTTATGAAAACCCGCGCAATGTTTTCGTGGCCCAGTTCATTGGCTCACCGGCGATGAACATGCTGGACTGCAAGGTTCTGGCATGTGGCGCGCAAACCCGCGTCAGCCGGGAGGATGGCGGCGACATTGTCGTGCCGATTGCCTCGCAGGCCGCTGATGAAGGTAAACCGGTCAAGCTTGGCGTTCGCCCGGAGGATCTGACGATCACCGACAGCGACGACTACCTGCTGGAGCTGAATGTCGACATGGTCGAGGCTCTTGGTGAAACCACCGTGCTGTATTTCGATACGGCACTGGATGATCCGGGCTTCATCGCCAAACTGCCGGGCATTCATGCGATCCGCAAAGGCACCTGCCTGCGGCTTGCCACTCCGCCTGAAAAGCTTCACCTGTTTGGCACGGACGGGATTTCATTTCGACATCGTTGATCGGCTGACTTTTCCCCGCCCTGACAGCAAGCTCATACATGTGACCTAACGGGACCGCGCATTGCGGTGCGTCCGCGCGCGCGGCTGTTGGCTCGGTGCCGGACTTCAGTCGGCGCTCCCGGTCACCGCTTTGCTCCATGCCCTCTCAATCCGGTCTGACTGTCACGCACTTTTCATATGAGCGTCTCCTTGCGTTCATATGAACGGAATACCTGTTGGCTTGCACGCTGGCACCGGGGCCGCGATGAGGGTCCGGTTTATGGGGCTGGCGTGCAAGCTGAAAGGGTTGTTCTGGCGTCATGGCAATACACACCGACATCTCCGGTCGACAGGCGGAGATCGCAGATCTGGTTCAGAAGTCCGGTTTCGCTTCGGTCGAGGATCTGGCTGAGCGTTTTGAAGTCACGACACAGACCATTCGCCGCGATGTGAACGGGCTGTGTGAGCTGGGCATTTTACGCCGCACCCACGGCGGGGTGGAATCGCCTCCCGGCAACATCCATTACAACACCCGCAAGATCCTCAATCTCACTGCCAAGACCCGCATTGCGGATGCGGCCGCTGCCCTGATCGGCAATGGTCAGTCGCTGGCCTTTTCCATCGGCACGACGCCCGAGATCGTCATGCAGGCGCTGGGCGGGCATCGCGATCTGCGGGTCTTTACCAACAATTTGAACGTCGCCTTCAACGCCTCCAACCACAGCTCGTTTCAGGTGACCATTGCCGGTGGCCGGTTGCGGCCAGGCGACAGGGATGTGCTCGGAACTGCGGCGGAAGAGTTCTTCGGCCGCTACAAGGTCGATATCGGCATCTTCGGTGTCGCTGGCGTGGATGAAGACGGCACGTTGCTGGACTTTCATGAGGAAGAGGCCGCCGCGCGCGAGTCGATCTTGGCCAATTGTCGCCAGTCCTTCCTTGTGCTCGATGCCACAAAGTTTTCCCGCCCTGCCTACGTGCGGGCCGGCCATATCCGGGATGTATCCCACATCATCACCGACCATCCGCTGCCTGACGGGGTGGCGCGGGGTCTTCATGCCGACAAGACAACAGTGGTCGTCGCCGACCAGAAGGAAGGCGCCTCATG
The DNA here is from genome assembly GCF_017313085.1 of Roseibium limicola. Classification (GTDB taxonomy): domain Bacteria; phylum Pseudomonadota; class Alphaproteobacteria; order Rhizobiales; family Stappiaceae; genus Roseibium; species Roseibium limicola. The sequence continues at coordinate 39,505 of NZ_JAFLNF010000011.1, read as the reverse complement.
ACCTCACGTCAGAGCGTTGCGGTTGCCGGTGAGGAAATCCGGCTTGAGAACGTGGTGAAGGCCTATGGCGACAGCCGCGCAGTGGATGATATCTCCGTCACCCTGCCGGCCGGTGCCTTTACCGTGCTGCTCGGGCCCTCCGGGTGCGGCAAGTCGACGACACTGCGGATGATCGCCGGACTTGAAGAGGTAACCAGTGGTGCCATCACCATCGGCGGCAAGGACATCACCGGGCTGAATGCGGCCCGACGCAACATCTCCATGGTGTTCCAGTCCTATGCGCTGTTCCCTCATCTCAGTGTGGCGGAAAACATCACCTTCGGCCTGAAGGTTCGAAGGGTGGCGAAAGCCGAACGCGAGGACCGGCTGAAAACGGTCGCGGATCTGCTCGGTCTGCCTCTGCTTCTGGATCGCAAGCCGTCGCAGCTATCGGGTGGCCAGCAGCAGCGTGTGGCTTTGGGACGGGCGATCATTGCCGAAAAGCCGGTGTGTCTGATGGACGAGCCACTGTCCAATCTGGATGCCAAGTTGCGTCACGAGATGCGGGTGGAAATCCGTGCCCTGCAACAGCAGCTCGGCTTTACCATGGTCTATGTCACCCATGATCAGGTGGAAGCGATCACCATGGCCGACCAGGTGGTGTTGCTGAACGGCGGCAAGATCGAACAGGTGGCCAACCCACGGGCGCTCTATGAAAAGCCGGCGACGGCCTTTGCGGCGCGCTTCATTGGTTCTCCGCCGATGAACATCATTCCATCCACCAGTCTGCCTCTGCTCGGCGAGAACGCGCCGGACGTGCTGTTCGGGCTGCGTCCCGAAGCGCTGGAGCTTCGGTCGGAAGGCCCTGTGCGCGGCCGGGTGCGGACCATCGAATATCTCGGGGCAGACACGCTGGTTGCCTGCGACGTGGGTGGCACCGATGTGCTGGCACGGTTGCCAAGCGGGCGCAGTGTTGCTGCTGGCGATGCGCTGAGCTTCGGCTTTGCCCCGGACACTCTTCACATTTTTGATCAGACAAGCGGCAAGCGCCGGGACGATCTGATCACCCAAATCGGACTGCAGGTGCAGTCCTCATGAGCTGTGCTGAAAAAGCGCAGGCTGTGTGCTGGGCTTCTTCTCAGGCGCGCAGATGCTTTAACGAGGGACGTTTCGCGATGCTTAAATCCACTCTTCTGACGGCTGTCACAGCGACAGCACTGACGTTCAGCACCTGGGCGACTGCTCAGGCCGTAGACCTGCAGTTCTATTTCCCTGTGGCAGTTGGCGGCAAGGCTGCCGATACCATCAAGGAACTGACCGACGGCTACATGTCCGCCAACCCTGATGTGAAGATCGACGCGGTGTATGCCGGCTCTTATCAGGACACAGTCGCCAAGGCGATCACCGCCTCGCGTGGCGGCAACCCGCCTCAGCTGTCGGTGATCCTTTCTGCCGACATGTTCACCCTGATCGACGAAGACCTGATTACCCCGTTCGACGATTACCTCACCACCGATGAGGAAAAAGAATGGCTGACCGGTTTCTACCCGGCCTTCATGGAAAACAGCCAGACCGGCGGCAAGACCTATGGCATCCCCTTCCAGCGCTCCACGCCTGTGCTTTACTGGAACAAGGAAGCCTTCAAGGAAGCTGGTCTCGACCCTGAAGTCGCCCCGGCAACCTGGGACGAAATGGTCTCCTTCAGTGAAAAGCTGACCAAGAAAGACGCCAATGGCAATGTCAGCCAGTGGGGCGTACGCATTCCGTCTTCCGGTTTCCCGTATTGGCTGTTCCAGGGGCTGGCCATTGAAAACGGCGCGATCCTTGCCAATGCTGAAGGCAACAAGACCAACTTCGATGACCCGAAGGTCGTGGAAGCGCTGGAGTACCTCGTTGATCTGAGCACCAAGCACGAAGTGATGGCACCCGGCATCATCGAGTGGGGCGCTACGCCGAAAGCCTTCTTCGAAGGTCAGACAGCCATGATGTGGACCTCCACCGGCAACCTGACCAATGTTCACGACAATGCTCCGTTCGACTTCGGTGTGGCCATGCTGCCAGAAAAAGCACAGCGCGGCGCGCCGACCGGCGGCGGCAACTTCTATCTGTTCAAGGGCGCTTCCGACGAACAGCTCGACGCAGCCGTCGATTTCGTTCAGTGGATCACAGCTCCGGACCAGTCCGCCAAATGGACCATGGCCACCGGCTATGTCGCTCCGCGCCCGGCCACCTGGGAAACGGACACCATGAAGAAATACGCCGAAGGTTTCCCGCAGGTTCTCGTTGCACGTGATCAGCTGGACCATGCCAAGGCCGAGCTTGCGACGTACCAGAACCAGCGCGTTACCGGCGTTCTGAACGACGCTCTTGCAGCTGCCATCACCGGTCAGAAGACCGCTGAAGAAGCTCTGAGCGAAGCACAGAAGCAGGCCGACGCCATCCTGGCCGAGTACCGCTAACATCAAGCGCGGAACCGGGCGGCAGCTGTCGCCCGGTTTTTCTTTTTCAGGAAATGGTTGTTGGGCCGCCGGGTGCGAAGAAGCGAGAAGACGAATGAAGGCTTTGAAACTCAAGCGAGACTGGATAATCGGTTGGCTGCTGTTGCTGCCGGCGATGGTGTTTCTGTTTGCCTTCACGCATATTCCGGCGATCACCAGTCTGGTCAGCTCGTTCTACTCCACCCCACGCGGCCGCCGACCGGCCAAGTTCCTCGGGTTGGATAACTATCAGCGCATGTTCGACGATCCGGTGTTCTGGAAAGTGCTGGGCAACAATCTGTGGTTCGCACTGGGCACCATTCCGCTGTCGATTGCTCTGGCGATCGTCATGGCGCTGTGGGTCAATGACAAGCTGCCCGGCCGCGGCTTTGCCCGCATGGCTTTCTTCACGCCGACGGTGCTGCCGCTGATCGCCGTCGCCAACATCTGGCTGTTTTTCTACACCCCGGGGTTTGGCCTGTTCGATCAGCTTTTGGGCCTGTTCGGCTTGCCCGCGACCAACTGGCTGGGCTCGCCTGAAACGGCGTTGAACTCGGTCATTGTCGTCACGGTCTGGAAGGAAGCCGGCTTCTTCATGATCTTCTACCTGGCAGCGCTTCAGGCGATCCCGAAAACCCTGATCGAGGCGGCGCAGATCGAAGGTGCCAATCGCTGGACGATCTTCTGGCGCATTACCTTTCCGCTGCTGATGCCGACGACGCTCTTCGTCTCTATCAATGCGGTGATCAACTGCTTCCGGCTGGTCGATCACATCTTCATCCTGACCGACGGCGGCCCGGACAACGCCTCGGCGCTGTTGCTGTTTTATATTTTCGAGACGGCTTTCCGCTTCTGGGAAAGCGGCTATGCCGCCACGCTGACCGTGGCGCTGCTGGTGATGCTGTGTCTGCTTGCCATCGGCCAGTTCTTCTTCTTCGACCGCAAGGTGCACTACAAATGACGTCTCAGCGGATATCCTATGATCGGACCCTCAACACGGTGGCGGCGTGGACGCTGGCACTGCTGTGGATCCTGCCGCTGGCCTATGCGGTGTGGACGGCCATTCACCCTGCCGCCTATGAGGCGCATTTCACGCTGAGCGCGCCGCTGACCCTGGAGAATTTTCAGAAGGCCTGGGCGGCGGCACCGTTTGCGCGCTACTTCCTCAATACGATCCTTCTGGTGACGCTGATCCTGGCCTGTCAGTTCTTTCTCTGCACGCTGGCGGCCTATGCCTTTGCGCGGTTCGAGTTTCCTGGCCGCAGCATCTTCTTCACACTGGTGCTGCTGCAGCTTCTGGTGATGCCGGACATTCTGATCGTCGAGAACTACAAGACCATGCGGCTGCTGGATTTGGTCGATACGATCCCGGCGATTGCACTGCCCTATGTCGCTTCGGGCTTCGGCATCTTTCTCTTGCGCCAGACATTTCTGACGGTTCCGCGCGAGCTGGATGAGGCGGCGCGGATTGAAGGCAGTTCGGCCTTGGGCGTGCTGTGGCGGGTTTATATCCCGCTCGCCAAGCCGACGTATCTGGCCTACGGGCTGGTCTCCGTCAGCCACCACTGGAACAATTTTCTATGGCCGCTGATTGTCACAAACTCCGAGGAAACGCGTCCGGTCACGGTCGGCCTGAGCGTCTTTTCCGCCATCGATAGCGGGGTCGAGTGGTCGGTGATCAATGCAGCAACGCTGATGACCTCCGGGCCGTTGCTGATTGCGTTTCTGTTGTTCCAGCGTCAGTTCGTCCAGAGCTTCATGCGCGCCGGCATCAAGTAGTTAAGGTGTTTCATCCGTCTGGGTGACGAGGGCTGGTCGTTCTGTGCGCTCACGCGGCGGTTTTGGCTTCAGCGGGCAATCCGGGCAACGGTCGACGTCTTCCAGGTTGTAGCGCATGCAGCAAATGCGGCGGGTGCGTGTGGCTTCCGATCCCGACGGACGGTAGGGCCCGAACAGCGGATTGCGCTCGCCATTGGGCAGCAGGCGTTCCTGGGTCAGCGGTTTGAAGCTCATCTGACCGGGCTTCAGAAAGACATCGCAGGTGTAGTCGAGGATTACCGCAGCGCTCATCCAGAACACCTTGGCTGAGACGCCTGACCGGGCGGAAAGCGAGAACACCAGCGGCGCGAGGTGCCGTTCGATGAAGGTCTCCATCCGTTCAAATGGCGAGGCGGTTCCAGACAGGGGTCGCCCCAGATGATCGGTCAGGATGAAGCGCCGCGGCTGATGGTCCTTGTCGAGCACCAGCCGCAAATTGTCCGGATTGTCGGGCAGCTCGCAATCGGCATCGCTACCGAGCAGGATCAGCGGCGGGATCAGGAAGCCGAAGTAATATTGGGCCCACATGGAGGCCGCAGACCGGCGATCCGAGTTGGGGTAGCGGGCGACGGAATAGTCTTCGAGAATGTGGAAGAGGCTGGCGGGGTCGAGCAGATCAGAGCACAGGCGTCCGTCGGCAGAGCCCGGTTCGATCACAAATCGGTCCACCAGATGAGCTGCCGCGCCGTGGAAAAGGCCATCCGTATAGTCGGTCAGGTCAATCGTTTCGTCGCTGCCCGGTGCGGCTGCTGGCATAATGTGCTTTCAAATTCTGACCGTGCTTTCAGGGCCACGGCAAACGGGTTCGGTCGCCGCCAAGGGTCTGGATCCGGCTTTCTCCGGCCGGAGAGGGGCGGAAAACCGCTGTCCGCACGCCTTGCGGTAGCTCAGGTGGGCCGCCTTGGGTTGGGAGGTGCGACGTTTTAAAACCTGAGCCTATTTCTCGTCATTCTTAAACTGCTTCACCGCGCAGTCCAAGTGGGCTTGTGGGTAACCTGACATGCCTTCGACCAGAATTTGAAGTCTTGGTAACTTTGTCGAGATCTAGCCGGCTTCGTTCGGGGCATAAGCGGCCGGGTTAACCGTCTCCGGGCGGCCTGCCAGCGACAGGGTGGCGATGCGCGGCGGGGTCTCGCAGATCACCTTGCCAGCCTTCACCACGGCAAGACGCGTCGCCTTCATGCGGATTGCCTCGATGGTGTCTGCCGCCTGCAGCAGAACCATGTCCGCCTTGCAGCCTTTCTCCAGGCCGTAGCCTTCGAGCCCGAGGGTCTTGGCCGGGTGATTGGTGACACAATCAAACGCATAGCGAATGTCGGCGCGCGATGTCATCTGCGCCACATGGAAGCCCATGCTGGCGACTTCCAGCATGTCGCCGGAGCCTTGAGAGTACCAAGGATCCATCACGCAATCATGGCCGAAGGAGACGTTGATGCCGTAGTCGCGCATCTCCGGAACGCGGGTCTGGCCACGGCGTTTCGGATAGCTGTCGTGGCGGCCCTGCAAGGTGATGTTGATCAGCGGATTGGCGATGGCCTGCACATCGGCCTCGGCAATCAGCGGCAGCAGCTTGGAGACGTAGTAATTGTCCATCGAGTGCATGGACGTCAGATGCGATCCCGCCGTGCGGCCCTGCAGCCCGAGGCGTTGGGTCTCATACGCCAACGTTTCGATGTGGCGGGACAGCGGATCGTCGCTCTCGTCGCAATGCAGGTCGACCATCAGGCCGCGCTCGGCGGCGATTTCGCAGAGGCGTTTTACGGAGCGGGCGCCATCGTCCATGGTGCGCTCGAAATGCGGAATGCCACCCACCACATCGACCCCCATGTCGAGGGCCTTCAGCAGGTTCTTCTCTGCGGTTTCAGAACGATAAAGCCCGTCCTGCGGAAAGGCGACAAGCTGCAGGTCGATGTAGGGCTTCACCTTCTCCTTGACTTCCAGAAGGGCTTTCACGCCGGTCAGATTGTCATCGCAGACATCAACATGGCTGCGGATGGCGAGCAGCCCCTGGCTGACGGCAAGGTCGCAATACTTCAGAGCGCGCTCGACCACCGCCTCTACGGTGAGGATCGGCTTCAACTCCCCCCACAGCGCAATGCCTTCCAGCAGGGTGCCGCTGACATTCATCCGGGGCAGGCCCAGCGACAGCGTGGCGTCCATGTGAAAGTGGCTGTCGACAAAGGGGGGCGAGACCAGCTGGCCGTCAGCCTCAATGGTGCGGGCTGCTTCGGCGGTGATCGCCGTTTCAACGGCGGTGATCAGGCCACCGGAGCAGGCGATGTCCATGACGGTGCGACCGTCAGGCAGGGTGGCGTTCTTGATGAGAAGGTCGAGGGACATGGAAATCTCTTAGCGTTGGCCGCGGAAATAGGGTGTCAGCAGGGCGCGGGGATAGTCAGCCTTGCGGGCGACCAGAATGAGCGCGGCAATCGACAGGACATAAGGCATCATCAGGAAGACCTGGCCTGGAATAAAGCTGCCGACGTCGGTTTGCAGGCGCACCTGAAAGGCATCAAAGGCGCCGAACAGCAGGGCGCCAAGCAGGGCCTTGCCGGGCCGCCAGGAGGCAAAGACCGTCAGGGCGATGCAGATCCAGCCACGGCCATTGACCATGCCGAAGAAGAACGCATCAAAGGCCGACATGGTGAGGAAGGCGCCGCCAAGAGCCATCAGGGCGGAGCCGACGACAACTGCGCCAATGCGCAGGCCATAGACCGACAGGCCCTGGCTTTCGACGGCAGACGGATTGTCACCGACAGCGCGGATCGCCAGGCCAAGCGGTGTGCGGTAAAGCACAAAGGCCGTTGCCGCGACGACGAAGAGTGCCAAAAAGGTCAGGGCGGTCTGCTGGAACAGCGCCGGGCCGATGAATGGCAGGTCCGACAGGCCAGGAATGTCCAGCGGCTTGAACGGCTCGATGCGCGGTGGCGAAGAGACATCCGGCAGGGCTGTGCGGTAGGTGAAGTAGCTCAGGCTCGTGGCAAACAGCGTCACTCCGATCCCCGAGACGTGTTGGGACAGGCCCAGCGGTACGGTTAGGATCGCATGGATCAGGCCAAAGAAGGCACCGGCACCGGCAGCCACAAGCACGCCGCCCCAAAGCCCGGCGCCGAGCCAGACGGCCATCCAGCCCGCCATGGCTCCGGCGGTGAAGATGCCTTCAATGCCGAGGTTCAACACGCCGGCCCGTTCGCAGATCAGCGCACCGATGACGCCGAAAACCAACGGTGTGGCAATGCGCAGGGCAGCTGCCCAGAAGTTGGCGCTGAGGAAGATCTCCAGGAAATCCATCACTGCGTCTCCTGGCTGATGTTGGTGCGCGGTTTGACGAACTTGATCCGGAACCGCAGGAACAGGCCGGAGATCAGCACGCAGATGAGGGACATGGCAACGATCAGGTCGGCGAGATAATTGGAAACGCTGGTGGCGCGCGACATGGAATCCGCCCCGACAAAGATGCTGGCAATGAACAGTGCGGCAATCACCACGCCGAGCGGGCTGAGACCCGCCAGCATGGCGACGACAATGCCGGAGTAGCCGAAGCCCGGCGATAGATCTGCGGTGAGATAGCCCTTCAGGCCGGCGACTTCGCCGACACCGGCGAGACCAGCCATTGCACCGGACAGCAGACCGACGCGGATGAAGGTTGCCTTGACCGGCAGGCCGGCATGGGCGGCGGCACTGGCGTTTTCGCCGACAGCGCGGATTTCAAAACCCCAGACCGTACGCTTCAGCAGGATGTGGATGGCGATGGCAGCGGCAAAGGCAATGATCAGCCCGCCGTGGATCCGCATCCGCGACATCAGCTTGGGCAGGGTCGCCGCATCGAGCATGGGCTCAGACTGGGGCCAGCCCATCCCCATTGGGTCCTGCATCGGGCCTTCCAGCATCATCTGGACGAACAGCAGAATGACGAAGTTCAACAGTAGTGTCGTGACCACCTCGTCGACACCAAGGCGCGTCTTCAAAAGAGTTGGCCCGAGCATCACCAGCCCGCCAGCAGCCGCTCCGGCAAGAATGACCAGCGGCAGCAGAACGACTGCGGGTGCATCGATCCAGCCCGTGCCGACGGCGACGGCGGCGAGCGCCCCGGCATAAAGCTGCCCCTCGGCGCCGATGTTCCAGAGCTTGGCGCGAAAGGCGATGGCGGCCGCGAGACCGGTGAGGATCAGCGGCGCGGCCCGGGTCAGCATTTCGGTGAAGGCGAACATCGAGCCGAAGGCACCTTTCGCCATCAACCCGTAGGCGGTGAAGGTGTTGACGCCGGCAGCGGTGATCGGGATGGCTGCGAGAACAAGCGCAACGATGGCAGCGGCGACCGGTATGAGGATGAGGCGCTGAAGCGAGGCGGGCTCGCGCGGTTCGAACCGGATCATGCTGCTTCTCCCGTGTCGCCATGGAAGCCGTGGCCGGCCATCTTCAGGCCAAGGGTGCTGCGGTCCAGGGTTTCTGTCTTCTCGGCAGCGGATAGATGACCGCGATGGATGACGGCGATGCGGTCTGACAGGCGCATGAGTTCGTCCAGATCCTCAGATATCAGAATAACGCCGGCGCCTCGGGCGCGGGCATCGAGCAGGCGGCGGTGAACATCGGCGGTGGCGCCAACATCCAGACCGCGCGATGGCTGGGCGGCCAGAACGACCTTTGGCGCTGCATCAAGGGTGCGCGCCAGGACGATCTTCTGGATATTGCCGCCAGACAGCAGCCGGGCCGGGGCCTTGTCGCCCTGACAGCGAATATCATAGGCCTTGATGGCCTGGCGGGCACGTTCGGCAATGGCGCCGAATTTCAAAAAGCCGAAGCGCTGGTTTTCCGGCGCCCGGATGGTTTCAATGGTCAGGTTTTCCGCCACGGACATCGGCCCGACGATGCCGTCCTTGTGGCGGTCTTCGGGAATGCGGGCAAATCCGGCGTCGATCATCTTGCGGGCGTTGGAGCCGCTGAGGTCCTTGCCGTCGAGCTGAAGCTGTCCTGCAGTCAGGGGCTCCAGACCCGAAAGGGCGCGGGCCAGGGTGGCCTGCCCGTTGCCCGAGACACCTGCGATGCCGAGGATCTCACCGGAGAACAGCTCCAGATCGACAGCATGCAGTGCCGTCCTTCCTTCCCCGGCGCTGGCCTGTTTCAGGGTCAGCAGAAGCGGTCCTGCCGCTTGTTCGGAGCGGGTGCTCTGGGGCACTGACTTGCCGACCATCAGCTCGGCCAGCTGCAGCTTGGTGCTGCCCTCGGTCGGCTGATCAGCGACCTTTTTGCCGAGGCGAAGCACCATGATCCGGTGCGAGGCTGCGATCACCTCGTCAAGCTTGTGGGAGATGAAGATAATCGCCAGGCCCTCGGCGGCGAGGGTCTTCAGCGTCTCAAACAGGGTGTCGCTTTCCTGTGGAGTCAGCACGGCGGTCGGCTCGTCCAGAACCAGCACGCGGGCGTCACGGTAAAGCGCCTTGAGGATTTCGACGCGCTGCTTTTCGCCGACGGATAAAGTGGAGATGCGCGCATCAAGATCAACGGTCAGGCCGGAGCGCCGCATCAGGTCGTCGAGCCTCTGGCGGGCAGCGGTGCGACTGGAAGTCATCGCGGAGAGTTTTTCGGTGCCCAGCAGGATGTTGTCGAGCGCCGTGAGGTTTTCTGCCAGGGTGAAATGCTGGTGGACCATGCCGATGCCGGCGTCGAGGGCGGCGTTCGGCTGTCCGGCAGGCAGGGCGTTCAATGTGCCGCTTGTCCGCTCGGCGATTTCGACATTGCCCTCGTCGGCGACATAATGGCCGAAGAGAATATTCATCAGCGTCGTCTTGCCAGCGCCGTTCTCGCCCAGAAGCGCCAGGATTTCACCCCGTCGCAGAGTCAGCGAGACATCTTCATTGGCGGCAAAACTGCCAAACCGCTTGGTGATCTGGGTGAGCTGCAAGACGATCGGTGCGGCAGACACTGTGGTCATTTGGGATCTCGGTGTCGGTGTTGTCGTGTGCCGGGAGAAGGATGGCCGTTGCTGTTTCGTCTCAAGCGGACACTCCCCCAGTGTCATTGCAGGACCATGATCCTGCGATCCATGCGGTTGTCTGGCACCCGCGGATGGACATTCATTGAAGCAGCGCCACGGCACGGATTGCCAGGGGTGAGCCTTGCAATGAAACGTGTGCCACGCATAGTCCAGGAGATTGGAAAATGGGAGCAGGCTGAGTGCTCTGCCCCCACTTAAATTGTCGCAACCCTTGATAAAGCCGTAGCTTACATCGTCGACTTCGGCTCGGTGTCGTTGACGTTGACGCGGAACAGACCGTCGAGGATTTCCTGTTCCTTTTCCTTGGCTGCGGTCACAGCGTCGGCCGAAGCCAGTGCTTCGTCGGCAACGAAGGATCCACCGCCATAGGTCATGAAGGAATAGGTTCCATAGTCTGCCGGCTCAAAGCTGTCGCTGGCAACCGCTTCGATGGCCTTGTCGATGGTCGGCTCCATGTGCCACAGGGCAGAGGCCAGGATGGTGCCCGGATAGTCGGCAGCCGTGTCGATGACGTTGCCGATCGCCAGGATACCCTTTTCCTTCGCCGCATCCGACACACCGAAGCGTTCCGCGTAGAGCAGATCGGCGCCCTTGTCGATCATCGCAAAAGCGGATTCCTTGGCCTTGGGCGGATCGTACCAGGAGTTGATAAAGGTCACGAGGAACTTGACCTCCGGGTTGACCGCGAGCGCGCCTTCCATGAAGGCATTCATCAGACGGTTGACCTCAGGGATCGCGTAGCCGCCGACCATGCCGATGATATTCGACTTGGTGGTGGAGCCGGCGATCATGCCGGTCAGGTAGGACGGCTCGTGGATGAAGTTGTCGAACACCGAGAAGTTCGGCTTGGACGGACCGAAGGACGAGCCCATCAGGAAGGCTGTTTCGGGATATTCCGCGGCGACCTTGCGGGCGGCGCGTTCCACGGCGAAAGCTTCGCCGACGACCATGTCCATGCCCTGTTCGGCATATTCGCGCATGACGCGCTCATAGTCGGTGTTGGCGACATTCTCGGAGTATGTGTAGGTCACGTCGCCGCGCTCTTGCGCGGTCGTCAGGGCCTTGTGGATCCGGCTGACCCACTGCTGTTCTACAGGAACGGTGTAGATGGCAGCGACTTTCAGCGGCTTGTCCTTGGCATCTGCGCCGGACAGGCCAAGGCTGGCGGTGGCGATCAGGCCAAGACCGACGGCGAGGATCGCGCGTCGGGAGTGACGCAGGGCGCCACGTGCATAGTTGGAAATCTTCATGAAAACCCCCTCAAGAGACTCAATGGGGGAACTTGATCACAAACCACTGTCGCCTACAATATAGGCGGTGTTGCAGATTGAATGTTTTTTGGACAATTGGTCAAAAAAACTGCTCAACCTGACGCCGCTCAATTTCCAGTGTTTCGATCTGGTGACTGTTCTCGTTCAGGTTGTTTTTGCGATGTGCCTTCATGCAGCCAATTGTGCTTGCTGTCGGCCTGGCCCATTGTGATCACCAACACGGAGCGCTACACCCACGTGGCTTTTCCATCCTTCCTCATTCGCGCAAAGTTCCCGACCCTGCCATGCTGACACCCTCCACTGCCATCCGCCCGACTGCCCGGGAACACCTGGCAAAACTGATCTCCTTCGATACATCGACGGGCAAGTCCAACCTGCCGCTTATCGACTATGTTGAAGGCTTTCTGCAGGGCCAGGGTCTTGCGCCGCAGCGCATCTATGACGAGACGGGCACCAAGGCGAACCTGATGACCGTTGTCGGGCCTGCCGGTGTGCCGGGCTATGTGCTGTCGGGACACACGGATGTGGTGCCTGTGACCGGGCAGGCCTGGTCAAGCGATCCGTTTACCCTGCGCGAGGCAGACGGTCGGCTGTATGGCCGTGGCTCCTGCGACATGAAGGGCTTCGTTGCCTGCTGTCTGGCAAAAGTGCCGGACATGCTGGACGCCAATCTGAAGACGCCGTTCGTGCTGGCCTTATCCTACGATGAAGAGATCGGTTGCCTGGGTGTGCGCTCGATGGTGGCGGAGCTGGCCGGCTGGGACAACAAGCCGTTGGGTTGTTTCGTCGGTGAGCCGACCAGCATGGAAGTGATCATCGGTCACAAGGCCAAGCGAGCGATTAAGGTGCATGTCACCGGCAAGACCGGCCATTCGTCGCTGGCTCCGGACTTCGTCAATGCGGTTGAATATGCCGCGCTGCTGATCGTCAAGATCCGGGAGCTCGGCAAGCGGTACGCAAGTGAAATGCGTGATGATGCTTACGACATGCCGGTCAGCACGGCGCATGTGGGCAAGATCGTTGGCGGCGAACAGCTTAACATCGTGCCGGAAGCCTGCTTCTTCGATTATGAAATCCGCGCCCTGCCGGAGCTGGATATGGACGCGATGTGCGGCGAAGTGGAAGCCTATGCCCGCGATGTGCTGGAGCCGGAAATGCAGGCCCTGCATCCGGAATGCGGCATTCGCTTTGAGTTGATTTCCGACACACCAGGCCTTGCGATGACGGGCGAGGAAGAGATTATTCGCCTGACCAAGCACTTGGCCGGACGCAATGGCCACGCCAAGGTCGCCTATGGCACCGAGGCCGGTCTGTTCAAGGAACGCGCTGGCGTGCCGACGGTTGTCTGCGGACCTGGCGCCATTGCCCAGGCGCACAAGGCCGACGAGTACATCGACATCTCGGAAATGCAGGCCTGCGAGGCGTTCCTCGACAAACTGATCGCCATGTGCCGGGGCTAAGGCTTTTTTGGGTGTGAGGAATGAACACCCTCTGCTGACCCGGCCTTGCGCCGGGACCTTCCATTATAGTGCAGCTAGGTCCCGGCTCAGGGCCGGGACAGCACAGTGATGGGGAATAGGTTCGCCGCTACGCCTCGGCTCACCGGTCCCGGATCAGCGCTAACGCTTGTCCGGGATGACGTGGGAGAGGTTGAGCTTTTTCGGAAGCGCGGAGAACTTGACCAAAACCCATCCTCGTCATCCCGGACGCAGCGAAGCGGAGATCCGGGATCGGTGAGCCACGGGACCAACTGAGAGCCGAAGGTTTGTCGCAGCGGCACGCTACTCAGAGCTTGATCGCGGTTTCGGCGAGGCCTTTGATGCCGGGGGAGGTGACGAAGGTTTTGCCGGCGTGGGGCTGCGCCGTTAGCTCATCCGCACTGAGGCCTTCTTGGGCTGAGGTTGCAAAAAGCGACATCAGATTGTCACCGCCAAAAGCCGGGCAGGTGATGTGGGCTGTTGGCATGTCGATGGTTTCCAGCAGTGCGCCATCCATGGAATAGGCGGCAAGGCGTGATGCGCCCCACTGGGCGTTCCAGAAGCGACCTTCCGTATCGATCACCGCGCCATCGGGGTTCAGGCCTTCTTTCTTCAGATCCAGAAAGACTTCCCGTTCACCAAGCGGCCAACCGTCGCCATCGAGCGCCTGACGCCAGATCAGACCGAGGGCCGTATCGGAGAGGAAAGCGTGGGACCCATCTGGCGTAAAACAGGTGGCGTTGGGAATGCTGACGCCGCCCCAAAGTTTGCGCAATTCGCCCTTGTACAGCCGCCAATAGCTTCCGGCGGATTGCTCTGCCGACTTGCCCATGGTGCCGATCCAGAACCCGCCAAAAGGGTCGACGCGCCCATCATTGGAGCGGGTCACCGGATTGTCGGCTTCCAGGGGCATGTAGGGCTCGCGCTTGCCGGTGGCGATATCGAACAGCGAGAAGCAGGTTTCCGAAGCGATCAGCAGACGGTCGGCATCGACGACGGCAGCAGCCGAAGCATGCTCGGCCATGTCCCACTCCAGCGCTGCGCCATCTTTCTGGCTCAGCAGCTTCTTGCCGATGATGTCGAACCAGAAAAGCTGCTTGCGCTCAGGGTGCCACAGGGGGCCTTCGCCGAGGAAACAGGCGCGGTCGTCATAAAGGTCTGCCATCGTACTGTCCCTCCCCAGAAACGTGATATTTTAAGCGGCTGCCTTGTCGTAGGCGGCCACGATGTTGGCCGCACGGGTCTTGATTTCGTCCAGGCTGTAGCCCGGCTTGAACAGATCCGAGCCGATGCCGAAACCCGCGATGCCGGCATCTAGCCATTCTTTCATGTTGTCGGGGCCGATGCCGCCGACTGCGTAACACTCGGTGCCTGCCGGAAGCACGGACTTGATCGCCTTGTAGCCTCCAAGCCCCAGAACAGATGAAGGAAAGAGCTTCAGACCATCGGCACCTGCATGCAGGGCTGCAAAGCTTTCGGTCGGGGTCATGACGCCTGGGTAGGACAGCATGCCGGCTGCCTTGGTGGCGCGGATGACCTCCGGATTGGCGTCCGGCGAGACTACCAGCTTGCCACCGGCGTCCTTGACCTTCTGCACGTTCTCCGCCGTCAGCACCGTGCCGGCGCCGATGATGGCGTTGTCGCCGTATTTCTGCGTGATCAGCTCGATGCTCTTGAAGGGCTCCGGCGAATTGAGCGGCACTTCGATCATGTGAAAGCCGGCGTCGATCAGAATGTCGGCGACATCAACGGCCTGTGCCGGGTCGAGCCCGCGCAGGATGGCGATCAGATTGCGGCCCATTCTCCGGCCTCCTTCAATGTGTGATAGGCGGCGGTGAGGCCGGCCAGGGTGGCGTCGCTGGTGTTCATCATGGTGGTCGTGACGCCGAAGGCGTCAAGGGCTGCCTGATAGCGCTGACCAAGCGGACCGGAGCCGACAAGCGCGATGGTGCGGGTGTCGGCGGCGAGCGCTTCAACCAGTTCCGCGCCGATCAGCAGGCCGGACAGATAGTCGAAGGCATCGCCAGAGCCGAAGTCGTGCAGAAGGCCTTTGGCGCGGATGGAAAACAGTTCGGCAGACAGATTACCGTTCATCTGCCTTGCCCGCTCCAACCCTTGCAGGAAGGTCGAACTGGCATCGTCTGTGGTGGCTGGAGCTGCAACCGAATGGCGCAACACGCTCTGGCCGGACAGGAGTGCGAAGAGCTCGCCGGTCATGAAGGTCCGGAATCCGGTGACCTGATTGTCTTTCAGATGGGCCCATTTGCTGTGGGTGCCGGGCAGGCAGAGTTGTCCTTCGAAGCCCTTGTTGGCAGAGAGAAATCCGGCAATCTGGGTCTCCTCGCCGCGCATGACGTCTGCCGGATCCATTTGGCACAGGCCGGGCAGGATGCGCAGGGCGAATGTCTTGTCGGCGGCAGGCGCACGAACCAGACCGTCGACGGACAGCGCCGGGCAAGGCGTGGCCGCATAGGCCGCCTCGATCCAGCCCTGACGGGCGCCGACCATGCCGCAGGCCAGAAGCGGCTTGGGGCTATCTGCCATCCACTCTGTCACCAGAGCCTTCAGGGCGGGCTCAAAGGCGTCGGGGGTCAACCCGCCCATGCCCTGGTCGGAGGATTTCTCTGCGATGGGATGGTCACGGCCATCCATTGCAAAAACGCGCAGCCGACTGGTTCCCCAATCGACTGCGATCCACTTTATTTCTGCGCTGTTATCACTGCTCATCATAGAAGGCTTCGGTGGTCACTCTCTTGCCCAGCATGAAGGCGTCGGCCACATGTACGAGCGGAGAAAGATCCACGTCGCTGGTGCGGCTCGCCAACAGGTCTGCAAAATGGGCGTAGATGCCGTCGTATTCCGACGCAAGGGCTTCATCGGATGAAACTTCCTTGCCATCGATCAAAACTGTCGCACCACCGTCTCGCAACAGGATTGTCCCGTCAGTGGTCTCCACCTCGATTTCCCAGGTCTGCTTGCCGGTCTGACGCCAGTCGAAATCCGCCTTCATGGCAAAGCCCTTGGGGCCCTGGAAGTCGATGTCGGCGGCGATCGGCGTGTCGCAGTTTTCCGGGAAGGTCAGCTCGGCTGCGGTGATGTGCAGATCGACCGGCATGATCTCGGTGAGGATCGACAAGGCGTTGATGCCCGGATCGAAAACGCCGACACCGCCGGCTTCCCAGATCCATTTCTGGCCAGGATGCCAATGCTTTACGTCTTCACGCCAGGTGATGCGTCCTGAAGTCGGTGTGCGCCCCGCCAGCCAGGCCTTGGCACCGGCAACGCCCATGGCATGGCGCGAATGCCAGGTGGCGTAGAGCACACAGCCGTTCTCGTCGGCGAGGCGGATCAGGTCGTGCACTTCCGCCAGTGTCGCTCCCGGCGGTTTTTCCAGAAGCACGTCCTTCTTGTGCTCCAGCGCCAATCGCGCGAGGTCGTAGCGTACCTGCGGCGGCACACAAAGCGCGATGGCCGTGATGTCGGCTTCGCTTTTCAGCAGCGTTTCCAGATCTTCGTAGGTCGGTACATCCAGACCGGACGCACTGCGGCTGGCGATTGCGGCCAGGTCAAAGCCATCATGCCGGGAGATGGACGGCAGATGCTGGTCCTTGGCGATCTTTCCAAGGCCGACGATGGCGATCTTTTGGGCGGTCATACGGGTCCCTGTCGGTTCGGTTTTTCCGGTCGCTTTAGTGCGCTTCACGGGCTACGGCGTTGCCGCGTGCGCCCTGAAGGAAGTCGAAGTCGGCGCCTTGATCGGCTCCAAGTACATGGTCGTAATAGAGGCTGGCATAGCCGCTGGCCGGACGTTGTACGGTCGGTGCCCAGTCGGCAAGACGCTGGTCCAGCTCTTCCTGGGGAATGTCGAGATGCAGACGGCGGTTGGCCACATCCACTTCGATGAAGTCACCGGACCTTACCACCGCCAGCGGACCGCCGACAGCTGCTTCCGGGGCCGTGTGCAGGATCACTGTGCCATAGGCGGTGCCGGACATGCGTGCATCCGAAATGCGGATCATGTCCTTGATACCTTTGCGTAAAACCTTCGGTGGCAAACCCATGTTTCCGACTTCAGCCATGCCAGGATAGCCGCGCGGACCGCAGTTCTTCATCACCATGATGCAGCTCTCGTCGATGTCGAGTGCCTCATCATTGATGCGCGCCTTGTAGTCGTCGATGTCTTCAAAGACGACGGCGCGGCCACGATGTTGCATCAGGTGCTCAGAGGCCGCAGACGGCTTCAGAACGGCGCCTTTGGGGGCGAGGTTGCCGGTCAGAACCGCGATGCCACCCGAAGAAGTCAGGGCCTTCTCCGCTGGAAGAATAACCTCTTCATTCCAGTTGCGGGCGGGCGCGACTTCTTCCGACATGGTCTTGCCGGAAACGGTCAGGGCATCGCCGTGGAGATGGCCGGCCTCCAGCAGGTTCTTCAGGACGACGGGCAAACCGCCGGCGTAGAAGAATTCTTCCATCAGGTATTTGCCCGAAGGCATCAGGTTGACGATCGTCGGAATGTCGCGACCGAGCTGGTCCCAATCGGCCAGGGTCAGATCGACACCGGCGCGGTTGGCCATGGCCAGCAGATGCACGACCGCATTGGTCGAGCCGCCGATGGCGGCGTTGGCGCGAATGGCATTTTCAAACGCCTTGCGGGTCAGAACATCAGACGGCTTGAGATCTTCCTTGACCATGTCGACGATGCGACGGCCGGTCAGATGCGCCATCACCCGGCGGCGGCTGTCGACGGCCGGGATTGCGGCATTTCCCGAAAGCGCCATGCCAAGGGCTTCGGCCATGCAAGCCATTGAAGACGCTGTGCCCATGGTGTTGCAGGATCCGGGAGACCGCGACATCGCCTGTTCGGCTTCCAGGAAGTCGTCGGTCTGCAGCTCGCCGGATTTCACCATTTCGGAGAACTGCCAGAGGGCGGTGCCCGAGCCGATGTCCTGGTTGCGCCATTTACCGTTGAGCATCGGGCCGCCGGTGACGACCACTGCCGGAATGTCGACGCTGGCCGCGCCCATCAGCAGGGCAGGGGTCGTCTTGTCACAGCCGACCATCAGAACGACGCCGTCGAGCGGATTGCCGCGCAGGGCCTCCTCGACGCCCATGGCGCAGAGGTTGCGGAACATCATCGCAGTCGGCCGCAGGGAGCTTTCGCCCGGCGAGAACACCGGAAACTCCAGCGGCAGACCACCTGCTTCGTAGATGCCATGCTTGACCCGTTCCGCCAGATCGCGGAGGTGGGCGTTGCAGGGTGTCAGCTCCGACCAGGTGTTGCAGATGCCGATCACCGGCCGGCCGTCGAACAGGTCGGCGGGCAGCCCCTGATTGCGCATCCAGGAGCGATGATAGATCTGGTCTTTTTCCGTCCCCTCAAACCATTCCTGGGAACGGAGGCGACGGGGCCATGTGCGGTTGCTGTCGGTCATAGGAGGCGATCCCGGTTGGCGGTTCTTGTTATTATTTGACCGCGGTCATTTTTGATTAGAGCTTTTTGACCACGGTCAGTTTTTCCGGTGTCTCGCCCGGCTTGAAGGTCAGCGGGTTCTTGAGCGGCAGACCAAATGGAGCCGCCGAAATCTCGAAGACGTCACCATCCTGCGGGCTGATCTTGTCGGCAAAGGAAAGCGTTGCCGTGCCGAACATGTGAACGTGCACATCGCCCGGCTTGCGGAAGACATCGTACTTGAAGTGGTGGTGCTCCAGGTTGTCCAGCGAGTAGGACATGTTGGCCTCACCGGAGACGAAAGGCTTCTCCCAGAAGGTCTTGCCGTTGCGGATGATCTTCGACGTCCCTTCGATGTTCTGCGGCAGTTCGCCGACCAGAATCTCCGGACCGAAAGAGGCCGGGCGCAGCTTGGAGTGCGCGAGGTAGAGGTAGTTGACCTTTTCCGTGACGTGGTCGGAAAATTCGTTGGCCAGGGCGAAACCGATGCGGAACGGGGTGCCGTCGTCGGAGATCACGTAGATCCCGGCGATTTCCGGCTCTTCGCCGCCGTCCTTGGCAAACTCGGGCGAGACCAGCGGCGCGCCACCTGGTACGGCACAATGACCGTTGCCCTTGTAGAACCACTCCGGCTGAACACCGGCCTTGCCGTCCACGGCCTTACCGCCTTCCAGGCCGAGCTGGAACATCTTCATGCTGTCGGTCACTTCGTCCTGTGCGTCGTTCTTTGGCTTGACGTGCATGGCGTTGCGGGTCGAGGCCGAGCCAAGGTGGGTCAGGCCGGTGCCGGTGAGGTGCAGGTGGGCCGGATCCGGCGGCATGATCGGCAGCAGCAGGCGGCCTTCGTCGGCCGCAGCAGGCAGATCCACCGCCTCGCCAAGGCCAAGCTCGCCGATGCGCTCGGAAATGCTCTTGCCGGAGCGGATACAGTCGAGGGCCAGGTCGTAGACCGTGCTGGTCCCTTTGACCACGTAGGCTTCCGTGCCGTCGCGAGTGACGACTGCGGTTTCGCCGTTGGGCAGGGTGATCTGGGAAATAAGCATTGGAGGTTTCCTCTTGCCTGCGCCGATCAGGCGGACTTGTTCTTGTTGTAGACGTCGAAGATCACGGCTGCGAGCAGCACCAGGCCCTTGATCATCTGTTGGTAATCGATGCCGATCCCCATGATCGACATGCCGTTGTTGAGAACGCCCATCAGGAAGGCGCCGACGACCGCGCCGATGATGGTGCCGACGCCACCGGACATGGAGGCCCCGCCGATGAAGACGGCAGCAATCACGTCAAGTTCCAGCGCAAAACCGGCTTTCGGCGTTGCGGTGTTGAGGCGGGCGGCGAAGACCAGACCGGCAGCAGCAGCCAGAACACCCATATTGGTGAAGGCCAGGAAGGTCAGGCGTTCCGTCTTGATGCCCGACAGCTTGGCGGCTTTCTGGTTGCCCCCCAACGCATAGACGCGGCGGCCGATGGTGGTTGTCTCGGTGATGAAGGCATAGATCACGGTGAGCACGCCCATGGTGATCAGCACATTCGGCATGCCACGGAACTGGGACAGCTTGAACAGGATGAAGATCAGGGCAGCGGCGATGATCAGGGTGCGACCCCAGAAGAAGCTCGCAGGCTCGTCTTCAATGCCATAGGCCTTGTTCTGGGAGCGCTGGCGCAGGGACAGCCAGACCACCAGACCAGCGGCCGCAAAGCCGGTGAACAGAGCGAGCGTGTTGACACGGCGCGCATCGAACATCTCTGCGAAGAAGACGCCGATGCCGGCCGGGAAGATGTCGGGAACATAGCCGGTGGCGAGGATCTGGAATTCCTTCGGGAACGGACCGACGGACTGTCCTTCAAGAAGCCACAGGGACAGACCGCGGAACACCAGCATGCCGGCGAGGGTTACGATGAAGCTCGGAATTCGCCAGTAGGCGACCCAATAGCCCTGGGCGGCACCGATGATGCCTCCGGCAACCAGGCAGACGAGAATCGTCAGGATGACCGACTGATCGTAATTGACGATCATCACCGCAGCCAACGCGCCGATGAAGCCCATCACCGAGCCGACCGAGAGGTCGATGTTGCCCGACACGATGACGATGAGCATGCCCAACGCCATGATGATGATGTAGGAGTTCTGCAGCAGCAGGTTGGTGACATTGACGGCGCGCAAAAGAGTGCCGTCGGTGACGATCTGGAAGAACGCCATCACCGCAATCAGGGCGAACAAGAGGCCATACTCGCGCAGATGGGACTTGAGATATTCCGCGATGCCCTTGGTCTTCGTGGCCGTCGACGTGGCCGCTTCGTTGTTAGCCAAATCCATGGTCTTCACTCTCATTCGTTGACGATGAGCGACATGATGCGCTCCTGGTTCGCTTCGGCGGCACTCAGCTCACCGACAAGCTCACCTTCATTCATGACGTAGATCCGGTCGCACATTCCCAGCAGTTCCGGCATCTCCGACGAGATCATCACCACGCCTTTGCCCTGAGTGGCGAGGTCGTTGATGATGGTGTAAATTTCGTACTTGGCGCCGACGTCGATGCCTCGGGTCGGTTCGTCGAGGATCAACACATCCGGCTGGGTGAACAGCCATTTTGCCAGAACCACCTTCTGCTGGTTGCCACCGGACAGGTTCATCGCCTTCTGGAAGACGCTGGGTGTACGGATTGCCAGTGCTTCGCGATAGCGCTCAGCGACCTTGGTTTCCTCGTTGTGGTTCAATATGCCGCCGGTGGAGACTTCATCCAGGTTGGACAAGGTGGTGTTGAAGCGGATGGTCTCATCGAGGATGAGGCCGAGCGACTTCCGATCTTCGGTGACATACGCCAGGCCAGCCGAGATCGCCCGATCAACCGTACTGACGTCGATCGGCTCGCCGCGCAGGGTGGCCGTGCCGGAAATGTTGCGGCCGTAGGACTTGCCGAAGATCGACATGGCCAACTCTGTACGCCCGGCGCCCATGACGCCGGCAATGCCGACGACTTCGCCAGCGCGCACGGTCATGGCGGCATTCTTGATCACCTGGCGCTCGGTATGCTCGGGATGCCAGACGTTCCAGTCCTTGACCTCAAACAGGGTGTTGCCCGGCGTGCGCTTGTGCTCGGGGAAGCGGTGGGTCATGTCGCGGCCAACCATGTGGCGGACAATCTCGTCTTCGCTCAGGGCATCGCCGGCTTCGAGGCTCGCCACGGTCATGCCGTCACGGATCACGGTGACCCGGTCGGCGACGTAGCGCACTTCGTTGAGCTTGTGGGAGATGATGATGCAGGTCACGCCCTGGGCCTTCAGCTCCAGCATCAGGTCGAGAAGCTTGCGGCTGTCGTTTTCCTGAAGTGCGGCTGTCGGCTCATCAAGGATAAGCAGCTTGACGTTCTTGGACAGTGCCTTGGCGATTTCCACCAGCTGCTGCTTGCCGACGCCGATACTGTCGACCTTGGTGGTCGGCGGTTCGATAAGGCCGACCTTGGCCAGGAGCTCTTCGGTGCTGCGGTTGGTCTTGCGCCAGTCGATCACGCCGCGCGATGCGCGCTCGTTGCCCAGGAAGATGTTTTCGGCAATCGAAAGCTGGGGCACCAGGGCCAGTTCCTGGTGAATGATGATGATGCCGCGATCTTCAGTGTCGCGAATGTTGCGGAAGTCGGCGGTTTTACCCTGGTAGACGATCTCGCCTTCATAGGTGCCGGTCGGATAGACGCCCGACAGCACTTTCATCAAGGTTGATTTGCCCGCACCGTTTTCGCCGCAAATGGCGTGAATCTCACCTTCCTGGACAGTCAGATTGACGTTGTCCAGAGCCTTCACACCGGGGAAGGTCTTGGTGATACGGCGCATTTCCAAAATCGGGTTCATGATCTTGTCTTTGCTTTTCGCAGTGCGTGGTCCGGACCAGGCAGAAAAGCCGGTCATACGGAGCGAGCAGGCCGTCAGGCGGATGGTGCCGTTTGCAAGGATGTGCCTGGCTGGGCCTATTGAAAAAGGGCGCAGGACTGCTTTGGACAGGACCTGCGCCCCAGTCAGTCTTGTGAGACTGATGGCTGGGGGAGGAGGACGAAGCCCCTGTCCCCCGGCCGGACTTCGGAGGAAGTCTTACTTGACCTGGTCCATGGTGTAGTAACCGCTGTCGATCAGGATTTCTTCCCAGTTCGACTGGTCTACAGAGACAGGCTCCAGCAGGTAGGACGGAACAATCTTGACACCGTTGTCGTATGTTTCGGTGTCATTGATTTCCGGCTCGCCACCTTCGAGAACGGCATCAACCATTCCGACGGTTACACGGGCCAGTTCACGGGTGTCCTTGAAGACAGTGGAGTACTGCTCGCCAGCCAGGATCGACTTGACGGAAGGCACTTCTGCGTCCTGTCCGGAGACGATCGGCATTTTCTGGTCGCCAGAGCCGTAGCCGACACCCTTCAGGGATGACAGGATGCCGATGGACAGTCCGTCATAGGGAGAGAGAACGCCGTGGACCTGCTTGTCGGTGTAGTTGGCAGACAGCAGGTTATCCATGCGTGCCTGTGCAACCGCACCGTCCCAACGCAGGGTTCCGACCTTGTCCATGCCGGTCTGGCCGGACACGACAGCAACCGTGCCTTCGTCGATCAGGGGCTGCAGGACGGACATGGCGCCGTTGTAGAAGAAGTAGGCGTTGTTGTCGTCCGGGGAACCGCCGAAGAGTTCAACGTTCCACGGGGATGCATCCGGGAACCGCTCTTTCAGGCCATCAACCAGGGATGAAGCCTGCTGAACGCCAACCTTGAAGTTGTCGAACGTGGCGTAATAGTCGACGTCGCCGCTGTCGCGGATCAGACGGTCATAAGCGATGATCTTGACGCCGGCAGCTGCAGCGTTTTCCAGCGCGTTGGACAGCGTTGTGCCGTCGATGGCAGCAATCACCAGAACGTCCACGCCCTTGGTGATCATGTTCTCGATCTGGGCCAGCTGGTTCGGAATGTCGTCTTCAGCATACTGCAGATCGGTTTCGTAACCGGCTTCTTCGAACTGCTTGACCATGGAGTTGCCGTCGGAGATCCAACGAGCAGAAGACTTGGTCGGCATGGAAATGCCTACGAGGCCATCGGCGAGTGCCGGAGCACCAGCGAAAGACACAGAAAGAGCTAGAGCGGCAGCGGCCGCTTTCAGAAACTTCATGATTTCCTCCCATCAGGTGGAGCTCCTGCCCGGAGGGGCAGGTCTCTCGTATCCGTTCGGCTGTCTCTTGATCCTCCCGAGATACCGATCCGGTGTTCAGGATGCGGGGACAGCTTCAGGACTGGCGGCACGCTAGAAAAAATTTGCATACCAAACAAATTTTAATTCATGATCTAAATATATCATTATTGATATGTCTTATCGAAAGTTCTGCGAAGGAAAGCTGGAAATGACGGGTGATGGGCGAAGTTTTGCCAGTCGTGGCTGGGTCGGTGGCACCGAACACGGTGACCGTTACGTCAAGAAAGGCCTGCGTCTGGGACACCTGCGCCTGCTGCAGGCGCTGAAGCTGACCGGTGCCCTCAGTCGTGCGGCGGAGGTGCTGGCGACGTCGCAGCCAGCGGCCTCGCGATTGCTGGCCGAGGCAGAGCAGATCACCGGGGTCAAACTGGCGGAACGGGCAGGGCGCGGCATGACGCTGACCCTTTATGGTCACAGCCTGGCGGAGCGTGCCACACTGATCCTGCAAGAGCTGGACGAGGCCGAGCGCGAGATTGCCAATCTGAAGACCGGTCTGTCAGGCAGTGTCAGCATTGGTGCGGTGACAGGGGCTGCGATGGAGTATGTGCTACCGGCCATTCGCCAGACCCGTGTGACCCATCCGGGTGTGCAGGTCCACGTGGAGGTGAACACCAGTGATCAGCTGACGCTGGCGCTGGACGCGGGGCGGATCGACTTCTTCATCGGCCGACTGCCGGATACGGCAAGCCCACGGCACTATGATGCGAAGTACCTTGATGAAGAACCGATCACCCTGGTGGCGCGGGCGCAACATCCGTTGACCCGCCAGTCGGATGTGACGATGGAGGATTGCGTGGCCTATGACTGGGTGATGCAGCCGGAGGGCTCGATGCTGCGTCTGGCAGTTGAAAGCTATCTGCGCCATGCCGGGATTGCCTATCCGGCCAAGGTGCTGAGCACCAGTTCGGTGTTGCTGATGATGATTGCCGTGACGCAAAGCAATGCGATTACGGCGGTGGCGCGGCCTGTGGCGGAGTTCTTCGCTGCCAACCCGAATTTGGCGGGCGCTGCCAAGATGGGGCCGGGGGGCGCGCTGGTGCCGCTGAAAGTGGATCAGGAAATTTCGATTGCGCCCTATTCGATCATCAAGCTGGCCAATCGCCGCTTGCCGCCCGTAGCGCAGAATTTTCTGGGTATGGTGCGCGCCATCTCCAAAAGCTGGTCGGATCCCTCGCAGATTTGATGCCTTGCGGCTTGGGTCCTGTGAGCGCACGCAAAAACCCCGCCCGGAGCCCGGACGGGGTTTCTGTTTCTGCGGGACGGGGCTGAATTCGTCCCGCATCATTTTCGTCGGTTTTACTGAGCCTTTACGCCAGTGGCCGAACCGGAATAGGTGTCTTCGTCATATTCCGGAGCGTTATCCAGCGCTTCTTCCGTGATGGAGGTTTTGACATAGAGGTCATCGCCGTCCTTTTCGCGGTAGATGCGGACTTCAGAGAAGTCGATTGCAACTTCCTTTTCGCCGAGACCCAGGAAACCACCTGCATCAACGATTGCGGCTTCGATCTGACCGTCGGCGTTCAGAAGGACATCGCCAACTTCACCGACAGAATTATAAGCCACGTCATAGACGGAGGCGCCGATCAGTTCATCAGCTTCCAGGGTGCCGGATTCAACGGCGACCTTGTCTTCCATCCAGTTGGCTTCAGCAGAAGCCTGGTCGTTGGCCGGGTTCAGCTCGTCAGTCGCTTCCGGAGCCATGGCTTCTTCGCGGACTTCGTCAGCCTGGACGTCGCCATCGACGACCGGCGCGGCAGCCATTTCATCAGTTTTCTGCTCGACGTTGTCGCCGGTCTGCTCAATCGACGCCGCAGCGGAGTCATAAGCTTCTTCCGTTGACTTGGTCGCGTCGTCATAGGCCTTGCTTGCGCTGGTCGTGACGTTGTCGATGCCGTCGTTGATGGCTGCGAGGCTCATCCACTCGGGAACATAGTCCGGACGCTCGTATTCGGCAGCGCCTTCCAGTTCAGCCTTGGTCACGTCAGAGACGATACGGAACTCGCTGTCACCGGTTTCCTGCATGGCAAGACGGTCGAAGTCGAGGGCAACGTCTTTTTCACCGACACCAAGGAAGCCACCGGCGCCGAGGATCACGGCCTGAATGGTGCCGTCCTGGCCAATGACGATGTCATTGATGTCGCCAAGGCTATCGGCATCTTCGGCTTCGGAAGCATAGACATACTTACCGATCAGGTTGGATGCGAGGTAGCCCTGGGTGGCGTCTTCTGCCAGCGTGTGGACCTCAAACATATAGAGGGACGGATCTTTCTCCTGGGCAGAACCTGTTGCCTGTGCGGCCGGTGCCTGAGTGGTCTCGTCCATCGTCTTTGTGGTTGCTGCATTGTCCGCGGCAAAGGCCGGAACGGTAAGAGCGGTAACCAGTGCGGTTGTGGTTAGGATCTTGCGAAGCATAACAATTCCTCCTTTTTAAATGGGTGACACTGTTTCTCGGTGTCTGATGGGGAAATGTATTCGCAAGATTTTAGTTCCTGATTTTTTCTAAAAATAATTAAAAACACGTACAGACAAAGAAAAAAGCCGCGTCGTTGGACGCGGCTTTTTTGGTGTTCCGGATTTTATGTTTAGGCAAGTCTTGGGTTCGAACCTTTCGGTCCAGCGAACAGCCATACGATAAAGCCGACAACCGGGAAGATCAGAATTCCGAGAACCCAGAGAAGTTTCGCGCCGGTTGAGGCGGAGCTGCCGAGGGTCTTGATGATCGCGTAAATGTCGGCGATCAAGACGAGCAATCCAATCAGGCCATATTCCATGTCGCATTCTCCTCATGTTTTGTGGTGAGGAAACGGCAAGGTGGCGAACTGGTTCCATATTTTTTCAAGCAGACGGATAAACGGCACCTGTTCGCCTACATCATATGGTCTTTATAAAATATCGATATTCGAAATTTATAGTTGGTCTTGGCGCGGAACCAAAATAACGCAGGCCCGTTGTCTTCACACAATCTGGATAAATGGAGACTTCATCATGCTTTCCTGGGCTTTGACATTTCTGGTGGTTGCTTTGATCGCGGCTGCACTGGGGTTCGGCGGTATTGCCGGTACTGCGGTTGGTATCGCCAAGATCATCTTCTTTGTCGCCATCGCACTGTTCATCATTTCCGCTCTCGCCCATGCGATCCGCGGACGAGCCTGACGGCTCAAACGTCAGATGAACCAAAAAAGGCCGTCCTTTCCAGGGCGGCCTTTTTTCTGTCTGACGTCTTGATGGTTACTTGGACTTTTTGGTTTTTGCGGATTTTGCCTTGCCTGCCTTTTCCTGAGCGGGCTTCTCGCTGTCCGGCTTGGTCTTGGACTTGTCTTCCGTGTCGAGGACATAGTCCTTGAAATTGCTGCGGGCCGCGCGTACCGCTCGCGCCAGGGTCTGTCGATCGGCGACGCTTCTGGTCAGGCGGTTGCTGTCTTGCGTGATGCGGAACAGATGATTTCGCAACATGGGTCGATGCGCTTCCTTGGACACCAGTCCCATCCGGCCGATGGCATTGATCAGCCGGAGCGTCACCAGGGTATTGCCACAAGCGTTCTGGCGCAGCGGGTTGAGGGCGGCGGTGAGAATATCCGACAGACGCAGCACTTCCAGCCAGACCCGGGGCTTGTCGTCTTTGTCGGTAATCAGCGGCGACGGAGCGCCTCGGCGTAGAATGCGCGACAGAGAGGCGGAGAGGTGGTCAATGGCGCTTATGGCAGTGTAGCTGTCGTTGACGCCGGGCGACAGGGCGCGAAGGGCGATCTCGACGCTCAGATGGACGGAGAACTGCAGATCGCCTTCCGGGGCGCGGGCATAATCCGTGATGATGCTTTCATCCAGCTCTTTCTCGAATGTCTCCGGGGTTTTTAGCGCACCATAGACCTTGGCAATCGGTTGCTGGTCGATGACGAAATGGCCGGGTTTGACCAGTACCTCGACGAAGACATCCTCGCGTTCAGCCATCTTGGCGATGTTGTCGGCGGTGATTGCAGTGATGTAGCCACTGCGGTGGGTCCTCATCGGGGTTCCAGTGCCGCTCGGGATGGCTTTCTCGTCGTCGTCGCTCTCGCGCGGATCATCGGCCAGGTGGGTGTCTATGGCCTTGCGCAATGATTTCTGAATACGGCCGATTTCATTGTCGACCATGATCCGGCCGGCGACGTCATTCACGAAGTAAATCAGCCAGAACATGCTGGTGGTTGCCATGAAGATGGCAATTGCAACGCTGACGCGCGGCGCACTTTCGCCGTCGATCTGGTAGAGCGTGATCAGGGAGTAGAGGAACGTCGCGCCCAACAAGCCGATGGTGATCTGGTTGACCCGGTTGTTGGCAAAGGTCTCCAGCAGGCGAGGGCCGATGTTGCCGGCAGCCAGAGTGAAAACCACCAGGGTCAGGGAATAGACGAGGCTGATCACCGACATCATTGCCCCGGCGATGGTGGACAGGACCGAGCGGGCGCCATCTGCGTCTATGTCAAGGAATGCCAGGAGGGGAACGTCGGCCACCATTTGCGCCGGGCCGTCGACGACATTGGTCACAATGCCGAGGCAGCCGCCAGCGATGGCCAATGCCAGGGGAATAAACAGGAAACCGCGCGTCAGGCGTGAAAGCCGGGCGGAAAAGCTATTGTGAAGATACCCCATGGCCGGCCTGAACCCAGTAAGTCAGACAGCCCTGACGCCGGGAGGCGCCAAGGCTGCGATGTCAGAAAGAAGTTGTACGGGCCGATCAGACGCCAAGGGCGCGCTGAAGCAATTCCCGGGAGGCTTCGATGGAGGCGCTGTCCCGTTTGAAATCGGGAGACCCGCTCATCAGTTCATCAAGGCGGGAGCGGGCGCGGGAGACACGGCTTTTGACAGTGCCGACACGCGTTTCCAGCATTTCTGCCGCCTCTTCATAGGAAAAGCCGCTGGCTCCGATCAGAATGAGCGCTTCGCGCTGATCTTCCGGCAGGCACTGCAGAGCACTGAGGAAGTCATTCATTTCGAGATGACCGTTCTGCTGCGGCAGGGCGGTCAGGGTCGCGGCATGGTCGCCATCGCTGTCTGGGACTTCCCGTTTGCGCTTTCGGCCTTCGGTATAATACTGATTTCGCAGGATGGTGATCATCCAGGCTTTCAGATTGGTTCCAGGGGTGTAGCGCTCACGGTTGGCGATGGCCTTGGCGAGTGTTTCCTGTACCAGATCGTCAGCCCTGTCCCGATTACCGGACAAGGAGCGTGCAAAGGCACGCAAAGACGGAATGGCGGCGACGATACCTTCCTTGAAGGATTCTTCACTCAATTGGAGGACTCCTTGTCAGGTTCGTCGTCGGAATCCGTCTGGTCGTCTGAAGAATCCTGAGAGGCGCTGATGTTATCCAGCTGGCTGAGCAGATCCATCATGTCATTGGGGATGTCGTCTTCAAGTGCTTCATCGTAGATGCGCCGAAACTGATTGCCGATCCAATCTTCCTTCGACTTTCCTACCTGGCTCGGAACCGCGACTCCTTCAGCGAAATGTGGCGTTCCGGCTTTTACTTTTTGAACCATTATTGCTCCTTAAACCCACTTCTTTCTTGGAGTTCTTTTCGGGCTATCGTGAGAGGGAAACGAGGGAGGTAAAAAAAAGTTCCGAAGTTGCTGGAACTTTTTTTCGTGTGATCGGTTTTCCCACCAGCGCGCTAGAAAAGTGCAAGTACGATCCACCAAGAGATCGCACTGGACGGAAAAGGAAATTTAAATATGTCTGGCAGTCTTTCTCAGGAAATTGCTCCCCACCTTCCTTACCTACGTCGTTACGCCCGGGCGCTTGCCGGCACTCAGACGAGTGGTGATGCTTATGTTCGTGCCTGTCTGCAAACGCTTGTTGCTGATCCAAGTTGCTTTGAAATGAGCAGTGGCGCCAAGATCGGTCTTTATCGCCTGTTCCATGTGTTGTGGAATGCGACCGCGGTTCCGGCGCCTGATCAGGGTGGCGGCGTGTCGATTTTCGAACAGACCGCTCAGCAGCGTCTCGCATCGATGACGCCGGAAAGCCGGCAGACACTTCTTCTGACGACGCTTGAAGGCTTTCGTCCGAATGAAGCCGCACTGATCGTCGGGAAGTCCGAAGAAGAAGTTCGCGAACTGATCACCTCAGCCATCGCAGACATCGACGAGCAGACCCGTACGCAGGTTCTCATCATTGAAGATGAACCTCTGATCTCGATGGATCTTGCCGATATCGTCGATGGTCTTGGCCACCGGGTCACGGCGGTTGCCCGTACCGCAAGCGAAGCCATTCAGGCCGCTAAGAAGGAAAAGCCAGGTCTTGTTCTGGCGGATATCCAGTTGGCTGACGGCTCCTCGGGGATTGATGCTGTCAAAAGCATTCTCGCCGATTTTGAAGTTCCAGTTATCTTCATCACCTCTTTCCCTGAGCGGCTTCTGACAGGCGAGCGTCCCGAGCCGACGTTCCTCATCACCAAGCCGTTTGACCCGAATACGGTCAAGGCCGCGATTTCGCAGGCCTTGTTCTTCAACTCGACATCGTCCATCGCGGCTTAAACGCCAGGTGCGGCACTGCCCTGATAGCGGCAGTGCCGCTGCCAGCGTATTGGGGAAAACAAATGAGCGTTAGACCAGCCGAAGGTTCTTCGGCCTGGACGAAGGGGCTTGTGTCAAAGCTGTCCCCTTCCTCTCAGGTAGCGTTGTTCGGAATTCTCCTCATCATGAGCGTTGGCGCTGCGCAATATGCACAGGCATTACTGGTGCCCGTGGTCAGCGCGTTTCTCTTCAGCCTCCTGTTGGGGCGCTCACAGGAACGGCTGGAGCGACTGGGATTGAACCCGACGCTCTCGGCGACGGTTGTCTTCGTGGTCTTTCTGGTGGCGGTCGCTGCGGCAGTTCGATTGAGCTTCCTTCCCTTTGAAGAATGGTCTTCACGGCTTCCGGAAATCTGGGCTGCCTTGAAGTCCAAGCTGTTTGAGCTTCGTGCCTTGTTGCTGAAGCTTGAGGATGTGAAGGATGCGGTGCAGCAAACGACCGGACTGGATACGTCCTCTGGTGGGGGCGGGGTCAACGCTCCCAATTTTCTGACGGAACTGGCCACTGGCGTTCCAGCGACCGCCGGTCAGCTGGTCATCTTCGGCGGGGTTCTGTTCTTTCTTCTGGCCTCGCGCTCGAAGCTTTTGACGCGACTGCGTGAGTCCGATCCGGTGCGACGCCCCTGGACACACCGGCTCTATCAGTTTCTGAAAGAAGCGGAGGCGGCAGTCTCGACCTATCTCGCGATGGTGTCGGT
Organism: Roseibium limicola; assembly: GCF_017313085.1. Taxonomy (GTDB): domain Bacteria; phylum Pseudomonadota; class Alphaproteobacteria; order Rhizobiales; family Stappiaceae; genus Roseibium; species Roseibium limicola. The sequence continues at coordinate 8,566 of NZ_JAFLNF010000011.1, read as the reverse complement.
GATCAACATCTGTCTGGGACTGGTGGTGGGGCTTGCCCTGTTTGTGATGGGCTTCCCGAATGCCTGGTTCTGGGGATTTGTCGCCGGACTGATGAACTTCGTGCCTTACATCGGGCCGTTGCTCGTCACGCTTCTGCTTCTGGGAGCGGGGCTGCTTCAGGACGGGTCGCTGTTCACCATGGTGTCACCGGCGCTGGTGTTCTTTGTCATCAACATGCTGGAAGCCAACTTCGTGACGCCTGCCGTGTTGGGGCGCAGTCTGTTGATCGAGCCACTGTTTGTGGTTTTGTCCCTGGCCTTCTGGCTGTGGCTGTGGGGCCCGACCGGTGCGTTGCTGGCGGTGCCGCTGATGCTGTTGATGCAGTCCGCCATCTTCTGTGCCCAGGCGGCGATGGCGCCAATTCCCAGTCAGCTCTCGGAAGAGGGCGTTGACGCAGTTTGAGTGGGAGGATTGTTTGTCAGCGACGACGCCAGACAGGGCATGGAGCCCAGAAACGATTGCGGGCGCTCATGACAAGCGCCCGTCAACCCGTGTGTTATTCAGAGATCGCTCAGGAAACAGACTGATTGATCTTGCTCATCCAGTCGTCGATCTCGCGCTGGGCTTCCTCTTCGGTCTTGCCGTAGCGTTCCTGAATAAGGCCGGAAAGTTCGCGCTGGCGACCCTTGATGTTATCAAGCTCATCACCGGTCAAAAGACCCCATTGAGCCTGCGCCTTACCAACCACCTGATTCCAGTTACCTTCGATTTGATTCCAGTTCATTGGTTTTCTCCTTGCCAGAGTTACGTAGGCAGGAGGGAAACGGCTTCAGGGCTTTGTAGTTCCTTAAGGCTTATGCGGTTTACCATATTCCCTGGAGACGAGATTGAAGGTCGGGGGAGCGCTTCTCATGGCGTGTGATTTTCCGGGTTTTGACCTTCCGTACTTCGAGTTTCGCACCCTGCGAGGCGTTCGAGCGCTGTCAGGGCTGACAAATGGACTTCTCGATGTCTAATCTCATGGACTATCTTTTTGGCGCAGCCACGTTCGTCCCTCACGGCTATTGTCTGTCGTGGCGTCCGGACCTGGTGGCGTTGCATGCCGTATCAGATGCGCTTATTGCCGTCGCCTACATCACCATTCCGATGGCGGTGATTGTTTTCCTGCGACAGCGTAAGGACCTTGATGTCGAGGCGAAGAAACTGGCGAGCCTGTTTGCTGCCTTCATCGTTGCATGTGCGATTACCCATCTGACGGCGCTGTTCGTTCTGTGGGTTCCGGCTTATGGGGCGCAAGGGTTGATCAAGGCCGCCACGGCGCTGATTTCCGTCGTGACGGCGATCGCGATCTGGCCGCTGATCCCGAAGCTTCTGGCGTTGCCGTCGCCGAACCAGTTGGCGGAGGTCAACAGGCAGCTGCAGGATGCCAACAAGCAGTTGGAAGTCTCGGTCAGGGAACGGACCGAGGAGCTCAAGCGGATCAATGCGCTGTTCGAAATGGCGCTGAATGGCTCCAATATTACCGTTTATACCCAGACGCCGGAGCTGGAATACACATGGGTGCATAATCCGCGCCTGGGCCTGAGCGAAGCAGAGGTGGTTGGAAAACGCGACGTCGACATTATGCCGCCGGAAGTTGCCGAACAGACCATGGCGCTGAAGCGCAAGGTTTTGGCCACCGGACAACCCGGCTCAGTCTATCTATCGACGGAAACCGAGGTTGAAGGGCGGATCTATGTCGAGCTGAACGTCCATCCGACATTCAATGCCGATGGTGCCATGGACGGCTTGCTTGGAACTGTCGTCGACATGACGGAGAAAAACCTGTTCGAGGTGCGGCTCGCGTCGATGGCCTCGCAGTTGTCGGAAGCCAACCAACGGTTTGAAACAGCTTTGGACGGATCACTGATCACTGTCTTCGAGCAGGATGCCGACCTGGCCTATATCCATGTGGTCAATCCACCTGCCGGGACAAGTACCGACACCTATATCGGCAAGACCGACTACGACCTTCTGTCGCCAGAAGAACAGCTGATCGTTGTCGCTGCCAAGAAACGGGTGCTTGATACCGGGAAGGAAGAGGCCTTCGAGGCTGATCTCAATTCGGGTGGAGAAGCGCGCTTCTACAACATCCGCCTCGAACCGAAGATTTCTTCAGCGGGCGACGTGACCGGTCTGATCGGCACGACGGTCGACTTGACCCACAAGCGCCGCAACGAGCAGCAAATGCGCCTGGTGATGCGTGAACTGACCCACAGGTCAAAGAACCTGTTGGCGGTCATACAGGCGATGGCGCGTCAGACGGCGGCTCGATCCAATGGAAAAGAGGACTTCGTCGAGCGCTTTGCCTTGCGGTTGCGGGCGATTGCAGCGTCCCACGATCTTCTGGTTTCGCATTCCTGGTATGGCGCCAGCGTGCGGGATCTGTTGAAAGTGCATCTGGCCCAGACGCTGGAGCCCGACAGTGATCAGGTGGAGCTGGAAGGCGAGGACATCCAGATTTCGGCCGATGCTGCGCAGAACCTCGGGCTGGGCTTCCATGAGCTGACGACCAATGCTGCCAAATACGGCGCCTTGTCGACTTCGGAAGGCCGTTTGAAGGTGAGCTGGGAGGTCAAGGACGACCTGGTTCAGCTGACCTGGAAGGAAAGCGGCGGTCCGAAGGTCGAGGAGCCGAAGTCAACCGGTTTCGGTAGCGTGCTCCTGCAGAATTCGGTCGGGCCGTCTTTGGGGGGAGATGTGAAGCTGGAGTTCGAACCGAGCGGCGTGCGCTGCGTTATCGAATTTCCCGACAGCTGCATCGTGTCGTTTTAAAACCTGGGCAGGAATGCCGAAGCCATTCTAGCAAGTTTTGTTTTTTCAATCAGGCGCCGTGAGGGCGCCTGGCATGTCTTGGTCGCAGACGTCAGTTGCTGCGGGAGGCGTCCTTGCGGTTCAACCGAGCAAGGGTCTTGTCGATCTCGTGAAGCAGTTCTTCGTCCTGCCGAGGCCGTGAGGTCGCACATTGCGTCGGCCCTTGCAAGGTCCGGCGCCATCCCATCAGAGCCATTTTCTTTTCCGAGAGCCCAAGGGTGCTGTCGAGCAGCACCGAGCTGGGTGTCAGAAATCCTGCATAAGTCTTTGACTGGGGCATCATGGTATCTGCGATTCTTCTTTACTCAATGACTGGAATGAAGCCCACCGTCCTCATCTCGGACCGCAGGCGACGGCATGAGCGCCGCCTGCGGTATAAAGGCGGTTACTCGGCGATCAACGCGCGCAACATCCAGGAAGCCTGTTCGTGGAAGGCGATGCGAGCTGTCAGCATGTCTTCCGTCACCAGGTCGTCCTGATCGCCTGCATAGCTGGCAATGTCGCGGAACTGAGCGGCGATCGCCTCGTGATCCTTGACCAGGTTTTCGATCATGCCGGCTGCATTCGGCATCTTGCCCTTGGGCAGAACTTCCCCCAGTTCAACGCCGAAATCGGCGGCTTCGACAGGGGCCTGAAATCCGAGGGCGCGGATGCGTTCGGCGATCTCGTCGGCGGCAGCAAACAGGTTTTCGTAATGCTCTTCCGTGAGGTCGTGGATCGACTTGAACAGCGGGCCAACGACATTCCAGTGATAAAGGTGAGACTTGACCACGAGAATGTAGGTGCGTGCCAGAGCGACAGACAGATGCTTGGCGATCTGTTCGCGGGCTTCCGCCTCAATTCCGGTCTTCAGCGGCTCTGCATTCTTCGGGGTGACGTTCAGTACATTTGACTTGGTCATGGTGTTTCCTTTCTCAAGAGTTTAATGGCCCGGCTTCTGAGGCCGGGGGGACCGACCTGCGTGCAGGCCTTTGCATCCGAATGGGTCAGTTGGGGGCGGCGCGTCGTTCAACGGCAGCGCGTTCCGCGATGTCTTCGCCGGGGTTGAAAAGACCCAGCAGCCCGAAGGCGGCAACGGCGAGAGCAATTCCGCCCACGAGCACCGCCAGAACCGGCAAGCCCCGACGCCCCTGACGGGCGGATTGGGCCGATTTCTGGACTTCGGGCTGATCATTATCCTGAAAAGTCATCACGGCTCTCCTGGTGCTTGGAAGTAAAAGTTAAATTCAATTAACATCAACTTCGACTGTTTGACGGTCTATCAAAGCAACCCGTCAATCCCGGTTTGGTTCCGTCTTGGCCATGCACGTAAATGTGCGGCTTTGTGGCGTATTGCCTTTGTAAACTCCTGTCGGAACCAATGGCCTCTTGTTGCGTTCCAAAGTCAGGAGGTTCTCGCCTTCTGTCATGCCTGAATCATTTCAGTGTTTTTGCGGGGGAAACTCATGAGCCGTCTTGTCGTCGTGTCCAATCGCATGCCGCTGGGGTCCAATCCTTCCGGTGGTCTGGTTGTTGCCCTGCAAGACGCAATGGAAAAAGGCGGGGGCCTCTGGATCGGTGTTCAGCCGGATGCGGACGTTCTGGAGGGCGCGGAGCCGGCCGGCGAAAACGCGGTCTCGGTTCCGGGGGCAAATTTTGACAGGGTGGCAGCCGTCGTCCCTGCGTCGGCCTATGACGACTATTATCTCGGCTATGCGAATTCGGTTCTCTGGCCGCTTTGTCATGGCCGGATGGAGTTGATCGAACAACGGCCGCATTATCGGGCGGCCTATGAAGCGATAAACAGCCGCCTGGCGAAGGTCGTGGCGCGGTTTCTGCGTCCTGACGACATCCTGTGGGTGCATGATTATCATCACCTGCCTCTGGCGGCTGCCTTGCGTGCCGAAGGCGTTCAAAACGCCATCGGTTTCTTCCTTCACATTCCCTTTCCCACTGCGGCCAACATCCACGCCGTGACCGGTGTGGAGGACGTGATGAGCTGGATATCGCAGTATGATCTCGTCGGCCTTCAGACCCAGCGCGATGTTTCTTCGGCAATGGATGTGTTTCGGCAATTCCCCGACAGCCAGTTTCTGATGGATGGATCTCTGCGCTTTCGCAACCGGACGTTTGAAATCAAGAGTTTCCCCATCGGAATCGACGCAGCTGCGTTCCGCGATATCGCGGCGCGATCGCGGGCGCGGCTGGCGCCGCGGGCCCGGCGCTGGATCATTGGCGCAGAACGGCTGGATTACTCCAAGGGATTGCCGCATCGCCTGCGGGCTTTCGGCAAGTTGCTGGAAACGGAGATTGACCTGCAAGGGGCTGTGAGTTTCCTGCAAATTGCCTCGCCAACGCGGGAGGATGTTCAGGCCTACCGGGAAATTCGCGAGGAGTTGGAGCAATTGTCCGGCGCCGTGAACGGACGGTTTTCCGACATCAACTATACGCCGATCCAGTATCTGAACCGTGGGGTGCCGCGAGACCGTTTGGCCGGGTTGTTCCGCCAGGCGGACGTTGGGTTGGTGACGCCCCTGGCTGATGGCATGAACCTCGTGGCGAAAGAATACGTCGCAGCACAGGATGCCGAAGACCCCGGTGTACTGGTGCTTTCCGGATTTGCCGGAGCGCATGAACAACTGGGGCAGCATGCGCTGATCGCAAACCCGTATGACATTGAGCAGATGGCGCGAACCATTGCCGCAGCGCTTCTAATGCCGCTGGAGGAACGCATCGAGCGCCATCAGGCCATGCTTAGGATCGTCATGGAACAGGATGTGGCCTGGTGGTCCGAGAGCTTCCTGAATGCTCTGGAAGCCAAGCGACTGGGGAGCGAGTTTCTCTCCATCTTGAAAAGACTTCCCGATCATGATCGCGTGTCCGACTGAACTTGCAGAAAAGCGCTGATCATTGCAGCAGCTGGTTGCTGCCCGCCCAGGCGCTTGGAATTTGTCCTGGGGCGGGCCTCTTCATTGGCGCAGCCATAGGTCGCTAGGTGGGGGGAGCAGACAGACTGCAGTGTCCTAATGACAGAACGTCTGCGCATAGGAAAAACCCCACCGGACGAGGCCCGGTGGGGTTTTTTACGTTTGGTTTTGGTGACCGCGTATCAGTCGCGGAGCACTTCAGCTCCGGTGCTGCGGGTGGCGGAGACCGGATCGCTGGCGGGGAAGGTGTCTTCAAGGCCTTCTTCCAGACGTTCCTCATCGGTCATGCCATCGTTGTCACCGCGCAGGTTGCGCACGGTGCTTTCCGCTTTCGCACGGCCCTGCTTCAGGACTTCCTCACCGGATTTGGCAGCCTTGTGCAGCAACCCGTCGCGGCGTTCGCCGAAGACGCGGTCCTCGCGCGATGTACGCGGCAGCAGCGCTCCAAGGGCAAAGCCTGCAACAAGGCCCATGGCGCCGACAGCGAACGGATGCTCCCGGGCGAACTCACCGGCGCGCCGTGTCGTCGTCTCGTAGGTTTCGCGGGCGCGTGCACTGCCAGCATGGTAGCTCTCTTCGACAGAGGCGCGTGCGTGGTCGAAGGACTCCGATGCCTGGTCAGCTGCGTGGGAGGCGCGGGCCTTCACATCATCAGCCTTTTTCGACAGTTTGTCGGATGCCTGCTGCGCCTTTGCCTTGATGTTGGCTGTGGTGCTTGGCTCCTTGGCATTTTCCAGCTCATGCGCCGGTGTGCCGGCAACGGGGGGAGCGTTGTGCGCCCGCGCACGCGGTGCTGCTGCCTTGTTGGTTTTCACTGTGCTTGTGGTGGTGGACTTAGTCATTGGACAATTCCTCCTGGTTGAATTCGGAGTTGGGAGTGGATGCGGAGAGAAAGCGAGCGGCGAGAAAGCCGATTGCAGCTGCTCCGAGGGCAAAAGCCGCCGGGTTGGCGCTGGCGACTTCGCGCACGCGCACCACTGCAGCTTCCGGCTCGATTGTCTGCAGGCGGCGAGCAGACTGTTCGATCACGTCGGCGACGGGCATGGTCACCGCATTGAAAGCCGCATTGTCGGAGTTGGCCCCATCGCGCAGAGAGCTTGCGGCTCGACTGAGGCCGCCGGCTGCAACTTCTCTTTTGTCGCGCAAGTATGCGAAGGCCTCATCCTTGATAAGCTCATTCAGGGCTTTTGCTTCAGATTTGGCTGTCGACTTAAGATGCTCCAAATCCTCTTCCGGGCTTTGGTGTTGACTTCCGTTGTATTCGGTCATGGCGTCACCTCATTGGTTCGATCTGTAAACGCCCAATACAAGATGCCGTTCCCGACTGAATCGCTTTTGACAAAAATAAACCCTCCCGAGAGACTCGGGAGGGTGTGCACAGTGATTATTGGCGTCGTTTTATTTCGGCTTTATTTGTATCCGGCGTTCGGGGTCGCCTTGACTGTCAGGGGATCGCTTGCGGCAACAGGGCTTGAAATGGAGCCTGACAAGGGAGTGGGATCATAAACCGGGGCTGCCGCAGTTTTTGCAGGCACAGGCTGCAGCGCAGGGCTTTGCGCGGCAGGCGGTGCCTCCAGCGGGGCCTTGCGGTTGCCAGGACCAGGGTCTTTGCGGCTGTCGCCGTTTTTCTGGATGTCGGCAAAGGTTATGGCGCCCTGATAGGCGACATACCCCAAGGCCAGAGCCGCTAGGCCGCACGCAACCGGGTTCTGTTTCCAGGTGGCCTTGGCGGCAGAAATCGCGGTGCGCATCTCTTGTGACTGAAGGCCCTGTCGGGCCAGTTCTGCAGGCTGCAGCTTGGTGGTCAACTCATCGACCAGACCGGCAATACGATCCCGGTTGCGGTCGAGGTCCTGTTCCAAGGTGTCGAGGTCGCGGTTGCTCATTGCAGGCTCTCCTTGATCAGGCGTGTGTCTTCGGCTGTCTGATGCGTGGTGCGGCGCAGCGGATTGGACAGGGACTTGAGACAGCGCGCGCCAATGAACCCACACAGGCCGGCGAGCACCAGAGCGGTGGCGGCGATGATGGCAGCAGCACCTACGGGCGGCAGGCCGGCAGCGACCAGGCCGAAGTGGGCGCAGGCAAGCAGGGCAAGCAGGCCGCCAAACACCAGGATGAAGGCAAGCGCAAAGAAGAGGGCGGCGGTCTGCAGGTTGAGGACCTGCACCTTCAGCTCCTGCTTGGCGAGTTGAACCTCACCGCGCAGCAGCTGGGAGACTTCTTGCAGGAGCCGACTAAACAGCGTGCCAATGGAACGGTCGCTGAAACTGGTGTCGCTCTGTTGGGTGGTCATGGATGCCTCGGGTTGTCTTCGGTATGCCTCTGCGGCTCGTGCAGGGCTGATGTGTATGAAGACAACGATCTGATGCGCGACCGGTTCCCTGATGACAGGACACCAGCTCGAGTTCAGGTCCGGTGGCAAGGGAATGACGCGCTTCTGTCGACGGAGAGAAAACGCGCCAGGTGAGGGCATGGAGTGTGGGGAGCGGCCCGGAGGCTTTGATATAAGCCGGCCATGAGGCGCGGGCAGGGGGGGGCAGGGCTCTCGCCAAACCTTGCCGCAAATTAAGGTTCTGTGGGGAAGTTTGATTGAACGCAGGGGATGTTTGGGGTTTTGGGGGTTTGTCCGGATTTGGTTTGCCGGCTTTTCCCCAGGGCGGGCAAAGCGGGCTGAATTTTTTTGGTCGATTTGGGTTTTTTGGCGTTGACCCCTGTGCCTGGTCTCCGTATAAGCCTGTTCATCGACGGCGGCCACGTCGCTGGCGAGAGTGCCTTGCGCACTAAATTCCGGGAAATTGGCGATTTTGGCCTGAGAGCGATTTCGGGA
>NZ_JAFLNF010000010.1 GCF_017313085.1 Roseibium limicola | reverse complement strand
CAAGCCCCCGCGTGACACAGGCAAGCCCGCAAAAAACAAACCCATAAACGCGGACAATCGCCACAAAGCAAAAGCTTAAAAAACAAACCCGCCGGAAATCGACGGGTTTGTCAGCAGTCTGAGCCCGGCAAATTGCCGGGCTTTTGCTTTTCAAACCTTCTGGCTTCTGAAACACTCCAACAAACAGAGGGAACACCATGACAGAACACCTGAAAATCCAAACGACACTCGCCTCCAAAGGCGCTCTTCGGGTCGGACTCAACATGGCCAACAAGCTTCTGATCAGTGGCACCCAGGAAAATGGAACTCCGTTTGGTGTGTCTCCCGATGTCGGCAAGGCGATTGCCGACCGTCTGGGCATGCCTGTCATCTACGTCCCTTACCCGTCGCCCGGCGCTGTCGCCGATGGCGCGGAGAAGGACGAGTGGGACATTGCCAACATCGGGGCAGAGCCTGAACGGGCAGAAACGATCCTCTTCACCAAGGCCTATTGCGAGATCGAAGCGACCTATCTGGTGCCTGGAGGCTCGCCCTTCCAGACAGCAGCAGACGTCGACAGCACCGGAACGCGCATCGCGGTGAAGGACCGTTCGGCCTATGGCCTGTGGCTCAAGCGGAATATCAAGAATGCCGAGTTGGTGCTGATCGATCCCTCGGAAGATCCCTTTCTGACCTTCGAAAGCGAAGGTTTGGACGCGCTCTCAGGACTGCGCACCGGTCTGCAAAACGATCTCAAGCGTTTTCCGGGCGGGCGGCTTCTTGACGGCTCGTTCACGACCGTTCAACAGGCCGTCGGCACCCCGAAGAAGAATGCCGTTGCCGCGAATTGGCTGGAGCAGACGGTTCTCGACCTGAAACAGTCGGGCGAGATCCAGAGCTTTATCGACAACCACAAGGTCGTCGGGCTGTCCCTCGCCCCGTTGTAAGGTCTAGCAGCGGCCTCCGGGCCTTTAGTAGCCGAGGTGTTTGAGCTGGTCGACCGACGCGGGAAAATCCACATTGGGCGTTCTGGAAATCACCTCCAGAACGCAGCTCTTCTGATAACCACATTCGGACAGCACCTGTGGAAAGGCCGAGAAGTCCATGTCGCCCGCACCGATGGGATCGTGCTTGTAGGTTGCCCGCGTGGTGTCGGACAAATGCATCAACCCGAGGCGCGGTGCGACTGTCCGCAATCCTTCCACCGGGTCTTCTCCGATGAACCAGCCGTTGGTGACGTCGTAGCAGATCTTCAGCCTGTCTTCGCCGTAACGGGCCAGAAGGTCCATCATGCCCTTGGCATCGGGCACAAAGGCAAACGGCATGTTTTCGAGGTAAATCTCGATTCCGTGATCCAGAGCGACAGCCATTAGTCGGTCCAGAGACGAGAAAAAATGTCCTTCAAGCACCTCACGTGACAACGGGAACAACGGATTGGCCTTGCCCGGCCCAAGGATCAAGGCCGGAGCGCCGAGAACAGCTGCCATCTCGATAAAACGCTCGTTCAGGCCAAGGCTGACCTCGCGCATTTCAGCGCTGGCCGCCGTGATGTTCAATTCCACATTTGATGTGTTGACGCTGGTCAGGCGGATGCCTGTGTCATCCAGGGCACGACGAACGGCTGCCAGTTCCGCCCCCTCATCACTGACCCAGAGATGACCGGGGAAAAGCATCTGCTCGACTTCCCGAACTCCCTGATCGGCGAGGTAATGCAGGCACTCCGAGGCCCGCATTGTCTGGGTGAAGGAATAGGTGTTGATGCCGAACGTCGCGCCGATGGATGTCATGCTGTTTTCCTTGCCGGTTGCGCCGCCCGGTGAACCTTGCGTTCAGCGGCATACAGGACCAGTGCGCCAAAGCGGTAGATACCGTGAACGAACTTGCCGTAGGGCATGGTCAGGAACAGCGCGAAGACAACGCCAAGGTGCAGGGACAGCGTCAGCCCCATGAGCGGCGTTTCCCGCAAAGCCATCAGCAACAGTCCGCTGAGGCCGGTGGTGAAGAGCATCAAGAGGAAGGCTGCTTCCATGCCTTTGGCTGCAGCATCCTTCAGATCGTCGTGACGCTTTGCCTTGGCGTGAGCAAGACCAACCGGCCCGATCACCAACCCGATACCACCCAGAATGCCGAAGAGCTTCGGCAGGGAGAACAACTCGTAAGGCGCTTCCCACCCAAAGGCATAGTGGTAGATGGTGCCCGTCGTTGTAGCGGCAAAGCACAGCATGAAGCCGTAGAATGTCAGGTGATGATAGAATCGGCGATTGTCGCTCGGCTTTTCATCTTCATTATAGCAACCCACACCGCCGCCATCGAGATACCGCAGCTGACCGGCATCTTTCATTGCCTGCCAGAGAGAGGGGATCTGCCCTGCTGAAACACTGGCCGCGCCGATATCCTTCCAGTACGCCCTGACCCCCATGGTCATCGCGATGATCATGTAGAGGAAGACAGCGCCAAACAGCCCGGCCATGACATTGTGTGGCATCAGACGATAGAAACTGCCGCCCTTGAACAGCACTTCCGGATCATGCCAGAGAGCGAAACCGAGAATGAAGGCTGCAACGCTGAGGGCCGCAATGACCGTGATGGCCAGGCCATTGCGATTGAACAGCGGCTGAAAGGCCTTTGGCCAAGCGTAAGACTGATAGCTGTCGGCCCGAACCTTGGCCAGGGTCTGTGGCACATTGACGTTGAACTCATGCGGCGGCGAGAACTGGCAATCCTGATAACAGGCACCACAGGAGTGACAAAGGTTGGCGAGATAATTCAGATCGCCTTCCTCGAAACTGCGGCGCAGCTCCATGGCAGGAAAGACAGCGCAAAGCCCTTCGCAATAACGGCAGGAGTTGCACACCGTCATCAGCCTTGCGGCTTCCTTCAGGTGGTCGGTGGACAGGTTGTCCGAAAACCGGGGATCTTGCTCAAACATGGGTGGCTGCCCCCTCTCCTGCGAGTTTTCCAAAAACGGATCCAATTGTCATGCCGATACCAGCGGCATAGCCCTTGCCGAGCACATTGCCCGCCATGATTTCACCGGCCGCATACATGTTGTCGGCCTTGCCGCCGCCCTGCAGCAGCATGCGCGCGTCTTCATCGACACGCGTGCCAAGATAGGTAAACGTGATGCCCGGACGCACCGGATAGGCATAATACGGCGGGTCTTCCAGCTTTCGCGCCCAATGGGTCTTCTCGATGGCCAGACCTTTGGTGTGGCAGTCATCGAAGACCGTATGGTCAAACGTGCCTGGCTGAACTGCTTCATTGAACCCACCGACGGTCGCCTCCAGCTGCTCAACCGGCAGCTCGAGCTTCTGCGCCAGTTCTGCGATGGAATTTGCTTCGATCGGCGCAAACAGCGACGGCATGAAGCTTTTCAGCGATTTGGCATCGAAGATGATGTAGGAAATCTGGTCGGGCTGGGCAGCCACAAGGCGGCCCCAGATGGCATAGCGCTTGGGCCAGAAGTCCTCGCCCTCGTCGTAGAACCGCTCGGCCAGTTTGTTGACGACGATGCCGAAGACGACGCAGTCTAGCCGGGTAATGATACCGCCGTCGAATTTCGGCGCCCGGGCATCAATTGCCACGGCATGACACTGGGTCGGATCGCCAATCGGCTCCACGCCCTTGTCGAGCAGCAGACGCAGCACATCACCGCGATTGTAAGGCGTGCCGCGGATGAGGAAGTTTTCGGCAACGTCGCCCCAACCTTCCTTCAACCATTCGATATTGGCCTCAAACCCGCCTGCAGCTGCCACCAACGACTTGGCATGAATGCGCAGAGGCTTGCCTTCATGACGTGCCAGTGCCGACTTGAAATGGCCGTCAACAATGTCGAGGTCCGTCACCGGCGTTTCGTACATGACCTTGATGCCCAGCTCCTCCGCCGTCTTGTAGAGCGCATTGAGCATTGCCCGGCCACCGCCGAGGAAGAAGGAATTTGTCCGGCCCAGGCTGAGCGTTCCGCCAAGCGACGGCTGGAACCGAACGCCCTGTTCGGCGATCCAGGTCAGCATGTCCTTGGACTTGGCGATCATGTGCTTCGCCAGCTTTTCGTCGGTATTGCCTTCGGTCACCCGCAGAAGATCGTCCCAGAACTCTTCTTCCGAATAGGGGCCGGTCAGGGTTTCCGTCGCTGCATCGTGGGCGCAGCGCATGTTTCGGGTGTGCCGCGTGTTGCCGCCACGATAAAACATCGGCGCTTTTTCCACGATCAGAACATCCGCCCCCAGGCGCTTGGCTGCGATTGCTGCGCAAAGGGCTGCATTGCCACCGCCGACGACCAGTACATCGACGTGGATCTCCCCGTCCTTCATGGGTAACTCCTCTCTCGCCCCGGATTTCGAGGCTTTCTCTCTGTCGCCGTGTGTCGCATATCTTGCATTAGGATACAATAGTATACTAAATTGATTTTGAGGCTGAATGGCGGCTTTAAACGCCAATTCCGGCGCTTCATCGGAAGTCGGGCTATGGCCAACGCCGTCTTTGCCTTAAGAAGATTGCAAACCACCAGACAGACACGTGAGCCGCTCCTTGACCGACCCTGCCCAGATGACACTGCCGACCTCCGAACGTGGACGCGGCGAAAACTCGCGCGGCAGCAAGGTCTACCGCCAACTTCTGGACCGGATGCGCAGTGGCGACCTGAAGCCCGGCGCCCGCATGCGCGAAGATGAGACAGCCGTCGAACTGGAGGTCAGCCGCACACCGGTGCGCGAGGCCTTCAACCGGCTGCACGCCCGTGGTCTGGTGGAAAGCACCCGTGGCGGCTGGACCGTGGCGGACCTGAGCCGCAACCAGATCATGGAGCTTTACGCCCTGCGCTCGGTGCTCGAAGGTGCAGCGGCGCGGTTTGCTGCAGAAAACGCCTCCCCCGTCGATCAGGCTTCGCTAAAAATGGCAACGGAAGCCTTTGAGACTGCAGACAACGACGAGAAGACACGGGCGCGTTCCAACATCCGCTTTCATGAGATGATCTATGCTGCCGCGCATAACACCTATCTGATCAAGATGCTGGAAGACCTGAACGATTCGCTGGCGCTGCTGCCCAGCACGACGTTTTCCGTTCCCGGTCGGGCAGAGCGTGCGGTCGAGGAACATCGCAACATCGCTCTGGCAATAGCAGACCGCAATGCCCAGGCGGCCGAAGACGCTGCGCGATTCCACATTTCACAGGCAATGGAAGCCCGGTTGAAAATGCTGTTTGAAAGCTGAGCGGACAGGATCTTGCTCCCTCCCCCTGAAAGCCGGGGCAGTGCTTCCTATATATATTTTACAATCAGCCGGATGACGCCTGCCAGGCCTTGTGCCAGATTGGCGCCATTCAGCCCGGGCATGCGCCTTAGCCAGACCAGTCTGCCAACTCCCCAGTGAGGCACGCAGAGGCGACAGTCAACCACTCCACTTTCAAAGAGGAAACCATGTCCCAGTCTGTACGAACCGAGACCGACTCCTTCGGTGCGCTCGATATTCCGAGCGACAAATATTACGGCGCTCAGACAGCACGTTCCCTGATCAACTTTCCCATCGGCGGCGAAACCATGCCCAAACCGCTGGTCCATGCGCTTGGCATTATCAAACAGGCCGCCGCCCATGTGAACACAGCGCAAGGCAAGCTTGATCCGAAGCTTTCGGAGGCCATTGCTCAGGCGGCTGCCGAAGTTTCTTCGGGCAAGTTCGACGATCACTTTCCATTGGTCGTCTGGCAGACCGGCTCAGGAACCCAATCCAACATGAATGCCAATGAGGTCATCGCCAATCGGGCGATCGAGATCCTCGGCGGCGAGATTGGTACCAAAACGCCGGTCCACCCCAATGATCACTGCAACATGAGCCAGTCGTCGAACGACACGTTTCCGACAGCCATGCATATTTCAGCTGCCCGTGAGATCACCGGCAACCTGATCCCGGCGCTGACGCATCTGCAAGCGGCGCTGGCTGCAAAAGCGACGGAGTGGGCGGACATCGTCAAGATCGGCCGCACCCACACCCAGGATGCAACCCCACTGACGCTTGGCCAGGAATTCTCCGGCTATGCAGCGCAGTTGGAGATGGGGATCCGCCGGGTTATCCAGGCGCTCGACGGGCTGTATGAACTGGCCCAGGGTGGCACGGCTGTCGGCACCGGCTTGAACACCAAGGTCGGATTTGCCGCAGACTTTGCAGCAGAAGTCGCAGAGATCACCGGCCTGCCCTTCCGCACAGCACCGAACAAGTTCGAAGCGCTGGCTGCCCATGATGCTTATGTCTACGCGCACGGCGCACTGAACACGGTTGCGACCTCCCTGTTCAAGATCGCCAACGACATGCGCTTTCTCGGTTCCGGCCCGCGCTCAGGGCTCGGCGAATTGTCGCTGCCGGAGAACGAACCGGGCTCGTCGATCATGCCCGGCAAGGTCAATCCGACCCAGTGTGAGGCCATGACCATGGTCTGCACCCAGGTACATGGCAACCAGGCAACCATCTCCTTTGCCGGAAGCCAGGGTCATTTCGAGCTGAATGTCTACAAGCCGGTGATGGCCAATGCCATGCTGCAGTCGATCAAGCTGCTGGCCGATGCCAGCGTCAGCTTCGCCGACCGCTGCGTTTCCGGCACCACGGCCAACGAGGACAACATCAAGGCCTTGATGGAGCGTTCGCTGATGCTGGTCACGGCACTGGCTCCGGCCATCGGCTACGACAAAGCCACCGAGATCGCCAAGACTGCGCACAAGAACGGCACGTCGCTGCGCCAGGAAGCGCTGGCTCTCGGCTATGTGACGGAAAAAGAGTTCGACAAGCTGGTCCGCCCCGACCTGATGATCGGGCCCAGCAACTGACCTCGCTCCCTCAAGAGCCCCCGACCGCATGGCCGGGGGCGAACTCTTGCCTTTCCCCCTTTTCCCTCAGATCCATCACCGCACCACCCGGCATCTTCCCGAGTCCCCGTTGACTAAACAGGTGGAAAAGCTTGGTTCCGCCTCCGAAAGCGGCTAAGTCTTTGCGCCTGTATTGAGTTTAAGAAGATATTCGGAGCGGATTTCATGAAGGGGATTATTCTCGCAGGCGGCAGTGGCACGCGGCTGTACCCGATCACGCGCAGCACCTCCAAGCAGCTGCTGCCGATTTACGACAAACCGATGATCTTTTACCCGATCAGTGCGCTGATGCTGGCGGGCATCCGCGACATCCTCATCATCACGACGCCGCACGACGCTTCCGCCTTTGAAAATCTGCTCGAAGACGGTTCCCGCTGGGGCATCAACATCAGCTATGCCGTCCAGCCAAGCCCGGACGGCTTGGCGCAAGCATTCCTGATCGGAGAGGCCTTCATCGGCGGCGATTCCTGCGCGCTGGCGCTTGGCGATAACATTTTTTACGGCCATGGCCTGACAGAGAAACTGGAACGCGCCGCACAGCGCACGACGGGGGCGACAGTCTTCGGCTATGAAGTGCGCGATCCTGAGCGGTTTGGCGTGGTCGCCTTCGACAAGCAAGGGCGTGCGACGTCGATTGAGGAAAAGCCGCAAGAGCCGAAATCACCCTGGGCTGTCACTGGACTTTACTTTTACGACAAGGACGTTGTCGACGTCGCCAAGGACATCAAACCCAGCCCGCGCGGAGAGCTGGAAATCACCGACGTGAACGCGCATTACCTGACACGGGGCGACCTCCATGTGGAACGCCTTGGCCGAGGCTTTGCCTGGTTCGACACCGGCACCCACGACAGTCTGGTGGAATCCGCCTCTTTCGTGCAGACCATCGAAAAGCGTCAGGGCCACCGCATTGCCGTGCCGGAGGAAATCGCCTTCCAACAGGGCTGGATTTCAAAGGACTTTCTGATTTCTCAGGGCGAGCAACTGAAGAAGAACGGCTATGGCCAGTACCTCCTCAAGGTTGCTTCCGACGCAGAATGAGCTAACGGCTTCTTTCAGGATGATCTCTGCTGAACTGGGAATCGGCCCAGATGCCCGAGCGGCTGGTGCGCGCCTGTCGTTCCATGGCGCCGAGGTCATCGTCCAGAACACCTGAGCCCACAGCAGCGCCAGCTTTCAGCAATTCTTCAGCGAGCGAGCGCCCGACAGCAAGTTCACAGTGGACTATTTTGAACGCGTCCTCGCCTTCCGCAATCGACTTGCAACGAATCTGCTTGCCCGCGATCAGAGTGCGCAGGGCCATCCGTGCGCGCAGCCCACATGCCCATTTTCGGCCAGTTTCCTCGACACAAACCTTCTGTGAGGGCACCGGTGCCAGATAAGCCAGGCGGTGGATCGTTCCATCGACCTGAAACGTCACGCTGTCCGGCGTGCGAACACTCGGCGGGACATAGAGAATATCGGGAAAAGGGTCGCTCTTGCGCCGGTCCTCAATACGCGGCAGATCCTGTTCCGCCCGGTCGACACGCATTGGCTTGGTCGTCCAACGAAGCGGCGCATCGACATTGCGTTGACGAGCCGTCTCAGGCCCCTGCGCGCCTGAGACGTTGGATGACGTCACGAGCAGTGCAAGCAGGGCCGCCCTGCTCAAATGGCGCAGCAGCAAGGTCATCCAGGCAGACAATGACACAAGTCCCTTCCTGTTCCCGAGAGCTGTCCGAACGCTCAGCCCTTGGCGCCCTGCCCGCGTGCATACACATCCTCATAGCGGATGATATCATCCTCGCCGACATAAGAGCCGGTCTGAACCTCGATCAGCACCATCGGCACCTTGCCCGGATTTTCCATGCGATGACGGGCTCCCAGCGGAATGTAGACAGACTGATTTTCCGTCACCAGCTGCTCTTCGCCGTCAATTGTCACCTTGGCAGTGCCTTCGACCACAATCCAGTGCTCGGACCGGTGAAAATGGCTCTGCAGGCTCAAAGCAGCACCCGGATGCACATGAATTCGCTTGACCTGAAACCGCCGGCCCATGACCAGGCTTTCAAACCAGCCCCAGGGCCGGTGGTCCTTCGGAAAATTCGTCGCCTGGACAGAGGACTTGCGCTTCAGCGCATCAACCGCCTTCTTGACGTCCTGGGCGCGTGACATGTCGGCGACCAGAACGGCATCATTCATGGCAATTGCCATGATGTTCTTCAGCCCGATTCCAACGATTTCCAACCGGTCGCTGTCAGAACGCAGGAGAGAGTTCGAGCACTCGATGGCCGTCGCTTCTCCAGAGGTGACGACACCGTTCTCGTCTTGCGTCGATTCGCGCCAGACAGCATCCCAGCCACCGAGATCCGACCAACCGTCGGCGAAGGGCACAACCGCAAGGTTTGACGCTCGCTCCATCACCGCATAATCGATGGAAATATCCTGTGCCTGCGACCACGGATCAGCAGCCAATCTGAGAAAACCCAGATCGCTTTGAGCCTCGGTCACTGCGGCACCGACCGGGTCTATCAGATCTGCGGCGTGGGTTTTGAAAGCCGCAATGATATCAGTGGCCTTGAACAGGAAAATTCCCGCATTCCAGAGGAAAGTTCCTGCTGTCACCATCTCGTCGGCACGTGCGGCATCGGGCTTCTCGACAAAGCGCTTCAGATCAATCGGCGTGCCTTCGGTTCCAGGTTGCGCGGATAATTCCAGATAACCGTAGGCGGTCTCGGCATGGGTCGGTTTGATGCCGAATGTCACCAGCTTTCCGGCATCGACAGACGAGAGCCCCTTGGAAACCGCATTATGAAAGGCCTCGGTATTCGGGACCACATGGTCGGAAGGCGCCACCAGAAGCGTCGCATCCGGGTCTTTGGCATGAAGATAGAGAGCTGCGGCCAGTACGGCAGGTGCGGTGTTGCGGCCCTCCGGCTCGATCAAGACGGCACCGGGATCGATGCCGGCAGCGGCCAGCTGTTCTGTCACGATAAAACGAAAGTCGGATCCGGTGATCACCACCGGTGGAGCGAAGGTCAGCGACGCACTGGTAGACAATCGTTTGGCCGACGCCTGAAAAAGAGTTTCCTCACCAACCAACGGGACGAACTGCTTCGGATAGGACTTGCGCGACAACGGCCACAAGCGCGTCCCGGCTCCACCGCACAAAATGACAGGATAAAGCATTAAAAGTTCTCCAAGCCGCAAGCGCGGCTTTCTTCTGACGCGTTTGCTGAGGGCGGCAAAATGATTCCGACACCCAACCTAAGCAGTTTTTCCATGGTCTTATGCCTGCCAGACTTAGCGGCCAAGCCTTGGAAAACCGTAAATGAACCACCAGTCTTTCTGTCGCATGGCAAGCGCGGCTATAGAATGACACTTCAGGCTCAACAACCACACCACTCATGACCGACCGAAGGAAGGAATGGCGAATCTCGGTAAGCCGTTTCACCCTCTTGCCATTCATGGTATCGGTCGCGCCAGCATCCTCATCTACCAAAAGATTTCGCTCTGATCATGAAAACAGCTCTGGTTACCGGCTCCGCCGGCTTCATCGGCTTTTTTGTTTGTCGCCGCCTGTTGCAGGACGGCTTTCGGGTCATCGGCCTGGACGCGATGACAGACTATTACGATGTGTCACTGAAAGAGCGTCGTCACCAGATGTTGATGCAGCACGAAAGCTTTACGCCGATCTGCGACAGGGTCGAAGCGCCCGGGCTTTTGATGGACCTGTTTGCCGAGCACAGGCCGGATGTGGTCGTCCATCTGGCCGCCCAGGCCGGCGTGCGCTACTCGATTGAAAATCCGCGTTCTTATCTTGAGAGCAACATCACCGGCACCTTCGAGCTGCTGGAAGCCGCACGCGCCTATCCACCGGCGCATATGCTGCTGGCCTCAACATCGTCAGCCTATGGCGCCAACACGGAAATGCCTTACCGGGAGACCGACAAGGCCGACCACCAGATGTCATTCTACGCGGCAACGAAGAAAGCCACGGAGAACATGGCCCATTCCTATGCCCACCTCTATGGACTGCCGGTCACCATGTTCCGCTTCTTCACGGTGTATGGACCATGGGGGCGCCCTGACATGGCCCTGTTCAAGTTCACCAAGGCGATCCTCAACGGCGAGCCTATCGATGTCTACAATCACGGCGACATGAAGCGTGACTTCACCTACATCGAGGACCTTGCCGAAGCCATCCGCCGGCTGATCGATGCACCGCCGGTGCGCCCGGAAAACGCGGAAGTTCGTGACGGCGACAGCCTGTCTCCCGTGGCACCTTGGCGCATCGTCAACATCGGCAATTCCAACAGCGTCCTGCTGACCGACTATATCGAGGCCATCGAGACAGCGACAGGCAAGACGGCGGAACGCAATCTGATGCCGATGCAGGCCGGAGACGTTCCGGCAACCTGGGCCGATGCAAGCCTGTTACAAAGCCTGACCGGCTACCGACCCGCGACGACCGTTCAAGAGGGCGTCGCTCGGTTCGTTGCATGGTACAAAGACTATTATCAGGCCTGATCTCGACAACGGCCTGCGAGGCGCCTGCCACGCGCCGTTTGACCCCCTTCAGAAATCTTGGGCCTCAACCCTTGATCTGCGCAAGTATTTGCCACGGCTTCTGGCAGCGGCAGCCACGTCGTGTAACCGGCATTTTTCACCTTTCTTCAATCACCTGTAGCAAGACGTAGCGTCACTGCAGAATTGCACCCAACGTAAAAACCGCTTACTCAACAAGAGGGCATTCAGGGAGTCGCTGGTCGGTCGGAGGAACCGTTCAGCCTTTCATGCGCGTGAGGAGGACGGGGCATTTATGGTGGATGAGCTGGCCGAACTGAGCCATAGGCTTCACAGCTGGGTGCTGACGGAGGGGTTTCCCCTTTGGTGGGACAAAGGAGCAGCCCCCAATGGCGGTGGGTTTTATGAAGCCCTGGACGCCTATACAACCCCTGACACGATTACCCCGCTTGAGTATCCACGCAGAGCCCGAGTCCAGCCGCGCCAGATCTACTGCTACATCAGCGCCCAGAGACTTGGATGGCAGGGCCCATGGCGCCGGGCGGTAGACCACGGGGTCGGGTTTTACGAAGGTAACTACCGGCTGAAAGACGGAACCTACGCGGCTCTCGTTGACGGCTCTGGCAAGATCCTGAAACGCAACTTCAACCTCTACGATCAGGCTTTTGCGCTTTTTGCCCTGTCGCATATGGCCCAGGCACTGCCGGACCAGACAGAGCAATTTTGCGCCCAGGCCGAGCGTCTGCTGGATGTGCTTTATGCCCGCTTTCACCATTGCCAAGGTGGCTTTCACGAGAGTGATCCCCCAACTGCTCCGCTGGGCGCCAATCCACATATGCATCTGCTGGAAGCAGCGCTTGCCTGGGAAGAAACCGGTCTGCCACCTGGCCCCAGGTTTGCGCAACTCGCCGATGAGATCGTTGACCTGTGTCTGACGAAATTTATCTCTTCGGAAACGGGTGCCGTGCGGGAGGACTACGACCTGACCTGGCAAGCTTACGACAGTGTTCTCGGCAGGCGCATAGAGCCCGGCCATCAGTTCGAGTGGGCCTGGCTGTTGCTGCGCTGGAGCCTTCGTCGTGATGACCCGAGAATTCTACCAATCGCCCAGAGGCTGTTTTCAAACGCCTCGCATTTCGGTGTCTGCCGTCGCCGTCAGGTGGCAATCATGGCACTTAACGACGATTTTTCTCCACAGGACGAGGTGGCCCGCCTCTGGGCCCAGACCGAGTGGTTGAAGTCTGCCCTGCTGCTGGCACATCTGACCTCCGGCATTGCCCGCAACGCCTATCGGGATCAGGCCATCTCCGCCGGTCGCTCCCTCGAACGCTTTCTCAGCGGGCCAGTACCCGGCACCTGGTACGACAAGATCGACCCGGACGACAGCTACCGAGCGGAGCCCTCCCCGGCCAGCTCATTTTATCACATCATTGGCGCCATCCTCGAGCTGATCCGACTGTCCCCCAGTCTGGCGCGCTAGGATCTTCTGTTCTTTCACTTGAGACTGGGCCATTCTGACCGGCAAAGGCGCGCTTCGCCCCCATCACATAGGATCTCTTCAGGCATGACGCAGAAATTCGACCCCAAGGCTTATGTGGCCGCCATGGCGCCGGTCATTGGTCTGACCATCGAGGATGCATGGCGCCCGGTGGTGGAAGCCAACATCGCAGCGACTGAGAAAGCCGCAGCGCTGGTGATGGAGTTTCCCTTGGAAGACACCGTCCAGCCGGCACCGGTGTTCCAAGCATGAGCGAACTGACCAGACCCTGGACCGCTGCGCGGACCGCCAACGCCGTGCGCAACCGCGAGATTTCGGCGGAAACCGTCGCGAGCAACGCCCTCGAGGTGATCAAGCGCGTCAATCCGCTGGTCAATGCCTTTACCGAAGTCACTTCCGAGCGTGCCCTGCTAGAAGCCCGTTGCGTCGATACGGCATTGGCGGCAGGCCACGACCTGCCATTGGCCGGTGTGCCTTTTGCTGTGAAAAACCTTTACGACGTCGCAGGACAGACAACCCTGGCGGGATCGAGGATCAACCGAGACGCGCCCGCAGCCACTGCGGATGGGCACCTGGTGAGCAAGCTGAAGGCTTCCGGCGCCATCCTTACAGGTTGCTTGAATATGGGCGAATATGCCTATGATTTTACGGGAGAAAATTCTCACGACGGAACGTGCAAAAACCCACATGACCTGACCCGGATGACGGGTGGTTCGTCCAGCGGCTCGGCCTCGGCGGCCGCCAGCGGCATGGTTCCAGTCACGCTTGGCTCCGATACCAACGGCTCCATCCGCGTGCCGGCGTCGTTTTGCGGGTTGTTCGGGCTGAAGCCGACATTTGGCCGGCTGTCGCGCGCGGGAACCTTTCCCTTCGTTGCCAATCTCGACCACCTGGGCCCGTTAACGCGCTCGGCGGAAGATCTGGCCCTGGTCTATGACGTTCTGCAAGGGCTGGACCCGGCTGATCCGTGGCAAGCCAGCCGAACGACGCAACCGACCCTGCCGGAGCTTCCCAAAGGTCCGGACGGCCTGAGAATGGCGGTCGCGGGTGGGTTTTTCCGGCAGATGGGCGAACCGGAAGCCTTTGATGCGGTGGATCTGGTCGCCCGAGCGCTCGGCATCTCGGAAGAAATCGATATTCCCGAGGCGGCCCGAGCGCGTGCGGCCGCCTATGTCATCACTACAGCCGAATCCTCGACGCTGCTGCTCGACAAGATTCGCTCCCGCCCGCAGGATTTCGATCCGGACACGCGGGACCGGTTCATTTCCGGCACCATGGTTCCGGCGGTCTGGCTGCAGCAGGCGCATCGCTTTCGCAGCTGGTTCCGCGACATGATGCGCGAGATCTTCAAGAGCGTCGATATCCTGCTGGCCCCGGCAACGCCCTTTCACGCGCTGAAGTCCGGCACCCGGACGATGACCTTGAATGGTCAGGAAATGCTGGCACGGCCCAACATCGGTCTGTTCACGCAGCCGATCTCCTTCATCGGCCTGCCCGTGGCCACGGTGCCCGTCTGGCTTGACGGGGCAGCACTTCCCATTGGTGTGCAGGTGATAGCACCGGCCTGGCGGGAGGATCTCGCTCTGCGGGTCGCGCATCACCTTCAAGAAATGGGGACGGTCCAAGCACCTGTCGCTGATCTCTAGGCTTCCCCCCTGTGACACCGCGACAGACTGCGGACTGGCACTGTCATTTGTGGGTGACAGCGGCCACACAGATCCGCGTCAGTGCGCCCAAAGGGCGGGCAGTGAGTGCATAGAAATCCCGCAGGCGAAAGAATGCGGATCCGCATAAGATCCGGCCAACATCCAATCCCAAATCTGGAGCGCCTGACATGACGGCCACACGCACCCAGCCCGATCTCTCTGTGGAAGCCCAGATCGTCCACGATTATCTGGAAGCATCGATGAAGCCCGATCCTGACCTGGCTGCAACCTTCGTCGCCGACGATGTGGTCATCACATTTACCGGTGGACGGGTCTTCTCGCATCCCTCCGGCCCGACCAGCTTTAACGCCACCCGCTACAAGTGGGTGAAAAAGCAGATGGACACCTTTGATGTAGCGCAAGGCGACAACGGCACAGTGGTTTATTCAGTCGGCACGCTCTACGGCGAATGGCCCGATGGAACGCTCTTTGAAGGCAATCGCTATGTCGATCGCTTCGAGGTGAAGAACGGCAAGATCTTCAAGATGGATGTCTGGAATGACAGTGCCGAACGGATCCTCATTCGAAAGGGTATCGAAGCCTGAACCGGCAGAGCCGTTTTGGAAGTGCCTGAGTAACTTTCGTGCCCCCTTGGGTCCCACCTCGAGGGGGCACTTTTTTTCAGATCGGACCGACGCCTTCGATCAGGCGGTCGCCAGATTGGCCAACTTGGACAGAATCGTCGCCGCTCCCTTAAGCCGTGTATCGGTTTTTTCCCATTCGCGCGTCAGCACAACTTTCTGGTCCGGGCGAATTTTCGCCAGCACGCCCTGCTCGGAAATATAGGCAACAAGCGCTGCAGGATTGGGGAACTCGCTATTGCGGAAAGTGATGACAATGCCCTTCGGACCGGCGTCGACCTTCTCGATATTGGCCTTGCGACATAGCCCCTTGATGAAGACGATCCTCAGCAAATGCTGGACTTCTTCCGGCATGTGACCAAAACGGTCGATCATTTCCGCCCCGAAGGCATCAATTTCTTCTGCCTCGGTCAAGTCCCCCAGACGGCGATACAACGTCAGGCGCAATTGAAGGTCCGGAACATAATTGTCCGGGATCAGCACCGGCGTGCCGATGTTGATCTGCGGTGACCATTGTTCCTCGCCAATGTCTTCACCACCATCCTTCAGCTGGGCCACGGCCTCTTCCAGCATCTGCTGGTAAAGCTCAAAACCCACTTCCTTGACGTGGCCGGACTGTTCTTCGCCCAACAGGTTGCCGGCCCCACGAATGTCGAGATCGTGGCTGGCCAACTGGAAGCCAGCCCCCAGGGTTTCCAGCGACTGCAGCACCTTCAGACGGCGCTCTGCCGGCTGAGTCAGTGTCTTGTTGGCGGGCACGGTGAACAGTGCGTAGGCGCGTGTCTTGGAGCGCCCGACGCGGCCGCGCAGCTGGTAGAGCTGAGCCAGCCCGAACATGTCGGCCCGGTGGACAATCAGCGTATTGGCGGTCGGAATATCAAGACCTGATTCCACAATTGTGGTCGACAGAAGCACGTTGTACTTGCCCTCATAGAAGGCGTTCATCACGTCTTCCAGCTCAGTCGGTGGCATCTGGCCATGGGCAACGGCGACCTTCAGCTCCGGCACGCTGTCTTCGAGAAACTGGCGGATGTCGGCCAGATCGGACAGACGCGGACAAACGTAGAAGCTCTGCCCACCGCGGTAATGCTCGCGCAAGAGTGCCTCGCGCACGACGATCGCGTCAAACGGCGAAATAAAGGTCCGCACGGCCAGTCGGTCCACCGGCGGCGTGGCAATCAGCGACAGCTCACGCACGCCGGTCAGAGCCAGCTGCAGGGTCCGTGGGATCGGTGTCGCCGACAGGGTCAACACGTGGATGTCGGACTTCAGCTCTTTCAGGCGCTCCTTGTGCTTGACGCCAAAGTGCTGTTCTTCATCGATGATCAGCAGGCCCAGATCCCTGAACTGGATTGCTTTGCCCAGCAGTGCGTGGGTGCCGACGACGATATCCACCGTGCCTTCGGCAATGCCCTTCTTGGTCTGGGTCAGTTCGCGGGTCGGCACCAGACGCGACGCATGGGCAACATTGATCGGCAGGCCATGAAAGCGCTCCGAGAACGTGCGAAAATGCTGGCGTGACAGCAATGTGGTGGGCACGACGATGGCCACTTGTCGGCCGGACATGGCCGCAACAAAGGCAGCCCGCAGCGCCACTTCGGTCTTGCCGAACCCGACATCGCCGCAGACCAGTCGGTCCATCGGACGCCCGGACGACAGGTCACCGAACACCTGATCGATGGCATTCAACTGATCGTCGGTTTCCTCATAGGGGAAGCGGCTGGCAAATTCCTCGTAGACGCCTTCCGGGGTTTCGACCACCGGTGCGGTCTTCAAGGCGCGCTGCGCAGCCGTCTTGATCAGCCCGTCGGCGATTTCGAGAATGCGCTTCTTCAGCTTGGCCTTGCGCGCCTGCCAGGCACCGCCGCCCAGCCGGTCGAGCTGCGCTTCCATGTCCTCGGAACCGTAACGCGACAGCAGCTCGATGTTTTCCACCGGCAGATACAGCTTGTCGCTGCCGTGGTACTGCAATTCCAGACAGTCATGCGGCGCGCCCAGCGCCTCAACGGTCTTCAGTCCAATAAAGCGGCCAATACCGTGGTCGACGTGAACAACCAGATCGCCTTCGGCCAGTCCCGTGGCCTCGGTGATGACATTGGCGCCCTTGGACTTGCGGCGTGACTTGCGCACCAGGCGGTCGCCGAGAATGTCCTGCTCGCCGATGAAAGCCAGGTCCTTCAGCTCGAACCCATGCTCGATGCCGATCACCGCCAGAGCCGTGGTGCCCTTCGGCAAAGCGTCCACTGCGGCCAGGTCGGAGACCATCACCGCAGCACCCAGCTTGTGATCGTCAAGGATTTGCGCGAGACGGTCCCGCGAGCCTTCCGACCAGCAGGCCAAGATTGTCTTCTTGCCGCCCTTCTTCAGCTCACCAACGTAGGACACCAGCGCGTCGAAGATGTTGACGTCGCCGGCGGCGCGCTCTGCTGCAAAAGAACGCCCCTGGCGCCCCTCCAGCGAGACCACCTGCTTGCCGGAGCCCGGCGGCGGCGTGAAGGGATCGAGCGTGGCGCTTGCCATATCCGCGATCTGCCCCGTCCACTCGACCTCCGTCATGTAGAGCTGATCTGCCGGCAGCGGATTATACGGCACGGTGCCGGTGGAGACGCCGCTCTCGCGCACATCCTGACGCGCCGTGAAATGCTCCTTGATCTGACCGATGCGCTCGTGCAGCACATCCTTGCAGCGGTTGTCGAGAAGCACAGGTGCATCCCCGACATAATCGAACAGGGTTTCCAGCTTCTCATGGAACAGTGGCAGCCAGTGCTCCATCCCGGCGTAACGCCGTCCCTCGGAGATCGACTGGTAGAGAATGTCGTCGCGGGTGGCCGCGCCAAAGTTCGTCAGATAGCCACGACGGAAGCGGGAAATGGCTTCTTCATTGAGCGACAACTCCGACATCGGTGCCAGATCCAGACGTCGAAGCTGCTTGACCGTGCGCTGAGTTTCCGGATCGAACGAGCGGATCGATTCCAGCGTGTCACCAAAGAAGTCCAGACGCACCGGGTCTTCAGCTCCTGGAGCATAGAGATCGACGATCCCCCCGCGTACAGCGTATTCCCCGGTCTCGCGCACGGTTGGCGTGCGGGAAAAGCCGTTGAGCTCCAACCAGGCGGAGATGCCCTTCATGTCGGCCCGGTTGCCCGGAGCCAACGAGAAGGTCTGGGATGACATCCATTCACGTTCTGGCACCCGCTGAACGGCAGCATTGACCGTGGTCAGTAGAACGGTTGGCCGGGTTTCCGGCAGTCCCTTGGCAAGTGCGCCCAGCGCCATCAGGCGGCGGGCGGAAATCGCCGTATTGGGGGAGACCCGGTCATAAGGCAGGCAGTCCCATGCCGGCAGCTGAAGAATATCAACGTTTGCCACGAAGAAGGGCAGCGCCTCGGCGATCATAGACATGCGCGTCGCATCGCGTGCCACAAACACCAATGCCAATCCCTTGCGCTTGCTCTCACTGAGAAGGCGGGCAATCGCATAGGCTTCGACGCCATCCGGCACACTGGCGACAGTCAGATTGGCCTGGTCGTTCAGCAGGCTTTCAAACACGGGTATTTCCTTGGTTGCGACACGGCGGGAGCGACTTTACAGCTCCGGAATCAATTGGAACAAAACTAGAACATAAAACTAGCGAATGCCACGCCCCTGGCGCAACTTGGCAATCTCGGTTTCATGATAGGCAATGATCCGCCGGTACAGCGGGCCGTCCCATTCTGCCGGCAACGGTTTGCGACCACTCATCCAGGAATACAGATCCTGATCATGGGCGTTGAGCAGATTCTCCAGTTCAACAAGCTCTTCTTCTGTCAGCTCATCGATCTTGGCATCAACGAACCCACCCAGCAGAAGGTCCATCTCCTTCATGCCCCGGTGCCAACTGCGAAAGAGGATGCGTTTCAGACGCGGATCCCGTTCGGCGGAAGCGGTGTCGTGCGGGGCAGAAGCGGTCATGATGGGTCTCACTGCGGTGCGATGGCCGGCTGTCTCTCTCCATCGGGGAGAACGGCGGCGGTCGGTGTGACGGATTGGTGAGTGGCTATATAGCGAGCGCAGGCGCACTTGTCAGCGTTTGTGTGGCAAGGTTTTTCCCCACACGGTCATGAGAACATATTGCGTACATCGGTTTTCCCGTGCAAGAACGGAAGCTGATTTGCTGATCATTCCCGATTGCCCGACGCCGGGCAGGTTCAGACACGACCACCTTGAAGTCTTCGCCCATGCGTCCTCCCGTCCTCGATCCGCTGTTTGCTCCCGTTTCCAGTCTCAATGGGGTCGGCCCGAAGATCGCCAAACTGCTGAGCGATTTCATCGGCTTCCATCCGGACCGGGAGGCAACCGTCGCCGATTTGTTGTTCCACCTTCCCTCCGGGCTGATTGACCGGCGGCACCGCCCCGGCATTGCCTATTCGGAAAGCGGCCAGATCGTCACCCTGGATGTGACCATCGACCGACATCAGGCGCCGCCGCGCGAATCCAGGGCGCCCTACCGGATCACTGCCTTTGACGACAGCGGCAGCATCACCTTCGTCTTCTTTCATCCCCGGCGTGACTGGCTGATGCAAATGTTCCCCGAGGGGGAACGGCGGATCGTGTCAGGCAAGGTGGAATGGTTCAACGAGCGCCCGCAGATGGTGCATCCGGATTATGTCGTCTCCCCCGAAGAAGCGGAGACCATGCCAGCGCTGGAACCGGTCTATCCGCTGACGGCTGGCCTGTCGCCAAAGACCCTGCAGAAGGCGATCAACTCGGCACTGGAGCGGGTGCCGCATCTGCCGGAGTGGCTGGATGCGGCCTGGCAGTCGCAGAACCTCTGGCCTGAGCTGGATGACGCACTGGAGACATTGCACCGTCCGCAGGAGCAGGAAGACCTCTCGCCCGCCTCCCCGGCCCTCAGCCGCCTGGCCTATGACGAGCTGCTAGCCAGTCAGCTGGCGCTGGCCATGGTGCGGGCTACCATGCGCAAGCTCGGCGGCATTGCCCGCAAGCCTTCCGGCACGCTGCAGCGCTCAGTCATCGACGCCCTGCCCTTTGCCCTGACTGGTGGCCAGCAATCGGCGATTGCCGACATCAACGCCGATCTGGCCGAGCCGGTTCGCATGTTGCGTCTGCTGCAAGGCGATGTGGGCGCCGGCAAGACGGTCGTCGCCCTCGCAGCCCTTGCCCAGGTGGTCGAGGCCGGCGGTCAGGGCGCCCTGATGGCCCCGACCGAAATTCTCGCCCGCCAGCATTTTGCCTCTATGACGCCGATCTGCGAGAAGGTTGGCCTGCGTCTGGCGCTGATGACGGGAAAGGACACCACCAGGGAGCGCCGCCTCACCCAGGAAAAACTGGATGCAGGCGAGATCGACATTCTTGTCGGCACCCACGCACTGTTTCAAGGCACAGTGACGTTCAAGGACCTGGCGCTTGTGGTTGTCGACGAGCAACACCGCTTCGGTGTCCACCAGCGTCTCGCCCTGTCGGCCAAAGGACGCGGTGTCGATGTGCTGGTGATGACCGCCACGCCGATTCCACGCACCCTGCTGCTGTCTTCCTTCGGCGACATGGACGTCTCGCGCCTGACCGACAAGCCGGCGGGTCGCAAACCGATTGCCACGGTCTCCGTCTCCCTCGACCGGCTGGAGGAGATCATCTCGCGTGTGCGGGCCGCCATCGGTTCGGGCCAGAAGGTCTATTGGGTCTGCCCCCTGGTGGAAGAGAGCGAGAAGATTGATCTGGCTGCAGTGGAGGACCGACACCAGGTGCTTGAACAGGTGTTGGGGCAGCGCGTCTCCCTGGTGCATGGCCGCATGAAGGCCGATGAGAAGGAGGCCGCCATGCAGTCCTTCAAGTCGTCGGAGACCCGTGTGCTTGTTGCCACCACGGTGATCGAAGTCGGCGTCGATGTGCCTGATGCGACAATCATCGTGATTGAACACGCCGAACGGTTCGGTCTGGCTCAGCTGCACCAGCTGCGCGGGCGGGTCGGACGCGGCGACAAGCCCTCCACCTGCGTTCTGCTCTACAAAGGTCCGCTGGGGGAAACCGCAGGTGCCCGACTCAACATCATGCGCCAGACCAATGATGGCTTTCTGATCGCCGAGGAAGACCTCAAATTGCGTGGCGGCGGCGAGATCCTCGGTACCCGTCAGTCAGGCACGCCCGGCTTTCGCATTGCCAACGTGGAAGACCACGCCGACCTGATGGAAGTGGCACGCGACGACGCACGGCTTGTTCTGGAGAAAGACCCGGAGCTCAAGTCGGAGCGCGGCCAGGCTCTGCGCTGCCTGCTGTATCTGTTTTCCCGGGATGAGGCGATCCGCCTGCTACGCGCCGGGTAAGCCATCGGCTACCAGGTTGCATTGCATTGATTTGCCTAAATTTTTAGACATTCCCTTGGCGGTTTCTAGAAAAAGCAGGTGTAGAAGACGTGACTGTCAGAGGCGGCATCGACGGGGAAAATGCCAACTCGCCGGACCAAAGGTAACAGTGTCATGTCCATGCGATTGCAAGAACTTCCGCTCGCCCGAGCCCTGATCCAAGCTGCCATTGGTGCCTGCCTTGGATTGGCGTTCTGCCTGCCGGCAGTGGGAGCGCTTGCGTCAGAGCAGACCAAGCCAGCGGATTATTTTCTGATTTCGCGGGACTATAACGGCGGATTTCTCGGCAGCCACAAGATCTTTTCCGAAGCCGGACCGGATATGCGCGAAGTCACCTATTGCGGACGTTCCTACTGGGTGCGCGTTGTCACTGTCGCCTGGACCGAAGTGGAAGTTGAGAACAACCACCGGGTTCGGGTCGAGTACAGCAAGGGGCTGGGATGGCGGCCGATCTGCAATGATCCCGACAAGCAGGTCACGCTGACGGACATAGGCATCGACGAGAACGCCCGCTATGTCCTGCGCACCAATGCACGCTATCTGGCCTCGACGAACCGCTTTTCGGCCATTCGCGACAGTTTTCAGAGCGCCTCGGGCAATGACCGTCAGAAAACCAGCTATCACGACGAATAAGCCGGTCTCAAGCATTCGTGATGAGATAGGCTCGACTTTAGTCGATCAACGCAAGGAAGCCTTAAATGGCCCTTGCTCTAGTAATTCGTCAATGAGAAGGACCCGCCGGATCTTCCGGACAATGGTTCCGTGCACGCTTTAATCAAGCGGACCGAAAGACATTCGATCCCCCTGCAATGCAGGACATGGAATGGAGATGTCAGATGCACACAAGAACAAGATCACACCTGCACGCCCCTTCGGCTCCTTGCGCGCTGACTGCGAAGTCAGCCGCCAACGCACACCATCGGCTTTGGCTTCTCGGCGCCCATACCATTCTGTTGGCCGGCTTGCTTCACGCTGTTCTGCCTGTCGCAGCCTTTGGCCAGGCGCCGCGGGACTTCTACATCCGCTCCGAACTCAGCAATGGCACGTTCAACGGCTACCATCAGATCTCGAAGCGCAGTAAACCGGGTTTCGTCAAAGTGACCTATTGCGACCAGGCTTTCTGGGTGCGCCCCTCGACCGTCCTGTGGACAGAGACGGAAGCCTCGGCCGGACGCAACCTGATTGTCGAACGCAATCGCCAGGACGACCGTGAGGTGCTGTGTCAGTCGCCACAGCTTCAGGTGACGATTGAGGACCTGGATATCAAGAAAGCCGAGCTGGATGAGATGCGCAGTCGAAACAGTCCGGTGAACCTGCGCCCCAATCGCATGCGCGTCATCAGTGAGGCCTTCAAGGGCTTCAAATAGGTATCACCTGGACAAAGCAGGCGTTCAGACGCCGTAGACCTCGTCTGCGCGGCTTTCAAAGGCTGAGGAGAACTTGCGGAAGGCCCGGTCGAACATCGCGCCCATCAGCGAGCCCAGTGCCCGGCTTTTGAATTCATAGGAAATGAAAAAGCCGATATCGCTCTTGCCGTCCGGACGGTCGGTGAACGTCCACTTGTTTTCTAGCTGCTTGAACGGACCGTCGAGATATTCCACCAGAATGACATTCTCGTCGGGCCGCAGCTCGACACGGCTGGTAAAGGTTTCCCGGACAATCTTGTAGGCAACCGTCATGTCGGCCACGAGCACTTCCCGGCCATCGTCAAGCGACTTGCGACCGCGCACGCTGAGGGACTGGCAGAGCGGTACGAACACCGGATACTGCTCAACATCAGCGACAAGATTGAACATGTCGGCAGCAGAATGATTGACTGTCTGTGTCTGGGAAAAGCTCGGCATCGTCCTGTCTGAATGAATTGCCCGGAGGAACTGGTTGGGATCGCGAGGGGCCGGCGTACCGTCCCTCGCGCCTTTGATGCTAGTGACCGAGCTTTGCCAGGCGCGCCGCCTTGAGATCGGCGAAATCCTCACCCGCGTGGTGCGACGAGCGGGTCAACGGGCTGGCAGAAACCTTCATGAAGCCCTTGGCATAGGCAATGCGCTCATACGCCTTGAACTCGTCCGGCGTGATGAAGGCCTTGACCGGATAATGCTTTTTCGATGGCTGCAGATACTGACCGACGGTCAGGAAATCCACATCTGCAACACGCAGATCGTCCATCAGCTGCAGCACTTCATTCCGCTCTTCGCCAAGGCCAACCATGATGCCGGACTTGGTGAACATGCCCGGATCCAGATCCTTGACCTTCTGAAGCAGGCGAATGGAATGGAAGTAGCGGGCGCCAGGGCGCACCTTCAGGTACTTCGACGGCACGGTTTCCAGATTGTGGTTGAACACATCCGGGCGGGCTTCAACGACAATCTCGATGGCACCGTCCTTGCGCAGAAAATCCGGTGTCAAAACTTCAACGGTGGTGCCGGGAGACTGATCGCGGATCGCCTTGATGACATTGGCAAAGTGGGTCGCGCCGCCGTCATCCAGATCATCCCGGTCAACCGAGGTGATCACCACGTGCTGCAGCTCCATGCGAGCCACGGCTTCGCCGATTGAGGCCGGTTCGCTCTGATCGACAGCACCCGGCATGCCTGTGCGCACATTACAGAAGGCGCAGGCGCGGGTGCAGGTGTCACCGAGGATCATGAAGCTGGCGTGCTTCTTGGACCAGCACTCACCGATGTTCGGGCAGCCTGCCTCTTCGCACACCGTCACCAGACCGTTCTTCTTCACGATCTCGTGGGTCTCGCGATAGACGGGCGACGTCGGCGCCTTCACTCGGATCCATTTCGGCTTGCGCTGAATCGGATTGTCCGGGCGGTGAGCCTTTTCCGGGTGGCGGGGCTTATCTGCGCGAGCGTCCGCCGATTTCGACAGGGTGTCTACGATCGTAACCATGGAGCCTAAGTGTCGTCCTTGGGTGAAAAGGTCAAGTCTTCTTTCGCATGGCCGCCATGCGACAAACGGGCATCAAGCGGCCCCTAGCTCAGTGGTTCCAGCCGCGCCCTAGCGCGATCGGAAATAGCCTGCGGCTTGCGGCTGTCCATATTCACCTGCACCAACACACAGACCGCGTCCGCAACCACCTTGCCGTTCTGGAAGATGGTCTGCTTCATCGTCACCGAACTGGTGCCAAGCTTCAAGATCCGGCTTCCGATATCAACCGTGCCCGGCCAATGGGTTTCGGCAACAAAGTCCAGCTCCAGCCGAACGATGACAAAGCCGCATCCCGGATCCAGAATCGGCTCGCCGCCGACGTAAAGCATTTCCGTGCGGGCGGATTCCAGAAAGGTAGAATAGACCGCATTGTTCACGTGGCCCTGGGCGTCACAGTCCCGGTAGCGCAGCTTGTCGGTCGTGCAGGCGGGAAAGTCTTCCAGCCGCGCTTGCAAATCCGCCATGTTCAGAAAAGCTTCTTCCAGAGGAAGAGGAACAGGATTGATCCAAGCGTCGCGACAATCAGCTGATCAACAAAGCCGCCAGCCACATGCAGATTGAACACATCCGCCAGTTTGCCGCCCAGCAGCGCACCAACCAGACCGACAACCAGAGATCCGAAGAAGCCGCCACGGGAGTTCAACACACGGTGCGCGATGGCCCCGGCAATCAACCCGATGATGATCCACAGTATGAAACCCATTTGGTCTGTTCCTCCCGACACAAAATGTCCACCTTATCCCGAGGAAGCCCGCCAGGCTGTCTCAAAAAAGGGGGCTGAATTCGACTCCCCCCGTCTTCGTCATCCCGGACGCAGCAACGCGAAGATCCGGGATCGGTGAGCCGAAGTCTTATCGATAGTCTATTGACCCACCGGTCCCGGCTCGCGCTACGCTTGGCCGGGATGACAAACCGATAGATATGGATCAAATGCGAAGACCGACGCTATCACGCCGGTCCTGCAATATTTAGGCGTTGAGAACCCGTCCGTAGGCGTCGAGCACGCTTTCCTTCATCATTTCCGACAGGGTCGGATGCGGGAAGATGGTGTGCATCAACTCTTCTTCGGTGGTCTCCAGGTTCATCGCGACCACAAAGCCCTGGATTAGCTCGGTGACTTCCGCACCGACCATGTGTGCACCCAACAGCTCGCCGGTCTTCTTGTCGAAGATGGTCTTGATCATGCCGTTGTCTTCACCCAGGGCAATCGCCTTGCCGTTGGCATTGAAGCTGTAGCGTCCGACGCGGACCTCACGACCCTGCTCCTTGGCCTTGGCTTCCGTCAGACCGACCGAGGCAACCTGCGGGTTGCAGTAGGTGCAGCCCGGGATCTTGCCCTTGTCCATCGGATGAACGCCTTCAACGCCAGCGATCTTCTCGATGCAGATCACGCCCTCATGTTCGGCCTTGTGTGCCAGCATGGGAGGACCGGCCACATCACCGATGGCATAGAGTCCCGGAACGTTGGTCTTGCCGTATCCGTCGATGACAACGCAGCCGCGATCCGTCTTGACGCCGAGATCCTCGAGGCCGAGGTTCTCGATGTTGCCGACAACGCCGACTGCCGAGATCAGGCGATCGGCTTCGATCTTCTGAACCTTGCCGTCCTTGGTCTCAACGTGGGCGGTGATCGAGTTGGATCCCTTCTCCACCTTGGACACCTTGGCTTCGGTCAGGATCTTGAGCCCGCGCTTTTCCAGCGCCTTGCGGGCGATGGCAGAAATCTCGGGATCTTCCACAGGCATCACCTGGGTCATGACTTCGACCACGGTCACGTCGACGCCCATGGAGCGGTAGAAGGAGGCGAACTCGATGCCGATGGCGCCCGAACCCATGACGACAAGTGACTTCGGCATGAAGTCCGGTTTCATCGCCTCGAAGTAGGTCCAGATCAGCTTGCCGTCCGGCTCGATGCCCGGCAGCGCGCGCGGTCGGGCGCCCGTGGCGACAATGATGTGCTTGGCCGTGTAGGTGCCCTCACCCTTGACGCCTTTCGGCACCGGGTGCTGCGGCTGAACAGCCGGCTTGGACGACTTGCCCACGGTGATTTCGCCTGGGCTTTTCAGCTTGGCTTCGCCCCAGATCACATCGATCTTGTTTTTTTTCATCAGATAACCGATGCCGCCGTTAAGGCGGGCGGATACGCCGCGGGAGCGGGCAACCACGTCCTTGACGTCAGCAGTCATCTTGCCTTCCAGCTTCAGCCCGAAGGACTTGGCATGGTTGGCATGATCGAGAATTTCAGCAGACCGCAGCAGCGCCTTGGTCGGAATGCAGCCCCAGTTGAGGCAGATGCCGCCCAGATGCTCGCGTTCGACAATGGCGGTCTTCAGGCCAAGCTGGCTTGCGCGAATGGCGGTGACATAACCGCCGGGACCGGAGCCGATGATGATGACGTCGTAATTGGTGTCGGCCATCGTTTCCCCCTTATATCGAGAAAGGCTGGAGTGGCGCGGCAGGCAATCGCCGCCGCGCCAAAAGGAATCGGCTCGATCAGACGAGCATGCTCATCGGATTTTCGATGTAGCCCTTG
This sequence comes from Roseibium limicola, assembly GCF_017313085.1. Lineage (GTDB taxonomy): Bacteria > Pseudomonadota > Alphaproteobacteria > Rhizobiales > Stappiaceae > Roseibium > Roseibium limicola. The sequence goes on along the minus strand of NZ_JAFLNF010000010.1, from coordinate 51,182 downwards.
AACGCCTTCAGCAGTTCGGCGCCCAGTGCCCCGTCGACGCAACGGTGGTCGGTGGAGAGCGTCACGGTCATGACGGTGGCGATCGCCAGTGCGTCGTCCTTCACAACCGGGCGTTTCTCACCAGCCCCAACGGCCAGGATCGTGGCATGCGGCGGGTTGACCACAGCGGAGAAGTCCTTGACGCCCATCATGCCCATGTTGGACACGGCGGTGGTGCCGCCCTGGTACTCTTCCGGCTTCAGCTTCTTCGCCTTGGCACGTGCGCCCATGTCCTTCATCTCGTTGGAGATCACGGACAGAGGCTTCATCTCAGCCGAGCGGATGATCGGTGTGATCAGGCCACCAGGAATCGAAACAGCCACCCCGACGTCGGCATGCTTGTGCTTGACCATGGCATCGGCGGTCCAGGACACGTTGGCGTCCGGAACATCGCGCAGGGACAAGGCCAGGGCCTTGATGGTCATGTCGTTGACCGACAGCTTGTAGGCCGGCTTGCCGTCCTTGTCGGTCGGCGCCGCAGAGTTGAGCTGCGCCCGCAGGGCGAGAAGCGCATCCAGCTCGCAATCCACCGAGACATAGAAGTGCGGGATGGTCTGCTTGGACTCTGTCAGGCGCTTGGCAATGGTCTTGCGCATGCCGTCATGCGGTTCCAGCTCGTAAGAGCCTTCCTCGAACAATTTCAGCACCTGATCCTTGCTCATGCCAGCCGGGGCTGCGGCCGGGGCGGCTGCCGGAGCGGCGGCCGGAGCGGCGGCCTTCGGAGCGTCAGCCGCGGCAGCCTTGCCTGTGCCGGACTTCAGGGCTGCATCCACATCGCTTTTGACGATGCGTCCCTTCGGGCCAGAACCGGACAGAGCAGCGAGGTCGAGGCCGTTCTGCTTGGCCAGGCGACGGGCCAGCGGCGAGGAAAAGATCCGGCCGCCATCAGCACCCTTGGGTGCCGGGTTCGGGCCCGAAGCTGCCTCGGTACCGACAGGAATGACTTCCTTGGAACCGGCATCGGCGGCAGCTGCGGGAGCGGCCTCGGACTTTTCAGCCTTGGACGGAGCCTCTGAAGACCCGGCGCTGTCGCCGGACTTTTCGATAGCGCTGGCGTCTTCGCCGTCCTCAAGCAGGATGGCGATCAGTGCGTTGACCTTGACGGCTTCCGTGCCTTCAGCGACGACGATCTTGCCGACCGTCCCCTCTTCGACGGCTTCCACTTCCATGGTCGCCTTGTCGGTCTCGATTTCAGCGATCACGTCACCGGCAGAGACTGTGTCTCCTTCCTTGACGTGCCACTTGGCCAGATTGCCCTCTTCCATCGTCGGAGAGAGCGCCGGCATCGTGATATTGATAGGCATGTGCTTCCCCCGGGATTAGGCGGTGTATGTCACGGCCTTGGCCGCATCGATCACTTCCTGAACATTCGGCAACGCCAGCTTTTCCAGGTTTGCGGCGTAAGGCATCGGAACGTCCTTGCCGGTCACACGCAGGATCGGAGCATCGAGATAATCGAAAGCCTTTTCCTGAACCTGGAAGGCGATTTCCGAAGACACCGAACACATCGGATAAGCTTCTTCGACCGTAACCAGACGGCCGGTCTTCTTGACCGACTTGATGACCGTGTCGATGTCCAGCGGACGGATCGTCCGCAGGTTGATGACTTCCGCCGAAATGCCCTGCTCCGCCAGCTGATCAGCCGCCTTGAGCGCATAGGTCATGCCGATGCTCCAGGAGACCAGCGTCACGTCGGAACCGGTGCGCTCGACCTTCGCCTTGCCGATCGGCAGGATGAAGTCGTCCATGTCCGGGATCTCGAACGTCTGACCGTAGAGAATTTCGTTCTCCAGGAAGACCACCGGGTTCGGATTGCGGATCGCAGCCTTCAAAAGACCCTTGGCGTCAGCAGCCGAGTACGGCTGGATGACCGTCAGGCCCGGAACACTGGCATACCAGCTTGCGAAATCCTGCGAGTGCTGTGCCCCAACGCGCGCCGCAGCACCGTTTGGACCACGGAACACCATGGGTGCGCCCATCTGGCCGCCAGACATGTAAAGTGTCTTGGCAGCAGAGTTGATGATCTGGTCAATCGCCTGCATGGCGAAGTTGAAGGTCATGAACTCAACGATCGGCTTCAGACCGGCCATCGCGGCGCCGACGCCCATGCCGGCAAAGCCGTGCTCGGTGATCGGTGTATCGATGACGCGCTTGTCGCCAAACTCTGCCAGCAGGCCTTGAGTGATCTTGTAGGCGCCCTGGTATTCGGCGACTTCCTCACCCATGACGAAAACATCGCCATCCCGACGCATTTCTTCGGCCATCGCATCACGCAGCGCTTCGCGAACGGTCGAGGACTTCATCGGTGTGCCATCCGGAATTTCCGGATCATCGGCAGGCTCGGAGGAGACCGGAGCAGCCGGCAGCGGAGCAGCCGTTTCCGCTTCAGCGTTTTCCTTGCCAGCAGGCGCCGACTGCGCCGGAGCGGCAGCTTCGGACGCCTTGTCCAGAGCGCTGGCGTCTTCGCCTTCTTCAAGCAAGATGGCGATCTTTTCGTTCACCTTGACGGCATCCGTGCCCTCTGGGACCAGGATCTTGCCAATGGTGCCCTCTTCGACAGCTTCCACTTCCATGGTCGCCTTGTCGGTTTCGATTTCGGCGATCACGTCGCCGGCTGTCACGCTATCGCCTTCGGCCTTGAGCCATTTGGCGAGCTTGCCCTCTTCCATGGTCGGGGAAAGGGCCGGCATCAAAATATCAATCGGCATTGGTGTCCCCCGGCCTTAAAGCAGAATGTCGGTGTAGAGCTCGGATACATCCGGCTCCGGATCGGTCTGGGCAAACTCGGCCGCCTCGGCGACGATGGCCCGGACGTCCTTGTCGAGCGCCTTGAGCTCGTCTTCAGTCGCCCAGCCGTTGTCCAGAACACGCTTGCGAACCTGCTCGATCGGATCGTGCTCGGTGCGCATTTTCTGCACTTCTTCCTTGGAGCGATACTTCGCTGGGTCGGACATGGAGTGCCCGCGGTAGCGGTAGGTGATCATTTCAAGGATGTAGGGGCCCTTGCCCGAGCGGCAATGCTCAAGCGCCTTCTGGGAGGCAGCCATTACGGCACGGACATCCATGCCGTCGACCTGCTCGCCCGGAATGCCGAAAGAGGCCCCGCGCTGGGAGAGGTCTGTGTTGGCAGAGGAGCGTTCAACCGAGGTGCCCATGCCGTATTTATTGTTCTCGATGACGTAGATCACCGGGATCTTCCACAGCTGAGCCATATTGAAGCTCTCGTAGACCTGACCCTGGTTGGACGCGCCGTCACCAAAGAAGGCCATCGCAACATTGCCGTTCTCACGGTACTTGTTGGCAAAGCCGAGACCAGTTCCAAGCGACACCTGCGCACCGACAATGCCATGACCGCCGTAGAAATGTTTTTCCTTGGAGAACATGTGCATGGAGCCGCCCTTGCCTTTCGACAAGCCGCCGCGGCGCCCAGTCAACTCGGCCATGACGCCCTTCGGATCGAGATCCATCGCCAACATGTGGCCGTGGTCCCGGTAGCCGGTAATCATCTGATCACCATCGACCTTGGCCATCTGCATGCCGACAACGACAGCTTCCTGGCCAATATAGAGGTGACAGAACCCGCCAATGAGGCCCATGCCATACAACTGGCCGGCTTTTTCCTCGAAACGGCGGATCTGGAGCATTTCGCGGTAAGCGTGTAGCTCCTGATCCTTGTCGAATTCTACGATCGCCGGAGCGGCCGATTTGGCGGCTCCGCGAGAGCGGCTGGCGGACTTAGTGCCCGAGCCTGCAGTTGACTTTGTCGCTGCGGCCATATCCCTCATCTCTAGCTGGACGTTTCCCTTATAGACAGCAAGCGGAAATTAACCTGCGCCTCTTGTCAATCCAAGATACTGCATAGCTGGCATTCAAGCCATCTATCAACCTGTTATTGCTCTTGTAATTAGAATTAACCGAATTTCGGTTTAAAAGCACTATTCAACCGAATTCTGGTTGATATTGGCATATCTCGCTGATCGACGAAGAATTACCAATTCATCGCCCTGTACTAGATTGAGGCTCTGCCTGGCACGCTCGTCCATCATGTCGGGATCGAGACTTTCCGGCCGCAGGAGGGTCACCTTGGCGATGTAACTATTACGCTCTTTGACGAGCCCGTCCAGCTCCGCCTGAAGCAGTTTCTCCTGGCGCTCGATACGCGCTCGCCCGACCAACCCCAACTCCCCGTTGAGGGCGTGGAAGCCATAATAGGCGAGCACCGACAAAGCGGCGGCAGGAATGATCAGTCGGCGGAAGACGGATTGCTTGCGCTGGCGTGTTGTCGCGGGCACGGAAAAGACCTTGAAACAGAGATACAAACGGGTCTGACCTCACTATGGGTCGACAGGGTTAAGAGACGGTTTCCGAGACCGCCGAAACCGACCGTTGCCAGGTTATCAACACCCTGCGTCGAGCGCTGCCGCGCGCCCGGCTCCCTGCAACAGCCCTAAGTAATTGCCCGAATAAACAAAACCGGAGCCGTTGCCGGCTCCGGTTGATGTGTCTGACTGCTGAACCGCAGCCCGTTCCGCTGTTGAAATCAGGCGTAGGCGCTGATGATACCCAGAAAATCTTCTGCCTTGAGGCTAGCGCCACCGACCAAAGCCCCGTTGACATGATCAATGCCCATCAACTCGGCCGCGTTGCCCGGCTTGACCGACCCGCCATAAAGAAGACGCATGCTCGCTCCTTCATTGCCAAAACGCGCCGTCAGCCGGTCACGCATGACCTTATGCATGGCAGCTACATCATTCGCAGTCGGCGTGAGGCCGGTTCCGATGGCCCAGACAGGCTCATAGGCAACAATCGTGTTGGCTGCCGTTGCCGCGTCGGGAAGCGATTCAGCCAGCTGATCGGACACCACGGCGATTTCCTCTCCCGCCTCGCGCTGTGCTCGGGTCTCCCCGACGCAAACGATCGCCACGAGACCCGCCCGGTAGGCAGCTTCGGCCTTGGCCTTCACATCCGCATCACGCTCGCCGTGATCGGCCCGGCGCTCTGAATGACCGACAATCACAGCAACCGCACCGCAATCCGCCAGCATTTCCGCTGAGGTATCACCCGTGTGAGCGCCGCTTTCTTCTGCATGGCAGTCCTGAGCGCCAATTGTCATCGGCAGCTTTTCGCATGCCGTTGCGGCGGCGAAAACCAGCGGCGCCGGCGGGCAGATCATCACATCGACCTTGCTAGCCAGCTGCGACCCCACACCCTCACCAATGGCGGCAAGGGTTGCCAGGCTGGCGCGCGCGCCGTTCATCTTCCAGTTACCGGCAACAATCGGCTTGATCGTCTGCGACGAGGCTGTCGAGGCCATGGATGCGTCTCCTCCAGATACTTCACTGTCTTGTCTGCAGGCATCTATAGCGGATCTGAACGCAGCCTCCAGAATTATAACGATTAAATGAGCGGAGTAAGTTGTCGTCCCCGCCTTGCTCCGCTTTGCAAGCCTCTCTATTATCCGCCCGCTTCGCCCCGGCCGCTGTGCCGACAGGCGATACCGGTTTACCGTAGCCAATCCTGGTCACGGACAAGGTTTGAAGAATAAAAAGACGGGAGACACCATGCTCGACGCGCTGCGCAAGGGCGCCGGCACCTGGGTTGCCAAAGTGTTCATCGCATTGCTCGTCATGAGCTTTGCTGTCTGGGGAATCGCGGACATCTTCCGTGGCTTCGGCCAGAATGTCGCCGCCACCGTCGGCGACACGGAAATCTCCCTGGTGCAATTTGACCGCACCTACCGCCGTGATCTCGACACTCTGGGCCGCCAGATCGGCCGTCCGCTGTCGACCACAGAGGGCGCGCAGTTCGGCATTCCGCAGCAGACGCTCGGCAAGCTGGTGGCTGAGGCTGCTCTGGACGAAACCGCTCGCGATCTGAGCCTTGGCATTTCCGATGCCGAACTGGCCAAGATCATCCAGCAGGACCCCTCAATGCAGGGACCGACCGGCGGATATGACCGGACCCAGCTTGCGCAACTGCTGCGCAGCAACGGCATCAGTGAAGACGAATATGTGCTTGAGCGTCATGCTCTCGCTCTGCGTCAGCAACTGGCTCAGGGGGTGACTGGTGGTCTGAAGGCCCCGACGGCTTATCTGGAAGCCCTGCACACCTATCAGTCGGAAACCCGCGCTGTGGATTATCTGCGTCTGACGGCTGCCCAGCTCGACCCGATCGAAACGCCTGACGATGCCACGCTCAGCGCCTTCTACGACGAGCGCATCGAGGCTTTCCGCGCACCGGAACAGCGTGAAGTCGTTCTGCTGGAACTGACACCGGAAGCCCTGGCGCGTCCCGATGACATTTCCGATGAGCAGGTCAGCGCTGAATATGAGCGCTCCAAGGACCGTTACACCAATCCTGAGCAGCGCACCGTGCTTCAGATGACCTTCACCAGCCAGGACGATGCCACGGAAGCAGCAGCGAAACTGGCCGAAGGCGCCAGTTTCGAAGATCTGATGAGTGAGCGCAACCTGTCTGAAAATGACGTCTCTCTCGGTGTTATGGCACAAGACGACTTCCTCGACACCACCATCGGTGATGCGGTCTTCGCGCTGGATGCGGGCGCGACGAGCGGTGTGATCGACGGGCGTTTCTCGCCGGTGATCCTCAAGGTCACCGACGTGCAGCCGGGTGCGACCAAGCCGTTCGACGAAATGAAGGACGAGATTCGCCAGAACCTCGCACTGGAAGGCGGCGAACGCGAAGTTCTCGACCTGATGGGCGAGATTGAAGACACCCGCGCCGGTGGCGCTTCGCTTCAGGAAGTGGCCGAGCGTTTCAAGCTCCCCCTGGACACGCCGGTCGCCTTTGATGCTTCCGGCAATGACGCCGATGGCAATCCGGTCGAATTCCCCCAGGTAGAGGGCCTTGTTTCCGGTGCCTTCGACAGTGATGTCGGTGTCGAAAACGATCCGCTGCAGCTCGGTTCGCGTGGCTTCCTTTGGTATGAAGTGACGAAGGTTACACCTGCGCGCGACCGTACCCTCGATGAGGTGCATGATTCTGTGGTCACCGCCTGGCAGGCGGAAGAAACCACCAAGCGCTTGAAAGAGCTGTCGCAGAGCACGGTCGAAAAGCTTCAGACCGGCACTGAAATGGCAACCCTGGCTGAAGAGCTTGGCGTTGAGGTTCAGAGCCAGTCGGATCTCAGCCGTGGGGCGTCCAGCATGGGGCGTGACGCGGTTCAGGCAGCCTTCTCCGGTCCGGTCGGGTCTGTCCATGCTGTCAGCGGTGACGGATCGGCAGAAGAACTGGTCTTGAAGGTTACTGACAGTGCCGTTCCGGCCTTCTTCGAGGAAGCCGACGGCATTGCCGGAATCTCGACCCAGTTGACCCGCCAGCTGCAGGATTCCATCCTCAATCAGTATGTTGTCCACATCGAGGACACAGCTGGCGTGGAAATCAATCAGGCAGCGATTTCCCAGGTCATCGGCTCGCCGACGAACTGATCCGGTTAGCAAGACACGCAGCGAGAGGGCACCACCTGTCCTCTCGCCAGAACCACCCTTCGGGACTGCCCTTCGCATGAGCAAAGAGTGACATGAACAACTTCAAGGATTTCATTGCAAAGGTCGCCGAAGGGCAAAGCCTGTCTCACGAAGAGGCGAAGCAGGCCTTCGATACGATCCTCAGCGGCTCGGCCACGCCCTCCCAGCTGGGCGGTTTTCTGATGGCCTTGCGGGTACGCGGTGAAACCGTTTCGGAAGTCACCGGCGCTGTCGCCTCGATGCGCGAAAAAATGGTTCGGGTCAAAGCCCCGGCGGATGCCATCGACATCGTCGGCACCGGCGGCGACAATTCCGGCAGCTACAACATTTCCACATGCACGGCGATCGTGGTCGCCGGCTGCGGCATTCCCGTTGCCAAGCACGGCAACCGCTCCCTATCGTCGAAGTCCGGCTCGGCGGAAGCCTTGTCGGAATTGGGCATCAACATCGATATCGGCCCCGCCAAGATCTCCGAATGCATTGAAAAAGCCGGCATCGGCTTCATGTTTGCACCTCTACACCACGGGGCGATGAAGCACGTCGGCCCAACCCGTATGGAACTGGGCACCCGGACGATCTTCAACATCCTCGGTCCGCTTTCCAATCCGGCCGGCGTGACCCGCCAGTTGCTTGGTGTGTTCGACCGCAGGTGGCTGGAGCCAATTGCCCAGGCCTTGCGTGAAATGGGCACCAAAGACCTTTGGGTGGTCCACGGTTCTGACGGCATGGACGAGATCACCACGACGGGTCCCTCCTATATCACCGAGCTGAAAAACGGCGAGATCCGTTCGTTCGAGATCAATCCGGCGGATGTGGGACTGGCGCAGGTCGACATTTCCGCGCTCAAGGGCGGGGAACCGGCTGAAAATGCCGCTGCCCTGCGCAAGGTTCTCGCCGGTGAAAAGAACGCCTACCGCGATGTGGTGCTGTTCAATGCTGCAGCCTCGCTTGTGGTCGCCGGCAAATGCGAGACCTTGAGCGAAGGCCTCGCGATTGCCACAAAATCCATCGATTCAGGCGCCGCCGAAGGTCGGCTTGAGCGCCTCGTCGCCGTCTCCAACGGATAGGTTCATGGCTGATATCCTGCAGAAAATCGAAGCCTACAAGCGCGAGGAAATCGCGGCTGCCAAGGCGTCCGTCTCGCTTGCCGACCTGAAAGCACGTCAGGCGGATCAGACCGTGCCGCGTGGCTTCTTCAAGGCCTTGAAGGCCAAAGAGGCCGCTGGTGACTATGGTCTGATTGCCGAGATCAAGAAGGCCAGTCCGTCAAAAGGTCTGATCCGTCCGGACTTCGATCCGCCAGCCCATGCCAAGGCCTATGAGGCCGGCGGGGCAGCGTGCCTCTCCGTGCTTACCGACACGCCGTCGTTTCAGGGCAAGCCCGAGTTCATGATCGCCGCGCGCGAAGCCGTCGCGCTGCCGGTTCTGCGCAAGGATTTCCTCTATGACACCTACCAGGTGCACGAAGCCCGTGCCTGGGGCGCCGATTGTATTCTGATCATCCTGGCTGGCGTCGACGATGATCTGGCCAAGGCACTGGAAGACGAAGCCTTTGCGCTTGGCATGGACGCATTGCTTGAAGTCCACAACGAAGAAGAGCTGGAGCGCGCGCTGAAGCTCAACTCGCCGCTGATGGGTATCAACAACCGCAACCTGAAGACCTTCGAGACCAAGCTGGAAACCAGCGAAATCCTGGCTCCTATGGTTCCTGACGACCGACTTCTGGTGGGCGAAAGCGGGCTTTTCACACCGCAGGATCTCGCCAGCATGGCCAAGGTTGGCATTTCCACCTTCCTCATCGGCGAAAGCCTGATGCGCCAGGATGATGTGGAAGCGGCAACCCGCGCCCTTCTGACCCGCCCAACGGCCGCAGCCGCGCACTAACGTCCAACACGCCCGGGAGCTCATGCATGAGCGACGAAACCGCCACACTGACCCATCTGGACGCTTCAGGGGCTGCCAATATGGTCGACGTTGCCGAAAAGGCCGTCACCTCACGCATTGCGGTGGCCTGTGGCTCCGTCACCATGCGGGCAGAAACCCTGGAACTGATCCGCTCCGGCAACGCCAAGAAGGGCGACGTCATCGGCACGGCCCGGATCGCCGGCATCATGGCGGCAAAGCGCACTCATGAGCTGATCCCGCTGTGTCACCCGCTCGCCCTGTCCAAAGTGAAGGTGGACATCGAAGTGGACGAAAGCCTGCCGGGCCTGCGTGTCACCGTCACCACCAAGGTCACCGGACAGACCGGCGTCGAGATGGAAGCCCTCACCGCCTGTTCCGTGACCTGCCTGACGATCTACGACATGGCCAAGGCGGTCGATCGGGGGATGATCATCGGCGATATCAAGCTGCTGGAAAAGGACGGCGGCAAGTCTGGCCATTGGACCGCTGCCGAAGATGCCCGCACCGGCACCACTGGCGGAACCTGATTTTTCTCACATCCTCGCTAGGACCGAATTTCCATGAGCTTGATGCCCGTTTCCGAAGCCCTGTCGCGTCTTCTGGCAGATGCACCGGCGCTTGAAACGGAGCCTGTGGCACTGAGCGCCGCCAATGGTCGGGTGCTGGCCGAAGACCTTGTTTCCACACGCACCCAGCCGCCGTTTGCCGCCTCCGCCATGGATGGCTACGCGGTGCGGCATGCTGATCTTCAGGGCGATGCTCCACAGCTCAAGGTCATCGGCGCGGCCCCTGCCGGACACGCCTTCGACGGTGCAATTGGCGCTGGCGAGGCCCTGCGGATATTCACCGGCGCGCCGCTGCCCGCCGGGGCCGACACCATTGTCATTCAGGAAGACGTCAGCGTCGACGGGGACCGGATCAGCATCAACGAGATCCCCAAGGCCGGCCTCTACGTGCGGCCTGCAGGACTGGATTTCGCGGAAGGACAGACGCTGATCTTCGCCGGCCAACGCCTTTGCTACCGGGATTTGGCGCTGGCAGCGGCCATGAACCACGCCACGCTGCCGGTGCGCCGCCGTCCGAAGGTTGCCATCCTCGCGACTGGAGACGAGCTGGTGCGTCCCGGCGAGGTTCCAGCTCCGGATCAGATCATCGCCTCAAATCATGCGGGCGTCGCGGCGCTGGTCGAGGATTGCGGCGGCGAAGCGCTCGATCTTGGTATCTCGCGCGATGATGCCATCGAAATGGCTGCCCATGTGGCCCGTGCGATTGAAGCCGAGGCCGATATTCTGATCACGCTGGGCGGGGCCTCTGTTGGCGATCATGATCTGGTGCAGGGCGTTCTCGGCGACGCCGGCATGGACCTGGCCTTCTGGCGCATCGCCATGCGTCCGGGAAAACCGCTGATGGCCGGCCACTTGGGCCGGATGAAAGTGCTCGGGCTACCGGGAAACCCTGTTTCCAGCCTGGTGTGTTCATTGCTGTTCCTGAAGCCGCTGCTGGCGCATATGTTAGGGCAGAAGATCCATTCGGACGAACACGTTGCTACACTGACGGCAGACCTTCCAGAGAACGACCGGCGGCAGGATTATGTTCGCGCCACGTTGGACCGCCAGTCTGATGGCTCGTTGCAGGTTGCTCCCTTTGCCAAGCAGGACAGCTCGATGCTGGCGCTTCTCGCCCAGTCCGGTGCCCTCATCATCCGCCCGCCCCACGCTTCCGCCGCCAAGGCCGGAGAAACCGTTCCGGTTCTGGTGCTTTAACACCTCGCACTGCCCCTCTTTCGTCCTCCCGGACAAGCGCCAGCGCCGATCCGGGACCGGTGCGCCGAGGGCCTGCCGGTGCAGGAAAACCCGCTGCTTCCGGGCTCACCGATCCCGGGTCTCCGGCAAAGCCTCCGCCCGGGATGACGAAGGACGGACGGGGGAACACCAGACACGCCTCAGTACAGGTTGGTGGCCGGCAGGCCGAGGGGCACACCTTCGCGTCATGCCATGGCTCGACCATGGCATCCATGCCGTTGCGCCTCCACCCGGCAAGCCTTGAACGGGATGTCAGCTATCGGCATGGTTTCTCGGGTCGAGCCCGAGAATGACGCAGGGGGAGAAGACGTCCGAATGACGGCCACTCTGAACCACGAGCATCCTCGACCCTGCCCAGATCCTCGGGGCCCCCATCCCCCTCAAGCCGCTGCAACCCTCGGCTTTGGCGGCACCCTCTCCACCGTCATCCTCGGGCCTGTCCCGAGGATCCAGCCCTTTTTCGCCGCAGACCCATCGCTGAAGTCTGGATCCCCGCCCGCGCGGGGAGGACGGAAGAAATCTCCTGCTTCCGGCTGAGAGTGTCTCAATTTTCTGCCAAATGCCGCATTGCAGCACATCCATTGGTAATTCCTCCAAAAAATATGCAACGATGGCACAGCCAAAGCGTTTCACCCCCGAGTGATACCCTCCGCTCAAGCGATGACGCTTGCTTTCAGTCTGGTTTCTCGCCCGAAATCAGGCCTGACTGTGGATACTCCAGAGGGACGACGGGACCAGTGAGCTGGCATTTTGCCGGTTCAAACGATGGTCTCATTGCCACCTCGGACTTCGGTCCGACGGCGGACCGGAATTTGAAAAGGAATTGACCGACACATGTGTGGCATCTGCGGAGAAGTAGTCTTCAACAACGACATGGCGAACACGGCACGGGTTGACCGAATGGCGCAAGCCATGGCGGCGCGCGGGCCGGATGCAATGGGCGTCACCATGCGCGGACGGGTTGCCTTCGGGCATCGGCGTCTGAAGATCATCGACCTCTCCGATCTGGGCGCTCAGCCCATGACGGATGCCACCCTCGGCCTGACCCTGGTTTTCAACGGCTGTATCTACAATTATCAGGACCTGCGCCAGGAACTGCAGAACAAGGGGCACAGCTTTGCCTCGACTTCCGATACGGAAGTCATTCTGAAGTCCTTTGCCGAGTGGGGCCACGACTGCTTCAACAAGTTTCACGGCATGTTCGCCATCGCCATCCACGAGCACGGCTCCGGCCGCGTGCATCTGGTGCGCGACCGCTTTGGCATCAAGCCGCTGTATCTGGCTGAAAAAGACCAGCGTCTGGCCTTCGCCTCTTCCCTGCCCGCGCTTCTGGCCGGCGGCAACATCGACAAGGACATCGATCCGGTTGCTCTCAACCACTACATGTCCTGGCACGCTGTCGTCCCCGCCCCGCGCACGATCCTGAAAGGTGTCCGCAAGCTCCCGGCCGCCACCATCCGCACCATCGAGACGGATGGGTCCTACAAGGACGTCACCTTCTGGGAGCCGAAATTCGAGAAATCCGCCGAAGACCTGAACCGCTCCGCCGAAGAGTGGGATGACATGGTTCTGGAAAGCCTGCGCACCGCTGTGCGCCGCCGCATGGTCGCCGATGTTCCGGTCGGGGTCCTGCTGTCTGGTGGGGTTGATTCCAGTCTGATCGTCGGGCTTTTGGCCGAAGAAGGTCAGAAGGACCTGGCGACTTTCTCCATCGGCTTCGAGGAAGCCAATGGCGAGAAAGGCGACGAGTTCCAGTACTCGGATCTGATCGCCAATCACTATGGCACCAACCACCACCAGATCTTCATTCCCTCAGCCCATCTGCAGGAAAATCTTCCTGGCGCCATCAGCGCGATGTCCGAACCGATGGTGTCTTACGACAATATCGGTTTCTATCTGCTGTCACGTGAGGTTTCCAAGCACATCAAGGTGGTGCAATCCGGCCAGGGTGCTGACGAGGTCTTTGCCGGCTATCACTGGTATCCGAAGATGCAGGGCTCCAACGCTCCGGCCCAGGACTACGCAGCCGCCTTCTTCGACCGCACCTATGCCGGCATGAAGGAGGCCGTCAGCCCACACTATATGGCCAACCGCGACGAGAGCCTGGCTTTCGTCGAAGCGCAATTCGCCCGCTCCGGCGCCGAGGATCCGGTCGACAAGGCGCTGCGTTTGGACACCAACACCATGCTGGTGGACGATCCGGTCAAGCGCGTCGACAACCACTCCATGGCCTGGGGCCTCGAAGCCCGCGTGCCTTTCCTCGATCATGAACTGGTGGAACTTGCCGGGCGTATTCCGGCGGAACACAAGCTGGCCCATGGCGGCAAGGGCGTGCTGAAGGAAGCGGCGCGCAAGGTCATTCCGTCGGAAGTCATCGACCGGCCCAAGGGCTATTTCCCGGTCCCGGCGCTGAAGTACATTCAAGGCGATTACCTCGACATGGTGCGCGACACGCTGACAAACCAGAAAGCGCGTGAACGCGGCCTGTTCAACACAGGCTATCTCGACAAGCTGTTTGCGGCCCCGACCGAACACATCACGCCCCTGCGCGGTTCGGAATTGTGGCAGGTGGCCTTGCTGGAAATGTGGCTACAGGCACAGGAGGTCTGAGCCCATCATGGCGGACCAAGAAGTCCTCAAGCGGAAGACCGCATACGATCACCGCTTGAAACGCATGCGCGATCAGGGCGGTAAACCGCAATATCAGAAACCGGATCAGGAAAACCAGAAGAACCGGGTCGCCGAATGCGGCTGGGGTCGGTTGATCTTCGGCAACACGTTTTCCGAGGCAGCCGAGCTTGTGGACGTGCTGCGCGACGAGCGGCCGGACCAGCGCGACATTGCGTTTTACGTGCGTGATCCGCATGTGCTGCTGGCCGGGGCGCCGCAGGAGCTGTTCCTTGATCCTTCGCACACCTACCGGACCAATCTGTCGACCTATCGGGCCGCGCGCAACCGGCGCAAGGGCTTCACCATCCGCCGTCTGTCTTCGCGCTCCGATGCCGAGGCCATCAACGTGCTCTACGCCAGCCGGCGCATGGTGCCCGTCTCCCTCGACTTCTTCTGGAACCAGATCGATCAGCGGGTTCTGACCGTTCTGGTGGCCGAGGAAGACGAGAGCGGTGCCATCGTCGGCACCGCGATGGGCGTCAATCACGCCGAGGCAACCAACGGCGCCGACATGGGCTCATCCCTGTGGTGCCTGGCGGTCTCCCCCCAGGCGCGCTTTCCCGGTATCGGCGAGGCGCTGGTGCGCCGCCTGGCAGAACAGTTCAAGGGCCGTGGACTGGCCCACATGGATCTGTCGGTGCTGCATGACAACACCCAGGCCATCGCACTGTATGAAAAGCTTGGGTTCGAGCGGGTGCCATTCTTCACGGTCAAGATGCGCAACACCATCAATGAGGCCCTGTACTCCGGCCCGAAACCGGAAGAGGATTCGCTTAATCCGTATGCCGAACTGATCGTCAACGAAGCTCGCAAGCGTGGCATCCGGACAGACATCATTGACGCTCGAGGCGGCATCTTCCGGCTGACTTATGGCGGTCGCTCCGTGCGTTGCCGTGAAAGCCTGACCGACTTCACCTCCGGCGTCGCCATGTCGATCTGTGACGACAAGCAACTGACCCACCGGGTGGTCTCCAATGCGGACATCCGGGTTCCCGAGCAGATCCTCGCCGGCGAAGCCGATGCCGAAAAGTCCTTTCTGGAAAAACATGGTTCCGTCGTCGTCAAGCCGGTGCGCGGCGAACAGGGCAAGGGCATTTCCATCGGCCTGACCACCGCCGACGAATTGCACAACGCCATCGAGGCGGCGCGGGCCTATTCCGACGCCGTTCTGATCGAGGAATGCGTCGAGGGGGCAGATCTGCGGTTGGTCGTCATCGACTACAAGGTCGTCGCCTGCGCGATCCGAAAACCGGCCGAGATTATCGGCAATGGTCGCTCATCGGCGCGTGAGCTGATCGACACCCAGTCCCGACGCCGCGCCGCTGCAACCGGGGGCGAATCACAAATTCCGCTCGACCGGGAGACCGAACGCTGTCTGAGGGCCGCAGGTTTCGATTGGGACAGCGTCGTCCCGGAGGGCCAAACTGTGCCGGTGCGCAAGACCGCGAACCTGCATACCGGCGGCACCATTCATGACGTCACCGGCGAGACCAATCATGTGCTGATAGACGCAGCAATCCGCGCCGCGCGGGCCATCGAGATCCCGGTTACAGGCATTGACCTGATGGTCAAATCGCCGCGCGAACCGGACTACCATTTCATCGAGGCCAACGAGCGCCCCGGACTGGCCAACCATGAGCCACAACCCACAGCCGAGAGATTTGTCGATTTCCTCTTTCCGCTCTCCGTGCCACAATCGGTCAGAGAAGCCATGACAAGAAACGGGAAATGACCTTGCTTGCGATAGACGTCGACTACCTGAGCCAAACTCTGAAGAACCTCCTGGCCATTCCAAGCCCGACCGGCTTTACGGATGAAATTGCCCGGCACGTTTGCAAGGAGTTGGACCGCCTCGGCGTCTTTTACGAGTTGACACGACGCGGCGCGATCCGCGCCAAGCTTCCCGGCAAAAGCCCGAAACCGGCACGCGCCATCGTCTCGCATCTCGACACCCTGGGGGCTCAGATCAAATCCCTGAAACCCAATGGCCGCCTGGAACTCGTGCCCATCGGCACCTGGTCCGCGCGGTTTGCCGAGGGCGCGCGCGCCAGCATCTTCACCGAAAGCGGCGCCTTTACCGGCACCATCCTGCCGCTGAAGGCTTCCGGGCACACCTATAACGACGAGATCGACAATCTCCCCATTGGCTGGAATTACGTCGAATTGCGCATTGATGCCTACGCCCGCAATGACGACGACCTGCACAAGCTTGGCGTTGAAGTCGGCGATATTGTTGCCATCGACCCGCAGCCGGAGTTCCTCGACAACGGCTTCATCGTCTCGCGGCACCTCGACAACAAGGCCGGCGTCGCCGTCATGCTGAGCGCGCTGAAGGCCTTCCTCGACGAGGACGTCCAGCCGACCGTCGACATGTTCTGGCTCTTCACCATCGCTGAGGAAACCGGCCATGGCGCCTCGTCCATCCTGACCCCGGAAATCGCCAGTCTGGTTGCCATTGACAATGGCACTTCCGCGCCGGGCCAGCAGTCGGAAGAATTCGGTGTCACCATATCGATGGGGGACGAGACCGGGCCGTTCGACTATCACCTGACGCGCAAGATCGCCCAGTTGTGCCGGGAAAATGCCATCAAGCACCAGAAGGACGTCTTCCGCTATTACCGCTCGGATGCGGCCTCTGCCGTGGAAGCCGGCGCCGATGTACGCACGGCGCTGATTACCTTCGGCGTCGATGCCAGCCACGGCTATGAGCGCATCCACATGCACGCCCTGCGCTCGCTTGCCGAACTGGTCAGCGTCTACGGCACGAGTTCCGTGGAAATCCAGCGCGACGCCCGCGAATTCTCATCGCTGAAGGGTTTTACCAATCAACCCACCGACGACGCCGCCCAGACGCTGTCGCCGGAAACCAAAAAGCCAAAGCCGGATGTCCTGGTCGACGAGATGGAAGAAGAGGCCGACTAGGCCTTTCCGCGATTATCGTTCCAACAGACAGGCCTCGGCGCACCGGTCCCGGATCAGCGCTGCCGCTTGTCCGGGATGACGATGGAGGAGTTGCGCCTGAGAACAGAGAGCAGCGGAGGAACCAGACAGCCGCGTCTGCCTTCCCCGAAGGCCACGCCCCTCCCCCGTCATACCCGCCCAAGCGGGGATCCAGACTTTATGTTCTCGACACGGGCGAAGAGCTGGATCCTCGGCACAAGGCCGAGGATGACGGTGGTGGGGTGCGAATACTCCAAGCAAAACCTCTCTTTCGTCATCCCGGGCGCAGACCCGGCATCGGTGAGCCACGGCCCTACCGCGATCATCCTTCCATCAGACAGGCCTCGACGCACCGGTCCCGGATCAGCGCAGGCGCTTGTCCGGGATGACGACGGAGGAGTTGTGCCTGGGAACAGAGAGCAGCGGAGGAACCAGACAGCTGCGTCTGCCTTCCCCGAAAGCTACGTCCCTCCTCTGTCATACCCGCCCAGGCGGGGATCCAGACTTTATGTTCTCGACACGGGCGAAGAGCTGGATCCTCGGCACAAGGCCGAGGATGACGGTGGTGGGGTGCGAATGCCCCAAGCAAAACCTCTCTTTCGTCATCCCGGGCGCAGACCCGGCATCGGTGAGCCACGGCCCTACCGCGATCATCAAAAACGAAAACGGCGTCGTGGGGCGCCGCTTTTTGTTTGTCAGTCCATCACACCCTTCTAGTCGTCGGTTGTCGGGGTCAGGTTGTTGAAGGCGCCACCAAAAGGCGATGGGTTGGCGCTTTCAGCTGGGGCCGGTTCGGCCTTGGGGGCGAGGCTGTTGAAGGCACCACCAAAGGCAGATGGGCTGGCCGGCTGGGTCGAGACGGTCGGTTTGGTGGCTTCTTCGGCTGCCTTTTGGGCCTTCATCCGTTCCCGTTGAGCTTCGAGAAGCTCCTCCTGACGGGCACGCTTCCCATCGAGGATCTGCTGTTTGCAGACGCCGGCATCTTGCTGGCTGCCCTGCCAGGACAAGAACCCGACAATTGCAATGAGCAAAAAGAATACGCTCAGGGGATGCACCAGCACACTCAACACCGGGTTGCCATAGACCCGCGACTGGGCCGCCCGGCCTGAGCGTAGCATGTCCTTGCGCCGGGTCTGGGCCTCATTGACCATCGCGCCGATCAGCGTGATACCGATGATGATCACCGCCAGCGCCGACAGGGATGGATCCGTACCCAGCCGCACCTTCGAGGCCAGAGCGGTGGTGAAGGTGCTCTGGGACATGATGGTGAAGACGGTGGTGTTGTAATTTTCAAAACTCGCCAACAGCGTCAGAAACGCGGCTGAGCCGATGGCAGGGGCGAGAAATGGCAGCAGAATCTTGCGAAACGCCTGACCCGGCGTCGCCCCCAGATCCAGGGCCGCTTCCGTCAGGGTCGGGTCAAAGCGCTGCAGCCGCGCCATGAAAACCAGCATGGCATAAGCGGAGACGAAGGTGACCTGCCCGGCCAATGTCAGGAACATGCCGTTGAAGAACAGACTGTCATAGCCTGCGCCGACACCACGCCCGACGGCGCCCCAGAAGACGATGGTCGAAATGCCCAGAACCACGCCGGGTACCAGGATCGGCGTGATCAGCACAGTGTAGAGCGTCGCCCGCAGTCTCGGTCCCAGCTCGGACAACGCCAGCGCGCCGGCCAGACCGACGGGTACGGCAATGCAGACGACGCCAAAGCCGATGACCACGCTGTTGAGCAACCCACCCATCAGGCGGCTGTTGCCGAAGAGCACACCGAACCACTCTGTGGTGAAACATTCCCACGGGGTGATGCGGGGAAACGACGAAGAGTTGAAGGCGGTGACGACCATGATGATCAGTGGGCCGAAGAGGAAGGCAAAAAAGAGCAGCGAATAGCCGACGGCCAGCGGGCCGCCTCCGGTCTGTTTGTTCATCGCCCGATCTCCCCGATGGATACCTTGAAGACGCGCATCATCATCATGACGAAGCCGATGCAGACGAGAAGCAAGATGACGGCGTAAGCCGACCCCCTTTGCCAGTTGGCCGACTGGTTGAACCACTGATAAATCAGCTGTGTGAACCACAGATTGGACGGGCCGCCCAGGATCTGAGGTGCGGCAAGCGCTCCGGCGGTCAGCATGAACACCATGGTTGCGCCCGAGGCGATGCCCGGCTTGGCAATGGGCAGAACCACCCGCCAATGCACCCGCCACCAGCTGGCGCCCATGTCGCGGGCCGCCTCGATCTGATTGCGATCGAGGGCTTCCACCGCATTGAAGATCGGGAAAATCATCAAGAGGATGTAGGCATAAACGAGGCCCGAATACAGCGCCACATCGGCCCGAATGAAGTCGATGGGAACATCCCAGAGCCCCATGTTCATGCCAATGCCGTTGACCAATCCGGTGGCACCGAACAGGACGCGAAAGGCGAAGGCGCGCAGGATCTCATTGACCCAGAAAGGCACAATCAGACCGATCACCATCAGCCGGGCGGCGACGCCGGTGGCCGAGTGGGCCAGAATGAAAGCGATCGGATAGCAGATCGCAATGTCGATCAGCGTGACGATCAGAGCCGCCACCAGGGTCTTGACCAGAATGCCGATATCGAGCGTGTTGATCGTGCCGTCATTGCCCTGAAAGAAATAGGCGTAATTGTCGAGCGTGTAGACATCGTTGGCTCCGCCGATCTGTGACTGAGGCAGATTGTAACGAAAGGAAAAATCGACCATGGCCAGCTGCGGCAGGACGATCAGGAAGACCACCCAGAAGAAAACCGTCAGGCCGATGAAACAGGCCACCCCAAGTCCATGCTTGTTGGTGAAACTGGTAAAACTGGCTTGCAAGGCTCCCATGGCTCAGGTCCCCGCCAGAGGCCCGTGCGGCAGCACGATGGCCTGATCGGCGGAAAATCCGGCAGTGATCACCGAGCCGCTGAGGTCGTCCGTCTTGGCGCCCAGATTGATCCGGCTGAGCCGAAGATCTACCCCTTGCGAATTGAGGAAGAGATGCCGGGCGTTGCCCTCGAACTCCTCCTTCAGAGCTTGTGCAGTGAAGCTGTTGTCTGGCTGCACGCCGTTGGCGATGGTCATCTGCTCGGGCCGCACGAAGAGATAGCACTCGTCGCCCGGCTTGTAGGTGCGTCCGCCGGCTGCGATGCCGCGCAAGGGGCCGACGGGGGTTTCCAGCAGAACTTCCTTGCCTGACTGACTGCTGACTTTTCCTGAAAATGAGTTGGATTCTCCGACAAATGACGCGACGAACGCGGTCTTCGGACGGTTGTAGATGGCTTCCGGATCGCCAATCTGTTCCACCACGCCCTGGTTCATCACGGCGATGCGGTCAGACATGGTCAGCGCCTCCCCCTGATCGTGGGTGATGTAGATGAAGGTCAGACCCACGCGCTGCTGGATGGCGCGAAGCTCGGTGCGCATGTGATGCCGAAGCTTCAGGTCGAGCGCCGACAACGGTTCATCAAGCAGCAGGATATCCGGTTCGACAGCCAGGGCACGGGCAATGGCCACACGCTGCTTCTGGCCACCGGACAGCTCATGCACTTTCTTCTCGCCGACACCGGGCAAGGCAATCATGTCGAGCAGCTCATCCGCCTTCTTGCGGCGTTCCTTCTTGCCGATACCGCGCACTTCCAGCGGAAAGGCGATGTTGTCGGCAACCGACATCAACGGAAACAGGGCGAGGTTCTGGAAGATCAGCGCGGTCGGACGCTTGTTGGGGCCGACCCCGCGCATGTCCTTTCCGCCGATGGTCACCATACCCTCCGTCGGGTCGGTGAAGCCGGACACGCAACGCAAAAGCGTGGTCTTGCCGCAGCCCGACGGACCGAGAAAGGAGAAAAACTCCCCGCCCTTGATGGTCAGATGCGCATTGTCGACGGCAGTGAACGACCCGAAGCGGATCGACACATGATCCAACACAATATCTTTAGTGGTCATAGGCGGCCAGGCCTCTCAAAACTAAAAAGTGCCTGCGCGGGCAAAGCAGGCTCAAGTGACAGGGAATGGAGAGTTCAAACAAAGCTCTCCCGTCGGGGCCGAACGTCAATTCGGCCCCGTGGAGATGTCGCAGATCCGCTTGCCGGCTTAGGCAGACAGGAACTTGTTGGTGTATTCAGTCCGCTTTTCGGAATACCAAGGCGCTTCTGCCGGCCAGGCGTTCAGGTTGGCCAGAGCATCGCCGGGGTAAGCGTCGGCAAAGTTCTTGGCGTAGATCTCGCCACCGAAATCGGCAGCCCCGATCACCGGAGAGTTGTAGCCGTGGGTCTGAATGGCCTCGCCTGCCAGTTTGGCATCATAGGCGGCATCGATGAAGGCGTAGATCTGATCGATGTTCTTGGCACCGGTTGGCATCGCCATACCGTCAACCCAGGCCATAGCGCCTTCCTTCGGCGCCCGGTACATCACCGGCTCGCCCGCCGTCTTCAGGGCAATCGGAGGACCGTCCCAGGTCTGACCGACAATGACGCCTTCGTTCAGCAGACCATTCTTCTGCGTATCGGCATCGTTCCAGATCAGCTTGATGTTTGGCTTTTTGGCGATGGCGGCCTCAATCAGCTTGGTCCAGACTTCGTCCATTTTCTCCGGGGTCTCATAGGCAGCCCACATGGAGCCGGCATCCATCTCGCCACGAGCTTCCAGGCCAAGACCCAGACCCAACAGCATGGAGTGGCCACGGCCCATGGTCTTGCCGGCGTTGGCGTCATCCCAGACGTCGTAATAACTCGGGAATTCTCCTGCCGGGGTGAAGGCGTCGGTGCGCCAGGAAATGCCCTCGGTGCCCCAGATGTGCGGCAACCAATGGACGCCCTTGTCGCCGAAGTTCCAATGGGTTTCGCCCAGAGCCATGGCCGGGTTGACCTTTTCCAGAGCGACCTTGGACATGTCGAACGGCTGCAACAGGCCAAGCTCAGCCCACAGAAGGTTGCGGTTGACGGTCGGAGAGACGATGTCGAAGCCTTCGCCGTTGGTGGCTTTCAGCTTGTTGATGATCTCTTCGTTGGAGCCAATGCCGGTGAAGTTGAGCTTGATCCCCGTCTTGTCGGTAAAGCCGGTGACGAAGCTTTCCGGAAGATAGTCAGACCACATCATGATGTTGATCTCACCGGAGGACGCCAGCACGCTGGAGCTTACGATGGCCGGCATGGCAAGACCGGCCCCTGCTGCGGCAGACGTTTTCAGGAACTGGCGTCGGCTTGCGCGGACGTCCTTGATGTTGTTGGTCATACAATATTCCCCTCTGAAATCCCTGGGGTGGAAGGCCCCTTCGGGATGAAGCGTTTCAGCGGCGTCGACCCTATTTTCTAGGTTTTTTGCCTGACGCTGCGGCGCACCAAAAAGACTATTGCGATGCGATATCCGCCCTTAGATCCAGAAGTTGAAAACTATGGAGCCAGAGGTGGAATTTCGGATTGGAAACTGGTGATATAGAATGTGATCACAACCTCGCTTTTGGCCCAACAGTGCGAACTGACCATAGACAATGCTCGACCCCTATTTCTCCACACCGTTCGACCCGGACCGACGCCTGCAGCACCAGATCCAGGAGAGGCTGATTGAAGCCATTCTCGCGGGAGCCTGGCCAACGCATGAGCCTCTGCCGGCAACTCGGGTGATGTCGAAGACCATCGGCGTGTCGCGCAACACGATTTCGCTGGTCTATGAGCGGCTGGCCGAGGACGGCTATCTGATCCCGCTGCCGCGCCGCGGTTTCTTCGTCAACGACAAGGCGGTTCGGGAGCGACTGAGCCTGCGCCAGGGCGGTGAGATGAACAGCGGTCTGCCCGATCCGCACCCTTTCGAGCTGCGCAACCGGCTGAAGATCAGCTATGTGGAACAGGAAAATATTCACAAGCCGTCTGACTGGCGGCGGTTCCCCTACCCGTTCGTCTATGGCCAGATCGACCCGGACAAGACCTCAGTCACCCGCTGGCGCGATTGCGTCCGGCTGGCCGGGACGGCCCAGCATGCGCCGAAGTGGATCTCCGATCTGGTGGACAGCGACGACCCGATGCTGGTCGACCAGATCATCCGCAAGATACTGCCGCAACGTGGCTTTCGGGCCAACCCGAACAACATTCTGGTGACCGTCGGTGCCCAAAACGCCATCTATCTGGCCGCGCGGCTGTTTTGCGAAGACGGCACGCGGGTCGCTCTGGAGGATCCCGGCTACGTCGACACCAGGAATATTTTCCTGACAATGGGGGCAAAAATCTCGCCACAGGCGGTTGATTCATTCGGTATGCGCGTCACACCGGAGCTGGCTGACACGGAGCTGGTCTACATCACCCCCAGTCACCAGTCGCCGACCAACGTCACCATGTCGCTGGACCGGCGCCTCGCTCTGATGGCTGCGGCCGAGTCCCACGATCTGGTGATCATCGAAGATGAGTATGAGCACGAGCTGAACTTTGTCGGTGCGCAGAAACCCTCGCTCAAGAGTCTGGATCGCAGCGAACGTGTGCTGCATGTGGGCAGCCTGTCCAAACCGCTGTTTCCCGGCTTGCGGCTGGGCTTCATTTCGGCGCGGGCAGATATCATCGAGGAGCTGCGCGCCCTGAGGCGGCTGATGTATCGCCATCCTCCGGCGCAGGATCAGCGCGCCATGGCGCTGTTTCTCGCCGAAGGTCATTACGACAGCCACATCCGGCGGCTGCGTAAAACACTGGCATCCAAGTGGCGGACGATTTTTTCCGCAGCGGAAACCCATATGCCGATGTGTGAGGTCACCCCGACCACCGGCGGCACCGGCATCTGGGTGCGGGTGCCCGAAGAACTCGATCTGGCGGAGTTGCAGCGCGAGGCGGAAGCCGATGGGGTGTTGCTGGAGCGTGGCGATCTGCGCTTCTTGCGGCCCGATGCCCACCGCAGCTACATCCGCCTCGGCTTTGGTGCCATCGCCGAAGACAAGATCGCACCCGGCCTGAAGCGTCTCGGTGCAGTCATCCGCCGCCTCGACCCAAAAGCCCGTGGGTGATTTGAAACTTAGATTGGGTCCCGGGTCGAGCCCGGGAGAGCAGAGTGCTCCGGCAAAACAAGTGAGAAGCCAAGCGGCCTCAGACTTCTTCAGTCTGGCGGGTTTTCAGCAGCTTGGCCTTCTCCGGGTCCTCGATGAACTTGTCGAGCATGTCCGGATATTCCGGGTTCACCAGACCAGCAGAAATGACAAGCTTGGCCGCATCCTCGACGCTCATGGAGAGTTCGATGATCTCTTCCTTGGGCACGAACAGCAGGAAGCCGGAAGTCGGGTTCGGGGTGGTCGGCAGAAAGACGGACATCGTATCGGCCTTGTCGAGCAGACGCTTGGCCACTTCGCCCCTGGTATCCAGCGAGATGAAGACAATGGCCCACAGGCCCCGGCGCGGATATTCGATCAGCGCAGCCTTGGAAAACGACGTGCCGCGTTCGTTCAGAACCGTTTCAAAAATCTGCTTCAGGCCGCTGTAGAGATTGCGGACCAGCGGCATGCGGTTGACCAGGCTTTCGCCGAGACGGAGCATCGAGCGGCCCAGGAAATTGGCTGCCAGAAAACCGATGATGGTCAGCAGGACGATTGCCGTAACCAGGCCGAAACCGGGCACCGGAAACGGCAGATAGGTGTCGGGATTATAGGTATGGGGGATCAGCGGCTTGACCCAGCCGTCAACCCACTGGATGAACGTCCAGGTCAACCATAACGTAATGCCGATGGGGCCGGCGATCACCAGACCTGTCAGAAAGTAGTTGCGCAGGCGCGTGGAAAACTTTGCCTTGTGAGGCGCTGGGGGGACCGGATCCGGCATCTGCTCTTTACGCGTCATTCGAGTTTTCCAAAAGGGCCGCAACATCATCGCAATTGCGATGCAAGTCCATTACATAGGTGTTCCTAGCAGGTTTAAACATCCTGTGCGGATATTAAATTTTGGGCGCGGCCGCGCACCCAATGCGACATTTGGAGGCACTTGCGTGCGGCGCACCACGTTCAAGATCTTAGGGATTGGCTTCGTTCTCATCGGGCTGATCGGCGCTGTCCTGCCGCTGCTCCCGACCACGATCTTCTTCATCCTTGCCGCTGGCTGTTTCGCCCGCTCCTCTCCGGAGCTTGAAGCCCGCATTCTGGACCACCCGCGTTTCGGGCCGATGGTCCGCTCCTGGCGCGACCACGGCGTCATTCCGCCGAAAGCCAAGATGATGGCCGTTGGTGGCATGGTCATCGGCTATGTCGGGTTTTACGTCGGCAGCCAGCCGCGCCTGGTCTGGGCACTGGGCGTGGCCGCGGTGTTTGCCGCCTGTGCCGGTTTTGTGCTGTCACGCCCCTCGCATCCGACGGCCTGAGGCAATGGCCTGATCGGGTCAGACGTCGGGAATAAGCCGCTTGCCGAGAGACACGGCCTCGTCTTCCGAAAAGCCGAGCGCATCATAAAAGCCGCGTGCCTTGTCGTTGCCACGGCGCACCAGCAAGTTGATTTTTGGGCATCCAAGCGCAAGCAAATAGGCCTCGCAATGGGCCATCAACCGGCGCCCAAGGCCCGCTGACTGGTGATCCGGATGGACCGCAAGATAGTAGATCGTGCCGCGATGGCCGTCATACCCCACCATCACCGAGCCGACCACGGCCGCCCCGACCAGCACCACAAACAGCCGCCCGACCGGATCAGTCAGCTTGCGGTTGATGTCCTTGTCCGCGTCGTTCCACGGCCTGACCAGGCCGCTTGCCTGCCACAAGGCAATCACGGCAGCGCGCTGAGGCTCCTGAAATTCAACGATTTCAAGCGCCACAGCCTCGCTTACAGCATCACTCATGAGAGCTGTCTTTCTTGTCTGACAAAAGCCATTATTCGACGGTGACGGACTTCGCCAGATTGCGCGGCTGATCCACATCCGTGCCCATGAAGACAGCCGTGTGATAGGAAATCAGCTGCACCGGCAGGGCGTAGACGATCGGCGCGGCGATTTCCGGCACATCCGGCATGATCACCACATCGTCGGCTGCATTGCCGCTTTCTGCCGCGCCTCTGGCATCGGTGAGAAGCACGATACGTCCGCCACGCGCGGCCACTTCCTGCATGTTCGACACGGTCTTGCTGTAGATCCCGTCATAGGGCGCAATGACGAAGACCGGCATGTTCTCGTCGATCAGCGCGATCGGCCCATGCTTCAACTCGCCAGCCGCATAGCCTTCCGCATGAATATACGACAGCTCCTTGAGCTTCAGTGCGCCTTCCAGTGCCAGCGGGAAGTTGGTGCCACGGCCCAGATACAGCGCGTTGGGCGCCTTTGACAGGGACTGCGACAGGCGCTCGATCTCGACTTCGCGCTTCAGGGCCTGCACTGCATAGCCCGGGATTTCCGCCAAGGCGCCGACCAGCTCGCTTTCCTGCTCTTCGCTCAGCACGCCACGAATACGGCCAGCCTGGACCGCGAGTGCGGCAAGAACCGCAAGCTGACAGGTAAAAGCCTTGGTTGAGGCAACGCCGATCTCCGGTCCGGCAATGGTCTGGAACACCACATCGGATTCACGCGCGATGGTGCTTTCGGCCACATTGACGACTGCGCCGATTCTGGCGCCATTCTGCTTGCAGTAGCGCAGCGAGGCGAGCGTATCCGCTGTCTCGCCGGACTGGGAAATGAACAGCGCAAATTCGTCCTCGGAGACCGGCGTCTCGCGATAACGGAACTCGGAGGCAACGTCGATTTCCACCGGCAGGCGTGCGTATTTCTCAAACCAGTATTTCGCCACCAGACCAGCGTAATAAGCTGTTCCGCAAGCGGAAATGATCACCCGCGAGATCTTGTCGAAGCCGGCGGTCTCAATGCCCGGAACAGACGCTTTCCTTGTGCCGAAGTCGATGTAGCGGCTCAGGGTATGGCCGATGACTTCCGGCTGCTCGTGGATTTCCTTGGCCATGAAATGGCGGAAGTTGCCCTTGTCGATCAGCGCAGATGTGACCGAAGACTTTGATTCACCACGTGACACGGGCGCATTTTGCGCGTCAAAGACCTCGACCGAGGTGCGGGTCAGAACCGCCCAGTCGCCTTCTTCCAGATAGGTGATGCGGTCGGTGAAGGGGGACAGGGCAATGGCGTCTGAGCCGAAGAACATTTCGCCTTCGCCGTGACCAATGGCCAGGGGCGAGCCCTTGCGGGCGCCGATCATGATGTTGTCTTCACCGGCGAACAGAAACGCCAGTGCAAAGGCACCATGCAAACGCGGCAGCACAGCAGCAACTGCGTCTTTTGGCGTCGAGCCGTTGTCCAGCTCACGGTTGACCAGATGCGCCACCATTTCCGTGTCGGTGTCGCTTTCCAGAACAGAGCCAAAGCCCTCGATTTCCGCCCGCAATTCCAGGTAATTTTCGATAATGCCATTGTGGACGACAGCCACACGCCCGGCCATATGCGGGTGCGCGTTGCGGGTGCTCGGACCGCCATGGGTTGCCCAACGGGTGTGGCCAATGCCGGAGGTGCCTGCCAGCGGGTTCTTGCCGAGTGCTGCGTCGAGGTTGCGCAGCTTGCCCTCTTCGCGGCGACGTTCCAGCGTGCCATCGACCAGAACGGCGACGCCGGCGGAATCATAGCCGCGGTACTCAAGCCGTTTCAGCGCATCCACCAGACGAGGGGCAACTTCACTTGCGCCCAGAATGCCGACGATCCCACACATATGTAATTACCCTCGTAAAAAATGACTTGTCCGCTTTACGCGGTGCATCTGAAAAAACGAAATCAATCCCTGTTTCACTTCGTGACAGGGAGGTCTGAAGGCGTATCCGCCAACACTCAGGCGCTTGAAGGATCAGCTTTTTGCTGCGTTTTTTGCCGCCTTGAAGCGGGCGCGCAGTTCGGCCGCACGCTTCGGCTTTTCCGACTGGCGGGCACGTCCGAGCACCAGCGCGTCATCGGAGACATCCTCCGTCACCGTGCTGCCGGCAGCCACATAGACGCCCTTGCCCAGGGTGATGGGCGCCACAAGCGTCGCATTGGAGCCAATGAAGCTGCCGTCGCCGATCACCGTGCGGTGCTTTCCGAAGCCATCATAATTGCAGGTGATGGTGCCGGCGCCGACATTGCTGCCTGCCCCGATGTCCGCATCCCCAATGTAACTCAGATGATTGACCTTGGCGCCGCGACCGACCACGGCTTTCTTGATCTCGACGAAGTTGCCGATGTGGGTGTCTTCCATCAGCTCGGCGCCGGGGCGCAGGCGGGCATAGGGCCCCATGGACGTGCCGGAGCCGACGCGCGCGCCTTCAAGATGCGAGAAGGCGCGAATCCGCACTTCCGTGGCCACCTTCACATCCGGGCCGAACACCACATTCGGCTCCACCACCACATCGACCCCCAGTTCGGTGTCATGGGAGAAGTAAACCGTTTCAGGCGCATGGAGTGTCACACCGGCCTCCATCGCCGCCAGCCGGGCACGCTTCTGGAACACCGCTTCGCAGGCGGCCAGCTGGGCACGGGTGTTGACCCCCTGCACTTCTTCTTCCTCAGCGGAGACCGCCTTGACGGTCAATCCGCGCTCATTGGCGATTTCCACCGCATCGGTCAGGTAGAACTCACCTTTGGCATTGGCATTGCCAACGGCCTGCATCAGCTCAAGCGCGACCTTGCCGTTGAAGCCCATGATGCCGGAGTTGCACAGGGTGACCTTGCGCTCCTCATCGGTGGCATCTTTTTCTTCGCGGATCGCCATCAAGCGGCCATCGCAGGTCAGCAGACGGCCATAGCCAAACGGGTTCTTTGCCTCAAAACCCAGAACGGCCACATCGGCGCCAGCTGCCAGACCATCGCGCACGCGCGAAATCGTCGCTTCCGTCACCAGCGGGGTGTCGCCGAAAAGCACCAGAACGTCATCGGAGGCCTGCTGCAGCGCCGGTTCTGCGGCCAGGGCTGCATGTGCCGTGCCGAGCCGTTCGGTCTGCACGTAGCAGGAGGCATTGGGGGAGATACGGGCGACGGCGCGCTCCAACTCGGGCATATCCGGGCCGATCACCACGGCAATCCGGTCAGCTCCGGCAGCCTGAAGCGCCTTCAGCACATGGCCGACCAGAGGCAGGTTTCCGATTTCATGCATGACCTTCGGGACGTCAGAGCGCATGCGCGTTCCAAGACCCGCACCCAAAACGATTGGAAGGAAGCTACGTGATGTCATGAATTTCGTCCCCTTTTCGTCCCACTCGGAACGATCAGTGCCTTTCCCCGGATACAACAACGGCATCCCCGTGACTAAAATCGCTGCCTGTATGCCCCGATCCACAAGACATTGAAAGACTTTCCATGTTTCCCCGGACGCATTCTTGTTCGTTAACCATAATTGAAGTCTCATTGCGCAGATTATCATCTAAGATTCGGCTTCACGAGACACGGGACACACGTGCCAGACAGGACCACCAGCAACGCGGCCAGACGCCGAGCCAGGGAGACGCTGACAAATCAGCGACTTACTGTGCTCGGCTGGGCATTTGCCGCGATCTTGTGCGGTGTGACGGGGCTGGCAGCGCTTCAGTACGGTCAACCGTTGGCAGATCGACTTGCTGCCAATTATGACGGCGTTCAGTTGCCGGCAGTCGGCCCGGTGTCCTCGACGGCCTCGATCGGTCTGAATGGCCAGGATATTTCCCTTGGCATCTACGACATGCCTTCAGCCGCCTCCGAAGCCCGTAACCTGATTTCCAGCGGTCACATTGAAACCTTGCAAAAGGAAGTCGTCTCGCTGCGCCGGCATGTGTTTTTGCTGAGCGAACAGAATGCACAGTATTCGCGCCGACTGGCGGCTCTGGAAGAAAAACTTCAGGCAGGCATCCCGGAGAGCCCTGCACAGGGAAGCATCACACAGGCTGCTCCCGACAAGAACGAGAGCGCGGCAAAGAAAACACCCGTGCCATCCCCGGTCAAGCAGACACCTTCGGCACAGACGCAGGCCACTGAACCAGCTGATCCACGAGCCGCAGCCCTGAAGGCGCAGGAGCGGTTCCGGCCGACAGCCAACATCAAGTCATCGCAAGATACTCAGGACGACAGCGACAGCGTGCGCTCGCGCATCGAATTCATGCCGGCACCGGAAACCCGCAGTGGCAAACCGTTTCTGACCCTGTCTCAACTGCCCCGCGGCACCAACTCTGGCGACCCTGCCCCCGCGCCGCGCCCGGTGCGCATCGTTCAGCTGCCGCCGGCAGAAGAAGCTCCGTCCTATGAGCAGGCGCAGCTGTTGCTGCCGCCGGAAGACGGTCTGGAGCCCACATCGACGGCCTCGATCCCCTCCGCCACACGCGCCGCGATCCCAAGGGCGGCGCTTGACGCTTCACAGACCCGTCAGCAGGTCGCACCCGCGCCCGAAGTCGATCTGATCATCAAGCCATCGAAAGCCGCCGGCCAGTCGCAAGGCGGCTCGGGCAGCGTCAGTCGCAGCGATTTTGCCGTGGTACTCGGGCATTTTGAAAGCGATGTTGCTGCGGCCGAAGCCTGGGAAAAATTCACAACCGACAATTCTGAGCGCATTGCCGATCTGACGGCACGCTCTGCCCCGTCCGCCTTGCATCCGGGCGAGATCGACCTGCTTGTCGGGCCGTTTGCCAATGCAGCCGATGCGACCGTGGCCTGTCTGCGGCTTATCGACAGCGCCGGGCAATGTCACCCAACGCTGTTTTCCGGTGATGCGCTGCCTGCCCTGCCGAGCATGCCCCAGGGCCGTTCATAACGCTGGCTCAGCCGATTTGAGCGAAGACCGGAAACCACTCCAGCAGCGTGTAGGACATCGTCTGCATGAAGCCGGTGAGGAACATGATGCCGGTCAGGATCATCACCAGCCCCATCGCCTTTTCCACCAGCCCCATATGCCGCCGGAACCGCTGCATGAAGCCGAGGAACGGCTTGGCAAAGAGCGCCGCCAGCAGGAAGGGGATGCCCATCCCCAGGGCGTAGGCACTCAGCAGCAGCGCTCCACTGGCCACCGTGGCTTCAGAGGCAGCCACCGAGAGGATTGCAGCGAGGATCGGACCGATGCAGGGCGTCCAGCCAAAAGCAAAGGCCAGACCGATGACATAGCCGCCCAGCAGCCCGGCCGGCTTGCGCTCCACATGCACCCGTGCCTCGCGGTAGAGCAGCCCGATGCGGAAAACGCCAAGGAAATGCAGCCCCATGATGATGATCAGGATGCCAGCCACCACGGCCAGCGTGTCGATGTGACCGCTGACCAGCTTGCCCAGCACGCTGGCACTGGCGCCAAGCGCGATGAAGACGGTCGAGAACCCGGCCACGAACGACAAGGCGGCAAAGAACACCTTGCGGGAGGCGACTTGCGTATCCCCCTCCCCGTTCAGCTGGTCCAGCGACACACCGGCGAGAAAGCCGAGATAGGGCGGCACCAGGGGCAAGACGCATGGGGATACAAACGACAGGAGCCCGGCAAACAGCGCGCCCCAGATGGTGATGTCCTGCAACATGAAGAAATCGGGTCCGGATTGGAGGATGGATTCGACAGGGTCATAAATGGCGCAAGCCATCACGACAAGAAAGTCACGTCTGTATCACAGCTCGGTCAGCGCAGCGCCGGGACAAATCAACGCCCCCACATGAATGCCCTTCGGGTATTGCGGGGGATGGATTCCGACCTGAAAACCAAAAAGCCCCGGCGCCGGTTGAAAACCGAACCGCCTGGGCTTTTTGGTCAGATCTGGAAAACCTCGGTTAACCCGGGTGTCGTCCACCCTTGATCACTTCAAACAGGTTTTCCCGCAGGTCTTTTTCTTCCATGCCATCACGCAGGCCCTGCCGCCACTGATCCAGCACAAGACGCAGGCCCAATGTGTCCCGGTTGTGTGGCAACTGACCTATGAAGCCGGCAAAGAACTCGTCGAGACGTGCACGGTCAAGCGTTCCCTGATCGATGAGTGCGTGTATCAGGGTCATCGTCGCCGCGATGTGCCCCTTTACAAACTCCAGCTCCATTGAGCTGGCATGCATTTCTGCCGTATTATCGTGCATAAAAAACCTCGCTGGTCCGGCAAGCGAGTTCTCGCGCCGGATGTGCGGACCTCTCGAAAATTGCCCAAGCGGACCTAAACTAACCTACGGATAGAATACAACAAAACGGAGAACAAGCGATATCCGTCAATCGACCTAGGGCGATTTTGCTGAGGCACCGCAAAAAACATAACTGAAAAACTCTGGCATTCTGATTACTTACCCTAGGTGACTCGATATTTTTGCGTCAAGAGACCTTTCCAGGCAATTCATCAACAGGTGATCGATTTTTTTTGGCATTTTGCCCTTGCATCAAATCCCTCCCCCGCTTAAACACCAGCGCATTCCGGACGGCAACGACGGCGGGCCCAACCAGTCCCACCCAGTCCCCGGACCCAAATTGGGAGCCGATAGCTCAGCTGGTAGAGCAACTGACTTTTAATCAGTAGGTCCAGGGTTCGAACCCCTGTCGGCTCACCATTTTCTCCTAGAAAAATCAAAAACTTGTGCTCCCTGCGGCATCAGCGAAATGCGTGTCGCCTTGAATTCGGTGCGGCTTTTGGCACCGGAAAGTTTTACCCTATCCCGTTCCCCTGATCGCCGCACGAAAAACGCCGCCATCGGCTGATAGCGGCGTCTGAATCTTGCTGTTCAGATTGTTTTGAAACAGCCTCAGGCCGGCGACAGAACCAAACTCATGCCATGCAGCTCTCTCGCCGGGATCACCTTGCGGGCTTCAAGACCCTTGCAGGCCACTTCCAGCGCTGCGAAGCATGGCAGCGTGTCGGGCAGGCTCTCTGCCGCTGCCTCGCCCAGAGCATAGGCGTAGGCCTGTCTGGTCAGAACATTGATCTCACCGCGGGCTGTGGGCAGCTCAAGGCCCAGACTGGTGGCGCGCATCTCTCGCTGGCCAATAAAGCCGCCCAGAAACTCGTGATGGTCGGAGGGGTCACCGGCGACCATATAAAGCGCTGAAACCGCTGTGGCGCCATTTGCGTGGCTCTGGAAGGCGGGCTTCCAGAAATTCTCCGGGTATTTGTTGTGACAGGCGAAAAAGCCCAGCTCCGGCCCATGCGGGTCCGTGGCGAAAGTCAGATCGAAGGCGACTTTTGCCGTCGCGCCATCCGGCAGATTGGCCTCGCGCTCAAAGCCGAAGGGCTCGTAGGTTTTCAGACCCAGGCGCTGATAGTCGGCACGGTCCTGCTCGGCCCCGAGGGAATCGGCCACCAGCATGGAAATGCCTTCACCGGTTTTGAGAAAATCTCGATTGAACGCCCCGAAGGAAAATGCAGTCTCCGTCGCCTCGACAATCTTGTCCGGCTCGGCAACGCTTAGCAGCTCGACGAAGAAGCCGTCCAGCTGCACCAGCTTGTTGGCCGTGCCCCAGGCATGATGGTTGGTCGGCGTGACCGTGAAACCCAGCGCCTGCCAGGCCTTGCCCGCGGCCTCAAGATCCTTCACGGCAACGACAATATGATCCAGGCCACGCGTCATTTTCAGTTTTCCTTGTTCCCTTGCCCTGAGGCCCGCCTTGCAGACTTCACGCTCTTCGCGTGGTCATAGCAGACCGAGGTCGGTGCCAAAAGCCGCGCTCTCGCAAAACATCTGAAAA
This sequence comes from Roseibium limicola, assembly GCF_017313085.1. Taxonomy (GTDB): domain Bacteria; phylum Pseudomonadota; class Alphaproteobacteria; order Rhizobiales; family Stappiaceae; genus Roseibium; species Roseibium limicola. The sequence continues at coordinate 17,777 of NZ_JAFLNF010000010.1, read as the reverse complement.
GCGGTACTGGCTGGTTTTTGGCGAATTGTCCTTCGCCTCGCCCCTCAGGCTGGTTCGTGGCAGCCAGGACGTCTGGATCCCCGAACAAGTCGGGGATGACGGCCGAGAGATTTGCCGAGAGCCAGGTTTCTCTCCGTCATCCCATGGCCCGACCATGGGATCCATGCCGATACATCGCGACAGACGAGAGCCTTCCCGAGGCGCTCGGCAACGGCGTGAAGTGCCGGATCAAGTCCGGCAATGACGCCAGGGGGCACGAGAGCGGTCAGGTCGGGGCGCACCGATCCCGGATCGGCGCCGGCGCTTGCCCGGGATGACAACGGAGGCGATTTACCTACCCTTGCCCCCTCGTCATCCCATGACTTGATCATGGGATCCATGCCGATACATCGCGACAGACGAAAGCCTTCCCGAGGCGCTCGGCAACGGCGTGAAGTGCCGGATCAAGTCCGGCAATGACGCCAGGGGGCACGAGAGCGGTCAGGTCGGGGCGCACCGATCCCGGATCGGCGCCGGCGCTTGCCCGGGATGACAACGGAGGGGTTCGTGCAGGTCGCCTGCTCAGCCCCGCTTTCCTTCTCCGCCCGCCGGCACACGACACCCCATAATCGGTCATCCCGCACGTAGCGAAGGCGGAGGTGCGGGACCGGCGAACCCCGAACATCTCGACGAACTTTAATTCTGGATCCTCGGGACAAGCCCGAGGATGACGCCCGATGGACGCGCACAACACCTGCCCCTCCCCTCGTCATCCCATGACTTGATCATGGGATCCATGCCGATACATCGCGACAGACGAGAGCCTCCCCGAGGCGCTCGGCAACGGCTTGGAGTGCCGGATCAAGTCCGGCAGTGACGGCTAAGGAGAGGAATGCACGCACGTTCCTCCGTCATCCCATGACTTGATCATGGGATCCATGCCGATACATCGCGACAGACGAAAACCTTCCCGAGGCGCATGACAACGGCGTGGAGCGCAGGATCAGGTCCGGCAATGACGCCAGGGGGCACGAGAGCGGTCAGGTCGGGGCGCACCGATCCCGGATCGGCGCTGGCGCTTGTCCGGGATGACGACGGAGGGATTCGTGCAGGTCGCCTGCTCAGCCCCGCTTTCCTTCTCCACCCGCCGGCACACGACACCCCATGATCGGTCATCCCGCACGCAGCGAAGGCGGAGATGCGGGACCGGTGAGCTCCGAACATCTCGACGAACTTTAATTCTGGATCCTCGGGACAAGCCCGAGGATGACGCCCGATGGACGCGCACAACACCTGTCCCTCCCCTCGTCATCCCATCACTTGATCATGGGATCCATGCCGATATGTCGCGGCAGACGAGCACCTCCCCGAGACGCACGGCAACCGCGTGGAGTGCCGGATCAGGACCGGCAATGACGAGTAAGCGGAGCCACGCGGACTGGGGGCGACTGGACTTCCCGTCCAAACAAAGATCCCAAAGACAAAAAAAGCCGGCCCAGGGGCCGGCTTTGAAGATTGTACCAAAAGCACAAGGCATCAGACGAGGCGGCTTTGCTGGATGGCGGCCGCGACGAAGGAAGCAAACAGCGGGTGCGGCTCAAACGGGCGGGACTTCAGTTCCGGGTGGTACTGAACGCCGATGAACCACGGATGGCCTTCGATCTCGACTGTTTCCGGCAGGACGCCATCAGGCGATGTGCCGGCAAAGATCAGTCCGCAGGATTCCAGCTGTTCGCGGTAGCCGATGTTGACCTCGTAGCGGTGACGATGACGCTCGGAGACAGTCTCTTCGCCGTAGATCTCGGCGATTTTCGACCCCGGCTTCAAAGCCGCCGTATAGGCGCCCAGACGCATGGTGCCGCCGAGATCGCCGTCCAGATGACGGACTTCCTTCTCGTTGCCGCGCGACCATTCGGTCATCAGACCGACAACCGGCTCTTTCGCCGGACCGAATTCGGTCGAGTTCGCGTCAGGGATACCGGCCAGGTTGCGGGCGGCTTCCAGCACCGCCATCTGCATGCCGAAGCAAATGCCAAAGTAAGGGATCTTGCGGGTGCGGGCAAAATGCGCGGCGGCAATCTTGCCTTCCGCGCCGCGTTCGCCGAAGCCGCCGGGGACCAGAATGCCGTGCACGCCATCAAGGTAAGGGGTCGGATCCTCCTTCTCGAAGGTTTCCGATTCCATCCACTCGAAGTTGACCTTGACGTTGTTGGCGATGCCGCCATGAACCAAGGCTTCGATCAGCGACTTGTAGGCGTCTTTGAGCACGGTGTATTTGCCGACGATGGCGATTTTCACTTCGCCTTCCGGATTGGCAATGCCTTCCGAAATGGTTGTCCAGCGATCAAGAACCGGCGCCGGTGCACCAGTGATCCCGAATGCGGCCAGAACCTCGTCGTCCAGGCCTTCCTTGTGGTAGGCCAGCGGCACATCATAGATCGACTTGACGTCATAGGCCGGGATCACGGCGCCTTCGCGCACGTTGCAGAACAGCGACAGCTTGCGGCGCTCGGTTTCCGGGATCAGACGATCACAGCGGACCATCAGAATGTCGGGCTGAATGCCGATCGACCGCAGCTCCTTGACCGAGTGCTGGGTCGGCTTGGTCTTCATTTCGCCGGCTGCCGGAATGTAGGGCATCAGGGTCAGATGAACATAGACAGCATCGCCGCGCGGCAATTCGTTGCCGAGCTGACGGATGGCTTCGAAGAACGGCAGGCCTTCGATATCACCGACCGTGCCACCGATTTCGGTCAGGACGAAGTCATAGTCCTCATTGCCGTCAAGAACGAAGTTCTTGATCTCGTCGGTAACGTGGGGAATGACCTGAACCGTTCCACCAAGGTAGTCGCCGCGGCGTTCCTTGGTGATGATGTCCTGATAAATGCGACCGGTGGTGATGTTGTCCTGCTTGTTGGCAGGACGCCCGGTGAAGCGTTCGTAGTGACCCAGGTCGAGATCCGTCTCGGCCCCGTCATCTGTGACGAAACACTCGCCATGCTGATACGGACTCATGGTGCCCGGATCAACGTTCAAGTAGGGATCGAGCTTACGCAGTCGAACCTTGTATCCGCGTGCCTGGAGCAGAGCGCCCAGGGCCGCAGAAGCCAAACCTTTGCCAAGCGAGGAGACCACGCCGCCGGTGATAAAAATGTATCGCGCCATGGAGCCGCATCATATCGTTGCCGAGGGGTGTTTGACCACTCGTGAGTTTTCATTAGACACAACAAAAATGCCCTGCGGGGTCCGCAGGGCATATAGAGCATCGCGAACGAACGTTCGCCACCCGCAAACCGCCCTTACTGGGCAGCCGGAACCTGTGGTCCTGCGGGGGTGCTCTCTTCACTTTGCTGCTTGAGCGAATCAAGGAGACCATTGCCCGAACCGCCGGTGCTGTCGGCAGGTGCGGTGGTCGCAGGAACCTGATCCAGCACAGAACCTGGGCGCTGGCCCATTTCTGCAATCAGGGTCAGAGCGATCGAGGTGCCAAAGAAGGCCACTGCCAGGATCGCCGTCGCGCGGGTCAGCACGTTTGCCGTGCCACGACTGGACATGAAGCCGCCACCGCCGCCGCCGCCGATGCCAAGGGCACCGCCCTCGGAGCGTTGCAGCAGGACGACCAGCACGAGAGCCAGCACGACCATAAGATGAATTACGATGACTACGGTTTCCATCGTGGGCCATTCTGTTTGATCAAGATTGGGCGCCTTCTACACCAGTTGGCAGAAGCTTTCCACCCTTCATATGGGCTTTTGCCCACGGCTTGCCAGCTGGTTGGCCGTAAAACAGCAGTTTCCCGGCTTTGCTTTTGGTTTTATACAGATTTTCAGGTTTATTTAGGCCGCTTGCGAGATCCTGCATCAGGTTTTTGCTGCGTCTTTTTTCAGCGGTTCAAGGGATTTCGAGACAAGATGACTATTTTGATTACCGGTGGCGCCGGTTACATTGGATCACATTGCTGCGTCACCTTCATGGAGGCCGGCCACAATATCGTCGTTCTCGACAATCTTGCGAACTCCCGCCTGAAAAGCCTGGAGCGGGTGGCCGAGATCACCGGAAAGTCCGTCAGCTTCGAGCAGGCCGACATTCGTGATCAGGACCGGCTGGAAGAGGTGTTGCGCAAATACAGCTGTACGGCGGTCGTGCATTTCGCCGGATTGAAGGCGGTGGGCGAATCCGTTGCCAATCCCCTCGACTATTACGACTGCAACGTCATCGGCAGTCACCGCCTGCTCAGCGCCATGGAAGCCTGTGGCGTGCATCAGTTGATCTTTTCGTCCTCGGCCACCGTCTATGGTGAACCGCAATATTTGCCCCTGACGGAAGATCACCCCACCGGACCGGTCAACCCCTACGGCCAGTCCAAACTGATGGTCGAGCAGATTTTACGCGACCTTTCCGCCAGCGATCCCAAGTGGCGGTTTTCCATCCTGCGCTATTTCAATCCGGTCGGCGCCCATAAGTCTGGTCTGATCGGCGAGAATCCGCTCGGCGTTCCCAGCAACCTGATGCCGTTCATCACCCAGGTGGCCGACGGACGACGGGAACAGCTGGCGATCTTCGGCGACGACTATGACACAGTCGATGGAACCGGCGTGCGCGACTACATCCATGTGGTCGACCTGGTGGAAGGCCATCTGAAGGCCTATGACGCCCTGCAGACCGCATCAAGCGACAACGCCTGCATGACCGTCAATCTGGGAACCGGGACCGGCTATTCCGTGCTGCAGATGGTCAAGGCGTTCGAGCGCGCATCCAACCAGAAAATTACCACCACCGTCGCAGCGCGACGCGAGGGCGATGTGGCAGCGTGTTTTGCCGACACCAGCCAGGCCGAACGCTCCATCGACTGGGTGGCCCGGAAGGGTCTTGAGGAGATGTGTCACGACACCTGGAACTGGGTCTGCAAAAACCCGAAAGGCTTCGAGGACGAAAGCGCCTGAGCGTTGCGTCCCCGAGAATCGCATTTGATAAAATGACTGCGGTCAATTTTCCCTCGAAGAAATGACCGCGGTCATTTTCAGCCGTGGGCGATCATCACGTGACGCACGGCGGTGTAGTCCTCGAGCGCGTAATGCGACATGTCCTTGCCGTAGCCGGACTGCTTCATGCCACCGTGCGGCATCTCGTTGACCAGCATGAAATGGGTGTTGACCCAGGTGCAGCCGTAGCGCAGTTGAGCTGCCGTCTGCATGGCGCGTGAAACGTCCTTCGTCCAGACCGAAGAGGCCAGGCCGTAGTCGCTGTCATTGGCCCAGGTGACGGCCTCATCGACCTCAGAGAAGCGGGTGACGGAGACAACCGGACCAAAGACTTCGCGGCGCACAATCTCATCGCTTTGCAGAGCTCCGGCCAACACCGTCGGCTGATAGTAGAAGCCGTTGCCGCCGTGGGTCTTGCCGCCGGCTGTCGCCTCGATGTGCGGCTGCTCCAGAGCGCGTTCGACAAAGCTTGCCACCCGGTCGCGCTGACGCATGGAAATCAGCGGGCCAATTTCGTTCTGGGTGTCATCCTCAAGCGCATATTTGATGGTCGAGACCGCAGACGACAGATCGGCCACCAGCCGGTCGTAGATCTTCGGGCCGGCATAGATCCGGCAAGCGGCGGTGCAATCCTGCCCGGCGTTGTAGAAGCCAAAGGCCTTCAGTCCTTCCACGACCGCATCCAGATCCGCATCATCATAGACGATGACCGGCGCCTTGCCGCCAAGCTCCAGATGGGTGCGCTTCACCGTTCTGGAAGCGGCCTGCATGATCTTCTTTCCCGTGGCCACGTCACCGGTGATCGAGATCATGTTGACCTTCGGGTGATTGATCAGTGCGTTTCCGACGCTGTCACCGCGCCCGAGAACCACGTTGACGACCCCTTCCGGCAGCACATCGGCGAGGATCTTCGCCAGTTTCAGCGCCGTCAGCGGCGTTTGCTCGGACGGCTTGAAGATCACCGTGTTGCCGCCGCCAATGGCTGGCGCCAACTTCCAGGCCATCATCATCAACGGGTAGTTCCAGGGTGCGATGGAGGCGACGATGCCGACCGGATCGCGGCGGATCATCGAGGTGTGGCCTTCCATGTATTCGCCGGCAGCCGAGGCCGGAACACAGCGCACGGCACCGGCAAAAAACCGGTAACAGTCGACGATTGCAGGGATTTCGTCATCCGTTGCCGCGTTGATCGGCTTGCCGCAGTTGAGCGCTTCGAGGGCTGCAAACCCTTCGGCTTCCGCTTCGATCCTGTCGGCAATTTTCAGCAGGTAGCCGGCGCGTTCTGCCGGGGTCGTGCGCGACCATGTCGCAAACGCCTTTTCTGCAGCCGCGACCGCGCGCTCCACCTGGGAAATCGACGCCTCCGGCAAAGTGGTGATGGTCTCGCCGGTGCGTGGGTTGAAGATTGTCTCTTCGGTTTCCGTTCCGGCTTCGAAGGAGCCGCCGATCAGCATTTGAGTGTCCATAAAGTGCCTCCGTAGTCCGGTTTATTTGCCGTGTCCGGCGGTCTTGTCGCCGTCGCGGGTGAGATAGTAGGCGCCGAGGATCGGCAGGAAGGTGACCAGCACCACCACCATGGCCACCACGTTGGTGACGGGCCGCTGACGCGGACGCACCAGCTCTTCCAGCATCCAGATCGGCAGGGTGGCCTGCTGACCGGCGGTAAAGGTTGTGACGATGACCTCATCAAAAGACAGGGCAAAGGCGAGCATGCCGCCTGCCAGAAGCGCGGTGCCGATGTTGGGCAGAATGACATAGCGCAGGGTCTGGAAGCCATTGGCGCCCAGGTCCATCGACGCTTCGATGAGCGACCCCGACGTCCGGCGGAACCGCGCCACCGCGTTGTTGTAGACGACCACGACGCAGAAGGTCGCGTGACCGAGGATGATGGTCCACATCGAATAGGGAATGTCGGCCAGATGGAAGGCTGAGCGCAGGGCGATACCCGTGATGATGCCCGGCAACGCGATCGGCAGGATGACCATCAGCGACACGGCTTCGCGGCCAAAGAACCGAGATTTGGCAACAGCTGCGGCGCAAAAGCTGCCGAGCACAACGGCGATTGCCGTGGAAATCGCTGCAACCTGCAAAGACAGATACAGCGCCTCCCAGACATCCGGCCGGTTCCAGGTTACCGCGAACCATTTCATCGTCAGCCCGGGGGGCGGCCACTGATAGCTCTTTTCTTCCGTGGTGAAGGCATAGACGAAGATCAGCAGGATCGGCAGATGCAGAAACGCCAGGCCGGCACCAGCTGCGATCTTCAGGCCAAGCGGAGCCTTTGCGGAATATGCGCTCATGACAGAGGTCTCCCAAGGTTCATCCGGGTTCCGCCCTGCTCGGACTTGATCCGAGCATCCATGCCGTTCACCTGCGGATCGCGCAGGCCTCTGGTTGGTCGAGACGGAACGGCATGGATTGCCGGATCAAGTCCGGCAATGACGCGGAGGGGATTGGTAGACCGAGGCTGGTAGAGGGAGGATCGTTCCACGCCCTCCTTCGTCATCCCGGCCGTAGCGGAGTGAAGAGCCGGGATCGGTGAGCGACGGCGATGCTCTCGGCTCTCCGATCCCGGATCAGCCGCAGGCTGTCCGGGATGACACGCAAAAAGCTGGGAAAAATCAAAGTGCATCGAAGGCTCCCATCCGCTTGGCACCCCAGAGGTAGAAGCCCATGATCACCACCGGGACGACCGTAAAGGCCGCCGCCAGCGGGATGTTGCCGGCTGTGCCCTGATGGGCATAGACCGCCTGACCGATGAACAGCCGCGACGAACCGACGATCTGCGGGATGATGTAGTCGCCCAACGTGAGCGAAAAGGTGAAGATCGAGCCGGCCACCACGCCTGGCAACGCCAGAGGCAGCAACACGTGGCGCAGGGTTTCGGACGGGTTGGCGCCCTGGTCGGCGGAGGCTTCCAGCAGACTGACCGGTACCCGCTCAAGGGCTGCCTGCATCGGCAGGATCATGAAGGGCAGCCAGACATAGAGGAACACCAGAAACGTGCCGATGTAGCTGACGGACAATGAGTTTCCGCCAATCACCGGAATGGCGAGGATAAGTTCCAGCAGCGGCATCAAACCAATCTTGGAGAACCCCCAGGTCAGGATACCTTCCTTGGCCAGGATCAGCTTCCACGCATAGACCTTGACCAGATAGCTGGACCAAAGAGGCAACATCACGCCGAGGTAGAAGACCGCCTTCCAGCGCCCCCGCGCATAGCGGGCGGCGAAATAGGCAATGGGAAAGGCGACGATGGCCGCAAACACCGTGACGCAAGCCGCCATGGTCACCGTGCGGGTAATGATGTCGAGATTGACCGGCCGTAGCAGCTCGCCATAGGTCTTCAGCGTCCATTCGTATTGAACGAGGCCGGTGAATTCATCGATGGCAAAGAAGCTCTGCGCCAACAGCGCAAACAGAGAGCCGAGATAGATGACCCCGAGCCAGAGAACGGGCGGCGCCAGCAGAACGGCGAGCAGGACGGTTGGCCGCCGCCACAGCAGGTCGGAAAACCGGGCCAGAAGCCCCGGCTTCCTTTGAAGAACGGCAGGTGACGCCGTAACGCTCGGGTTCATTTCCCCTGCCCCATCATGTGGAGCGCGGTGCGGTCCCAGCCGATCGCCACCGAGGTGCCGCGCTCTGGCACCGGCATTCCGGCAGGCACCAATGCGGAAAGCTGGATCTGGCGGAACTGCAGGCCGAGCTTGGTCACAGCGCCGGTGTAACTGAGGCTGTTGACTGTCGCCGCGTGGGCCTCACCCTGCCCGATACGAATGGCTTCAGGACGCAGGCTTGCCGGTGCCGCAACCCCGGTCAGTTCGCGCACCAGTTCTGCCGGCAAAACATTTGACGAGCCGACAAAATCCGCCACGAACGGCGTGTCCGGCCGCTGATAGATCTCTTCCGGCGTGCCGACCTGCTGCACCTGTCCCTGATTGAAGACGGCGACACGGTCGGCCATCGACAGGGCTTCACCCTGATCGTGGGTGACGAAAATGAAGGTGATGCCCAGGCTTTGCTGCAGGGATTTCAGCTCTTCCTGCATCTGTTCGCGCAGCTTCAGATCCAACGCGCCCAAAGGCTCATCGAGAAGCAGGACCTTCGGCTGGTTGACCAGGGCGCGGGCCAGAGCCACGCGCTGACGTTGGCCGCCGGACAAGGCGCTGGGCGCACGGTCACCGTAGCCGGGAAGTCGCACGAGTTCGAGGGTTTCCTCCGCCTTGGCATGGCGTTGCTTCTTGCCCATTCCGGCGATCATCAGGCCGTAGGCGACATTGTCGCGCACGCTCATGTGCGGAAACAGGGCGTAGTCCTGAAAAACCGTATTTACGTTGCGGCGGTAAGGCGGAACTCCCTTGGCGCTCTCGCCGAAAATCTCGATTTCTCCCGCGGTCGGGAGTTCAAAGCCGGCGATCAGCCGCAGACTTGTCGTCTTGCCGGAGCCGGAGGGCCCGAGCATGGCGAAAAACTCGCCCGCCCGAACGTCCAGATCGACGGCATCAACAGCCCGGACATCGCCATAGAGGCGGGAGACGGCCTTGAAGAGTACTGCAGATTGCATGGATGCATGGTCCCTTCACCTGCCGGACGCGCCGGCAGGTGGTTTGGAGGTCTTGAATGTCAGATGAAGCGACTTAGCGGCCGCCGATCACGCCGATGTAGTCGGAGACCCAGCGATAGTAGGGAACGCACTGTTCCTGGCTTTCGCATTTGGAAACCGGCGTGGTCCAGAACTTGATCTTGTCAAAGTCATCCAGACCATTGGCGGTGCAGCCTTCAGCCGTCTGCATGCCACGCCCATCGGTACAGGCAGCCGGCACGGACGGATTGGCCCCGAACCAGACCGACAGATCGCTCTGCAGATTGGACGACAGCGTGTGTTCCATCCACATGTAGGCGCAGTTGGGATGCTCGGCTTCCGCATGCAGCATGGTGGTGTCGGCCCAGCCCGTCGCCCCTTCCTCCGGAATGACAGAAGCCACAGGCACGCCATCGCCCTTCAGCAGGTTGACCTGAAACGGCCAGGAACCGGAGGCGACAACACCTTCGTTCTTGAAGTCGTCGATCTGGATGAAGGCATCATGCCAATAGCGCGACACCAGTTTGCGCTGCTGACGCAGAAGGTCCAGAGCCGCGTCATATTGTTCCTGATTGAGCTCATACGGGCTCTTGATGCCCAGCTCCGGCTTGTGGGTCATCAGGTAGTTGGCGGCATCGGCAATGTGGATCGGGCCGTCATAGGCCTGCACCCGGCCCTGGTTGGACTTGCCGTCCGACAGGGTCATTTCCTCAAACACCACTTTCCAGCTGGTCGGGGCTTCAGAGAAGGCTTCCGTGTTGTACATCAGAACATTCGGGCCCCACATGTAGGGAATGCCGTAATGGGTGCCGTCAACCGTGTGCCAGGGTGCATCCTTCAGCCGGTCATCGACGTCGGACCAGCTCGGCACCAGGTCGACATTGACCGGCTGCACGCGCTTGCCGGCAATCAGACGCAGGGATGCGTCACCGGAAGCGGTGACGAGATCGAAGCCGCCTTCGTTCATAAGCGCAACCATCTCGTCGGATGTATTGGCAGATTTCACACTGACCTTGCAGCCGGTTTTCTCTTCAAACGAAGTGACCCAGTCAAAGGACTTGTCGGTTTCACCGCGCTCGATGTAACCCGGCCAGGCAACGATGACGACTTCGCCTTCGCCTGCGCCCAATTCGGTCATCATTTCAGCAGCCTGGAGGCTGGAAGTCTGGGCAATCAGCAGCGATGCGATTGAACAGCACGTCAGAAACTTATTCATCAACAAACCTTCCCTCTGAATGGAATTTTGGTCGTGTGGAGGTGATATTTTTTGGACTTTTTATTGTGACCCGAGAGTGCGCCGATCCCCTGGCAATCGCAATTTCAAAAAACAGAAAGTGTGTATCGGAATTTCCGATACCATCAATTCAAACAAGCCAGGAACCGCCGAGGAGTGACCTCCTCTAAACTCTTATTAAAAAAGGATTTTTGGAATTTCGTGAAAGCCATCTCACGTAAGGTAAATCACGGCACGCACCCCCAAACGGCCACTGCCGTGCGGCTTAGCGATTGCGAAGCATGCGCTGGGCCTTGGCCAGTTCGATGAAATTCGCTGTCGTCTTTTGCGGCACCGAGCCGCGGCGCCAGACAATCCCGACCTGCACCACCGGCAGGCTGCCGCTGACATCACGGGATTCGATCCGGTCGCCTTCCAGCGACCAGGGGCGGTAGACCAGATCCGGCAGGATGGCGATGCCTGCGCCCGTTGCCACCAGCGAGCGCACCGCCTCGACCGAACGGGTGCGGAACGCGACGGGCGGGCGTGAACCAAGCGCGCCAAGCAGCTTGCCGGTCGCCTCTTCGATTTCATCCAGGGTCAGCATGATCAGGGGTTCGCCCAGCAGGTCCGACAGGGCCACGCTGTCCGGGGTTTCAAGCCGGTGACCAATGGGCAACCACAGGCGGTAGGGCGACACTTCGAGGATTTCCGACTGCAGCGCCATCGGGTCGCGCAGATTGGAGACGACCATCACCGCCACATCCAGTTCGCCACCGATCAGCAAATGCTCCAGATACTCGCCGCTGTCCTCGATCGCCGTGACCTGGACGCCCGGATAAGCTCTGCGATACCGCGCCAGAATATCCGACAGCACATAGCCGGCAACCAGCGAAGTGACACCCAGATGCAGCCGTCCCGGTGCGGCATCCGGAGGCTCGACGAAAGCCCGTCGAGCATCGGAGACACTGGCCAGGATCGATGTCGCATGACGGAGAAACTGATGCCCCTTGTGAGTGATCGTCAGCCCACGGGAATGACGTTCAAACAGAGCCACCCCAAGATCGCTCTCCAGCGCCTTGATCGCCTCGGTCACGGAAGACTGAGAGATATTGAAGGATTGGGCCGCGCCGGAGATAGAGCCTCGTTCTGCTGCGGCCACAAAATAATGCAACTGGCGGATGGAAAAAGACATGCCGTTGGCAACAACACTTGAGAGTTTAACACTGGACTGATCACCCACATGAGACACTGCCGCCAGCGTCGGAGCAAGAGATTTTCACCGCCCCGACCGCATAGCCTCCAGTGCGCGTTTGCAACGTTGAATTGACTGGCTGTTTCTTGCGATTCCTGATCGCCCCACCCCACCCTTCAGATTGGCGTGTCTCCCTGCGGAACTTCACTGTTCACGCCTGATGAACACTGCGTGTGCAGCGCAGCATCTTTTACCCATCAGTTTCCCATGCCATATGCCGTGATAAGGATCGGCATGGTGCCGGTGGTTTTTTCAGACTTCAGAGGTTCTCCATGACCAAGGTTCTCGTTCTTTATTATTCCAGCTACGGCCACATCGAAGCCATGGCGGAAGCCGTTGCCGAGGGCGTACGCTCCACCGGTGCCACAGCCGACGTCAAGCGCGTTGCCGAGACCGTGCCGGAAGACATCGCCAAGCAGAGCTACTTCAAGCTGGACCAGGCAGCTCCCCTGGCAAAGCCGGACGACCTGAAGGATTACGACGCCATCATCGTTGGCGCGCCGACACGCTTCGGTCGTCTGCCGTCGCAGATGGCAAGCTTCTGGGAACAGGCTGGCGGTCTGTGGGCCACGGGCGCTCTGGAAGGCAAGGTCGGTGGTGCATTCACCTCCAGCGCCACCCAGCACGGCGGCAACGAGGGCACACTCTTCGGTCTGCTGAACACCTTCCTGCACTTCGGCATGGTGGTGACTGGCCTGCCCTATTCCTACGCCGGTCAAATGACCCTGGACGAAATCGCCGGTGGTTCGCCCTATGGTGCAACAACCATCTCCGGTGGCAAGGGCGAACGTCTGCCGAGCAAGATCGAACTGGATGGCGCGCGCTACCAGGGCAAGTTCGTGGCTGAAACAGCTGGCAAGCTGCTCGCCGGTGCCAAGGTTGCCGAGCCGGCCTGAGCTTCTCTCCTCCCGTGAGAAAGGCCCAAACTTCAGCGGAGTGCTTCGGCACTCCGCTTTTTTTTGCGAGGTCTCTAGCCTAACAGCGCACCGGTGAGGATCTTCAGGGCCAGGATGACGAGCAGCACCAAAATACCCCAGTCGAAGACCTGACGCGACACCCGCTCGCCAACCCAGGCGCCTGCAGGCATGGCGATCAATGAGGCCACTGTTGCGGCCAGTCCGATCAGAAACCGCTCCTCGGTCAACAGTCCGACAGCCACCATGCGCTCGATCTGGGTCACGGTCATCAACGCGAAGAACACCGAGATCGTCGCAATGAAGGCTGCCCGAGGCAGCTTCAAGGCATTGAGGAAGGTCAGAGAGGCCGGGGCCGAAAGGCCGGTTGCGCCCTGCATCATGCCACCGAGAAAGCCAAGCGGCAGTGCCAGCCTCACCGCACCTGGATAAGTCAGAGCCCAATCCGTCTTCCAAAGGCGGAATCCGACATAGCCGATGACAACCAGGGCCATGGCGATTTCCAGCGTCTCGCCCGGCAGTTCGGACAGAAGATAGGTGCCGATGATGGCCCCGAGTGCGCCGCCGCCGCCAAACAGTGCCAGAAACGGCACAGGCAGCAGGTGACGCCGATACAGCCAGGCCTGCCAGATGTTGGTCAGTAGGTTGGGAACGACGAAGACGGCGACTGCGAACTGAATGTCGACCAGCGCCGTCAGGACCGGAATGCCGATGATCGGCGCCCCCGCTCCGGTCGCGCCTTTCAGCAGCCCGCCCATGGCGCAGGCGAGAAGCGCAATGGCCAACGAGAAAAGATCGAACTCCAACTGAAGAACTCCGTAGCTATCGTGTGCGGCAGGCGCAGGACGCCTCCTCTGCGGCAAGGGCCCAGGTGCGCGACATATACAAAATCAAGGATCCGGACTCAGCACGCAGACCATCAGATCTCTCGTCCCACGGTCAGGCGCGAGATGTCCAGTGCAACACACCTATGCGGAGGACTTTCTCCAACAAAAGCAGAGGTATGAAGATCAGGAGCGAGCCGTCGCTGCGACCTGGGAGTTCGCGGACACCGGATAGCAATGCCCGATAATTTTCGCAAATTCGACCGCTGGCACAGGGCGGGAGAAATAATAGCCCTGGGCATAGGGAATGCCATAAGCGGCCAGAGCCTGGACCTGAGCTGGTGTTTCCACGCCCTCGGCGATCATCGCAATGCCTGCCTCCTCGCCGATTGCCACGATATGGCGGAAAAAGGATCCCTTGACGCTTTTGCGCGCCGGGTCAATCTCGTCGGTGAACGACTTGTCGATCTTCAGGTAGTCTGCATCGACCTGTTGCAACTGCTGCAGGTTGGAATATCCCGTCCCGAAATCGTCGATGGCAACATCCAGGCCCGCCTGCTTCAGCCACCTGAAAGTTTCCACCATGCCGTTGCCATGGCCCATGCCGGTTTCCAGGATTTCACAGACAATCTGAATATTCCGCTGACGCAGGCCAGCCAAGGCACTGCAGCCCTTGATGCGCTGAAGGTTTTTATCACAGAGGTCTGCCGGATAGAAATTCAAGGACAAACGGAAGCCGTCAGGAAGCGAGCCAAGGCTCTCAAGTTCGCGCAGCACAATCCGAAAGAGCATTTCGGTAAATGCCCAGGACTTCCCTTCCCTCTCAATCACGTGAATGAAGTCCAGAGGGCTGAGCCGCCCATACTCATCCTCAAACCGCGCAAGCACCTCACAGCCAGCAACACGTCCCGTGTTCATGTCGATGATCGGCTGATAGTGGCAGGCAAAGCCCTTTCCCTGGTGCCTGAGAGCACGCAATATCCGCCCACTCACACTCAGGCGTTTCTCCAGAGACCGCTTGGAAACCAGATAAAACAGCACAGCGATACAAAGCGAAGTCAGGCCGCCCAGAACAATCATGAGCCGTTGGTTTCTGGCAACACTGAGCGGTGAATTGGCTGTGACCACACAAAACACGCCAAGATCCTTGTTGCAATGCGTGACGGTCGCCCAAAAGAAGCTGGTCAGAGTGTTGCGCGCGGCCAGCTCCCGCAACATCGGGTTGCCATGGACGTGCGCTATGAACGCACCCGACAGATCCAC
This sequence comes from Roseibium limicola, assembly GCF_017313085.1. Taxonomy (GTDB): domain Bacteria; phylum Pseudomonadota; class Alphaproteobacteria; order Rhizobiales; family Stappiaceae; genus Roseibium; species Roseibium limicola. Next base: position 2,765 of record NZ_JAFLNF010000010.1, on the reverse strand, counting down.
CGAGTAGACCTGCCAACGGTGATCGGGCACATGCCCACGGGCCCGCTTCGGGTCCAGAATCACACCGATACGCCGGCGTCTCTCCAGGTGATGGCCAGCAACCTGAGGGAGAAATGGCAGCCGGACATCCACGATGATCTGGCGATGCAGATAGACTAGGGACTCAATCTCACGTCCGACGACAACATGCGGCTCTTTCAGGGCGCCCATGGTCGCCGAGCAGAGAATGGCGTCGCCAGCCTCTTCGAAAACAACAATATCGGTAAGCAGGGTAAAGCCGAACAAGGTTTCGCGAAACGTCGCCAGACTGGCTTCGCTACAGTCACCTGACGCAACCAGGATCGGGTCGCGAAACACCCTTTCGCGTTCCTGCAGCGCGTCCAGGACATTCCTCACCAGAAGCTCCGCTTCGTAGCGCAACTCCCTTTCTTCTTCGTTCTTTGTCAGCAGCACAACAGAGATCAGGCACAATGCGAACAAAAACAGAGAAACGGCGACCAACCAAAATTTTGGAACAGAGCCTGGCACTGCCGTTCTGGACATTCAAAATCACCCTGCCTCACTGGGCGAAGCTCAAGGCTCCGCTGTTACTCCTCATTCTCCACAGCCCGAAAGCCGGGATGAATTTGCATGAGTATAAACGACAAGATCTTACCAAGGGTTTTCCATGGAAAATACGTCAGAATACTGAACCGCGATTGCACGAACCCTACAAGAGGTCCCCTAGAGGCAAGAAAGCGTTCTGCAGCCACCACAGCGACGTGCCCGCTGTTTTTTTGAAATCGCGCTTGATGGCCCGCACCTGACACGTTATAGAGTTACTGTTACTTGATAACATAACATGGTTTTGCAAATGTCCTCCCTTAGCCTTTTTTCCAACTGGAAACAGCCCCGTGCCCTTCGTCGCCAGCTTGCCGCGTTGGCACTTGGTCTGCCCCTCTCAGCCGCGCTTGCCATCGCCACCTCGCCGCAAGCTTATGCCGCGCCGGGTGTGGTTGTGACGATCAAGCCAATCCACTCGCTTATCGCCGCCGTCATGCAGGGCATCGGCGCACCCGAGCTTCTGATTGAAGGCTCGACCTCGCCGCATGAACTGGCGCTGAAGCCGTCGCAAGCAGCAAAACTGCAGAAAGCTGATCTGATCATCTGGGTTGGAGAAAACCTGGAAAGCGCACTGGAAAAGCCGCTGGCAAGCCTGGGCAAGCAGGACGGCGTTCTCGAACTGATGGAGATCGACGGACTGCAGCTTCTGTCCTACCGCGACAGCGACGATTGGGGCCATCCGGACCATGATGATCATGAAGATCATCACGACGCACAGCATGAGGCAGGTCATGCCGACCACGAAGAACATGCAGATCACGCAGATCATGGAGACCACGAAGAAGCGGATCATGAGGACGGCCACCCTGAGGGCGCGCATCACCACACCGGCCTTGACGCCCACATTTGGCTGTCACCGAATAATGCCAAGCTGATCGCCGCCACAGTGGCAGCTCGCCTTGGCGCGATGGACCCGGACAATGCCGCCCGCTATCAGGAGAATGCCCGGGCCCTTGAAATCTCGATCAGCGCGCTGTCCGACGAGATCAACAGTCGCGTCGCCGCGGCGCGTGGCACCGGCATGATCGTCTTCCATGACGCCTATCACTATTTCGAAGAGAGCTTCGACCTGCACTTCGAGGCGGCCGTCTCTCCCAATCCGGAGGTCCAGTCCGGAGCCTCCAGCATGTCGGCATTGGAAACGCTGGTAAAGGAACGCGGCATTCGCTGCATCTTTGCCGAACCGCAATTCACTGCCAAACGGGTAAAACTCCTGCAAGAATCCTCGGGCCTGAAGATTGGCACCCTCGACCCGCTCGGCGCTGATCTGGCGGCCGGCCCGGATCTCTACCCGGCACTGCTCACCGCCATGGCCGACGCCATCGCCACCTGCGCCAAGGACTAGCGCCCGGCGCACTGACCTCATCGCGTCCCATCCTCACCACTCCGTCATCCTCGGGCTCGACCCGAGGATCCAGGCCGCTCCGTTGCCACACAAACAAGCTCCCCGCGTGGAGACGTAACGGCATGGATGCCATGGTCAAGCCATGGCATGACGCAGAGGTGGGAAGGGCGACACCTGCCATCTCCACCACACCCCAACCTCGCCACTCCGTCATCCTCGGGCTCCACCCGAGGATCCAGGCCGCTCCGTTGCCACACAAACAAGCTCCCCGCGTGGAGACGTAACGGCATGGATGCCATGGTCAAGCCATGGCATGACGCAGAGGTGGGAAGGGCGACACCTGCCATCTCCACCACACCCCAACCTCGCCACTCCGTCATCCTCGGGCTCAACCCGAGGATCCAGGCCACTCCCGTGTCACACGATCAGTCTTCCCGAGAGGAAACGTAACGGCGTGGATGCCATGGTCAAGCCATGGCATGACGCAGAGGTGGGAAGGGCGACACCTGCCATCTCCACCACACCCCAACCTCGCCACTCCGTCATCCTCGGGCTCGACCCGAGGATCCAGGCCACTCCCGTGTCACACGATCAGCCTCACCGAGAGGGGACGTAACGGCATGGATGCCATGGTCAAGCCATGGCATGACGCAGAGGTGGCATGCGTAATAAAAAGGCCGCCCGGGTGGGCGGCCTCAGACTGCTGACAAACCCGTCGATTTCCGGCGGGTTTGTTTTTTAAGCTTTTGCTTTGTGGCGATTGTCCGCGTTTATGGGTTTGTTTTTTGCGGGCTTGCCTGTGTCACGCGGGGGCTTG
>NZ_JAFLNF010000001.1 GCF_017313085.1 Roseibium limicola | reverse complement strand
CCAGCGCCAATGGTACTGCATCTTAAGGTGTGGGAGAGTAGGTCGCCGCCAGGCCTGCAAAACGCAGATAATAAACTCTTCAAACGATAAAGCGCTCAAAAAGCCAACAGCCGATAGCGCAAAAAAAAACCTCAAAACAACGCGGGATGGAGCAGTCCGGTAGCTCGTCAGGCTCATAACCTGAAGGTCGCAGGTTCAAATCCTGCTCCCGCAACCAAATACAAAACACAAAAAAGCCCGCACGGAGAAATCCTGCGGGCTTTCTTGCGTTCTGAAACAGGAAAAATGGGACGGCAAGCTGACCTTTCATCCAGCTGCGATTTGAGCCGGGGTGGCGATGGATCTCCTAGTTGTCTGGCTTGTTGGACAAATACGCCTGAATTCGTTGAGAGGCGTTGGACTTGAGGTTCTCGAAAAACAGCGAATAATCGTAGCTGTGATAGACGCCTTTGGGGAAGAACGTGCTGTCGAGCTCGAAAGGGCCTTCGGCGGTCACCACAAGGCCATCGTCGACGATTTGCGCCGAGGCCAAGCCCGGATAAGTCTGCCGGTTGCCCTGTTGGTCGAAGAAGGTTGTGCCGGCGTTGAGGTCGGCGCGCGCCAATGTCGGTTCACGCGTCCAGGTGAGCGGATTAACAACCGCAGCACCCTTGAGGATCATCGGAGCTGCGCTTTGCCTGCCGGGCGCAACCGAATTGTAGGTTACAAAACACCCGGTTTCCGAGGGTGTATCGCAAATCTTGATGGCTGTGTTGTCCGTCAGGTCTTCCTGTGTGATCGACCAGCCGATCAGGTAGCCGGCGATGAGTTGGTCTTCGATCCCGAGCTTGCCCCAATGGTCGACAAGCAGCTGCGTGAGGACATAAGAGCCCTGGCTGTGTGCTGCGACAATAAATGGCCGGCCATTGTTGTGATGCTGCATATAATAGGTCAGGGCGCGGCGGGCATCGTCTTCACCGTAGGAAATCAGGTGGTCACGCTGGTCTTCGGGCAGATCGAACCCGGCCAGATTCATCTGCCGGTACAAAGGCGCATAGAGATTGGCCTGACCCGAGAAGACCAGTGCCTCCGTGTCGACGCTTTCAAGCGCCCCGGCGACGAGATCCTTGCGGGTGATATCCATCAACCACTCTGTCTGATCATAAAGAACAGTTGGGTATAGCCAGAGTATGTCCACGGCAAATTGGTTCGGATTGTCTGGTTTCGCCAACCAGCTCGCCGCCTTCTCATAGTCTGGCGGAGGCGGAACAACAGCGTCAGTTACCGGGGGCAAGCCGTCTGCCGTGGCAGGCGTCGCCAACCCGAAAGCGACAATGAGGCCTGCAAAAACGGCTGCAAAAGTGCCTGGTGTGTGTTCACGCAACAAGCGGATCCGCTGTGATATTTGCATGTATTTTCCCGCTTTCAGCAAAGGCGCTTATGGTTGTGGTTGACTGTACTACATCTTTTGGGTTTCGGCGCTTGCAAAAATACTCTTGGTCGGTGGTCCAGGACTTAAAGGTCGAGCAAACAGAGATGATGTCAGGAGGGGGCGGGCTTCGGCCAAGTGTCTGCTGTATCCAGGAAGGAGCGCGAACGTTCAAGCTGGGCTTGCTTCACAAAACTCAGCCAGGCGTTGCAGATTTCCACCGAAGGGGGACAATAGATTTGTAACGGTCGATGCAGACGTTTTGTCGAGTTCCTGGCGCTGGATCGCCGCCAGACTTCCCGTTGGGCTCAAATCAACATAATGCGCCCCGCCGTCTGCCTCGATCCTGGAAAAGGCCTGGCGCAGCTGCATCGGGTTTCTGACGATCTGCCAGGCGGCGACGGTGTCGAGATCTTCGACCCTCTGTCCGGAACAGGCTGACCAAACCGGCCAGAAAGGCGTCTCAAACGAGAGACCTCGCGCGGCCCGCAGATAATCCTCTTTTGCGTTCTCGATCCACGTCGAGTGGAATGCAAATGGCACTGGCAGCACCTGAAACGCCACATCCAGACGGCGTAATTCGGCTAGGACTTCGACCTTGTCATTGGCCAAACAGGCCAGCACACAATGCGCCCTTGCAGTGACGCCGGCAACTTCGGTGCTTGCGGTCAAGACCGGCGATGTCTTGCATATGTTCTCCGACGCCAGAACCGCGATGAGGCAGCCGGCCGGGGCATTCTTGCGGAAGATGGCGGGTTGACTGGCAATGGCTTTCAGCGCGGTTTCAAAGGGCACCATTCCGGCGACACTCATCGCCACAAACTCCCCAAGGCTGACACCCAGAAGCATGTCCGGCTTGATTCCCAGATGTTGCACCAGCTTGGCTGTTGCAAACTGGGTCATGAACAGTGCTGGATGCGAATGTTCAAGATGATCAAAGGGATCACTCGCCTTGCAGTCGGCTGCATAAATCTTTTCCAGAGGTGAAAACCCCTGGGTATCCCTGATTATGCGGTCACCGATATCCATCCACCGTTTGAAAACGGGATGGGCCTGCATCAGATCGGCTGCCATATGGTAATACTGTGACCCTTGCCCCGCGAAGCAGAAAACCGTGGGCAGGGACGGGGACAATGAAGGCATTCAAATGACCTTGACGGAAAATCGGGCGGCAGACCGTTTCTTGTTGCATGGGCCGGTTGCAAACGGCAAGCCGCTGATCACGTCAGAGCGAGTTGCGCTGTGGTGGCTGGATCTTGCCGAGATTGGCGAAGGCGACTGGGGTCGTCTGGCATCCCTCCTCAACGAAGAAGAACGATCCCGCTCGGAGCGATTTCATTTCGAACGCGACAAACAGGTTTACGTCGCAGCCCACGCGAGCTGCCGGGGGCTTTTGACCTATTGCACGGGGCACGCGCCACAGAGCTGGCAATTCGCTGCTGAAGACTACGGAAAACCTGAGCTTGTCTGTCCCCCTGATGGGCCGCGCCTGAGGATCAATATTTCCCACACGCGCGGGCTGGCGGCGGTTGCTTTGACGGTAGACCGCGACATCGGCGTCGATGTTGAATGGTTGCAGCGCAGTGCGCCTACGGAGAAACTTGCCGAAAGTGTGTTTGCTGCGCGGGAGTGCGAGATCCTGGCTGCTGTCCCAGACTCACAAAAAATCGAGACGTTCCTGTCTTTCTGGACGTTGAAGGAAGCCTATGTCAAAGCGATCGGCAAAGGGCTTTCCCAACCTTTGGCTGCCTTTTCCTTTGATCTGGAGACCTTGCGCATTCATTTTGACGATACCGTGAGGGACGATCCGGAGAATTGGTGGTTTGAACGCTATCGCCCGGGGCCGGACCATCTGATGGCACTCGCGGTCCGCCATCCGGACCCCGTCCGTCTGAAGATTGATGCCACACCTGCTCCACTTGAGTATTTGCGGTGTCTGGCTGCAATCTGAAATCCTGTGCCGGTGATGCCCAGGCAGCCAGATAATCGCACTTAGAACTGAGACTTGCTCAGCGCTTAAGCGGGCAGAATGTCTCGTAGATAATGGGACATTCCCTTGGTCTGATCCCACTGGCGTGGATATCCGAGGGACACCTCTTCAAAGCGCGTTGCATCCCGCCAATCGGTTCGGCGTGTGTGCAGATGCCCCGAAATGACGACCTTTGCGTTGTAGCGCTGGTGCCAGTTCTCTGTTCGGCGTGTGCCACACCAGGGGGTGAAGCGCGGCACTCTCGGGATATGAATCAAGTCGCTGCGCAACGGGTAGTGATTGACGAGAATGGTTTGCATTCCCACGGGAATATCTTGCAGCCGGCGCTCGGTTTCCGCACAGCGTGCTGCGCACCAGTCCTCACGGCTTTGCCATGGCGCAGGGTCCAGGAAAAATTCGTCAGCACAGACAGAGCCTTGTTCGCTTGCCCAGGAGACGACCTCGTCGCGCGCAATGGCGTCCGGCCGGAAGCTGTAATCATAGAGCAGGAAAAGCGGCGCGATGACACACGGTCCACCGGCCCCGTTCCAGATTTCGAACGGGTCTTCGGGCGTGGAGACCCCATACGCGCGGGCGCAGTCAATCAGGGCACTGTAGCGCGCCTCACCAGCAAGGGGGCGCGCATCCCGTGTTTCCGGGATGGCCCATAAATCATGATTTCCGGGAACCCAGAACACCTTCTCGAATTTCTGGGTCAGGGTCTCGAATGCCAGCCGTATGTGTTCGAATTTTTCACCAACATCGCCGGCGACAATCAACCAGTCATTGCGGAAGGATGGCAGCGCATGAAGGGCGTCTCGATTGGCTTCACTGGCGAGATGGAGATCGCTGATCGCCTTGAGGGTTTTGTGCTCAGAGATCTATGTTTCCTTTTCTTGTCATGATGTGCGAGCTCTCAACTACTTCTCGCATTCAGTGGGCTCTGTCCAGCTTGCAGGGCGACACCGCTGGCCAGTAACCTGCCATAGTCGGTGCGATTCACGGTTGTAAGACGCCGGGCATGCCTTCACAGTGAAAACTTGAATTCAGATCGCATTGCGTTTTTAGCTATCGTCCCGTTTTTGCTTGGATTTTGATCCAAGTTACAGCCGCAAAAGAGAAGCAGATGACCGAAGCCCACGGATCTGACGGCTATGACATCGACTGGTGGCCCTTGCTATCGGATCTGGAGTTTCTGGAACATCCCTATCCCGAATTGCGGCGCTTGCAGAAGCTGGGAAGCGTTCATCTGGATAAGGCCAGCGGGATTTATTTCGTTCTGGGACATCGTGCCTTTGCGAAGATCTCGAAATCAACGGGCATGGGGCGGGACACGCGCAAATGGATCGGTGGCTGGACCTCTGACGATTATCGCCTTCAGGATCCGACCGGATACAGGCTCTTCAGTGAATTCCAATGGCAGATGATCAACTGCGACGGGGAAGACCACAAACGGATGCGCAAGGTCTACGAACCTGCGTTTCGATCGCAGGCAATGAGCTCAATGGTCCCGTTGATCGAACAGCAGACCAGAATCCTTCTGGATGCCATGCCAGAGCGAGGGGAGGTCGATTTTATTGAGGCTTTTGCCGGCCCGTTGCCTCTGCGCGTTCTGTGCAAGCTGTTCGATATCCCGGAAAGTCTGGATGGGCAAATTGGGCAATGGAGCGCTTCTCTGATCCGTATCGGCGACATTCTGATGACCCCGGAGCAAAAGACCGAAGCCTTGCAAGCCTTGAACGATTTCAAGAATTTTCTGCGTGAGCAGATCGCCATGCGAAAAGACTCAGATGAAGACAATCTGATGGGAATGGCGATAAAAGCTTGTAAGGATGGGACACTTGATGAGGAAGAAACCCTCACCAACCTTGTTTCCATGCTGGTTGCAGGTCATGAAACAACCGTGACCCTGATTGGGAACGGCATGCTGCTGCTGTTGCGGGAACCCGACCAAATGGCACGGTTGCGGTCGGACATGAATCTCATGAGAACCGCGGTCGAGGAATTCATGCGCATGGAGCCCGGCGGCAACATGATCTTGCGTATCGCGCTTGAAGACTTTGAGGTGGAAGGGACGTGTATTCCGAAGGGGGCTCCTGTTATCGGCCTCGTTGGGGCAATCAACAGAGACCCGGAGCGGTTCTCAGATCCCGACACACTGGATATCGGCAGGTCGGCCAATGCCCAGTTCACCTTTGGTGGCGGCAAACACTTTTGCATCGGCGCGCCTCTGGCTCGCCTTGAAGCGCAGCTGGCTTTTTCGGCCGTGCTGGAAAAATATGGCACGATCGAGCTTGCCGGAGCTCCGGAGTGGCGCCTTGACAGAATGAATGCACGTGGCCTCGGCCGCTTGCCAGTACGGTTGGAGCGGACTTGATGACGATGGCTGCCGGTATAGAGGCCATGAACGTTTATGGCGGCATGGCTTACCTCGACGTGCGCGAGTTATGCGATCATCGCGGTCTGGACCTGCCGCGATTTGAAAATTTGCTGATCCAGGAAAAAAGTGTCGCGCTGCCTTATGAGGATCCGGTCACATTCGCGGTGAACGCGGCACGGCCGATAGTTGAAGGTCTGAGCGCCGAAGAGCGTAGCCAGATCGAGATGGTGATAACCTGTACCGAATCCGGGATCGATTTTGGCAAATCAATCAGCACCTATCTGCTCAAATATCTGGATCTGCCCTCCAACTGCCGCCTCTTTGAATTGAAGCAGGCCTGTTATTCGGGAACTGCCGGATTGCAGATGGCGCTCAATTTCGTGATGTCAGGAACCTCGCCGGGGGCAAAGGCCCTTGTGGTTGCCACTGACATTTCGCGGTTTGCGCTGGCGGATTCCAAGGCCGTTCAGGAATGGGCATACTCGGAGCCGAGTTCGGGGGCCGGGGCCGTGGCCATGCTGGTCTCCGATACGCCGCATGTGTTTCAGATTGATCAGGGCGCCTATGGCAATCATGCTTTCGAGGTCATGGACACATGTCGCCCGGGACCAGACACAGAGGCCGGCGATGCAGACCTTTCCCTGATGGCGTATCTCGATTGTTGCAGTGGGGCTTTCGGGGACTATGCGCGCCGCGTTGAAGGGGCCGACTTTCAAACGACATTCGATCAGTTGTGCTTCCATACACCGTTTGGCGGCATGGTAAAGGGCGCGCATCGGCAATTGATGCGCAAGCTTTACAAGGCGAAGCCCGATGCGATCTCTGCAGATTTTGAGAAACGTCTCACGCCCAGCCTTGCTTATGGAAAACGGGTGGGCAACACGGCAGGCGCCTCGGTGTTCGTGGCCTTGGCCGGAACAATTGACGCGATAAAACCGGATGCGCCGATCCGTCTGGGCTTGTTCTCGTATGGATCAGGCTGCTGTTCTGAGTTTTTCAGCGGTGTGGTTGGTGCTGAAGGCACCAGACGATTGGGCGCCATGGAGATTTCCCGAAAACTCGATGAACGCTATCAGCTGTCCATCGAGGAATATGAAAAGCTGCTGACCGGCAGTTCCACCGTTCGCTTTGGAACGAAGGATTGCGAACTGGACCGCGACATTATTCCCGGAGCCTGGTCATCTTCTGGCAAGGGGGACACGTTGGTTCTGGACCGTATCGACGGCTATCATCGCAATTACATCTGGATCTAACCGGGCTTTCGGGCGCCGACAACGACTGGCCGAAACAGGATTACAATGCAGGACGCAAACAAGATTACCCAGATCATCATTGCGGAAATCCGCGAGACGGTCCCTGAGCTGGCCGACCAAGAGATTTCCGCCTCTGATGCCATGGCGGAGCTGGGTGTTGATTCCATCGAGCGCAGTGAAGTCATCATCGCGACCATGGAAAAGCTTGGTCTGAAAATCCCGATGGTTCAGTTGCACGGCCCGCGCAACATTGGTGAACTGGCCGCGCTTCTTGCCACCAAAACTGCTGGCTGATCAGGTGGGTATTGCTGTCTCCGGAATAGGTATCGCGTCTGGATTTGGCCATGGGAAGGCGCTTTTCCGGGAAGGCTTGTTCGAGGCACCCAACCTGTTTTCCTATTTGCAGCGCGAAACGCGTGAGGCGGCAGACGGGGAGAGCCCTTTTATCGGCATTGAGATGCCGCCGCCGCCAGACATTCTGCCAAGGCGCATCGCCAGAACCGCCAGTCTGAGCGGAGCGACTGCAGTGTCCGTCGTGACTGAAGCCTGGCAAGAAGCCAATCTGGATGCGATCGACCCGGACCGTATCGGTCTTGTGGTTGGTGGCAGCAACCTGATGTCGCGTGAACAAGCGCTGGCGTTCAAAGGCTACGCCGATAGGCGCGCCTACATTCCGCCGCGGCACGGGCATATGTTTCTCGATACGGATATCTGTGGCCTGTGCACCTCGATATTTGCGATCCGAGGTTTTGCCTATACGACCGGTGCTGCATCAGCCAGTGGAACGCTAGCAATTGTTCAGGCCATGGATGCGATCCGGGCTGGCAAGGTCGACGTCTGCATCGCGCTTGGGGCCTTTCAGGATGTTTCCGGGCATGATCTCCAGGCTATGCGCGCATTGGGGGCCATGGGTTCGAGCAAATACGCGACCGCCCCGTCTGAGGCGTGCCGTCCGATGGATCGGGACCACGATGGTTTCATCTATGGTGAGGCTTGTGCGGCGCTTGTCCTCACTCGGACTGACAAGCTGGCTGGGCTTTCAAGCTATGGAACCCTGCTCGGTGCTGGCTTTGTGAGTGACGGTACACGTGGGCCGGAGCCGAACTCAGCCGGCCAGATCCGGGCTGCGAAAAAGGCCTTGGCAGAAGCCGGTCTGAAAGCCGAAGACATTGACTACGTGAACGGTCATGCGACCGGAACGCCGACGGGTGACATGGTGGAACTCGAGACCTATCGGGCTTTGGGCCTCGGTCATGCCCGGATCAATGCGACCAAGTCGATAATCGGTCATGGATTGAGTGCTGCCGGTACAGTTGAGGTTGCCGCAACCCTGATGCAAATCGAAGCGGGGCGTTTGCACCCAATGCGTAATCTGCAGCATCCGCTGGATCCGAACCTGCGCTGGGTCGGTGCCAAAGCCGAAACCCATGCTCTTCAGACGGCCCTGAAATTCTCATTTGGATTTGGCGGCATGAATGCAGCCCTTGTGATCGGGAGACCGGGATGACCTATGACACGCTCGCCGTGACGATTGGCAAGGGTCTTTGCCGGATCAGCTTCGACCGGCCTGAAGCGGGCAACGCGATCAATGACCAGATGATCAGGGAGCTGACCCAGGTTCTCAATATCTGCGTTTGCGATGCCGGGTCAGATGGCAAGCCTGTCAGCATTGTCGTGCTGGAAGGCAATGCCGAGATCTTTTGTGCCGGGGGGGATTTCCAGGCGGTTTCAGACTCTGGGGCAGCTGGAGACCCGGAGCCCCTTTACGAAATCTGGCGGCTGTTGTCGGAAGGGCCGTTCATCACAATCAGCGTTGTGAAAGGCCGTGTGAACGCGGGAGGCGTTGGGTTCGTAGCTGCGTGCGACATCGTGATTGCAGAGCAGCGTGCCACTTTCGGCTTGTCCGAATTGCTGTTCGGGCTTTTTCCGGCCTGTGTGTTGCCGTTTCTGGTCAGGCGGATTGGGCATCAGAAAGCCCATTACATGACCTTGATGACCAAACCTGTCTCCGCTCATGATGCCGCAGCCTCTGGCCTGGTGGATGTTGTCGCGGAAAATGCCGATGCTGCCTTGCGCCAACATCTGACGCGATTGCAGCATTTGAACCGGCAAGCGATCGCCAGTTACAAATGCTACATGGCCTCGTGTTCGGGCAATCCGGAGCGCGACAAAGTAGCGGCGCTGACAGCAAACCGCACCTTCTTTTCGGACCCGAGCGTTGTTGCAGGCATTCAGCGCTATGTCAGCGAACTGAAGTTCCCCTGGGAAGCGTGAGCCTTGCCGGTTTGCGTCAGGTTGACGGCTCGTTGAAGCGGGGGGAGGACCGGGCTCTGCAATCCTTCGCGCAGGACAAAAGTCCGATGCAACAGGCAGATGGACAGCAGGTACATGAAGGTCTGGTTTTCTTTCGTACTGATCTCGCCTGCCGGTCTTGTCAGCACCTTGTTGGCAAGGCGCTGGGCAAATTTCGCATTCACAAAAGGTATTTTCGAGAGCTCGCCGGAGCTCAGGAGGACGTCCAGATAATCGGGGCGTCGGGCTGCAAAAGCCGCAGAGTCCGGAGCGCGGTAAGGAAACTTGCGCTTGTCGATGATCTGATCGGGAAGGCGCCCGCGAAACGCCTCGCGCAACAGACGTTTTTCAGTCAGGCCGTCGTCGAACTTCAGGTTGATGGAGGTTGCCAGCGCAAAGACATCCGGATCCAGGAACGGACAACGATTTTCAACGCCATGCGAGAAGCTCATCCGCTCGCCTTGCGTCGACAGGAGATACCCCGGCAAGAGTGTCTTGTACTCAAGCCATTGTGCCTTTTCGACCGATGAGAAATTCGCGTATCCGTCCTGTGCTGCGACATAGAGGAGGATCTCCTCGAAGGGAGGCGCTGCATCGTTCAACAGTCGGGCGGAGAACTGACCGTTCTGAAACCGCAACTCATGTGAGAACAGGCCGGGCATTTTCTCGGTCGAAAACTGGTGATAGAGCCCGGTGACCGCTGCGATATCCTTCGGCCCATAGTGCGACAAGTGCGGATAGAGTTTCTCAAGCTGGCTGCGACGCTGGTCTTCAGGAAGCCTGTCCCAGGCTTCTCGCAAGCGTGTTTCCTTGAACAGGTCATAGCCAAGGAAGGCTTCATCGGCCCCTTCCCCACTTAGAATGACCTTGATGCCTTCCTCCTGGGTGCGTTTCGACAGCAGGTACATCGGAATGAAGGCACTTCGGAACGCAGGCATTTCTGCATGGTAGATCGCATCAGGCGTGCTGTCGGCAATGTCGGCATGGCTAATGCGCTGGGAAAAATGCCGCGTGCCCAGATGCTCCGAAACCAGACGTTGCTCGGGTGTCTCGTCAAATTCAGTGTCTTCGAACTCGACAGAGAAGGTCGAGAGCGGTTTTTGCGAGAAATCTTTCGCCAGGGTCGCAACAATAGCAGAATCAACGCCACCGCTCAGGTAAACGCCGACTTCCACATCACTGCGTAGGCGTAATTCGACGCTGCGCGTCAAACGATCCCGAACGAGGTCAAGTGCCTCTGCTTCCGACGTGACCTCGGGCCCTGTGTCGAACTGCAGGTCGGTATAGGTATGCGTGCTGATGTTGCCATTCCTGACCGCCAACCATTGTCCCATCGGCAGGCTTTCGATGCCTTGAAAACCGGATTGGTGGGGAAGCGGAGTCCATTGCCCAAGGATCGATGACAGCTGGGCCGGATCCTGCTCAAAGGCAAAGTCGGGAAATGTCAGAAAGGCCTTCATTTCCGAGGCGAACAGAACGCTTTTGCCACGTTTGGCGTAAAACAGCGGGCGCTTGCCAAACCGGTCGCGGGCCAGGAAGAGGTCGCCTGTTTCACTGTCATATAGCGAGAAGGCGAAACCCCCGTTGAACCGGCGTAGACAGTCGGCCCCCCAGGTGATCCAGGCATTCAGAACGACTTCCGTATCGCACTGTGTCTGGAAAACGCATCCGGCGGCTTCCAGCGTCGTCTTGAGCTCTCGGTAATTGTAGATTTCACCGTTGTAGCACAGCCAGAAACGGCCGGATTTGTCGGTGAAAGGCTGAACGCCGGAAGCCGGGTCAAGGATTGCCAGGCGAACAGAGCCCATTGCAAAGCCATTGTCGACAACATACCCGGCGCCATCGGGGCCACGGTGGCCGATATAGGCCAACATTGTTTGAATATCGTCAGTAAGGGCTTCTGCCGAAATGGCGGGATTTGAAATGCCGACGATACCGCACATGAAGTCTTGAACCTATACGAACTCAGGAAGTTGAACGGTCAGCTGTCTTTTGCGCAACTGTCTGTTCGATCTGCTCAAGGCTCACCATGACGCCGCCGGTCATCTCTTTTTCCGTGAACTTGATTTCAAATTCTTCTTCCAGAAAGCGGATCAGCTGGATGTAGCCAAAGGAGTCCATCACGCCCTCCTTGAACAGATCTGACGAGGCGGGAAACGTCTCGTCGAACTCAATCAGAAATTGATCTTCCATGAAATCACGAATTTTACTCATGGTGCCTAAACTTCTAGGGTGAGCGACAGAGCCCTCGGACGAGGCTTGAGCGCAGCTGCGGAGCTTATGCGTCCGATCAATGAGGGAATACGGTAGCCAAACGTAAGATAAAGGAACAGTGACTTTTCGCTAAAATACGGATTTTTATCAAAAAATCCTGATTCTTATCATATGTTGCAGAGCGTGCGCTTGCGTGGTGTTGCTGCCGCTAATAGCATCTATCGGAGATTGTTTTGAAGTGACACCTTGGAAAGAATTATTGATGGGGGCATTGGCGTGCAGCCCCAGGGCAGTTGAAAAACCACATTTTTTGAGACGCGCCGGATTTTCAACCTGAAGGCCTCTTTCCAGGGAAGCTGCCATGCTGAGTTTTGAATGAATATACTCCGACTGCTCAGAAGTGGCACCTCAGGCAACCGTCAGTTCATCATTATTGTTACCAGCCTGTCCGGACTTGGAAACGCCGGCCTGGTGGGCCTGATCAACCAGGCGGCCGAGCGGTCCTTGCTCGATGAGGCAATCAGCGTGCAGCTGATGATCGTTTATCTGCTGACCCTGTTTTTCTTCATTGTCTCAAACCGCTCCTCCTTGCTGCATGCCAACAGGTTTGTTCAGTCTCGCCTGGAGACAATGCGCCGGCGTGTGGTCAATAAAATCGGAAAAGTCGATCTGCGGACGCTGGAGAGAATGGGGCAGGGCGATGTGTATCTCACCGTTGCTCAGGAAACCGACCATCTGTCTCAGACCTTGCCGCTTATCATCGGTGCGGCGCAGAGCGCATTCCTGCTTGTTTTCCTGATCCTTTATATCGCCACCCTGTCGCTGATCTCATTCTTTGTCGTGGCCGGCTTTACTGTGCTCGGCATTCTGTTCTTTCTGAATCGCCAAAAGGCTCTGACGGGCTATCTGGGCGAGGTGCATTACAAGGAGGCAGAGCTGATCGACAACCTGTCCCACTTCACCCTCGGGTTTCAGGAAATTCGACTGAATGCCAACAAGAACGACGCGCTGTTCGAGCATTTCACAAATTTGACGAGCGATTTGAAGGACGCGGTTCTGCGAGACGGGGGGCGCTGGGTGACGTTGCTGCAGTTCAGCAATGCCTTTGTGTTTCTTCTGGCTGGGTTGGTGGTCTTTGTGCTTCCCATATTCTTTGGCGGCTATACAGACACGATTTACAAGATCATGGCGGTCTCGGTTTTTGCCGTTGGGCCGATGGCCGCCCTGACCTCGGTCATACGTCTTCTTGGTCGGGCAGAGGTGGGGCTGGGGCATGTCTATGATCTGGAGCGGCGCCTCGATGAGGGTCTGTCGCCATCCGGCCCCAAATCACCACGGCAGAACTCCCCATTCAGAAACTTCTCAAAAATTGAACTGTCTGAGGCAATGTTCAGATATGTCGATAGAGAGAACGCGATAACGTTTGCTGCGGGGCCTTTGAACCTCACCTTGAACAGAGGTGAGATTGTTTTCATGACCGGTGGCAACGGCAGTGGCAAGTCGACTGCACTGAAACTTCTTTGCGGCCTGTATCTTCCCGAAAGTGGCCGCGTCCTATGCGACGGGGAAGAGGTCACTGACACAACGCGGCAGCAGTACCGGGAAATCTACTCGGCGATTTTTACCGACTTCCATCTGTTTGACCGGCCATATGGCATGGAGAACGTTTCCACGGAGGAGGTCGAACGGCTGATCGCCAAAATGGAGCTGAGTGACAAGGTCCGCTTCGAAAAAGGCCGTTTCACCACACGGGAGCTTTCGACGGGGCAGCGCAAGCGCCTGGCGATGATCTCGTGCCTGCTGGAAGACCGGGAAGTCTATATATTTGACGAATGGGCTGCGGATCAGGACGGCCACTTCCGCGATGTTTTCTATCGCGAAATGCTTCCCGACTTCAAAGCCCGGGGAAAAACCGTCATCGCCGTGACCCATGATGACAAGTATTGGGACTGTTGTGACCGTCAGGTCACTCTTGATCTTGGCATGATCACCATGGCTGGGGTGAATTGACGATGGTGATTGTCGATTTCATTAAACAAACAGAGCCACGGCAGCTTCGGCTGATGATGATCCTGACCCTCGTTGCGGGGGTCGCGAATGCCAGCCTGATCATCGTGATCACGAATGTAGCCGAAACGGTTTCAAAGGGGCTGCATCCCAGCCTCGTCAGCTGGGCGATTTTCCTGACGGCCTTCGGGTTTTATTATGGTGCCAACCAGCTGGCGCTGGTCCGGTCGATGAAAATCATCGAAACCCTGCTCAACCGGAAGCGGTTGGAGATCGCCGACAAGTTGCGCAAATCCGAGCTTCTTGTCGTTGACCAGCTGGGAAGAGGGCGCCTCTACAATCTGGTGGCGAAGGAAACCAACCACCTTTCCGTGACGTTTCCGCTCATTGTCGATGCCGTCCAGCAAATGGTGCTGCTCGGAATGTCGCTTCTTTATCTTCTCTACCTATCTCCGGCTGCTTTTCTGGTCTTCATCGCCGCGATCGCTATGGGGTATCTTGGGTACAAGGTGATCGACAACCGCTTTCGAAACATTCTGCTGCTGGTTGAAAAAATGCAGGCGCAAATGCTCGATGCGATTGTCGATATCATCCACGGCTCCAAGGAATTGCGCCTTAACACTGCTCGCAGCAACGCTGTTGCAGTGGCCTATCGCAAACGCTCCGATGTCTTGGAAAGGCTGCTCGTGCGAACCATTGAGCATTGGGTTGCACTGATCCTGCTGGGGAGCCTGTCGACCTTCCTGCTCTTGGGGGCCGTGGCGTTCCTCTTTCCAACTTATGTGACCGGCCACAAGACCATCATCTTTCAGCTCATTCCGGTGCTTCTGTTTGGCATGGGCACCTTGTGGAAGACGGTCGCCCAATCGCCAATGTTCATCCGGGCAGAGGTTGGATTGCAGTCGATCCTGAAGGTTGATCGGGAGTTGTCGGAGAGCTCCAGCATTTCGCCGGAAGAGGCCCGTGCCTATTCAAAACCCTTTCTGGATTTTTCGACGCTCTCCTTCAATGACATCAAGTTCAGCTACGATAGAACGGACCCGGATTCCTACACCGTCGGCCCTATCAATCTTTCCGTTTCGCGTGGTGAGGTCATTTTCCTGGTCGGTGGAAACGGCAGCGGAAAGTCAACCGCACTGAGAATGATGAGCGGGCTCTATCCGCTGCAATCAGGATGGATTGGTGTCGACAAAGTCGCTGCTTCCGGCAAGGCGGTTGCTGGTTACCGCGAATTGTTTTCGTCCGTTTTTGTCGATTTTCACTTGTTTGACCGCCTTTATGGCCTTGAGGACATTGAGCCAGGCAGGGTCAACAGTCTGATTGCTGAGATGGGCTTGGCGGACAAGGTCACTTTTGAGGACGGAAAGTTCAACCAGCTGCATCTGTCGACCGGACAACGAAAGCGCCTGGCGCTTATCGCAGCTATTCTTGAAGATCGGCCAGTTTATCTGCTGGATGAATGGTCTGCGGAACAAGACGTGCATTTTCGCGAGTTCTTCTACAATTCATTTATCCCGAAACTCAGAAGCGAGGGGAAACTGGTCATTGCGACGAGCCACGACGAAAAATATTGGAAAGCCGCAGACCGGATAGTCAAGCTGGACCTCGGTAAAATCGAATGGATCAAAACGGCTGCTGAGTGGGCGGATCAATGAAAGCTGTCATGTTTCCCGGACAAGGTGCACAACGGCTTGGCATGGGCCAGGAGCTGTTTGCCCGTTTTTCGAACCAGGTTGAGCAAGCTGATGACATTCTGGGGTATAGCGTTGCCCAATTGTGTCTTGAGGGCCCAATCGAGAAGCTGAGCCAAACCCAGTTTACGCAGCCTGCGCTTTATGTCGTCAACAGCCTGAAATACCTCAGCTCATTGGAAGATGGGGAGGCGCGTCCGGGCATCCTTCTTGGTCACAGTGTTGCGGAATATGTTGCCTTGTTCGCAGCGGGTGTCCTTGATTTTGGGTCCGGGTTGCGCCTCGTGGCAAAGCGCGGCGGCTTGATGGCCGAAGCGCGGGGAGGCGGCATGGCTGCAGTCCTTGGACTGGAAGCGGACGTCATCGAAGATCTGATTCAAACCAAAAATCTGACCGACATATTTCCGGCCAATTACAACACGCCAAAGCAGATTGTCGTCTCTGGTCGCAAGGATGCAATTGTTGAGGCCGAGGCCATTTTTCTGGCGGCGGGTGCGAGCTACTACAAAGTGCTGCCTGTGAGTGGCGCATTCCACACCCCGTTCATGCAGGTCGCCAAGGAACGGTTTGCCGAATTGGCCAGGGGGGTGGACTTCTGTGTGCAACAGATCCCGGTCCTTTCCAATGTGACAGCCCGGCCGCATGTTGATGCAGACATTCGCGCGCGGATGATCGAACAGATCACAGCGCCCGTGCGCTGGAGTGAGAGCTTGCGTTATCTCATGGCGAAGGGGGTCGCGTTTTCCGACACGGTCGAGCTTGGCCCGGATGGCCCGCCGGTTGTCCGGCCTATGTTCAAACGCACCGAATTGGAAGCCGGCCCGCTCGATCTTGCGCAGCTTGTCGCCGAAGAAGTCGCAGAAAAAGCAACCGACACAGCGGCTGAGGCACCTCAGCAGGAAGCTACGATCATTCTCAAAACCTCCACTCCCGCAACGGATGGCCCCCTGAGACTTGAAGTCACCAGACTGAATGGCGTGGTTTCGGCCCCAGGTCGGATTACGGTCGAAAATCTCGGCTCCCGCGGTTTTTGTGACACGTTCGGTGTTCGCTACCCTTACGTCAGCGGATCCATGTACCAGGGAATTGCATCCACGGAGTTGGTGGTGCGCATGGCGCGCGCTGGGCTGCTTGGGTTCTTTGGGGCCGCCGGCTTGCAAACGGATGCGGTCAAAACGGCGATCAGCATGATCAAGGCGGGTATTTCAGATGGCGCTCCATTCGGCGTCAATTTTATCGCCCACGTCAATCGCCCCTACCTGGAAGATGAGTTGACGGACCTTCTGTTGGAGGAGGGCGTCACCATCATTGAAGCCTCAGCCTTCATGGAGGTGACGTCGGCACTCGTTCGCTACCGAGCCAAAGGACTGCGACGGGAAAATGGCGTGGTGCGCGCCTCAAACCGGATTATTGCAAAGATCTCTCGCCCCGATGTCGCCGCACAATTCCTGGCCGCAGCGCCCGAAAAACTGATTGCCTCGCTTTTGAAAAGTGGTGGGATCACCACGGATGAAGCCGACATGCTGCGCTGCGTACCGATGGCCGATGCGATCTGCGTGGAATCAGATTCCGGCGGTCATACAGATCAGGGCATGCCGTTCGCGCTGGTTCCACCGGTGCTGAAGCTGCGGGATCAGGCTCAAGAGCAGTTTGGGTCTTTCGGGCCGATTTTCGTCGGGTCAGCCGGCGGGATCGGAACAGCAGAGGCTGCCGCCGCAGTCTTCATTCTGGGTGCGGACTTCATCGTCACTGGATCGATCAATCAGTGCACGGTGGAAGCGGGCACCAGCGAGGCTGTCAAGGATCTGCTGGAGAGCATCAACGTCTATGACACGGCCTATGCCCCATCAGGTGAGATGTTCGAACTCGGTTCAAAAGTCCAGGTGCTGAAGAAGGGGGTCTTCTTCCCGGCGCGCGCAGAAAAGCTGGTCGGCATCTACCGTCAGCACGACAGTCTCGATCAGATCGACCCCAAGCTGAGATCACAGCTCGAAGACCGCTATTTCCGGCGCAGCTTTGATGACGTTTTTGCCGAGGTTGCCCGGTCTTACGCTGCGAGTGAGGTTGAGCGGGCTGAGCGCTTGCCGAAGCACCGCATGGCGCTGGTGTTCAAGCGTTATTTCAAGGACACCACCAATTGGGCCCTTGCCGGAGATATGGATTACAAGGTGGATTTTCAGGTTCATTGCGGCCCTGCCCAGGGGGCGTTCAATCAGTCTGCGGTGGGAACGGCTTTTCAGTCCTGGCGCCAACGCCACGCTGACGAGATCGGACTTGCGCTTCTTGAAGAAACGGCCAGTCTGTTGAACCGACGTTTTTCTGTCATGACGCGATAAGGATCAGGCATGGCACAGAAACTCCAGCGCGAACCGGTCGCAATTGTCGGACTTGGGCTCAGGCTTCCAGGTGCGGACAACCTTGATGAATTCTGGGATCACCTGGCTGCAGAACGCTCGCTCATCAGGGAAGTGCCGGCTGACCGCTGGAACGCAGGCGATCTCAAGGGGGATCCCTCCAAAGGCAACAAGACCAACAGCATCTGGGGCGGTTTTGTCGAGGATGCCGACTGCTTTGATGCGGCGTTTTTCGGGATCTCTCCGAGGGAAGCCGCATGGATGGACCCGCAGCAGCGCTTTGCTCTGGAAATGGCATGGCATGCGATTGAAGACGCCGGATACCGTGCGTCCGACCTAGCGGGCAGCAACACCGGCGTTTTCATGGGGGTCTGCCATTGGGATTACGCTGAGCTGCTGGAGAAGCACCTGGCGCAGATTGACGCCTATATGCCGACAGGCATCGCCTTTTCGATCATCGCCAACCGCGTTTCGCATTTCTTCGACTTTCAAGGCCCCAGCATTACCAACGACACGGCTTGCGCTGCCTCTCTGACTTCGGTTTATGAGGCGGTTCGTGCCATCCAGGACGGCACCTGCGAGATGGCGCTGGCGGGTGGGGTCAACCTCATCTGGTCGCCTAATCATTTTGTGGCGTTTTCAAAAGCCGGAATGTTGTCGAAAGACGGGCGCGGCAAGGCCTTTGATGATGCGGCCGATGGATACGTGCGCGGGGAAGGTGGTGCAGTTGTTCTTTTGAAACCTTTGTCAAAGGCTTTGGAAGATGGCGATGCCATCCATGCGGTAATCCGCGGCATCGGTATCAATCACGGCGGGCGCACAAATTCTCTGACTGTGACCAACCCGAATGCCCAAGCGGAGTTGATCCGAAAGGTTCACCGTGAGGCGGGCGCAAGCCCGGACACGATCGATTACATCGAGGCGCACGGTCCGGGAACGCCGCTTGGAGACCCGATTGAAATTTCTGGTCTGAAACAGGCTTTCGAGACGCTTTGTGACGAAAACGACGTCGTTCTGGAAGAGCAGACCTGCGGCATCGGATCGGTCAAAACGAATATTGGCCATCTGGAAGGTGCTGCCGGGGTGGCGGGGATCGTCAAGGTTCTGGCGGCCCTGAAGCACGAGCAGATTCCGGCAAACGCTGGCTTCAACAAGCTGAACCGCCTGATTGATTTATCCGGATCGCCGTTCCGCATCCAAAGCGCTTGCACCGATTGGCCACGCAGCCATGATCATATCCGGCGGGCTTGCGTCAGTTCCTTCGGGTTTGGTGGCAGCAATGCTCATGTGCTGATGGAAGAGGCACCGGAGCAACGCTCATCCGGCGTCGTCAAAACGGCTGTGCTTCATGTCATTCCACTTTCGGCAGCATCTGAAGAAGGCCTGACGGATTATGCCGAGAGGCTTCTGGCTTTCGTTAAGCGAACGAAAGGTCGCGACGCAATCTTGGCCGATCTTGCTCATACGTTCCAAATGGCGCGCGCCCCACTGGAGATGCGCTGCGCTTTTGCCGCAAGGACGACAGAGGAGCTCGCAGATGCTTTACGCAGCTACCTGAACGGGAGTGAGCGGGCTGGATGTGTTCTGCCTGAAACTGCGAGTGCGCCGAAGTCGGGCAAGGTCTCCGAGGACGTCGCAACAGCTCTGCGGTGGGTTGCCGGCGAGGATGTTTCATGGGGTGACGGCGCCACGGCCCCGAGACGGGCGATCCACGCGCCGCTGTACCCGTTCACGCGGGAACGCCACTGGATGGATCTGTCGCTCGGCGCCAAGGATCAAAGGCCGGTCCCGCATCCGCTGTTGCATAGAAATACCTCGCTGATTGATGGATGCCGCTTTGAAACACGGTTGACCGGTGATGAGTTTGTTTTGTCCGATCACCATGTTGGAGACACGAAGGTGCTTCCTGGTGTTGCCTCTCTGGAGATGGGGCGTGCGGCGGCAAAACTGGCTGGCGGTTTACCGTCGTCAGGCTTTGCGATCACCAATGTTGTCTGGAGCAAACCCATCCAGTTGCTGGATGCACAGCCCGTTTTTGTCGAGACGTTGATTGAGCGCAAGAGTGCGCAGCGCCTCGATTTCAGTGTGAGAACGCGCGATGCGGCCGGTCCTCAGTCCGCCGCTGCAAACATGCAGGGACGCATTGAAACCGGGCAGGCGATAGAACCAGTCACTGCGGATCTGGAAGGCCTCAAGCGTCGTTGCGGCGAGAGACTTGACCCGCAGGCCTGCTATGAGCGTTTGCTGCAAAGTGGCGTCAACCACGGGCCAGCCTTTCGGGCGATGTCTCAGGTCTATCGCGGCGAGAATGAAGCCCTGGCACTGCTCAAGCTGCCGCGTCGCCTGCAGCAATCGCTTGATGCCATGCCGTTGCACCCTGTTCTTCTAGATGCCGGCATCCAGGCTTGGGTCGCCATCGACAAGGATGCGCCGAGTGGAGCGGGGGTTCCGTTTTCCTGTGGCCGGATCGAGGTTCTCGCGCCGTGCACGGTGGTCATGTGGGCCCATGTGCGCATGAGAAAAACCCAAAGCGTTGCCAGCTCTGTTCGTCATCTTGATATCGATTTATTCGACAAAGAGGGGCACCAGACTGCCGTCATCCGAGACCTCGTCCTACGTATCCTCAGCCCGGCGGAAGATACGGTTTCCACAGATGTGGCGGAGGAAAACACAGCGCTTGAGCCTGTCGATATGCCACTGGTCGTGATGGATGGCGGTTGGCATCCTGCTCCGCTTCAGATCACAGCAGGCAGGACCAAGGGCAAAATCAGACTTCTTCTGGCGGGGATGGATGCTGCTCTGGCGTCATCGCTGCGAGCACGCACCGGGTGTGTGGTTGATCTTCTGCCGGACCTGTCGGGACTGGATAATGCGAGCGCAGCGAAAGCTGTGTTTCTGGCGACCTATGACGTTGTCCGTGACACGCTGGCCTCCCGTGCGGCTCTGCCTGGGCATATACTGGTGTTTGCACCGACAAGCCTTCCGTCCTCGGTCACCGCGCCCTTGGCTGGCCTTTTTAAGACGGCAGTCATTGAAAATCCCAAGCTGTCCGGCCGTGTTGTGACGCTGGACGGTGACATGACCGTTGACCGGTTGGTTGCTATTGCAAGCTCAGAAAGCGTCGGTGGTGACAGCCTGACGGAATTGAGGTACGACGCTGGCGGTCTGCGCAGTGCCTGGTTGCCGGTTTCCGAGACTGATACGGCTGATACCGAGGCACTGACGATTGATCCCGATGGGGTCTATTGGATCACCGGAGGCCTCGGGGAACTGGGGCAGATTTTTGCGCGATGGATAATCACGCGCGGCGCACGCCGCTTGGTCTTGAGCGGACGCAGGCAAGAGGCCGATGATGCTGGCAGGGCAAGGCTTGACGCTCTTCGCAAGGACGGCGTCGAGGTTGTCTATACTGCCTGTAATGTTGCGGACCTTGCAGATGTTGACCGGGTTGTCAGGACGATCCAGGGCACGGTTGGAGATCTCAAGGGGATCATTCATGCCGCCGGTATTCTCGATGATGGATACATCCTGACACGGGATGCGGCCGATGTTGTTGATGTGCTCGCACCGAAAGTGATTGGATCCGTCCATCTGGATCAGGCAACCAGAAGCCTGCCGATTGATTTTTACATTCTATGCTCCTCCATCGCGTCGGTCTTTGGCAATGCCGGACAGGCCGGATACGCGGCGGCAAACGCCTTCATGGATGCATTTGCCGAAGAGCGCGCAGCCCTGGTTGCCCGTGGTGATCGCTTTGGTAAAACCGTAGCGATTGCCTGGCCGCTCTGGCAGGACGGTGGCATGACGGTTGACGCGTCAACCCAGGCAGCGATGAAACGCAGGTTGGGCCTGACCCCTCTGCCGACCGATGCAGGCCTTGCGGCGCTCGAGGCCATTCTCCAGGGACCCGCTTCGCCACGCAGCACCGTGCTGTATGGTGATCTCGATCGAATTGATGCGGTGCTAGCAGACTATGGCCAGACGGCTGAGCTGAATGAGCAGACCACCAACAACGCGACTATCGATAACAGCGAACCGAAGGGTGGTTTCGATGATGCGGCTCTTCTGCCCAAGACAATAGATCTTGTCCGCACCATCCTGTCCGATGTGCTTGAGTTGGAGGCCGGCCGCATCCGCTCAAATCGCAAGCTGGATGAGTACGGCCTGGATTCCATTGCAATCGTTGAAAGTACAAATCGGCTGGAAGAGGTGTTGGGGCCGCTGTCAA
Organism: Roseibium limicola; assembly: GCF_017313085.1. Taxonomy (GTDB): domain Bacteria; phylum Pseudomonadota; class Alphaproteobacteria; order Rhizobiales; family Stappiaceae; genus Roseibium; species Roseibium limicola. The sequence continues at coordinate 843,091 of NZ_JAFLNF010000001.1, read as the reverse complement.
AGACCCTGTTTTTCGAGTTCGTGGATCTGGACGGGGTCGGAAACCATCTGGTGGCTGAGCACCGGGCAGCACTTGAGGCGCTGTTTGCCGATGATCTCGCTGCGATAAAGGCCACCAACGCTACAGAGGCCGCATTGCAGGACCTGTCGGCCCCAAGGGCGATTGCTGCAGAGGCTGCATCTGTTGACTTCGTGGCATCTGCTCCTGAAAAAGGCGTCCAGTCTGACAAGGCGCCAACAGGCGATGAAAGAGCGCTGCACGACATCGCAATCGTTGGCCTGTCGTTGCATGTTTCAAATGCCGATAGCCAGGACGCTTTCTGGACAATGTTGTCTGAGGGAATCGATGGGTTTGAGCCGGTTCCTGCTGAGCGTTGGAACAATGGCGCGTTGCTGCATGGTGAGCGCGACATACTGGGCAAGACCGTGGTCAAGACCGGTGCGTTCTTGCCGGACATCGACAAGTTCGATCCCCGCTACTTCAGAATTTCCCAGGCCGAAGCAGAGTTGATGTCTCCGGAAGTTCGTCTGTTTCTGCAGGCGAGCGTCGAAGCGTTTGAGGATGCTGGCTACTCACGAGAAACCATGGCCCGGAAGCTCTCCGGAGATGTCGCCGTGATCGTCGGGTCCATGACCAACGAATACGATCTGTATGGCTTCCAGAACATGCTGATGCGGGGATCCCTCGCAAGTGGCAGCTACACCGGCACCGTGCCGAATATGGTGTCCTACTATTATGGCTTCACCGGCCCGTCGTATTTTCTCGACACCATGTGCTCGGCCTCTTCGACCTGTGTGCATGAAGCGGTGCATATGTTGCGCGCCGGACGCTGCAAGATGGCGCTTGCAGGCGGCGTCAGTCTGCTCCTGCACCCGCAAAAACTGATTGCAACCTCGCAGGAGCATTTCACCACCAAGTCGGCAGACGTCATTCGCGGCTATGGGCTTGGTGCAGAGGGCACGATCCTGGGTGAGGGCGTCGGTGCTTTGGTGCTGAAACCTCTTGTGGATGCGCAGCGCGATGGCGACCATATCTACGGGGTCATCACGGGCTCTGGCATCAGCAATGCCGGTGTCCGAAACGGCTTCACCGTTCCCAGCCCCAACCAGCAGGCGGTCGCCATCGAGCAGGCGCTGGATGACGCGGGTATTAGCCCGGCGACCATCGGCTATATCGAGGGGCATGGCTCGGGCACAGCGCTTGGAGATCCAATCGAGATCAAGGCTCTCACGCAGGTCTTTCGCAAACACACTGACGCGGTGCAGACGTGTCCGATCGGAACGGTCAAAAGCAATGTAGCCCACCTTTTGGGGGCTTCGGGGCTGGCTGGAATCGTCAAGGTTCTGTCGCAGCTGAAGCACAAGCAGCTGGCGCCATCACTTCATGCCGAAACACTCAACCCGGATATTCCGTTTGCGGCGTCGCCGTTCTATGTCCAGCGTGATCTTGCTCCCTGGCAAAGGCTGAGTGGCGAAGACGGACAAGAGCTGCCGTTGCGGGCCGGTGTAACGTCCATCGGTGCGGGTGGCATGAACTCCCACATCATCATTGAGGAAGCAGCTGAGCCGCTCGGCAGACTGATGACTGAGGGTTCTGAGCTGCTGGTATTCTCAGCGCTAGGAGCCAATCAGCTTCGGGCCGTTCTGACGCGCTTTTGCGCCTATCTTCAGGACAATTCCGACGCAGCGCTCGCCGATATTGCCTTTACACTTCAGGTGGGCAGGAACGAACTTACCAGCCGTTTGGCTCTTGTTGCTGACAGTCGGCTCGAAGCGCTTGATGCGATCAAAGCGTTTTTGGGTGGGGAGCCGGCTGCCGGTTTTCTGCAGTATACGGCGTCGATCCTGGATTGTGATCCGCCAAGCGATGTGCAGCAGATTCAGGCCGCTTGCGTTGCGCGAGATCTGAAAAAGGTTGCTGCTGCCTGGTCCGCCGGGGCTTCTATCGATTGGGACCTGCTGAGAAGCGGTCGCGATGTCAGACGCATATCGCTGCCAGCTTATCCGTTTGAAAAAATCCGCTGTTGGTATCAGGAAGAGCCGGACGTGCCCTCAGTCGTCAATCCGCTGGGCGCCCGGTCGAAACTCCATCCGTTTATCGGGCTCAATTGTTCCGACGCGACAGGGCTCCGCTACAAGACGACGCTGCATCTGAAGGAATTGCGTGACTATGTTTTTGCCATCGCCGGAAAGGACACGGTCATTGCAACGGTCGCTGTCGACATTATCGCAGCCGCGGCGCAAATCTCGGGCGTAGCGTCACATCCTGGCATCTCCAGTCTGGAGATCCTGCAGGCACCGGTGTGGCAGGACGTCAAAGACCTGGAACTGGAGGTGAAACCGGGCTCGGATCGCAGCGCGGTAACGGTCTCCGTTGTGACCCACACAGGTCAGTGCAGCCCTTGGCTCAGCGCACTTGTTGCTGACGTGGCGAGTGCCGGTGACCGGTCAATAGACATTTCCGGTCTGCGCAAAGCCGCCCTTCGTGTGCAGGAGACTGCCGAGGTTTATGCTAATTTCCAAAAGAGGCGCGTGAATTTCGGCCCGTATCTGGAAAGCATCCAGCAGATCTGGCATCTGCCAGATGGCGCTCATCTGTGTCATCTGCGCGAGGACCAGCCGCAGCAAGACTTTTTCAAGAGGCAGACGCACCTTCCCGCCCCAGCGCTTGGGGCTGCCTTGCAAGTGCTGCAGATCGTGACTGGCGACAATGCGGATATCGATGCCATTGAGACAATTGAGCTTCGGGGCTCCGACGTTTCCTATATCCTTTGCCAGAAAAGAGCCGACGGCGGATTTGACCTAGCGTTTTGTGAGGCAGATGGTTCTGTTTCAGCCAGCATGTCCGGCGTCACTCTGAGATCGCGCGCAGGCGCTGAGCAGTCTCCGCCCCGGAAAGACAAAAGTGCGGTGTCCTCTCCCGGCGCGTCTTCTGAAGTCTTGCACTCCAAGCTGCGGGAGATGGCGGCAGCCATCTTGAAGTTCACGCCCGCGGATCTGGGCGCGCGCGAAGCGTTCCATGATCTCGGCTTCGACTCCATTTCGCTGACAGGTTATGCCAATGACATCAGCGAAGCCTTTGGTATCGATCTCTCACCGGCTGTGTTCTTCGAGTACGAACACATCGAAGCACTGGCTGAGCATCTTGTCACGCGTCATGGGGTGATGTCAGCCCAGACAGAAAAGACGGTTACGCCGGTTGAGACCAAGGCCAGCAGCGCCTTTGACGACGTCAAGATATCCGGCGGCGGAGCCCAGGGCGATCATCCGCTGCCTTCCGAGAGCCGGGACGCGGAACCGGACGCCCGCATTGCCATCATCGGCATGGCAGGGCGGTTTCCGGGAAGCCCGGATGTTGAGACCTATTTCGACAACCTTCTGGCGGGTCAGGACCTGACATCCGGCATTCCGTTGGCGCGGTATTCGCCTTCTTATGCGGAGCGCTTCCGGAAGCTGGATTTCTCGGGGAAGGGGGGCTTCCTCGAGGATATTGACCGTTTTGACGCTGGCTTTTTCAAAATCTCGCCGGTCGAGGCTGAACGTCTGGATCCGCAACAGCGACTGCTGCTGGAAACCTCATGGCGGGCGCTCGAGAATGCTGGCTACACGCCTGAAGAGCTTCCCCGTCAGACAGGCGTCTTCGTCGGGATCACATCGCTGGATTATGCAGATGTCTGGCGCTCGGAAGGGCTGGAGACCGATGGATATCTGGCGACGGGCAATTCACTGGCAATGGCCGCAAATCGGCTGTCGCATCAGTTCAATCTCAACGGGCCAAGCCAGGCAATTGATACGGCGTGTTCCAGTTCTCTGATTGCCTTGTTGCGCGCCCGCGATGCGCTGCGCATGGGCCAATGCTCTGCGGCGATTGTGGGTGGGGTCAATCTATGCCTGTCGCTGGAAGGTTTTGAAGGGCCGCACAAGGCAGGAATGCTGTCTCCAACGGGGCATTGCCACACTTTTGGAGCTGCGGCTGACGGATATACACGCGGCGAAGGTGTCGCGGCATTGCTGCTCAAGCCTCTCGCAGAAGCGGAACGTGACGGTGATCGTATTCTTGGCGTTCTCGCCGGGGGGGCTGAAAATCACGGTGGGCGTTCCGGCGCATTGACGGCTCCGAATGCCAAGGTTCAGGCACGTCTGATCGTTGAGGCCATGGCGGGTCTTGATCCCGCATCCATTTCTTATATCGAAGCTCATGGCACTGGAACGGAGCTAGGGGATCCGGTCGAAATCAACGGGCTGCGGTCTGCATTCGCGCAGTTGAGTGTCGCAGACCAGCATGCCTCATTGCAGATCGGCCTTGGGTCGGTGAAATCCAATATCGGCCATCTGGAAGCTGTTGCTGGACTGGCTGGCGTGATCAAGGTCCTGATGGCGATGGACCGGGGTCTGTTACCCGCAACGCTCTTCAGTGAGCCCCTCAATCCGCATATCGACCTGGACGGCACTCCGTTCAAGGTCCTGACACGTCAGCAGGTCTGGGAACCGCAGGCAAGCGGAGCGCCGCGACGCGCGGGTGTAAGCAGCTTCGGATTTGGCGGGGCGAATGCTCATGTCGTGCTCGAAAGCTATGACAAGCCATCAGGCCATGTTCGTTCGCCGCTTGCCCGGCATGAATTTGCAAACACCAGGTTCTGGATTCCAGGTGTCGAGCCACAGGAAGCGGCATCAAGTCGCTGCGAAGATCAACGTGCTTTGCTTTTTTCGACGGATTGGAAAAAGGCTGCAGGCAGCGGTACGCCATTTACCGGGCGACGCATTGCAATTGGCTGCGGGATCCGCATTGCCGTAGGCCGAAACGCGTCCGTCCGCAGCCTGTCGCTGGTGGATGGAGACATTGCCACGCAATACGCCGGTGCGGCCAGCCAACTGCTCGAGATGCTGCGCGTGCAGATGACAGCGATGGATGACGAAGCGGTGTTGATCCAGCTTGCCGTGCCTGCAGACGGTGAGGGCGCCGTTTTCGGCGGATTGGGCGCCATGTTGCGCACGGCAATGGTGGAAGATCCGAGGGTTGTCGCTCAGGTCATTGAGACGCCTGTCACAACAACGCCCGAAGCCGTGGCAGACTGGCTTGAGGAAAATGCCCAGCACGCAGGTGTCACGCATATCAGGTATGAAAACGGTGGCTGCTACATCAGGCAGTGGCAGGAGCTGAACGGGCCGGAAAGCCGCTTTAACTGGAACGACGGCGGCGTGTATCTGGTGACTGGCGGCATGGGCGGTCTGGGAAGGCTGGTTGCCGAAGACATCGCCAGGACGGCCATCAACCCGGTTCTGGTCTTGACCGGATCGAAGCCGCTTGATGAGGAACGGTCAGCGTTTCTGGAGCGTCTGAGGGAGCTTGGCGCCGTTGCCGGATATCGGCAGGCAAACGTTGCCGATTTTGCGGCTGTTGATCGGTTGGTTCGACATATCCTTGAAGTTCATGGCCACTTGAATGGTGTCGTCCATTGCAGTGGCGTCCTGAGAGACGGCTATATTGCGACCAAGTCCAGCGAAGATCTGAAAGCCGTTCTGGCACCGAAAAGTTACGGCGCGCTCGCTTTGCGCGATGCCTGCGCGGCTTTGGATCTCGACGTTTTTGTTCTCTTCTCGTCGCTGGCCTCGCCCTTCGGGAATGTGGGGCAAGCTGACTACGCAGCTGCAAACGGCTTTCTCGACGCCCTTGCTGCGACGTCCAATGGCAAGATCACGTCGATAAACTGGCCGTTATGGCTGGATGGTGGCATGGCGGTCGATGTGACGACCAAAGAAGCCTTGTTCCGCCGGATGGGCCAGCGGCCGCTTGAAACGGCAGCCGGACTTGAAGCCCTGCATCGCTGCCTGGCGTCCGGCAAGTCCCAGGTTGCAGTGGTTGCGGGAGCACACAGCAGCATCAAGACATTCTTTGCGGCTGCAGCGACTGACGCAGGGCTGGGTGGAAGTCACACAGCTTCTGAAGTCGCATCCAGCACAGCTCTGGATCCGGCCTTGCTTTCGGCAACAAGGTCCAGCTTGCGCAAGCTTTTCGCCAAGGTCAGCGGTGTGAGCGAACAAGCGATCGACCCTGATGCCTTGCTGGAAGACTATGGCATCGACTCTCTCATGATTACCCGGCTCAATACGGAGCTTGCTGGCCTGTTTGAGGCCTTGCCGAAGACGCTGTTCTTCCGGTTTCGCACTCTCGCGGCCATCAGCGTCTATCTGGTGGGCGAGCAAACCCAGGCCTGCAGAAGCTGGACCGGTTTTTCCGGCTCCATGCCCAGCGCCATGTCCGGGCCTTCCCATAAGATTGGCTCCCAACGGTCCAATTCTGTAGGTGCAGCGGATGCCGCAAAACAGGAGATACGCCCGGCAAGTCAGGACGAGCCAATTGCAATCATCGGATTGAGCGGCACCTATCCTGATGCTCCCGACCTCACCGCATTCTGGCGCAATCTTGAGACCGGCCGGGATTCCGTGCGTGAAATCCCGGCGGACCGATGGGAGATAGAAGGGTTCTTCGAGCCAGACCAGGACGAAGCGGCAGCCGGTGCGAAGAGCTATTCGAAATGGGGTGCGTTTTTGGAAGGTTTTGCGGATTTCGATCCGGCCTTCTTCAAGATCTCACCGCGTGAGGCCGCTGCGATGGATCCACAGGAACGCCTGTTCCTGATGAGCGCCTGGCAGGCGCTGGAAGACGGCGGATACACGCGGGATCGCCTGAAGGCGGTTGCTGGCACCAGCCATGGCAGTGCTGAGGTCGGTGTTTTTGCCGGTGTCACCAAAACCGGCTATGCGCTGCATGGGCCGTTCAGGACCGATGGCGGAGCCGTTATCCGTCCGTCAACATCCTTTTCCGGCCTGGCCAATCGGGTCTCGCAATTCCTTGACCTGTCCGGCCCCAGCCTTCCCGTTGACACGATGTGTTCGTCGTCCTTGACGGCTATCCATGAAGCTTGCAGCGCGCTGCGGTCTGGCAGTTGCGCGATCGCCATTGCTGGCGGGGTCAACCTCTACCTGCATCCCTCCAACTACGTCGAGCTGAGTGCAGCGCATATGCTCAGCCCGTCCGGCCGCTGCCACAGTTTCGGCAGTGAGGCGGATGGCTTTGTCCCTGGCGAGGGCGTCGGATGTGTCGTTCTGAAACCGCTTTCGAAAGCGGTCGCCGATGGTGACCGCATTCATGCGGTCATCCGGGGGAGTGCCGTCAATCATGGCGGTCGAACAAATGGCTTCACAGTGCCCAACCCGCAAGCGCAGCGGAATGTCATTCGTAAAGCTCTGGATCAGGCCGGGCTTCAGGCCTCGGATATTGGCTATATCGAGGCTCATGGGACAGGGACTGAACTTGGGGATCCGATTGAAGTTGACGGTCTGACGCAGGCCTTTGCTCTTGATACCGATGCGAGCGGCTTCTGTGTGCTGGGATCTGTCAAATCCAACATTGGCCATCTGGAGGCCGCAGCCGGTATTGCCGGGGTGACCAAGGCCATTTTACAACTGAAGAGAAGGCGCTTTGTCCCGAGCCTTCATGCGCAGCAGATCAATCCGAATATCGATCTGGAAAAATCACCGTTTGTGCTATGCCGCGAGACGCGAAGCTGGGAAACGGTCGCTTCGAGGATCGCCGGGATCTCGTCTTTCGGCGCAGGCGGTGCCAACGCCCATGTGATCATCGAGGAATGGTTGGACGCCGGATCCGGTACCCATGAGGAAGCTGATGGGGGCGGGCCCCATGCAATCATCTTGTCGGGGCGTACCCCGGAAAAATTGAGGGAACAGGCAGAGCAGCTTTTGGCATATCTGCACGCGACAGCAGACGGCCAAGTCTCCGACAAGCTGCCAGACCTTGCTCAAGTTTCGGACAGTCTTTGTGCCGAACTTGGTCGGCTTCTTAATGTCCATTCTCGGGACATCGATCCGGAAGACACCTTCGATGCTCTCGGCCTCGACGTCGCTCATGCCTATCAGCTGGTGCGCTGGCTGAAGGAAACCTTCGGCCTTCACAGATCGATTGCAGATATCGAGATGGCCGGGTCGGTTGAAAGACTGTCGCAGTCCATCGCTTCGACACCTTGCGAAAGCCTTGCCGTTGGAGCGAGCCCCAGACTTCAGGATATTGCTTATACGTTGCAAGTTGGACGCGAGGACATGGACGCGCGCCTTGGGCTGCTTGTTCGCGATGGGGCCGAACTTGTCGAAACGCTTGCAAGCTGGCTGGCGGGCAGTGAACCCGAACCCCCTGTCTTCGTTGGCGAGGCTCAAGGTCAGAAAGCCAAGCTTTCTGCCCTTGGTGCGGATGATGTTATTGAGGAAGTCATCAGCAGAGCTTGGGATAGCGGGCGCTATGAAACGGTTCTGCGGTTGTGGGTCGAAGGATTGACTGTTCCGTGGTTGGCGCTTCGCAAATCGACGCCCGCGCGGATTATCTCGCTGCCAACCTATCCATTTGATCGGACAAGATTCTGGATACCAGAACAGCAACGGGCGTCACGTCACACTCAAACCCAGCCAACAAGCTTTTCTGAGCTGCGCCGGGAGGTTGAGGCGGGGGCAGGCGATACGGTTCTCAGAGATGAGCAGGACGCACTGGATATCGCAATTGCCGGCGTGTTGTACGCTATGCTGCCAAGTCTGTCGGTACGGGACATCGCACCAGCCTACAGGCGCTGGTTTGAATCTGTGAAGCCATTGGTGGCCTCCAGAGCACATCAGCTGAAGGCTTCTGACGGCGATGCCTGGGCGCACTGGGAAAAACAGAAAGCCGAAGGACGCTCGAGTGCCCAAATGCAGCTTGCGGAAGCTGCCTTACGCGCTTTGCCGGATATTCTGACCGGCCAGACGAAAGCCACTGAGGTTCTGTTTCCGGATGGCCGTCAGTCATTGGTTGAGGCAGTCTATAAGGAAAATGCGGTCGCAGCCCGGTTCAGCAGAGCCGCAGCCAATGTGGCTGCGCAGGCCGTGAAAGCTGTAACGGCCTCTCAAGCCAAGCTGCGCATTCTTGAAATCGGCGCCGGGACCGGTGGGACAACAGAACCGGTTCTGGACGCTTTAATACCGTTCGCGAACAGGATTGGCGAATACCTCTATACTGATCTTTCAAGAGCCTTCCTCATTCATGCGGAGCGGTCTTATGCGGATCGTATTCCTGGGCTCAAGACGGCACTTCTCAACGTTGAAAAGCCAATAGCAGACCAGAAAATTGCAGCTGGAAGCTATGATCTGGTGATTGCAGCAAATGTCTTGCATGCAACGGCGGACATCCGAGACACGCTGGAAAATGTGCGTCAGATGATGGTCCCCGGTGGCGTTCTACTGCTGAACGAAACCAGCAAGGCGACATTTTTCACCCATGTGACCTTTGGGCTGCTGGAGGGCTGGTGGCGTTTTACCGATCCGGAGCGCCGGATTTCGGGCACCCCCTCTCTTGATACTGAAAACTGGCGCAAGGCGCTGGGCGAGACCGGCTTCGACTGGATTGCTGCCTCGTCGGCTGAGGAACAGGATCTTGGTCAGCAAATCATCGTTGCGCGGGCTGACACGGCAACGCCACACGATCCGCAGGAAACACTTCGGAGCGTCGGGCAAAGTCGATCCGAGTCAATGCCTGCCTCTGTCGCTGCTCTTGTTGCTCCCACTGGGGTCGTGAGCAGCGCCATCAGCACCAAGCCTGCAGGGGTGCCTCGGTTGCGCGCTGTCTTGCGGCAGGCGCTTGCCGATACGCTGAACGTTGCTGCTTCGTTGATCGATGAAAAGCGCAGTTTCGCAGATTATGGTCTGGACTCGATCCTCGGTGCGGAATTTGTGCACCGCTTGCGCAAGGTGCTTGGCATCGATCTGGACCAGACAGTGCTTTATGATTTCACCAATGCACAACGGCTTGAGGCCCATCTGCGAGACGATCATTCCATTATTGTTGGGGAGGAGATCGTGGATCGGCCTGCGGTCGCCACTCCAGAGCCAAGGTCAACGACCGCGCCAGTGATGGCACAAGGCGAGCACGAGGCAATTGCGATTGTCGGCGCGAGTGGCCGGTTTGCGAAGTCGGAAACGATTGATGAGCTGTGGCAACACCTGATTTCAGGGCGAGATCTTGTCGAGCCGGTCAGCCGTTTCGACCTGACGCGCTTCTACAAGGATCAGGAAGAGGGCAGCTATGGCCGACATGGCAGCTTCCTGGCCGGCATTGATCAGTTTGATCCTGTCTTCTTCGGCATTTCGGGCACTGAAGCAACCTATATGGACCCGCAACAACGGCTGTTTCTGGAGGAGGCCTGGAGCACGCTGGAAAATGCCGGGCACGCCGGAGAGGACATTATCGGCAGCCGCTGCGGTGTCTTTGTTGGCTGTGCGCATGGCGATTATCAGGACCTGTTCACAGAACAACCGCCGGGTCAGGCTTTCTGGGGCAATACAACCTCTCTGATCCCTGCACGCATTTCCTATTGGCTGGATCTGAAGGGGCCTGCGGTTGCGGTCGATACGGCTTGTTCCAGTTCGCTTGTCGCTCTGCACATGGCTTGCCAGAGCATCCGGAACGGCGAATGCGACATGGCCTTGGCAGGCGGTGTGTTTGTTCAATGTTCGTCGCGTTTCTTCCGCTATGCGAATGCGGCACAAATGCTGTCGCCTTCAGGTCGCTGTGCCGCCTTTGGTAAGGGCGCTGATGGAATTGTGCCGGGCGAAGCTGTCGGCGCGGTCTTGCTGCGCCCGCTGTCGGACGCTCTCTCCGACGGCGATACGATCCTTGGTGTGATTGCTGCCTCGGGCACCAATCAGGACGGGACGACAAATGGTATCACCGCGCCGAGTGCCTTGTCCCAGGAACGGCTGATCCGTCAGGTCTATGAGCAGGCGGGCATCGATGCTTCTTCGATTGGCTTTGTTGAGGCGCATGGAACCGGAACGGTTCTGGGGGATCCGATTGAGCATGCAGCCCTGCTGCGCGCATTCTCCGACGCAGAACCCGATGGCGGGAAGATCCATCTGGGATCTGTGAAGTCAAACATTGGGCACGCGACAACCGCGGCCGGCATAGTCGGGCTCGCCAAGGTGCTTTGGAGCCTGAAGCAGGGCAGTATTCCACCAACCCTGCATTTCGCCGGGGGAAATTCTGCCATCGATTTCAACAAGGGGCCGTTCACAGTCAATGAGCAGCCCGTTGCTTGGTCAAAGGTCACTGGAACGAAGCGCCGCGCTGCCATCAGCTCTTTTGGCTTCAGCGGAACCAATGCGCATGTGGTGATCGAAGATGGCCCTGAAGAAGCCTCTATCTCCGAACCCGCTTCCGGTCAGCTGTTCGTCCTGTCGGCCAGAACGGAAGACCAGCTCGGCCACCAGGCCAAACGCCTGAACCTGCACCTGGAACGGCATTCGAACCTTCTGCCTGAAGATGTTGCCTTTACCCTGATTGCCGGGCGTCGGCATCTCGCGCATCGGCTGGCGGTCGTTGCCCGTGATCTGCAGGAGCTGCAGTTCAAGCTGAAAAGCTGGATGTCCGGTCAAGCAACAGAAGACCTCGAAACCGGACATGTGATCAATGGCGGCTCCGCGTCGACGGAAACAACAGAGCCAGCCGGGATCGCGACAGGGTCTGGTGAAACGGCTCGGGCGTTGGTTCTGGCGAGACTTGCCAAGGCTTATGTCGCGGGCGGCCAGCCTGTTCCGGGCGACCTGTTCGTGTCACCTCGTAAAAGAGTGCCGTTGCCGTCTTATCCCTTTGCTCGCAAGAGCTATTGGGTGGGCGAGGCGCCTCCTGCCGCAACGCGGTCTGACACCGCCCTCGTACAAGCCGTTTCAGATGACACTCCGGCATCAACAGATGCTGCCGCATCTGGCGAGCGCCAATGCGCGACGATGCCGAAGAGGGTTTCACTTAAACGGCCAGCAGCGATGGCTGCAGCGGTTGGAGCGCGTGATGTTGTCCGCTCCCAGAAAGTGAATCTTGCTCCGCTGAAGCCACATTCTGCCTTGGCGCAGGCGTCAAACTACAGGCTTGATCTGAAATCGGACGAGGATGGCGTCCGTGTCTTGCAACTTCAGCGCGGCGGAAGCCGTTCACTTGTCAGCAGTCTGACAGCGGAATTCGCTTCAGCAAGCGGGAGTGAAACCGTCCGGGCTTTTGTCCTCTCGCTCGACCTCCACCCGCTGACCGAACTGTCCGCCCTGCAAAGCGGCGATCTGGCGCCCCTCAAACAATGCGCAGTCCCCGTTGTTCTCTCGTTGAACGGAGAGGTAACCGAGGCGGTCGCCGCACTCGCAACTCAGGCTGATTTTGTGGTGTTTTCTGACGCTAACGGCAGAGGCCCTGACCTGTTGGCCGGGGCGATCTGCGTTCTTCCAGAAAAGGTTGAGGCCAAAGCGCTCGAAATCGGTCGGCAGATAGCAGCGGCACCACATCTCTCGCTTACGCTTTTGAAACACCACATGCGGCACGAACTGCCTCCGCTGTTGAAGGGACCCAAGCCTGCAGTTTGGGACCTGAACTTTGCTGACAACGCTGATGCGTCTTCCATGGGAGCTGCTCGTAAGGTGCCGCTGGCCACCAAGGTCATGGAGCTTTCGCTGCTGGAGGATGGTGTTGCCTGTTTGACCATGAACGAGCGGGACGGGTGCAACATGTTCACGCCAGCCTTCATGGATGGGTTGGAAGAGGCTTTTGCGAAGATTGGCGAGCTTTCTGATGCCAAGGTCGTGGTTCTGACCGGACATGCGTCCTATTTCGCCTGCGGAGGCACAGCCGACGGGCTGGCGGAGCTGCAGCGCGGAGAAGGAAAGTTCACAGACCGGTGCATCTATTCATTGCCGCTGAGCTGTCCGCTGCCGGTGATTGCAGCCATGCAGGGTCATGGGATCGGCGCTGGCTGGTCGCTGGGGATGTATTGCGATCAGGCGGTTTTCGCCTCTGAAGGCAGCTATCACAGCAATTACCTCTGGTATGGCTTCACGCCGGGTGCGGGCGCAACGATGATCTTCCCGCACCGGCTTGGCGATGCTCTCGGTCGGGAAGTCCTGTTCACCGCGCGTGAATATCGCGGCAAGGAACTGGCGCAACGCGCCACTCATCTCACTGTTTTGCCATCGCGGGACGTCCTTTCCAAAGCAATGACGGCTGCGCACAACCTTGCGCGCAAGTCGAAGGCAGAGCTTCTGGATCTGAAGGCCTCTCAGAGCCAATCCTTGCGGGACAGTCTAGATGCGGTTTTGAGCCGGGAATTCGTGATGCATCAGAAAACCCTTATTGGAAATCAAGTCGTGAATGAACGCATCGCCGAAAAGTTCGGTCCGGCACCAGTGGAGGCGAGCGCAAACAGTCCAGCAGGCCAGGGGGTGAAGGCAGCCGTCATCGCTTCGCTGGCCGAAGACCTGATGATTGCTGCAGAGGATATCAACGAAGGCGGCAGCTTTCTGGAGTTGGGTCTGGATTCCATTCTTGCCGTCACCTGGATCCGCAATCTGAACAAGCAATTTCAGATCGATCTGCCAGCGACTGTTGTCTACGCGTATCCAACAGTCGGCGCGCTTGCGGATCATGTGGTGCAATTGGCTGGTGTTTCTCTGCCGGAGACCAAGCCACAGGATCCGACCTCTCCTGAACCCGTCGCCAGCCCACAAACGCAGAGGCCGACGGAAACACCCGTTCAGCCTCGTGCGCTGAAAAGCAAAGTCATTGCGTCCCTGGCAACGGATCTGATGATTGATGTTTCTGATATTGGCGAGGGTGACAGCTTTCTGGACTTGGGTCTCGATTCCATCCTGGCGGTCACCTGGATCCGTAACCTGAACCGGGCGTTTGATATCAGCCTGCCGGCGACGGCCGTTTACGCCTATCCAACGGTTGGCGCATTGGTCGAACACATGACAGAGCTGTGCGAAGCTTCAGGATGGCTGGCGGAGGCCAGCGTTCCTCACGAGGATGAGGCCGAAGCCCTGTCTATTGAGGAGCCTGAAACGCGGGTTCCAATGCCTGTCTTGGCAATCGCCGAGGCGCGTATGAAGCCTGTACAAACGGCAAACGAACCGATTGCCATCATCGGGTCTGCTGGTCAGTTTCCGAAGGCAAATACGCTTGCCGAATACTGGAGCAATATTCGCTCTGGCAGGGATTGCATCGAGGAAGTGCCTGCATCGCGATGGAAGATCGAGGATCACTATGATCCCGATCCGCAAGCGCCGGGCAAAACCTATTGCAAGTGGATGGGGGCGCTTGAGGCGGCTGGCGCCTTTGATGCGCGGTTCTTCAACATCACACCGCGCGAAGCCGAGCTGATGGATCCGCAACAGAGGCTGTTTCTGGAAACAGCCTGGCATACGATTGAAGATGCCGGACTTGATCCCTCACAGCTCGCAGGGAGCCGTTGTGGTGTCTATGTTTCATCCGGCCCGAGCGGCTATCAGGATCTAGTCGAAGAACGCAATACCTACAGCCTTCTGGGCAATTCCGGTTCAATTCTTGCGTCCCGGATTTCCTATCTGCTGGATTTACGGGGCCCGAGCCTGTCCATCGATACGGCGTGCTCCAGTTCTCTCGTTGCTCTGGCGCAAGCCTGCGAAAGCCTGATCAACCACACATGTGACATGGCTCTGGCTGGTGGCGTCTGTGTTCTGGTCGGCCCGAACATGTTCATCGACACAGCCAAGGTCAGCATGTTGTCGGCGGATGGACGCTGTTTCTCTTTCGATGAGAGAGCCAATGGTTTCGTGCCCGGAGAAGGTGTTGGCGCGGTTCTGTTGAAACGATTGTCCGATGCCGAGCGCGATGGCGACCCGATCCATGCTGTCATCAGGGGGTGGGGAACCAATCAGGATGGCCGGACGAATGGCATCACGGCGCCCAATCCAAAGGCGCAAACCGCGTTGCTGAAAGGTGTCTACGATCGGTTCGAGATCGATCCTGCCAGCATCGGCCTAATCGAATGTCATGGCACGGGCACACCACTCGGTGACCCGATAGAAGTAGAAGGCCTGACCGATGCCTTTGCTGATGTGCCGACCGAGACAAGCTGCGCCCTTGGATCGGTCAAGAGCAATATCGGGCATCTGCTGGCGTCCGCCGGGATCGCCGGGGTTCTGAAGGCACAGCTGGCTTTGGAGAACCGGGAAATTCCGCCGTCAATCAACCTGGAAAACCTCAACAGCCATATTCCATTCGACAAGACGCCGTTTGTCGTTAGCCGGGATCTGAAGCCGTGGGCGCAGGGGGGGCATGCTCCTCGTCGCGCTGGCGTGAGTTCGTTCGGGTTCAGTGGCACCAACGCGCATGTGGTGCTGGAGGAGTATCGAAACGCTCCCGCAGTTGCGAAAACCGCCGAGCCGTTGATGTTTGTCTTGTCTGCACGAAACAAGGACCGCCTAAGCGCCTACGCGTCCGAGATGGAGAGGTTCGTTGCCTCCAACCAGGATCTTGACCTCGCTGCGCTGGCAACCACGCTGCAGAACGGTCGGACGACTTTCAACGAACGCCTGGCTTTTGTCTTCAGAAGTCGTGACGAACTGTTGCGGAAACTGGCTGCCATCGAAGCGGATGTTGCGCTTGCAGACGTTCATCGCTCACCCGGCGAACCTGATACGGTTGCGGTTTTCGAGACGGATGAAGATGCCAGAGCTCTTGTCGAGAAGTGGCTGCACTCCGGCAGGCCAGAGCAGTTGACCAAGGCAGCAGAGCTTTGGACAAAGGGTCTGAGCATCGACTGGCCTGTCTCGAATGCACCTCGCATCCACATCCCGGCCTATCCTTTTGAGAAGACGCTGTATTGGATAGAGCCTTCTGAGAGGGCGCAAACTGCTTCAACGCCCACGCCTGACACCACTGCTCATCCGATGCTGGCGTCTCTCCCTGAAGCGGGGGAGATCGGGAACCTTGCAATTCGGTTGACTGGAAACGAGCCCTATCTCACCACGCACACCAGTGGGGAGGAGCGTCTGATCACGGCGTTGCTGTTGCCGGAGGTGGCGCGGTCCGCAATGGAGCGGCTTACCGGCACACCGATACGGTCCCTTGAACACCTGCTCTGGGGACGGCCGGTCGCAATCAATGGCAAACCACGCAACCTGCAGGTCAGCGTCATGTCTGATCCGGAAGGAATGCTGTACCGGCTGGAGATTGACGGTGCCGACGCCTCCCCCTGTCATCTGGGTTCGGTCGGGCCTTCTGTGGCGGAGGCCAACCGAAGCCGATATGAAGGCTTCTCAGGCACGCCAACTGGAGTGGATATTACCTCGACATTTGAGGCCTTTTCCGGTCATTGCGCGGTTTATTCCGGGCAACCTGTTCCTGAGGCTGCTCAGGTCGATAGGGTCTACCGCGATGGCGAAGTTTTGCTTGGGCGGCTCGCGCTGCCGCGAGGCACGGAGACAGACCGGCAGGGCATGGTGTTCGATCCCTTCGTTCTGGATGCGGTCTGGCGATTGGTGACCTTCCGGATGGCCGGATGGAGAGCTGACGCGGGAGACGAAAACGCGCTGGCTTTCCCGCTCAGTCTTGAGACACTTCAAAGTTTTGCGCCTGTCAGTCAAAATTCGCTGTTGCGGATATCGGGCGACTGCAGTGCTGATGGCGTGCGTGGTGCAAAGATTGAACTCTTCAATTCAGACGGGCTGGAATGCCTCAGGTTGGAAGGCCTTCGCTTGACCAAGCAACAGCAAATCCGGGACATCGTGTTCACCACAAGCGAAGGGGCTCAAGCATGAGCGGCACTCAGAAGACTGTCGCCATCATCGGTGGCGGACCTACCGGTATTGGTGTCGCCCGAGAATTGATCGACGGTGGCATTTCGGTCAAACTCTTCGAGGCTGAAGCTGACTTTGGTGGTGTCTGGAACGCTGAGGCAGCCTGCGGCCGCGCTTATAAGTCCCTGCATCTGATATCGCCAAAGTTCAACACACAGGTCCCCGACTTTCCGATGCCGGAGGCGTATCCGCCCTATCCCAACCATCGGCAGATGCTGGCCTACATCCGATCTTACGCAAAAGCTTTCGGGCTTTATGAGCGGACGCATTTCAACTCGAAAGTTGAAGATCTGAAACCTGAAGGGGATGGATGGCGCCTCCGGACCAGCCAGGGGCATGATGCGTTCTATCCCATGGTCATCGTGTGCAACGGCCTGCAGCGGGTGCCACGCTTTCCCGAACCGGGCTGCCCGGGGCAGTTTGCGGGCAAGGTGATGCATGCAAACGACTACAAGTCAGCCGAACAGCTTGAAGGTCAGAGGGTCCTCGTCGTGGGTGGCGGAAATTCTGGCTGCGACATCGCTGTCGATGCGATCCGCACCGCGGAAACCGTCCTGCACAGCACACGGCGCGGTTATTACTATCAGCCGAAGTTCATCGATGGAAAACCCACACCGCAATGGATGATGGAGCTTGGTAACAAGTTCGACAGCAAGGAAGAAACGCTTGCCTATATCACCGAGGTTTTCCGGCTGGCGGGATACGATGGCGCGGACTACGGCCTGCCGCGTCCGGATTATCCGCTGGATGGTGCCCATCCGGTGATGAACTCACTGCTGCTCTATCACATCGGTCATGGCGACATCACGCCCAAGCCCGATATCGAGCGCTTCGATGGGAACACTGTTCACTTCACAGACGGCAGTTCGGAAGGCGTGGATACGATCCTCTACGCGACCGGATACCGGCGCGATTTTCCATTCCTCGACAAGCAGGCTCTTGAGTGGAAAGGCGACATTCCCGACCTCTTCCTGCACTCAACGCCGCGCAACCTCGATAACATCCTCTTCATGGGGTTTATCAACGCTGCCGGTGGCTTGGGCGATGGCTTGAAGACACAGGGCCTTTTCGTCCTGAACTATGCGAGGGCCTATTTTGGCAAAACGTCGGGGCTGAAGCGTTTTCTGGCAGCCAAAAAGTCCGATACGCCGGATCTTGGCCAAACCTACTTCATCGACTCCTACCGGCACCAGTGGGAGGCGGATCTGTGGAAGTTGCTCAGCCATATGCGCCGATATCGGGACATGCTGGCTGAGGGAATGCCTGCGAAAGAAGAGGAACCGGCCGAATGACCTCGGGAGGCCCCAGCGACCTGCGCGCCCGCATGGCAAGACTTCTCGACAAGGAACTGATGGAGAGAGCCGGTGCTCGCCTGTCGGCGGACGTACGGAACAAGCCGGACCCAGACAATCACCGTGAGACCATGACCGAATTTCCTATTGCGGAGCGGCTTGCTCAAGACGTCTGGAAAATCACCGCTGCGGCCCTCCGTCTGCCTCAAGACCAGCTGGATCCGCAGGAAAACCTTGCCAATCTCGGTATCGACTCCATCGCCATCACCGAAGTGATGGTTCAGATTTCCAGGCATCTGTCACTTTCCGTTGCCCCGACAATCTTCTTTGAAGCCAAGAACATAGATGACTTGAGCGAGATCCTGTTTGGGCGTCATGGCGGGGCGATTACAGCGCATTATGAAGCTCTGGACGCGTCAACTGCCAAGACGCAAGTGTTGAGCGAAGGCATCGAGGCACCGGCGAGCCTGGAGACCGCGCCGGCGACACAGCCCGCGGTCACCTCCGATCCGGAAACCGCCTGGCTGTCAAGGCATCAGCGCGCTGCGCAGCAATCCAGAAAGGTTGCAGCGCAAGGCACAAAAGATCCCGCTCACATGGCTGAGGTTTCAGCGGTCACAAGCGGATTGCTCCAACAAGCACCGGATGTGCCGACGGCAGCCCCCATCGCCATTCTTTCCATGGAAGGGATGTTCCCCAAGAGCCCGGATCTGAAGTCGTTTGAAGCTCATTTGGCGGCAGGCAATGATTGCATTGAAGAGATTCCGGCAGACCGCTGGGACTGGCGCGCGGTTCATGGCGATCCCAAGAAAGGCGCATTCACGGATGTGAAATACGGCGGGTTCGTTCCGCATGTCGACATGTTCGATGCCGCCTTCTTCAACATCTCTCCGCGTGAAGCCGAGTTGATGGATCCGCAGCACCGGCTCTTCATGGAGTGCGTCTGGCATCTGGTTGAAAAAGGCGGATATGCGCCCGGCTCGCTTTCGGGCAGGAAGGTCGGCCTTTTCGTTGGCCTGAACCTTCTTGATTATACCAACATGGTCAACCAGGCCGGGATCATGGAAGCGCAGCAACTGACCGGTATCGGTCATGCTTTCTGCCCCAACCGGCTGTCGTTCCTGCTGGATATTCATGGCCCGAGCGAGGTGATTGATACTGCCTGCTCCAGCTCCCTTGTGGCGATCCATCGTGCGGTGATGAGCATCCGGCATGAAGGCTGCGAGATGGCGATTGCCGGAGGCTCCAACCTGATGTTGTCGCCCAAGCAGCACATCATGTTCTCCAAGGTCGGGATGATTACGCCTGAGGGCCGCTGCAAGACGTTCTCCAAAGATGCGGATGGCTACGCCCGTGCTGATGGCGTGGGCGCTGTGCTGCTCAAACGGCTTGATCTGGCCGAACGGGACGGAGATCCGATCCTAGGGGTGATCACCGGATCTGCCGAACATCATGGCGGTGGCGCAACGTCCCTGACGGCGCCCAACCCCAGGGCGCAGGCCCGCCTGATTGTTGATGCGCACCGGCAGGCCGGAGGCGATCCACGCACGATTGGGTTGATCGAATGTCATGGCACCGGAACGCCTCTGGGGGACCCGGTTGAAATTGAAGGCCTGAAGCTCGCCTTTGAAGAGCTTTACCAAGACCACAAGCTGGATCAGCCAGCAGAGCCTCTGATAGGCCTCGGCTCAGTGAAATCCAATATTGGTCACGCGGAAACAGCCGCCGGCGTTGCGGGCCTGATCAAGGTGCTGCTTTCCCTGAAAGCTGCGACCCGCTTCCAAACGCTGCATTGCGCAGATCCCAATCCGCTTCTGGATCTGGATGAGAGCCCTTTTCATTTGCTGCAGGCAGCAACTGCCTGGCCGCAGCCCGTCGTGGATGGCATCGAACAGCCGCGCCGTGCAGGCTTAAGCTCTTTTGGGGCAGGTGGCACCAATGTGCATCTGGTCGTTGAAGAGTATCGGCAGGCTGGAACGAACCGGCCATCGCCTGGGCCAACGCCAATGGTCGTGCCAGTGTCTGCCAAGTCGGATGCCGCCCTTCAGGAAACCATTGCCCTCTTGCTGGAAGCTGTGCGGGCGGAACACCTGCCAAACATAGCTTGTACCTTGCAGATTGGCCGGGATGCCATGCGGGTTCGCGTGGCCTTCGTCGCGGAGACCACTGCAGAACTGGTTGCGAAGATGCAGGCGTTTCTGGCAGGAGACCAGAAGATTGCCTCTCAGGGCCAAGCTCCTGCTGGACGGCGCGAAAAGCGCGATGCACTTGATCCCACAGGAAGCTCAGCTCAGAGCCTCGCCGAACATTGGGTTGTTGGGGGTGATGTGGACTGGTCCAAACTCTATGGGCCCAATAAGCCTCACCGCATCGCGCTTCCTGGCTATGCTTTCCAGCGCAAACGCTTCTGGCTGCCGGACGACGCCGTGGCAGCGGTTGTTCCCGCGCCAACACTGCAGCCTGTTCGACAAGGCAACGGCTGCTACGCGATAACTTTCACGGGGCAGGAACACTTTCTGGCCGATCACAAGGTTGCGGGCAAAGCGACCTTGCCGGGCGTTGCCTATCTCGAGATCGCGCGGAAGGCTGCTGAGGGCGAAGGCTTCCTTCAACCGCGTCTGCAGCAAGTTGTCTGGATGGCGCCTCTCATCGTTGAAGAGACGCTGTGCGTTCATTGTGACGTCATCAGTGGCCTTCAAGGGACTGCCCGGGTCGAGATTTCAACTCAGACGGCCGATGGCGAACGCTTGCTTCATGCTCAGATGCGGGTGAGCTCTGGCGTGGAGTCACAGGTGCAAAACCGGGACCTCGCTGCTCTGCGTAATGCGGCCAAACGCCAGATCGGAATGCGGGACATTTACGCGGCCTTCGATACGATGGGGCTGGACTACGGCGGCAGTCACCGCGTGCTGAAAGAGCTGTTCTTGCTTCCCGGAGTAACAGGTGAAACCGAAATTCTCGCACGCTTGGAGTTGCCGGATCACCTGATTTCTAGCCTCGGCGCATTTGATCTTCATCCGAGCCTGTTGGATGGCGCTCTGCAAGCCGCGATTGGTTTGACGCTGGATGAAAAAGCCAGTGGGCCCGAGACTGCAGCCCTGCCGTTTGCCATCGAGAGTGTTGACGTTTCGGGCGCCTGTGAAGCGGTGATGTGGGCCCATGTGCGCCCGCAGGCAGAGGGCGTCAGTGCTTCCAAATTGCGCAAGATGGATATTGATGTTGTTGCAGGTGATGGCAGCGTCCGTGCATCGCTGAAAGGCTTCAGCACACGGACGTTGGCTGAGCCCGTGGAAAATGAAGTCCTGCGCTTTTATCCTGTCTGGCATCCGCTTGAGATTGCTCCTATTGCCGGAGATGACCGCAGAAAGATTGTGTTGTTGGCGGCAGCGCAAACCGATCCTGAGCAACTGCAAAGGGACCTTGATGGTTGGGATTGCAGGGCGCTGGATGACAATCGGGGCCAGTCCGGTTCACAGCGCTATTCCAATCTGGCGCGTCAGGTGATGGCGATTGCCCAGAAGGAGTTGAAGGGAAGTCCACTTCTTCTGCAGCTTGTCTTTGAGAATGATGACCGGGATCAGCCGCTCAGCGGTCTCGCCGGCATGCTGCGCAGCATCGCCAAAGAACACCCGAAAATCTCGGGCCAGATTGTCTGTCTGAAGGACGCCTTCGCGGCAACAGAAGTGGCCCATGCCCTTCGCCAGGCAGCCAAAGCGCCTTCTGGTGCCGTGCTTCAGGTTCGTGCCGAAGGATTGTCGATGGAGCTTTGGCAGGAAACGGCTGCAGCGCGGGCCCCGTCTCAGATGCCGTGGGTCTCTGACGGCGTCTACCTGATTACCGGAGGCGCCGGAAAACTGGGCCGACTGTTGGCTGGAGACATCCTGAAACAGGTGCCGAACGCCACGATGGTGCTTGCCGGACGAAGGGCGCCGGGCTCAGATCTTGCACAATGGATCGAGCGACATCGCAATTTGAAGCACCTCTGCCTCGATCTGAGCGATGATGCCGCCGTGTCGCGCGCAGTCTCGGATATCCGTCGAGCTCACGGCAAGATTGATGGTGTCATTCACGCCGCCGGGGCACTGCAAGATGGGGCTTTTGCCTCCAAGACGCCCGCACAGCTTGCGGCCGTGCTGGCCCCCAAAGTCAGTGGTGTCGTCGCGCTCGACAAGGCGTTGGGTAAGGATCCCCTGGACTTCTTCGTCCTTTTTTCCTCGATTTCAGGTGCCGTCGGCAATGCGGGACAGGCGGATTATGCTGCGGCCAACAGTTTTCTGGATGGATTTGCAGCCGAACGCGAAAGGCGACGGGAAGAAGGTCATTGCCAAGGCAAAACCGTTTCGATTGCCTGGCCACTCTGGCGCGATGGTGGCATGGGGCTGGATGAAGACCAGCAAAAACTCATGCAGAAGACAACCGGACTGGTGCCGATGGAAACCCGAGCCGGTCTTGAAGCTCTTTATGCAGCAGTGAGTGGCGACGCATCGCGTATGTTGATCGCTGTCGGCAATGCTGCGAAAATCCGAAGCTTTATCAATGTATCTCTTCCCAGAGTACGGGTTGCGAACAGGCCTAATAATCCTGCAGTGGCGGCGATCACGGAAACCGCAGTGCAGACTTCACCGGTGAATGCAGCTGATCTGTACAGACATGTCCTTGTGCGGTTGTTTGAAGAAACCGGTGCGCAGCTCAAGGTCCCCTCTGATGAACTTGATCCTGATGTAGAGCTGACCGAATACGGTTTCGACTCCATCGGCTTCACTCAGTTCGCCAATCACCTGAATGATCGATTCGACCTTGATCTGACGCCGACACTTTTCTTCGAATTCCCAACTCTCGATGGTCTGGCGCGATATCTGAGTGAAGAGCAAACGGAGCATATGGCCAAGGCGCTTGGTGTTGTGCCGCAAGCTGCCACGCCTGCAACGGACACTGCTCTTCCTTTGAAAACTTCGAAGCACGCTGCTGAGATTTCAGGTTCAGTTGCGACCGATGGCGTGCAGATTTCTGATGCGTCTTCCGTCCGGCAGGATGAGGCGGTTGCCATTATCGGAATGAGTTGCCAGTTCCCCGGTGCGCCCGATGCCGATGCGTTCTGGGATGTTCTCAAGGAAGGGCGCGACTGCATTGGTGAAATACCGGCTGAGCGATGGAACTGGCGGGACTACTGGGGAGATCCGTTGTCCGAGCCTGGACGTGGCAATGTCAAATGGGGCGGCTTTATCGAGGGGATGGCCGAGTTTGATGCGTCGTTCTTTGGAATATCTGCCCCTGAAGCCCGGATGATGGACCCGCAGCAACGGCTGTTGCTGACACAGGCCTGGCGGGTGATGGAAGATGCTGGCTATGCGCCTTCCTCCCTCGGCGGGTCGAGAACCGGGGTCTTTATCGGCACGGCGGATACGGGATACAGTCGGTTGATTTCGGATGCCGGAACAGAGATTGAGGGCTATTCGATGACGGGTCTTGCCCCGTCTCTCGGGCCCAACCGCATCAGCTATTACTATGATTTTCACGGCCCCAGTGTTGCCGTCGAGACGGCCTGCTCCAGTGCCCTGATTGCCGTTCACCGGGCGGTGGAAGCCATTCGGTCCGGACATTGTCGGGCGGCCATTGCTGGCGGCATCAATGCGCTGCTTTTGCCGGAGGCCTTTGTTGGGTTCTCGAAAGCCGGCATGTTGTCGCCCGGCGGCAAGTGCAAATCTTTTTCAGCCGATGCCGACGGATACGCGCGCGGAGAAGGTGTGGGGCTGGTTTTCCTGAAGCCTCTGGCCGAAGCGGAGCGTGACGGCGATCGGGTTCTGGCGGTCATTCGTGCCAGTGCTGAAAACCATGGCGGCCACGCTGCGTCTTTGACGGCGCCGAACCCGAAAGCCCAGGCCGATCTTCTGCGGACAGCCTATGCGCAGGCTGGTTTCGATCCCCGCTCGGTCACCTATCTGGAAGCCCATGGCACCGGCACACCGCTAGGCGACCCCATTGAAGTGGAAGCGCTGAAAGCCGCCTTCGCTGATTTGGCACGGGATGCGGAAATGGCATTTGGCCCGGCACCTGAGCAGGTTTGTACGCTCGGGTCGGTCAAATCCAACATCGGCCATCTGGAATTGGCCGCAGGGGCTGCAGGACTGATCAAGGTTCTGCTTCAGATCCGCCACGGCGAGATTGCCCGCAGCCTGCATTGCGACGTCCTGAACCCTTATCTGAAATTAAAAGATAGTCCGTTTCGGGTCGCTCAATCGGGCCAGACCTGGGATCGACCTACGGATGGCGATGGCGCGACCTTGCCGAGACGCGCAGGGGTCAGCAGTTTTGGCTTCGGGGGCAGTAATGCGCATATCGTTGTGGAAGAATATGTGCCCGCACAACCCTATACTCCTCCGGCAACTTTGATGGCGGGCCCGGAACTGATCGTTCTTTCTGCAAAATCTGAAGCGCAGTTGAAGGAAGCTGCTGCTCAGTTGGCGACAGTCCTTGCCAGTTCGGAAACTGAATTAGCCCTGAGCGACATTGCCCATACGCTGCAACTCGCCCGTGATCCGATGGAGTTCCGCCTGGGTTTCCTGGCTGAAACACACGACCAGCTGCGCGAGCGTCTTCGATCCTTTGCTGACGGTAAACCGGCCGCCACACTTCACATCGGACGTGTCGCTTCGAACCGGAAGACCATCACGGTTCTGGAGACCGATAACCCATTACGGGAAGCTGCTGCCGGACTGGCATCTCGTGGCCGTGCCGATGATCTGCTGGCGCTCTGGGTCGGCGGTTTTGGCGTCGACTGGAAATCCGTTCGTCGTAACCTGTCCGGAAAGCGCATTGCCCTTCCCGGATATCCGTTTGCGAAGACCTCCTTCTGGGTTGGACAAAAAGCCGGTGCAGCGCCCCGGACACCCGATAAGTCGAGCCATCACTTTCACACCACTGTCTTCGGGACAGAGAGTTTTCTGCGAGATCATCTGGTTTTGGGCGACAAGGTCCTGCCAGGTGTGATGTGCTTTGAGTTGTTGAGTGCTGCGCTTTCACTTGCAGAAGGGCATTCAGAGGCATTCGAGCTGATCGGACATGGCTGGACTGAAGCCCTGCGGGTCGAAAATGGCCCGGTGAATATCGAAGTCACGTTCCAGATCGGGCATGGCGATGATCGGCAATACAGGATTGCGGCATCCGGGGTCGGCGGGGCGATGCAGCTTGCGCAAGGCGTGGCCCGGCCTCTTCAGGTCAATGATGTGCCACGGGTCGAGCTTGATCGTGCACGGCAAATGGCACGCAACGAAGTTGCCACGGCAACGCTGTATCGCCGCTTCGCCGATATGGGACTGCAGTATGGACCGGCTCAGCAGTCTATTAGCGGGCTGTGGCAAGGAACAGACCGTGTTGTTGCGCGCCTGACCTTACCCGAGGCGGCGGATCGAGACTTGGCCTTGAATCCGGCGATACTGGATGGCGCGCTGCAGGCGGTTCTGGCTTTGCAGGATGATATCGCCGGCTCGTTGGCTCTGCCTTTCTCAGTGCGTCGGGTTCAGGTGTTCGGCAAGACTGTTGGTGATATGTGGGCGGTTCTTGTGGCAGGAGACAGCGGCATTTCTGTCGATATCTGCGATGAACAGGGGTGGGTAAAGGTTCGCCTCGAGGATTTCACAGCCAGAAATGTGGAGGCGCACAGTTCCGGCATCGCCTCGGGGCAAAGCCAGGCCTTGAGCGCTGTGGACCGAACAGCCAAAACACTTGAGCTGGTGACGGACATTGCGGCACAGACGCTGGAGGTTGAACCGTCAGAATTGGACGTTGAGGCGGAACTGGGTGACTTCGGCTTCGATTCCATCACGATGACCGCCTTTTCATCCCGCATTAACGCCGGGTTGGGCCTTGCCCTGACCCCGGCGGACTTCTTTGAATTCTCCTCTCTTTCCAGGTTGGCAGATCACATTGCCGATGACCTGACGGATGAGCAGCTGGGGGTGACGACAGCCTCCGCCCACCCGTTTGTTGGCAAGACGACTGTCGCAGCGTCACGCAGCGCTGAACGTGTTTGGACTGAAAGCCCTGCATCTGGCGAGCAACTGGAAAACCGGGCGCCTGGGAATGACGATCCTATCGTTATTGTGGGCTACAGCGGTGCGTTCCCTCTGGCTCGTGACCTGGACGCGTTCTGGGCGAACCTGATTGCTGGGCGGGACTGTATCAGCCGCATACCTGAGGACCGCTGGAACTGGCGGGCAATTGACGGTGACCCGAAGCAACACTCGGGCAAAACCAATATCCATTGGGGTGGATTTAACGAAGGGGTTTTCGAATTCGATCCGCTCTTCTTCAATATATCGCCGCGTGAAGCAAAGCTGATGGACCCGCAGCAGCGGCTTATGCTGCTCCACGCCTGGAAGGCGATTGAAGATGCAGGTCATTCTCCAAAGAGCCTTGCTGGCCAGAAAGTCGGGGTTTTCGTCGGAACTTCTTCGAGTGGATATGACGGAGCTTTTGGCGACGATACGGGAAGTGAAGGGTATGTTGCGACGGGGTCGGTTGCGTCAGTCGGCCCGAACCGGATCAGTTATTTTCTGGATTTGCACGGACCGAGTGAGCCGGTGGAAACGGCTTGCTCGAGTTCTCTGGTCGCGCTGCACCGGGCCATTCAGGCGATTGAAGCTGGCGACTGTGACATGGCACTGGTCGGCGGGGTCAATACGATCCTCACACCAGATGCTCATATCAATTTTGCCAAGGCCGGGATGTTGTCACCGGATGGACGCTGCAAGACCTTCTCGGATAAGGCGAATGGCTATGTGCGCGGCGAGGGCGCTGGCATGTTGTTCCTGCGCCGCCGGTCGGACGCAGTCAAGGACGGTGACCCAATTCTGGCCAATGTGCTTGCAACGGCGATCAACCATGGTGGCCATGCCAATTCGCTGACGGCTCCCAACACCCAGGCACAGGCTGATTTGCTGATAGCGGCTTACAAAAAAGCCGGGATCGACCCTCGCACCATTGGCTATATTGAGGTGCATGGCACGGGAACGGCGCTGGGGGATCCGGTTGAGATCAATGCTCTGAAGTCAGCCTTGGCGAATCTGCCTGAAACCACGATTGAGTTTGCAGGACAGGGCATAGGCCTTGGATCGGTCAAAACCAATATTGGGCACTTGGAACTGGCCGCAGGCGTTGCCGGGATTATCAAGGTCCTTATGCAGCTGCAACACAAACAACTTGCCCCAAGCCTGCACTGTGAAAAGATCAATCCTTATATTGATCTGAACGGAACGCCGTTCCGGATTGTTCGCAATGCACAGACCTGGGAGCCTGTCCGCGACAGCAGAGGTAGCATTGTGCCGCTTCGAGCCGGGGTTAGCAGCTTTGGCTTCGGCGGGGTGAATGCGCATGCAGTGCTTGAGGAGCACCAACCGAATTCAGGTGACACGCCTGCTTCTACAAAAATGCCATCTGTTGGGCCGTTGCTTTATCCCCTGTCAGCCAGGGATGCGACGCGGTTGCGGGACGTCGCAGGTAATCTGGTGGCGTTTCTGGAAGATGCGGCAGCAGGGTCTATCGATCCGGAAGATCTGGCATTCACGCTTCAGGTCGGACGCGCGCCCCTGAACGAGCGGCTGGCGATCGTTGCCGGATCGGTTGAGGAGTTCGCCGAACGCCTGAGGACGTTTCTGGTGCAGGGATCTGGAACAGGTTCTGCATCTGGCATCTGGCAGGGAAGGGTTGCTCCAGGCCGGGAAGGACAGAAGGATAACGAGACTTCAGCGAGCCTGGCGGATCTGGCAAGACGTTGGGTGATTGGCGGCCAAGTTGCTTGGGGCAAGCTGACAGCCGGACCACACAAGCGTCTTCGCCTGCCAACATATCCATTCGCACGGGATGTTTACCGGGTTGGACCCGGTCTGGCCGAAAAAACCGCTTCAGAGCGGCCTTCTGATGCATCTGCAAACAACTGTTTCCAGACCGTTCTTGATGCAGACGCTTTCTATCTGCGCGATCACAGGATCCATGGCGAACGCATTCTACCCGGCGCCATGAGCCTGGCACTGGCGTGCGAGGCTGGGCTGGAGAAGACAAGCAAGGCCAATCCGGTTCTGAGGTTTTCAAATCTGACATGGCGCACGCCAGTTGAACTCGATGCCGGCAAGATGCGTGTTCAGATTCCTCTCATGCAGATCGCTGAGGAAGCCTGGTCGCTCAGCCTGATGTCGGGAGATGAGGCACAGACCGAGCATATGCGTTGCGAGCTGCGCACGGAGGAGCCGGCCTCGGAGCAACCACAGATTCTGCTCGATGATTTGCAGCAGGATTGTCAGACCGAACACGATCCTGATTGGCTCTATGCCAGCTATTCGGTTCTCGGCATTGAGTATGGGCCGGCCTTCCGGGCAATCCGGCAGGTGACATCCGGCGTGCAGGGCGTTCTGGCGAAGCTTCAGCTCCCTCAGGCAGCCGTGCGGGAGAACCACTCCTATGGGCTTCACCCCAGCCTGATGGATGCGGCGTTTCATGCTGCTCTGGTGCTGTTTTCCGAAGATGATGAGAGTGTTCTGGCTCTGCCTTATGGCATCGAGAACATCGTGGTGTTCGGTGAGACGGTTGAGACGATGTGGGCGCATCTCAGGGCGCGCCCCTCGGGCAGCGGACTGCGCAAGCTGGATATTGATCTGGCCGATGAGACCGGCAAAGTCCTCGTGCGCATTGAGGGTTTCAGCCTGCGTCTCCTCAAGCAACAGGGCCCGGCGTCTGATCGCTCAAGGTCTATTACTTCGGCACCTAAAACGCCGGACAAAGCAGCGGTCGAGCGGTATTTCGTCACTCTGGTGGCGCGGGAGACCGAGATTGAGGCTTCCGTCATTTCGCTCGCAGCGCCGCTTGAAGATTACGGCATCGACTCCATCCTGATCACGCGCATGACCGACGAACTGGAGCGCGACTTTGGGACCTTGCCGAAAACGCTGTTTTTCGAACACCAGACACTTGGCTCCCTGATTGATCATTTCAGTGCCCATCATGCCGACGCGCTGACGTCTCTCCTCGGATCAGGGACGGAAGGATCGTCACCAGCGCTGCCTGCTGCTGTCCGGGTTCCGCAAAAGACCGAACGCGCAGCCATGAACGAGCCAATCGCGATCATCGGCCTGGCGGGGCGCTATCCGGGGGGGCGAACGCTGGACGAGTTCTGGCAGAACCTGGCAAACGGGGCTGACAGCATCTCCGAGATTCCTGGCGATCGATGGGACCACAGTCTCTACTTTGATCCTGAGCGTAAACCCGGCAAGACGACCAGCAAATGGGGGGGCTTTGTCGACGGGCACGATCGTTTCGACCCGTTGTTTTTCAACATTGCTCCGCGCGAAGCCCAGTTCATGGACCCGCAGGAGCGTCTGTTCCTGCAATGCGCCTGGGAAGTGCTGGAAGATTCTGGCTACACAAGGTCCAATGTGGCGCCCAGCGCAGCAGATGGACTGAGTGGCGGTGATGTCGGTGTTTTCGCCGGTGTCATGTGGGAAGAATATCAACTTTACGGCCCTGAACGCAGCGCTCAGGGACAATCGCTGTCGATCACTGGTAATCCAGCCTCCATTGCCAACCGCGTTTCCTACTTTCTCAATTTTCATGGGCCGAGCATTGCCGTCGACAGCATGTGTTCATCATCCCTGACGGCGATCCATCTTGCCTGCGAAAGCCTGAGAGCGGGTGGCTGTTCCGTGGCTTTGGCAGGCGGGGTCAATCTGACGCCGCACCCCAACAAGTATGTTGCCCTTTCCCAGAGCCGTTTTCTGTCATCGACAGGCCGTTGTGAAAGTTTTGGCGAGGGCGGGGATGGGTATGTTCCGGCAGAAGGCGTGGGCGCGGTTCTGTTGAAGCCCCTGAGCCAGGCTGAAGCGGATGGTGACCGGATCTATGGCGTTATCCTCGGGTCTGCGCTTAATCATGGCGGCAAAACCAACGGTTACACGGTTCCCAATCCGGCGGCGCAAGCATCGGTGATTGAGAAAGCCATCAGACACGCTGGCGTTCAGCCGCATGATATCAGTTACATTGAAGCACATGGCACGGGCACAAGTCTGGGTGACCCCATAGAGATCGCTGCGCTGAAGAGTGTTTTCGCACATGGGCCACAAACCGAGCGCCGCTGTTCCATCGGATCGGTCAAATCGAACATCGGACATGCGGAGAGCGCAGCCGGGATTGTGGGACTGACCAAAGTTTTGTTGCAGATGAAGCATGGGCGCCTCGTGCCATCGCTGCACTCCGGAACGACCAATCCGAACATTGATTTTGAGGCGACACCCTTCAAGGTCCAGCAGCAGCTTGAGCCCTGGGCGAGGGAAGAGCGTTCGGGCCAGTCGTCACAGCGGATCGCAGGGCTATCGTCTTTCGGAGCAGGGGGCTCCAATGCTCACTTTATTCTTGGCGAATACGAAGGGACGTCATCTGCAGCTCTGCCACCACGGACCGAGATTTTCCCATTCTCTGCCCGCAGCGCCGAGCAGTTGCAGGCGGTTCTCCGGAATGTCCACCAAGCTTTGCTGGGACTGGATGCTGCACAACTGCCTTCCGTCGCCCATACGTTGCAGCAGGGACGTGAGGCCTTCGAAGAACGCCTGGCGATCATCGCAGATGGTCGCTTGGATCTCATTGCCAAGCTTGAGCGTGTGTTGGCGGAGCAGACGGGTGTCTCGGGCGTTTTCAAGGGAACCGCGCCGCATAAACGACCATTGGCAAACCTTGCCGGGCCGCTCGGCACCATAGCTGACGCTTGGGTGCAGGGGGCGAGCGTCGATTGGGCCGCTTTGCGAAAAGGACCCAAGCCTCAACCGGTCAGCCTGCCGACATACCCCTTTGCCGAAGACTATTGTTGGCTGCCGGAAATGGACGCACAGCCGACCTCAACGCCGCCGGCCAAGGCTTCAGATATACAGTTGCCGCTCATATTGACGCCTGTCTGGCAGGACAAGCCGATCATGACACCTGACCCTGTTACGGCTGGTCAGCGGACGGTGGTCCTGTGCGGGTGCTTGTCGCGTAACGGCCATCTGGCGGGGCAATTGTCAGCTTCTGGCGTAGATGTTGTTCGTCTGACTGCACCAGATGAGACCGTCGACAAACAGTACGCATATTATGCGGTCAGACTGCTGGATCTTCTGAAGCAACCAGCAGCCCAGCCTTCGCAGAGCCGAACTTTCCAGGTCGTTGTTTCAGGGCAGGGCGACGATGCCTTGCTGGAAGGGCTGGGCGGACTGTTGCGCTGTGCCGCACTGGAGCAGGGGGAACTCTCCTGCCAGATCATTGTGGCTGAGGGCACACAGGACGCGCTGGCCGACAAGATTGCGCAAGATGCAATGCATGCTCGTGACGAGCAGACTGTCCTCTACAGAGACAACCATCGGCATATCAGGCGCTGGCAAGAGCTTGTGACCCGTCGCCCAGCGACGGCATCGCAGTGGAGCGATAACGGCGTTTATCTTCTGACCGGCGGCGCGGGGGGGCTCGGCCTGCATGTGGCGCGGGCAATCGCTGAAGCTGCTCATCATCCGAAACTGTGGCTTTCAGGTCGCTCTGCATTGAAGGCAGAAACCCATGATCTGTTGGTCGAGCTTGAAGGACTTGGCGCAACCGTCAGATATCGGCAGGTGGATGTTACCAACCTTGCTGCGGTCTCAGACCTTCTGGACGAAATCGAAACCGCCGATGGGGCTCTGAATGGCGTCATTCACGGAGCGGGGCTGACGCGAGACGGACTGATCCAGACGAAGACTGAGCAAACGCTGCGAGAGGTCCTGGCTCCGAAAGTCACCGGAGTCTGTGTGCTCGATGAAGCACTTGGCAACCGGCGTCTGGATTTCCTGCTGTTGTTTGCGTCCGCTGCAGGGGCACTCGGCAATCCGGGCCAGTCCGACTACGCAGCCGCAAACGCGTTTCTTGATCGGTTCGCGGTTGAACGGAACACGCGTCTTCAGGCCGGTCGTTGTGGTGGCACTACGATTGCCGTTGACTGGCCTTACTGGCGCGATGGCGGCATGGAGATGGATGCCCGCACGATCAGTATGATGGAGCGTCAAGCCGGTGTTCGTCCGCTCGACACCGGGCCTGGGCTGGCCGCGTTGAACACCATTCTGGCAAGGCGCGACCCTCAGGTTCTGGTGCTCGAAGGGGATCACCAGAGACTGCGGGAGATGGTGCAGCCCGTTTCACCATTGCCAATCTCCAAGCCTGCCGTTACGCAGCAAGCATCAGATCTTGTCAAAAGGTCCGAACTGCAGAGTGCCAGCGGACATCGCGAGGAGATCCTCGCCAAGATCAAAGTCTGTTTTTCCAGATGTCTTGGCGTTCCCGTCACCCAGCTGACGACCGACGACACGATTGACCGCTTCGGAGTGGATTCCGTCTCGGCATTGGAAGTCATTGAGGCGCTTGAAGAGTTCTTTGGGTCGTTGCCACAGACCATCCTGTTTGAAGTGCAGACGCTCGGTGGGCTGGCGGATGAGCTGATCGAACGCGGTGCGGCTGCCGCAGCTGTCTCGCCCGAAGCTCCGGATTCCCCGACAAATGCTGCCATGACGCAGATCTCTGCCCCTGAGACGATCACACCGCAGCCGTCTGGAGGCAGTGTCGGCGATATCGCGATCATTGCGGCTGCCGGCCGATTTCCGGGCGCCGATACCATCGAAGACTTTGCTGACGTTCTGAAGCAAGGTCGGGATTGCATTACAGAGATCCCGGCCGAGCGAGCCGAACTGATGCCACGGTTTTCGCCCCGCAAAGGCGAGCCTGACAGCAGTTACTGCAAGTGGGGCGGCTTCCTTTCGGATGTTGATCGCTTTGATGCAGAGTTCTTTGGCTACGCCCCCAAAGCGGCAGATCTGGCTGATCCACAAGAACGGCTCTTTCTGGAAACGACCTGGCACCTTCTGGAGCGCGCTGGGCATACACGCAAGCATCTGGCCAAGCATTATGGCAAGCGCATTGGTGTGTTCGCCGGGGCGATGTATCAGCAGTATTCCGGCGTTACCGACGATGAGGGAACCAGAAAGCAGCTGGCCCTGACTTCTTATTCCAGCGTCGTCAATCGGGTCTCGTTCTTCTTTGATTTGCAGGGACCCAGCGTCGCTGTGGACAGCATGTGTTCTTCCGGTCTGCAGGCGGTTCACCAGGCGTGCCAAAGTCTCAAAAGCGGCGAATGCAAGCTGGCCATTGCTGGTGGGGTCAACCTGACGCTTCACCCGGCAAAATACGAAGTTCTGAGCCGAGCAGGACTTGTCGGAAGTCACCCAGACAGCCGAGCTTTTTCAGGCGGTGACGGGTATCTGCCGGCAGAGGCCGTCGGTGCGGTTCTCTTGAAGCCCTTGGCGGATGCCTTGAAGGACGGGGATCAAATCCTTGGCGTCATCAAGGGCAGTCTTGCAAATCACGGCGGTCATTCGGCTGGCTACGGCGTTCCCAATGTCGATGCTCAGGTCGGGTTGCTGGAGGAGGCTTTCGCAGCGTCCGGTATCGACCCTGCGACGATTGGATATGTCGAGGCGGCTGCGACGGGCTCCCGGATTGGCGATGCTATTGAGCTGCGGGCGCTCACAAAGGTGTATGCCGACCAGACGAAACGACAAACATTGCCTTCGATCGGTTCAGTCAAAACCCAGATCGGTCACGCGGAAGCCGCATCAGGACTGGCTCAACTCATCAAGGTGTTGTTGCAGTTCGAACATCAGGAGCTGTTTCCCTCAACTGGATTTGGATCCGCAGCAACCCTTGGTCTGTTCCATGGAACGCCATTTCGGCCCCAAGCTCACTTGGCCCCTTGGAGGGTGCAGGAGGTTGCGGGACAGATGATCCCACGTCGGGCCGCCATCAGCTCGTTCGGTGCTGGCGGGTCGAATGTTCATTTGATCCTGGAGGAAGGCCCGGTTGCGCCGCAGACGGAACGGCACTCAGAAGAGGCCCGGCCAAGGCAGTTTCCGGTCTCCGCCAGGACGCCAGAGCAGCTTTTGCTATTGCGTGAGCGTCTGGCAGCCTATGTGCGTTCAGCTGAACCGCTTTCGATGGCTGCTTTATCGCGCACGCTGCGAACAGGTCGAGAGCCTTTTGCCTGCGCTCTCATGATCGTCGCCTCCACACGTGAAGAGTTGTTGGTGAAGCTGGAAGATAACGATCTTTTGGCGGACCAGTCTTGTATCGCAGCGGACTGGGCGGACGAGGATGACGGCTCCGGGGCAATGCTGATCCTGCCGGAATATCCCTTCGCCCGCGAGAGACATTGGCTGCCGCAATCGTCCGACGGCAAGCCAACCCTGCCTTCACCTCACGCGGTCAAAGACTTAAGCGAGCAGGTGGTAGACGGCCAACCGGGGCCGGTCGATGCAGGCGAAACTCTGCCGTTTATCAAGGGGCTGCTTGCGGGAGAACTTGGATGCAGGCCGGATGAATTCGACGTCGATGCCTCTCTGGCCAATCTCGGTCTGGAATCCATGGGTCACATGCGGTTGGCTTATGCGATCGAGGAGAAGTTCGGTCTGAGCTTGTCTGAGCAACCATTCGATGCGCAAACCACCCTTCAATCGCTGGCGGCGTTCATTGACATCAGCGTTGACCAACCCTGCCGTCCTGAAGAGGTGGTCGTTGAAAGGCAGTGTCCTTCGGGGGAGTTCCGGGCTCCCATGAGCGAAACCCAGAAGGGGCTGTGGGTTCTTCAATCGCTGTATCCCGAGGACAGCACCTACAATGTTCCGTTGGCTTTCAAATGTCAGGCTTTGGACAATATTGCCTTGCAAAAGGCTGCGGACTGGCTGATCGGTGCCTATCCAATCCTTGGTGCCCAGGTGGTCGACGACGGAGAAGAGCCCGTCCTGTCATCCGGGCTCGGCTGCTCCGCACTCGAGACCGTAGCGCTGCCCAAGGAAGTTGAAGCGCGCGAGTTCGTGAGCCAACGGGTGCAAATGCCATTCGATCTAAGTACAAATGTCTTCAGGATCGAACGCTTTTTCGGCGGTTCATTGGCTCCCAACGAGAGCATTGTCGTTCTGACGGCCCATCATCTTGTTATCGACGGTGTCTCTTCAGCGGTCATCTCTCGCAAGTTTTGGGATGCTTATCGTCACTATGCCGACTCGGCGGCGGTGCCAACGTCACCGGCTGGCGCGGATTATGCCGATTTTGTCGCGTGGGAAACCAGTTTCATCAGGTCAGAAGACGGGCAGGCGCAGAAGCAGTATTGGCTTGAAAAACTTTCAGGTTACACCCGCGATCTCCGGATCGCCGACGCGAGTGCGGTGGGGGCGGACAAGCTGCCACATGGACAGACTGCAGAACACAAGTTGTCATCCAGCGTCAGTGTCCGTGTGCTTGAAGCCGCAAGGACGCTGGGGATCAGTCCGGCTGCATTTTATCTGACCGTCTTTTCGGTGTTGCTCTATCGCTACTCGGGCGATGAGGACCTTGTCATTGGTGTTCCAACGCTGCGCCGCCCGGCAGGTCGTTTTGCCGAGACAGTCGGTTACTGCGCCAACATGATTGCGATGCGCATCGGCGTTGACCCAGAGAAAACCTTCAATGAGTTCTGTAGGTCCATCGCCACGGATTTTGCCGACGGCCTGAAACAGAGTGATTTCCCCTTTGCGGCAATTGCCAGAGAGATTGGTGGGACTGAGACCGGTGCCGTGCCCTATCAAGTCACCTTCGCCTATCAGAATTTCGCACAGGGAAACGACGAACCTGCGGTGTTTTCAGAGGGCAAGGTCGTGCTTATCCCTGAAATTCGTCAGGTAGGTGGGGAAGACCTCGGACTTGAAGTTCAGCATAATTCTGAAGGTTCGCTTCTTATCGCCACCTACGATTCCAATCGTTATTCGCGCGAGTTCATCAGACGGTTGTTTGGGCATTTCAACCAGCTTCTGGAAGGGGCGCTTGAACAGTCTGAAATGCCTCTGTCCAAACTGCCATTGCTGACCAAGGCCGAAGCCGAGCGGGCAATGAACTACTGGAACACCAGTGGTCGGGGTGAAGAGGCAGGTCCAGCGGTTCATGAACTGATTTTTGCAAACGCCAGAAAGATGGGATCATCGCTTGCGGTCGCAGATGGTCAGAAAAACCTTAGTTACAAGGCGTTAGCTGCACGATGCAAAAAAATCGCGTTGGTGCTCAACAAGGCGCATGTGCAGCCCGGGGACCGGGTGGGCGTTGTCCTCGGCCGGGAGACTGATGGGATTGCCACTATGCTGGCGGTGCTCAGCATGGGTGCGGTTTGGGTGCCGATTGATACGGACTATCCTGACGAACGCATCGGCTACATCTTGAAAGACGCCGGATGCACGACCGTCGTTTCAAGCGGCCAACTTGCAAAACGGCTTGAGGGACTGGCGAGCACCAGCACAAAGATCATCGATCTGGAGAAGAACCAGTCCGGGTTGCTGGACCGTTTTGCCGGGCACCCTAAACGTGCGGTTCTCAGCACAGACCCTGCCTATATCATCTATACGTCGGGCTCGACCGGAGCTCCGAAAGGCGTTGTGGTCTCACATGGCGCCTTGTCCGGCCATGTCAGGGTCATCTCAACGGAATATGGCCTCAGCATCAGCGATGTCGTGCTGCAATTCGCACCGACGGCTGTCGACACGGCAATTGAGCAGATCCTGCCTGTTCTGGTGACAGGTGGAAGGCTGGTGCTCCGGCCGACTGAACTGTTATCGGCTGACGGCTTTCTGAAGTTCCTGAGAGACGCTGCGATAACAGTCGCAGATCTCCCCCCGGTCTATCTGTATGAGGTCTTGCGGTCGTGGACACGCAGTCGCACCGATCTTTCAGAACTGGATCTACGGCTGATGATTGTCGGTGGTGAGGTCCTGACGCCGGAACTCGCCAAGGAATGGCACACGAGCGGACTAAGTCGCATCAGACTGGTCAATGCCTACGGACCAACCGAAGCGACGATCACCGCGCTGGTCCACACTGTAAAGCCTCTTGATCTGGCCCCCTCCGTCAGTCGGGGGCAAACCATTCCGATTGGCCGCCCTCTGCCTGGAACCGAGGTCTATATCCTTGATCCAGATGGTAATATCGTGCCCGATGGTATTGTCGGGGAGCTGCACCTTGGCGGTGATCGACTGGCAATCGGCTATCATGAGCGCAGGGATGTGACCGCCGAAAAATTCAGGGATCATAAGATCGGGCATAAGACTGTGCGGTTGTACGGCACCGGAGATCTGGCCTGTTATCTTTACAACAGCGGCGGCGTCATTGCCTTTCGGGGCAGGGTCGATGATCAGGTCAAGATCCGCGGACACAGAGTTGAACTTGCTGAAATCGAGGCGGCAGTTCAGGCTGGTGGTGTTGCGGAAGCAGCCGTTGTCGGCAAACGCAAGAGATCCGGCGAAATTGCTCTAACGGCCTATGTTGGCGAGCCTGAGCTCTCATATGACGAAGACCGGTTGCGTCAGCATCTGGCAGCACGCCTACCTGAACACATGATGCCGTCCAATTGGGTTCGTCTCGACAATCTGCCCAAAACGGCGAGTGGCAAGATTGACCGCAAATCCTTGAGCGCATCAAAAGCTCCTGCCCCGCAGTTAAGGACTCAAGGCCCTGCACCGAGAGACCAGCATGAACAAGATGTTCTGGTACTCTGGCGTGAGGTTCTGGATCTTGCGGCGGAAGAACATCTTGCCATCGACAGCGACTTTGCGGACGCCGGAGGCCACAGCCTTCTGACGATCCGGCTGTTGAACGGTCTTAAGGAGAGCTTCAATTGCAGCCTTTCGGTGCGGGACCTGGCACATGCCAGAACCATCACTGCGCAGGCGCAGCTGTTGCGTGCACGTGGTGCGGTGGCCAGTGGCAGGCAGCGGGTTTCCCTAGCGTCAGGCAACGCGTCTTCTTCGCTTGTCGTATCGTTGAGCCAGACGGCGCCTGAAGTCGGAGGGGCAAACGCTCGACCAATTTGTCTGTTTCATCCAGTCAGCGGGATGCTTGGCTGTTATCAGGAGATGGTCGAGGTTCTGAGTGCGCACCGATCCGTTCTTGGCCTAAGAGCTATGGGACTGGAGGCGGAAGAAGACATTTCAGCCCGATCAATCGACGATCTTGCCGAGGCGTATTGCGGTCAAATTCGAGTGGCCCAACCGCAAGGCCCTTACACTTTGTGCGGTTGGTCTTTTGGGGGCGTCGTTGCCTATGAAGTCGCGTGCAAACTGATCTCGCTTGGAGCTGAGGTGGCCTCCCTTGTCTTGATTGACAGTTTTACTCCTGCTGACGTGCGGAGGGCCGAGAATACCTCAGGCCGCTCGGAAGCCGCTCTTATCGAGGACTGTAAATCGGCTTTCTTGCGTGACCTTTTTGGCGTGGATGTCGCATTGCTGCCCGGTGAGGATGTCGTCGAGAAAGCAATGATTTTGCCTCAACTGGATGTGATGCTTCCTGGCATACAGAGCGGTGAGCTGAACCGCCTTTATCGGGTGTTTGAAGAACATTTTCGGGCTTTTCATAGGCATAGACTCCGCCCCTCGGATGTTCCCCTGACACTTGTCCGGGCTACCGAAAGTCTCTCCGCAGGTCATGTTGCCGGGTGGGGTGTTGTGACGAGCGGAGCGGTGGAGGAAATTCATGTCGCTGGGGATCATTACAGCCTTTTGAGGCATCCGGCGCTCGGGTCCTGGCTTTCTCAGGCGTTTGATCAAGGGCGAGACGGCGACTCGTGTTGACGCAGTTGGTGTTCGTTGATCCAAAATCTCGTCGTTTTACGAGGGAAATCGGCTCGAGCTATTGGTGTGCCAAGGCATAAAGTGGTTTGATCCAAACAGGTTACGTACTGGAAAGCGGGCAGGGCTAGGCGTATAGTCCCAGTCTGCTCAGGTTCCGCAAAGGTGAGTCGGCCGAATGGCTTTTGATGATGAATTCGACGACTACGAAGACGCGCTGAGAAGTGAGCGCCAAAAGCGTATTCAACTGTATGCCCTCATCTTTATTATTTTGTTCGGCGTCGGTCTGGCGCTTTTGTGGAACCGGATTGTCATAACAATTCAGTCTGGTGAATCCGGAGTTCTCTATCACTGGGTGTCCGGAACGGAAATGAACCGGATCTACGGCGAGGGCCTCCATGTGATTTGGCCGTGGAACCGGATGTATGTCTACAACGTCCGGCTTCAGACAAAAGAACGCAATTACACGATGCTGACGAAGGGCGGACTTCCGATCGAAATCCAGATCGCAGTTCGCTACCAGCCGGATCTCAGGCTTCTTCCGCTGCTGCATGTGACGGTCGGCCCGGAATATTTGAACAAGATCGTCTTTCCCGAAACCGAAGCCGTACTACGCCGCGAAGTGGGGCAGTACACGCCGGAGCAGGTTTACACCAGCAAGCGCGGCTTTCTGGAATCGATCGTGGTCAGCAGTCTGACCAATGTTGAAGATCGATATGTGATCGTCGATGATGTTCTTGTGCGAAGCGTTGAGTTGCCTGCTGCTGTGCGCCTGGCCGTCGAGCGCAAGCTGACCTTGTCGGAGGAAGAGAAGTCCTATCAATACAAGCTCGGCATCGAACGTCAGGAAGCCAAGCGCAAGGAGATCGAAGCCGAGGGGATCACGCGCTATCAGGACATCATCAAGAAAAGCCTGAATGAAGATCTCTTGAGATGGCAGGGTGTTCAGGCCACTCGTGATCTGGCGATGTCTCCCAATTCGAAAACGGTGGTGATTGGCGGCGGGAAAGACGGGTTGCCGATTATTCTGGGGGGTGACAGGTAATCACCATGGCACAGGATAATGCCGAACATCAGCCTGCTGTCGACGCGAAAACACCGAAGCGAAAGTTATTGTTTTGGGCGGCCATTGTTCCCCTCGTCATTGCGTTGGGCCTTGGCTTGCTGGACATCACGGGCACTGCAGCAACTTTCAGCCGCATCCCGGAAACGGTACGGGCGATGTTGGGGGAGACTGACAACACCCTGATTATCGCCGCTGTCTATGCCAAGGATGAAGAAGAAAACAGCTTCCTCGACGGTGCCAAGATGGCCATTGATCGGATCAATGACGCGGGCGGCGGGATACTGGGCCGTCAGGTCAAATTGGAGGTCCTGACGGAAGCGGCCTATTCCGAAGATACGGCTTTGGAGACGACCGTCGAGCGAACGCTGAAACTGTCCGGCAGTATTGCCAAAACGGAAAACCTTCTGGCTGTTGTCGGGCATGAATGGTCCGATACGGCGGTTGCTGCCAGTTCCATCTATAGTCTGAACAATGTCCTTTATTTTGCGACGCACGCAACCGCAGACTCCCTGACCAACCATGAGTTCAATACAGTCTTTGCCCTGCAGCCGGACAATTCCACCAACGCTGCCGTTATTGCGGCATACGCTCTGAAATCGGGACTTCGCCGGTTTATCGTTCTTTCCGACAAGACAGACTATGGCAAGGAGAGCGCCAATTTCTTCATGGCCTCGGTGACGAGCGCCGACGCAGATGTTGTCTACCGCGGCTATCTTTCCAGCAGTCATCAATCGGTTGAACAATTGCTGATGTTCGTTCTGGACAACAAGTTGTTCAGCCGCTCGGATTTCGACGCCTTTTTTCTTGTCTCCTCATCGACCGAGGAAACGGCAGAGTTTGTGAAAAGTGCCCGGAGCCTTGGTCT
Organism: Roseibium limicola; assembly: GCF_017313085.1. Lineage (GTDB taxonomy): Bacteria > Pseudomonadota > Alphaproteobacteria > Rhizobiales > Stappiaceae > Roseibium > Roseibium limicola. The sequence continues at coordinate 802,502 of NZ_JAFLNF010000001.1, read as the reverse complement.
TGAAATCCCCATTCTCGGGATGGAGTATATTTTCTCATCAGCCTTGGAGAAGCGTGTCGGGACAAAAGACATGAAAGGCGTCGCGGGGGTTTCGTTGTATGACCGTGAGGATTTCTCGAAAGAGGCCCAAGACTTCGTGGCGGATTTCAAGGCGCAGAATGGTCATTTGCCCGATCTGGACGCAGCACTGGGCTATGATGCGATGATGCTTATTCAAAGTGCGGCGAACACTGCCGGCACAACGGATTCCAACAAGATCGCTGATACGATAAAAATTTCGCGGTACAAAACGCCGGTTACCGGGATTACGGGGCCGTTGATCTTTGATCGCACCGGATTGATCACTGACACCAAGGTTTTTATCGTGCAACACGACGGGACCCAATTTCGCACGATGGAGAGCTATCAGATCCCGGTGGACTGGGCTACTCTTCAGACTGGCACTGAGGATCCTTCAAACCAACCGAATAGCAATCCGGCAATCGCACCCGCCAAGGAGCAAGCAGGCCAATGACACTCTTATTCAATCCCTGGATGTTTCTGTTTTGGGCTGTTGGCAGCTGGATAATCGGAATGCTGGGCCGTGAGACCAGATTTGGATTTGCAGGCAACTTTCTGGTGGCTTTCCTGTTTAGCCCCCTGGTTGGCTTGATTGTCTTACTGGCATCCGACCGTAGAAGACGGGTGCCGCCAGAGCTGCGCAGGAAATTCAAAGTCTAAAAGGGTCTCAGAGCGCTCTGACGCGAAATGACCTGGTTCCGGAAATGGAAAAAGCCGCCCCAGAGGTCTCTCCGAGGCGGCTTGATTTGTTTTTGAAGGCAAGCTTTTTATGCAGCTACTTCGTCTTCGACGTCTTTCGCTTCGGACTTGACCTTGTCCTTCATTTTGCGAGCGACGGTTTTGCCTTTTTCGAACTGTTCGTTATAGAACTCGCGCATTTTTCCGGCATTGAAGTCCATAAGAGTGCCGCCCTCTTCGTAATGCTTCACGATGGACCGGCCCACAGCGTAGGTTGCCCCGCCCGCGACCACCGGCAAGGACACCATGCCGACCATCCAGCCGATGCCGGGGATCATTTTTGCAGCGCTTGCGGCAACAACATATCCGGCGCCATAGCCCAATACGCCACCGACAAGCGCGTAAATTACCTTGCGGCCAAGGCGTTCTGAAAAGGGCTTGCCGTAAAGGTTCGACAGCTTCTGGATCATGCGAAGCTGGATCGCGATAACGGCGGCAATATCGAAGAAAGCAACGGGCACAATGCTGGCCGCGACCGATGCGATGACATAATCTTTGATGACGTTGTCTGCTGTCAGTTCCCGAGTTGCGGAAAATTCCGCGTCATCCTCGATTGAGATGGCGTCCTCTTCAATCTCCGGTTCATCGAGCTTCTCGGCTTTGGTCTCGGTGGTCTTGGTCACCATTGATGATCTCCTGAGCGTCTGCCGGGCTGCGATAATTCAACCGGTAGATTAAAATTCATGCTTGTAACTTAAGGAATTTCGCGTCCGAAAAAGGTTACTCTCTCATCTATTGAAAGAAAAGGCTTCGCAGCGGCAAGGCCGCTTTTTTTGCCGCGTATCCGAAGGATAAAGGCCGAGCGTCTTACGAGCTTGCCTCTGCGCCCGCGTCGAGGCGCGATAAATAAACCTCTCCAACCACACGGATCAGAACTGCTGCCGAGACGGATGTGATTGCCATGCCCAGCAAATGTGGGCCAGGTGCAATTCTCAACAACCCGGTTAAGGTGAAGCTGGCTATTCCAGGAGCTGCCATGCCCGTCACCAAGCCTGCGGCCAGACGTTTGCTGCGGTGAGTGCTGATGGGTTGCCCATACAAGCGGGAAAGCTTGCGCAGCATACGCTCGACAATTGCTGCAATTGCGGCCAGATCAACCCATGGCATCGGAACAAGACCAGCGATTGTCGCGAAGTGCACGTGCCTGTCGATGACAAGCTGCCCGGCATTCCTGCGAAACTCGTTTTTCCCGGGAGGTGATTGTCTGGCGGTCAGGGCTGGCTGTTCCTTGGAGCGGCTGCTCTGTTCCTCCTGGGGCGAGGCGTCAGCTTCCTCTCTTGGAGCATTGCCAGTGGTTTGATCCGGCTTGTTTTTCGGAGTTCCCACATCCTGCAGAGGCGACGCAACCGGACGACGAGCCTGCTGCTCGGCAGAAAACGTCAGGTTTGCCGCCCTGCGAAGATCATCCAGTGTGCGGGTGGATGTTTTGGGCAGCTGTTTCGTCATGCGGACAACCTGGATTTGGTTGCAAGGAGCGCTTCGACTTCACCGGCAATGGAAGCTATGTCGCGGGCCGCAGATCCATCTGGTGCGGTCAAGCTAGGGGTCGCGCCATAGAGGCCGGCTTCCGCGTAGGCGACCCGATTGGGCATGTCGCTTCCAAGCAGAGGAAACCCGCTCTCTTGCAATTCATTGCGCACATGCCTTGATATGACGCTGCCGCGTATGGTCTGCGTCAAAACACAGCGAAATGTCGGCGCCCAGCCTTTGACACCGTCCATGAGTGTCCTGACCGTATCCATCATCCGATCAACGTCGAGAGGGGAAGCTTTCACCGGGATGAGCACAAGATCTGCAATGGCCAGGGCGGAAACCGTAATTTCGCTGTCAAAGCCTGGCGTGTCGATGATCGTGATGCCGTGGTTCGCTGCAGCCTGTTGTGTGGTTTTCCAGAGGGCCTTGTCCGCTTTTTCAAGCAGGTCAATCCCGCCAAGCGCTTGCTCACGCTCTGCAAGCCGGATGACCGAGCGTTGTGGATCGGCGTCGATCAGCAGGGGATTGGAACCCTGAAGCTTCCACTGTACGGCAAGGCAGCAGGCCAGCGTGGTCTTTCCGCTGCCTCCCTTCAGGGATGCGATGGTGACAATCGGTCCACCCATATCTCAAGCCGCCTTGGTTTTCAGATAACGCAAGGAAAAGCTTAACAAAGATTTACCAATTTACCATGTCTGCGTCGCGCAGTGCGCGGGCTTTCCACCGGCAATAGCGTGCAACTATGTGAAATAGAAGGCCGATCATCCGGGCCATACGGCAATTTACACGCTGCACTGACCCTGAAAGTCTTTGGTTTCTGACGGGCTGGCACTCGGGGCACTCTGACCCGATGGATGTTGGAGGAGGGCGCGAGCCAAAGGCCTCTTTGCTCCAATGGGTCTGGGGAAGGAGGTAGTTGAGGACTATGCGCCAGCGGATGGCTGGAGCGAGCAGGTATCGTTGTTCCACCTTGTCGCAGATCACGTGGAGGACTTGTCGCATCGGCTGTTGGAGATTGGTCATCCGATGCAAGACGCTAACGGTATCACATTCCCTCGGGCAGATGTTGCCCCCGGCTGCCACGCCCCAGTTCGACAGACCGCCTTCTGCGCAAGCCGGCCAAGAAGCTTTTCCCACGCAGGGTCCCTAAGCGGAAAACAGGGCTTCCCGGTCGGCAGGTGCTGTTCTCACCTATCGTGCTCTTTGGGAGAGAACGCCGGGAAACATCTCCATCGCCTCGTTGTCTACCAGTCGGCTGATTTGCCGAAGGCACAGATCCTGTCGAGCTCATCGAAGGCGCCCGCGGAGGCCCCCAGAACAGGGGCGGGAAGGGCCATCGCCTCTCCGGAAGGAAAGGGCATGACGCATCCGCCAGCTTCCTTGATGAGGGCATATCCTGCCATGCAGTCCCAGGCGTTCATACGAGGCTCGGCATATCCAACCAGACGCCCGGCTGCGACCCAGGCCAGCATCAATGCCCCGGAGCCGTAGCGCACCCAGGCAGCGCCTGCCTCCATCAGTTCGGCGAGCATCTGACCAACTTGTGCGCTCTTGACCCGGTCATTGGCGCCGACGCCCAACAGACCCGATCTCAGGTCGCCCGGGAGAACGCTGAGCGAAACGCCATTCAGAAAAGCGCCCTGACCGCGCGATGAGACGTAAAGCTCGTCCAAAACAGGGGCGTAAATGATCCCGATCGCAGGCCCTTGGTCATCGCAAGCGCCGATGGAGACACACCAGCCGGGCAACCCGTTCAGATAGGGCGCGGTGCCGTCGATCGGATCGATGACCCAGGTCAGCCCCGAGGTGCCCTGGCTCAGGCCGTGCTCTTCGCCCAGTTGGGCATCTTCGGGAAAGGCCGCTTTCAGGGCGTCGCGGATCAGGGTTTCGACGTTACGGTCAGCCTCCGACACGAGATCCGTGACGTGGCGCTTCTGTTCGATCACCAGAGCGTCGCGTTTCTTAAAATAGTCGAGGGCGAGGGCTCCGGCGCGTTGCGCGACTTCGACGGCAACGCTCAGCCTGTCGTCAGGAGAGAGGGCTTTGGTCATGCTGCCCCCGGGATGAGGGCGACGCCACGGGTGCGGACTTCGAGGCAGACTGCTGAACCGGTGGCCAGCAAGGTGTCGCTTTCGTCGTCGACCACGAAGATGCGCCCGATGGAGCTGTCGATCTCATACTCAATATGATCGCCGAGGTAGGCTGCAGAAGCGACCGTTCCGGCTACGCCTTCGCCGCTCGTCTTCACCTTCAGGGCGTTCGAGCGCAGGGACAGACGGGCAGGGCCGGGAGCCGCGCCCCGCGCCGGCAAAGGAAAGGTGACCCCGCCCATTTCGACCTGCGCGATTTCATTTGCGACTGAAAGGACGCGGCCATCCACCACGCAGGCTTCGCCGATGAAGTCGGCAATGAATTCCGAGGCCGGCGCCTCATAGAGTTCTCGCGGCGTTCCGATCTGCGCGACCCGTCCGTCCTTCATCACCACGATCGTGTCGGATACGGCGAGCGCCTCTTCCTGGTCGTGGGTGACATAGACCGCCGTGAAGCCGAGCCTTTGCTGCAGCTCGCGAATGTCGGTGCGCACCTTGCGGCGCAAGCGGGCATCAAGGTTGGAGAGCGGCTCATCCAGCAGAAGGATCTGTGGCTCAAGCACAAGCGCACGGGCAACCGCCACGCGCTGCTGCTGCCCACCGGAAAGTTCTGCGGGAAGCCGATCGCCAAGCCCCGCCAGCCCAACAAGATCCAGGGCCTCGTCGGCACGTTTGCGGGCTTCGGCCGCGCGCATGCCGCCAGCTTCCAGCCCGTAGGCGACATTCTGGCCGACAAGCATGTGCGGAAAAAGGGCGTAGCTCTGAAACACCATCGAGACATCGCGTCGGTCGGCAGGCAGACGTGTCACGTCTTCACCGCCGATGAGGATTTGCCCCTGGCTCGGGCTTTCCAGCCCCGCCAGCATGCGCAGGGTGGTGGTCTTGCCGCAGCCCGATGGCCCAAGCAGGGTCACAAGCTGGCCCGGCGTGATGTCCAGGGTGAGATCCGGAATTGCGGTGAAACTGCCGAAGCGCTTCTGCACATTGCGAAATGCGACGGCCCCTCTTGTCTGGGTCATGCCTGGGCTACCTTTTTTTTGGTTGGGGAAGCGGAGGACCCGAAGCCCTCCCTGCGGCGGAGGCGGCGCTCGCCGACAAGCAGCTGAAAGCCGCCGATGACCGTGATCATCACAAGAATGAGCACTGAAGAGTAGGCGATGGCGATGCCGTACTCGCCGTTTTCGACCAGCCCGACGATATAGGCCGTCGCCATGTTGTATTTGGCACTGACCAGAAAGATCACCGCGGAAATCGAGGTGATGGCCCGGACGAAGCTGTAGACCAGAGCCGCGAGAATGGCCGGGCGCATGAGTGGCAGGATCACCTTGCGCATGGTTCTGGCAGACCCGGCGCCAAGCGTCAGGGAGGCTTCATCCAGGGACCCGTCAAGCTGGCTCATGGCCGCCACACCTCCTCGCACACCCACCGGCATGTTGCGGAAGACGAAACAGGCAATCAGAATCGCGGCGGTTCCTGTCATCTGCAGGGGCGGCAGGTTGAAGGCCATGATGTAGCTGATGCCGATGACCGTGCCGGGAATGGCGAAGCTCATCATCAGGGCGAACTCGAACACCGACCGGCCGGGGAAGTTCTGACGCACGATCAGCCAGGCGGTCAACAGGCCGACGGCGGCGGTCAAAGGCGCCGCAATCAGGGCGATTTCCATGGTCGTCCAGAAGCTGTCCCAGGCCACACCGGTCCAGCGAAGGCCGTCTTCCCAGCTGATGCCGAAGGCGCGGATGTAGTGCTGCAGGGTCAGGGAGTGATCCAGGCCCCAGACCTTCACGAAACCGCCGAACAGGATCATGGCGTACACCGTCAGCGTGAACACAGCCCAGGCAACTGCAATGGTGATGACGGGATAGGCGACGCGGCGCGGCAGGCTGATGTGGCGTCCGCCATCGCCCTTGCCGGTCACGGTCGCAAAGTTGCGGCCGGTGAGCCAAAGTCGCTGCGCCAGGAATGCAGACAGGGTGAAAACCAGAAGCACTGTGGCCAGGACGGCAGCGCGCGCCGGGTCGTTCTGTGCGCCGACCACAGCGAAGAAAATTTCAGTCGACAGCACACCACCGGAGCCGCCGAGGACAAGCGGATTGCCGAAATCGGCCATCGACTCGATGAAGCCGATCAGGAACGCATTGGCAAGGCCGGGAGCCATCAACGGCAAGGAGACCTTGCGAAAGGTCCGCCAGCGATCGGATCGAAGGGTCTGGCTGGCTTCTTCCATGGAAGGGCTGATGCCATCCACCACACCGATCAGGACAAGGAAGGAAATTGGTGTGAAGCTGAGCATCTGGGCGATCCAGATGCCGGTCAGCCCATAAAGCCAGCGGCCCAGCTCCCAGCCGGTCGCACTCTCGATTACGTGGGTCAGAGATCCGGAACGCCCCAGGAGCATGGTCAGGGCGAGGCCGACCACGAAGGGCGGGGTAATGATCGGCAGGACTGTCAGAAGGCGCAGGGATTTCTTGAAGCGGAATCCTGTGCGGGTTGCCACAAGCGCGAACACCAGCCCGAGGAAGGTCGATCCGGTGGCGGTGCAGATAGCAAGGAAAAACGTGCGCCAGGCAACTCCGCAGTTGCCGCCGACGAGGCAGGAGAGCGACCAGATCTTCGGATCTATGATGTTTCGGCTCACGCCTTCCGTGGTGAAGGAACCATCGAATTCCTGGAACGCACCGGTGAACATGGAGACCAGCGGGTACAGGACGAAAACGGAAACAAGCAGGGCCAGAAGTGTGATGGACCCGAGCACAAAGGCGTCGCCCTTCAAGGCGCCACGTTCGGCTGCTCCGAATGCAATCAGCAGCGCAAAAACAGTTCCCAGAACGACAGCTCCGGCACCAAAAGCCTGTTGGCCGGTGACATCGCCGAATGCGGTTTCGAGCAGACCCCAGTTCCAGCCGCGCAAACCGATTGCAAGGCCTTCGCTCACCATCCAGATGAGACCGGCGACACCAATTGCGATCAAGGCCTTGCCGCGCTCGCCGGGGGAGCGGATCACACGCAGATAAAGTGTGGCGGCCACCAGCGCAAGAATCGGCCAGAGTTGCCACTTGCCACTCATGGCCTGAACAAGACCGGGCCAGAGCTTCTCGGACGAAAAAACGTCGGTCAGCCATTCAAAGCTGAAGAAGCCGGATCGAATGCGATACCAGGGAAGCGCGACAAGCGCGAAGATGCTGGCCGCCAGGATCAGATCGAGCCTGTGGTTGTCTCTGGAGGTCATGTGTCTGTCCGATGGGAAAGGAAAGGCAGGGACGGGCGGCCCGAAGGCCGTCCGCCGCGAGCATCATTACTGAAGTGGCATCGAGCCGACTTCGTCATCCCAGCGCGACAGAAGCGCCTTGCGCCGTTCGGCACTGCCGTATTCGGCAAAGTCGTAGTCAATCAGCTTGATCGTCGACAGGTCCGGTGCTTCCTTCGGCGGAGTTGCCGAGGCATTGGAGGGGATCTGGAACGAGCCTGCGTCCGGCATCATGTTCTGCACCTCTGCCGTCAGCACCCAGTCATAGAAGGTCTTGGCGGCTTCAGGGTTCTGTGCGCCCTCGATCAGCGACATGGAGCCGATTTCGTAGCCGGTTCCTTCGCACGGTGCGACAACGCCGACGGGGAAGCCGGCGACGGCCTGAGCAACCGCGTCATGCTGGAAGACGATGCCCAGCCCGGTTTCGCCGCGTGCAGCAGCCTTGACCGGCGCGCTGCCGGACTTGGTGTATTGCGAGACGTTGGCGTGCATCTTCTTGAGGAAGTCGAAGGCTTCATCCTCGCCCATCAGCTGAACCAATGTGGCCAGCGTGGTGTAGGCGGTGCCGGAAGAGTTGGGGTCGGCGATCTGGATTTCGCCCTTGAGAGCCGGATCCAGCAGGTCAGCCCAGCACTTGGGGGCTTCGATGCCTTTTTCCTTGAACAGATCGATGTTGTAGCCCCAGCCGAGCGCGCCGGAATAAACACCAACGGTGTGATAATTCGAAACCTCGGCCTGGCCCTTGGCCCAATCCTGCAGCTCGTCCAGCATCGGTGATTTGTATTCAGCGCTTAGGCCATCCTGACCGGCCTGAAGATGCGGATCTCCCGTACCGCCCCACCATAGATCTGTCTGCGGGTTGCGGGCTTCCGCCCGAACCTTGGCAAAGGCCTCCCCGGAGGAGAGACGAACCATGTTGACGTCAATGTCGGAATGGCTGGCTTCAAACTCGCTGACCAGCTTCTCGCAGATCACCACATCGGCCGAGCAGATCAGGTTCAATTCGTCGGCAAACGCAGCGCTGGGCAATAGCATCGCGCCGCCCAAAAGAGCGCATTTGAAAAGTTTCATGATTTCCTCCCATATTCCCTGAAACCAGGGACAGGTGAATTGCACACCTGTGCATTAGATTGAGATTCGTTTCGCTTCTTGTCAATAAACTGTTATGAAAATAGCCTATTTTCCTGCTAAATGTGCAGTGCACACCTTTGCAAGGTATTGGAATGATTAGGCAACAAGTAAGCGCAAAAGATGTTGCGGAACTGGCAGGAGTTTCCCGTACAGCCGTTTCACGGGCCTTCACGCCAGGGGCTTCCGTTTCGGCGGAGACCCGAGCGAAGGTCTATGCGGCTGCCGAGAAGCTGGGTTATCAGGTCAACAACCTCGCGCGGGGCCTGCTCACATCCCGGACGGGGCTGGTTGCACTGATTGCGGCCGAGATCCAGACTCCCTACCGCTCGTCCTTGCTCGCAGCGCTTTCCAACAAGCTGCAGGCAGCCGGCAAGGTCGGCTTGCTCATCAATACGGACCGCTCGGATGAAAGCGTCGCACAAGCCCTGCGGCAGGCGATTTCATACCGCACCGAGGCGGCGATCATCTTGTCGGGCATGCCGGATTCCTCCCTCGCAGAAATGTGCCTGCGCAACGGCATGCGTCTTGTCTTCATCAACCGGAACGAAGAACGCCCAGGCACCTTGCGCATTCGTCTTGATGATGCGGCCGCAGGTCGCCAGGCCTTTGCCTCTTTGAGCGCAGCTGGCTGCAAGCGCCTTGCCTTTGCATCCTCACGGGCAGGAACGCCAAGTCTCGAAGACAGGGGGCAAGGCTTTCGTGGCATGGCTGAGAAGGCCGGGGTGCCAATTCTTGAAGCAGCCAGCGGGATGACATCCTATGGTACAGGCCTGGATGTCGGCACGCAGCTGCTCACCGCTCCGGAACGTCCGGATGGCATCTTTTGCGCGACAGACCTTATTGCCTGCGGGGTCATAGATGCCGCTCGTCAGCGGTTTAAACTCCGCGTGCCTGAGGACGTTTCGGTTATCGGCTTCGATGATATCGAGCAAGCGGCATGGGAAAGCTACAGCCTGACGACATTCCGCCAGCCGGTCGAGGACATCTCTGAGGCCGCGGTCAATTATCTGTCCGAAGCGCCAAACGACACACCGCAAACCGTCACGCTCGCCTCCCAGATGGTCTGGCGCGGTAGCATCCGCAGGTAAGCTTTCATGAGCGGGGGCCCTTCGACGCGTCAAGGCATTTCAGAGGGGGGCGGAGGTAGTCGAAATTTTCGGCGGTGTTCAGGTGTGGGGGGATGAACCAAAGGCCAACCAGGAGAAAGCCATCAGGCTTTCGGGGGATGCTTGGGATGGGCCGTGAATCTTAGCTTACATTCAGGTGCGCAGTTGACGCCCGGTTGCTTGAAGAAGCTCAAAGGCATCAAACCGTTGTTGATGATGCTCTTTGGTGTTCACATTGGGAAAGTAGGTCTCGCCTGCGGCTGTCATGGCGGCCATCGCGGACTGAATATCAGGCTGCAATTTACCGGCGACGGCACCAAGTATTGCAGAGCCGAGAAGGACTGGTTCCGTCGTTCTTGGGGCGGCAATCTTGAGATTGGTCGCATCGGCCAGCATCTGGCGAACGGTCGGGCTCTGTGCGGCTCCCCCGCTGACGACGATTGTATCGAGAACGATACCCTTCGCGCTTTGAGTAAGAATGATCTGTCGCAGGCCGTATCCGAGGCCATACACTCCTGCGATGTAAAGTCTGATAAGCGCCGAGATGGACGTATCCATGTCGAGGCCGGCAATCAAGGCTTTGGCGTGGGGGTCGGCGAAAGGCGCACGATTGCCGAGAAACTCGGGTACTACATGCAAGCCGCCAACGCATTGCGCCAGGTCGACGCCCTCGGATACCAGGTTTTCCGCCTGCTTTGAGAGCCAGAGCGTCAGACCGATCCCGGCACTCTCGGCTTTCTCAGTTGCTTCGTTAGCGGCCGGGTGAAGGTGGACCAGGTGGTCGATTGCAGCGCCTGCCGCAGATTGTCCAGCTTCGTTGAGCCAGAGGCCGGGGATCATTGCGGAATAGTAGGGACCCCAGACGCCCGGCACGAAAGCTGGTTCAGTGGTTGAAGTCATCGTGCAGGCGGATGTGCCGAAGACATAGGCCATGCGGCTGGTGGCTGAACCGGTGTTTTTCGCGTCTAGCCAACCAACGGTTCCGATGCCACCCGCATGGGCATCAATCAGGCCTGCTGCCACCGGCGTGCCTTGGGGCAGGCCGAGGTCGGTTGCTGCTTCGGCTGTCAGGCCGGTTCCGATGGCTGTTCCAGCATCGATGACGGTCTCGCCGATACGTGCAAAATGGTTGTTGCAGAGTTCGGGCAGGCCGATTGTCTTGAAATAACTTTCATCCCAGCGACGTTCGTGGCCCAGATAGGTCCATTTGCAGGTCACCGTGCAGATTGAGCGATCCAGGCAGCCTGTCGCCCGCCACGTCAGGAAGTCGGTCAAATCAAAGAAATGCTCAGCCTTGGCGAAGACTTCTGGCTGGTTTTCCTTCAGCCAAAGCAGTTTGGGCGTCTCCATTTCAGGGGAGATCTGGTTGCCGACATAGCGCAGAACTTCGTGCCCGGTGGCGTTGATACGCGCTGCCTGATCGAGTGCCCGGTGGTCCATCCAGACAATGATGTTGCGCTCAGGATGGTCCGCATCGCCCACTGGAAGAGGCTGTCCTTCGGGACCGATCACCACGAGGGAACACGTGGCGTCCATGCCAATCCCTGCAATCGAAGCGGCATCTACGCTGGCGTTTTGAAGGGACTCTCGCGTGACCGCACAGACCGCTGCCCAGATTTCTCCAGACGATTGCTCATAGAGGTTGGATCCGCGATTGATCAGGGCGATATCGCGTTTGGCGGAGGAGATCAACGTGCCGGCCTCGTCGAAAACCCCGGCTCGGGCGCTTCTTGTGCCCACGTCGATGCCAATCAGATATTTGCTCATGCCTTATAGGTCCACAGTTGAGGGGAGAATGACAAGGTCGCGAATGGTGACATTGCGGGGGCGTGACAGCATGAAAAGCACCGCGTCGGAAACTTCTTTCGGCTGCATTAGGCTGCCATTGGCGAGTGCCTCTTCCATCTTGGCTTTAGGCCAGTCGTCAAGAAGGGCTGTCACCACCGGGCCGGGACAGACCGCACCGATACGAATGCCATGTTCGGCGATTTGTCTGCGCGCCGTATGGACGAAGGCCTGAACCGCGAATTTGGACGCCGTGTAGATTGGCTCCCAGACGACGGGCACGATCCCGGCGATGGAGCTCGTGACGATAATGTCTCCGGTCTTCCGCTCCACCATGTGCGGCAGAACCGCATGGATTGAGCGGAAAGCCGCATTGATGTTGAGATTGAGCACTTGGTCCCAGACGTTGGGGTCGCCGTCAAGAATACTCCCGCCAACATAGGCACCCGCATTGGCGTGAAAGATATCCAGCTGCCCGGTTTTTTTCAGGATCTGATCGAGCATTCCGTCCACCGCAGACCCGTCCATGAGGTCTACAACCAACGGGAGCGCATGCGGCCCAAGTGCCTCGCAGAGTGTTGTCAGCCGATCTTCAGCGCGGTCGATTAGTACCACTCTGCACCCGGCTTCAAGCAGGCTCCTGGCGCATTCAAGTCCAATTCCCGAAGCCGCGCCTGTGATGGCTGCGACCTTTCCGTTCAGTTCATCGGTCATGTTCGGTTTCCCAAGGGTGGCAGGATCAGGCGCGGCCATGCGAGACGCGGCTCTGTCGGGCAAGGCTGTCGACGATGACAGCGATTGCCAGCACGCAGCCGGTGATCATGTAGCGAAGCGAAGACGACATGTTGAGCAGCGTCAATCCGTTGGAAATCGACTGGATGACAATGATCCCCAAAAGTGCCGACCAGGCTGATCCACGCCCACCGAACAAACTCGTGCCCCCAATAACGGCTGCCGCGATCGCATTCAGGTTGACGTCACCGGTGCCTGCCTGCTGGCTGGCGGAAGCCAGACGGGCTGAAGACAGGATGCCGCCAAGGGAGGCAAGCAGCGAGCAGAGCGCGAAGGACGTGAGGTAGGTGTAGGTGACGTTGATGCCGGCGCGACGCGCTGCTTCAGCATTGCCGCCGACGGCCTTGACGGAACGGCCCCATTTGGTTCGGGTGAAGACATAGTTCATGCCAACGACGAGCAGTGCGAACAGTCCGAACATCCACGGCACGCCGCGACCGATGTTCAGATAGAAGATTGCTGCTTCGAAGGCGATAGTGGTTGCAACAGCCTTCAAAACCAGGCCGGAAACCGACCCAGCTGAAAGGTTGGCGGCGCTGCGGTGCGCACGGGTGCGAAGACCCATCAGCAGGATGGCGGCACCGGGCAGCAACGCAATTGCATGCGAGAACCAGGCAGGCATCATCAATAGCTGGCCGAAGTCCACCATCGAGGAGCCATACGGTAGGTTGATGGAGCCGGTTGAACCGAGCATGTAGAGCTGCAGCCCCAGCAGTGCGAGCAGTCCTGCCAGCGTCGAGACGAAGCTCGGCATGCCTAGTTGGGTGCGCAGCAAGGCGTAAACGGATCCGATAACCGCGCCAACGCTGAGTGCGGCAAGGTTTGCGAGTGGCAGAGGCATGCCCTGGTTGACCCAAAGCACGCCGATTAAAGCAGATCCGACGCCACTCATCGATCCAACTGACAGATCGATTTCACCAAGCATGAGCACGCAGACAACGCCAAGAGAAATGACACCGACAGTCGAACAATCAAACAGCAGGTTAACCAGGTTGTTTGGGGTCACAAACAGCGGGTTGAGAAAGGTAAAGACGCTCCAAATGACGATCAGGCCAACGATGACAGGGGACGAACCCAAGTCACCAGACTTGACGCGGTCGAAGAAGGCGCGGATGACGTCACCAAGGTTGTTGGCGTGCTTTACGCGCGTGTCGCTGCGATCCAGTAATCCGGATTGCGGAGCGGGACTGTTCATGTTGGTTTCGTTGTGCATGCCATTACCCCTGAATCTGCATTGCCGCTGCACGCTTGCTAGCGCGACGGGTGACGGCATTGTCCGTTGCGCCGGTGATGGCGCCGACCAGTTCTTCATTGCTGGAGTCGGGTGAGAAAACGCCGTTGTTGCGGCCTAGGCGGAGAACAATGACTCGGTCTGCAACCGCACGAACGTCTTCCATGTTGTGGGAAATCATGATGACACCGAGGCCCTTGTCCCGAACCCGTTCGACAAGGTTCAGCACCTCGGCTGTCTGAGCGACGCCGAGGGCTGCCGTCGGCTCGTCGAGCATGATGATCTTCGGATTTAGGAGAAGAGAACGGGCAATCGCCACGGTCTGCCGTTGCCCGCCGGAAAGTGAAGCAATCGGTTCCCTGACACTTGGAATGCGTGCGGCCAGCTCGTTTAGAAGCTCCCAGGAACGAACTTCCATGGACACCTCATCCAGATGCCATGGATTGCGCTCCTGCCCGAGAAAGATATTCGAGACAACATCGAGGTTCTCGCACAGGGCGAGGTCTTGAAAAACAGTGGCAATGCCCAGGTCGAGCGCATCGCTGGGTGACTGCATGTCGACTTGTTTGTTTTCAAAATGGATGGTTCCGGAGGTTGGCGCATGAACGCCGGAGAGCACCTTGATCAACGTCGATTTGCCCGCTCCGTTGTCTCCCACCAGGGCCACAACTTCACCAGGGCTGACGTCCAGTTCGATATCGGTCAGCGCTTGAACTGCGCCGAAGTTTTTTGAAATACCGCGAAGGCTCAAGATCGGTTGGCTCTTCGCTTCGGATTGGGAAAGGGGGGCGGTCGTCATATCCGGCTCGTTCCTGCTTGTACCTGCTGGGAAGCCGCCCGGCCCTAAGGTCGAGCGGCCAGCTCGGGCGGTGTTACTGGATCCCCAGCTCCGCGCAGCCTTCCGCATACCGGCCGGTGCAAAGCGTTTCCGCAGTCTGAATGTCCTTGTCGATGATTTCGGCTTTCAGGTTCTGTCGGGTGACGACAGCAGGAACGAACAACTCTGATGGTGTGTCATAAAGCGTTGTCTTGGCTTCAGGAGTTTCACCGTTAAGGAACTGAACGGCGACACGTGCTGCCGCTGCAGCGACGATCTCGGAAGGTTTGGAGATCGTGTTGTACTGATCGCCAGCAATGATCAACTGCAAGGCTGCGATGGTTGCGTCATTGCCGGTTACTGGCGGAAGTGGGTCTACCCCGTTCGCCTTTAAGGCGGCGATTGCGCCGCCGCCAGTGCCGTCATTGGCAGCAACAATGCCAATGATCTGGTCCCCGAAGCGTGTGAACTGACCACTGGCCCATTCCTGAGCCTTGGGCGGGGCCCAGTCTGGCGTGTCGAACTCAGCCAAGGTCTTGTACTGTCCTGTGGCAATACCAGCGTGGATTCCGTCCTTTATCAGGCCAGCGGCTGCGTCGGTTGGCGATCCATTGATCTGCAGCAGGCCGCCAGCTTCTGGCGAAACACCCTGTTCTTCCAGATGGACAACCAGGGATTCAGCGATCGCCTTGCCGATGCCTTCATTGTCAAACGAAACATAGAAATCGGCGGTCTTGTCAGGGATCGGGCGATCATAGGCAATGACTTTTACCCCCTGGCTCTGAGCGAGCGCGACGAGAGACGCCGCGGCGCTGGAATCCACGGGATCGAGGACGATGACCTTGGCGCCCTGGGTGATGACGGAGTTGAACTGCTGCTGCTGACGGGCCACATCAGCGTCGGCGTTCTGGTAGATCACAGTGCACTCGGGGCAGAGCTTTTCCATTTCGGTCTTGAAGCCCGGGAAGTCATGCTCTTCGTAGCGTGTGGATGCCTGGTCAGGCATCAGAAAGGCAACTGTGCCTGATGCGGCTTGTGCAGCGCTCGTCAAAAGGACGGCGGTGACGGCGAGGGCGCCGACGAATGTCTTGTTTTTAGGGTACATTTCAGTTCCTCCATTGAAACAGTCCTGGACCATCTGACTTCGATGCGATGGCCGAACTTGTTGGTTTCCTGAAAGACCACTGTTAGAGTTGAGCAAGCACGATCGAATCCGGTCGCGGCCCTCACGCATCAGCCGTTGCATCGGCGAATGTGTTTCAATGGGCCGTCGGATGAACAGGGATCTACCTGCCGCTTCTGCCAGTGGGTTTTTCAGGACGATCTTGCTGACGCGCGGGGCTGTTTACGGCGCCCGCGCGTTTGCGTTCTCGACCTTGTTTCCTCCTCTTCCTCCCGGTGTGTTCCTTGCGGCTTTTGCCGCCTGTCTGCCCGTTGCCTTTATTGCTGGCGATCCGGCATCAGTGGACTTTCTTCGTTGGCCTCACGTCCTTGCCAGGCTTTGCGAGCTCCAGTCCTCCCTGATCCCTGCTGTCCTCCTCGATAACAGGGGTCAGGTCGCGCACTGAGGCGCGCACGATGAGGCTGGCATTGAGAACCGTCGGGGTCACCGGTTCGTGAGGTCCGTGCCCAATACGAATCTTCAGGCGGGCCCAGGCGGTTTCCGCGATCTCGTCGGCTGGCTGGCGGATAGCAGTCAGGCCGGTGTTTCTTGCCGACATCCAGGCGTAATCATCAAATGCGATGACGGACGCACGGGCGGGAATGTCGATTTTGTGCTCGGCCAAAGCCGACAGCACACTGAGGGCTGTCACGTTGGTCAGGGCAATGATGGCTTCTGGCTGCGGATTGCGTTCCATCCAGTCCAGAAAGGCTCTGGTGCCTGCTGCAATGTCGGTGCCAAGATTGAGGATGGTTGGCGGGAAGCCTGTGGCTTCTGAAATAATCGCCGCAGCTCCGTCTTTGCGTTCGACGATGGGCGGATGGTCGAGGCTGGATACCCCGATTGCAATGTTGCGATGGCCGCGTTCCAGCAAGTGCCGCGCTGCAATTTCGCCGGCTTCGCGATTGTCGATAGACACAGTGTCGGCGATGGCATTGCGGGTCGCCACCCGGTCAACCAGCACCATTGGCAATGTATGTCTGGCGTCCTTCAGTTCCTGGGGGATTGTTGCCGAACAGGGTACAGCAATCAGTCCCTCGGGACGCCATGAGAGCAGGGCCTTCAGGCGGGAAGACTCCACCTCACGGTCATTATGGGAACTGGCAACGATGACATCGTAGCCCTCGGCATAGGCTGCCGTTTCCAGGCGCGAGATGATCGTGGCAAAGAAGGTGTCGGTGAGGTCCGGTACCAGAACGGCGATAATGCGCGTGCGGCCGGACCGAAGCTGGGAAGCTGCCCGGTCAAGCTGATAGCCAAGCTCATGCGCTGCCTGGCGAACGCTTTCTTTCAGCTCATCGTTGACAGGTTTGCGCCCGGAAAAGACGTTCGAGACGGTGGCTATCGAGACGCCTGCCAGTGCTGCAACTTCTTTGATGGACGGCTTTTTCCTCGACATTTCGCAGCGCCTCCCAACACTGTTAAACGTTTTACGGTTAAACGTTTAACACAATACTTTTCAAGGACGCAAGCGAGATTCTTTGTCAGTTCAAAAAGCTCTCGGCGACAGATCCTGTGTGAACTGGAATTGTCAACTTTCTACCGAACATGCGAGCCGCAAGGACAAGACGGCTCAAGTGCAGAAAATTTCACAACAAATGGTCAATATGGGGGGAGGCCCAATGCGAGAACGCGCATTCAATAGAGGTTTGCGATCATTCAAAATAACAGAAGAAAAAGCCCGCCAAGAGAACTCCGGCGGGCTTTTGTAAACTGCAGTTGATCCGGGTGGGCGAGGCCTTAATGATTTGGCAGATCGGGGCGGGGCATGTTGAACAACTCGGTCGTTAGCTGGTAATCCCAATAGCCACATCGTGCAATTGTTCCAGCTTTGACCATGTCGAACAAACCTTCGGTGAGATAGGCCTCATCGATGTGAACGCCGACGACTTCGGCAATCGCCATGACGCGCTCGCCAGCATCGCCGTTTAGATCCTTGAGTGGAAGAATTTGAGTAACCTTGCATTCCAGGGCGGCGGGAGTTTCGGCGACGCGGGGAGCTGATATCATGCGGCTTTCAACCATCGTCAGTCCCGCAGCTTCGAACTCGTTCACGTTGGCGGGGTGGGCGCGCGATGTCTCGTTCATGCGGTCGGCAAGCGCCTTGGTCGCCAGATTGACGACAAATTCTCCACTTGCCTGAACGTTGGTAATTGAATCCTTGATGCCTTCGGAAGCGAACATCACCATCGGTGGATTTCCGGCGATCGCATTGAAGAAACTGTAAGGCGCCAGATTAACAACGCCGTCAGCGGAAACTGAGGAAATCCATCCGATCGGCCGCGGTGCGACAATCGCGCGAAAGGGATCGTGCGGAAGTGAGTGACCAGTACGTGGCTCGAAGAACATTGGTTTTCCGTATTTGTGGAGTTCAGAGTGCCCCTGGGTGGGCTCGCCAGATAGGTCTACAGTTGCTCCTTGCTTGTCAAGGGAGTGCAGAGGCGCAATGAAAGTAATAAAATTCAGTATTAGGGTTGAATTTCTGGCATAAATTTAAATTTTAAAATAAATAAATAGTATTTATAGTATTATTTAAAGCACTAATCAATTATTTCGGATTGTAATCTATAAAATTCTAATAAATTGACGATTTTTCTTAGGGTTGTTTCTAGGTTTGCGATTTTTTGTTATTTTCCGCATCGATTGGAAACCATCTTTTTGAATTACGCAACGATAAGATTATTTTTGAATTTTTTAAATATTTAATTGGAATGATTTATATTTTTATTCTGATATAATTGTAGTTTAAAATATTATTTTGTATTTTTTAATATAAAATCTATATAATTTTTAGTATATTTAAAATTTTAATTATTAATTTTTATTATAAATACATAATATAATTATATTAATACTTATTATAAAGCATCGTAAAAGAATATATAAAATATATACAGCCTTCTAGGCGTCGTGTGTCGTTTGCTTTCGATCGAAACTAAGGCAATTCTCAACCGAACTTCAACGCCGCGTTGAAGGTGGGGGGTGTCCGTGGAGTGCGGGCTCCGGGCTGGACGAAACAATCGCAAGTGACGTGCCGCAAGAGCACGCCGACTTCGACAATGGGAGTGAAACATGTTCAAGAAATTCGTGGTGAGCGCGGCGATTGCCTGCGCTGTCCTGACACCGGGCGCGCAGTTTGCGCAAGCAAAGACGCTGCGCATGATCGAAAGCTGGCCGGAAAGCAACAAGATGGCCTATATGCCGGCCGTCCAGTTCAAGCAGAACCTAGAAGCTCAGAAGGTTGGTCTCGACGTCGAGATAACTGGACCCGAAGCCATTCCTGCTTTTGAGCAGATCACTCCTGTATCGGCAGGCGTGATGGACCTCATCTATACCTACCCGGCCTACCATTCGAAGGCCTTGACCGTCGTGACCAACGCGATGGAGCCGGATATGGACAAGATCCGCTCGTCTGGTGTTTTCGAGGTCATTGATAGGTATTTTCAGGAAAACCATAACCTGAAGCTGTTGGCCAACGTGGCTGTCGGTTCTGCAGGGTATCACTGCTATCTGCGCGAAGCTGTCTCTGAAAACGGCGATTGGGCCGGCCGCAAGATCCGGGGTGTTTCAACCTATGTCCCGGTGATCGAAGCGCTGGGCGGCGTAGCTGTCAACACCGACATGGGGGAGGTCTATTCTGCGCTGGAGCGTGGTGTCGTTGATGGTGCCTGTGCACCTCAGAGCGTCTTCCTCGCGACGAAACACTTTGAAGTGGCGAAGTACCGCACCGAGCCAACGTTTGGACAGCTCGTGTCCTACATCGCGATGAACCTGGACAGCTGGAATGATCTTTCCGACGAGGAAAAAAAGGCTGTGGAAGCAGCTTCGATCCAGACCGAGAAAGATACCATCCGGATTGGCAATGAGAATATTGGCAATGATCTCAAAACCCTCGAAGAAGCAGGCGTTCAGGTAACTGAATTGCCAGGCGAATCCTATGATAAGGTCAGAAAGGCCTATTACGACGGTGTCTGGAAACTTGCGGAAGATTGCTGTGGAGTCGAGCTTGCAAAAGATCTCCGTTCCAAGGCAATTGAGGCTGGGCTTACGAAATAAGGGCTGATCGGCCCTGCCTCGGTTGGATACGTGCTACCCAACCGAGGCGGCTCAGTCGTTTCTCGCCCTGGTCTTTGCCTTTCCTGTCTGGCTGTAAAATCATGCGACATACCTTGTCCGCTCTCAACCGAACTCATGACGCGGTCACGACCGTCGGCTTCAAGCTGGCCCAGTTTTGCCTGTGTGTGATTGTCTTCGCCTACGGCTTCGAAACCGTCGCTCGTTACTTCTTCGCCTCTCCGACCTGGTGGTCCAATGAGATCGTTGCCTATGCGCTTTGCATCGGCACATTCCTGGCGTTTCCGCAGGTCAGCCGAAAGAGCGGGCACATCACGATTACCTTTGTGACAGAAAGCCTTTCACCGCGCTCAGCCGAAGTTGCACGGGTTGTGTTGACGCTGGTAAGCGCTGCGACCTGCCTGCTGGTGGCTTGGATCTGCCTCAAGGCAAATATTCAGCAATATGTGCGCGAGGAACTTCTTGTCCGCGTCAAACCCATTCCCAAGGTCTGGCTGTCGGTCTTCATGACCTACGGGTTTTTCAGCTCGGGGCTGTATTTCCTGCGTCAGTCATTTGAGCGCTCTGCTGTCGGAAAAACGAAAGAAAACTACTGATGGAATGGTGGGCAATTCTCTCCGGAAGCCTGATACTTCTTCTGGCCGCCTTTCTGTCTGGCGTGCCGATGTTCATTGGCTTTCTGGTAATCAATATCGCGACTGTACTGACAATTGTCGGGCCGCGCGGCTTTATCCTTGTTTCGAATTCTATCTTCGATTCTGTCAACATCGGTGCCTTGTCGGCGATTCCGCTGTTCATCCTGATGGGGGAAATCCTGACCCGGTCTGGCTCGGTTGAGAACCTTTTCAGGGCAATGGACGGACTTATCGGCAAAGTGCGCGGGCGCCAGTACGTCCTGACAATTCTCGTCTCGGTCATCTTTGGAGCACTCTCGGGCGCTGCGATGGCGGTTGCCGCCATGCTGGGGCGTTCTCTATTCCCCACGATGATGGCGCGCAATTATGATCTCAAGCTGTCAATCGGCGCGATCATGGCGGGAGCATCGCTGGCACCTATCATCCCTCCCAGCGTCCTGATCGTGATCGTTGCCACACTGGCCGACGTTTCCATCGGCAAGTTGCTGATTTCCGGAGTTGGCCCAGGCCTGGTCGCAGCTGTTCTGTTTCTTGGCTACATCGGGTTCCGTGTGATGCGGAACCCGGCACTGTCACCGGATGCAGACATCGCGGAGGACGCCAAGGGCTGGGGTGGCAAACTGCGTTCGGTCATTCTGATGCTGCCGTTCTCGATCATCGTCTTTTCGGTGATGGGTTTGATCCTGCTTGGTATCGCGACCCCTTCCGAGGCGGCTGCAACAGGTGTGCTCGGCTCGATCGTGGTGTCGATGGTGTACCGAAGCTTCAGCATCAAGATGCTGCTGGAGGCACTGGAAAACGCGGTTTTCATCACGGCGATGATCATGGCGATTGTCTTCAGCTCAAACCTGTTCGGCCAGTTGCTCGCTTTCACCGGCGCGACCCGCCATCTGGTTGAGCTTGGCGAAGTGTTCGCTGGTCAGCCATACATGGTTCTGGCCGTGTTGTTGGGCATTGTGTTCATCATGTGTATGTTTATCGACCAGATCGCCCTGATGCTCATTCTAGTGCCAATCTATCAGCCGTTGGTGCAATCGACTGGGTTCGATCCGATCTGGTTCTGGTTGCTGGTGTTGTTGAACCTCACCGTGGGGGGGATGACACCGCCCTTCGGCTATACGATGTTCGCTTTCAAGGCGACTGCGCCACAGGTCTCGCTCAGCGATGTCTACAAGGCTTCCTGGCCGTTTGTGGGGCTTTTCATCCTGCTGATGGTGCTTGTGGCGATCTTCCCGCCGATTGCAACCTGGTTACCATCCCTAATGAATGGTTAGGTCTATGGCAAAAGAAACGAGAAAGGCCGGGATGACCCCCCGGCCTTTCTCGTTCAGCCGGTGTCCTGATCGAACAGGTGGGGCGAAAAACAAAATGGCCGCGCTTCCAAGGGAACCGCGGCCACTTGAGATGCCGACAGAGCCTATCCCGTCCGGTGGGCGGGCGGGTCAGGGCTGTCAGGGCATGACGTCTGACGGGCGATAGGCATAGCCCTCAGCGGTTTTTTCGATGTAGCCGCAATGGGTGCCGCCAAAGTGTGCTGGAAGAATCAGGCAACCATTTTCTGCGGCATAGGAGAGGATGGACTTGCGCGTTTCACGCGCGAGGACGCCGTCTTCACAGAACTTGCTCGACCACTCCGGATTATAGACCTGGATCGGTTGATGCATGACATCGGCGATGAACAGTGCCTCTTCACCTTCATCTCTCAGTCGGATTGCCATCTGGCCAACTGCGTGGCCGGGGGTCTTGATGAAATCAATGCCCGGCAGGAAGTTCTGCTCATCCCCTTCTACCAGCTTCACCGTTGCCTGTTCCAGCAGTGGCTTCACGCTGTCGACAAACGGAAGAACCGCACCAGCAGGCTTTTCCTTTGCGCCGATGAGAGGATCCTTTGCCTCACGATCCGTGCGGGTCATCACATAGGTTGCGTTCGGGAACGTCGGAACCCATTTCCCGTCGCTTAGCACTGTGTTCCAGCCCACGTGGTCAATGTGCAGGTGGGTCAAAAGCACATAGTCAACATCTTCCGGAGCCACGCCAGCTGCCTTCAGTCGCTCCAGATAGGGTGTATCCAATCCGGCAAATCGTGGAGAAAGCGGGCGATCCTTAGTGTTGCCACTTCCGGTGTCGATGAGGATGGTCAGGTCCGGTCCCTTGACCAACCAGGTGTGGATTGAAGTGGCAAAGCTGTCGTCCGCGGTATCGTAATAGTCGCCGACAAACCAATCCTTGATCGGCTCAACCCTGGCTTCATCCCAGTCGGCGAAGAGAGACTTGTGCTCCCTTACGACGACTTCCTCGATCCGGTGAATTTCGTATCGGCCGATCTTGATCACTAACGTCCTCCCTAGTCGTCATCGCGCGTTATGTCGCGCTCTGTATCTTCTTGTGATCCATAGGGTAGGGTAAAAAAATGCCCTCGTCTTTTCGTAATATGGAAACATACTTTGCGATCGCCCCTGTTTCCGGAGCTCCCGCCAGCCCGTACCGTCTAGGCACAAAATAAACGAATGAAGACCATGCAGCGTCTCTCCGTCTGAAGCGGGTGGCGTGGAAAGCATTGGCTGGCAGTGGGAGGAACGGCGCAAGATGGGCGTTCTGTTAGCCATTGATGACGTGAACTTGTCATTTGGCGGGGTGCATGCGCTCAGCGGCGTTTCGCTGGACGTGGAAAAGGGTCGGGTAACATCTATCATCGGGCCGAATGGCGCGGGGAAGACCAGCCTGTTTAACGTCATCTCCGGCTTCTACACGCCGCAATCCGGGTCAATTCGCTTCGAGAAACAAGAGCTTTCCGATCAAGCGCCTTATCAGCGGTCGCCGGTGGGGATCTCCCGCACATTCCAGAACATCGCCCTCTTTTCTGGTCTGACTGTTCTGGAGAACATCAAGCTAGGTGCTCACTGCCAATTGTCGTCCGGGTTGCTGTCCTCCGCGCTGTGGTGGGGGAAGGCGCAGCGGGAGGAAGCTGCCCTGTCCCGACGCATCGATGAGGAAATTATCGACCTCCTCGACCTAAGAGAAATTCGTGACCGGCCAATCGCCGGGCTGCCCTATGGCTTGCAGAAGCGCGTCGAGCTGGCGAGAGCCCTTGTTGGCCGTCCCAAGCTGCTAATGCTCGATGAGCCGGTAGCCGGCATGACCTCGTCCGAAAAACAGGAAATGGCGGGCTACATCCGCCGCTGCGTCGATGAGTGGTCAACGACCGTGCTGCTGATCGATCATGACATGACCATGGTCATGGGTCTGTCCGATCACGTGGTGGTGGTGAACTTCGGCAAAGTCATTGCCAGCGGCGCGCCTGCCCAGATGCAGGAAGATCCCGCCGTGATTGCTGCCTATCTGGGGGAGAATTGAACCATGCTGCGTCAGTTCATTGAATTCTCCATCATCGGCATTGCCTCAGGCGGCATGTACGTTCTGTCGGCTCTCGGCTTCGTCATCATCTTCAAGGCGACGCGTGTTTTCAATTTTGCCATGGGCGAGATGATGATGGTGTCCGCCTTCCTGTTCCTGACTGCGAGCAAGACATTTGGCCTTCACTGGGGACTGGCTTTGCTGGCGACCCTGGGCTTGAGCGCCGTTCTGGCGTTTCTCATGGAACGGTTCGTGCTGCGTCGAATGATTGGCCGGCCTGTCGTGGTGCTGGTGATGGTCACGCTGGGACTGGGATCGATCCTACGCGGGTTGGCGGGATTGATCTGGGGGCATGAGATCTTCCAGTTGCCGGACTTTCTGCCACGCGCACCGATTTTCATGGGCGATGTACTCATTCCTGGAAAGCTCGCCTGGAGTTTCCTTGGAGTGGCGGTCATCGCGGTCGGGTTCATTGCCTACTATCGCTATTCCCGTGCAGGAATAGCCATTCGTGCCACTTCGGCGGATTTGGTAACCGCAGAAGTCCTTGGCATCAACGTGCGTGGTGTCTTCACCATGGCGTGGGTTCTGGCTGGTCTGCTCGCCGCAGGTGCGGGCATTGCCGCCGCCTCGGTCAATGGGGTGTCGCCACAATTGGGCTTTGTCGCGCTGAACGTGCTTGCCGTCATCATGCTTGCCGGGCTTAGCAGCGTCGGCGGCGTCGTGATTGCCGGTATTTTCATTGGTTGGCTGGAGACGATCGTCGGCGCTTACCTCGGCGCCTCCTGGCAGAGTTTCCTGCCTTATGTCGTCGTACTTGCCGTGATGTTGATAAAGCCGAACGGGTTGTTCGGTGAAGCCCGAGTGGAGCGCATCTGATGTCCGTTTCTTCCAACGCTTCCGCCCGTATGGTTCCCTCTGCGCCTGACACAAACAGCTGGATCACGCTTGAAACCGTCTCGTTGGTGGTCTTTGCAGCGGTTGCGATCACGCTCCCGGCCTATGCCTCCGTCTATGTGCTGTACATGGCGTGTCTGGTGGCCATCAACGTCATTGCCACCGTCGGTCTGAACATTACCGTGGGCTATACGGGATTGCTCTCGATCGGCCACTCGGCGTTCATTGGCGTCGGCGCTTATGCCGCTGGTCTGGCCATGGTGCATCTGAACACGCCTTTGCCGGTCAATGTCCTGATTGGCGGCGTCTCAGCGTTTCTGGTCGGTCTGGTTTTCGGCATTCCGTCCTTGCGCATCAAGGGAGTCTATCTGGCCATCGCGACCCTGGCTGCCCAGTATTCGCTCTACTTCGTTTTCCAGAACTGGACTTCGGTGACCGGTGGAGATCGCGGGCTGAACCTGCCGGCGACGAACCTCTTCTACCTCGGCGATACCGGGTTTTATTACGGCGCATTGATTCTTGCGGTTCTTGCTTGTGTCGCGGCGCGCAATCTGTTCCGCACGCGGGTTGGTCGATCGCTCATCGCAGTGCGTGAGCGCGATTACGCCGCCGAAGTTCTCGGTATCAACATCGTTCGAGCAAAGCTTCTGGCTTTCGGGATCGGGGCAGCCTTCGCCGGTGTGGCCGGTGCATTGACGGCTTCCTTTTTGCGCCTCGTCAACCCGGACCAGTTCACGCTCATGGTTTCTGTCTTCTTTCTGGCGGCAGTCGTCGTCGGTGGGCGCAGCTCCATCATCGGTTCAGTCCTGGGTGCGGCTTTCATGACACTTATTCCCGACGCCTTGCGCGAGATCCTGTCGCTGACGTCGCCCGGTGGAACGGCGAATGTCGCAGGCCTGCTCTCGCCGCTGAGGGAAATCATCTTCGGGGCGCTGATTGTCGGCTTCCTGATGTTCGAACCGCGCGGGCTCATGGGCTTGGTCGAAAGACTGCGCGGACGAAAAGAACTCGTTGGATCGGAGGCCAGCGGGGATTGATCGGGCAGCACGGCTACCGAATCGCATCGCTTGGGAGGAAAGTGAAATGACATTGTTTAAGAGCATTCTGGCGGGCGGGCTTATGGGCCTTTCCGCACTTACACCCGCCAAGGCGGAAGAGGCACAGGGCGAGCCGCTCAAGTTCTCGATCGCCTTGCCCCTGTCCGGCCCGCTGGCCTTTAGTGGACAGGTGCAGCAGGCCGGGTGGCAGACCGCACTTGCCTGGATCAATGAGCAAGGTGGTGTCGATGGTCGTCCGATGGTCGCCGATTTTTATGATGATGAATATAAGGTCGATCTCGGTGTTGCCGGCTTCAAGAAGGCGGCTTCTGCCGGCGACCTGGTTTTTGCTGCGGGTGATGGCACTCCATTCGTCCGGGCTATCTCCCCGGAAAACAACGACACCTACCGCATTTTGATGTCTGCCACCGGCTTTGCGTCCGATCTGGTGGAAACCGACAAATACGCTTACCACTTCCTGCCGGGTCCGACTTATTCCGACATGATTGGCGCTCTGCTGAACTATATCGACGACAACAAGTCTGGCGATGCTGCGCCCAAGGTGGCCCTGGTCTATTCGGCGACCGAGTTCGGGCGTGATCCGCTTGAACATTTCAGGTCACATGCCGCCGAGCTCAACATCGATATAGTTCTCGAGGAAGAGACCAAATGGTCAGGCGTTGATGTGACGTCTTCCGCCATCAAGCTGCGCAATGCAGCTCCTGACTATGTCATCTTCCACGGCTATGCCGGGAATGTCTGGCCAGAGATCCTGAAGACCGCCAAGGACTATGGCGTCCAGGCCAAGTTCATGGGAACGGCCTACAACTCGGACCCGGAGATGGTCAAAAGCGTTGGGGAATACGTCGATGGCTATCTCGGCGTTGTTCCCTACATGTTGAATGTTGATGCTGTTGAAGGCGAGTACCTCAATGCGGTCCGCACATCGCTGCAATCGTGGGAGGGCAAGCCTTACAGCGGATATGCCAATATGGGCTATGTCCAGAGCTGGCTGACAGCCTTGGTCTTGCGTGAGGCAATCGGCTCTACGCTGGACGCTGGCAAGGATCTGAATGGACCGAACCTGATTGGGGCAATCAATGACCTGAAGGATTGGGACAGTAAGGGCATCGTTGGCGACGTGACCTTCGTCAACCAGCGTCTGCCGAAGGCCATTATCTACAAGTACAATGTAAGTGCCGACAGCTTCTCGATGGAGCCTGCTACCGACCTCGTAACTGTGGCTGAGTGAGCAAGATGGCATTGCTGAACATCGAAGGCCTGAGCGTAGTCTATGGCGGTGCAATCGATGCCGTCAGCGATGTCTCGTTGAAAGTCGAGGAGGGCGCATTGGTCGCCCTCCTCGGATCAAATGGTGCGGGTAAGTCGACCATTCTGAAGGCGATTTCCGGCATTCTCGAGTTTGAAAGCGGCGCGATTACCAGCGGCGATGTTCAATTTGAAGGACAGTCCGTTGTTTCCATTCGCGCTCATCAACGTGCCCGCAGCGGCGTGATGCATGTGCGTGAAGGGCGGCATGTTTTTGCCAGCATGACGGTCGAGGACAATCTCAAGGCCGCCGGGTTTGCTGTCGGAAAACGCCACCCTGTTCCGGGCAAGAAAGACATCGAGCGGATCTATGACTTCTTCCCCCGGCTGGGAGAACGTCAGGGCGGACTGGCCGGTTTCCTCTCCGGTGGGGAGCAGCAAATGCTGGCCATCGGACGGGCGATGATCTCTCGGCCCAAGCTGATGCTCGTCGATGAGGCGTCTCTAGGGCTGGCCCCCATGATTGCTGAAGATATCTTCACGATCCTCGCGCAGATCAATCGGGAAACGGGGCTCTCAATTTTGGTCGTGGAACAGAATGTCAACCTGTCCCTGAAACACGCTGAGTACGCCTACATTCTCGAAAATGGACGCATCGTTCTGGAAGGAACTCCGGACGGTATCGGCGGTCGTGAGGCAATTTCTGCACTTTATCTTGGCGGGTCAGGGCATTCAGCTGCGACCGCGCCGCATTTAGTGAGGGGACGCTGAGGGGCCATGGATATCAGATTGACACCAGAGCAGGAGGCGTTCCGCGACGGGCTGCGCATCTGGCTGAGCTCCAACCTGGAGCAAGATTGGGATGGAGACCGGTACCGGGGCCCGACAGATGACGTTGAGAACTTTGCGCTCCAGCATGCCTGGGAACGCAAGTTGCACGAGGGCGGATACGGTGGACTTCATTGGCCGACGGCCTATGGCGGGCGAGGCCTGGGGATCGTTGAATACTTTGTTCTGATGGAAGAACTCGGTCGAGTCGCAGCACCGGAGGGGATCAATTCCATCGGCCGTGAGCTGGTTGGTCCGATTATTCTGGACGCCGGTACGGAAGCGCAAAAGCGCCGTTTTATCCCACGCATCATTTCGGCCGATGACATCTGGTGTCAGGGGTTCTCCGAGCCGAATTCAGGCTCCGACCTCGCCTCTGTTCAAACCTTTGCATCGCGTACGGATGATGGCTGGGTGATCAACGGCCAGAAGGTCTGGACCAGCTACGCCCAGTTTTCCAACTGGTGCATCCTGCTTTGTCGTACCGACAGAACCGTGCCGAAGCATAAGGGCATGACCCTCTTTCTGGTTCCGACGGCACAGGACGGGTTGGAAATCCGCTCACTTCGTCAGATCACTGGCCGGAGGGAGTTCAACGAGCTGTTTCTGACGGAAATGCGGATTCCCGATAGCCTCAGGTTGGGTCCGGTCAACGAAGGTTGGCAGGTCGCAAACCGGGTTCTCGCTTTTGAACGGGGGACAACCCGGCTTTATCGTCAGGCACGTTTTGCGCATGAACTGCGCGGCCTGGCTCGTCTGGTGCTTTCCGGTGCAGGCAACAAGCGTGCTGACAAGGCATTGCTATTTGGCAGGTTGAGTGCCCGCCTTGGTATTTTGCGACAGCATAATCTGCGCATCGTCAGCCGAATTGCCGCAGGTGAGGCCATCGGGCCTGAGGCCAGTCTCCAGAAGCTCAACTGGTCGATCCTCCATCAGGATATAATGGCCGATGCGGGAGAGCTGCTGGGCGACGCTTTTCTGGAACATCCTGCGGCTGAGCGGTTCCGCGAGACCTACCTGCAGGCCAGAGCAGAAACTATCTATGCCGGCACCTCGGAAATCCAAAGATCGATCATTGCCGACCGGGTTCTGAAACTCCCACGCGCCAGAAAGGAAGGGGTCTGATGCCTCTGGAATTTTTCCGGACCGCCGACGATCGGTTGCTTTTCGATGCCGTGAGCAATGCATTTTCCGCTGACCGCCAGGAATGTGAGCCCGATGCGCCCGATGCGGAAAGCCGTGCAGCAATGACAATCGGCAGACAGGGCTTGATCCAACCGGTCAATATGCCCGGACGCTCTGCCGAAGGCGTCAGCCTGATCGAGGCCAGCGCGATCGTCGAGGCTGCGGGGATGTCTCAGGTTCCCTTTGCGTTGAGCGAGAGCTTGGTTCTCGTTTCGGCGCTCACAGCGGCCGGAACAGTTGTTGGCGACGGCCTACTGAATGGTGACGAGAAGGTCGGTGTGGCGCCCTTCTCTCATGTGAATTCCGAAGTCGACTGGGTGCTTCATCCGGGCGCGATTGATGCCAACGCCTGCAACGGGCAATTCAAGGAGGGAGCGGCAGGTCAGAAAGTTGAGGTCGACCTCGATCTCCGACCTCTCCTCTGGGTCTTGATGGCTGCTGATATTCTCGGAAGTGCCCAGGCGATGTTTGACAAATCCCTGGGGTTCATGGGGGAGCGACATCAGTTCGGTCAACCTCTTTCCAGTTACCAGGCGCTGCGCCATCGCGCTGCTGACGATTGGGTGCTGCTGGAGGACATGCGCGCCGCCATCGATTATGCGGCAGTTCTTTTCGACAGCGCAGCGGAGCCGGGAGAAATCCTGCAGGCGGCACGGATTGCCAAAGCCACGGCCAGTCACGCCGGGCCGGTAGTCGCTGAAAATGCAATCCAGCATCACGGTGCTGTCGGTTTTACTTGGGAATTTGGTCTGCATTTCGGCTTGAAACGCATCAAGAGCCTGTCGCTCAGACAGGGCACTGCATCGGACCATTATCGGCTTATCGGCGAGCAATACCTTGCTGATATCGCCAAGACTTTCGTCAATTCAGGAGCATAAAGTGTCGGAAGAGTACAAACATCACGGCGTCGAGATCACGGACAAAATCGCTGTGGTCACCTGCGACCGGCCACCGGTCAACGCTCAAAACAGGGGCTCACGCGAAGAACTGATCGAAATCTTCGATATGCTGAGCGACCGGGATGATGTCAATGTCGTTGTGCTGACCGGGGCGGGCAAGACCTTTTCCGCCGGTGCAGACATCAAGGAACGCGTTGGGATGGAAGCCCAGCACGGTGACTATGTTCGACACAACCGGCTGACACGCGAATTCTTCTACGCGGTCAGTGACTGCGAAAAACCGGTCATCGCCGCTGTCAACGGGCCTGCGATCGGTGCCGGGTTCGCCCTGATGCTCGCCTGCGATATCATGCTGGCCTCCGAAACCGCATACTTCGTCATGCCTGAAGTCGATGTCGGGTTGGCCGGCGGGTCGGCCTTCCTGATGGAGCATTTCTCCAAGTCGCGGGCGCGGGCCATGTATTTCACCGGCCGTCGCTATCCCGCTTCTGAACTTTATCGTCTTGGCATCATCGAAGCGGTTCTGCCGCCAGAGCAATTACTGGAAGAAGCCATGGCCTATGCGCGCGAGATCGCCGCAAAGTCGCCGGTCGCCCTGCGCACCGCAAAGCGCGCATTCGGGACGGTTGGGGAGATGCCAGTGCGCGACGCCTATCGTTACGAGCAGAGCCTGACGGTCGCCTTGTCCCACACAGAAGATGCAAAGGAAGCTCAACGGGCCTTCGTGGAAAAGCGCAAGCCGGTCTTTAAGGGAAAGTAAATGCTTCCTCACAAAAAGGAACGGCCGTATGGCGAATAGCAAACCGAGCATGGTCCTGCTGGATGATTACCAAGGTGTCGGTCTGAAAATGGCCGACTGGTCGTCGGTATCCGAAAGGATCAACATCACTCAGGTGACCCATCCGCTGGACGATCAGAGTGCCACGGTCGCGAAGCTGGCGGGGGCTGAGATAGCCCTCGCAATGCGCGAGAGGTCGGTCTTTGACGCGGCCCTGCTGGATCAGTTGCCGGATCTGAAGCTGCTGATCACCACCGGAATGGTCAATGCTTCCATTGATATGGACGCAGCCAAAGCGCGCGGCATCACCGTTTGCGGTACGCCCGGATCGCGTGGCGCTGCGGCGGAGCATGCCTGGGCGTTGGTGATGGCACTGGCGCGTCATATCCCTACGGAAGTTGAGGGGCTGCGGTCAGGTGATCCTGCCTGGCAGAAAACCATTGGCTTTGAGCTGCGTGGCAAGACCCTTGGGATTGCCGGCTTCGGCAATCTCGGCCAGCGGATGGCGCGCTTCGCATTGGCGTTTGACATGGACGTGGTTGCCTGGAGCCGCAGTCTCACCGAGGAGATCGCAGCTCCACTTAACGTTCAGCGTGCAGAGAATCTGGATGTCCTGTTGGCAAAGAGCGATGTCCTGAGCCTCCACCTTCCGCTTGCCAAGACAACACGTGGAATGATCGGTACCCGCGAATTGGGTCTGATGAAGCCGGGATCATATCTGATCAACACGGCACGCGGTCCAATTGTCGATGAAACAGCGATGATCGAGGCGCTGAAGTCCGGGCAATTGGGTGGGGCAGGGCTCGACGTTTTCGAGATCGAGCCGCTGCCGACGGATCATCCGTTTCGCGCGCTGCCCAATGTCGTGGCCACACCGCACATCGGTTACGTGACGCAAGAGACCTACGAAATCTACTACCGAGGTGCCGTCGAGGCTGTTGCAGCCTATCTGGACGGTGAACCGATCCGGGTTCTGAACTCCTAGGCGATTGTTTAGCCATCCAAAAGCATCACACCGGCGTTGGGCCTCAAGGCGCATGCGTTTTGTCGCGGTGCCGCGCCATGTGAGCGTCCGGTGTCGCGTCGGCGCAGAAAACGAAAGACCGCTACAGGCGGAGCATCACGAGAAGGCACTTGAGTATGAGTGACATGACGAATTCGGCACCGGGTGGTCAGGTCGAGGTATCGCACAGGATGTTGGAAGATGGCCGGAAGATCGCCATCGCAACGATTGACTTCCCGCCGATCAACGCAGGATCTCTGGCGCAACGAACGGCAGTACTGAAGTGTTTTCAAAAGCTGGCGCAAAACAGCGACCTGGCAGGTGTGATCCTGAGAGGAGCGGGAAATAACTTTGTCGGCGGCGCAGACATTCGTGAGTTCGATGCCCCGGCTCAGGCCCCCCATTTGCCGGATGTCATCGCGGCCATGGAAGCCTGCCCCGTGCCGATCGTCGCTGCCATTGATGGTGCTGCGCTTGGTGGTGGTTTCGAACTGGCGCTGGGCTGCGATGCGCGGGTGGCGAGGCCAGCGGCGCTTGT
Organism: Roseibium limicola; assembly: GCF_017313085.1. GTDB lineage: Bacteria > Pseudomonadota > Alphaproteobacteria > Rhizobiales > Stappiaceae > Roseibium > Roseibium limicola. The sequence continues at coordinate 770,373 of NZ_JAFLNF010000001.1, read as the reverse complement.
CGGCCTGCCAGAAGTAACCTTGGGGCTGATCCCGGGTGCAGGTGGCACACTGAGGACATCACGCCTGATCGACACGGCTGCGACCGTGGAGCTCGTCACCTCAGGTCGTCGGGTGAAAGCCAATGAGGCGCTTTCGATGGGCCTGGTTGATGTGGTGGTTGACGGTGAAGACCTTCTGGAAGGTGCGATAAGACAGCTGCAGAGCATGGGCGGAGCCAAACGCAAGCTCAAGGATCTGCCCGTCATCCTGGCAGGAGCTGAAGATTTTGAGGTGGCCTGCCAATCAGCGCTGCGAAAAGCACGCGGCGCCAATGCAGTTGCGGAGGCGATTGCAGCCATTCGGGATTCTGCCATACTGCCATCGGACGAAGCCCTGACAAAAGAGCGACATACTTCATTGCGCTTGCGACGCGAGCCGCAATCCAAGGCACTGCGTCACCTGTTCTTTGCCGAGAAGGCGGCAATGAAGCTACCGGCAAGCGTAACGCCCGCCAAGATCTCGGAGGTTGGCGTCGTTGGCGCCGGGCGTATGGGGCAGGGCATTGCGGTGGCCTTTGCCCAGCGTGGCTTTAAGGTTCTTCTTGCAGAAAAGGATCCGGAGGGCCTTGAGCTTGGTCTTCGGGCAATTGCTGAGACCGCGAAAAGCCTGGAAGCCAAGGGTCGGATTGACTCTGCAAGTGAACTTCGAGCTAGGGTCATCGGCGTAAGCCTGGCAGGCATGGCCAGCTGTGACCTCGTTGTTGAGGCGATCTTTGAAGACATGCAGGTCAAGAAAAAACTGTTTTCAGATCTCGAAGCCTTGCTGCGTGACGAGGCTATCATTGCCACGAATACTTCCTATCTCGATATCGATGAAATGGCCTCAGGCACACGTCTTCCGGGACGCGTTGCGGGTTTGCATTTCTTTAATCCGGCCAATGTGATGCGGCTGGTAGAAGTGGTGCGCGCGGAAAAGACTACCGACAGCACGATTGCTGCGTTGCTCAATCTGGGTCGCAAGCTTGGCAAGTTGCCTGTGGTTGCGCGGGTTGGTGATGGGTTCATCGGCAACAGGATTTTCGCTGCCTACCGTCAACAATGTGAGTTTCTACTGGAAGAAGGTGCCTTGCCAGACGACATCGATCAGGCGATGCGTTCGTTCGGGTTTGCTATGGGGCCGTTCGAGGTCTTTGACCTCGCTGGGTTGGATATTGCCTGGGCACAGCGCAAGCGTCTGGCTCCGACCCGTGATCCTCGGGCGCGTTACGTTGATATTGCAGATCAGCTGTGTGAACTACAGCGCTTCGGCAAGCGAGCGGGCGCGGGATGGTACAATTATGCCAGTGGCAAGGCCGAGCCGGATCCGTTGGTTTCGGCGTTGATTGCAGCCGCCGCGAAGGCAAGAGGTGTTGTCGATCCGGTCAAGACTACTGAGACCATCCAGCAGCGGCTCTTGGCAGCAATTGTCAACGAAGCGGCTCTTCTGTTGGGCGAAGGCGTCGCCCAGCGACCCTCGGATGTTGATGTGGTGATGGCTCACGGCTACGGTTTTCCAAAGCTCAAGGGCGGGCCTTTGCATTGGGCCGCAGCGCAGCCACGTGAAGAGGTTCTAGCCAGCATCGAGGAGATGGCAAACGCCAGCGGATACGGCATTGAGCCGGCTGCAAACCTGGCAATCGTTCTGGATCAGGTCGATAATGTCTGACGCCTGAGGGGTCTGGTAACAAAAAGCCCGCCGAATTGGCGGGCTTTTTTTGCGTATGGGCATCCGACTTAAAGAACGCCGGCCGACTGCATCGCCGCAATGTCCTCGTCGGAGTATCCTGCCTCCTTCAGCACATCAGTCGTGTCAGCACCAAGTAATGGAGGAGCCTTGGTGGCACGGGTCTTGCTGCCGGCCATCCGAATGGGTCCGAAGACCTGAGGGACACTCCCGGACAGCGGATGATCCAGGTTGCCCTGCATTTCACGGGCTTTGATCTGAGGTTCTTCAAACACCTCAGGGACTGTGTTGATGGGACCGGAGGGAACGTCTTTGTCGTTCAGACGGGCGAGCAGATCTGCACGGTCGTATTTGCCGAAATGATTGGCCAACCGGCCCAGCAACTCATCGCGATGCTCAACTCGTCCCTTGTTGTAGGTCAGTCGGTCGTCCTTGAGCATTTCATTGTCGCCCAAGGCTTCGCACAGCCTGCGGAACTGGCCATCATTGCCGACCGCGAGCACCATGTATCCGTCCTTACAGGCAAAGACCTGTTGCGGCATGATGTTGGGATGGCCATTGCCATAGCGTTTGGGCGTGTTGCCGGTAAGCAGGTGGTTCATTGCCTGATTGGCCAGCAGGCTTGTCTGGACATCCAGCATGCCGACGTCGACATAGTCGCCCTTGCCCGTGACATTACGGTTTGCTACCGCAGCCAGAATTCCGATGACGGAATAGAGACCGGTGGTCAGGTCGACCATCGGAACGCCGATTTTCTGCGGCCCTGCGCCAGGTTTGCCGTCAGCCTCGCCGGTGATGCTCATCAAACCGCCCATGGCCTGAATGAGGAAATCGTAGGCTACCTGCTTGCTGCGCGGGCCGGTTTGTCCGAAGCCGGTGATCGAGCAATAAATCAAACCGGGATTGAGTTCCTTGAGACTGTCGTAGTCGAGCCCGAAGCGCTCCAGGGTGCCGACCTTGAAGTTTTCCAGAAGGATGTCTGATTGCTTGGTCAGACGCCGGACGAGTTCCTGACCCTCCGGTGTCTTGAGATTCACCGTGATCGACTTCTTTCCCCGGTTACAGGCCAGGAAGTATCCAGATTCCCGGGTGGCGTTGCCTTCCTTGTCTTTGAGAAACGGAGGGCCCCAACCGCGGGTGTCATCCCCGGTTCCAGGTTGTTCAACCTTGATGACTTCTGCTCCGAGATCGGCCAGCACCTGACTGGCCCATGGACCCGCCATGACGCGGGAGAGATCAAGAACCTTGAGATGGGAAAGCGGTCCCGGCATGAACAGTCCTTTTCGGTATATCGTGGCAAGGTTCGTGACCCTGCTCTTTATGAGTTTTTCTGAAATGCGGAGCCGAAGGCGCCCTGCGACGCCATTCGATCAAAGTCTTGCGGGGGCAGGCCGCTCGCCACAAGGACGGTGCGGGTATGGGCGCCAAGGGCAGGGGCTGACCGGAACGGGATCTCGTCCACTTCAGACATGCTGAACGGCATGCCGACGGATTTGCGGCCACCATCCTCCTCCGGTTGGGTCAGGAAGCCGCCAATTGCCTCGAGTTGGGCATCATCGGCAGCTTCGCCGACTGAGTTGACCTTGGCGACATTGACCTTGGCATCGCCCAGAACCTGCACCAGCTTGTCGACCGGCCACTGTTGAGTGACACCACTCAAAAGCCCGACCAGCAGATCACGGTGCTTTTGTCGGTTCGCGATGGTGTCGAACTCCGGCCGCACCAACCGGTCCGCGTTCAGCGCTTTGGCGCAGCGGTCCCACATCTGATCACTTGGAGCGATGATGACAGCATAGCCGTCCCTTGCAGGAAAAACTTGATTGGGGACCGACAGATGATTGGCGGTGCCCATGCGGCTGCGTTGTTTGCCCGTCAGCCAGTACTCCGAGTAGAAGTAGTTCATCAGGTGGGCGGAGCTGCGTAACAGTGAGGTCTCGACAAACTGACCACGACCAGTCCGCTCTCGATGAAAAAGAGCAGACATGATGGCTGTCGAAAGCGCCATTCCCGCATGCAGGTCAATCGCGGCGGTGCCAACACGTACAGGGGGGCGGTCGGCTTCTCCCGTCAGATGCAGCAAGCCAGAGTGAGCCTGAAGCGCGAGATCGTTCGCGCCGATCTTGGCCAGATCGCCGACGGGGCCATAGGCGGAAAATTCACCGTAGATCAGACTCGGCTGTAAGACCCTGAGATCCTCATAGCCAAGACCGAACTTCTCCATAGTTCCGACACGGAAATTATGCAGCACCACGTCGCAGGTGGACACGATCTGACGTGCGGCTTCACGGCCTTCTTCGAGGGCCAGGTTGATGCCAACCGACAGCTTGTTTCGATTGAGAGCGTGGAAGGAAGGGCTGACACCCCCACAGGCCTCCAACTCTTCGGCATTGCAACCGTAGTAGCGCGCTTCGTCGCCGCGTTCGGGTTCCTCGATCTTGATGACCTCTGCACCAAGGTCAGCAAGAATCTGGGCACAGGCAGGAACCGCGAAAACGCGTGAGAAATCAGCAACACGAATGCCCTTGAGGATCTCAGTGGTCATGGTGGTTCCGCTCATTCGGTGATCAGGGTGTGGGCTTCGCCAATTGTGACTTTCTGGCCTTCGGGGGTTTCGCACCAGATGTCCATCTTGCACAAAAGGCCATCCGGCTGTGTCTCTAACGTCGTGATGAGCGCACATGATCGTAGCTGCATGTCCTCATAAACAGGCGCGATGTATTTGGTGCGCAGCCGTCCTTTTTGGGCAAACTGAGGCCCGAAGATGTCGGTCATCAACGCCAGCAGCCAATTGGTAGAAACCATGCCGTCGGCGATGATCCCTGGCAGGCCTTGTTTGAGCGCATACTCATCATCGTCGTGGATCGTCGGGCCGCCAAAGTGCGGCTTGCCATCACTTTTGACGGCAGTCTCCTGAGCATCGACATACCAGCGCATGCGCTCACGTGTCATCGAACGGAATGGCGAGTGGATTGTCCGGCCAACGGCAAGGTCTGTCTTGGCGATCCCGGGGAGGCGTGGATGTAGTGTCATTGGGTCTGGCCTCCATGTTCCTCGGCCTGGCGATAGGCGAGAATGACCGTGTCGCGGTAGGTTATCAGGCGTTTGCCCGTCGCCTTTTCGCGCAGATCGATCTCGGTAATCACGTAAGTCCGTCCCCGCTTCTCAAAGCGGTCCGTGACCTTGCCGGCGACCTCAACTTCCGTATCGACATGGATGTAGTCGTGAAAGTCAGCATCGAACTCTACATGCAGGCGCGCCGAAGGGCCCGTCCCTTCAGGACAGGCGGCCTCATAAAGCTTCAGCTTGTCCAGATGAACCAGCGTCGGGGGAGCGATCGGTTGGTCAGTCCCCAGAAATGCCTCCTCCGTGATTTCCACCGAATGACAGTACTCGCGCACAGTGAAGGCAGAGACGACGTAGTCTACCGGACCGAGCTGGTCACCCTTGTCCAAATCGCTGACAAATCGGCCCGTGGCCATGGCTTCCCCCGTATGGTCTTGATCTTGAAGCCGAGGGTACAGTTGCCATCAAACGATGGATAGAAGCGGTTCTAAGCAGCATCTTTTTGTAAAATGAAAAGATCGCGCAAATGAAGTAGGGTAAGGGATAAGGATCGGAAAGAAGGAATTTGGCAGTGGAATGGCTAAAGTCGGTCAAGGTATTCACGAGCGTCGTGGAGTATGGATCCTTGTCTGCGGCAGGGCGTCAGCTGGGCCTTTCTCCGGCGTCTGTCTCGCGGCACATCAATGATCTTGAAAACGGGCTGGGAATCCGGCTGCTGAACAGAACCAGTCGTCGCCTGAGCCTGACAGAAGCAGGCCAACTTTATTGCGACAAGGTGGAGAACATTCTCGGCCAAATCGATGAAGCCGAGCGCTCTGTCGTTCAACTGCACACGGTCCCTCGGGGCACCTTGCGCGTCCATTCGAGAATGGTCTTCGGTCACCAATATCTCGTGCCGTCGCTGAAGAAGTTTTTCGACAAGTATCCGGAAATCAAGATCGACCTCCAAATGTCAAACTTTCCGGTTGATATTATTGCCCAGGGTATCGATATCGATATCCGCATGGGCAAGCTGGAAGATTCCTCCCTTGTGGCGCGAAAGCTTGCCAATTCGGATCGCATTCTCGTTGCGTCGCCCAGCTACCTGGCGGCCTCTGGCGTCGCCGAAAAACCCGAAGATCTCTACGAGCACAGCTGCCTGACCTATCGGTTGAATATGGGCATGCCCGTCTGGCGGTTTCGTAAGGATGGTCAGGCCGACACGGAAATTCCGGTGCAGGGCTGCTTTCAGTCGGACAACGGGCAGGCAATCTTGCGCGCAGCGCTGGATGGTCTGGGTATCGCTATGATGAACGAATGGTCTGTCCAGAAACACCTGAAAGATGGCAGCCTTGTGCACATTTTTGACGACTACAAGGTGAGCTTCAGCGAATTCGAAAATGGCGTCTATGCCGTCTTCCAGAAGAGCCGGCACCTCCCACTCAAGATTCGCCTTTTCATTGACTTTATAACCGAAGAATTCCGCGAATTGCTTCAGTAGGCAGTTTGGAGGGGCCGCAGAGGCAGTGATCGCTTGTTTTGAATGTCTTCTCGCTAGTGGGAGAACCTGATGCGTTTCTTCTGCAGGGATGTTTGCTTGGGATGTGTGGGCTTGGCCAAGTCGTTCAGGCAATCCGCAAGGCTTTCCATGCTCGCCAGAAAACGCTCGGGCCGTTGTCCTTCGCAGAGGATGACGGCATGGGTCTGGCGGGCGAGTCCGTCGCCCCGGCGTTGCGCCTTGAGCAGGCTCATCATCTGCAGTTCATGATCCGACAATGTGTGCCGGCAGCAAGAGCAGGCTGGATTTGTGAAGCTGTAGGTTGTCCTGCGGCTGATCCGCAAAGCGCTCATAACCTGCATCGTCGCCATACCGATTCTGGGCCCGCAGGTTGGGCCGAATTCGTGCGTGCATGTCTCAAAGGCCTGTTCCCAGGCCATGCTGGCGGGGTCGGCGTAGGCAATGCAGAAAAGTCGCAAGGTTTCGAGCACCTTAAGCTCGTCGGGATTCAGGCCCACTGCCTGAACGGGCACGCGATTTCGGTCGCCATGAGGCGACTGAGGGCCGGGTTGCGGGTTGTTCTGCGGATGTCTGCCTGTCGCCACTGTCTTGTCCTAAGCCTTTGTCGGCCTGCCAATAATCTCTATTCACAGCGGAGCTGAGTAAGCAAAGCCTGCGGTGGGGAACGAGTTTGGCTGAGCGGACTTCTGTTTCCGCCTGGCTTTTGCGCGGCGATTGGAACTGCTGCGCAGGTAGCGGGGAGACCCTGAAGTCATCTGCCCCCTGCGATACGTATCAAATACATGAATATAATTGTCAAGTTTATGCTGAACAAGTATTTTCAACGCAGCGCAATGTGCTGATGGAACAGCCAGAGGCGAGCTGGGGGTGGAGGCCTCCTGGTTTTTTTTAAGGTGAATGTCAGATGCACATAGACTGCCGCCTGGTCATCTTTGCCAAGGTTGATACCAGCACAACCTCAGGATGATTGGAGGCGCGATGGAAATATAGATTGTTCAAAAAACTGGCTATGCCAGCAAACAATACTGACAGAGATTTGCATTGGGAGGAGAAGATGCAGTTCATGACGGTGGTATTATTGGGCAGTAAGCACGAGGGCGGAGTAGCCTGCTCAAGGTTTATTCGTGGTCGCGTGTCGCATTCGGCGTGGGTCGACGGTTGGTGGGGCTGACGATGCAAGCTTCACCGAGCGTTCAAACCGGCCATGACGCGCCGGATCATTTCGAGGCGGACCTGGCCGAGGCACGCGTGCTGATTGTCGACGATGAGATTGGCATGCGAAACTTTCTGCAAAAGACGCTGCAGGGGCGTTGTGCGCGGGTCGATGTCGCCGCGGACGCAGAGGAAAGTTCGCGCCTTTTGGACCTCTACACCTATGACGTCGTGGTGCTTGACAACATCATGCCGCGCCAGAGCGGTGTGAACTGGCTTGGCGAACAGCAGCGTATCGGGTTCTTCGCCGACGCAATCCTGATGACGGCCTATGCCGATCTGGATACGGCAATTGCTGCGATCAGGGCCGGTGCCTCCGACTTTCTTCTGAAGCCCTTTCGCTCAAACCAGATCATCAATGCCATTTCGCAAAGCCTCAAGCGGGCACGCTTGCGCCGGCAAAACGCGATTCTGAGTTACGAGCTGGAGGCCGGCAAGGATCTGGTGCGGCATCGCGAGGCTTTGCTTGGGACATCCCCGGAAATCCAGGCCGTGCGTGAGTTGATCAAGCGGGCGGCGGCGACACCGGCGCATGCGGTCATTCGTGGCGAGGTCGGCTCGGGCAAACAGATTGCTGCCCGCATGCTGCATTCCCACTCGCCGCGGGCAGAACGGCCTTTCATCTGGCTGCAATGTTCCGGAATGAACGACGAGTTATTCCAGAACCGGCTGTTTGGGCGGGTTGAGGCCACCGTCGACGGGGATCAGTCGATCGACGGCATGTTGCTGAACGCCATGGGGGGGACGTTGTTTCTCGATGATGTGGAGTTGCTCTCTTCCAATTGCCAGAACATGCTCGTCGAGATGCTGACCACCGGAAAGTTCCGGCCTCTGGGGGCCGAGCGAAGCCTGCCGCTGGACATGCGGATCATCTGTTCGAATGTCCGCCCCTTGCGTCAGGCAGTCGAGGAACGCAGTTTTCGGGCGGACCTTTTTTATCTTCTCAATGTCGCCGAAATCTATTTGCCGCCGTTGCGTGAACGTCCGGAAGATATTCTGACGATCCTCGACTTCTTCACGGAAAGCTTCGCCGCTCGTATGGGCAGTTCTGCTCCTGAAATGAGCCCTGCTGTCAGGCGCAAGATCATGGCGCATCCCTGGCCGGGCAATGTTCTGGAGTTGGGGAACTACGTTGAACGGGCTCTCATTCAGCGAGATTTTGCCTCGGCGCTGGGCGGATTTGCCCTCACGGATGAAAATGAAACCCTGGCCACGGTGGAACGACGGCATATCTTGAGTGTGTTGGAATCCTGCGGTGGTAACCGTTCGGAAGCCGCCCGGCGTCTGGGTGTGGCGCGCAAGACGATCGACAGGAAATGTCAGGCCTGGGGCGTTTAGACGATGCGCTCCGTTCGCCTGAAACTTCTGCTGTTGGCGCTTTCACCGCTTGTCGTTCTGTTGCCGCTGCTGCTCGGCGTGACAATGATGCGCTGGATCGACAAGTTCGACGAATTGTTGATTGCCAAGGTCGAAAGTGATCTGCGCATTGCCGGGCAATATCTGGGGCGACTGGAGGACGGCCTGGCTTCCGATATTTCTGCTTTGGCACGGTCGGTCGGTTTCGCCGCCGCACGGCACACGCAGAATGATGAGTTTGCGCGTTTCTTGCGCGATGCTCAGGACGATATGGGTGTCGATTTTCTGCTGTTCGCCGGCAACGGTGTCGGTGATCTGCCGGTCTCCTTTGCGGCAGTGGCAGCCGCAGCAAGACCCGAACAACCGAGCGCCTCGCTGGTTCTGTTTTCGGAGAGCGACTTGCAGGCTCTGTCGCCCGAGTTGGCGGAGAGGGCGCGGATTGCCCTGGTGCCGACCGAAGCGGCCCGGGAGATCGACCGAGACGTGGAAACGCGCGGGATGGTTCTGCTGGCCGCCCATCGTGACAGCGAAGACGGATCGGTTCTCGTCGGGGGACGGTTGCTCAACCAGAACCTCGATTTCATCGATACGATGAATGATCTGATTTACCGCAACGCGCATGGTGCCGATGTGCGGCAAGGAACGACCACGCTGTTTCTGGACGATGTTCGCATCAGCACCAATGTCAGGCTGTTCGCCGGAAACAGGGCCTTGGGAACACGCGTATCGGAGGCTGTCTGGCAGAAGGTCATGCAAGGGGGCGAGATCTGGCTGGACCGGGCTTTCGTGGTCAACGACTGGTACGTTTCTGGCTATGAGCCAATCAGCGACATCAGCGGAAGCAGGATCGGCATGCTCTACACCGGGTTTCTGGATGCACCGTTTACCACCCAACGCAACGAGATGGTCCTGTCGCTGATCGCGGCCTTCATCGTTGTGGCCGGTTTGACGATTCCGCTGTTTCTGCATCTGGCGCGCGGGATCTTTGCGCCGCTTGAGCAAATGACCAAAACGATGGAGCTGGCCGAGTTGGGTGGGCTGGACGCGCGGATCGGACCGGTGAAGGCTCGCGACGAGATCGGGACGGTGGCTCGCCATCTGGACCGGCTGCTCGATCAGGTCCAGGAACGCGACGAGGAGTTGCGGGGATATGCCGACAATCTGAACGAGCTTGTCGACCAGAGAACGGAAGAACTGCGGGAGGCCAACCGCAAGCTCGAGGCGACATTCGCGCAACTTGTCATCTCGGAAAAGCTGGCCTCGATCGGCGAAATTACCGCCGGTGTTGCGCATGAAATCAACAATCCTGTGGCGGTCATTCAGGGCAATCTTGAGGTGCTGAAGGCTGGTCTTGGGCCAATCGCGGCAGAGCACCGAACGGAACTCGATCTGATTGATGCGCAGACCCACAGGATCAACATCATCGTTGGCAAGTTGCTGGACTTTACCCGGTCAGGAGAAATGTCGGAGGCGGATGCCCTCGTCGATGCGCGTCAGGCCATCGAGGATGCGCTCGTGCTGGTCACTGCGGATCTGCGAAAGCATTTTATCGAGACGCTAACGCACCATGAGCCGGCGCCAATCATTCAGATCGTTGAAACCGAATTGCAGCAAGTTCTGGTGAACCTGATGATAAACGCGGCACAGGCAATGAAGAATGGAGGTCTGCTGACGATCAATACCGGGCCCAAGACACGAGAGGGGCTTTCGGGCGTCGAGATTTCGATTCGCGACACGGGCGAGGGGATTAGCGCCGACAAACTCGGCAATGTCTTCGACCCGTTTTTCACCACGAAACTTGCAGAAGGCACGGGATTGGGCCTGTCGATCAGTCAGGCGCTGATTACCCGCGCCGGTGGATTGATCTCTGTGGAGAGCATAAAGGGGGAAGGCTCACATTTTTCTGTGTGGCTTCCTGCTGCGGTCAATTTGTCCGCCGCTTGAAGGGAAGCAGCCTCCAGTTTGGACATTTTGTCCCTCGCACTCGGAGGAATTGAGGTTTCCTGGGACTATCTGACCTTTTTGCGATGCAAGAAAGCTAGATTAAGTCATTGATTTATAAAGTAAATAAAGGTTGACACAGAATGTCCGGCAAGGCGTGATCTCCTCGTTGAAATGCCGCATATAGCCCAGGGCCGCCTGACTGGCTCGGACCAAGCTGAATTCCCTGCGGCACATGGGAGGAGTTAAATGTCTAATTCATCGGGGGGCGCTCTGGATTTCCTGAAAAAGGAAAACATCATTGCTCCAGAAGGGTACAACCGCTGGCGTGTGCCACCGGCTTCTATCGCGATCCATCTTTGCATTGGGTCTGTTTATGCCTGGTCTGTCTTCAATCCACCTCTGACCCGCGAGCTCGGTGTTGTCGCATCTGCGGCGGAAGATTGGTCCTTGTCCTCCGTGGTTTGGATTTTCTCCGTGGCTATCGTTTCGTTGGGGCTTGCGGCGGCCTTCGGCGGAAAATGGCTGGAAAAGGTCGGACCGCGCTATGTTGGTGTGGTCGCTGCCACCCTTTGGGGCGGTGGCTTCTTGATCGGCTCGCTCGGGATCTCTTCCCATCAGCTCTGGCTTGTCTATTTGGGCTACGGTGTTCTCGGCGGGGCAGGTCTAGGTCTGGGCTATGTCTCCCCGGTCTCAACGCTGATCCGATGGTTCCCTGATCGACGAGGCATGGCCACGGGGATGGCGATCATGGGCTTTGGTGGCGGAGCCATGATCGGAGCGCCCCTGATCCAGTGGTTGTTGGAGCTTTTTCAAAAAGCACCGACTTTCCTCGGAGCGGAAGGCGCAGTGGCGCTGGTTACGGAAGGCGGAAAACGCTTTGCGGAAACCGCGTCGGGCAAGATCGAAGTTGTCGTGGCAACCGTTGAGCAGGCAGCAACCTTCGGCGGAGAGGCTGGCGTTTACGTGGTCGGATCCGGCAACACAGGTGCAGCATCGACGTTCATGGCGCTGGGCATCGGCTATTTCATCGTCATGATGATCGCTGCCTTCCAGTATCGGGTTCCGCGCGAAGGCTGGAAGCCGGCGGGATGGGTGCCGAAACCTTCCACATCCGGGCTGGTGACACGCAACAACGTTCACATCGATCAGGCTTTGCGGACACCGCAGTTCTGGCTGTTGTGGATTGTGCTGTGTTTCAACGTGACGGCCGGCATCGGCGTGATCGGCGTTGCCAAGACGATGATCAACGAGATTTTCGGAGATCTGGCGCTCGTCACCGCAGCCTTTGCCGGGACTTATGTTTTGATGATTTCCGTCTTCAACATGGTTGGCCGTTTTATCTGGGCCTCCACGTCGGACTTTATCGGGCGCAAGAACACCTATCACTGCTTCTTTGTGCTGGGCACGCTGTTGTATGTGTCGATCCCTTACTGGGCCGGCATGGGCGGGACAGGGGCCTTGTTCGGCTTCTATGTCGCAACCATGGTCATCTTCACGATGTATGGCGGCGGCTTCGCCACGATCCCGGCCTATCTGGCCGATATCTTCGGCACGATGCATGTCGGTGGTATCCATGGACGGTTGCTGACCGCCTGGTCCACAGCTGGGGTTCTCGGACCGTTTGCCATCACCTATCTGCGCAATCTGTCCAAGGACAATGCCATCGCGGACCTTGCTTCCAAGGTTGACCCGGCCGCATTTGCAGAGAAATTCGGCGCTCCGCTGACCCAGCTGAATGAGCTGGTCGCAGCTAAAACGGTGACGATTGCAGGCTTGATGGATATCGTACCCGCAGGTACGGTCGACCCGACGTCTTCGCTCTACAATACGACGATGTATTGCATGGCGGCACTGCTGGTCATAGCCTTCTTCGCGAACCTGATGGTCCGCCCGGTTGGCGAAAGACACCATGTAGAAAAAACCCACCCGGATGCGGTTGCAGCCGAGTAAGAAGCCAGCGCGGTCGGGGCACGTCCCGACCGCGTATATCCCAGGGACCTGAGGGTTCTTTCAGTGCCAGTGAGAGTTCGCGAGACCCGCTCCGATGGATCAGATTACTCCAGAAAAATTCAAGCGGCGTGACCCGTCGCTACCCAAAGGCCGCCAGATCAGCGACGACGAGGTCGAACGGATTACCGAGTTGCTCGGCGACCTTCTGCCGCGCAAGGACTTGCTGATTGAGGCCTTGCATATCGTTCAGGACACTTACGGCCACGTGTCGGCGACGTCGATGGCAGCTCTTGCAGAGTTTTTCCGCCTGTCCCAGGTCGAGGTCTATGAAGTCGCGAGCTTCTACCATCACTTTGATGTGGTGAAGGAAAACCAGACGCCGCCCGCACCGCTGACCATACGGGTCTGTGACGGACTGTCGTGCGAAATGGCTGGCGCGAAAAGCCTCATCGAAAGTCTGCAGCAAACCATGGGCGAGGATATCCGGATCCAGCCGGTGCCCTGTCTCGGACGTTGCGATTTTGCGCCCGCGGCTCAGGTCGGCAAGCGTTCGGTTCACAAGGCCACGGTCGAAATCCTGTCGCACGCGGCCACTCAGCCAGTGGCACCCCTTGTCCCCGATTATGAAACATACGCCGATTACCGCAGCAACGGTGGATACGAAGTGCTGCAGCAGGTGCTGGACGGGACTATCTCGCCCGACGCTGCAACAGCCACCATGTCGGATGCCAATCTGCGCGGCCTCGGTGGCGCGGGATTTCCCGCTGGCCGCAAGTGGGGCTTCGTGCGCGGCTATCCTGGTCCACGTCTGATGACGATCAATGGCGACGAAGGTGAGCCGGGTACCTTCAAGGACCGGTGGTGGCTGGAAAGCAAGCCGCACCGCATGCTTGAAGGCGCCCAGATTGCGGCTCGCGTTGTCGGCTGCGAGCGGATCTATATCTACATGCGGGACGAATATCCTGCGGTGCATGAAATCCTGTCCCGTGAGCTGGCTGCGCTTGAGGCCTCTGGCCTTGCCCTTGTGCCCATGGAAGTGCGCCGGGGTGCCGGCGCCTATATCTGTGGCGAAGAAAGCGCGATGATCGAGTCGATCGAGGGCAAGCGCGGGTTGCCCCGCCACAAGCCGCCCTTCATTGCGCAAAAGGGTCTGTTCGGCCTGCCGACGCTGAATCACAATATCGAAACCGTGTCGTGGATTCCCGATATTCTGCGCAATGGCCCAGACTGGTTCAAAGCCAAAGGCTGGAACGAGGCTCACAGTGGCCTGCGCTCTTTCTCCGTGTCTGGACGCGTCGCGCGCCCGGGCGTCAAGATCGCCCCTGCGGGCATTCCTCTGATCCGGTTGATCGAGGACCACTGCGGGGGAATGACCCCCGGGCATGAGTTCAAGGCTTTCCTGCCGGGTGGTGCATCCGGCGGTATTTTCCCGGCTCATATGGCAGACAGGGCCATGGACTTTGGAACATGGGAGAAAGAGGGCGGATTTCTCGGCTCTCATGCCGTCGTCATCCTGTCCCAGGAAGATAGCGTCCGGGATGCGGTTCTCAACACCATGCGCTTTTTCAAACACGAAAGCTGCGGCCAGTGTACGCCCTGCCGATCAGGGACGGACAAGATGGTGCGGATGCTGGAAGCCCATGAGCAGGACGAGCGCCTGTTCAATGACCTTCTGATGGTCATGGGTGACAGCTCGATCTGCGGCCTGGGTCAGGCGGCGGGCAATTGCGTCAAACATCTGATGAAACACTTCCCCGAGGAGTTCACGTCATGAGCCTGGCAGACATCGAAACCCAGACAGTCGTTTTCACGCTTGACGGTGAGACCGTTACCGCCGGTGAAGACGAAACCATCTGGCAGATCGCTAAACGTCACGGCACGACGATCCCACATCTGTGCTGGAAGGACGCGCCGGGCTACCGCTCGGATGGCAACTGCCGGGCCTGCATGGTCGAGATCGAGGGTGAACGGGTCCTTGCGGCTTCCTGTAATCGCAAACCGACCCCAGGGATGGTTGTCACTACAGCCAATGAGCGGGTGAACAAGAACCGCGAAATGGTGTTTGAGCTGCTGGCGTCCGACATGCCAAATCGAGAGGTCAGTCCGGATCCTGAGAGCCATTTCTGGAAGCAGGTCGAACAGGTCGGATTGGATAACCCCCCCCGCTTTCCGAGCGGACGGCCGGGTGCTGGCAAGGATATACCGGTCGACAGTATCTTCCATGACGCCTCGCATCCGTCGATTGCGGTCAATCTGGATGCCTGTATTTCCTGCGGATTGTGCGAGCGCGCCTGCCGGGAAGTCCAGGTCAACGATGTCATTGGTATGGCCGATCGCGGCACCGCCGCCATCCCGGTGTTCGACATCGGTGATCCGATGGGCCTCTCCACCTGTGTCGCCTGCGGTGAGTGTGTTCAGGCCTGCCCGACGGGTGCGCTGATGGAAAAAACCTTGCTGGACGACACCGCCACCCGGCGAGAGACGTATGCGGACGCGGTCAAGCCGTCTGTTTGCCCGTTCTGTGGCGTGGGTTGTCAGACCGAGGTCAGTGTTAAAGGCAACGACATCATCAAGGTTGATGGCCGACAGGGACCGGCGAACCGGGGCAAGCTTTGCGTCAAGGGCCGCTTTGGCATGGACTATGTCATGAGCCCGGAGCGCCTGACCCGCCCGCTGATCCGACGTTCGGACGTGCCCAAGGACGCGCACGCCCGCATGACGTTCAGCGATATTTCTGATGTCTTCCGGGAAGCCTCCTGGGAGGAGGCGATGGCATTGGCGGCCGGCGGTTTCAACACGGTGCGCGACCGGGATGGTGGCCATGCGATTGCCGGTTTCGGCAGCGCCAAGGGCACCAACGAGGAAGCCTATCTGTTCCAGAAATACATTCGGCAGGGGTTCGGCACAAACAATGTCGATCACTGCACACGCCTTTGCCATGCGTCTTCGGTGGCTGCCCTGATGGAAGGTGTCGGGTCCGGCGCGGTGTCAGCGCCTTTCACGGCGGCCGATGACAGCGACTGCATCATGGTGATCGGGGCCCGACCCGAACAGAACCATCCGGTTGCGGCGACTTATCTGAAGCAGGCAGCCAAACGCGGTGCCAACCTGATGGTGTTCGATCCGCGTCGTCAGGGATTGATGCGACACGCCACGCATCCCGTGGTCTTCAAGCCCGGCACCGACGTGCCGATGCTAAACGCCATGATCCATACGATCATTTTCGAGAAGCTTTACGATATTCAGTACATTCAGGCGAATACCGAGGGCTTTGAAGCGCTGAAGGAAAAGGTCAAGGACTTCAGTCCGGAAGCCATGGCGGAGATGTGCGGTGTGGAGGCCGAGTATCTGCGCGAGTTGGCCCGGACCTTCGCCCGATCCAGCAAGTCGATCATCTTCTGGGGCATGGGCATCAGCCAGCATGTCCATGGCACAGACAATGCCCGTTGCCTGATCGCACTGAGCCTGATCACCGGCCAGATCGGGCGACCAGGCACCGGGCTGCACCCGTTGCGTGGCCAGAACAATGTTCAGGGCGCCTCGGACGCAGGTCTCATTCCGATGGTCTATCCGAACTACAAGTCCGTCGAGGATCCTGACATTCGCGGCAAATACGAAGATGCCTGGGGCCGCAGTCTCGATCCGGCCAAGGGATTGACCGTGGTCGAGATTATGGGGGAGGTCGAGGCTGGCAACATCAAGGCGATGTATGTGCAAGGGGAAAACCCTGCCATGTCGGATCCGGACCAGAACCACGCCCGCAAGGCGCTGGCAACGCTTGAGCATCTCGTCGTGCAGGATATTTTCCTGACTGAAACTGCATGGTTTGCCGACGTCATTCTGCCGGCCTCTGCTCAACCCGAAAAACCAGGGACCTATACCAACTCCAACCGTCAGGTTCAGCTGGCCCTTCCAGTCAGGCAGCCTCCGGGAGAGGCGCGGCAGGATTGGGAGATTATGGTCGACATGGCACGGCGTTCCGGGCTCGACTGGAACTACTCGGGTGTTGGCGAAGTCTATACGGAGATGGCAGCGCATATGTCGTCGCTTGACAATATCTCCTGGAACCGGCTGGAGCGCGAAGGCATGGTTTGCTATCCGGCCAAGACTGAGGATGGACCGGGTGAGGAAATCATCTTCTACTCCGGGTTTCCCACCGAGAGTGGTCGCGCAAAGCTGGTGCCGACCGACCTGGTGCCGCCGGACGAATTGCCGGACGATGCCTTCCCCATGGTGTTGACCACGGGGCGGATGCTGGAGCATTGGCACACGGGCGCCATGACCCGGCGGGCCACGCATTTGAATGCGCAGGAAAGCGAGGCTGTCGTCTCGATGCATCCGAAGGATATCGGGCGTCGAGGGCTGACACGCGGTCAGCAGGTGGTTGTTGAAACCCGGCGTGGCGAAGTTACGCTGACTCTGCGTGCTGATCGCGATGTGACGCAAGGGATGCTGTTTATTCCCTTCTGCTTCGTCGAAGCACCGGCGAACTTCCTGACCAATCCTCAGCTGGATCCTTTTGGCAAGATCCCCGAGTTCAAGTTCTCCGCCGCCCGGATCCGGTCCGCAGGAGCTGCCGCAACGTCAGAGCACTGAGTGAGAGCCAAAAGTCATGCAGTGTAAGGATTGGATTGAATAGGCCGCAGTACTGACAATCAAAGAAAAGCCCGCTCGGTGAAATATCCGGCGGGCTTTTGTAAGTTCAAGGCTCTTCCTTATGCGTTGAACCGGGCGGCTGTATCAGGCGATCTGGTCGTCGAGGCTGGCTTCGGGGGCGTTGCGTTTGACGGATTCAATACCGTTGTCGCGGGCGGAGTCGCTGCTGTAGGCTTCGCTTGTGCCGATCGTCTGGCCATTGCTGGCCTTCAGGTTGAACATCGGCTTGCCGGATGAGGTTGCTTTGCGCTCATAGCGTTGATCGATGACAGAATTTTTGCGAATGGATTCAATGCCATTCAAGGCACTGGCTTTGCGCTTGTAGCCTTCGCCAACGAGAATAATCTCGCCGTTGCCGGCTTTCAGGCGAAACCGAAATTCACCCGCTTTGTCCTTGTAAAGTTCAAACTTCCCAGCCATTTCCATAACCTTCCGTCAAAGAATCAAAGTTCTAGCCTATTAGAAACAATCTTCGGCAATTAAGGCAAGGCAGCAAAAAGCCCGCCGGAGGGATCCGGACGGGCTTTTGTGACTTAGGAGGTCAGTTGCTGTGGAGGCTGCATGTTCCTGCTCGGGTGGGCGGGGGCCACCGGGCAAAACATCGCCTTAAGCGGTGGCTCAGCCGTTGGCAGTTTTCCGGCCTGAGGTTGCCGTCATTCCGGCATCTCGTTCCTGGCCATGGAAGGTACCACCGAGCTGGTCGCCAGCGCTCTGCTTGTCGGCCTTCTGGCGGATCTTTTCAGCTTCTTCCTTGACGTCGATCTTGCTCATGTCTTCGTCCTTTCTGTTCGCTGTGTCTGATCTGCAAACCCACTGGGTGGCAGATCGTTCCCAACTTCAGACAGAATGGGGGCAAAGTCAGCCTGAGGAATGCGATCGCGCCCACCAGGTTTGGTTCATGTGACCTGCTCGCCAAGGAGGGCTTTCCATGCAGCATTGTCGCGGGAGGATGCAATACAAGCTGCAATAAATCTCATGCCGTTCAGCCCGTCATCGATGTCTGGCGTATGGCTTTCCAGATCTGGTGTTGCCTGTCCGCGATCTGCCCGGATGATCTGTGCGGCCTCTGCGTAAAGTGTTGCGAAGGCTTCCAGATATCCTTCCGGATGGCCGCCGGGCGCGCGGATGTTGCGGCTTCCTGCCGGGGTCGCCTCGGCGCCGGCTCTGGTCAGAATGCGTGTCGGTTCACCGAATGGGGTGAACCGCATCTGGTTGGGGGCTTCCTGTCCCCATTCGATGCCGGCTTTCTCGCCGAAGATACGCAAGCGCAAGCCGTTTTCATTGCCCGGCGCGACCTGCGAGGACCAGAGCAGTCCCTTGGCGCCATTTTCATAGCGCATCATCACGTGGACGTTGTCATCGACCTGCCGGCCGGGGACAAAACTGTCGAGATCGGCTGCGAGTTCTGTCGCGCTTAGGCCGGAGACGTAAGTGGCGAGGTTGTAGGCGTGGGTGCCGATATCACCAACGCAGCCGCCGGCACCTGAACGTGCCGGATCGGTGCGCCAGTCGGCCTGCTTGTTGTGCAGTTCTTGAGTCAGCCAGTCCTGGACATATTCAACCTGGATGAGGCGAAGTTTGCCGAGGTCGCCGCGAGCGATCATCTCCCTTGCCTGGCGGATCAGCGGATAGGCGGTGTAATTGTGGGTCAGGAAAAAGCGGGCATTGCTGCGGCTGACTGCCGTCGCGATGGCCTCTGCTTCCTGCAGGGTGGAGGCCAGAGGCTTGTCGCAGATCACGTTGATGCCAGCTTCCAGAAAGGCAATTGCCGGGGCCGCATGCATGTGGTTGGGTGTGACGATGGCGACTGCGTCAATGCCATCGGCGCGGGCCGCTTCACGAGCAGCCATATCGATGAAATCGGTATAGGCCCGTTCAGGTGCGATATTGAGCTCACTGGCAGAGGCTCGGGCGCGGACAGGATCGGAGCTCAGGGCGCCGGCAACCAGATCCCAGTGCCCATCAATGCGCGAGGCGATACGGTGAACTGCACCGATAAAGGCGCCTTGACCGCCGCCGACCATTCCCAGTTTCAAAGGTTTCATTGTGCAAGTCCCAGCATTGCGCGCAGCTGCGCCTTGTCCGTTTCTGCTCCGGCAAAATCATCGAATGCCTTGTCGGTGACGTCGATGATGTGGCTTTCGATAAAGGGTGCGCCTTCTGCAGCGCCTTGTTGCGGCGACTTGAGGCAGCACTCCCATTCCAGCACGGCCCAGCTGTCATAGTCATACTGGGCAAGCTTGGAAAAGATGCCGCCGAAGTCGACCTGACCGTCGCCGAGAGAGCGGAACCGGCCGGCCCGTTGGGTCCAGCTCTGATAGCCGGAGTAGACGCCCTGACGGCCATCCGGATTGAACTCCGCATCCTTCACATGAAAGGCGCAGATGCGCTCATGGTAGATGTCGATGAAGGCGAGGTAGTCCATCTGCTGCAGCAGGAAGTGCGACGGATCATAGTTGATCTGGCAGCGGGAGTGGCCGTCAAGCGCCTCCAGGAACATCTCGAAGGTGGCGCCGTCAAAGACGTCCTCACCAGGGTGGATCTCGTAGCCGATGTCGACACCATTGTCTTCATAGACATCGAGGATCGGCTTCCAACGTTTGGCCAGTTCGCCGAAGGCTTCGTCGATAAGACCTGCCGGGCGTTGTGGCCAAGGATAAAGATAGGGGAAGGCAAGGGAACCTGTGAAGCTGACGGAGGTATCAAGGCCAAGACGGCGCGAGGCGATAGCAGCCTTCTTCATCTGGTCGACGGCCCATTCCTGACGCGCCTTGGGATTGCCGTGAACACTGGCAGGGGCGAAGCCGTCGAAGGCAATGTCATAGGCGGGATGCACGGCCACCAGCTGGCCCTGAAGATGGCTCGACAGCTCGGTGATCTCGACGCCGGCTTCAGCGCAGATGCCTTTGATCTCGTCGCAATAGCCATCGCTTTCCGCGGCCTTGTCGAGATCGAAGAAGCGGGCGTCGAAAGTGGGGATCTGGACGCCCCTGTAGCCAAGGCTGGCGGCCCATTCGGCGATGTTCTGCAAGGAGTTGAAGGGGGCTTCATCACCGGCGAATTGCGCCAGAAACAGCGCGGGACCCTTGATCAATCCGGCCATGGGGAACTCCTTTGTCAAACAGTCGGTCAGTAAAGCGCCAGCCTCAAGTGCCTTCGGGCGCATAGGAAAATCGATTGAAGTCGGCGGTCCTGCCAAGGCCGGTCACATCGAAAGCCAGCATGCCGATGAAAGCGCCGGTGAAGGATCCGTGTTCGCCGCGCCCGCCTTCATCGGAAATCACGCTGGCGTCGAGCACCGGACCAAAGGTCTGCCATTGGGCGTTGTCTTGTCGCCAGAAGAACTGTTGGCGCGCATGGTCAACTTCAACGGCAAGGTCGACCGGGCCATCGGCGAGCGCGATCGGCTCAGCCGGGTAGGAAAGCTGGGCATCGGGCCAACTGCCGGGGCAAGACATCAGGGTCAGACAACGTCCCAGTCGGGCATCCCAGCTGACGGCCATGAAATGCAGCTTGTGCCGGTTGTAGTAGGTCGTGAGGCCGGCAGCCTGCTGATAGGTGTCGGGATCAAAGGCTGTCAGCGTGGTTTCGGCGCGGTAGGTCAGGTGTTCCTGGCGACGTGCGACCAGAGATTGCTCAAACCAGCTGCCGAGGCTTTCGCGCCCGATCAATTGAAGGGATGATCCGGTCAACTGAAAGAGCCGATCGGGGTAGGGGGTGCGCAGCCATTGGAATTCCTCGGGCAGTTCTTCACCATCGAAGGTGCGCTCCACGCGTTTTGCGGGGCGGGGGTCTGCATTTCCGGGCGAAGGGACGTCGAGCAGAGGCAAGGATGACCCATGCTCAAGGTAGAGCCAGTCATCGCGCCAGACGCATTTCTGAATGGCCGTTTCGCGACCCAGAGGCGAAAAGCGCCCTCCTTGCGGTCCGTCGATCGGACGTGAACAGAGGTGGGTATGATAGGTCTCACCGGTCGGCGTCTCTATGATCTGGCCATGCCCGGCACGTTGCAGAGGATTGTCCGGCGTGTCTTTGGCTGTGATCAGGTGGGTATCCGGGTGGATCTCGTAAGGTCCGTCGATCCGGCGAGAGCGCGCCATGGTGACCGCATGTCCATAGCCGGTGCCGCCTTCCGCGATGGTGAGATAATACCAGCCGTTGCGCTTCGACAGATGCGGGCCTTCGCTGAGGCCATGGGAGCTGCCTGAGAAGATTTTCGTCGGCTTGCCGATCAGTCCATCCGTTTCCGACCATTCCTGAAGAAGAATGCCATCAAAGGCGGGATGTTTGGGGTGGCCACCGATGGAATTTGAGATGTGGTTCCACTGCAGGACCAGGAACCACTTGCGGCCATCGTCATCATGGAACAGTGACGGGTCAAACCCGTGAGACGAGACATAGATCGGATCGCTCCAGGGACCTTCGATCCCCGGAGCAGTCACGATGTAGTTATGCGCGTCCTTGAAGTTCCCATCCAGCCGCTTGACGTCCGTGTAGACCAGCCAGAAGCGCCCGTCCGCGTGGCTCAGACAGGGCGCCCAGATGCCGCCGCTGTCCGGATTGCCACGCATGTCGAGCTGGCTTGCCCGCGACAGCGGACGGCAGGCCAGATCCCAACTGACCAGATCGCTGGAGCGATGGATCTGAACGCCGGGGAACCACTCGAAGGTGGAGGTGGCGATGAAATACTCATCGCCGGCCCGACAGATCGAGGGATCCGGATTGAAGCCTGGCAGGATGGGGTTGCGGATCATTTGCGCTGTGGGCCTTTGCGTTCCGCCGATGCCGCCCAGAGGTTGATGTCAGCCTCGCGTGTGGTGTCCTCGATCTCTTTCAGTTCTGCTTCGGAGAAGTCGAGGTTGCCGATGGCGCCGACGCAGTCACGCACCTGCTCAGGCCGGCTGGCGCCGATCAGGGCCGTGGTGACACGTTCCTTGCGCAGCACCCAGGCAAGGGCGAGCTGAGCCAGGGTCTGGCCGCGCTTTTCGGCAATGCTGTTCAGTGCACGGATGGTCGCCAGGTTTTCATCGCTGAGAAAGTCCTTGCGCAGGGATTTGCCCTGGGTCGCACGGCTGCCTTCCGGGATCTCCTTCAGGTATTTGCCGGTCAGCATGCCCTGTGCCAGCGGCGAGAAGGCGATGGAACCGACGCCGAGGTCTTCCAAAGTGTCGAGCAGGCCGTCTTCTTCAACCCAGCGGTTGATCATGGAGTAGCTTGGCTGGTGAATAAGGCAGGGCGTGCCCAGCTCATTGAGGATCTTGATCGCTTCGCGCGTGCGCTGCGAGTTGTAAGAGGAGATCCCGACATAGAGCGCGCGTCCGGAGCGAACGATGTGATCCAGGGCCATCATCGTTTCTTCCAGCGGTGTCTCCGGATCAAAGCGGTGGGAATAGAATATATCGACGTAGTCGAGCCCCATCCGCTTCAGAGATTGATCACAGGAGGAGATCAGATATTTGCGGCTTCCCCATTCGCCATACGGACCGGGCCACATTTCGTAGCCGGCCTTGGACGAGATGATCATCTCATCGCGGTAAGGCGCAAAGTCGGTGCGGAGCAGCTCGCCAAAGGCGGTTTCTGCGGAACCGGGTTTCGGGCCGTAGTTGTTGGCCAGATCGAAATGGGTGATGCCCAGATCGAAGGCAGTTCGGGCGATGTCGCGTTTTGTGTCATGGGGCGTGTCATCGCCAAAGTTGTGCCAGAGGCCGAGGGAAATCGCGGGCAGTTTGAGCCCTGATTTCCCACAGCGGCGGTACACCATGTCGTCGTAGCGTGTGGGCGCTGCAGTCCAGGTCATTAAAAACTCCAGTTAGGCCAGAAGCCCTTGTGCGGCCTGCGGGTCCAAGGCCTCGGGCCGGTCGCAGGTGGTCTTGATATCGATGAAGGCGCCTTGCTCACCGGATGCGAGAATCGCTGTCATCACATCGACAACATGCAGAGAGAACTCCAGAGAGCAACGGTGTGGACGATTTTCCAGAATTCCCTGAGCCATGTCTGCCAGCCCTGCCGTACGGTAATTGGCGTGGGTCCGGTCGTTGGCTTTGGAGAAGGGGTGATCCCAGGATCCGTTGATATTGACGAAACTTCCCAGCTCGGTCATGCGAACCTCACCACCGAAGAAGTTCGGGTCTGGCACATGCAATGTGCCGTTGCGACCGTAGAGTTCCATGTTGGAGTGGCCATGCTGCCAGACGTCCCAGCTGGCGCAATAGGTGATCTGAGCGCCGGAGTGGAATTGCAGAACGGCGTGAATGGTCGTGGGTGTTCCAACTGGAATTTTTTCGCCGAAGCGCGGCTGCGAGGTGATCGTGCGTTCGGGCGAACCTTTTGAGCACATGGCGACAACACGCTTCACCGGGCCGAGCAACTGCACCAGATTGGAAACGTAATAGGGGCCGAGGTCAAGGATCGGGCCGCCACCGGGTTGAAAGAAGAAGTCCGGGTTTGGGTGCCACATTTCCATGCCGGGGCTCTGCACGAAGCAGGTGCCGGAGGTGATTTTGCCGACTGCATCGCTGTCGATCAGGTGTCGCGCCAACTGATGTGATCCGCCGAGGAAGGTGTCGGGAGCCGAGCCAACGCGCAGGCCTTTTGCCTTGGCGATACGTGCCAGCTCTTGACCTTCCTCAACGCTCAGGACAAAGGGTTTTTCCGAATAGACGTGCTTCCCGGCTTCGAGAACCTTCTTTGAAACCTCGAAGTGGGCATTGGGTACGGTCAGATTGACGACAATATCGATATCATCTGCCGCCAGCAGTCCTTCGACGGTTTCGGCGCGCAGGGAGAATTCCTCCGCTCGGGCCTTGGCCGCAGCTTCGTTGATGTCGGCGCAGGCGCGCACTTCGATGCCACGAAACAGTGGCGAGAGGCGCATGTAGGCGGCGGAGATGTTGCCGCAGCCGAGAATGCCAATTCCAAGTGTCTTGGTCATGTGGGGGTGTCCTCAGTAGGTGCGGAAAGCTTCGATGGAGCGGGAGGCAAAACGGCCGGCATTGCTGGGCTTGTCGTGTTCCATGACGAAGAGGTCGACGCCAATCGCGCGTAGCGCCCCCATGATGGCCTTCCAGTCCATGATGCCCTGACCGACGTCAGCCCAGCCGTCCTCGTCGGTACATTCCCCCTCTGGGGCGATGTCCTTCACGTGGGCCGTGGTGATGCGATCCTTGTAGCGTTCAATCCATGCAAGCGGATCTTCTCCACCGCGTGCAACCCACGCAACGTCCATTTCCCACTCAAGAGAGGGCGCATCCCGCAAGATGATTTCCATCGGGAAACTGCCGTCGTCGAAGGCCTTGAACTCGAAATCATGGTTGTGCCAACCAAAGCGCAGACCGGCAGCCTTCATTTGGGCGGCAATCGCCTCCAGACGCTTGGCGACTGCGCTCCAGTCTTCCTTGCTGGCAGAGCGTTGCGCCGGTGGAACGGCAGGAACGAAAACCCGGGACATACCGAGCGTCTTGGCGGTGGCGATGACCTTGGCGATGTCCTCCTCGAACTGCTCCATGGGGAAGAAATGCCCCGAAGGCATGGTGAGTCCGTATGTGTTGAGCATGGCGCGGAAGGTGGCCGGATCCTCATAGTTGCCAGCGAAGCCTTCGACCTGGGTGTACCCGAGTTCTGATAGTTGCTTGAGGACACCATCCCAGGGTGTGAACTCGCGGGCGGAATAAAGCTGAAAGGAAATATCCATTCTAGAAATCCTGTTTGTGAGATGGGAGAGGCTGGCGCTACAGCCGTTCTTCCGTTGTCTTGTCGAAAAGGTGAACCCGGGATGGATCGATCCCGAGAAGGATCTGGTCGCCGGGATGCGGTGTGGCCTGGCCGTCGAGACGGACCCAGAGGACCATTTCTCTGGCGAGAACACGGGCGAATGTGTCTGACCCGAGTGGCTCGACCAACTCGATCTCGGCTTCTATCTGCACTGGCGCCTGACTGGCCTCAGGACCGGTCATGACATGCTCAGGACGGACGCCGAGGTAGGCATTGCCGTACGGGGCTGCGGGGTCGACGAAGTCATATCCGGTGAGCGGCAATGAAAGGTCGTTGTTTGAGAAATGCAGACTGTCGCCGCCGCCAACCTGACCATCGAAAAAGTTCATCGACGGAGAGCCGATAAACTTGGCGACATACTTGTTGGCTGGACGATTGTAGATCTCGTGTGGTGACGCCAGCTGGAGGATGTTGCCGCCGCGCATGATGGCGATACGGTCTGCCAGGGTCATGGCCTCGATCTGATCGTGGGTCACATAGATCATCGTGTTCTTGAGCTTTTGATGAAGCTGCTTGATCTCCACACGCAGATCGGCGCGCAGTTTGGCATCGAGATTTGATAGCGGCTCGTCAAAAAGAAAGACGTCGGCATCGCGCACCAACGCTCGGCCAATGGCTGCGCGTTGGCGTTGGCCACCCGACAAGGCTGCTGGCTTGCGGTCGAGCAGTGGCTCGATCTGCAGCACCTTGGCGGTGCGGTCGACGCGGGCCTTGATCTCGTCTTTAGGCAGTCCGGCGTTTTTCAGACCGAAACTCAAATTGCCGGCGACAGTCATTTGCGGGTAGAGCGCGTAGCTCTGGAACACCATGCCGATGCCGCGTTTTGACGGCTCTTCCCAGGTGACGTTTCGCCCGCCGATGAAAATCTGTCCGCCGCTGATATCGAGCAGTCCGGCGATGCAGTTAAGCAGGGTCGACTTGCCGCATCCGGACGAGCCGAGAAGGACGAGAAATTCCCCTTGACCGACTTCCAGGTTGAGGTCCCGCAGGACATTCAGCGCGCCGAAGTTCAAGGACAGTTGGTTGATTGAGATACTCGGTTCCATGGCGTCAGCCCTCAGCCTTTTACTGCTCCGGCGGCGATGCCGCGGACGAAGAGTTTTCCGGAGATGAAGTAGATCGTCAGGGGGACAAGGCCGGTCAGAATGGTGGCGGCCATGTTGACGTTGTATTCCTTCACCCCTTGCGTGGAATTGACGATGTTGTTCAGCTGAACCGTCATCGGATAGAGGTCCGGCTTGGTGTAGATCACGCCAAACAGGAAGTCGTTCCAGATGCCGGTGACCTGCAGGATCATTGCGACCACGAAGATCGGCAGGCTCATCGGCACCATGATGCGGAAGTAGATCGCCCAGAAACCTGCGCCATCGACACGCGCTGCCTTGAACAGTTCCTGCGGTACAGAAGAGAAGTAGTTGCGAAACAGCAGGGTCAGGATCGGCATGCCGAAGACCGAGTGCACCAACACCAAGCCCGTCAGACTCCCGTAAAGACCGACTTCACGGAGCATGATGACAATCGGGTAGATCATCACCTGATAGGGAATGAAGGCGCCGACGATCAGGATGGTGAAGAAGGTTTCTGCCCCCTTGAAGCGCCAGTTGGCGAGGGCATAGCCATTCACCGAGGCAATGGAAATGGACAGGATAACCGATGGGATCAGGATCTTGACGGAGTTCCAGAATCCTCTCGAAAGTCCATCGCAGTTGAGGCCGGTGCAGGCTTCCGACCAAGCCTTGACCCAGGGTTGAAAGGTCACTTCCAGAGGTGGTGAGAAGATGTTGCCCAGTCGGATCTCCGGCATGCCTTTCAGCGAGGTGACGACCATCACGTAGAGTGGTAGCAGGTAGTAGAGCGCCACCAGAGTGAGCGTGCCGTAGATAAAAATATTGCGCCGTGAGAGGATCTTGCCAGGCTTGCGACCTTGAGGCCCTACCATCTCTTCTTGGGCATTGAGTGGCTGCGTTGTGGTGCTTGTCGGGAAAGCTGTCATGCGGCGTGTGTCGAGGTTGACGACAGAAGCATTTTTGATCGGATTACCCACGGCGCTTGCCTCCGAATTCGAGATAGGCCCAGGGCACGACAATGATGATCACCGTCAGCAGCATCATGGTGGAGGCGGCAAAGCCCTGTCCTAGGTTTTGCGACAGGAACATGGCGTCGTAGACGTATTTCGCGGGCACTTCGGAGGAGATGCCTGGCCCGCCACCTGTCTGGGCGATGATCAGGTCGTAGACCTTGATGATACCCGAGGCGATCAGAACGATGGCCGTGATGAAGATGCCACGCATCATGGGGATGACGATGTACAGATAGGTCTTCCACATCGGGATGCCGTCGATGCGTGCGGCTTTCCAGATGTCCTCGTCTATGCCGCGCAGGCCAGCCAGCATCAGACACATGATCAGGCCTGTTTCATGCCAGAGGCCGGCGATCAGAACCCCGTAGATGACAATGTCGGAATTGTAGAGTGGGTCGAAGGCGAAGCTCTCGAAACCCATGCTGCGCACTACGTGCTGCACGCCGAAGTCCGGGTTGAGAATCCACTGCCAGGCCAGGCCCGTCACGATGAAGCTCAACGCGAACGGATAAAGCAGGATTGTCCGAAAGGTATCCTCAAAGCGGATCTTCTGATCGAGCAACGCGGCCAAAACAAAGCCGATGACAAGGGCGAAGATCAACGACAGAACGCCGTAGATTGCCAGGTTTTCAATAGAGATCAGCCACTTGCTGCTGCCCCACAGGCGCTCATACTGGCTGAGGCCGACGAATTTCTCCTTCGGGAGAAGTTTTGAGGACGTGAAGGAATAGACTACCGTCCAGACAGTCCCTCCGACGAAGACGCATAAGGCGGTGGCGATCATCGGGATCGCAGCCACCTTGGCACTCATGTTTCGATGCCACCTTGCGGGGCGGGCCGTGACAGCAACCATACCTCTACCCTGTGATTTCGAGTTCGGGGGTCCCGCGCCTGCCAAAAGGAAGGCGAGCGTTTTCATCCAGGTCGGAACCCGGGGGCAGGACACCAGCTCCCGCCGTCTCCCATGACGGGAGAGGGCGGAAGCTGCAGGAGGATTGGCGGTTTATTCCGCGTCTTCGATGAGAGAAACGAAGCGCGCCTGAGCATCTTCGGCGGTCATCGAGGGCGTGTTGAAGAACTCAACGAAGAGATCATTCACCTGGGTCAGGCTGTCCGCGGACATCAGCTGATCAGGGCTTTGAATGATGTTGCCCTTGGCGAGAATGTCGAGGCCCTTGCGCATGCAGTCATTGGCTGCGTTCAGGTCGACATCGCCGCGAACCGGCAGGGAGCCCTTTTTCAGGTTGAAGGCCACCTGAGTTTCGGCGGACATCATGACCTCGGCCAAGATTCCCTGGGCCTCGGTGATTTCCGCATCGTCAACGGCAGGGAAGTAGAAGGCGTCGCCGCCTGTCTGGATCACTTCGTTGACGCCAAGCCCTGGGAGGCAGGTGTAGTCTTTGCCGGCGACCTGATTGGCCACCTGGAACTCACCCTGTGCCCAATCGCCCATGATCTGACCGGCAGCCTTGCCGGTGATGACCATATTCGTGGCATCGTTCCAGTTCTGGATGTTTGAATCCTGGGACATTTCACGTGCTGTCGCAGCTGCCTGGAAGACTTTCGCAAGTTCCGGGCTGGCGGCAACTTCAGCGTCATGTCCACCGAACACCTGCGTATAGGCTTCCGGGCCAGCGAGGGCGACGAGAAGCACCTGGAATGCAAGTGTTGTCTGCCAGGGCTGTTGTCCCAATGCGAGTGGAACGACGCCAGCTTCTTTCAACTTGGGTGCGGCAGCGGCGTACTCGTCCCAGTTCGTGGGAACTTCCATGCCGTTGTCTGTGAAAACGGCGTTGTTCAACCAGAGCCATTGCTGGGAATGGATGTTGACCGGGACGCAGTAGATCTTGCCGTCGAGGGTGCAGCTGTCGAGCAGGCTGCTCGGACTGACGAGGTCTTTCCAGTGATTTTTCTCGGCAATGTCGCTGAGGTCGCGCATCAGGCCGGCCTCCACCAGCTCTTCTGCCTGGCGGCCATGATTGAACTGGGTGGCGCCCATCGGATCGCCGCCGGTGATGCGGCTGATCATGATCGGACGGGCCGTGCCGCCGGAGCCGGCGATGGCGCCATCGACCCACTTGTTTCCGGTGGCATCAAAGGCTTTGGCGAATTCGGCAACGGCTGCTGCCTCGCCGCCAGATGTCCACCAATGGGTTACTTCCAAATCAGTGGCATAGGCTGCAGTTGCGCCACAAAGGGCTGTCGCTGCGACCAGGGTCATGCGAATTGATTTCATGGTTTCCTCCCTTGTACCGGTTCAACCTTCGGCCATATCGGCACATGAGACTGATCCCGGTCGACGGACCCGGCCTCCACCGGATCCTGTGCCTTCTCCCGGAGATGCCGGGGGAAGTTGTAATCGTTTGCATCGTTAATTTCTTGCGATTAAGTCTGGAGTTATGTAAACGATTACAATCATCATTTGCGCTGATCGTCTTTGTGTCAACCCGGATATTGCGCAAATTATCCTAAAGTAAGATAGGGGGCCGGGTTGGTTCAGAAGTCTGTTAAAATTCAAGATGTTGCTAAGGTGGCTGGGGTGTCGACGGCCACCGTCAGCAGAGCCTTGAGCAACCCGGAGCTGTTGAGTGAGAGCACTCGCGACGCGGTTTTAAGTGCAATTCGTACAACCGGCTACAGGGTAAACAGGGCGGCGCGTTCGCTGCGCCGACAAGAGGCGCGGGCTGTTCTGGTTCTGGTGCCTAATCTCGGCAACCCGTTCTTCTCGGAAATTCTGGCCGGCATGACTGCAGTGCTGGGGGGGGCGGATTACTCCGTCCTGATCACCGACACGAAAGGTTCAGGTGCTGACGAGCGTCAACTGCTGGATTACTTCCGCGATGCTCGGGTCGATGGGATGATTTCGCTGGATGGTGGCCTGGACGATGATGAACTTGAGTTGTTGCGCGGGCAGGCGGGCAATGGCCGAGTGGTCTTTGCCTGCGAGTGGGTGCAAGGGGCCAAGTTGCCATCTGTACGCAGCGACAATCTGGAGGGCGCGCGACTGGCCGTCCAGCATCTGCATGAACTGGGACACCGTAAGATTGCCCATATTACCGGTCCGCAAGACAATGTATTGACCCATGCCCGGCGGGAAGGAATGCTGGAGGAACGGGCGCGTTTGGGTTTGCCTGCGCGGGACGAATGGATTGTGCGTGGCGATTTTTCGCTGGAGTCGGGGCAGGATGCCGGCGCGCGCATTCTGGCTATGGAAGACCGGCCGACTGCCGTGTTCTGTTGTTCCGATCAGGTGGCTTTCGGATTGATATCGGCGCTGCATGCCGGGGGCTTGCGCGTACCGGAAGACATTTCAGTCATCGGATTTGACGACATCGAGCTTTCGGCGTTTTACGTTCCTGCCCTGACCACGATCCGGCAGAACCGCAGGCAGCTCGGTCAGGCTGCGGCCCAACTGTTGCTGGATGGACTTGGCCCGGATGCTGGCTTCCTGAATGAGGCCACGGGGCCAGTGCAGACGATTGATGTGGATCTTGTCGTGCGCGCAAGCACCTCGGCTGTGCCGCACGCCTGAGCTTGCAGGCTTACGGTTCGTCCGGGGTGGCAAGCTTGCCTTCTTCAGCCTTGTAGAAGAACTGGCTGGCGACAAGCCAACCCTTCAGTGGGCGCAGTGGTGGAATGCAGGTCAGAAGCAGGATCGGGAGTGTCGTCACCACATGAACCCAGTAAGGGGCTTGAAAGGCGATTTCCAGCCAGATGGCGAATGCCACGCAGGGCACACAGCCGAAGCAGATGATAAAGAATGCCGGCCCATCTGCGGGATCGGCAAAGCTGTAGTCCAGACCACAAACGTCACAATGGTCGCGTAGGGTCAGAAAGCCATTGAAGAGCTTACCTTCGCCGCACCGCGGGCAGGCGCCCTTCCACCCGGCGCGAATGGGGGAGAGTGGCGGATAGGCGGCGTCGTCCTGATGGCTCTGGCACATGCTGTTTTCCTAAAGCTTCCCCTTTGGGAAGATCCCTGGCGCTCTTGCCGAAACGCAATGAACGGTCCAGGGGATGTTTATTCGCAGAAAGTCTCGCATAGGTCTTGCAGAGGTGACCCAAGCTTTCTACTGGACATAAGCGCGCAGCCCTCTCGTGGGCGATCGGCACGGCAGCTCGTCTCCCACAGAAAGCATAACCACATGTCATCACCAGATCACCTCACCCCAGAAAAAGTAAGCCCGACGCATACTTTGCTCGACAACCTTCAGGGGCAGGTTTTCGGCATTGTGATGACGGCGTTCGGTGTCACGCTGTTGCGGGCTGCGGGGCTGGTGACGGGGCAGACGGCGGGGATGGCGCTGCTGATTTCCTATGCTTCGGGTTACAGCTTTGGCGTCATCTTCTTTCTGATCAACATTCCGTTCTACATCTTCGCCTGGATGCGGATGGGGCCAGGCTTTACCCTACGCTCGCTGATCTCCGCTACGCTGATTTCTATCCTGGCGGACTTTGCCCCGCAGGTCATTTCGTTTGCGGAGCTGAATATCTATGCCGCAGGGCTGCTGGCAGGAGCCACTGCGGGTGTAGGGTTGATCGCGTTGTTCCGCCATGGGGCCAGTGCCGGCGGACTGGGGATCCTGGCGCTTTACATTCAGGACCGGACAGGCTTTCGGGCTGGCTGGGTGCAGCTGTCGGTCGACGTTTGCATCTTCGCGGCCAGTTTTCTTGTTCTGGCGCCGAGCGCCGTTGGCGCGTCACTTTTCGGAGCGCTGGTGCTGAATGTGATTATTGCCTTCAATCACCGCAAGGACTGGTACATCGCTCATTAAGGCCGGGCCCAGACCATTAAATTTACAGTCAGAGCGGCACGACATCGACGGCATGGCTGGTGGTCTGACCACCGGCTGAGCGCAGTACGCCTTTCACAGGCGCGACGTCGGCATAATCGCGGCCGTAGGCGACGACGATGTGGTCCTGTTCTACGATGAGAGCGTTGGTAGGATCATATTCAATCCAGCCAGCCTCGCGACCGCACCAAGCCCGCACCCAGGCGTGCATCGCATCGGCGCCTTCCAGACGCTCGGCACCCTCGGGCGGTTTCGTCCGCAAATAGCCACTGACGTAGCCTGCTGGAATGCCGATGCCGCGCAGACACGCGATCATCATGTGCGAGAAATCCTGGCAGACGCCCTTGCGACGCTGAAAGGCGTCAAGCACCGGTGTGTTGACGTCAGTGGCTCTTGCATCAAACGTCATGTCCTGGTGCAGAGCTTGTCCGACGGAGATGATCGCTTGCTGCGCGCTCATCACGGGTGACACAACCTTGCGGGCATAGGTGGTAAATATCTCATCCAGCGGCACGCGGAGGGACGGACTGAGAAAGTGCAGAGGCTGATTTCCATCCATGGCACGGATCGCTGCCAATTCGTCGGGCAGACGTGCCAGAGGCGGCGAGAAGTCGAGGGTCGGGCCACTTGGGTGTCGCTGTACCCTGGAATTTACCTGATAGATCAAGTGCGAGTGCGGGGTGGTAAAACTGACGTCGCAGCGACGATTCCCGAAAAAGTCGTCAAACTCTGAGCGCTCGTTGGCTGTCGGTTCCAGGGTGAGGCGGCGCGACAGAACCGTTTGAACTTCAGGCAGGGAGCGCGGCTCCAGTCTCAGTGACTGGCGGCCGGAGTGAACCGGTGCAGCATAGTCATACTTGATGGTGAGGGAGATATCGTAAAGCACTTGCCCTCGCTATCGGATGTAAGCGGTGAAGAGACCTTCGGACAGGCTCAGGATCTTGCCGCGCAGGTCTTCCAGCTTCTCGCTGGTTAGGCTGTCCGGCGTCTGAACTGCCAATTGGGCGTATAGCTCCAGTGTTGCCCTGGCGAGCGGTGAAGGCTGGCCGTTGAAGTCCGCCCCCGGCAATGCCTCGACGTGGGACCGCAATTCCTTCAGCTGGTAAAGAATGGAGCGGGGGTTGAAGGTGTCGAGACCCAGCAAGTCCATTACGGGATCGCGGCTAAGGGTTACGGCATAGCGCTGGTTCAACGACAGGGTGCTGTCGCCGACTTCAAGCAGCAGATCCAGCGCGCCGTCGGGTGCTTCTGCATCGGCAAACTCCGACAGCAGACCGCACATGACCTGAGCCCGTTCCAGAGCGCGCCCTATGCTGAGGAAGCGCCATCCAGCAAAGCGGTACATGTTCTCATGCACAAGCCCGGAGAAGCCAGTGATCTTGCGCAGGAGGGCACCCATCACGAGGGTCGCATCCTCGCTGTCGAGGCCGGGCCGGGCGCGTTCTGCCGCAAGCGTGTGGGCAAGATCGTTGAGGGCGAGCCAGCCATCGATCGAGAAGCGATCGCGCACCTTGCTGGCGCTGGCCAGTGCAGAGTTCAGCGTTGCCTGCAATCCCGGTGGGATCGGCTGTTCGAGGTCGAGGCCGAGCTGTGCCAGATGCGCCGCAATGGCGGCAGTCATCGGCGCTTCGGGCTCACCGGTTTCGGCAACTCTTGCGTGGAAAGCCCGCAGCAGTCGCAAGGCACCTTCCGCCCGCTCCACATAGCGGCCAAGCCAGAACAGATTGTCGGCGGCACGTGCCGGCAGCAGACTGGGGCGGCTGCGCACATAGGGGCCGTCCTGCTTGGGAATGAGGGTTTCGCTGTTGGTCGGACTGCCACCAAGGATCCAGACATCGGCAGCCCGCCCGCCTGATTGCATGGCGAGAGCGCTGGCGTCGTCGCTGCCGCCAATGCGTGCGAAACCACCTGACATGACTTCCCAGCCGCTCTCAGTACGAGCAAGGAACACGCGCAAACTCATTGGCCGTGGCACCAGCTTTCCATCGGCATAGGCTGGTGTGGTTGACAGGGTGACCGCTTCCTGGCCGACAAGCGCGTCCTGCTCGGTTTCCAGCCAGGCGCTGAAGTCGGCACGATTGGAGCTGTTCAGATTACCGCCAAGTACGTCGTTGGGACCG
The DNA here is from genome assembly GCF_017313085.1 of Roseibium limicola. Classification (GTDB taxonomy): domain Bacteria; phylum Pseudomonadota; class Alphaproteobacteria; order Rhizobiales; family Stappiaceae; genus Roseibium; species Roseibium limicola. The sequence continues at coordinate 736,229 of NZ_JAFLNF010000001.1, read as the reverse complement.
ATGGTGAACGGCAGCCCGGTGGACAGCGAGCGGCTGATCGTCATCTTCCCGAAGTTGTCGCTGACATAGTTCCGGGTGCGCTGGTCGCCGCACCACCAGGTGGCAATGTTGGGCAGTTTCAGTGGTTCACCGCGCAGATGCCGGCAGATGCGAGGCAAGAAGGCAAGCAAGGCACGGGTTTCGAGAACGCCGGCGCCAAGCGCATTGATCATTGTCAGACCGCCGCCGCGCAGGGCTTCAACCATTCCGGGGGTGCCGATTTGGGATTGTTCGTTCAGTTCCAGCGGATCTGCCCAGTTGGCATCAAGGCGACGCCAAAGCACGCTGATCGGGCGCAGACCGGCAATGGTGCGCACCATCAAGCTGCCGTTGGAGACGACCAGATCTTCCCCGTCCAGCAGCATGAAGCCGAGATAGCGGGCGATGTAGGCATGCTCGAAATATGTGTCATTCATCAGACCGGGGGTGAGAATGGCCACCCGGCTATCGGTTTCGCCTCTCAGGTTCAATAGCGTCTCGCGGAAACGTCGGAAGAAACCAGCGAGACGGTGAACATGGGCCTTGGCGTAAAAATCACTGAAAGTTTTGGCGGTGGCGACCCGGTTTTCCAGCGCAAAGCCTGCACCGGAGGGGGCCTGTGTCCGGTCTCCCAGAACCCACCACTTGCCATCGGGGCCGCGTCCGATTTCGAAAGCGAGGAAGTGGAGATACTTGCCGGTGCGCGGCTGGACGCCGACCATCGGCCGCAGCCATTCTGGGCTTTTGGCGATCAAGCTGGCCGGGAGATGGCCGTCGGCAATCAGCCGGTTCTGTCCATAAAGGTCGGCAACAACCTCTTCCAGCAGGTCGGCGCGTTGTACGAGGCCTTCCGTGATGGTTTGCCAGTCATCTCTGTCGATGAGGAGCGGAATGTGGCTGAGTGGCCAGGCACGCTCGCTGGTGCCTTCTTCCTCATAGTAGCGAAAGTAGACACCTGCGTCGTTCAGGTACTGGCTCCCACGCGCAAAGCGCTGGGCGACCTCGTCGGCCGAAAGGCCGGCGAGGTGTTTCAGAAAAGGTCCCCAGACGGGGCGCACATGGCCGTTTGCATCCAGCAGCTCGTCAGAAGATCCTTTCGCCGGGGTGTAATCGGCCAGAAGCTTGCCGAAGGCGGCGGGATCAATAGCATGGGACACAGGCACGTTCATTTTCTACAGGCCGGGAGGGCGACGCAAATCCAGGGTTGATGGAAACTCGGGATGAGGTTGCTCCGGAACGGGTTGGTATGCTCCTGGACGGTGACCGTGCGGTTCAAACCTGGACAGCAGGCGCGCTTGAGCCTCGTTTCCGTTCACAGGGAATGTGTCATAATTCCGTCCGCCGGGATGCGCAACATGATAAACGCATCCGCCGATCGCCCGTCCCGACCAACGGTCGAATATATCGAGCGTCAGCGGTGCGTCTACGGGGTGGACCGGGTGCATCGCCATGGCTGGCTGCCAAGCCTTGAACCGGATGCCAGCAACGGCGACGCCATTTTCGGCGGTCCGCTGCAGGGGCACAAGACGACCGTTGCAGGCGACTGTATAGCGGCTCGGGTCGGTGGTTGTCAGCTTGACCTGCAATCGCTCGGTTGAACTGTCTGTATAGCGCACGGTGCCGCCGATGGCGCCGGTTTCACCCAGGACATGCCAGGGCTCAAGCGCCTGACGCAGTTCCAGTTGCGTGCCGTTCACTTCCGTTTCGCCGTAGAATGGGAAGCGGAATTCAGCCTGGGCCACGAACCAATCGGGCTGTAGCGGGAAACCGTGTTCCTGCAGATCGCTCAAAATGTCCATGAAGTCGGCCCACAGGAAGTGCGGCAACATGAAACGGTCATGCAGCGTCGTACCCCAGCGCGTGAGATTGCCTTTGAGTGGCGCCTTCCACATGCGGGCGATGATGGCACGGATCAGCAACTGCTGCGCCAGGCTCATACGCGGATCGGGCGGCATCTCGAAGCCACGGAATTCGACCAGTCCAAGACGCCCGGTCGTGCTGTCGGGCGAGTAGAGCTTGTCGATGCAGATTTCCGACCGGTGGGTGTTGCCGGTGACATCCACCAGGAGGTTGCGCAGCAAACGGTCGACCAGCCATGGAAATGGCGTTGGACCGTCTTCCGGCGCATTGATCTGCGCGAGGGCGACTTCCATCTCATAGAGATTGTCGGCTCGACCTTCGTCGACACGCGGAGCCTGGGATGTCGGCCCAATGAACAGGCCGGAGAAGAGATAAGACAAGCTGGGGTGGCGCTGCCAGTAGAGGATCAGGCTGCGCAGTAGATCCGGACGACGCAAGAATGGGCTGTCGAGCGGTGTTTCCCCGCCGACAACGACATGGTTGCCGCCGCCGGTCCCGATGTGCTTGCCGTCGATCATGAACTTCTCGGCCCCGAGACGGGTCTGCCGGGCTTCATCATAGACTGCCTCGGTGGTGGCGACACATTCGTCCCATGAGGCTGCCGGATGAATGTTCACTTCGATGACGCCAGGGTCCGGTGCCACCCGGATGACGTTGATCCGTGGATCCGTCGGGGGGGCATAGCCTTCGATGTGGATCGGTAGATTGAGCTTTTCGGCTGCGGTTTCAGCCGCCGCGAGCAACTCTAGGTAATCTTCGAGAGCTTCAACCGGGGGCATGAACACACACAGGCGCCCATCACGCGCCTCGACTGCCAGTGCAGTGCGCACGGCATCATCGTCATCGCTTTCGCTGGCAAGAACCTGCTCGGAGACGTCCTGCGTTCTGCCGGCTGCCCGGAAGCTGGACGTTGGCTGCTTGCGCTGTGCAGCTTTGCCAACCGGGAAGTCCGGCAAAGGTTCCTTCGGCACAGTCGGGTCGGCCACATTGGTATAGGGATAGCGTGCCGGCGGAACGTGGGGCAGGCTTTCCAGCGGCAGGCGATAGCCGACCGGGCTGTCACCGGGAACTAGGAAGAGGGCCTTGCGGCGAAGCTTCCACTGTTCTGAGCGCCAACGTGGGCCAGACGGCTTCGCCTGGGACTGCCAGCGCTGGACAGGCAGGGCGAAACCGGCAGGCGTGGTCAGGCCACGGTCAAAGACACGTGCGATCCGATGGCGGGCTTCAGCGTCCTCAAGCTTGGAGTTTTCAGGGGTGACGTTCTCTGGAAGCCGCTGTTCCTTCAGCATCCACTCGCCAGGATCTTCATACGCCGGCACGACGAATTCAGGTTCGAGCTCGAGCGTTTCAGCGATGTTGCGCAGCAGGCTCTGCGCCTTTTTCGCATCAGCGCCGGTTTGGCTGCCTTCTTCTGCAACCAAGTCAGGGTTCTTCCAGATCGGCTTGCCGTCGCGGCGCCAATACAGGGAGAACGTCCAGCGCGGCAGAGTTTCTCCCGGGTACCACTTGCCTTGGCCATAATGCAGAAAGCCGCCAGGAGCGAAACGCTTGCGCAGACGGCGGATTAACTGATCGGCCTTGTTCCGCTTGGTCGGACCAACCGCATCGGTGCTCCATTCAGGGCTCTCGAAGTCATCGATCGAGACAAAGGTGGGTTCGCCGCCCATCGTCAGCCGAACGTCTTCTTCCTTCAGGAAGGCGTCGACCTTGTGGCCCAGCGCATTCAGATCGGTCCAAGCCTCTGTGGAAAAGGGCATGGTGATGCGTGGGTGCTCTGCAACGCGCTTGACCTCCATATGGAAGTTGAATTCGACTTCGGCCGGACTGGCCAGGCCAGAGAGCGGCGCGGCATTGCGGAAATGCGGAGTGGCGGACAGCGGGATGTGGCTCTCGCCGGTCAGCAGGCCGGATGTTGGGTCAAGGCCAATCCAGCCCGCGCCAGGCAGATAGACCTCGGCCCAGGCATGCAGATCGGTGAAGTCGTGGTCTGTCCCGGAGGGGCCGTCGAGGGCTTCCAGGTCGGGCTTCAGCTGAATGAGATAACCGGAGACAAAGCGGGCGGCAAAGCCAAGGCGGCGGAGCACCTGAACCAGGAGCCAGCTGGTGTCGCGGCAAGAGCCTTTCTTCAGGCTCAGTGTCTCATCCGGGGTCTGGACACCGGGCTCCATGCGGATGATGTAGTTGATTTGGCTCGACAGAAAAGCATTCAACTCGACGACGAAATCCACCGTTCCGCTGGTGTTTCTGGGGATCGAGTGCATGAAGGCTTCGAAGTCCGGCCCAACTGGCTGTTCTTGCCGGTAAATGTTCAGATCGGCGCGGATGTCTTCGGGATAGTCAAAGGGAAACTCTGCGGCGAAATCCTCGACGAAAAAGTCGAAGGGATTGTAGATCGACATGTCGGCCACCAGGTCGACTTCGATCTTCAGCTCCCGGACGGGTTCGGGAAAAACGAAGCGTGACAGCCAGTTTCCGTAAGGGTCCTGCTGATGATTGACGAAATGCGGTTGTGGTCCGACCTTGAGACTGTGGGAAAGGACTTTCGTCCGACTGTGCGGGGCCGGGCGCAGACGGATGATCTGCGGGCTCAAGGTGACAGGTCGGTCGTATTTGTAATGGGTCAGATGATAGATGCTTGCTTGTATCGACATGGCCCAATCCGGATAGAACTTGTTGCAGACAAGGGTTTCACACTTATTGGTCTGGTACTACGTCTTTTTATCATGGGCTGGGAAGAACGGCGGATTTGCGGCATTGGGGCAACCTTCATCGGGCACAGTAGTCCGCGCGCAAGCACCTGATCGCTTCAGGAAGTGCTAAAGGTCATCCGTTTGTAGACACGCAATAAATATTTTATGCATAGCGCCCACAGACGAGATTTCTGACGATAGGCTCTGCGAACTGGCCGTCTGGGCGAATCCTGTCGGCTGACGACCGTTGTCCGCCACTGGTGTCGCGTGGCAAGAGTTTGCAAAAGGCTGTTGATGTCCGAAGATCCGAATTCCCCGCGCTCAGATCGATCAGTCGGCCTGCTGATTGAGGCTGCCGAACTGCGGATCGTGCGCCTGCCCCTGCTGACCCCCTTTGTCATTTCCACCGGCACGATGACCGAAAAGGTCTTTCCGCTGTTGATCCTGAAGGGGCAAGGCCTGCAAGGGGTTGCCGAAGGGGTAATGGATCCGCTGCCGGATTATTTGGAGGAAACTTTGGCCGGCGCCATCGACTTTCTGGCCAATCTGATCCTGCCGCAGGTGGTGGGAAAGCGATTTGCGTCGCCGGCCGCCTTGCTGGGCGTTCTGGCCCCGTGGCGCGGCAACCGGATGGCGAAGGCCACGCTGGAAATGGCGTTTTGGGATCTCTGGGCAAAAAGCCTGAACCAACCGTTGCAGGCCATGCTCGGCGGCGCAGCAGATGCGGTCGACGTGGGCGTCAGCCTCGGCATTGCCTCCATCGACACCACGCTGGAGCGTGTCGAGCAAGCCGTGGACGAGGGCTACAAACGGGTGAAGCTGAAGGTCAAACGCGGGCACGATGTGGCGCTGGTGAGGGCTGTGCGGGCCGCCTTCCCGGATATCAAGCTGACTGTCGATGCCAACACGGATTACGGGGTGCAGGACCTGGCGATGCTGCAAGCGCTGGATGACTTTCAGCTCGACTATATCGAGCAGCCGCTGGCCTTTGACGACATTCACGATCACGCACAGGTTCAGGCGGTGCTGAAGACCGCCATCTGTCTGGATGAGAGCATTCGCAGCGCGGTCGATGCGCGCAAGGCGCTGGAAGCGCGGGCGGCACGGGTCATCAACATCAAGGTGGGGCGGGTCGGCGGGTATCGGGAGGCGCAGGCCATTCACGATGTCTGCGCAGCCTTCGGTGCGCCGGTCTGGTGTGGCGGCATGCTGGAAAGCGGTGTAGGACGGGCCCATAACATCCATCTGGCGACCTTGCCGAATTTTACCAAGCCGGGCGACACCTCAAGCGCCAGCCGGTATTTCAAGCGGGATCTGGTGCGGGAACCCCTGGACGCGACACAAGGGCGGATGTCGGTCCCTGAAAATGGACCTGGGATCGGAGTGACACTGGATCGCCCCTATTTGGATCAAGTCAGCGATCTTGCAGTGGAGGTGATGGCATGAGTGTTTGCAGCGGAGATTGGCCTTCGGCTGTCGAAATCCGTGAGTTCCAAGGCTTGAAAGAGTTCAAGCAGGCAGAGGACCTTCAGCGGGCAGCGTGGGGGGAAGGCGATATTCCGGACAATGCCGACCTGCTTCTGGCGCTGCAGTCCGAGGGGGGGCTTGTTGCAGGTGCCTTTGAGGATGAGCGGTTGCTGGCCTTTGTTTTTGCGTTCCCGACGAGGGATCCACAGGTACAGCATTCGCATCGGCTGGCGGTGCATCCGAAGGCGCAGGGACGAGGACTGGGCGCAAAGCTCAAGTGGTTTCAGCGGGACTGGTGCCTGGAGCAAGGCATTACCTGCGTACGCTGGACCTACGACCCGATCCGCAGCGTCAACGCCAGTTTGAACATTGCGCGCCTGGGGGCTCAGGCCAATATCTATTACGACGACTATTATGGCGCCATGGAAGGGATCAATGCCGGTGTGCCTTCCGATCGTGTTCTGGCGGACTGGAAGCTCGACAGCGAGAGTGTTGCCGCCAAGGCAAGAGGCGAACAGGTTGATGTCGGCGCCGGAGTAAACGGCGCGCCAGAGCGGGTGCGTATTCCCGGTGACTTTTCGTCGCTGGCGAGTGGCGATCTGAATGAAGCTCTGGCTGAACGCATCAGAGTGCGCGAGAGCTTGCGTGCGGCGTTTACGCGCGGTTTACGCATTGTTGACTTTGACCGGGATGAGACCTGCTATCTGCTAGGGTGAGCGCAGTTTCGTCACCGTGTGAGGCTTTTATGGGCTTTTCAAGGCTCTGTCCGCGCACTAGCCTTCCTGTAGAAGCAAAGCCGCTCAAGTGTGGCTTGGGTCCGGTGTTGAGGCTCCATGCAACGGCTGAATTTTAAGGCCGGTTTCAAAGGAATAACGGCATGATCGGGCTGGAGCTGCCCCCACAAAATTGGCCATTGGCAACCTGGTGGGCGGTGGGTTCGGCCGGGGTCTTCCTGTTTGGTCTGATCGCAGGTGTCGTGCTTCAGCTGGTGTTTGTCGGGCGGCGGATCTCTTCATTTGGCGATGCAGACGGGTCGGTCACTCGGTCCGGCGAAAAAGAGCCGCCGACGTCGGGCGTGCGGCTTGTTCTGCAATCTCTGACATTCCGGCAAGTTCTCTCCACCGAATTGGGGAGCGTCTTCTTTTATGTGATGGTCTTTGGACTGATCACGCACATCGTCTTCTGGATCTACGCAATCAGTCTCTACAATCGATAGGCCTTATCCCATGCGTTCAGAGGCATAGCTTCCCGGTGAAGCCGGGAAAACGATGGTGCGCGCGCCGTTGAGGAATGAGCGTCGATGAATATGCGCGTGGACAGCACGGGAGAGTACTTGAGCTTCCACATCGCGGCCAAGAGAGACGTAATCCTCTGGCGACTGGGCGTGGGTGATGCGCACTGTGTCCTGCTCGATGATCGGGCCTTCATCCAGGTCCGTGGTGACATAATGAGCCGTGGCGCCGATCAGTTTCACGCCGCGCTCATAAGCCTGCTTGTAGGGGTTGGCGCCTTTGAAACTTGGCAGGAATGAGTGGTGGATATTGATGATCCGCCCGGTCATTTTCTGACACATCTCATCGGACAAGACCTGCATGTAGCGCGCCAGCACGACGAGCTCAGCGCCTGTTTCCTCGATGATCTGCATCTGACGGGCTTCCGCTTCCACCTTGTTGGCCTTGGTGACCTTGATGTAGTGGAAGGGGATGTCATGATTGACGACCAGCTTCTGGTAGTCGAGGTGATTGGAAATCACGGCTACAATGTCGATCGGCACAGCGCCAATGCGCGACCGATAAAGCAGGTCGTTGAGGCAATGGCCAAAGCGCGACACCATCAGAACGACTTTCATTTTCTGTGAAATGTCATGAAAATCGTAGGACATCTGCAGCCCCTCGGCGACGCTGGTGAAATCGTCACTGAGCACGCTCAGGCTCTTGCCTTCCTGGCTTTCGAAGCTGATCCGCATGAAGAACTTGCCGGTGTAGGCGTCGTCGAATTGCTGGCTGTCGACAATGTTGCAGCCCTTGTCTGCCAGGAACGTGGCGATGGCTGCAACAATGCCACGGGCGGAGGGGCAGGAGACCGTCAGAGCGAATTGCGGAGGCGTTACTTCAGGCAGGGCAGAGGACATATCAAGCGGCTCTTTCCAAGTTCGGACATTGCGTTGTCACACATTGGAGATTGTGGCGCCCGCTGCAAGGCTTTTTTGCCCCTGTCAGGCGGGTGGAGACCATTTTTCCAGGCCTTGGCAAGTTCTGGCAAACTGCTGACAGAATGCAAGGATTTGGCTTCTTGCTGCTGCATTTGCTTCAGATGTGGTGAGACACCCGGTTTGCGACGCGAGTTGCATGAGGCAGCGATCGCCTGATTGTATGACGCTGTTGATGGCGGCGGGTCGGGTTTTCAGCAGTGGCTCAGTTTGCTGCATCGCCAGAGAAAAGCTGTCTGAGGCCGTGGAGCGATGCCCTGTTTGGTGACGCCTGACTTGGAATTTAGTTTAACATATTGATATAATTTATTTTTATGAGGAATCTTAGGTCCGGGCTTGACGTTTGCAAGGCAACATAAGACGCAGTGTAAGCCGTCTTTACAAAAGTAATAAAGTAATACTTAATAACTTTTGCGAGGAGGAAATCGCGCATTTGTGATTGGCTGCCCAAGGAGGAAATGGGGGGCCGGTTGTGCTTTAGTGGAGGAAAATCATGAAATTGAAATCATTGCTTATTGCCAGCGCCATGATGCTTGCGCCCGCATCCGTCATGGCCGCCGATCTGACCATCGGCTTTTCACAGATCGGATCTGAATCCGGTTGGCGCGCAGCGGAAACCACAGTGACAAAGCAGGAAGCCGAGAAGCGCGGTATCGATCTGAAGTTTGCCGATGCTCAGCAGAAGCAGGAAAACCAGATCAAAGCGCTCCGGTCGTTCATTGCGCAGGGTGTGGACGCCATTCTTCTGGCACCGGTTGTCGCGACCGGGTGGGACGAAGTTCTGGAAGAAGCCAAAGAGGCTGAAATTCCTGTGATGCTTCTCGATCGTACGGTCGACGCACCAGAAGATCTCTACATGACTGCGGTTACATCCGATCTCGTGCATGAAGGCAAGGTGGCCGGTGACTGGCTGCAGGACGAAATGGCTGGGGCAGACTGCAGCATTGTTGAGCTTCAGGGTACAACCGGGTCGTCTCCGGCCATCGATCGCAAGAAAGGCTTTGAAGAAGGCATTTCCGATGCGAGCAACCTGAAGATCATTCGCAGCCAGACCGGCGACTTCACCCGCAGCCAGGGCAAGGTCGTGATGGAAAGCTTCCTCAAGGCGGAAGGCGGCGCGAATATCTGTGCGCTTTATGCCCACAATGATGACATGGCCGTTGGCGCAATTCAGGCGATCAAGGAAGCCGGACTGAAGCCAGGTGAGGACATCAAGATCGTCTCTATCGATTCCGTTCCGGATATCCATCTGGCGATGGCATCTGGCGAAGCCAATGCCACGATCGAACTGACCCCGAACATGGCAGGCCCGGCGCTTGATGCGCTGGAAGCCTATCTCGCCGATGGAACCGTTCCTCCGAAGTGGATCCAGACAGAGTCCAAGCTTTACACGCTGAAGGATGACAATCAGGCCATCTACGAGCTGAAGAAAGATCTGGGTTACTGATCCGGGTCTTGTAAAGATGTGACAGGCGGTTTCGGCTGCCTGTCGCTTGTGTGGTGAAGGGGCCGAGAGGGAGCCGGCCCCGGGGGGAGTTGGTCGATGACCGAAGGCACTCGTCCGGTGCTGTCTTGCACGGGCATTTCGAAGTTTTTTCCTGGTGCGATCGCACTGGATGAGGTTGATCTCACGTTATATTCCGGAGAAGTGCATGCACTATTGGGGGAGAATGGCGCGGGCAAGTCCACGCTGATCAAATGCATCACGGGTGCGTACCGCAGAGACGCCGGGACGATCCATCTTCAGGGGCAAGCCGTGTCCCCGACGAGCACCAAGGAAAGTCAGGCGCTGGGCATCGGAACGGTCTATCAGGAGGTCAATCTCCTGCCGAACCTGACCGTTGCAGAAAACCTCTTTCTGGGGCGTCAGCCGACACGCTTTGGCCTGGTCTCCTATTCCCGGATGCAGACGGAAACCGCGCGGATCCTGAAAGACTATGGGCTGGCCATCAATCCGGCTGAACCGCTCAGTTCGTATTCGGTTGCAGTACAACAGGTGGTGGCAATTGCACGCGCCGTCGAGTTGTCCGGCAAGGTGCTCATTCTTGATGAGCCGACCGCCAGTCTTGACCGCGAGGAAGTCGAGCTCCTTTTCTCGGTCATCAACAAACTGAAGGCGCGTGGACTAGCCATCGTCTTCATTACGCATTTTCTTGATCAGGTCTTCGAGATCTCGGACCGGGCGACGGTTCTGCGCAATGGCCGGGTTGTCGGCACGCGTGAGCTGGCTCAGGCGTCACAGACCGATATCATTCACCTGATGCTCGGCCGTCAACTTGAGAGCCGGATACAGGAGCGCGCGCCGGCAAAATCCGGCAAACCTTTGCTGGAGCTGAACAACTTTGGACGGAAAGGCACCGTCGATCCGTTCAATCTGACCATTCACGAGGGCGAGGTTGTTGGTCTGGCGGGTTTGCTCGGTTCCGGGCGAACCGAAACCGCCAATCTGATCTTTGGCGTCGTGCCTGCGGATCAGGGCGAGGCAAAGCTGCGCGGCAAAACGATTTCGCTGGCCAACCCGCGCCAAGCCGTTGGTCATCGGTTCGGGCTGTGTCCGGAAGACCGAAAGACCGAAGGTATTGTGGGCGACCTTTCCGTGCGCGAAAACATCATTCTGGCGTTGCAAGCCCGACAGGGCTGGTTTCGGCCACTGGCACGGGCAAAGGTCAACGAGTTGGCCGAAGCCTATGTGAAGACGCTCGATATTCGTCTGGCTAGCCTCGATATGCCGATCCGGTTCTTGTCCGGTGGCAATCAGCAGAAAGCGCTGCTGGCCCGTTGGCTGGCGACCAATCCGGATTTCCTCATCCTTGATGAACCGACGCGGGGGATCGACGTGGGTGCGCACGCCGAGATCATTGCCCTGATCGAACGGCTTCGGGAGAAGGGGATGGCGCTTCTGGTGGCATCGTCGGAGCTGGAAGAGCTGGTGGCCTATTCCACCCGTGTGATCGTTCTGAAAGACCGGCGTCAGGTTGATGAGCTGACCGGCGGCCAAATCAGCACGGGCAATATCGTCAAGGCGATTGCGGCTGAGACCAACAGGGAGGTGGCGTGATGGTTCATGGATTTCAGGCGACCTTGCGCCGTATCGCCCCCCAGTTGATCATTCTAGCTGTGGTCTTGCTCTTGAACTTCCTGGTCTTCCCGGACTTCTTCAAGATCGAGTTCCAGAACGACCGCCTGTTTGGCAACCTGGTGGATGTGTTCAATCGCGGCGCGCCAACGGCGCTTCTGTGCATTGGCATGACACTGGTGATCGCAACGAAAGGCATCGATCTGTCTGTCGGAGCCGTGATGGCGATTGCCGGCGCGACAGCTGCCGATCTGGTGGTCTCCGGATATGGTTGGGGAACGGCGCTCATCGGCGCGATTTCCGTCGGCCTGATGTGTGGGTTGTGGAACGGGGTTCTTGTCGCCTTCCTGCGCATTCAGCCGATTGTCGCCACTCTGGTGCTGATGGTTGCCGGGCGTGGAATTGCCCAGCTGATCACCGAAGGCACCATTCTGACCTTCCTCAACGAAGGGTTGATCCATCTCGGCGCGGGCACGGTGCTGGGTATCCCCACGCCGATCCTGATCTGGATCGGGCTTGGGGCCATTGTCACTCTCGGGGTTCGACGGACTGCGCTTGGCATGCTGGTGGAAGCCATTGGCATCAATGAGGCGTCTTCGCGGGTCGCCGGGATCAACAGCCGGGTGCTGCTGGTTTCGGTCTATTTGGTGTCGGGATTTTGCGCCGCGATCGCCGGGGTGATCGTTGCTGCGGATATCAAGGGCGCCGATGCCAATAATGCCGGTCTTTGGCTGGAACTGGACGCCATTCTGGCGGTGGTCATCGGGGGGAATTCGCTACTCGGTGGCCGCTTCTCGATTACCGCTTCGCTTATCGGTGCACTGATTATCCAGTCGGTCAATTCGGTTATTCTTCTGTCCGGCCTGCCGCCGGAGTTCAATTTGGTGATCAAGGCGCTGATCATCATTGCCATCCTTGTGATTCAGTCGCCAACCGTGAAACACGCCCTGTACATCTTGAGGGCCTCGGCGGAGAGCGAAGCGTTGGAGCCTGCCCGAGCTGCGCAGCTGACGCCGCCCAAGGAGACAGCACAATGATCCGTTCCACACACCTTCCGCTTCTGGTGACTGTTCTCACATTTCTGGTGGCCTTTGCCTTGTGCGGCAGTCAGTACCCATCCATGTTGACCACTCGGGTGGTCGCCAACTTGCTGACTGACAATGCCTTTTTGGGTATTGTCGCTGTCGGCATGACGTTTGTGATCATTTCGGGCGGTATCGACTTGTCGGTCGGATCGGTCATCGCGTTTACCGGTGTCTTTCTCGCCGTGGTGCTGCGTGACACAAGTCTGCATCCGCTGGCGGCCTTTGCTCTGGTGTTGTCTCTGACGGTGGCGTTTGGGGCTGCGATGGGGGCAATTATCCACTATCTCGACATGCCGGCTTTCATCGTGACGTTGGCAGGGATGTTTCTGGCGCGAGGGCTGGCCTATGTGCTGTCGACGGACAGTGTGCCGATCACTCATGAATTCTATGATTTTCTGCAGTCGCTTTACTGGAAAGCTCCGGGCGGGGGCCGCTTTCGGCTGACCGGCGTCATCATGCTGCTGACGTTCCTTATCGGCATGATCATGGCACATCGCACGCGCTTCGGACAGAACGTCTATGCCCTGGGTGGGGGGGCACAGACAGCCAAGCTGATGGGCGTTCCGCTGGCGCAGACCACCATCCGTATCTACGCCCTGTCGGGTGGCCTTGCCGGTCTGGCCGGAATCGTCTTTTCGCTTTACACCTCTGCCGGGTACTCTCTGGCGACAGTAGGGGTGGAACTGGATGCGATTGCTGCCGTGGTGATCGGGGGAACGCTTCTGACTGGGGGAACCGGGTTTGTTGCCGGTACTTTCTTTGGAATTTTGATCATGGGCTTGATACAAACCTACATCGTCTTCGACGGGACGTTGTCGAGCTGGTGGACCAAGATCGTGATCGGCGGCCTGCTATTCGCATTTATCTTGCTGCAAAAGGGTCTGACTTGGGCAACGACAGCGCGCAGAAAACCACTGACAGACTTCGCCGCGCCCTGATGACCTTCGTTGCTAAGGGGGAGTTGGGCAGCCGAGTAGGCAACCACACCAGTCAGGTGGTAGAGCAATTGGGCAGGGCGATTGTGGCAGGGGAATATCCCCCTGAAACCATGATACCGTTGGATCCCGATATCTCGGAAATGTTCAACGTCTCCCGGACGGTGGTGCGGGAAGCCAAGAAGACCCTCATCGGCAAGGGATTGATCCAGTCCAAGGCGAAGGTGGGGACGCATGTGCGTCCCGCCGAGCAATGGAACATGTTCGATCCGGACGTTTTGCGCTGGCATGCAAGCCTGCGCAATGTCGGCGTGTTTATGGACGAACTGTTCGAGATCCGGCTGATTTTCGAACCCGCTGCAGCTGGCAAGGCGGCGGCCTGCGCCAATGAAGCCGATTGCGCTGCTCTGTCGGAGCTCTGCGAAAATCTGGCAAAGGGTCCGGACCGAGCGGCTGTCGCGGTGGCCGATCTGGAATTTCACAAGATGGTGCTGAACCTTTCGGGCAATCGTTTCCTTCAGTCCCTCGGCGATCTTGTGCAAGCCGCTCTGTATTCGCTCTTCATAGAAGAGGCGCGGGAGCGCAGCGATAGTGAAACCGACGCCTTTCTGGACCGCCACCGGGCGGTGGTGAAAGCAATCGCCACCGGTGCGCCGGAGGAAGCGTCTGCTGCCATGCGGACAGTCATCCTCGCCGGACGTCGTGCCCCTGCCGGATAGGCGGCTTTTTTCGACTTTGATTTCTCTGTCATACAGCTGTTGTTAAAATCCACTAGAACCCGCTTTGCACACGTGTGCAACAGTCTTCAATCGTGTGCAATCTTCCCCACCCCACCTTCGGGAAGATCCTTGCAACGACGGCGATGTTCGGGGGCCTTGCCTCCCGGGCAAAGCTTTTAGAGAGCGGGCAATTCAGATGACCAAATTTACGCATTTTCTCCGTCAGACAACGGCCGTTGCTGTTCTGGGTCTGGCGAGCGCACTTTCCGGCCAGGCCCTAGCCAAGGACCTGACGATCACCGTTTGGGCTGGCGGCACCAATGACGCCGACATCTACCGTCTTGACGCCATCGAAATGGCAGCAGACATTCTGTCGCGCGAATGGGAAATCCGCGGCGAAGACCTGAACATCACGGTCGACAAGAAGCGTGACTTCGCCGGTTGGGCCGAATTCAAGCAGGCCGTGACGCTGGCCGCGGAATCCGGCTCCGCCCCTAACATCGTTGTCACCAGCCATCTGGACATCGCACCGTGGAGCCAGGCTGGTCTGATCGTTCCTGTCGAGGATTATGTCGACATGGACAGCTGGCCGCTGAACAACATTTACGACAACCTGATGGAGATCACCTCCTACAACGGCATCGTCTATGGCTTGCCGCAGGATGCTGAATCCCGCCCGTTCTTCTTCTGGCGGGATACGATGAAGGCCATCGGCTATTCCGATGAGGAAATCGATGCTCTGCCGGCGAAGGTCGAAGCTGGCGAATATACCTTTGCCAACATCCTCGAAGACGGCAAGAAGGCACTCGAGATGGAACTGGTGCAGCCGGGATACGGTTTCTATCCGCGTCCGAGCAACGGCCCGGATTACGCCCAGTTCTATCAGTCCTTTGGCGGTCAGCTGCAGGACAGCGAAACCGGCAAGCTGGTTCTCGACAAGCAGGCCATGACTGATTTCTATCAGTTCTTCGCAGATGCCGTGGAAGCCGGTCTCACCCGCAAGAACCACATCGGTACCGAGTGGGACCAGTGGTATGCGGAAGTTGCAAGCGGCAAGGCTGCCATGTGGCACGGCGGCACCTGGCACTACGCTCGCTACACCGGCAAGGAAGGCCTGGATGACTTCTTCGGCAACATCCAGTTTTCGCTGATCCCAGCTGGCAATGAAAATGGTCGTGCCAACACGATCACACATCCGCTCGCCTATCTCCTGACTGCTCAGGAAGATGAAGAAGCCATCGAGATTGCCGCACAGCTGATCAAGATCGCCTCTGAGCCGCGCATCAACACGCTGCATGCGATCAAGTCCGCTCACCTGGGCATCTCCCATGAGCAGTCCAACATCGAGCTTTATGCCAATGACCGTTGGGCCGCCGAGGCAACCGAGCGTCTGCTGCCGCATGCCAATGCTCAGCCGAACCACTTGAACTACGGCAAGTTCTCCGAAGCCATGTTCAAGGGTCTGGAAACAGCCTGGACCGGCACGAAGACACCGGCTGAAGCCGTGGCCGAAGTCGAGGCCGAGCTGACAGCTGTTCTCGGCGACGATCTCATCGTTCGCTAAGCATCACTGACCTCAGTGCAGTCCGGACCGGGTTGGTCCGGACTGCCGCTTTCTCCCGCAAGAGGTAATTCATGCGACGCGCGCATCTGCTCGGGCTCGGCTTCATGACGCCCGCCCTGATCATCGTCTTTCTGTTCTTTCTGGCGCCTGTTGTTCTCACGGCGGTCTTCTCGTTCACCAGCATGAGTTCCGGCACGGGGATCTCCGGTGGTGCCTATGAGATCAACGAACAGACACTTCGCAGTCTGACGGATCGTGGGTTCCCCAAAGCCAAATCAGAAAAGCTTGGTCATGACCTTTACCGAATTGGCGAGGAGGGGCTCGGCGCCGTCGAGGCTGACTTCGGCAAGGCTTTTGCTGATGAGATCCGCGCCGAATTATCGGGCGAGCTCTTTGAGGGGCGGCGAGACCTGGAGCGGGAGCTGAAGAAGCTGCGCAGCCGGCCGCGCTCGATCCGGGACCTGAAAAAGGCCGCGGATCTCTTCAAACGTTCCGTACTCAATACCCGCTTTGAAAGCGAAACTGCCTTCCTCGACGGAGTGGGGGAAACGGGCGTCGAACTGACCGCAGATGATCAGGCCGTTCTGGTAAAGACGGCTTATACAGGTTGGTCCTGGACCACAGCCAATTACGAACTCATTACCTCGATGGCCTCCACTTGGCGCGCTGCCAAGAACACCGCGTTTTACGTGTTGCTGACGCTGTCGTTCAATGTCGGCTTCGGTCTCTTTTTGGCGATTACGACGTTTTATCTGCCAAAGGGGCAAGCGGCGATCTTCCGGGCCATCTGGATTCTGCCGCGTATCTTGCCACCGGTCCTTTATGTCATGATGTGGAAGTGGCTGACGTGGGATACCGGATTCCTCTCGATCTTCCTGAGCAATTTCGGCGTTGAACCGCGCAACTGGATGCTGAATTCCGACATCAATGCCTGGGTCTGCATCGTGCTGATCAACGGCTTCGTCGGGGCGTCTCTCGGGATGATCCTGTTCTCTTCCGCCCTGCGCGCCATTCCGCCCTCAATGCTGGCGGCCAGCGAAGTGGATGGTGCCAACCGCTGGCAGCAGATCCGCCACATCCTCTTGCCACAACTGCAGTGGCCCATCCTCTTCACCACCTCGTACCAAACGCTCTCCCTGCTGACGTCCTTTGACTACATCTACCTGTCGACGGATGGCGGGCCGGGACGATCGACGGAGGTCTGGGCGCTCTACACCTTCCACACGGCGCTGAACAATTACGGTGGCGTTCTGCAATACGGACTGGGTGCCGCCCTGGCGCTGGTTCTGGTGGTTATCGGCATCGCCGCATCGCTGTTTTATCTCCGGCTCTTCAAATTTAACGAGCTGGTCTCCCAGCCGCGTATCGAACAGTGAGGGACACGATGTCTTCCAACTTCCGCAGCTGGCCGATGACCTTGCTCCTCGGTTTCTTGTCGCTGCCGATCATCGTCATGATGGTCTATCTCTTTGTCGACACCGTTACCGACACGACCGCAGGATCTCTGATCCCCGACAGGTTCACGCTTGAGCATTGGCGTTTTCTGTTTGACGCGCCTCAGGCGGGACGTTCGAACATCTGGTCGGTGACGCTAAACACCTTCATCTTCGCCTGCTCGACCAGCGCGATTGTGGTGATGACGTCGCTGACTTCCGGCTATGCGCTGTCGCGACTCAACATGCCCTATCGTCGGCTGCTTCTGGGTGGTGTGCTGACACTGCATGCCTTTCCGACGGTCACGCTGATCATCTCGATCTTCTTGATGCTGCAGATGACCGGGCTTTATAATTCGTTGCTCGGGGTCATCTTGGTGAAGACTGCGCTGGAGCTGCCGCTGGGCATCTGGGTGATGAAGGGCTTTTACGACACTGTCCCTTGGGAGATCGAGATGGCGGGCCTGACCGATGGGGCAAGCCGCTTCACGGTTTGGCGTCGGCTGGTGTTGCCACAGGTTCACCCGGGACTTGCCGCACTGGGGTTGTTCTCCTTCCTTGCCGCATGGAGCGAGTACATCCTGCCGCAGGTTCTGGCTCCGGACGGTGCTTCACAGGTTCTGGCGACCTATCTGCAGAACCTGATCAAGGATGACAGGGCGCCGGACTTCAACATGTTCAAGTCGGTTGGGCTGTTCTATGCCATGCCGGTCATGATCATCTATCTGATTTTCAACCAGAAACTCATGAATATCTATGGCGGGGGCACCAAGGGCTGATGCGTATCCTTCTCGATCAATTCACCAAAACTTTCGGCGCTACCACCGTCATCGACAAGATGTCGCTGGACATTGAAAGCGGCGAAATGCTGGCCCTGCTCGGGCCTTCGGGCTGTGGCAAGTCGACGACCTTGTTCGCCATCTGTGGCATCCATCGGATGAACGGCGGGCGACTGCTGTTCGGAGAGAGGGATGTGACCCATCTTCCCTCGCAAATGCGGAACGTCGGCGTTGTTTTTCAGAACTATGCGCTCTATCCGCATATGAACGCCTTCGACAACATCGCCTTTCCGCTGATGATCCGCAAAATGGCCAAGCCCGAAATCGAGCGGAAGGTGTTGGCCATCGCCGAGCTCGTACACATTGAGGGTTTACTGAAGCGTAAACCGGCGCAGCTTTCCGGTGGGCAGCAGCAGCGGGTGGCTTTGGCGCGTGCGCTGGTGCGGGAGCCGGATATTCTGCTTCTGGATGAGCCACTGGCCAACCTGGATGCCAAACTTCGGCTGGAAATGCGCTCTGAAATCCGTCGGATCCAGCAGGAAACCGGCATTTCTGCAGTTCTCGTCACCCACGATCAGGTGGAAGCCATGTCGATGGCCGACCGTATCGCGATCATGGATCAGGGACAGATTGTTCAGTTGGCTGCGCCCAAGGATATGTACGACGAGCCAGTGACGGACTTCGTTGCCTCCTTCCTTGGCAACCCGCCGATTGCGTTTCTGCAGGGGACTGTCGAAGGCAAGACGATCCGCCTTGAGAACTCCGACATTGTTCTGCCACTGGACGCCCAGGCCGCCAAGCAAGGCAATGGAACGCCGATCCGTATCGGAGTGCGTCCAGAGCATTTTCAGCCGGAGCATCCGGTGAAAATCAGCGGCAAGATAAGCTTTATCGAAGAGCAGGGCCGTGAAGAGCTGTTTGATGTGACCCTTTCCAACGGCATGCGTCTGCGGTCGGTTCAAGCCAATGGCGGCGCCTTTCGTCTGGGCGACGAGGTGAGCTGGGGCCTTGCCGCCGATAAAGTGCTGACGTTCGATCCGTCCGGTCGGCGCATTTGAGGATCGCGGCATGTTGATCAGTCAGGACTGGATCCGGAAACCGCGGGCGCGACCGCTGTCGATTGCTCATCGGGGGGCGAGCGCTTACGGCTTCGACAACACGTTGGAGGCCTACCGTCTGGCGCATCATCTTGAGGCTGATCTCTGGGAGGTTGACGTTCATCTGACCCGCGATGGCGTGGTCGTGGCCTGCCATGATGCGGATCTGAGGGCCGTGTGTGGTGATCGCAGAGCCGTCGCCGATCTCGACTATGAGGAGGTTGTGCGCCTGTCTGCGAACGCAGGGCGCGAGATCCCGCGTTTCGAGGCTGTGATCGATCTGGCGACGCAGCTCAACGCCGGGATCTATGTGGATGCCAAAGTGCAGCCGGCGGCGCGTGCGGCAATTGAGGTGCTTGGCGCGAGAGAGTTCGAGAGAGTTATCATCGGCACTTCTGATCCTGAATTCTGCCGCCACTTGAAGCAGGCAGGGTGCCCGTTTGCGGTGTCGTTGCTGGTTGGTGTCGGGCAGGATCCTTTTGTACTTGCCGATCAAGCCAAGCCAGACCTCATTCATCCATGCTGGGAAAGGGCAGGGGCCCGGCCGGACAGGCTTCTGGACGCGGCATTTTTTGCCAAGGCGGACATGCGGGGCCTGCCTGTGGTTACCTGGCACGAAGAACGTCCGGATGTGGCAGCTGCACTCTGTTCCTTACCGGTTTTCGGCATCTGCTCGGATGCACCGGAGTTGCTCAGGCCCTATCATGACCTGTTCCCTGACGGCCCTGTGATTGTCTGTCATCGCGGCTTGCGCAGCATTGCACCGGAAAACACCCTGGCATCCGTTCGGGCTGCTTTCTCCGCTGGCTTTCAGTTTGCCGAGATCGACGTGCATGAGACCGCTGATGGCGAGATCGTGGTCCTACATGATGACACGCTGGACCGAACAACGAGCCTCAGCGGGCTGGTCGCTCAACGGCAGTTTGCCGAGGTCTCCGCAGCCGATGCCGGAAGTCACCACGGCAGCTTCTTTGCCAAGGAACGCGTACCGCATTTGCGTCAGGTGCTTGAGCTGGCAGAACAGTGGGGCGGCAGGCTTTATGTGGAGTTGAAACAGGCCGATCCCTTGAAGGTGGCGCGCCTGGTTCTTGACCATATGACTTTGGATAGAGTGTTCTTCTGGTCCTTCGAGTCCTCCCACATGCGCGCATTGCGGCAGGCCTTCCCGGATGCACAGTTGATGGCCCGTCCTCAGGACTACGCCTCCATCGACGCATGCCTCGCTGATTATCAGCCGCAAATTCTGGAGTTCAATGTCGAGAATGCGACGGCAGAAAATCTGTCAGAGATCCGGTCAGCGGGTCTGCAGTCGATGATTGCCTATATGGGACGTGATCTTCGGTTAATGGGGGAGATGATTGCACTCAAACCGGATATCCTCAATCTGGACGAGCCGTTTCTGGCGCGTTCCTTGATGAGCGCTGACCAGCGTTTATGTGAGAGTGAATGAGCGAAAGTTTCTCGACCAAACCTAAAGTGACCTCATTCGAAGTTGCGCAAAAGGCTGGGGTGTCACGCTCTGCCGTGTCACGCACGTTCACCGATGGCGCGAGTGTGTCAAAGGAAACTCGGGAGAAGGTTATCGCCGCGGCGCGTGATTTGGGGTACCGGGTGAATGTACTGGCGCGCTCGCTGAACAGGCGTCGTTCCGATCTGGTCGGCGTGGTTGCTGCGGATATGGACAATCCTTTCCGGGCGGAGCAGGTGGACTATTTGAGCCGCTTGCTGCTGCAACAGGGGTTTCGGCCGATCCTGCTGCGTGGGGATCCGAGCGCGGATGTCTCGGCGATCATCGGCCAGCTTCTGCAATATAGCGTCGCCGGGGTGATCGTCACGTCGGACACGCCGCCGCAGCAGATCTGTGACGAATGCCATGCCTGCGGCGTGCCGCTGGTGACGATCAACAAACAGGATCCGGGCAGTCCGGTTGACCGGGTTCAATGTGATTTTGAAATGGGTGGCCGTCTGGCTTACGAGCATTTGCGGACGCAAGGCTGTGAGCGGCTCGCGCTGGTGACACCGGAAGCGGCGAGCTTCACTGTCGCTGGTCGAGGCAAGGCCTTTCTGGCGCATTGCAAGGGTGGCGGCCTTCCTGTCGAAGTCTTCAAGCAGGGTCGCCAGCACTATGATGCAGGGCGCACGGTTGCGGCTCAGGTTGCCGACAGGTGGAATGATCTGGATGGGGTTTTCTGCACTGGCGACTATATGGCGTTGGGTCTGCTTGACGGCTTGCGTCAGGATCACGGCCTTCGGGTGCCCGAAGATCTGCGTCTTATCGGCTTTGATGATATCCAGCAGGCGGCCTGGGCTGCCTATGACCTGACCACCATCCGGCAATCTCGACAGGATCTGAGTGCGATGGCTGTCGAGCTTCTGGTGCGGCGCATCGACGACCCTTTGCTGGCGCCGCAAGTTCAAATCCTGCCGGTGGAATTGGTCGTCCGGAAGACCTGAAGAGGTCACTTCGTCATCTGATTGACCTCGTTCCGTAGGGGTATTTCGGCTATCAAGCCCCAAACACGGCTTTTGGGAGAATGGTGATGAACGAACTTGCGGTGGTAACGGGTGCGACGGCGGGAATAGGCAAAGTCATCGCGGAGGCGCTGCTGGCCAAGGGCTGCGCGGTTGCCGTGACCTATCCGCCCAGTGCGGACGGGGACCCAGCTGACGTACCGGCTGTCGAGGGGGCCCGGGCTTACGCCTGTGATGCGGGAGACGAGGCTCAAGTTGAGGTGTTTTTCGCTGAGGTTCAGAAGGACTTCGGCAAGGCGCCGTCCTTGATCATCAACAACGCCGGCATTCAGACCTGGTCTTCGCTTCTGGATCTCAAGACCGAAGACTGGGACCGTGTGATGCACACCAACTTGCGCGGCTGTTTTCTCAACACTCGCATTGGCGCCAAGGCGATGATCGATACTGGGATAACCTCGGGGGCAATCGTCAATCTTGGTTCGGGCTGCAACAAGCTCGCTTTCCCGAAACTGGTGGATTACACCGCCTCCAAGGGCGGAATCGAGCAATTCACCAAGGTGTCCGCGCTGGAGCTCGGGCCGCATGGGATCAGGGTCAATTGCGTTGCTCCCGGCGCCATTGAGACCGCGCGTACGCGTCAAGAGGCCGGTGATTACGCTGGAAAATGGTCCCGTATGACGCCGTTGCGACGTGTTGGTGTGCCACAGGATATTGCAGATGCGGTGCTGTTTCTGGCCTCGGAACAGGCGAGTTTCATCACCGGGCAAACGCTGAATGTCGATGGTGGCGTTTTCTGCCAGGCCCCCTGGCCAGACTATGGGTGATGAGGCCTCACACTGCCTCGCCTGCACATAACTCTGCACCGATCCAGACCTGAGCAATATTGGCGCGGGTCACGCCGTATAGCAGCTTTTCCAGAATTTCATCGCCGCCGTATAGGTCTTGCCAGAGCCGGATCGGGGCTGCCTTGGCCTCCGGATCGACCAGAATGGCATCAAAGATCATGCCGGGCTGAAAGCTGCCGACGGGCAGGCCGAGGGCTTCGGCGCCGCCCGCGGTCGCCAGATGGAAGGCCGTGTGCATGCCGATCCTCTGACCGGCCCGGCTGGAACGCTCGCCAGGTGCCATGGCTGGGTCGGTTCCGCTTTCCAGCAGGCGGCCAGACCACAGGCTGGAGCGTAGGCTGTTGGCAAGGCTGGATGAGGGGCCGGCAGAAATGTCCGTGCCCAACCCCACGCGAACGCCTTTCTCCAAAGCGACCGCAAGCGGGAAAATCGCATCGGCGAAATAGGCGTTGGAGAGGGGGCAGTGCGCCACTGCGGCCTTGCGGGTCTTGATCCGTTCCATGTCGACAAGTGAGAGGAAATTGCCGTGAGCGAGAACAGTATGTTCCCGCAAAAGGCCAAAGCGATCTAGGCTTTCCGTGTCGCTCATACCATGGCGGTCCAGCACATGATTGTGCTCCCAGTCGCCTTCTGAAGCATGGGTCTGGATGTGGCAGTTATGTGCTCCGGCAAGCTGGCCGAGTTCGCCAAGCAGTTCGTCTGTGCAGGCCGGAATGAAGCGCGGTGTCACAACCGGCTTGACCCGGTTTTCGCTATTGTCCGGATGGCGGGTGATGTAGTCGATCAGATCCTGGGTGCCCGCCAGGGCTTCGTCCACGGAGGCGTCGCGATACTCCGGCGGGCAAAGCTCCTTGTGGTCCATCGCGACTTTGCCGATCAGGGCCCGCTGCCCTTTCTCCAGACATTTGTCTGCTAGAATCCGATTGGCGGCCGGGTGAATGGTGCCGAAATAAAGGGCCGTGGTCGTCCCGCTTGCAATCAGGTCCTCGATCAGAATGCCATAGGCACGCTCTGCGAAGGCCTCGTCCCTGTATTTTGCCTCAAGTGGAAATGTGTAGGTTTTCAGCCAGACATCAAGCGGTTGGTCCAGGGCGCTGCCCAGCTGTGGATATTGCGGCGCGTGAATGTGAAGGTCGACAAAGCCGGGCAGGAGATATGTCCCTGCGGGTTGGGCGACCAGATCCCCGGCTTGCCTGGCGTGCGACAGCAGCTGCTCATAGCGTGCGCTGCCTTCGGCGTGGGTTTCCTGGATGACGCCTGCATCATCCAGTATGATCAGCAGCTGTTCGAAGCGGCGGATTTCGCCACGAGCCGGAGCGTCAAACCCGGAGGCGAGCACGGTTTTTCCACGAAGGGACTGAGACATGAGCACCGCCTGTTCATTCAGATTAAAGCCCTTCTTTCTGCCACGAAAGCTGGGGCCCGCCTAGATGCGGGTGGTGCTTATCCAGATTGCAGGCGATTGGAAGTGATCCGCGTCGGAGCCGTGTGGCTTCAGCAGCTGAGGCTGACCTTACACTTCCAGCGAGACGTGGCCCTTGGGATGCGAACAGCAGGCGAGAACGTAACCGGCTTCGATGTCTTCGTCGGTGATACCGCCGTTGTGGACCATGTGGACTTCGCCGTGGTTCTTTTTCACCTTGCAGGTGCCGCAGACGCCGAATGTACAGCCTGAGGGAATGTTCAGGCCCGCGTTCTTCGCCACGGTGAGGAGTGTGTCGGTCTCGGTGCACTTTGCGGTGACGCCAGACACGGTGAACTCGACTTCAGACAGGGCATCGTCATCGAGAACCACATCGTCTTCGATCTCGATGGGGCCAGCTGTCGGTGCCTGAAAGCTTTCCTGGTGATAGCGGTCCATATCATAGCCGAGACCGGCCAAAGCATCGCGGACAGCCTGCATGAATGGCTCGGGACCGCAGCAGAAGACTTCCCGCTCCAGATAATCGGGTGCCATCAGGCCCAGCATAAGCTGGTTGAACATGCCGAGATAGCCGGTCCAGGGCTTGAAGCGGTCTTTCTCCTCGACCACCCATTTCAGGTCGATTCCTTCGACACGGCTTGCCATGTGTTCCAGGCGCTCGCGGAATATGATTTCCGATGGACGCTTGGCGCAATTGACGAAGACGACGTCGATGTCCTTGCCGATGTCGTACATGTTGGTGACCATCGACATCATCGGGGTAATGCCGGAACCGGCCGAGATGAACAGGTGCTTTTTCGCCGGGAACATCGAGCTGGTGAAGCTGCCGGTCGGTCCCTTGGCGCGAATGTGCATGCCAGGCTTCAGATGATCAATCATCCAGCGTGCGCCGATGGAACTTGGCTGGGCCTTCACCGTGATCGTCAGTGACCGGGGGCGTGAAGGCGACGAGGAAATCGTGAAGGTGCGATAGAGCACACCTCCCGGCCAGGGAAGTTCCAGCGTCAGGAATTGACCTGGCTGAAACTCGAAGGACACATCGTCGGGCCCCCGAAAGCAAAAGGTCGCAACGTTTTGCATTTCGGGCAAAACCGAAACGCATTCCAACTCAAGGCTATCATTCCAAATGGTCGGCATGTCGTCTCGATCAGCTCGTTATTTTATCGTTATTCGGCGGCCATTAAAACCGGGCTGAGGCGCTGCCCCAGGGTGGTGCGATACCAGTCGATGAACTGGATTACGCCGCTTTCCTGCACAGCAGAATAAGGGCCGGGCTCATAGGCCGGCGAATTGATGCCATTCTGATTGTTTTCAACGACTTCCCGGTCCTCATCATTGGTGTGGATCCACACCTTGGTGAGATTGTCGATGTCGTAATCGACGCCTTCCTGAGCATCCTTGTTGACCAGCCAGAAGGTGGTCACCTCGGTCTCCATCGGGCTGATCGGCGTGACCCGGAACAAGATGGAGTGATCTGACAGAAAGTGGTTCCAGGTCGTCGGGTAGTGGAACTTCAGCAAGGTGCCGGCGTCCAGGTAAGGAATGCGTCCGAGGCGCTTCTGAACGGCAATCTTGCCATCCATCGTGTAACTCTGTGCGCCGTCGAGGAGCGGCATGCGGGCCAGACGAAACTGTCCGCTTTCCGCAACCTTGTAGACCGATGGGATGCCGGCCGCTTCCATGCGCTTGACATGGTCGGCGACCACTGGTGGCAACTGGCTGATGTCCTCGGACATGCCGGTCACGCGTGGATCCTCGGGAAATGTCCGGCAGAGGGATGGGTGATTTCCGGCGCAGTGATAACACTCGCGATTGTTTTCCCAGACCAGTTTCCAGTTGCCGTTCTCGACGATGGAGCTCTGATGGGCAACCTTCGCATTCGTCAGATCATGGGGCAGGAGATAGCGGGTCGCAGTCGCGGCAAAAGCGTCGAAGTCGGGCGCCTGATCGGCCAGGCAGATGTAGACGAGACCTTCGAGCTCGCGGCAATGAACCGTTTTCAATCCATGCTTTGAGGGATCGAAGTCGGTACCCATGTCCCGCGCCCAGAGCAGTTTGCCGTCAAGCTCGTAGGTCCATTGGTGATAAGGGCACACAAGCTTCGGGACATGACCGCTGGACGCATGGCACAGGGTCGATCCGCGGTGTCGGCAGGTATTGTGCAATGCGCGAATTTCACCGTCCTGTCCCCTCACGATGATCAGCCCGTAGGCGCCGACCTTATGGGTGACGTAACTGCCTTTTTTAGGCAGCAGACAGGCGGGAATTGCGAAGAGCCAATCCCGGTAGAAAAGCTGTTCCAGGTCAGTCTGGAAAATCTCAGGATCTGTATAGAAGGCTTGCTCGAGCGAATGGCCCGGGCGGTGCCTCGCCAGAAGTTCCTGCAAAGAAGCGGACGCGTCCATCATCGGTCTCCATGCTGCACACAACAGTGCTGGCCTGGTGAAATGACTAAAAAAGGACTCATCGGAGCCAGGATGTGGTGCAATTCCCATCCTAAGCCACTGACTTACCCCGTTTTTCCCTCGCTCCTCGTCACGGTCGGCTGCAGGTGCGAGTCGCCAAACGGGTGTGCTTGAATTCGGAGCCTAAGTTCGAGGCAAGCAGTGCGCAAGCATAATATTTGGCCATCGCGCGATTATACTTTGCTCAGAAGGAGGTTGTTTACCAATCAAATATTGCACAGGGGTTATATAGTAATGTGCACGTGTTCGTGATCGGTGGCGCGCCAAATGGCTCTGTCATTGGCGGTTTTCCGGCATGTTCCGGAAGACTGATGGCGTCATGCCCTCGTGCTTGCGAAAGACGCGCAGTAGATGCGAGGTATCGCAAAAACCTGTTTGCGCAGCGACCTCGGTCAGGCTCGTGTCGGGCTCCCGCAGCAGCAGCTTGGCCTGAGCGATGCGGATCCGGGTCGCGGCAGCCAGCGGCGACAGGTCGAGACTGTTGGCAAAATGACGTTCCAGCTTGCGGCGGCTGACGCCCAGCCCATCGGCGATTTGCTGCACGGATTGCGGCGTGTGAAGCGTATGCTGCATGCGCACGAGTGCCTTGCGGACCAGGGGGTCTTTCGTCGTCAGTTCCAGTGGCAAGCCGGGTTGGGGCGCCTCGCCCTGGTGCAAGGCGTCGATGATCATGATGTGAAGGCTTTTCTGGGCGGCGGCACTGCCAACGTGCCGGTCGACCAGGAACGCCGCGAGATGGGCGGAGCTGACGCCGCCTGAGCAGGTCAGGCGGTTGCGGTCAACGACGAAGATCTGGTCGGAGATCGGCGTCAGGCCGTCGAATTGCTCGAGGAAGTCCTCGTGATGAAACCAGCTGACGCAGCACTGATAGTCTTCCATCAACCCGGCACGGTGCAGGATGAAGGCGCCAGTGCAGATGCCGACCAGTCCGACCTTGGCGTTCGCAGCCTCCTGCAGAAACCGGATGTATTCGGCACTGATCGGGCTGACCTCGTCGAGCAACCCCCCGACCACGACGATATAGTCGTAGTCGTTTGATCGGCCCAGCCGGGCGTCCGGATGGATGTGCAGGCCGGACGAGGAGCGGATCGGCGTCATGTCCTTCGACAGCACGTGCCATTCGCAATTGATCGGGCGGGAGCGATCCCCTTCGTCGGCGGCCAGGCGCAGCACGTCGACGAAATTGGCAAAGGCGGACAGGGTGAACTGATGCGCGAGAATGAACCCAACCCGCAGTTTCTTGACCGATACGGCAGGACGGGCTCTGGAGGAGGATAGGCTGGGCATCGGTCGATTTCCGCTCTGACGTGAATTTACAAAATTTATGACGCATCTATACGCTCGCGCCAAGTCGAATGAGACTAGGGTTTTTCAATCGCAGGAAATTTATCGGATCCGCGCTATGACGCATTTCTCCGCCTTGTCGCTCCTGAAAAACAGTTTGAGCGGCCACAAGAACTGGCCTGAGCAATGGCCGGACAAGGAACCGAAAGCCGAGTACGACGTCATTGTCGTCGGTGCCGGTGGGCATGGTCTGGGATGCGCCTATTACCTGGCCAAGGAGCACGGGCTGCGGAACATCGCGGTGATCGACAAGGGATGGCTTGGTGGCGGCAATACGGGCCGCAACACGACCATCATCCGCTCGAACTATCTCTACGACGAGAGCGCCAAGCTTTACGACCATGCCCTCGATCTGTGGGACGGGCTGTCGCAAGAGCTGAACTACAACGTGATGTATTCGCAGCGTGGCGTGATGATGCTGGCGCACAATGTGCACGACGTTCAAAGCACCAAACGTCACATCCATTCCAACCGGCTCAACGGCGTCGACAACACATGGCTGACGCCGGAAGAGGCGAAGGAATTCTGCCCGCCGCTTAGCATTGATCCGAACGCTCGCTACCCGGTGCTGGGCGCTGCGCTGCAGCGCCGTGCCGGGACTGCGCGTCACGATGCGGTGGCCTGGGGCTATGCCCGTGCTGCTGCCAAACTCGGCGTCGATATCATCCAGAATTGCCCGGTAACAGCCATTCGACGCGGTGCGGACGGCGCTGTTTCCGGTGTCGAGACTGCGCGCGGCTTCATCAAGACGAAGAAGGTTGCTGTTTCCGCCGCCGGGCACACGTCCGTGGTGATGGAAACCGCCGGTGTTCGTCTGCCGCTGGAGAGCTATCCGTTGCAGGCGCTGGTCAGCGAGCCGATCAAGCCGATCTTTCCGTGTGTGGTCATGTCGAACACCGTGCATGCCTATATCTCTCAATCCGACAAGGGCGAGCTGGTCATCGGTTCGGGCACGGATCAATACACCAGCTACTCCCAGCGCGGTGGCCTGCCATTGATCGAGCACACGGTTGCGGCGATCTGCGAGATCTTCCCGATCTTCAACCGCATGCGGATGTTGCGCAAATGGGGCGGCATCGTAGACGTAACGCCGGATCGCTCGGCGATCCTGGGCAAGACACCGGTGTCCGGGCTGTATGTGAATTGCGGCTGGGGCACGGGCGGCTTCAAGGCAACGCCAGGTGCAGCGCACACGCTGGCCTGGACTGTGGCCAAGGACGAACCACATGCCGCGAATGCGCCTTTCACGCTTGAACGTTTCACCACCGGTCGCCTGATCGACGAGGCGGCTGCGGCCGCTGTGGCGCACTGAGGACCTTGCGATGCTGCTGATCACTTGCCCCTATTGCCAGGAAACCCTGCCGGAAGCCGAGTTCACCTACGCCGGTGAGGCGCATATTGCGCGGCCCGCCGATCCGTCGAGCTACTCCGACGAAGCATGGCGCGATTTCCTTTTTGTTCGCTCTAACGTCAAAGGAGCGCACTTCGAGCGTTGGCGCCATTTTCACGGCTGTGGTCGTTTCTTCAACGCGGTGCGCGACACGGTGACGGACCGCTTTCTGACCGTCTACAAGGCGGGCGAGCCGAAGCCGGATCTTGCCAAGCTGCTGGAGGATGCGGAATGAGCCAGTATCGGGTTCAGGGCAAGGGTCGGGTTTCTCACGGCAAGCCGGTTTCGTTCAGCTTCGACGGCAAGACCGTCACGGGACTGGGAGGCGACACAGTGGCCTCGGCTCTGTTGGCGCAAGGCACGCACCTGATGGGGCGGTCGTTCAAGTACCATCGTCCGCGGGGCGTGGTGACGGCTGGTTCTGAAGAACCGAACGCCTTGATCGGCACCAGCCGTGGTCCGGGTCGGTTCGAACCGAACACCCGTGCCACTATGGCCGAAATCTGGCCGGGACTGACAGCCACAAGCCAAAACCGCTGGCCGAGCCTGGAATTTGACATTGGCGCCGTCAATGACCGGATGCACAAGCTGTTTCCGGCCGGGTTCTACTACAAGACATTCATGTGGCCGAAGAGCTTCTGGGACAAGGTTTATGAGCCCGTCATCCGCTCTGCCGCAGGCCTTGGAGTCTCGCCAAGTGTGGAAGATCCGGATCACTACGCCTCGCGCTATTTGCATACGGATGTGCTGATCGTCGGTGGTGGGCCTGCCGGATTGGCGGCTGCCCGCTCTGCGGCAGAGGCTGGTGCCAAGGTGACCCTGGTGGATGAAAACACCGAGGCCGGTGGCAGCCTGCTGTCGGAGCCGGGTGTCGAGATCAATGGCCAGCCGGCATGGTCCTGGCTGGAAAGCGAGCTGGCGTCACTGACAGCGCTTGGCGTCACGGTGATGACCCGCACCACGGCGATTGGCTATTACCACCAGAACATGGTTGGGCTGTGCCAGCGGGTCACGGATCACCTGGCGGCACCACAAGACGATCAGCCGCGTGAACGCCTATGGCGTGTGCGGGCCGAGCATGTGGTTCTGGCGCAGGGCGCTCTGGAAAAGCCGTTGGTTTTTGACGGCAATGACCGTCCAGGGATCGTTCTGGCGGGATCCGCACTGACGTATCTCAATCGCTACGGTGTGCGGGTTGGAAATGCGGCAGTGGTTGTGACCAGCCATGACAGTGCGTGGTTCACTGCCTTCGATCTGGCTGCTGTCGGTACGACGATCAATGCCATCGTCGATACGCGTGAGGCGGTTCGGGAAGACCTGCTGGCGCAAGCCGCAGCGCTCGGCATCGAGGTGCTGACAGGGCATACGGTCACCGGAACCTCCGGGCGGCTGCGGGTCAACAGCATCCGGGTCAATCCGATCACCGGCAGCACAGTCGGGCAGGGCCGTGACATTGCCTGCGATTGCGTGCTGATGAGCGGCGGTTGGACGCCGACCCTGCATCTGTTCTCCCACACCAAGAGCAAGCTGGCCTGGGATGCGGAAGGCAAGACCTTCCTGCCTGCCGAAACACTGGAAGATTGCCAGATCGCCGGGGCCGGTCGAGGTCTCTGGGGCATTGAAGCTGCTCTGGTCGATGGCGCCGAGATGGGGGCCAAGGCAGCAAGTGCTCTCGGCAAGGCGGCTGCGTCTGCCACTTATAGCGTTGCCTCTGATCGGACCGGAACCGGCGAAGCACAGAAAGAGCTGCCGACAGACAAGGACCTGACGAGCACCCGCGCCTTTGTTGATTTCCAGAACGATGTGACTGCCAAGGATCTGCGTCTGGCCGTGCGCGAAGGCATGCGCTCGATCGAGCACGTCAAGCGCTATACGACGAACGGCATGGCAACCGATCAGGGCAAGATGTCGAACATCAACGGCCTGAACATTGCCGCCGACGCGCTGGGGAAACCGGCGCCGGAAGTCGGACTGACGACGTTCCGGCCGCCCTATACCCCGACGACCTTTGGCGCGCTCTGCGGCTATCACAAAGGCGCTCATTTCGACGTTACGCGGAAAACACCAATCGACCCTTGGGCCGAGGAAAATGGTGCGGTGTTCGAGCCTGTGGCTCAGTGGCGGCGTGCGCGCTATTTCCCGAATACCGGGGAAGACATGGACACCGCAGTGATGCGTGAATGCATCGCGACCCGTGCAAGCGTCGGCATGTTTGACGCGTCCACCTTGGGCAAGATTGAAGTTGTCGGACCGGATGCTGTCGAGTTCATGAACCGCATGTACACCAACCCGTGGACCAAGCTGGCACCGGGCAAGTGCCGCTATGGCCTGTTGTTGGGCGAAGATGGGTTCATTCGTGACGATGGCGTCATCGGGCGTCTGTCTGACGACAGGTTCCATGTGACGACCACCACCGGTGGTGCGGCGCGGGTAATGGACATGATGGAGGATTACCTCCAGACCGAATGGCCGGATCTGAATGTCTGGCTGACCTCGACCACAGAGCAGTGGGCGACGATTGCGCTGAATGGGCCAAACGCGCGCAAGCTTCTGGAGCCATTCGTCGAAGGGCTGGATCTTTCAGCGGAAGCCTTCCCGCACATGTCGAATGCAATCTGCACCGTTGCCGGATTCCCGGCACGTCTGTTCCGCGTCAGCTTTACCGGTGAGCTTGGTTTCGAGATCAACGTACCGGCTCGCCACGGCCAGGCGCTTTGGGAAAAGCTCTGGGACGCCGGGCAACAATATGATATATGCGCCTATGGCACGGAGACCATGCACGTCCTGCGCGCCGAGAAGGGCTACATCATCGTCGGGCAAGATACGGACGGCACGGTGACGCCGCATGATGCCGGCATCTCCTGGGCCATCGGCAAGAAGAAGCCGGACTTCGTCGGCAAACGCTCACTGGAGCGGCCGGATATCGTGGCACCCGGTCGCAAGCAGCTTGTCGGTCTGTTGACGCAGGACGGCTCCAAGCTGGAAGAAGGCGCTCAGATTGTTCTGGATCCGAACCAGCCGATCCCGATGAAAATGGTTGGCCACGTCACGTCGTCCTATGAATCAGACGCCGTCGGCAAACCAATTGCCTTTGCTGTGATTGAAGGCGGGTTCGACAAGATCGGCGAGACGGTCCACATCCCGATGCCGGACCGAACCATTGCTGCAACGATCACCGGTACGGTCTTTTATGACCCTGCCGGCGACCGGTTGAAGATGTAAGGGCGGAGACAAGACCATGACTGTCATTCCTTTTGATTTCCGTCCCGGAACACTGGTTGAAAGCGCCGGTGTCTCGATCCGCATTCTGATGCCCAAGACCCGGCTGTCGCTGCGGGCGCGAACCGCTGCTGTCCCGGCCATCTCTCGGGCGCTTGGCGTTGCTGTTCCTGAAAAGATCGGCCAACGCGCTTCTGGCGAAGGGGCTAATGCGGAGACTGAAATCCTCTGCTTGGGACCGGACGAGTGGGTGCTGCTGACTGACGTCGAGCAGGTTGGTACGATCACGGCTGCAATGGACGCTATATATAAAGAGCATCCGCATAGTCTGGTGGACGTGTCCGATCGCGAAATCACAGTCGAAATATTCGGTGACAAGGCGACAGATCTGCTGACACTGGGTTGGCCGCGTAATCCGCTCAGTGTTCCGATCGGTGAAGCCCGTCGGACCGTTTTTGATGGAGCAAGCGTTGTCATCTGGCATGACAGTGAAACAAGTTGGAGGTTGAACGGCTGGCGCTCCTTCATGCCGCATCTGCTCGGCCTGTTGGTCACCGGCTGCCGCGAACTGTCAGCCGAGTAGGTTTCGCTCTCTCTCTTTATATAAAAGTAAGGCGGGACCGCTGAGCTGTCTCGCCTGCTTCTGTTCGGTTGTCGGCAACGGCTGTCAGATGTCCTTGACCAGCCGCAACGCATCATAAATGGCGGCGTGCGTATTGCGCGAGGAAACCGCATCGCCGATCCGGTACAGGTGGAACGACCCGTCCGCATTGGTGTCCATCTGTTGGGGCCGTCCTGCTGTAAGCGCGAGATAATCCACCGCGCCGAGGTTCTTCGACAGGGGTTTGAGATCGAAATACAGCTCCGCCATCGGCACGGTGCCGGCGTTGACGATGATCTGATCGAAGGGGACTTCCCTTGAAATGCCGCCGTAGTCGCTGCCGATGACCGCAATCAGTCCATTGCCATCGCGTTTCACGGCCTCCAGTCGGTATGTCACGGTGAAGGTGGTATCGAGCTTTTGCATGGAGCGCATGTAAGGCACCAGGTTCATGCCCATGACTTCCGGCGCAAAGTTGCGGTCCGGTGTCATGACCTCGACCTTTGCGCCGGCCTTGGCAATGACTTCTGCCGCCTGAAGGCCTGCATTGTCGCCCGCTTCATCGAAGACCAGAACATTGCGCCCCGGCTTCACATCGCCAGAAATGATATCCCATGTCGAGACCACCAGCTCATTCCCAGACTTGAGGATTTCAGTGTCGGGATAACCGCCGGTGGCGATGATCACCACGTCCGGGTCTTCTTTCGTCACTGTGTCAACTTCCGCCCAAGTGTTGAAGTGGATCGTCACACCGAGCCGCTCGCACTGCGCCAGCCGCCAGTCGATGATGGAGATCATTTCCTTGCGTCGCGTGCTTTGGCTCGTCAGCAAGATCTGACCACCGGCCCGGGCGGCTACTTCCATCACGACGACGTCGTGGCCGCGTTCGGCCGCCACACGTGCAGCTTCCAGCCCTCCGGGCCCGGCGCCAACCACGACGACTTTCTTCTTGTCTGTGGCCTTGGTGATGTCCTGAGGCATCTCAAGCTCACGCCCGGTGGCGGCATTGTGGATGCAGAAGGCATCGGCGCCGAGATAGATCC
Source organism: Roseibium limicola (assembly GCF_017313085.1). Taxonomy (GTDB): domain Bacteria; phylum Pseudomonadota; class Alphaproteobacteria; order Rhizobiales; family Stappiaceae; genus Roseibium; species Roseibium limicola. The sequence goes on along the minus strand of NZ_JAFLNF010000001.1, from coordinate 702,495 downwards.
GGTCGAGGCAATAGTTGGCGCCGACACAGGGGCGGATCTCCTCCTCGCGTCCCTCAACGATCTTGCGCACAATGTGGGGGTCGGCCATATGCGGGCGTGTCAGACCCACCATGTCCAATTTGCCCGAAGCAATCGCGTGACGGGCCGTCGCGACATCTGAGATCTTGGCGGCGTGGAAGACCGGAACTTTTGTGGCCTGCCGGACTTCGCCGGCGAAATCCAGGTGGGGTGCGCTGGGCATGCCCTGGATCGGGATCACATCGGTCAGGCCGGCATCGGTCTCGATATGGCCACGAATGATATCAAGAAAATCCACCAGGCCACAGTCACGTAGACGCGTGGCAATCTCGATGCCCTCCTGCTTGGTGATGCCGCCTTCCAGGCATTCATCGGCAACGTTGCGCACACCGAGGATGAACTCTGAGCCGCAGCGCTCGCGGATCGCGCCGAGCACGTCCATCAGGAACTTCATTCGGCTTTCCAGCGTCGCGCCACCGTAAGGCCCGTCGAGTTCGTTGGTCAGCGGTGACATGAACTGGTCGGTCAGGTGGTTGTAGGCATTCAGTTCGATGCCATCCAGTCCGGCGAATTTCATTCGCTCGGCAGCATCCGCATAGTCCGCGATGACCCTCTCGATGTCCCAGTCCTCGGCCAGCTTTGGCGACAGACGATGCGCGGGTTCGCGGCGGCGAGTGGCGGAAATCGTCGGCAGCCAGTCAGCGCCATCCCAGCGCGTACGGCGCCCCATGTGCGTTAGCTGGATCATGATCGCGCAGCCGTGCTCGTGGCAGGCGTCCGCCATGTCGCGCATGTAGGGCACAACCTCATCCTTATAGGTGAGGATGTTGTTGAAGGCCGGGGCGCTGTCGCGTGAGACGACAGCGGATCCTGCCGTCATGGTAAGAGCAACACCGGCTTTGGCGCGCTCCTGATGGTAGGCGCGATAGCGGGCCTTGGGCATCCCGTCTTCGGTGTAGGCCGGTTCATGCGAGGTGATCATGATCCTGTTTTTCAAGGTCAGATGCTTGAGTTGAAATGGCTGCAACAAGGGGTCATTGGACATGGCTGTTCTCTGATTGGGTCTTGGCTGTGTCTCTGCTTTTTCTTCCTTTTGGAGAGAGCGTAAGAGGAAATGTTCAGATCCGTCAACAAAATTGACGATGATGTACATTTTTCGAGTTGGTGCAGCATCACCCTGCTGATACAAGAGGCGAATGATGACAGATATTGCCAATGAAACGGGCTGGCGTGGTTCCGAGGACGTGTGGCTTCAAGCGGCACATGACGCCCTGATCGAGGCCGGCATCGACGGCGTGCGCATTCAGAAGCTGGCTCAGCGGATGAACCTGTCGCGCACCAGTTTCTATTGGTTCTTCAAAGACCGGAACGCGCTGCTGGACGCCTTGATCGGGCAGTGGCGAGTGAAGAACACCGGCAATCTGATTGGTCGGACCGAGGCTTACGCCGAGACCATCGCCGAGGCGGCGCTAAACCTGCACGACTGCTGGTTCGACGAGAGCCTGTTTGATTCCCGTCTTGAATTCGCGATGAGGGGATGGGGGTTGCAGTCACCGGACGTGTCTCAGGCCATCGAGGAAGCCGATGCGGCACGGCTTAAAGCACTTGTCGACCTGTTTCAGCGGTTTGGCTTTGCAGAAGAGCCTGCGGACGTCCGGGCGCGAACGATCTACCTGACGCAGATCGGTTATATCACCATGAAGGTGGAGGAGAACCTGGAGATGCGTATGAAGCGGGTGCCTGCTTATGTCGAGACCTTCACCGGAATGCGTCCCAGTGAAAGTGAGCTGGCGCGTTTTTATGCCCGCCATGGCTACAGCCCGGCCTGATGACCGGGCTGCAGATGTTTGGCTAGGCGTAGATCCTGCGCAGTGCTGGAAGACGTGACAAAAGCAGAACATCCAGGACAAGCAGACCGATCAGGGTCGCGCCGACCAGTGGGAAGGCGAGCGACACGATCAGCATGACAAGCATGGCGTTTTTCCAGTGCGGCATGTCCTGCGGCAGTTGCGGGGCGAACAGCCGGGCGCTCATCTTCTTTGGGCGACGCAGCCACCACATGATGACCCCGGTCAGTGACAGACCGATCACTCCCAGGCAGACGATCACGTTCAGCAGCAGGTTCCAGACTGTTACCAGTCCCATATGAAGGGGAATGGAGACGGCCATGGCTTTGCCTGCCAGCGAGTAATCGGCAAAGCGAACGTCGGCGAGCACCTTGCCGGTGAACTGATCCACATGGACAGTCTTGTCGGCAAAGGGATCTTCTGCATCGGCGCTCATGGTGTCCTGGTTCATCGTCCAGACCCCGGCTTCTCCACGCGGGAAGGACACCCGGTAGCGGCTGTCAAACCCGAGCCGGGTTGCCAGTTCTGCGATGCTGTTCAGGTCAATCGGCTTCCCCTCAGGTATGCCCGCAGCGCCAACGTCCGACCCGGAGGCCGGCAATGGTGTCTGCTCCAGCGCCCAGGGCATGTCTTCCTTGTGATCGTGGTTCAAAGCTGCATGGGTGTCGTCGGACAGCGGAACATTGTCCCATTTGGCGGTTGGAAAAGTGCTCCAGGCCTGTATTATCTTGCCGCCCCAGACACCGGTCCAAGACATGCCGGAAATCAGGAAGAGCACCAGAATCACCGACAAAATCGCGCCGACGCTGAGGTGCAGGCTTTTCAGCTTGTCTCTTGCCTGCCCCCTCAGATCAGGAATGATCGTTCTGAGGAACGAGCGTTCACGCGGCCACCACATGTATAGTCCGGTGATGACGAGAACGATGGCGAAGCCTGCCGCAATCTCGATGATTGTGTCACCGGTGGTGCCCAGCAGAAGTTCGCCGTGAACATTGTCGGCGAAATCATACCAGCCATCGCGGCGGTTCCAGCTGTCCACGACGTTTCCGGCGTAGGGGTCGACGGCGACCATGCTCTGCCCTCCATCCGCTCGTGCGATGCGAAAAACGTTCACGCGATCAGGCTGGCGCGCGCGAATCCATTCCACCAGCTTTGATCCGGGGAAAGAGTTGAGGACGACCTGAGATTGCTCGGTCAGAGGCAGCGCTTGCGCGGATGCAGGAACGTCAACGGTGATCCTTTCGCCTTCGCGCCCATCGAAGTAGCCGATGAGCATCATGGTCATGCCGGTAACGGCGAGGATCAGCAGAAAGGGCGCGACAAACAGGCCGGCATAAAAGTGCCAGCGCCAGGCGGCGAGATAGAAACGACGGTCGAGACCAGTCGCAGGTGTGGCATCAGAGGACGCTGAGATAGACATATGAAAAGGCTCCAGGCCAAGGCGCAGACAGATCGCGAGCCAACTCAGGCCCGGCGATGTGTCGGATGCGCGAAATCAGAAATGAGGTTCAGATCTGGAGCGGACGTGGAGGGGCGCGGGCACCAAGCGGCAGCGGAGCTGCACGCGCAAGCAGGAACTCCCGGAAGGCCTGCACAGTGATTTTCTGCCGCTCGCCCGGGGCTGCGAGTGCGGGAGCATCGCCCCCAAGGACTGCCGCCAGACCGGTGCCGAACAGGCAGAGAAGCTTGCGAGCTTCGTCGTGGTCTTGATCTTTGGCGGGAAGCGCGGTTGGTGGAATCTCTCGGCCTGCGGTGTCGAGGTAGACCGTCCGCAAGCCCTGGGCCGTACACAAAACGACTGACATCACGCCTGCGTCCGTTCGCCCGGGCATCATGCCAGGGGGGAGCAGTGCGGCGAGAAACAGCACGAGCGCAAGGAGAGCGGAAAGATGCCTATCGCTCCATGTCGCCTCGGTCGCATCTTTTCGCAGCTGTGATATGCGCAAGCCCTGCATCCCCCGTCTGCTTCTCGAGTAGTGTGGTTTACGTCCGTTGGCAAAGACTTTTGTGTCGCATCGGTTTTGGGGCGGTAGATCTGGTAGCGGTGCTGAAATATCCGTCAGTGGTTTTGACGTGGCTGCAAATTTTGTGATCACAAAATTTGCCTATGGAACCGAACGTACGGTACACTCTTGCCCTTGGGGCTGGGACCTCACATGCTTTCGGAAGGTTTCTTTTCCAAGCGGGGAAACGCAAGGGGATCGGGCGGGAAAGTCACGGCTTTTCGATTAGAGGTCGCGTGGGGCCTTTTCTCAAGAAGCTGTTTTCGTTGATTTTTCGTCAGAAGTGTTGGGGATGGAGCTCGCGTACGACCTGCGAACGCCTTGCCTGTAAAATACACGCCAACTGCCGCTCGTTTATGCGCGGGTTTTGAAATTCTCACTTGCAATTTTCTTCATAGGGATTTGTGATCAAGTCTGAAGTTTCAACGGAGCGCTTAGCCACTCATCATGATTGAAGTCGATAGCGTCACCAAGATTTTTCCAGGACCTTCGATGGACTTTACCGCCCTTGGCGGGGTTTCCATCACGGTGAAAGACAATGAGTTTTTCACGCTTCTGGGGCCTTCGGGCTGCGGCAAGACTACCCTTCTGCGTGTCATTGCCGGCTTTGAATATCCAACAAGCGGATCCGTGCATCTGGACGGGATGGACCTTCTCTCCCTGCCGCCGTACCGGCGACCGGTCAACACCGTGTTCCAGTCCTACGCCCTGTTTCCGCATATGACGGTGGCTGAGAATATCGGGTTCGGCCTGGAGATGCTGAACCGGCCGAAGAAGGAGGTTCGCAAGACAGTCGATGAAATGCTCGATCTGGTGCGGATGACCGAAATGGCGGACCGCAAGACCTCGGAGATTTCCGGTGGGCAGCAGCAGCGTGTCGCGCTGGCACGGGCGCTTGCACCGCGCCCCAAGGTGCTGCTGCTGGATGAACCGCTGTCTGCACTTGACTACAAGTTGCGCAAGGACATGCAGCTGGAACTCAAGCGGCTGCAGGCGGAAACCGGTATTACCTTCATCTTCGTGACCCATGATCAGGAAGAAGCGCTGACCATGTCCGACCGTATCGCGGTGATGAATGCCGGCAGCGTGCGGCAGATCGGGCCGCCGCGCGAGATTTACGACCACCCGGCAGAACGGTTTGTGGCCGACTTCATCGGCGAGACGAATTTCGTCGGAGCTGAGCTTCTGGAAATTGAAGGCGAGGGCGAAGGCTTTGCCCGTGTGCGATTGTCAAGCGGCATTGAAGCCCATGTCCAGGCGCCGTCCGGACCTGTTGCCAATGGCCCGGTGACACTGGCAATCCGTCCGGAACACGCCTGGCTGGTCGAGGAGGCGCAAGGCTTGCTGAAGGGCAAGGTCGAGAACGTCGTCTACTTCGGTACGGACACCCACTTCCACGTCATTGTGGATGGTGGTGATCTGTTCGTGCTGCGGCATCAGAACCAGCCTGGCCAGATGCAGCATCTTGCTGTCGGTGATCGGGTCGGCCTTCAGATCGGCCGTGGCGCCGGCCAAGTGCTGAGAGATTGACCCTCATGGCAAATGCGACACTCTCTCATGTCAGCCAGGAACGCAGGAGCCGTTGGCTTCTGCTGGCGCCAGCGCTGATCGTTCTGTTTCTTGCCGCCTCCGGACCGTTGATCATCGTTGTTATCTACTCCTTCCTGACGGCAGGGGATTACGGTGGGATCGTCTGGTCCTTCTCCTCAGATGGGTGGTTTTCCGTTGTCTTGCAGCGGGATTTCTTCTCTGGCGAGTTGATGTTGGCCGATGCCCATCTGTCGATCTTCTGGCGGTCGTTGAAACTGTCGTTTCTGACGGCGCTGATCACCTTTCTGATCGGCTTTCCAACGGCGTATTTCATTGCAACCCGGCCCAAGCGGCAACGCGATATCTGGATGCTGCTGATCATCATCCCGTTCTGGACGAATCTGCTGATCCGCACCTTCGCCATTCTGGAGCTGATCCGCGCGGAGGGGACGATCAATCTGGTTCTGTTGTGGCTGGGGATTATCGATGAGCCGATCCAGATGCTGTTCACGGAGTTTGCGGTGCTCACAGGTATGGCCTACGTCTACCTGCCGTTGATGGTGCTACCGATCTATGCGTCGCTGGAACGGTTGGATTTTCGGCTGATCGAAGCGGGCTATGATCTCTATGCGACCCGCTGGCAGGTGCTGAAGCGCGTGATCTTTCCGCTTGCCAAGCCAGGCGTGATCGCAGGATCCATTCTGGTGTTCGTTCCTTCACTCGGGGCCTATGTCACGCCGCGTGTTCTGGGCGGTGGCAAGCAGTTGATGCTCGGCAATCTGATTGAGCTGCAGTTCGGGCAGGGACGCAATTGGCCGCTGGGGGCTGCCTTGTCGCTGACCCTGCTGGCAATCGTCATGATCGCACTGTTCATCTATGTGCGGGCGGTGGGGACGGAGGAGAGGGGGCATGGCTAAAGCCTTCGACGTTCGTCATCAGACCGGATTTGCAGGTATCGCCATGGCGTGTTTTGTCCTGCTCTACCTGCCTATCGTTCTGCTGGTGGTTTATTCTTTCAATTCCGGAATGTCCCTTGCAGTGTGGGAGGGCTTCAGCTGGCGCTGGTACGCCTCTGCTTGGGACAATGACCAAGTACGCTCGGCCACGATGCGGTCGCTGGTTCTTGCCCTGTCTGCAACGGCGCTGGCAACAGCCTGTGCGGTGCCTGCTGCGCTGGCCATGTCTCGCGCCAGACGGTTCAAGGGGCAGGGGCTGATCTTCGCGATGATCAACCAACCGTTGATGGTGCCGGAAATTGTCACGGCGGTGGCGCTGTTGATTGTTTTTGCCGCCGTCAAGGTGGCCACCGGCTACACCGGGATGGGGTTCCTCATTCTTGCGCATGCGGCTTTCTGTATTCCGTTTGCCTACATGCCGATCAAGGCGCGTCTGGAAGGCATGGACAAGCAGTTGGAGCAGGCGGGGCAGGACCTTTACGGCACGCCGTGGCGGGTGTTTCGCCGGATCACCTTGCCGCAGCTCTGGCCGGGAATCCTGGCCGGAGCGATGCTGGCCTTCGTCATCTCGCTGGATGACGTGGTCATTACCGAATTTGTGAAATCCGCGGGTCAGGACACGTTGCCCACCTACATGTTGGGTCAGTTGCGGCGTGTCGTGACACCGGAGGTCAACGCGATCGCGACGATGCTTCTGGCAATTTCCGTCGTGATGGTGGTGGCGTTTTTCTTCCTCAGCAAAACGAAAAAATAAACGAGGAAGCCTTCCGTTCTAGAGGACGATCTGAACCAACAGGAGGTCAATATGACCAGACTTGGGAAGACACTTACAGCACTTGCCGTCGTCATGACGAGTGTTCCGGCCTATGCGGCCGGTGAGCTTAATATCTACAACTGGGGCAACTACACCAACCCGGAGCTGATCGAGAAATTCGAAAAGGAATTCGACGTCAAAGTGACGCTGACGGACTACGACAGCAACGATACCGCGTTGGCCAAGATCAAGGCCGGTGGCCATGGCTTCGACATCGTCGTTCCGTCGGGTACCTATGTGCCGATCTTCATCAATGAAGGCCTGCTGCTGGAATCCAAGCCCAACGAGATGGAAAACTTCTCCAATGTCGACCCGCAGTGGGTGGATGTGGCGTTTGATCCGGGCCGTAACTACACGGTGCCGTGGCAGTGGGGAACGGTCGGCGTGACCGTCAACACGTCGGTATATGGCGGCGACATCAACACGGCTGCGATCTTTCTCGATCCGCCGGAAGAGCTGAAGGGCAAGATCTCCGTCGTTCCGGAAATGATGGACATCATGAAGACGACCATCAAGTACTTCGGCGGCGAGCAATGCACCGAGGACAAGGATCTGCTGCTGAAGGTGCGCGACAAGCTGGTTGAAGCCAAGAAAAACTGGCTGTCGCTGGAATATGGCACAATCGAAAAATACGTGAAGGGTGACTATGCCGCCGGTGTGAACTGGAACGGCTCGAGCCTGCGCTCGCGTTTGCAGAATGAAGATATCGCCTTCGGCTATCCGCAGACAGGCTTCCCGGTCTGGATGGACAATGCTGCCGTGCTGGCCGATGCGAACAACGTCGACAACGCCAGGGCCTTCATGAACTTCATCATGGACCCGGAAAACGCGGCGCTGATTTCCAACTTTGCCCGTTATGCCAATGGCGTCAAAGGTTCGGAAGAGTTCATGGACCCGGTCATGGCGGCGGCACCTGAGGTCATCATTCCGGACGACCTGAAGGCTGCCGGTTTCCTCACCGAAACCTGCTCGCCAGCGGTTCGCAAGATCTACACTGCGATCTGGACCGAACTGCAGAAGTAACATGGCCAAGGCAATGCGCGGCAAGTGACGTGTCGCGCATTGCTGTTTGCTTATTCCAGGGGCGGCTGCCCGATGGCAGGCTGCGCAGACATTTTCAGGACTTCGAGATGACCGCCGATCTCATAATTCTAAATGGCCACCTGATCACCTTTGATCCGGATCAGCCTTCCGCCTCCGCTCTCGCGGTGAAAACCGGCAAGATTCTGGCAGTTGGGAAAAACCCCGAGATTAAAGCCCTTGCCGGGCCCGAGACCAAGATCATCGATGCCGCAGGCGGAACGGTGTTGCCGGGCTTCATCGACAGCCATGTGCATTTGTTCGGTGGCTCGGTCGAACTGGACTACCTCAACCTTTACGGCGTCCAAGGGCTCGACGAGCTCGCCGCCAAGGTGCAGGCATGGGCCGCTGATTGCCCGGATGATGCGGTGGTGTTTGCAGTGCAGGCGGATTATTCGATCCTCGGGCCAGGCCAGGTCACGACCCGTCAGGCACTTGATCTGGTGCTGCCGGATCGACCGTTTGCAATGTTCGCGCCGGACCATCACACCATGTGGGCGAATACGAAAGCGCTGGAGCTGGTGGGCTTTCTGCACGGCAAACAGGTCGACAAGGGTTCCGAGATCATGATGGCCGCCGACGGTACGGCCTCGGGTGAGTTGCGTGAGCCGGCTGCCTATGGTCCGGTTCTGGCGCTGACCCGGTTTGGTGGGCGCGACCTTCTCGGCATGGTGACGGGTGCTGATCCGGTGCCACCGGCAACGCCGGAACAGCGGGCGCTGGACAAGGCAGCGATCGCCAAGGGTTTGCGTCATTGCGCGGCACAAGGCATCACGGGTCTGCACAATATGGATGGCAATTTCTATCAGCTTGAGCTGTTGAGCGAGCTGGAAGCCGATGGCGATTTGCTGTGCCGTGTCGAAGTGCCCTTCCACTTTAAGAATTTCGATCAGATCTCGCGTTTTGAAGAAGCCGTCGAAATGCGGGCGAAGTATCAGGGGGACTGGATCTGGTGCAGCCGGGTCAAGATGTTCATCGATGGGGTGGTGGAGAGTTCTACCGCGCTGATGCTGGAGCCTTATCCGGGGCTGGACACAATCGGCGATGCGGTGTTTGAGCAGGCTCACTTCAACGCGGCGATTGTAAAGGCGGATGAACTGGGCCTTCAGGTTGCGGTTCATGCCATCGGAGATCGGGGCATCCGCTGGACCCTGGATGCCTATGAACTGGCACGTACGACCAATGGGGTCCGCGACAGCCGTCATCGGATCGAGCACATAGAAGTGCTGCACTCGGATGACTTGCCTCGGTTCAAGCAGCTGGATGTCGTGGCCTCCATTCAGCCCGGCCATGCCCCCTTTGGGGGTGTCTTTCCGTCCGAGGGCGTTGAAAAGATGCTGCATCCGGCGCAGATCCCGACCGCTTATGCCTGGCAGGACCTGCGAGACAGTGGCGTGCCGGTGATCTTCTCGACCGACTGGCCGGTGATCGGTGTTGAAGTGATGCCGAGCGTCAAGGCGGCGATTGCGCCTGTACAGCTCGGCGCGCCGTGGCGCGATCAAACCCAGAGCCTTCTTGATACCCTGGAGAGCTATACGGCGATGAATGCCTGGGTGGAGTTCAATGAAGGCAAGAAGGGTCGGCTGATGCCTGGAATGCTGGCGGATATCGCGGTGATGTCACACGATCTACAGGCATTGGCACCTGCCGAGATCACCACCGCGTCGTGTGTCGCCACGATTGCCGGTGGGCGGGTGACATACGAGGCCTAGATCACCTGTCTGGCGGCAGGATGACGTTGAGTGTAAAAAAAAGCCCCGGTTCAACTGACCGGGGCTTTTTGGCGTTCGCAGGTGTGTCCAGAACTACTCGGTATCGTCGCGCACCACGTAGACCGACTGGCGAGCGTGGCGGACGACGCGTGCCGCATTGGGGCCGAGCAGATAATCGCTCAGCTCAGGTCGATGCGCCCCCAGCACGATGAGCTGGCAGCCCAGACTTTCCGCTACGCGGTTGATCTCATCATAGATCGTGCCATGGGCAATGTGGCCTTTGACCTGTTGCTCTTCGGGAGCCTTGTCCTGCAAGAAACTCAGGAACGCTTCCTTGGCCCGCCGCAGCATGGCTTCCTCGTCCTTGGGTTCGAAATACGACCCGACGAGTGGCATGCGGTAGGTGGGAACGACCATAAGTGCATGAAGCTCAGCCGAATGCAGCTTGCTGAGATCGCTTGCGGTCTTCAACAGATGCTCCGATGAAGCCTCATCGGCGATATCGAGGGCAACCAGTATCTTGGTGATCATGTCGGTCTCCTCATGTGCGGTTAAAAGGCCGGTACGGTCTGACGGCGACGCTGCATCATGACCACCACACCAAGAAGCAGGAGGGCCGGGATGTAGAAGACTTCCTTCGGCATCCGCTCTGCCGGGGTCTGAACCATGGCAACGACGACGCTTTCGTCGGCGTAATAGTCATAGCCCTGAAGATCGGTGAAGTAGCGGGTCCCCGGGAATGGCTCTTCCAGCAGCATTTTGTCGCCGTCTTCCATGACAGCCAGCCCAATGTTGGAGAGGCGGGTTTCGCCGTCTGCCGGTTCGCCCATTTCGAGCAGCATCGTCAGGTTGTCGATCTGATCCGGATTATCGAAATCCGGACCGGCGATCTGAACTCGCAGGGTGCTGTTGGCTGGTGCCTGACCGGCGAGCTCGACAATGTCGGTTCCCGGATGATTGACGAAAGGCTCTTGCGCATAGTCGAGCCAGAAACCTGGTCGGAACAGGGTGAAGGCAATGAGCAAGAGGGCTGCGGTCTCCCAAATCTTGCTGCGGGCCAGGAAGTAGCCTTGCGTCGCCGCCGCAAACAGCATCATCGCCGCGACCGCGACAATGAAGATGAAGACGGCCTTGAACGGGCCGACATCAATCAGCAGCAACTCGGTGTTGAAGATGAAGAGGAAGGGTAACAGCGCTGTCCGGATATCGTAGGAGAAGCCCTGGATACCGGTCTTGATCGGATCGCCACCTGATATCGCCGCTGCGGCAAAGGCCGCAAGGCCGACCGGCGGCGTGTCATCTGCCAGAATGCCGAAGTAGAAGACAAACAGATGCACGGCGATCAGTGGAACGATCAGCCCGGACTGGGCACCAACCGTGACAATGACCGGCGCCATGAGGGACGATACGACGATGTAGTTCGCAGTTGTCGGCAGGCCCATGCCGAGAACGAGGCTCATGACGGCGACGAGAAGCAACATCAGAATGAGGTTGCCACCGGAAAGATATTCGACGAACTCACCGACGACCTGATGCGCACCGGTTAGCGAAACTGTGCCAACGATGATGCCGGCAGCGCCAGTGGCAACTCCAATGGCGATCATGGCGCGGGCGCCGGATATCATCCCATTCAGGAAGTCCTGTCCGCCCTGACGCAGGCCGTCGGCAATGGTGCCGGTTTTGCGCAGAATGGACTTCAACGGGTGCTGTGTCAGCACGATGAAGATCATCGAGATGGTCGCCCAATAGGCGGAGGTCGTCGGCGACAGACGTTCGACCAGAATGCTCCAGATCAGAACGACGATCGGCAGCAGGAAATAAAAGCCGGTGACGGCCACGTCCCAGGGGCGGGGAAGTTCGTCAATCGGGGCATTCGGATCATCCATTTCGAGATCCGGATGACGGGCCGCAACCGTCAACAGAGTGAAGTAGGCTGCCAGGAAGATCAGGACGGCAGCGCTGAAAGTGAGGTCGGGGAAAACGACCTTGATCCAGCCGAGGCCGTAGTAGACAGCAGCGGCGAGCACGCCCATCGCGATGAAGCCAAAGAGAACGCCGGAAAGGCGCTGGGCGACGGTCGCGGTGACTGTCGGGCGCTTCATGCCCTCGAGACCGAGTTTCAGGGCTTCCAGGTGAACGATGTAGACCAGCGCAATGTAGGAAATGATGGCAGGCAGGAAGGCATGCTTGATCAGCTCGGGATAGGAAATTCCGGTGAATTCGGAAATCAGGAAGGCGGCGGCACCCATCACCGGCGGGGTCAGCTGACCGTTGGTCGAGGATGCGACTTCAACGGCACCAGCTTTTTCGGGCGAGAACCCGGTGCGCTTCATCAGCGGAATTGTGAAGGTGCCCGTGGTGACCACATTGGCGATGGATGAACCGGAATAAAGACCGGAGAGGGCGGAGGCGATGACAGCGGCCTTTGCAGGGCCACCACGCAGATGGCCGAGCAGCGCGAATGCGAGCTTGATGAAATAATTTCCGGCACCGGCTTTTTCCAGCAGTGAGCCGAAGAGCACGAACAGGAAGATCATCGAGGCAGAGACGCCAAGGGCGACGCCGAAGACACCCTCCGTCTGCATCCAGAAGTGCCACATGGCCTTGCCGAGAGAAGCGCCCTTCCACTGGATGGCCTCCGGCATGAAGGAGAGGTGTCCGAAGAAGACGTAGAAGACGAAAACGCTGGCGACAATCACGAGAGGCAAGCCAAGAGCGCGATAGACCGCGATGCCGAGAGAGAGCATGCCAATGATCGAGAAGGTGATGTCAGCCGTCGTCGGCAAGCCTGCGCGGTTGGCGATATCTTCCTTGAAAAACAGCAAATAAAGACAGGATGATGCGCCTAGAATGGCGAGTATCCAGTCATACCAGGGCACGCGATTGCGCGGACTGGATTTGAACAACGGATAGGCCAGCATGGCCAATACCAGGGCAAAGGCCAGATGGACCTGGCGGGCTTCCTGGCTGTTGTAGACGACGTTGACGCCGAAAGTCTCGGTCAGCACATAGGGAATGTTGGACGCAATATAGAGTTGGAAGCTCGACCAGATGAAAGCCACTGCGAGGATAAACTTTCCGACCAGTCCCGTTGCCGAGCGTGCGCCGGTTTCGACTTCAGCCACCATCATGTCGACATCGACATTTTGTTTTCGCTTTTCAGTCTGATTGGTTTCCATCGACATGCTTGAACCCCACAAATTCCCCATAGGCACCTAGAGAAGTGTGCCCCGTCCCCAGCCATCCGTCCATCGCCGCCATTAAAAAAAGCGCGCTTGGTCGTCGATAATCTTTTGAATGTAAAGCAGAATAGAAAAAGGCCGAGCACCGCGTGGCGCCCGGCCTTTCAAATCGGGTTGGACTTACATCCAGCCGCGTTCCTTGTAGTACTTCACAGCGCCCGGATGCAGAGGAGCGGAGAGGCCGTCCTTGATCATCTGCTCTTCCTTCAGGTTGGCGAAAGCCGGATGCAGCTTCTTGAAGGCATCGAAGTTGTCGAAGACAGCTTTGACGACAGTGTAGACAACCTTGTCGGACACATCGGCCGAGGAGATGAAGGTCGCGCCAACACCAAAGGTGGTTACGTCGTCGTCGGTGCCCTTGTACATGCCGCCCGGAACCGTCGCGACGCGGTAGTAAGGATTGTCGGCGATCAGCTTGTCGATCGGCGCGCCAGCCACGGAGACGATTTCAACGTCGCAGGTGGTTGCGGCCTCGGTCACGGCTGCAGCCGGGTGACCAACGGTGTAGATCATGGCGTCGATCTTGCCGTCACACAGAGCCTGGGCCATTTCGGAGCCCTTGAGTTCTGCGGCCAGAGCCAGATCGTCCATGGTCATGCCGAAAGCGTCCATGACAACTTCCATGGTGGCGCGCTGGCCGGACCCCGGGTTGCCGACGTTGACCTTCTTGCCCTTGATGTCTTCAAAGCCGGCAATGCCTGAGCCCTGGCGAGCGATCAGGGTGAATGGCTCCGGGTGAACGGAAAAAACGGAACGTTCTTTTTCGAACGGGCCCTGATCTTCGAACTTCGAAGTGCCCTTGTAGGCGTGGTACTGCCAATCGGACTGGGCAACACCGAACTCCAGTTCGCCAGCGCGAACCGTGTTGATGTTGTAGACCGAGCCGCCTGTGGATTCAGCCGAACAGCGAATGCCGTGCTCTTTGCGATCCTTGTTGACGAGACGGCAGATGGCGCCACCGGTCGGATAATAAACGCCGGTCACGCCGCCGGTGCCGATGGAGATGAACTCGTCGGCAGTTGCTGCGGAGGCAGTCAGGCCGAGGGCAAAGACCCCGGCAATTGCGGTTTGCATCAGTTTCATTGTCGTTCCCCTGTCTAATTGTGGGCGGTGGAACAAGTCCGCGCCCAGTCAAACACAGGCTGGGTAGCCTGCGAAAGTCTTTAAAAGGTGTCTGTGTTCCAAAACCGGTTTGTGTTGGTGCGTTTTTCCCCGTTTTCAGGTCTCAGTCAACGAAGCCAGAGAGGTTTCAACAGCTGCTCCCAAGCGATCACAGATGATTTCAACCTCTTCAGGTGAAATGATAAAAGGCGGTGCGATGAGAACATGGTCGCCGACGCGGCCATCAATCGTTCCGCCCATCGGATAGACCATCAGACCCTGGCTCATCGCCTCGCGCTTTATCCTGGCATGAAGCTTCAGCGCGGGATCGAAGGGTGTCTTGGTCTCCCGGTTCTGAACCAGTTCGATGCCGCGGAAGAGGCCGCGACCGCGAATGTCGCCGACGTGCGGGTTCTGACCAAAACGTTCCGTCAGTCTTTCGGCAAGCAGTTCGCCCATGGCGAAGACATTCTGCAGGAGGTCATCGCGTCGGATGATGTTTTGCACTGCCAGTCCGGCCGCGGCCGCCATCGGGTGCCCCATATAGGTGTGGCCGTGCTGGAAGAACCCGCTGCCGGTTTTGAAAGCTTCAAAGATGCCGGTACTCATCAAGGTTGCACCGATGGGCTGATAGCCGCCTCCCAGCCCTTTGGCGATGGTCAGCAGGTCAGGGCTTATGCCGTCTTGCTCACAGGCATGCAGTGTGCCGGTCCGGCCCATGCCGCACATCACTTCGTCGAGGATCAGCAGCACGCCGTAGCGATCACAAATCTCGCGGATTTTCTTGAAATATCCGGGAGCTGGTGGAACAGCGCCTGCCGTTGCGCCGACAACCGGCTCGGCAACGAAAGCCATGACGTCATCCGGCCCGAGCTCCAGGATCTTGGTCTCAAGCTCCTCGGCTGCGCGCTGGCCATAGTCTTCGAGCGTTTCGTCTTCTCTTTGCTCGCGATAGGCAAAGCACGGCGCAATGTGGTGGGTCTCGATCAACAGCGGACTGAACTGGCTGCGGCGCCACTCGTTGCCACCGGCGGCCAGCGCCCCAAGGGTGTTTCCATGGTAGCTCTGACGACGGGCAATGACATGCCGCCGCTGCGGCTTGCCGACTTCGACGAAATACTGCCGCGCCATCTTCAGCGCGGCCTCTACAGCTTCGGATCCGCCACTGACCAGATAAACATGGTCGAGACCTGCCGGGGCGTCTGCAATCAGTCGATCCGCCAATTCCTCGGCAACATCAGTGGTGAAAAAGCCTGTGTGGGCGTAGGCCAGCTTGTCGAGCTGTGCGTGCAGCGCACTGAGCACATCCGGGTGACCATGACCGAGGCAGGAGACGGCGGCACCGCCAGACGCATCCAGATAGGCCTTGCCGGATTGATCCATGACGTAGGCACCCTTGCCGCCAACAGCGACAGGCAACTGGGTGTTGATGGATCTGTGGAGCAGATGGGTCATGGTATTTTTCGTCCCTCAGAGGCGAGGCTCACGCGCCGTGTCGTGGCGTGGGTGTTGAAGTCGCTGTGATATGTGTCGAGGCTCTGGAGCGCCTGCAGGGTCTGGTCGCCGCCATAGCCGGCGACCAGCACCGCGAGCACTTCTGCCAGCGCAAAGGCCGGCGTCATCGTGTGATAGAAACCGGGGCTTTCAGTAGCGGCGATTAATGCATGGGCGGACAGCTTGGCCAGCGGCGAGACGGGGCTGTCGCTGAGAACCACAAGCCGGACATTGCGTGACTTTGCGTAGGTCGCAATGTCGAGGGTCCGCTGGGTATACGGCGAGACACTGGAGGCGAAGAGCACATCTTCCGGGCCTGCATGACGGATCGGATCAGAGCCAGTTCCAGCGATGGCGTCCAGCAACACGGATTTATCGCTGATCAGCGACAGGATGTAGTGCATCTGCCAGGAAATCGGGTGGCTGGCACGCATGCCGAGGCAATAGACACGACGGGCATCTGCAAGCAATCGGGCGGCGGATGTGATCTCTGCAAGAACATCGGGGGCCGCCAGGGCTTCGATCTGACGGGTGATCGCAGATAGCAGGTTGGAGGCTAACGCCTGGTCACCTTCCAGCTTCTGACGCTTGGCATGGGCGGACCCACGTGTGGCAAAGCCACCTGTGAATTCACGCATGGCATCGGCATAGTGGGCGCGGACATCGTCGTAGCCCTCATAGCCGTGCTGCTTTGCCAGGCGCATCATCGTCGCAGGCTGGACCCCGGCACGGCGCGCCTGCTCACGCATCGACAGCAACGCCACGTCGCGCGGGTTGTCGATGACGTAACGGGCTGCCTTTTGCAGTTCTGTCGTCAAATCATCGAAACGCGCAATCAGGTCGTTGGTGAAAGGATGGTGAACCATGGGCGGCATCCTAAACCGGAAAATTTGCGGCTTGCAACATTTGTTTCAACGATGAACAGTTATGTTCAAATGAATCATTGAGTGACCGATATGACATCAACTTGCCCTCTGCAGACAACCGCCATTGCCGTTGCGCCCAATGGCGGACGCAAGACCAAGACAGAGCATCCGAACCTGCCGCTTGGCGCTGCCGAGCTGGCCGCCACCGCCGCCGATTGCCTGGCCGAAGGAGCGGCCATGATCCACGTTCATGTGCGCAAGGCGGATGGATCTCATCTGCTTGATGCGGACGCCTACCGGGGTGTGATCGACGCTATTCGGGAGAAGCTCGGGGACCGCATCGTGGTTCAGGTCACCAGTGAGGCACTGGGGGTCTATTCAGCTTCGGAGCAGATCGAGGTGGTGAAGGCGACACGGCCGGAGGCGGTGTCATTGGCGCTGCGGGAACTGGTGCGCGAACCGGCGGACGAAGCGGCGTTCTTTCGCCTTCTTGAGTGGATTCGCAAGGAAAAGGTTCTGCCTCAGATCATCCTGTTTTCACCTGAGGAGGCTTTGCTGCTGGAGCAGATGCGGCAAGCAGGAAACCTGCCGTTTGCTGATGTTCCCGTGCTGTATGTTCTGGGCCGTTACACCAAGACGCAAACTTCCGTGCCTGCCGATTTGCTGCCGTTTCTGGCAGAGGGTCAGCCGGTGTTCCGGCACTGGAGCGTCTGCGCTTTCGGCCAGTATGAGACTGCCTGTCTGACGACAACGGGCTTGCTGGGCGGGCACTGTCGCACCGGCTTTGAAAACAACACAGCCCTGCCCTCGGGCAAGATCGCGGGCTCGAACGCAGAGCTGGTCGAGATTTTGGCTGGCAGTCTCAAAGGGCTTGGGCTGGAGTTGATGGGGGCGGATGAACTGCGGCAAAGCGTCATGAATGTCTTGAATGGGTAGACTGGTCTTTGCATAGCCGTCATCTCCGCCGTCAGAGCCGGGATCGGTGAGACGAGGATTTTCGTTGGTATAGGGGGCCCATCGGCACCGGATCTTTGGGCTGCTCCCTTGGCCGGGGTGACAAAGCTGATGCTCGCTCGCTTTATGTTCAAACCTTCGGTTTCTTCAGCTTCAGGCGGTCCATGTCCGGCGTGATCGGGATGAACTCGTCGTCATCGCCGGGCGGCAGAGAGAAGGGGCCGTTGGACCAGTCAGCGGCTTTCCAGGCTGACTTGGCTTCTTCGATCTTCTCAGGCGATGACGAGACGAAATTCCACCAGATGTAGCGCGGGCCGTTCAGGGTTTCGCCGCCCAAAGCCAACAGGCGCGCCCCGGCAGCCCCTGCGCGGATGCTGATGGCGTCGCCGGGGCGGAAGATCATCATGCGCCCGGCCTCAAAAGTCTCACCGGCGATTTCCACCGAGCCCTGGGTGATGTAGACGCCACGGTCTTCGTGATTGTCGGGCAGGGGTACATGGGCGCCTGACTGCAACGTCACGTCGGCGTAGAAAATCTCGCTCTGCATGGTGACAGGGGCCTGCTCGCCCCAGGCCGTGCCGAGGATCAAACGCGCGGTGGCGCCTTCGGCCTCGAGAAACGGTAAGTCTGCCTGTTTGTGGTGTTCAAAGGCCGGGGCCATCTCTTCCTTGTCTTCCGGCAAGGCGACCCAGGTCTGTACGCCGTAAAGTGAATGCCCTGTTGTGCGGGTCTCAGGACTGGTGCGCTCTGAATGGGTGACCCCGCGGCCGGCGAGCATCCAGTTGACTTCACCGGGGTGGATCATCTGGCTGGTGCCAAGGCTGTCGCGATGCTGAAACTCTCCCTGAAACAGATAGGTCACGGTCCCCAGCCCGATATGAGGATGTGGGCGCACATCGATACCGCTGTCGGTCAGAAATTCGGCAGGGCCAACCTGATCGAAGAAGATGAAGGGCCCGACCATCTGGCGTTTCGGCGAGGGAAGCGCGCGCCGAACTTCAAACCCGCCGATGTCGCGGGCGCGAGGAATGATCAATGTTTCGATACTGTCGGATGAGCCTGGTGCAAATGCATCAGGGCCCTGGTTCGGATTCCAGCTCATGATGTCAGCCCTTTTCGGTTGAGATTGACTCTAGGGTGTGATGCCCGGCAATACGAGACCGGGTGGTTTGAACAGAGTGTCAAAGAAAAAGGCGGAGCCGAAGCCCCGCCTTTCCATGGTGTTAAAGTGGCTAAGCTTAGTTCCAGCTTGCGACCAGGCTGTCGTAGTCGACTGTGATCGGGTCCGGCTTGTCGTTGGCAAGAGCTGCCTTCGGTGCGCCGTCACGCTCAAGCCAGGCTTCTGCGCTTTCTTCTTCGTTCAGCTTCGGACCAAGGTCGCCCTGGACGCCAGCGCGTTCAAGACGCTGCAGCACGCGCTCCATGTCGGAACACAGGCTGTCGAGGGCCTCCTGCGAGCTCTTGGCACCGGCCATGGCATCGCCAATGTTCTGCCACCAGAGCTGAGCCAGCTTCGGGTAGTCAGGAACGTTGGTACCGGTCGGGGACCACTGTGTGCGGGCCGGCGAACGGTAGAACTCGACCAGACCGCCGAGCTTCGGAGCACGCTCGGTGAAGCTCTCATGCTCCACTGTCGACTGGCGGATGAATGTCAGGCCGACGTGGGCCTTCTTCACGTCCACTGTCTTGGAAGTGACAAACTGGGCGTAGAGCCAAGCAGCCTTTGCATTGTCGACCGGAGTTGACTTCATCAGCGTCCAGGACCCAACGTCCTGATAGCCGACCTTCATGCCTTCTTCCCAGTATGCGCCATGCGGCGACGGAGCCAGACGCCACTTAGGAGTGCCATCTTCGTTCATGACCGGAAGGCCCGGCTCAACGAGTGACGCCACAAAGGTGGTGTACATGAACATCTGCTGGGCGATGTTGCCCTGGGCCGGAACAGGTCCAGCTTCAGAGAAGGTCATGCCCATGGCGGCCGGGGGGGAGTACTTGTTCAGCCAGTCAATGGCCTTGTCCACGGCATAGACGGCCGCAGGCGAGTTGGTTGCCCCGCCACGTGCCATACAGGCGCCTACCGGCTGAGACTTGTCGTTGACGCGGATGCCCCACTCGTCGACAGGCAGGCCATTCGGCTCGCCTTTGTCGCCCATTCCAGCCATCGACATCCAGGCATCAGTGTAACGCCAGCCGAGGGACGGATCCTTCTTGCCGTAGTCCATGCTGCCGAAGATTTCCTGACCGTCAATGTTCTTGCCGGTGAAGAATTCCGCGATGTCTTCATAGGCCGTCCAGTTGACCGGAACGCCTAGTTCGTAGCCGTATTTTTCCTTGAACTCGGCCTTGATGTCCGGATCGGTGAACCAATCATACCGGAACCAGTAAAGGTTGGCGAACTGCTGGTCGGGAAGCTGGTAAAGCTTGCCGTCCGGAGCAGTGGTGAACTGGGTTCCGATGAAATCGTCCAGATCGAGGCCCGGATTGGTGACGTCAGCAGCTTCGTTGGCCATCCAGTCGGTCAGATTGCGCACTTGCTGATAGCGCCAATGCGTACCGATCAGATCACTGTCGTTGACGTAACCATCATAGATATTCTCGCCCGACTGCATCTGGGTCTGCAGTTTTTCAACCACGTCCCCTTCGCCGATCAGGTCGTGTGTGACCTTGATGCCGGTGATGGCGGTAAAGGCCGGAGCCAGAACCTTGGACTCATATTCGTGGGTGGCAATGTTTTCCGAAACCACCTTGATTTCCATGCCGGACATCGGAGCTGCAGCATCGATGAACCACTGCATTTCCTTTTCCTGATCGGCACGGGACAGGGCTGACTGGTCAACGATTTCCGCATCCAGGAATTGTTTCGCTTCGTCCATCCCGGCAAAAGCCGGAGTTCCGAGCGTTCCGAGCACAAGCGCGAGGGCTGTGCCGGTTTTAAGTGAACGTATCATTCCACTCCTCCCAAGGTTGAGTTCTTTCAGTTCAGAAGCCCGACCGGTTCCTCCCAGGAACGGGCTTAAATTCCTCGTCACACCCAGCGAAAAACGGCTGTTGCATAAACGAGGCAGAGAATGAGAGCCCACCATTGTGGGTCACTCATTGTTCCAAGCCAGGCCAGATTGATGAAGGCCGAGCCGAGAAGGGTAATGAACAGGCGGTCACCGCGCGTTGTCTCGATCCGCAGGACCCCGAGGCGCGGGGTCTCGGGATAACGGATTGCGAGCACGGTGAACGTCAGCAAAGCAAGGGCGATCACGCAGAAGAAGATCGCGGTCGGAACTGTCCAAGCCATCCAGGCCATGTCGATGTCTCCTTTCTGTCAGACCCGCCCGAGGGCAAAGCCCTTGGCGATGTAATTGCGCACGAAATAGATCACCAGAGCGCCCGGCACGATGGTGAGAACACCAGCTGCGGCGAGCACGCCCCAGTCCATGCCGGAGGCCGAAACGGTGCGGGTCATGGTGGCGGCGATCGACTTCGCGTCGACTGAGGTCAGTGTGCGCGACAGCAACAGCTCGACCCAGGAAAACATGAAGCAGAAGAACGCCGCGACGCCGATGCCACTGGCAATCAGGGGCATGAAGATCTTCATGAAGAAGCGGCCGAACGAGTAACCGTCGATATAGGCGGTCTCATCGATTTCCTTCGGCACGCCGCGCATGAAGCCTTCGAGGATCCAGACGGCCAGTGGAACGTTGAACAGGCAATGGGCCAGAGCAACGGCGATGTGGGTGTCGAACAGCCCGACGGACGAATAGAGCTGGAAGAACGGCAGGGCGAAAACTGCCGGTGGCGCCATCCGATTGGTCAGAAGCCAGAAGAAAAGGTGCTTGTCGCCCATGAAGTGATAGCGCGAGAAAGCGTAGGCTGCTGGCAGTGCAACGGAAATCGAGATTACCGTGTTGATGACCACATAGATCAGCGAGTTGACGTAACCCATGTACCAACTCGGATCGGTCAGGATCGTCCGATAGTTGTCGAACGTCAGATCTTGCGGCCAGAGAGAGAAGGTCGACAGGATCTCGGTGTTGGTCTTGAGGCTCATGTTGAGCAGCCAGTAGATTGGCAGCAGCAGGAAGACCAGATACAGGGTCATCACCACGGCACTGCCGTTGACCCAGGGAAGGACGCGGCTTTTCGGCCGGGAAATCTCGGTCGCAGCAAGGGTCATTTATGCACCCTCCCTTTTCTCAAGGTTGGTCATCACTGTGTAGAACACCCAGGAAATCAGCAGGATGACCAGGAAGTACATGATCGAGAAGGCGGCTGCCGGTCCAAGGTCGAACTGTCCAAGCGCCATCTTCACCAGATCGATGGAGAGGAAGGTCGTGGAATTGCCCGGTCCGCCGCCGGTGACCACGAAAGGCTCGGTGTAGATCATGAAGCTGTCCATGAAGCGCAGCAGGATGGCGATCATCAACACGCCCTGCATCTTCGGCAGCTCGATGAAGCGGAACACAGCCAAGCGGCTGGCCTGATCGATCTTGGCGGCCTGATAATAGGCATCCGGGATCGACTGCAGACCGGCGTAGGCAAGCAGTGCGACAAGCGAGGTCCAGTGCCAGACATCCATGATGATGACGGTGGCCCAGGCGGCGAAAAAGTCCTGCGTGTAGTTGTAGGGGATACCGATCTTGTCCAGGGTGTAGCCGAGCAGGCCGATGTCGACACGGCCGAAGATCTGCCAGATCGTGCCAACGACATTCCACGGCACGAGCAGGGGCAGGGCCATCAGCACCAGGCAGAGTGAGGCCCAGAAGCCTTTTTTCGGCATATTCAGGGCAACAAAGATACCGAGCGGAACTTCGATCGCCAGGATGATGGCCGAGAAGACGAGCTGACGCGAAAGCGCGTTCCACATCCGCTCGGAGTCCAGCATTTCACTGAACCATTCAAGGCCGGCCCAGTAGAACTCATTGTTGCCGAACGTATCCTGAACTGAATAATTGACCACGGTCATTAGAGGAATGACGGCAGAAAATGCCACCAGCACCAGAACGGGCAAAACGAGGAACCAGGCTTTCTGATTGACGGTCTTTTCCATCACGCGGCCTCCCCCTGCACACGCCAGTCGTCGTGGTAGACATTGATATGAGCCGGGTCGAAAGTGACCCTGTTCATGTCCGGGGAAATGGTTTCGTCTTCCCGTGCGATGATGCTGATATCGGTGCCGAAGAAGTCGGCGCGAATGATCTTGTGGCGACCGACGTCCTCGACGCGCCGAATGTTGACCGGCAAACCGTCGGTTTCGGACAGGCGGGCGTAGTCCGGGCGGACACCGATGGCGACATTGCCCGACAGGCCCGTATAGGCTTCCGCAAGCGAGAGCTGGGAGCCATTTATGTAGGCTTGATTGCCTTCGACCCGCGCTGGGATGATGTTCATGCCCGGGGAGCCAATGAAGTAGCCGACGAAGGTGTGTTCCGGCCGCTCGAACAGCTCTTCCGGCGTGCCCATTTGCACAACCCTGCCTTCGTGCATGACGACGACCTTGTCGGCAAATGTCAGCGCTTCGGTCTGATCATGAGTGACATAGATCATCGTGTGGCCGAATTCCCGGTGCAGAGACTTTAGCTGCGTCCGCAACTCCCACTTCATATGCGGGTCGATCACCGTGAGTGGCTCGTCGAACAGCAGGGCGTTGACGTCTTCACGCACCATGCCGCGTCCGAGGCTGATTTTCTGTTTGGCGTCGGCGGTCAAGCCCTGGGCCTTGCGATCCAGCTGGGCTTCCATGCCGATCATCGCGGCGATGGCTTGAACGCGCGAGGCGATGTAGGCCGGTCTCTCACCGCGATTGCGCAGCGGGAATGCCAAGTTCTGACGGACAGTCATCGTGTCGTAGACCACCGGGAATTGAAACACCTGAGCGATGTTTCGGTCTGTCGTTGGTGCGAAGGTGACATCGCTGTCGCCAAACAGGATGCGGCCCTGACTGGGTTGCAGAAGGCCTGAAATGATGTTCAGCAGTGTGGATTTTCCGCAGCCGGACGCTCCGAGCAGCGCATAGGCCTCGCCATCGTTCCAGACGTGGTTCAGCTCCTTCAGGGCGTAGTCGGCCTCTTTCTTGGGATTGGGGCTGTAGGAATGCGCCAGATTATCGAGTGTTATTCTTGCCATGTCTCAACTCTCCTCAAGCGGCTGCGGCGTAGGACGCCGGAGCGACCAGGCCACCGTCGGTGTCGAAGATGTAGACATGCGCCGGGTCAAGGTAGACCGGCAGGGGCTTGTCCAGCGGCAGATTGTGGACGCCATGGATCAGCCCGACCCAGCGTTCACCGTTGTGGTCGAGGTGAATGAAGGTTTCTGACCCCGTGATTTCGGTGACCGACAGTTGGGGGTGAAACTCCATTGCGTCGGCGGCGTGCCGACTGACTTCCAGATGGTTGGGGCGGAAGCCAGCCATGTAGCGGCCGTCGGGCAGATGTGCCAAAGACCCAGATGCCGAGGCGGACTGGCCATCGCCGAACATTAGCTTGGCACCGGTCTTGGAAACCTGGAGGAAGTTCATCGGCGGGTCAGAGAAAACTCGTGCTGTGGTCGCATCAACCGGCTTGCGGTAGACAGTCGGTGTGTTGCCGAACTGGGTTACGCGACCTTCCCACAGAGTTGCAGTGTTGCCGCCCAGCAGCAGGGCTTCTTCTGGCTCGGTGGTGGCATAAACGAAGATTGACCCGGCTTTTTCGAAGATCCGCGGAATTTCAGCGCGCAATTCCTCGCGCAGCTTGTAATCCAGATTGGCGAGCGGCTCATCGAGAAGCACCAGTCCGGCGTTTTTCACCAGCGCACGGGCGAGCGCGCAACGCTGCTGCTGGCCACCGGACAGTTCCAGCGGCTTGCGGTCCAGCATTGCGCCAAGCTTCATCATGTCGGCGGCTTCGTGGACGGCCGTATGGATATCCGACTTGGATTTTCCCATCAGCCGGAGAGGGCTGGCAATGTTCTCGAAGACGGTGATCGACGGATAGTTGATGAATTGCTGATAGACCATCGCGACGTTGCGTTTTTGCACCGGCACCGCAGTCACATCTTCCCCGTTCCACAGAACACGACCTTCTGTCGGTCTGTCGAGACCGGCCATCAAGCGCATCAGTGTGGTTTTGCCCGAAAGTGTCGGGCCGAGAAGCACGTTCATCGTGCCGCCCTGCAGGGTGAGGTCGATGGGGTGAATGTGGGTCTCGCGACCCGTCCCTTTCGACACGCCCTCAAGTTGAAGTGTCATTTTGTCCTCCCAGACTACCGAAGTGCGACCATTCTCCCTTAGGCCGCGTAGTCCATCATCCACTGATTCAAATGCTGAATTTGGCTGGCGTCCAGACGCAAGCCCAGCTTGTTTCGGCGCCAGACCACATCCTCAGCGGACTTGGCGAATTCGGTTTTTATCAGCCAGTCGACTTCCCGTTCGCTCAGGGTTGCGCCGAAGTCCTGGCCAAGATCCTCTGCACGGGCAGCGCCTGCAAGAATATTCCAGGCATCGGTTCCGTAGGCCCGCACCAGGCGCCAGGCCCACCGGTCGGTTAGAAACGGAAAGTCAGTCTTCAGCTTCGCGACAAGCTTGTCAAAATCCCCGACTGCGAAATCCCCGCCCGGCAGCGCGACGCCGGCGGTCCATGGATCTGGCAGATCGGGAAAGAACTCGCCTATCGCTTCCAGGGCGCTTTCAGCCAAGCGACGGTAGGTGGTGATCTTGCCACCGAAAATGTTCAACAGCGGCGCGCCAGAGATCTTCTCGACCTTGAGTGTGTAGTCGCGGGTTGCCGCCGTCGCTGAAGAGGCGCCGTCATCATAAAGCGGGCGAACGCCGGAGTAGCTCCAGATGATGTCGTCCTGCGTGACAGGTGTCTTCAGGTATTGGCTGGCGAAGTCGATCAGGTACTGCTTTTCCTCATCGGTGCACACGGGGGGGGTGGCGGGATCCGGATGATCTGAATCCGTGGTGCCGATGAGGGTGAAATCGCGCTCATAAGGGATGGTGAAGATGATGCGTCCGTCAGTGCCCTGCAGGAAATAGCATTTGTCGTGCTCATAGAGTTTGCGGGTCACAATATGGGATCCACGCACCAGACGAACATCCTCGCGGGTGTTGGAATGGATCGTCTGGCGCAGGATGTTGCCAACCCAGGGACCTCCGGCATTCACGACCATACGGGCTTGAACAGTCGAGGTTTCGCCGCTGGCTTCGTCCACCATTTCGATCGACCAGATGCCGTCGGTTTGCGTCGCTGCCGTGACCCTTGTGCGGGTTCGGATGTCGGCGCCACGATTGACCGCATCGCGGGCGTTCAGAACGACGAGGCGCGAATCCTCGATCCAGCAATCGGAATACTCATAGGCCTTGGCGAACCTGTCTTGCAGAGGATCGCCTTCTACGGATCCGGACAGCTTCAGCGTGGCCGTACCGGGCAGGATCTTGCGTCCGCCGAGGTTGTCATAAAGAAAGAGCCCGAGGCGGATCAGCCAGGCTGGCCGGCGTCCCTTCATCCAGGGCATGAACGTGTTGAGCAGCTTCGAAGTTGGCGTTGCGCCTTCGAAACGCATGTCCTCGTGGTAGGGCAGGACAAAGCGCATCGGCCAGCTGATGTGCGGCATGGCGCTCAGTAGAACTTCACGCTCGATCAGGGCTTCGCGGACAAGCCGGAACTCAAAATACTCCAGATAGCGCAGGCCGCCGTGGAACAGCTTGGTGGAGCTTGATGACGTCGCTGAAGCCAGATCGTTCATCTCTGCAAGCAGAACGGACATGCCACGCCCGGCTGCATCGCGAGCAATGCCGCATCCGTTGATGCCGCCGCCGATGATGAGCAGGTCTACAATGTCATTTGCGTCTGAACGACGTTCCACCCCGGCCTCCCGCCTGAATTTCCTGCAGACATACGAACATAATTGGCGGTTAACAGTCAAATGAATTGTTCGTTTATTTTCGTTTGGTTTCTTTTGATGTGAAATCAATGGCTTAAATCGAGCGTGAAGTGAAAATCCGCTGATTTGCATCCCTTTCGCATTTGCGAGCGAGCGTTTTGCGCTGCACCTAAGGGCAATTTTCACGAGGCTTGTTCGCAAAAGGAAAGTTCGGCATTCTAAAACGCGTAAAAAGGAACATTAAATGTCGCAAGCGTTCAGATTGCCGGAAATACTCGAAATTGCCCGGGCCGAAGGCAAGGTCACGGTGGATGATCTGGCTGATCGCTTCAAGGTGACAGTTCAGACGATCCGGCGTGATTTGGCTGAGCTTGCCGAGCTTGGTCGTCTCGAGCGGGTGCATGGCGGCGCGGTGCTGCCGTCAGGCGTTTCGAACATCGGCTATGAGGAACGACGCGGCCTGAACCATTCGGCCAAGGCGTCGATTGCGCGGACATGTGCCCAGGCGATCCCGGACGGAGCCTCTATCTTCATGAATATTGGAACATCGACCGAGGCAGTGGCGCGGGAGTTGTTGAACCACAAGGATTTGCTGGTGGTCACCAACAACATGAACATTGCCAACATCCTGGTCGATAACCCTGACTGCGACATAATCGTGGCCGGGGGCATGGTGCGGCGCGCAGATGGCGGGCTGATTGGCACGTTGACGATGAAGACCATCGAACAGTTCAAGTTCGACCTGGCGGTCATCGGTTGCTCGGCGATGGACGAAGATGGCTGGTTGCTGGATTACGATATTCAGGAAGTTGGCGTCAGCCAGACGATCATTGCACAGTCGCGGAAGATTTATCTGGTCGCCGATCAGTCAAAGCTGCAACGCAACGCCCCGGCGCGTATCGCCTCCTTGCAGGAAGTCGACATGTTCTTCATCGACGATCCCCTCCCGGCGAAACTTGCGCAGAAGTGCCGGGAGTGGGGTGTCGAAGTTCAGATTTCACGCCAGGGAAAAGTCTCGGGATAGGTCCTTCAGGCCTGACCGGCGATCACACCGCGCAGTTCGCACAAGCCGCGAAGCCGTCCGATCAACGGGTAGCCGGGATGGGTTTGCTTTGCCGCATCTCCGAGCATCTCGTGACCATGGTCCGGGCGGAAGACGATGCTGCAATCCTTGCGCCCTTCGGTCGTGCGGCGCTTTTCTTCAGCCAGAAGGGCGCGAATGAGGTCGACCATGTCGGTGTCCCCTTCCAGATGCGCGGCTTCTTCAAATGACCCATCCGGATCCTTGCGCACGTTGCGAAGATGGGCAAAGTGGATTTTATCTGCGAATTCACGGGCAATCGCGGGCACGTCGTTGGCCGGGTTGGCACCTAGGGATCCCGCACACAGGGTCAGCCCGTTGGCAGGGCTGTCGACTGCGGCAAGGTTCCACCGGATGTCGTCTGCGCAGGAGACAATGCGTGGCAGCCCGAGAATGTCGCGAGGCGGATCATCGGGATGCACCGCGAAGACCAGTCCCAGCTCTTCGGCTGTTGCAATGACCTCAGAGAGAAAACGGCTGTAGTTCGCCCGCAAGTCGCTGTGGGTCATGCCCTCATACGGCTTGAGGGCTTCGCGTAATCCCGGCGCGTCATAACGCTCATAGGCTCCTGGGAGCCCGGCCATGATGGCGTTGGTCAGCACTTCACGGCTTTCCGGCGTGCTTTGATCGATCCAGACCTTGGCGGCTGCGAGATCCTGTGGGGTGAAATCTTTCTCGGCGCCGGGGCGTTCGACCATATAGACATCGAACGCCGCCATTTTCGGCAGCGAAAACCGCAAGCATGTCGCGCCCGTTGCGACAGGGGCGTTGAGGTCGGTGCGCGTCCAGTCGAGCAGCGGCATGAAGTTGTAGCAGATCACCTTGATGCCGCAGTCTGACAGGTTGGCCATCGACTGGCGATAGTTGGCGAAAAGTTCCGTCAGATCGCCGTCACCGCGTTTGATGCGCTCGTGGATGGGCAGGCTTTCGGTCACCTGCCAGCTGAAACCTGCGCGCTGGATCTGATTGCGTCGTGTTGCGATGACATCGCGGGTCCAGACTTCGCCGTAAGGCACTTCATGTAGCGCCGTGACGATGCTGGAGGCGCCTGTCTGGGCAATCTCGCCCAGGGAAATCCGGTCGAAATCACCGTACCACCGCCATCCTTCGATCATGCCATATGCTCCAGAACTGGTCGAACGCCGTCCATGCTGAGCAGGATGTAGGCAGATTCCACATGCAGGCGCAGACCTTTTACCAACTGCGGGTCGAAGATTTCCTCAACCGACAAGAGCGCGACGACTTTTTCGCCGGGCGTTGTCCCGCTGTCGGACAGGGCCTTCAGCTTGTCGGCGAGGGGATCTCGCACATCGATGGGCTTGCCGTCCAGATCGGTGCCGCCAACGTAAATCATCCAGGCGGCAATTGCCGTTGACAGTCCGAGGCAATCGCGTCTGTCGGCCAGGTTGTCACGGACAGTGCCGAGCAGTCGTTGCGGAAGTTTTTGACTGCCGTCCATGGCGATCTGCCAGGTGCGGTGACGGATCGCCGGGTTGGCATAGCGCTGGAACAGAGCTTCCGCATAAGCTTTCAGATCGACACCGGGAGGCGGCGTGAAGGAGGGCATGATTTCATGCCGCCACAGATGCGTGACAAATTCGGCAAACACCGGATCGGCAACCGTCTCGGAGATGGTTTCGTAGCCTGCGAGATAGCCGAGATAGGCAAGAGATGAATGGGTGCCATTGAGCATCCGGATCTTCATGTCTTCATATGGCGTGATGTTGGCGACAAGCTCGACGCCGACAGCGCCAAAGTCGGGCCGTGCATCTGCGCCGTAGGCTTCGACGAAATCATCCTCGATGACCCACTGACGAAACGGCTCGTGCAGCACGGGGGCTTCATCGAGAACGCCGGTCTTGGTTGCGAGCGCGTCGATGTCTTCCGGCTTGGTGGCCGGCACGATGCGGTCGACCATAGACGAGGGGAAGCGTCCTTCCTCGGCAATCCAGTGTGCCAGATCCGCATCGAGCTTACCGGCGAACTCCAGGACGATGCCGCGCAAAAGACGGCCGTTGTCAGGGAGGTTGTCGCAGCTCAGCACGGTGAAAGGCGGCAGCCCGGCATCACGACGCCGGGCCAGAGCCTGCACTAGGAAGCCGATTGACGAGACGGGATGCTCACTGTCGAGGTCGTGGCTGATGTCCGGATGGGCCATGTTCAGGCGCCCGGTTGCCGGATCGTGGCAATAGCCCTTTTCGGTGATGGTCAGCGTGACCAGCCGAATGCCCGGGTCGGCAAGTGTCGCCAGCACGGCGTCCGGGTCCTGTCGCGCAACAAGAACATCGGTGACAACGCCGACCTGATGCAGCTGTTCCCCGTTGGGCCCAAGTTCCTGCGCGGTATAGACGAAGTCCTGCGGGGCCAGCCGGTCGTGCATGGCGGAGCTTTGCAGGCTGACACCGATAATGCCCCAGTCGCCGCCGGAAGCTTGCATGGCCTCTTCGATGTAGAGCGCACCGTGGGCGCGGAAGAAGGCACCAAGTCCCAGATGGACGATGCCGGGAACGGGTTTCGCGGCCTTGCGGGTCAGACGCGGCAATTCAGCGGGCAAGCCAGCCTCCATCAACATTGAGTATGGCGCCGTTGATATATTTTGCTGCAGGCGAAGACAAGAACACTGCTGTTTCCGCAATATCGGAAGGTTCACCCCAGCGACCGGCGGGAATGCGTTCGAGGATCGCCTGATTGCGGTCCGGATCGTTGCGCAGCGCTTCGGTGTTGTTGGTGGCGATGTAGCCGGGGGCAATGGCGTTGATATTGATGCCCTTGGCGGCCCATTCGTTGGCGAGAATCTTGGTCAGCCCTGCGACACCATGTTTGGCGGCCGTATAGGAGGGAACACGGATGCCGCCCTGAAACGACAGCAGAGAGGCCACATTGACGATTGCGCCGGCGCCATTGCGCGCCAGAACGGCCTTGCCAAACGCCTGACATGTGAAAAACACCGCCTTCAAATTGACGTCCATCACGTCGTCCCAGTCGGCCTCTGAAAAGTCGACGGAGTCGGCGCGGCGGATAATGCCGGCGTTGTTGATCAGGATGTCGATCTGCTCATTGTCGAACAAGCTGGCAGCAGCCATCGGGTCGGCAAAATCGAGCGGGACATGGCGTCCCTTGCTGACTTTCTCCAGCGTTTCATCGCAATCCCGGCGGGCAGCGCAGAGAACTTCTGCTCCTGCCACGCTCATGGAAATGGCGATAGCTTGGCCAATACCGGTGTTGGCGCCTGTAACCAGGGCCTTCTTGCCTTCCAGTGAAAACGGGTTCACCGCAAATCCTCCATCGCAACCATGTCCATGTCTGTGAAGTCGACGTTGTCGCCGGCCATCGCCCAGCAGAAGGTATATGCGCCTGTGCCGGCACCGCAATGGATCGACCACGGTGGGGAGATCACAACGTCTTCATTTGCCATTACCAGATGACGGGTTTCCTGCGGTTGCCCCATGAAGTGGAACACCCGCTGGTCCGGGCCCAGTTCGAAGTAGAGATAGGCTTCCATACGGCGATCATGCAGGTGAGCCGGCATGGTGTTCCAGACGGAACCCGGCGCGAATTGGGTGTAGCCCATCAGCAGCTGGCAGCTGTCGGCGACTTCCGGATGCAGGAACTGCAGGATGACGCGCTCGTTCGATGTCGCTGCCGAGCCGAGTTCGACGCGGCGTGCATCATTGACGGTGATCAGGCGGGTCGGGCAAGTGCGGTGCGCCGGTGCCGATAGAATATAGAAGCGACCGGCACCGGACAGGGTGATCGGGCCAGCGCCCATGCCGACGTAGAGAACGTCGCCCTGTCCCACGGTATGGGTCTTGCCCTCGACTGTGACTTCACCGGCATCGCCGATGTTTAGAATACCCAGCTCGCGACGGTCGAGCAGGGACGGGGTGCCGGCTTCCTTGACGTGGTCCAGCGTCAGGGAGCCGTTGCCAGGGACTGCACCGCCGACGATGAGGCGATCGTAATGAGTGTAGACCAGACGGATCTCCCCCTCGGCAAACAGGCCGGAAGCGTGAAAGTTCTGGCGTAGGCCCTCTGTGTCGAGACCTTTTGCAGTGGTCGGGTCGATGGCGTAGCGGGTTTCAACAGTAAGCATGGAACAGGTCCTTCAGTGCAAAGGCTTCAAAGAAAATCGTCGCGGCGCGGTGTGAACGTGTCGATCAAGGTGCCGGGTTCGAGGCAAAGGCAGCCATGTATGGCCTCGGACGGGATGACGAAGCTGTCCCCCGGCCCGACCTCGAAGTCAGCGTCGGCGATGGTGAAGCGGAAGCGTCCACTTTCCACATAGGTGGATTGGACATGCGGATGGTTGTGCAACTTGCCCTGAGCGCCTTCGTGGCCGAAGCGGAAGGCCACAACCATCAGGTCGGGACTGTCTGCCAGCACCTGACGCGTGACACCCGGATCCGCATTAACGGTGGGAAATGATTTCACAAACATGGTTCAGTGCCTCAACGGAACAGGGATGGTAGCCAGAGCGAAAGCCCCGGAACGTAGGTGACGAGAATGAGGGTGAAGATCGCCGCGCCGTAGAAGGGCCAGATGGTGCGGATCGCATCCCAGACCGATATTCGGCCTACTGCGCAACCGACAAACAGTACCGTTCCCACCGGTGGCGTACAAAGCCCGATGCCCAGGTTGAGTACGAGGATGACGCCGAAGTGGACGGGATCGACTCCGAAGGCGGTTGCCACTGGCAGAAAGATCGGCGTGGTAATGACGATCAGCGGCGACATGTCCATGAAAGTGCCAAGCATCAGCAGCACAATATTGATCATCAACAGGATGACAATCGGATTGTCTGACAGCGCCTTCAAGATGGTGACGAGCTCGGCGGGAATGCGCAGGAACGCCAGCAACCAGCCGAACGAGGCGGCAGACCCAATGACCAAAAGCACCATTGCGGTGGTTCGCACAGCTGCCTTTGTGGCGGCCACGAACGACTCGAAGTTCATCGTGCGATAGGCAAGGACAGTCACCAGAAGAGCGTAGACAGCAGCGATACAGGAGCTTTCCGAGGCTGTGAATATACCGGAGCGGACACCGCCGAAAATGATGCCAATGAGCAGCAGGCCCGGGATTGCATTGAGGAACAGCGCACCAAGTGCCGACCAGCCGGGAAAGGCTTCTGTTGGATAGCCTGCTTTGCGGGCGACGAACCAGGCGGTCACCATCAGCGATCCGGCAAGCAGAAGGCCGGGCAGGATACCAGCGGTGAAAAGATCCGCAATGGACAGGCGCCCACCGGCTGCGATCGAGTAGATGATCATGTTGTGCGAAGGTGGCAGCATCAGCGCAATGATCGACGACATCACGGTGATGTTGACGCCGTATTGCACCGAATAGCCCTTTTCCTTCATCTGCGGGATCATCAGTCCGCCGATGGCTGTGGCGTCGGCCGCGGCTGAGCCGGAAATGCCACCGAAAAGCACGGAAGCGGCGATGTTCACCTGGCCGAGGCCGCCACGCAGCTGGCCAACGGCGGCACCCGCCAGCGCGACAAGTCGCCGGGCGATATCACCCCGCACCATCAGCTCGCCGGCGAAGATGAAAAACGGAATGGCCATCAAGGCGAAAACCGAGACGCCGGAGTTCAGGCGCTGGAAAACGATCATGGGCGGCAGGCCCATGTAGAGGACAGTTGCGAGGGCAGATGCGCCCAGACAGAAAGCCACTGGCGTGCCGATCAATAGCAGCACGGTGAACGTGGCAAAGAGGATGAAGGTTTCCATGTTATGCGGCCTCCGGCTCGGCATCGCCAAAGCGGGCAGTGGGCAGGCCGGCAGCGCGACGCGCCAGACGCTCCAGGGAGAATAGGGTCAACAGGCAGCCGCCCACGACGAGGGGCATGAAGTCGACAGCACCGGAAATGCCGAGAGACGGCAGTTTGACGTCCCAGGCTGAAAGCGCGAGCTGGGACCCATACCAGGCCATGCCGACGCCAAAGGCGGTGACGACAAGATCCGAGATGCTGTAGAGCCAGAGTTTGGCGCCCTTCGGCAGGAAGTAGAGCAGCACGTCGAAGCTCAGGTGATAGCCTTCGCGGATACCGACGGCGGCTCCGAGGAAGATGAACCAGCCCATGAGGATGACCGCAGCGGGTTCACTCCAGACGAGACTGCTGTTCATGACATAGCGCATGAAGACCTGCGCGGTAATGAAGACGGTCATCAGCAGCAGACCTGCACCGGCCAGCCACAGGGCGGCTTTCGCGATCTGGCCCAGGACCAGCGCGACGGTAGTCATCAGATTTTTCACGGCGGAAGCCTTAGGAAAGTCGATAGAAGCAGTGGCCCTGCGGAAGCGCTATGCACCCGCAGGGCCGACCGGAATTAATCCGTCGCGCGAATGCGAGCGACGAGATCCTTCAGCTTGTCGGACGTGACATGCTTTTCATAGACACTGTCCATCGCCGCCATGAACGGCTCCTTGTCGATCTCGGTGATCACTTCCACGCCTGCAGCGCGGACCTTTTCTTCCGAGGCCTTTTCACGCTGCTGCCACTGTTCACGCATCACCGGAACGGAATCCTTGGCTGCCTGACGTACGGCATTCTGATCTTCCTCGGAGAGCTTGTCCCAGCTCAGCTTGGACATCACCAGAACTTCCGGAACGATCAGATGCTCGTCCAGAGTGTAGTAGCCCGCGACTTCATAGTGACCGGAGCTTTCGTAGGACGGCCAGTTGTTTTCGGCTCCGTCGATAACGCCGGTCTGGATCGAGGAATAGACCTCGCCATAAGGCATCGGGGTTGCGTTGGCGCCGAGAGCGGACATCATGTCGACGAAGATGTCGGACTGCATGACGCGGACCTTCATGCCTTCGAGGTCGTCGATGGACTTGATCGGCTTGACCTTGTTGTAGAACGAGCGAGAGCCGCCATCGAAGAAGGCAAGGCCAACGTAACCATGCGGTTCGAAGGCTGCGAGAATGTCCTGGCCGACAGGGCCGTCCATGACACGGTGCATGTGATCAGCGCCCTTGAAGATGTAGGGCAGGGAAACAACCTTGGTTTCTTCAACGAGGTTGTTGAAGGGGCCCATGGAGACACGGTTCAGGTCAATGACGCCGAACTTGGTCTGTTCGATGGTGTCCTTTTCCTGACCCAGCTGGGCGGAATGGAAAACCTCGACGCAGATGCGGCCGTTGGTGCGCTCTTCAAGGAGCGTACCCATGTGCTTGACCGCCTCGACGGTCGGGTATCCATCCGGATGAGTGTCGGATGATTTCAGGGTGATTTCACAAGCCGAGGCGGCAGTCGCCAGGGCAGCGCTTGCCAGCAGTGCGCCGGCCAGTGTCTTCAATAGTTTCATTTCATACTCCTCCCAAAGCATGGCTCCTCAGAGCCGATAGGCTTGCTTGGCAAGCCTGTAAGCGAGATCGTGCGCGACCTCGAACGCTTCATCTTCATCCAACCGACCCGTGATCACGAGGGTGGCGAGATAAGCGCAATCCACCCGACGCGCCACATCGTGGCGGGCGGGAATGGAACAGAAAGCACGGGTGTCATCGTTGAACCCGACTGTGTTGTAGAAACCGGCAGTCTCGGTTGTGGCTTCGCGGAAACGCCGCATGCCTTCCGGACTGTCGTAGAACCACCAGGCCGGGCCGAGCCTGAGCGCAGGATAGGCACCGGCCAGCGGAGCGAGCTCGCGGGCATAGGATGTCTCATCCAGCGTAAAGGCGATGACGCTGAGACCTTTTTCCATGCCGACTGCATCAAGCAATGGCTTGAGTGCGCGCACATAGTCGGTGCGGGTCGGGATGTCGAAGCCCTTGTCGCGACCGAAATCCGTCAGCACCGGACCATTGTGATTGCGGAAGCTGCCGGGATGGATCTGCAGAACCAGGCCGTCATCCAGCGACATCCGCGCCATTTCCGTCAGCATATGGCCTCGGAACGCATCGGCCTCCTCCGCAGAGCACGCGCCTTTCAAAGCCTTCTGAAACAGCGCTTCAGCTTCGGACTGGCTCAGGTTTTCCGTCCGGGCCGTGGGGTGGCCGTGGTCGGATGATGTGGCACCGAAGTCCTTGAAGTAGGCACGGCGGTCGCGATGGGCGGCGAGATAGCCCGCCCATGTCGTGGCCGCTTCGCCGGAGATCTCGCCAAGCTGCTCGATGTTGGCGGCGAAGCCCTCGAACTCGGGATCAATGACCGCATCGGGGCGGTAGGCCGTGACGACCTTGCCGGACCAGCCGCTGTCGCGGATCTGCTGGTGCCACTTGAGATCGTCAAGGGCGGACTCTGTTGTTGCGATTGCCTCGATGTTGAAGCGCTCAAACAGCGCCCGGGGTCTGAACTCTGGCCGGGTCAGGCAATCGGCGATGTGGTCATAGGATTCGTCGGCGGTTTCAGCCGAGATTTTCTTGGTCCAACCGAAGACATGCTCAAACGAATGGTCCAGCCACATCCGTGATGGGGTGCCGCGGAACAGATGAAAGTTTTCAGCGAAAATGCGCCAGATCTTGCGGCCATCAGTTTCTTTCCGGCTGCCATCTGCACGTGGTACGCCCAGGTCATCCAGCGAAACGCCTTGGGAACAAAGCATGCGAAAGACGTAATGGTCTGGCGTGATGAACAGCTGTGCCGGATCCGGAAAAGCCTCGTTTTCGGCATACCAGCGCGGGTCGGTATGGCCGTGCGGGCTGATGATCGGCAAGTCGCAGACAGTCTCATAGAGCGCGCGCGCCAGAGTACGCGTCGCCAACTCAGCCGGAAAAAGACGGTCCGGATTTAGTCGACTCTGATCAGTTTGTTGCGCTCTTGCGAGATTTTCCGGTGCCACGATCCCCTCCCGATGGATGTGTCTTTGGTCTCTTAAAGCTGGCCCGCACACGGCTTTGTGCTCGATCACGCAGCTGGCGGGCTTTCTTTAAATCTAGTTTAGTAATATGCTAGTTGAAATTCGGAGTCAACGGAGCAGCAATTCATGTCAGGTCCCAGCGCGTTGAAAGCGCTCGAACCCTTGAAGATCAGGTCGATCGCAGACACGGTCTTCGAGGAGTTACATCAGCAGATTCTGTCGCTGGAGCTGCCGCCTGGTACGAGAATGTCAGAGCTGGACGTCGCCAAGGCCCTGGGTGTTTCCCGGCAACCAGTGCGCGATGCGTTTTTCCGGTTGTCGCAACTGGGGTTCATTTTGATCCGTCCGCAACGCGCGACAGAGATTTCCAAGGTGTCGGAAGCCGCCGTGCTGCGGGCCCGTTTTATCCGTACTGCGCTTGAGATCGCCTGCCTGCGGGCGGCAATGGACGTGATCACCGCAGACCAGCTCAATGAACTTGAAGCTATGCTTGAAGAGCAGCAGGCGGCGGTCTCAGCGGATCTGCGCCAGAAATTCCATCAGCTGGACGACGCCTTCCACTTGCGCATCTGCCAGATCGCTGATCATGACTACGCCTGGACCTTGATCCGCGAGCAGAAGGCCCATATGGATCGTGTCCGGTTTCTGTCGCTGGCCTCCGGGGCGCAGATCGCGCTCGACGATCATCGCAAGATTGTTCAGGCCTTGAGGGAGAGCGACAGTTTGAAGGCGGAACAGCTTCTGACCAGTCATCTGGGTCGCATTGCGCTCATCCTGGGGCAGATCCGGGCCGAACACGCTGACTATTTTGAGGAGTAAGCCGATGACCTGCCGCCTTCTGGCAATCGGTGAATGTATGGTCGAGTTGTCTCCACGGGGGGAAGACAACTGCGCAATAGGGTTTGCCGGCGACACGCTGAACACTGCCTGGTATGCGCGGCAGGTCAGCAGCCCGGAAACTCTGTCTGTCGCTTATTTCAGCGCGGTTGGTGATGATGAATTGTCGCGCCGGATGGCCGATTTCATGCGCGCTCAGAAGATAGAGCCGGCGCTGAAGGTCATTCCCGGTGCGACGGTCGGCCTCTATATGATCTTTCTGGCGAATGGTGAGCGCAGTTTCCAGTACTGGCGTTCACAGTCTGCAGCGCGGCGTTTGGCGGAAGACCTGAAAGAACTGCCGGGGCTGGGGCAGGGCGACTTCGCTTATTTCTCCGGGATCACGCTGGCAATTCTTCCCCCGGAGGGCCGTCAGGTGCTTCTGGATTGCTTGAAGGCAGCGGCTGAGCGCGGTGTGCGGGTGGTGTTCGATCCCAACCTGCGGCGGCGTCTCTGGGACAGCGCCGAAGACATGTGCGCAGCGACCATGGCTGGTGCCAGTGTCTCGGAAATCGTTTTGCCGTCGTTCGAAGACGAAGCCGAATGGTTTTCAGATGCTGACAAGCAGGCAACTGCCGAGCGGTATTTACAGGCAGGTTCCAGATTGGCGGTGGTCAAGGACGGACCCGGCAGTGTTCTCGTCAAAGCGGTGGACAGCGCCGCATTCGAGGTCGCGCCGGAGCCAGTGTCGAATATCGTCGACACAACGGCTGCAGGGGATTCCTTCAATGGCGGTTTTCTTGCCTCCCTGGCTGAAGGCGGTTCTTTGGCTGATGCGGTTCGTTTGGGGTGCCGGCTGGCTGGCCAGGTTGTCACCCAGCGCGGGGCGTTGGTTGAGGTTTCTGCAGCCGATCTGAACCGGGGAGCATAGCGAGCCGAAGCTGGCTAGAGCGTACGGTCGGATCATGACTGATAAAATAGAAGCGGCGCTTTCCAGTTTGGAAGGCGCCGCTTCTATTTGGGAGGAATATCAGCTGAGCTCGTCTGCCCAGGGCGGATTGGCCCCGGCACGGGAGACGGTAACCGCCGCGACTTTCGCGCCAAGTGAAAGGGCTGCGCGCCAGGCATTCTCGTCCAGTGAAGCAACTGCGTCTTTTGTCAGAAGTCCCTGATCTTCGAGCGAAGCCAGCACGCCTGCGTTGAAGGTGTCGCCGGCGCCGACCGTATCAACCACCTGAACGGTTTCGCCCTTGACGGTCAGCTGCAGGCCGTTGGATGTCGTGACGGTCGCGCCATCCTTGCCACGCGTGATGATGACGGCTTGCGGGCCCTGCTTGAGCAGCCCGGCCATCTTGTCATCCAGAGAGCTGTCGCTTGGATCGATCCAGTTGAGGTCCTCATCGGACACCTTGAGGATATCCGTGTCGGCAATCATGCCCGCCAGGCGGGTTCGATAGCGATCTTCATCAGCGATGAAACCGGGACGGATGTTGGGATCCATCATGATCACGCGACTTGCCGCCTCGCGGTGCATCAGCGCCGCATAGGTCTCTGCGCATGGCTCGACTGCCAGACTGATGCCGCCAAAGTACAGCGTCGAAACGTTTTCCGGCAGGTCGGGAAGCTCACTCACTGTGATCATCCGACCGGCGGTGTTCTCATCATAGAAGCAATAGGTGGCATGACCGTCATTGAGGAAGACGAAGGCCATGGTCGTCGGGCGTCCGGACCGGATGGCGTAGCGGGTATCAACGCCGCTGTCCGTCAGGGTTTGTTCCAATTGTTGGCCAAACAGATCCGTCGATAGTCCGGTCAGTAGCCCGGCAGCATGGCCGAGCCGGCCCAAAGCGATGGCAGTGTTGAAGATTGCGCCGCCACTATGGGGCACAAACGCATCACCGCCCTGAGGCAGGGCGGTGGGTATCATGTCGATAAGGGCTTCACCGCAACAAAGCAGCATGGAAGGCTCAACTCTTGGCTAGGAACGCTTGCAAAGTAGCGCGGGTGCCATCTGTCCAGAGCGCATTGAGATGATGCGCAAAGGCTTCGGCAAACTCCGCATGTTCCCCCAGATTGCCGAAAATATCCGTCTGCGCAAGGAAGACCTGCGGATTATCCCGTGCCTTCAGCCCTGCTGCCTGCAGCTGATCCTTACGTTCATCCTCCAGCGGTTGACCAAATCCTGGATCTGCTGTGGCGGCGCAATAGCGGCACCAGAAGGCGACTTCAAGCGCCAGTGCATCAACCCGACTTCCCTGATTAAGGGCATCGCGCACGCTCGGCAGAACGAACTTCGGCTGGCGGTTTGATCCGTCAAGGCACAGGCGGCCAATAGTGTCACCGACAGCCGGATTGGCAAAGCGCTCGGCGCATGTCTTCAGATAGGCCTTGAAGTCGATGCCTGGAATTTCCGGGATCAGCGGAATGACATCGCGACCGATCAGGGTCTTGAGCCATGCTTCGATGTCCGGATCGGCCATGGCGTCATGGACGAAATGATGGCCAAGCAGAGCTGAGGGATAGGCAATGGCCGCGTGTCCGCCGTTCAGAAGCCGCAGCTTCATCAGCTCATAAGGCGCTACGTCGGAAACGAACTCGACGCCAACTTCTTCAAGACGCGGGCGTCCGGCAGGGAAATTGTCTTCCATCACCCATTGGCGGAACGGTTCGCAAACCACGGGCGCCATGTCGTCGATGCCGAATTTTTCGCGCACCATGGCTTTTTCGCGGTCTGAAGTCGCCGGTGTAATGCAGTCGACCATGGAATTCGGGAAGGCGACATCAGCCTCGATCCAACCAGCCAGGTCAGGCGTCATCAGGCGCGCGAGGCCGACGACGGTTTGTTTCGCCACATGGCCGTTTTCCGGCAGGTTGTCGCAAGACAGAACGGTAAAGGGAGGGATACCGTTGTCGCGACGCAGACCAAGCGCCAGGATCAGGATGCCAAAGACGGTCTTCGGTGCACCTGGGTTGTCGATATCGGCACGAACTTCCGGGTGGTTGGCATCAAAGCCGCCGGACTTGGCATCAACGTAGTAGCCGCCTTCCGTAATTGTCAGAGAGACAATGCGGATTTCCGGACGCAGCAGAACTTCAATAAGCGCCTGTGTGTCGACCTCGGTGAAGTCGATCATCGAGCCCACAGCCTGGGCGGAGAAGCCGCTCGGGTCGAGTTCGATCACGGTCGTGAGCCAATCCTGGCCCTTGAGCTTTTCCCGCATGACATTGTCATAGGGTTTCACTCCGGCGCCGATCAGCGCCCAATCATGATCCAGCCCCTTGGAGAACAGGCGGTCCAGATAGACAGCCTGATGGGCGCGATGAAAGTTGCCGACGCCGATGTGCACAATACCGGCGCTGAGGGCGTCGCGATCATAGCCTGGGGCTGCGACGCCATTTGGGAGGGAGGCGAGTACGTCTTGTTTTAGCTTGATTGTCATTACTCAACTCATCCAGTTTCCGCCGTCGACATTGTATGTCTGGGCGAGGATGTAATCGGCCTCGGAGGAGGCCAGGAAGATTGCCATGCCGGTCAGGTCTTCTGCGGTTCCCATGCGGCCATAGGGCACTTGTTCGCCCACAAGGCGCTTCTTTTCACCGCGCGGCCGGTTCTCGTGCTTTGCAAAGAGGGCGTCGACGCCCTCCCAGTGCTCGCCGTCGACAACGCCAGGGGCGATGGCATTGACATTGATGCCATGCTTGATGAGGTCGAGTCCTGCCGATTGGGTCAGGCTGATGATGGCGGCTTTTGTCGCGCAATAGACCCCGACGAGGGCTTCACCGCGGCGTCCGGCCTGGCTGGCCATGTTGATGATCTTGCCGCCTTCGCCGCGGGCAATCATGGATTTCGCTGCTGCCTGCAACATGAAGAGAGTGCCGGCGACGTTGATCTGGAAGAGACGGTCGTAGCTTTCCCGCGTGATCTCGACGATGGGGGCGAGGTCGAACAGGGCTGCGTTGTTTATCAGGATGTCCAGGCCGCCGGTCTTGTCTTCAACGGCCTTGATGGAGGCCTCAATTGAGGCCTGATCGGTTACATCAAGTTTGACTGCATAGGCATTAGGGCCGATTTCCTCGGCTGTTGTCTTCGCTGCGTCAAGATTGATGTCTGCAATGGCAACAGTCGCTCCCTCGCGGGCATAGGCAAGTGCGAATGCCTTGCCTATGCCGCGGGCAGATCCAGTAATCAGTGCGGATTTGCCTTGGAGACGCATTATGCGATCCGCAGACCCTGCTGATCGAAACGATGCAGCTTCTCTGGGTCTGGCGACAAGTAGACAGTGTCACCGTGTTTGACGCTGAACTCACCGTTGACGCGAACCGTCATCGCATCGAAGCCCTCGACGTTCACATAGAGGAAGGTGTCGGAACCAAGATGTTCGGCGACTGTGACGACGCCCTTCCACATGCCCTCGGTGGTGGATAGGGTGAGGTGCTCGGGACGGATGCCGATGGTGTGCGCATCGAACTTCTGAGCGTCGGCACCTTCGATGAAATTCATCTTCGGCGACCCGATGAAGCCAGCCACGAATTTGTTGCGTGGGTTGTGATAGAGCTCCAGCGGAGACCCGACCTGCTCGATGAAGCCAGCCTGAAGCACAACGATCTTGTCTGCCATGGTCATGGCTTCGACCTGATCGTGGGTGACGTAGATCATGGTCGTCTTCAATGTCTGATGCAGCTCGGAGATCTCAAGGCGCATGTTGACACGCAACGCGGCATCGAGATTGGAGAGCGGCTCATCGAAGAGGAAGGCAGCGGGTTCGCGGACGATGGCACGGCCAATCGCAACGCGCTGACGCTGGCCACCGGACAACTGGCCTGGGCGACGATGCAGGTAGTCTGTCAGGTTCAAGACCTTTGCAGCCGCTGCAACCCGCCGCTCCTGTTCGGCCGGATCCATCTTGGCCATTTTCAGCGGAAAGGTGATGTTTTTCTTGACCGACATATGCGGGTAGAGCGCATAGGACTGGAATACCATGGCCAGACCGCGTTTGGCGGGTGGCACTTCAGTGGCATTGGTTCCGTCAATGGAGATCTCTCCACTTGTGACGTCTTCCAGTCCAGCGATCAGCCGTAGAAGTGTGGACTTGCCACAGCCTGAAGGGCCGACGAAAACGACGAACTCGCCTTCGTTGATTTCCAGGTCAAGTGGCGGGATTACCTGAACGTCCCCGAAGGACTTGGTAATCTGCTTGAGTACGATATTGCCCATCTTTCAAAATCCTATTTCACGGCGCCAAAGGTCAGACCGCGCACCAGCTGTTTCTGGCTGAACCAGCCAAGGATCAGGATCGGTGCGATGGCCAGCGTCGAGGCTGCCGACAATTTTGCGTAGAACAGGCCTTCCGGGCTGGAGTAGCTTGCGATGAAGGCGGTGAGCGGAGCGGCCTTGGCCGCGGTGAGGTTCAAGGTCCAGAAGGCTTCGTTCCAGGACAGGATCACGTTCAACAGAAGTGTCGAGGCAATGCCTGGAATGGCCATCGGGGTCAGCACGTGCACCACTTCATCCCAGAGACCTGCGCCGTCCATACGGGCAGCTTCCAGGATTTCGCCCGGGATTTCCTTGAAGTAGGTGTAGAGCATCCAGACGATGATCGGCAGGTTGATCAAGGTCAGCACCACGACAAGACCGATGCGGGTGTCGAGCAATCCGAAATCCCTGAACAGCAGGTAGATTGGGATCAGCACGCCCACCGGCGGGAGCATCTTTGTGGAAAGCATCCACATCAGAATGTCCTTGGTCCGCT
Source organism: Roseibium limicola (assembly GCF_017313085.1). Lineage (GTDB taxonomy): Bacteria > Pseudomonadota > Alphaproteobacteria > Rhizobiales > Stappiaceae > Roseibium > Roseibium limicola. The sequence goes on along the minus strand of NZ_JAFLNF010000001.1, from coordinate 659,574 downwards.
TGGCCGGAACGAATGCCATGGACCAGGCTGCAGGAATCGCGATCAACAGGCCCAGCAGCGTGGAGCCGATGGAGATGATTACGGAGTTCATGAAGTGCAGCGGGTAGTTGGACCGTGAATTGACTTCCACGTAGTTCTCAACCGTCCAGTCGAAGAACAAGAAAGAAGGGGGGGAGGCAATGGCCTCCGCCTCTGTCTTGAAGCTTGTCAGGATCGTCCAGAGAATGGGGAAGAAAATCAGGATCCCGATGGTCCAGGCGACCGCCGTGACAAGAGCCTTCCGCGTATTTGAAACATTGCGTGCCATTTCTACGCCTCCAGGTTCTTGCCGATCATCCGCATCAGGAAGACCGCGACGATGTTGGCCAAAATGACCGCGACGATACCTCCGGCGGAGCCTCCGCCGACGTCGAACTGCAGCAGAGACTGCGCGTAGACGAGGTAAGTGATGTTGGTCGATGCATAGCCAGGGCCGCCATTGGTGGTGACCAGAATTTCAGCGAAGACCGACAGCAGGAAGATGGTCTGGATCAGAACCACGACTGTGATGGCGCGCGACAGGTGCGGCAGCACGATGTAGATGAAGCGATTGCCGAAACTGGCGCCATCCATTTCCGCAGCTTCAAGCTGTTCCTGATCGAGGGACTGAAGTGCGGTCAGAAGAATGAGCGTGGCGAAAGGCAACCACTGCCAAGCAACGATTAGAATGATCGAAAGCAGCGGAGCATGTGCCAGAAAGTCGAAGGGCTGAAGCCCGACTGCTTTTGCAAGGTAGGCGAACAATCCATTGACTGGGTTCATGAACATGTTCTTCCACACTAGGGCAGATACCGTGGGCATGACGAAGAACGGGGCAATCACCAGAATGCGGACGATCCCCTGTCCCCATATGGGCTGGTCAAGCAGCAGGCCGAGCGCAACGCCGCCGACAATCGTGATGACCAGAACACCGCCAACCAGCATGAGGGTGTTGAAAAGGGCGGCGAAGAATGCCGGGTCAGTCAGAAAGTATTCATAGTTGAGAAAACCGACATATTCTTCCATTCCAGGCATGAGCAGGTTGTAGCTCAGGAAGGAGAAATAGATCGTCATAGAAAGCGGTACGATCATCCAGCCAAGCAGTAGGATTACTGCCGGGGAGAGCATGAGCCGTGCCGCGGAACGTGAATGAGCGGTAGCCATGGCAACACCCAACCTTAGAGTGTTTGAAAAAAGGAGGACCGGTCCTCGGGCGGACCGGTCCAGTGAGGCTGGCTAATTATTTAATATAGCCGGCCTTTTTCATTGTGCGCTCAGTCACGTTCTGTGCATTGGCCAGAGCCTGTTCGGTGGTGATCGAACCAGCCAGGGCTGCAGAGAACTGCTGACCAACTGCCGTACCAATGCCCTGGAACTCAGGGATGGCGACGAACTGGACACCAACGTATGGGACTTCATCAACAGTCGGGGACTGCGGATCAGCTGCGTTGATGCTTTCCAGTGTCATCTTGGCGAAAGGGGCTGCATCCAGGTAAGCCTGGTTCTCATAGAGAGAGGTGCGCGTTCCAGGAGGAACGTTTGCCCAACCTTCGTTCTCGGCTACGAGCGAGAGGTAATCCTTGGATGTTGCCCAAGCGATGAACTTCTTGGCTGCATCGACCTTCTGGGAGCCGGCCGGGATGGCCAGGTTCCAGGCCCAAAGCCAGTTGCCGCGCTTGCCGAGGCCTTTGTCCGGAGCCAGAGCGAAGCCGACCTGGTCAGCAACCTGGCTGTCGTCCGCGTTGGTCACGAAGGATGCTGCCACTGTGGCATCGATCCACATGCCGCACTTGCCGGTCTGGAACAGGGACAGGTTCTCGTTGAAGCCGTTGGAAGAGGCTCCTGGAGGGCCATAGTTGTTCATCAGGTCCAGGTAATCGGTAAGTGTTGCCTTCCAAGCTTCGCCGTCGAACTGGGGCTTCCAGTCCATGTCGAACCACTTGGCACCGTAAGAGTTGGCCATCGCGGACAAGAACGCCATGTTCTCGCCCCAGCCAGCCTTGCCGCGCAGACAGATGCCGTAGACTTCATTGTCCTTGTCGGTCATTGCCGCTGCGGCTTCTTTGATCTGGTCCCAGGTCGGAGCGTCCGGCATTTCCAGACCGGCCTTTTCCATCAGGTCCTTGCGGTACATGACCATCGAGCTTTCGCCGTAGAACGGAGCTGCATAGAGCTTGCCGTCAACAGTCAGGCCGCCACGGATAGCCGGCAGCAGATCGTCGGCATCGTAATCGTCGCCGAGGCCTTCAAGTGCAACCAACCAGCCCTGTTTGGCCCAGATCGGGGCTTCATAGGTGCCGATGGTCATGATGTCGTACTGACCGCCCTTGGTGGCGATGTCAGTTGTGACGCGCTGGCGAAGAACGTTTTCTTCCAGGGTCACCCATTCCAGTTCGATGTCCGGATTGGCGGATGTGAAGTCGTCCGTAAGCTTCTGCATACGGATCATATCGCCGTTGTTCACGGTGGCGATGGTGAGTTTCTCGGCGAGAGCCGGGCTGGCGGCCAGCGTAAGGGCCGTCGCGCCCATCAGGGCGCGTGCAAAAAAGGTCATGATTTCCTCCCGTTTGCTCGAACGAGCGCATATTGAGCATTTGCTACGTGAGCGGGCAAATATTCACAAAACTGGCGCGGGGCGTCAAGAAGGGGGAGAGGTGACTCCAGCATAATTCGTTATTGCAGCGCAATAAATGACTGTATTTCAGTTACTTAACCGACAACTGAATCGCGCAATTTTGCCGGCTGATACCGTTTGTAAGACGGAATCCAGTCTATTGCCGCTACTGCACTCAGAAATGCTGCGATGCAAAAGTTGGCATAAGATTATTTCGTGCACGAAAATCAGCCGCCTCACCGGGCGGTTCCTGTCAGGGCAGGAGCCGTTCGGCGGTCGCTTCATTGGTAATGAGGCCGTTGATCAGCTTGCCGCGCAAGGCAGCGCGTATGGCCGGGATTTTCTGTTCCCCGGAGGCAATTCCAGTGATCGGCCGCGGGCTGTCCGCCAGCAGAGGAGCGCTGGCCACCCGGTCGTTGGTGAGGCCTTCAATGACTTCGCCGGCCTCGTTGTAGACCCAGCTGGTGATCTCCCCCGTGGCGCCAACGGCCTGGAGATCCCTCATTTCGGTTTCGCTGATAAACCCGTCGACGAACAGCGGAGCAGTGTCGCCGATGTTGCCAACTCCGACGAAGGCCGCGTCAGCCTGTCGCGTCAGATCGAGGATATTGCGCACCGGCGGCTGGTCATGCAGCAGAGTGCGCTCGTCTCTCGATCCGGCGAAAACCGGAAGAGGCATTGGGTAGTGGCGCGCATTGATCCGGTCGGCCAGGCGGATGACCACGTTGTAGGCGGAGGCCGAACCATCTGACATCATGTTGCCGAGCAGCGAGACGATCTTGTGCTGCGGGCAGTTCATGATGGGGAGCTGGTCGACTGTGGCCCGCAGGGCGCGGCCTGTACCCAGGGTGATGATCTTCGGCGTATCAGACTTGAGGTGGCGCTCTATTTCGGCAGCGGCCGTCTGTGCAAGACCAACCATGGAGTATGGATCCGCCGGATCGCTCGGCACGACGTCGCAGGTGCGCAGGCCGTAGGTTGCCTGAAGTGCCTGTGCCAGTTCCATGCAGTGGGCGATCGGGTGATCGAGCCGGACCTTGATCAATCTTTCACTGACGGCAAGCGACACAAGACGCTGAGCGGATTGACGGGACACGCCAAGCTTGCGGGCGATTTCATCCTGGGTGTTACCGGCGACATAGTAGAGCCAGCCGGCGCGGGCAGCGTCGTCCAAACGGCTGGTCTCAAGGTCTTGCTTTGCCGCCATAGGGTGCGCCTCAATCAGGAGTGTTCTTGTTTTCCAAGACTGGGGCCATATCAAAAAACTTTGTCCATGTGTCAAAAAATGGCACGGGCTGTTTTAGGTCGGCGGCCAGGGCATCGGTCTCATCAAGATGACTTCCGCCAATAAAATGAAGAACTTGCATCTCTGCTGCCTGGGCTGCGGTGAGGCCGGGAATGCTATCTTCGATCACCAGACAATTCTCCGGAGAGATCCCGCAGCGCTGTGCGGCGTGCAGAAACAGGTCTGGAGCCGGCTTGCCATTTACGACCTCGGAAGCCGTGAAGATTCGGTCCGGGAAGTGGTGTCGAAGGCCGGTGATCGTCAGCGAGTGGGCGGCACGCATGGGCGTGCTGCTGGTGGCAACGCATTTTGGGACACTGAGCTTTTCCAGAATGCTTTCAATCCCGGTCACGGGTTGGAGTTCTCGATCAAACGTTGCCAGTAGTTTCGTTCGATAAAGCTGCTCGAAGCCCTCGGGTACCTTGAGGCCGAAGTCTCTTTGGACCGCGTCCAGTACTTTCGGAAAGCTCCGCCCCAGGAAATTTCGCTTGAAGTAGCTGTAATCGACCTCGACGCCAAGCTCGGCAAGCGCCTTCAACAATACACGGGCACTGATGATCTCGCTGTCGATCAGCACGCCGTCGCAATCGAAAATGACCAGATCAATCGGGCGTGAGAGATCAAGTGTCGGCCTGGAAATTTGATGGGTGGACTGGGCCATTGGATCAGACATGAAGGTCGAAGTTTCCTGCGCGACGAAATCAAGTTCTTATCTTTGCTTGTCTTTTCAAAAGAATGTCAATCGATTGCAGCTTCGAGATGCTCAGCCTGCAGCCAAGGGGCCGCCGAACGTTCCGTCTTCCTGCAGATAGTTTCTTACCATTGGAGGGAGGCGTCGGGATCGAGGGTCCAGCATGTCGCAACGTCCTAGAAGGGCTCGCAAGTCCGGGTTGGCACCGACGTAGCGCCAGATCATTCTGGAGGCATAGGGCATGTTGTTCTGACGCCATGAAACGCCGACCGTGATGCCTTTCAGATAGGTTTTCTGATGTTCGGCAAAGGGGGAGAGAATTGTCTGCGCAATCAGCGGAAACTCGCCGACGGTGCGCTCCACGACGAAAATTTTTCCGCGCCAATAGGCGGCGAGACCAATGTATTTCGAGAACTGGCTGATCTCGGCTTGTCGGTCCCTAATGCGCTCAATGCTTTTCACATGGACAGAACCTGCGACCTCCGACATCTGCGCACAGGAACAGACAACCTTGCCCGGCCAGGAGAGGGACAGATGATAGGTCTGGTAAAACCCGAGATGGCGGCGGAGCGGCGCAAGCTCGCCTGGAAATCCATCGCTGAGAAGGCCGGCGGACGGCGGGGCGGATTCTGGCGGAGAAGCCAGCTTTTGCAGGAATTGTCCCGGGAGGAGATGGAAGTCGTCAGGCGCCAGCCCGAAGTAATCGGCAATGCGCTGCATGTTGTATGGCGACGGAGTCGCCTTGCCGTTCACATAGCGATTAAATTGCTGGCGATTGAGGCCAATGTCGCGACACACTTCAGAGATTGAACGACGTTGGGCACAGGCTGTTTTGAGGTTCTGGGCGAGGGCAGGAAGCAGCATGCTGGCAAGCCTAGCTGACCCGGAGGGGCGCGTAAAGGCGCGTAATAGCGTTTAAACTCGCGAAGTTGTTTTCCTCAGCCGGCTGGGTACCCCTTTAGGCCATCAGGCCCGTTTCAGGACCGAAATTCACGAAAATCGCATTCTGCTCCTCGCGATTTTCGGTGGAGCAATGCACGAGCGGACATCCTGTTCAGGCTTAAGACCGCTCGCCCGCCTCTGGCTTCACCAGAACTAAGGACAAACGATACATGACAAACCGCCCCCCTCTCCAGAATGGCCTTAGCCGCCGCAATTTCCTGGCATCAACCGCAGCTGCTGGTTTTGCTGTGACGGCTTCAGGTCTGTTTATGCCGGAAGACGCGCTCGCCGATACACCAAAAACCGGCGGTAATCTGAAACTGGGTCTGAAGGGTGGCGCGGCCACTGATGCTCTGGATCCGGCTCTGGCGTCCGGTTCGGTGATGTTTGTCGTCAACCATTGCTGGGGCGATACACTGGTCGAGTCCGATCCGTTGACCGGCGATCCGCTGCCGGGTCTGGCCGAGAGCTGGACGGCCTCCGATGATGCATCGGTATGGACCTTCAAGATTCGCAAGGATGTCGTCTTCCACGACGGATCCAAAATGACCGTTGCCGATGCGGTTGCCACCTTGAAGCGTCACTCGGATGAAGCCTCCAAGTCTGGTGCACTGGGCCTGTTGAAGTCCATCACCGGCATTGAGGAAAAGGCCGGCGATCTCGTCATCACGCTGGATCAGGGCAATGCGGATCTTCCGCTGCTTCTGACCGACTATCACCTGGTGGTGCAGCCGAATGGCGGCATCGATGCGCCGAATACGGCTATCGGCACCGGCCCTTACAAGTTGGACAACTTTGAAGCTGGCGTCCGCAGCACATTCACGAAGAACGAAAACGATTGGCGCGATGACCGCGGTCACGTCGACAGCGTCGAAATCATCGTCATGAACGACAACACAGCTCGCATCGCGGCGCTGTCGTCCGGTCAGGTGCATTACATCAACTTCGTTGAGCCGAAGACGGTGAAACTGCTGGAGCGTGCGCCGACCGTCCAGATCCTGCAGACCTCGGGCAAGGGCTTCTATTCCTTCCTGATGCATTGCGACACCGCGCCGTTCGACAACAACGATCTGCGTCTGGCGTTGAAATATGCCATCGACCGTCAAGCCATTCTCGACCGTGTCGTTGGCGGCTACGGCACTCTGGGCAACGACTATCCGGTCAACTCGAACTATGCGCTGGCGCCGGAAGGCATCGAACAGCGCGCCTATGATCCTGACAAGGCGGCCTTCCACTTCAAGAAGTCCGGCCATGACGGTTCGGTTCTGCTGCGCACCTCCGATGCAGCTTTCCCGGGTGCTGTTGATGCAGCTGTCCTCTTCCAGGAGAGCGCCAAGAAAGCCGGTATTGAGATCGATGTGAAGCGCGAGCCAGCCGATGGCTACTGGTCCAACGTCTGGAATGTGAAGCCGTTCTGTGCGTCCTATTGGGGCGGCCGGCCGACCCAGGATCTCCGCTATGCAACATCCTACCTGTCGAGTGCCGACTGGAACGACACCCGCTTCAAGCGGGATGACTTCGACAAGATGCTGCTGACCGCGCGGGCCGAGCTGGACGATGCCAAGCGCAAGGCGATCTACCAGGATATGGCCGTTATCGTTCGCGATGAAGGCGGGCTCATCCTGCCGGTCTTCAACGACTATCTGAACGCCGGCTCCAAGTCGCTGAAGGGCTACGTCCACGACATCGGTAACGACATCTCCAACGGCTACATTGCAAGCCGTGTATGGCTGGACGCCTGAACCTAGCGCTCTGATCTGCAGAAACAGCAGGTCATGTGAAAATAGAGACCGTGGTACGCCACGGTCTCCAATCAAAAAAAGGACAAGGGTCACAAATGACCACTCCAGAGACAACATCTTTTGCCGGGATCCGGCGGTTTTCTGCCCGCTTTCCGCTAGCAAGCAGGATCCTCGAGCGCCTGCTGCTGTCGCTGCTGCTGCTGTTTGCCGTGTCGGTCATGATCTTCGGCGGCATTGAAGCGCTGCCCGGCGACTTTGCCAGCACCTACCTTGGCCAGTCGGCGACGCCTGAAGCTGTCGCCAGGATTCGCTCCGAACTCGGCTTGGACCAGTCCATCGTCACCCGTTATGTCGACTGGCTCGGTGGGGCGATGACCGGTGATTTCGGAAACTCCTGGGCGAGTGGTCAATCGGTCGGAGAGCAGATCGGGAAGCGTCTTGGCAATTCTTTGTTTCTTGCCTTTTTTGCAGCCATCGTTGCGGTGCCCCTGGCCGTTGGGCTGGGGTTGCTTGCCGTGCGGTTTCGCAACAAGTTGCCGGATAAACTGATCAACATCCTGTCGCTCGCGGCAGTTTCCCTGCCAGAGTTCTTCGTCGGCTACCTGCTGATCCTGATCTTTGTCGTGACTTATGGCGCGGCTGTGTTTCCGTCCACAGTCTATGACAGCATGAGCTTACTTGACCGGTTGAACGCCATTGTCTTGCCGGTTGCAACCTTGGTTCTGGTGGTGCTGGCGCACATGATGCGCATGACGCGGGCTGCTATCATACAGGTGATGTCCTCGGCCTACATGGAGACGGCAGAGCTCAAGGGCCTTGGCGCCTTGCGTGCGATCATCAAGCATGCCGCCCCCAACGCTCTGGCGCCGATCATCAATGTGGTGGCGCTTAATCTGGCCTATCTCATTGTCGGGGTCGTGGTGGTCGAAGTGGTCTTCGTCTATCCGGGCATGGGCCAGTACATGGTCGATGCCGTGACCGTGCGTGATCTGCCGGTGGTGCAGGCCTGCGGGCTGATCTTCGCGGCGATCTACATCGGGCTGAACATGACGGCCGACATTCTCGCCATCCTTGCCAATCCGCGCTTGAGGCACCCACGATGAGATTAAATGAAATTCCTCTCACCGCGTGGGTCGGCATCTTCGGGATCGTCCTGACACTCTTCTGCGCGCTGTTTGCGCCGTGGATTGCGCCCTATGGGGAGACAGAAGTCGTTGGCGATGTCTGGGCTCCGGCCAGCAGCGCCTATCCCTTCGGTCTCGACAACTTGGGCCGTGATATTCTCTCCCGCCTGATCTTCGGTGCTCAGACGACCGTCTTCGTCTCGCTGGCCTCCACCGTTCTATCGTTTGCGCTGGGGATCATCCTGTCCTTCATCGCGGCAACGACACGCGGCTGGGTTGATACCGGGCTTTCGCGTCTCAACGATCTGATGATGTCGATCCCGACGCTGATCTTTGCGCTGGTGGTGCTGGCGGCCCTGCCACAGACCCTGACGACGCTGATCCTGGTGATGGCGGTGCTCGACAGCACGCGCGTCTTCCGCCTGGGGCGTGCAGTCGCGCTGGACGTCGCCGTGATGGATTTCGTCGAGGCAGCCCGACTGCGTGGCGAAGGAACGCCCTGGATCATCTTCCGCGAAATCCTGCCCAACACGCTGTCACCGCTTCTGGCAGAATTCGGCCTGCGCTTTGCCTTCGCCATCCTGTTTCTGTCGACCCTGTCGTTTCTCGGGCTGGGCATTCAGCCGCCGGATGCGGACTGGGGTGGCATGGTCAAGGACAACAAGGACGGCATCATCTTCGGCGTGGCCGCAGCTCTGGTGCCGGGAGGGGCTATTGCCTTCCTGACCATCTGCGTGAATCTGGTCGTGGACTGGCTGCTGAAGCGAACCTCCAGCCTTAAGGGAGGGCGTGGCGATGCCTGATCTTCTCAAAGTATCCGGCCTGAAAATCGAAGCGACGGTTTACCCTCCGGGCGAGGATCCGCAACGCGTGACCATCGTCGAAGAGGTGAATTTCACGCTCGAAAAGGGCAAGGTTCTCGGTTTGATCGGCGAGTCCGGTGCGGGCAAGTCGACCATCGGGCTTGCAGCTTTGGCCTATGGCAGGGGCGGTGTGGAAATCACCGGCGGCAAGGTGGAACTGAACGGCGAAGATCTGTTGTCCCTGTCGAAGTCCGGCATTCGCAAGGTCCGGGGTGCCCGGGTTTGCTATGTGTCGCAATCGGCTGCAGCCTCCTTCAACCCGGCACACAAGCTTGGCGATCAGGTGATCGAAGCCACTGTCCGTCATGGGCTGATGAGCCGCGAGGACGCACGCCGAAGGGCAGACCATCTTTTTGACGTTCTTGGGCTTCCTGAGCCAAAGACTTTCGGCAAGCGCTATCCGCATCAGGTTTCCGGCGGGCAGTTGCAGCGGGCGATGACCGCCATGGCATTGTGCTCCAATCCGGATCTGATCGTCTTTGACGAGCCGACGACGGCGCTTGACGTGACCACTCAGATCGATGTGCTGGCAGCGATCAAACATGCCATCGAAGAGACCGATACCGCAGCGCTCTATATCACCCATGACCTGGCGGTTGTGGCGCAGATCTCCGACGACATCATGGTGCTGAAAAGCGGCAAGACCGTTGAACACGGATCGGTCGCCCAAGTGATCGAGGCGCCGCGCGAGGACTACACGCGGGCGCTGGTCAATGTGCGCTCCATCCGTCACGAGGAAAAGCAGGACCAGTCCGAACACTTTTTTGAGATGGCGGGCATTGATGCTGCCTATTCCGGCGGCGTGAAGGTGCTGAGCGATGTCTCCTTGCATGTGCCGAAAGGTCAGACGCTGGCGATCGTCGGGGAATCGGGCTCTGGAAAGTCGACAATGGCGCGCGTGGCGACAGGTCTGCTACCGCCGTCTGCCGGTTCTGTCTCTCTTGGCGGGGAGGTGCTTCCTCCGGCGTTGAAGCAACGGTCCCGGGACCAGCTTCGCAAGCTGCAGCTGATCTATCAGATGGCCGACACGGCGATGAACCCGCGCCAGACGGTAGGCAATATCATTGGCCGTCCTTTGACGTTTTACGAAGGCCTGCGTGGATCCGCCCGCAAGAAGCGGGTTCAGGAACTGCTGGATCAGATCGAGATGGGCTCCGGGTTTCATGACCGCTATCCGGCGGAGTTGTCGGGTGGCCAGAAGCAGCGCGTGGCAATCGCCCGTGCGTTGGCAGCTGGTCCCGAGGTCATCATCTGCGACGAGCCGACATCCGCGCTCGATCCTCTGGTGGCCGACGGCATCCTGAAGCTTTTGCTGGATCTGCAGAAGCAAAAGGATCTGGCCTATGTCTTCATTACCCATGACATCGCCATCGTGCGGGCCATCGCCGACAGCGTCGCGGTGATGTTCCAGGGCGAGCTGGTGCGGTTCGGTCCCAAGTCTGAGGTGCTGTCTCCGCCGTTTGATGATTACACCGACCTGCTTCTCAAGTCAGTTCCGGAAATGCGTCTGGGATGGCTGGAAGAGGTTCTGGCCAGCCGTAAGATGTCAGCCGGCGGCAACTGAGTTTCCTTACCCAAAATCAGGGGGTGCCCGCAGAAGGCATCCTTTCAAAACGACACACGAACCCCAAGGACCTTTCATGTCCAATCGCGCCTTCACCGTTTCGGAAGAGACATATATCACGCTGAAAGACGGCACGCGTCTGGCCACCCGCATCTGGATGCCCGAGGGTGCAGAAGCCGACAAGGTGCCGACGGTTCTGGAGTTTCTGCCGTATCGCAAGCGCGGTGGCACGGACCCGCGTGATGAAAGCACCTATCCGGTATTTGCCGCAGCCGGCATTGCCGGTGTGCGCGTTGACATCCGTGGTTCGGGTGAGTCCGATGGTGTGATCGACGGCGAATATACCCCGCGCGAATTGTCGGACGCTGTTGAAGTCATCGATTGGATCGCGGCGCAATCCTGGTCCAACGGCAAGGTCGGCATGATGGGCATTTCCTGGGGCGGGTTCAACTGCCTTCAGGTGGCAGCTCTCAAGCCTGAACCGTTGAAAGCAGTGATTTCAATCGCCTCGACCGTCGACCGCTACAACGACGACATTCACTACAAGAACGGTTGCCATCTGTATGCGCAACTGTCCTGGGCAGCGACCATGCTGGCCTATTCATCCCGCACGCCGGACAAGGCCCTTGTCGGTGACAAGTGGAAGGACATGTGGATGGAACGCCTGGAAGGCGAGCCCTTCTTCATGGAAGAGTGGATTGACCACCAGACGCGCGATGCTTTCTGGGCGCATGGCTCCATCTGCGAGGATTTCGACAGTTTCCCGGCAGAAGCTATGGTCATCGCAGGATGGGCCGACGGCTATCGCAACACGCCGCTGAAGGCCATCGAGGGCATGCCGAAAAAGGCCAAGGCGCTTGTCGGTCCCTGGGTGCACAAATACCCGCATTTTGCTTTCCCCAAGCCGCGTGCCGATTTCCACGGTGAGGCCATCACCTGGTGGAACCGCTGGCTGCGGGATGAAGAAAATGGCGCTGAACACATTCCGCAGATGCGCGCCTACATCCTTGACGGGCCTCGTCCGGCCCTGCGTCGGGAATCCGATCCGGGGTTCTGGGTCGCCAAGCAGGAATGGTCCAAACCGGAAACGCAGGTCTTTGCGGTCAATGCGAAGGGCAAGCTGACGTCTGACGGCGATGCGGCTGGCATCGGGTCGGTCTTCGTCAAGACGCCGCTGGATTGCGGGACGGCATCAGGCGAGTGGTTCACACTGAAGCCGGATGCCGAAATGGCCGGCGATCAGCGTCAGGATGACGCCGGGGCGCTGGTGTTCGAAACTGCGCCATTGAGCGACGAAGCCGTGTTCCTTGGTGCCCCTGAGCTGTCCCTGGATCTGTCGTGTGAGGCGGATTGGGAGAACCTGGTCGTGCGCATCGTCGATGTGCATCCCGATGGCACCTCGACCCGCGCCTCCTACGGCGTTCTGAACCTGGCGCACCGGGAAAGCAATGCCACGCCGTCGGCCTTGCCGCAGGGAGAAACCGTTGCCGTCAAGATGCAGCTGGACGCCTTCGGATATCGCTTCCAGCCGGGTCATCGCATTCGCATCGCGCTCGCCACAGCCAGCTGGCCGCTGATCATGCCGTCGCCCGAGGCACCGGGTGTGACCATCGACACGGCCTCGCTCCGCCTCAGCCTGCCGCTGCTTGGCGTGCATGAGCGGATCGAAGTGAAGGAGCCGGACAATCCGGATCCGTTGCCGTCTTATCCGATGCACAGCGATGGCAAGACCAGGCGCTGGGTTGAAAAGGACATGACCTCCGGTCTGACGCATTATCGGATTTCCGAAGATACTGGTCTGGAAGAACATCCGGGCAATGGTTTGAGGACGTCGGAAGTACGGGAAGAGTGCTGGTCCATCGATCCGACCGACCCACTGTCCCTGCGGGGCGAGTGCACCTGGGAAACACGCAACGCCCGTAATGGTTGGGACGTGGGGACGAAGACCACCTCCGTCATGACCTGTACCAGGGACGAATGGGTCATTTCTGCCACCTTGAAGGCTTTCGAGGACGGCAAGCAGATCTTCCAGAAAACCTTTGAAAAACGGGTGAAACGTAATTTCATGTAAGCGCTGAGGGAGAGGCGATAGGCTCTCGGCTCACCGACCCCGGCTCTGCGCTGTGCTTGGCCGGGATGACGTTGGAGGCGGTGTTTGGAGAGGCGGGGCGGCATATGCCACGTCGCCTTTCCCCCTTATCCTTCGTCATCCTCGGGCCTGTCCCGAGGATCTAGTCTTCGTGCGGGCAAAAGTCTGGATCCCCGACTACGCGAGGATGACGGGGGAGGGCTACTTCTTTGGTGGCGTCTCTACCGAAGACCATCGATTGTCATCCCGGAAAAGCCGATGGGCTTTATCCGGGATCGGTGAGCAACGAAAGACATTGATTAGGTCATCCACTGCACCGGCATGACAAAAGTTCGGCGAGGAGCCTCGCTGGGCTCTTCTATTTAACTTAACCGGTATGCCCTCAGGGCATTGGCTCCGAGGATCTTGTCCTTGTCGGCTTGGGAAAGATCCCGGAGCAGCCAATCGGTTGTCTCGATCCATTGGTCATAGCTTGCTGCCAAGGTGCAGACCGGCCAGTCGCTGCCCCAGATCAATCGGCTGGGGCCGAAGCACGCCAGCAGGTGGTCGACATAGGGTGTGAGATCGTCGCGTTTCCAATTGCGCGCCGCCTCAGTCACCAGTCCGGAGAGTTTGCAGAAGGCGCTTGTTTCTTCGGCGAGAGCCTTCATATCCTTTGCCCATCCATTGAAATTCCCGTTGGCGATCTCCGGTTTGGAGCCGTGATCGATGACGGTTGTCAGGGTGGCGTGACTTCGCAGCACGCTTAGCAGATGCTGCAGGTGCCGCGGGAGAGTGAGAGCATCGAACGTGAGGTCATGCTCAATCATTGCCTGGAAAGCCGGATCCAGCTTGGGTGACAGCATCCACCGGTCGTCGGCAATGTCTTGAATCATGGGACGAAGGCCAACGAGCTTCGGGTGGCGGGCCATCCGGGCAATGCGAGCGGACGCATCTTCCGCCTCCAAGTCCGTCCAGCCGACCACTCCCTTGATGAAGTCCAGCTTATCAGCAAGCGAGAGCATGAAAGTCGTTTCTGCCTCGGTGGGGGCCGCTTGCACGAGAACCGTGCCTGTAATGCCGTGTTTTTTCAGCATCGGGGCAAGATCTTCGGGGACATAGTCGGCATAGAGGTGACCGAGAGCCGGTGTCAGCCAGCCATAATCCCCCCGGGCAACCTGCCAGAAATGCTGGTGTGCATCGATCCTGAGGTCGTTGGCGGACGTTGCAGTCATGGCGCGATCACCCCTTTCTTCAGGATGATGTTGCCGTAGAGGCGGGTTTCGCCCGTCTGAACGATGGCAAAGGCATCGCGTGCGCGCTCATAAAAAGCATGTCGCTCAAGCGTTTGGATCGGCGAAGGGGTGTCGGCAGTGGTTTCAATCAGCCACTGGAATTTGTCGACAACAGGCGGAACCTCGTCCGGGTTGCCGACGACCTGCATGGTCAGGGCCGGGTCCGCAACGAAGGTGTCCAGCGGCATGACCTGCAACACGGCTTCGAGGGTGTCAGTCGCGCTGATGCCATCCAGGCGGATTAATCGCTTGGCATTGCTTGTGCCGGGGAAGTTGGCGTCAGCAATGACGATCTCGTCGCCGTGGCCCATTGCAGCCAGTGTGTGGAGCAGGTCAGGAGACAGAAGTGGGTTCAAGCCACGCAGCATCAGGCGTGCTCCTCGGGCAATGGCGCATCCGGGTGAATCAGGTCGCTGGCGCGTAGGTCTCGCCAGAAGGCTGCCGGGATTGGCGTGTGTAGCAACTGAAGATTAGCTGTCACCTGAGCCGCATTGACCGCGCCAGGGATGACGGTTTTGATGCTTGGATGGCCGAGCACGAATTGCAAGGCAGCAGCAATCAAGCGAACCTGATGATCGATGCAGACGTTTTCGATCTTGCGGACGCGGTCCAGAATTTCAGGTGGCGCATCGGCGTAATTGTATTTGGCCCCTTCCACGGCACCTGTCGCCAGGATGCCCGAATTGTAAGGCCCGCCCAGGATGATGCCGACATCCCGCTTTTCACAGAGCGGCAGAAAGGTTTCCAGCGCGTCCTGTTCCAGCAGGGTGTAACGGCCTGCGAGTAGGAAGCAATCGAAGTCGGCCATTTCCAGCAAACGCTGACAGACCTGCCACTCGTTGACGCCCGCACCGATGGCCGCGATTTCACCGGCTTCGCGTAACTCGCTGAGAGCTCGGTAGCCGCCCTTGTCAAAGAGTTCGCGGACCTTGGCGTCGCTGGCCTCCTGCGAGCCTTGAGAAAAGGCGCAGACGTCATGAATAAGGAGAATATCGGCGCGTCTTACACCAAGCCGCTCTCGGCTGGCCTCGTAAGAGCGCATTACGCCATCGTAGCTGTAATCGAAGACAATGCGTTTCTGGGGAACATCGACAAAGGCTTCAGGTGTGACCTCGTCGGGCTCACAGTCCAGCAGCAGTCGGCCGATCTTGGTCGAAAGTTCGATATTGTCGCGGCCGAAGCGCCGAATGGCTGTACCAAAACGCTCTTCTGATCGTCCCAGACCATATTGCGGGGCGGTATCGAAGTAGCGGATGCCAGCATCATAAGCGGCTTGCAGCGCGGCCTGGGCATCCTCCTCTTCGACCTTTCGATAGAGATTCCCAAGCGGGGCCCCTCCAAAGCCCATTTCAGTGAGCCGAACATCCCGGCTGGTGCGGTTGTTGAGCAGGCGTAGGGCAAGCTCTGTCATATGCGTTTCCTCCCTCTGCATATGTCGGCTTTTCTTTGCTGCTAGTGCCCCGATGGGGTCACTCGAACAGGTCCGGCCTTTGAACGACGAGCGGTTCCAGACGCTCAACCAGTCGGTTGAGGTGTTTTTGCATGGCTTTGCGGGCTGCAATCGGATCTTTCGCCTGGATGGCCGCAATGATTGGTTTGTGTTCTTCGAAAGCGCCGTCTGCCCGGTCTTCCAAAGGTAGCAATAGCTGGCGTGCGCGGTTTACCTGAATCCAGCCGGTGTCGGCCAGAGTCTGGATCTTCGGAAAGCCGGTGAAGGACAGGATGAGTTCGTGCATCCGTTCGTCTTCGCGGTAAAAACCGTCGGCGTCACCGTCTTCCAGATAGAGCGCCTGCAGCCGCAGGTTTCGGGTCAGCTCCCCCAGCTGTTCTTCGGTACGCTCGGCGGCAACCTTGGCGACAGCAGCCAATTCGACGGCCTCACGCAGAAATGCGCCCTCACGGATATCCGACATGGAAAACCGAGTGACGCGCGAACCTGACTGCGGCACGACTTCCACCAGCCCCTCACTGGCAAGACGCGTGATTGCTTCCGTCACCGGCGAGCGGGAAACGCCCAGTTGTTCGCAGATGATCTGCTTGCGCAGCATCGTGCCTGGGGGCAGCTCCATGGCCACGATTGCCCCCCGCAGGGACTCATAAACCCTTTGGGCAAGCGAGCCTGATTGCTTGCTGATATCCAGCAAAGGCATTCTGGGGGCGGCTTGATTCAGTTTTTCCTGCGGGGAAGGAACGTCTGATTGTGGCATTGTTTTCTCTAAATTGAATACTAACATGTTAGTTGACATGCTGTTGATGTCAAGCTAGTCGTTAAAGCGAGGCGGCTGCACATCGTGGCCAGGGAGGGAGTGATTTCGTGCTGAAACTTCAGTCAAATTCGATCCTGTTGCATGCGGACGACAATGTGGTGATCGCACTGCAGGACATCGATGCAGGCGCCAAGGTTGCACATGTGGAGCAGCCGGTTCTGGGACAAGTTGGCAGAGGTCACAAGATTGCCCGTCGCGCTATTGCAGCCGGAGAGCAGGTCATTCGCTATGGCCAGATCATTGGTCAGGCCAAGCGAGACATTGAGCCAGGCGAGCATGTGCATGTGCAGAACCTGGGTATGGGTGAGCATTCGCAGGACTATGGTCATGCGGAAGCCTATGTGCCGATTGTGCCTGCAGAGACAGAGCGCACCTTCCAGGGATATGTGCGTCCGACCGGCAAGGTCGGGACCCGGAATTACATCGGCATTCTGACCTCGGTGAATTGCTCCGGATCCGTGGCGAAGTTTGTCGCCGAGGCGGCCGAGAAATCCGGGTTGCTCAAGGAATTTCCGAACGTCGACGGCATCGTGCCCATCGTGCATGGCACAGGCTGCGGTATGTCGGGCAAGGACGAAGGCTATGCGACGTTGTTCCGGACGCTCTCCGGCTATGCGCAGCATCCGAATTTCGCGGCTATCCTGCTGATCGGGCTGGGGTGTGAGGTGATGCAAATTGCCGATCTGGTCGGGGATCGCAAGATCCGTCCGGGCGGCGACCTGCGCTACATGACCATTCAGCAGACCGGTGGTACCCGCAAGACCATCGAAGCCGGTCTCAAGGAAATCCGCGAGTTGGCAGAAATCGCCAACAAGGCAACCCGCAGCCCGGCGCCAATCTCTCATATCATGGTCGGCATGCAGTGCGGGGGGTCGGATGGCTACTCCGGGATCACGGCCAACCCGGCGCTTGGAGTTGCCTCCGATATGCTGGTGCGCCACGGCGGTACGACAATTCTGTCCGAGACCTCGGAAATCTATGGCGCCGAGCATTTGTTGACCCGCCGTGCGGTCTCGGTCGACGTGGGGGAGAAGCTAATTGACCGTGTGCGCTGGTGGGAGGACTACACAGCGCGCAATGGCGGCGAGATGGACAACAATCCGTCGCCGGGAAACAAGCGTGGCGGTCTGACGACCATTCTCGAGAAGTCGCTGGGAGCGGCTGCCAAAGGAGGGTCGGCGCCGCTGGTCGATGTCTACAAGTTTGCCGAGCCTGTCGACAAGCATGGCTTCGTCTTTATGGACAGTCCGGGCTTCGATCCTTGTTCCGTGACGGGGCAGATTGCGTCCGGGGCAAACATCATCGTTTTCACTACGGGTCGCGGTTCGGTGTCAGGCTACATGCCGACACCCTGTATCAAGCTGGCAACCAACAGCGAGATGTACGGCCGCATGTCGGAGGACATGGACATCAACTGTGGTGACATCATTTCTGAAGGCGTAAGCCTGGAAGACAAGGGCGCAGAGATTTTCGAGAAGATTATAGCTGTTGCCTCGGGCGCGCCATCCAAGAGCGAAGATCTCGGGTTTGGCGGGGTGGAATTCGTGCCGTGGCAAATCGGCGCGGTTATGTAAAGTTAGTCAGTTCAGGAAATGCCGCTTCATATATGGCGGCAACGGGGAGTGAATTTGGTGCGTTTGGGAGGAAAAACCATCCTGGTGTCCGCTGCCGGTCAAGGTATTGGCCGAGCAAGCGCGATAGCCTGCGCTCGGGAAGGGGCGAAGGTCATTGCGGTGGACATCAATGAAGAGACACTGGCGACCTTGCCCGGAGAGCAAGCCGGCATTGAGGTTCGTAAGCTCGATGTTCGGGACCGGTCTGCCATTGATGCGCTGGCATCAGAGTTGCCGGATCTCGACGGTCTCTTCAACTGTGCAGGCTTCGTTCACAATGGAACGGTTCTGGATATCTCGGAAGACGACTGGGCCTTCAGCATGGACCTGAATGTCACCTCGATGTTCCGCATGACCCAGGCGTTTTTGCCGGGAATGCTGCGGCGGGCCGAGGCGACGGGCACATGTTCCATTCTCAACATGGCGTCGATGGCATCATCGCTCAAAGGCTTTCCGATGCGCACCGCCTACGGCACGTCCAAGGCTGCGGTCATCGGGCTGACAAAGGGCGTGGCGGCAGACTTTGTTGCCAAGGGCTTGCGGTGCAATTCACTCTGTCCCGGTACGGTGGATACGCCTTCCCTGCGCGGCCGGATCGCCTCAGCGGCAGATCCGGTAGCGGCTGAGAAGCAGTTCATTGCGCGCCAGCCGATGGGGCGTCTTGCCACTGTCGACGATATGACACCGATGGTGGTCTATCTGCTCAGCGATGAGAGCCGCTTTGTCTCCGGACAAGCCCTTTTGGTGGATGGAGGCGTAACCATCTAGGCGGGAAACCGCCGGCGGTTTGGGAGGACTGCATTCATGACAGATCTGGTCCGTATGACGGGGATCGAGAAGCGGTTCCCCGGTGTTCATGCACTGAAGAATGTCAGCTTCGATCTGAAATCCGGCGAAGTTCACGCGCTGATGGGAGAAAACGGCGCGGGCAAGTCGACACTGATGAAGGTTCTTTCTGGCATCTATCCAAAGGATGGCGGAGAGCTGGCGATCAATGGTCAAGCTGTGGAGCTGGGCGGCCCGCGTGCGGCTCAGGATCTCGGTGTCGGCATCATTCATCAGGAACTCAGCCTGATGAATGATCTGACGGTGGCGCAGAATATCTTTATCGGACGTGAGCCACGGTTGAGCTTCGGTCGCCTGGATGAAGCTGCTCTGAACCGTCAGGCGCAGGAGATCTTTGCATCGATGAACCTCGCCCTCGACCCGAAGACGGTTGTCGGGGAGCTGACGATTGCCAAGCAGCAGATGGTCGAGATCGCCAAGGCGCTCTCTTATAAATCGCGCATCCTGATCATGGATGAGCCGACCGCCGCTCTGAATGATGCGGAAATCGCCGAATTGTTTGCCATCATTCGCCGACTTAAGGCGGATGGCGTGGGCGTCATCTACATCAGCCACAAGATGGATGAGCTGAAGCAGATTTCAGATCGCGTCACGGTCATGCGCGATGGCGCTTATGTGGGAACTGTCGCAGCCTCCGATACGCCGGTTTCCAAGATCATCTCGATGATGGTGGGTCGTGAAGTCATCAGTGAAGCCGTTGTCATTCCGGATCTCTCGGACGCCGATGTTCTCCTGGACGTCAAGGACCTGAATCGTGGTCGTGAGATCCGCGATGTCAGTTTCTCCATCAAAAAAGGCGAAATCCTCGGATTCGCCGGCTTGATGGGGGCCGGGCGGACCGAGGTTGCGCGTGCCATATTCGGGGCTGATCCAAAAGACAGCGGAGACATTCGCGTCCGCGGCCAGCTGTGTTCGATCTCGTCGCCATCAGATGCCGTTAAAGCCGGTATCGGCTACCTTTCGGAAGACAGGAAGCACTTCGGATTGGCAACCGGCATGGACGTTCGCAACAATGTTGCCTTGGCCAGCCTGGACAGGTTTGCCAGCAAGGCGGGCGTTCTGGACGACGAAGCAATGCGGGTCACGGCTGTCGAGTATATCGACAAGCTGGGCATCCGGACGCCCTCCGATACTCAGGAAGTCCGTCTGCTGTCGGGCGGCAATCAGCAGAAGGTGGTTATTGCCAAATGGCTTTACCGCGATTGCGACATTCTGATTTTCGATGAGCCTACACGTGGCATCGATGTCGGTGCGAAATCCGAGATTTACAAGCTGATGAAGAAGCTGGCCTCAGAAGGGCGGGCCATCATCGTCATTTCCTCCGAGTTGCCGGAGGTCATGCGGCTGAGCCATCGGATTGCCGTCATGTGCGAGGGGCGCCTGACCGGCATTCTGCCGGGCGGCGACGAGACTACACAAGAAGAGATCATGCATCTGGCAACCCTGCGCGCGCCGGTAATGCAGCCTGAGGGAGAACCCGCATGAGCCTGGCCAACACGACTTCCACACCATCGTTTCTTGCCCGGATGGTGAACACTGGAGCGCACCAGAAACTGCTGGCCTTCGCCAGTCTGATCCTGTTGCTGATCGGCTTCTCGATCGCCTCGCCGAACTTCATGCAGACTTCCAACATGATCGCCATTCTGCAGGCGACGTCGGTCAACGGCGTGCTGGCGGTCGCTGCGACATTGGTCATCATCACCGGCGGGATCGACCTGTCTGTTGGAACGCTGATGACCTTTTGTGCGGTGATTACCGGCATCGTTCTGACAAATTTCGGCATGCCCTTGCCGATCGGCATTATCGCCGCCATCGGGACTGGTGCGCTGTGCGGACTGTGCTCGGGGACTTTCATTGCGAAGATGAAGATCCCGCCGTTCATTGCGACGCTCGGCATGATGCTGATCCTCAAGGGATTGTCGCTGGTGATTTCCGGCACCCGGCCGATCTACTTCAACGATACACCCGGTTTTGATCAGATTTCCCGTGGGTCGCTGATCGGCGATGTACTTCCGATGTTGCCAATCCCCAATGGCGTCTTGATCCTTTTCCTGGTTGCGCTGGCTGCCTCTTACGTTCTGGGGCGTACGGTCCTTGGTCGATACACCTTCGCGCTGGGCTCCAACGAGGAAGCCGTTCGTTTGTCCGGCGTCAATACGGATCGCTGGAAAATGGCGGTTTATGCGCTGGCTGGGGCTATCTGCGGCATTGCCGGATTGCTCATTGCCTCGCGTTTGAATTCGGCTCAGCCGGCCCTTGGGCTTGGCTATGAGCTGGAAGCCATCGCTGCGGTGGTGATCGGCGGAACGTCGTTGTCGGGTGGGCGGGGCAGCGTACTCGGCACGATTATCGGCGCCCTGATCATGGCAGTTCTGACCAATGGTTTGCGCGTGCTGTCAGTTGCTCAGGAGTGGCAGACGGTTGTTACCGGCGCGATCATCATTCTCGCGGTCTATGCCGACATGGTGCGCAGGAAGAAAGCCTGAGGCAGCACAAACCACCCAAAGTTATCCAACCAAAAGAGGGTGAATCACACCCCGGAACACAACCCCGATAACGGGGGAAATCCTAAGGAGCGGACTATGATTACAAGACGTGGACTACTCGGTGCGACAACAGCACTTGGCCTTATGTTCTCCGGCACCATGGCTATGGCGCAGGAAGTTTACATCCCGATGATTTCGAAAGGTTTCCAGCACCAGTTCTGGCAGGCTGTGAAAGCTGGTGCGGATCAGGCTGCGAAGGAATTCGGAGTGACGATCACCTTCGAGGGTCCGGACAATGAGACCATGGTTGATCGTCAGATCGACATGCTGTCTGCAGCGCTGGCCAAGAACCCGACCGCAATCGGCTTTGCAGCCCTGGACAGCCAGGCAGCTATTCCGCTGCTGCGTCAGGCACAGGAAGCCGGAATTCCGATTGTTGCCTTCGATAGTGGCGTCGACAGCGATATCCCTGTTGCAACAGCCTCGACCGACAACATTGCAGCTGCCGCACTGGCTGCCGACAAGATGGCCGAACTCATCGGCGGCTCGGGCCAGGTTGCCGTCGTGGCTCACGATCAGACCAGCCGTACCGGCATCGACCGTCGCGACGGTTTCCTGAACCAGATCAAGGAAAAATACCCGGACATCGAAGTGGTGACAGTTCAGTATGGTGGTGGTGATCACCTCAAGTCGACTGAAGTCACCAAGGCAATTTTGACGGCCAATCCTGATCTCAAGGGTATCTTTGGCACGAACGAAGGTTCTGCAATCGGTGTTGTTAATGGCGTCAGTGAAATGGGCAAGAGCGATCTTGTCGTCATCGGCTACGATTCTGGCAAGGCTCAGAAGGATGCTGTGCGTTCCGGCGTGATGGCAGGTGCCATCACTCAGAACCCGGTCGGCATTGGCTATGAAACCGTCAAAGCCGCCCTTGACGCAGCCAATGGCAAGGAAGTTCCGGCGCACATTGACACCGGCTTCTACTACTACGACAAATCGAACATTGACGATCCGAAGATCGCTGCTGTTCTTTACGACTGATCTTTTTTGACGAGATCCAATCGGCCCGGCATCCCTGTGGTGCCGGGTCGCCAATTCCAAGGGAAGAAACTTCATGAAACTGCTGCGGTATGGCGCTCCGGGACAGGAAAAGCCCGGACTTCTTGACGACACGAACCTGGTGCGTGACCTGTCCTCTCTGGTGTCGGATATTGCTGGTGAGTCTTTGCTGCCGGAAGCTCTGGACAAACTTTCCAAGGCGGACATAGCGGCGTTGCCGGTTGTGGCGGGTACGCCGCAGGAAGACTTGCGCCTCGGGCCCTGCGTCGGCAGCGTTGGCAAGTTCATTTGTATCGGTCTGAACTACTCCGACCATGCTGCGGAGTCCGGTCTGGAAGTTCCGCCTGAGCCGGTTGTCTTCAACAAGTGGACCTCGGCCATTGTCGGCCCGGACGATGACGTTGAAATTCCACGTGGCTCGCAGAAGACGGATTGGGAAGTTGAACTTGCCATCGTGATCGGCAAAGGCGGTCGCTACATTGAAGAAGCTGATGCCATGGACCATGTGGCAGGCTTCTGCGTAGTCAACGATGTGTCCGAGCGTGAATATCAGATCGAGCGTTCCGGCACCTGGGACAAGGGCAAAGGCTGTGACACCTTCGGCCCGCTTGGCCCGTGGCTGGTGACCAAGGATGAAGTCGGCGATTTCAACAATCTTGACATGTGGCTGGAAGTTGATGGCAAACGCTATCAGAACGGCTCCTCCTCGACGATGGTTTACAAGGTGCCTTTCCTGGTGTCCTACCTGAGCAAGTTCATGAGCCTGCAGCCAGGTGACGTGATCTCCACGGGCACCCCTCCGGGCGTCGGTATGGGGCAGAAGCCGCCTGTCTATCTGAAGGGTGGTGAAGTCATGACGCTTGGTATCGACAAGCTTGGCAGCCAGACACAGAAAGTCGTCAAAGCCTGATAGGCGTTTGACGTGATGAGACGAGAGGACACATTTTGCGGACGCAAAGTGTGTCCTTTTGCGTTGATACCCGTTGAAACCGATCAGGCTACCTTACATATCTGACAGGACATTTGCGGCTTCAGTCCGCCGACGCAATTGAATTCAGCCCAGGGGAAGTGATTTATCATGACCGAGACCAGCAGCTACACACCGCCCAAAGTTTGGACCCAGGAAGCCCCGAGCGGCGGAAAGTTCGCCAATATCAATCGGCCGGTGTCCGGGGCCACTCATGACAAGGAGCTGCCGGTCGGCAAGCACCCGTTCCAGGTTTATTCCTTGGCAACGCCGAATGGCGTCAAAGTGACGGTGATGCTGGAAGAGCTTCTGGCTGCCGGCCACAAGGGTGCCGAGTATGACGCCTGGCTGATCCGTATCAACGAAGGCGACCAGTTCGGCAGCGGCTTTGTTGACGTCAACCCGAACTCGAAGATCCCGGCCATGATGGATCATAGCGGTGAAAAGCCGATTCGGGTGTTTGAATCCGGTTCAATCCTGATGCATCTGGCGGAGAAATTCGGGGCATTTCTGCCAAAGGATGGCGCAGCACGGGCGGAAACGCTTAACTGGCTGTTTTGGCAGATGGGCTCCGCGCCCTATCTCGGTGGTGGCTTCGGGCATTTTTATGCCTACGCACCGGAGAAGTACGAGTATCCAATCAACCGGTTTACGATGGAAACAAAGCGTCAGCTCGATGTGCTTGAAAAGGCTTTGACCAAGAACAAGTACGTTGCCGGTGACGAGTATACCATTGCCGATATTGCGATCTGGCCCTGGTATGGTCAGCTGGTGCTTGGGCGTCTCTACGATGCTGCCGAATTCCTCTCTGTCCATGAGTACCCGAACCTCATACGCTGGGCTAAAGAACTGGACGAGCGTCCGGCGGTCAAGCGCGGCCGTCGTGTGAACCGCGTCTTTGGTGAGGAAAGCGAACAGGTTGCAGAGCGTCATGATGCGAATGATCTGGACTGACTGATTGACCTGTTTTCTTCTGTGAAACAGAAGTTTCATGATCAAACCTGCCCGCTGTGAGTCTCTCGCAGCGGGTTTTTATTTGGAATTTTCACGATGCATTTTAATTTTGTATCGGAACATTTGATTTTCTCGTCGTGAAATACAAAAAATCTTTCAACTTTGACGGCGTCTTGTTTTTGAAATGCACGGCAATATTCAATTGGTCCTAAGAGTTACCAAAACTAATTCTGCGTCAGCTGTTTACCGAGGGGACCGAAATATGCACGATGGCCGGAATTGCTTTTGCGGGTTGCTGGCACGTGCGGCAGCTGTTTTGACTGACTTCCGGCATGTGGCTTTCGCGTTTTGACGAAACGCCTAGGGCGCGCTCAGCGAAGCTCATGGTCAGGTATTCCTTTCCGCGGCAGACTTTTCGCAGTTCGAATGCCCTGATTTTGGAACCGAAACCCGGCGAAACAATTGATCAGACGGGGGCACAGATTTTGTCGTAATGCCGACACACTCTCCCGTGCGTTTCTGGCCGTCCAATGGGGGGCGTCTTGCTGCGTGTTTCGAAAGCCTGTTTTGCACACTCATCCTGTTGGAAGAGTGTGTACAGGGTGTTTTGAGGCCTGTGCAGCCTGCCAGAAAGACCACGAAAAATGGGATGAAAACATGAGTTCAACAGACAACGGCACCGGCATTCCCGAGCCCGAGGGGCCGGTAAACATGATCGAGACCGATTACGAGATCGGTCAGGATAACATTGAAACGAAGTGGGGCCCTTTTGGGGTGGATGTCCACAATCCGGTCTTTCTGATTTCCGGACTTTCGATTGCCGCCTTTGTTATTCTGACGCTGGCGCTTCAGGACCGCGCCGCTGGTGTCTTTAACGGCATGCGGGATTGGCTGACCGGCAATCTCGACTGGTTCTTTATCGGATCTGCAAATATTTTCGTCATTTTCTGCGTTGTGCTGGTCTTCACTCCGCTGGGCAAAGTGCGCCTGGGTGGCAAGGACGCGACGCCGGACTACGGTTATACAGGATGGTTCGCCATGCTGTTTGCCGCTGGCATGGGCATCGGCCTGATGTTCTTCGGTGTCAGTGAGCCGATTTCCCACTTCAACTCCTCATTGGGGGGCATTGCGACGGAAGGTGCTGCGCGCACCGACTGGGCGCCTCTCGGGGCAGCCGTGGGGGATCCTGTCGAGGCTGCGCGTCTGGGCATGGCCGCGACGATTTTTCACTGGGGGCTTCATCCTTGGGCGATCTACGCAGTTGTCGCTCTGGCTCTGGCGTTGTTTTCCTACAACAAGGGCTTGCCGCTGACCATGCGGTCGGTGTTCTATCCGATCTTCGGTGAGCGCATCTGGGGTTGGCCAGGCCACATCATTGATATTGTTGCGGTGTTTGCAACGCTCTTTGGTTTGGCAACATCGTTGGGCTTCGGTGCGGAGCAGGCCAACGCTGGTCTGGAATACCTCTTCGGCATCCCGAACAATGAAGTCTCTCGGGTGCTGCTGATTTCAGCGATCACCGGCATTGCGACCTTCTCGGTGCTGCGTGGCCTCGACGGCGGCGTTAAGATGCTGTCGGAAATCAACATGGGCCTTGCGGCCTTGCTTCTGGCTTTTGTTGTCATTGTCGGGCCGACCATGGCTATCGTCACCGGCTTCGTTGATTACCTTTTCGCCTATGTCGAAAACCTGCCGGCTCTGGCCAATCCGTTTGGTCGTGAGGATGTCAACTTCTCGCAAGGGTGGACGGCGTTCTATTGGGCCTGGTGGATCTCCTGGTCGCCTTTCGTGGGCATGTTCATCGCGCGTGTCAGCCGTGGCCGGACAGTGCGTGAATTCATCATCTGCGTGCTGCTGATCCCGTCGCTGGTCTGTGTCTTCTGGATGAGCGTTTTCGGTGGAACCGCAATTGAACAGATCGTGCAGGGCGGGATCTCCTCCGTCAGTGAGGCCACTCTGGAACTCAAGCTGTTCCTGATGCTGGAGCAGCTGCCGTTGAGCCAGATCACATCATTCATCGCAATCGTTCTGGTGATTGTGTTCTTCGTGACCTCGTCGGATTCCGGTTCAATGGTGATTGATACGATTACCGCTGGCGGCAAGGTGGATTCCCCGCTGCCACAGCGCGTGTTCTGGTGCGTTTTCGAGGGGCTGGTCGCAATTGCGCTGCTGCTCGGTGGTGGACTTGGAGCGCTGCAGGCCATGGCCGTGTCGACGGGCCTTCCGTTTACGATCGTGCTGCTGCTGGCGTGCTACGCCATCTACAAGGGACTAAGGGAAGAGCCTCGATAACAGGGTTTCTTCAGCCAGATAAAAAAGAGCCCGGGAGATCAGTCTCCCGGGCTCTTTTGGTTTCAACGCTCAGATGAGGTGTTTACTTCATGTCGGCATCGCGGGCTGCATTGATGTCTTCCTCAGCTGCTGCAACCGAGGTTTCCAGCGCGCTTAGGATTTCATCGCCGCGGTTCACATTACCCTTGAACCAGTCGAATACCGGGGTCGCTGCTTCCTTGAAAGCGGCTTTTTCCTCCGGGGTCGGAACGTAAAGGTCGCCGCCATCGGCCACGAACTCTTCATAGGCTGCGATGGACTTGCGCTTCGGCGAGGCGAAGGTTGCCTGCTGAAGGGCATAGAAGCCGTCGACGACGACTCGACGCTGGTCTTCCGGCATGTCGAGGAACTTCTGATTGTTCATCCACCACAGAGCGCCCATATAGGCATGACCGTCGAGGGTGACATACTTCAGGCCGGCATCGGGGAACTTCATGTTCATGATGTCGGTGATGCCGTTCTTGGAGCCTTCGACGACACCTGTCTGGAAGGAGGTGAAAAGTTCCGGCCACGGGATCGGGGTCGGGGAGGCACCAAGTGCCTTGACCAGCTCCTGCGGCAGATCAGCGACAACCGTGCGGATCTTCAGGCCTTCCATATCTGACGGCGAAGCGATGCGGTGCTTGGTGTTGGCGAAGTTGCGCCAGCCACCGGTGTTGCCGATGGTCATCAGGCGAATTGAGTTGTCACTGTCTTCGAGTGCCATCTCGCGCATTTTGCGGGTGAAGTCGCCGGAGAGCACATGCTCGGCAATCCGGTCATCGGCCATCAGATAGGGCAGGTCAAGAACCTGCACATATGGGAAAATACCCGAGGCTCCGCCCGACGTGGATATGTAGATATCGATGGTACCTTCAGCAACGCCCTGCAGGCACTCTGCACCATTGGAGCAAAGCTGTGTGCCGATGAAAAGCTCGACTTCGATGGCACCGTTGCTGGCAGCTTCGACGTAGTTTTTGAAGACGACAAGTCCGTCGTAGTCTTCATCGTTTTCGTTGGAGTTTGCCGTGGCGCGGAGCGTGTAATCCGCCGCCATGGCCCCCAGGG
The DNA here is from genome assembly GCF_017313085.1 of Roseibium limicola. Classification (GTDB taxonomy): domain Bacteria; phylum Pseudomonadota; class Alphaproteobacteria; order Rhizobiales; family Stappiaceae; genus Roseibium; species Roseibium limicola. The sequence continues at coordinate 631,798 of NZ_JAFLNF010000001.1, read as the reverse complement.
TAGAGCTGGCCAGCATGGCCGCCACGGTCAGGGTCTTCAGAGTTGATTTCAGCATATAGTCCTCCCTTTTTATAAAAAGTCAGTCAGCAAACCCGGTTAGTCGCGGAATGGTCATGGACAGGGCCGGGATGTAGGTCACCAGGAAGATGACTGCGATCTCGACGGCGAGAAAAGGCAGGATGGCCCGCGCAATGTTCTCTACTTTCTCCCGCGAAACGGATGCGGCCACAAACAACACCAGCCCCATGGGCGGCGTGGCCAATCCGATCGTCAGATTGACGCTCATGATGATGGCGAAATGGATCGGGTCAACACCCAGGTTGGTGAAGATCGGCCCCAGAATGGGCCCCAGAATGATGATGGCTGGGCCTGCGTCGAGAAACATGCCGACGACGAAGAGCAGCAGATTGATCAGGAACAGCAGAACAAGCGGATTGTCCGAGAGAGCCAGAATGGTCTCAGCCATGATCTCCGGTGCGTGGGACAGGCTGACGACTGTCTTGAAGGCCATGGCTGCGCCAACCAGCAGCAGCACCACTGCAGAGGTGATGCCGGCGCGGTTCAATACGTCCGGAATCTCCTTGAGCGTCAGGGTGCGCAGGACAAACAGGCCGATGAGCAACGCATAGGCCACGGCCACGGCTGCAGCTTCTGTTGGCGTAAAGACGCCGCCCAAGATGCCGCCGAGGATGATCACTGGCGTGAGGAGTGGGAAGAAAGCTTTCAGGCCCGCCTGCCCACGCTCACCCCAAGTCTGCTTGCGTGAGGCGACAGGGAAGTCGTAGCGATCTGCCATCAGCTTGACCATGCCCATCAAGCCCAGACCTACGAGCACGCCAGGTACGATGCCGGCGAGGAAGAGGGCTGCGACGCTCTCGCCCATCACATAGGCATAGATGATCATGATACCGGACGGCGGGATGATTGGACCGATGACGGAACTTGCTGCGGTGATGGCAGCTGCGAAGCGGCGGCTGTAGCCCTGCTTTTCCATCGCCGGGATCAGCATGGACCCAAGGGCTGAGGTGTCAGCGACAGCCGATCCCGAGAGCCCGGCAAACAGCATGGAAGACAGCACGTTGACATGCGCCAGTCCGCCGCGCAGGTGGCCCATGAGCGCTTGCGAGAATTCCACCAGTCGAAGCGTGATACCGCCCCGGTTCATCAATTCGCCTGCCAACATGAAAAACGGGATCGCCATCAGGGGGAAGCTGTCCATCCCATTGTAGACGTTTCGATATAACAGCGTGATGTCTCGCTCCTGGCCATTCATCCAGAGCAGCAGCCCCGGTGCGGCGAGCAGGCCGAAAAACACCGGCAGGCCGACCAGCAAAAAGACCAGGAAGACGGGGAGGAACCAGATCAGCATCACTCAGCCCCTGCCGGAAGTTCATCGGTTTCGGCTTCCGGAATGGGTGGAAGCTTCGAATATCCGCCCAATAGCCCGATGAGGGATCGTATGATCAGCTCAATGTTGACCATGACCAGCAAGGTACAGCCGACCAGAAGCGATGCCATCATCCATGAACGCGGTACCCGGTGCCATTGGCTAAAGTCGAGGCTGAAGGGAATATGCAGGGACGCAGTGGCAAAACGACCACCGAAACCGGTGACCTCATTGCAGCCGATTTTCACGGCAACGCAAAGAACAAGCAGGCTGATGGTCAGCAAAAATAGATTGAGCAGTTGGGCAAGGAAATGGGGAATGAAGCGGTGCAGCATGTCGATTGCAACAAAGCCACCTCTGCGTAGCGCCGTCGGCGCCATCAGGCCCGTCATCCAGAGCATTGCAAAGCGTGCAGCTTCATCCGGCCAGGGCAAGGCATTGTTCAAGACATAGCGAAAGAACACCTGCACCAGAATGGCGACCACCATCAATGCCATGGCCAGGCATCCGACGGTACGGCCCAGGGTGAGAACGTTTTCGTTCATCACCGCCAAGGGGCGCAGGGCCGCGAGCAATAGCCCCATGTATTTCCTCCCAGTCTTTTATCCGGCGTTTCGGCCGCCGCTTACCGTCACTTATGATTGCCCGATTTGCCCCAACTTGCCTGCAAAAAATGTCAGGGCCTCTCCCTCCCGCATTTCCGCATTGATAACCTGTCCCAGCAGGATGACGTGATCGCCGCCATCGTAGGCAGCGAAGCGGCTGCATTCGAACCGCGCCAGGCAGTTCTCAATCAGTGGTACGCCCTGCGCATTGGTTGTCACATCAAGTCCTTCGAAAGCCTGTGCCTCCTTGGCAAAGCCCTTGCACAGGTCGGCCTGCTCGTTGCTCAGCACATGAATGGCGAAATATTCTGCCGTTTCGAAATAGGACGACCGCCGCGAGCTCTTGTCAGCCGCCCATAGAACCAGCGGCGGCGACAGAGAAACAGATGAAAAGCTGTTCACCGTCATGCCAACCGGACCATCCTCAGAGGCGGCCGTGACCACGGTGACGCCGGTCGCAAACCGACCGAAGGCATCACGCAACAGGCGGGTGTTCTGGTCGTCGGGTTGGAAGCTGATTGCAGGAGGGCGTGTCTGCATGTTCATCAAGGCACCTCTTTTCCCAGCGCAGCTTCGTAAAGGCGGAACCAGGTCTGGCGGTCGAGCTTCACCATGAGGCTGTCTGAGATCCGCGCAATGCGCTCCGGATTGTTGGTGCCGAGAACCGGCAACAAGCCGGCCGGGTGGGCGAGCAGGAAGGCGACAGCAACGGCTGCGCGATCCACATTCTGTTCGGCCGCGATCTCGTCCAGTACGCCGGCCAGCGGACCCGCGCCGGTCATCAAGGCGCCTCCACCCAGTGGGGACCAGGCCATAAGTTTGGTGCCAAGCCGTTGGTGGAAGGCAAGGTCACCGTTGATAAACGGGCCGAGTTCACCCAGGCTGATTTCAATCTGGTTGGTCGCCAGCTGCGTCGCCATGGCCGATTGTAGAAGTTCCCAATCCCAGGGACGGAAGTTTGAGACGCCGACATGGCGCACCTTGCCGCTCTTCACCAGATCATCGAGCGTTGCACCGGTTTCATGATGGTCCATGAAAGGGTCCGGGCGGTGGATCAGAAGCAGGTCGATGTGGTCGATGCCCATATCGCTCAAGGAGCTTTCGACGGATGCCTCGATGTGTGCCCGTGAAGTGTCATAGTGCTTCACCTTTGCAGCCGAGTGTCGTCCCGCAGGCGCGACGATGTCGCATTTGGTGACGATTTCCATCTTCGAGCGCAGAGCCTTGTTGGCCTTGAGAGCGCCGCCGAGAACGGCTTCGGCCCGATAGCCGCCGTAAATGTCGGCCTGATCGAAGGTGGTGATGCCTTGGTCAAGACAGGTCTGGATCTTCTTTTCGACGAAAGCCGACGAGGTGTCGGCATCGTCGCCGAGGCGCCACATGCCATAGACCAGACGGCTGAAGTCCAGATCCGAGTTGAGTTTGATCCGTTGCATCAGCGACGTTCTCCCTGGCCGAGCGGCGTGTTTGGTGTTGTGGCAGGCACCCGGCCATATTCATGCGGCAGGCTGCAGGTTTCCAGCTGTGGCAGAACTTTTGTGCCGAAATGCCGGGCTTCTTCGATATGGGGGTACCCGGAGAAGATGAAAGCCCGAATGCCCATTTTCTTGTAGTCTTCAATTTTCGACAGCACTTGGTCTGTTGATCCGACGAGTGCTGCACCGCAGCCCGAACGTGCGCGGCCGACACCGGTCCACAGGTTGGGCTCCACATAGCCGAACTTGTCGGCCAGTTCCCTGTTTCGGGCCTGGTGGCTGACGCCGAGAGAGCCCGAATCCAGCGCCCGGGCGCGGATCATCTGGCCGTACTCGTCATCCAGCTTGGAGACGATGTAGTCGGCATATTCGCGGGCTTCAGCCTCGGTATCGCGGACAATCATGTGGACGCGCAAGCCGTAGTCCAGCGTGCGGTCATAGCGTTCAGCGACCGCATTCACCGCTTTCATGCGGCCTTCCAGTTCTTCGATCTTTTCCGGCCACATTAGATAGACGTCGCAATGCTGACCGCAGAGTTCAAGTGCCGGCGGAGAGTAACCGCCGAAGTAGAGCAGCGGTCCACCGGTCTGATATGGCTTGACCGGGTCGGTGGTGAGGTTCTGGAAATTATAAACCTCGCCGGCGTAGTTGATCTCGTCCTGGGTCCAGGCCTGCTTCAGGACCTCCACGACTTCGCGCGAGCGCTGGTAGCGGAAGTTGCTTTCGGCCTTTTCGCCGGGAAAATCGGATGAGATGATGTTGATCGTCAACCGACCCTTCAGCATGTGATCGAGCGTCGCGAGGGTTCGCGCCAGCATGATCGGTTGCATCTCGCCACAGCGGACCGCGGCCAGCATGTTGATCCTGTCGGTGATCGGCGCGCAACCCGCGACGAAAGACAGCGTGTCCTGTCCGACCTGATAGGATGAGGGGCAGAGAATGTTGCGGAAGCCGAGGTCTTCAGCGGTCTTCACGATGTGGGAGCAATGCTCCCAGGACGACCGCAGTGTACCGTCGGGAACGCCGAGGAACTGGTAGTCATCGGAGCATAATGCCGAGAACCAGGAAATCTCTGCAGCCTTCAGATCGGCGGATGTTACCGGAACGACGGTCATTGTTCTCCCTGCAGTGTTTGTTTTGATTTCCTCTTGCGTATCACTCGTCATGATGTAGATCAATAGTGTATCAATTTTACTCGGACGCATGCCTCAGCGCGATGACAACTCGTATCCAATCCCCTACGGCCCTGCCGATCTACCTGCAGATCAGCGAAAACCTGATCCGCGATATCGCTGCTGGACGATTGGTCGATGGCGAGAGACTTCAGCCGGAACGCGAGATGTCGAGCCAGCATGGAGTTTCTGTTGGCACCCTGCGCAAAGCGCTTAGGGAGCTGGAAAAACGCGGGCTTTTGGAGCGGGTTCAAGGGTCTGGCAACTACATCCGCCAACAGCCGGATGTAGCCAGCGTCTACTCGATGTTTCGCCTTGAGTTGATCGCGGGAGGCGGGCTGCCGCGCGCTGAGATTGTCTCACTCGACGACATGACGAAGCCTGAAGACCTGCCGGCATTCGGGCAATCTGAGACCGGGACGCGGATCCGTCGACTGCGGTATCTGAACGAGACGCTGGTGGCGGTCGAGGAGATCTGGCTGGACGGAGCCGCGGGCGCGGTCGACGCGCTGAGGGTTTCCGACAGTCTTTATCGTTACTACCAGCGTCATCTGGGGTTTCGCATTGCGCGGGCGGAAGATCGCGTCGGTCTGAGCTCTGTGCCCGCGTGGCGACCACCGGCCTTCGATATGGCGGTCGGGCAGCCCTGCGGCTACATCGAACGCTTCAGCTGGCGCGATGGTGATGTCGCGCCGGTCGAGTTTTCCAAAACGTGGTTTGACACCACGAAGGCGCTTTATGTGCAGCGCTCTCAAATAGAGCCCGCAGCGAACCGGGTCGTACGAGGGAGTTTGAAATGTCTGAAGTCACCAGCTATGGCGTGATTGGATGTGGCATGATGGGGCAGGAGCATCTGCGCAACATCGCTCTTCTGTCCGGTGCCCGCGTTGCGGCGATCTTTGAACCGGATGCGGAAATGGCTGAGCGCGCTCGGATTTTGGCGCCAAATGCGACATTCGCCTCCTCGATTTCAGAGCTTTTAAAGATTGAGGCGCTCGACTGTCTGCTGATCGTCAGCCCGAACAATTTTCATATCGCTCAGATGGAGGAGATTGCGCGGATCCGGCCGCTGCCGTTGCTGGTTGAAAAACCGCTGTTCACCGATCCGACAGACATGGACGCGCTTGAGGCGTTTCGTCAGTCGTATCCAGCGCCAGTCTGGGTGGCGATGGAGTATCGCTATATGCCGCCGATTGCCGAGCTGTTGGCGCAGGCCGATGGGGTCACAGGTGGTATCCGTATGCTGACGATCAAGGAGCACCGTTTCCCGTTCCTTGAGAAAGTCGGGCATTGGAACCGCTTCAACCGCAACACCGGAGGGACCTTTGTCGAAAAGTGCTGTCACTTCTTTGATCTGATGCGACTGGTGCTGAAATCGGAGCCTGTTCGGGTGAGCGCCTCCGCCGGACAGGCAGTGAACCACATGGACGAGTGCTATGACGGCGAAGTGCCAGACATTTTTGATCATGGCTATGTGATCGTCGATTTCGAGAATGGTGCCCGGGCGATGCTTGAACTTTGCATGTTCGCTGAAGGATCCCGCTATCAGGAAGAGATCTCTGCCGTTGGGTCGGATGGCAAAATCGAGGCGCTTGTTCCCGGACCGGGCCGGTTCTGGCCGGAGCATCTGGGTGAACCGCCGGTGCCTCAGGTGATTGTTAGCCCGCGTGCACCTAAAGGCCCGCAGGTCCTGCCCATCCCAGTTGATCCGACCCTTCTGGATGCTGGAGATCACAACGGCTCGACCTTCTATCAGCATGCCCGTTTTCTGGAACTTGTGCGCGGTGAGAGGTTGGCGCCGGAAGTCTCGCTGGAAGATGGCCGAATGGCTGTCTTGATGGGTATGGCAGCACAGCGCGCTGCCGTGACCGGTGAAGTTGTCTACCTGCGCGATCTGAGACTGCCGTCGGCAGCCTGAAAGACTAAAAAACCGGCGACCTCGCTAGAGACCGCCGGCTTTGGTTTTCCTTGCAAGCGCGAAGCTTACTTCATTTCAGAGACGACTGCGAAAGCATCGCCTTCGACCTTGAACAGGGCGTAGGTGCCTGGAACATCGCCAGCTTCGTCGAAGTTCTGGTCGCCAGCTGCGCCCTTGTAGTCGATTGCAGTGCCGTCAGCGATGAGCTTCTTGGCCTTTTCCCACTCGCCCGGCAGAATGGCTTCACCTTCGCCGTTGGAGACTTCACGCAACGCAGCTGCAACACCGGCCTTGTCGCCGCCAGCCTTTTCAACGGCCAGAGCCAGCAGGAATGCTGCGTCGTAGGATGTGGTCACGAAAATCGCATCCGGATCGCCGCCAGCGCCCTTGAAAGCTTCGTTGAAGGTGTCGAGGGCGTCAGACTTCTCGCCAACCGGGGAGGAGGCGAAGAATGTGGTCAGGTTTTCTGCACCAAGTTCCTTGATTGGAGCGTCGGACTTCATGCCGTCACCGCCGATGAAGTTGGTGAAGAAGCCATTTTCCAGTGCCTGACGCAGCAGGGTCAGGCCGGTGCCGTCGCCGTAGTCGAAGATCACCAGGGTTTCTGCGCCACCGGAAGACAGCTCCGCCAGGTTGGAACGGTAGGATGCCTTGCCTTCTTCATGCGCGGCATAGCCAGCGATTTCTCCGCCCTGAGCTTCGAACTCGGACTTGAATGAATTGGCCAGACCGGTGCCGTAGTCGTTGTTGATGTAAGCAACTGCGACTTTGTCGTAGCCCTGTTCTTTCAAGGTACGCGCGAGCGCGCGGCCCTGATAGTCATCAGACGGCACGGTGCGGAACACGGTGTCGTTGTCATCCAGACCGGTGATTTCCGGTGAAGTGCCGGACGGTGTCACAAGGACAACGCCGGCCGGAATGGTGACGGAGCCAGCTGCAGCCAGCACAGCGCCCGAGCAATGCGGGCCAACGATGGCGGTCACGCCTTCGATGTTGACGGCCTTGGTCGCTGCATCGGTGCCACCCTGCGGATTACAGGCACTGTCGCCGACAACACCGACCAGCTGTTCGCCGTCCAAAATACCGCCCTGTGCATTGACTTGGCTGATGGCCAGCTGAGCTGCCTCAACCATGGACGGTGCCATTGCGGCGATCGGGCCGGACACGCCGCCGAGCAAACCGATCTTCACATCGGCTTTCGCCGGTGCGGCAGCTAGGGCGGTTGCAGCCATAAGGCCACCGACGAGGGCGAGAGCTTTGGAATTCATTGTCAAACTTACCTCCACTTTTCGTTTTTGATACGGCCCCTTCAGAAGGGCTTGGTATTACTCGCGGTTGCTGTCTGCTACGGCCTTGCCTCGTTGAGGCTCGGGCAACAGGCCTTCAGGACGGAACCTCAAGACAAGCTGCAACATCAGGCCGATCAGGAACAACCGGATATATTTTGCCTTCACCGCATATTCTGCGGGGAGCTGATCCGTTGCGATCTCGGACATGGACCAGATGATCCAGACCATCGCCGCACCGAGAATAGCGCCGCGATTGTTGCCGGATCCACCCAGGATCAACATGATCCACACTAGGAATGTGGCGACCATCGGGTCAATGGCTTCCGGCGTTATGGACCGGTTGAAGTGGGCAAACAGCGCGCCACCCAGGCCCATCAGGGCCGAGCCGAAGATGAACGCCTCGAGCCGGCGACGTTCGATGTTCTTGCCCATGGCACGGGCGGCCAGTTCATTGTCGCGGATGGCGCGCATCATTCGACCCCAGGGGGCGTTGAACTGTCGCTCAACCAGGGAATAAGCCCCGAGCAGGACGATAGCGACAATGGCCAAATAGGCCATCTGCGACTGGACATATGGCAGATCGCCGAAAGGACGTGGAAGCGAGGTGATGCCGCGCGCGCCATTGGTTAACGCCGGTTCCGACTTGACGACAAGCCGGATGATTTCGGCCACACCGATGGAGGCAATGGCGAGATAATCGGACCGGAATCGAAGACAGATCTTGCCGATTGGCCAGGCAATCAGCGCGGCAGCCACCATCGCCATGAGCCAGCCGACAAAGAAGGGCATATCGAATCCGCCCAGGCGACCTTCGGCTGCCGGGCCGGTGACGATGGCTGATGCATAGGCGCCGACAGCAAAAAAGCCTGCGATGCCTGCGTTGAACAATCCGGCAAAGCCCCACTGAATGTTGAGACCAAGCGCGAGAAGCGCATAGATGCCGATGAAGATACCCATGAACAGGGCGTAATTGGCGAGACCGATAAGTTCCATGTCCGCTGATACTCCCTTAAAGCACCTTGCCACGCAGCAGCCCTGTCGGGCGCACGAGCAGCATGAAGAGAAGAATGGCGAAGGCCATCGCCGCCTTGTACTCGCTTGGCAGCACCAGAACCGAAAGCTCCTCGGCGACACCGACGATCAGGCCGCCGAGGACCGCGCCTTCGACCCGGCCAACGCCACCCAGAATGGCTGCGGCAAACATCGGAAGAAGCATCTGCCAGCCCATCATCGACTTCAGCTCGGTGTTGATACCGAGGAAGACGCCGGCAGCGGCGCACAGTCCGCCCGCGATAATCCAGGTCAGCACAACCACCTTGCGGTTGTCGATGCCCGACAGCAGCGCCAGAGACGGGTTGTCGGACATGGCGCGCATCGCCTTGCCCCACTTGGACCGCGCCAGGAAGATCTGCAGGGCGGCGACAAGGACGATCATGAAGACAACGGTCCAGATCTCACGATCCTTGATCCGTAGGCCCCAATAGGTTTCAGGACGCACAATCCCGCGGACGTAGCTTTCGGCGTCAACGCCCCAGACGACCTGAACGACAGCACGCACCATCAAGGCGATGCCGAGCGATGCCATGACAGTGATGATCTTCGGCTTTTCGCGCAGGTGTTCATAGAAGCCCTTGTCAATGCCGACGGCCACAACTGCGGTGGCGATCATCGCAAAGGGCAGGGCGGCTAGCGGCGGCATGCCACTGGCCTGAACGATTGCGAGTGCGATGAAGGCGCCAAGCGTTGCCAGATCGCCATGGGCCAGATGGGCATAGCGCAGGATCGCGAAGGCAAGCGTGATGCCGACCGCGCCGAGGGCGTAGATCGATCCCAGCACGAGGCCCGGAATGATGTAGAAATTCAGAAGTTCGAGCATATCCATCCTGATATTCCTTACCCGCCGAGAAACATTTCGGCGACCTCACGGTCGGCAAGGAGATCGGCGCCACTGCCTTCGTGCCGGTTCTGACCAGCAGCCAGAACGTAACCCCGGTCGGCAAAGGCGAGGGCCTGTTTCGCGTGTTGTTCCACCAGCAGGATCGCCACGTCGGTGTCGCGCACATCGCGACAGATCTGGAAGATCTGTTCCATGTAGCGGGGTGATAGACCAGCTGTCGGCTCATCGAGCAGAAGTAGCTTGGGGTTGAGCATCAGGGCGCGGCCCATGGCCACCATCTGGCGTTGGCCACCGGATAAGGTGCCTGCTGCCGTCTTGCGCCGCTCTTTTAGATCGGGGAACAGGCTGTAGACCCGGTCGTAGGCTGCAGAAAGGTCGCCCTTCTTCAGAAAGGCGCCCATTTCCAGGTTCTCGTGGATCGACATCTCGCGGAAGATGTTGTCGACCTGTGGCACGTAGGAAATGCCGCGCTGGACAATGCGGTCGGTCGCCCATTTGGTGATGGTGTCGCCATCAAAGACTATGGAACCGGCGCGCACGTTCAGCATGCCGAACACGGCTTTCATGGCCGTCGACTTTCCCGCGCCATTCGGACCGACGATGACGACGATTTCCTTGTCGTCGACATGCAGGGTGACGTCCTGGAGAATATCGGCGTCGCCATAACCACCGGTGACGCCTTGCAGTCTCAGAAGCGAGGTCATGCGGCATCTCCTGTGGTTTCACCGAGATAGGCTTCGAGCACGCGGCTGTCCGAGCGCACGGTCTGGAAGTCGCCCTGGATCAGAACGGCGCCTTCGGCCATGCAGACCACCGGATGGCAGAGCTTTTCGATCATTTCCATGTCGTGCTCAATGAGAATGAAGGTGTAGCCGCGATCGCGATTGAGGATCTGGATCTTCTCTTCCAGCTTGCGCAGCAGGGTGCGGTTTACCCCGGCAGCAGGTTCATCCAGCAACACCAGCTTCGCGTCGGTCATCATGGTGCGACCGAGTTCCAGCAGCTTCTTCTGGCCACCGGACAGGTTGCCGGCACGCTCGTTCGCGACATGGGTCAGCTCGAGAAACTCAAGCGTCTCCCACGCCTTCTTTTCGACCAGGGCTTCACCGGTCTTGACCTTGCCCCACGATAGCCAGTTGGCGAACAGATTTTCACCAGCCTGCTGCGGTGGAACCATCATCAGGTTTTCCAGCGTGGTCAGCCGTGCAAACTCATGGGGGATCTGGAAGGTCCGGACCAGCCCTCGGTGGAACAGTGCGTCGCTCGACAGTCCGGTGACGTTCTGATCGAGAAAACGGATGCACCCACTGGTTGGTTTCAGGGCGCCAGCGATCAGGTTGAACAAGGTGGTCTTGCCAGCTCCGTTCGGACCGATCAAGCCGGTGATGCTGCCCTTCTCAACCTTGAAACTGCAACCATTCACGGCCCGAAAGCCGCTGAAATCCATTACGAGCTGATCCAGCTCCAGCATCGAAGCTCCTTGCCGTTGGCCTTATTGAAGGCGACCGGTCTGCTGTTATTCTTTTATGTGCGTGCGCTATCGAGAGTTCGCAGGACCGCCCGCACCGGTGCCGCATCCAACCCTTCTAGCTTCATTGGCAAAGCGATCAAGTCATAATCACCAGGCGTAACGTCACTTAGAACCAGATTTTCGAGGATTCGCAGGTCAAACTGTCGGCACTTCATATGCGCTGGCAGTTCTTTTGATGTTGCAGAGTCAACAGAAGGCACATCAACGCCGATTAACCGGACACCTCGTGCGGCGATAAACTCGACAGTTTCCGGTGCGAGGGTTCGAAAGTCTTTCGGCCATACCATCGGGTCAAGTTTATCTTCCAGACGCAGGAGAAGCCGTGGCGGTGCATTTTCCAGCTGGGTCGCAATGTCCTCCGGATGACACTGAGGCCCGGTCCCCCTTGCATCGACCACGCGGGCGGGACCGATGAAGTCTTCGAGATCCAGCTGGTCGATGGACTTTCCTTGCGCATCATAATGCAGCGGCGCGTCGGCATGTGCCCCGCAATGGGTCGACATGGAGAAGGCAGTCACATTGACCGGGCATTCCGGGCCAATGGCGAAGGTCTGTTTGATTGTGCAGGCAGCGTCTCCGGGAAACACTGCCATGCCTGCCCGCACAGTTGGGGTAATGTCGATCAGCGCCATGGCTTACGTCACCTTCTGGCGGGTCTTGTACTCTTCGCTATCCCACAGGCGGTCACGCAGGATCTCCTCCATGATATCGACAGCGCGCATCACATCGGCATGGGACAGATAGAGTGGTGTGAAGCCGAACCGGACAACATCGGGCGCACGGAAATCGCCGATGACACCCTTTGCGATCAGCGCCTGCATCAGGGCATAGCCTTCCTTGAACCGGAAGGAGATCTGGCTGCCTCTGACATTGGGATCACGCGGACTGGCGAGCTCAAGGTTCGGGCAGCGGGCCTCGACTTCACTTAGAAACAACTCGCAAAGTGACAGGGACTTTGTCCGGATGTCATTCATGCTGACGTCATCAAAGACATCGAGTGCGGCATCGAGAGCCGACAGGGCCAGGATCGGTGGCGTGCCAACGCGCATGCGGTCGATGCCGGTGCCCGGGCGATAATCGAGATCGAAGGCAAAAGGCGCGTCATGTCCCATCCAGCCCGTCAGCGGGGGCGTGATCTGGTCCTGATGCTTCGGCGCGACGTAAAGAAACGCCGGGGCACCTGGTCCACCATTGAGATATTTATAACCGCATCCGACGGCGAAATCGGCCTTTGCGCCGGCCAGGTCGACGGGGAATGCTCCGGCGGAATGGGCAAGGTCCCAAAAGGCGAGGGCACCAGACGCATGAGCCTTTTCTGTCAGGGCGCTCATGTCGTAGCGGCGGCCGGTGCGGTAGTCGACTTCCGTCAGCATCATCACTGCGATTTCGTCGGTGATATTGGCTTCGACCTCATCTGGTGAGACGACATGAAGCTCGTGGCCACGGTCCAGCAGGTCGCGCAGGCCCTGGGCCATATAGAGGTCGGTCGGGAAGTTGCCGTTGTCGGAAAGAATGATCTTGCGATCAGGGCGCAGCTGTAATGCTGCGGCAAGGACCTTGAAGACGTTGATCGAGGTACTGTCTGCGGCGACGACCGTGTTCTCTTCTGCGCCGATCAGGCGGGCGATCCGGTTGCCGACTTTTGCGGGAAGATCAAACCAGCCGTGGTCGTTCCATCCGCGGATCAGGCTGTTGCCCCACTCTTGCGCAACAACCTGTTGTAGTCGCGCCGGAACATGGGCCGGCAGGACGCCGAGAGAATTCCCGTCCAGATAAATGACCCCGTCCGGGACCTGGAAAGCCTGGCGCTTGACGGCAAGCGGATCGTTCTGATCGAGCGGATGGGACATGGAGTGCCTTCTTGGTGTTCTTCCCTAGTTTGGCTCTTTGCATATCGCAAAAAACAGCCGGAAGGGTAGACCCCTTCCGGCTGGATCAACTGTTTCTGATCGTGACGCGGCTCGGTCGTCTTAGTCAGGCCGTCGCAAAAGGCACTGGCGCGAACTCGCGCTCATCGGCTGCCACAAGCGATTTCAGATCGCTGAGCAGGTTGGGATCTGCTGCGTTCACCCGGTTCCAGTTGGCGATGAACGGCGTCTCATGCGGTGTGTCCAGGAAGATCTGGCCGGCCCGCATGATGTTTTCCGCAAACAGCTCGATGGTCTGTTCTTCGGCATGGCGGTCAATATTGAGACCGTTCATCTTGGCATCAGCCGCATAGACTTCCAGCAAATCCAGCGCGCGGCGATAGTAGGTCGCCTTGAGCGTGCGGAAGATGTTGGGGGTGAAGACGGTGCCATCTGCCGCCAACTTGCGGAAGATCGATTTGCAGATGTCGGTCGACATGCGATTGAGCCCGGCGCTGGCTTCTTCGCGGCTGACATCCTGATGCTTGTGGTCATAGGTGTCGGCGATCTCGACCTGGCAGACGGAATTCGGCCCCATGTTGCGCCATGCCTCCGACAGTACGCCGATCTCCAGACCCCAGTCCGACGGAATTCTCAGGTCGGGCAGGGTTTGAACACGCAGGGCAAACTCGCCGGAAAGTGGGTAGCGGAAAGCGCGCAGGTAGTCGATGTAATCGCGGTCGCCGATGACTTTCTTCAAGGCGATCAGTAATGGACTGACCAGAAGACGGGTGACGCGACCGTTGAGCTTTCCGCCGCCAACGCGAGGATAGAAGCCCTTGGAAAGCTGATAGGGAAAGCTGGGGTTGGCCACCGGATAGACCAGCCGTGCCAGCATTTCCCGGTTGTAGGTGAGGATGTCGCAGTCGTGGATCGCCATGACGGAGCTATCGGCGCAGGCTATCAGATAGCCGATGCAGGTCCAGACGTTCTTGCCCTTGCCGAGTTCGATGTCGGTGAAACCAAGATCCCGCATTTTGGCTTCAAAGGCCTTCATGCGCGGCGAGTCGTTCCACAGCACCACATGGTCCTGGGGCAGATCCATGAAGAAGGACTGCGCCTTGCGGTATTGCTCTTCCGTCGCCCGGTCCAGCCCGATGATGATCCGGTGCAGGTAGCTGACCTTCGACAACTCGGCGATGATGTTGGAAAGAGCAGGTCCTTCCAGCTCCGAGTAGAGTGCGGGCAGGATGAGCGTAATCTTGCGGGTCTGGGCGAAGGTTTCAAGTTCGTAGATCAGTTCTTCGATGGGCCGCGTGCGCAAGTTGTGGAACTGGGCAATGTTGCCGTTCTGATGAAAGTCAGCCATGGGTATCCTGTTCCCTGTCCAGTCCGAGTTCCCCTAATAGCCGGGAAACTGCGGTGTTCCAGCCTTTCGGGCCTTCTTCTGCAGTTCGTCTGATCTGGCCTGCTTGCTCGCCCCTTAGCTGGGGGAGTGGTTTTGCCTTGGTGTTGCGGACAATCACTCCGTAGGTCGCCGCCTCCAGCATTTCGCGATCATTGGGCGCATCGCCAAGTGCAATCGTGATGTCTGCTTTGAGATCTTTCAGAACCTCCGCCATCGCCATCGCCTTGGTGCGTCCAAAGGACAGCGTCAGAAACCGGCCTCCAAAGCGTGCCTTGATGCCCTGGGCGTCCAGGTTCTCGATAAAACCAGCCAACGCACTTTCGGATCCAGCCCAAACCCCAGGTTCAGTAAATTGTCTGTTTCCTGCGCGTACGGCTTGCTGCAAGGAAAGCCCTGTTGCTGCTGCGATCTCGAAAGGTGTCATGTCGCCGAAACCGGTGAAGTGGGCTCGCAGACCGGGATCAATCTTGGACAGCCTTTCACGAAGCCTCTGGTAGTCGCTGGGTGTGGTGTCGATGCCTGCATCGGGCCGGTATATCCCTGCGCCATTTTCAACGATGGCGGGCGCTGGGGCGAGGTCAAGTTGTTGATGAAGCGGTATGATTTCGGCTGCAGTCTTGCTGCTGGCAAGAACGAGCGGAATTTTGAGTTGCTTGAGCCGCTGCAGGGCAGGCCACGCGGCATCCCACGCATAGTCTGCGTGGTCGAGCAATGTGCCATCCAGGTCGGTGAAGACGACGACTTCCAAAGGCACCTCTGAATTTCTGGTCGTTTTGACCGGTCACCGCTGCGAAATGTGCTCTGAATCCTAATTGATTCCTGTCTGTCTTCGTGGGGCGGAGTGATCAGCTTTTAGGCAATCTCTGGAGATAGTTTTTGCAATTCTGCCTGAGGCTCCGGAATTTTCCGGAGCCTCAGGCAGGTCATCAGCGTGCCGGGATGATGTTGTGCTCCGGGCCGTAAGGGTAACCGGTGATGTTCTCTGCACCCGTCGCCTCAACGATCAGAATGTCGTGCTCGCGGTAGCCGCCAGCGCCGGGTTGTCCCTCCGGGATCATGATCATCGGCTCCATGGAGACAACCATGCCGGGTTCCAGAGCCGTCTCGACGTCTTCGCGCAATTCGACTGAGGCCTCGCGCCCGTAATAGTGGCTTAGCACGCCAAAGGAATGACCGTAGCCGAAGCTGCGATATTGGAGCAGGTCATGGCTGCGGTAGATCTCGTTCAGTTCCAGCGCAATGTCGCAGCACCGAGCACCCGGCTTGATGAGCTCAAGGCCGGCTTCATGAACGTCGCAATTGATCTGCCACATCCGAAGATGCGCATCGGAGGCATGTTCGCAGAACATGGTCCGCTCCAGAGCCGTGTAGTAGCCGAAGATCATCGGAAAGCAGTTGAGGCTCAGAATGTTACCAGCCTCAATCTTGCGGTTGGTGACCGGGTTGTGGGCGCCATCCGTGTTGATGCCGGACTGGAACCAGGTCCAGGTGTCCATCAGTTCAACCGAAGGAAAGCTGCGGGCAATCTCACGGATCATCGTCTGAGTTGAGGCCAGCGCGACTTCGTGTTCTCCCACACCTGCTGCGACGGCTTCTGCAACGGCGGTGCCACCCAGATCGGCGATGCGGGCGCTTTCGCGGATGAGCTTGTGCTCCTCGGCGCTCTTGATGGTACGTTGGGCCATGGCGTCGTGCGCGATGTCGACCAGCTCCACGTCGGGCAGGGCATCTTTCAAAAGCTTCATCATGTCCAGTGTGACGTGATCGAATTCGATGCCGACGCGCAGAACCCTGCTTTTCCCCTGAGATAGCAGTGTCTGGACGGCGTGGAGGAAGTTGTCGCGGCGCCAGTCCGTATAGATCAGAGCGTCGCCATGGGTGCGGCGCCAAGGCTGGCCACCGTCGATGCCTGCAGCAATCGTCGTGGCCTTGTCCTGGGTGACAACAAAGCCATACTTGCGGCCAAACGAGCAATAGACGAAGCCGGAGTAATAGCAGATGCCGTGATAGGACGTGAAAAGGCAGGCATCGATGTCTCGGGCGCTCATCAGCTGCCGAAGCTTTGTCTGACGGCTGTCCATCTCGGTTGATGAGAACGGTGAGAAGGCTTTTTCGCCATTGTTCATTTCATAAATGCGAAGTCGTTCTTCAGTCATTTCAAACTCCTTTCTTGGGTCAATGAGGCCTTGAAACGCAAAACGGGCCGGCCTCTTGAAAAGAAGCCGGCCCGCCAGGCCATGATTTGATTTTGGGTTTCGTCATCAAACCGCTCTTGCGGTCTGCTCCCGGTGACTGGCGTTCCGTCACCGCCCACCAAAGTGGGAACGAAAGGATCGAGCTTAGCCCGGGGAAAGACCACGCAAACGCTCGGAGCGACGGCGCAGCAACTCCAGAATGGTCAGAAGCACGATGGAGATGGCCACCATCAGCGAGGCAACTGCCAAGATCGTCGGCGAGATCTGCTCCCGCAAGCCGGTGAACATCTGCCACGGCAGTGTCTTCTGGGCTGCCGAACCGAGGAACAGGACCACAACCACTTCATCAAAGGAAGTGATGAAGGCGAAAAGAGCACCCGATACGACACCGGGGACGATCAGCGGCATCTGGATCTTGAAGAAGGTTGTAACCGGGTTGGCGCCCAGATTGGCAGCCGCACGCACAAGACTGCGATCAAACCCGACCAGGGTCGCCGTCACCGTGATGATCACGAACGGTGTGCCCAGGGCCGCATGGGCCATCACAACACCCCAATATGTGCCCTGAAGGCCGATGCGGGAATAGAAGAAGTACATGCCGGCAGCCGAGATGATCAGCGGCACAATCATCGGCGAAATAAGCACTGCCATGATCGCCGGCTTGTAGGGCACATGCGACTGGGACAGGCCGATGGCAGCCAAGGTTCCGAAAGACGTTGCCAGAATGGTTGCCACGGGGGCAATCATCACTGAATTCTTCAGAGCTTGTTGCCAGTCCGGGTTGGTGAAGAAGTCATAATAATGCTTCAGCGAATAACCTTCCGGATCCAGCGCCAGCATGGCCGGCGTGAACGTGAAGAAGTTCTCCGCGTTGAAGCTGAGCGGCAGGATCACGATGATCGGGAAGATCAGGAAAAAGAAGATCGCCGCGCAGATGGCAAGATAACTGTAGTGCCAGACGCGCTGACCCGTTGAGGCATAAGGGGGCAAAGAGCTCATGGGTTTGTCCTCTTATCCGAGTTTCACATTGTCGATGCCGACGATGCGGTCATAGACGAGGAACAGGATCATCACGGCTGCCAGCAGCATGGTGCCAAGGGCAGCAGCCAGACCCCAGTTCAGGGAACTGGAGATATGATAGGCGATCCGGTTCGAGATGAAGATACCGGAGGTGCCACCGACAAGCTCCGGAGTGATGTAGTAGCCGATCGACAAAATGAAGGCGAGAACCGCGCCGGCGCCGATGCCTGGAACCGACTGCGGGAAGTAAACCCGCCAGAAGGCTGTCCAGTTGGTGGCGCCGAGGCTCTTTGCGGCCCGGACATAGTTTGGAGAGATGGTCTTCATCACCGAAAACAGCGGCAGGATCATGAACGGCAGCAGGATGTGCGTCATGGCGATGATGGTGCCTGTCTGGTTGTTGATCATCACCAGTCGTCCGGCGTCGCTGATGACGCCTATCCAGACCAGGAAGTCGTTGATGACCCCTTGTTGCTGCAGCAGAACCTTCCAAGCCGATGTCCGCACCAACAATGATGTCCAGAAGGGCAGGAGCACCAGGATCATCAGCAGGTTGGACGTGCGCAGCGGCAGGTGGGCCAAAAGGAATGCAATCGGGTAACCCAGCAGCAGGCAGGAGATGGTGATGGCCATCGACAGCATCAGCGTGCGTCCGAAAAGGAACAGATAAATCCGCTCGTCTTCCGGCTTCATCTGAACGCCATCAGCTGTCAGCTGGGCATCGACGGAATTGAGAAAGTAACCACTGGTATAAGCCGGGGCAAAGGTCTTGATGGTCTGCCAGATCGAGGGCTCGCCCCAATCCTTGTCAGCCTTGACGAACAGCGCCTTGATGTCGACTGGCGTGAAGGTCGCAACAGCGGCGGCGGCTTCGCTCAACAGTGCTTCATTCGCGCCAGAAAAGGCGTCTGCAGCCGCCGGGTTGGCTGTCAGATCCTCATAGAGTGCGGAATAGACCGCATTCCACGGTTCTTCCTCAGTCGGGCTGTCCTGATCTTCGACCTGAATAGTCCTGGCAAAGGCACCGTAGATTTCTGATGTCTGAGGCAGGGCCTTGCGTGCCGTATCGTTGATAACGAAACTCGGCTCCGCCGTGGCTTTCTGATCGCCTGCGGCCCATGTGGCCTGGGATTTCACCCAGTCCGGGGAGGCGAGAAGATCAACCCAGGTTGCCGGAGCTTCCCATGCTTCGTTCAGAGCAACGAACTGATCGGTATAACCTTCACCGAAATCGTCGACGCGTCGGCCTGTCTTGCGGAAAGCCGATGAAATGCCGGTTTCCTCATAGTTCAGACGTGTGCCAAGCTGAGTGTGCTTCTTTTTTTCTGCAGCGATCATCAGATCGTAGTGCAGGGCATTGTAGGTCGCGTCTCCCGGGACAACGCCGCTCTCAGCATCCCAGTCTTGCAATTCGATGACGGTGCGCGGCAGCGTTTCGGAGACAATGTCATTCTCGACCGACCGGAAGAGCATGTCGACAATCGGTGCGACAAAGGTCAGGAGAACGAAAATCAATAGGGGAGCGATCAGCGCAAGGGCACGAAGTTTATCGCGGCGAAGCGCTTTAGCGAGGGCCGCCTTGAGTGGCTTCCCGTCCTTGGTCGTAAGGAGCTGATCAGCGGTCTCACTCATGAATGTAGGTCTTTCCAAAATTACAGGGCATCGGGCGGGGAATAATCCCCGCCCGACAAAAAGCGCTCAGCTTACTGGGAAAGCCATGCCTGGAACTTTGCGTCCAGGTCGTCACGGTAATCGGCCCACCATTCGTAGTTGTACAGGAAGGTGTTCTTGGCGTTTGCCGGATCGGTTGGCATATGCGGCGCCATCTCGATGCCGAGATCGGCATGCTTGCCGACGAGCGGTGCGGAAGACGCACGTGCCGGGCCGTAGGAGATGTACTTGGCCTGATCCGCAAGACGCTGTGTGTCGGTTGCGAACTTCACGAAGTCCTTAACCGCTGCCAGACGATCTTCCGGAAGACCAGCCGGGATGATCCAGCCGTCAAGGTCAAAGACCTGCGCGTCCCACAACATCTTAACCGGCTGGTCCTGCTCTTCGATCAGAGAGAACAGACGGCCGTTGTATGTGGAGCCAATAACGACTTCCTTGTCGGCGAGGAGCTGAGGAGTTTCCGCACCAGCAGACCACCAGATCACGTCGTCCTTGATGGTGTCGAGCTTGGCGAAAGCGCGTTCCTGGCCTTCTTCGGTCTCCAGCACGTCATAGACTTCATCCTTGGCGACGCCGTCGCAAAGAAGAGCCCATTCCATGTTGTTGATCGGACGCTTCTCGAGGGAGCGCTTGCCCGGGAATGTTTCCGTGTCGAAGACATCACAAACAGTTTCCGGCTCTTTACCATTCCAGGCTTCAATGTCAGAGCGGTAACCGAACGTGGTGGAGTAAACGATCTGCGGAATGAAGCACTCGGAGACCAGCAGGTCGCCGAAATCGTCTGCAGCAGACGTTCCGTCCGGAGCGGCTGCCAGGTCTTCATCCGGATCGATTTCCAGCGCGAGGCCTTCGTCACACAGACGGATGGCATCGGAAGCCACAACGTCAACAAGATCCCAGGTGATGTTGCCGGCTTCGTTCATGGCGCGCAGCTTGGCAACAGCCTCGTTCGAAGACTCATCCCAGATAATATTGATGTCGGAATGATCCGCAGCATAAGGCTCGGCATAGGCCTTCTTCTGAGAAGACTGATACGCGCCGCCCCAGGAGACGATGGTCATGTCTTTGGCGACCGCTGTACCGCTCATCATGGCGATAGCAGAAGTGGCCAGAATAGCTGTCTTGAGCTTCATCTGGTATTTCCCTCTTTCTGGTCTAGACGGGTGGGAACCCATCTGAATTCCGGTCGCGGCCCTGAGGCCGCGCCGATGAATTTGGTCATACAACGGCGTCGAGCGCCTTGCAGTCATTGCGGGCCCAACCGATGGGGACGATGTCCCCGTTCTTCAGGCTCCGCTTCTCGCCGCGATTTCTTACTTTCACGACGAATTCGTCGTTCCCGGCAACATTCATCCGAACCCGGATGTGATCGCCGAGATAAATCAGTTCCTCGATCTTGCCCTTGACCAGATTGTCCATATCGGTCGCTGGATCGAATTCGACCCGTTCCGGGCGAAGAGAGATGGTGGTTTGATCGCCGATGTTGGTGACGTTGACCTTGTCCGCCTTCAGCTTGGTCCCGTCCTGCAGCTCGACGAGGCATTCGCTGCCGGAAACGTCAATGACTTTTCCGTTGAGCTTGTTGTTCTCGCCGATGAACTGGGCAACGAAGGAATTCTGCGGATCTTCGTAGAGAGAATCCGGAGTGGACAGCTGCTGGATCACACCGTCGTTGAAGACGGCGACCCGGTCCGACATCGTCAGGGCTTCGGTCTGATCGTGGGTCACGTAGACAACCGTGACGCCGAGGTTTTCGTGAATGTGCTTGATCTCATACTGCATCTGCTCGCGCAGCTGCTTGTCGAGCGCACCAAGTGGCTCATCCATCAGGATGAGGTCGGGTTCGAACACCAGCGCGCGGGCAACCGCCACACGCTGCTGCTGACCGCCGGAGAGCTGAGCCGGACGGCGGTTCCCGAAAGAACCAAGCTCGACCATTTCAAGCGCCCGCTGGACCTTCTCCTGCTGTTCGGACTTGCCAATCTTGCGAACCTGAAGCGGAAACGCCAGATTCTCGGCCACCGTCATATGCGGGAAAAGGGCGTAGTTCTGAAAGACCATGCCGATTCCGCGCTTGTGCGGCGGGACGTTGTTGATCGGCCTGTCGTTCAGATAAATCTCACCATGTGTCGCCGGCTCAAAACCAGCGAGCATCATCAGGCAGGTGGTTTTTCCGGAGCCCGAAGGGCCAAGCATGGTGAGAAACTCGCCGGGTGGGATATCCAGATTCAGGTTTTTTACAACCAGCGTTTCCCCATCATAACTTTTCTGAACGCCGTCATAGCGAACAGCAGCTCCTAGAGAGTCTGCCATACTCACCCCAAATTTCCCGAACGCAATTATTATGCTCACAGCAATATTTCCGCGCCTCCAAAATGGAGCCGTGGTTGAACGCCGTGTTGATGTCAGTAGCAAAGCAAAAAAGCGCAGTGCTTTAAAGGGGGGTGTGAAAAAAAATTATGGAAGTTCTCGAAATTGGCTGTTTTAGAGCTCCGCAATTCAGCGGGCTTGGGGTGGAAATCTGAAAGTTATTTGTCAGCGAGGATTCTTCACCTTTGTGAGGCGTTACCCTTGCCGTTTTGGCCCTTTGAAGCACGCTTTCTGCCCAGAGACGACGCGGATTTGACAATTGTTAATTTGGTCAAATTTTGTGCGTGGTCACGTGTTGTTCAAAGTGTCTCACGGGAAGGAAAAAGTTGCCAGCGTTAAATCTGGGGACGCAATCAGAGAATCAGGAGGCGACTGGATCGTGTTCCTCCTGAGGAAAGAGTGATGGTGATGCTGAAAACTTGGGCGGACCATGGTGGCAGGGTGATGCGCGTTTCATCTTCAGGAAGGAATTCCTGTGTCGCTGCACTAATTTGATTGACTTGAGGTATTCGCGATTCCACGCTGAAAAACTCGCTCTTGGGTAGAGCTGACCAGTCCAATTTTCCGGTGGTTTCTCTCCTTGACCCTTTCCATCACGCACTCAGGGAGTGGCGCCCTTGGCTTCCGGACAAGTCCCGACGTCCAAACTTTATTTTGGCTTTGAAGAATACGCCGCCCGCCTCGAAAAAACGCGGCGCGCGATGGCGGCTCGAAATATTGACCTGCTGATTGTTACCGATCCTTCGAACATGAATTGGCTGACCGGCTACGATGGCTGGTCGTTTTATGTCCATCAGTGCGTGATTGTTCCGCTTTCAGGCGAGCCGGTCTGGTACGGGCGGGGACAGGATGCAAATGGTGCTCTGCGAACCTGTTTCATGGATCCGGCGAATATCATCGGGTACCCGGATCATTACGTTCAGTCTGAAGTTTGCCACCCGATGGATTATCTGTCGGAGCGTCTGATTGACAAGGGGTGGGACAGGGGCTCGATTGCCGTTGAGATGGACAATTACTGGTTCACAGCGGCAGCCTTCGCCTCTCTGACAAGTCATCTGCCCAATGCCCGCTTTGTCGATGCCAAGGGTTTGGTCAACTGGCAGCGTGCGGTGAAGTCCGAGACAGAAATCGCCTACTTGCGCAAAGCAGGTCAAATCGTCGGCAAGATGCACAAGCGGATCTGTGACATCATTCGACCAGGGATCCCTAAGTGTGACCTCGTCGCCGAGATTTATGATGCAAGTCTGCGATTTGACCCGGAACTGGGGGCCGGTGGAGGCTATCCTGCCATTGTTCCGCTCTTGCCGTCCGGGTCGGATGCCGCCGCACCGCATCTGACGTGGGACGACTTGCCGATGAAGACGGGCGAGGGCACGTTCTTTGAAATCGCCGGTGTCTTCAATCGCTATCACTGTCCCTTGTCGCGGACGATTTTCCTTGGCAAGCCGACGCAAACCTTTCTGGATGCAGAAAAGGCTGTGCTTGAGGGCATGGAAGCCGGACTGGAAGCTGCGAAAGCTGGCAACCTTTGCGAAGATATCGCCATTGCCTTCTTCAAGGTTCTGAAGAAACACGGTCTGGAAAAGGACAACCGCGCGGGATATCCGATTGGCGTGTCCTATCCGCCAGACTGGGGCGAGCGGACCATGTCCCTGCGTCCAGGAGACAAGACCGTTCTGGAAGAAAACATGACCTTCCATTTCATGACGGGTCTCTGGATGGACGACTGGGGCTTCGAGATTACCGAAAGCATCCGGATCACCGATAGTGCTCCTGAATGCCTGGCCAATGTGCCGCGCAAACTCGTGGTCATGGACTGACAGCATGCATTCTTCACCGATCACTTCCACCGTCCCTTTTGATGAGGATGGTGTCCATCACGGGTTTTTGCGGCTGCCCTACAGCCGCGATGACAGCGCCTGGGGGGCCGTGATGATCCCCGTCACGGTTATCAGGAATGGCGAGGGACCAACCGCGCTGCTAACCGGTGGCAACCATGGTGACGAGTATGAAGGGCCTGTGGTCCTTCAGGAACTGGCGGTGCGTCTGACAGCTGATGAAGTCCAGGGGCGGGTCATCATCGTTCCGGCGATGAACCAGCCCGCTTTCCGCAACGGAACGCGAACGTCTCCGGTGGATAGCGGCAACCTCAACCGGAGTTTTCCAGGGTCGCCCACCGGAACAGTGACGCAGAAGATCGCCGATTATTTTTCATGCGTTCTTGTTCCAATGGCGGATGTCGTGCTGGACTTTCACTCTGGCGGCAGAACACTGGATTTCATCCCGTTTGCTGCTGTTCACATTCTGGAAGACAAAGCCCAGGAAGCGGCATGCGTTGCGGCTATGCAAGCTTTCAACGCACCCTATTCGATGAAGCTTCTGGAGATTGACAGCGTTGGCATGTACGACACCACGGTCGAGGATATGGGCAAGGTGTTCGTCTCCACCGAGCTTGGTGGCGGTGGAAGTTCAACGGGGCGGTCGAATGCCATTGCCCGCAAGGGTGTCCGTAATCTTCTGGTTCATGCCGGTATCCTGAAAGAACCACTGACACTTGCAGCAACGATCAATCTCGATATGCCGGACGGGGATTGCTACAGCTTCTGCGAATATGACGGGATGCACGAGCCGATGGTTGACCTTGGGGACGAGGTGAAGGCTGGGGATGTGATTGCCCGGGTCTGGCCTCTTGACCGGACAGGTCAGGAGCCTGTCGAAATCCGGGCGAAGCGCGCCGGTTTGCTGGCAGGCCGCCATTTTCCGGGTCTGATCAAGGTCGGAGATTGTGTCGCGGTGCTTGGCGTGGAAGTGGACTGACCAACAGTTTGAGGTGGCTTGCGCTTATTCGTTCAGGTGGTCCAGGAACGTTTCACCGCTATAATCCAGGCGAAAGAGCCCTTCCGCTGCGAGGGCTGGAACAAGCGCCTCAAGGGTCAGGGAGAGTGAGGTGGCGGAGCCGCCGGGCACTGCAATGAAGCCGTCCATGGCGTCGCAGGCGCGCCAGTCGCGAATTTGATCGAGGGCCTCCTCCACTGTTCCGATGATCTGCCAATGCGCCGAACCAATCACTTCCGGACGTTTCAGCAGTTCTGAGGGCGTCGGCGCATCTCGCACGATCATCCTGTGCAAAAGATTTGCATGTGTTCGGCTGCGGACATTTTGCGGTGGTGCTGGAAGGTCTTTGGCCATGATAGGCTTGTCCATCTCCCAGTGTGTCAGATCGAGGCCGATCATTTCCTTGATGGAGCCCAGCTTGCGTGCAGTATCCATGCGTTGATGGGTCGCGGCGAAGAGGTCATCGGCTTCCGCTTGCGTGTCGGCCAGATAGAGACTGAGGCCGGGAAGCATCTTTATGGAGTCAGGGGATCGCCCGTGGCAACTGGCCCGCTGCCTCAGGTCCGAGCGCAGGGCGGCTGCAGCTTCCTTGTCCGGGGTTGCGGCGAAAATGGCATCAGCAACAGAGGCGGCGAAATCCCGCCCGGTGGGCGAGGCGCCTGCCTGTATCAGAGGGATACGGGAAGGAGCGGTTGAAGGCACGTTGAGCGGCCCTTTCACGGAGAAATGGTCTCCTGCGTGATCAATCGGCTGAATTTTCGACGTGTCGGCATATCGGCCCGATGCCTTGTCGACCAACAGCGCCTCTCCCGGAAAACTTTCCCACAGTTTGCGAACGACTTTGGTGAACTCGGCAGCGCGCCCATAGCGGTCTTCCGGGGAGGGCATTTCATCCAGCCCGAAGTTCTCGTTCCCGTCCAAGGCGGTCACGATGTTCCAACCTGCACGCCCTCTGCTGATGACGTTCAGACTCTGGAGCTGACGGGCCACAACATAGGGTGGATAGAACGTGGTCGAGACGGTGGAGAGAAGGCCTATTTTCTGGGTGTCGCGGGCTATTGCAGCCAGCAATATGGTGGGATCAAGAGCGGCAAATCCGTTTCCCCCTTCCAAAGCTGCGGTTTGCAGAAAAAGCGTGTCCGGTCGAAACAGGAAGTCCAGTTTTGCTGACTCGGAACGCCGCGCGATCTCAACAAAATAGTCAATGTTGAACAGGTCCTCAGCCCGGCTGTCCCCTCGTCTCCAGGCATCGCCGCTCAACCAGGTCGGTGCCAGGGACATGCCGATGTGCAGCTTTCTGGATGTCATGGAGAACCTTTGTCGAGAGAGTGAAGCCTGCGCCCCAGCTCCCGTCTGTTTGTCGGAAGGTGGTTTGAGGGAATTGCTGAATTTAAGAGTATAGTTTAAACACTGCTTCACTGAGAGATTTCAAGGATTTCTAACTTGCTTGAGGCAAAAAATGTCACAGCGGCTTATGGCAAGCACGTGGTCCTGGACCGGGTTTCTGTTCGTTTTGCCCCGGCACGGTTGACCGCCTTGGTCGGACCTAACGGCTGCGGGAAGTCAACGCTCCTCAAATCGATCATGGGATTTCTGCCTCAGTCGTCAGGTGAGATCGCGATTGGTGGCGAGGATCGGTCACGGCTCGGACGGCGTGCCTTGGCGCGACGCATTGCCTACTTGCCGCAGGAAAGCCATTGCCCGGATTACATGACGCTTGGTGAACTGGTGGAGCTGGCGGGGTATTCGCGCTTCACGCTCGCCGGTGGTCCGTCTGAAACAGATCGGAAGCTGTTTCATTCCGCTCTGGAGACGGTCGGCCTGGCGGATCAGGCGGGACGGCGGATGTCGACCCTGTCGGGCGGGCAGCGGCAACGGGCTTGGATTGCCATGGTTCTGGCGCAGGATGCCGAGGTCATTCTGATGGACGAACCGGTCAACCATCTGGATGTGAAGTATCAATATTCGATCTTGAAACTGGTGCGGGGGCTGACGAGGTCTTTCAGGAAGACAGTCATTGTGGTTCTGCATGATCTGAATCTGGCTGCAAGCTTTTCCGATGATGTGGTGATGCTGAAGCAAGGACGGGTTGTTGCCAGTGGGCCGGTTCGAACAACCATTAACAGTGCACATGTGGAAGAGGTCTTCGACCTGTCCGCCGACATTTTTGAGCGCAACGGTCGCTTGGTCTTCCTGCCGCATCAATCTCTGGAAAGCCTCGATCAGGATGCAAGGCGGGCATGACTGGAAAGGCGCTTGCCCTCTGCGTGATCCTTCTGGGCAGTCTTGGTGCATTCATCGCCAATCTCTCCAGCGGTGCGACGTCGATTCCACTCGATGCGGTTTTCGCCGCCTTCTTCGCCTTTGATGCCGAGAATTACGACCACTATGTCATCCTGTATCAACGGCTGCCGCGTGCCCTGATGGCGATCCATGCCGGGGCGCTGATGGCCTGTGGGGGCGTCGTCCTTCAAGGCCTGACCCGAAACCCGCTGGCTTCCCCGTCGACACTGGGCATCAATTCGGGCGCGGCGTTCTTTGTGGTTGCCGGCGCCTATGTTTTCGATCTCGGGACGGAAGCACAGGGGCTTGCCGCAATGGCCGGGGCAGCGTTCGGGTTCATATGCGTTCTGAGCGTTGCGCGGCTGGCTGGGGGCGACAAGGACCCGCGTGGACTTTCGTTGATCTTGTCTGGCGCGCTGGTATCAATGCTGCTGATCGGGCTGGCCAATGCCTTCCTCCTGTCTGATCCGGCAAGGCGCAGTGATTTTCTCGGGTGGGTGACGGGCAACATCAATCATGTCTATTTCGACCGACTTGTCTTTTTCTGGCCGTTGGGCGTTTTAGCGCTCGCCGGCTTGTTCTTCCTTGCGCGCCCTCTGACCCTGCTGACCCTTGGTGAGGAGAAGGCTGCTTCGGTCGGGGTGAGTGTCAGGCGGGTTCCCCGATTGGCCTTGCTGTGTGTGGTGATCGGTTCGGGTTCTGCGGTGGCGATTTGCGGACCAGTGGGGTTCGTCGGTCTCGTCGTGCCCCATGTGGTGCGCCCACTGGTTGGGGTGAACATGCGGTTCGCCTTGCCAGCTGCAGCGCTTTTTGGCGCCTGCGCGTGTCTTTTGGCCGATATCCTTGCCCGACAGGCCTTCGCCCCTTACGTCCTGCATACGGGTATTCTGCTTGATCTGATCGGCGGGACTGTCTTCGCGGTGATTGTCAAACGCTTCTATCTGTCGCCGGGGGGCCAGACCGCATGATGAGGCTGGCAAAAGCGCTCGACGGGCGTCGTGTGATCAGGTTGAAGGGCGGGCTCCAGGTCCGTTTGCACAATGTGGCTGGTGGATGCGTTCTGCTGCTTGCCGTTTTGGCGCTGACGCTGCTTTCCCTGTCGGTTGGTTTCACGCAAACCGGGCTGGGCGATCTGTTGGCTGGCATGTTGGGCGGAAAGCTCGAGGGAGATGAAGCCTTTGCCCTCTGGATCGTTCGGATGCCGCGTATTCTGCTGGGCTTCATGGCTGGCTGGCTGGTTGCCATTACGGGCGGCATGCTGCAATCGCTGGCGCGAAATCCATTAGCGGATCCTGGACTATTTGGGCTCAGCCAGGGATCAATGGTGATGATCATGCTGGTCCTGGTTTTCCTGCCTTCAGTGCCTCTGGCCTATTTGCCGCTGGCTGCGATGGCAGGCGGTCTGGGCGTCGCTCTTGTGTTGATCTGGCTTGTTGGAGGAGAGCAGTCGAGTGGGCTGGCGATCCTGTTGATGGGCATCGCGCTGGAAACCGTGCTGTCGGCGATCACTTCCATTCTGGTGCTCTACACCCCGGATGAAACGTCCTATGCGCTTTCCAGTTGGCTGGCCGGGTCTCTGTTTCAAGCCAATTGGTCCGGGATACTGGCCTTGCTGCCCTGGTTCCTTCTGAGCTTCCCGGCAGTGCTTGTTTTGGGACGGGCACTGAAGGTTTTTGATCTGGGCAACGAGATGGCGATGGCGCTTGGAGAGCCGCTGAAGATGTCTCGTCCAGCCTTGCTGTTCGTGGCGGTTCTTTTGAGCTCCGCCTCTGTTACCGCTGTTGGGCCACTGAGCTTTCTGGGAGTTATGGCGCCGCATCTCGCCACCTTCCTTTCCCCCGCGAGCGGGCGGGCGAAGCTGATCCTGTCTGGGTTGATGGGCGGTGCTTTGGTGGTTGCAGCAGATGTTGTCAGTCGGGGATTGGCCAGCGATCTCAGCCTGCCGATCGGTTTGAGCCTGACGTTGGTGGGTGTTCCGTTGTTCATTGTTAGTTTGCGCCTGCGCGCCCTGCGTCTGGCGCTGGGAGATTGACGCTGCTTTTCTTGGGTTTGGGGCGCGCTGTCGGTGCAGGTGCGGGCGTAAGGTGATTGCCTAGCGCGCGGCCCAAATGCTCAGAGCGTTCAGCGTGTTGAGTGCGCTGGCAATCGTCGGGGTGGAAACCTTTGCGGAATCCAGAAAGACCACTCTGTCCTCGCGAGCCGGTTTCAAGAACTTGTCCCAGCCAGGCACGATGCGATCGAGCTGCTTGCGGGTCGCCGCTTCATCGCGCTCCGTCTCTGTGAAGCTTCGCATTATCACCAAGAGGTCCGGATTTACCCGGGCAAAGACCTCCGGGCTAATCGGCACGAAGATTGTCTTGCCATACCCCGAAGTGGCCCCAAGATTTCTGACTTCTGCTCGGGTATAGCCGAGGTCTTCCACCGCCTGAACCATGCCTGACATGGCACCGACGAGATTGAGCTGATCGGTCAGAATGATTGCGAGATAGGTTTCGTCTTCCGGGTGCCCGAGTTTGGCTTTCACAGATCCGACGGTCTCCTGATAGAGCGCAAGCCGTTTTGCCAGGCCGTCCTGCAGGCCCAGCAGTGCGGCCAGATCCCGTTCAACACCAAACCCTTCGACCCGTCCGGTACTGACATTCTGAAGATAGAGTGGCGCTACTGTCGCAAGCTGGGCGACCTTGGAGGCGTCATGCTCGGTCCCAATGATCAGGTCTGGCTTGAGGCTGCGCAATTTCTCCAGATCGATGTTTCCGAATGGGCCGATCCCGGTTTCAGGGCTCGGGGTCTCGTCTCCGAGGACGGTGGTAACGAAATCAACCGTCGTCAGTGATGTGCCATCATCCGCTCGGCCGTAACTGGCGACCGGGGTGATGCCGAGATCCATCAGCGGCAGACCAAGCAATGGCTCGTGCATCACCACGATGCGCTCCGCAGGAGCGGTAAATGTGATTTCGCGGCCAGTGCTATCGGTAACAGTCATTTCTCCGGCCAGAGCCGTTTGAGTCGTCAGGAGAGCGATGAGCAAAAAGATGTTTTTCATGGGGACCGGCAGTGCCATTGAGGCCGCTAGAGAGGGGAATTAAATTGGAGATGATTTCTCATGTTTTAACTCCAGTACCTCAATTCCCCACGGTTGTCATGTGGTGGGAGCTGGCTCGCGATGACGCTTGTCGGGCTCATTGGTGCGCAAGGCGGCACGCTCCAGCATGTATTTCTCGGCTTCCATCATGTGACCACGCATGATCATCCGACTGAGCTCCACATCGCCGGCACGGATCGATCTCAATAGCCTGACCTGATAGTGCAGCCCGGTTTCGCGCAAACCGGGATTGGGCTCCTTGTAGATTGAGCGGCAGACAGTCATGTCGTGCAGCAGGCTGAGAAGAAACGTGCAGGAGAATGCCAGCAGCGGATTGGGGCTGTGGCGGGCCAGCTCTTCATGGAAGTCCAGTTCGGCCAGGCGCTGGGCATATTCTTCCTCGGCGGTCTTTGGCTCGTCTTCATAAAGGCGGATACAAGCTTGCAGCGACTTGAAACCCTCGTCCGACAGATGGCCAGCGACAGAGGCTGCAAGCTCCGGCTCCAGTTGTTTGCGCATGGTGTAGATGTCAGCAATCGAGGGGGGCGAAAACAGAAAGAGGTTGTCAAGCAAGCGAATGGCCTCGCTTGGGTTGACCTGATCGACGAAAACACCGCCTCCCGGACCGCTTCTGCTTTTGATAAGGCCTTGGTATTCAAGAATTTTCAAAGCTTCCCTGAGGGTGCCTCGGGCAACTTTTACTTCTTCGGGCTGGATCCAGTCTGTGGGGATGCGGTCACCTGGCCGCAGTCCGGCCTCGACGATCCGCTCGCGCAGTTGCACGGCCAGCATGTCTGGCCGACGCAGGCGTTTGCGTGCTTTCTGGTCCTGTGCCCCGACTGATACTGTCATTGCCTGTTCTTGGTTGGTTGTTTGTTGTCTCAGGCCTATGCCTACGAGAGTGGGTGATGGCAAGCTGCAATATGATTTCCGGCTGTTCTCGAGGCCTCGTCTGATGCCGGGCGTTGTGTGCTGCACAGCTTACTTGCAGCAGGGCAGCGGGCAGCGAAGGCACAGCCCTGCGGTGGATTGTAAGGGTCCGGCAGACTGGCATTGGCATCCTCGGCAAAGAGTTCCTTGCGCCCCGGTGCGGGGGCTGAGCGCATCAGCAGGTCGGTGTAGGGGTGCAAGGCTGACTGAAAGATCTGCGCTGAGGGTCCAAGTTCTGCCAACCGCCCGAAGTACATCACCGCGACCCGGTCGCTGACGCTTTCAACCACCGAAAGATCATGGCTGATGAAGATGTAAGTCAGGCCGAACTTGTCTTTCAGCGTGTCGAGCAGGTTCAGCACTTGAGCTTGTACAGAGACATCCAGGGCTGACACGGGTTCGTCCAGCACGATCAGCTCGGGACTGGCTGCAAGCGCGCGGGCAATGCCGATGCGCTGGGCCTGGCCGCCGGAGAACTCATGCGGATAGCGCTCCAGAAACTCGGGCGCCAGATTGACGGCGCTCAGAAGCTCCTGCAGGCGATCCTCGCGACCGTGAGCATCCAGGTCGGTCAGATGCTTTAGCGGTGCTTCCAGAATGGTGCGGATGGTCTTGCGCGGATTGAGGGATGCGACCGGATCCTGAAAGACATATTGGACCTTTCGGGACAGGGCGCGGCGATCCTTGCGGGCGAGTGCAGTCAGGTCTTCGCCATCAAAGCTGATTGTGCCCGACGTCGGTAGATCAAGGCCGACGATCAATCGGGCGAGCGTCGACTTTCCACAACCGGATTCTCCGACAACGCCGAGGATCTCGCCCTTGCGGACATTGACAGAGAGCCCTTGTACGGCATGCACTGCGGGTGTTTTTTTGCCGAAAAGCTTCTTCTCGCCGCCAAACGTCTTGGCGACGTCTTCCAAGGTGAGAAGGGGGGACGCGGAGAGCGTCGCGTTCATGTGTCTTCTCCCTGTGTGAGGGGAAACAAGCAGCGGACGCCGCGCTCGGGGCCTGTCATTTCCAGGGCAATATCTCCTGAGCGGCAGACCGGTTGAACATGCGGGCAGCGATCTGCAAAGGCGCAGCCGTCCGGCAGATGATTGACAACTGGCGGACGTCCTTCAATGGCGTCCAGGCGACGTCCGGGATCCCCCAGAACAGGCACGCATTCGATCAATTTGGCCGTGTAGGGGTGTTTCGGATTATTGAGAATGTCCTCGGTTGTCCCTGTTTCGACGATGCGCCCGGCGTACATCACGGCGACCCGGTCGCACAGCGCGGACACAACGCCGAAGTCGTGGGTGATAAACAGGATGGCTGCGTCGCGCTCCTGCCTTAGCTGGTTCATCAGGGTCAGGATCTGGGATTGTACGGTCACATCAAGGGCCGTCGTGGGCTCGTCGGCAATCAGCAGCTTTGCGTCGTTGGCCAAAGCCATGGCGATGCAGACCCTCTGGCGCATGCCGCCGGAGAGTTCGTGCGGATAGGCCTTCAGTCGCTCTGCAGGATTGGGAATGCGAACCAGCGACAGTAACTCCAGGGCGCGTGCCTGTGTCTCGGATCTGCCCAGAGGCGCGTGGGCACTGATGGCCTCTGAAAGCTGCTGTCCCACTGTGAACAGGGGATGCAGGGTCGAGAGTGGATCCTGAAAGACATAGGAGACGGATCCGCCGCGCAGGTCTCTGATCCGCCTGTCGCTGGCGGCAAACAGGTCTTCGCCCTCCAGATAGGCGGCACCGCCGGCGATCTTGCCCGGAGGTGTCGGGACCAGCCCCATGACTGACATGGCGGTGACGGATTTGCCTGACCCGGATTCCCCAACGAGGCCGAGGCATTCGCCGTGTTTCAGGGCAAGGTCAACGCCGCCAACAGCCTTGTAGACCGAAGTGCCGATCTTGAACTCTGTACGCAGGCCAATCATCTCGAACAGAGCGTCTGGGCGTGTCGGGGCAGGTTTATCCGCCTCGTTGCGTTCCACAGCTGTCCGGGCGACCGGCCGTGTCAGCGAGCCGGAGCGCAGGCGGGGATCCAGAATATCGCGGATACCGTCGCCAAAGAGATTGATGCTCATCACCAGGGCGAAGATCATCAGGCCGGGAATGATCGACACATGTGGCGCGGTGAAGAGGATCTTGCGGCCTTCGCCCAGCATCGAGCCGAGGTCTGCCTGTGGTGGTTGTGCGCCCAGGCCGAGGAAAGACAGGCCTGCTGTTTCCAGCACCATCCAGCCGACTGTGGTGGACATGGTGATGATGATCACCGGCAGAACGTTGGGCAGGATTTCGAGAAACAGGATCTGTGGTGGCGATTTTCCAGCCAGCCGTGCAGCGTCGACGAACTCGCGCCGTGACAGTCCAAGCGTGATGCCACGGATGTT
Source organism: Roseibium limicola (assembly GCF_017313085.1). GTDB lineage: Bacteria > Pseudomonadota > Alphaproteobacteria > Rhizobiales > Stappiaceae > Roseibium > Roseibium limicola. The sequence goes on along the minus strand of NZ_JAFLNF010000001.1, from coordinate 598,509 downwards.
GCGGGCGAAGAACGGAATGTTGACAAGGGCGATGGCGTAGAGTGCATTCAGCAGGCCCGGTCCAAGCACGGCGACGATGGCCAGTGCCAGCAGGATGTAGGGAAACGCCATGACCATATCGATGCCGCGCATGATGATCGTGTCGACGCGCTTGCCGGCATATCCGGCCAGCAACCCCAACAGAGAGCCAAAGAAGGCGGCAATGGCCGTTGCGGAGAGGCCAACGGCCAGCGAAACCCGAGTGCCCCAGATCAGTCGGGACAAGAGGTCCCGCCCAAGATGATCCGTCCCAAGCAGGTGACCATCAGTGAAGGGGCGCATCAACCGATCAGCGGGCGCAGTGGCATCTGGATTGGGCAGCGGCAGCAAAGGGGCGGCCAGCGCGAGCAGGCAGATGATGCCCAGGATGATCAGTCCGGTGGTGGCAAGTGTGTTGTTGAGCAGCAGGCCCAGCGTACTGGGGCGCGAGGTCTTGGCGGGTTGTTTGCGTGGCGTGGTCAGGGTGGCCTCCGTCATCAGCGCAACCTCGGATCTAGAATGGTCTGGACGACATCGGCGAGCAGGTTGAAGAGCACGTAGGCGGAGGCCACTATGAGAACACCGCCTTGCACAAGCAGCAGGTCGCGGGTGGAAATGGCGGTCACCAGCATGGAACCGATGCCCGGCCACTGGAACACGGTCTCGATATAGACCGCGCCTCCAATGACGAAGCCTGCCTGGATGCCGATGACCGGAACGACATTGACCAGTGCAGCCTTGAAGGCGTGCTTGTAGATCACCTTGCTTTCACTCAGGCCTTTCGCGCGCGCGGTGCGGATATAATCCTGGCGCAGGACTTCCAGCATGGCGGTGCGGGTTAGGCGGGCGATGACGCCGGTTGCCACGATGGACAATGTGAGCGCGGGAAGCGTGAGGTGGTGAATCAGATCGGCTAGGTCACCGCCGCCGTAGATGGCGTACATGCCCGATGCCGGAAACAGCTTCAGATTGACGGCAAAGATCAGGATCAGCAGCAAGCCGAGCCAGAAGGAGGGCGTCGAGATCCCAATGAGGACGATCAGCGTGATGGCTTTGTCCGCCCAGCCGTATTGGCGCACGGCAGAAATAATGCCGGCCAGAAGTCCTAGGACCGAGCACAGGACAAGTGAGGTGCCCGAGAGGATGAGCGTCGCTGAGAAGCGCTCGAGAACTTCATCTAGAACCGGGCGGTTCAGTGTGTAAGACCGACCAAGGTCGCCGTGAATCAGGTTGCCGATCCAGATCACGTATTGCTCGAACAGAGTCTTGTCGAGACCGAGGTCCCTGTTGAGCTTTGCGACGTTTTCAGGGGTGGCATAGGAGCCGAGGATGGCTGTCGCGGGATCACCTGGAATCATTGCCATGATCAGAAAGACGATGATGGTGAGGCCGAACAGGACCGGGATCGCCGCCAACAGGCGCTTGGCGATGTAATAAGCCAACGGTCTCTCCCTCCTTGGCATGAAGTCTGGATGGGGCCCGGCGGGGGATGCCTCGCCGGGCCGTCGTGGCGTCTACCGAACGATCAGTTCGGCTTTTTGACGTCCTGCAGCATCAGGAAGAAGGATGGCTGCAACTTGAAGTCTCCTACGGACAATTTGGTCACGGCATTCTGCTTCCAGTTGGCGACAAAGACCCACGGTGCGTCTTCCTGAACGATGGTCTGCATTTCCTGATAAAGCTTGGCACGCTCAGCCTGATCAGTGACTTGACGCGCCTTGTCCAACAGATCATCGACCTTCGGGTTGGAGTAGTAACCCGAGTTGAAGCCACCCTTGTCGGGGAAAGCTTCGGTGCGCAGTGCCAGGAATGGCAGCGTGTCCGGATCGTTGGTCATCCAGGCCATTTCAGCCATGGCAGCCTTGCCTTCCAGACCCGGGTTGACCTTGCCAAGGAAGGTGTTCCACTCGTAGGTCTCGATCTTGACGTTCATGCCAACAGCCTGAAGATCTGCCTGGATCGCGGTGCCCATGGCAATCGGGTCCAGCATGCCGGAACCGCCTTCTGTGACGTAGAAGGTGATCTCTTCACCATCGTAACCGGCATCCTTCAGCAATTCCTTGGCCTTTTCCGGGTCGTACGGATAGGGCTCCAGGCCTTCGTTGTAGGCCCAGGCGAAAGCCGGCGGTGTCGGGCCTGCCGCGACATCCGCGGTGCCCTGCAGGATATTTTCCACCAGCGCAGTCTTGTTGATCGCGTAGTTGGCTGCCTGGCGCGCAGCCTTGTTGTTGAACGGCGCTTCCTTGGCATTGAGGATCAGGAACCAGACGTGTGGTCCGGCTTGCTCCAGAACCTCGAAGTTGTCGTCAGACTTGAACTGCTGCAGGCTGTCGGGCGGAACTTCGACCATCACATCCAGACCGCCGGAGAGCATCTCGGCAATGCGGGTGTTGGCGTCGGTAATGGGGCGGAATATGATGGCTTCCAGCTCCGGGGTACCATCCCAATAGTCGTCATTACGTACAGCGACGACCTTGGTGTTGGCATCCCATTCGGCGAACTTGTAGGCCCCGGTTCCAATCGGATGCCGTCCGAAGTCCTTACCGTTTGCCTCCACGGCTGAAGGCGAAACGATCAGACCGGTCGGGTAGGCCAGGTTGGAAAGGAAAGGCGCGTAAGGCGCGTTCAGCTTGAAGGTGACGGTGGTCGGATCATCGACAACGACTTCCTCAACCGAGGAGAAGAAGAAGGCCAGCGGGAAGGGGCCAGTGTCGTGGAAGGGGTGATCTTCCTTAAGCATCCGGTCGAAGTTGAATTTGACGGCTGCTGCATCGAAGGGTGTGCCATCATGAAAGGTGACGCCTTCGCGCAGCTTGAATGTGTAGGCAGTACCATCGTCGGAGATTGTCCAACTCTCCGCCAGAGCAGGTTCCACCTCCAGTGTTCCGTCTTTGTAGCGGACGAGCCCGTCGTAGATGTTCATCAGGATCCGGAAGTCGTTCACAGCGGTAACGGCTTGCGGATCAAGTGCTTTAGGTTCGGCGATCTGACCGACGACCAGAACATTCGGCGGGGTTTGCGCCTGAACACCTGGTGAGAAGGCCAGATAGGCCGAAGCAATCGCTGCGGCTAGGAATTTTCTCATTGTCTGTTCCCCTGTTATTTCTGAGGTCTATTAATCATGATAAATTGAAATCGAGCAATAATTAATTCATAATAATTTTGGGTCAGGCGCTACTGCTGTCTGGTGGGGTGACCCCAACCCAAAGAAATCAAAGGGGAAACGTATGAGCCTGCAGGGTGCGAAGATTGATCTGGATCGGCTGAAAAAGCTGCTGGACGGCGTCAACCAGTTTGGACTCAATGCGGTCACCGGCGGTTACAACCGGCAGGGCTACTCCGATGAGGACATGGCCTGCAGAGCGTGGTTTGAGAACGTCATGCGCGCGGATGGGCTGGACGTATCAAGGGATGGAGCGGCCAATCTTTTCGGCCGTTTCGGGCCGGAAGACGGGCCGGCGATCCTGATCGGCTCTCACCTCGACACGGTTGCCGACGGCGGCGCCTACGATGGGTCTCTGGGCGTTTGCGTGGCACTGGAATGTGTTCGCAGCCTACAGGACCAGGGTTTCGCACCCGAGATGGCCATCGAGGTTGTGGCGACGGCGGAAGAAGAAGGGCGCTTTGGCGGTATGCTCGGATCTCAGGCAATCGCGGGCGGGGTCAATCGCAGCTGGATCGAGCAGGCCACTGATGCAGATGGCATCCGTCTGGTCGATGCCTTGAAGGCGCAAGGGTTGACCAGCGAGGGAATCCTCGCGTCGGTGCGGTCTCCCCATGAGCTGGCAGCTTTTCTTGAGCTTCACATTGAGCAGGGGCCGGTTCTGGAAGCGGAAGGCATTCCCATCGGCGTGGCGGAGCATGTTTCTGGCGTGTGCTATCTGGACATGACATTCACCGGTGTTGCCAACCATTCAGGCACAACGCCGATGACCCATCGCGCGGATGCGTTCGGCGGGCTGGCCGAACTGGGAACCTTCGTGCCGGAAATCGTCGGCTCCAGTGGAACAGATCAAAGCCGCATCACCATTGGCCATGTGTCTCTGACGCCAAACCACCCGCATACCATTCCGGGCAAGGCCAATTTCTCAGTGATCCTGCGCGACACTTCCGAAGTGGTGATGATGCGCCTGAAAGAGCGTATCGAGGAAACCGCACATGCCATTGCGGGCAAGCACAGGCTGGAACTGACGTCTGTACAACGCAGCTGGCTGCCGCCAGTCGAACTGGATAAGGGGCTGGCGCAGCATCTTCTCGACGTTGCGAAACAGCTGGAGTTGCCAGCGACGGCGATGGTCTCTGGAGCCGGGCACGACGCCCAGACCATGCAGTCAGTATGCCCATCTGCGCTTGTTTTCATTCCAAGCCGTAACGGGATCAGTCATGCGCCGGAGGAGTATAGTGCGTGGGAAGATATTGAGAAGGGCGCGAACCTTCTGCTGAACAGTCTGAGAGAGCTGAGCAGTCGAAAAGGCGGGGCTATACTGTGAGAAGAGTGTTTGCGTGCTGGGGACGTGCCGACGGAAGGGTCTGATCAGGCGAGGTAGTCTTCATCGCTAACCTGTTCCAGCCATGTCACTGGAGAACCGTCTTTTTCTTCGGCAATAGCGATGTGGGTCAGGCCGGTGGTGTCGGTGGCGCCGTGCCAGTGTTTTTCATCAGGTGCGAACCAGACGATATCGCCTGGATAGACCTCTTCCTTGACACTGCCCTTGCGTTGAACCCAACCAGACCCTGCGGTCACGATGATTGTCTGTCCGTAAGGGTGGGTGTGCCAGGCTGTGCGTGCGCCGGGATCGAAGGTGACGGTCGCGCCGCTGACGCGCGCTGGGGCCTCACCTTTGAAGGGGCTGTCGATCCTGACCTTGCCGGAAAAATAGTCTGCGGGTCCCGCTGAGGAGGGGGCCGTGCCAGCACGAGTGATCTTCATGGGGGTCTCCGTAAGGCGGCGTATTCTTGAAGATAGGATTGGGAGGGGCCGGCACAAGGGTTGAGCTGGCCGTAAGCGGGCGGTTATTCGGCTTCATTGAGGAAAAAGCACTGGTAAAGAGATTGGGCAGCGGAAATATTTCTCCGCTGCCCAAAGTTAGATCAGAGGAACGTCACACCGTTTTCCACCATTGGCAGATGCGTAACGCGTTTTCCGAGGCCGGCAATGGCGTTGGCCAGTGCCGGACCTGAAGGCGGTACGCCGGGTTCGCCGACACCGGTCGGCTCATCCGTCGAGGCGACGATATGAACGTCGATGGCGGCAATGTCCGGCATACGCAGCGGCTCGTAGTCGTAGAAGTTGGACTGAACCACTTCGCCGCCATCAAAGGTGATGGCGTTGCGCATCACGTGGCCGATGCCATAGCCGATTCCGCCTTCCATCTGGGCAATCACGACATCCGGATTGATCACGATGCCACAGTCGACTGCGCAGGTGACCTTCTCGATCTTCACGCCGTCCTCGACTGTGCCGGAAACCTCGACGATCTCCGCAACGTAGCTGCCGAAAGACTTGTGAACGGCGACGCCGCGCGCATGACCTTCCGGTGCCTTGTTGCTCCACCCTGATTTGTCAGCCACTTCGCGGAGAACACCGGCCAGACGATTTTGGTCCGCAGTTCCGCCGGCCAAAAGCTTGAGGCGGTAGTCGACGGGATCCTGGCCTGCGGCCTTGGCGACCATGTCGAGCATGGTTTCCATCACATAGGCCGTGTGAGTGTTGCCCACGGAGCGCCACCACAAGACCTTGGACAGGGGCTTGCTGTCGGTCAGGCCGACATGCAGGCCTGGGATGGCGTAAGGCGTGTCGGGGATGCCTTCGACCGAAGTGTGGTCGACGCCTTCGTGAACCATGAAGTTTTCGAACATGGTGCCTTTGGCAATCGATTGACCGGCAATGCGATGATCCCAGGCGACAATGGTACCGGAGGCATCGAGGCCGACGCGCACCTTGTGGGCGAAAGCCGGCCGATAATATCCACCGCGCACGTCATCTTCACGCGACCAGACCATTTTTACAGGTTTGGTGCGATCGGTGAGCGCATAGGCGAGGGCGGCCTCGACGTTGTAGTCGCTTTCCGCATTGGCGCGCCGACCGAACGACCCGCCTGCCAGCAACGTGCGGATCTCGACCTTGGATGGATCAAGGTTGAGCACACCGGCAATGGTGGGATGAACGAGGGCCGGGAACTGACATCCATCGTGGAGGATGATGCCGCCGTCTTCACGCGGGGAGATGGTGCAGTTGAGAGGTTCCATGGCCGCATGAGCGAGGTTCGGGAACCAGAACTCTGCCTCGATCACCTGATCGGCTGAGGCGAGGGCATCTGCTGCTTCCTGCTGGGAGAGGTCGGCCTTCACCGTGAATTCCGGGTCAGAATTGACCATGGTCATCATTTCGGCGCGGATGTCGTCCGTTCCGCGGCTCTCGGCTGCGTCGAAGTTCCACTCGACCGACAGGGCTTCGCGTGCCTGAAAGGCGCTCCAGGTGTCTGTTGCATAAACGAAGACGCCGGAGTTGTCCTGCTTGGCCTTGGCTTCGATGAAACCGGCAACTTCCTCTGCGCCAGAGGCGTCGAAGCTTGCAACCTTGGCGCCGGTGCGTGGGGCGTGAAGCACGGCGACGATGATCTGACCCGGCAAGTGGAGATCCATACCGAACTGGGCCGTGCCGTTGATCTTGCCCGAAGTGTCGCGCCGACGAATGCCGGTTTTTCCGATGATACGGAAATCGGACGGATCCTTCAGCTTGGGTTCTGCTGGTACGGGCATCTCGGCCGCCGCTGTGACAAAGTCGGCAATCGGGGCAGACTTGCCGGCACCTGAGATGACACCATCACTTAGTGTGAGGTCGGCCGCGGAGACGTTCCATTTTTCGGCTGCAGCTGCAATCAGCATTTCACGGGCGGCAGCGCCAGCCCGGCGATACTGCTGATAGCTGTTGGCCATGGCGGTCGAGCCACCCGTGCCCTGCATACCCATGGCAAGGTTCTTGTAGAGGTCGTTGTTCGACGGAGCGAAGGCAACGTCTACATCCTGCAAGTCGGCATTGAGCTCTTCCGCGATAAGGGAGGTCAGGCCGGTGGTTGTGCCCTGTCCCATCTCGAAGTGCTTGATGACCGCAGTGATCTTGCCTTCGGCGGAGATCCGGACGAAGGGGGTGAAGCTGGTTTCTGCCGCTGCTGCGGCTTCAGGCGTTGCGGCCAAAGCACCGCTGGCCTTCAAGCCAATGACCAGAGCAGTCGCCGACGCGCCTGCGCCAATCAGGAAATTTCGTCGTGATGTGGTCAATGTCATATCAGGCCTCCATCAATTCGGAAGCACGCACGATGGCTCCCCGAATTCGCTGATAGGTGGCGCAACGGCAAGCGTTGCCGGCCATATACTCATCAATCTCGGACAACTCGGGCTTCGGATTGCTGACCAGAAGACCGACGGCCTGCATGATCTGGCCGGATTGGCAATAACCGCATTGGACGACGTTCATTTCGTCCCAGGCTTGCTGCACCGCCTTGGAGGCCTTGCTCTCAAGACCTTCAATGGTGGTTATGCTGCTGCCTTCAATGTCGCTCATGAAGGTTTGGCAGGAGCGGACCGGCTCGCCATCCAGGTGAACCGTACAGGCCCCGCAGGAGCCTACGCCGCAGCCGAATTTGGTCCCTGTCATCTGGGCAAAATCGCGCAGATACCACAGGAGCGGCATATACGGATCGCCTTCAAAGGCGTGCTCCGTGCCGTTGATCGTAAATTTTGTCATGAATGTCCCTCAGTTCAGGCAATCCGGACATTCAGTCAAGTAGAGGAGCGTCCGGTCGCGTCATTGCCTAAGACAATAGATAGGGCATTCGGGACCGAACATTAGAGGCTGGAAGCCGTATAAGCTTATCTGTTTCATTCATGAGTTAACGGTTGGAAGCGATCGCACTCGGAGGGAGGGATTTCTGCGACTTGTGGCGCTTATTGTTCGTGTGCGCTGCTTGTGCTGTGGTCCGGTCAGCCCTAAATGGGGGAATAATCCATGCAGAACGGGTATGAAACGGGCGCGCATGCGCAGAGACCTGACATGCAGTGGGGTCTGGCATGCACAGGGGATCTGAATGAAGCGGGATGAGTTGGGGGATCTGGTCGCTTTTCTGGCGGTTGCGGAGGAACAAAGCTTTACCCGTGCTGCGGCACGATTGGGCACCTCCCAATCGTCCTTGAGCCACACGGTGCGGCGGCTTGAAGAGCGTCTGGGTGTACGTCTGTTGACCCGAACAACGCGCAAGGTCTCGCCAACGGCTGCGGGTGAGCAACTGGCTGAAACGTTGCGCCCGGCTTTTGACGATATCAAGGGAAGACTCAGTTCCATCAATGCGTTGCGGGAACGACCTGCAGGTTTGATCCGGATCACTAGCAGCAAATATGTGGCCGACCGCATTCTGATGCCTGTGGTGCTGAGGCTGATGCGTGAATACCCGGAAGTGAACATCGAGATCGCGATTGACCAAAGGCTGACGGACATTGTCGCCGAGCGTTTTGATGCGGGCGTGCGGTTTGGCGAAATGGTGGAGAAGGACATGGTTGCGGTGCGGATCGGTCCGGAGATCAGCATGGCCGTTGTCGGGTCGCCGGAGTACTTCGAGAGACATGCGCAGCCGAAAACTCCCTACGAGCTGATCGAACACCGTTGCATCAACTTTCGCATGCCGACCATGGGCGGACTTTATGTCTGGGAATTCGAACAGAACGGTCGTCCATTGAATATTCGGGTTGATGGGCAGTTTGTCTGCAATGACGGTGACATGATCATCGCAGCTGCCAAGGCAGGCATTGGGTTGGCGGCTTTGCCTGCCGATTTGCTGGAGGAGCAATCCGGCGATGGTGAACTGGTGCGGGTGCTGGAAGACTGGTGTCCACCTTTTCCGGGGTATCACCTGTATTACCCGAGCCGGCGGCAAATCACTCCGGCCTTTGAACTTCTGGTCGATGCGTTGCGGTATCGCGGCTAGGCCAACGTACCGAACCGTTTCACGGCTTGCAGCAATTGCACCGCCTTGGAGAAACATGCTACCCGCTAGCGCATGTTTCCGGGCTTCGTGCGGCCGTGTCATGTCAGACACTCCGACAGCAACCCACTTACTGAAAATGGATACAGCTCTGACCTAAAGCTCAAGCTTTGCGGTCAAGACAGCTGCCCCGCTTGATGACAGGTAGACCAGATGACGTCTCTCGCCGCAGAACTTGAACAGATCCTCGGGCCTAAGGGCTGGTTGGCAGGAGATGACGCTGCGCCTTACAGTCGGGACTGGTTGAACCGCTATGGTGAAACACCGTTGGGGGTCGCGCGTCCTGGTTCTACCGAGGAAGTCTCTCAAGTTGTCGCTGCCTGCCAAGAAGCGGGTGTTTCGATTACGCCTCAGGGTGGCAATACCAGCTTGTGCGGTGGGGCGGTCAGCGGTCGCAGCGGCGGGGTTATCTTGTCGTTGTCCCGGATGAATGCGATTGGTGATGTGGACCGCGCGGCTGGCACAATTGTAGTCGAAGCGGGGACTGTCCTGGCCCGTTTGCATGATCACGTTGAAGCGCAGGACCTGATCTTTCCGATGCATCTCGGGGCCGAAGGCTCTGCTCAGATCGGCGGGCTGATCGGCACCAATGCGGGTGGCAGTCATGCTCTGCGTTACGGTATGATGCAGGATCTCGTCGTCGGGATGGAAGTGGTTCTGGCTGACGGCACGGTTTGGGACGGTCTGCGGGCCGTGCAGAAGGACAACGCCGGATACCAGTTGCGTCGGCTGTTCTGCGGGGCGGAAGGCACGCTTGGCATCGTGACGCGGGCGGTTCTGAAGCTCTATCCTGCTCCGAAGCAGAAGGCGACCGCGCTGCTGGCACTTCCGGACATTCAGACGCTCGTCGACTATGGAACGTATCTGCGTGGAGATGCCGGCGAGTTCATCAGCGGGCTGGAGTTCTTCTGCGATCTGGGACTGGATCTGGCGTTGCGCCATGTCGACGGGATGGAGTTTCCGCTGGAAAGCCGCAGCCCGTTTTATCTGCTTGTCGAATTGACCACGAGCTCGGCCATGGTGCCACTGGACGAAATCCTTGAAGGGGCACTGACAGTGGGTATGGAAAACGGTCAGGTCACCGATGGGGCGCTTGCCATGTCCGAAGCGCAGCGCGCGGCGTTCTGGCGCCTGCGCGAGGAACAACCGGAAGGCCAACGGCTGGAGGGTGCCCAGCTGAAACACGACATTTCCGTGCCTCCCGGAAAGCTTGCCAGCTTCCTCTCCGAGGGGGCTGAGGTGTGCGAAGGGATCCTACCGGGCGTTCGGATCAATCCGTTTGGCCATCTCGGTGACGGTAATGTGCATTACAATCTCTCTCCAGCCGACGGCCAGACCGACTTTGGCGACAAAGCCAAGGAGTTTGCCGAAGAGTTGGGTGCGCTTGCCTCTCGGCTGCAAGGCAGCTTTGCGGCCGAACATGGTCTGGGCCGGTCCAAGATTGCACTGGCGGATCATCTGCGCTCTGCGACGGAGCGTGACCTGATGGTTCAGATCAAGGCAGCCGTAGATCCGAAGCAGATCATGAACCCGGGTGTTGTCCTCAAAGGCTAATGCCAAAGCCGTTCAGACAAAAAAAGCCGCCCATAGGCGGTTCAAGATGGTCAAGCCCGCCGAATTTCGGCGGGCTTTTTTGTGCGATTGGGCACCTCAATCCGTGGTCGAGCTTTCTTGGTCCCTGGACATTTTCATGCGGCGCTTGAAGACTTTGCCGATGATGATCGGCAGCAGGAAGCCGGTAATGGCGATGGCCCAGAGGGTCAGTGACAGGGGGCTGTCGATGAGTGCGAACCAGTCGCCATTGTCGATGGTGATGGCGCGGCGCAGGTTGTTTTCCATGGCATTGCCAAGCAGCGTGCCAAGGATCACCGGAACCAGCGGAACATCCAGTTTGCGCAAGACCCAACCGGCGACACCGAAAGCGATCATGACCTGAAGGTCAAACGACGATCCGGAAATGCCGTAGATGCCGACGAAGCTGACCATGGCGACAATCGGCATGAGAATGCGCGGCGGCACCAGCAACACGCGGGTGAAGATGCCGATCATCGGAATGTTCAGCGCCAGCAGCATGAAGTTGGCAATGAAAAGCGCGGCGATCAGTCCCCAGACCACGTCGGGCTGCTGCGAGAAGAGCAGCGGTCCGGGCGTGATGTTGAGGGACAGAAGGACTGCCAGAAGCACCGCTGTCGTTCCGGAACCCGGAACGCCGAGGGCCAGCATCGGAACCAGTGCGCCACCGGCAGCCGCGTTGTTGCCTGCCTCGGGGGCTGCAACACCACGCGGATCGCCCTTGCCGAAGGTCCCTTCCTTGTCGACGAGGCGCTTTTCCATGGAATAGGAAATAAAGGACCCCAGCGAGGCCCCCGCACCGGGAAGAACACCGGCGAGAAAGCCGAGGAAGCTGGTGCGGAGCATAGTCGGTGTACATTGCTTCAGCACGGCCCAGGATGGCATCAGGCGACCAATGACGACTTTCTTGCCGGCTGCATCTGACGAGCCGTGCTTGTTCTCAAGGAAGATGAAGACTTCCGATAGGGCAAACAAGCCAACAATAGCGACGAGGAAGTCGATGCCATCGTAGAGATGAACTTCTCCGAAGGTGAAGCGCGGTACGCCTGTCTGTGTGTCGACGCCAACCATCGCAAGGCCAATGCCGATGGCTGCCGCAAAGGCGGTCTTGGCCTGATTGGTGGAGGCAACACCGCCAAGGGTGGCGAAGGCGAGGGTGAAGAGTGCGAAATACTCAGCAGGACCAAACAGCAGGGCAATCTTGACCAGCTGCGGAGCGAGCAGGATCAGGCCCCAGGTGGCGATGAAGGCACCGACGAACGAGGCAATCCCGGAGAGGGAGAGCGCTTCTCCGGCGCGCCCTTGCTGCGCCATCGGATAACCGTCGAGGCAGGTCATCATCGCCGGTTCATCACCGGGAATATTGAGCAGAATCGACGAGATGCGGCCGCCGTACATGGCGCCGTAATAAACCGAGGTGAGCAGAATGAGGGAAGGCGTTGCACCAAGACCGAGGGTGAAGGCCAGGGGAATGAGGATCGCCACGCCATTTGATGGGCCAAGGCCGGGCAGTGCGCCCATGATTGTGCCGAGGAAGCAGCCGAGTAGGGCAAGCAACAGGTTTTGCCACGTCAGGGCGATGACGAAGCCGTCGGCAAGGGAATTGAGCGTTTCCATGCGATAAAACTCCGTCAGAAGCCAAGAGGGCCCTTGGCCAGCGAAAGACCAAGCACGAGGTGGAAGACGACATAGATGCCGAGAGACGTGGCGATGCCAGTGACAAGCGATGACAGGGGCGCGGTGCCAAGGCGCCAGGTCAGATAGCTGGCAGCAACGGCGGTGGCGATGACAAAGCCGATTTCCGGCAGAACATTCGCATAAAGGACCATGACGAGAACGGCCGCGCCAATCTCAAGCAGGCGCGGGAGCTCCGGCCAGCGTGGTTCGGGGTCCGGCTTCAAGAGGATGACAATGGATGCCATGGCAAGCACGGCAGCGATGATCAGCGGAAAAGCTTTCGGGCCGACAGCGTCAGACAGGAAGCTTTCTTCGATGATCAGCGCGGCCCAGGCATAGCCAATGGCCAAGGCAAGTCCGATCACCCCGAATATGCGGTCACTCATTGGACGTTCTCCATCCCCCGGGGTTCCTCTGGCGGGAACCTCCCCATTATTTTGCGAAAAAAGGGCCGGAACACGCCACTCGTGCGGTTTCCGGCCCTGAAGGTTAGCAGGTCGGCTTACTTGATGATGCCGATTTCGCGGGAGATCGACTGGATCTGAGCCACGGAGTTAGAGACGAATTCCTGGAATTCGGCTCCCTGCAGGTCGAGTGGTGCCAGGCCGTTTGCAGCCATGGTCTCTTTCCACTGATCACTCGCATAGAGCTCGCCAATCTTGGAAACCCATGCTTCGTATGCGTCGTCGGACATGTTGCCCGGTGCGTAAAAGCCGCGCCAGTTTGCGCCGACGGCGTCAACGCCCTGTTCCTTGGCAGTCGGGAACTTGGAGAATTCGCCCGGCAAACGGTCCGGCGAAAGAACAGCGATTACCTTGATGTCGCCGCTGTCAACGAAGCCTTTGGCCTCGGAGATGTCGCCGGTGAAAGCCTGAACGGATCCGGCCAGGAGCTGGGTCACAGCTTCTCCGCCACCATCAAATGCGATGTACTTGACCTTGCGCACGTCTTCGATGCCATAGGCATTGGCTGCGATGAGAACCTTCAGGTGATCCCAACCACCAACGGCTGAACCGCCGGCGACAGAAACGGACGTCGGGTCGTTCTTGATCTGGTCAAGCAGTTCGGTCAGCGTGTTGACCGGGCTGTCGGCAGCAACTGCAATGACGCCGTAGTCAGCGCCGACGGCTGCGAGCCAGCGGACCTGATCCATCGTGTTTCCCGGGAATGCACCCTGAGCAAGACGTGTGGCCGTTGCGGAAGAAGCTGCAACGATCAGGTCATTGTCATCGTTGCGCTTGTTGATGACTGCAGCATAGGCAACGCCACCACCGCCACCAGCCAGGTTCACGACCTGCATCGTGGTGTCGATCAGGCCGAGATCCTGCAGGGATTTGCCAACCTGGCGGCAGGTGAAGTCCCAGCCGCCGCCCGGGTTCGCAGGAGCAATACATTCCGGGTTCTCCGGCTTGTAGTCGGCTGCGGATGCGGTGAATGCAGACGCGCCAAGGAAAGCGGCCGCGAGAAATGCGCGGCTGATTTTGAATGCCATGATGTGTTTCCTCCACATGGTGCGACCCTTGATTGGGCCGGATTTTTCCGCCAGACCACTTGAAGGTGGTGTCCTCCCGGCGGGGGTGGGAGGAACTTTAGCTTCTTAGCCTGTCACCAAGCTGTCACCGCGGGCTAATCTGCTTGCAAGGCGAGTTCAGTCTTGGCACTAGAAAGAGCTGGAGGAGAAAACAGTGCGTCTGTTGCTCGTGGAAGATACCTTTGACATGGCGGAAGCGATCATGATCCGCCTTGAAAGGTCCGGTATTGCCTGTGACCTGGGTAGGGACCTGTCGCAAGCCAGAGAGTTTCTGGCAGTGCAGAGTTATGACGTTGTTGTTCTCGACATCAATCTCCCCGACGGGCGCGGCACCGAGCTTCTGAAAGAAATGCGTGCGCGGGGCGACCGGACACCAATCCTTGTCCTGACGGCAGAGTTTTCCGTCGATGACAGGGTGTCCACTCTAAATTCCGGGGCTGATGACTATCTTGTCAAACCTTTCGATCACCGTGAGCTGGAAGCCCGGGTGCGGGCGCTGTACCGCAGGGAAGCTGGCGACAAGGCGGAAGACATCCTGCTCGGGCAGCTGAGCTTCAACGCGACGGCGCGTGTCGTGCGAAAAGACGGAACGCCGCTGCCTTTGACGCGTCGTGAGTTTACGCTTCTGGAAGTTCTGGTGAGAAACCGCGGCAAGGTGGTCAGCAAGGAACGTCTGTTCGAGGGGATTTTCAGCTTCGACGATACAGATGTCGGAATGAATGCTGTCGAATTATACGTCGCGCGCTTGCGCAAGAAGCTTGGCGAAAGCGGCATCAGGATCGCGACCCAGCGTGGCCTCGGCTACAGGCTAGAGGTCGATGGTTGATCTAAGAACATCCCTGACCACCATGTCCTTGACCGCGCGTGTGGCAATTGGCGTTCTGTCATTGCTGCTGGTGGGTGGGCTACTGGTGTCTGTGGCAGCCTTTGCCTATGGCCGGCAAGCAGCGCAGGAAGCGTATGATCGACTGCTGCTGGGCGCCGCAAATGACATTGCCTCATCCATCACGGTTCAGAATGGCATTCCGCGCGTCATTTTGCCGATATCGGCGTTTGAGCTTCTGGCTCTGGCACCGGATGACCGGATTGGATATCGGGTGATCGGCGTCGACAGTCAGACCCTGACTGGCTATTCGGAAATTACGCTGCCGGAGAGCCGGAGCCGTGCGGCCGTGTCCGATTATTTCGATGCGGAGTTTTATGGGGAACCGGCGCGCTATGCAGTTGTCTCACGCAGGTTTGCCGAACGCACTCTGAATGGCACGGTAAAGGTGATCGTTGGCCATACGTTGAAGGCCCGCAATGCGCTGGCTTTCGATATTACGCGCAAGGCGCTCTACGTCGTCGCGGCCTCCGCAATTGCGATGCTGCTTTTGGCAGCCGTCGCCGTTCGCTCGGCGCTGAAGCCGCTGGAGCGGCTTGCGGATCAGCTGTCTCGCCGCGACCCGCACGATCTGACGCCCATGGACACCCGCGTGCCGCGCGAAGTAGCGATGATGGTCACCGCCGTGAACCGGTTCATGGAGCGGCTGGACCGACAGATGGGCTCGATGCGGCATTTGATTTCAGACACGGCACATCAGCTCCGAACGCCGGTTGCGGCGATGCGGGCTCAGGCAGACTTGTTGGAAGAAGAAGAGGATGAAATCCGCAAGAAGCGCATTGTTCAACGGATCCACGATCGGTCGATCAATCTGGGTCGGCTGCTTGATCAGCTTTTGAGCCGGGCGCTGGTGGTGCATCGCGTGGACAGCGTCAAACGGGAAATGCTGGATCTGCGCGATATTGCGGTCGATATCTATGAGGAGGGGGACTATTCGGTCCTCGCCCCACAGGCCGATGTCCACCTGCAGGTTGATGATGGCCCGGTGCTCGTTCTGGCTGACAGTCTCTCCTTGCGAGAGGGCCTCAAGAACCTTCTGAACAATGCGTTGAAACACGGAAAGGCGCCTGTGACCCTCGGGGCGTCGATTGAAGCGGGGCAAGCGGTCCTGTGGGTTCAGGACGCTGGGCCGGGGCCGGATTCCAATGTTCTCACTCAGATTGGGGAACGGTTTAATCTGTCTTCACGACCTGAAAGCAACAGCGGGTCTGGTCTGGGCTTGGCCATTGTGCAGTCGGTGGCTGATGCTTTTGGAGGTGCTTTGCGGATGGGGTCTGTTAAACCTGCGGGTTTTCGTGTCGCGATGGTTTTTGCACTGGCCGAGAAGGAGAAAGCGTGATGCCGCGCAGATTTTTCTCCAGTTGGGGCGGGGCACTTCTCGTCGTCCTCTGTCTTGTCGGGCATGCGGGGGCTCAGGAGGCGGTCAGTTTTTATGGTGAGGAGAGGATCGGCCGCCAGTTGCTGATCCGCTCCACTACGGATATCAGCATCTTCGGTCCGGTTCTGGAGGCCTTTGCCGCAGAAACGCCGGGCGTGTTCGTGCGCTACGAGCAATGGGGCTCGAACGAACTTTTCCGGCAAACCCTCAAGGCCTGTCGGGAGGGGGGGGCAGTCGCGGATGTGGTGATCAGTTCCGGCGTCCATCAGATGGTCAAACTGGTCAATGACGCCTGCGCGCAGTCTTATCGCTCGAGCCGCACCGAAGCTTTGCCGGAAGATCTACGTTGGAGAAATGAGCTCTGGGGGATCACTCGAGAACCTGCGGTGATCGTTTACAACAAAGAATTGGTGGACCAGCAGGATATACCGAAGACCAGGTTTGACCTATTGGATTTGCTGCGCCCGTCAAGAAACCGCTTTACCGGCCGCGTCGCGACCTATGACATCGAGGCTTCGGGGCTCGGCTATCTTTTTGCATTCGCTGACTCTCTTGAGGCGACAACCTTTGGGG
Organism: Roseibium limicola; assembly: GCF_017313085.1. Taxonomy (GTDB): domain Bacteria; phylum Pseudomonadota; class Alphaproteobacteria; order Rhizobiales; family Stappiaceae; genus Roseibium; species Roseibium limicola. Next base: position 581,839 of record NZ_JAFLNF010000001.1, on the reverse strand, counting down.
CGCTGCAGGAATCCTTCAGTAGAACCGGTGCTATTTCGACCTGCTGCTCGACGGATATCATTCGGGCCGTCGCAGAGGGGCAGTACCTCATGGCGTACAATGTTCTCGGGTCTTATGCGCAGGGATACCAGCAGACGGACGACAGGATTGGTATCACCCTTCCCAGCGATTATACGTTGGTGCTCTCACGGGCAATGATGATCCCGAAGGGCACGACACACTTTGGAGAAGCGACGGCTTTGCTGGAGTATCTGCTGTCGAACGATGGGGTCATTGCTCTGCGAAAGTCCTTGCTGATCTCGCCTTTGTTCGATGGTGAAAACGAGACGGGCGAAGGCTTGCCGTCGACAGCGCAACGGACAATCGGGTTGTCTCCCGCCCTGCTGGTCAGTCTAGACGCGCAGACTCGCAAGGCCTTTTTGCAGCGTTGGCGGTCAACGTTCCCGGCGCCTTAGGCCAATTGGCAGGCACAATGTGGCCTGACCGCAAACAGTGCCGATACGGCATAGCAAATGGATAGACACGTGTTCGACGGTTTGTATCTCACCCCGATAACGGGATCATTGCTTCTTTTTCTGGTTGTCAGCTGCGGACATCTGTACCGCGACAACTGGAAGAAGGAATCGGAGGGATGGCGGCTGCGTTCCTGGCTGTTCGGTGTGCCTGCCGGGGTTGGCCTGCTGATGCTGGCGTTCATCCCGCTCAAATTCTGAACATAAAAAAACCGGCGAAGTTCGCCGGTTTTTTGTTTCGTAATCGGGCCTTATCAGCCGCCGAAGTCATCCAGCATGATGTCTTCGCGATCGACGCCGAGGTCGACCAGCATGTTGATGACCGATTGGTTCATGATCGGAGGGCCACACATGTAGTATTCACAGTCTTCCGGCGCAGCATGATCCTTCAGATACTCGTTGAAGAGCACATTGTGGATGAAGCCGGTGTAACCGTCCCAATCATCGTCAGGCAGCGGGTCGGAAAGCGCGACGTGCCATTCGAAGTTCGGGAATTCGGCAGCGAGCTGATCGAAATCCTCGACGAAGAACATTTCACGCTTCGACCGGGCGCCGTACCAGAAGGTGATCTTCCGGTTGCGGTTTTCGAGCCGCTTGAGCTGATCAAAGATGTGACTGCGCATCGGTGCCATGCCGGCACCGCCGCCGATGAAGACCATTTCTCTCTCGGTTTCGCGGGCGAAGAACTCGCCGAAGGGGCCGGAGATGGTGACCTTGTCACCTGGCTTCAGGTTGAAGATGTAAGATGACATCTGACCCGGAGGAATGCCCTCGGAACGCGGCGGCGGGGAGGCCACGCGGACGTTGAGCATGATCATGCCCTTTTCATCCGGGTAGTTGGCCATCGAGTAGGCGCGTTCGATCGGAACATCGACTGTGGAGTTGTACTGCCACAGGTTAAACTTGTCCCAGTCCTCGCGGTACTCTTCCTCGACATCGAACTCCTTATAGGAGAGCTTGTGTGCGGGAGCTTCGATCTGAATGTAGCCACCAGCACGAAAGTTGACGTCTTCGCCTTCCGGCAGGTCCAGGATCAGGGCCTTGATGAAGGTCGCGACGTTTTCGTTGGAGCGCACGGTGCACTCCCACTTCTTCACGCCGAAGACTTCTTCGGGAACGACAATGTCCATGTCCTGCTTGACAGCCACCTGACAGGACAGTCGGTCGCCACAGGCAGCTTCACGCTTGGTGATGTGCGATTCTTCCGTTGGCAGAATGGAGCCGCCGCCGGATTTGATGCGAACGCGACACTGCGCGCAGGTGCCGCCGCCGCCACAGGCGGAAGGCACGAAGAGCTTCTGTTCCGCCAGGGTCTGCAGCAACTTGCCGCCGGCTGGGACTGCAATCGTCTTTTCACCGTTGATGGTGATGTTGACGTTGCCGGTCGACACCAGCTGGCTGCGGGCCAGCAGAATGATCGTAACGAGGCCGAGAACGATGACCGTGAAGAGGGCGACGCCCAGGCTAAATGTTTCCATGATGAGCGGCCTCCCTTAAAGCTTGACGCCACTGAAGGACATGAAGGCCATGGCCATCAGTCCTGCGGTGATGAAGGTGATGCCGAGGCCCTGCAGCCCGTCTGGCACATCCGAGTACTTCAGCTTTTCGCGAACACCGGCCATTGCGGTAATGGCAAGCGCCCAGCCAAAGCCGGATGAGACGCCATAAGTGGTTGCCTCGGCAAAATTGTAGTCGCGTTCCACCATGAAGAGCGAGCCACCAAGGATGGCGCAGTTCACGGTGATCAGCGGCAGGAAGATGCCGAGGGCGTTGTAGAGAGCCGGCATGTACTTATCGAGGAACATTTCCAGGATCTGCACGATGGCTGCGATCACGCCGATGTAGGAGATCAGACCCAGAAAAGTCAGATCCACATCGGGGAATCCAGCCCAGGCCAGCGCGCCCGGCTTCAGCAGGTAAGTCAGCAGCAGGTTGTTGGCCGGTACGGTGATGGCCTGAACGATCATCACGGAAATGCCAAGACCAATGGCTGTTCCGATCTTCTTTGAAACGGCGATGAAGGTACACATGCCGAGGAAGAAGGAGAGAGCCAGGTTTTCAACGAAGACTGCTTTGACAGCGAGTGCGATCAAGCCTTCCATCAGTGAGCCTCAACGGTTTGGATCTTGAATTCACGCTCTTCAACCTGCGCGGTCTTCCATGTGCGGAAGGCCCAGATCAGAAGACCGATCACAAAGAAGGCGGATGGGGGCAGCAGAAGCAGGCCGTTCGGCACGTACCAGCCACCGTTGTTGACGGTTTTCAGAATGGTGATGCCAAACAGCGAGCCGGAGCCGAAGAGCTCACGGATCACGCCAACGAGCATCAGGATGAAGCCATAGCCGAGGCCGTTGCCGATGCCATCGATGAAGGAGGCAATTGGCGGGTTCTTCATGGCGAAGGCTTCCGCGCGGCCCATCACGATGCAGTTGGTGATGATCAGCCCGACGAAGACTGACAGGGTCTTGGAGATCTCGAAAGCAAAAGCTTTCAAAACCTGATCGACGAGAATTACCAGAGACGCAATGATCACCATCTGCACGATGATGCGGATCGAACTGGGGATCTGGTTCCGCAGCATCGAGATGAACATCGAGGAGAAGGCCGTGACGGATGTCACGGCAAGCGCCATCACGAACGCCACTTGAAGCGACGAGGTGACGGCGAGGGCTGAACAGATACCGAGAACCTGGAAGGTAATCGGGTTGTTGTCGACCAGTGGATCGACCAGGAGCTCTCTATGCTTCTGGGCCATCAGATCTCTCCTGCTTTGAGGTTTGCCAGGAAGGGTTCATAACCTTCGCTCCCCATCCAGAAATTCACGAGGTTGTCGACACCACGGGAGGTGAGCGTCGCACCGGCGAGGGCGTCGACGTAGAAGTCCTTGCCTGCAGCCGGGGGGGCCTTGGCCACGGTGATCTGCAAGGTGCCGTCGTCGTCGCGCAGCTTTTTGCCACGCCACAAGGCTTTCCAGCGCGGGTTGTCCACCTCTGCGCCGAGACCCGGTGTTTCAGCATGCTCGTAAAACTGCAGGCCGTAGATTTCATTGCCGTCTTCTTCAACGGCAATGAAGCCATACAGCGTGGACCACAGACCATATCCATGGATCGGCAGAATGACCTTGTCGATCGCTCCGCTGTCGTCGCGCAGCAGGTAGACGGTCTTGAAGTTCGCCTGACGTCCGATCGAGGCGGGATCATCCGTCAGAGCGTGGCTGATCTCCGGATTGTCGGAAGCAGCACGATCATCAAACGTCCGCGGGTCGAACTGGCCGGTGAACTGGCCTGTTGCGAGATCGAGAACCTGTGGTTCAAACGCTTCGAAAGCCTCTGCAACGTCAACGCTCGGATCGTAGACACCTGCGACCTGCAGAATGTTGATCCGCTTGTCGCGAAGCTTGTTTTCTTCCTGGATCGGTCGCAGGGACACAGCGGCGATAGACACCACCATGCTTGCGAACAGACACAGGGTGACCGCGACGAAAAGCGTTTTGGGCGTGGAATCCGGCGGGAGATCCAGGAATCTCCTCAACGGACCCTTCGGGGTTCCAGTATTAGCGGAGCCGTCAACCATGGCGACGCACCCTCCGTTTGATGTTCGCCTGTACGACGAAATAGTCAATGAGCGGAGCAAAGACGTTGGCGAAGAGGATTGCCAGCATCATTCCTTCCGGGAAAGCCGGGTTGATGACACGGATCATCACCACCATCACACCGACCAGTGCGCCATAGAAATAGCGTCCCAGGTTGGTGTGGGAAGCAGAAACAGGCTCCGTCACCATGAAGGCCAGACCGAAGGCATAGCCCCCAATCACGAGATGCCAGTACCACGGCATGGCGAACATCGGGTTCGAGTCCGAGCCGACGGTGTTCAGCAGCAGCGAGAAGCCGATCATTCCAGCGAGGCATCCGACGATGAGGCGCCAGTTGGCGATCTTTGTGGCGAGCAGGAAGGCCAGGCCGATCAGGCAGGCGAGGGTCGATGTTTCACCGAAGCTTCCCTGGATGGTGCCGATGAAGGCATCGATCCAGGTGATCCCGGCTGCCGGAAGCATCTGATAGCCATCGGCTGCGGAGACTGCCAGCGCGGTTGCGCCAGAGAAGCCATCGACCGGCGTCCAGATGCTGTCGCCCGACATATAGGCAGGGTAGGCAAAATACAGGAATGCACGGCCGGTGAGGGCCGGGTTCAGGAAGTTCTTGCCCGTACCGCCGAACACTTCCTTGCCGATGACGACACCGAAGGAAATACCAAGCGCGACCTGCCAGAGCGGAATATCCGCCGGGAGGATCAGCGTGTAGAGCATCGATGTGACGAGGAAACCCTCGTTCACTTCATGCCGGCGAATGGTGGCAAAGACGACTTCCCAGATGCCGCCCGCCACAAGCGTGGTGACGTAGATTGGGAGGAAATACAGCGCACCATGGAAGGCACTGGCCAGAATGCTGTCCGGGTTCAGACCGATCCCCAGCATCTGGATCAGCGCGATGCGCCAACCCGTTGCCGCTTCTGGTCCGAGTACGGCCAATGCAGAGTTGGCCTGCATGCCTGTGTTGTACCAGCCGAAGAGGATCGCCGGAATGGTGGCGATGACCACGTAGGTCATGATCCGCTTCATGTCGACGTAGCTGCGCACATGCGGTGCGGCAGTCGTAACCGTCTTCGGCGTGTAGATGAAGGATTCGACCATCTCGTAGAGAGGGAAGAAACGCTCGTATTTTGCGCCTTTTACGAAATGCGGCTCAATACGGTCGAAGAACTTGCGAAGCCCCACCGGATCAGCCCTCCTTCTCAATTTTTTCAAGGCATTCCCGAAGGGCTTGCCCATATTCATACTTCGCAGGGCATGCAAAGCCGATGAGTCCGAGGTCTTCTTCATCCAGCTCAAGTGCGCCCAATGCCTGTGCGGTATCGGTGTCCTTGACGAGCAAGGCCCGCAGCAGTTGGGTTGGCAGATAGTCCTGCGGCATGAGTTCTTCGAAGGTGCCCAAAGGAACCATTGCGCGGCGGCCACCGTTCAGGTTGCTGGTCAGCGCATAGAGCTTCTTGCTGAATGCGGAGCCAAGCACGGGTTGAATGGCGAATTTACCGGGCATCGGACGGATCCAGCCAAGCGGGATCTGTTCCTTGTCTTCTTCGATGAGTGTAATCTGACGATGGTACCGGCCGAGGTAAGCATTAGGGCCTTCAGCAGCGCGGCCGCTCAGGACCGATCCGGAAACGACCCGCAGAGGCGCCGTGCCCTCGGCTTCGTCGGCAATCAGATCTTCGGTCGAAGCGCCTGTGATTGTTTCCACCAAACGCGGCTGTGAAGCGAGCGGACCGCTCAGCGCGATGACCTTGGTCGGATCCAGGTACCCCGTGCGGGTGAGAGCGCCGATCGACAGGACATCCTGATAGGAAATTGTCCAGACCGGAGTGTCGCCCTTTGGCGGCGTCAGAAAATGCAGATGCGTACCGGCGAGGCCTGATGGATGCGGACCGGTAAAACCGACCTGTGTCACCTGGGAGGCGTTGCCAAGGTTCACCTGCAGGCTTTCCGACTGGCATAGATAGGTCGGGCCGTCGGTCAACCGGGAGACAACGGAAAGGCCAGCCTCGAAGTCGTCCTTCCGGGCTGAAATGATCAGATCCGGGTCGCCTGCCAGAGGTTCACTGTCGAGCGCATTGACATAGATCGCCAGAGGGCGAGATGTGTGGTGCGGAATCTTTGAATAGGGCCGCGTGCGGAACGCACCCCAAAGGCCTGCTGCACACAGCTTGTCGGCAATGTCGGCAGCACTGGCATCAGCCGCGATTGTGCCAAAGTCGATGCCCTTGTCGGCCGCGTCTTCGACATCAATGACGATGCTCTGCAAGACTCGGCGAGCGCCACGGTTGATTGCGCGTACACGACCGGTAACCGGAGAGACGATGACCGCTTCCGGATCGTCCTTCTGGCAGAACAACGGGGCGCCACGCTGAACGGCGTCTTGTTCCTGAACCAGCATCTTCGGCTTGAGACTGACATAGTCAGCGCCGAGAAGGCCGACGGAGCGAACCGGGCGGCCCTTGTGTATCTTTTGCTCCGGAGCTCCCGTAATGGGCAGATCCAGACCCTTTTTAATTCTGATTACATTCATCTCTAGGCCAAGACGGTCCTCTGGAGAGCGCGGGATTAGGTTCTCGTCACGCGATGTTGGAGGGAGCAACTGGCTGAAGCTGTTTGCTGGTTGTCACCATTACCCATTTATGGGGCATAAAGCGCATTTCCACCTTAAAAAACAACTAGCGTTTTTGAGAAAATGAAGATATCCAGCCATCAAAGATGCCAGTGCATCAGATTTGATGCCTATCATGGTCCCCGTTAGATTTCACGCGAAATTACCATTCGTTTGAACCGGCCATAAATCTTTGTGGCCCTGCAGCAATTCAAAAGATGCCGCACCATGCGTATACTATCCGCCGCTCTGCTTACACTGTCCCTGGTCGCTTGTTCGGGTGAAGAACCTGCGAAGACTGTTCGTCTCTCTGGAAAGACCATGGGGACGACTTTCAATATTACCGCATTGGCGGTTCCTTCCGGTGTAACGGAAGAAAAGCTGTCCGCTGAGGTGGAAGCTGTGCTGGCGGATGTAAACGCCAAGATGTCCAACTGGGATAAGGCCTCGGAAGTTTCCCGTTTCTCTGCGTCTGAGAGCACCGAGCCGTTCAAGGTATCCGGCGACTTCGTTACGGTCATGCGGGCAGCGAATCAAGTTCATGAGCTAAGTGACGGCAAATTCGACGTGACGCTCGGGCCGCTGATCAGCCTGTGGGGCTTCGGCCCGCGCCAGCCTGAAGATCCGGTTCCTCAAGATGCTGCAATCGAAGAAGCTCTCGCCTTTGTCGGGCAGTCGAAGCTGCTTTCTCTGGATGAAACCGCATCGACGGTGACAAAATCTGCACCTGAGGTCGGGATCAATCTGTCGGCCATTGCCAAGGGCTTTGGCATTGATGCTGTCGCGGCGAAGCTGAAGTCGCTGGGTATCGACAGCTACATGGTTGAAATCGGTGGCGACCTCGTCACGGCCGGTGAAAACGAAAAGGCCGAGGCCTGGCGTATCGGCATTGAAAAGCCGGAACCGGGCGAAAAGGCAATTGAGTTGATTGTTCCGGTGATGGATAAAGGACTGGCGACGTCCGGCGATTATCGTAACTTTGTCGAATTTGAAGGCAAACGCTATTCCCACATCATCGATCCGACCACGGGACGGCCGATTACCCATTGGACCACCTCGGTCAGTGTTGTCACAGACAACGCCATGATGGCCGATGCCTGGGCGACAGCGATGCTGGCGCTCGGAAACGAGAAGGGTCTGGAAGTCGCCGAGGAGCAGGGACTTGCCGTCTATTTCATCTCACATGATGGCAGCGGCACAAATGGGTCCTATATTACACAGGCAAGCACCGCTTTTGAGGCGCTTCTGAACACCAAATAAATTCCCGGCTTTTCGCGTCACAGCGCAGCTTGGAAGCGGTCGCAAAGGGACCTTCAGGATCAATGGCTACCTTCCTCCTCGCATTTGTTCTTCTGGTTTTGGTTGTCGCCGGAATGGCGCTTGGCGTCATTTTCAAGGGACGGACGATCAAGGGCAGCTGCGGCGGCTTGAATGCCATCTCGGGCACTGACAAATGCGTCGTGTGCAAGAAGGACATTGATCCGGACAGCCCCTTGATCGAGAAACTGCAATGTCCGCGCGCCCGGAAGATGCTGAACAATATCGATCAGCCTGCATAGGCCGTTTCGACGTTTCTTTTTCCCCGAATTTCATCATTCGGCATCGCTGCCGCGCCTGGAACGCGCCAGCCAGATGATGTAGCCGATAGCCGCAGTCAGCCCGAGTGCCATCGCATACCACGTCAGCGCATATTGCAGATGGTTGTTGCGGAAACTGATCTTTGTCAGCCCGCCGCGTGGGCCGTCTGCGGATGAAGCATCCCGTTCGGCGTCGATGAAATAGGGTGCCGGGGCGGCCAGACCCTTGTCTTGCGAGAACGCATCGACATCGCGCGAGAACCAGTGGTTCTGAGCTGGGTCATTGTCCTGAAGCAGCGTCCCAACAGGTTCACTCAAGCGCAAAAGGCCGATGATGGTAACCTTGCCCGTCGGGCGAGGTGCCTGGTTTTTCAGGTCTCGGCGCGGTGGGGGCAGGAAGCCACGGTTGATCCAGATGATTTCGCCGTTTTGCCGCTGCAACGGGGACATGATCCAGTAGCCCGGACCCAGGTCAGTGACGGCCTTTACCGAGATATCCATGTTTGGCAGAAAGCGACCGGTCGCCCTGACCCGCAAATAGGCGTGGGTCTCTGCGCTGACAGTAGGCCAGCGGTCCCGTGTGGGCGCTGTTTCGGGGGCGCCATGCGCCCGGGTTTCAACAGCCGTGACGAGAGCGTTTTTCCAGGTCAGCCGGCGCATCTGCCAATTGCCCAGAAGTATAAGGCACGCGATGGACAGCGCGCCAAGGGCGAGGAGAAACAGGTTTGTCCGCCGGCGTTTCCGCCAATCCGTCATGTGTTTCTCCTCGCATTCCGCTGTTTATGGCAGTTGCTTGACCTGTTCGATCTGGTCGTGCGACGGCATCATGTTTTCATCCAGGTGGTACATCACCCAGACCGAGCCTGACAGTACGATCACGACCAGCAGGACCGTGAACGACAGGGACATGACCAGCCATCCTTCTTCTGCACGAAAGGTGACATGCAGGAAGTAGAAGATGTGCACGATCATCTGGACAGCGCCAAGCGCGAAGACAATGCCGATGGCCAAGGTCTTGTTGTCAAAGACATCGCCCAGAACGAGCCAGAACGGGATGACGGTCAGGACGACCGACAGGATGAAGCCGACCATGTAGGACCGAAGGGTCCCATGACCCCCGCCATGGTGGTTGTCATGGGTGGAGTTGGACGAGGCGCTCATACGAGAACTCCTGCGAGATAGACAAAGGAAAACACCCCGATCCAGATCAGGTCCAGGAAGTGCCAGAACATGCTCAGGCACAGCACTCGACGCTTGTTCTCCGGCGTGATCCCATGCAACTGCAACTGAGTCATGAGAACCACGAGCCAGATGCAGCCAACGGTGACGTGCAGGCCATGGGTGCCGACCAGAGCATAGAAGGACGACAGGAAGGCACTCGCCATCGGTGTCGCACCGAGGTGCCACAGATGGGTGAATTCCTTCACTTCAAGGCCGAGGAAGGCCAGTCCGAAAAGCCCGGTGACGATCAGCCAGAGCTGCATTCCCTTCAAGTCGCCTTTCTCCATTCGCAGAACGGAGAAGCCGTAGGTGATGGAGGAAAACAGCAACATGAAGGTCGAGACGAGGATCATCTCGATCTCAAACAGGTCTGCCGGGGAGGGGCCCGCAGCGTAGTTCTGACCCAGCACGGCATAGACTGCGAAGAGCGACCCGAAGATCAGGCAATCGCTCATCAGGTAGACCCAGAACCCAAGCATGGTTCCGGTTTCATGATGATGCTCTTCGCCGTCATGCTGCTCGGAGCGGACATAGAACTCGACGGCGTCAGCGGATTGTTCAGTGCTCATGACTCTTTCGCTCCCGCAATCAGAAGTTGGGACCGCCCGCCTTCGATCTTGGCCACTTCGTCCGCCTGGACGTAGTAGTCGCGATTGTAGTTGAAGGTGTGGTCGATGGCGTAAGCGACGGTGACGATCAATGTCACGAGCGCCAGCCACCAGATGTGCCAGATCAGTGCGAAGCCCATCACGGTGATGATGCCTGCCATAATGATGCCAGTCGCCGTGTAACGGGGCATATGGATGGGCTCGAAGTTCTCCGTGGGACGTTCATAGCCTGCCGACTTCATATGCCACCAGGCATCGATCTGATGCACCTTCGGCGTAAAGGCGAAATTGTAATACGGCGGCGGAGATGATGTTGACCATTCCAGCGTCCGGCCACCCCAGGGATCGCCTGTGGTATCGCGCAAGGCATCCTTGTTGCGGATGCTGACGAAGAGCTGGATCAGGAACGCACCGATACCGGCGGCAATCAGCAGCGCTCCAAGCAGAGCGGTGATGAAGTATCCGGAGTAGAACGTGTCCTCAAACTGACTGAGGCGGCGTGTGACGCCCATCAGGCCGAGGACGTAGAGCGGCATGAAGGCCAGGTAGAAACCGACAACCCAGCACCAGAAGGAGACTTTGCCCCAGAATGGTTCCAGTGTGAAACCGAAGGCCTTCGGGAACCAGTAGCTCATGGCGGCAAAGACACCGAAAACAACGCCGCCGATGATCACGTTGTGGAAGTGAGCGACCAGGAACAGGCTGTTGTGCAGCACATAGTCTGCCGGTGGTACGGCGAGCAGTACGCCGGTCATTCCGCCGATCACGAATGTCAGCATGAAAGCGATGGTCCACATCATCGGCAGTTCGAACCGGATGCGCCCCTTATAGAGGGTGAACAGCCAGTTGAAGAGCTTCGCACCCGTCGGGATCGAGATCACCATGGTGGTGATGCCGAAGAACGAGTTGACATCGGCTCCGGCTCCCATCGTGAAGAAATGGTGCAGCCAGACCAGATAGGACAGAATGGTGATCACCAGGGTCGCATAGACCATGGAAGTGTAGCCAAACAGACGCTTGCCGCAGAAGGTCGCGACGATCTCGGAATAGACGCCGAAGACCGGCAAGGTGAGAATGTAGACTTCCGGGTGCCCCCAGATCCAGATCAGGTTCACATACATCATCGGGTTGCCGCCGAGATCATTGGTGAAGAAATGGGTGCCGAGATAGCGGTCGAGGGACAACAGAACCAGTGTTGCCGTCAGAATCGGGAAGGTGGCGACGATCAGGATGTTGGTGCACAGAGCGGTCCAACAGAAGATCGGCATCTTCATGTAGTCCATTCCCGGCGCACGCATCTTGACGAGGGTGACCACCAGATTGATGCCGCTCAGTGTTGTCCCGATGCCTGCGATTTGCAGAGCCCAGATGTAATAGTCGACACCGACGCTGGGACTGAACTGGATGCCTGAGAGAGGCGGATACGCCAGCCAGCCGGTTGTTGCAAATTCACCGACGAACAGCGAGATCATCACGAGGACCGCGCCTGATGTTGTCAGCCAGAAGCTGAAGTTGTTCAGGAACGGGAAGGCGACGTCTCGGGCGCCAATCTGCAGGGGCATGACGAAGTTCATCAAGCCCGTGATGAATGGCATGGCCACGAAGAAGATCATGATCATGCCGTGTGCGGTGAAGATCTGATCGTAGTGGTGCGGCTCTAGATAGCCAGCACCGCCGCTCGCCGTCCAGGCCTGCTGAATGCGCATAAGCAGCGCATCGGCAAAGCCGCGCAGCAGCATCACAAGTGCGAGCACCATATACATGATGCCGATTTTCTTGTGGTCGATGCTGGTGAACCATTCGCTCCACAAATACCGCCAGACGCGGAAGTAGGTCAGGATCCCGAGAACGGCGAGGCCGCCCAGGACAACAGCAATGAAAGTTACGAGAACCACGGGCTCCTGAAACGGGAAGACGTCCCACCCCAGTTTCCCGAAAATTGGATCCCAACGGGAGTAATCCACTCCCTCGGAGAGATGTGCACCTGCCATATTGTCCTCAATATGCTTCGCGGACGCCGGGGGTGCTCAGCACGCCGTCTCGGCAGTCCGACAGAGGTTTGTTCTTCAGTTCTTTTCAGTCGCGTGTCGGCGCTGCGAAGCGTCGGGCAGTCCGAAGGCATTCAGATCAAGTTTGACCAGAGAAAGTTTGCGCGTCCCGGTTTCGGAGACTGCTGCATTTTCCGTGCCCTGCAGGCCAGTCAGAAGACCAGCAGGATTGTCGGAAGTGCAGATGCCGGCGAAAAGCTCGCGCATGGTCAGACCTTTCAGACCGCCGCCGCCCAGGGCGTCCACCATCATCATGTCGTTCTGGCAGAGCTCATTTTCGTCAACACATTGGTTGATGACCGCAGTCCACAGCTCCGGGTCGACGGATCCGTAATAGGTCACCGGGTGGGAGATCGTCGGCTGATCAAGTACCAGGAACTCGTGCCTGCCGAGATCCTGCTCAGCGCCGTCACGCACCTTGTCGACCCACTTTTCGAACCCGGCATCGTCGATACCGTGAAACTTGAAGTTCATGTGCGTGAAGCCGAGGCCACTGTAATTGGCACCGAAGCCCTTGAACTCACCCGGATGGTTGAGGACGGCGTTGAGTTCCGTCTGCATTCCGGCCATGGCGTAAATCTGTCCAGCGAGCGCGGGAATATAGAGCGAGTTCATCACTGTGGAGGAGGTGATCTCGAACCTGATCGGCCGGTCGACGGGGGCTGCTGCCTCATTGACTGTGGCAATGCCATATTCAGGATAGATAAACAGCCATTTCCAATCCATGGCGACGGCCTGGATGACAAGGGGCTCAACCGTCTCGTCAATGGACTTGTCGACGGAGATCCGCGAGAGAGGCTGGTAGGGGTCAAGTCGGTGTGTGGCGACCCAGGTCAGGCCTGCCAGACACAAGATGATTGCCATCGGGACTGCCCAAATGACGATCTCGAGACTGGTCGAATGATGCCAATCAGGCTCATAGGCTGCTTCCTTGTTGGAAGACCGGTATTTGATGGCGAAGAAAACCGTCAGGGCCATGACCGGCAGAACGACAATCAACATGAGAATCGTTGCGTAGACGATCAGATCGCTTTGTTGCTGCGCGATGTCGCCGGAGGGGGACATCACAACCATGTTGCAGCCGCTAAGCAGTGACGCCACGGTGAGGAGGAGGGCGTGTTTCACAAACTTCATGGGATCAGATCTTGCACAAGGGCTTATGGGAGAAGCGGTTAGTTTTTTCTGTAAACCATTGGTAAACAACGTATAAATTTCTTATCACGTTGCCATTCTTTCGCTTTTATAAGAACAGCCACAACGACGCAACGTGCTATTGCGTCGCAGCAAAATCTGCAGGAAATGATTTGGAACTTGTCGGCGTCCGTGAGATATGGCGCTATTATCAGTTCTAACGTTGCGCTTTGAAGCTGCTGTTCGACACAGTACTCGGCGCTGCACAAGTGGCCGGTCAGGATACCAACCAACCGGCATTTGCCTTGCAACTCTGTGCGCCCGTAAGGGAGGAAACCAATGGAAGTCGCCTATAACGAAAAGCCAGTCACGGACGGCGAGCGCCGTCAGGTGTTGGATGAGCTTCTTGTCACCGTCATCATGGCGCGGGTGACCGATCACTTCGGCTTTTTCGTCTACGCCTTTGCTTCGGTTCTTGTGTTCCCGCAGGTGTTCTTTCCGGAAGTCTCGCGGGAAATGGGGATCCTTTATTCCTTCATGATCTTCCCGCTGGCCTTTCTGGTGCGTCCTATCGCCAGCCAGGGGTTCAAGTATCTGGAAAGAAGCATTGGGCGATCGGGCAAGATCACCGTGGCTCTGGTTGTTCTATGCGCCTCGACAATGGCGATCGGCTTGCTGCCGAGCTACGCCTCTGTCGGCATAACGGCGCCGGTGTTGCTTGTTCTTCTGCGGATCGGGCAGGGCATTGGACTGGGTGGGTCCTGGGATGGTCTGACCTTGATGCTGCAGAACAATGCTCCGGAAAATCGGCGCGGCTGGTATGCGATGATCCCGCAGCTTGGCGCACCTATTGGCATGTGTGTGGCTGTGGCGATCTTTTACGTTCTGACTGGCTTTCTGACGGAAGAAGAGTTTGTTCAATGGGGCTGGCGTTGGCCATTCTTCGCAGTTTTGGCGGTGAATGTCGTATCGCTTTTTGCTCGCCTTCAGCTGATCCATTCCGATGACCATGCGGTCATGAAGGTGGATCAGGAAATGAAGCCGAGCCCATTCTTCGAAATGCTGTCCGTGCATTGGCGTGACGTGCTGCTGGCGACTTTCCTGCCCCTGGCAAGCTACGCGCTGATGCATATGGTCTCTGTGTTTCCTCTGGCTTATGCCTATCTGGAAGCGGGACAGCCGATCTCGGAATTCCTGCTTCTGGTGTTGATCGGTGGAGCAGTGTTTCTTCCCGGTGTGGTCTTGTCGGGCGTTCTTTCCGACCGCTTCGGGCGCCGTCGGATGCTGGCTGTGACTTCCGTGCTCATCGGGGCTTACAGCTTTCTGATCACCAATCTGTTCGAGACCGGGCAAGCCTACCTGTTCATCGGGTTCTTCCTGCTGGGGCTGTCTTATGGTCAGGCGAGTGCCATCCTGCCGAACCGCTTCCAGAAAGCTTATCGCTACACAGGCAGTGCGCTGGCAACCAATCTGTCGTGGATTTTCGGCGCAGCCTTTGCACCGCTGGTGGCAATGTCATTGACGCTTGAATTCGGATTGGCCTCAGCTGGATATTATCTTTTGTCTGGGGCGCTGGTAACGCTGGTCGCGCTGACTGTGCTGCACTACCGCGATAAAAAGACGGTCTGAGCGGGAAGAATTCCCTCATTCCAGTAAGACGTTTGAACGGGGATGGCGACAACGCCATCTCCGTTTTTGCTTGGAAAGGCGGCTGTCGGAAAGCTAGACGTGCGAAAAAACTTCCCGCAAGGTCAAATTAAATTCCGTCTCCGTGAAACCTGACGTAAGCTCAAGCGTCATTTAGCTGAAGCAGAATAAAGGGAGATCACCTGATGGCACCCAGTTCCTATCAGCAGCCTTCACGAGGCGACAAAAAACCGGGCAAGACGGTCAGCCAGTCGGTTGATACCAACATGCCGTCTGAAACCAGCACAGTTGCCAAAATCCTGGAGAGGAAAGGCAAGGTGGTTATCTCTGTTCGTCCGGGAGATACCGTAGCGACCGCAGTCGGCATTCTTCGCGAAAAGCATATTGGCGCGCTTCTGGTCGTCGACGAAGCAGGCGCGCTGATCGGCATTTTGTCGGAGCGTGACATTGTGCGCAAACTTGCCGAGACACCTGGGCAGACCTTGCCGCAGCTGGTCGAGGGGCTGATGACCCGTGACGTGGTGACCTGTGATCCGGCTGATACGCTGGATTCTGTCCTCAAGGGCATGAATGACGGGCGTTTCCGCCATATGCCTGTGATCGAAGCCGGGAAGCTGGCTGGCATGATCAGTATCGGCGATGTGGTCAATCAGCGCTTGCTCGAACTTGAATATGAAAGCCTGCAGATGAAGCAGATGATCGTCGGCTGATTTTTAGATCTGACAGTTATGATGCTCTGAAATCCATGAATGCCCCGCTTTTTTGAAAGTGGGGCATTTGTTTTTGGGCCCGGGTTTATTGGAACCTTTAATCTGGCGAGGCATTCGCCCGGTAAGTTTCAAACGGTATTCAGACTTTGCGGGGGCAATCAGGGTGATCAAGGCGTTGCGCGAGGATGGTTGGGTCGGAGCTCCAAAGCGCTGGTGGCTGCTTCGGGTTGCGATGCTTGTGTTCATCGGGCTGGCCTCCTTGTTTGCTCCGACCGTGGAAGCACAAGAAAACTCCGCCGACGTCTGGTATGAAGTTGAGGGCTTGAACCCTGGTCTCGATGACGCACTGGCCGCGCGTGCCCAGACGCCACGGGATCTGATCAAGCAGTTCCTGAATCTGACTGAAAACGAACGCTTCGCTGAAGCGGCTCAGCATCTCAACCTGAACGATCTGGACGAGAAGCAGCAGGCGGCGCTTGGAGCGGAGCTGGCGCATAAGCTGGCGGATGTGCTTCAACGTCGCGTTGTGATTGACTGGTCTTCCTTGCCCGAGCGTCCGGACGGGATGAATGTCAATCTGGCGTCCAGTCATCCTTTTGCAGGCAAACCGCGCAGGACGCTGTCCATTGCAGAACTTGCAGTGCGCGGCCGTCCGAGAACCATCAGCATTTCGCGGTTCAAGCCCGAGGAAGGAGAAGCAGTCTGGCTTTTTTCTCCGCAGACTGTCGCCAATATCCCGAAACTCTATGAGCTGTATGGCCCTGCCTGGCTTATTCGCCATATTCCAGAGCCGCTCAGAGGAGAAGCTATCGGCAACGTTCGGGTTTGGGAGTTGCTGGTGCTGCCTATCCTTCTGTCGCTGGCCGTTGGCTGTTTTCTTGTTATGCAGCGGGTTATCGAGGCTGTAGCACGCCGCACGCCAATCAATTGGGTCAAACGCGCCTCGCACAAAGTGCGGACGCCGTTGGCGATGGCGCTGACGGCACTTCTGCTGCAGAACCTGCTTGAAACTCTCCTCAGCTTCTCCGGGCCGATCACATCGTTTTTGACGCCAACGCTGCTGGCCACCATTATTTTTTGTCTGACGCTGGCCGTTTTGCGGGCGATCGATGCGACGCTTGAGCTGGTGACGGAGAGATACGTCGGAGATCTGGATAGCGAAGGTGATTCCGACCGCCGACATTTCTACACGAACATCTATGCGGCCCGACGCTATGTCCTGTTGGTGGCTGTGGTCGTGACACTGGTGTTGGTGCTGATGCAGCTCAACCTGTTCGATAGTCTGGGTATGTCGCTGCTGGCTTCCGCCGGTGTTGCCACGGTGGTTCTGGGGATTGCCGGTCAAACGGTTCTGGGAAATCTGTTGGCCAGCCTCCAGATCGCGATCGCCAAGCCAATCCGTATTGGCGACGCCATCCAGTATGAGGGCAAGTGGTGTTACGTCGAGGCAATCTATTACACCTTCATCACCTTGCGGGCCTGGGACAGTCGGCGACTGGTGGTGCCGGTGAAGTACTTCATTTCTCACCCGTTTGAGAATTGGACGATGACCGATGCCAAGACAACGCGTACTTTTTCGCTGGAGCTGGATCCCGCCGCCAAGCCAAGCGTCCTACGTGAGGTGTTTGAGAAGATCGTCAAGGACGAGGAGCATCTGCTGGAGGACGAACTGCTTCTTGTGACCGTCGATGAATATTCCAGCGTCACCCAAAAAATCATGTTCTACGCGACGGCCGACAGTCCGACTGAGGCGTGGATGATGAATGCCCGGCTTGCTGAGCGCATGGGCGACTGGGTACGGGAAAACCATCCGGAATGGTGGCCACGCCTGCGCTTGAACGCATCGGGGATTTCTGCGGGCTGCAGTGGTGAGGCTATACGCGCGTCTGCCAAGCCTGCCTGAATTTCAAATGATGAAAACAGCGGATTTATTGGAACCTAGATACCACTGTGACGTTACCAGACCAGTAATCAGGAGACAGTAATCAAATGGATATCATCCGCATTATTTTTGCCATCCTTCTTCCGCCTGTCGGTGTGTTCCTTCAGGTCGGGCTTGGTCTTCACTTTTGGCTGAATATTCTTCTTACGATTTGCGGATACATTCCGGGGATTGTTCATGCCGTCTGGATCATTGCAAAACGATGACCCAAGCTGATTTCTCAGTTGCCAAAGACGGTAAGCGCGGGCTGCTCAGTGATGAGCAGCTCGACACGCTTGAACTTTGGCTTGATCGGCGTTTTGCATTGCCGGGCACATCCTTTCATATCGGTCTGGATGGCCTGGTCGGGCTGGTGCCCTTCGTAGGTGACATGGCCGGTGCTGCGTTTTCGTGCTTTCTCATTTCAGAAGCTGTGAGACGTGGTGCGCGAAAGCGAGCCATCGCCAAAATGGCGTCCTACGTCGTCGTGGATTCCTTGCTTGGGACCGTGCCGCTGGTCGGTGACTTGTTCGACTTCGGTTTCAAGTCCAATGCCAAGATCCTGGCGCGTTTGCGCGAGGAACGTGAACATCTGGCGCGCACGCGTAATTCCATCGACCTTTAACGGTTCGTCGAAAGCGCTGCCTTCAGCTTTGCAACAAATGCAGCATCCGTCTTTTTCGGATTTGCCGTTTCAAAACCGAGCTGGCGAACTTTTCCGCCAGCTCCTGCTGTACTTACGGAGCAGGATGAGTGGATCTCCGTCAGCTTTAGGCCCGTCTGAAATTTTGCGATGTTCGAAAGTTTCACACCGCTCCCTGGCATGATCGTGATCCGGCCTTTGGCAGCTTTCTGCAGGCGCTGAAGCGTTTCTAGACCATCAGCAGCGGAGGACTCTCCGCCTGACGTCAGAATTCGCGAAAATCCTAGTTCAATCGCAATTTCAAGAGCTTCTCTCATGTCGGGGACGAGGTCGAATGCCCTGTGAAGGGTCATGTCCAAACCGTGAGCGTGATCTGCCAACAATTTCAGGGCACCGACATCGAGTGATCCATCTTCGCGTGAGGCACCGATCACAACGCCTGGGAGTTCATTGGCGCGGACGGTGTCGATATCGACCTTCAGACAATCCAGCTCGGCGTCCGAGTAACAGAAGTCTCCATCACGTGGCCGCAGCAGTGGATAGACAGGGATGGAGCTATTGGCTGCTTCTTTCATGAACCCGGCTGACGGAGTTAGCCCGCCGACGGAGAGTGCCGAGCACAGTTCAATGCGGTCAGCCCCGCCGGCGATGGCCTGAGCAAGCCCATCGGTGCTGTCAACGCAGACCTCAAGCAGGACGGAAGAGACGGGCTTATTCTGCATCGAAGCAACTCCCTAGAGCGTGGGGTGAGATCTTTTTCTATCCAGACCATAGACAAGAGCAATTCCGGTAAGACCGGCCAGACCACCAAGGATTGACGTTCCACCGTATCCGGAGATCCAGGTGCCGAGACCAAAGATCAGCGAGCCGAGACCGGCACTGAGGAACATGTTGACCGATATCAGCGAGCTTCCCAGGCCGGCAAGATCGGGGATCAACTCCTGCAGATAGGTTATCGGCAGACTGATAATGGCCGCAGCGCCGAAGCCGCTTAGCAGACAGAGCGCGTAGACATGCCATGGAGCCGAAGCCTGTCCAAGCAGCACAAGATAGGCAACGTAAAGCAATGAGCCCCCGCAGATCGTCGTGACCGGACCGAATTTTGGCTCAAGCCGCGCCCAGAACAGAATGAAGACGATCTCCAGCACCGCGACGATGCCGATGACGACACCGACATCCGCGAGCGTGCCGCCAGCGATTTTTGTCGTGACGAGCGGCAAGACTGCTGCATTGACGTGAAGAGTTGAGGTGATCAGGGCAATCGCCAGCAATCGTATGAAGACAGCCGGTTTGGCAATGCGTTTCAGCGAAGCGCGAAAGCGTACATTCTGGCGCAGGGATTCGTGGACTGCCGGTGCTGGGGGAAGTGCAAACAAGAACAAACCCAGGCAGACAACACAGGCAAGAGCAGCAACCAGGAAGGCGGGCAACATGCTGTCGGACTTGGCCAGCAAAATGCCGATCAATCCGGGGACCAGAACCCAGGACAGAGAGATCATGGCTCTGACGGCGGAGTTCACGCCGCTGAGTTCGCGGGAGGGGAGGCCGATGGAGAAAGCCTTGACGTTGGCGAATATGAGTGAGTTCAGTGCCCCGAAAATCGGCAGCAGAAAAAGCAGAGCGATGACAAAGGCAGTGCTATTTGCGCCAAAGAAGACCAGCCCGTTGCCGACTATGCCAAACATGGTGACGACCAAAAGTGCTTTGCGGTATTCGCCCAGGCGGTCGGACAGAATGCCGATGAGGACGCTGGCAGCGACATTGACGATGGCTGCTGTGAAGATAATCGCCGAATAAGCCGCATCGCTCAGGCCGAATTCCTGAATGGCAATGACAGATTGAAACGGGGCGATGGCCGCCCCGGAAAAGCCGAAGAAGAAAATGGCAAAGGCGCAAACCCGGATAGGGGGATTGCGCCAGGCAGCCGTATACATTTCAAGCATGTGTCTAAAGCCGACAGGGGGTGGGGCGATCAGTTGCCCGAATTTGAACTGCTGATCGAATAGGAAACGGTTACTCCGCCCAGCGAGCAGAGAAACGAGCTTCGGGTTTGTACTCGAAATCCTTGTTGAAAGGATAGGCCGGACCGTCGCGCCGTTCGTTAGCCAGTGTCTCAATATCCTGATTGACCACACCCTGGGTGAGGGCCATCAGGTTCGGGTTTGAGATCGGAGCCAGATCCGGCGAAAGATAGCCGGACTTTACCACCAGCATCGGAACACTACGTGGGTCGAGGTCGAGGCGCTCGAAGTCGACAAAATTGTGATAGGGACGGCGACGTGCCGCGAGCACCACGGTGTTGCCTTTCACATCGACCACCGCCTGACGTTCATCACGGGCGCTGTCTGCCTGATTGTCCAGACGGATCACCTTAGCCTCGACTTTGACGGAGCCTCCTGCCGGATCCAGGGAGGCGCCGATCGAAAGCGTCAACCTCGCGCCTTCACCTGCAGCAAAGCAGGCGTCGACGGCAGGTTTGTCGGTGATCCCTGCAAAGAGGACATCGCGCATGCCACGCTCCAGAACGGCATTGAGAACATCAGCTCTGTCGCCAACCCCGCCACCTGTCGGGTTGTCGCCGGAATCGGCAAGGATCAGAGGTTTGGTTTGGGTCTTTTGGGCGATATCCAACATCTCATCCAGCGGGCCTGTCACAGGTCCAAAGCGGAAGTCTTCGCGGGCTGCCCAATAGGAGGCTGCTATGGCTTCCGCCGCTTTTGCTGCAGCTGCCCGGTCTGTGCCAGTCACCACAGCGCAGGCCGTGGCGCGGGGCTCGTCGGCCCAGACGTAGCCAACCATAAGATTGGCGTCCAGCACGCCGTCGAGTTTGTCGAGGTGAGGCAGCTTGTCATAAAGTCCGTCTGCTGGCGCGTCTTCCGTCGAGGTGCGTTCGCCGGGAAGAAGAACGGGGATCTTTGCCCATGCAACGCCCGGACGGATGCCTGTTTCCAGGCTCGTTAGCAGCATTTCGTAAGAGCGGATCATGGTTTCGCGCACGTCGATGTGCGGGGCCGTGCGATAGGCTGCAAAGATATCGATCTGATCGATGATCTTCTGGCTGACGTTGC
Source organism: Roseibium limicola (assembly GCF_017313085.1). Classification (GTDB taxonomy): domain Bacteria; phylum Pseudomonadota; class Alphaproteobacteria; order Rhizobiales; family Stappiaceae; genus Roseibium; species Roseibium limicola. The sequence continues at coordinate 560,553 of NZ_JAFLNF010000001.1, read as the reverse complement.
CATGCAGATCATAGCTGACGGCTATCGTCATTTCCGGCCCAACGACTTCACGTACCGCAGAGATCCAGTCGCCTTCTGCGTCGAAAATGCCATCCACATGCATGGCGCCATGCATCGCCAGATAGACGGCATCCACCGGAAGTGCCTGACGGAGGCGGTCAAGAAACTCCACCTTGAAGCCTTCGTATGTCGTGCGCGCCAGAGGACCGCCCGGGACAGCGCGGGCGTGAAGGAGCGGTGCGATCTCCGGCGTGGGCAGGTCTTTGCCCGGAGTGAGGAGAAACGAGAAGTAATCCGCGGAAAACAGATCTGCGCCCCGCAGGACAAAAAAGTCCTGTGGTTGCATCAGAACAGGGGAGTAGGTGCTGCATTCTGTATGAATGCCGCCAACTGCGATACGCATGAGTTGTGACCTCAGAGTTGCGGGGCATGTGGAGCGATGGCGGCAAAGCGCAACCAGTCCTTGTTGGCTTTTGGTGTCCAGCCTGCTTCAGCTACGGCACACAGACGCGGGAAGACCAGGCGATTGAAATAGGCGGTCGAGAGGAAGTGCTCGCACCAGATGCAGGCCTGGACACCTTTCATGTGAGGGCGCAGCTCCTCGGGGAAGTCGCCCTCCGCCTCATAGGCATAGCTGTGGGCAGGGGGAACGGTGCCCGCCCAACTGGCGCCCGGTTCTTGCCAGGCGTCGTCCTGGACCATGTCAAGGTAATAGGCCTGACCAGGGGTCATGACCACATCATAGCCCTGTTTCGCCAAGGCAATTCCGACCTCCGGCTTTTGCCAGGCCATGAGCAGGGTGCCAGTAGGATCTACCCCGCCACCGTGAGCAACCTCATCCCAACCGGCCAGCTGGCGCCCGCGCTCGGCCAACATTTGTTGAATGCGTTTCATGAAATAGGACTGAAGTCCGAAGGTGCCATCCAGCCCCTCTTCCTGCATCAGCTTTTTGGCGAGAGGCGAGGTCATCCAGGATCCGTCCGCCACTTCGTCGCCCCCTATGTGGAGATACTTGCTCGGGAAGAGAGGGACGATTTCATCGAAGACCTTGGCGAGGAATTCATAGGTTTCTTCGATCGCCGGATTAAGTGCATTGTTGGGAAAACCCTGGACCGAATGATAGCTGTCGGGCGCTTCCTGACCATCGGTAAGATGCTGCAGTACGGCTAGCGTAGCCGCATTATGGCCTGGAATGTCTATTTCCGGAATGACCTCAATGCTGAGCGAGGCGGCATGCGCGACGATTGCCTTGACCTCTTCCTGGGAGTAGAAGCCTGCGACTGGTTCAGCCGCATTGCCGAGCTGCGGCAATAGAATTTCGTCCGGGCCGCGGGTTGCACCGAGTGTCGTGAGCTGTGGATAGGCCTTGATCTCCAGGCGCCAGGCTTCGTCGTCGCTGAGGTGCCAATGGAAGATGTTCAACTTGAACCAGGCGAGGATGTCGATAAGTCGGGTGACATCCGTTGTCGGGAAGAACTGCCGTGACACGTCGAGATGGCACCCTCGCCAGCCGTAGCGTGGGCTATCCTCAATGGTGCCTTCCACCGGAAAGCTGAAAGTATCGGGATCGATGCGCGCACCGTGCAGCAATTGGGCAAGCGTCGTCAGTCCGTATTGCAAGCCCGCGCTGGCGGAGTACGTCAGAACCACTTCTTCCGGGCTGAAAGTCAGCTTGTAGGCGACATCTTCGAGCGTGCTATCAGTAACAAGTGAAAGTGTACGGCCCTCGTTCACAGGCTTCAGGGCGAAGGGAACGTGTGCGGAGGGAAAGAGGCGCTGGAACAGAGTCTGAACCCCATACACAGCCTTGGCGGCTTCCGGGCTGGCTTCATTGGCCAGGCAAAGAGCAACCGGGTAGGTTTCGCCCGCCGACAGCTTCGATGATTTCGGCCAAGGCTGTAGGAAGTAGGGTTCGCTCACCTTGCCTTCTGGCAGCAGTTTGGGGGCGGGCTCGCTGTGTCGACCTTCCAGCATCAGATCGCCCACAGCGCAGGTGTGGTGGCTTCCATCGGCCAGCGTGACATAGGCGGACTTTGCCCCATCCGTCCGGTGTTTGGCGGGTCGATGCAGACCGTCGATGCGGAATGACCAGGAGGCGCCCGGGGCGAGCGAAAAACCCTCCGGCGGGGTAACTTCATGAAAGTTGGCGTTGCGGCGCGAGAAAATCGCGTTGTTGCAAACAGCGTCTTCGGTCACCCGGGTCAGGCTGGTGAAAACCAGACGGAAGCCGCTGATCGCTTCATCAGACATATTGTGAAGGACCATACAGAAACCGCCGGTCAATTTGCCCTCAAGAGGGTGCCAGCTGTTTTCGAGCACGAATACGGGGGAGTTCATCAAGGCGTCCTCTGGAAATCTTGGTCTTAGTAATGATCGGATTGGCTGAAGGTTCGGGCGAGTTCTGCCTGACCGGCGAGAAGACCGCAGTCGACGGGCAGGCAAACGCCGCTAATGGCGCTCGCTTCGGGGCCGGAGAGAAACGCCACAGCGTTTGCAACGTCGAGCGGTCTGGCGACACGCTGCAGCGGATACCAGCGCTTGGCTTCTTCGAACACGTTGGGATTTGCGGCGGCACGCTCTTCCCAGGCCTGGGTGCGCACAGTTCCTGGTGCGACGGCATTGCTGCGAATGCCGTATTTGCCATACTCGACGGCAATCAGCTTCGTCAGATGCACCATGCCGGCTTTCGCAGCGCTGTAGGCTGGATGCCCAAAAACACCGAGACCGTTGACCGATGCAATATTCACAACGCTGCCGGAGGTTTCCCGTAATGCGGATTCCAACGCCTGAAACGTCAGATAACAAGCCTCCAGGTTGAGGACCATGTCCTGCTTGAAGATCTCTGGCGTGGTGTCGCCGAGACTGACGGCCCGTGCGGCGCCGGCGTTGTTGACGAGCGTGGTCACTCCGCCCAGGGCCATGGCACTTGCCGCCATGGCTTTGCAAGCCGTTGGATCGGTGACATCACACACATGCGGCGTGAAGGCATTCCCCAGGTCTCTGGATATCGAGGCGAGCGCCTCTTCATTCAGGTCAACGAGAAGGATCTTGTCGTGCGTTTGAGAAAGGCGCTGGGCGATGGCCAGGCCAATATCACCAGCAGCGCCGGTGACGACGGCAACGGTTCCAGACATATCGTGTCCTATTTGGCAATGAGACCAACCCGCAGGGTGGGGAGTTAGTCTCCGAGAAGTTGCCTGTCGTCTTCATCCCGATAGGCAACCAGTTGTTGTTTGATCTGGCGCAGGGTGACTGTCGCCCGCGTCTTGTCTTGGTAGGCGGTCAGATTGGCCAGAATGTCGACGAGGGCCAGATAGGCGAAGCGGGTCGAGGTGGGACGGAAAATGTTGTTTCCCTCTGGCATGTCGACCGGAATGACATGATCGGCGGACCGGGCAACCGGACTGCCGCCTTGTGTCAGGGCAACGGTGGTAGCGCCGGCCTCGCGCGCCAACGTGAAGACTTTCACGAGCTCCTCGTTTCTTCCCGAAAAGGAAGAGCCGATCACCACATCCTGCTGGCGGGCAGCGGCTGCCAGCATCATCTGCATGCCGTGGTCGGAACAGGCGGAAATGCGCAGACCCAGGCGGAAGAGCCGGTTTTGCAGTTCTTCTGCAATCAGCGAAGAGTTGCCGCCGGAGCCGAAGGCATAGACCATCTCGGCGTTGGACAGAATATGGGCTACCGTCTGTGCCAGATCCGCATCGAAGGACCGGTGAAACAGGAACAGGGCATTCTGGGCCTTGGTGATAATGTCTTCTGCGACATCTGCAGGTGCGGTGCTCTTGGCTTCCGGGTTGAGGTAGCGGGCTCCGACGAAGGTGGTCTTGGCCAGCTGCACCTTGAAATCGGCGAAGTTCTGGCAACCCATCCGGCGGCAGAAGCGGGTCACTGTGGGCGGCGAGACTTCCGCACGTTCCGCCAGCTCGACGATGGACGCATTCACGGCGAAGTCGAAATCATTTAGCAGAATGTCGGCAATACGTTTTTCCGCCTGCGACAGCTGTTCGTGTTCCGCTTGAAGTCTTGCCAGAATGTCCATCGTGAGCCGATCTTGTTTGCAGTTAAGCCTTTGATTTGTAGGCTATGCAATCGACCTCAACCTTGCAATCGACCATCATGGAGGACTGCACGCAGGCACGGGCCGGCGGGTTTTCACCAAAGTAGCTCTGGTAGATCTTGTTGAATGTCCAGAAATCGCGCGGATCGTCGATCCAGACGCCGCAGCGCACCACATCCGCAGTGGAGTAGTTTGCTTCTTCCAGGATGGCGATCAGGTTCTGGATCGCCTTGTGGGTCTGCGGGATGATGCCGCCTTCGATGACTTCGCCGTCTTCCATTGCCACCTGGCCGGAGACATGCAGCCATCCGTCAGCTTCGACGGCGCGGGCGAATGGCAGGTTCTGACCGCCGGCGCCAGCCTTTTCAGCGCCATATCTCTTGATGCTCACGTTGATTAACCTTTGCAGTTGGTGCAAAAAATTTTCTTTATAGATTGACAAGAAACCATAATGTGCCGAATTTGACTAGGAAAAATAGCCATTTGTGAAAATAATTTAGAAAGTACGGATATGCGGGACCCTTTCCTCAATCCTTTCCCATCTGTTGATGAAGGCCGCCGCGCCATCTGGGAGATGCTGGTGACACGCGACATTGCTGCCTTTCTGGCGGCTGATTGGTCGATGGTGGAACACGACTTCATCGAAGAGGGATTCCTCGGCATCAGCGGGAACAAGACAAAGGATCCGGATGACTGGACTTTGGCCTTTCCGACGCTTGTTCATTACCGCGACGAGTGGCTGAACCAGGCGCGCGAGTTCGCCAAAATGGAGCTTGCGGAAGACGCCAGCACCGCCATCCACACGGCGACACGGTTGGAGGAAATCGATATCCAGGGAAATACAGCGCTTGTACGCAAGAAATTCAACGGCGGCATCCGCAAGGCCGACGGCGGGTTCGACGCGATGAACTGGCAGACGCTTTACTACTGCCGGTTTCACGGGGGGCGCTGGAAAATTTCTGGTTTCACCGGCTATCTTCCTTACCCAGTCTGAAACTTGAGATCCGTCGCCGCTTCCACGTCAGGAATATCCCTTGCAGCTCTTCACCGCCGTTCTTGCCACGGAAACCAATACCTTCTCCCCGATCTGCATCGATCGCCGGGCCTTTGAGGTCTCGCTTTATGCTGCCCCCGGCGAGCACCCGGCCACGCCTACGCTGTGCTCGGCACCGCTGACGGTTGGCAGAAGGGTCTGTGCGGAGAAGGGCTGGACACTGATCGAGGGCACCGCGACATGGGCGGATCCGGCGGGGCTGATCAATAAGGCAACGTACGAAGGGCTGAGGGACGAGATCCTCGATCAGTTGCGGGCTGCCATGCCGGTGGACGGCGTCGTGCTCGGTCTGCATGGCGCCATGGTAGCCGATGGCTACCTGGATCCGGAGGGCGACTTCCTCGGACGGGTTCGCGAGATTGTCGGACCGGACATACTGGTTTGCGCCGAGCTGGACCCGCATTCGCATCTGACAGCGAAGCGTGTCGAGGCCACGGACTTCTTTGTGGTCTTCAAGGAGTTCCCCCATACGGATTTTGTCGACAGGGCAGAAGATCTCTGGCGCATCGCAGTGGATACGCTGGAAGGGAAGATCAAGCCGGTCATGTCGGTGTTCGACTGCAAGATGATTGATGTGTTTCCCACGTCCCGCGAGCCGATGCGCTCCTTCGTCGACGGGTTGCACAAACTGGAAGAAGAGGATGACGACATTCTCTCCCTGTCTGTCATTCACGGCTTCATGGCCGGGGACGTGCCGGAGATGGGCACCAAGATGATCGCGGTGACCAATGGGGTGCCGGAAAAGGGGGCTCAGCTGGCGCGCATGCTGGGGTTGCAGCTTTTCGCCAATCGCGGGTGTCACATGATGGAGCAACTGACTGTTGATGCCGCTGTGTCTCAAGCGATGGTGTCTGCTGCCGGGCCTGTCGTGATTGCCGATATGTGGGACAATCCGGGTGGTGGGACGGCGGGCGATGCGACGCTCATCCTGGCTGAACTGCTCAAGCGCGGGGCTGATGGCGTTGCCGTCGGCACAATTTGGGACCCTATCGCCGTGCAGATCTGTTTTGCTGCCGGCGAGGGTGCGGAAATCCCACTGCGTTTCGGTGCCAAGTCAGCGCCGGGTACTGGAGATCCAATCGACGGTCGCGTGACAATCGTCAAATTGCAGCGTAACGCCGAGATGCGTTTCGGGGAAAGCTATGCGCCATTCGGGGATGCTGCTCATATTCGCCTCAACGGGATCGATGTCATTTTGAACTCCGTGCGGGCTCAGAGTTTCGATCCGTCATTGTTTTCTGTCATGGGCATCGATCCGGTCCAGCAGAAGATTCTGGTTATCAAGTCGACAAATCATTTCCATGCGTCTTTCAGCAAGATTGCTGCAGAAATCCTGTACTGCTCGGCTGGTACGCCTTATCCGAATTCCCCCGCCCAGACGCCCTACAGACATGTGCGGCGGGACATCTGGCCAATGATGGAGACACCCCATGGAACAGAAGCTGTCTGAGTTGGCGCCGCAAGCCTCGCTGGTCGGCAAGCCTGTTTCGCAGCTCTCGACGCCCCTCCCGGTGATCGACGAGACGCGACTTGAGGCCAATATCGATCGGGTTCAGTCCTATATGGACAAGATCGGCAAGGCCTTCCGTCCCCATATCAAGACCCACAAGATCCCGGCGGTGGCGCAAGCGCAGGTGAAGGCCGGGGCGAAGGGGATCAACTGCCAGAAGGTGACTGAAGCGCAGGTCTTTGCCGACGCGGGCTTTGAGGACATTCTGATTACGTTCAACATTCTCGGTCTGGACAAGTTGGAAGAGCTGGCGGCTCTAAATGAGCAGATTGCCGATCTGAAAGTTGTGGCAGACAGTGCCACGACCGTGAACGGTCTCGCAGCAGCTTTTGGCCAACGTGAGAAGTCGCTGAAGGTGCTGGTTGAATGTGATACAGGGGCAGGGCGCTGCGGTGTTCAATCTGCTGCAGATGCGATCTCGCTGGCTGAGGTGATTGCCAATAGTGAAGGTTTGGCCTTTGCCGGGCTGCTGACCTATCCCAAGGCATTTGGAGAGGTTGAAACAGAAGCCTTTTTCACGGAAGCTTTGAGCGGTCTGCAGGCAAAAGGCATTGCATGCCCGATTGTCAGCAATGGTGGCACGCCCAGCTTGTTCGATGCTGAAAAAGTACCCTCTGCAACAGAACACCGTGCCGGTACATATGTCTACAACGACCGCGCCATGGCGCGTTCCGGGCATTGCACGCTGGATGACTGCGCGATGACCATTCTTGCGACGGTGGTTTCGCGACCGACCGAGACGCGGGCGGTGATCGACGCTGGCTCAAAGGCGCTGACTTCTGACCTGCTGGGGTTCCAGGACTATGGGCATGTGGTGGATTATCCGGAAGCGGTGATCACGATCCTGTCCGAGGAACACGGGGTGGTGGATCTTTCCGGAAGTGCACCAGATGCGCGGCCGCAGATTGGAGACAGGATCCGCATCATCCCGAACCACACCTGTGTAGTGTCGAACCTGTTCGATCAGATGGTGTTTCAGCGCAATGGCATCGTGACGCGCGTGGAACCGGTCGCTGCCCGCGGCCGCGTCTGGTAAGAGCGGTCTTCAATTGTAAAAGAACAGCCCGCTCCGGGATCCGGGGCGGGCTTTTTTGTTTCAGGCGCTTATTCGCCAGTGAGTTGGGACAGGTCGATCTCATGCAGCTCTGTGCGGCGTTCGAGAGCTTCGCCATTGCCCATGAAGAGGTGACAATCCTCGGCGTTGAAACCGATGGTGGCGGGTTGATCGACAGCAACAGGTGCCGCGCCTGGCAGCAGAGCGCTAAAGGCATCGTCCGTGCCCTCGTTGTAGTAGACAATCGTGTTGATGCCCAAGCGCTCGACGACGGACGGGGTGATCTTCAGCTTCACTTCGCCCTTGGCCAGATGGCAGTGCTCCGGGCGGATTCCTAAAGTCAGCTGCTTGCCAACCAGATTGGCGCGCGTCTCGACCGGCACAGTCAGGGTCTGGCCCTCACATGTGACCGTGGCCCCGTCATCCCCGACGGAGGTGCAGGTGGCGGGGAGGAAATTCATCTTCGGATTGCCGATGAAGCTGGCAACGAATTTGTTCTGAGGCTTGTGGTAAAGCTCCAGCGGGCGCCCGGTCTGTGCGATGAAACCACCATTCAGCACCACGATGCGGTCTGCCATTGTCATGGCTTCCACCTGATCGTGGGTGACGTAGATCATGGTCGCGGCCAGATCGTGATGCAGCTTGGTCAATTCCAGGCGCATATCGGCCCGCAGGGCGGCGTCCAGATTGGAAAGAGGCTCGTCGAACAGGAAGATCTTCGGTTCGCGCACAATGGCACGGCCGATGGCAACACGCTGGCGCTGACCACCGGACAGGGCGCCGGGTTTCTGTTGCAGGCGTTGATCCAGCTGCAGAACCTTGGCGACGCCGTCCACCTTTGCCTTCAGTTCGTCTTCCGGCATTTTTTCTACCCGCAAGGGGAAGGCGATGTTCTCGAAAACCGACATGTGCGGATAGAGCGCGTAGGACTGAAAGACCATGGCGATGCCGCGCTTGACGGGGGGAAGTTCGTTGACCTTTTCGCCATCGATGACGATATCGCCCTTCGAAACGTCGTCGAGGCCGGCGATCATGCGCAGCAGTGTGGACTTGCCACAGCCCGACGGGCCGACGAATACAACGAATTCACCATTCTTGATGTCGAGCGTAACGCCCTTGATGACTTCGACATCCCCGAAGGACTTCGTCACCTTGTTGAGATAGAGCTGACCCAAGACTGACCTCATATTGCCATTGCCCGGCGGCAAAGCACTTCAAACGTAGACAATGAAAGATCCGCCGCAACCGAGTGGCTGCGGCGGAAATCAACGTGACTTATTTGTACTGCTCGAGATCGGCAGCGGCTTTGGTAAGAGCTGCCTGCGGCTCTGCCTGACCGGTGACAACGGACTGAACCAGTTCGATCATGACGTTCTGGAAGCCCTTGTAGTCGGTGAAGAGCGGCTCGGGACCAGCGTTCGCAATGCCGTCGATGAACGGCTTCCAATATGGGTCCTTTTCAACGAAGGCATCAACCTTGGCAGACGGACGCAATGGAGTCAGGCCAGCGCCGCCCTGCAGCTCGTACTCGCCCTGAGGCTCTGGGGACGTGATGTACTTGGCAAACTCGATTGCCTTTTCTTCAACGCCTGTGCCTGAGAAGACTGCGAGGCTGTCGGTGATCAGCAGAGTGCCTGGGCCTTTTGCCGACGGGCCGAGTGGCAAGGTGGTGACACCCCAGTTCATGTCGGTGCCTGCTGCACGAACGGCGGCGCCGGACGCGGACTGGATCATGGCAACCTTGCCATCCAGCCAAACGGCACGGATTTCGTTCTGCTCGTAGGCGGTCGGGCCTTCGACGGAGTAAGGCGTGATGTCCTTGTAGGCCTGAAGGGCTGCGAGAACTTCAGGGCTGTCCATCACGATGTTGCCATCGGCGTCGATGATCTTGCCCTGGTTTGTATAAACCCAATGCATGAACTGGTGCATGGTGTTGTCGAATGTCTTCGCTGGAAGGCCGTAGCCCGGAATGCCGGTCTTTTCCAAGATGATCTTGGAGAACTCGATCTCTTCAGCCCAGGTCTTCGGCGGTGTTTCCGGATCCAGACCGGCTTCCTTGAAGAGGTCCTTGTTCCAGTAGAGAGCCTTGGTGGAGAAAGCGATCGGCACGCCCCACTGGGTGCCGTCGAAAGTCACTGTGTCGACGATGTTCGGATAGTAGCTGGCTTTTTCGTCATCGGTCATCGGGACCGGGACGATGAGGTCGTTTTCTGCGAACTGCTTCAGAGTACGCGAGCCGACATAGGCCATGCCGACCGGGGACCCGGCTGCGGCAAGTGTGGTTGCCTTGTCCTGGCACTGGGCCCAGCCAACAACTTCAGGTGCGATGGTCCAGCCTTCGTTGGCGGCTTCCCATTCCGCAATGTACTTCTCGTGGATCGGGTCGATCTTGTCGCCGCAGTAGATCCAGCTGATTTCTTCTGCCTGAACCGCTGTCGTAACACCGAATGCAGAGGAACCTGCAAGGGCAAGGGCGCAAACCCCAAACTTCAATGCTTTCATAGTCATCTGATTTCCCTAACTCTTGTGGAAGGACGGTTTTTTATTATTTGACCGCGCCAGCGGTGAGCCCGTTGACGAGATAGCGTTGCAGAAAGAAAATCACGATCATGGCAGGCGCAATGCCGACAAAGCTGGCTGCCATGAGTTCGTTCCAGATCACTTCCTGGCGGCCGAAGTAGGCGAAAAGCCCAATCGGCAAAGGCATGTATTCCGTTTTGGAATTGAAGGTCAGCGCATAGATGAACTGCTGCGCATAGGCCCCGATGAAGGTGGTAATCGCCACGACGGTGATGCCGGGCATGGCGAGAGGCAGGATCACGCGGCGGAATGTGTAAATGCGTGATGCGCCATCCGCATAAGCGGCTTCCTCAAGCTCTTTCGGGATCCGCAGCATGTAGGTGCGCAGAAGCCAGATGGCTGTCGGAATGAGAAAGGCAACGCCAGGGACAATCATGGCCGCATAGGTATTCAGAATGCCCATGGAGCGCATCAGACGGAACAGTGGAATGATTAGCACCGCACCGGAGAACATGTTGACGGCGAGGAACGCGCCCAGAAGCGGGCCACGACCGGTAAAGCGGAACCGGGCGAAAGCGTAGGCGGCTGGCACCACCAACAGCAAGACGATGACAGTCGCGACGGTGGAGATGAAGATCGAGTTGAAGACGTATCGTCCAAACCCCGGCACGCTATCCCACATGGTGAAATAGGCATCGAAGGAGCCGTTCTCAGGCCAGAACTTGTAGGGCGAAGAGAACAGCCGGCTGAGAGGCTTCAAGGAGACCAGGAAGCCTTCGACGAAGGGTGCCAGGACGAAGATCATGAAGACGGCAATTCCGGCGTAAATCGCGATCGTCTCGTACCAAGCGTAGCGATTGATCATGGCATTCTTGTTGCTCATCGTGCCGTCTCCGGTGAAATCCGACTTGTGACGCGGAAGTAGAAGAAGCAGAAGATCGACAGGAAGATACAGATCAGGACGGCACGTGCAGCGCCTTCTCCATATTTGTAGGATCCGATTGCCGTCTTGTAGGTGTCGATGATCATCGTGGTGGTGGAGCCGCTCGGTCCCCCCTGGGTGAGGATCCAGATGATGTCGAAGGAGTTGAAGGTCGAGATCAGCGAGATCATCGACATGGTGATGAGCGCCGGGATGATCAGTGGCAGGGTGATACGGCGAAAGCGGTACATGCGCCCCGCGCCATCGGTCCATGCGGCTTCATAAAGATCCTGAGGCACCGACTGGATGGCTGCCAGCATGTAGAGTGTGACCATCGGAACGCCAATCCAGACGTCGGTCACGATGGTGGCCCAGAAGGCGGATGATCCGTAGGCGAGGAAAGCAACCGGGCCGTCGACAACGCCCCAATTCTGCAGGACGCCGGAAATCATTCCGAACTGACCGTTGTACATCCAGCCCCACATGAAGATGCCGATTGCCATCGGGACTATCCAGGGCGGCATTGTGAGGATGCGGAAGAGGGTGCGTCCCGGCACGGCGGTGTTCAGCATGATGGCGCCGAAGGTGCCGATGACCATTTTGATCAGCACCGAGAAGAAGGTCCAGACAAATGTCCGGATCACCACCGCCGCAAAGGTCTCGTTGAAAATCTTGTCGTAGTTGATCCAGCCTACGTAGCTGTAGGTTTTTTTCAGGGAAGCGTTGGTGAACGACAGATGGACGGTGTCGATAAGTGGGTAAATGACGATTACCGAGATGTAGAGCAGCGAGGGCAGCAGCAACATCCAGGCGAATATGACAGCGCTTTTCTTGGCGTTCATCTGGGAGCCCCTTATGCCGACTTCAAGGGAAGAGCGGCGGCTTGGCCGCCGTGCAGGGCAGCGTCATATTGTTGCCAGACAGGGGCGAGATCGACCACCTTGCGCGACAGTCGGGCTTCGTCCATTGCAAGAGCCAGAATACCGGCCTCCAGTGCGTCCAACGCGGAAACCGGAAGTGGCGCGCCGTCCTTGATGTGCTTGAATACGTCCTCGGCCATCTGTTCATCCGCACCATAGTGATGCGAGGTTGCTGATGGGGCCTGATACTTGTTGGCGATGACCTTCTCATTGTCATGAGCGCGATGCACGTCGAGGAAACCACGGACGAAATCGCCTTCCGCCATGCCTTTCGCGCCGACAACGCAGAACCGACGGAATTCATCGGGGACGTTGAGGTTGGTGTGGAAGGTCATGGAGACGCCGTTTTCGTATTCCACGATGGCTGTCTGGTAGTCGATGATATCACCGTCGCTGTCGAAAACCTTGTCTGCGCCTTGCCAGCCGCTCGGCTTGCGATGGTAGACTTCCAGGTCGTTGACCCCGGCGTTTTGAGGTGCATTGGCCGGGGTGAAGCTCTTGCGTCCGCCGAAGCTGGCGACGAAGCGTGGGCGGGCGCCAACGACGCCGTTGTAGAGATCCAGATCGTGGCAACATTTTTCCAGTATGAAGCTGCCGGCGTATTCCGAGTAACGCCGCCAGTCGCGCATGAAGAATGCGCCGTGATAGGGCTGGATGTGCTCTGAAGCCTCGATGGAGACGACCTCGCCAAGGCGACCGTCTTCCTGAGCCTTGCGAAGATCCTTGTAGAGCGGGGAGTAGCGCAGTACGAGGCCGACCAGCAGGCGGTCGTGACCATGGGTGTTCAACAGCTCGGCAAGCGCGTAGCTCTGCTCGATGCTCATGACAATCGGCTTTTCGCTGAAGACTTTCAGACCCGCTTCAAGCCCAAGGCGAATGTGGTCAAGGTGCATATGGTTGGGAGAGCCGATCATCAGGAGATCCATCTCCTGACCTGCAATCAGCTCTTCGGGTGTCGCGTAGGATTGCCCGGCTGTGAGCCCATGTTCTTCAAGAACAGGCATGCCAGCCGGCGCGGGGTCCGTGTAACCGACAATCTCGAAATCCGGATCGATCTGATTGAAGATATACCCGAGATATCCGAGCCGGAATCCGAGTCCAATGATCCCAACTTTCATTCCTGTCGACCCTCTGATCTGTAAACCAGTTACGTAATTTATTTTCTTCAAACTGCGACGAATGCGCGTTCTGGTCAACACAAAACCAAAATTTGGCTGTCACATGAAAATAAATTTCATGATTATGGGCTGCACAGCTCGTGTCTCGTCAGAATTGGCAGGTTCTCCTGTTTCCGTCTTTGAGATCTGATATCATTTTGAAAATTCAAAACCAATTATGATACCAATGCAATACCAAATTAGAGAAAATTTACGCATAATTTGGATTTGGAACATGGATCGCGAGAAAAATCGGCTGCCTAGCGCAACGCTCAGATGAGATTTGCCAGAGAGAGTGAAAAAAAGTTCGACAAACTCAAAATTGGTATTTATTTGGTATCAATACGCCGTTCGCCTCTGGGGCATTCGGCAAGGTATCAAGGGGCGACTGGCTGCCATGGGTGGAATACCGAGCTTGAGCGGATTTCAGGAGCGCTATGAGGGCCCTCTCTATGTGAAGCTGAAACTTGCATTCGAAGCCGCCATTCTGTCTGAGCAGCTTGCTCAAGGCGATGCGCTCCCAGCGGAGCGTGATATTTCGGAAATTTGCGGTGTGTCCCGCGTGACGGTTCGCAAGGCCATCGATACTCTGGTCGAAGACGGGGTTCTGGTGCGGCGCCATGGGTCAGGAACATTCGTGGCCGCGCCTGTGCAGCGTATGGATCAACCCTTGTCGCGGGCGACAACCTTTACCGAGGACATGGCACGTCGCGGCCTGGTGGCGTCTTCGCAATGGCTGTTGCGGGGGGTGTTTATGCCGAATTCGGACGAGATGATGGCATTGGGCATCAGCGGCAACAATCGGGTGGCCCGCCTTCACCGGGTGCGGCTGGCCGATGGCATTCCCATGGCGCTGGAATATGCGTCTCTGCCCGAGACTATTTTGCCGGACCCGGAATCAGTCAGCAACTCTCTTTACGCGCATCTGGAAGTACGTGGGGCGCGACCTGTCCGCGCGATTCACCGGATCTCAGCGCAGCTTTTGACAGACGAAGAAACCCAACTTTTATGTGTGCCGACTGGCGCGGCGGCTCTGCTTGTTCAGCGTGTCGCCTATCTGGCGTCTGGCCGCGTCGCCGAAGTGACCAAGACACTCTACCGTAGTGATTTGTATGACCTGGTTGCCGAGCAGGCAATCGGTCCAGCCTGAAGTGAAAGCGAAAACATGCCGTCCAATATGTACAAAGAGATCTGCGAGATACCCGAAGCGATTTCTCGTCTTCTGTCGCAGTCCGATGGAGACATGCGGGCTGCTGGCAGCAAGTTGAAATCGCTTGATCCTTCTGTTCTGGTAACCGTCGCCAGAGGGACATCGGATCATGCCGCGAGCTTTCTGAAGTATGCGGTGGAGTTGCAGGCCGGGGTTCCGGTCGCCTCCCTGGGGCCGTCTCTCGCCTCGATTTACAACCGCACCCTGAAACTGAAGGGAAGTGCGGCTCTGGCAATTTCCCAATCCGGAAAGAGCCCTGACATCGTCGCGCTCGCCGAGATGGTGACAAAGTCGGGTGCCTACTCGGTTGGTCTGATCAACACGATCCCATCACCGCTGGCAGATGCCAGCGCAGCCGCGATCTCCCTTGCTGCGGGACCTGAGTTGGCCGTCGCGGCAACAAAGACCTACTTCAATTCGATTGTGGCTGGTCTGTTCATTCTGGCCGAGTGGACGGAAGACGAGGAGTTGAAAAAGGCATTGGCGCTGTTGCCGGAGCAGGCAGAGCAGGCCTTGAAGCTCGACTGGTCGGCGCTTGGTAATCGGTTGACGGATGCGCAGTCGCTGTATTTCCTCGGGCGGGGTCCCTCGCTGGCGATTGCCGGCGAAGCGGCTTTGAAATGCAAGGAAACCTGCGAACTGCACGCTGAGGCCTATTCTTCCGCCGAAGTTCTGCATGGTCCGGTTTCACTTGTAGGCAATGGGTTTCCGGTTCTGGTCTTTGCAGCTGGCGACGAAGCCGAGATGACTGCCGTTGACGTTGCCGATCAGCTGGCTGGCAGGAGCAATGAGGTCTTTGTCACGTCGTCCAAGGCCAAAGCTGCGCATGTGTTGCCGTGTGTTGAGGGCGCGCATCCTTTGACTGATGCTCTCTTGCAGATCATTCCCTACTACAAGATGGTGGAACAGCTTTCCCGAGACCGCAATTTCAATCCGGATTCCCCGGCTGTCCTGCAGAAGGTGACTGAGACCCTATGATGCCGACGGCTCAAACCGAAATCTCTCCGGTGCTTGTTACCGGAGCGCGCATTTTCGACGGCCATGCGTGGCATGAAGATCGTGCTCTTGCTGTGAGTGGCAGTGTGGTTGCGGGTATTGGCGACGAAGCGGCGTTTCAACGCGCATCGCAACGTCACGACTGCGAAGGCTGTCTCATTGTTCCGGGCTTTGTCGATTTACAGGTGAACGGCGGTGGCGGAGTGCTCCTGAACAACGACCCATCCCTGGCTGGTATTCAGAAGATCTGTTCTGCGCATAGGGCATTTGGCACGACAGCCTTGTTGCCAACATTGATCACGGACACGGCCGAGATCACGGAGCGCGCTATTGCTGCCGGTGTGGCTGCAACCCAGGCGAAAGTTTCCGGTTTTGCGGGGTTGCATCTGGAAGGGCCACACTTGTCAGTGGCACGCAAGGGCACTCATTCCCCCGATCTTATTCGACCGATGACCGAAGACGACGTGCAACGCCTCGTGGAAGCAGCTTTGCTCTTGCCGAAACTGCTGGTTACTTTGGCACCTGAAAGCACCACGCCGGATCAGGTGCGGGCGCTGGTCGAAGCCGAGGTCGTCGTCAGTCTTGGGCATTCGAATGCAGGGCTGGATGACATCCGAAAGTTCGTTGCCGCCGGGGCGACGATGGTCACGCATCTGTTCAATGCCATGAGCCCGCTTCATCACCGGGATCCGGGTCTGGTCGGGGCTGCTATCGGGTTGGGAGAATTAAGCTGTGGTCTGATTGCGGATGGTCACCACGTTGACCCGTTGGCCATCCAGATTGCGCTGGATGCAAAGCGAGGCCCGGGGCACGTGTTTCTGGTGACCGATGCCATGTCTTCCATCGGCTCGACTGAACAGAGCTTCCAGCTGAATGGCCGCGAAGTTTTCCGCCGAGGTGGTCGCCTGACCCTGGCCGACGGCACACTTGCCGGAGCTGATATCGACATGCTGTCCTGCGTCAGGTTCATGATCAAAACCATCGGGATGGGTCTTGACGAAGCGGTTCGCATGGCGACGCGCTATCCCGCAGAAGCATGCGGACTGGATGGTTTCGGCCTGCTTGCCTCCGGTAATCGGGCAGACTTTCTGGTTCTGAACAAGGACATGGACATACAGGCGAGCGTGATCGGTGGCGAATGGCTGGATCATCGGGAGCTGGTGGCGTGATCGTCTGCTTCGATATCGGCGGCACGACCATCAAGGGGGCCTATGCGCATGGTCCTCAAGAGGTTGTACCCGTCCCACGGGTACCAACTCCGATAGACGACTTCGATGAATTTGTCCGTCAGTTGGCTGCGGTGATTAAGGCGGCTCCGCAAAAGCCGAGTTGCGTCGCACTTTCCATTGCCGGGATCGTCGATCCGGACATCAACACAATGATCGTTGCGAATATCCCATGCATTCACGGGCGGAATCTGGTCGCCGATCTGGAACGCCTCCTCAAGCTCCCAGTCGTGGTCGCGAATGACGCGGACTGCTTTGCGCTGACAGAGGCGACGTATGGCGCTGGCAAAGGGCACGACATCGTCTTCGGCGCTATTCTGGGGTCCGGTGTGGGCGGAGGACTGGTGGTTCGGGGAGAGCTCATCAATCAAAATGGTGGGTATGCCGGTGAATGGGGTCATGGGCCCATATCCGCCATTCAGGCCGGTGTACCTGCTCGAAGCGTACCGCAGTTTGCCTGCGGGTGCGGGCAGACCGGGTGTCTTGATGCCATTTGCAGCGCTCGCGGACTGGAGCGCATTCACCATCATCTGCATAGCCGGAATCTGACCAGCCTGGAGATCATCGACTGCTGGGAGCAGGGGAATGAACAGGCGGAAAAAACAATTTCAGTTTATGTGGACCTGCTGACCGGCCCATTGGCTGTCCTGGTGAATTTGACCGGAGCGTCGCTCATTCCTGTGGGCGGTGGCTTATCCAACGCGAGCGGTCTGATCAAACGGCTGGATGAACAGACCCGAGCGCGTACATTGCGTAAATTCCGCTGGCCTTTGGTGGTTCCGGCGCAGGCCCGCGTTGAGCCCGGACTGATCGGCGCCGCCATTTTGGGTTTTCAACGGCTTGAGCAGGCTTTGGAAATGCCAAAAGCGGAAGCTTGAGGTCAAGCTTCTGCTTTTGCGATTCATGTCATTGCTTGTTGTTCAGACGATCCCGCCGCCAGCCCCGCTGACTGCCGGGCGAATCCCCGCGACCTTCTTGCGATATCCCGAAGAACGATAGGTCGCGACCGGATCAATCGCACCGCCGTTTTCCACCCGAGCCATTGCCAATATCGGCTCAACGTCGGTGCGGAATGCTTTCTTGAGGGTGGTGGTCGCCATCAAGGCATCATTTTCCTGCTGGAAGCCTTCCAATGCAGGCCGGTCAACAATCAGCGCCTGAGCATAGGCTCTTTGCACTTCCATGGCCGAGACCATCAGGCTTTCAATCGGATCGGTGACGTTGTGGGATTGATCGAGCATGTGGGCCGGGTCGAAGCCCGGTGCCTGGCGCTTTTCCGCATCGACCAGCTCATTGAACACCAGGAACAGGCGATAGGGATCGATGGATCCGGTGTCGAGGTCGTCGTCGCCGTATTTGCTGTCGTTGAAGTGGAAACCACCGAGCTTTCCGAATTGCACCAGTCGGGCAACGATCATCTCGATGTTGACGTTGGGCGCATGGTGGCCGAGATCGACGAGGCAATAGGCTTGCTCCCCCAGCTCCTGGGCGATCATGTAGTTGGTGCCCCAGTCCTGCACGACCGTGGAATAGAAGGCAGGCTCATACATCTTGTGCTCGGTGAAGAGCCGCCAGTCGCCCGGCAACTGAGCGTAGATCTGCTTGGCCGCATCGAGATAGCGCTCGAACTGTCGGGTGAAGTTGCTCTGACCGGGAAAGTTCGACCCGTCGCCGATCCAGACCGTGAGGGCCTTGGAGCCGATGGCCCTGCCGATCTCGATGCATTCCAGGTTATGTTCGACCGCCTGTTGGCGAGTGGCGGCATCAGTGTGGGAGAGTGAGCCGAACTTGTAGGAGTGGGGCTGACCTTCCTGATCCTGAAAGGTGTTGGAGTTCATGGCATCAAAGCCGAGGCCAAGCGCCTGGGCCTTGGCTTTCAACTCGGAAGGATCAGCCTTGTCCCATGGAATATGTAAGGAGACGTCAGGCGTCGCACGGGTCAGTTGCTGGATGACGCCGCAATCTTCCAGCTTGTCGAAGATATGCCGCGGTTCGCCTTCACCTGGAAAGCGGGCAAATCGGGTTCCCCCGGTTCCAACACCCCAGGACGGCACGGCAACCCCGTAAGCTGCGACTTTCGCCTTGATGGCATCAATCGGAATGCCGCACCGGTTGAGCTGCTCCCCAAGAGCGTCATAATCGGCCTTAAGGTTTTTTGCTCGCAGGTCATTTGTCTGCGCCACCACAGCGCTATCGATCATGGTCATATCGCAGCTCCCGTTAGCGGGTGAAGGCCTGGACGTTTCCGGCATCCACATTGATGATGTTACCAGTGGATTTGGCTGATAATTCCGAGGCAAAGAAATAGCTGGCTTCGGCAATGTCTTCCGGCAGAACGGAGCGTTTCAGCAGGGAACGCTGACGATAATGCTCTTCCAGTTCGGTGGTGTCCTTGCCGTAGGCGCTGGCGCGCTCCTTCAACCAGTCACCTGACCAGATCTTCGAGCCGCGCAGCACGGCGTCCGGGTTGACCACATTGACGCGGATGCCTTCTGGTGCACCTTCCAGCGCGAGACAGCGGGCCAGATGCAGCTCGGACGCCTTGGCCGTGCAATAGGCGCTGGCGCCGGGGGAGGCAGCCAGCCCGTTCTTTGAGCCAATAAAGACTATGGAGCCGCCCATCCCTTGTTTTTTCATAAGTTTGAAAGCTTCACGGGAGACCAGAAAATAGCCGGTCGAGAGGATCGACATGTTGCGGTTCCACAGCTCCAGCGAGGTTTCTTCCACTGGTGCAGAAGAGGCAATGCCGGCGTTTGAAACCAGAATGTCCAGGCCTCCGAACTCGGCGGAGGCTTTGGCAAAGGAGCTTGCGACTGCCTCTTCGCTGGTGACATCCATGGTGACGGTCCGCACGACATCCTTTGAGTAGGTCGATATCAAGCGTTCGGCTGTGGCGTCGAGCGCCGTTGCATCAATGTCCGCGAGAACGACGCAGGCGCCTTCGCGCAAAAAGCGTTCTGCTGTGGCGGAGCCGATGCCACCGGCGCCGCCGGTGACGAGGGCGACCTTGCCGGCAAGAGCCTTTGGCTTGGGCATGCGCTGAAGTTTGGCTTCTTCGAGCAGCCAGTACTCGATATCGAAGGCTTCCTGTTCAGGCAGACCCTGATAGGTCGAAACGCCATCTGCCCCGCGCATTACATTGATGGCATTGGTGTAGAACTCGCCGGAGATGCGGGCCGTTGCCTTGTCCTTGGCGAAGGTAATCATACCAACGCCGGGGATCAGGTAGGCAACCGCATTGGGATCTCGAAGCGCCGGGCTGTCAGCATGCTTGCATCGCTCATAGTAGGCGGCATAGTCATCGCGGTAGGCCTCAACAGCAGGCTTCAGGCTTGCAAGCGTCGCAGGGAGATCGGGGGACTGGGGATTGAAGTCGACCACCAGGGGGCGGATTTTCGTGCGCAGGAAATGGTCGGGGCAGCTGGTGCCGAGGCGGGCCAGTGCTTCCATATCGCGCGCGCACACAAATTCCAGAACTGCATCGCTGTCTTCAAAATGCCCGACCATCGGCTGCATGGCGGAAACCATTCCGCGAATTTCCGGCATCAGCGCCGCGGCGACTGTTTGGCGCTCAGATGGCGATAGGGCTGTGTGTTTCGGTCCGCCGAAAGCGTCCTTGCCGTCCAGCTTTGTCTCGAACCAACTCATCGCCTTGTTGATGATTTCCAGAGTGGTTTCGTAGCAGGTTCTGGCATCGTCGGCCCAGGTAAAGAGCCCATGGCTTTCCAGAACCACACCGCGTGCGTTCGGGTTTTCCAGGCAGAATTTTTCCAACCACAGGCCCAGCTCATATCCCGGCCGTTTCCAGGGCAGCCAGCCGATGTCATTACCGAAGATCTCCGAAGTCAGGGCCTTGCTGTCTTTTGCCGCGGCAATGGCGATGATCGCGTCCGGATGCATGTGATCGACATGGGACTTCGGTACATAGGCATGCAGGGGGGTGTCGATGGAGGCAGCGCGCGGGTTCAGGTTGAAGGTGCAATGGGGCAGGAAACCAACCATGTCATCTTCGAACTCAACGCCACGGTAGATGTCCTTGAGTGCGCGAAGCTTGTCCATGTAAAGAGTTGCGAAGCCGTCCATCTTGATGGTCCCGACATCGCCGCCGGAGCCCTTGACCCAGAGAACCTCGACTTCTTTGGCAGACAAGGGATCAAGCTGCATGACTTTCGCCGAGGTGTTGCCGCCACCGTAATTGGTGATGCGCTTGTCCGATCCGAGCAGGTTTGAGCGATATAGCAATAGGTCGGGTTGGCTCATCCCCTCAACTCTTGCATCGTCCCACAGGCTCTCAAGCCGGGGTGCGGCGGCAGCGTTCAACATGTCTTCCTCCCAAGGTATTGACCGACTGACGCCGATCTTTGCTAAAGCATGCCGGAACCACTCGGTTTGTCAATCACAATCGATCAAGTTCAATCATATTGCAGCGCATATAAATCATTTATGACGAATTTTGATTGACAATGAGTGGTGATGGTGGAAGCGTAGAGGGGCTTGGAGGATTGGAATGCACGAGAAAGAACGGCACAGGATCATATTATCAGCGGTACAGGAGCGGCCCGTGGTGACCGTTGCGGAACTGGTTGCCCTGACCGATTCCTCGGAAGCAACGATCCGGCGCGATATCGCGCAACTGCATGTTCAAAAGAAGCTGCGTCGGGTTCGTGGTGGCGCCGAGAGCATTCATCCGCCGCAATTCGTCGGGTTGGCGGGGCGCCCCTTCAGTGTCAACGAGACCATGCACGGCGTTCAGAAGCGCGCTATAGCGCGCGCTGCCGTGGAGTTGTGTGAGGATGGCGACAGCATCATCATCAATGGCGGGACAACCACCTTTCAGATGGTGCACCCGCTGGCGAGCAAACGCCTGCAAGTCTTTACCAACTCATTCCCCATCGCTGAGCATCTCCTGAAGCATTCCAAAAACACGATCATGTTGTCTGGCGGGACGATCTACCGCGAGCAGAACATTATTCTCAGTCCGTTCGAAAACGACGTGACCCGAAATTTCTATGCCAAGCGCATGTTCATGGGGGCGCAGGGCTTGGGGCCGCTAGGGTTGATGGAAGCAGATCCGTTGTTGATCCAGGCAGAGCAGAAACTCATCGGTCAGGCGGATGAATTGGTTGTGCTGGCAGACAGCTCAAAGTTCGAGAACCGCTCCAGTCTGATTCTGTGTCCATTGGGCCGGATCAGCACCGTGATTACAGATGAAGGCATTTCAGACGCAGCCGCCCAGATGATGGAGCAGGCAGACGTCAAATTGATTGTGGCGCCGTCAAGCGCGGCACAAACGCAGGCCGCTCGAAGCGGTTAGCGAGGTTGACCCGGGGTGTGGAGGCGCGTCGGGGGATCAAATTGGGAGGAAGACATGAAATTCTTGAACAAGCTTCTCGCTGCAACGGCTGTTGCAGCCGTCTGCATGGCCGGTCCGGCTCAGGCGGAAACCAAGCGCATCGCACTGGTGGTCAAGGCGCTGGGCATCGGCTTCTTTGAGGCTGCCGCTGAAGGTGCCAAGGAAGCCGCTGCCGAGTTGGGGGATGTGGAAGTCATCTACACCGGCCCGACCGACACGACGGCAGAAGGCCAGATTGAAGTGATCAATGCGCTGATTGCTCAGAAGGTTGATGCCATCGCGATCTCCGCCAATGACACGGATGCACTGGTTCCTGCGTTGAAGAAGGCCATGCAGCGTGGCATCACCGTGATCTCCTGGGATTCCGGCGTTGCGGCTGAAGGGCGTCAGCTTCATCTCAACCCGTCGTCCAACCCGCTGATCGGCAATATGATCATCAAGCTTGCCGCTGATCACCTGCCGGATGGTGGCGATGTGGCCGTGCTCTCCGCGTCAGCCACCGCGACAAACCAGAACATCTGGATCGAAGAGATGACTAAGGTCCAGGACAACTATCCTGGCATCAACGTGGTTGCGACGGTCTATGGGGACGACTTGGCCGACAAGTCTTACCGCGAAGCTCAGGGCCTCATGCAGACCTATCCAGACCTGAAGGCGATCATCGCGCCGACCTCTGTCGGGATCGTGGCGGCTGCCCAGGCTGTGTCGGATGCAGAAAAGGTTGGCCAGGTGAATGTCACCGGTCTTGGCCTGCCATCTGAAATGGCTGGTCACGTGCACTCCGGAGCATCCAAGTCCTTCGCCATCTGGAACCCGATCGACCTTGGCTACTCGGCGACCGTTCTGGCCTATAATCTGGCAACCGGTGTGGCCGAAGCAAAAGCCGGTGCGGAAATCCCGATGGGTCGCATGGGTACATTGACGCTCGACGACAACAGCGAAGGCGCCATGGCCGATCCGTTCGTCTACGACGCGTCCAACGTTGATGACTTCAAGGACATCTTCTAAGTCCCGATCAGTCTGAGCTGACGCCTCCGGTCCGGCACCAGCCGGACCGGATTGAACTGAAATCTACCGCCAGAGGCCCGGAAAATGGTCGTGCTTGCGCAGCTGCAGGACAGAGAAGACGTGCATCTTCAATCGCATATCGATGGGGCCCCAATCCTGTCGCTCAAGGGGATCTCCAAATCCTTTCCGGGCGTCAAGGCGCTGTCGGGCGTCGATCTTGATCTCTACCCTGGCGAAGTCACCGCACTTGTCGGTGAGAACGGCGCGGGGAAATCCACAATCGTCAAGATCTTGACCGGCATCTATCAGCCGGAAGAGGGCACCATAACGGTCAGCGGAGAGCCCTTGAACTTTCCAACGGCCCAGGATGCGGGCAAGGCCGGGGTCACGGCGATCCATCAGGAAACCGTGCTGTTTGATGAGCTGACTGTCGCGGAAAACATCTTTATCGGCCATGCGCCACGTGGGCGATTTGGGCTGATCGACAAGAAGACGCTGCGTCGTCGCGCCAAGGAGTTGCTGGACCGTATTGGCGCGCAGATCGACCCCGATGTCACACTGAAAGACCTCGGCATTGCCAACAAGCATCTCGTCGCCATTGCACGGGCGCTTTCGATCGATGCCAAGATCGTCATAATGGATGAGCCGACCGCGTCGCTCTCCTACAAGGAAATTGAAGAAACCTACGAGCTGGTTGAGCGGTTGAAAGCCGAAGGCAAGGCGATCCTGTTCATCAGCCACAAGTTCGACGAAATCTTCCGGATAGCCGACCGCTACACGGTTTTTCGCGATGGCGAGAAGGTCGGGGCGGGCAAGATCGCCGACGTGAATGAGCAATCTCTGGTCAAGATGATGGTCGGCCGCGCTGTCGATCAGGTTTTCCCGAACCGGGCGCCGGATTTGGGTGAGGAAGTGCTGAAGGTGGTGGGCTACAGCCACCCTACCGAATTCGAGGATATCGGCTTTTCTCTGCGCGCCGGCGAGATCCTGGGCTTTTATGGTCTGGTGGGAGCCGGGCGCAGTGAATTCATGCAGGCGCTTTTCGGTATTACCAAACCCTCCAAGGGCGCGATCCGGATTGACGGAAAAGTGGCTGTCGTGCGCTCGCCCAATGAGGCGATCCATCGCGGCATTGTGTATGTGCCGGAAGATCGGGGCAAGCAGGGGGCCATCAAGGGGCTGCCGATCTTTCAAAATGTGACGCTGGCTTCCCTTTCGCAAACATCCCGCAAAGGGTTCTTGAAACTCGCGCAAGAGTTCGAGATGGCGCGGGAGTACACGCAGCGGCTGGATTTGCGGGCGGCAGCACTCGATCAGGACATTGGTGAGCTGTCTGGTGGTAACCAGCAGAAGGTCGTGATTGCCAAATGGTTGGCGACGAAGCCGCGCGTGATCATTCTTGATGAGCCGACCAAAGGCATCGATATCGGCTCGAAAGCAGCGGTGCACGAGTTCATGGCGGAACTGGCCGCCCAAGGGCTCGCAGTGATCATGGTTTCCTCCGAAATTCCCGAGGTGCTTGGCATGTCGGACCGGGTGATCGTCATGCGCGAAGGTCGTATCGTCGCCGAATATGAGGGGGAAGCCCTGACGCCGGAAAGTCTGGTGCGTGCAGCAGCCGGCATTGAGGAGGCACGGGCATGACCGGGTTCTTGAAATCTCGCGAGGCCATTCTGGCAGGCGCCATTCTGGCCCTGCTGATCGGCGTTGCCAGCCGGTTTCCGGCGTTTGTCGCGCCGGCCAATCTCGCCAATGTTTTTAATGACACGGCCCCACTGATCATTCTGGCTTTGGGGCAGATGGTGGTGATCGTCACGCGCTGCATTGATCTGTCTGTTGCGGCCAATCTAGCGTTGACGGGCATGATCGTGGCCATGATCAACACAGCCGTTCCCGGTCTGCCCATTCCTCTCATTCTGGCGATTGCCCTGAGCCTTGGCGCGATGATGGGGCTGGTCAATGGGCTTCTGGTCTGGAAACTGGATATCCCGCCGATTGTCGTGACACTCGGGACGATGACTATCTATCGCGGCATCATCTTCGTGATTTCTGGCGGTGAGTGGATCAACGCTCATGAAATGAGCGACAGCTTCAAGGCCTTCCCACGCGCCAGCTTTCTGGGGCTCCCGGTGCTGTCGTGGATCGCCATCGTCTGTGTTGTGGCCTTTCTGCTTCTCATTAGCCGGACGCCGCTTGGCCGTGCCTTTTTCGCCGTTGGAGGCAACCCGCATGCTGCTGTCTACACGGGCATCGATGTCGGCAGCACTCAGTGTGCGGCCTTCGTTTTGTCGGGGATGCTGGCCGGTTTGACCGGTTATCTATGGGTAGCTCGCTATGCCGTTGCCTATGTTGACATCGCCGGAGGCTTTGAACTGGAAGTCGTGGCGGCCTGCGTCATCGGCGGGATCTCGATCGCCGGCGGCGTCGGATCGGTCGGTGGTGCGCTGATGGGCGCGCTGTTCCTGGGCATCGTCAAGAACGCCTTGCCTGTCATCAATATCTCGCCCTTCTGGCAGCTGGCGATTTCGGGCAGTGCCATCATCATTGCGGTGGCATTCAACGCGGCATCGAGCCGGACCAAGGGCCGGGTCATCCTGAAGAAAGCGGAGCATGCCATATGACCGTGACCTCTCTTGACCCACAGACCTTGGGACGCGTGCTTCCCAACCGGTTGAAGTCCCCGGTGAGGCGGTTTTTGACCAGCTGGGAGCTTCTGCTGTTGGTGGTTGCGGTGATGGTGTTTATCACCAATTCCTTTGCCTCCCCGTATTTCCTCGATCCGTGGAACTTGTCGGACGCCACCTTCAACTTCACCGAAAAGGCGATGATTGCCTTCGCTATGGGATTGTTGATCATTTCCGGTGAGATCGATCTGTCAGTTGCCTCGATCATTGCCCTGGCTTCCACGGCCATGGGGGCCGCCGTGCAGATGGGGGCAGATACGCCAACATTGGTGCTCGTCGGCCTGACCGTCGGGCTGCTCTGCGGCGCCTTCAACGGTTTTCTGGTCACAGGCATGGGGTTGCCCTCAATTGTCGTCACCATCGGCACCATGAGCCTGTTTCGCGGGATCTCGTATATCGTTCTGGGGGACAAGGCCTATACCGGCTACCCATCCGACTTTGCCTTTTTCGGACAGGGATACGTGGGATGGGTTATTTCCTTCGAGATGGTGCTGTTTGCAGCGCTGGCAGTGATTTTCGCAATTCTCCTGCATGCCACGAACTTTGGTCGGATGGTCTATGCAATCGGCAATAATCCGGTCGGATCGTTGTTCTCCGGTATTCGCGTGCCGCGGGTCAAATTCACACTCTTCTTGCTGACGGGCCTGATGTCTGGCGTCGCCGCCATCTGTCTGACTTCACGGCTCGGAGCGACACGCCCTTCGATTGCCTTTGGCTGGGAGCTTGAAGTGGTCACGATGGTGGTTCTTGGCGGGGTCAATATCCTTGGCGGATCGGGCAGCATTCCCGGTGTGGTCATTGCAGCCTTCGTCATGGGTATGGTGACCTTCGGCTTCGGCCTGCTCAATGTGCCCGGTATTGTCATGTCGATCTTCATCGGGTTGCTGCTGATCCTAGTCATTGCCTTGCCGCGCCTCGTGGGGCGCTATCTGGCCCGCAGAAAGGCTTGAGTCATGGAAAAGATCGCCTTCAAGATGCAGCTCAACCCGGGGATGAAAGCCGAGTACCAGAAGCGGCATGATGACATCTGGCCGGAGCTCGTCGACCTGTTAAAGCAGGCGGGAGTTCGGGATTATTCCATCCATCTGGACGAGGAGACACACAGTCTCTTTGCGGTTCTATGGCGCGAGGATGACCATGGCATGGAGGATCTGCCGTCTCACCCGGTCATGCGCAAGTGGTGGAACCATATGGCTGATCTAATGGCGACCGGTCCTGACAATGCGCCGGTGGTCAAACCGCTCTCCACCGTCTTTCATCTGGAGTGAAGCGCTTGCCTGATATTCGGCATGTGGGGGTGATCGACATTGGCAAGACCAATGCAAAGGTGGCGGCGGTCGAGCTGGAAACCGGTCGGGAGATCGGTGTCCGCAAGCAGGACAACGCCGTCTTGGCCTCGGGGCCTTACCCGCACTATGACATAGACGGGCTCTGGGCCTTTATTCTGGATGGCCTGCGCGACATGCACGCTGCTCATCACATCGATGCAATTTCGGTCACCACCCATGGCGCCTCCATCGTCTTGCTGGATGACGACGGCAATCTGGCCGCGCCTGTGCTAGATTATGAGTTCACCGGCCCTGACGCGCTGGGCCCGGCCTATGACAGCATCCGCCCCGCGTTTGCGGAGACCGGGTCGCCGCGGCTGGGCATGGGCTTGAATGTCGGCGCGCAACTTCATTGGCAGTTTCAGACCGATCCGGGACTTCTCGCGCGAACCGCCTGTGTTCTCACGTATCCGCAATACTGGGCCTATCGTCTGACGGGCGTGCAGGCAAATGAGGTCACCTCCCTCGGCTGCCACACCGACCTTTGGTGTCCGGAGAGCGGAACATTCTCCGCTCTGGTCGATCGGCTGGGCTTGAAAACAAAGATGGCGCCAGTCCAGCCCGCGACCCAAGTTCTGGGCACAGTCACGCCCGAGCTCGGGGCAACTCTCGGCGTGCCCGATGACCTTCCCGTTGTCTGCGGGATCCATGATTCCAATGCATCGCTCTATCCGCATTTGTTGAGGCGCAAGCCGCCATTCTCCGTGGTGTCTTCCGGCACTTGGGTGATCGTTCTGGCATTGGGAGGGGCTTCTGTCGATCTTGATCCTGCCCGCGACACGCTGATGAATGTGAACGCCTTGGGAGATCAGGTGCCATCGGCTCGTTTCATGGGCGGGCGGGAGTTCGATATGGTGATGTCCGGTCGGGTGTCAGGAGCCACACGGAAGGAAATCGACGAGGTCCTTCACCGCCATGTCATGCTGTTTCCCGCCGTTGAAACACGCTCTGGTCCCTTCAGGGGCCGTCAGTCTTGCTGGACGGTAGAAGAGGCGACGCTGAGTGACGGACAGCGTTTTGCCGCCGTCTCGTTCTATTTGGCGCTGATGACTGCCGAGTGTCTGAAGATGGCTGGCGGACGTGGGAAAACGATCGTTGAAGGCCCATTCTCACAAAATCAGCTTTATCTGGACATGCTTGCGAGTGCGACCGGGCGTCCTGTGGTCTCAAGCGACGGGTCCAGTACCGGCACTAGTGCGGGAGCTGCAATGCTACTCGCACCGGCCTTGCCGGATCTTGGCGCCGGCGCGGGGCAGGCTCCAAGAGATCCTGAGGTTGCCCCTAGCTTTCAGCCCTATGCGGCTGCATGGCAGGCCAGGGTTGCGGACTTTGCTCTTTTGTGAGGAGGCAAGGCAAGTCCAAGGAGCGCTAGAGGTTTTTCACGATGTCTCTGGCCATGCCGGGAATGTACCCGGTCGAGATGCAGGTTGCTGCGTGTTGGATGAAGGCCTGAAGCAGCTTGGTCTGGTTGAGCGCCGTTGCGGTTGCAAGGCCCAGGATCATCGGGCGATGCTCGCCCTCGATCCTGATCGGCACAAGCTTGCGCCCATCGAGCGCCCTGTCTGAGCGGGGAACGGCATTCATCAGAGTGTAGCCATAGCCGTTGGCGACCATGGTCCGGATCACATCGATTTGCGAGAAGCGGTAGGCGACGTTGGGCGAAAGCTTTTCCTGATTGAATAGGGAGAGAAAATACTCCCGCGAAAATGGCAGATCCAGAAGCACGCAGGGCAGACTGGCCAGTTCCTGCAAGGTGGTTGAGGGGCGGCGCGCCAACGGATGTCCTTCGCCCACCAGCGCATGCACCGGCAAGGCAACCAAGGGCCGGAAGGCGATGTCTTCAGAAAGTTGGAGATCGTAAGTGATCGCAACGTCGATCTCGGCGCGGCGCAACCCGGCCAGGAGATGCTCCTGATGAGCGGTCACTGGTGCTATTCTGCCAGCAGGAAAAGCGGTCGTGAAGGAGAGTGTCAGCTCCGGCACGATCATTGGCGCGAGGGTGGACAGGCACCCGAGTCGCAACTGACCACGAACTTCCTCGACGGAGGCTGAGGCGACCGCATAGAGGTCGCCTGCTTGTTCCAAAACCCGTCTGGCTTCTGCAAACAGGCTGGTGCCGGAGGGCGTAAGCGACAGCCCCTGGGCATGGTGACGCAGAAAAAGCTGCACGTTCAGCTCTTTTTCCAGCTGTGCAATTGCCGTTGAAATGGCCGGTTGGGAGACATGAATGCGTTCCGAGGCGCGGGCAATGCTTCCGGCTTCACCCGCGGCCACGAAGTACTCAAGCTGTTTCAGCGTGAAGCGCATTCAGGTCTCGTTCCGTTTTGGCTTTAGTACTTGATCCAGGTGGTTTTCAAACCACTGAACTTGTCGAATGCGTGCAGGGACAGATCTCGCCCGATGCCGGATTGCTTGAAACCGCCGAAAGGCGTCATCGGCGAGATCGCATCAACGGTATTAACCGAAACGGTGCCGGCTCTGAGCTTCGCGGACACGCGATGAGCCCGCGAAAGGTTGGATGTCCAGACTGAGGCCGCCAGACCATAGATGCTGTCATTGGCAATCCGGATAGCATCTTCCTCGGTTTCAAAGGTGACGATGGCAAGCACCGGCCCGAAGATTTCTTCGTGCGCCAATCGGTTGTCAGCCTCCACCGCGAAGATTGTCGGCTGAATGAAGCATCCCTTGCCTTCAACAGAGACCTGTTCGCCGCCGTGCAGCAGCTTTGCGGTCTGTTTGCCGTGCTCGACGAACGCCATCACGCGTTGTGTTTGGGTCTGGTCGACCATGGCGCCCATGGTCGAGGCAGGGTTCAGCGGATCACCGGGCACATAGGCCTGTGCCTTGGCAAGCAGCTTAGCGGTGAACTCCTCGGCAATGGAAGCTTCAACCAGGAGGCGGGAGTTTGCCGTGCAGACTTCGCCTTGGTTGAAGAAGATGCCGAGTGCTGCAAATTCTGCGGCCTTGTCCAGATCATCGCAGTCGGCAAAGATCAGATTGGGGCTCTTGCCGCCGCACTCCAGCCAGACCTGTTTCATGTTGGACTGCCCGGAATATTCCAGGAAGTATTTGCCCACTTCTGTTGAACCGGTGAAGGTGACGCAGTCGATGTCGGGGTGCAGGCCGATGGCCTTGCCAGCAGTTTCACCGTAGCCGGTGACAACGTTCAGCACGCCTTCCGGCAGCCCGGCTTCAATCGCCAACTCCGCCAGCCGCAGGGCAGACAGGGGGGACTGTTCGGCGGGTTTCAAGATCACGCTGTTGCCCATCGCGAGCGCAGGCGCACACTTCCAGGTCGCCATGTCGAGCGGGAAGTTCCAGGGCACAACGGCAGCAACAACCCCCAGGGCTTCTCTTCGGACAAGCGCCAGATCGCCGGCACCGGTCGGCGCAACTTCGTCGTAGACCTTGTCGATGGCTTCCGCATACCACTGGAAGATGGCAGCCGCGCCGGGCACGTCAATGGTGGCAGCGTCGTTCACCAGCTTGCCCATGTCGAGACTATCAAGCAGGGCCAGTTCGACGCTGTTTTCGCGGATCAACCCGGCGAGCTTCAGCAGAATGGCTTTGCGTTCGGCGGGTGATTGACCGGACCAGCGGCCGTCCTCGAAGGCTTCTCTTGCTGCTTTCACGGCAACATCGACATCGGCAGCATCGCAAGACGGGAGCGTTGTCAGAATGTTGCCAGTGGCCGGATTGATCGTGTCGAAGGTCTTGCCGGAGACCGCATCGACGTGCTGTCCGCCGATGAATGCCTTGGTGGGGAAACGGAGCGCCTTTGAGTGCGCGACCCAGTCGGAATAAGAGAGGTCCACGGTGGTCAGTCCTTGTTCGTCATTCGTCGCCGGGCACGCCGTAGCTGGGTGCGGCGGTCGGGTTGGTTGCGCGGGTGACATAGTCTTCAAGTTGCGGCTTGTAGAGAAGCCAGAGCGCCTTGAGCTCCTGGATGGTGTCGCCATCGGTCCAGTCAACGCGAAGGTCGGAAATGGGCCAACTGACATCGCGGACCATATAAAGGCCGGCGGAATGCACGGGGCCTGCTTCACCCCCGGCTGCCTGTCCTGCTTCCATTGCAGCAATCAGCCGGTCGCCCAGATCACCGGTGGACGCCACGAAGGCCTCGACCATGGCTGTGGGCACGCGGTCATTGGCCAGCAAATTGCCTGCGGCGGCGCAATCAGTCCCGCGAGCCACGGCGTTGATGCCAAGGGTTTCCGAACCCGAATGCAGGGCGGCGTTTCCTGATTGATCCAGAACGACAATCTGACGCCAGTCTGCGGTTGGATAGTCTTTGAGCAAGGCGGCAAGTGCGGCGTCTGCGTTTAGCCCCTGCTGCAGCAAGTCAAGACCTTTTGACCCGAGCGAGGGATCGGTGATGTTCTGGGAGGCCACAACCCCGGCTCCGGCGCGAGCATGAGCACAGCGGGCCGCAACGGCTGGCGACGACGAGGAAATGGCAATACCCATGGCGCCTGTCTTCGGGCATCGCGCGGAGATGGAAAAGGTCATATCGGTCTCACGGGGTTCTGGAAGGGAGGGGCGGCTCAGGCTTCGTCGGGTATGACGGCGATCGCGTCGATCTCGACAAGCCACTCAGGCCGAGCGAGCGCAGAGACCACGATGCCGGTCGAGACCGGAAACACGCCCTTCAACCATTTGCCTACGACGCGGTAGACGTCTTCCCGGTAGCGCGGATCAACAAGATAGATCGTGATCTTGGTGATGTGGTCGAGCTGGCCGCCGGCTTCTTCCACCAGCATCTTGATGTTGGCCATCGCTTGTTCCGCCTGACCCGAAGCATCGCCGATGGCGACGTTCTCAGCGGTGTCGAGGTTCTGGCCGATCTGTCCCCGGACAAAGATCATGGACCCGCGCGCGACGACGACCTGACAGAGATCATTGTCGAGCTTCTGCTCGGGATAAGTGTCCTTGGTGTTGAACTTGCGAATGCGTGTGTGAGCCATATGGCGCTCCGGTTTCCTGGTCAGAAATTTCGGTACGGTCAGCCCTTCGGCACGTACGTCATGTATTCACTTTGCTTGACGATGTGGTCGCTCAGGTATTTGGCATCGTACCAGACGCCCCAGATGAAGGAGGAGCCGCGTCTGGTCTGCCAGGGAAGCCCGAGGAAGTAGATGCCGGGTTCTTCACTGACGCCGCGTTGGTGGATCGGTGCGCCCGCATCATCGAAGGTGTCGACCTTCAGCCAGCTGTAATCATTGGTGAAGCCGGTTGCCCAGATGATGCTGGAAATGCCGGCTTCCTCCAGATTGAGGTTGCGGAGCGGATCGGCGACGCAATCCGGGTCCGCGCCAATCACATGTGCTTCCGGTTCTTCGGGAAGGTCGAGGCCGTTGCGGGTGACATAGGCATCCGCTTCCTGAAGCAGGGCGAGGTAATTGGCGTCTCCGGCCTCAATATTGCTTTTCAGGTCTTCCGCGATCTGCAAGGTGCCATCGCGATAGGCCTGCGTGCGTCCCAACAGGGTCATCCCTTGCGCGGCGAGGCGCCGGAAGTCGACCGTGTGGCCACCCTGGGCGCCGCTGACCGCGATGGTAACGTGCTCATCTCCGGGCTTGGCTTCTGCATCCCACATGTTCAAGACACCGAGCCACCAGACAAAATCACGGCCGCGGTAGCGGCGGGGCGGGCGTCCATGAGGGCCGACGGAGAGGTATACCTTGCGGCCGGACAGCATCAGCTCTTCGGCGATTTGCGTGCCGGAGGATCCGGCGCCGACCACGAGGACAGCACCCTCGGGCAGTTGCTCCGGATTGCGGTAGGCGGTGGAGTGCATCTGCATCACGGCCGCCTCGGACGGCACGAGCTTGGGTATCACGGGGGTCTGAAACGCTCCGGTCGCGGCGATCACGTAGTTGGCTTCGACGACGCCGTCAGATGTTTCCACCTGAAAGCCGCGTTGACCGGCGATGCGCGTGACGGAGTTGACTGAGATCCCACAGCGGATTGGTGCCTTGATCAACGCGGCGTAGGCGGCGAAATAGTCGGCGACTTGTTCCTTCGGAACGAAGGCTTCGGGATCCTTTCCGGGAAATTCCATGCCGGGAAAGCGATCGTGCCAAGCGGGACCATTGGCGACGAGTGAGTCCCAACGCTCTGAGCGCCAGCGTTCGGCAATTCGGCTGCGCTCAAGCACCAGATGGGAAAGGCCGGCCTTTCCGAGGTGTTCGCTCATTGCGACACCCGCCTGGCCAGCGCCAACGACCAATGCTTCCACTTTTTCAACCGGCATGTCTCTCGCACCCTTTTGAGGATTTCATTCCAAGTGATGGTGGCAGCGGAAGTTGATTAGGTAAAATCTTACTTTTTGAGCTTTTGATTCTGAAAAACAAAATCAACAAAAGCAAACGAGAAAGGGCGCAGCAATGCCGCGCCCTTCAACAAGCGTTCCTGAGAGGATCACAGGCTGCGTGTGACCTCTTCGATGCTGTCGCGCAGAATGTTACCGATCTGGCCGATCTGTTGTTCAGTGAGGATCAGAGTGGGCGACAGAATGAGGATGTTGCCAAGCGGACGAGCAATCAAGCCACGCTTCTGAGCGGCGCGGGCCAGCTTCAGCCCAATGGCATCTTCCGGGGCAAAGCCTTGCTTGGTGGCTTTGTCTTTGACGAACTCGATCCCCATCATGAAGTGGCTGCCGCGAACTTCCCCAACGATGTGGAGGTCGGACAGGCCTTTGAGAGTGTTTTCGAAAAGCTTGCCAGTGGTGCGAACGCGCTCCGGGATCTGCTCTTTTTCCATCAGTGCGATGTTGGCAAGGCCTGCGGCGGCAGCTGCCGGGTGACCGGAGTAGGTCATACCATGCAGGAACATGCCGCCAGGGCGGGAAATGACCTCATGGATCTCGTCCGAGACGATGGTTGCCGACAGCGGCTGATAACCGGAGGTGAGCCCCTTGGCGGTGGTTATGATATCCGGCGTGTAGCCGAAGATGTCCTGCGAGGCGAAGAAGTGGCCAAGGCGACCGAAGGCAGTGACGACTTCATCAGCAATGTACTTGATGTCATAGTCTTCGCAGACGGCAGCCATCCGGCGATGATATCCGTCCGGCGCCATGACCACGCCGCCGGCACCCTGGACGGGCTCGGCGATGAATGTGGCAATGTTTTCCGCGCCGATGTTTTCGATGGTGTCCTTCAGGTCCTGCACCAGACTGTCGCAGAACTCGGCTTCGGTCATCCCGTCACCTTCGCGCCAGAAGTGCGGGCTCTTGAGGTGATGCACCAGACCTTCTGCGTGATCCCAGCCATCAGAATAGGCTGGCGTTGTCATCGCGATGGAGAGATGTGTCGAGCCGTGGTAGGCGCCGATGCGGCTGAGGATCTTCTTCTTTTTCGGCCGCCCAAGCCGGTTGTTGTAGTGGTGCAGAATACGAATTGCGCTGTCGTTGGCGACAGATCCGGAATTGGCGAAATAGACCTTGTTCAACGGGCCGGGCGCCAGGCTGGCGATCTTCTCCGCCAAAGCTGCAGCAGTCGGGTGCGTGAAGTTGTAGAAGGTCGAGTAGAAGTCCAGCTGGTTCAGCTGTTGGGCGATCGCATCAATGATTTCCTTGCGACCATGGCCGACATTTACACACCACAGGCCGCCGATCCCGTCGATGAGCTCGTTGCCTTCGCTGTCGCGTACCATGGAGCCTTCGGCGCCAACGATGACCGTGCGGGCTCCATCCTGCTTCAGCAAGTTTAAGTCGGCAAACGATTGAATGAGATGGGTATCTGCGGTGAGAACGCCATCAGTGGTCATGTCTGGTTTGATCGTCATAGGAATTTTCCCTCCCGATAATCCTGAAGCTGCATGGACATGATGTCCGGCGCGATGTCTGAAACTGGAGCGAGATCGGCCACAAGCAGGGTCTCTCCCCGCCCTGCGCTGGCGATGATCTGGGCGTCGGGCCCAACGATCAGGGAATTGCCCCCAAATGTCAGGTTGCCTTCCGATCCGCAGAAATTGGCGTAGGCGATCGTCATACCCATCTCGGCAGCGCGTGCGGGAACGAATGTTCTGGGCACGTGCTCGAACCGTTCCGGATTGGCGGTCGGCACAAGCAGCAATGTCACCCCGTGATCAGCAAGGGCGCGGCAATGCTGGGGGAATTCGATGTCGTAGCAAATGAGCAGCGCCACCTTGTGCCCGCCGAGTTCGAAGAAGGCGTAGCTCTCTCCCGCTGAAAAGCTGGCTTTTTCCATTGGGCCAAACAGTTGGATCTTGCGGTAGTGCCCGAGGATCTCGCCATTTGTGCCAAATGCCGTGGTCGCGTTGAAAACACGTTCGCCGTCGCGCTCAGCCCATCCCAGGGTCAAGCCGCAGCCCGTCTGCCGGGCCATGTCTGCAAGTCGTGTGGTCCAGTTCCCGCCCATGGGTTGGGCGAGGTTTTGATGCAAATCCGGCCTGTTGTAGCCAGGCAGGAAAAGCTCCGGAAAGACGGCCATGTCTGCTCCAGCTGTGGCCGCTGCGACAAGCTGGGTTTCGAGGCGTTCAAATCCTGCCTCGATGTCCCCGCCGATTGCAGGACCCTGATAGAGAGCGAGTTTCATGGCCGTCTGTTCCTTGAGCTTACTTTTTCAGGTTGGTCCAGATCGCGTCGTAGAGGACCTGAACGTCTTCAGAACAAGCCTCGACGAATGCGCCCTTCGGGCCTGCCGGCGGGTTGGATTCCGGAGAGTTGGCAACTTCCGGGTCCAAGAACTCGGCTGTGCCGGTGACGCCAGCTGTGTACTGGGCGTAGTTGGTGACAGCTGCGGCGTTTTCCGGCTCAAGCAGGAAGTTCATGAACTTCAGAGCATTGTCGCGGTTCGGCGCATCCTTCAGCAGAACGACATTGTCCATCCAGACGATGTAGCCCTCTTTCGGGAAGGCGTATTCGATGTTGGCGCCTTCAGCCCGTGCCTTGGCTGAGAAACCGGACCAGATCATGCCGGCTGCCGCATCACCGGAGACGAGAACGTCCTTGGCAACATCAGAGCCGAAGGATGCCCAGTCGGCCTTAGCCTTCTGAACCAGTGCATTGAGTTCCTTCAGCTGCTCACGGTCCGCGGAGCACTGCGGAATGCCGAGGTAGAGAGAGGCGAGGGTGAGGGTTTCGCCAGCGGTATCGAGAACGTTAATCTTGCCCTTCAGCTCAGCCGGTGGATCGAAGATCACGGAGAGGCTGTCAATTGGGCCTGTATAGACGTCACGATTAACGGAGTAGGACGTGGAGCCCCACTGGTAGGGGATGGAGCTCTTGCGGCCCGAATCGAACGCGACGTCGACCCACTGCTTTTCGATGTTGCCGAAGTTGGACAGCTCGGACGGCTCGAATGTGTCGAGCATGCCTTCGCCGTTCATGATCTTGACCATGTAGTCGCCGGGAACAGCCACGTCGTAGCTGCCGAGCTTGCCGGCCTTGAGGGAGGCGAGCAGGGCTTCGTTGCTGTCGAAGGTATCCATGGTGACTTCGACGTCATATTCGGCAGCAAACTTGTCGAGAAGCGTCTGCGGAATGTATTCGAACCAATGGTAGATCGAGAGCTTGCCCTCGGCCTGAGCTGCTGCCGTAAGGCTGAGAAGTGCGACGGCGGTTGATGCAAGTAGTTTCTTCATGAAAGTCTCCACTCTGGTTGGTGCTTTTTCAGCTTGCTTGTTTTTTGTCTTGCCCCATCCGGCCGATCAGCCAGGACAGGGAAACGAAGACCACCGACACGCCGAGCATGAGGGTGGAAATGGCCATGATGTTGGGTTTGATGCCCTGCTTGACCGACCCGAAAATGGCGGTCGGCAGGGTTTCAATGCCAGCCCCCTTGACGAAATTGGTGATCAGAAAATCGTCCAGTGAGATGATGAAGGCGAGCAGGAAGCCGGAGAGCACTCCAGGCGTCATCAGCGGCAGAAGAACCAGCCTGAAGGCTTCGCTAGGCGTGGCATAGAGATCCATTGCTGCCTGTTCATACTGATCGGGAATGCTCTGCATTCGCGCAGCAATCGGCAGGTAGGCAAACGGGATGCAGAAGACCGTATGGGCCACCAGAATTGTCATTAGCCCAGTGGTGAAACCGATGGCGGAGAAAAACACCAGGCTGGCGACAGCGGTGACGACCTCGGGAACCATCAGGGGCAGATTGATGAGGGCAAAGCCCAGGGTCTTGCCGCGGAATCGACCGGCGCGGGTCATGGCAACGGCGGCGGCTGTGGCGATGATCGTGGCGATTGATGCCGCACACACTGCGATGACGAATGAGTTCAACGCGGCTTTCTGAAACTTCGGCGCTTCCGGACCTGTGAAGACATCAACATACCAGGTGAGGGACGTGCCGCCCCAGTTGGTGATCGAGGTGGAGGCATTGAAGGAATAGACGGCAACCACGGCCAGGGGGGCATAAAGCACCACCAGGCAGAGGATCGTGATTGCCAGGAAACCGGGGAAACGACGTAGGTCGAGTTTGGCGGCCATCAGCGTGCCTCTCCCTTGTTCTGGCTGCGGGCATAAACAAGCAACACGCACATGACGATGGTCAGCAGGATCATGGAAGCGGCGGCGCCAAATGGCCAGTTTCCGGCACTTCCCTTGAACTGTTCCTCGATCAGCGAGCCAATCATGAAGGTCTTGGCGCCGCCAAGCAGATCCGGTGCGAGGAAGGCGCCGAGAGACGGCACGAACACCAGGATGCAGCCAGCGATAATGCCGGGCTTGACGACAGGAAGGATCACCAGACGTAGTATTGTCCATGTTCCGGCATAGAGGTCGGCTGCCGCCTCCGAGAGCGCAAAATCATAGCGCTCGACGGCGGCATAGATCGGCAGGACCATGAACGGCAGATAGGAATAAAAAAGCCCAAGCTGGACGGCGAAGTTGGTGTTGATCAGACCCAACGGCTCGCTGATGATGCCGCTGGCCATCAGAAACTCGTTCAACGGGCCCGTGTCGCGGATCAGGAACTTCATCGAGACCGTGCGGATGAGCAGGTTGACCCAATAGGGAATAGTCACCAGAAACAGCCAGATCGAACGGCTTTTCGGATCTCGTGTTGCAATGAACCAGGCGGTGGGGAATCCGATCAGCAGACAGGCGATGGTGGCCAGACCGGCCTGCCAGATGGAGCGCCAGAAAATGCCGATGTAGGTCCATTCGAGTTTGGGGGGCTCATCGCCGAAAAGGCCACGATCAAAGAAGAACTGATCATAGGCGGCCAGGGAAAACTCCCAGATAACACCGCCGCGGAATTCCTTCGTCAGGAAGGAATAGACGGCCATCATCATCACCGGGAGCAGCAGGAAGCTGCCGATGATCAGCCAGGACGGCAGCATCAGTTTGACGCCATTGCCGCGGTAGATCCGCGAGGAGCCTCCGCCCATGCTTGGTCCGGCGGCCATCAGTCAGCTAACAGGCGTGCAGCGCCTGCCTCCAGGTTCAGTCCGATATGAGCGCCCGTCGCCGGAACCACGGTGCTTTCCGCGTTCTGCAAGCGAACCGTCATGGCCTCGCCATCGACCAGTCGCACATGCAGCTGGATGTCGGTGCCGAGATAGGTATGGCCGGTGACTGTTGCGCTCAAATGGGCAAGAGGCTCTGCACAGAGCGAAATGCGCTCGGGACGGACGGACAAATGGCCGGAACCTGCATCAAGGACCGCAGCAGCCGGGCAGGTAAATGGTTTATCGCCGGGCAGAAGAACGGTCGCGACGCCGTCTGAAATTGATTGCACCGTGACGTCGAGCAGATTGGTTTCGCCAATGAAGTCCGCGACGAAGCGATTTGTCGGCGCTTCGTAGATTTCCTTGGGGCTGCCGACCTGCTGCACATGCCCATTGGACATGACTGCGATGCGGTCCGACATGGTCAGCGCTTCTTCCTGGTCATGGGTGACGAAGATGAAGGCGATGCCGGTCTCGCGCTGAAGCGCTTTCAGTTCCAGTCGGACGGCTTGGCGAAGCTTGAGGTCGAGTGCGGAGAGCGGTTCATCGAGCAACAGCACTTCAGGACGCGGGGCAAGGGCACGGGCCA
This sequence comes from Roseibium limicola, assembly GCF_017313085.1. Classification (GTDB taxonomy): domain Bacteria; phylum Pseudomonadota; class Alphaproteobacteria; order Rhizobiales; family Stappiaceae; genus Roseibium; species Roseibium limicola. Next base: position 521,547 of record NZ_JAFLNF010000001.1, on the reverse strand, counting down.
GGGCGACACGCTGCTGCTGACCGCCTGACATCTGCGTTGGCTTGCGGTTGGCGAAGTCTGACAGTTGCACGAGGGCCAGAACGTCCTGGGCGCGGCGCACGGCGTCCTGCCTGGACCATCCCTTGCGCAGCAGACCAAAGAGGACATTCTCGGTCACTGTCATGTGCGGGAACAGGGCGTACTGCTGAAAGACGGTGTTGACCGGGCGCTTGTGGGGGGGAAGGCCTGTGAGGTCCTGACCCTTGAGCAGGATCCGTCCTTCGCTGACGTCTTCGAATCCGGCAATGGCACGCAACAAGGTTGTCTTGCCGCAGCCGGACGGGCCGAGAAGCGTGAAGAATTCATTCTCGCGGATGTCGAGCGAGACACCGTGCAATGCGGTGACGGACCCATATCGCTTGATCACCTTTTCGACGGCGACTGCAATATCGAAACTGGTCATGGACACCCCTTTACTGATACCCCTTGCTTAGGTGTCCGAATGGTAAAATGATGTTTTGAGGGGGTATATACCCCCAAGGAGGTATGGGGTTGAATCTGCCCAATTCTGCGGAAAAGAAACTTGGCGAGACCATTGCTTCTCTGGCCTCCGAGCAGTTCGAAAATGCTCTGTTTCAGTGGCTGAGCCGCTGCTTTCAGATCGATAATACGACGATGCTGGCCTATTTCCAAAGTGGTCGGCCGGAGGTGCTTTTCGCTCAGGCGGTGGAAAAATACGTCCATGAGAAGCTGGAGAGCGACTATGTCTCCGGGATCTATCTACTCGATCCCTACCATGCTCTACATGTGGAGAAGGCGCCGGCGGGTCTGTACCGATTGAAGGACATCGCGCCGGATCACTTCCAGCGGAACGAGTATTTTGCGTCCTACTATCAGCGCACCACACTGATCGATGAGATCGCCTTCATCGCTTATCCGTCAGATGGTGTGTCGGTGCATGTCTGCCTGGGGCGTGACTTGTCGTCTGGACGGCGCTTTTCGGGTCGTGACCTTCTGATGGCTGAGCGGTTGGCACCGATTGTCTGTGGGCTGATCCAGCAGCGCTGGTCGGGACTCACGTCGAGTGGTGATTATTCCGAAGAGAAAGTCACCAATCTGCTGATTGCGTCCGGGGAGCGATTGCTGGGCGTCAAGCTTAGCCCGCGCCAAGCGGAAGTCGCGCTGTTGATCTTGCGCGGGCACTCGTCGGTATCGATCGGGTTGCGGCTGGGGATCAGCTTCCAGACGGTGAAGGTGATCCGCAAGCAGCTTTACCGGAAATGCAGCATCTCCTCTCAGGCAGAGCTTTTTTCACTGTTCATGCCGTTGCTTGCAGTGCCGGATCGTTAAGCTGGTGCGGGGACTGTTCTGTTGCGGGTGAGTGGTATGGGGTATTTGAAAATCTCATTATACCAGTGGGTTTTAGCCTGTCGGCGGTCGCTGCCACAGTTATAGGGTGGCCTATGTCTAAGCCAATTGAATGATGAAGAAAGATCATGATCAGCTATCACCCTGTTACCCCAAAGAAGACTGTCCTTGAGGGCACATTCGTGCGGCTGGAGCCTTTGAACGTTGCGGCGCATAGCGAAGATCTGTTTGTTGCTGCAAGCGTTGAAGACCGGGCGGAGAAGTATCGCTACCTCGCTGAGGCCGCCCCGGAGGAACTCCAGGATGTGACCGAATGGGCCGAAGCGGCCTCTCGCAGCGCGGATCCGCTGTTTTATGCCATTGTTGACAAGCGGACGGGCAAGGCGGTCGGGCGTCAGGCGTTCCTGCGCATTGATGCCGCTAATGGGGTCATCGAGGTGGGGCACATCTACTGGGGCCCAGCGATGGCACGCAGTCGGGCAGCAACAGAGGTGATGTATCTCTGTCTGACATACGTGTTCGAAGAGTTGAAATATCGCCGCTTTGAATGGAAGTGCAACAATGAAAACCAACCGTCAAAAGTTGCCGCAGGACGCTTTGGCTTCAATTTTGAAGGCATTTTCCGTCAGCACATGATTCAGAAAGGCCTGAATCGGGATACGGCCTGGTTCGCCATTATCGACAGTGAATGGGCGGTGTTGAAGCCCGCTTACGAGAGCTGGCTGGCACCGGAAAACTTCGATGCTGAGGGGATGCAGCGCACGGCGCTTTCTCAGTTAACGGCCGCGGCACTGGGGCGATAGTGTCCACGGCCTTGCACACCAAGACACCGGCACATGCCCATGCGCCGGTGTTATTACTCGGGTTCCATTGGCTTTTAGGTCTTAAATTCCGGCGGAGATGACAGTGCGGTCGTCGCAAGTTTCGCTGGAGGTCGAACCCTTGACCGCAGGGAAGGCGCCGGTCTTGTGAAAGTCTTCGGTTTCTACGCGGGTAAATTCCGCTTCCCAATCGGCACAGCGAATGCCGGAGGTTGGAATGGAAATATAGCCGTCTGAGAAGATCTCGATGCTTTCAAGCTCAGAGGCTGGAATGGTGAGATCTGTCAGGCCGTTCGCAATCACCTGGCCGCCATTGAGGGATGCAAAGCCAAGCAGGTGATCAGCATTGGCATAGTGAAACTGGGTGCGAATGCCGCCAGAGAGAAACTCTGCCACCACACTTTGCGGCAAGCCTGAGGCCTGGGTCGCGGCCTGAATTGCGAGCTCGGTCTCTTGCCGGGTCAGCTTGCCGGTTTCGATGGCGGCCTCTAGTCCCAGAAAGATCGTCTGCCGGGTCGCAAATTCGACGTCATCGCTCTCGTCCATTCTTTGGCTGAGCGTCTTGTGAACCTGAATGCGCGCGGCAGTGCTGACGGTGTCGATGATCTTGTGGTGCTGCAGGATTTTCGTGCCGTTGAGGCGCACCCCGGTGTCGCCCAAGGCAAGAATTCGGTACATGTCACCGCATTTGACTGCAAGGGCCGCCGTCGTTGAGGCGGGGTGCGCGACGTTGCGTTCCTGCGCTGCGGTTTTCACAGAGGTGCTGATTTCCTGAAAGATCATTTCCGCCGGCGCTTCATCCAGCGTTCCACGCACCAGCATGTCGGCGACACACCGTGCGGCGCTTCGGGCTGCAATCCGCCCCGAACTCTCTCCGTTGTAAAATGCGCCAGTCGGATCAGTCGCACCGTCGAAGACCGCCAGAACCTGGTCGGGTTCGATCAGGATGACATCGTCACCAGGCTTGGTGCTGTTTTTATACTTCGAACGCGAGAAGGCCTCGATGTTCATGGACGTTCCTTTGGACATACGGGGTCGCTCCGGCCGGGGCCGGTGCGCGTATTTTGAGATCGAGTGGCCCGTGGCCGGTCAGACGAAGGCGGATTCCTTGCTCTCCGACATTCGGAACACCGCGAAGACGCAGATGCCGGTGCTGAGGAGGAGCAATGTGGAGAGAGCCGCCGCCGTCCCGAACTCGCCGTCAATGACCTGAATGTAGATCAGCACGGGCATGGTGATGGTTCGGGACGTGTAGAGGATCAGCGTTGAAGACAGCTCGTTGATCGCCGTGATGAAACTCATGAGCGATCCGATTATCAAACCGGGCGTCATCAGAGGCACGGTGATCGATGTGAAGGTCTTGGCCGGTGAGGCGCCGAGATTGACCGCAGCTTCCTCAATGGAAGGCTTGATCTGACGGAGGATCGACGTCGTCGATCGCACGCCGTAGGGCAGTCGCCGGATGAAGACGATCAAGATGATGATCAGCGCCGTGCCGGTGATGTCGAAGGGAGGATTGCGGAAGGTCGCCACATAGCCGATGGCCATCACCACGCCGGGGATCAGATACGGCACCATCAGCAGCAGGTCGAGAGAGCCTGCGACGACATTGTCTTTGCGGACGACGATGAAGGACAACAACCCGGAGACAATGGCGATCAACACGACCGCTCCAAAGGCAAACATGAAGCTGTTGGCAATAGCGGTCGGCGAGTTGTGTAGGACACGTTCATAGCTTCCCAAGCCAAAGCCGCCGGTGAAGACCGGGCCGCTGGTGGCGAGAAAGGATGTGTAGACGACGGTCAGCGACGGCAGCATGGCGAGGAAGACAACCGCGTAGCAGAACCCATGCACGAGGAGCGACTTCGAGCCTGTCAGCGACTGTTTTACCGGACGGTTGGTCAGGGCGCTGGCATAGCGACGCTTTGCCAGAATACGGCGCTGCAGAAGAAGGGCCGCCATGGAGATTGCGATCATCAACATGGAGATTGTCACGGCCATGGTCGGCGTTCCAGCCATTTCTGAGGTGTATTGCGAATAGGCGATCGTCGAGAGCGTCCGGACACCACGGCCCAGAATGGCGGGTGTTCCGAAGTCGGCAATCGACAGCACGAAGCAGATGATTGCCCCGGTGCTGACAGCCGGGAAAACCAACGGAAGAGTGACTTTCATGAACCGCTGAAAAGCCGTGCAACCGAGGTTTTCCGCCGCATCTTCATAGGACTTGTTGATCGTGTTCAGCGCGTTTTCCGTCATCAGGTAGATGTAAGGAAAGAACTTGAGGCTGAAGACCAGAACGATTCCGGGAATACCGTAGATCGTCGGCATGTCGATGCCGATGCTCTTCAGGATGTTGGTGACGGCGCCGTTGGAGCCGAACAGCATGATCCAGGCATAGGCGCCAATGAAAGGCGGGGCGCAAAGCACGAGAACCGCAAAGGTCGCGATGACTGCGCGTCCACGGATCCGGTAGCGGGAGGTGCAGAAGGCGAGCGGAATACCGATGAGGCAGGCGCCGAGCATTCCCAGCGCGCCGATGATGATCGTGTTCCAAAGTGCCGTTGTGTAATAGCGTCGGGTCAGAACCTGGATGTAGTTCGACACGCCGAAGTCGCCGGTCTTGGCATCGAAAAAGCTGATGGCGAAGACGTTGAGGATCGGTAGTAGAAGAAACACGGCCAGAAGCAGCACGGCGAGCGCTGTGATGACGGTCCAAAATCCCGGCATTCTCAGCCGGGAACCTGGCAAGAGGGTGGCAAGTGAGCTCATGACAAACGCTCTCCTGTCACCGCGTCTGCAAAGATCTGCACGTCGCTGGCTGGGAAGGCGAGCGTGATGTCGTCGTCTGTCTTGAGCGCGAGGATTGCGGGAGAAGGAGCTGTGATCGCCTCTATCTCTTCGCCAGATGCAAGGACAGCGGCGACATTCATTTCACGCCCGGTAAAACTCACGAGGCGGATCTTGGCAGAGAGAGTGATCGTGTCGGGGGAGGATATTGTCGGGTTGACCGAGATGAATTCTGGCCGGATGGCTGCAACAACCTTGTCTGCATTCGGCAGGGGCTTGGCCTGGGGCAGGGCGACAGGCGTGCCCGCAAGGGAGGGCTGCCCGCCATCCCATTCTAGCGTCAGGAAGTTGTTGGCACCGACAAACGACGCCACGAACTTGTTCGACGGGCTGTTGTAGACTTCCCAGGGCGGCGCGGCCTGCTGGATGACACCGCCATACATCACACAGACAATGTCGGACATCGCCAGAGCTTCTTCCTGATCGTGGGTAACGTAGACAGTGGTGATGTTCATCGACTGCTGGATCGCGCGCAGTTCGCGGCGCAGATCAACACGCAGTTTTGCGTCGAGATTGGAAAGCGGCTCATCCATGAGCAGAACTTTCGGATTGATGACCAGGGCGCGGGCGAGGCCGACACGCTGCTGCTGGCCGCCGGAAAGCTCATGTGGCATGCGGTCGGCGTAGTCAGTGAGCTGCACGATGTCGAGGATCTTTGCAACGCGCTCGGAAATCTCCGACTTGGAGATTTTTCGCTGCTTCAGGCCAAAGGCAATATTGTCGTAGACGCTGATGTGCGGGAAAACGGCGTAATCCTGAAACACCATGCCGACGTCGCGCTTGTGCGCTGGCGTGTGTTCAATCGCCTGCCCCTGGATGCCGATGCCACCGCTGTCTTGCTGGTGAAAACCGGCAATGGTGCGCAGCAGGGTGGTCTTGCCACAGCCGCTCGGGCCCAAGAGCGTGAAGAAAGATCCCGAGGGAATGGAAATGTTGATGCCGGACAGGGCGACGACATCGCCATAGCTTTTACGAATGTTCGAGATCTCGACATCGGCCATGAAAGGGACTCCGTGCGCCCGCGGCAGGGGCAGCAATAAATTCAGACTTCAGGGAATTAGGGAAAAGCCGGAGGGCGAGTGGTGTCGCCCTCCGGAAAGCAGATCCTACTCGAGGTCGAGCAGCAGATCGGTCCAGGTTTCGACCAGACGGGCGCGGTTTTCCGCAGCCCACGCAAAGTCGTAGTTTGCATCCGGAACATCGTTGATGGAGATCAGTTCCGGGTTGGACGCAACATCTGTGCGGATCGGGCGACGGCCGATGCCGGCAACAGCTTCCTGAGCTTCCTTCGAGACGATGAAGTCGATGAAGGCTTTGCCGTTTTCTGCGTTCGGAGCGCCCTTCACGAGTGCCATTCCGTCTGGAGCGATGGCCGTACCTTCGCTCGGGTAGACGATCTGAACGTCAGCGCCACCGACCTTGTAGCGTAGTGCTGCATCTTCCAAGGTGATGCCGATACCCTGTTCGCCATCATTGACGAAACGCGGAACAGCGCCGGACGAAGCGGAAAGCACGGCGTTGGAGAGAATGCCCTTGTAGACATCCCAGCCAGCTTCCTCGGTGTCGAAATCCTGCAGAACGGTTGCCAGCTGGATATAGGCGGAGCCAGACTTGTCAGCGCGTGCGGACGAGATCAGGCCCTTGTATTCCGGCTTGGTCAGGTCTTTCCAGGATGTCGGAACCGGTGCGCCTTTCAGGGCTTCTTCGTTGACGATGAAGGCCGTGACGACTGCCGTAAACGGAACCCAGTTTTCACTCGGGGTGAACTTCGGGTTGATCGCATCGGCTTCCACCGGCTTGTAGGGCTCGAAAAGTTCTGCGGAGAAATCGATGACCGTGCCGTCAACACTCCAGATCACGTCGCCTGCCGGCTTTTCAGCTTCGGCTTTCAGACGGTTCATCAGTTCGCCGGAGCCGGCTTTGATAACTTCGACCGTTGTGCCGGTCTGTTTTTCGAACATCGGCACCAACTCGTCAACGAGCTGCTGTGGTGCTGCGGAGTAGACGACAACCGTGCCATCAGCATGTGCGACGGATATTGCACCCAGAATTGCGGCACCGGCGGTGAGCGCCGTCCGTAGTTTATTTGAAATTCTCAATAGAGCCTCCATCACTGTTAGTTCCCAGCGTCTCATCGCCCGTTTGAACTTTTCTTGTTTGGTTATTGTTCGGACGGATGAGGACAGCTATTAAGTTTTATTACGTAAATAAATAAGTCAAGACGAATTTCACAATTCTGTCACAAACAGAATAAGGCTATGATTTTTATCAATAAAATTTATCTATAGAGACTGCCGTGAAATCGAGAGACGAAGAGAGAATCGCGTTTTTTGGTGCTTATCTGGCGGTTCTCGGGTAGAGGGTCTAAGGTCAGTCAAGAGCGTGCGGGGAACGGGTTGATCAATCTGGGGTATAATGAGCGGCGGGTTATTGAACTGCTTCGCGGGCGCGGCGGCATGTCCCGGATCGAGCTTGCCAGAGAGATGGCGGTTTCTGCGCCTACGCTTACCCGTTTGACGTCTAGCCTTCTTGAGGGCGCCCTTATAGTGGAAGACAGTGAAAGCCGGCCCCCGACAGGTCGTGGCAAGCCCTCGACGGCTGTGAAGCTTAATCCGGAGGGCCTGTTTACTGTTGGGGTGTATTTCAACCCCGACGATATCCGGATCTGTGTGGCGGATCTTGAGGGAAAAATCAGGGCTGAGCATGTTCAGGAGCTGGATGATCACAGCTTCGATCACATCATGGGTGTGGCGTCTCCGGCCGTTGAAGCCGTGATCAAGCAAGCCGGCATCGACAGGAGCCGAGTGCTTGGATGTGGCCTGTCGTTTCCCGGGCATTTCTCGCGCAATCCCGGTCATGTTTTTCAGATCCAGCAGTTTTCCAGCTGGCATGACATCGACGTCAACAAGGACTTTGACGACTATTTCGACATGCCGGTGTTTCACGAGAACGACGGTAAGGCCGTGGTTCTGTCCGAACTCTATTATGGCGCTGGGCGTAACCTCCGGAATTTTGCGCTGATCTGGCTGACCTATGGCATCGGTGGCGCCGTCGTCGTGCAGCGCCAGCTTTACCGCGGGACCAACCGCAACGCCGGGGAGTTTGGCGGGCTGTTTCCCAAGTCGCACCCGCGTCCATCTGGTCAGGACCTGTGCAATCTTCTGTCAACGCAGGGTATCAACGTTCGGCGCCTGCGTGAGATCGACGAGAGCTACAGCGATCATCCGGCTATTCGCGGCTGGCTTGACCGGGCAACGGATCAGTTGCGGGTCCTATCACTGACAGTGGCGCGTACGCTTGATCCGACAGCCATCGTGTTTGGCGGTTCCTTGCCCGACTGGATTATCCGGCATTTCGTTGAGCATCTGGGTTCACTGGAAATCCTGGGGGAGGATTTTCATGTTGAACCGCCGGAAATCCGCCTTTCCGCGATGAGTGACAAGCCGCATCTGGGCGCTGCCACCATTCCGCTCTACCGGGCCACGACACCCAGCTATTATTCGGGGCGGGCGCTCAAAGGCTGGGCCTAAAGCAGCAACGATGCCCGATAGGCTCCTCAGAAGCCGGTGCGCAAGCGATAGCCGGGTGAGTAGGTCATGCGTACGTGGGTGATAGGCTGGGTCTGATTAAACGTCACGCGTTCCATCACGAAAAGCGGTGTGTTGTCCTGGCATTCGTACAGGCCGGACAGGGCGGGACCAGCGTTTGCCGCGTAGCAGGTCAGATCTCCGGTGGTGAAGGGCGCGTTTTGAACCAGCCATTCGTTCGGGCTGATCAGATCGAAAGCGGCTTCGGCGAACGCCGGCGTGGCATCAATGTTGGTGTAGCGTTCCTCGAACATGAACGGGCGGTCGTCGGCAAAATAGACGGTTTCCGTGTAAAGCAGAAAGGCTTCGTCCCCGACTGGAAATGCAGCGTGCAGGGAGGTCGGAAGAGGACGCTTCTCACGTTTCAGCAGAGAATGGCTGTAGCTGGAGCCACGAGCTTCAACCTCCTCCCGAATGATCGGAATGGTAAAGGTGGCCTTGTGCGGCGGATTGACGGCTACACGGGTTCCCGCCTTGCGCCTTCGGGTGACAAGACCTGCTTCCGCCAGATCCCGCAGGGCCCGGTTGACGGTGGTCCGGGCGCAGCCGAACTCTTCCGCCAATTCGGCCTCACCGGGAATGGTTTCTCCCGGCTGCCAGACGCGTTCGTTGATGCGGCGCAGAAGCTCTTCGCGAATGCGGATCCAGCTATTGCTTTCCTTGACTGTCAAAGTCTCTGCCTCAGTGCCTTCATCGTTGCGCGATAGCGGGTGCGTATGTCGTCGCCGCGAATATGGACGCCCTCTTTAACCAGATGCCGCCCAGCGGACCAGACGTCTGTGACCATCCGGTCGTTTCCGGCAAAGATCCAGGTATCCAGTGTGTCATCGCTTTTGCAGCCGGCAAGGTCCACTGCATTGCCATCAAGGGCGAGAAAATCCGCGAGTGAGCCTGGCGCGAGAGCGCCGCTGTCGCGATTCGCAGCGCGGGCGCCGCCTTGGAGGGCTGCGTCAAACAGCACGCGACCGGTCGAGCGCTCGGGCGTTGCAACGCTGGCACGACATCTGTCCCGCAGGCGCTGGGAATATTCCAGGGTACGGAGTTCTTCAGACAGGGAAATGCGGACGTTGGAATCCGATCCAATGCCTAGCCGCCCACCGGCAGCCAGGTAGTCGACGCCGTTGAAGATACCGTCACCCAGACTTGATTCGGTGATGGGACAGAGACCGGCGACGGCGCCTGTGCGTGCCAGGGCTGTTGTCTCTGAGGCTGTCATCTGGGTGCAGTGGATCAGGCACCAGTTTTCACTGACGTCATGATTTTCCAGGAGCCAGTTGACAGGGCGGCGGCCATAGGCGGCTTCGACTTCTTCGACTTCCTTCACCTGTTCGGCCAGATGCATGTGCAGAGGCGATGTGCCCGCAAGCTCAATGCAGGGGGCAATGTCTTCGCGGCGCACAGCGCGCAGGGAGTGCGGGGCAACGCCCATCCGGCAATCGTCGGTCAGGGAGGAAACTGCGCGGGTGGCACCCTCATGCAGACGGAGATAGCGCTCAATGTCATTGCCAAACCGGATCTGTCCAGGCCCGAGCGGGCCGCCGTCACAACCGCCCTGACTGTAAAGCACCGGCAAAAGCGTCAGGCCGATGCCGCTCTGGTCAGTCGCGGCCGCGATCCGCTCTGAAAGCTCGGCCAAATTGGCGTAAGGCGCACCGCCGGGTTGATGGTGAACATAGTGGAACTCGACATTACAGGCATAGCCAGCCTCGAGCATTTCCATCTGCACGAAGGCGGCAATGGATTCGATGTCGTCGGGGGTCAGCACATCGAGGAACCGATACATGATCTGACGCCATGTCCAGAACGTGTCGCGGGCTTCCGGACCGCGGCGCTCGCTCATGCCCGCCATGGCGCGCTGGAAGGCATGGGAATGCAGGTTTGCTGGGGCCGGGAGCAAGGTTTCCAGCCTTTCCACCGACGCGGGAAGCGCGGTGGCATTTGGTGTAACCGAAGAAATCCGGCCATTCTCGACGCTCACCAGAACGTTCGACTTCCACCCGTCGGGTGTCAGGGCCTGGTTTGCCAGAAGCTGGGTTGTCCGGTCTTGGGTCACTGACAGAATCCTCGTTGACACGTTATTATGTGCATGCATATTCTCATCTAACGCAATTTATTCAAGCGCGGAATGGTCATCGTGTCGAGCCAGATTTTACGAAATGCCACCCTTGCCACCATGCAACCCGGCACCAGCCCCTATGGTCTGGTCGAGCAGGGTGCGATTGCGATTGAAGATGGCGTCATCCGCTATTGCGGGCCGGAGGCTAGCCTGCCGGCTGAGCTTGCCTCGCTTTCTTCTCAAGATCTTGAAGGAGCTTTGGTCACGCCAGCGCTGATCGACTGCCACACCCACGTGGTGTTCGGTGGCAACCGGGCGATGGAATTCGAGATGCGCCTGAATGGGGCCTCTTATGAGGAAGTTGCCAAGGCTGGCGGTGGCATCGTTTCAACGGTTGAGGCAACCCGTAAAGCCGGCGAAGATGCGCTACTGATCGATGCGCTGAAACGTGTCGATGCGCTGTTGGCGGAGGGCGTCGCCACCCTTGAGATCAAGTCCGGCTACGGTCTTGACCGGGAGACCGAGTTGCGCATGCTGCGTGTTGCCCGCAAGGTCGGTGAGCAGCGTCCGGTTCGGGTGCTGACCAGTTTCCTCGGCGCTCATGCCGTGCCGGTCGAGTTCAAGGGTGAAGAAGACCGCTATCTCAACGAGATCTGCCTGCCGACCCTTGAGGAAGCCCATGCGCAGGGGCTGGTCGACGCGGTTGACGGCTTTTGCGAAGGGATTGCTTTTTCTCCGAACCAGATGGCGCGGGTGTTCGACAAGGCGGCGGAGCTGGGCCTGCCGATCAAGCTCCACGCCGAACAGTTGTCGAACCTTGGCGGCGCCGCATTAGCTGCCCGACGTGGAGCCATGTCCGCCGACCATCTGGAATATCTGGATGAGGCCGGTGTGAAGGAGATGGCGGCCGCCGGCACTGTGGCGGTTCTTCTTCCGGGTGCCTTCTACACCCTGCGCGAAAAGCAGCTCCCGCCGGTCGGGCTTCTGCGCAAGCATGATGTCTCCATAGCATTGGCGACCGACTGCAATCCGGGCTCGTCGCCCCTGACCAGCCTGCTTCTCACCCTCAACATGGCCTGCACACTGTTCCGCATGACGCCCGAAGAGGCACTTGCAGGCGTCACCCGCGAAGCCGCAAAGGCGCTGGGCCTGGCGGATTGCGGAACCTTGCGTGAGGGCCTAAGGGCCGACATCGCCATCTGGGATCTCCAGACGCCTGCCGAACTTGCCTATCGCATCGGCTTTAATCCCCTTCAAGAACGTATTTTCGGAGGTTCCGAATGACCGCACCGGCAAACGCCTTGGTGCTGACACCGGGCAAAGTCACTCTTGACGCGCTCGAGCGCATCTACCGTGAAGGGCTGGCCGTCACCATTGACCGTGCCGCCCGTCCTGCCATTGATGCCGCCGCTGAGCGCGTCCGTCAGGCCGCGATGGGGAATGAGGCCGTCTATGGCGTCAATACAGGCTTCGGCAAGCTGGCCAGCGTCAAGATCGCAGCCGAAGACACAGAGACGCTTCAGCGGAATCTGATTCTGTCTCATTGCTGCGGTGTCGGCGACGACATGGAGCCGGCCACTGTGCGTCTGATGATGGCACTCAAGCTGATGTCGCTGGCGCGCGGCGCCTCCGGTGTGCGCTTCGAGGTGCTGGAACTGATCGAGAATATGCTGGCGAAGGGCGTCACGCCCGTTGTTCCGGCGCAAGGCTCGGTTGGGGCCTCCGGTGATCTGGCGCCTCTGGCGCATATGACCGCTGCGATGATCGGCGAAGGCGAAGCCGAGTTTGACGGCGAGCGTCTGAGCGGTGCTGATGCTCTGGCAAAGGCCGGGCTGACACCTGTCGTGCTTGGGCCGAAGGAAGGTCTTGGACTGATCAACGGCACGCAGTTTTCGACCGCCTATGCGCTGATCGGCTTGTTTCAGGCCTGGCGTATGGCGGAGGCCTGCCTGCTGACGGCGAGCCTGTCCACCGATGCCATCATGGGATCGACGGCTCCGTTGTTGCCGGAAATCCATGCGCTGCGCGGCCATCGTGGTCAGATTGAAGTGGCTGCCGCCATGCGCAAGCTGATGGACGGCTCCGAAATCCGGGAAAGTCACCGCGAAGGCGACAGCCGTGTACAGGATCCCTATTGCATTCGTTGCCAGCCGCAGGTCGCCGGTGCGTGTGTCGACCTTCTGCGGATGGCAGCGAACACGCTGGAAATCGAAGCCAATGCGGCGACCGACAATCCACTTGTCCTGACCGAAGCCGGATTGATCGTGTCGGGCGGCAACTTCCACGCGGAGCCTGTGGCCTTTGCGGCCGATCAGATCGCGCTGGCCGTGGCTGAAATCGGCTCCATCGCCCAGCGTCGCGTCGCGCTTATGGTCGATCCGACGCTCTCTTTTGATCTGCCGCCGTTCCTTGCCAAGGATCCGGGCCTCAATTCCGGGCTGATGATCGCGGAAGTGACGACGGCAGCACTCATGAGCGAGAACAAGCACCTCGCCAATCCGTGCTCGACAGATTCCACTCCGACCAGCGCCAATCAGGAAGACCATGTTTCCATGGCCGCCCATGGCGCCCGTCGCCTTGGTCGGATGACGGCAAATCTGGCAAATATTCTCGGTGTCGAACTGCTTTGTGGCGCTCTGGGTATCGAGTGCCGGGCGCCGCTGAAGACCAGTCCAGCCTTGCAGTTGGCTCTGGACGGTCTGCGTGCCGTGGTGCCAACTCTTGAGGCCGATCGCTATATGGCGCCTGACTTACGCGCTGCAGCCCAGTTGGTCTTGAACCGCACGCTTGTCGCCTCGATTTCGGCAGCGCCGCTGATCCGCCTGGAGGCCAGCCATGCAGCCGGTTGATGTCTTTGCCGGAAACAGTCCGGTCATTCTCGGCGTTCCTCATGCGGGAACCTATGTGCCGGACGAGATCTTTATGCGCTTGAATGACACCGGCAAGGCGCTGGCCGACACCGATTGGCATGTCGACCGTCTTTACCGTGATCTTTTGCCGGGCGCGACGATGGTCTGCGCGAACTTTCACCGCTATGTCATCGATGCCAATCGGGATCCGGCGGGCGCAAGCCTTTATCCGGGGCAGAACACCACGGGTCTGTGCCCAACGACAGATTTTGATGGCTTGCCGATTTATCTGGAGGGTCAGGCACCGGATCCGGCGGAAATCGAAGAGCGTCGGATTGCGTGGCATGCGGTTTATCACGCAGCACTTGCGGCCGAAATCGAGAGGGTCAAGGCGATCCACGGTGTGGCGATCCTTTATGACTGCCATTCGATCCGTTCGCATATTCCTTTTCTGTTTGAAGGCAAGCTGCCCGATTTCAACATTGGGACCAACGGCGGCACCACTTGCGCGCCGCAGATCGAAGCTGCCGTTTTGGCCCGCACGAAGGCTGCTGAAGGATACGACAGCATCCTGAACGGACGCTTCAAAGGCGGCTGGACAACCCGTCACTATGGCAAGCCAGAGGCGAATGTACACGCGATCCAGATGGAACTGGCCCAGTGCACCCATCTGGCGACCGAAGCCTTGCCGTTTGACTATAGCGAAGAGCGATCCGCCCGGCTGCGGCCGCACCTTGGCTTGATCCTGTCGGACCTCGCTGACCTGGCTGGCGCACTCAATTCAACTGACAAGAAGACTACCCGAGGAGACCACCATGGTTGATCGCCGTCACAATGCCCGCGATGTTTTTGCGCCCACCGGTACCGAGCTGAACGCCAAGTCCTGGTTGACGGAAGCGCCACTGCGCATGTTGATGAACAATCTTCATCCGGATGTGGCCGAAAATCCGCATGAGCTGGTGGTCTACGGCGGGATTGGCCGGGCAGCCCGCACCTGGGAAGACTTCGACCGTATTGTTGCGGCGCTGAAGGATCTGGAAGAAAACGAGACGCTGCTGGTGCAATCCGGCAAGCCAGTCGGTGTTTTCCGCACCCACAAGGATGCTCCGCGCGTCCTGATTGCCAACTCCAATCTGGTGCCACACTGGGCCAACTGGGACCATTTCAACGAACTCGACAAGAAGGGACTGGCCATGTACGGCCAGATGACTGCCGGGTCGTGGATCTACATTGGTACGCAAGGGATCGTGCAGGGCACTTACGAGACCTTCGTCGAAGCAGGACGCCAGCACTTTGATGGCGACCTGACCGGAAAATGGATCCTGACAGGTGGTCTTGGTGGTATGGGGGGCGCACAGCCTCTGGCGGCTGTCATGGCGGGTGCCTGCTGTCTGGCGGTCGAGTGCGATGAGACCCGGATCGATTTTCGTCTTCGCACGGGCTACGTCGACGAAAAGGCGACTTCGCTGGATGAAGCGCTGGCGATGATCGACAGGTGGACGAAAGCCGGCGAAGCCAAGTCCGTCGGACTTCTCGGCAATGCCGCCGATATCTTCCCGGAGCTGGTTGAGCGGATGAAGGCGGGCGGCGCGCGCCCGGACATCGTCACCGATCAGACGTCTGCTCATGATCCGATCAACGGTTACCTGCCGAAGGGCTGGACCGTCGCGCAATGGCGTGAGAAGCGTGAAAGCGATCCAAAGGCCGTCGAAAAGGCAGCCTGTGCATCCATGCGCGAGCATGTTGAGGCCATGGTTGCCTTCTGGGATGCCGGCGTTCCGACGCTCGACTATGGCAACAACATTCGTCAGGTTGCCAAGGATGAAGGCCTTGAAAATGCCTTTGCTTTCCCGGGTTTCGTGCCAGCTTATATTCGACCGCTGTTCTGCCGTGGCATCGGCCCGTTCCGCTGGTGCGCACTCTCCGGCGATCCGGAAGACATCTACAAGACCGATCAGAAGGTCAAGGAACTGATCCCGGACGATCCGCACCTGCACAATTGGCTCGATATGGCGCGCGAGCGGATTTCGTTCCAGGGACTGCCGGCACGCATCTGCTGGGTTGGATTGGGTCAGCGCCACCGTCTGGGTTTGGCGTTCAATGAAATGGTTCGCACCGGTGAACTGAAGGCACCGATTGTGATTGGTCGCGACCACCTGGACTCTGGCTCCGTTGCTTCGCCCAATCGTGAGACCGAAGCGATGAAAGACGGCTCCGATGCCGTGTCGGATTGGCCGCTTCTGAATGCCCTGCTCAACACTGCTTCGGGGGCGACCTGGGTGTCGCTGCACCACGGTGGAGGCGTCGGTATGGGCTTCTCGCAACATTCAGGCATGGTGATCTGTTGCGATGGTACAGACGACGCGAAAGAACGTGTCGGCCGGGTCTTGTGGAATGACCCGGCAACGGGCGTCATGCGTCATGCAGATGCGGGCTACGAAATAGCGCTTGATTGCGCTAGAGAACAGGATCTCAATCTCCCTGGGATCCTGAAATAATATAATTATAACAATAACTAACCTTCCCGGAACAGTTGTAACAACAGGAGACTTGCAATCATGAACAAGAAGCTTCTCGGACTCGTTGCCGCCGTTGGCGTCAGCTTCGGTCTGGCCACTGCGGCACAGGCAGATATGCTTTCCGACATCAAGGCCAAGGGCAAGATCGTCGCCGCCACGGAAATGCACTATGCGCCGTTCGACATCCTCAAGGACGGTGAGTATCAGGGTATCTGTCATGACCTCTTCACCGAGGTTGCCAAGGAACTCGGCGTTGAAGTCGAATTTCTCGATCTGCCTTGGCAGTCGATCCTGCCGGGCCTCGAAGCCGGCAAGTTTGATTTCGTCAACGCACCTGTGACAATCACGGCGGAACGCATGAGCCGCTACAACTTTACCCTGCCGATCGGTAACGCCACTGTAGCGCTGGCCAAGAAGGCCGGTGATGACAGCATTTCTGCTCCGTCCGATATCGCTGGCAAGGCCGTTGGTTCGCAGAAGGGCTCTGCCCAGCTGGAGCAGCTGAAGGCCTTCTCCGAAAGCCTCGACACACCGGCTGACGTGCGTGAGTACGTCAACATTGATGAAGCTCTGTCCGATCTGGCTGCTGGCCGCATTCAGGCGGTTGCTAACTCCGCGCCGCTGATGGGCTACGCTGCCGTCCAGCGTGCCGGTCTCTTCGAAATGGTCATGCCTCCGTTTGGCGATCCTAAGTTCTTCGGCTGGGTTGCTCCGGGCGGCGAAGACAGCAAGACGCTGGTCGCAGCCATCAACGACGCCATCTTGAAGATGCATGAAGATGGCCGCTTGCAGGCGATCAACGAAAAGTGGCTCGGTTCCAACCCGGAACTGCCGACCACCATGCCGGACGTCAAGTAACCTCCTGCTAAACTTGCGCCCGGTGACTTTCTGCCGGGCGCAGGATGCCTTATCAGAGGCCGTCGAGATGGGGACGTGACGGGTGAATTTTTCCTTTGAAGTAATCTGGCACAATCTGCCCTATCTGCTGGCTGCGGCGCGGTGGACGCTGCTGATTTCGCTTGGTGGCATGGCGATCAGCCTGGTTTGGGGCATCTTTCTGTGTGCAGGCCGGATTTCGCGCGGGTCTGTCATCCGGTCATTGGCGCGACTGTACATCTCCTTTTTTCGCGGCGTTCCGCTGCTCGTTCAGCTGTTGATGTTCTATTACATGCTGCCTTACGTGGGGCTTGATCTGCCGGCGATTGCTGCTGCCATTCTCGCGGTAGGCATGTGTTCAGCCGCCTATACGGCCGAGATCCTGCGCGGCGCCTTGCAGACGATCCCAGCAGGGCAAACCGAGGCCGCGCAAGCCCTTGGCATTCCGACCTTGTCGTTGTGGCGGCGTATTCTGGTGCCGCAGGCTATCCGCATTGGCCTGCCCTCACTGGTGAACGAGTTGATCCTTCTGGTGAAGGTGTCCTCGCTGGCGTCAGTCGTAGGCATCGGCGAGTTGACCCGCATTTCCCAGAACATCACCGGCGAGACCTACCGGCCTCTGGAGATCTTCATTGCGGCGGCGGTCATCTACTTCCTGATCAATCTGGTCATATCTGGCCTCGGTCGGTTGGCCGAAAAGCGGCTGGAGGTGGGCTGAGCCATGGAACTTGATCTCTTCATTCGCTACGGCCCTGCGCTTCTCTCCGGTTTCGGCGTCACTATTTTGTGCTGGCTTGTCGGCTCGATAGGTGGGTTGGTTCTCGGGTTCCTGCTTGCCTGCCTCTATCGCTTTGGCCCGAAGGCTCTCGGGTGGCTGATCTACATCTACGTGGAAATCATCCGCGGCACGCCGTTCATGATCCAGCTGTTCATTCTCTATTATGGCGGACCGTACGTTGGGTTGGTTCTGTCTCCAATGCAGGCGGGGATACTGAGCTTCATCATTTACGGAAGCCCGTATTTCTCCGAGATCTTTCGGTCTGGTTTCAATGCCATCCCAAAGGGGCAGATTGAGGCGGCACGGTGTGTCGGGTTAAGCGAGCGCAGGATTTTGATGCGGATCATCCTGCCGCAAATGCTGGTGCCGACGACGGCGCCGCTGACCAACTTTTTCATTATCCTGACCAAGGAAACGGCGATCCTCTCGGTGGTGACCGTGCCTGAGCTGCTTTATGAAACGCAGACGATGGCGGCAGAGACATTCACCTTTGTCGAGCCCTTCCTAGTTCTTTCCTTGTTCTACTGGGTGCTGGTGATCGGCACGAGCTGGGTCGGCGAAAGGGTGGAGGCGCGAGTAACCCGCCATCTGCGCCGTGTGTAATTCTGACTTGGAACCTGACCTGATATTCGTGATGAGTGAGACCTGACATATGGGTGACAACCTGACAGACCAGCCGATCATCCAGGTTCGGAACATGAGCAAATACTTCGATGAGTTCGAAGCCTTGCGAGATGTGACGCTGGATGTTCATCGCTCCGAAGTGCTCTGCCTGATCGGTCCGTCGGGTTCAGGCAAGAGCACGCTTCTGCGCTGCCTGAATTTCCTTGAAGCCTATGACGGCGGCGAGGTTCTGCTGGAAGGTGAGCTGATCGGCTGGAAGTCGGCCGGGGCGTCGCCGCGCAAAGCTTTGTCAGGCGAAGCGTTGCGTCGTCAGCGGCAACACATCGGCATGGTGTTTCAGCAGTTCAATCTCTGGCCGCATTTGACCGCTCTGGAAAATGTTGCCGAAGCGCTGATTCACGTCAAAGGGCTGGGCAAGAAGCAAGCGCACGAGAAGGCGCGGGCTGCGCTGGCCAAGGTCAATCTATCCGACAAGGAAAAGAACTATCCGGCCAATCTCTCTGGCGGTCAGCAGCAGCGGGTGGCAATCGCCCGTGCAATTGCCATGGAACCGAGCGTCATGTTGTTCGATGAACCGACGTCGGCGCTCGATCCGGAGTTGGTCGGCGAAGTGCTTTCCGTCATGAAGGAAATGGCCAACGAAGGCATGACCATGGTCGTGGTTACCCATGAAATGGGCTTTGCCGCCCATGTGGCGGATCGGGTTGCCTTCCTCGACAGTGGTCGTCTGGTGACCTGCGTGCCGCCGGCGGAGATCTTTGGCCAAGTGCCGGAAGATCCACGGGTGCGGGCTTTCCTGCAGACCTATCGCGAGCGCAACGTGGTCTGAGGCCCGGGCTATACCTTACTGTTTGCTCAGCCATTTTTGCAGGTCCCGTTCGGCGCTCTCTAGACTTTCCGCATTGATGGCCCGCAGGTTCAGGGCACGCGTAATGGCGCGCGTGCGTTTGTTGATGGCGAACTCGCTCTGCCCGACATTCAAACTGTCGACGCCGAGCTTGTCATAGAGCGACAACAGACGGTTTTGAACAGTGCGCAGCGACAGACCCTGACGTTTGGCAATCAACTTGTCGGACAGGCCGAGCGCCATATCCAACAAGACGGCATACTCGCTGTCGGTGAGGGCGTCGTGGGTATGGACATTGCGCTGCTGTACGCGATGGATTTCCTGATCGACGATGATCTGCGATTCCAGAAATACGGCCCGTAGAGCCAGTTGCAAGCGGTCTTGTGTGGCCGTTTTCAATACGTAGCCATAAGATGACTCGGTGGGAACAATCCTGGCAATGCCGCGCATATAGGCTTCGTCAGAGTAGTTCGACCAAAAGAGAATCCGCGTGGTCGGACGTTCGCGCCAAATGGTGCGTGCGGCATCTATGCCATTGCGCTCCTTCATCTGGAGGTCCATTACCACTGCCGGTATGGCATGCTGCCGGGCAAGCGTTTCGCCCTCGCTGCCATTCACTGCGTGCAAAATCTCATCGACTTCCGGCAATGCCCGATGCAGGGCATCACTCATGAAATCCGCGTGGAACTGGTCGTCCTCGACAAGCAGAACCTTCATGCGACGCCTCCAGAAGGGGACGTCGCCGCATCCTGATCAAAGGTTTCCTTGACGATTGGCAAGGTGACGATGATCTGGGTGCCGCCCTTGCCTGACATGGAGAAGTCGGCTGCGATCAAGCGTGCCCGGGTCCGCATATGGGCGATACCTCCGGTTATTTTGGGCCCCTTTCGACCGGGGCGCGTCTTTGACACACCGAGCCCGTTGTCGGCAATCTTGAGTGTCATCTGGTTTTCCTGACTGCTGATTGAGACGCTGATCCTGTCCGCCTGTGCGTGACGAGCGGCGTTGTTGATCGCCTCTTGGGCAATGCGGAAGAGTGAAATGCGGGTTGTGGAATCCTGACGATCGATAAGACCGTTGGTTTCATCGACGACCTGAAGCGTCGTGGTCTCGACATTCTCGACGGCGCGCTCCAGGTGAATGCGCAAGGCGTGGGCAAAGCCGAACATGTCGAGCAGGGTCGGAACGGCGGTGTCGATAATCCCGCGCAGGTCCTGAATGCAATCCTGAATGCTGCCAATGACGCGCACTCTGTCTTGCGACCCCTCGGCCTTTTCCAGGTCGCGCATGATGCGGGTCAGATCGGCCAGGGTCTGGTCGTGCAGGTCCATGCCGATGCGTTGGCGTTCCTGCTCCAGAACACGGGTCAGTTCGAGTGCGCCTTGCCGCAAGCCTTCTTCGCGCGCCTGGGCTTCAGCCCGGACGATGGCTGCGCGTTTGGCCTTGTCGTTGGCCCTCAGCGAATAGAAGTAGGGGGCGAGCACATCGGCGATCTGACGTACGCGGGTGACGGTTTCCTCGTCGTAAAGATTGGGAGTACAGGAGGAGCAATTCAGCGCGCCGACGGTCCGCCCCAGAACCTTCATTGCGACGTTCACCCGGCTGCGCATCTTGTGCTTGATGATCGGCTGGGCCAACGCGCCTTCAAATGTATAGCGCGGGTCTTCCATGGCGTTGCCGGTCAACATGAAGTCCGCTTCGCCCAGCAGAATGCTGCGCACGGGCGATATGGCTACCGGCGTGCGCGACAAGCTCCACCGGGTCTTGAACCCGACTTCGTAGCTGGTGTTCCAGGCGACCTTGTCGTCCACCAGACAGACATCAAGGTGATCGATCGGCAGCAGATTTTCGATTTCCGTCTTCACAGAACGCAGCGCTGCCCGGATTTCGACCTGACCCGCAAGGTGACGTGAAATGCGCAGTAGGGAGACGAGCGGATTCTGATCCGGCGCCTCTCCAGTCTTATTGGCCCCCTGTCGCATGGCAACAACAAGCTCCTCCCAAGTTGAGCTGCAGTTTGGGCGAGGGATGTCTCCCCGGCAAGCGCTCTGATGAGGGCTGTCGCGCAATGCACATGCGGGAACCCGCAACTGATGTGCGTAACTAAGGCTTTACCAAGCGACAGGGACTGCGCAAGCTGACGTTGGGATGCGTTTTGGGAGAACTGCGTTCCGAGTGTAAGGCGCATGTCCGCGCCAGGGAGGAAAAATGAATATCAAAGCCAAGCTCTTGGGGGCTGCTGCCCTTGTTGCCGTTGCCTTGCCGGGTCATGCGATTGCTGACACGACAGACAAACGAATTGCGCTGTCCAACAATTATGCCGGCAACTCCTGGCGCCAAGCCATGCTGGAAAGCTGGGAGAAGGTTGGCAGCAAAGCTGTATCCGATGGGATCGTGGCTGCAGCTGATGCCTTCACGACCTCGGAAAACCAGGCGACCGAACAGGCGGCGCAGATCCAGAACATGATCCTGCAGGGGTATGACGCTATCGTCATCAATGCAGCTTCTCCGACAGCGTTGAACGGCGCTGTCAAAGAAGCTTGTGATGCCGGAATTATCGTCGTTTCTTTCGATGGTATCGTCACTGAGCCTTGCGCCTGGCGAATTGCTGTCGACTTCAAGGAAATGGGGCGTCAGCAAGTCGAGTATCTGGCTTCGCGGTTGCCTGACGGCGGCAATCTTCTCGAAATCCGTGGTCTTGCCGGCGTTTTCGTCGACGATGAAATCCATGCCGGTATCGAGCAGGGCGTGTCGGAAAACGCCAGCTTTAAGATCGTTGGCTCGGTGCATGGAGACTGGGCCCAGGATGTTTCGCAAAAAGCGGTTGCCGGCATTCTGCCAAGTTTGCCGGAAATCGTTGGTGTGGTCACCCAGGGCGGTGATGGCTATGGCGCTGCCCAGGCGATCAAGGCAGCTGGCCGCGACGTGCCGGTTATTGTGATGGGCAACCGTCAGGATGAAATGAAGTGGTGGGCCGAAGCCCGTGATGCTGATGGCTATGAAACCCTGTCGCTATCTATCGCGCCGGGCGTTGGCACATTGGCGTTCTGGGTTGCACAGCAGATCTTTGATGGGGCCGAAGTTCCGAAAGATCTGACTGTGCCGTTCCTGAAAGTTACACAGGACACGCTGGACGAAACTCTGGAAGCAACCCCGGAAGGCTCCGTCGCGAACGTGGAATACAGTCAGGCTGATGCCAAGGCTGTCATCTCGGACGCGAATTAAAGGAGACGCGGAATTGCAACAGGCAACCGGCGCCGGGGTTTCAGCCCCGGATGCCCCGTTGGTTGCCCTGACGGACGCACGCGTGCACTTCGGTGCAGTGCGTGCGCTCGACGGGGTGAGCTTGACCATCAGTCCGGGAGAGTGCCTCGGACTGATTGGCCATAACGGTGCAGGTAAATCCACAGCGGTCAATGTCATCAACGGAGGGCTTACGCCGACCGGCGGGCAGGTACGCTATTTGCTGGCTGACGGGCGAGACGGCTCAGGATTGGCGGATGCGCAGGCCTGCGGGATCCGCAGCGTGTTCCAGGAACTTTCCTTGTGCCCCAATCTGACGGTTCTGGAGAGCCTCAGGGTTATACATCGCGACCTGACGGGTATTGGCTGGCGCAAGGTCGCCCAGGGCCGGATTGCGAAGGCGCTTGCAGAGATTTTTCCCGGACATCAGATCGAACCGGGCATGACCGTTGGTGAACTCACCCTTGCCGAACGCCAGATGGTTGAGATTGCGGCGGGTTTCTCAGATGGTAGGATGCCGGCCCGGCTCGTCATTCTCGATGAGCCGACCTCGTCTCTGGATGCGGCGATCGCGCGTCAGTTGCTGAGCCACATCAACACATTCTGCGCAAAGGGCGGTGCGGTCATCTTCATTTCGCACATGCTTGGCGAAGTCTTTGACGTTGCGACGCGCATCGACGTGATGAAGGACGGCAGGATCATTGCCAGCAAGCCGACGTCAGAATTTACCCAGCAGGGCCTGATTGACGCCATGGGGCATGTCGCAGCAGAGAAATCCGCAGCACGTGCTCCCGGCAGTGCCAAAACAGAGCTCGGCGAAGAAATCTTGAAAACCCCGGAAGGCCTGTCTGCCCGCAAGGGCGAGATCGTCGGTCTTGCCGGTCTTGCCGGACATGGCCAGGCGGAAGCGCTTGCGCGGTTCTACATGTCACGATCCGGCAAGCTGGGTCAGGTGAAACAGCCTGAAGTGGCTTTTGTGGCCGGTGACCGAGGTCGGGACGGCGTCATGCCGATCTGGTCTATCCTTCGCAATCTGACATTGACCCATCTTCCCAGCCTCACAAATCGCGGGCTGGTCGACCGGGACGGCGAGCGTCGGCTGGCCGCGGACTGGCGTTCTCGAATTGGAATTAGAACAGACAATATGGACAATCTCATCCTGTCCCTTTCGGGCGGAAACCAGCAAAAGGTTCTGTTTGCCCGAGCGCTTGCGTCTTCTGCACCGATCGTCGTGATGGATGATCCCATGCGGGGTGTGGACGTCGGCACAAAGCAAGAGGCCTATCAGCTGATCCGCAATGAAGCGGCGGGTGGGCGTTCCTTCCTCTGGTACTCCACCGAGACGGAAGAAGTTTGCCAGTGCGATCGCGTCTTTGTCTTCCGCAACGGCCGGATCTCTGCCGAACTTACCGGCGACAACATCAATGAGGAAAATATCCTGGCGGCCTCCTTCGAAATGCAGGGGGTGGGCACATGAACGGAAAATACAGGATCCTGCTGCCGGTGCTCTCATTAGCATTTCTGCTGGCTGCAGTCTTTTATCTGCAGCCGCGTGCGATGAGCTACTTCGGATTGAATTTGCTCTTCAATCTGGCGGTGCCGATTGCGCTGGCGACCATCGCCCAGATGATGATCATGATGGTCAATGATATTGACCTGTCGATTGGTACATTCGTCAGTTTTGTCGCTTGTGTCACCGCGACGTTTCTGCATGACACACCGGTTCTTGGCGTGGCAATCCTCCTGGCGGCCATCCTTGCCTATGCTGGGCTTGGAGCGCTCATACACATACGGCAACTGCCGGCGATTGTGGTGACGCTGGGCATGTCGTTCGTCTGGGGCGGTCTTGCAGTTTTGCTTCTGCCGTCTCCTGGTGGGACTGCCCCGGTCTGGATCCGCAGTTTGATGACCGTCAAACCACCACTGGTGCCGATGGCGGTTGTCGCCTGCGTGTTGATTGCCGGTATCAGTCATTTCCTGATCATGCGGTCGTCAACCGGAACGTTGCTCAGGGCGGTGGGAGGAAATGCTCAAGCCGTTGCCCGCTCTGGCTGGTCGGTCGCAAAGCTCAAGGCAGGCGCTTATGCACTGGCCGGGTTCTTCGGCGTGCTGTCCGGGGTGTGTCTGGTCGGCCTGACCACATCGGCTGATGCCAATATTGCCTTGCGCTACACGCTGCTATCGATTGCCGGTGTGATCCTTGGAGGTGGTGAGTTTACCGGGGGGAAGATATCCCCGGTGGGTGCGGTGATCGGGGCGCTGACCCTGGCGCTTGCCGGCAGCTTTCTCTCGTTCATGCGGCTTTCACCGGATTGGCAGATCGGGGCGCAGGGAGCAATCCTGATCCTTGTTCTGGCTGTGCGTCTGCTGTTTTCGCGTCGCAATCGGAAATGGAAAGAGGCGGCCCAAAATGGATAAGTCCTTCGTCTTGAAACTGACTGACCTGCCGCGTCGTCCGTGGTTCTGGGCCTTTGCCGCCAGCGTGTTGGCTTTCGGCGCCACAACTTATCTCACTGATGGGCGGGGCGGGGCCGGGCTGTTGTCCGCTGCACTGACCTTCGCGGCTTTTTCTGCGATCGTCGGATTGGGGCAGATGTTCGTCATCACTCTGGGTCCGGGGAACGTTGATCTGTCGATCCCCGCGACGATGACACTGGCTGCTACACTGGCCTTGAAGTTCATGCATGGTGAAACCGCTTTGGTGCTGCCCGGTCTGGGGGTTGCGCTGCTGGTCGGCCTCGGAGCGGGCGGCTTCAATTATGCGCTCATCCGTCTGCTGCGCATTCCGCCGATCATTGCGACCCTCTCCGCTTCCTTTCTTTATCAGTCGCTGGCAATCTGGTCGAACCGAGGTTTGAGGATTAAGCCGCCAGAAGTCCTGGCAGACTTTACGACCGGCTCGTTCTTCGGAATTCCGAACATGACCCTTATCGGCCTTCTGATTGCGGTTCTCAGCTGGATCGTTCTGGAGCGTTCGATTTTCGGGCGCTGGGTATCCGCCTTTGGCCAGAATACCCGGGCAGCCCGCCTTAGCGGTGTGCCGGTCGAGGTCGTCAGAGCGGTCACCTATATTTCGTCGGCGGTGCTGGCGTCGTTGACGGGCTATTTCCTCGCCAGTTTTTCAGGCGGCGCGGCGCTCAACATGGGGGCGGAGTATCTGCTGATTTCCATCGCTGTGGTCGTGATTGGCGGCAGTTCCATTGCCGGTGGCAATTCCAATGTGCCGGGCATCTGGGGCGGTGCCCTGCTGATGTTCCTGATTGTTTCAATGTTGAATTCTTATGGATTGGGCGCTGGTGTGCGTCTGATCATGACCGGCACGATCATCATCGGGATCGTCGCCGCCGCGTCTGGAAAGGGCAGGGCCGTATGAACCAGATCACATCATGTTATCAGATCGACGATCCGCGCTTTCGGGCGTTGATCCAGCAAAATGCCCGGCTGCAGAGGGTCGCGACCGGCTTTGAATGGACGGAAGGTCCGGTGTGGTTTGCCGATCATCTGTTGCTGCTGTTCTCGGATATTCCGGCCAACCGGATGATGCGGATGACCTTGGATGGACACGTCAGCGAGTTTCGGGGCCCCTCCAATTATGCCAACGGCAACACGCGCGATGTCGAGGGGCGGCTTGTGACCTGTCAGCACGGCAGTCGATCCGTTACCCGAACAGAGGTGGATGGAAGCATTACTGTTCTGGCCGACAGCTTTGAGGGCAAACGTCTGAACTCGCCGAATGACGTCGTGGTTCAGTCGAATGGTGCAGTGTGGTTCACCGACCCGACTTATGGGATCCTCAGCGACTATGAGGGCTATGAAGCGGATCCGGAGCAGGGCTGCCATGGTGTCTACCGGCTCGATCCTGTCACAGGCGACTTGCGGGCGATGATCATCGATTTTGTACAGCCGAACGGGCTGGCATTCTCTCCGGATGAGAAAACGCTTTATGTGGCGGAATCCGGCTCCAGCCATAATCTGGAGGTTCCTTCCGTCATTCGGGCGTTCCAGTTGAACGATGATGGTGAGGTTCTGTCGAACAAGGTTTTTGCGACCATTGATCAAGGCTTGCCGGATGGTATGCGGGTTGATGCGCAAGGGCATGTCTGGAGCTCGGCGGCGGATGGCATTCATTGTTTCCATCCGGATGGGACCCGCCTCGGAAAGATCCTCGTGCCGGAGGTCGTGGCGAATTTGTGCTTTGGCGGTCCACGCGGCAACAGGATCTTCATCGCAGGAACGACGTCGATCTACATGATTGCCGTCAATGCGAAATCGGCTGTTTCAGGTTAAACCAATGAGGCAGGTCGGCTGTGATGGAATGCAGCCGGCCTGGAGATCAGGTCTGCCAAAAGGAATTCAAAATGGATGCGCTTGTCTGTGTTGAACCGGGGAGGCTGGAAGTGCGGGATGTTGCCGCGCCGGGCAAAGCGACGGGGCAGGTTTTGGTGCACCCGAAACGGGTCGGGATTTGCGGTACGGATTACCACATCTTTGAGGGTAAGCACCCGTTTTTGCAGTATCCGCGCATTATGGGCCATGAGCTTGCAGTGGAGGTTGTCGAGGCACCGGATGGCAGCGGTTTTCAGGTGGGTGAGATCTGCGCGGTCAATCCGTATCTCTCTTGTGGCACTTGTCACGCGTGTTCGGCTGGGAAACCGAATTGCTGCATGAGCATTTCCGTTCTGGGTGTGCATGGCGACGGCGGCATGACGGAGATGTTGTGCCTGCCTGTCGAGAATCTCGTGCGGGCCGAGGGGCTGTCGACAGACGCTTGCGCCACGGTCGAATTTCTTGCCATCGGGGCCCATGCTGTCCGGCGTGGCGCTGTGCAACGCGGCGAGAAGGTTCTGGTCGTCGGGGCTGGGCCCATCGGGCTTGGTGCCGCACTTTTCGCCCGGATTGCCGGTGCGGATGTCACCATGCTGGATCTGGATGCTGAGCGGCTCAGTTCGGTCTGCGGGATTGCAGGCGCAGCTCCCCTGGTTCTTCCTTCGGGAAGCGCGCCGAAGGACGTCGTGCAGTGCTTGACTGAAGGCAACGGGTTCGATGTCGTATTTGATGCGACAGGCAACGGTCGCTCGATGGAAGCAGGCTTCGACTATGTCGCTCACGGTGGACGCTTAGTGTTGGTCAGCGTGGTGACCTCCAGCATTTCCTTTTCCGATCCGGATTTCCACCGCAAGGAGATGACGCTGATCGGCAGCCGCAATGCCACATCGGAAGACTTTGCGCATGTGATTGCGTGCATTCGCTCCGGGCAAGTGCCGGTGGAGAGGTTGATCACCCATCGCACCAGCCTTCATGAGGCGGTCGAAAATCTGCCGAAATGGGCGCATGCGAAGGACGGGTTGATCAAGGCTGTGATCGAGATCGTCTGAGACTTTATCGACCTGTGATTTCGCGAATACTTAAATGAAAAAACGCCGCGGCAGAAGGCTCTGTCGCGGCGTTTTCTCATTCAGGAACGTGGCTTCAGGTTTTCCGGATCGTAGAGCGGCTTGTAGCCGACGGCGACGACTTCGACCGGATAGGTTTCCGAGAAATACTCGACGTTCAGCTTGCGCCCGACTTCGCAATATTTTTGCGGCAGATAGGCCAAGGCGATGTTCTTGCCGATGGTCGGTCCGTAAGCTACCGAAGTGGTGTAGGACAGGCGCCCCAGCTCATCGACGAGGGTCTTGCCCGTATCGGGATCCATGACCGGCATGGCGCCGACCGGATACCGTTTGACGCCAGTGGCGTCTGTGTTTTCGGTCATCACCAGGGTGCACAGCATGGCTGGCTGGTACTCCCGGTCCTTGTACTCGACGTGCTTGTCCTTGCCGCGGAAGTCGGCCTGTTTGACCTTCGGACGTGCCAGGTCGCTCTCAATCAGATTGTATTGGGTCAACAGGTCGGCGTTCTGCAGTCGCAGGCTCTTTTCCAGTCGGCGGGAATTGGCATAGGTCTCTACGCCGACCGCCATGACGCCGATGTCACGTAGAGCATCCCAGACGGCGAGGCCGTCTTCATACTTCATGTGAAGTTCCCAACCCTGTTCGCCGACGTAGGACAGGCGGAAGGCGGTGACCGTCTTGCCGGCAATCTGGACTGGCTTGATCGCGGCGAAAGCGAAGTTTTCCGGATCGAGTGCAGCCGGATCGGCGACAACCTTCTTGAGATTTTCGCGGGCGTTGGGGCCCCAGATGCCGATAGTGGTGTACTTCTCGTTGACGTCTGTCACCGTGACGTTGAAGCCCTTGTCGGCAGCCATACGCTTGACGTAATGGAAATCGCGCGGGCCAGCGTCGGCCCCGTCGATCACCCGGCAACGGTCTTCCATGCGGATCACCGTCAGGTCGGCGCGAACCATGCCCTCGTCATCGAGGAAATGAGTGTAGATGCCTTTGCCGATCATGTTGTCGCCGCCGATCTTGGCGGCGCAGAGCCATTCCATCAGTTCGACGTGATCCGGGCCTTCTATATCGAACATGTAGAAGTGCGACAGGTTGATGAGGCCGCAATCCTCACTCAGCGCCAGGTGCTCGGCATTTGACACGCGCCAGAAGTGGCGGCTGTCCCATTCGTTCTGGCGAACAGGGACGCTGTCGCCGTATTTTTCCAGCAGATGCTCGTTGGCAGCATAGCCATGGGCGCGTTCCCAGCCACCAAGCTCCATGAAATAGCCGCCGAGTTCCTTTTCCCGCTCATAGAATGGCGACTGCTTGACGGAACGGCTGGAGAGATAGGGCTCACGCGGGTGAATGGCCGGGTAGTAGATCTTCTGGGCCGCTTCATAGCTTCGGCTCTCGATGTAATCCTCGGTCAACTGATGCGGATAGAAGCGCGAATAGTCGATGGAGGCGTGGTCGATTTCGGTCCGACCATCGGTGATCCAGTCGGCGATCAGCTTGCCGTATCCCGGACCATCCTTGACCCAAATGGCAACGCAGTACCACAGGCC
The DNA here is from genome assembly GCF_017313085.1 of Roseibium limicola. Taxonomy (GTDB): domain Bacteria; phylum Pseudomonadota; class Alphaproteobacteria; order Rhizobiales; family Stappiaceae; genus Roseibium; species Roseibium limicola. The sequence goes on along the minus strand of NZ_JAFLNF010000001.1, from coordinate 492,213 downwards.
ACGTACTTTCTGGCTCTCGCCACAGGACGGGCCGCCGGCAGCTGATACCTGAAGCAGACCGTTGAAGGAATGGCCTTCGTTGTAGCCGAGCTCACCGAGCATCGGCGTCAGTTCCATGGCGCGCTCCAGCGGCTCAATAACCTGTTCCATTTCCAGATCGCGCTGTGACGGTGAAAGACGAGCCTCTTCCTTGGACTGCAGGTCGCGCGGATGGCACATGCGTGGATTGGTGGTCTCGTAGTAGCCCCACTCGATCTGGCCACCTTCGGTCGTCTTCGGGTCGCCCGTATCGCGCATGTAGGCGGAATTGCCCTGGTCGCGCATTAGCGGAAAGCCGATTTCCTTTCCGGTGCCTTCAAATTCATTGTACGGGCCGAAGAATGTCAACGGGTGATCAACCGGCATGACCGGCAGGTCTTCGCCCACCATCTCGGCGATCATGCGTCCCCAGAGGCCGGCGCAAACGATGACGTGGTCGGCCAGAATAGTGCCGCGATGGGTTTTAACGCCCTTGATACGACCATCTTCAACGATCAGAGATTGCGCTGGCGTGTTGGCGAAAACCTTGAGTTTTCCGCTTTTTTCGCCTTCATCGACCAGCTTTCCGGCAACAGTCTGCGAGCGAGGAATGACAAGTCCTGCATCGGGATCATACATTCCACCCTGGACTTGATCTTCCTCGATCAGCGGGAACATCTGCTTGATCTCGGCTGGATCCACCATGCGCACATTGGTGCCGAAGGCTTTGCCTGAGGTTACCTTGCGCTTGATCTCTTCCATCCAGGCGTCGTCGCCGGTGCGGACGACTTCGAGACCGCCGATGCGGGCGTAGTGCCCCATTTTCTCGAAGAAATCGATCGAGTATTGAGTGGTCCAGACGGAGAGATAGTCGTGGCTCGTCGTGTAGCAGAAGTCTGAGGCATGAGCAGTGGAGCCAATGTCGGTGGGAATTCCCGACTTGTCGATGCCGACGATGTCGTCCCAGCCACGCTCAATGAGGTGGTGAGCGACCGAGGCGCCGACGATGCCGCCCAAGCCTACGATGACGACTTTTGCCTTGCCAGGAAATGCTGACATCTTGACCTCTTTGCAAAGGAGCGGGAGCGACATGCCCGTTGCCTGTCGAACTGGCCCAGGTTCTCGGATTCGAAGATTAAGAGTATGGCGAGAAATGCTGACGTGAAATAGCACACTTGCGTCATGTCGGCGGTATCACTGCGACACCGTCAAGAAAACTGAACGACAGCAAGCGCAAGCTTTCGGTTTGGGGAGGTTAGCGATGTGGTCAAACACTTGTGCGTTGTGTGCTGGGATAGGCGGTTTGACCGGGCTGGCGAGGCTTGCTCGCGATGCAAGATGGGTGTTGTGCCCACGAGCAAAGGCTCGAGCTAAGATGTTTCTGGATGCAGTATTTTAAGTTCAGCTGCAGCTTACCGAACGGATTTTCTGAAACGCCTGATCTTCTCAGCGGCCTGCGCCTGAACCTTGATCGACGAGGTGGAAAAGCTTTTGGAAGGCGCTATTATGACGTTCTCTCTTGGTAAATATGCGAATATCCTAGATGTGCCGGCGAGCCCGTGAAGTCGGTCGCGGCAGCAATGATTGAGTAGGTTTGACGATGGAAAATGCGAGAGCCCGTGCCTTTCTGCGGTGTCTGCTGGACAGTGCAATTTCGGCGGCCGATCCGACGAACGTGCTTGCAGAACACTTGCCTGAAAAGCCGAAGGGCAAATGCATTGTCGTCGGAGCGGGGAAATCTGCAGCGGCCATGGCGCAGGCTTTGGAGGCTGCTTGGCCCGACGTCGAGATGTTCGGTGTCGTGGTGACGCGCTATGGGCATTCGGTTCCAACCAAGCGGATCACGGTTCGGGAGGCATCCCATCCGGTTCCGGATGCTGCAGGGGAAGCAGCCACCCGAGAGATCCTTGAGGTTGCTGGTTCTGCCGGCCCGGATGATCTGGTTCTGGCGCTTATTTCTGGGGGAGGGTCTGCCCTGTTGACGGCCCCCAAATCTCCGCTGTCGCTGGAGGACAAGATAGCGGTCAATCGCCTTCTGTTGAAATCAGGCCTTGCGATTGATGAGATGAACCGGGTGCGGCGGCGGTTGTCGCTGGTCAAGGGCGGAGGGCTGGCGAGGGCGATCAACGGCAAGGCGCGATTGGTGACGCTGGCCATCTCCGATGTGCCCGGCGACGATCCGGCTGCCATTGCGTCCGGTCCAACGGTTCCGGATCCTTCTGGCCATGACGATTTGACGTATCTAATCGAGCGGCTTGGGTCGGAGCTTCCCGAAGTCGCCCGGCAGCTGCTGGCCGACGTGCCGGAAGAGTCGGAAGGTTTTGAGCCGGATTACCGGATGATTGCAGCGCCGCAGCTTTCGCTTGAGGCGGCAGGACGTGTGGCGCAGGCAGCCGGGATCACGCCGGTCATTCTCGGAGATGCGCTTGAAGGAGAGGCACGTGAGGTTGGTAAGGTGCTTGCCGGCATTGCTCTCGGCGCGGCGACCCATGGCACGCCGTTTCAACCTCCGCTGGTTTTGCTGTCTGGTGGCGAGACGACCGTCTCAATCGGTCAGGAAAAGCCCGGACGAGGTGGCCGCAACACCGAGTTGTTGTTGTCACTTGCCATTGCGTTGAATGGTCACCCGAGGGTCTATGCTCTTGCTGCAGATACGGATGGGATTGATGGAACTGAGGACGCTGCTGGTGCTTGGGTTGCCCCCAACACTTTGCCGCGTGCCGACGAGAAAGCGCTCGATCCCAAGGCTTTTTTGCGGGCACACGACAGTTACAGCCTGTTTGATGGCTTGGATGATCTCATCAAGACCGGCCCGACGCTGACCAACGTCAACGATTTTAGGGCTATTCTGGTTCTCTGACAGGGACGTGTTGCTTGCGACGTCTGTCTAGGCGCTTTCGCGAACAACAAGACTTCCCATGAAGGTACGGTCCATGTCGGACGTATCGGCGCTTTCCAGAACGTCGACCAGATAATTTGCCATGGCGGTCAACGGCTGGCGATAGGTCGTCAGTCGGTAGTTGGGACTGTCGGCCTGGGGCACGTCGTCAAACCCGATGACGGCGATGTCTTCCGGGACCCTGAGATGCAGGTGGTGACGGATGCTGTCGATGGTGCCAAGCGCAAGAGCGTCATTCTCGCAGACAATAATGTCCGGTCGTTCCTGGCCTTGGTAGCCCGCGAGGGTTTGCCGGATAATATCGCTGGCGAGTATCGGGTCGTAGGCGTCTACGCCGATAGAACCTGGAACATGACCGGTATGGTTCTTCCAGAATTCTAGAAAGGTTTCCTTGCGCAGTAGATGCGCGGAAACCGTGCGAGGACCAGCCAGGTAAAGCGGGTTCTTGTAGCCCCGCTCCATGACATATCGCGCGATCTCGCGGGTGGCGGCCTGATCATCGACGGCAATTGAAATCGTATTCGGATTTTCCGAGGTACGGGCAAAGATGATCAGCTTCTTGAAACGCCGCGCCTTGTGGGCGGCCTTCAGGACTTCGTCATCGAATTGGATGCCGATCAGGATGGTCGCATCAACCCGTCGTTGGCTGGCATTCAACATGGCGGACCCGGCGTCGTCGCGATCAAGCGTGTTGACCAGAAGCGTGTCCCATCCACGGCTGCGCAGAGCGCGCGTCAGGCGCTCCATCATGACCAACTTGTGTGGGTTGGCGAAGTCGTCGACCAACAAGGCGACGAGGTTGGACCGATCTGAGGCGAGAGCGGCGGCGCGCAAATCAGGGACGTAGCCGAGAGACTGGGCGGCAGCCATCACTTTATCACGTGTCGCAGGTGAGATCGAAGCCGCCTTTTTAAAGGCGCGGTTGACCGTCCAACGTGACACGCCAGCCTCAGCTGCCACGTCGTCAGCAGTCACGTTTTCTGGCAGATCGATTTTTTTCAAAATGCCGTTCCTCTATCTCCGTTTTTTGTGTGTAAGGCGAAAGCCCTGAAATTCATATCCTTTTTACCAAGTTTCTGAAGTTCGACGCTCTCCATCTTGGCATATTTTTGCACGCGCGTGCAAAAATCGTCTTGCACGCGCGTGCAAAGTCGGTTTTCATAGTTACAAGGCAGCGGCAAACGTTGCAGTTTTGGGAGGTTACAATGCTAAAGGTTGGTCTGCTTGGCGCTGGCCGCATCGGGTTGGTGCATGCTGTCAACATCGCGGGGAATGCCAGATCGAGCCTGGCTGCCGTTGCCGATGTGAATGCGGACGCTGCCCAAAAGCTTGCTTCGAACTACGGTGCAGCTGTGCGTAGTTCCCGGGACATTCTGGATGATCCGGCGATTGACGTCGTGCTGATTGCGACCTCCACCGACACGCATTCCGAGCTTATCGAGTCTGCCACTGCAGCAGGTAAAGCGGTGTTGTGTGAGAAGCCGGTCGATCTGTCGCTGGAGCGTGCACGTGCCTGTCTGGCCAAGGCATCTGCAACACGCAGTCCCGTGATGATCGGCTTCAACCGACGCTTTGACCCTAACTTCGCTTCTGTGCGCAAGGCCGCGGAGCAGGGCGAGATCGGCAAGCCGGAATTGTTGTCGGTGACATCCTTCGATCCGTCTCCGCCGCCAGTGGCCTACATCAAGGTTTCGGGCGGGTTGTTCCGCGACATGATGATCCACGACTTCGATATGTCGAACTTTCTGATGGGAGCGCGCCCGGTGACGGTGCGGGCCGTGGGCAGCTCCATTGTCGATCCTGAGATTGGTCGGGCGGGGGATGTCGATACCGCTGTGGTGACGATGACCTTTGAGGATGGCCGCATCGCGGTGATCAAGAACAGTCGCCGGGCAGTGTACGGCTACGACCAGCGGGTTGAGCTGTTGGGTTCCGAGGGCTTGTTGCAGGCGCAGAACATGCTGGAGAACACGGTGGTGAAGTCCACTGCCGCCGGGGTTATGTCAGCAAAGCCGACCTACTTCTTTCTTGAACGCTACATGACCGCCTATGCGGCCGAGTGGGAGGCTTTCGTCTCCGCCGTGCTGGAGGGGCGTCCTATGCCTGTTACGCTTGAGGATGGTATTGCCGCCCTGGCCATGGCCGAGGCCGCGACCTCTTCGGCGCGCACTGGCGAAGCGGTTGAGGTCGCTTATTGAGATTTGGAATTCCCACCCCAAAGCGGAGGAGGTTTCGGGGCGGGATCAAGTCCGGCACGCAAGCGTGCCGGCGAACCGGTGCGGCGTTGAGCCGTGCTGATGACTGAAAACTTTGGGAGGAATTTATGAAGAACTTTCTAGCAGGTATTGCGACTGCTGCGATGGTGGCTGTAGCGACCCCGGCAATGGCCACGGACATTATCGTCGTGGCCCATGGGCAGGCGAATGATCCATTCTGGTCCGTCGTCAAGAACGGCGTAGAAAAGGCTGCGGAGCATACCGGTGCCAATGTCGATTATCGGTCGCCCGAGACTTTCGACATGGTTGCCATGTCCCAGCTGATTGATGCTGCCGTCAACCAGGAGCCGGATGGCCTTGTCGTCTCCATTCCGGATGCTGACGCACTCGGGCCGTCAATCGAGCGTGCAGTTGCAGCGGGTATTCCGGTCATCTCGATCAACTCGGGCTCCGATGTCTCCAAGCAGCTGGGTGCTCTGCTGCATGTCGGACAGGATGAGTTTGATGCCGGTAAAGCAGCCGGAGAAAAGCTTGCTTCCATGGGAGGCACCAAGGGCATCTGCGTCAACCAGGAGGTTGGCAACGTCTCTCTCGATCTGCGCTGTGAAGGCTTCGCGGAAGGTTTTGGCGGCAGTTCCAGCGTTCTGCCAACATCCAATGACCCGGCAGAAGTGGAGTCCAAGGTCCGTGCAGCACTCGATGCCGACGAAGAAATCGACACCGTTATGGCACTTGGCGCATCGACGGCCGGCGAGCCGTCTGTCGCAGCCGTCAAGGCCATCGGCCGCGACATTCACGTCGGAACTTTCGACATGTCGGCTGGCTTCCTGCAGTCGATTGTTGATGGCGATGCCGCCTTTGCACTCGATCAGCAGCAGTTCCTGCAGGGCTATCTCGCTGTGAACTTCCTCGCGTTGCATGCCGAGTATGGGCTGATGCCGGGTGGCAACGTGGCGTCCGGTCCGAACCTGATCACAGCTGAAAAGGCTGCTCAGGTGGTCGAGCTTTCCGCTCAGGGCATCCGTTGATCGGTTGAATTGAGGGACAATGATCGGAGTGGCGCAACCAAGCGCCACTCCGATTAAAAAAGGGAGGCAAACGTGAACGATACCCCGGAATTCGTAGCCGACGAACGGCTCAAGCCCGAACCATTCATTGCACGTCTGATGAAGCGGCCCGAATTGGGCGCTATCGCTGGTGCGGTTTTGGTGACCCTGTTCTTTCTGGCGACCGCCGACAGCTCAATGTTCACGCTCGCCGGGGTGATGAACTTCATGACCCCTGCAGCGCAACTCGGCATTCTGGCCATTGGTGCGGCCATGCTGATGATTGGCGGTGAGTTCGATCTATCCATTGGCTCCATGGTGGCATTTGCTGGGTTGTTTTTCGGTGTCTGCAGTGTGACCTGGGGCCTGCCGCTGATCATTGCCATTCCCATGACGCTGGTTTTTGCCGGGATGGTTGGCGCGATCAACGGGGTGATCGTAATCCGCTCCGGCCTGCCGTCTTTCATCGTGACGCTGGCGTTTCTGTTCATTCTCCGCGGCCTCTCCTTGGTTGGCCTGAAGTTGGCCACCGGTGGCTCCACGCAGTTGCGCGGTGTTCGTGATGCCGTCGAGGGGGACTGGCTTGCGCCGTTCTTCTCCGGCGACGCATTTCAGGGGCTGTTTGCCAGCCTTGCGTCCAGCGGCCTCATCGACAGTTTCAAGAATGGATCCCCGAAGGTGCCCGGCATTCCGGTGGAAATCCTGTGGTTCCTGGTGATCGCAGCGCTGGCCACTTATGTCTTGTTGCGCACGCCTGCCGGAAACTGGATCTTCGCGGCTGGTGGAGATTCCAACGCGGCATCAAACTCCGGTGTGCCTGTTGCTCGGGTGAAGATCTCGCTCTTCGTGCTGACCGCCTGCTGCGCGGCGCTGGTCGCAATCATCACCGTAATGGATGCGGGCTCCACGGATGCCCGCCGAGGTTTTCAGAAAGAGTTCGAAGCGATCATTGCAGCGGTCATCGGCGGATGTCTTCTGACTGGCGGTTATGGCTCGGCAATCGGTGCTTTCTTCGGTGCGATCATCTTCGGCATGGTTGTGATCGGCCTGACCTACACGAATTTCGATCAGGACTGGTTCCAGGTGTTCCTTGGGGGAATGCTGTTGATCGCCGTTCTCTTCAACAACGCTATTCGCAAGCGCGTGACAGGGGAGCGTTGAGATGAGCAATGACAGCACGTTCCACCACGGGGATGCTCCCAAAACTGCACCGATCATTCAGATGAACGGGATCGAGAAGCATTTCGGCAACATCATCGCTCTCGCGGGGGTTAGCTTCGATGTTCGCCCCGGCGAGTGCCACTGCCTTCTGGGCGATAATGGCGCCGGAAAATCGACGTTCATCAAGACTATGTCCGGCGTCCACAAGCCAACCAAAGGTACGATTACCTTTGAGGGCAAACCCTTATCCTTTGACAGCCCGCGCGACGCCATGGAAGCGGGGATTGCCACCGTGTTCCAGGATCTGGCGATGATCCCGCTGATGAGTGTCACCCGCAACTTCTTCATGGGACGAGAGCCGACCAGGGGACGGGGCTTACTGAAGCGTTTCGACACTCAACGGGCGAATGAGATCACCATCGAAGAGATGCGGAAGATGGGCATCAACCTTCGCGGGCCTGATCAGGCAGTCGGCACACTGTCGGGTGGAGAAAGGCAAACTGTTGCCATTGCGCGTGCGGTTTTCTTCGGCGCCAAGGTCCTCATCCTGGATGAACCGACGTCGGCTCTCGGAGTTCGGCAAACCTCCAACGTTCTGGCGACCATCGACCGCGTACGCAAGCAGGGGATCGGTGTGGTCTTCATTTCTCACAACGTTCGGCATGCCTTGGCCGTGGGGGACCGGTTTACGGTTCTCAATCGCGGCAAAACACTGGGCACTGCCAAGCGCGGCGAGATCACGCCTTCCGAGTTGCAAGATCTGATGGCCGGTGGTCAGGAGCTTGCGCAGCTCGGGGGTTCCCTCGGCGGAACGGTCTGATATCGAGAAGGCCCGCCGTGCCTTGGCGGTCCATCTCCAGCTCAAAAGTCTGACCTGGCCTCTGACAAAACGCAAACCTGGTTCGCACATGTACAAGATGCCCCAATCCTCCCTTGGCGTGGCCCTGATCGGCACTGGCTTTATGGGCAAGTGTCACGCCATGGCCTGGAACAACATCGCCACTGTCTTCGGTGGGGCGCGGCCGCGCCTCGAAGTGCTGTGTGATGTCAGCGATGAGGCGGCGCGCACGCACGCCAATCAGTTTGGATTTTCGCGGGCCAGCTCAGATTGGCAAGCTGCGGTCACAGATCGGGCCGTGGATGTTGTGTCGATCACCACGCCAAATGGTTTGCATCGGGAGATGGCAGAAGCCGCTCTGAAGGCCGGCAAGCACGTCTGGTTGGAAAAGCCGATGGCTCTGACGCTTTCAGATGCCAAGGCGATGTCTGACCTTGCTTCCGAGTGCCGGGGGCAGGCGACAATGCTTGGCTACAATTATCTGCGCAATCCGGCATTTCAGTCCGCCTGCAGGATGGTGAGGGACGGGGACATCGGCAAGCTTCTCTCCTTTCGTGGAGTGTACGACGAAGACTATTCCGCTGACCCTTCCCTCCCCTGGAGTTGGCGGATGACCCACGAGGCAGGCGGCCTGGGGGCCTTGGGCGATCTGGGCTGCCACCTCGTGAGTCATATGCTGGCCCTGATGGGGCCCGTGCAAGAGCTGACCGCTATGACGCAGATTGCCGTGCCTCATCGGCCTTCCCCGCAAGGCGTCAAGGCGGTTGAGAATGAAGACAGTGCACTTGCCCTCCTGCGGTTTGTCTCCGGTGCACAAGGGTCTTTCGCGACGTCGCGGGTGGCGCGGGGGCGCAAGTGCCGCCTGCAATGGGAGGTTCATGGAACGGAGGGCACGCTGGTGTTCGACCAGGAGAACATGAACGAGCTGTGGGTTCACAAGGCAGGGGAGGCGGGCTTTACACGTCACCTGTCCGGGCCTGAGCAGCCTGACTTTGCAGCCTTTTGTCCCGCTCCGGGGCATAACTTCGGTTTCAACGAACAAAAGACAATTGAGGCGCGCGACCTGTGCTCAGCCATTGCCGGAGGGAAGGCTGTAGGGCCCGACTTTGCGCAAGGCTACGAGATCGAGCGGATCATTCACGCAATGGCCGGATCCAATGGGATGCCGGTGACGATTGGACAGGACAATGACCGGTAAAACACTCGACGTCATCACCATTGGGCGCGCCGGAGTGGACCTTTATGGCTCACAGGTCGGTGGCCGTCTGGAGGACATGGGGTCCTTTGACAAGTATATCGGCGGCTCTCCGACGAACATGGCCTGCGGCACGGCACGGCTTGGCCTCAAGTCCGGGCTCATCAGCCGCGTCGGCGACGAGCATATGGGGCGCTTCATTTTGGAGGAGCTGCAACGCCACGGGGTGAATGTCTCCGGTGTGAAGACCGACCCGGAGCGGCTGACGGCGCTGGTCATCCTCGGCATCCGTGACGAGGAGAAGTTTCCGCTGATTTTCTACCGGGAAAATTGCGCCGACATGGCGCTCTGCGAAGACGACATAGATGCGGACTTCATCCGGTCGGCCCGCTCGGTCGTGGCGACTGGCACACACCTCAGCCATCCCAAGACAGAGAAGGCCGTACTTAAGGCGCTGCGCATCGCGCGGGAAAGCGGCCTGAAGACCGCGCTCGATATCGATTACCGTCCAAACCTTTGGGGCGTGGCCGGCCATGGTGACGGCGAAAGCCGCTTTGTCGCCTCTCAAAAAGTAACGTCAAAATTGCAAGAGACGCTGCATTATTTCGATGTGATCGTCGGGACCGAAGAAGAGTTTCACATCGCTGGCGGATCCACGGATACGCTGACGGCCCTGCGGGCTGTGCGTCAGGTCTCGAAAGCGACGTTGGTGTGCAAGCGCGGACCGATGGGGGCTGCGGCCTTTGAAGGGGCCATCCCGGACGATCTTGATCAGGGCGTTAGTGGTCCGGGGTTCCCGATCGAAGTGTTCAATGTTCTGGGAGCTGGAGATGGCTTCATGTCCGGTCTTTTGAAAGGCTGGCTGGATGGAGAAGACTGGCCTGTCACGCTGAAATACGCCAACGCCTGTGGCGCCTTCGCGGTGTCGCGACATGGCTGTACGCCCGCTTACCCCAGCTGGAAGGAGCTCCAATTCTTTTTCAAGCGTGGTGTCGTCCGCAAGGACCTGCGCAATGATACAGAACTTGAGCAGATCCACTGGGCAACCAACCGCCATGGGGATTGGTCGAGCGTTCGTACCTTTGCCTTCGACCACCGGGTCCAACTGGAGCAGATGGACGGCTATACCCTGGAAAAAGCCGGGCGGTTCAAGGAACTCTGTCTGGATGCTGCGCTGCGTGTGCAGGACGGCCGCTCCGGCTATGGAATTCTCTGCGACAACCGCATTGGCCGAGCGGCGTTGCATCGGGCTTCCGGGTCGGGCCTGTGGATCGGCCGTCCAACGGAGCTGCCGGGATCGCGGCCGATCGAACTTGAGCCTGAGCTCGGCCCAGACTGTGGCCAGCTGAAGGAGTGGGCTCGTGAGAATGTGGTGAAGCTTCTGGTGTTCTGTCACCCGGAGGACGATGACGAAACCCGGCAACAGCAGGAACAGACGGTTCACCGGCTGTTCACGGCGGCGCGCCGCAACAGGCTGGAGTTTCTGCTCGAAATCATTCCTTCCAAGGTGGGACATGTCGACAACCACACCAATGCCAAGCTCATTCGGCAGTTTTATGCAGCGGGGGTCTATCCGGACTGGTGGAAGCTCGAGCCGTCGGTCAGTGCCGAGGCGTGGCAGCAGACAATCAACGCCATTGAGGAAAATGATCCGAACACTCGCGGCATCGTCGTACTGGGACTTGATGCGCCGGAAGACGAACTGGCAGCCTCGTTTGAGGTCGCTGCAGGCTTTCCCTTGGTCAAGGGGTTTGCGGTCGGGCGGACGATCTTCGGCGATGCGGCGCGGGCCTGGCTCAAGGGCGAGATGAACGATGCTGCTGCTGTCGACCTGATGGCGGAGCGCTTTGCACGGCTAAGCTCGCTTTGGGATACGGCACGGGCAAAGGCTGAGTGGCCACGTAATCAAGGGGGATTGTGATGACCGAAACGGTCCGACTGACAGCGGCTCAAGCCATGGTCAAATGGCTTGCAGCGCAATTGACCGAAGAAGGCGATCGCTTCATCGACGGTATCTGGGGTATTTTCGGACACGGAAATGTGGCGGGTCTGGGCGAGGCGCTTGAAAAGGCGCAGCAGGACTTCCCCACCTGGCGCGGTCAGAATGAGCAGACTATGGCCCATGCCGCCATTGCCTATGCCAAGGCCAAGAAACGCACCCGCGCCATGGCGATCACCTCCTCCATCGGTCCTGGTGCAACCAACATGATTACGGCCGCCGCTCTGGCGCATGTGAACCGGCTTCCAATTCTTCTTATTCCCGGGGATATCTTTGCCAACCGACGTCCGGACCCGGTGCTGCAGCAGGTGGAGCATGTCGAGGACGGCACGGTTTCTGCCAACGACTGTTTCCGGCCAGTATCGCGATACTTTGACCGGATCACTCGGCCTGAGCACTTGCTGACCTGTCTTCCGCGCGCACTAGCGACCATGACCGACCCGGCGACTTGCGGACCCGTAACGCTGTCCTTCTGCCAGGATGTCCAGACCGAGGCTTTCGATTATCCGGTGGCGTTTTTCGAGCCGAGAACCTGGTTCATCCGACGCCCACATGCCGATGCGCGGGAGCTGGAGGCGGTTGTCGGCCTGTTGAAGGCGGCCAAATCACCCGTGATCGTCGCCGGTGGTGGCGTGATCTATTCTCAGGCTGAAGAGGTGCTTGCGGCCTTTGCTTCCAAGCATGGTATTCCGGTGATCGAAACCCAGGCGGGCAAGTCGGCACTGGCCCAAGCACATCCGATGAATTTCGGGGCTGCCGGTGTTGATGGATCTGCGGCGGCGAATGCAGTCGCGGAAGCGGCCGATCTGATCATTGGTGTTGGCACACGGTTTCAGGATTTCACCACCGGCTCATGGGCCCTGTTCAAACATCCGACCCGCAGGCTGGTGTCGATCAATGTTGCTGCCTACGACGCCATGAAGCACGGCGCCGTGCCGGTGATGGGCGATGCCAAGGTCACGCTGGAAGCGATTTCGTCAGCCTTGGGCGATCATCAAGCGGCTGGTTTCGATGCGCAGGTACGGGCGGACTGGCTTGCAGCGGTCACCGAGCATTGCCGGGATCGCAAGGTGTCGGAGGGCGAACGCCCGATGGATTGCGAGGTGATCGGTGCCGTTCAACGCGCGACTGGCGAAGATGCCATCGCGATGTGTGCGGCCGGCACCATGCCCGGTGCGCTGAAGCTTTTGTGGCAGCCGTCGCAAGGTGGCTACCACATGGAATACGGCTTCAGCTGCATGGGCTATGAAATTGCCGGGGCCATGGGGGTCAAACTGGCGTTGCCGGACCGTGAGGTGATCTGTTTCGTCGGTGATGGCTCCTACATGATGGCCAACTCGGAACTGGCGACGGCTGTGATGCGCAAGGTGCCTTTCACGGTGGTGCTGACGGACAACCGTGGATATGGGTGCATCAACCGGTTGCAGCAGGGATGCGGCGGTGAGGAATTCAACAACCTCTACAAGGATTGCAACGTCGAGCAACAGCCGCAAATAGACTATGTCGCGCATGCGGCGTCGATGGGTGCGCAGGCGGTCAAGGCCGAAAGCATCGCGGATCTGGAAACTCAGATCAGGCTGGCTAAAGGCCGGGATATCCCCACGGTGATCGTCATCGAGACAGACCCGAGTGAAGGTCCGGGCTTTGGCACGGCCGGGCACTGGTGGGATGTTGCGGTGCCAGAGGTCGGTGAAACCAGCAAGCTCAAGGCTGCTTATGCAGCCTATCTCGACAACAAGCAGCGCCAGCAATTGGTGAACTGAGCCTTCGCATTCGGAGAGAAAAACAATGATTCAATTCGGCACGAACCCCATTGCCTGGGCGAATGACGATGACCAGTCGCTTGGCGTTGATATTCCGACAGAGCGTATTCTAGATGAAGCCGGCCGCCTGATCGGTTTTGACGGCATCGAGAACGGCCACCGCTGGCCGCAGGATGACCCGGAAGCGCTGAAGCAACTGCTGGCGAGCCATGGCTTGAAGTTCATCTCGGGCTGGCATTCGCTGAATCTGCTGGCGCATTTCGTTGAAGATGAAAAGCGGGCGATTCAACCGCATCTCGACAAGTTGAAGCACAACGGTTGCAAGGTCTGTATCGTCTGCGAGACGTCCAACTCGGTCCAGGGATTGGCAAAGCCATTGTCGACGCGACCAACGCTGGCTGCCGAGGGCATGAAGGCCTTTGGCAAAAAGGTCGAGGAGGTCGCCCAGTTTTGCGCCGATCAAGGTATTGATCTGGTGTATCACCATCACATGGGCACTGTGGTTCAGAGCTCTGAGGATATTGACGCCTTCATGGCAGCAACCGGCCCGGCGACCAAGCTGCTTTTCGATGCAGGCCATTGTTATTTCGCTGGTGGCGAACCGGCCACCGTTCTGGCAAAGCATATTGATCGGGTTCGGCATTTCCACGCCAAGAACGTCCGAAATGAGATCCGTACGCGTGTCGAGCGGGAGGGGCTGTCCTTCATGGACGGCGTGCGCGCCGGTGTGTTCACGGTTCCAGGAGATCAGGAAGGAACGGTGGACTTCTCGCCTCTGCTGAAGATCCTGGCTGACAATGGCTACGAAGGCTGGATCGTTATCGAGGCGGAACAGGACCCGGACGCGCGCAACCCGCTTTTATACCAGACGCTTGGACTGCACACTTTGAAACGCATCGCCCGTGAAACCGGTTTGAACTGAGGAAATTTCTCATGCCCGATCTCTTGAAACGTCCCTTTGGCACCCATGGAAAAGTGCATCAGATCACACCTGAAAGTGCTGGATGGCGCTATGTCGGTTTTGACCTTCACAGACTGAGGGCAGGCGAGAGCGTTTCCGATGTGACCGGCACCAATGAAGTGATCCTGGTGATGGTTGAGGGCAAGGCGACGTTCGATGCCGCTGGACAGCAGTGGGGGGAATTGGGTGAGCGGATGAACGTGTTTGAAAAGACACCGCCGCATTGTCTGTATGTGCCGAATGATCAGGAGTGGACTGCCAGCGCCACAACGGATTGTACGTTGGCGGTCTGCAAGGCACCTGGAAAATCCGGACACGAAGCCCGGCGGATCGGACCGGATGGCATTTCCCTGACCCAGCGCGGCGAGGGGAGCAACACCCGTTTCATCAACAACATCGCGATGGAGAATGAAGACTATTGCGACGCACTTCTGGTGACAGAAGTTTTTACGCCGGCAGGGAATTGGTCGTCTTATCCGAGCCACCGCCACGATGAGGATGATTTCCCCCGGATCACCTATCTGGAAGAGACCTATTATCACCGACTGAACCCGGCCAATGGTTTCGGCATTCAGCGCGTCTACACCGATGATCTCCAGCTGAATGAAACGATGACGGTGCACGACCATGACGTGGTCTGCGTGCCACGTGGACATCACCCCTGCGGCGCGCCTCACGGGTTTGAGATGTACTATCTCAATGTGATGGCCGGGCCCTTGCGCAAATGGCGGTTCGTTGCCGCGCCAAATGTCGAACACATGATGTAGGGCGCGACGCCCGCAAATCGGAGACCAGAATGCCTCAGGCTTTTCAACTCGCCGTCTGTGCTGAAATGCTGTGGCTCGACAAGCCTATCGAGTGGCGAGCGGCCCGTTTGACTGAACAAGGGCTCGGGGTCGGTCTGTGGAATTTTCCCGCTCATGACCTCGGCAAGCTTGAGAAGGTCGGGGCAGATTACACGATCATGAATGGCTACCTTGAAGGTCGGCTCGCCGATGCGGATGGCGCGGCGATGCTTCTGAAATCGGCGCGTGAGACCGCGCAGGTCGGAAAGCGGCTGGGGGTCGATCGGCTCAACCTTCACGGAACGGGGCTGGGCGACGGCGGGATCCCCATCTGGCAACATCAGGTGGTGACAGGTGAGATGTGGCTGAGAGCCCGCGACACCCTCAACCGGATCTGTGATCTGGCTGAGGAGGAAGGTGTGGTCTTCGTGCTTGAAAACCTCAACCCGATGGATCATCCGGGCTGCCCATTCGGGTCTACAGCCGATGTTCTGGCGCTGGTTTCGTCCATTGACCGGGCCCACTTGCGGATCAATCTGGATCTGTATCACACTCAGATCGGCGACGGGGACCTGCTGCGCTGGTGCGAGAAGTGCCTGCCGTGGATTGGAGAAGTTCAGGTCGCCGACAATCCGGGTCGGCTTGAACCGGGCACTGGGGAGATCAACTACCCCGGCATTGCCAAGAGGCTGGCCAACATGGGCTATGCCGGGCCGGTGGCCCTGGAATCCTGGGCCCAGGCAGACAGCGATGCCGCTGTTGACGCTTTCGTCAAAGCTTTCAGCCTCTGATCCGTTGGGCAGGGCTATTCCTTGAGGATCATGAACCGGTCTTCACTGGCCTTGAGGTGCTGGCGCATGGCGGATCGGGATTTTTCCGGGTCCTGCTCGCGGATTGCTTCGACCAGCTGTCGGTGCTCGTCTTCAAGGGCATTCAATTGGTCGAGCCGACGCGACTGCTCCCCACCGTAGAGGGATCGCGGAGCGTTAACGGTGACCTGGCGCGATATGTAATCCAGGAATTCCAGGTAAAAGCGGTTATTCGTCGCCTCAGCAATCCTTCGATGGAGTTCGAAGTCCTTTTCAGATGCGCCACTGTTGTTGCGGAGGGCTTCCTTGAAATCGTGAAAGGCTTCCTGAATGCGCTCGTTCTGTGCGGGCGAGCGTCGTAGGGCCGCCAGTCCAGCCGCCTCAATTTCAACCCCTTTTCGCAGTTCCAGAAGCTCTAAGAGATCAGATCTCTTCTGAAGGTTATCTGGCAGGAAAGGGATCTTCATTTCAGGTGTTGTCTGTGAACAGACAAAGGCGCCCACGCCGTGCTTGATCTCAATCAGCCCCTCAGCGCGCAATTGGGCCAGTGCCTCGCGTACGACCGTGCGGCTTACACCATATGTGGAAACGAGGTCCTTCTCACGAGGCAGTTTTTCGCCAACGTGGTAAGCACCGCCACGGATCTTATCGCCAAGATTTGTTTGAATTTTTTCCGTCAACGACATGTTTTGTGGAGCGCTCATCCGGGTCATGTCAAACAACGGAGAACCATCTCCGTCATTTCCCTGAGGCGCCCATCCTCCTTAGTCTTTATCGAGTCACTCCCGACGCTGGCTGCAGAATAAGACAAACGGGCCAGAAAAAGGAAGCCTGAAAGTCCCTTGCGCATTTTTAGATATAATATCTCTTGATGAAGAAATCAAAATGAGATTATATCTCTTTGCGCTTTTGGAGGGCGCGTTGTTTTTTCTGGGAGGAACCTATGACTTCGATTTCATCACTCTCCGGCCTGGCCCGGGTCAGTGCCGTAGCTCTGGCTCTGGCGTTGCCGTCGAGCTTCACAAGTGTTGCGCAAGCCGCTGACTGGCGCGGATGGAACATCCATGTCGAGGACTATCCGGTGTCGCATGGCATGGAGCAGTTCATGGCCGAGGTCAGCGAGAAGACCGAAGGCCGCATTGCGGGCAAGGTCTATCATGCCGGTGTTCTGGGCTCGCAGCCGGATGCCATTGAGCAAGTCCGCTTGGGGATCATTAATTTCGGCGTCTTCAGTCTCGGGCCGATGGGTCAGGCTGTGCCGGAAGCCAATGTGGTGTCGCTTCCGTTCATCTTTAAAAGTGTCGATCAGATGTATCGGCTGATGGACGGCGACGCAGGTGCGGCAATCGACGCCGGATTGCAGAAAAAGGGAATTGTGGCCCTTGGCTGGTATGACGCCGGCGCACGGTCATTCTACAACTCGCGGCAGCCGATCAACACGCCTGCGGATGTCGAAGGACTCAAGGTCCGGGTCATGAACAACGATCTCTTTGTTGGCATGATCGAATCCCTGGGCGGAAACGCCACGCCGATGGCCTTTGCGGAAGTCTATCAATCGCTGAAGACGGGCGTTGTCGACGGCGCGGAAAACAATCCGCCATCCTATGAGTCCACAAATCACTACGAAGTGGCGAAGTACTACTCCATCTCCGAGCACCTGATCATTCCAGAGTGTTTGTGCATGAGCAAGAAGACCTTCGACAGCCTGTCTGAGGAAGATCAAGCGATCGTCCTGGCAGCTGGCAAGGCGAGCGCGGAGCTCGAGCGTCAGCTGTGGGGCGAGCGTGAGAAGAAGAGCATGGAAACCGTTCTGGCTGGTGGTACGCAGGTCAACCAGATCGCAGACAAGGCTCCGTTTCAGGCAGCCATGGCGCCGGTTTACGACAAGTTCCTGGCCGAGAACCCCGACCTGACTGACCTGGTTAATCTCATCCGTAACGCGGACTGAGGCTCCCGTTAGCCAAGTCGGTTGAGGCGACCTGTGGCGAGTGCGCGCGCCACAGGTCATTTGCCGGTATCATGTAGGGAACATATCCAAAATGTCTCATTCCACTGGTGCTGTGGCTCGAGCTCTGAACGCGTTGAGCAATCTCTGCCTTCTCGCAAGCTCTTGTTCACTGGTTTTGCTCGTGGTCGTCTTCGGATGGCTGGTTTTCGGACGCTACGTTCTCAACGTAACGCCGACCTGGGTCGAGCAATTGTCGCTTCTGCTCGTCGGCTACATAACGTTTGTCGGCAGTGCGACGGTCGTCCATGAGGACAGTCATCTCGGGGTGACACTCTTTCGCGACATGCTGGGGAGCCCTGGGCGCGAAATTGCAACGGCGCTCGCCGATTTCATTTTGGCCGGGTTCGGTCTGGTGATGGCGTTTGCCTGCATCGACCTGATGCAGTTCGGCTGGTCAACGAAGCTGCCGATGCTCAACGTGCCGGAGAGCCTCAGAACCTTGCCGGCATTTCTGTGCGGCGCCTTCACCTTTGTTTTCGCCGGAGCGCGCGGCGGACGGCAAATTCTTCTCCTGCTGTCGTCATCTGACACACACGAAAATAGGAGCCTTTGATCATGGGACTTGCCATTCTGCTCGGCATTTTCAGTGGCTGCCTGTTTCTCGGTGTGCCCGTCGCTTTCGCCATGGGGATCGCAGCTGCTTCCGCTTTCTTTTATGAAGGCTTTCCGCTGCTGATCACCTTTCAGCGGACCATCTCCGGAATTTCGGTTTTCTCACTGCTCGCCATTCCCTTCTTTGTTTTTGCCGGTGAGATCATGCTGCACGGCGGCATCGCGGCGCGGCTGGTTCGCTTTGCCTCGACGCTGGTCGGACATGCCCGTGGCGGATTGGCGTCGGTCAACATTTTCTCCAGCATGCTGTTCGGCGGCATTTCCGGGTCCGCAGTGGCTGACATTTCTGCGCTCGGCTCGCTGCTTATCCCGGTGATGAAGGAAAAAGGCTATAGTGGCGACTATGCGGTCAACGTAACCGTGACCTCATCGATTGCCGGTATCGTTATTCCGCCAAGCCACAACATGATCATCTTTGCGGTGGCGGCCGGCGGTGGGATCTCCATCTCCAAGCTTTTCCTCGCAGGTGTGGTTCCGGGAATTCTGATGTGCGTCTGTCTGGCGATCGCGGCTTATGCGGTTGCGATCAAACGGAAATATCCTGCGGAGCCGTTTCCGGGGTGGCGTGCGGTAGTTGTCGCAGGTGCTGCCGCCATCCCAGGGTTGATCACGGCTGTCATCATCGTTGGCGGTGTCCTCTCCGGCATCTTCACGGTGACTGAGTCCGGTGCGTTCGGCGCAATTTACGCATTGCTGCTGACGGTCTTTGCCTATCGGTCGCTGTCGTGGCGGGCCTTCGTTACGGCGGTAACCTCGGCGGTGCGCACAACCTCGATGGTGATGATCCTCATCGGGTTCGCAAGCGCCTTCGCCTATCTTCTGGCGCTGTATCAGGTGCCGACGCTTCTGACCAATCTGCTTGTCACAATTTCCGATAATCCCATCATCATTCTGCTGATGATCAATGTCATGCTTTTGATGCTGGGCATGATCATGGACATGGCGGCGCTGATCCTGATCTGCACGCCTATTTTCCTGCCGATTGCCAGGGAGATCGGAATGGATCCGATCCAGTTCGGCATAATGATGCTGGTCAATCTGGGGCTGGGCTTGTGTACGCCGCCGGTGGGAAGCTGCCTGTTTGTCGGCTGTGCTGTCGGCAAGGTGAAGATAGAGCAGGCCCTGAAGACCATCTGGCCGTTTTATCTGGCACTGTTAATGGCCTTGCTGCTCGTCACCTATGTGCCGGCAATCTCTCTGACATTGCCCGCTCTTTTTGACTGAAATTTCTAAGAAGAAGGAATTCAAAATGCGGACATCCGTCGAAAACCTGTCTGAGGATATTTTGAATGTCTTCAAGGCAGCTTCCACGCCGAGCATTGCTACTCTTCTCTACAAGCGTGGGCTTCGCACCAACTTCGTCCAAGGGGTTGGGCGGTTGGGGGGCGACAGGCCCAACATGGTCGGCCAGGCCTTCACCCTGCGCTATATTCCGGCACGGGAAGATCTGAATCAGCTGGAGGTCTTCCGTGACCCGGGCCATCCTCAGCGGGTTGCGGTGGAAACCGTGCCTCCGGGCCATGTTCTGGTGATGGACTGCCGCGGGGATGCGACTGCGGCCTCCGCGGGGGGCATTCTGGCCAAACGCCTCGAGTACCGTGGTTGTGCCGGGATCGTGACAGATGGGGGGCTGCGCGATACGCGTGAGATCAGTGGCCTGTCGATGCCGGCCTATTGTGCGGCCGCCTCGGCACCCACCAATCTGACCAAGCACCACGCCATCGATCTGAACGTGCCGATCGGATGCGGCACGGCACCGGTCTTTCCAGGTGATCTGATGGTCGGCGACGCAGATGGGGTGATCGTCATCCCGTTACACCTGGCGGAGGAAATCGCCGCGGAAATCCAGGGCATGGAGGCCTTCGAGGCCTTCGTGCTGGACGAGGTTGCCAACGGCGCGAGTATCATCGGGCTCTATCCGCCGAATGCGGAAACCAGGGCACGTTTCGAAGCACAGTCAAAAGTTTGAACACATCGACACAAAGGGTTCGAGTATGGATATCTCCATGAAAGACAAAGTCGTTCTGATCACCGGCGCCAGCACCGGCATTGGCGCTGCCGCAGCAAAGGCGTTTGCCGCGCGTGGGGCAAAGGTTGCAATCAACTACGCCAGCAGCGCCAACAAGGCCGAAGAAGTGCGAGCCGACATTCTCGCAGCCAACGGCGAAGCCGAGTTGTTTCAGTCGGACGTCAGCACAACGGCAAATGCAGGCGGTCTGGTTGAGGCTGTTGTTGCCCGCTTTGGCAAGCTTGATGTGCTGGTCTGCAATGCGGGCGGACTTGTCGGACGTAAGGGGCTGGTCGAGATCACGGACGCTTTTTACGATGAAGTGATTGACCTCAATGTCCGGTCTGTCGTCGCGACATGTGCTGCAGCCATTCCGCATCTTGAAAAATCCAAGGGCAATGTGATCGTGACCGGCTCGGTTGCAGCACAGCTTGGCGGTGGTGCAGGGGCTAGTCTTTATGCCGCGTCGAAAGCGGCTGTGCAGAACCTGGTCAAGACATATGCCAAGGAGCACGCGGGCAAGGGTATCCGCTTCAACATCGTATCGCCGGGAACCATCTACACCCTGTTCCACCAGAAGCATACGAAGCCGGAAGTGCTGGAGGGGATTGCCAAGACCATTCCACTGGGCCGACTGGGCACGCCGGAAGACTGTGCTGGTGCTTATCTGTTCCTGGCATCCGATGAGTTGGCGGGCTATCTGACCGGCCAGACAATTGAGGTCAATGGCGGCCAGTTCATGCCGTAATGTTGACCTTCAATTTGGGTCACAGAGCCAAATCAATGCTATGAAACACACTGATGCCTCCCGCTTTTGCGGCGAGGCATTCGTTGTTTCTGGGGGGTACCGAGAAGTATGCGAGCTGCTACTGGAAGGACGTCATCCAGGTCTGGAATTTGACAAGCTCTTCGCGGTCCAGGTCGTTGTGCTTGATTGCCAGAAAGTAGGATTGCCGCATGGGCAGTCGGTACTCGAAGGGGGAAACCAGCAGGCCGCTATCGATGTATTGCTGGGCGAAGCTTTCATGGATGATCGCGGCGCCGGTGCCACTGGCAATCAATTGCAGCGCGATGAGAGCGGAATCAGCCTTTGTGCTGCTGGCGGGAAGCGGCAGGTTCAGCCCGAAGTGCTCGGATAGGCGCACCCATTCGATTTCCGATCCGATGACCTGCACAACATCTGATGCGGCGACCTTCTCGATCGTCAGCGGCGAGCCGAGAGACTTGGCAAAATCCGGGTGACACACGACGGTCGCGAACTCATGACTGAGTTTCCAGCAGGTCTGATTATCCCAGTCTCCCATTCCATACCGAATATCGGCATCAATCGTGCTTTCGGTCATCGGGTCCGACCAGACGGCGGTGGACAACTCTACCTCGATGTCAGGGTGAAGCTTCTGAAATTCATGCAGTCGTGGCGCCAGAATGAGGGCGGCATAAGAGATCGAGGCACGCACCCGCAGCCGCTTCTTGCGGTTGACCTGAAACAGTCCTTGCGTGGCGTGCTGCATTTCCTGGAAGGACTTGCGGATCGGCTGGGAATAGGCCTGACCGAGATCCGTTAGAGACACACCGCGAGCACGTCGCTTGAACAGTTGCACCCCCAAATGGTCTTCCAGCAGGCGTATCTGATGGCTGACGGCAGCCGGCGTGAGGTTCAGCTCTTCCGCTGCCGCCGAAAAGCTGCTGTGCCGGGCGGCGGCTTCAAAAGATCTGAGCCAAATGACATGCGGGAGTTTTGTCATGGACCTGTACCGAGAGTGCCGGACCGGGCCCGGAAATTAGATCTTTACGCAGACTGGAGCCTAACTCCAGCCGTATCAAGTGGGGTAAGTTGCAAAATTAATCACCCCTTAGACCCAAGAGCGATTGTTTGCGATAGGTGGGGCAATCGTCGTTTTCTAAGCTGGAATTCACTCTCAGGCTTGGGCGGAAAGATGGACGACGCGAGCTTCGACTACATCATTGTTGGTGCAGGATCCGCTGGCTGCGTCCTGGCTGAGGGCCTCAGCGCGAGCGGGAAGTTCAAGGTTCTGCTGTTGGAAGCTGGTGGCTCCGACGCGCAATTCTGGATCAAAGTCCCGATCGGCTATGGCGTCAATTTCAAGAACGCTCGCATCAACTGGGGCTACCATGCGCAACCGGACCCACAGTTGAACGCCAGGTCCGTCTATTGGCCGCGCGGTCGGGTGATCGGAGGGTCCAGCTCAATCAATGCGATGGCTTATGTCCGGGGCCTGCCGCAGGACTTTGACGATTGGGAAAATGCCGGTGCGGCCGGCTGGGGCTGGACCAGCGTCAAATCCGCCTATGAGGCGCTTGAGACCCACAGTGAGTTGACAGAACACGGCAGGCGGGTTCAGCGCGGGAGTGGGCCGCTGTGGGTGAGTGATCTCAGCGATCAGATGAACCCGTTTTCCAGGCACTTCCTGCAAGCAGCTGAAGAGGCGGGCTGGCCGGTTCTTGCCAACCTCAACGGCTCCGCTGTCAACGGGCTCTCCTACTACAGAAGCACCGTTCGTAACGGGCTTCGGTTCTCAGCGGCGGATGCCTTCCTCAGACCGGCACTCAAACGCCCCAACCTCACGGTGGTCTCGAATGCACTGGTTGAAAAACTGGTGGTGGCGGATGGCCGGGCGATTGGCGTGCGTTACCGGGTTGGCGACAAGGCTCTGACCGCACGCGCAGAAGGGGAAGTCATCGTCAGCGCGGGGGCCATCAACTCGCCGCAGATCCTGCAATTGTCTGGTCTTGGACCTGTTGACGTGTTGCGGGCCGCCGGTGTGAAAGTGCAGGAGGAACTACCGCAAGTTGGCAAGGGACTGCAGGATCATCTGGCAGTTTCCTATCAGTTCGGGGCAACCGAGCCGACGCTGAACAACATTTTCAGGAGTCCTCTGCAGCGGATGATGGCTGGAGTTCAGTATGCGCTTATGCGGCGCGGGCCGTTGAGCGTGCCTGTCAACCAGGTCGGCGGGTTCGTGCGCACAGGCGAAGGCGAGGGCGTGCCGAATGTGCAGATCTTCTGCAATCCGGCGAACTATCATGTGAACGCCGAGGGAAAGACAATTCTCGCAAGCGCACCGGGCTATATTCTCTCTGCTCAGCCGTGCCGTCCAACCAGTCGGGGCGAGATCAGGATTGCGTCCTCCTCACCTGCAGACGCACCTTTGATCGTGCCCAACTCGCTGGCAACCGAAGAGGATCGCCACGCAGCCTTGCAAGCGACCAAGGCAGTGCGGATGCTGGCTGAAACGAAAAGCCTGCGCGATGTGACAAGGGGGCGAGGGACACCAGACCCGATCACGATGAGCGACGACGCGCTGATGGAAGACTTCAAGGCACGGGCGTCGACCGTGTTTCATCCAACATGCACCTGCCGGATGGGGCGAAATGCGGCGGATTCGGTGCTGGACAGCGAACTGAAGGTTCACGGCGTCAAAGGCTTGAGGGTGGTCGATGCGTCGGCTTTTCCGAATATCACATCCGGCAACACAAATGCCCCGACGATGATGTTGGCGGCTCGTGCGGTTCAACACATTCTCCGCAGTGCGCGCGCCTAGCGCTGCCGCAACCAGGAAGGAAACGTGCCATGCGTTTGGACAAAATCGAAACTTTCGTGGTGGGCAACCCGCCGCCGCGCCATGGGGGGCAGTACTTTATCTTCCTGCGCCTGACGACAGCCTGCGGGATCACCGGGGTGGGAGAGATCTACAATGCCACCTTTGGCCCGGATCTTTGTGCGGCAATGGCGGTCGACGTCTTTACTCGGCAGTTCGAGGGGAACGATCCGCACCATATCGAGCGGATGTGGCGGCAGACCTATGGCGCCGGGTTCACCCAGCGGCCGGATGTTACCGTGATGGGGGTGCTCAGCGGGCTGGAGATGGCTTGCTGGGATATCATAGGCAAGGCTGCGGACAAGCCTGTCTATGAACTGCTTGGCGGCAAGGTTCACGAGCGACTGCGCAGCTACACCTATCTCTACCCTCAGGCAGGTGACGTCTATCCGGACCCGGCCCAGCCGAATGTCTACAATGATCCGGACATGGCGGCCGAAGTTGCTTTGCAGGCTGTCGAGAAGGGCTTTACAGCGGTCAAGTTCGATCCGGCCGGGCCCTATTCGATCTATGATGGGCACCAGCCGCGCCTGGAGGACCTGGAACGCGGTGAGCAATTCTGCAAGAGGATCCGGGAAGCGGTTGGGACCCGCGCGGATTTGCTGTTCGGCACCCATGGTCAGTTCACGGTTTCCGGCGCCAAGCGCATGGCGCGGCGTCTGGAGAAATATGATCCGCTCTGGTTCGAGGAGCCGACCACCCCCGAAAACCCGCAGGATATGGCGGAGATCGCCCGCTTCACCTCGATCCCGGTTGCGACCGGCGAGCGGCTTTGTACCAAGCATGAGTTTGCCCGCGTTCTGGAGGCCGGTGGAGCGTCGATCCTGCAGATGAACCTGGGACGTGTCGGCGGTCTTCTGGAAGCCAAGAAGATTGCCGGAATGGCCGAAACGCGACAGGCGCAGATTGCTCCCCACCTTTACTGTGGGCCAGTGGTTGCGGCTGCGAATATCCAGATTGGCACCTGCTGCCCGAATTTTTTGATCCTCGAAAGCATAGGCACCTTCGAGGGTCCCTATATGTCAGTGGTCAAGAGTTCGTTCCGTTGGGAAGACGGGTATGTCATTCCGCCTGTGATTCCGGGGCTGGGCATTGAACTGGATGATGAAGCCATCTCGAAAAACCCGTATACCGGCACGGAGCTGCACCTCTCCATGGCGCAAACTCCTGTCGTTCAGTGACATCAAGAAGGAAAAGCATGTTCACGCTCAACAAATTTTACATCGACGGCGCCTGGGTCGACCCGAGTGCGACGGAAACCATGCCGGTGATGAACCCTGCGAGCAATTCGCAGATTGGCGTTCTGTCCCTCGGTAATGGGGATGACGTCAACGCAGCTGTAGCAGCTGCAAAAAAGGCTTTTGAGAGCTTTTCCAAGACATCGAAAGCCGAGCGACTCGAGCTGTTAAAGCGGCTTCTGGCAGTTTCCAAGGCGCGTCAGGAAGATCTCGCTCAGGCCATCACGACGGAAATGGGCGCGCCGATTTCCATGTCGCGTGCGTCGCAGGCCGACTGTGCTGTCGGGCATCTCAAAGGCTTCATTGCAGCTCTTGAAAGCTCGGAAGAGCGTGAGACGCTTGCCAATGGCGATATCCTGTCGCGCGAGCCAATTGGCGTTTGCGGTCTGATCACACCATGGAACTGGCCGATCAACCAGATCGCGCTGAAGGTCATTCCTGCCCTGGCGACCGGCTCCACCTGCGTTTTGAAGCCATCAGAGCACACGCCGCTATCGGCGCAGATCTATGCCGAAATGGTGCATGAAGCGGGCTATCCGGCTGGGGTGTTCAACCTCGTCTTCGGCGACGGTCCGACCGTTGGCTCTGCCTTGTCGCGTCACAAGGACGTTGCGATGATGTCCTTCACCGGTTCGACCCGCGCAGGCATTCTGGTAACCAAGGATGCTGCTGATACCGTCAAACGCGTCACTCTGGAGTTGGGCGGCAAGTCGCCGAACCTGGTCTTTGCCGATTGTGATCTGGAAACCCGTGTGGCGGAGAGCATTGCAGAGTGTTTTCACAACTCTGGCCAGTCCTGCAACGCGCCGACGCGCATGCTGGTGGAAAGCAGCTGCTACGACAAAGTTCTGGAAATTGCTGCCGAAGCCGGAAAGGCTCAAGCGGTTGGTGAACCAACGCAGATCGGCGACCACATTGGACCGCTGTTCGATCAGATCCAGTATGACCGGGTTCAAAAGTTGATCCAGGTTGGCATCGACGAAGGGGCGAAGGTTCTGGTTGGCGGGCTCGGCAAGCCGGAAGGTTTGGAAGATGGCTGGTACGTGAAGCCGACTATCTTTGCTGACGTAACCAACGAGATGCGCATTGCGCGCGAGGAAATCTTCGGCCCCGTCCTGGTAATCATTCCGTTTGATACGGAAGAAGAGGGCATTCGTCTGGCGAATGACACCGATTATGGTCTTGCAGCCTACCTGCAGACCGGCAGTCTCGAGCGTGCGGAGCGGGTTGCGAGCCAGTTGCGAGCCGGGGGCATTCACATCAATGGGCAGGATGCCGGCTATGGCTCGCCGTTTGGTGGCTACAAGCAGTCCGGCAACGGGCGCGAAGGCGGCAGGTTCGGTCTTGAGGACTTTCAGGAGCTGAAGGTCCGGGCGCCGATCAAGCTGTAAGCTGTCATCCGGCCCGGAAGATATTCTCCGGGCCAAACAGAACAATTAGCCTGACCGGGAGCGCGTATTTGTTGCCCTCCCGGTCAGGGATACGGCGTCAGGCCAAAGTCCGAAAATCTTCGCTGCAGAGCCTATTTCCCGTAGCTTGCCAGATGCTCAAATAGGCGTGCGACCGCTTCCGCTCCCGGGTCATTGTGGCCGACCAGTTGATCGGCATTGAGATAGGAAGCGCGACCGGCATTGGCCCGAGACAAAGTTGCAGTGTGATCAGCGCCCTTACGAGCAGCGGCAGCTGCTACCGCCATTCCCTGATCCAGTGTTTCCAATGCCGGATGAAGCGCATCGACCATTGTTCGGTCGCCTAGATTTGCGCCGCCGATTTGCTGCATACGCTCCAGTCCTGCCATCAGCGCATCGCGCATGGGCAAGCCGGATGAGGATGCATCGCCAGCCGCCGCAAAGAAAATCGCCAGCAACACCCCGGACGAGCCGCCCATGGTCTGGCTCAGCTCCTGACCGATGGCCCGGTAGAGCTGTGTCGCATCGGATAGTGGCAAGGTCTCCATGGCGTCGATGAGCGCCCGCGAGGCATTGGCCAGAGTTGATCCGGTGTCGCCATCACCAGACTTTGCGTCGAGCGCGTTCAGGTCGGTTTCTGCGGCAATCAGCACTTCGCAACAGGAAGTCAGGAAGGCACGGGTCGGCTCGTGGGGCGAAGGCATGGCTCGGATCGGAGCAAGGCCATCTGGTAGCGGAAGAATGTTTGGCTGCTTGAGTTCCGTGCAAACCGGCCAAGCCCCAACGCTGGTCGGTGCCTTCAGCAGGTCAAGATCGTCCTTGTCGACTTCCAGCAATGAAACTGAGAACCCGTGCATGTCCAGCGAGGTCATTAGCGAAGCCGGGCCGACGAGCCAGTTGATGCGGTCGCCAATCGTGGACCGGGTGAGTTCATTGGCAAGAACGCACATTTCGAGAACAGAAGCAGCTCCAAGGTTGTTCAGCAGCGCCACGTGCGGTTTGTCAGAAATATGCGACTTGAGCTTGTCGACAACGGCGGCCATGGCCTGTCTGGCACTATCAATGGAAACCTGTTCAAAGCCGGCTTCGCCATGGATTCCGAGCCCGAGTTCAGCCTTGCCTTCTGGGATCCGGTGCTCCTTGGGTGAGCCGGGAACAGTGCAGGTGTCCAGCGACATGCCGATGCTGCTGGTCTTGTCGATGATCTTTTCTGCAGCGGCTGTGACTGTTTCCAGGTCCGATCCGCTTTCGGCAACCGCACCGGCAACCTTGTGAACGAACAGGGTTCCGGCAACACCGCGTGCCTGCGGTACATCGGGCAGCGCCACGTCATCATCGACCACGACCATCGAAACCTGGTGACCGAAGGCGCGGGCGCGTTCTGCCGCCAGCCCGAAGTTCAGGCGATCGCCTGTGTAATTCTTGACGATCAGCAAGCAGCCTGCTGGTCCCGTGACAGCCAGTATGGCGGCAAGGACGGCATCAACCGATGGCGAGGCGAAGACATCGCCACAGACAGCGGCGGTCAGCATTCCCGCTCCGACAAAGCCTGCGTGTGCCGGCTCGTGGCCGGATCCGCCGCCGGAGATTAAAGCTACCTTGGACTTGGTCCAGTCGGACCGGACGACCACCCGGATATGCGGATACCCGTCCAGTCGGGACAAGGCGCCTCCGGCTGCTGCAATCGTGCCGTCGATCGCTTCCGTGACGAGGTTTTCTTTTCGGTTCATGAAGTGTGTCATGGGGCCCTCCCTCAGGCGAGTCTTGCGCCGGAGGCGTCAAAATAAAGGGGGTTGTTGGGTCTGATGGGCAGCCGGTCGCCGCGCTGCAATTCGGTGTGGGGGTCGGTCACGGTGATGAGATCATGCCCCTTGTAATCGAGATGTAGCCGGGTCTGGTCACCCAGGTGTTCGACTCGGTTGACGGTGCTATCCTCGCCTTCCCCTTGCAGGATGTGCTCGGGTCGCAGGCCAATCGATCTGGCAGCTGTCGGGGCTCCGCCGAAAAGGTCGGCTGGAACGACGTTTATCCGCGGCTGGCCAAGACGGCTGGCGGCATAGATGCTGACCGGATCCTCATAGATCTGGCGTGGGGTTCCAAACTGGACCAGACGGCCATGGTCCAGAACTCCGACATGGGTTGCCATGGTCATGGCTTCCACTTGGTCGTGAGTGACGTAGATCAATGTGGCGCCGGAGTTCGCCTGGATGTTCTTGAGTTCAATACGCAGGTCGGACCGCAGTTTCGCATCCAGAGAGCTCAAGGGCTCATCCATCAGATAGACTGACGGATTGCGGACCAGGGCCCGGCCAATGGACACCCGTTGCATTTCACCACCCGAAAGAGCTGTCGCCTTGTTGTCCAGCTTGTGCGAGATCTGCAGGATCTCAGCGACCTCGTTGACCTTCCGGTCAATCTCGGCCTGAGGTGTGCGGAGCAAGGGTGACTTCAGCGGAAACTCAAGGTTTTGACGCACATTCATGTGCGGATAGAGCGAGTATTGCTGGAACACCATTGTGACGTCGCGCTGGGCTGGTGTCAGCCCTGCCATTGGTTTCCCGCCGATATAGACATCGCCATTATCCGGCGTATCGAGGCCGGAGACCATCCGCAGGATGGTGGTCTTGCCAGCGCCGGTTGGCCCCAGCAAAACGACAAAAGAGCCATCGGGAACGGTCAGGTCGATGTTGTCGAGTGCGGCAGTGGTGCCGAACATCTTGGAAAGGCCGGAGAGCCTGACTTCAGCCATTTTGCAAGGTCTCCTTGTTTGCGGTCGATAGAAGAGCGCGGCCGGAGGTGGCGTCGAACAGGCTGAGTTTGCGGGCATCAAGTTCGATGCCGACGGTCTCGCCGACGGTGGCGGGGTCAGCTGAGGAAATACGCGCTTTCAGTGACCCGTTCGCGGTTGCCAACGTGATGATCTGGGTGGTCCCAAGATATTCTTTGGCGAGAATTTCGCCGCGATAGGGGGCAGCATCGCTGAGTTTGACGTGCTCGGGCCGAACGCCCAGCGAAAGTTTGCCTTGGTGGCTTTGAAGCTGCTCGGGAACAGTGAAGTCCGCGTTGCCAAGACAAACACCGGTCGCGCCCCTTTCAACCGTGCCATCGAAGTCGAGAAAATTCATTGGCGGTGAGCCAATGAACTGGGCGACGAACTTGGTTGCCGGCCAGTCATATATCTTTTGAGGTACACCAAACTGCTCGACGACGCCGTGGTTCATCACGACGATCTTGTCGCCCATTTGCATGGCTTCCAGCTGATCGTGGGTAACATAGACGGTGGTGGCGCCCATGCGGTCGTGCAGGGCGCGCAGTTCTTCCGCCATATGCTCGCGAAACTCCGCATCGAGAGCCCCCAACGGCTCATCCATGAAAAAGGCCTTCGGTTCGCGGACGATGGCGCGGCCAAGCGCAACCCTCTGCCGGTCACCGCCGGAAAGCCCGCCGACCGGGCGGTCAAGAAGCTCCTCGATCTTCAGGATCTTTACGACCTCGGCGACTTTCTCGCGAACCTTGGCCCGGGGCGTCCCCTGACTGATCAACGGATAGCTGATGTTCTTGCGGACATTCATATGCGGATAGAGGGCGAACATCTGGAAGACAAAGGCAATATCGCGCTGGCTGGCCGGCTTCTGCCCGACTTCCTCGTTGTCGATGTAAATCTGGCCGCCCGTTGGTAGCTCCAGACCGGCCATCATCCGCAGTGTCGTGGTCTTGCCGCAGCCAGAGGGGCCGAGCAGCATGAAGAACTCGCCGTCCTCGATTGTGAATGTCGAGGACTGGACCGCGGTGAAAGCTCCGAATTCCTTGCGCAGATTGTCAATTCTGATCTGGGCCATCGGCTACTCCGGAAAATGGCTGACGACGATGAACATCACCGTGCCGACAAGCGTGACAAGAAACGAGTAGCTGTAGAGCCACAAAGCGAAGGGCTGCATCAGCATGAAGACGCCAAGGGCAATCAGCAGTGTTGCCACCATCTCCCAGGGGCCACGGCGCAGACGGGTGAGGTCGTGAAGGATGGTTTTCATTTGCGCACAGCTCCGAATGTGATCCCGCGGAGCAGATGCTTGCGCAGCAGAACAGTGAAGACCATGACCGGCACGAGGAACAGGGTCGCACCGGCGGCAACTGCCGGCCAATCCTTGCCGACGCCGATGATGGTCGGAATGAAGGGCGGTGCCGTTTGTGCCGTTCCGGAGGTGAGCAGAACCGCGAAGGCATACTCATTCCATGAGAAGATCAGGCAGAAGATCGCGGTGGAGGCAATGCCTGTCGCCGCCTGAGGCAGGACCACCTTGTAGAACGCCTGAAAGCGAGTGTAGCCGTCGATGAGGGCCGCTTCCTCATACTCTATGGGGATCTCGTCGATGAAGCCTTTCAGCAACCAGACGGAAAGCGACAGGTTGACGGCCGTGTAGAGCAGGATCATGCCCAGATGGGTGTCGGACAGGCCGAGTTGCCGGAACATCAGGAAGATCGGTATGGCGACGGCAATCGGGGGCATCATTCTGGTCGACAGGATGAAGAACATCAGATCATCCTTCAGCGGCACTCGGAAACGGGAGAATCCATAGGCTGCCAGTGTGCCGAGGAAAATCGACAGGAAGGTAGAGCCAAAGCCGATGATGACGGAGTTCAGGAAACGCTCGCCATAGCGGCTCGGGCCGGAGATCACCATGCCGTATTGCCGGACAATCCGGTCATACCAGGTCTGGGGCGCACCGGCTTCAGACAGTGCCTCCGGTGACAGTCGGGTGCGCGTGGTGAACAGGTTCACATAGCCTTCCAGCGTCGGCTCAAAAACGACTTTCGGTGGATAGGCGATAGCATCGGAGGGCGACTTGAAGCCGGTAGCGATGATCCAGAGCAGCGGCAGGATGGTCAGGAGCGCATAGCCGATGACCAGGATCCCGGCGAACCACTTTTGACGGCTGGTCGGTTGGGTTACAGAAAAACTCATCTTTCCTTCACCTTGTTCAGGGCCTTGACGTAGATCGATGCGAGCCCGAAGACGGTCACGAACAGGATGACGGCATAGGCGCTGGCATAGCCGGTGCGCCACTTCTCAAAGGCTTCGCGCTTGAGGTTGATAGACGTCAGTTCCGTGACGCTTCCAGGGCCGCCACCGGTCAGCTGGACCACGAGGTCGAACATCTTGAAGTTCTCGATGCCGCGAAACAGCACGGCCAGCATCAGGAAGGGCAGGGCCATTGGGATGGTGATGGTCCAGAATTGCCGCCATTTGCTTGCCCGGTCACATTCCGCCGCCTCATAAATACTGTCGGGAATGGACCGCAAGCCCGCCAGGCAGATCAGCATGACGAAGGGCGTCCACATCCAGGTGTCGACGATGACGATCGCCCAGGGCGCAAGCGCCACATCGCCGATCATTGAAAAGGATGAAGGATCGGCGCCGGTCAGGAAGCCGACGAAGTAATTGAAAAGGCCGATCTGCGGCTGGTACAGGAAGGTCCAGAAGTTGCCGACGACGGCGGGGCTGAGCATCATCGGCAGCACGATAATCGTCGTCCAGAGGTCGTTGCCCTTGAACTTTTTGTTGATCAGATAGGCCAGGGTAAAGCCGATGAGGACCTGCAGCACCAGCGTCCATATGACGAAATGCGCGGTCGCCTGCATGGCGTTCCAGATGTCGGGGTCCGTGAGGATCCTCTCGTAGTTGCGCAGTCCCACCCACGACACCTCAGCCGTGGTGCGATTGGCGCGGTAGTTCGTCAGGCTGAGCCGGATCGTCCAGATCAGCGGAAAGATATTGATCGCCAGCAACAGAAATATTGTCGGGGCGACGAAGATCCAGCCTACCGCGCGGTCGCTCAACCCCTTGATCGCGCGCGCTGGGGGGCGCCGCGAAGCAGCGGACGTGCGGGCAGTCGTTTCATCGGTCATGGTTTTTGTCCGAAAGCGTCATTCTGAGGGTCCGGACGCGACCGCCGACAAGGCGGCCACGCCCGGAGGAGGGCTGGCAGGTCAGAGCTTGCCGTCATCCTCGAAGGTTTCGGTCCAGTCTCTCACCAAGCCATCGAGGGCTTCCTTCGCCGTGCCATTGCCGGCAACCACATAGTCGTGGAAGCGGCGCTGGGTGTCCTGCAGCAGGATGGCGTAGCTCGGCTCAGCCCAAAAGTCCTTCACCACCGCCATGGAGTCGAGGAAGGTCTGCGCATAGGGCTGGCTTTGGGGGAAGTCGGGTGCCAGGGTGACGGACTTCAGGCAGGAAAACCCGCCCATTTCCCACCACTTGGCCTGGACCTCCGGCTTGGCGAACCACTTGATGTACTCAAGCGCTGCATCCTGCTTTTCGGAGTAGGACACGACCGAGATACCCTGTCCGCCGAGCTGTGCGAACTGGTCGCCATTTGGGCCTTTCGGGTTGACGAAGTAACCGGTCTTGCCGTTGCCGACGTTGGCATCATTCTCGAAACCGGGCCAGGTGAAGGCGAAGTTCATCTGCATGGCGACCTGGCCGGACTTGAAGGCGTCGATGCCTTCGCTCATGTAGCCGTTGGACGATCCCGGAGGGGTGCAGCAGTCGTAGAGCTCCTTGTAGTACTCCAGCCCGGCGACGGCGCCTTCAGAGTTGACAAAGCCTTCCATGTCATAGGCTTGCTCCGGGTTTTCATACAGAAAGCCATAGCTGTAGAGCACGTCCATCGCGCCCATCGTGATGCCTTCAGAACCGCGCTCGGTATAGATCGAGGCGCCGTAGACCGTGGTGCCGTCAATGTCGCGACCCTGGAAGAATTCGGCGATGTCCTTGAGCTCGGCAAAGGTCTCCGGGGCGTCCAGGTCCCGGCCGTATTTTTCCTGGAATTCGGCCTGTAGTTCCGGCCGCTCGAACCAGTCCTTGCGGTAGGTCCAGCCGACCACGTCGCCGAAGGCGGGCAGGGCCCAATAGTTCGGGGTGTTCTTTGGCCATTCCGAGTAGCCGGCAACCGTGGCATCGATGAAATCGCTCATCTTGATGTCTTCGGCTTCAAAGAAGTCGTTCAGCTTGACATAGTGGCCATTTTCCGCTGATCCGCCGATCCACTGACTGTCGCCGATCATCAGATCGCACAGCTTGCCGCCGGAGTTCAGCTCGTTGAGCATGCGGTCGGCAAAGTTTGGCCATGGCACGAATTCGAAGTTCATCGAATGGCCCGACTGAGCCTCGAAGTCCTTGCTGAGTTCCACCAGCGCATTGGCCGGATCCCAGGACGCCCAGCACAGGGTCAAGTCATCGGCCTCGGCATTTGTGGCAAGGCCGGAGAGCAGCAAGGCACAGGTGCCCGCCATCAGAAAATGTCTGGAATGCATAATTTCAATCCTCCCAAAAACAGATCGCTCCTGCCCTCCTCGACAGGATGTCTCCGTTGGCATCAGCCTAAATGAGACACGTGCCTCAAAACAAGTAAAATTTGATGCACGTGTCTCATTTTGTGCTATTCACTGAGTCAAGGCCTCTGATCAGAGGCGATGTGCAGATTGGATTGCGAAGATTTAAGTGTCTGACGTCATGAAGAAAATCCCCCCACTTTCAGCCGAATTTCACGGGCTGAGGCCAACGACCAAAGACCTGGCGAAATTTGCCGGTGTCAGTCGTGCCACGGTGGATCGCGTGTTGAATGGCCGCGAGGGCGTCAAGCAGAAGACCATCGACAAGGTCAATCAGGCGATCCAGGAGCTGGGTTTCGAGCGTAATCTTTCGGCGGCCAATCTGGCCAAGAACAAGAGCTATCGCTTCATCTTCGTCCTGCCGCGCTCGGGAGACCTGTTTCTGCGGGAGATCGTCCGTCACATTGGCGAGGCGGAAAGCCTGCTGGTCAATGACAGCATGGCGATCCAGGTGACGCATTTAGACGAGAACGACCCGCACCGCATTGCCGACTATCTGGGCGAGTTGACGCCGAAGACTGTCGATGGTGTTGCCATCATGGCACCGGAAACACCCCAGGTACGTGACGCCATTCTGCGGCTGCATGAGCGCGGTGTGCGGGCTCTTTCGTTCATATCCAATCAGACAAGGACTGGCGACAATTGGGTCGGTATCGACAATGAGGCGGCGGGCGCGACCGCTGCCACACTGCTCGGCAGGTTCGTACAGGGCTCGAAAGGCAACGTGCTTGTGGTCTCGGAGACCATGAA
This sequence comes from Roseibium limicola, assembly GCF_017313085.1. Classification (GTDB taxonomy): domain Bacteria; phylum Pseudomonadota; class Alphaproteobacteria; order Rhizobiales; family Stappiaceae; genus Roseibium; species Roseibium limicola. Next base: position 457,486 of record NZ_JAFLNF010000001.1, on the reverse strand, counting down.
GTCCCGCGATAGTCTGGAGCGGCGTCACGGGTTCGACCGGGTGCTCAACGAGGCGTTTCCGCATCTGCACGCGCTGCCGTCGCTGGAGACCTATGGGTCGGAAGAACGGGCGGCGGCCATCCTCCGCGAAACTGTAAGCCGGCAGGACATCGTCGCCACCTATATCCTGTCATCGGAGGCGCGAGCGCCGCTGACGGTGCTGCGCGGGCTGGATCAGGGGAGGGGGAGAGCGATGGTGACCATTGCTCATGAGCGCACGCCTTATACGGAAGAAGCGCTTCGGGCAGGGCACCTGGACGCGGTGATTGCCCAGGATCCCGGCCACCTGGCCCGCAGTGCCATTCGCAAACTGCGCGCCATGACAGACCAGCGCCGAACGCTGATCTCCCAGGAAAAAATCCGCATCGAAGTGCTTCTTGCGACGAACCTGTAAGGCGCGTCCGCAAGGGCCTAGCTGAGCGGGTCGGGGAAGAACTCTGCAGAGCTCAGGTCGGTCACGCCAACCAGGGTCAAATGCGAGCCATCGGCGAAGTCGATCAGCAGGTTGCCATCCTCGTTTTTCAGCTCTGCGACTGCCTGCAGTTCCTCAATGGTGTCGATGCCGAAGGCTTTCAGCATCAGGATATCATCGGCAAGAGTGAAGTCCTGCACGACGTCGCTGCCAAAGCCAGGCTCGAAGACGAAAATGTCCTTGCCCAGGCCACCAGTCAGGCTGTCATCGCCTGCAAGACCGGCCAGAACATCGTCACCGGCGCCGCCCTGCAGGTCATCTGCCTGATCTGTGCCAAGCAGTTGTAGAGGGGCGTCAGTGGGGGGCAATGCGTCCTTGCCAGCCTCTGAGGCAGAGGTCGTATTGATCGGAGAACGCCCTTCGGAAAATCCGTACACAAAGAAGTGCTGGAACGCCGGCAGACCCTCGTCCACCACATCGGTGTTGACGCTGAGGTAATACGCGGCATCGAAGTTCTCGGTCGGAATGCGGCCCTCCGAAAGGCCGTATTGCAGAAAATGCTCGAAAGGATCGACGCCAGCCTCCGCCACATCCGGATTGGACGCAAGGTAGTAGGAGGTGTCGAAGAACGGATGAGGATCGAGCCCTGCCGCTTGGCCGACTTCAACAAAATGCTGAAGAGGAGACATGCCGGAGGAGGCAACCTGAGGGTTGCTGCCCAGATAGAAGTCGGCATCAAAATACGACTGCAAAACTGTACTATATGACATTAGTAGCCCCGCCACATTGCTACTCGGTTAAGAAACGCTAACCTTAAAAGAGTATTAACATTCCCTAAGGTGAGAGCTCAACCGGAAGTTGGCAACGTGGTTAATGCGGGGAACCATGTACAGAAGGGCGTCCACGGGACGCCCTTCTGTTTAGCCTAGGCGACTGCGCCGTCGTAGAAGTAGTCATCGGTGGAGACACCGGATATCTGAAGATTGTCAAAGAGATATGACTCATTTGTTCCATGGTTCAGACTGTTGAATATGACGGTCTCAATCACTTCATCGGCTTCTGTGTAGTCACCTTCGTAAGTGTACAATTCATCGCCATTGATAAACCACGTCTCTTTCCCTTCTTCGAGTGAGAATGTCAGGTTGTTCCAGCCCTCGAGATCGACCTGGACATACTCTTCCCAACCAAACTCAGAGTTCCAGAATCTGAAGAGGCCACTATCGGCGTTGATGTCGAACTCAGTTGCTATAGTACTATTCTCATTAAGCAGTTTCGTTACAGCGTCTGGATCGAGGTATTCAGCGATTGGCCAATGGCTGAAGGTTGTGTTGCCACCTGCACCATCGTCATATTCACCTTTCAGAGTTAGCCAAACACCGGTTTGTTGGACGGCGCTATCTCCGGCCCAAGTGGGATCGATATAGAAGTCAACTGAGAGCTTCGAACTCTCTGCAGCATTGACCCAATGGTCGCCATCGTCGCTTTTAATTTTGACGCCCTGGTAACGATAGAATGACTCTTGCGTTCCTGCGCCGTTGACAGTGAAATTGATAACCTGATTTGTCGCATCTTCCGGGTCAATATCCGTTGTATAGGACAGGGGCTCGGTACGGTCCTGTACCCAAGTTACTTCGCCGACACCAATTCCATCCTGGAGATCGACCAAGAGGAAATCTTCCGGAAGTGAGAATATATGATCATCCTTGGGGTCATCGTTTCCGCGACCGAAAACAAGCGTTTCGATACCAGTCAGAGTGTCTGTGCCATTTGGGCTATCGATTCGCGTATCTTCGATAGTGAAGCTGCCATCGGGGAGCTCAGTGAACTTATAGTCCTGGATGGAGCCATCGTAGTAAGCAGTGTCAATTCCCTCGCCGCCGATCAAAATGTCATCTCCGGCACCGCCTTCAAACTCATCGTCACCGGCGAGACCGGTAAAGGTGTCGCTGTTGTCGCTTCCAAAGAAGTAATCGGAGAATTCTGTTCCGCTTATGTTGATTGGTTCAGATGGACTTGTAAGGAAGTTCGGTGCCCACACAAGGCCGTCGCCGTCGTTGACTTCATCAACGTTGATAATCTGATTATCACCGAGCGTTAGCGGTCTGCTATCGAAATCACCTCCGACATAGATGGGGTTGTCAAATCCATCTATGAAATTGCCAGAGATCTCCCCACCACTGTTTTGCCCACCGTAAGAGTAAACTATGACCCCATAGGACTTGGTGGTCAGATCTTCAGAGTTGGTTCCGACGATAGTGTTGTCGGAGATCGAAAGATCACTATTTTCATACGCAAGAATTGACGAAGATGCCCAATTTCCGGTTCCTGCATAGCCAACTTCGGTTACATCGTTGCCGCTAATGCTTCCGGTCGAATTGGTAACCTGAAACCCGTTCTGGGCGATAATCGTCTGCGCGCCGCCGCCGACGATGGTGACACCCGAAACTGCCAAATTGGTGAAACTGAAGACGGTAGCATTCTTCTGGAAGTCGGAAATTGATCCACCTTCCATCGAGAAATCCAGAAGGCTGGTGTTATCGACCTGTACACCGACGCCACGCTGATTGCCTTTGACAACGTCTTTTCCGCCGAGCGTTTTCCCGCCAGTGTAGGCATCTCGAACGCCGGTAACATCTACGTTCTCGAGGCCGCCAGAAGATTCTTGATAGTAGACGCCGATGAAGTTCGCACGGTTCCCAGTTACGTTGTCGACCGTATCCCCTGCGCCTGCGCCATCTACCTCGATTCCCGAAAATGTTATGTTTTCTGAGTTCAGGACAGTAACGACCGCGTTGATGCTGCGGCCCGAAGACGAGACTGCAGTCTCGGTAAGATCGGCTGAAGCTTGGATCTTGACGTCAGCGCCAGCTGCCGCAGTGATGTGCAAGTTGGACTTGCTGTCAATTTTGAACTGCCCTGTGTAAGTGCCCGATTGGAGAACAATTGTATCTCCGTCTTGAGCGGCATCGATCGCTTCCTGCAGCGTTTGACCATCCTCCACAACGTTATTTACGGATACAGCAATCTCTGAAGCCGTAGAGATATTGCCGGAGCCGTCCGTCGCGGTCACTTCAACTTCGTAGGTGTTGTCTGCGCCTACATCGCGGGGGGTTTCAAAATCAGGTGCCGCGATGAACTCGAGCGCGCCTGTGCCTGTATTGATTGTAAACAGATCTGCGTCTGCTCCACCGGAAATGGCGAAGTTGGCGCCTTCATTTGCTGTGATTGTTGCGACGGTCGTGCTGTTTTCAGCAACGTCGAAGGCCGTCGCGGACGTGATCGTCGGTGCGGTTGTATCTGGCGTTGGTGTTGGCGTCGTCGGATTCTGGTCGCCTTCCGGGGCTTCGTCAGGTGTTCCGTCGCCGTTGACATCACCAACAGTCTGGTCGGCCACCACGTCATCATTGATCGTTCCGTCACCGTCTGAGGTCAGGCCGTCAGATGCAGCCTTGGCGGCTGCGTCCGGGTCGGCGGACCCTGCTGCCTGCTTGATCTGATCCGATGCGGTGCCCTGAACGACCTTCTGGGTCTGGACTATGTTGACCAGGGCATTCTGGATGTCGGTGCCTGTGGCCCCATCGGGAATGCTGTCGAAGGTGTTGCTGATGCCTTTATTCGCAGCAGCTGCAATTGTGGCAGCACTGTCTGCGATCTGGCCGGCCTTGGCGGCGTTCTCAGGAGACAGGCTGCTGGTTGCAGCAGTCTTGATGACTGTCGTCAGGAAGTCGTCGTCAGCGCCGGATGTGGCGCCCAGGTCGATTGGTGAAGAGCTGTTCGAGGCGCCGAGCTTTTCGGCTAGCGCCTTGAAGACGGCGTCGCTGGCGTTCTGGCCACTCACCGTGCCGTCTGTTCCGGTAATCGCCGCAGAGCCCTGGGCAACGATGTTCAAAAGCTTGGAGCTGGCAGCGTAGAGTGCCGCAGCATCCTTGTCCGAGACCTGATCCTTGGTGTTGTCGACGTCACCTTCCGTGGACTCCGCAACGAAATCAATCTTGGTAATATCGGCATCAATGTTGTCCAGGCCGAGAAGCGCCTTGAGTTTCGTCTGAGCATCAGCAAGCTTCTGTGTCGCAGATTTGGTGCTGTCCGTGTCGGCGTCCGCCATCTTCTTGATGACCGTCGTCAGTGGGTTGACCACGGTTGAGCCGGCTGGGGCTTCCATCCTGCCTTCGAAGGCGAGGCCAGTCGCGATATCCGTGCCACCTGTTGCGATAATTGCGCCTTGCGGAGTTCCGTCCGGAAAGACGAAGTTGCCGGCGTCGTCTGTCGTCACGGTCGGCTCATCGGCACTGATGACGCCGTCGCCATTCACGTCAATGCCAACAGTGGCGCCTGCGACCTTGCCGTCGGTGACCGAGCCTGAGGGGGCTGGCGTGGAGGGGGAGGACGGAGCATAAGGCGAAGACAAAGGTGTGCCCGTTGTACTCTGTGCACCACCCCGGCTTTCGTTGAAGCCGAACAGCAACCAATGGTGGTAGCCGGAAGTATAAGCACCGTCCGCAACGGCCGCAGCAACGTCGCCATTGAGGCCGAGGTAGCTTTGTTCATCGAAGCCGGCGGCCACTTCTGCTGCAATCGTCGCATTCGGAGCGCGGGTTTCACTGGCGCCGTACTGCAGGAAATGCGCGAGCGGGTTAAGTCCGGCTTGCGCAACATCCGGGTTGGCCTGCAGGTAGAAGGACGCATCGAAGTAAGCACTCGGGTCGCGCCCTTCCGTTACTCCGTATTCAATCCAGTGTTGCAGCGGATTGACCCCTGCAGCTGCAACGTCCCCGTTGGCACTCAGGTAGAACTGTGCATCGAAGTAAAGGCTCGGGTTGCGACCTTCTACAGCGCCATACGTATTGTAGTGTGTAAAGGGATTGATCCCTGCAGCCGCGACGTCCGGGTTCTCCTGCAGGTAAAAAGAGGTGTCGAAAAGCGGAGCAGGGTCTCTGCCTTCTTTCCAACCGTAAGCGTCGTAGTGTGCTTCTCCGCTGGCAATCAGGCCCTTTTGGACCGCCTCAGCGACGTCAGGATTTTGATTAAGGTAAAAAACTTCATCAAATGCGTATGCCATTTGACTGCTCCCCTACGTAAATTGCCCAGAAAATAGATGCGACCTAAAATTGCGTTCAGCCTCTTCGATAGACCGTAATTTAACGCTTTATCAATACTTTTTAACATTACAAATTACGGTAATTTTTCCGTTGAAACATTTAAGATACTGAAATTATTGAAGAATATTTTCAATTTATTTCCGATAATTGATTCTATTAGGGTTAACCCTAAGGGTGTGCCGCTGTGTTTTTCGCGGCCGTCTCACATTTCCAAGACAATCTAACAGGGTGTGGCTTGAGAGCACTGATCGATTGCGCTGCATGCTGAAGCGTATGCGCACCTTAATAATCATTACCAAGTTATTAGCTTATAATATTCAGATCATTAACATTACTAATTTGTGAATATTAAATCCCGATTTGTAGGTTAATTTCATGTAAATTTGATATTTATTTTGCTTTAATCATAGCCTAATGAAAAGATTTTAAATCTACTTTTGTTCATAACTAATTGAATCCAGCTCTGCATAATGAAATCTAAAGTAGAAACTAAAAATCTACTTAAGAGGCGTTAATTATAGCAGGGGCGAAGGTGGTAGCCTTCGATTGATAACTCATGTGCGGACTTTGTTACGATCCGACTTGCGATGCAGTGAGCCATTTACAGGATACAGGGGTTGAAAGCGCGCTTGGATCAAGTTCCCTCGCGAACAGCTCCCTCAACGAGATCATTACTCAACTCAACCGCGGCAATTCCTCTTGGAATTCAGCCTCGCCGATTACTTTTTCTTTCTACGAAGAATTGCCCAACTACGCGGTAGGCTCACGTGAATATGCTGGATTTGAAGCCTTTAATACCAGTCAGGTTGAATTGGCTCATCTTGCACTCTCAACCTGGAGCGATGTCGCGGATATTACCTTTTGGGAAGTAACTTCGAGTTCCTCCAAGGTGACCTTCGCGAATTCATCGACTTTGGCGGAATACTCTGCCGCCCATGCCTATATGCCGAGTTACGGCTCATGGGGAGGGGATGTCTGGGTCAATAGTGCTCTCGACTACAATATGACGCCTGAGATTGGCGGTTATGGCTTCAAGGTGCTGGTACATGAGATTGGTCATGCGATCGGGCAGCCGCATCCCGGCAGTTATAATGCCGGCTACACACCCTTATCTTATGCGAATAATGCCGCGTATGCAGAAGACAGCCAGCAATACACGATCATGTCCTATTGGGATGAGAGCAACACAGGCGCTGATTTTGACGGCTACAGCCCTCAAACGCCAATGTTGCACGATGTACTTGCCATTCAAGAGAAATACGGCGCTGACATTTCAGTGCGTGTCGGTGATACTGTGTACGGCTTCAACTCCAATACAAACTCTCCGATATTCGACTTCGATCAAAATGGTCATCCAGTCCTGTGTATCTGGGACGCTGGCGGAAATGACACGCTTGATCTTTCGGGGTTTGCGACAAGTTCGATCGTCAACCTCAACGCCGGAGCCTTTTCCAGTGCGGCTGGCATGGTTTCCAACATTTCGATTGCCTATGGCGCCACCATTGAGAACGCCGTGACGGGCGCTGGCGACGACATCATCATCGGAAATGAAGCTTCCAATCGGGTGGATGGCGGCACAGGCATTGACGCCTTCTGCCTTGATCTCCTTGAAAAGGACGCCAAGGCATTTCTGTTTACGGATGGGCGGATCGTTGTTGCGAGCGAACAGGGCGTGGACCAATTGGTGAATATAGAGGTTGTGTCGTTCGTCGATGTTGACCTTTCATTGGGAGGCGCTGAAACGCATTCACTTCTTGAGTACGCCGCCAGTTACGATGATATCGCGGATACATTTGGCACCGACGTAGATCAGATATATCAGCATCTTGTAACCTATGGGATCGACGAAGAGCGCTCCGTCGAATTTTCTGCCATGGACTACATTGCATCTCATCAAGATCTTATCGATGCCTTTGGCGCGGATATTGAGGCGGGGGCGCGTCACTACATCGAGTATGGGCGTTTCGAAGAAAGGGAGACGACGTTTGATTCAGAGGCATATCTTCTGGAACATTCCGAACTTCAAGGTGTTGTTGATGCTGGCTTGAGCTTGGCGCAATACTTTATTGAACATTGAGGTGTTCAGCAGTCTTTTGCGACACAATGCAACGGTTCATCACGTGAATTGCTCTTAATGGTCGCTAACGCATTTTCCATGGTCAATTTCGGGGTGTGCCCGTGCATTTATCTTCGGGCGGGTGGTTCGCACGTGCGTTGATTTCAACGCAAGAGAGCTTTGAAATTGCCCCTATTTGTTCGGGCTTTGTGAGGCTTTGAGGTCTTGCGTTCCGCCCATGTGACGCCAGACGCGGGCGAACTCTTGGGGATCGACGGGCTCGACCTGCTTCGTGTAGGCGATGAGAACGTCCTGAGGGAAGAGGGAGAGGGGGCCGGCGGATTGCATTCGCGCGATCAGATCGGGCAGGGACAGGATATCTTTTGAAAGGTAGAACCAGGCCCTGCGCACCTCGGAGCTCTGCTCCTGCAGATCGACAGCATTCAGGATCTCCCTTGCCCGGTCATGGTCGAGCCTGGAATAGGCAAGTTGGGCCTCTATCAGCGGAAAATAGGTAAGCGTCACATCCGTCAGGTTCGGAGCGATCGCCGATGAAATGTCCCACCTGTCGTTGGCAATTGCATTTTCCAGAAGGGCGACCCAGTCTTCCTGCAGCACGCTTTCCGGCGCCTGGGCGAGCAGGTAATTGGCTGCGGCGTCGATCTCGTTCTGGTTGATCAGGATCGAGACATAGGACCCAATCTCCAGGGAGTTCAGAACATAGCCGCTGGCAATCAATTGCTGTGTCTGTTGCAGCGCGAGCGCGCCGAGCCCGAACTGCGTCAGCGCATAGCCGGTTGACAGAGACAAAACGGGCAGGTGCCGGTAGCTTGCCTCTGCGAAGTTGCGCATTAGATCAGCCCGCCCGGCCGTCAGCAGGCTGTCGGACATGTTGAATAGGGCAGCACGCAGAAGGCTGCTGTCGCGTGAGGTTTCAAGCCAACCGAGAGCCTGTGCCATCGCGGTGTCAGGGGAACCTTCGATGATCATAAGCTTGAAAACTGTGGCTTTGACATCCCAGCTGAGGGTTTCAGTCACCGGTTGATCTGCAAACCTCCGGTAGGCTTCCAGCGCCTCGGCGTTGCGTCGGGATTTTGCCAGCAAGAGGATCAGGCGGCGCAGATTGTCCGCAGAGACATTCGAGGCGTTCATGTGATCGTGCAGGATTTCGACCTCAATGTCCGTTCTGCCAGCCAGGCGGTGATAGGCAACCAGGTCATTGAAGTAAGTCGGTTTGCCGATCTTCTTCAGGCTGTCCTCGAGAAGCGCGAAATAGGCCGCGTGTCGGTCCATGCGCTTGTAAAACTCCAGAAGTTCATCGCGCAGCGTCGGGTCTTTGGGGCGCCCCTCGACGAGAAGGATCAGGGCTGTTTCATAGAGATCCATGTCGCCGAATTGCTTCGCGGTTTTCACGAGATTTGCCAAGAGCGTTGGGTCGCGTGACCCTTGATCATACATGTCCTTCAAAGCGCGATGTGCCGCTGAATACTGCCGGTCGGCAATCAGCATCTCGACCTTTTCCGTTTGGGACGGGATAAGTGCATAGGCCGCAACGATCCCGATCAAACCGGCCAGTCCGAGCAGAACATTCCATTGAGTCCTAGATAGGGTGTGTTTATCCGTCATTCGGTCGTGTCTGCCCCGGTCTCACAGGTGATGGAAACGGTGGCTCCATGCTGGGCTTCTGCGTCGATTGACAGTTTGAGCACTCCTTCATCTGCGACTGAAACGTGGTGCTCCCAGATGCTGCCGCGAACCGGCGTGGCGTGGATGGTATAGTCCCCGGGCGCAAGGCCTTTCCATAGCATGTCGCCTTTGCCGAACCCTTCGGCTGAGAAGCTCAGCCCGCAGGAGCGCAACGGTTCGACGCTTGAGATTTCCCAACGCGCATTATCCAGATAAGGGGCAGGAGGTGGTGTTTCCTTTGGGCGGGTTGGTTTAAGGGCGATGACAGCCGTTGGCTTGGCAGGGTCGACCAAGATGTAGAGCGAACCGTTGGCGCGTGTCTGGCCGATGACCGACTGGCTCTCGCCCCAGTCGATGGTGATATTGTCTGCATCATCGAAGCGGAAGGTGCTCAGTTCGTGATGGTTTTCGACCAACCATTTGAACTTGCCAAGAGGTGTGAGGGACACGTCAAAGAAAGCGTCTGCAATTTTCGCATAGTGGGATGCGGTGATCGGGATGTATTCCCCATAGCGTGCGTCGTCCAAGTGGGACTTGAGGGACTTCAGCGTGCTTTCCCGCTCCACTGCAAACATGTGATAGTAGAGATTGTAGGGCTTTACGCGTCGGGGGGCGCCAGTGTTTTTCACCGTCGCTTTCAAATTGGCGAAGGCGTAGTGGTAGCCGGTCCAGTTCTCCGTATAGGTATTTTCGTTGCTAGCAGCCGTATAGATCTGGCGTTGGTTCCCGACAGTTCGTGAGATCGGGGAGACGTAGAGGAGGGACGGGTTCATCAGATCGAGCCGGGTGTCGCCGCCGTTGAGATTTTCAACGCCTGCGTCGCGCGTTGCCTTGACGGCACTCTCGAAGGGGGATGTATCGCCGCTCCAAAGCACGATTTTGGCTTTTCGGCCTTCTGGAGCGAGGCTCTCGACCAATTTGAGGGACTGTGGAATTTCGCGGTTCAGATCGAAGGGATGACGCATGTAGGCGCGGGGCATTTCACCTGCACCGCCTGCGATGAATTCCGAATAATGTTCGCGCCCGGTCTGGGGCTTCATCACTGGAATGACCCGAGAGACGAGCCTTTCCGGTGCCTTGTCGTCCTTCAGACGCTTGTTTTCATCAATCTTGCCTTGCTCCCTCTTCCGGTCGTACTTCTTGAAGAATGACCAGTAGAATGGGTGGGTATGGGTATGGCTGGCCAATTCGACCTGATCTTTCGCATAGAGTTCGCGAGCAATCTTTCCTGCGACCTTGGCTCCGCCTATTTCCGGGTCAAGATCCCCTGTTACAAGCCCAACGGTGACCGGTAGATCGGGGAAGGGCTCGACGAGCTCCTTCAGCATGATTTCTGCAGCAATCGTTCCCTGGTCACGAAACCGGTCGATGAGGGAGACATTATTCCAGCCGTCCCCATCCACATGGGAGAAAAAGATACGTCGGCCGGTCAGGGTGGTTGTGTCCGGAATTGGGAACTCTGCATCGTCCATCAGCAGATCGACGAGGGCGAACGGGTCAATGATCCATTTGGACAGGTTCAGGTATTCGTCGTAGTAGAAGGCGAAGCCGCTTTGGATGAAAACACCACCAGGATGGCTGGTGTAGAGAGCGGATGTGTACCAGTCGGAACCTATGTTGAAGCGCGCACTTAAATGGACTTCGGTCGCTGCATCGCGCGCGGTCACATGCTCAAAACTCGGCAGAAGTGTTGGCAGAGGACGCTCGAAACCGGTGAGCTCTTTGTCGATGATCTCGTAGTCGGCTGAAAGGGGGCCTGCGTGATAGCGCGGCATCAACTTTATGCCGAGATGGCCGACAAACTCATTGGCGAGGTAGAAGGATTCAAGGGTGTTTGAGAGTCCGATGTCGCCGATGATCAAAAACCTGTAGCCGCGTTCACTGGCATTGATTGCCCATGTAAAATAGCTCTTCGAATCCTCTAATGGCTGTCGGAACCAGGTCAGGATGGCCGCATATTCGCCTTGCTCGAGCTGAGGCAAGCCGGTGCGCACATCGTGAAAGTGAAACTGGTAGCCTTTGTGATTGAAGGGCAGCTCGAGAAAACGATGCGCCATGGTTGCCGTTGGATCGGCCGAGACCTTGCTATCGTAGAGGATCAGGAGCGTGCGGTTGAGCGGAAGTGGAGCCGCACGGCTTGTGCTCACCGCTGCCATTGAGACGCAAAATACGACAAGCAGAACGACAGGAAACCCGAGTTTTAACTGAAACCGACGCTTCATGGTGTTTCCGCTAGAGTTGGCTGTTGAGAAAGCATTTACTGCAATTTTCCGGAGGCGGATCAAACCAAAAGCGCTGCTTTGGTTAACCTGCTGCCCGGTCGTCTCTCCTTGAACTCCCGGTCTCTGGAAGGCGCCGGGCCGTGGGTCAACGGCAATCGGTGGACGGCAATTCGAGGGCACGGTCAGCACAGGTCACGACGTATCCGAGCTTCGATATTTCCTTTGCAGCCTGTGCCTTGAGGTCGGGGTCATTCAGATATTCGATGATGAAAATCGGCACGCCTGCGTCGGCGCCCATTCGCAGATATTTCGAGGACCAGTAGATCTCTTCATCGGAGTTGCGGATTTCGTCGCCGTGGACGCCGAACAGTAGATCTTCCTTGCCGACACCGTCGATCACCGAGATATAATTCGCATAGCGTAGCAGGCCTTCTGCATTCTGGCCGATCACGATGAAATCCGGGTTTTTCTCCCGAGCATGATCGCTCAGGCGTTGAACGAACTCGATCATCTTCTGCTCGATGTCAGGGTCGGAGGTGAACTCCTGGAAGATGTCGACGCGGTCGAGGTAAACCCCGTCAAATCCGGCGGCAATGATCCGATCCAGCTGGGCAATCATCACGTCCTGCCATTGCGGATCCCAGAACTTGACGACGTAGTTGCCCGGCCAGTTGGGGTTTTCTTCCTCTAGCCACTGCGGCGGTGTATTGAACCACTCCGGCTGCCAGTAGCCGCGGTAGTCTTCCGCTTCGCCGATGGAGAAGTAGGAGACCACCAAGCGCCGGCGTCCATCCGGCATTTTCTTGAGGCCGGCAATGCTCTCGCGGCTGTAGGCTCCCGCGCTGGAGCCATCGCGTGAGTGATCGATCACCACCAGTTGATAGGGGCTTGCGGCAATCCCGTTCAGTGAGGCGCCCTGCAATTGGTAGCCCCAGGTGCTGATGTCTTGCAGGGCCTTGCGCGCAGATGTCGGTTCTGCTGCTTTGGTGGCGGTGCTGAGCAGGAAGACGCAAGCAAGGACTGTGAAAAGCCGATGGGACCTCCGGTTTGAGGACCAGAGAGAAGGGGCGGTCGTCATGATTTGTTCCTGTCCTTGAGAAACGGCATGAGCCAGTCGTTCTCAGCGCTGCGGGTCGCGGCCATGGTGAACATTGTATAGGGCAAACGGCTGAGCTCCTGATAGAGGCTCTGCACCGCCAGAAGGCTGCTGATCATGGCTCCGACCATGTAACCGTATCCCCAGAAGTCGGGACCCAGCATGACTGCTGCATAGGTTAGGACCCCGTTCAGAAGCAGGAAGATAGCCTGAAGTTTGAAGTACTTCAGGCTCTGGTTCATGAACAGCAGTAGAGATGAGCTGGCCAGAAACGCGAAGTGAAAGAGCACGCCGAGAAAGCCGATGCGCAAGACGCCGATTTGGCGGAATTGCAGGTTCAGAGAATCGGCGATGGCCGGGCTCAGCCAGATGGCGATTGCGCAAACGATTGCCTGCAATAGAACGATCTGCATGAGGGTGTTGATGGTGGCGCGTTGCAGGTTTGCAGCGGCGCTCTTGATATTGTTCAGCGTGGCATGGGTTTCGATGTTGTGGTTGAAGACCTTGAAGTGTCGATAGAAGCCGGTCTCCAAGTGTAGAACAAAGGCGGCTAGGCCTGGAATGATGGCCAGATTGGCGACGAACATGGCGCTGTCATAGAAAGGCGCGTGGATCAGCCCGACGGGTAGGCGTTCGCCGCTTGAAGATGTCCACATCACCCATTTGTCGATCCAGATTCCGGTGACGGCGAGTGTCGCACCAACGGCCAGAATGACATGGGAACGGCTGGCGGATAGGAGCATCCGGATCGAGGACAAGCCGCTGTCCATCGCCGTTGGAAATGTCACCAGAATGCGGGATAGAAGAATAAACACCGTCAGGCTCAGGCCAAGGTTGAAGGACCATAGCAGCCCGTGGGTGCCATAGCCGGCCTTGGTTGCTTGAAGACCGAGGAAGATGCCCAGAACCAGACCGATCAGGAATCCAAGGGTGATGGCCATGAAGTCCTTGATGGCCCCGCAAAACACCAGAGCGATCCAGATCATTGCGGTGATGGCAACGCAAAACAGCGCTCCTGGAAGCATCGACGGGTCAAGCGGAAACACGACAGTGAAAATGGGGAAGGCGCAGAGAACGGCGATCAATGTTCCGGCGACGAGTGATGTGAAGAGCAGCTGGCTGACGGCGGTGTAGACCTGCGCGAAGATCATGTCGGATAGCATTCTCGTCGTGACGATGACGACCGGTGCGGTCGTGACGAGGGAAATTGCAAACCCGTAGATAAGCACAATTCTGAAATTCGCCAGCGCATCCAGACCCAGGTATTGCTCTGTGGCAATGGTGATGAAGGCGATTGCCAAAACGGTGAAGAGCCATGGTCCGGCAACGATCACCGCAGAATGGCCATAGGCAGACAGGCCACCGAGAATGCTCGGTGCCTTGGCGAGTTTCTGAAGCTCGAATGTAATCCCTGCCACGAGCGTCAGGCCTCCACTCTTGCGCGTACTTCCAACTGGGAAGCCGCCGGTGTGGAGGTCAGATTTCTCATATAGAGGTCATTGTATTTTGCGGCAGATGTAGCCGAAGAATAGTATTTCTGGACGCGGGCGCACAGGGTTTTACCCAGAGCTTCTCGCTTCGTTGGATCGGATATCAAGTCGGTGATCGCGGTGGCGATGGACTGAGGCGAGACGAGCCCGGTGACAAGCCCTCCAAGACCCAGCGGCGGACACTCATCGGCGGCACCTTCAAGGATTTCTCTGCAGGCGCCGACATCGGTCGCGATGCATGGAATGCCGGCCGCGCCGGCTTCCAGAAGAACCAGCGGTTGCGCTTCGCTGAGGCTGCTCAGAACCACCACGTCGATTTTCGGAAAATACTCCTTCAGATCGACATTGCCGGTGAAGGTGATCACCTTGGCCAGATCCAATTCGTCGACCAGTGCCCGGCATTCTTCGAAATACAGCGGGTCTTCGTCCATGGGGCCGACAATCAGTGCAGACAGTCCGGCGGTGTCTTGAGCGGCAAGCCCGACTGCGCGGATAAAGGTGACAATATCCTTGATGGGGACGACCCGGCCAATCAGGGCGACAGTCCGTCCGTCGGAGGGTTTGAGGTCGCTGATCTTGAACCTTTCCAGGTCAATGCCATTTGCGATGACCGACATCTTGTGTCTCGGCGCGCCTTGCAGTTGTTGCAGTTGCTGGTTACCGGAAAACAGCGTGGTGATCTCATCGCAGGCGGCGTAGCAAGCTCTGGCGTAAGTGTCGAATGCCCCAAGCCACAAATCCCTGAGATCGTAGCGTCGGTCCTGCAGAGCCAGGCCCTTGTTGATGGTGTCGGCGATCCAATCTGCCATGAGGATCTCGATGCGGCGTTCGTTGGTGTAAATGCCGTGTTCGGAAATGATCACGGGCCGGCCGGTTTCAATCTTGGCACGTGCTGCAAACAGCCCGGCATAGCCGGTTGAGATCGTGTGGTAGATGCGCGCTTCGGGCAGGGGACACGTCAGGACATTGAACAAGCCCCCCAGCAGGGCTCGCGATGCCCAGTAAAACTGGATGAAAGAGGCTTGCGGAACCCTCTTGTCGAAGAGTCGGCAGATCAGGTTCCAGGCATCTGGGCTGTTCATGTAGCCGGTTTTCGGAAGGCGATTGTTCGGGTCATTGACGAGATCATTGATCTCGCGAAAGGTCTCGAGGTCGCCTTTTTCAAAAAATGAAAACAGCCTGTCGGCCAGGTTTTCGCCAAGGTTCTTGCCGTTGCCCTGGTAGTCGGTTCCCCCGCCAAACTCCTGCAGGGCGACATGCTGGAAGCTCACCAGGTTGTCTGGCACCTTGTAGGGGACAGGGCGTGCCTCATCATCGGGGAAAAGCGAGACCACGCTAAACGTGAGTTCCGGCTGGGACCGGATGAGCCAGTCGATCCAGCTGGAAACACCGCCTCTGACGAAGGGGTAGCAACCCTCCACGATGAGGCAAACGTCTGCGGAGCGTTTGCTGTGTCGCAGCGCATTCCACGCTTTGGCATTGGTCGGTACTGTGAGGCTGCTGAGCGGCTTTCCGAGGGTGCGAACTGAGGCCCAAAGCGGATTACTCATGGGAGACCCCCAGCTTTCTATCCGCAAGGAACATCGTTGTAAGGTCCTGCGATCCGCTGCTTTCCTCCCGCGGAGAACTGAGCTTCGGGATTTGCGTCTGCAGGCGCTTGCAGGCGGCACGAATGAGCGGATCCTGAATGGAGGCGCCGAAGTGAGCCCACAGGATCTCCAGCTTCTCGATCAGAGCTTCACAGACTGAGTGATCCTGAAAGCCGGATTCCAGAACCTCACAACATTGCCTGATCTGACGCTTGGCCTGAGCATGTGTTTCAGGAAAGGGTTCCGCCTCCAGCGTCATGCGCTGTGCCCGAAACTGGTTCTGCAGCTTGGTATAGGCCGCAGCCGCCTGAACTCGCACGGAAGGCGCGGGATCGTTGAGTGCAGACAGGATCACGGGGAGAAACCTTCGGTCGTACTTCAGGGCGACGACCCCCAGAAGGCGTTGCTTGTCGCCGATGTCTCCCCGCTTCATCACGTCGCGAAAGTTGGAGAGATTATGTGCCAGATCACGCGGGTACATGCGGTTGTTCACGACCTTGCGGTGTATGTCGGCGTAAAGATCGTCGGTTTGGCTCTGGTTCAGCTCTGCATACCATTTTTCCCGGTTTGGCGGTGCCATCGGCGAACAGGCGCAGGTGATTGCGATGATCAGAATTCCGAGGCCACCAATGGGCCCCAGGCATGCAAAAAGCAGGATGGCCAGCGAGTCGAAGCGTCCGCCAGGCCGCAGGGTCCAGCACCATAAGATTGCACAGGCGTTGAAGATGGCATGCCCAAGCAGAAGCTGAGTGAGGCTCAGGGTCTGGTGATGCCCAAGGCCCCACAAGCCGCTGCCCACAAGCGCAATCAACCCAACCGAAAGACTGAATGCGGGAGCGATCTTCTGATCAGGCTGACCAAGATTGCGGAGCTTGGGACGCTTGGCGGCGAGCATCATGTCACCACTTGGAGACGGGGCGAGTTGCTCTTGCTTTTGGCTGAGGCCGGTCTGGACTGCCGGTCGATGGATGATGCAATCGCGCTGGCAATGGCGTCGAGCAAAACCGTGCTTTCTGCTGGCGGGTTCACCGGTGTGAGATCTTGAATTTCCAGGATACCCGACAGCTTGCCGTTTACGGCACTGCGGATGAGTTTCAAGCTTCCGGCCGGCGGTGTATCGGACGCATCACTCCGGCGCAGCCCGATCGGCAACTGATCCACATCGTCCCAATCGACAAGAATGTCATCGGTCCCGGAATTCGTGCCGTCCAGACGACGATAAGTGGTCAGGACCTTCGCCCAGTCGGGGTTCAGCAAGTACAGGCGGATTGTGCAATCCCCCAGGATGCGGGTGATTGCCGTGTGCAATTCTACACCGGACGGCGATTGATAGTCGATGCGCTTCAACTCAAGCAACATCTTGAGGACATCAGGCTCGGCGACTTCTTCACTCAGCACGGTCTCGCGTTGAAGCTCGTCGATCGTGGTCTCCAGATCCAGCAGGTAGTCGCCAACGGCGGCTCTTTCTTCTTCGAAACGCGATAGCTTTTCTTCCAGAGAGACCAGGTCAGAAACCTGCCGGTCCCGCAGCCCGCCGAGAAAAATGGCGCTTACAAGCCACATGGCGGGCGTTGCCCAGAGCATGGAAGTGTACTGAAAGAGGCTCTCGTCCAGGCGTCGGTCGGGTGAGAAAAGGGCCGCGTAGAGACCGATAGCGATGACCGCGGTGGTGACACCGGGCAGGCGGCCGAACTGAATTGTCGCGAGTAAAACCGGGATCCAGAATGGATGCGGCTGCAGTGAAAATAGGTTTGCTGATGGAAATACTATATCAAATATAGAAAAAGCGAAAAAAATTAACGAGTATTCTATAATTGACGCAAATGGCTTTCTGGTATGGGTTCTCATGATAAATACTCAGCCTGATAATTTAGGCAGAATATTTTCCATTATCGCATTTTGACAAGGAGTAATCTCCTGTTAACCTTAATAACTAGTTAGAATTGCGGTGTTGGTCGTTAGGAGTTAAGAAAAAATTAATTAAAATTACGTGCAAGTCCGCGCCATTCAAATGCGCAGCACGGAATTAAAGACATTCGATTCATCGATAGCCTCGCATTTGGAAAATTGAATTCCCTTGCGTGGGGCTCGCTCCGGCACTGCTGGAGATCAGGGAGACCGTGCAATGTTTCGCGTATTGCAGATTGTCATCGTCGGAGCCTTCTTTTCCCTGGCCAACTTTGGCGTGCAACCGTCCGGATCGACGACAGAGCATATGTCCGGCGGCAGCCTGCCAAGCGGCGGGATATCCCCGTCTCTGGCCGATGAGGTGGCGAGCGATGTCATGTCGGATGCGGGCGTGATGGTCGGTGATTCCATCAATATTTCCTTCTTTGAGGCTTCCGAAGGGCAGGATGGCCGCGTCGGCGCCACCTATCGCCGCGATGACCTTTCGGGGGATTACCAGGTCTCTGCCGGAGGCAATATTTCCATTCCGCTGCTCGGAGAGTTTGAGGTTAAGGGAACGTCGCTGGTAACCTTGTCTGACCAGCTTGCATCGGCGACTGAAAGTCTGAGCTCGCGGCAAATGATTGTGCGTGCGCATTTTACCAAGCGGCCACCGGTCTACGTGACCGGCAACGTGAAAATTCCGGGTGCTTACGAATATATTCCGGGCATGAGCGTCGCCAAGTTGATCGCCCTGGCTTCAGGATTGAAGTCCTCGGCGTCAGATATCGGTCTTGTTCCTACTATCCTGGAAGCACGTGAAGATCATTCACTGTCGCAGTTGCGGCTTGCCAAGGCCGTGGCTGAGAAGATCCGCGTCGAGGCGGAGCTGAAGGGGCATTGGGCTGTAACAGACCCAGAGGCCTTCGACGGGCTGGTCGACGCGCAACGTCAGCGTGACTTCCTGCGCGACGAAGAGGCTGTCTTCCACCGCAACCTGGCTGTCTGGACCATGCGTGTCGAGGCAGCCCGGGAAAAGGTGGCTTTGCGCCGTGGTGGTGTGCAGGCCGCGCAACAGGCTGTTTCTGCAGCTGGCGCAAACCGCGAGCAGGTCGATGGCAAGCTGCAGGCCTGGGACGATGTCTATCTGCCCAAGTTTTTTCAGAAATCCGAGGCGGCGAGCAAGAAACGCGAGTTGGATCGCTTTGCCTCGCTGCAGGTTGCGCAGCAAGAAGTGGAATCCAAAGTTCGATTTCTTCAGGCGCAGTCGGTGCTGGCGGATGCGGAACATGAGCTTTACGCGATGCAGGCCGAGCGTGATGTCACTCTGGAGGCCAAGCGCGCCGACCTGTCGACCCAGATTGAAGAGTTGCGTCGGCGTGTTGACGTTTCCTCCCGCAAGCTGAAAGCCTGGAGCCCGGCCGCGCTGGCGGCGAATGGCCGATTGGGCCGCGAGAACGAGATCACGATTATCCGCTCCGGACAACGCGGCGATGAAACCTTGCAGGCTGTTGTTCGCTCGCAGGTACGCCCGGGTGACGTGGTTCAAGTGCAGCTTGGCTCCCCTCAGCTGAGCGAAACCGGCCCCGACGAGTTCGGGTTGAGCTCGCTTGATCTACATAAGCTTATCCGTTGATTGTCTGATCCGGGCTTTGCTCCCGCAGGTGCTTATTGTAAAGCGCGCTGATGCTAACGCACCGAATTCCTTTGAATAATTTGATTAATAATACTTGACTTCAAAATTCATAATTTCGTATTATTTCCCTAGCAGCGCAAATAGTCGCTGACACTTCACAGCCAGCTATCCGCAAGCGATCCATTTTTTGATCCCGCCCTGAATTTCTTTCAGGGCGCCGACGGAGCACATCCATGCAGTTATACAAGGGGCTTGGGGCCCCCAAGCTAGCGGCTATCGCTGGCTGTGCCTTCCTGTGCGCCGCGCCTTATGCGCAGGCGCAGCAGGCGGCCGTAAACACAGACACTGAAACCGACGCCGACCTTCAGCAAACCAGCTCCGATGGCTCGATCACGGCGGCGGAGCCGCAGCCGGTTGTTCTGCTGGACGGGGTTACCATCGTTGCTGGGCGAGCGCCGGCATCTCTGCTTGAAATCCCGGCCAATGTCAGCGTCGTTGATGAAGAAGACCTGGAGAAATATGGCATCTCCGACATGCAGCAGGTCATTCGCTACATTCCCGGCGTTGATGTCGCCAGACAGAGCAACTCGACCGACCCTTTCAACACCTTTGGTGGCTTTACCATCCGTGGCGTGAGTGGAAACCGGGTGCTGATGCTGTCTGATGGGTCGCGGGTGCCGGAGCGTATCACCGACGGGACACGGGACTATCTGGACTTCAATTTCGTCAAGCAGGTTGAAGTGGTGCGAGGCCCTGCGTCCGTTCTTTGGGGTGCGGATGCCCTTGGCGGTGTTGTGGCGCTAGAAACGCTTGATCCGGAAGATCTTCTCAAAGGCCGCAGGATGGGCGGACAGGCCGGGTTGTCCTATGACAGCTTCACACAATCAGGCACAGGCTCTGGTGCCGTCGCCTATCAGCTCACCGACACGATTTCGGCAATGTTCGCCTTTTCGCGGCATGCTGCGAGTGAGCCGGAATTGAGCAACGCGCGCGACGACGGCGGCAGTTATGGCTGTCCACGTGACTTTTCTGCGGGCCAGCTGGGGTGTGGCCAGTTCGATGACACCGATACGCAGACCTATCGTGGTTTGGCCAAGGTCGTCTGGACGCCGACCACCGCGCATCGGCTTGAGCTTTCAGCCGACATGATGAAGCGCTCGACAGAGGTGGACTACACCGGCAACAGAGGCACTCAGTCCAACGGTGACTACGTCAATGATTATGATCGCAATCTGGATCTCGACCGCAGCCGGTTTGCGCTCGAGCACACCTGGACGCCGGAGACTGGTCTGCTGGATCAGCTGAAGACCGTCTTTGCCTATGCTCCGAACACATACGATCGTTCGGGCCGCGAATATGGGGTGACCTCGACCGGGGACAGCTACATAACTGATGATACGTTGACCTATACGGAGGACTTCTTCGAGCTGGACATTCAGGCGAGCAAGTTCTTTGAAACCGGACCCGCTGGCCATGACGTAATCTTCGGCTTTGATGGAGACTATTCGGTTCTTGACTACACCCGCATTGACCAGACGACGAATTTGACAACCGGCGCCTCGACAGAGACCCGCGCTGGTGGTTTCAATTTTGCCAACTCTGACAATCGACGCGCCGACGTGTATCTGCAAGACACCGTCGGGTTGTTCAACAATTCCCTGGAAATCACACCCGGTGTGCGTTTCGCGACCTATCGTCTCGAGCCACATCCGGATGCGGACTACAAAGTTGTTACTGGATCCGAACCTCGTGTGCGGGAGGACACAGCACTGTTGAAAAGTCTGGGAGCACTGTACCGGTTCAACGATACCTGGTCGGTCTGGGGCAAGTATGGCGAAGGCTTCAAGATGCCGACTGCCCAGCAACTTTACACGTCTCTGCCGGGAAGCTTCTTCAACTTGACACCAGCCCCGGATCTCGATCCGGAAGAAGTTGCCAATTATGAAGCGGGTATTCGTGCGCAGACGGCCGCTGGTTATGTCTCTCTGACCGGGTTCTATGCGGATTACACCAACTTCATTCAGAGCTTTTACAACCCACCGGGCACCAGCGATTACACCTATCGCAACCTGTCCTCCGTCGAGGTATGGGGTGTCGAGTTGGAAGGCGCCTATGCAGTCAATGACAACCTGCATCTGACCGGGAGCCTTGCCTGGCAGCGAGGCGTTCAAAAAGCCTCTGCTGATGCGGATACCAAGGCACACACATTGCCTCCGCTGACGGCCATCCTCGGGGTGAGCTATCTGATCCCGGAGTACAATCTGAGCCTGGAGGCTGTCACAACCCTGGCGGCGCCCGTGTCGGAAGTCTCCTCGGATGATGGGTTCAAACCCGGAGGCTATGCACTTCTGGATGTCTTCGGACAATGGCAGTTCACTGAAAAGGCGCGTCTGAACTTTGGCGTGAAGAATGTCTTTGACACGCGCTACTTCGACTTTGGCGCTGCGGGGCGGACCATGTCCCCCTCGACCGCGGTTGCAGCACAAAGCCCGCTGGAACTGCAGACAGGTGCGGGGCGCACCTTTTCTGCCAGCCTGAACCTAACGTTCTAAGGCGATGGGTGTGGTCCTCAGACGTATCTTCATCCTGACACGGTACGCCGTGTCAGGGCCCGGGTCCTGGTTCGCCTATCTGCTTTATTCCGCAGCACTCGGGTTCCAGTTTGCCGGGGTGTGGATCTCAGTGCAGCAAATTGCCTGGAGCAAGGCGTTTTATGACGCTCTTGAAAATCGGGATGCAGGGGCTGCTCTGACCGAAATAGGGCATTTTGGCCTGTTGGTCGGGGCCAGCGCCACTTTCTATCTGGCGGGAAATTGGTTGAAAAAGCGGCTGATGCTGTTTCTCCGCCAAAGGCTGACAGAGCGCGTGCAGGACATGTGGCTGTCGAACAAGGCCTATTGGCATCTGCGCCCAGGCTATTCTGCGCTCCCGGTGGATAATCCTGATCAGAGAATCGCCGAGGACTGCCGCCAGTTAGTAGATCGATTGCTGAAAGAAACGCTGGACCTGATTTCCCGGATTGTTGGGCTGACGTCCTATTTGGCTGTCCTCTGGTCGTTGTCGTCGTTTCCATTGGCACTGTCACTGTTCGGCGTGGACATCCTCATCTCGCACTACATGGTCTGGGCGGCTTTTCTGTATGTCGCACTCTCCAGCCTCATTACCCACCTGCTTGGGCGACCGATCAAGGGACTGGTTTTTTCGCAAGAGCGGCAAGAAGCGAATTTTCGGCATGCGCTGATTCAATTGCGGGATGGGGCCGACGAGATCGCTCAAGCGTCAGGTGAAGAGGCCGAGCGACGCAGGCTAAATAGGCGTTTCGATGCCATCCGCAAAAACTGGTTTCAGCTTATCAATGCGGAGCTGCTTCTGGGGCTGTTCGTACGTCCCTATTTTCAGACCGTGCTGCGAATTCCGACGTTTCTCGCGTTGCCAGCCTATTTCGCAGGCAGTGTGACTTTAGGCGGGTTGATGCAGCTTGCCTCCGCCTTTTCACAGGTGACGACCAGTTTGAGCTGGTTCATCTTTTCCTATCGCGACCTGGCAGAGTTTGCGGCCGTGGCCGAACGCCTTGATCTGCTGATCAAGGCGACGCAGGCACCGTGGTCATCGCCTGATGCGGTATGCGATATTGAGCGACCGCGCTTGCCAAATGGCCCATTGCAGCTTTACGGCCTGGCTCTGACGACGCCACAGGGAAAGGCTTTGGCACCGGTCCCCGATTTGAAGCTGAACCCTGGGGAGACTGTTTGGGTGAAGGGCGCTTCGGGCGTTGGCAAGAGCACGCTGTTGTCTGCCATTTCCGGGCTTTGGCCCTATGGAGCGGGTACGGTCTCTCTGCCTGAGGTCAAGCTTTTGGCCCTGCCTCAGGTGCCGCGCGTCTTCCCGGAAGGGCTCGCCCATGCAGCAACCTATCCGCAGGACCCGGGCGCGGTCGGTAAGGCTGACATCGAAAATGCCCTTCAAAAGGTTGGGTTGTCTCACCGGGTGGCGGCGCTGAACCAGTCCGACGAGGAAGGCTACGCCGGGCTTTCCGTAGGCGAACGCCAGCGGTTGGCTCTGGCTCGGGTGCTCCTCAACCGTCCGGATATCTTGATCCTTGACGAGGCCACCAGCGCTCTGGATGCGCGCAGTGAAGCAGAGCTTCTAACGCTTCTGCGCTGTGAGTTGCCGGACGCGATGATCATTTGTGCCGCTCACCGACCGCCTGAAGCGCTTGGTTCCTTCAAGGTCCTGGAGCTGGGAGGCTCCCTTGCAGAGACACCATCATCCGAAACGATCATGAGCTTTGAAAGCTCGCCGACTTTTGCAACTTTTGGAAACTGACTATGAGCGCTGACGCGAAACGCCACAAACTGCATGCTGCCCCTGTTGAGGTTCTGAAGCGACTGCCGGGTATGGACCGGGTCATGATGGTGGTCCGCGCCAATGGCTTAGTGCATGAACGCATCGGGCTGGTCGAGCAGGTCGAGGTCGGGACAGGTCCGGTGAAGATTTCCGGCAAGTGCCACAGCTCCGAAATCAATGATTCGCTGCTGGTCGCCGTCGAGCTGGACACGTTTTCGGAAATGCGCGGCAAGGTCTATCCGCGTCTGGATTTTCTCGGGCAGGAAGACGAGATTCTCTTCTCCGTTGTCGGACTGGAAGGGCTGGAGGTCTTTGCAGCAGCGCTCGTGTCTTTTGAACGCGAGGCGATTGATCTGCGTCCGCGTCCAAGCGTGGAAGACGCGGCTCCAGACCTCGAAAATGATCCGGCCCGGCCGTTCCTGGATGGCTTGATCGGCGGCGATGAAGTCACCGTTGAGGTCGCTGTAGCAGCCATTACCCAACGCTGGACGGGCAAGATCGAAGATATCCGGGCGGTCGGTGGATGTTTCAACATCCTGACCAAGGATTTCCATCTTCACCTACCTGCGGAGTGCTTCTCCGGCTGGAGCGAAGACAACGGACGTCATACCGGTATCCTGCTCGACGGTTGCCGAAGTTCTTTGACGATTGGTTCCGGACGATGAAGGCGGGGCAGTGGATTGAGCCCGCGAGTGGCAAGGAGCTGTCTCACGAGGCGGTTATTGCGACCGCTTCCAGGGCGGGTGTCGTGCTGCTTGGCGAGCAGCACGACAAGGCGGCGCAGCACCGGTGGCAGCTGCATGTTCTCGCTGCCTTACGCGCCTTGCGCAGCGATTTGGTGTGTGGCTTCGAGATGTTTCCGGCGCGCCTGGATCCGGTTCTGGCGCGTTGGGTCGCGGGCGAGTTCGCAGCCGAGGAGGCTTTCCTGGAGGCTGCGGAGTGGGGCAAGGTCTGGGGCTTTCCTGCCGAGCTGTACCTGCCGATCTTCCGCTTTTGCCGACAGTTTCGTGTTCCGATGCATGGTTTGAACTGTCGCCGCACCCTAGTCAGCGAAGTTGGAAAACTTGGATGGGAAGGCGTTGCCGAGGACGACCGCGATGGTCTGACACCGGCGCGGGCGGCGACTGCGGACTATCGTCGGTACCTGTTCGAGATCACCGGAGGTGGATCGCCGAGCCGGAAAGCCCAGTCGCCCGACGATCCGGCTTTTGACCGGTTTGTGCGGGCCCAGCAGGTTTGGGACCGCTCGTTTGCTTGCCGCATTGCAGGTTTGAGAGAAGGGGCCACTCCGCCACTGGTCGCGGGGATTATTGGTCGCGGGCACCTGGAGTTCGGGCATGGCACACCAGCGCAGCTGGCGGATCTTGCCGTCGGGCCGGTGGTTGTTCTGCTACCGCATGTGCGCGATACGGAACCGGCGGCCGGACTTGCCGATGCGGTCTTCTGCCTTGATGCGGATGAGGGCTGAAGGGCGGCCTGCTGCCACGGCGATCACTGGCTGAGCCTGCCTCAACGATTTTCTACTTTATCCATCCTTGCAACGTGACACTGCACCGGCTCTGACGGAGCAGTGTTTGTTTGTCGTGAGCGTTCGCGTGTAAGAATTTGAAGATGCGTGAAACGATATTTCAAACAGTGTTTTACATGAGTAAATTTATCATATATTGATGAGTTCGACGCTTCAGCTCGGGGGGCTAGAGCCAGCTAGATCTCGGTAATCACCGGAATTAAGCCATTTATTGCATTCAGAAATAGAGGAATTGGCCATGCTGGATCGCGTGCGTCTTTCATTGCTGCTAACCGGAACACTGTTGCAGTCGGTCATGCTGGCGGGTGTTGCAGAAGCGCAGGACGGGACTGGGGGCTTGTCGCAAGGCGCGACGGTACTGGACGATGTTGTCGTTGAGACGGAAAAAGCCACTCAATCGGATGAACATGCCGAGAGTGCTGATCGTGCGCTGTCTGAATATATTGATCGCAGCGAAATCGAGCGCACCCAACCACAGTCCACGCGGGATCTGTTTGCCGGAAATGCGGCTATCACTGTCGGGGGCGGTCATTCGATCGCGCAAAAAGTTTACGTCAACGGTGTTGACGAGAACAACCTGTCCGTCAGCATTGATGGGGTGAAGCAAGGCAACCGGGTGTTCCACCACACCAGCACCAACCACATTGATCCGGAGCTGCTGAAAGCGGCGCGGGTTGATCCGGGCGTGGCTCCTGCAGATGCCGGGTTCGGGGCGCTTGGCGGCTCCATTGTCTATGAAACCGTCGATGTTCCGGACCTGCTGCTGCATGATCGCAACTTCGGCGCGTTTTCGACGACTGCATATGAAACCAACGGCTCGACATTTTCTGAAAGTGCCGCAGCCTATGGGCGTCATGAAGGCTTTGAGCTGCTTGGCTATGCAAAGTTTGCCAAGGGCGATGACTATGAAGACGGCAACGGCTTCGCCATTCCTGGGACTGGTGCGGATTCCCTGTCGCTGCTTGGAAAGATCGCTTATGAAACCCAGAGCGGCTATCGTTTCGAGCTGAAGGGTCAGCAGCTGACTGATGATTCCATGCGCCCTTACCGCGCAAACCTCGCTGCCCTGCGTGGCGCTTTCACGACCCGTCAATACGACATCACCCGTCGTAATTTCAGCTTCAATTTCGGCAAGGAAGACCTTGAAGGCTACTGGAACCCGAAGGTCGTCGTCGGATACAGCGAGAACGATTATAGTATTCCTGTTCCCTACAACAGCGAATCCACGGCAGGGACCTGGACGGCCAAGGTCGAGAATGTCTTCAAGCTGAGTGAAGGCAACACAATCACCGCGGGTCTGGATCTCCTTTCGGAGCAGGCTGAATATGTGGGGCCAGGCCAGTTCTATGAAGAGAGCAGCCAGAACT
This sequence comes from Roseibium limicola, assembly GCF_017313085.1. Lineage (GTDB taxonomy): Bacteria > Pseudomonadota > Alphaproteobacteria > Rhizobiales > Stappiaceae > Roseibium > Roseibium limicola. The sequence continues at coordinate 431,032 of NZ_JAFLNF010000001.1, read as the reverse complement.
ACGGCGCTTACGTTCAGGCGCGTTTGCAGCCTTTCGACAGGCTGAAGGTTTCCTTTGGGGGCCGTGCCGACAGCAACAACTTTGAGGGGATCGACGGAACGGAACTCGACAATTTCGGTTTGAGCGGCAATGCCTACGGCGAATTCATGCTGCTTGATGGCCTGTCGATCAACGCCGGATATTCCAACGTCTTTGGCGGCACCGATCTGGAAGAGACCTTCGTATTCGTTCCGACCTGGAACTACGCCAACCTCGATCCTGTCCGTTCAGACAATGTCACCGCCGGCGTGAAGTTCGAGCGGAATGGCTGGTTCGCAGAAGGGAATGTCTTCAACACGCGCTTCTTCGACTACCGGGAAAACGTGTCGAATGTCGACTTCAGCAGCTACGGCTTCAATCTGGCTGCAGGTTACAGCTGGGCGGACGGCTTTGCGCGGGTTTCTTTCTCCGACACCAAGCAGACCCTGTCGAATGGTGCGGTCAGTTCCTATGCGCTGATCAACATCGGTGCTGCGGTCGGCCAGGTGATTTCAGCTGAGATTGCGCACACCTTCCAGAAAATCGATCTGACCATCGGGGCGTCTCTGGACGCGGCTCTCGAAAATGATGCCTTCGCATCCAGCGGCTCTGAGCCGATCGCTGGCTTTGCTGTCGTCAATGCTTACGCAGAGTATAAGCCTAAGCAGTTCGAAGCCTTGTCTCTCCGGCTTGGGGTCGACAATATTTTTGATGAAACCTATGCCGATCGTGCAACTTACGGGCAGGAATATGCGACCATTACACCCATGTATGAGCCGGGCCGGTCGTTCCGCCTGTCAGGCACTCTGAGGTACTGATCAGTCCCTGATGATGATGTGAAATTCAGCCGGCGGATGCAATCCGCCGGCTTTTTTGGGACTGGTGTTGCACCGTCCACGGAGCTTGGATGCGCCTAGACCTGGTGCAGGGCGATCTTGCGATTTCCAAAGGTTTCGACCTGCACGTCCATGCCATAGATGGCGAAGAGGTTTTCCGCCGTCATGAAGCTCTCGGGCGGGGCCTGCAGAGCCACGCGTCCTTGTTTGAGGGCGATGATTTCATCGGCGTGGCCTGAGGCATAGTTGATCTCATGCAGCACGATGACGATGGTCTTGCCATAAGCGTCGGCAAGGGCGCGCAGCTGCTGCATCAGGCTGCGGGCGAAATACATGTCGAGATTGTTCAACGGTTCGTCCAGCAGCAGATAGTCCGTATCCTGAGCGAAGGCCATTGCCACGAGCGCCCGTTGCCTCTGGCCGCCTGACAGCTCATCGATGAAGCGGTCGGCTATGGATGCAAGGTCGAACTCATGGAGCGATTTTTGGACAAAAGCCTCATCTGCTTCGCTCGCACGCCCCTGGTGATGTGGAAACCGGCCAAAGCCAACGAGATCCCTGACCGTGATGCGGGAGGCGACATTGGCCTCCTGACGCAAGATCGCCAGTTTCCGGGCGAGGCTCTGCGTGCCGGTTTTTCCGACCTCCATCTCATCGAAGCGAATGGAACCGGACTGCAGCGGCAACAACCGGGCCATCAGGGCAAAGAGTGTCGATTTTCCGGCACCGTTGGGTCCGACAAGCGCGGTGATCCCACCCTTTTTGAGGCGGAGCGACACGTCGTCCAGGATCAGACTTCGCCCGTGGTGGTAGGTCACGTTCTGAATGTCGATCATGCCTTGTACTTTCTGAAGACGATGAGCAAAAAGGTGATGCCGCCCAGGAATTCAATGACGACGCTCAAGGTCGCTCCCATGTGCAGCACCCGCTCAAACAACGTCTGACCTCCAACGATTATTGTGATGGAAATCAGGGCTGCTGCAATGAAGACGGGCCCATGTCCGCTGGTCTTCATCAGCTCATAAGCCAAAGCACTGACGAGCAAGCCGAAGAAGCCGACTGGCCCGACAAGCGCGGTGGACGTCGCGACCAGCGCGCTGACGATGACAAGCCCGATGAACAGCTCCCGACCGGTGTCGACGCCCAATCCGATTGCCGTCTCGCGTCCCAGAGCCATGACGTCAAGGACGCGACGCCTCCGCCAGACAACGATGCAACACAGGCCGATCATGAGGGCTGAAATCGCCAGAAGCGATGTGTTGGTCTTGTTGAAGCTGGCGAAAAGCTCGCCCTGCAGGATCATGAACTCGCTCGGGTCGATCAACCTGCTGATCAGGGCGCTCACGCTTCTGAACAGGATCCCGAAGATCACTCCGATCAACAGCAACCGAAACAGATCTTCACGCTGGCGGTTGAGGAGAACTCCGAAGAGCAGAACCGAGGCAAACATGAGCAGCAGGAAGGAGGCCAGGAATTTCACTTCCGCCGAAAGGCTCGCCAATCCCGCCCCCCCGAGCACGAACACAAGTATCGTTTGCAACAGTACATACAGGGCATCCAACCCCATGATCGACGGAGTGAGGATGCGGTTGGCGGAGAGCGTCTGGAACAGGATGGTGGCGACGGCGACGGCCACGGAGATGGCAATCAACGTCAAAAGCTTGGTGCCTCTGAAGACCAGCAGGAAGTCCCAACTGCCTCTCGCGCCAACGAGCATGAAGGCAAGGCAAGCGGCGAGAGCGGATAAGAACAGAAAAATCAAACGCTTGTCAGGCACGACTTGGCCTCGCCAACAACAGCCAGAGAAAGACGAAAGTACCGATCACGCCAAATATGGCCCCGGCGGGGATCTCATATGGAAAGCGCAGGACGCGTCCGAGAATGTCGCTGCCCAGTACGAAGGTGCCGCCGACCAATGCGACAAGCGGCAGAACCTTTCGTGAATTGTCGCCGACGAAACGGCTGACGATATTCGGCACGACCAGCCCGACAAACGGCAGCATGCCGACGGTGATGACGGTGAACGCCGTGACCATGGCGACAATTGCCAGACCCAGGTGGATGGTCTGTGAGTAGTTCAGGCCAAGTCCCGATGCGGTGTCGCGGCCCAGGCCTGCAATGGTGAATTTGTCTGCATAGGCATAGCCGGCGAGCGCAATGAGGCCCGAGGCCCAGAGAAGTTCATAACGTCCTTGCAGCACGCCGGAGAACTCCCCGTTCATCCAGATGCCGATGTACTGCATCAGGTCATTTTCATAGGCGAGAAAGGTTGCGACCGAAGAGATGACACCGCCGTAGAAGATGCCGCAAAGAGGCACAAGAAGCGGTTGTGTGCGGGGCAGGCGCTTGACCAGCGCAAGAAAGCCGAGCGCGCCGACGAAGGCTGCAAGACTGCCGACCAGCATCTTGGAAAAGATGCCGGCGTCGGGCAGAACAATGGAGACGCCGATCAGCCCGAGGGCGGCAGAATCAGCCGTTCCGACAGTTGCCGGTTCGACAAAGCGGTTCTGCACGAGGGTCTGCAGGATGAAACCCGCCACGGCCAGGGATGCGCCGGCAAGCAGCGTCGCCAGGGTGCGTGGCAGGCGGCTGAGCAGCAGCAGGCCCTCGCCATCCGCTGCCTGCGAAAACAGATCAGCCAGGCTGGTCTCGATCACCCCGATAGACAGGCTGATCAAGATCAGGCAGAGGAGAATGGCAACGATGGAGGTCGTGAGCGTGACCCGGATCCATGGCCTTTGAGGTGGTGTTTCACGCGGCATGGATGGTGAGATCACCGATCAGCTGAGAACGACGTTTGCAGTTCGCTCAATGTTCCCATGAGCGACTGATATCCGCCTGCGGAGATGTAGACGTTGGCGGCGTTCAAATAGATGATCTGGTGGGTCTTCCAGGCCTTGGTTTCCTGCACGAGTTTGTTGTCGAGTGTCTGGGCGGCCAGTTCAGATTCAGCGCCGATGGCGGCCGCCCGATCAATGACGATCAGCCAATCCGGGTCGACCTTCCGCAGGAACTCAAACGAGACGGCCTCGCCGTGTGTCGATGCGCTGATGTTGCTGGCCGCGGCGCGAATGCCAAGTTCCGTGTGGATCCAGCCAAAGCGTGAACTGGGACCGTAAACACTGATCTTGGGGCCGTTGGTTAGAACGATGAGCGCGGTTCCTGCAGCTTCAGTCGTCTGCCGAAGGTGTTCGACAGCCTGCAGCAGTTTGGCATCCAGGTCGGCGGCGCGCGGCTGTTTTCCGAAAAGCTCGCCATAGGCCTTGAGCCGCTTGCGTCCCTGTTCGATCAAGCCATCGCCCCAGATGGTCATGTCGATCGTCGGGGCGAGGGCTGACAGCTCCTCTACCCGGGTTGAAGAGCGGCCGCCAGCAATGATCAGGTCAGGCTGAAGGGCGTTAATCGCTTCAAAGTCGGGTTCGAACAGCGAGCCGACGACGTTTGTCTCACCCAAGCTATCGCGCAGATAGTCAACGAACACGTTGTCGGGGATGCCACCAACCTCAACCCCGAGGGCTGTCAGGGTATCGAGTGCGGCAATATCGAGCACCGCGAGGGTCTCGGGATTGCTCTCAAGCGTGACGGTGCCTCGAGCGGTTTCAATTGCAACGTCTTCGGCATGGGCGCCGAATGCGATGAGTGAAAATGCGAAAGCCAGTATCGACAGGCGGACTGCGCGCATGCCTTTCCTCCAATGTAAGGTGCCTGGCTATCCGGAAGGAATGGCTGAGCGTATGAGTTTACGGAACTTCAGGCGTCGGCGCGAGCGGCTTGCGAGACCGTCTCCAGATAAGCAGTTGCGCCAGCTGCGATATAGTTGCGAATGGCGGTTGCCTTGATGCTGTCCGGACCTGAGGCATTCATGACTTGCATGTAGTCGACGGAGGCGGAAAACATCAGGCCAATCAGCCGAGAAACGCCGAGGTCCTGGCGTTTCAGGGTCGGGGCTGCGGCCAAAAAAAGCTGAATGAGTTTGGTGATGCCGGGCGCATTGTAGTCCTGCGCCTGTGACAGGATCGGCTCTTGCTCGGCTGCAGCTCTCTCAATCAGCAGGATGGTCGGGTTTGCAGGCTCCGCTGTGCTGTCCGTTCCCAGGCTGGTCAGGGCATCCGTATAGGCGCCAGCAAGTGAGGCGACGCGCACCGGGGTCTCACCGGCGCTCTCTTCTGCTGCTTTTAGGCGGGCAAGAAGGTTTGCATCCAATTGATCGAACCGTGCTTTCAGGAGCTGCAGGAGCAATTCGTTCTTGCTGCCGAAGTAGTAATTGATCGCGGCGACATTGGCGTCCGAAGCGTCGGTGATCTCGCGCACGGATGTCGCGGCAATGCCGTTCTTCGCCATCAGCCGCTCTGCATTGATCATCAGCCGTTCTCGGGTCGACATTGATTTCATCGGTGTCACCTCATTCACTACCCCTGTTCTTAAACCGGAAGCACCGGCTAATTCAAACGATGTTTTATTGGAGGGGGAATTAAGGCAGGAGATGCGCTTACTGGCCAGCCAGCTTGACGAAACATACAAGCTGAACTGATTTCAGGGTAGATATGCCTTCTTGCTTTTCCATGTCGGGACTCCAAACAAAAATGCCCGGGAATGAGGTCCCGGGCACTTGATGTCAGGTTGTTGTCGGGTGGTTCTTAGTAGACGGTTACGTCGAAGCCGAACCATTTTTCAGACAGCTTCTTGATTGTGCCGTCTTCCTTGGCTGCGGTGATTGCCTTGTCGAACATGGCCTTCAGGTCGTCGGAGCCTTTGCGCAGGCCGATGGAGGACCCGCGGCCCAGCATGCCACCCTGGAAGCGCGGGCCGGCCTGAACGAGGCCTTCGTTCGCCGGGTCCTTGGCGGCTGTCGAGACATAGGCCATGGAGGCGACGATTGCGTCGACGCGACCGGACAACAGGTCGAGGTCATGTTCCTGGGTCTTGCCGTACTCGCGGATTTCTGCGGTGTTGGCGAAATACTTCTGCAGGAAGCCCTGAGCAATGGAAGACGCCTGAACGCCGATGACCTTGCCCTTGAAGTAAGGCAGGATTTCCGCGATGGCCTTCTCGGCTTCTTCAGGCTTGGATGCGAGCGGGAAGACGATGCCCTGGAGTGGCAAAGCTGCCAGGTCGTTGTCCTTCAGGACGCCAAAGGTCTGGCCGGTGGAGCCGTAGGGCTGAGAGAAGTCGATGACTTTCTCACGCTTGGCGGTTGCCGACATGCCGGACATGATGGCGTCGAACTTGCCAGCCTGAAGTGCGGGAATGATGCCCTTCCAGGCCTGGACAACCCACTCGCATTTGACTTCCATGCGCGCGCACAGGTCGTCTGCCAGTTCGATCTCGAAACCTTCGAGTGTGCCGTCTGCCTTGGTGGAGTTCCAGGGCGGGAAGGCGCCTTCCGTGCCGAGCTTGACGGTGGTCCATTCCTTGGCGACTGCCGGGGCAGTCATCAGGGCAACCGCGGTCAGCGCGGCGCCTGCAATACGGGTCCAGGTGTTCATCTTTGTATTTCCCCTTGCTGTTTCTTTAGGTGCCCGGCTGGAACCGGGATTTCGATTGCCGGGCTAGCCGGCAATGAACTTTTGAAAACGTTCGCTGCCCTTGCCATTGAACAGGTCGGCTGGGCTACCTTCCGCGTCGATCTGGCCCTGATGCAGGAAGACCACGCGGTTGGAGACATCCCGGGCAAAGCCCATCTCGTGGGTGACGACGAGCATCGTCCGGCCTTCATCTGCCAGACGGCGCATAACCTTCAAGACTTCCCCCACCAGCTCTGGATCGAGGGCCGAGGTCGGCTCGTCAAAAAGCATGACATCGGGGTGCTGAGCGAGCGCCCGGGCGATGGCTGCGCGCTGCTGTTGGCCGCCGGACAAGTGGGCTGGATAGAAGTCGCGCTTGTCGGCGATGCCAACCTTGTCGAGCAGATCCTCGGCTTCCTCGATGCATTCGGCTTTCGGGCGGCCCTGCACGTGGATCGGTGCCTCGATGACGTTCTCCAGAATGGTCTTGTGGGACCACAGGTTGAACGACTGGAAGACCATGCCGACGCGGGAACGGACGCGGTCGACCTGACGCTGGTCGGCGGGCTTGATCTTGCCCTTGCGGTCGGTCTTGAGCGTTATGGCCTCATCTCCGACGGTGACCAGACCGGAGGAGGGGACCTCCAGCATGTTGATGCAGCGCAGCATGGTGGACTTGCCCGAGCCGGATGCGCCGAGGATCGAGACGACCTCGCCTTCGCGGGCCTCCAGATTGACACCCTTGAGCACTTCCAGAGAGCCGAAGGATTTATGCAGATCGGTCAGGCTGACGGCGACCTTTTGAGTGGACGGATTGAGGTCGCTCACGCGCGTTCTCCTGCTGTTTCCCGGGTCGGCATCACGATGCCGGCGTCCGGCCGTTCCCGCAGATGGGGCGTCAGCCGATATTCCAGGCCCTGTACGAGCCGGGTGAGGATGAAGTTGATGGCAAGATAGATGGCACCGGCAACGACAAAGACCTCGATGACCAGATAGGTCTCGGAGACCAGTCTTGCGGCCAGACCAGTGATTTCCATGATGGTGATGATGGAGGCAAGAGAGGTGGCCTTCACCATAAGGATCAGCTCTGTGCCGTAGGCAGGAAGTCCCTGACGAATGGCGAGAGGCAGAATGATCCGACGGAAAAGCCGGAAGCCGGACATGCCGCAGGCCTTGGCTGCTTCCACCTGGCCATGCGGCACGGAGAGCAACCCGCCACGTATGACCTCACTGCCGTAGGCTGCGGTGTTGAGGGTCAGGGCAATGATGGCGCACCAGAACGGATCCCGTAGCAATGGCCAGAAGATCGAATTGCGCACTTCCGGAAACTGGCTGAGGCCATAATAAATCAGGAAGATTTGCACCAGAAGCGGCGAGCCACGGAAGACAAAGAGATAGGCTCTGGCAAACCAGTCGAGAGGTTTTATGCCAGAGAGACGCATCATTGCGAGAAACAGAGCAATGATCGCGCCAAGACCGGTGGAGAGAAAGGCCAGTTGCAGTGTCTTTGGGACACCGGGTAGCAAGGTGAGCAGCGCTTCCCAGAAGAATGCGAAGTCCATCAGCCTCTCCTCACGCCGCGGTTGAAATAGGTCTCAGCTGAGCGGAACGTGGCGCTGGAGATGCTGGTGATGACCAGATAGAGCATGGCGGCGGCAAGATAGAATTCGAACGGATGACGGGTTGAGCCCGCGCCAACCTGGGCCTGACGTAGAAGTTCAACCACTCCGGTGACGGAGACCAGGGCGGATTCCTTCAGCACGATCTGCCAGACGTTGCCAAGGCCTGGCAGGGCATGGCGCAATACCAGCGGTGCAATAATGCGGCGAAAGCGCGTCGTGCGTGGCATGCCGGTGGCAATTGCCGCCTCGATCTCGCCGGCGGCGACTGCCCGGTAAGCACCACGAAACACTTCCGTGTGCTGCGCGCCGGAGGTGATGCCGATGGCCAACGCGCCTGCGGCAAAGCCGGGCAGGCCGATAAAACCATCGGAACCGAAGAGCCGCCCGACCCAGGTGAGGAAGGCACTGCCGCCGAAATAGAAGAGATAGATGACAAGCAGATCGGGGATGCCGCGCAGGACCGTCGTGTAGACATCTGCCGTGACGCGCAGAGTGCGGTTTCCGGCAATCTTGGCCCAGGCGGCAAACGCCCCAAAAACGGCGCCGATGGTGAAGCCGCAGATGGCGAGGATCACCGTGACGAGCGCACCCATCACCATGACCGGGCCCCAGCCACCTTCCCCAAAACTCATCAGCTCGAAAAAGCCGGGTTGTTGCATAACCTGTCCGTCAGTCTGTCACGCCGGAAGGGGCGGTGTGGATGTGGCCGGCTTTCCGGGAGACCGAAGTCGCGCACGAAAGACCGGTGTGAAGGAGTGTGAACCGGCTCACTCGGCCGCTGCCTTTCGGTCGGCTTCAGGAAGCTCGGGTTCGCAATCGTCCGGGATCGGGTTGATGAAGGGACGGTCACTCAGCCGCTCCTTAAAGTCAGCCTTGGCTTCATTGATCTTGGCTGGATCGGTAAAGAGTTCGGTGACCGTTGCTGCCATGACTTTCGCCGCGTGGGTCATGCCCTTGTGGGCGACCGGCATCTTGCCCTGTGCGACCAGCTGCCAGGAATGTCCAGGCGTGCCGATGGCGTAGGTCGCACCACGCATCTGAACCGTAGGGACAACCCAGCTGACCGTGCCGACATCGGTGGAGCCGACATGAGTTCCATCACCGGCATCAAGCGGGGTTATGCTGTCGCACAGTGGCACATCGAGGCGCGGCTTTAGCCCGAAGCGCTTGTAGGCAGCCTCAATATCTTCCTGACTCAATGTGCTCTGGATTTCACGGGCGAAGGCGCGGTCGGCTTCGTCGAATTCCGGCGGGCCAAGGCGTTCCAGACACTGGTGCATCAAGGCTTCCAAAGGTGTGTTGCCGATCAGATTGGCATCGCCACTCACGATCTTGCTTTCCACACGGGTCTCGGTCATCAGGGCGGCCCCCTCGGCGATCTTCTCGACCCGGCGTACTAGTGTTTGCATGGCTGGGAGTTCGCGGTCGCGCACCAGATAGCGCACAACGGCCCGTGGCTGAACCACGTTTGGCGCAACTCCACCGGCGTCGATGACAGCATAGTGAATCCGTGCGGTCGAGGGCATGTGCTCCCGCATGTAGTTGACGCCAACGCTCATCAGCTCGACGGCATCCAGAGCGCTGCGGCCGAGTTCCGGCGAGGCGGCGGCATGGGAGGCGCGACCGTGGAAGGTAAAGATGAGTTCGTTACAGGCAAGGGAAATCGGCTTGTTAACGCCGGCAAAAGGGGCCGGGTGCCAGCAGATGGCGATATCGACATCGTCAAAGACACCGTCGCGCACCATGAAGCCCTTGGCTGAGCCGCCTTCTTCTGCCGGGCAGCCATAATAGCGCACGCGGCCTTTGACGTTGTTGGCGGCGAGCCAATCCTTGACGGCAGCGGCTGCGAGCATGGAGGCGGAGCCGAGCAGGTTATGGCCGCAGCCATGACCGTTGCCGCCATTCTCGATGGGGCGCTTTTCGGCGACGCCGTGTTCCTGGCTCAGGCCGGGCAGTGCGTCATACTCACCGAGGATCGCGATGACCGGACCACCTTCACCGGCTTCGCCCATCACGGCGGTGGGCAGGCCTGCGACGCCGGAGGTCGTCTTGAAGCCCTGGGCTTCCAGCATGGCCAGATGTTCGGCAGAGGAACGCTTCTCGTTGTAGTTCAGCTCAGGCGTTTCCCAGACCCTGTCGGCCAGGCCGCAGAAGTCCTCCGACAGAGTGTCGACATGGGACCAGATTTGTTCGCCGTTGCTCATGGGGAAGACGTTCCTTTTGTGCTGTGACCCTGATCGGGTTTCTCGTGAGTTTCGCGTGTCGCTGGCGGGATGTCGGTCTGGAAACAAAAAGCAACAAAGTTGCGCTTCAAGCTTGTCAGATCTGTACATTCACCAAAATTGGCACCAATATAGTGCACGATTTGAAAAGTTGCGCAATCTCTGATCGCGGCTAAATTTCAGTCAGAGACGCATAGCTATCGGGCAGACCGTTATGGGGTGGGGTAAAACGTGAGCGGATCGCAAGAGGCGCCAGAAGCCGCAGAAGTCATAGAAACATTGGGGCCGAGTGTCGGCGTGGCGGATCGTCTCGCAGCAGATATTCAGGCCGGGCGCTTTTCCGCAGGCAGCTGGTTGAAGCAGATTGACCTGCAAAATCGATATGCAGCCAACCGCTCAGAAGTGCGCAAAGCGTTGGTTAGTCTCGCCACCAAGCGGCTCATTCAATATGAGCCCAACCGTGGTTATTACGTCCACCACGAGGACGATGCGCTCTCAGACGAGATCCGCGACCTGCGTGTGATGCTTGAGACCGCTGCGGCGGATTATATCGTCGCCAAGGCCACGGTCGCTGATATCGCCTCGTTGCGGCAGCTCGCAGAGCAGTTTTTGAAGTTGCTGCCGACTGGAACAATCATGGATATCTATGAGGCCAACCTGGCTTTCCACACGGCGCTTCTGGTGGCGTCGGGCAATCGCGCGCTGGTCGAGCTGGTTCGGGATCTGCGTCTGCGTACACCGCCGGCGCCTGCGTCTCAATGGTCGACACGAGCGCGGATAGAGCAATCAGGTCAGGAGCATCTGGAAATGGTCGACGCTCTCGAGGCGCGCAACGCTGAAAAGCTGAAAGCAATTATCAGCCTGCACATTCAGCAGTAAAGTTGTCAGTGCCGCCGGGCGAGCGTGATTTTCAGGAGCCTTCTTGTTCCTGCAACGTCTTGAAATAGTGCCGGATAGAAAAATGGGTGGAGCGTATGTCGAGCAGCATTGCCCGGCGTACTGCGTCGTGGTTGCGACACTCAATGCCGGCTATGACGTCGTTGTGAATGTCGTAGCCGATCCGGAACAATCTCTCGAACAAGGCGCTGTTTTTCTGCGCTGAAGCGAGAATCGGTCCGGTGCGCAGCCATAAGCTGGAGATCATGTCGACGAGCTGTGTGTATCCGCTGGCGTTGTAAATGGCGAAATGCAATGCGTGGTTTTCCGCGAGCGCCTGCTCGATATTGTTGTCATCAAGTGCGGCCCGGAACTGTTCGTTGTGGGACTTCAGGGTCCCAATCAGGCCGGGCGGGTTGGCACGGCTGGCGCGCTCGGTTGCATAGCCTTCAAGCTGCATCCTGATGCGGATGTATTCCTCATGATCGGCGGCCTCGTAAGGCGGAACCCGCAGAACGCGGGGAGAAGGCTGTTCCAGGGCCTTTTCCGCAACAAGACGGGCGAGAGCGTCGCGCACGGGCATCGGGCTGGTTCCAAACGCCTGGGCGAGGCCGCGGGTCGAGACCTGTTCGCCCGGCATGAACTCACCCTTGAGGAGTGCAAGGCGCAGACTTTGGTAGACGCGCTCCTGAACGGTGGAGACATCTATGGGAGAAATGCCGGGCTTCTTGATCTGAAATTCCTTGCTGCTCACTTAAGCGTCTGCCGATCCGTTTGCCTGGTGACTTCCGGCATTGAGGTGACCAATTCGCATTGTAAGTTGCGTGAATTGATCAAAAACGCAGGAGGCATGGCGCTGTCATTTTGAAGTGCCGGGATGCTTGCGGTTGGTTGAGAGCCCGGTTGCTTTGAGCCCCAGACTATACTGAGCCCCTTTGAAAGCGGCAATGCAAGAAGTTAGGTGTTTCGATGTGTGATCACACATCACATATCTTTACGCTGAGAATGATCTGTGTTTATGTGTCCTTGCTCCGTGGGAGGAGCGGGCGCACCTGAAGGGCAGATCAAGGCACAGCCGATCGTCGAAGATGTTGCGTGGAGAGAACACAGTGTGGAGGACACTCAAGTGAACAAGTTTGCTGCTCTGGCGGCCGTCTCGACTCTTGCGTTTTGCGCAAACGCAGCTCAGGCGGATCCCCTGAAAATCGGTATCATCGAAAGCCTTTCTGGCGCACAGACCTCGTCTGGCCGGCTCTATGCGACTGCTGTTCAGTACAGCGTCGATAAGATCAATGCGGCTGGTGGCTTTAACGGCGAGGACATTCAGGTTGTCGAATACGACAACGCGGGCGGCGCGACTGGCGCTGCGGACAAGTTCAAGCAGGCAGTTGCTGATGGCGTCGATATTGTCATCCAGGGGGCATCGTCCGCAATCGGCGGTCAAATCACGGAAGATGTTCGCAAGCACAATTTGCGCAATCCCGGCAATGAGATGATCTTCATCAACGTTGGTGGTGAAGCCATGGAGCTGACGGGCGACAAGTGCCAGTTCTATCATTTCCGCTATACGACAACTGCGCCTATGCGCGTCAACGCGCTCGTCAGTGCGATGAAGGAAGCCGGAGATCTGGGCACCAAGGTGTTCTCGATCAACCAGAATTATTCCTGGGGCCAGGATATGCAGTCTGCGATTGAATCCGCTGCACAAGATGGTGGCTTCGAGGTGGTTGATGCCGTCCTGCATGACGTCAACAAGATCCAGGACTTTGCACCCTTCGTTGCACGTATCAAGAGCTCCGGCGCGACAACCGTCATGACGGGCAACTGGTCGAACGATCTGCTGCTCCTGATGAAGGCCACGGGTGACGCCGGTCTCGATGTGACCTTCGGCACTGCCTATCTGGATCAGCCGGGCAATATTGCCAACGCTGGCGAGACCGCGCTGGGGCACTACATCGCCAACAATTATGACAACACCGCTGGCGATGCTTCCTTTGCCGAGGACTACAAGGCCGTCACTGGTCAAAATCCGATTTTTGTGGAGCCGCAGACAATCTTCGCGATCGGCGCGCTGGGTCAGGCTCTGGAAGGTCTGGACTTCGGCGGCGGTGCTGTTGACGTCACCAAGATTGCCCTGGCGCTTGAAGACGTGACCTATGAAAGCCCGGTTGGCCCGATCACTGTGCGCAAGGAAGACCATCAGACAATCCGTCCGGTTGTCGTGTCCAAGGTCGTCAAGGACGCCAAGTATCCAGCTGACGACACCAGCATGGGCTTCCAGTCCGTCGGTGTCGTCTCCGGTGAAGACGCGATTTATCCGGTGCAGGACAGCTGCCAGATGAAGCGCCCTAACTGATAAGATCAACCTATCCGGCCGGAGCTTCTCCGGCCGGGTGCGGGCGTATCTGATCAGAATGCGCCGACGCCGGAGACCCCTCCATGGAATTTGCGATTATTTCCACGCTGAACGGCGTGACCTACGGCTTGTTGCTGTTCATGGTCTCGGCCGGGCTAACACTCATCTTTGGCATGATGGGCGTTTTGAACTTCGCCCATGCCTCCTTCTACATGCTTGGCGCTTATGTCGCCTACGCGGTGTCATCCATCTTCGGTTTTTGGGCCGGGTTAATTGTCGCTCCGATTGTTGTTGGCCTGACCGGTATGGTCGTTGAACGGTACCTGTTGCGGCGGGTTCATGCACATGGACATGCGCATGAGTTGCTGCTGACTTTCGGTCTGGCAATGATCATCGAAGAGATGATCAAGCTGTTCTTCGGTGACTTCCCGGTGAACTATCAGATGCCGGACTATCTGCGCTTTTCAGCCTTCAGCGTCTATGGAACCGACTATCCTTTTTTCCGGTTGTTCATCGGGGCAACGGCCGTGGTGATGTTCGCGCTACTGTGGGGGCTGCTCACTCGGACGCGTACCGGCATCGTGGTGCGTGCCGCCGAGAGATTGCCGTCGATGGCCGAAGCGCTGGGCCACAATATCCCGATTGTCTTCATGTGCGTCTTTGGAGCCGGGGCGGCTCTTGCCGGACTGGCCGGTGCGGTCGCAGGTGCTTTTTATCCGACCAACCCGAACATGGGCCTCGAGCTCGGGGTGATCGTTTTCGTGGTCGTCGTGGTCGGGGGGCTCGGATCGCTGAAGGGATCGCTGCTGGCCTCACTTATCATCGGCCTGTTTTCATCTTTCGCCGTCGGGCTCGACTGGTCGGTGGCATCCATCCTTGATCTGGTCGGTCTGGGTGGATGGGCGCATTCAATCGGCGGGCTTCTGACACTGGAACTGTCTTCCGTCAGTGCGACCATTCCCTTTGCCCTGATGCTGATCGTTCTCCTTGTCCGCCCTGCCGGACTGATGGGGGAGCGCAACTGATATGGCTTCCATGAGAAATCTCATTCTGATGGCTGCCGTTCTGGCAGTCCTGCTCATCGTGCCGCCGTTTCTCGGCCTTGGATGGCAGAACGCTTTGGTCAACATTCTGATAGCAAGCCTGTTCGCGTTGGCCTTCAATCTTCTCTCCGGTCAGGCTGGTTTGCTGTCCTTCGGGCACGCCGCCTACTTCGGCATGGGTGCCTTCGCTACTTTGCATTTGATGCTTGCAGTTGAAGATGGCCTGGGCTTTCCCACCCCGCTGCTGCCTCTTGCGGGCGCTCTTGCGGGCCTGGTGGTTGGGCTGGTCGCCGGGTACTTCTCGACAATGCGGTCCGGCGTTTACTTTGCGCTTGTGACGCTGGCGTTTGCCGAACTGTTTCATTCGCTGACACCGCATCTGCAAGGGCTGTTCGGCGGAGAATCCGGCATTTCATCCATGCGCATGCCATGGCAGGGGATCATCTTCGGATCGGTTCTTGAGGTCTATTACCTGACGCTTGGCTGGGTAATGTTATCAATTTTGGTGCTCTGGGCCTACACACGGACACCGTTCGGTCGACTGACCCTGGCGATCCGGGATAACGAGCAGCGTGTTCGTTTTCTCGGCTATAATGCCCACACGGCGAAAATGGTGATCTTCGCGATCTCGGCCATGTTCACAGGTGTTGCGGGTGCCTTGCAGGCGATTTCCAACGAGACGGCCAACTATGCGCTGTTCGGCTCCCAGATTTCCGCCCAGGTGGTCCTGCAAACGTTCGTCGGTGGTGCTACCATCTTCTTCGGTCCAGTCGTTGGTGCCGTTTCCTTCACGCTGTTTGCCTATCTGGTGTCTGATCTCACAAGGTCGTGGCTGTTTTATCAGGGGCTGATTTTCGTGCTGGTGATGCTCTATGCACCGGCAGGCATCGGCGGCGTGGTTCAGCACCACATGCGCAGCCTGCGTCGTGCGGATTGGACAGGATTGGCTAAGCCTTATGCCTTGGCCGCTCTAGGGGCGCTGCTGGTCGGTTCTGCGGTGATCTATCTGACGGAAACGGTCGCCGTGCTGTTCGGCGAGGAGTATTCCGTGAACTTGCGCAATGCTGCGGGGGCCTATCCTGGGTACCATCTGTTTGGTCTCTCCTGGAGCCCGGTGTCCCCGCTTACGTGGCTGGTACCATTGGTGCTGGCAGGTGTCGGCGCTGTGTTGCTGTTCAAGGTGCGCGGGACCATTGCTGCCAAATGGGAGGCTATGGGACGGCCTGAAACGGAAAGTACTAAGGCCCCGGATGCTGCGAAGTTGAAAGGAGGTGCTGCATGAGCACGCTGCATTCGCAAACGGGTTTTGCACTTCAACTGACAGATGTCACCAAGTCGTTCGGCGAGATCTCGGTTATGAAAGGCGTTAATCTCGCCATCAAGGCCGGGGAACGTCATGCGGTGATCGGGCCGAATGGCGCCGGCAAGTCGACCCTGTTCAATCTGATCTCGGGCATGTTCCCCGTGACCAGCGGTGACATCGCGCTCAACGGTCGCAGCATTGTTGGTCTGCCGCCGTATCAGATCAACCGCAGCGGCCTGGCGCGCTCGTTTCAGATCACCAACATCTTTCCGCGCCTGAGTGTCTTTGAAAACCTGCGCATCGGCGTTTTGGCCCGTCACAACGTGCGCTTCGG
The DNA here is from genome assembly GCF_017313085.1 of Roseibium limicola. GTDB lineage: Bacteria > Pseudomonadota > Alphaproteobacteria > Rhizobiales > Stappiaceae > Roseibium > Roseibium limicola. The sequence goes on along the minus strand of NZ_JAFLNF010000001.1, from coordinate 414,918 downwards.
GCTATTTCAGCCGGTGTCGCGCATGCGGCGTATCAATGATGAAGCTCGCGCCATTCTGGCTGAGGTCGGGCTTGATGCCCGTGCCGCAGATATGGCGGGAGATCTGACCTACTCGGAACAACGTGCTCTGGAGATCGGCATGACGCTGACAACCGGTGCCGATGTGATCCTTCTGGATGAACCGACCGCTGGAATGTCACGCGAGGAAACAGCTCAAGCCGTGGAGCTGATCCGATCTGTCACGGAGGGTAAGACGCTGTTGATGGTGGAGCATGACATGAGCGTGGTCTTCAGTCTGTGCGACCGGGTTTCGGTGCTGGTCTATGGCAACATTCTCGCCACGGATACACCCAAGGCCATCAGCGAGAACCGAGAGGTTCAGGAAGCTTATCTGGGTGAGGAGACCGCATCATGAGCCTTTTGGAGATCAAGGGGCTGCACGCCCATTATGGCAAGAGCCATATTCTGCATGGTGTCGATCTGGATATCGAAGATGGCACGATTGTCTCGCTTCTGGGTCGAAATGGCTCCGGACGCTCGACTTTACTCAAAGCTATGATGGGGCTCGTTCCCCCCACATCCGGATCGGTACAGCTCAACGGAGAAGAACTTGCGGGCAAGCGCTCTTTTGATATCTGCCGGCATGGTATCGGCTACGTACCTGAAGAGCGCTTGGTCTTTCCCAACCTGACGGTCGGCGAAAACCTTGCGATGGGCGTACAGACCCCGCCGCCGGGAGCGCATCAATGGTCGGTCGAGGAAATGTACGGCTATTTTCCCCGCCTCAAGGAACGTCGCGACATCAACGCCGGCTATCTGTCGGGCGGAGAGCAGCAGATGCTGACGATCTGTCGGTCGCTGCTCGGCAACCCACGTCTTCTTCTGATCGATGAACCGACCGAAGGTCTGGCGCCACGGATCGTCGAGGTTGTGATGGAATTCATCCTTGATATCGGCAAGCGCGGGGTCGCTGTCATGCTGGTTGAGCAGAAGCTGACGATTGCACTGAAAGTGGCTCGGGAGGTTCTGGTGATGGGACATGGCGAGCTGGTGTTCCGTGGAACGCCGGATGATCTGGTGCAGGCACCTGAAATACGTCGCAATTGGCTAGAAGTCGCCTGAGCATCAGCGGGTTTGGAAGGACGGTTCGGACCAAGCCGGGCCGGGATCGGTAGAAAATGAAGATGATCGAAAAAATGCAGCCGCGGGCCGGTTTGCGGGTGCTCGTGACAGCAGGTGCTTCAGGAATTGGCGAGGCCATTGCGAGCGCCTTCCTTGAAACCGGCGCCAAGGTTCTGATCTGCGATATTGACGAAGCCTCTCTGCAGCGGGCGGAGCTGGCCTATCCGGGTATTCAGACGGTGAAGGCAGATGTTGCAAGCGAGGCGGATGTTGCGCGAATGCTGGATCTGGCACGCGAACGCTTCGGCGGGCTGGATGTACTGGTCAACAATGCCGGCATCTCAGGTCCAACGGGGGCGATCGATGCGCTGGAGCTGGACGAGATCCGCGCCACCCTCGACATCAACTTGCTCGGCCAGTTTCTCGTTGTGCAAAAGTCGGCGGCGATGCTACGGGAAAGCGACGCCGGAGCGATTATCAATGTGTCTTCGGTCGCCGGGCGGCTGGGCTATGGCCTGCGAACGCCCTACGCCGCGACCAAATGGGGCATTGTTGGTTTGACGCAGAGTCTGGCCAAGGAAATGGGTCCCGATGGCATCCGGGTCAATGCTATCCTTCCAGGAATCGTTCGCGGTCCGCGCATGGAGAATGTCATCCGCTCGCGGGCAGAAGCAGAAGGCGTGTCCTACGCTGATATGGAACAGCAATATCTGGCTAATATCTCCCTGCGACGCATGGTCGACCCGGAAGATATTGCTTCCATGGCGCTGTTTCTTTGTTCCCCGGCCGGAGCCAACATATCCGGGCAGGCGATCAGTGTGTGTGGCAACGTCGAAACGATCTGAATGCATAAGGAACAAAACGACGAAAGCGTCGGGAGGAGAGACTACTCATGGCAAAGCCGAGCCGTAAAATCATCATCACCTGTGCAATCACCGGGGGCATTCACACTCCGAGCATGTCACCGCACCTGCCGGTCAATTCCGACCAGATTGCGACGCATGCGATTGAAGCGGCGGCTGCAGGCGCTTCGATCCTGCACCTGCATGCAAGGACAGCGGAAGACGGACGCCCGACGCAAGACCCCGCGGCATTCGCGGAATTCCTGCCGAGGGTCAAGCAGTCGACTGATGCGGTTTTGAACCTGACGACCGGTGGCAGTCCGACGATGACTGTAGAAGAGCGCCTGCGCCCGGCCACACACTTTGCACCGGAGGTCGCCTCCCTCAATATGGGGTCGATGAATTTCGGCTTGTATCCGATGCTGGACCGCTACAAGGAATTCCAGCATGAATGGGAGCCGGCGTATCTGGAAAAGACCCGTGACACGGTCTTCAAGAATACCTTCAAGGACATTGAGTTCATCCTGGAATCTTGTTCCGGCAACGGCACCCGCTTTGAATTCGAATGCTACGATACCAGTCACCTTTATAACCTTGCGCATTTCCGTGACCGTGGTCTGGTCAAGGGGCCGCTGTTCATCCAGACGGTGTTCGGCATTCTGGGTGGTATCGGTACGCATCCGGAAGATATCGCGCATATGCGTCGCACGGCGGATCGGCTGTTTGGAGATGATTATGTCTGGTCGGTTCTTGGGGCTGGGCGACATCAGATGCCGATCACCACGATGGCAGCATCGATGGGCGGCAACGTCCGCGTCGGGCTGGAAGATTCCCTTTGGGATGGACCTGGTACACTGGCCAAGACAAATGCCGATCAGGTGCGCCGCGTGCGCAAGGTGATCGAGGGGCTCGGTCTTGAAGTCGCCTCGCCGCAAGAGGCGCGCCAGATGCTGGATTTGAAGGGCGGCGATCAGGTTGGTTTTTAAATTGGGTAAAGAGGTGTAGGTGCTTAAGCGCGCTGGGAATTAGAAATGTCCGGCGCGTTGCCGTGCTGTGGTCTTTGCTGCAGATGGACTGGATCAAGAGGAAACTTGGAATGACTTTGAACGGGCGCGTGGCGATTGTGACAGGGGCCGGTGGTGGACTGGGGCGTTGCCACGCCTTGCAACTGGCGCGCCTCGGCGCAAAGGTCGTCGTCAATGACATGAATGGGGATGCCGCTGTAGCTGTCGCGGATGAGATCATTGCAGCCGGTGGTGAGGCCTTTGGCTTTGGCGCATCGGTGACGGATGAAGCTGCGGTTGCGGCCATGGTTTCCAAATCGCTGGAGACCTGGGGTCAGGTAGATATCCTGATCAACAACGCCGGCATTCTGCGCGACAAGTCCTTCGCCAAGATGAGCCTGGATGATTTCCGACTGGTGGTCGACGTTCACCTGATGGGATCTGTCATCTGCACCAAGGCTGTCTGGGAGATCATGCGGCGGCAGGGCTATGGCCGCATCGTGATGACCACCTCGTCGTCGGGGCTGTATGGTAACTTTGGTCAGTCCAACTATGGCGCAGCCAAAATGGCGTTGGTCGGTTTGATGCAGACGCTGGCGCTGGAAGGTGACAAGTACAACATAAAGGTCAATGCGCTGGCGCCGACGGCTGCAACACAGATGACCGACGGCATCCTTCAGAATGAGGCTCTTGAGCAATTGGCTCCGGCGAAAGTCAGTGCTGGCCTGTTAGCTCTTGTGGGGGAGGCGGCACCGACCCGTCAGATCCTGTGCGCGGGGGCGGGGCATTTCGCTCAGGCCCATGTGACACTGACCGAGGGCGTTTATGTCGGGTCGGGCGCGGATGCGCCTGAGCAGGTGGTTTCTGAATGGGAGCAGATCGGCGCGCGGGGTGGCGATATCGTACCGGCCTACGGTTTCACTCAATGCGAGCGTGAAGTTGCCAGTGCGGAGAGGGCCGCGATCTCCTCTGGGACGGCGCCTATGAAGGCGTCTGTTTGAGTTCTCGAACTCATTCATCCGGCAGGTTTTGTGTCGAGCTTCTGCTTTCCCCGTTGAAAAAGCTGCAGCTTCTCTGAACCAGTACCGAAATGTGACTATTTATTGTGCACAAGGTCGATTGAGTGCGAACTGGGTTTCGGCGCTGAATTTACATAGAAATTGTGTACAATCCAACGTTTGGAAAAGCATCAGTCTGTTTAAGGTTTGCCTGTTTGGTTTGTATGCATGCCGTTTCTTTGTGCGTTCACAAGATTGACAAGAACCGCTGGCATCGCGATTGTTAGTGCTACATAGCGGACACGATGTTCCGTTCGGCAATTGGGCCCCGATCTTTCGCAAGCTGTAACCGGCTGCGGGTCGGGGTTTTTTTATGTTCTGGTGCGGGAATTCAGCACCAGGGCGCAGCAAGTGGGTTGAGGCGATGGCTGGGATTGAAATCCCCGTAGGTGTGCTGTTTTCAAGCACCGGCTCCTATTCTGTTATCGGGCGAGAGGGCTACCACGGTGCGATGACGGCGATCTCTGAGGTCAATGCCTCCGACCTGTTCGACTTCAGCTTCAAGGCGATCACAGCCGATCCGGCTTGTCGGGCCGAGACCTATGCAGTGCTTGCCAATCAGATGATGGCAAAAAATGACTGTGGTCATATTATTGGTTGCCAGACGTCCTGGAGCCGCAAGGAGCTTCTTCCGGTGCTGGAAAGGCACCAGGGTTTGCTCTGGTACTCGGTGCCTTACGAAGGCTTCGAGAGCCACGACCGGGTGATCTATTCGGGTGCCTGCCCGAACCAGAATGTCGTCCCGCTGTTCCAGCATATTTTGCCGCAATTTGGAAAGCGCGCCTTCCTCATCGGCTCGAACTATATCTGGGGCTGGGAAATGAACCGCATCGCGCGGGAGCTACTGGCTGCCGAGGACGGTGCTGTTCTGGGCGAGCGTTATGTGGCGTTGGGGGATGTCGACATTGATCATCTGATCACAGAGATTGTCGAAACCCGGCCTGACTTCATCTTCAACAACCTGATCGGCGACAGCAGCTATGCCTTTCTCCGGGCATTGCGGGACCTGGGCGAGCGTGATCCGGCGTTCCGTCCCGACGTGATGCCGGTTCTGAGCTGCAACCTGACGGAAGCTGAACTGCCGATCATCGGGGCCGCGGCCGATGGGGTCATTTCCACCGCCTCCTACTTTGAGACCGCCGACTATCCGAAGAACGTCGACTTCGTTCGCCGCATGCATCAGCTGCACGGAGAGGAGCGGGGCGTTTCGGCCATGTTCACCGGACCCTATCAGGCGGTTTGGGCATTGGCCCAGGCGATCAAGGCATGCGGTTCGGCCGATCCGGATGAAGTGCGCGACGTTCTGACGAAAATGCCGTTGCCGACACCGGTAGGCGATTTGCATATCGATAGGTCGACCCAGCATGCGACACTGACGCCGTTCATTGGTGTCGTTGAAGGTGCTGCACAAGGAGCTGCGGGCCGTGCGGCGTTTCGGGTCATCAACCCGCAGGCTCGACGCCTCGCACCAGATCCCTATCTGGTCAATCTAAACAGTGAACGAAACGAGCGCTTGCGCGACGCTGTTGTTCTGACGTCAGAGGTGGAAGATCCGCTTGCCGGTGACGCTGGGTTTCTGAGGGTGGTCAAATGAGACTGAAGGCCTTCAAGACACCAAATTTTCGCGGCTGGAAGGCCGTGGTACTGCACCGCCCGCATCAGGATGTGGAGCGGTTGACACGCCAGCTTGAACGCCTTGGCATGGACGTGACGTGCGTCTGGCCGGAGCTGTCAGCCGAGCACCGCAATGCCGACATTGTGTTGTTTGACGCGGATATGGGGCACGAGGAGCAATTCCCTTGGCCGCAGTCGGATCTGCCGATGCCGATGGTTGCGCTGATCGGCTCGGAAGCTCCGGGCCGGGTTGAGTGGGCCATTCAGCGCGGAGCCGGCGCACACCTCAGCAAGCCGATTGGATCGACCGGGGTCTTCGGGGCGCTGGTCGTTGCCGTGCGCTCCTTTCAGACCCATTGGGACTCCGCCAACCGCATCGCCGATCTGGAATCGCGTCTGACGCGGCGGCCGAATGTGGTCGAGGCCGTGCTGTTTTTGATGGACGTGCACAAGTGCGACTCGACCGAGGCCTATGGACACCTGAGGTCGCTGTCGATGGCCGGCCGTGTGTCGATTGAAGATGCCGCCGACGCGCTGGTTGCGCAGGCTGCCGGTCAGGGTCCGGAATGGAAGCAGGGAAGGGAATGAGTGTGAGTGAAACCGTGGTGCAGCAGGCCGTCGTCGAGCCGCAGGAGAGAAGCGTCTTGCGTCGACTTCTTGCGCGCAAACTGGCGCTGTTTGCCTTGGTCCTGATTGTGGTGATCGTCGGTGCCGCCCTGTTTGCGCCGCTGGTCGCGCCGTTTGATCCGAACGAGCAGTTTTTCGAGGGGCTGACACTGGAAGGGGCGCCTTTGCCACCGGGGGCGGAATTCTGGCTCGGAACGGATCTGCTCGGCCGCGACCTGCTGTCCCGCCTGATCTACGGCGCGCAGACCTCGCTCATCATCGGTATCGTCGCCAACGGCATTGCGGTTGCGGTCGGTGCACTTGTCGGCATTCTCGCCGGGTTCTTCCGGGGCTGGGTTGAGACCATCCTGATGCGCTTCACCGATCTGATGATGGCGTTTCCCGCGCTTCTTCTGGCGATCACGCTTGCTGCTCTGTTTCGCCCGTCCTTGTGGATCGTCGCGATGGTGATTGCGATGGTCAACTGGGTGCAGATGGCGCGAGTTGTCTACACCGAGACGCGCTCCCTGTCAGAGCGTGAGTTCATCGTGGCCGAACGCTCGATGGGGGCAGGGACGTTCCGCATTCTGTTCAAGCACATCCTGCCGCACCTGCTCTCATCCATCGTCGTGTTTGGCACGCTGGGAATTTCGACAACAGTGCTGCTCGAGGCAACGCTTAGCTATCTCGGCATTGGCGTTCAGCCGCCGACGCCCTCATGGGGCAACATCATCTACGAGAACCAGACCTATTTCACTTCTGCGCCCTGGCTGGTGTTCATCCCTGGCATTGCGATCATCGCACTGGCGCTTGGGTTCAACCTGTTGGGGGATGCCTTGCGCGAAGTTCTGGACCCGACCCAGAAAGGGAGGCACTGAGCCATGGGCAGCTATATTGCGCGCCGTATCCTGCAGTCTCTGCTGATCCTGCTCGGCATTTCCTTCCTGACGTTTGTGCTGCTTTATCTGATCCCGGCCGATCCGGCTCGTCAGATCGCCGGACGCAGTGCGACGGTTCAAACAGTCGAGAACATTCGTGAGCAGCTTGGTCTGAACTTGCCGTTCTACCAGCAGTATTTCCGCTATCTGACCGGGCTGGTTCAGGGTGACCTTGGGCGCTCGTACCTGCAGAAGACGGAAGTCGGGGAGCTGATTGTCTCACGTCTGCCGGCAACGCTTCTGCTGATGTTGGGGGCAATCGTCAGTGAGTTGATCATCGGGCTTTCCATGGGGCTGCTCGCGGCACTGAAGCGTAATACGGCCGTGGATAATGGCTTGATGGTCCTGTCCTTCGTCGGCGTGTCCTCGCCGCAGTTCGTGATTGGAATCCTGCTGCTCTACGTGTTCGCCGTGCAGCTCGGCTGGTTCCCCATTGGCGGCTACGGCACCTTCATGCACATGGTTCTGCCGTCCCTGACCCTGGGGTTTCTCGGTGCCGGCTGGTACTCGCGCATGATGCGCTCTTCCATGATCGATGTTCTGCGCCAGGACTTCATCCGCACAGCCCGTGCCAAGGGCCTGAAGCGCTGGCAGGTGCTGTTCGGCCACGCCATGCCCAACGCCATGCTGCCAATCATTGCGATGATCGGCATCGATATCGGTCTCTTCATGAGCGGCATTGTCGTGGTGGAAAGCGTCTTCGGTTGGCCGGGTATCGGCCAACTCGCTTGGCAGGCCATTCAGCGGGTCGATATTCCGATCATCATGGGCGTCACCCTTGTTTCCGCATTCGCGATCGTTCTTGGCAACTTCGTCGCCGACTTGATCGCGCCTCTCATTGATCCAAGGATCAAACTGCGCTGATGCGCAAAACCTGCCGGACAAGCCGTCAACAGAGCGGCCCGGCGGACTTCACCTGAACCGGAGGTACTTCGTATGAAAAAAGCATTTTTGGCAGGAGCAGCTGCTCTCCTGACCGCGACAGCCCTGACATCGGTGGTGACGCCGGCGCTCGCGGACGACATCAAACAGGGCGGCTCGATGATCGTCACCTACAAGGATGACGTCTCCACCCTTGACCCCGCCATTGGTTACGACTGGCAGAACTGGTCGATGATCAAGAGCCTGTTCGATGGTCTGATGGACTACGAGCCGGGAACCACCAACCTGATGAAGGATCTGGCGGAAGACTACACCATTTCCGACGATGGCACGGTTTTCACGTTCAAGCTGCGCGAGGGCGTCAAGTTTCACAACGGCCGCGAAATGACCGCGGAAGACGTAAAGTATTCCCTCGACCGTGTCACCAATCCGAAGACCCAGAGCCCAGGCGCCGGCTTCTTCGGTTCGATCAAGGGCTTTGACGAGGTTGCAGCCGGTGAGGCCGAAGGTCTGTCCGGTGTGACTGTGGTCGATCCTTATACAGTGAAGATTGAGCTGTCCCGTCCGGACGCGACCTTCCTGCATGTGATGGCGATCAACTTCTCGTCCATCGTTCCGAAGGAAACGGTTGAGGAATTCGGCGCAGATTTCGGCAAGCATCCTGTCGGCACGGGCGCCTTCTCCCTGGAAGACTGGACACTCGGTCAGCACCTGATCTTCAAGCGCAACGAAGATTATTGGCGGGCAGGTGTTCCGAAGCTCGACCAGATCACCTTTGAGGTCGGTCAGGAGCCGATTGTTGCCCTGCTGCGCTTGCAGCGCGGTGAAGCCGACATTCCGGGCGATGGTATCCCTCCGGCAAAGTTCCTCGAAGTGACCCAGGACGATCAATACAAGGACCTGATCATCGAGGGTGGTCAGCTGCACACGGGCTACGTCACCATGAACGTCAAGATGCCGCCGTTCGACAAGGTTGAGGTCCGCAAGGCCGTCAACATGGCGATCAACAAGGACCGCATCATCCGCATCATCAATGGCCGTGCCGTTGCTGCCAACCAGCCGCTGCCGCCGTCCATGCCGGGCTACGACAACAACTACGAAGGCTATCCGTTCGATCCGGAAGCGGCCAAGGCGCTTCTGGCTGAAGCTGGACTGCCGGATGGCTTCGAGACGGAAATCTACGTCTACAACACCGATCCGAACCCGCGGATTACACAGGCCATACAGGCTGACCTTGCCGCCATCGGCATCAAGGCAGAGATCAAGGCACTGGCACAGGCCAACGTCATTGCTGCCGGTGGTGAGCCGGATCAGGCTCCGATGATCTGGTCGGGTGGCATGGCCTGGATCGCCGACTTCCCGGATCCGTCCAACTTCTACGGTCCGATCTTGGGCTGTTCGGGCGCGGTCAAGGGCGGCTGGAACTGGTCCTGGTATTGCAACGAAGAGCTGGACGCGATGGCGACCGAAGCCGACAGCATCACCGACCCGGCCAAGAAAGCCGAGCGTGAGGAAATGTGGCGGAAGATTTTCATCTCCGTGATGGATGACGCCGCTTGGGCTCCGGTCTTCCACGAGCAGCGATACACCATGCGGTCCGAACGTCTGGGTGGCCCCGATGCCATCTTCGTCGATCCGGTCCACATCCCTGTCAACTACGACTACGTTTGGGCGAAAGATGTGCAGTAACTGCAAGGCCGCCGCATATACGATCCATGCGGCTCAGCACCATTTCGGTTGGGACAACTCGTTTGCCCCGACCGAAAAGGTGGCTCCGGGCACCGTCCTGGAGTTTGAATGTCTGGACAGCTCCGCCGGTCAATTGACCCCGGACAGCACCGTTCAGGACGTTGCCGACATGGACTTCGGCAAGATCAATCCGGTCAATGGCCCCATCTATGTGGATGGGGCGGAACCGGGGGATGCGCTTGTGGTGAAGATCCACGAGTTCAAGCCCTCCGGCTTTGGCTGGACGGCGAATATACCCGGTTTCGGCCTGTTGGCGGATCAGTTCAAGGAGCCTGCGCTCCATGTCTGGTCCTACGACAAGGACAAGCTGGGAACATCGGCCTTTGCCCCGTTCGGCAAGGTGCCGTTGAAGCCATTTGCCGGGACCATTGGTGTTGCGCCTGCTGAAGCGGGTTTGCACTCCATCGTGCCGCCACGGCGCGTTGGCGGGAACCTCGACATTCGTGATCTTGCCGCGGGAACAACCCTGTATCTTCCGGTGGAAGTGGCGGGCGCCCTGTTTTCCATCGGTGACACCCATGCTGCGCAGGGCGACGGCGAAGTCTGTGGAACGGCGATTGAAAGCCCGATGAACACGGTTGTCGAGCTGGACCTGATCAAGGGTGCCAATCTCAAGATGCCGCGTTTCGAGACCCCTGGTCCCGTGACGCGCCACCTCGACGAGATGGGCTACGAAGTCACGACAGGCATCGGGTCCGATCTGTATGAGGGGGCCCAGGCGGCTGTCTCCAACATGATCGACCTGCTGTGCGCGCGTCACAACTATTCTGCAGTGGAAGCTTACATGCTCTGCTCGGTCTGTGGTGACCTACGCATTTCGGAAATCGTCGATGCGCCCAATTGGGTGGTGTCGTTCTATTTCCCGAAAGTGGTGTTGAACTAACCCCAACTGGCCGGGCTGCGGCCCGGCCTTTTTTGTTTTGAAATTCAGAGATGTTCTCCCGCATGAGCCAGTCAATGTCCGCCGCCAGCACGACCGCCAAGACCGTTTTGAGCGTTCGCGAGCTCAAGACCGCCGTGGCAACGCCGAACGGCCAGAAGATCGTCGTCGACGGCTTGAGCTTTGACCTGCATGAAGGCGAGACCATCTGCATTGCCGGCGAGTCCGGGTCGGGCAAGTCGATGACGGCGTTGTCGATCATGGGGCTTTTGCCGGAGCCGATGGCGCGGGTCGCCGGTGGATCGATCCATCTGGGGGAGCGTGAGCTGACCGGGTTGAGAGAGAGCGAGATGCGCTCCGTGCGTGGTGATGATATTGCCATGATCTTTCAGGAGCCGATGACCTCGCTCAATCCGGTTCTGACCATAGGACGGCAACTGCGTGAAGCGGTTCTGGCGCATGAAAGCGTCTCGCGCCGGGAGGCGGATCGGCGGGCTTTGGACGCCATGAAAGCCGTGCGCCTGTCTGAGCCCGAGCGCCGCATGACGCAGTATCCGCATGAGTTGTCCGGTGGCATGCGTCAGCGGGTGATGATCGCGATGGCGCTCGCCTGCCATCCGAAGGTGCTGATTGCCGATGAGCCAACCACAGCGCTCGATGTGACCATCCAGGCACAGATCCTGCAGCTGATGCGGGACCTGCAGAAGGAAACCGGCACCGCGATCATTCTGATCACCCATGACATGGGTGTTGTCGCCGAAATGGCCGACCGGGTGATTGTCATGCAGCACGGCAAGATCGTCGAAGACAATGACGTGCTGCCGTTGTTTGAGAATCCGCGCGATCCTTATACGGCGGAGCTTCTCGCTGCTGTGCCCAAACTCGGTGCGATGGCAGGGAAGGACCCGGCCAATGTCCATGCCGGTGACATGCTTTCTGCAAAGGTGCTGGAGGTTGATGACCTGACGGTGCGTTTCGATCTGAAGGGCGGCGTTCTCAACCGGGTTGTCTCGCGCGTTCACGCGGTCGAAGGCGTCAGCTTCGAGCTGGCGCGCGGTGAAACGCTCGGGCTGGTCGGAGAAAGCGGTTGTGGCAAGTCGACCATCGGCAAGGCGCTGATGAACCTGGTGCCCTGGGAGGGCTCCATCAGGGTTTCTGGCGAGCATGTGGTGAAAGCCAAGACGGCGGCAGCGGATCGTGCTTACCGACGAAACCTGCAGATGGTGTTTCAGGATCCCTACGCCTCGCTTGATCCGCGGATGACTGTCGGGGATCTGGTCGGCGAACCGCTGATCATTCACGGTTTGGCAAAGGGACAGGAATTGCAAGACCGGGTGGCCGGACTGTTCCACCGTGTCGGCCTGACACCGGATCAGATGAGACGGCACCCGCATGAGTTCTCCGGCGGTCAGCGGCAGCGCATCTGTATTGCCCGCGCACTGGCCTTGTCGCCGAAGGTGATCATTGCGGATGAAAGCGTCTCGGCCCTGGATGTCTCGGTGCAGGCGCAAGTGCTGGATCTTCTGAAAGAGCTTCAGGAGGAGATGGGGCTGGCCTATCTCTTCATCTCGCACGACATGGCTGTTGTGGAACAGGTCTCGCACCGGGTTGCGGTCATGTATATCGGCCAGATCGTCGAGATGGGCACACGCCGACAGATCTTCGAAAACCCCCAACATCCCTATACGCGCAAGTTGATGAAGGCCGTTCCGATCCCTGATCCGGCGCTACGCCGGGGGGTGTTCGAGGTCCCGAGCGGTGAAATCCCGTCCCCGATCATGCCGCTGGGTCATGATGTCGAACGGGTACAGTTTCTCGACCTCGGAGACCGTCACCTGGTGGCGCAGAGCTGATGTCGTTCATTCAGCTTCTGATTCCGCGTTCAGCGTTTCCGGCTCACCGTTCTTGCTGAACGCGGTGATCAGCCGGTCGCGCATGGAGTGCATGGGATGCTCTGGTGTGTCGCGGTCTGGGGTCATGCCGGAGGTGAAACCGGTCGACTGAAAGCGGTCAACCAACGCCTTGTCCTGGCTGATGATATGAAGCGGCACGGCACGGGAAGCGTGCAGGCCGGTGATGATCGCGGCCGGCTGATGGTCGCCGAGCACAATGAAAATCGCATCTTCCCCAAAGCGGGCGATATAGTCCGCGATGGTCTGCAGCGAATAGTCGACGGCCTTAATGTACTGACGCTGAACCCTTGCCGGGTCAGACCAGACCACCGCTGGCGGGTCGCCACGTTCCGCCTGACTATTGAAGATCGTGCCATCGCCGACATGCTGCCAGTCGATCAGCTCGGGAATAGGCGTCCAGGGGGCGTGGCTGGAGATCAAGGCGATCTCGCTCATGACCGCTTGGGATCTGGCGTGTGCTAGCCTGCGGACGCGGGTTTCGAAGGCACTCAAGGTATATTGATCGGGCATTGTCACCCAGTTGAAGGGCTTGCCACGATACCCGAGGTCGTCGGACGCGAAGATCTGATCATAGCCGAAATAGGCGGCTTCCGGCCACTCCATGGTGATCGCCGGCATCACGGCTGAAGTTTGCCAGCCGGCATCGGCGAAGATCCGATTGAGACTGGGGCGGGTGCTGCGCATCAAGAGGTCGTAGCGCGCCTGACTGTCGACATTCAGCCCGGAGAGCAAGGTGCCATGTGCGAGCCAGCTCATGCCGCCGACGGTTGGTGACGTCAGCCAGGTGGTGGCGCTGGAAAATCCAGCCTGCGCCAGCTGAGCTTCGGCTCGCGCCAACCTGGGGCGGATCAGTCCTGCATAGGCAGGATCCTCGACTGCGCTGCGCCCATATGATTCCACGAAGATCAGCACCACATCGCGGCCCTTGATCGCCTGGAACAGATCTGGACGGCTTGCCACATCACTTCGGCTTTCCAGAGTGGTTTCGAAGCTATGCAGATCGACAATCGATCGGGTAATGAGGGTCAGCCGTCGGTCGAGATAATCATATGTTCGGGCGTGGGCGTTGCCTGGAGCCAAGCCGCCGGGACCTATCGCCCAGAGTGCCAGTCCAAGGGCGAGAAGCACCGTGACGATACCGATGGCAAGATTTCGTCTTGGGCTTGGAAAGTCCGAAATCTGCCGTTGGGCCCAGACAAAGCTCGCGAATAGCGAGAGAAAAAGCCCGAGAACTGCTGCGATACCAAGGCCCGCCGCAATGCGTCCGAAGGCGCCGGAGGCGAAGTTCCAGCCGTTCCTGATCAGGTGAAAGTCCAGATAAGGGTTCACATCTCGCTGCAGCGCGGCTTGTGCCCCGTAATCGGCGAGTTTCAGGAAGAGCAAAGTGAAAACCACCAGCGCGAAAAGAATGCTAAGCAGCTTCGCCCCAGGACGCGGAAAGAATAGCAAGGCGAGCGCGATTAGTGGAATCTCAAGGGGGAGCCGCAAAAAAGCACTCCAGCTTAAGCCTGCCGGGTGATCTGGCAGGTTCAGTGCGCTTATTCCGATGAGTAGATAAAGAAGAACCGCGCTAACAAGCTTCCAATAAGGCTTGCGATGGGCCTTGCTGTCATCAATCCAAATGGTCATGTAGGTTCGAGCTCTGCTCGGATCTGATGGCCCGAGGGCGCGAAGAAAAGGACGACGTGTCTTTGCTGAAACTTGGGGTTCTTCCGATTGCTCTCAGTCTCGGGCTGCTGGCGGCAATCGCGGCGTTTGTCGATATTGGCGCCGTCTGGACCGCGCTTTCGGCTGTTTCGATACGCGCACTTGGCGCTGCCTTCGTGGTTGTTCAGCTTCAAATCTTGCTCTCCGCTCTGCGTTGGCGGTTTACGGCGAGACGGCTTAATCTGGATCTGCCGTTGGGAGAAGCCCTGCACGAATATTACATCGGCAGCAGCTTGAACCAGATCTTGCCAGGAGGTGTCGCTGGCGACGTTGTGCGGGCCTACCGCCAGAGGCAGGCTGGGCCAAGTGGCTGGAAACGTCCGGCCTCTGCGATTGTCCTGGAGCGTGTCTCCGGTCAACTCGCCTTCGTGCTTCTGATCGGCTTGGGTCTTTTCGCCTGGCCGTTGGTGCTTGCCGAGAGACTGCCTGTTGGGGCGACGGAAATCGCCTTGATCGTCGCCGGTTTTTTGAGCGTCGCGTCTGGCGCCTGCTTCGCCGTGTTTCGAAAGTCTACAAGCTCTCGGTTGTCTGGAATGCGGGAAGACTTGCTGGAAGTTTTCTGGCATCGAAAAGCCTTGGCGGTTCAGGTTGGGCTGAGCAGCCTCATTGTCCTGACCTATGTGATGACGTTCGCAATTGCATCTCATGCAGTCGGGGCGCCGCTTTCCGTCATAGCCTGCATAACCATCGTGCCCTTGAGCTTGCTGACCATGTTGATCCCGGCCAGCGTTGGCGGATGGGGAACACGTGAAATGGCGGCGGCAGCGCTTTGGCCAATCTTCGGCTATTCGCCGGAGCAAGGGGTGGCGGCAAGTCTGCTTTACGGCATTTTTTCGCTCGTAAGCGGCGGTTTTCCGGCGCTCGTGTTGATGATATGCGATGTTTGGCGAGGGCGTCTCGGCAAGACTTGAGCGGGGCATGAATTCACGCCTCCAGCTGGGCATAAATGTCACCGGACGGATCTTGCTCGCGCAGGGCTGACAGGAAATCCCGGATTTGGCTACCATCAACCCAGTCGGCTTGAGCAAACTTGTGTCGTTCTCCAGTCACCCGGTTGAAGCGATAGGGGCCGAGGGCTTCAAGACGTTGAATGCAGTCGACGGCGATAGACTTCGCAGCGGGCACATACTCAAAGGCGATAAGCTTCAAGGGCTGGTCCAATCCTTGGAGGATGTGGGCTTCTGCACCTTCGACGTCGATCTTGCAAAAGGCAGGTTTGCCATGGCGGGTGATCAACTGGGAGAGTGTGACCATCGGAACGTTTATCTCACGGTCCCAGACGACTTTTCGAAAGTCGGAGGACTGGCTTACGGTCGAGACAAACTCACGAGATATGCTGGTGACGGTCGGATGTCTCGAGGAGATCTGCAGCGTGACGTTTCCAGAGCAAGGGCCGACGGCGACTTGTTCCAGTGCCTTGAGCTGGCCAGAGAAATGCCGCTTCAGAAAGGCGGCAAAGACGGGTTGGGGCTCGATGGCTACAACATCTGCTCCAAGGCTGAGAAGGGTTTTGCTGCGGCTTCCGACATGCGCCCCGATATCGAAGACCAGGTCTCCGGGGGAAATCAAGTTGCGGTAGAAGCGCTTCAAATCACGCCGTCGCCAGGGCTGTCCATAGTAGATCAGCACTGATCGTAGAAGACCGAAGGTCTGTGAAAGCCGGTTCAGATGGGTCATGCCTGCGCGGCCTGACGGGTCAGCAGACTGGTGATGTCGACGGCAAAGGAATAGCTCAGCAAGACGAGGGCAGTTGCCGAGATCAAGTCGCTGACGGGTGAGGTGACAAAGGGAACAAGCGCAAAGCACAGCGCAGCGACCTGGATCACGCAGACAAGCTTGCGTCGGAAAGACGGCGGAAGTGGATTGCGGAGCCGTGCGGCGAAGCAGCTGGTGAGCACAAAGAGATAGCGCATCACGCCGATGAGCAGCACCCAGATGCCGGCTTTGCCCATGAGATAGACGGCAGCGGCCAGAAACAGGATGAAAAGCGCGTCGAGTTCCATGTCGAAGCGCGCGCCAAAGTCCGAGACTTGCCGGGTCTCACGGGCTAGATAGCCATCCACGCCATCCAGGATCAGGGCACAGGCGATCATCATCAATAGCGGCCACATCGCCGGGTCTGCTGGATGAAGGCCGTCAGCGAAGAAGAAAGCCGCACCAATCATCGAAACAAGAGCTGCGCGGATGGCCGTAACAAGATTGGCCGCGCCGAAACGTCTGTGACGATGATGTGGCAAGGCATAAAGCACAACCGCGTAAATCACGGCAAGCACGGCTGTTGCGGCGAGGATCACCTGCGTGCCGAGCGCCATGTGCGTGCCGACATAGATATAGCCCCCGATGGCCAGAAGGAAAATGGCTCCGAGCCAGCCAATCGCATTGCGCCGCAAGGCAGGCAGCGCTGGGGAAGGGGGCGTCTTAGAGGAGCTTTTGCCAAGTGTCGGCAGATAATCTTCCGCTTGTGTCATTGGGCCACTCTGCAGCTTCTCACATTGAGTTTTCAAGCGGTTGGTTCGCTTCTCATGATTTGGTGATCACGTCTCGACGGTTTTTACGGCAAAGCACATCGTCTGGATGACATGTGAGGTATGACCTGTTGATGCAGGGCAGGTAAAATTGAACACCGTGAAATTTTCTGTGCCTGTGGTGCTGGTAAGGCATGGCATCGTCGAGCAAATGACCTAATTTCAAGAAAAGCCTTATGAAACACGAGAGTAGGTCTTGCCGTTATGATCCATGCTGCTGAGGGACTGACTGCAACGGCCCTGTGGTTTCCTGCTGCTCAAGACTGTGAACTGCGCGCTGAGCCGTTGGGACGGGTGATTGCAGGCCAGGTGCAGGTCTGCACGCATTTTAGCGGCATAAGCCGGGGGACAGAGGCGCTTGTTTTTAATGGAAAGGTTCCGCAAAGCGAATGGGCGCGGATGCGCGGGCCGAACATGGAAGGTGACTTCGGATTTCCCGTCAAATACGGCTATGCGGTTGTCGGGCAGGTCGAGGCCGGACCGCGTGAGCTGGTTGGGCGTGATGTTTTCTGTCTGCATCCCCATCAGGATCGGTTCGTTGTCGACGCCACTCAGGTGACGCCGTTGCCTGAAGGGCTGACACCCGCGCGCGCTGTGTTGGCAGCGAACATGGAAACGGCGCTCAATATTGTCTGGGATGCTGAAATTCTGCCGGGAGACCGTGTTGCCGTTTTCGGGGCTGGAGTTGTCGGCGCGTTGGTGGCTTATCTCGCTTCGCAGATCCCGGGTTCAGAGGTCATCCTGATTGATCCAAGGTCATCGCGGCAGGTCATTGCCGAGGAGCTCGATGTCATATTTGCCGGTGCTGGCCACGAAGTGGACGGCTTTGGTGCGTTCGATATTCTCATCAATGCCTCTGCTTCCGGAGAGGCCTTGGCGGCGGCTCTCGACATGGCGGGACAGGAAGCCCGGATTGTCGAGGCGAGCTGGTATGGGGAAACGTCCATAGCGCTGATGCTGGGCGGCGCTTTCCATGCACGCAGGCTCAAACTCGTCAGCTCTCAGGTCGGAGCTATCCCTGCCTCGCGCCGGGCGCGTTGGGATTTCAGCCGACGCATGGCCAAGGCGCTGGAACTTCTGTTGGATGGCAGACTTGATGTCCTGATCTCTGGCGAAACCAAATTCGAAGACCTTGCTACGGTTTACCCAAGCATTCTCTCGGATCCGGATACCCTTTGCCATCGCATACTGTATTGAGGAAATTGACCGATGTTTGCAGTTGAAGTTCGCGATCACATCATGATCGCCCATAGTTTGCCCCGCCCGGTGTTCGGCCCCGCCCAGGGGATGCACGGTGCCACCTTTGTTGTCGATGCGGCCTTCTTTACAAAAGACGTCGATGAAGATGGTCTGGCAGTTGATATCGGTGCAGCCACAGAGTTGTTGTCGGCGGTGCTGGAGCCGTTGAAATACAAGAACCTCGATGAGGTTGATGTCTTCAATGGCAAGGTCACAACGACTGAGGTCGTGGCCAAACACATCTTTGATCAGCTCGCGGCAGGTGTTGCTGCGGAGCGCCTGGGGACAGGAAGTGCACGCGTCTGCAGGATCAAGGTCACACTGCAAGAATCTCATGCGGCGCGTGGATGGTACGAGGCTGATCTTTGACGGCTTCGCCCCGACGCAAGCTGACCTTCGCCTTTCCTGGTGCACTGGAGACGAAGACTGGCGGCTATGGCTATGACCGTCGTGTCATCGCTGGGCTGCTGGAATTGGGATGGGACGTCGAGTTGTTGCCGCTCGGAGCCGGATTTCCGTTTCCAGACGAGGAAAGTTTGACTGGAGCGGAACGATTGCTTTCTGCCTTGCCCGATGGCGCGTGCGTCCTCGTGGATGGGTTGGCTTTCGGGGTTCTAGATGTGTGGGCTGCGCGCGATGCGCAGCGCTTGCAGATTATCGCTCTGGTGCATCATCCCCTGGCGCTCGAAACCGGGCTGGACGGCAACCAGAGACGTCGCCTTGAGGCTCAGGAACACCGGGCGTTGTCCCAAGTCGCGGCGGTGATCGTGACGTCGCCTATGACGGCGCGAGAACTGACGGAAAATTATAGCGTTCCGGCCAGCTTGATCACGGTCGCCGTCCCGGGAACCAATCCGGCGCCGGCCGCACGCAACAGCAATGCGGTTCCGCGAATTCTGTCGATTGGATCACTGACTGCGCGCAAAGGGCATGATGTACTTCTGGCCGCCTTGAAGCAGATTGAGGATTTGCCTTGGTCGGCGACCATCGTTGGCAGCACGGCATTCGATCCGCACACCAGTGCGTATCTGCAGAGTCTGGTGGAAGAGCTGGGCTTGCAGCATCGGGTTGTTCTCACGGGCGAAGTGGAAGATGCGACAGCCTTGTTGGCGACAGCCGATATTTTCGCCCTGGCCAGTCGATATGAGGGCTACGGGATGGTCTTCGCGGAAGCCCTTGCTCACGGCCTGCCCATCGTCGCATGTCATGCCGGTGCGGTGCCGGACGTGGTGCCGGAAGACGCAGGTCTTCTCGTTGCTGTCGATGACGCGGGCGGTTTTGCCGGAGCGCTGCGCACCTTGCTGGGATCGCCCGAGATTCGCAGGTCCTATGCGGATGCCTCCCGCCGTCATGGGAGAGCCTTGCCGGGATGGGATGTCACTGCGCGCATTATAGCCGAGTGTCTTGAGGCTCAGTTTAAGCAGAGAAGATCATGAGTGGATTTGACAAGACCTGGCTGAGCTTAAGGGAGCCAGCCGATCGCGCCGCGCGAAATTCTGATCTGGTTCATAAGTTATGTAATCATCTGACCTCTCAAATTGGCGAGCGGCAATCCTGTACCGACAAAGTCACCTGGGTCGCAGATCTGGGGTGTGGAAGTGGGGCAACATGGCGTGCCTTGGCAAGCGATCTGCCTCAGGACAGCCATTGGCTGTTGATGGACAATGATGCGGCGCTACTGGTTGAGGCAGAAATGCGGATTGGCGCCAGAGGTCGGATCACGACGTGCCAACAGGACCTGAATGCGATCGAAGATGTTGACCTTTGCGACGTCTCTCTGGTGACGGCCTCGGCCTTTTTCGATCTGTGCTCGGAAGGCTTTTGCAGTCGGCTGATTGATCATATCCGACCGCAGGGTTGCGGGCTTTACGCCGCCCTGAACTACAACGGCATCATGGAGTGGTCCGTGCCGCATGAGCTTGATGCTGCAGTCGTCGACGATTTCAACCGGCATCAGCGCACGGACAAGGGGTTCGGTCCCGCACTCGGCCCGGCAGCTTCCGCGTTTTTGGCGGAAGGCCTGCGAGCGCGTGGCTATGAGGTTACGCTGGAAGACAGCCCCTGGACGCTTGATGCAGAACATGCCGAGTTGCAGTCGCGCTTTCTGGATGGCTTCCGGCAACCGCTTCTGGAAATAGGCACTTTGAGCGCCACGGAAATTGAACGCTGGCTGGCATTCAGAGTGGCGGCGATCAGTCGACCGGACAGCTCATGCGTGGTTGGTCATACAGATCTTTTGGCTCTGCACGACTGAGGCTGCCAGCTGAGATAGACGGGGCGAGAACACAGTCAAACAGCACATCTGTGCCAAGCGAATAGACCTGCGTTTCAGGCCGTCTGGCATCGCAGAGATGGGTGATCGGCGGCAGATGAATGCCTGCTGGCCCGGATCCGATGATGATCGGGGAAATGATCACATGCAGGCGGTTGATCAGGTCTTCATTTATGAAGCGGGCAATTGTTCGAGCCCCGCCTTCCACCAGAATGCTTTGCAACGAGCGCTGTCTGAGTTCCTTCAGGATGTGATGCGGGCTGAGGCCCGTTGCGCTGGGACGCAGGCGGATGACCTCCGCCTTTAAAGTCGGGTTTTGGGCAGCCTCGGTGCTTTGGAAGACGATGATCGGAGCGCCACCGTCGTGGAAGAGTCCTTCGCGGCCCGTGAGTTCTCCGCGACAATCGATGATAACGCGAACCGGCGAGCGGCCCTTGGCCAGTCGGACGGAAAGCTGCGGGTCGTCGGCTTCCACTGTTCCGTATCCGACGATGACGGCATCGACCAGTGCGCGGCAGCGGTGAAGATGGGCGAGGCCGTCAGCTCCGGAAATGTCGCGAGCATCGCCGGTCGGTGTTGCCACACGTCCATCAAGAGACTGCCCGACTTGTGCCATGACGAAGGGATGACCCGTGACCGCGATGGGGCCGTATAGCCTCTCCATCGATGACAGAGCAGGCGTAGGTTTTCCGTTGTGCTTTACAGCCAGTATTCGGTTCCAGGTGGTGTCGTCGATCTCAACGTGGCGCATCGTTGGTCCTAAAGCATCCGGAAAAGCGTGCCGTCGCGTTTGACAACGTGATGAAACAGGACAGCTGCAAAATGTAACCCGAAAAGTCCCAGAAGGATCCATGCGCTCCAGCCATGAATGCCGGAAAGGGTCCAGGCAATATCCGGAGACTTTCCAAGTGGGCTCCAGACTGTCACCAGACCGAACCACTTGAGCGGAAAGCCATGGGCGTTGGTGGCCAGAAATCCGCTGACCGGCATGACGATCAGAAAGACATACAGCAGTCCATGGACGGCATGGGCGGCCTTACGCTCCAGCGCGGAACCCTCAATCGGCGGGGCTCCGGCGACAAGCTTGCTGCCGACCCGCAGGAGCATCAGCCAGAGAACCAGAAACCCGAAACTCTCATGCAGCAGATAGAAATCGAGAGCGACATCTTTCTTGACGAAGCCGATCATGATGCCGAGTGGCCAGGTCGCGAAGACAAGAGCCGCGATCAGCCAATGAAGCACGCGCGACAGGGCGGGGTATTGCGACACCACAGGCTGCATATGCGGCTGGGCCTTCAGCTGCGCAGATGCCGCTGGTCTCGATTGCCATTCCTGGGCCAAATGCCGTCTCTCCCTCACTGAAAACAAATATCAAAATAGTCGGTCGGTGCATTGTTTCCACCGAGGCGGATCAAAATTTCTACGGAAACATAGCAGTGGCAGATCTCGCCGGATATGCCGCAGAGGCAGAAAGCTGCTGCCTTGCAAATAAACTGAAGGGAAACAACGTGCGACACGTAGAAACGATCTTCGGTAATCCTCTTTGAATTTAAAAGTAGCGCTTTCTCGGCAAGATGACTGAGGAAATTTGCATGAAGAACGAATTGCCGAAGAATGTGCTTGGAAGCACTTCATTTTGCTGCCAGTGGGGCGAGGACAATTGACTTGCACGCTGAGGCCGTCTCGAAAGCGAGGTGTGTTTTCGCTACAGCCCTGTTGAGCGATGAGAACGCGGAGATCGCTGATTGGCTGACACGCCTTGACCGCGAACAAGCGCAGCGGGGGCTTTGGGTTATGCTTTTTGTAGCTGCGCAACATCCTGCTTGTCTATTTCCAACCCGACAAACCGCAGCAGAATGCCAATGTTGAGCGTTGCAATCGCACCGGTCGCGGCGAATGGTCGGGGCAATACATCTTTGAAACCATCGAGGAGGCACAAGAGCAGGGACGGAATAGCTCTGAACTTAAAACAACAAGCAACCCAGCATGGCCATTTGCGAAATTACACTCGCAATAAAACTTGAACCCGCTTCTCCACCAGAAAAAGAGGCGGCAGGCGCGATAGGAGCCCTCACCAGCCGATGGCAGGCTTTGTGAGCATCAACCAAAAGATCACCAGAACTGCGGCTAAGGCTGGGAACCCGAAGGCAAACCACCATCGATAGAGGCGATGGTAGGCATCAGGTAGATCCTGGCCGGTATCCCTAGCGGTTCGCGCAAAGTTTCGCATGCATATTTGCATCCAAACCACGGGTAACCAGAACAGGCCAACAGCGATGTAGAGAGCAAGAGACAGCGCGACTCAACCTTCAAGGATGGCCAGCCAGCTTCGCGTGCGAGCATGAATCCGGTGATGGCTGAAACAGAGCCGCGGTCGCCGTGAGGACCGTGTCGGAGAGAACGACAATGCCGGAAACGTGCTTGATCAGAGCAGGGTCTCTCGTCCGTTTCGAAACAACCATGAAGAAGGCGATGCCCGCCCCCGTGCCGAGCTGGACCGTGGAGCCAATGACATGAAGGAAGAGAATAATATCGTAGGTCACCGGTCCTCAACCCCAACCAGACGATGAGGGCGAGCGCCGATGCGGAGGCCGCGGGCCGGCCGTGATCCAGGGGCGGGTCACCATGGACGCCGTTGCGTAGCACGGCGATCATTATAGATCGGAGCGGCGAACGCCAGCCCAGACGACCCGTGATATCCGTGGCGAATCCGGTGAGTGTGAGGATCGCGTCCGGCATGCGAAAGCACAAACGTGGCTGGGCAATTCCCTGCCAGTGGCGGACTTCGCAGATGAGTTCGGGAAGAGGTCGGGCTTCCTTCTCTGTGATATAGGCAATCGTGCCGGAGGTGGTCTCCCTGCGCGCGGCTGCAACGACGGTGCTGGCCAAATTTTCGATATAAACGGTCTGGACCAGGCTGTCTGGCAGAATGCCGGGTATGGCGGCCGCGCCGCGCAGGAGTTCCATGCCACCATTGGCCTCGGATGCGAACACTAGGCTCGGTCGCAGGTTTACCCAGCCGCAGATCGCGGCCGCAACATGTGCGTCGCCGCGGGCCTTGCTCCGGAAAAACTCCGTCGAGGCCTCTGGGGAGAACCTGGTCGCCGAAATCTGGATGAGGCGACGTTCGGGCGGAGCGGCGGCACAGAGCCGCGCGAGCACTGTCTCGCATTGTTGTTCCGCGATGCGGCTTTGCTCTGTGGCTTGGCGAGCAAGTTACTGGAATTTACGCGGTTTTTTTCGGATTGTGCTGTAGAAGCCATGGAGCCGCTCGAGTGATGCGTTTGATTTTTCCGCCGTCATTGCAGCCAATCCTAGAATAACGGCTTCTAAACACATCAACACTGTGCCGTGCTGTGGGACGCGGTCGGCCTCACCACGGGGAATTAGGATGACCACATCGGCATTATCGCGGAACGCTGCTTTGGGGGTTGCGGTCAGCAAAATGACCGGTACGCCGAGGCGCGAAGCCTCCTCGAGTGCGGTGACGCCTTCTCGATGGGAGTTGGCCTGTCCCATCATAATCAGGACATCGTCTTTCTCCATGGCGAGGAGTTGCTCGCCAAGTGCAATGCCGGTGCGATTGAGCACATAGGAGGGATAACCATTTCGGGTAAACAGCCTGGCGGCATAATCGGCGAGGATGCTTGAAGCGCCGATACCGAATACAGCGATTTTCCCAGCATTTTTCAAAATGGCGACAGCGTCCGCAATTGCCCGGCGGTTACTTGCCTCGCCGAGGCGGTTCGCGCTTTCAATGTGACTTTCGAGCACGTAATCAATGGTGGAGTCGAGGTCATCGCTCAGGACACGCGTGGTTACTGCCATCTTATCGGCTGACGACATCACACCTTCGACTGAATCCTTGAGCGTCAGCTTCAAATCCAGCAAGCCTTCAAACCCCAAAGCTTGAACGGCCCTGATAACGGTAGCGTCGGAGGTACCTGTCTGGGCGGCGATTTCCAACGCCGACAGATCCAGCGCGGCGCGCCGATTTTCATCGATATAAGTTAGAACCGTTTTCAGGCCGGGCGACAAACTGGCCAGTCGCGTCGCCATCCGTTGGCTGAAACGATCATTCTTCTTTGCTTTTTTCATGGCCTTCAAGATCGCTTTCCCGACTGTGTATGGGGCTTCAGTCCCGGGGCTTGGCATCAATTCCCAAACGCTTCGAACCGTCATCCGCAGGATGGATCGTAAGCAAAGACGGTGAAAAATATATTGGCGAAAATGCAACGGCCGCAAATCCTTCTGGATCTGCGGCCGCGGGCTGTACCTGCCGTATTGCGGTTGCTTTTAGAAATTCATGCTAACGCCCAAGGTCGCTTGGAATGGCTCGCCGATTGCGTTGCCGAGATTGTTGGAGGCGATGGAAGAGGTGTAGTAGGTCTGGTCGAACAGGTTCTTTAGATTGAGTTGGAAGGTTACAGGTTTTTCTGTCTGTACCGTATAAGAGGCGAAAGCATCCGCCACGATATAGCCCGGCAGATAATAGGCGTTGCTGTTCACACCCGGACGCTTGGAGCGCCCCCGAATGCCGCCGCCCACCTTAAGCGTATTCTCGCCCCAGACTTCACCAAAATCGTAGGCTAGATAAAGGGATCCTGTATGGCGGGCCACGTTCGCAGGCGTTTTGCCTGAATAGTCGACATCCTCGAGGATCGCCGCATCGGTGTAGCCGTAGCTTGCGATCAGGCTGAGGTTTTCGGTTAGCGATCCGGCAACATCGAACTCAAAGCCCCTGGAGCGGACGCGACCGGCGGTGCGGGCGTAGTTTACGCCTGCAATCGTCTCATTGTAGAGAACGTTCTCCTTGTCGATATTGTACAGCGCAGCGGTGGCCGTCAGGCCATTAAACAGCTCGAACTTCGTACCGACCTCATAAGAGATGCCGGTCTCGGGATCCAGCGCGCCGATATATTTCGCGATCGAGGATTGCGGCTTGTAGGACGTCGCCACATTGCCATAGAGAGACCATGTCGGCGTCGCCTTG
Source organism: Roseibium limicola (assembly GCF_017313085.1). Taxonomy (GTDB): domain Bacteria; phylum Pseudomonadota; class Alphaproteobacteria; order Rhizobiales; family Stappiaceae; genus Roseibium; species Roseibium limicola. The sequence goes on along the minus strand of NZ_JAFLNF010000001.1, from coordinate 389,574 downwards.
AAGACAAGGCCTCCCCGCGGGGTCAACTGGCTGCCTTCCGCGTCCGTATTGACCTTGAACGGACGTCCACGCCCTGCATATTGCGAGTAATGCTGGAAGCTCAGGCCGCCGATCATGATCCACTGATCGTTGAGATGGAATGCATCCTGGGCATAACCGGTAACCGACTTCTGCTGGATGGTCTGGTCACTTGCCGATGCGACTACAGTGTCGCACTCGGGTAGCGTCCCGTAGACAGGATTGTAGATGTTGAAATCCTGAACCGTCGAACAACGCAGCATGTCAGTGCGCAGTAGATTGTAATCGCTGTAGTTCACGCCTAGCAGGACTTCGTTCTGGTAGCCGGCGATATCGATATCGCCGAGAATATCGGCGCGTGCTGAATGTTGCTTTTGTGTCGAGCCGTCTGTCGAATCCGCTCGCCGTTCCAGATCGCCCGTTGCCGGGTCGTAGGAAATGATCCGCGCCTGGTTATCGGAATAGACATCCTGGGAGAAATTGTAGGCGAAGCGCGCTTGCCAATTGTCGGAAATATCGTGCTCGATATTCAGGCTGACGAGATCGGATTGTCCCTTGGTTTTGGTGTATTGTTCGGTGAACTGAATTTCAGGATCGGTTGTTACAGCTTTGCCAGTGGTTAGGTCGAAGATGGTCCCGCGGTCAAAGGGAACCGCATAGTCGCGGTGCGTGTAGGACAGGTTGATCGTGGTGTCCTCACCATACCAGGCGACGGAAGGGGCCACTTGCCAGAGCTTGCTGTTGCCGTAGTTTCTCCAGGAATCGATATCTTCATAGGAACCGACCAACCGGTAAGCAAGGTTCGTTCCGGCGATTGGTCCTGTCACGTCGAACTCCGCGCCGCCACCGCCAAAACTGGAGGCTGAGGCGGAAACAGAACCGCCGAAGGTCTGCTGCGGCTTTTTCGTGATGACGTTGATGATGCCGCCGGGTTCCTGAATACCGTAAAGCGCCGAGGTCGGTCCTTTGAGGACTTCCACCCGATCCGTGGTTGCCGTGAAGCTTTTCGGCAGAACCGTGCGCAGGCCGTCGGTGAGTATCGAACCGTCACGATTGTTGCCGAAACCACGGCGGATAAATGCATCCTGAGTGCCAGCCAGGGTGTTGGTCTGAGTGATGCCGCTGACATTGTTCAGGACGTCATCCAAGGTTTTGAGGTCCTGGTCCACAATCACTTGATCGCTTACGACGTTGACGGCCTGGGGAATGTCGAGGATCGGCATGTTGGTGAGAGTTGCCGAACTGTTCGTCACCGGCTGATAGCCATCGGTCTCACTACCGTCCGCCCCCTGCACGGTAATCGTTCCCAGCAGCACGGTATCACCATTGTCTGGAGTGCTTATCGCTTGTTCTTGTTCTGATTTTTTATCCTTCTTTTCAATCGTTTGAGCGTAAGTTCCCGTGCTCAAGAAGGTGCCTGTCAGCAGAATGGACAGAAAGATTGGTCGAAAATCGCGGCCGATTTTTGGGGCTGCCGTCATGAGAGTGGTCCTGAGTTCAGATAGATACGCCGTAAAAAGATTATCCGGCGATCATTCAAACTTGAATGTAGTAGTCAACTTTTTGATTTTTCCGGTACCGATTTAACCCTGCGCTGTCGCGAGCTCAGGTGGCGATTTCTGGTATGAGGTCGAAATTGCGGCGATAAAAGACGGGTCGAGGGCTCTTTGGGTGCAGCTGTGAGGGGAGAGACAGAGGAGTGCGGCAGGCATACGCAAGAAAAATGATGTCGTCCAAACTTGACTACTACATTCAATAAATGAATGTAGCGGCGATGCTCGCCTGTATCCCAAGGCTTTGGAGCCTTCCAGGTGTGTCAGCATGATTTTCGATGCGTGGAGTGATGAAGGGCAATGTCAGACCCAGATGCTAACAGCGGGCGCAAGGCTGTTGATCGGGGAACGCAAGGCCTGCGTCTCGCGAAGGTTTGCGTCGACTATGGTGCGGAAAATATCCTGAAGCAGATCGATGCGATTGTTCCGGAAGGCCGGTTGATCGCTTTAGCCGGGCCCAATGGGTCCGGGAAATCGACGCTTTTGTCCGCGATGGCTCGCCTTTTGAAGCCGAATTCCGGGCAGGTTTGTCTCGATGGGAAGTCCATACACAGGATTTCGTCGCGAGAACTCGCCCGCAATCTTGGTATCCTGCCGCAAAACCCGCTGCTACCGGAAGCGATCACAGCCCTCGATCTTGTATCTCGCGGACGCTTTCCCCACCAAGGAGTATTGCGCCAGTGGACGCCGGGAGACGATCACGCGATAGAAGAGGCCATGCGCCTGACGGGTACGCTGGAATTTGCGGACAGACAGGTCGATCAACTCTCCGGCGGACAGCGACAAAGATGCTGGATCGCCATGGCGATCGCGCAGGAAACGCGGATCATGTTGTTGGATGAGCCGACCGCGTTCCTCGATCTGCGCTATCAGATAGAAATCCTCGACCTCCTGCATGACTTGAGCCGCAACCATGGCAGAACCATTGTCGTTGTATTGCACGATTTGAATTGCGTCATGAGCTATGCGGATACGATCTTCTTTTTGAAAAATGGCGCGTTGGCAGCAGATCCCGTCGAGCCGCGAAATTGTACGCCGGAGCTGGTCTCCGAAATTTTTGATATCGACGTGTTGGCTGCGGCTCATCCGCAATCTGACAGGCCGGTTTTTCTGCCGGTCAGCGGCAGGCAGGCGGGTGGCGCGTGAGTTCGGTTTCCGCGCCCGCTCAGTTTCACCGGCCTCGCGGCAAGGCACTTCCGGCGATGACGCTTGGGTTGTTCCTGCTTTTGGCGCTTGCTGTCATCCATCTTGGTATCGGTGCGCGCTTTGTCGGTCCGCAAACGGTGATAACAGCGTTGCTTTCCTATGATCCGACGAATTTCGATCACAAGATCGTCGTTGATCTGCGCTTGTTGCGGCTCCTATCGGCCATTGTATGCGGCGCGGCACTTGGGGTTGCCGGTGCGCTGCTTCAATCGGTGACGCGCAACCCCCTCGGGGAGCCGCATATTCTCGGGCTCAATGCCGGCGCGGCCCTGGCCGTCGTTCTCGCGACTGCGACAGGAAGCTCTTGGCTTGCGGAACCGCTGGGGAGGCCATTGATTGCCGCCGTCGGGGCGGCGGCATTGTTCGGCGTGGTTCTGGGCTTGGCATCGGCGGGAAAGAACGGCCTCACGCCGATGAAGGCGACGTTGTTCGGCGTTGCCTTCTCCGCATTCGCGTCGTCGTTGACGGCGGCAATTCTGATCCTTGATGAACAGACGCTCGATGACTTGAGGATTTGGCTGGCGGGCGATTTGGCGGGGCTTACCTATCTGGCGCTTGTTAATGCGGCCTATGTGGTCAGCGCGGGGTGTGCCGTCGCTCTGGTGCTGGCGCCGTATCTCAATGTACTTGCCCTCGGTGATGCGGTGGCGAAGGGCCTGGGCGTCAACGTCATGGCTGTGCGTGCTGCCAGCCTATTGGCAGCGGCCCTTTTCTGCGGGGCCGCCGTTTCCATCGCGGGGCCGATTGCTTTCATCGGTCTTGTCGTGCCGCATATGGTGCGACGCCTGGTCAGTGACGATCTGCGACTGTTGTTTCCGCTTTCGGCCATCGGCGGTGGCGTATTGCTGCTGGCGGCGGATATTGCTGCGCGAACAATCGTCGCACCACAGGAACTCGCGACTGGCTTGCTGACTGCGCTTGCCGGAGCGCCGGTCTTTATTTTCATTGCTGCTCGGAGATTCCGATGATGCGGCTGATGGAAAAACACGGCTACAGGATCCTGTCCTGCGGGCGCGTTTCTCTGCTCTTGCGGCCCTACACCGCAATTTTATGTTGCGTTCTTGCCGCCGCCGTTCTTGCGATTGCCATCGGAGCGCTTCCGGCGGGCAGCTACCATATACCATTGCCTGATGTCCTGAAGACGTTGTTACATCCGCAAACCGCGACAAACGACCAGCGCTACATCGTGTGGGATATTCGTCTGCCCCGCATCTTAATGGCCGTGTTGAGCGGCGCCATGCTCGGGCTGTCGGGAGCCGCCATGCAATCGATTACCCGAAACGGTCTTGCCGATCCGGGCCTTATCGGTGTGAAGGAGGGAGCGGGGGTGATGGTGCTGTCGCTGATCGTCTTTTTTCCCACCGTCGGAGTGGCGTGGCGACCGGTGGTGGGCATGGCCGGCGGCCTCGCCGTGGCGCTGCTTGTTGTTGCCATCGCTCGCGATATGGCTCGGGTGCGTTTCATTCTGATTGGTATCGGTGTTTCGTGGTTCTTTTCCGCAGCGATTTCGTTGTTCATGACCACGGCCAATATCCGAGATGTGCAGACGGCTCTTGTCTGGTTGACAGGCAGTCTTCACGCCTCGGTCTGGCCGTTGGTGCTTGTGGCCACGCTATGGAGCCTTGTGGGAAGCGCCATACTTTACACAACCGCACGAGCGTCCGATGTGGCGTTGTTAGGCGATCAGACCGCATGCGGGCTCGGCGTTCGGTTGAAAATTCTGAGCTTTGCGAGATTTGCAGGCCCTGTGTTGCTGACATCGGCCAGCGTGTCGTGTGTCGGCAATCTCGGGTTCGTCGGGCTGATAGCGCCACACATGGCGCGCTTCGCCATTGGTGGCAATCAAGTCGCACTGCTGACGTCCAGTGCGCTGATGGGTGCCGGCCTGGTGCTGATTGCTGACAGCGTTGGGCGCTTGGCCTTTGCTCCGTTGCAAATCCCGGCAGGCATCGTCATGGCGGTGCTCGGCGTGCCGTTCTTTCTCATGTTGTTGTGGCGACGCAGGCACCGTCTCTAGCGGGCCAGCTGCAATAAAAGATCGATGGAGACAATTATGCTGCACCCAGGTATCGCGGTTTCGACTGCGGCCCTCATCCTGTCACTGTGCCTTGGCGTTGCACAAGCGCAGGAAACCCGCAACTTCACAGATGATCTCGGTCGCACTGTGGCCGTGCCGGTTCATCCAAAGCGGATTGTGTCGCTGCATGATCTCGATATTACAATTCCCTTGATTGAACTGGGCGTGCCGCCGGTCGCAAGTCATGGCCGTACAGCGCTCGACGGACGGCACTTTTTGCGGTCGGGCGGTCTTTTGACCGGTTTCGATTTTGACAATTCCGATATCCGGTTTATCGGCTCGTCCAATATCGACATGGAGGCGGTGGTTGCTGCAAAGCCTGACCTGATCATTACGGAGCCGTCGCGCGATACACCTGTTGAGCAGTTGGAAAAGATCGCTCCGACTGTCAGCATCGATCACTTGATTGGCAGCGCGCCGCGTATCTACGCCAAACTAGCCGAATTGACCGGTACGGAAACACGTCTGGCGATCCTGGAGCGTCGCTACAAGGAACAACTGGATGGCCTCAAACGTGTGGTGAATACGAGGGACATTACTGTCTCTGTCATCCAGGCCAACAAGGGCAAGATTACCGTTCATCATACGTATCGGGCTCTTGGTCGGGTTTTGCGCGATGCTGGCTTTCACTTTCCGCAAATCATCGATGCCATACCTGATGGAGAGCGGATCAACGTCAGCGCTGAACGTTTGCCGGAACTCGATGCGGATTTCGTTTTTGACACATTCCGTTCTGATTCAGGAGGCGGGCCGGCCGACGAAATTGCTGCGATGGAAAAGGTGATGCCCGGCTATTGCGCTTTTTTGAAAGCCTGCCGCGAAGGGCGCTATATCATTCTTGCGCGTGAGGAAACGATCTCGAATTCCTTTGCTGCGTTGGCGCTAATGGTCTCCCAGGTGCAGTCGCATATTTCTGGTAGACCGTTGCCTGAACGCAAGTAGCCGCGGCCGCTGCGATGCTACGCATAGTCATGAAGCAATCGCCGGGTCGGCGTCCATTCAAGGAGCGCCTCCAGCTGCGCCGGGCCTTGTTCCGGCTGCACGGACTTCTTGGTCTCAGCGCCGGGCTGGTTCTGGCTCTTATGGGGCTGAGCGGCGCGATGATGAGCTTCGAAGATGAAATCATGGCGGCGCTTAGCCCACAAGCCCGGGTTGCCGTCTCCACGCGCGCACTGTTGGCGCCCGACGCATTGCTCGCCAGAGTGCACGAGCAAAGGCCGCAGGAACTGATTACGGCACTCAAAATAGAAAGTGATCGTGAGCGCGCGTATACCGTCACTCTCAAGCGTCGCCCCGCGGATGGCGGTCGCAATCCGCGGATCTATCTCGATCCCTATACCGGGAAGCTTCTTGGTGAATCTACAGGAGCGGGGGTCTTTGCGCGCGTTCGCTCCTTTCATCGCTATTTGACGCTTTCTGGCGCCAAGAGCGAGATTGGCCGCCACGTCACGGGCGTTTCCGCCATCTGTCTGATTTTCTTTGCGCTATCCGGTCTTTACTTGAGATGGCCCAAGCACCCATTCGATTGGCGTTCCTGGCTGTGCATCGACTTGTCCTTGCGCGGGGGATCCCTTTATCGCGCGCTGCATAGGGGAATGGGTGGGATGGTATTGCTATTTTATCTAAGCAGCGCACTGACTGGGCTTTGGTGGTCATACGATTGGTACCGTCAAGGCATGGTGAGCCTCCTGGCGCCTCAAGCGGCAGATGCTCTCTCCGATAAGAGCAGGCCGAGAACTATGCCCGTGGCACGGGCCAGAACCTTAAATACTGCATCTGTCGACACTGTGTGGACCACTGTCGCCGCGCGCTATGGCGCGCGACTGGATAGCGTGGAGATCCTGTTGCCGCGCGGCGACGGGCCGGCCCGAGCCCGGGTCTTGCCGAAGGATGCGTCGCATGATCGTGCTTTTGATGAATTGAGGATCTATCCACGATCCGGCGTGCTCGTCGGGAAAACGCTCTATGCGGATTTGCCGGCGGGGCCTTGGATTCTGGCCAATATGGATCCAATCCATACGGGCGCGGTATTTGGTCTAACCTCGCGTGTGCTGGTGTTTCTGGCCAGTTTGTGTTTGCCGCTGTTCACCCTCACCGGCCTGCTGCTTTTCGTGAGGCGTCGTCGCGCCAAATCGATGCGTTGACGGCATGGCTCTTCGATCTCTCCCAGGTTCCCCGCCCCGGCTTTGAAAGGATATGAATTTGAATCACCAAAATGACACTGGAAGTTCGTCCGCGGGGATAGAAGTCGCTGGCACTGAGACCTGGGTGCCGCGGAAAACAGATCCATTGCTCAAGCCTTATGAGCCGTGCACTTTCGAGGTGCCGCACGATGCTGCTTGGATGACGTGTGACGGCAGGGCACGTATTTCGGGTTCAGAGCACGGCCGTTGGATTATCGAACGTGCGTGTGCCGCCTTTTGCGAGATCCATCCTCAGATTGCGTTCGATATCGACTTGCGCGGAACGCCTTCGGCTATGGCTTTCTTGATGAATGGTCAGGCGATGTTCAGCGTCATGGGGCGCGAGATCACTCCAGTGGAAACTGTGCCTTATACCAAGCTGATCGGAGCGCCGGCGATGGCTGTTCGAGTAGCACATACAGCGGAGGAGACGTCGCAGCATCTGGCAACTTCCCTTGCTGTTTATGTTCACCGTGATAATCCGCTCGAACGGCTGGACCGGACGCAGATTTCGAAGATCTTTTCTATTGGCAATCCGAGTGGCGATTATTCACGTTGGAGCCAGCTCGGGTTGCATGGCCAATGGAGCAATCGGCTGATCCACCCGATCGGCACGCCGGAGTTCACAGGTTTCGGCACTTATATGCAGGCACACCTTCTAAATGGTCGGCCACTCAGTCCGCTTTATGAGCACTATGTCGGAACGGGGGCTGTGCTTGGCCGTCTCGCGCAGGATCGTGCGGGGGTCGCGGTTGCCGCTCTGGGATGTGAAACCGCCGATATTCGGCAGGTTCCTGTTTCCATGAACCCGCAAGCGCCCACGTCGCTCGGCAGCACCGGTGATGTGCGGAGCAATAGCTATCTCTTTGGTCGGTTTCTCTATTTTTACGTGCCGCAGAAACCGAGCATGCCGCTTGACCCGGTGCTGCGTGAATATTTGCGTTTCGTCCTGTCGGCCGAGGGGCAGGCAATCATCGCGGCACAGCCAGGCGGCTATATCCCACTGTCGCAAGAGGAGGCCGCGGTGGAACGCGCCAAGCTTGATCGAGTTCTTGTTCAGGAAGGTAACTGATATGATATTGAGCGCAACTGTGGCACCGTCCCATCTGCCGCGTTCCACGGATCCCATCACGTTGAAGCGTGAAATTGCCATTGTCGGCAATGATGGCATGGAGCCTTTGGTCCGTGCGTTGTGCGAACGGTACCTGCAGATCCACCCTGACACCCGGTTTGACTTAACGCTGCGTGGCTCGTCGACTGCCATTCGCGCGCTAGCTTGTGACGCAGCCCGGGTTGCACCGATGTCGCGTGCCCCCTGGGCAGGCGAGTTGGCGGCCTTTCGCTCTGCCAAGGGCTACGCGCCAACTGGTATTCATATCGGGTACACCGGACACGGCCCACGAGCCGGCGCTAAAACGCCTCCTTCCCTTTATGTTCACAAGACGAACCCGCTGGGGGGGCTTGCAATGGCAGAGGTGGCAGGGATCTTCTCGTCCGGATCGCCGGGTGGCGATATCAATTTCTGGCATCAGCTGGGATTGGCAGGAGAATGGGCCGATCGGCGTATTCATCTTTATGGTTTGCGCGATGACGGCAAATATGCATCTGCTTTCAAAGATGCACATCTGTCGGGTCAGGCTTACGCGTTGCATTATGAAGCCCTCGCCGATCGTCGCGCGGTTATTGAAGCGGTGGCGAAGGACCCTTTCGGGATCGGTTGTGTCGGCTGGTTCGACGCGGCAAGTGTCTCGAAGGAAGTTCGGGTGCTTCCTCTCTCTCGTGAACGCGGCGGACAGACACATACGCCGGCGCTTGAGAGCGTTCGTGCAGGCGTATATCCGCTTTCAGCCTTTACAAGCCTCTATTTCGATCTTGCACCGAACACGCAACTTCAGGGAGATCTGAAGGATTATCTCCGGCTTGCCTTGTCGGATGAGGGGCAGGCGATGGTCGCGGCCATGACGGATACTGCGGAAGGCTATGTGCCGTTATCGCCTGAAGATCTGGCGCAGGAGCGTCGCAAGCTGGAATGAAGTGGTCCCGGTTTTCCGAACAGGTCAGCGGCTAAGTTAAGCTGTATCCGGTTTCGTTGTCATGCCGCCAGTTTCAGGTTTCTGCCGGTGCAATATGCGTCCTTTGGAGTTTTGTGCTCAAGGGCAGGATGAGATCGTTCGTGACCTGCTCCCCAGAAAGTTCGTCGTTTTGAGGTTAGTCTGGTCCCAATTGAAGGATACAGACGATGAAGCGATCCAGGTTCACTGAAGAACAGATCATCGGCATTTTGAAAGAGCATCAGGCGGGCGTTTCGGCCGCCGAGCTTTGCCGCAAGCATGGCGTCAGCGATGCGACTTTTTACAAGTGGCGCTCGAAGTACGGCGGCATGGAGGTTTCTGAATTCCGCGTGTCTATCGGTATCAGTCTATGCCACCCGATGATGCTGACCTACGCGAGAGGCTCAGAGCACTGGCCTCGGAGCTCAGGCGCTTTGGCTATCGCCGGCTGCACATTCTGCTGAAGCGTGAAGGCGTCGAGGCCAACTGGAAGAAGATCTACCGGATTTACCGGGAAGAGCGTCTGACGGTGCGCAAGCGTGGCGGCCGGAAACGGGCTTTGGGAACACGAGCGCCGATGGCAGTGCCGCAAGCCGCCAATCAGCGTTGGTCCCTCGACTTCGTCTCCGATGCCCTGATCGATGGGCGCAGGTTCCGGATCCGGTGTGTCATTGACGACTTCAGTCGTGGCGCGTGAACTGGACGGGACCGAGTTCACATCAAACGCCATGCTCAAGTGGCAGCTGGATGAAAGTTCAGTGGCAGGTCAACCTTTCAATGAAGCGGCGTACCTTCTTGCTCTCTTCTACGATCGCTTGGAGCTCGGCAATCTTGTCGCTTTGAACCTGATCGGTGTCTATCGAGGCGTTCTCAAGGAAGTTGTCGAGCGTTCCAATCAGGTCGTCAAGCGCATCGGCGAAGGCAGTCGACTCCACCCGGTCGGTTTCTGAATGCGCATTGCGACGGGATCGTACACGCTGTTGTCGTTCGGCGGTACTCATAGCCATCCCACGGTGAAGTGGTTTTCTGCCGGGCTTCTTTTTCGTCACAGGATATTTTGCCAATCCGATCTCCTTTTCGTGAGTCACGAAATAGGGTGACCGCATTTTTGCGCGAGGTCGATCCCGAAAAGCGTCTTCCCATTTTTCGGGCGGTATCGCGGTTTCAAGGAACCACCGAACCGGGTACTAAAGGACTCGTTTGGTCGGTACAGAGTCGGTACAAATCGCGAAGTCGGCAAAGTCTGAGACGCTACGCAGGTCGCCGTAGTCGATAACTATCTGATTTTTTAGGGGAATTTGGTAGCGGAGGAGGGACTCGAACCCCCATTCCTGATAACCTATTGACTTTTCATCGATAAAAGTCGGCGTGTATCACTGTCTCACATGTCCGTGGGTACACGTTTTTTGTGCGGTATGCAATAATCCTCATGATCGCAAGATGCCAAGGGCCGGGTCGTGGGGCTTGAGCGTTGTTCATCGCACAGTGATCAACAGAGCTGATAGGGGCGGTTAGAATTAAGTGCCGCTTACTGCGAAAATAGCTCGTTGGACAGGTTCAAATTCCGCTCCCGCAACTAACGAAACCTGAAAGCGCCCGAACGAGCGCTTTTTTGATTCTAGTTCCGCGTTCACGCGCTCCGTTAGCCGACGCGGCAACTGCCATGACAATGCTTTGGCTGAGAGTTTCTTCAACCTGCTCAAGCGCGAGAGAATACGGCGACGGACCTAACGAACTCGGGACGAAGCACGTCAGGACATATTCGACTAGATCGAGTTGTTCTACAATCCAACACGCAAGCACGCCCGGAACGGCATGCTGTGACCCGTCGACTTCGAGAACAGACACCAATCATGAACTGAAAGGTGTCTACGAAATATGGGGCTATTCAGGCCAATGATAATTGAGGCTTTCCTGTATCCAACGTGCAATAAATCCTTTCAGGTTCGATCGGCCATCAAAAGGCGACCGAAGCTGCCTCTTTGAAGTCATGTTCGACAAGTCGATCACATCGAACGCGATGGCTTTGCCTGTCTTCGCTCGTTGGGTTTTGGGAGACTTGAAGGAGGGGTAATGTCGAAAGAAGGCTTCTTGGTATCGTATCAGCCATGTCGATCAAAGCTTCCAGGTTGGCCTATCACGCCAGTCGTCGGGGAAACCCATCGACGTCCTGTCTTGATCCTCGATATCCTCAATAAGGGCGCGCAGGCGAGCGAGGTAGGTGCTGTCGGTCGCCTGCGAATGAAGAAGCTGCAACAAAACAACGATGACGTTGTAGATCCTGTTGTCGGGTTGCCGTTGCCCTTGATCGTCAGCGATTACCAGATCGCCTCGATATCGCTTGATGTATGGCAACCGTTTCACCAGCTTGCGATTCCATAAACGACCATGATGAGCGCAGATATTCCTGACGTAGGCGAGTGCCTGTAGGGTGCCTTCAAGAGTTTCACGCGTTGGCAGGCCGATATCCCGAGCAACCGCAGACTTGATCGCGTTGTCCTTGGTAGCCTGAACCCATTTGGAAAGCTCGCCCATCGTCATCAATTCTGTCGATGCCCAAAGCGGCGGGGAGAACGGCTCCGTGTATTTGCCACGATAATGTTGGATGAAAGTTTCCTCGGATTTCTCGACGGCACGCGCCAGTCGGACAAGCTGTTCGGCGTGGTTGGTTGCTCCTGAGAACAGATTGTGATCCAGATGGGCGTGCGATCCATAAGCGTGCGACATGCGATAGGTCCAGCGGGACCGGACATGGATTTCTATCCGCTCTATCGCCTCAAGGAGCAGAACCCGCAGGCGACGGTCGAAGACATAAAGGTCGTGGATTTTTGTGAAGGTCGTGTCGGGCTTGAACTTTTTACTTCGTGTCTGGCCTTCGACGGGTGGCTCTTCAAATGGGAGCCAATAGGCGCTCATACGATAGTATCCGACACCTTCCAACCATCTCTTAGCGGCATCGATGTCATCGACCTGCATCCCGCGCTCTAGGATCAGATTGAGTTGTTCGTCAATTGATGTAGCGGCCTTCGAAAATCGCACGCGGCCTCTCAGAAAAAAGTAACCCCCCGGTATTGAGCTCGGTCCGAAGACCGGTCGCCTGGGGGGTGTTGTTAATTTGGAAGATAGTCCGCCTAGGTTAAGAGTTCAATAACTTTTCCGAAGGTCGTCAAAAATACCACCTTGGATTTAAATGGCGGTGTCGTCTCGACGACGAAGCAAATCAACGCTAACAGCGCTTGCAACCGTCACAACGAGCTCGGCCTCTTCGAATGCCGGATCCCGTCCTTCCTGAATATGCCGTCCCTGTTCAGAGGCGAATCCCCAAAGTTTATGGAGAGCGCCGTCCATTGGTGCTGGCAGCTCAAGCCGCTTAATGATTTGGCCGAGCGTATCGTTGCTTCCATCGACTTCACGGGCAACGCATTCGAGCGCGGCCATTGCGTGCTGGACGGCTCCGGTAATATCCGCCTTCGGACGGCGGGAGATATCACGAAGAGCCTCATGGATCTCATTGGCGGCGGTAGGTGCTCCGGATCTCGCCATCACTTCTGTCGCGTGGTCTGTTGCCATGGCAAAAGCCTTAGAACCGCGGGCGATGAGAATGCCTTCTTTCATCTCCCAGCCAACGCCTTGCTCGCGAAAGAGCTGGTTCAGTTGCTCTTGAAACCGTTGCCGCTTATCACCGTCTTGGTCAGGCTCCCCGATACTCTGATACAGTCGTTCTGCAAAATCGTAGACCTTATACCAAGGGGCGGCATCAATCAGCCCTGATACCTCGTGCTCAACATTGCCGGGCGACCAATTGTTAGGATCCGGACGTTTGAGCAATGCGGCACAAAGAAGACCTCGCATCCCAATTGGCCCTAAGTCGGCGTCATATCCAAGCATCTAGATCCCATCGCGGACGGCTTCGGGAGCGCCTTCGCGAACTTTTATCGGGGCATCAGGATCGCGATAGCCAAAGCGTTCAGAAAAAGATCGGTTGGGTTTGTCCATGATTCGCGCCTGACTTATGCCTCGAGTTAAAGCCTCAACGAGCATTACGTCTAGCCTTTCCATTCTGGATTGTCATCCAACCTGGCGGCTTCTCCGCCAAGTTCGATATCGGCAACCTGTAAGGATCCTTTACAGGTTCAATCTCGATTATTTCCCGCGAGATGCCGATGGGCCGACAGACGACCGCGGATTTCCGATGGATCAACGTCGGATTGAATAGCCCCGCGTTCTGTAGACACCTCCTTGCCTCAACTCCAGGGGCTATTCACAAGTCATCGCTAGATGAAAGTTCAGCGGCAGGTCAGCACCTTGCTAAGGATGGGCAGGTGAGGGAGACGGGACTAAATCGGAGAGAGCATTCATAAGCCGGAGCGACCTGCATTGGCTGCTGAGATGTTTGACCGCCCATTGAACGGTGAGGTTATCTAAGCCTAGGCCGCTTCCGTCAGGCTTGTCGTTTTCCAGAATCGCAGAATTGACTATGAGTTTCCCTGCCTAAGGACCTTAGTGCGCGCGACATCTGGTTTTTGATTATAGCAGCTAGCTTTAAGCCCCTGGATTACCAATTGAGAGAAACTGAGCTTCGAAAATGTTAAAAAGCTAGCGATTGATTTGCAGGTCAATCGCCTTGCTTTTAATCGATTTTCGAACACTTGCGAGCAACGCAGCTCAATTCAGATCAAGTTACGGTCTTTCGATTCCGTTCTCCAGCAATTCGATTCAGGCCGTCACGGTATGACGCATGATATCGCTACAGACCCTCACGCAGATGATTCACGCCAAAACGCCTTGACGAGGATGGGTGAGAGGAGAGGGCCATAGTGTACTCCACCAAGCGTTGCATCTGACCGGCACTGAATAGATCAGATTCTCTGTAGCCATGTCCTCGAACCGGCCTCGAGCGACGAGGTCGGTGAAAAGCTCAAAAATAATTCGAGTGGCAAAGTGAGTGAATATCAAAGTGCGTCAACAAATTTTGTAAGCCGCTCTAATAATTATAGTTTTTCGCCATTGCGCCGAAGAAATTTCCGAACAAGCCTGAATATGCGGAGTGCAAATCGCGCTCACAGATCAGCAGAGAGCGGAAATTCATATGAGAAAGCTTACTCGCGCGGCCCAGTGCCGTCGATCCGCAGCGGCTTCACGCCAGCGTGCATACCGCGCGCGTCAAAAGATCAATCGTAGGCCAACCACTGAAGACATCGCCATTGTCTATTTGCATTTTGTTGTAACCGAGGGCACCAGCGACGAAGCCAAACGCAATTTTGAGATCCTGTCAGAACGTATTCTGAAGAAGCTCGTCGCGCTCGGGTTTAATCCAGTTGCCAGTCGAATGGCGTTTGACGATCTTGTCGAGCGATACGAAAACGGCGAAGCACTAACCCGCGGGCCAAACAATCTGAGCGGTGGTGTGGACATCAGCAGTTATCTGCCAAATTTATCGATGTCCCCCCATTACTCAATATCACGGCGTGATGTTCAGAAACACGGTTTTGATGTGCAGGCGCTTGTTGTTGAAGAAACCCAAAGATCCGATAATCGGCGACAGTTGAACCTGTCGACTGCCCATGTTGCGCCAATGGATCTAGAGCTCCTGTTAGAAGAAGCCGTCTTCGGCAAAGCCTTTCACGTGAGCGCCAAAGAGACAGCGTTCGTCATTCCCACGAATGCGCAAGAGCTCTTTTCGGAGGAGCAGATCCGGCAGCGCCTTGACGAAGGGTACTCGGAGGCTTTCTGCGAGGTACTGCTTTTTGCCGGCGATATGGGTGTCGAAGCCGTTGCTCTTGCTGCTGATGGCGGTATCTGCCCGGACTTGTCTTGTTATGCGGGTACTGAGGTGTCGGTATCGAAGCCATTCGACCGTTTGCGCCGACTTGTTGGCTGACACTAACGTTTCAGATCGGCGGACCTCTCCAGCTGTTTGATAAAGGAAGACATTAATGCCCGTTGTTTCGATGTTCGATACTGCCTTTTGCCATATCAAAATGAGCGATTATCATCTCCTCCAAGACATGGCTCACGACGTTTTTGACGGCAAAGAGACGTCGTTTCGGGTTCATGCGACCGAACATACCATTGTCATTTACATGGTGTGGGCCTGGCCATGGGGAGATGATCCAGATACGCAGCAAAGAGGGTGGATTAAGGAACGGCTCGCGGAAGGTTTTTCGCGCGAATTCTGCGAACTTGTTCTCGCTGCGGCTGAACGCGAGTGCTGGATCCTGCAGCTAGATCAGGATGCCGAGGAGGATGAGGGCTTCACGACTTTTGACGGTGACGACGCCCTGTTTTCTTGTGCACCGCTCCGCTTGGAGCGGCTGCTGAGCGAAGGTCGCATACGAGGTGCGTAACCTACCGCAAGCTTGGGCTACATCAGTATTCGCGGATTGTGGTTAAGAGGAAGGTCCGACGCGAGGTCAGTAAGTGGTTCAAAGGGAAACCAACGCTTATTAGGGGATATGCAAACCGTCGTCTCCGGTCTAGTCGCTTGAGAAGCAAAATTGAGTGGCTGAATCAACAAAGCTTAACCCGAGCGACCGCAATACTCGGCGCAGGCAACCCAGAACGTAAAGCGTTGTCTCTCCGGTAACCGGGTTTAGTCGCTCGCCGAGTTTTC
This sequence comes from Roseibium limicola, assembly GCF_017313085.1. Lineage (GTDB taxonomy): Bacteria > Pseudomonadota > Alphaproteobacteria > Rhizobiales > Stappiaceae > Roseibium > Roseibium limicola. Next base: position 373,873 of record NZ_JAFLNF010000001.1, on the reverse strand, counting down.
CTGACTTTCTCTCAACCCAATTCCTTTTGCCCCTTCCATGAGGAACGTAATCCCGGCGTCTTCAAAAGCCCGCTGTAGATCACGCAGGGTACGGTCGTGCGGAACTGTTTTTTCCAGCTCGAATCCAGCTATCGCTCTCTTGGACACCTGAGACCTTCTGGCAAGCTCATCTTGTGACCAAGATAGCCAAGCTCGGGTAGCGCGACATTGCTTTGCATTTATCATTAGTTAACCATAATTGATGAATCAGATTGCATGTGTGCATTAAAAGTGCGCTTTTGGTTCTCGTCATCTAACGATAAGGATCACTCATGCATAACCACAATTCCATTTCTAGCGTATCAGCCACATGTGCTAGCGCCCAAAGCACTTATACACCTGAAACCACACATCTCCCCGTGGAGCTCCGCGAAGCGGTTGATGCCGCGTTGCAGGAGTGCTTTGACAAGATCTACTGTTCGGACGAGCTATTGGGAAACAAGCTCACGCAATTGAGAGGACCACTCGACAGCCTGTCCAAGCGCCACGGTCTGCTGCTGGAAGATGCCATTGCGCACGCATTTGCCGCTGCCGGAGACCGCTACGAAGTGTCGACTCAGGTCTCGTTGGTTGTTTCCAAGGAAGCTATGGCGCTGGTTGAGAGCAACCAAATCGACAAGCTTGACGATCTGAATCTTCCAGTCGGCGGCTCTCATGGAAAGCGCGTGATTATCGACATTTTGGCCTTTGATCATACTACCGGTGACTTGCATGTTATTTCCGTCAAACGAGGAGGCGGTGCACAAGGCGGACAGGCGGCGCGAGATGCGCGTAAGGATCTCACCGCAGCCGGTCTCATGCTGAAGAACCTAATGCTACGAAAAGGTCTTCCCGTGCTTTCCGTCAAGAAGGTGCTCATCGATTGGTATGGACGTTCCGGAATTGTTGCCCGAAAGACCGTCACGCGTGAAACGGTAGACGCTTATTTTGGGCTTCCGATCGCCGAAACTGTCGAGGTGATGTCCGCTTATATGAAGTCCGGCATCGCAGAGCGTATGGTGCCGCGCCTTCTGGCGGCAATCGGCAATAACTGCCGCCAGGCGGACACCGATGGACAGGTTGAGAACACTGGCTCTCTTCCCGAAGTCAGAGCTGAGGCTTCTGCTGAAACCGCCGATGTACGGCCTTCACTTGCCGAGTGTTTGTCGGTTCTTCCGCTTCGGCGTCAAGGCCGTCAGATGCAAAGCGTCGGCGCCTAAGCTGAGGAGCTCGCGGCTAAAAGCCGCTATTCTGGGCGTGACGAATGTTTCTAGTTTGAGAACGCTGGAATGATCAAACGGCCTGACGCCGGACGAAACTCGGTAGGCCAATAGCCCAAAATATTTTGAACCATTTAATCCCGCCTGGAGATCCTTCAGCGGGAGCAGGAGAGTTATGTCCAACGTCCTACGCTGCTATTTCCGGCAGAAAAAGCCAAGTTTCAATCAGTTTCTTACGCACTGCATCGTTCGCCGTGCTTTGCGTAAAGTGCCAGAGATGAAGCTGTCCTTCCCGCCCGTGGTCGGTATCGTTTCTGGTCAGAAAGCATCTGTCGATGAAATTGATGAGGCTCTTACACTTCTACGTCTCCCTGACCTGAGAGGGCTAAGAGACCGGTTCTCTAATGCCGTCACAGTCGTCCTTGAGTGTGAGCCGGTAGGGGCCGGAAGGTACAGACAGCGTGAACGCACCGATGATAGTTTTTTAGTGGCTCTCCAAGGCAAGAAGGCGATCTTTGCAGTTGCGAAGGCAGAAGAAGATCTTCCTGATCTCCTCCGTAAGATCGCTGATGCGATTATTTATCTGGAAGGTCCGACACCACGGCAAATCCAAGCCGCTTTTGATTACTGTGTCGGCATAGACATCAGTATTCAAGAAGCCGAGCACTTGACGAGCTACAGTCTGTTAGACCTGTCCTTGGCTGCTTCTCGAGGCAAGTCTTGGAGAAGGGTTCTGGACGCTATCTCCTCAGACGACTCCAAGTGCAATCGCAGTCAGTCTGGTGACATGTTCTCGCTTGAAAGCCTTGCAGGTCTTGGCGAAGCTGGAGACTGGGGCAGAGAGCTTGCGGCTGATCTTAAAGATTGGAGCGCTGGAGAGCTGCCATGGTCGGAGGTGAATCGCGGAGTACTCGTCGCCGGACCTCCGGGGACAGGCAAGACAACGTATGCCAAGGCGCTTGCTCGCAGCTGCGGCATAGAGCTTGTAGCCACCTCACTTGCTCAATGGCAGGCGGCGGGTCATTTGGGGGACCTTCTGAAAGCCATGCGACGAACATTTTCCGACGCACGAAAAAAAGCGCCGTGCATTCTGTTTCTCGATGAATTCGATTCTGTCGGTGATCGCGGGACCGTCCGTGGAGATAATGCTCTTTACGTCGTAGAGAAAATCAACGGACTGCTTGAGTGCCTCGACGGTGTTGAGGGCCGGGAAGGCATCGTTGTCATTGCCGCGTGCAATCACCCAGAGCTTATCGACCCCGCTTTCCTGAGACCGGGACGTTTGGAACAGACAATCTACATCCCGCTGCCCGACCGTTCGGCGTGCGAGCAGATTTTGCGTTGGCATTTGAAGGGTGCGCTGGCGGACGATTGCCTGTCTGACATCGCTGGCCGTCTAGAAGGATTTTCGGGAGCGGACATCGAAAAGTTTGTGCGTGATGCCCGCCGGGCAGCTCGTAAGGAAAAAAGGCACCTTAAATTTGGTGACCTTGCCTCCAGACTTCCCAAACAATTTGCATTCAGACAGGAAGACCTACGGCGAATTGCTGTCCACGAAGCAGGACATGCCATCCTGCAAGCCAAGGTCGGAGATGGCGAAATTGTGCGGCTCCGGATTGAACCAAAGCTTTCAGAATCTAAAGCGCGGCGTGAGGCTGGAGCTCTGGAGGTGTTGAGCTCGACGTTGAAGGCTCGGACACGCAGTGACTATGAGGCACAGCTGATGGTGCATCTGGCGGGTCTTGCTGCCGAAGAGTTGATCTTAGGTGAAATCGCTGACGGGGGTGGTGGATCCATAGGGTCCGATCTGGCTTCAGCTACGAAGGTCGCGACCGAGATGGAAGCCAGCTTCGGTTTTGGAGGCAACCTTTTGCACCTGGTTTCGAGTGGGTCCCGACAAGTTCGTGAAATCCTGCTCACGGATCACGCCCTGCGCCGACGGGTCGAGAATACGCTGGTAACGGCTTACGAAGATGCACGCGCGGTTCTGGAGGAGAACGTATCTGCACATCACGCGCTCGCCGACGCCCTGATGCAAAAACACAAACTTGAGGGTAGGGAGGTGCTGGAGATTATTTCCGCGAACGGCCAAGACCTTCAGAAGGCGGTGTGAATGCAAAGTTCCTTGCATCAGTTTAGCCTCGGCAGAGTAAAAACCTCTTATAGACCGCTGGTCGGCCACTTGGACAAATAAATCCAGGTGCTAGGCAGGTTCCGAATGGTACGTTATGAGAAACCCGGGCGGGGAAGGCTTCGGTTCAAAACAATTCGGATAGAGTGCCCAATTGCGACTGGGTTCCGTCGTATGTTCTTCGCCAAGCGAGTAACCTCTTTGCGTTCCCAATCTGGTCATTGCTCGCATCCTAGTCGCCTCCCAGGAGCGGACATCGGCTAGCATCGTTCACGACCAAAGCCAATCGTTGCTGTGCCGCCAGGTTAATATTGGTGGGACTTTGTTTGATCCAATCCGACACCAAGGGACATCATCGAACACCATCGCCTTTTCTAAGTGGGCTTCACCCGCGCAAACTCGGAGATCCACCTGATGTTTTCATCCACTCGCCCATCGAGATTCGTCGTCGAAGTCGCGAACACATCCGGGTTGAAGATGATTGAATCTCCGGCGCGCACAGCCGACATTATTCCCCCTAAGCGCCCTCATTCAGACGTGAATGCCGTCGTGGCGTGCACCCAAGAGCAGACCTTCCTCGTGGTGGGGCCTCGTCGCCGGTGGCCAAAAGGAGGTGTGCGGGGATATCCTTTGGGTTCTCGCTTCATTGCCTCGCCCAGAAGTCAACCGAATTCGCCACCTATCCGTTGGCGGCCTTGCGAGTGCTGGGTCCGAAGCCATGCAGTAGTCCCGGATAGCCCGGGAACTCAACTTCGCTTACCTGGCTAAACCAATAGAGGCGTATTGAGGACTGATCCGAGTGTGGTCTTTGGCGTCCGCAAAGGAGTGGCCGCGTCATTTTCGCTAGCCCAGCTCAGAGAGGGGGAGCAAGGCGTTTCCGTCACGAAAGACTTCAACAAGGTGTACATTCTCCAAACCATCCCAGTATCGCGGTTTGATGTGCTCGAAAACGATCATCTGGAATTCTTTGTCCATTTCGTTCGCGACGCCGATGAAGCTGTCCAGAAGCTCCAATGCGAGCTTGACCTTCGCAACGTCACTTTCGGCAACATCCTCTTTCGCGGCCTGCTCTGCCTGATCATCCTCGCCCCAGTAAGGTCGGGAGAACTGGTCGATGATAAGAAACGGAGCCACGTGGCTTCCACCATTCCGTAATATCAGTTCATGCAAACCCAGGAACAGGAAGAGGTGGAGGAACATATGGTTAGAGCTACTACCAACATTTTCGGTCGAAGTTGTCTTGGGTTTGCGAAGGTGAAGCTTCTTTTCCGAGTAGTTGAATGCGGAACGATAGTTTCCGTAGTTCCCGAGCGCCGCCTTAGTCAAAGAAATGTAGTCCTGAATCGCTTCATCCAAGGCCTTGATAAACAGCTCTTTCCGTTCCTCGACGGATTCGACAATCAGGTCTTCGATTTGAGATTCCAAGCTTGCGATCAGATCGCTGTTGTCGGAGATCGCATCGGCCTCTACGTCGCCGTAGAGCTCTAGCTTTGCCTTTGTCTCGCCAATGAAGAGATATTTCGCCTTATCGTTCTCTAAGCCTTCCATCTCGGCAGGCAGGGCTTTTAGCTGATTTATCAGGTTATCGTGCTGAGCTCTCAGCCCCTTCAGGATCTCGGTAATATTGCTGTCCAGGGGCGTCTTCGCGACAGTTGCTGCTTTAATTTCCCTGAGTCCCAGGGAGAGGTTTGCGAGGATTTCATCGAATACCGACGTCCTAACCGTCTCCTCGAAATTACTGATCAGGTATTCAACGGGCCGCAGGCTGTCCTCTGTCTCCTTAAGGGTCGACTTGTGGCTCTCATATTCCGCAATGAACCGTGTGAGCCCTTTGATCTTTCGGGCGATGCGATAAATCTCGGAGGAAAGCTCCTCGTGTTTCGCCGACACATGCAAGTCACTGCCGCTATCGCCATCTCTCACGATATGCCGCAAGGCAACGACTGACGCATCGACGTCAGGATCGTCGGCTATCAAACCGAAACCTTTGGCTCGGGCGACTGTTTCGGTTAACTGCGCGTTGAACTGCACCCGCTTTTCCTCCGTTTTCGCCAGCAGTCTTTGTTGGCGGGCGAGACTACGCTCCAGTTCTGTCCGTTTCTCCCGTTTTAATATGTTCTCGACAGTGTCGATTCCCACAGCCATGTCGAAGATGCGTGGCAACGCTTCCTGGTAGCGGGACTGGTTCTGTTTGTCGAAGAACTGGTCGCTATGCGTGATGATGTCCTGAGAGATCGTGTTGAAGAGCAGGAAGTATCTGAGCGAAACCCGGGAATTCGCCCTGAGTGTCCTTCCGCCAAACGGGATTTTCACGTCTTGGTCGATACCGAAATCGGCGCTCAACAACTTCTTCAATACGCTTTCGCTGATATTCGCGCTTGGCTGAGTTTCAGGTATTTCGCCCGTTGCCGAGAAATGGTAGTTGGTAGACGGTGTCGTCCCGGTCGGCGCACGTCTCGCAATTAGGTAGACCTTGTCGTCCAGATGGATACGCAGGCCATACCAAGCGACGTTCTCGTTGATGATGCTCTCGGAGATCCGATGCTTGCTAGCGAAGAAGCAGTAGTCGAAGATGTCCAAGATCGCCGTCTTGCCGGTGTGGCTGTCGCCAGTGATAACGTTGACCTTGTTCGGCAGAAATGAAACGGTGCGCCGTCGACCGCTCTTCAGCCAGAGCTGAAGGCTTTCGATGTAGAATTTCATAATTCGATCCTCGCATTGAGGTAGAAAACCTTGGCATTGCCGGAAATCATGGCAGCGATGTTCGCCGACGCCCGATGAACGCGTTTGGCGCGCCTCCCCATGGAAGCATCAAATGGCAATGCGGACACGATTGCCGCACCGTTCTCCTCCAATTGGAGAACTTCAATTTCAAGCAAGAACTGCAGGGCGTTAATCGTCGGCGTGAGGGCGGCCAAAAACCTATCGTTGAAATTGTAGAAATGGTCGATGTTGTCGATCAGGTATTGCTCGAAGCTCACGAAGCGAAAGGAGCGGTTGGAAAGCTTCCTCATCGTATCGCGATGGGCGACAATGGGAAGGATCAGCGCGATCTCTGGAATGGTCAGGAAGCGGGCTTCGTTCAGTATGGAAGAGATGGCGAACGCATTGATTGCCAGGTTGTTGTAATGCGAATCCAATTTCACTTGTAGCGATCTTTCCAGTTCTTCAGCCAGCCGATCACCGGGCGGTCGGAGAGCTCGTAGAACCCGCCGTTGCTCAAGGCGAGTGGAAGTTCTTGCGATGCGAGCTTCAGCTTTCTCGAGCGTAGGTCACCTAGAATAGCGCGGGCAGGCACACGTTCGTCAGGGGGAGCTAATTGACCAGAATGCGCATGCCGGAACTGGTTTTCCCACATGAGACCTGCTTCATCCTCCATGGCGTCGATGTCCGGCTGCCCAATCTCTCCGTCATTGCGAAGTCGTTCGAGGTTGTTACGGAAATTCAATCGACGCGTAGTGAACGCAGAATGGGACTCGATGGCGTCCGCGTCGATGTCCTCGATGTCAACAAGTTGCCTAATGAAAGTCTGGTCAGATAGATGGTCCGGCAGGACCGGATTGAAGTCTCTAAAGATCAGTTCGCCGCTCCGGCCCCTGTCGAAATGACGCCGGTATCTCCGGTTGAATTCGTCGAAACTAATCTCGATCTTGTCCCCCGCCTTGACCGTGGCGAAGGAGTGCTGTCGGACCTCGGAGTCGACGACGCTGAAAACGTCGTCGACGCGTTTCGGATGTATCTGCTTTTCAGCGATGGAGGCCTTGCACAGGTCGATGATCTCGTCCTTCCCCAAAGCAAACGCTAAACGCTCGAAAAATGCCTTGGAAACATTTACATCGAGTAGCAGCAACTCGGCCATGTAGGCTTGAAGCACAATGTCCTTGCTTTTGCCTTTTAGCGTCTCGATATCAGCCACGAGCTCGGCGTGGCTTTTGGTGCTGGCCGAGAAGGCCTCGAATGAAGCCAGGAAGGTGTTGTTGCCGTTCCCCAACTTGTTGGATGCGAGGAGAAAGCTGGTCTGCTTGAGGAAGGCCAGTTGCGGCGCAACGTCCTTGCGCCCGTCCAAAGGGTCGGTGATGAGCTTGCACCAGTTCGAAATCGACTTCCAGAGATCATGATCCATCGTCGTAAGATTGATGGCCTGACCCTGTGCGTTTTTCTGGACGGTGTGCTTGACCTGGATAAGCATATTTGAGCCATCGGGGCGTCGAACGTGGACGTCGTCCAGGAACTCCAGACCTACCATTTGACCGGTTTTGAGGTTCAACAGTTCATTGAGAAAGTAATAGTATTGGTAATCGAAACCGATAGATTTATCAGCTGCATTTGTCGTATCGACCCGCGACTTTCCGCTCATGGCCTACCCGCAATATCCGTGAAACATGCGATTATTAAACCGGACACATAGCAGCTTAGGGTTGTTGTTACAATTTTTTTGCGACCGGCATCGGAGCTCGGATCAACAGAACGTTATCCAAACCAGCCGCTTCGATCCGTTTCCCGAGATGAATAGCCACAGCCGGAAGTCTTGACCATTCAGGCGCTCTTTTTATTGGTGTTTGCGCACATGCCTGCGGGTGGGTTACCGCTCTCGGATGATCTCGAGCAACACCTCTTCCGCACCGCACTTGTACCGCTCTGCATGGTGGACCGCTGCTTTGGAACTCAGACCTAGACGTTAAGAACTGTGATGTTCGGCGTCGCGTAGCCTACAGTCTGTTTCCGGCGCATTCCTGTCATTCCTGCAGACCGCGAAAACGTTTCTGCCCGCCTTTCTCCCATCTACTCCGCGACGGGGAGTGTCCCCGAAATCTTTCTAGCGCTGGCTCAGATTCTGAAGCGAGAGTGGTGCTTTTAAATTGGGGCAAGAAGAACCAGCGATAGGCAGTTCAGACTTCGGCAGCACACCAGCGCTCAGGAGCTCTGGGGTGGAATAATGCTTTCGCATAAGCCTCTGGTTCGCGAGTAGTCCGCACTCGTCCTCACTGTGTTTCAGCATTTCGGTAAGAAAGTCCGCTCTGAACGTGATGCCGAAATAGACGTGTTGTTCTGCGTCCTTCCAAGTCGGGTCAATCACTTCGCCGGCTTCATCAACAAGCCAAGCATGCTGAAACGGTAGTGAGAATTCGGGATCGAGGGCATATCCCTCAGAATAGAACAGATTGCGATGAGTGACGGCATAAGCAGTGGCGTTGGCGTAACATGACTTGGTCGCGCCGCGAGGTAGCCGAGACGAAGCATCCAATCTGGGGCGAAACTCAGAGCCGAATTGTTGCATAGCTCGGTGAGGCCCAAATCGCTTCTCATCAGTGGCAAGAATGCCGATGTGGTCTTTTAGATACTCGATAGCGTTTTGTTTGGTGGTCATGTTTGAGTCTGCGAGGTCCAATCATCAAAAAATGAAACCGCCGTTGCCCCAGCATGTCAAGGTGCCGGGTTGCGGGCGAGGCGTACCTGTTCACGCGACTGAAGATATGCTCGTACCGTTGGCGTTATCTCGCTCTTTGAGCTTGCAGCTAACGTTATTGGCGGTGTTGAGCTGCTGCCGGTTTTTCGGACACCGAGTTAAGCTAATCCGACCTTGTTTTCAAATTCCATCTGGCTGAGATACCCCAGTGTCGAGTGTCGACGCTTTGGATTGTAGAAGCGCTCGATGTAGTCGAACACGTCTGCCCTGGCGTGGTCTCGAGTTCTGTAGATCTTGCGGGCTGTCCTTTCAGTTTTCAGAGATGAGAAGAAGCTTTCCATCGCAGCGTTATCCCAGACATTGTCAGACCGGCTCATCGAGCAGGCGATACCATGGTCGGCCATGAGGCGCTGGAATTGCTCGCTGGTGTATTGGGTGCCCTGATCCGAGTGATGCAGCAGCGCATCCGGCTTGCCTCTGCGCCAGATGGCCATGATCAGCGCGTCGGTCACGAGCTGAGAGGTCATGCTGTTGTTCATTGACCAACCCACGACACGGCGAGAGAACAGGTCGATGACGGCGGCCACATAGAGCCAGCCCTCAGCCGTCCATAGATAGGTAAAGTCGGCCACCCACTTCTGGTTCGGTCGGTCTGCTGCAAACTGACGATCCAGAATATTCGGTATAATGAGCGAACGCTCACCACCATCCTTCGGCAAGCCACGCCGTCTCGGCCTTGCTCTCAATGCATTGCCGCGCATGAGCTGCTCGACACGATGCAGACCACAGAAGAGCCCTTCGGCAAGGAGGTCATGCCAGACACGCCGGGCGCCGTAGGTGCGGTCACTGTCCTTGAATCTGCCTTTGATCTTGTCGAGCAGAACCTCGTCATACCGGGCATGTTGGCTCGGAGAACCATTAAGCCAGGCATGGAAGCCGGAACGCGAACTTCATATCACGTCCTTGGCAAAGTAGGCGGCGGCCTTTTTTAGGATGTCACGCTCCGCCTTAAGTTTGGCGATTTCCTTGCGCAACCTCACGATTTCGAGCTGCTCAGGCTTCATCTGCCCGTGGCCAGGAAAAGCCTGCGCCGGGTCAGAGCCATAGTCCTTAACCCACTTGCGCAGCACATTCTCATGGACATCCAGATCGCGGGCTGCTTGCGCAACACTGACGCCGCGCTCCCGCACCAATTTCACCGCCTCAAGCTTGTATTCGCGGCTGAACTTCCTTCATTGCAAGCACCTTAACTCGGTGTCCACGAAACCGGCAGCAGCTCAATCCTTGCCGTTTGCTACCATCCCGACGATACGTGCTCGCTCGCTTATAATGACCAGCGGAATCTCCGGGCGCTCTGCCAGCGGTGCCACATCTATGAACGGCCCGAGCATTTGCGGCGCCGACGACTGGTCTTCCTCATGACCCGGGCGCTGGTCGACCTGTTTGACGGTCAGTACTAGACGCTACGGTCCTCGTCACAGCTTCTGGCTAAGAGATTTGTAGAATTTCCGAGGATCCCCGGGATTCGGGATGAAAGTAAAGCAGTCGCAATACTGGTCGATCGCGTTCATGATGCCGAGCAGCGCCGGCGCTGTGAAGGCCAGAGCCTGGCCTGTTCCCCAGTGACTGGTGAAGTTACCAACGATCGTCGCCATGTTGGCGTTCAAGCCTGCCTCCTGAGCGGGTTCGAGAATAAGAGATCCCCCCGCCTTGTGGAGTTTCACGGCGGCGTCGATCGCACCGAGGAATTCCCCCGCCAGCTGCTTGTTGTCATTGAAGGCGACGTCCACAGGAACGGGGATGCGCAGCTTGCTAATGAGATCGCTCAGCCGGTATTCGAGATACTGCCGGACTCCCTCTTTGGCGAAGTCAGCTTGTCCGGCCTGCAGCATTGAAATTGTAAGATCACGCACCTTGTTCACCGCGCCGGCTTGCGGCAGCACCGCAAACTGAGGGTTGCCTTCGAGCCGCTGGTGCCACCAGACACCCGAACCAGTGTGCTTGTTGAAGAGTTTTTCCAACATGGTGTCGTGGCTCAGCAGGATCACCTGCAGCCCGTTCGGGTTGGCCGGCCGGGCAAAGCTTTTCCGGAGCAATTCCACGAGATAGAGCTGGTGGCCTGCATCAAAGCTGGAGGTCACATCATCGAGCACGATAAACTTGGGCATCCCGCCGTAAAGTGACGCTGCGGCGAGGTAGAGCGCGATGGCGAAGGCATTGCGGTAGCTTTCCGACAACAGCGCCTGAGGTGACAGGTCGGCCAGCCCGTGGAACTCCTGCAAGCGGAGCTGAAGATCCTCACTATTAGCCCGTTTGACGACCTCCGGCGTGACACCGAAAAACGACATTTCCGCGAAGTTGGTCTTGAATACGGGTTCCACCGCGGCCAGACGGGCCTTGCTGATTCCCGCCTCTGCAACCCCGAAATCGTCCGAGGCCCGGTCCAGAAATGTCTTCAAGCGCGACACGCGGTCGGCGCGGACCTTCTCCCGGTCAAGGTCAGTCTGTGCGGCGTCGAGTTTGCCAAGGCTCTCTTGCATCCGGCGGGCCGCCTCAACCTTCTTCGTCACCTCAACTGAAGACTGGGGAAGGATCTTCTCCAGCTCACGCTGCTCTTTCTCCAGCGCCTTGTCCCGGGCGGCCGCGCGCTCGCGCAACGTCCGCAGCCAGACGGCAAGGTCCTTGGCCTGCGCCTCGGTAAGCACCCCCTTTTGCGCCGTATCCGACAGGGCAGCGATCGGGCGCTTGGTGGCATCGGGCTCCAACAGCTTCTCAAGTCCTGTCAGGTCAGCCCAGCCCCCCTCGTTCCATTCGAGGCCCACCGCCTGGGTTGCTTCGTCGAGTGCGGTGAATGCGGAGAGCTTTGTGCCGACATGGCTGTGAAGGTCATGGGCAACTGCACTGTCACACAGCGGGCATATACCAGCGTTCGCCCACTCAGGCAGCTCAAGAGCCTTGGCCCCTGCCTGATAGAGCTGGAGGATGACATCGCCGGCCGTCTTGACGACGGCCTCTTCGCGGTTCTTCGCGACATTCGCCAGCTGATTCGTGCGCTCAGCATCGGGAACCTGCACGTTCAGCGTGACCAGCTCCTGCCGGAGCCGGACACATTCCCCGAGGCGCTCTCGTTGCGGGCCGCCCTCGGCAGCCTTGACGGCCTCGATACAGGCGTCCACGTCGATCTCGCGGAACGTCCTGCCTGCGCAGAGTGCCGTCAGCGGGCCGATCTGCTCCAGCGCCGAGAAACACTTGGCGAGGCCATCGGCGAGCGGCATCATGCCCCATTCGTCGCTCGTCAGGATCAGATAGTCGCGTTTCAGGGCATCCCTCGCGTCATTGACTCCTTTCTGCGCGTGGGCTTGGGCTTGTGTATGGGCTTGCAAGCCGAAGTGGTTGTTGAACGCCCGCGTATTTGACAGTGCCGCAAGGGCTTGGCGCATCCTGCTATAATCTGAGAGTCCCAGCAGACCCGCGAACGTGCGACCCCGCGCTTGGGGTTTGGCCGCGATGAAATTTTGGAAGGTCGGCCCGTCGAGCAGCACAAACTCACGATTGAGGGACTGGAGGATGGCGTTGCCATCCCAAGTGCCGGATGCGGATACCGTTCGAGTTCCCAAGCTGTCCCGCTTGACCTCGATTTCACAAGATTGGTTCGTCACCATTTCGCGGAGCGAGAGCTTGATAGTCGCCGCCTGGGCAGGATGGAACCGGTTGAGGTAATACTCACCGTCACGATCACCCAGAGGGAGTTCTTCTAACCACGGCAGCCTCCCGGATATCGCATACCGAATGGCATCATAAACGGATGTTTTGCCTACGCCGTTTACGGCGGAGACGCTGTTGACCTTGTCGGACTTGAACTTCAATTGAAGCGGCTTACCCTCATTGTTTATGCCACGGAAACCCTCAATGCTCAGACCTTCCAAAAACCAGCCAGTGGGACCGGCAACCGGCGGAACTGCCGCAGCTGCGGTTGGGCCAGTTGCCGCAGGCGTGGGCGCAGTGGTTTGCTGTGCGGCGGCGGCTTCCGCATCATGGATCGCTTGGAACATAGCATTCCAAACGGGCGAGGGCGTATAGGTTTCATCGCGGAGGACCGGGTAGAAGGTCGCGAGCTGTGCGCTCAGGGCCGCGTCATGCAACCCGAGATGCGTTTTTAGCTTGGTGAGGTTGCTCTCCAGGTCAGCGTTTTCATCGAAGCCAAAGGCTGCCGTAACCGCCACGTCCCTACCCCCCGGTTGTTTCACTGAGAAATTAGCGGGAAAAGCGTATTTTGCGCAACAGAAACCTTAAATATATCAGCGAACCTCAAAGGTATTTGGGTAATACTTTACAGCTCGCAGCAGTACCGCCGCTGCCTTTGGGGGGTAGGCAAGGTTGGAATGTGGGACATATTCAGGGGCGTTGAGGAGAGGGCAAGAGAAATGGCGATTGCATGCTTAGGTTGGGGATCGTTGATCTGGGATCCACGCGAGCTTCCTATCCGCCGCGAGTGGTTTGACGATGGGCCGCTACTGAGGGTGGAACTCACGCGCCAGTCGCAAAACGGGCGCATAACTCTGGTGCTGGAGCCGACAGCACCAGAGGTGCGATCGTTCTGGGCCATTATGGACACGGACGATTTGGGGCTCGCGAAACGACAGCTGATGGTGCGCGAGGGGACGAAGAACGTTGACTGGGTGGCGACCTGGTCGCAGGGGGGAGCCGCGCCGGAGGCGCTGCCGGGCCTACCGGGCTGGGCCTTGGCGCATGGCGTGGAAGGCGTGGTGTGGACGGCACTGCCCCCGCAGTTCGACGGACAAGTGGTGGTCCCGACCATTGAACAGGTCGTCTCCTACTTACAGGGGCTCAAAGGTGCAAAGAAAGACGAGGCCGAACGCTATATCCGCCATGCGCCCCGGCAGATCGACACCCCGTACAGGCGGAGGATCGAAGCCGACCTTGGGTGGACGGCACTGCCATAGGGCACTGCATGCATTTGATGGCCCCATCTTGCGCAACGGGGAAGTGATGAAGCGGGATGTCTGCTTCCGGGCGAAGGCAACGAGCCTTGGGATGGCCGTAATTGGGACTCGAATCTGACATTAGACAGGGTGTGGTTCCATGGAGTTCCGGTCAAACCTCTTTAAGGTAGGCTCGCTTTCCCGGCCGACTTTCCGAGAAACTTGTTCCGGTAGTATTTCGACCAGTTCGTCTGTTGCAGCCAGGGTTTGACAACCTTCAGCTTGCCCTGATCGGCAAGCGCTTTGGCAGCGATGAGCGGCCCAGAAATCTTGTCGATAACCGGGGAGCGGATATCGGTGAGGAGCTCCAGATCCCGAGTTGTCAGCCGGCTCTTCGAGCCGTAGCGGGAGGGGATGTCATCCTTGTTCTTATGCCCCATCACGCGCGTACGGGTTGCGTGCTTGATGTCGGTGTTGTCGATGAGGTCAGCAAACCAGTGGCGGGTTGAATAAAGAGTGACGTCCGAACGGTCGATCTCGATGTTTTTCTTGAGATATTGCCAGCTCTTGGTGATCGGCTGACCCCAACGGATTTCCCCGTCAGGTTTGGGATAGGGTTCCCATTCCGGAAATAGGACTGGGCAGTCGATCTCGCGGAGTTCTTCGATGCGTTCCTGAAGGCCAAGATCGAAGAGTAGTGGGTGCAGGGGGATAACGCGCTGCGAGCTTTCGGTCTTGAAGCGTTTGACATCCTCTAGCGCGACTTGACCGTTTCGAGGGTCGAACGGGCGTAGAAACAGGTAGGAGATACCGTCGCGTTCCTGAATGTCATTCAGATCGAGCTGACCCAGCTCTCCCGGCCTGGTTCCAGTCAGAAGCAGAATGAGGTACGCCCAATAGAGGTGGTTCTGGATCAGATAGTCGCCCGGCCGCCAGATGCGTTTGACGCTGCTGCATCCGGTAAAGAGCGGCTGCGCGAAAATTCTGGTTACCTCATCGTCGTCGAATGCGTCTCTTGAAATGGATACGAGATTTTTCGGACTGAGGGTTTTGAAGACGGGCTTTTCGTGCGGGTAAATTCCCTCATCGATCATCCAGCCGAAGAACTTGGAAAGCTCGTTGTGATAACCGTTCTGGATCCGGGCAGCCGTAAGGCGGGTCAGATTGTCCCAACCGAATTGCTGCGCATAATCGTGGCGTGCAGCCAACGATGTAGAGTGGACTCCGGGGACACCTTTCTTGTTCGGGATGTCCGGGATCATCCTGTCCAATGTTCTGACAGCCTCGGCGTCGAAGTCGGCAACAATTGGATCGTTCAGCTTGTCGATCAGGAAATTCACGATCAGGCGGGTAGTTGATTTGGCGTCCTTGTTGCCGCCGGTCTCGTCCAGGAAACGGCTGAGAGCATTCGAAAACCGGACTGGTTTTGCTTGCTTCACCAGCTCTGGATGTGAAGTTTTAGATTGTAGCGTGACCCCGCCGGAGGAGCTGGGCAAGAGCGATTGATGCCCGTGCTGGAACTGCTGCTCATCGGGTGCAGACTCGGAGCCCATATCATTGCCTTGAGTTTCCATTTCAAGGCTCTCGGATGTAGCGAACCCAACGACTGGCATATTCATCTGAAAGCTTGAAGGCGCACTCGCGTTTGCCATACTGCTCAGGGCGTCCTGCCGCCCACGCTCATAGTGCTGTTGTCGAATGATGTTTTGCTCGTGAGCTTCGGCATCAAGGTTCTGCTGAACGAATGCCGCAAAGAGCGCATTGATGTCCGGAGCGTACACCGTCGGATCGAAGCCTGCGGCGATCGCGCGATGCTTGAAGTTTTTGAACATCTCCTCGTAGGTTCTGCGCGAGAACAGGCGTTCGTCGGAGAGCGGCCAGGTGTCTGACACGTACTCTCGAAGAGTGAACAGGTTCATCTCGATGAGGTGAGGGTAATCGGTGCTCTCGTTCATACTGTAGATCCAGCCAAGGCATTCCCGTAGTCGGTATTGGGCGACACCGTACTGGCTGGTCCCTAAAGACTTTCTATAGGTAGACTTGCCAAGCATATGGCCGAGGCTTTTCGAAAGCCGGATTTGCAGGTGATAACGGCCGTCGCGGCGCTGGATATAGGATGCACGTGCCATGGTCTCTCCGCGTACAAGGGCGTGAGACGTATCACAAAACGAGGGTATCCCATCTTGCGTAACATGCTGATTTTATTGAAGAAAGAAAAATGGTAGCGGAGGAGGGACTCGAACCCCCGACACGCGGATTATGATTCCGCTGCTCTAACCGGCTGAGCTACTCCGCCATCCGTTGGCCTGCAGCGCTTGGCTGCGGCGAATGTGGGGTGCTTATAGGGAGCGGACGGGCGGGCTGTCAAGCGGCCTTTCCCGCAGTGGTGTGGAAATTTTTCAAACCCGCTGAAATGCCTTGCGCTGGCTGTGGATAGGACCTGAGGGCTGAGCGTTGCCGCCTGAATTTTCAGTGCGGATCAGCCCCGGTCTGATGGCTTGCGGAAAAAGTTTTGTCAGACGATGGAGAGGGGGGCGCCTGGCCGGGACGAGCCGGCATCCGGATGTTGCAGAACGGAGCCGACTGGCGTTGAGGGCTTCAAATACAAGGGCCCGGGCTGCCAGCTGGAGCCCGGGCCTTTGTTGCGGGTGATTGGGTCGTGTCGAGCCTGCTGGCGAACCTGACTGACCGGTTTCGTGTTGTTGGCGATCAGGCGCTTGCTGGGGCCGTGCGCGCTGCCGGTGTGTCGTGAGACTGTACCTGGTCGACTGCCCATGTGCCGTCGCGCTCGGTGCGGGCGATCCAGCCACCTCCCAAAACCCGTGCATTGGCGCCGTCGTTGTCAAAGAAGACGCAGGCCTGTCCGGGAGCGACGCCTCGTTCGCCGGACGTTAGTTCGACAGTCACCGTGCCGTCTTTGCAAGTCAGTCTAGCCGGAGCTGGAGGGCGGGTGGAACGCACCTTGGCAAAGATCTCCAGCGTGTCGTTTTCATCCAGAGGGAGGTCTCCGATCCAGTTGACTTCCCGGAGAACGACGCTGCGTGTGGCGAGAGCTTCTCGCGAACCGACAATCACGCGCTTCAGGTCAGGATCAAGGCGGACGACATAAAGCGGTTCGCCGGTCGCCACGCCCAGGCCACGGCGCTGGCCGATGGTGTAGTGGATGATGCCTTCATGACGGCCGAGAACCTGGCCATCCATATGAACAATGTCGCCCGGTGCGGCGGCGTTGGGTCGCAGCTTCTTGATCACCTCGGCATAGTCGCCATTGGGAACGAAGCAAATATCCTGACTGTCAGGCTTGTTGGCGACGGACAGGCCATAATGGGCGGCCATCTCCCGCACTTCAGGCTTCGACATCGCGCCCAGCGGAAAGCGGATGAAGTCCAACTGCTCCTGGGTGGTGGCGAAAAGGAAATAGCTCTGATCGCGGTCCTGATCTACAGGGCGATACAGGCCGCGCTTGTTGCCGGTCGCCTCCGAGCGCACATAGTGGCCTGTTGCCAGAACGTCGGCGCCGAGATCCTTGGCGGTCTGCAGCAGGTCCTTGAACTTGACGGTCTGATTGCAGGAGACACATGGGATCGGGGTTTCGCCAGCCATATAGCTGTCGGCGAAACGGTCCATTACCTGCTCCTTGAAGCGGCTTTCGTAGTCCAGGACATAATGTGGAATGCCGATCTTCTCTGCAGCGCTGCGGGCATCGTGAATGTCGACGCCGGCGCAGCAGGACTTTGCCTTGGAGACCATGGCGCCATGATCGTAGAGCTGCAGTGTCACACCAATCACTTCATAGCCTTGATCGGCGAGAAGTGCGGCGACCACCGAGCTGTCGACGCCGCCGGACATGGCGACAACGACACGGGTATCTTGCGGGCGGCCCGGCAGGCCGAGGCTGTTCAGCATTCTATTCACCTTGGGTGCGTCTTGCCTGCAGGTCCGATGGACCAGGCCCTGAGCCGTGTTTCCGGGAGGGGAGACGGCTGTAGGGGGGACTTGCTGCTCAGCTTCGGTCATTGCGGCTGGTGTGCCGTGAAAGAGCTTTTGCGCAGGCTGTGTTCAAATTTGGTGGCACTATACAGAAATCACCTCGCAGCGCCAATCATTGCTAGGGGTTGCCCGGCAGGTTTTGCCGAAGCGGTAAACTGTGCCGGGTTTGGGCGGAATCAGATTCCGCATTTGCCTGTGTGGGCTTCGAAATGCCCTGACTTTTCAATTGCATGGGGTTTGGCCCGTTGATTGCTAAACTACAGGGAGATTTTGTGCCTCCTGAATGGTGGCTTTCTGTGAGGAATGCAAACGTGGTGCCGGTCAGTCTTTTGTCAGGAGTATCTGGAGCGGGCTTGAATGCAGGTGGTGGTTTGGCCGCCAGCGGTGGTTCTGCTGTGTCTGGGGCTTTTCAGGCTGCGCTTGGCGTGGTGACAGCAGCAGACGCGTCGGCACCTGTTGCTGTCAACCAAGGTGGTGCGCCGGCTCTTGATCTAAGTGCAGGGCAGGGGGGCAAGGGAGCAGGTTCTGACGCTCAGCCAGTCGTACCTGGTGATTTAGCTGCTGGTTCGGCAGGATCGTCTGTCGAGCTGGAAGGTGTTGAAGGTTCCGGGGTTCCGGGTCTGGACGACGCAGAGGCGGCTCTGCAGGGCGACGCTGCTGCGCAAGAAGCTGCGGCAATGCTTGCCGGTGTCGTGGCTGTGTCCGTCACGCCGCCGGTTGCCTCGGCTCAGTCCTCGGCCTTGCTTGGTGCCTCAGCTGGCTCTGTTGATGGTTCTGATGTGCCGGCTTTTTCTCCGGAGCAAGGTGAGGCGGGTGATGTTCCTCCTTCGGGTCTCGGTCGGGCCGCAGGGGCCCCGGTGCCTGGCGCTGGTCTGTCGACTGGTGCTGCTGGCGGGCAGGATGAGGTTCCGGCTGCTGGTTCGGTTTCGGTGCAGGCGGCTGCTTCGGGTTCAGGTGCTCCAGTTAATGGCTCATCGATTGGCATGGATTCGGCAGAGCTGAAATCGTCTGCGACTGAAGCTGCCTCGGGCTCATCTCCTAAGGCTGCGCCAGCTGCTGAAGTGACTTCGGCAGGTGCTGTGTCCGGTGTTGGTGCGCTTTCGACGGCCTCTGTCACGGATCCGGCCGGTGGTGAGCGCCGCTGGCGTGCAGGTTTGCCTGTCGAGGCACGTGCTGGTTCAGCGCAGGCCGGGGTCGGTCGTGCTTCTGGTGAGCTCCTGGGGGCTGAGCCTGTCGTTGGTGATGCGCAGGCTGGTGGGGCTGTCAGTGCGGTTGCATCGGCTTCTCTAAACGTTGCTCCAGCTGCTTCTCCCATTGCATCTGAAGACGCTCCGGTCCCCGTTAAGGGGCAGACTCCCGAGTTGCCGTTGCCACTTGTGTCGGCTGTTGATGGTTCAGCCGTTAGCGCTGCTGGCGCCAATGAAGCAGGTGCTGCGGCAGTTGGGCAGTTGGCGGGCAATGGCGCTGATGCGCAAGTTCGCGCCTCTGCTGCGACTGCGGTCCTGCAGGGCACAGGGGATAATCACACAACAGAGGTTGCTGTTTCCAGGCCTGCGGGCGCTACAGCAACTCTTTCTGATCTGGCTGACGCTGCCGATGCGGCTGGTCTGGAAAAGATTGTCATGCATCGTGACAGTGCATCGGCAGCAATCAATCAATCGATTAATCAGCAGTCTGCGGTGCTCACTGTGACGGACCAGCCGCAAGCAGCTGCACAGGTTGCTGTCGCTGGGGCGGGGCAGGGAAAGACTTTGCAGTCGCAAACCGGAACCACGAGGTCCGATCAGGCCACTTCGCCAGCCTCCGTCGTTGGACAGGCCGATGAGGGTGACGTTTCATCTGATGATGGTGTGGTGCTTCGCAGGACGAATGAGGGACTTATCCCGGTGGCTCCCTTGATTGAGGATAACAGGCCGGGCGCAACCGCGGGTATTGCTGGCGGGGCCGTCAACGGCGGCTCGGCAGCTGGCACTCAAACCACAGGCCTGGGGGCTGGCGTTGAGGCGTTGACCGGTGGTGGGGCGCCTGCTTCTGCCGAAACATCTGGTGCTGCTGGTGTGGCGGGTGCTGCTGCGGCCGTAGGTGCGGCGAAAGCCCACACTGATGACAGTGACGGCGAGCTGCCGTTCTCGCTGTCAGCTCAGCCCGTGACGAGCGGTGAAGCCTTGGCCAGCGGAAAGACCGTCAATCTGCCATCTCCAAGCCAGGCGCATTCTGGCCAGGTGGCAACACAGGTCGCCACTGCAATGGCACGAAACCTGAGCAATGGAAGCACAAGCTTCCAGATGCGGTTCGATCCACCAGAGCTGGGGCGCGTTGATGTGCACCTTAAAGTGGCATCCGATGGGTCAGTGCAGGCGCATCTTGTCGTCGATCGCCCAGAGACACTGGATATGTTCCTTCGCGATCAGCGTGGGCTGGAGCGGGCTTTTCAGGAGGCTGGTTTGAAGGCTGATATGGATAACCTTCAGTTCTCGCTTCAGGACCAGGGCGGGCAAGGCTTTGCCGAGGGTCGCAACGAAGATGAAGGGCAGTTCGGTGGCGGTTGGAGTGGCGGCTCCGGGGACGAAAGTGCCGAAATCGACGCATCGGCAGAAATGGCTGCCCGTTATTCGGGGGCGGCCTCCAGCGGGTTGGATATCCGCATCTAATGCGCAGCGGCACGACGCAGTGCCGCATGTCAGTGAATGTATAAATTCTGGAATTTGGGGAATTCGGGCGGGGACGTCACCAGAAGCGGGGCTGGACCGGCATCAGCCGGCAGCAATTTAGGGCGATTAAGGAGCCTTGAGTAAAATGACTGAAGTAACAGCGACCTCTTCGACGAACTCCGCCAGTAAGCCAAATGCGGCCACAACGGGTCTGACGGCAAACTATGAGTTGTTTTTGTCTCTTCTGACCACGCAGGTGACCCATCAGGACCCTCTGGATCCCTTGGACTCAGCTGAATACACCAACCAGCTGGTGCAATATTCTGCAGTTGAACAGTCTATCCAAACGAATTCGTACCTGGAGGATTTGCTCGCCAGCTTTGAGAGCAGCCGGGCATCGTCCTACGTTAGCTATCTGGGCGAGGAGGTAACTGCGTCCGGCGCGACGACCATGCTGCGCGATGGCAATGCCAATTGGCAGTACTCAGTCCAGGAAGGGGCAGGTGGGCGTGTGGAAGTGCGCAACGCGCTAGGTGCCGTTGTTTATGGCGAAGATGTCTCACTGACTGCCGGAAAAGGCTCCTGGGCGTGGAATGGCACAACCAACGGCGGCGGAACTGCGCCTGAAGGGGCCTATACGCTTTCCTTTGAAGTGTTTGATGCTGCCGGGAACGCTGAGCGAGTGACCACGGAGATCACCGGTGTGGTCGACAAGGTCAACATGGGGGAGACGTCGGCATCGTTGAAAATCGGCGATGTTGAGGTGCCTGTTACCTCTGTAACGTCAGTCCGAACCCCTTCCTGAGCGAAAAAGCGATAAAAATAAGGCGATTACCCGTATTTCCGGGTGAGGATGGGAAGCACGTGAGTGTTCTCCTGTCTCAAATTCGCATTTTGCCTCGGATATCGCAGATGGTTAATGGAAATTGAGAAAACTTTTGCAAATTGTCAGTATTCACGTCGCATTTTCTTAATTTGAATTCAGATTCAAGGGCTTTTATAGTTAATGTAACGTCACTAGTGGCTTAGTTAAATTTTAAGCAGGTACCAGTACTCTCAAAATCAGCCTTGGTCATGGTTAGTGTGAGAGTACAATGACCGAACAAATTCGTTCGCGCGTTAAATATGTCATCGGCCCCGATGGGAGCCCTTTAACGATTGCCGATCTGCCGCCGACTTCTACGAAGCGGTGGGTCATTCGCCGAAAGGCGGAAGTCGTTGCAGCGGTTCGAGGGGGTCTCTTGTCCCTGGAGGAGGCGTGTCAGCGTTATACGTTGACCGTTGAAGAATTCCTCTCGTGGCAGAGTTCTATTGAGAAGCACGGACTTGCAGGTCTGCGAGCAACTCGGGTTCAACAGTATCGTAACTGATGCCTGAAATGCTTTACTGATTATCTTGATCAGACCGGTAATCCGGGCTGGGGTGGCTGGTAGCCGCCCCTTTTTCGTTTTTGGAAGGCTCTTGCGCCCGCTGGCGCCTTCAACCGAGTCAAATTGGCTGGGGTTAACGCAATAACGCCGGGTGCGGTTCCGTGGTGACTCACATATCGTGCTTAAAGGGTTAACGTCTTGGGCAGCTTTTCCCCACCTTCGTTGCAATTTGCATTGCCAAGAATGGCGGAATTCAGCGGTATCCACCAGATTGTTAATAAGTCATTAACCACTTGTTAACCCTCAGGGCGGCAAATTTTGCCCAGTGACTAAATTTGGTTCTACGGCTTTTCGAAGACCGTGCCGGAACCAGGGGCAAAAATGAGCGGGCACTCGTGAACGGGCTAATCGAATTCATCAAGACCATGGGACCAACGCGGATAGCGGCCATGGGTGCTGTGGCGGCAATCCTCGTTGGGGCCTTTGCCTTCATTATCTTCCGAGTAACCGCGCCGCAGATGACGCAGCTCTACAGCGAATTGACCCTGGAGGATTCCGGGGCAATCGTGAACCAGCTGGAATCTCTGGGTGTCCAGTATGAATTGCGCAATGACGGTGCAGCTGTTCTGGTTCCGAGTGATCAGGTCGCCCGATTGAGAATGCGGCTTGCTGAGGAAGGTCTGCCGACCGGCGGCTCCATCGGTTACGAGATCTTTGACCGTTCTGATACGCTGGGTGCTACCAGCTTCGTTCAGAACATCAACAAGCTGCGCGCAATGGAAGGGGAGCTGGCTCGTACGATTTCCTCGATCTCGCGCATTCGCTCTGCCCGTGTGCATCTCGTCATTCCCGAACGCCAGTTGTTTCAGAGAGACCAGCGTCCGCCGTCAGCCTCGATCGTGCTGAATGTGCGCGGGGCGCTTGGCGAGGGTGAAATTCGTTCTGTCCAGCATCTTGTGGCTGCTGCAGTGGATGGCCTTACGCCGGATCATGTTTCAATTGTCGACGAAAGCGGCCGGTTGCTGGCTTCAGGATCAGATGCTGGCGAAGAAGGCGTGATCTCCGCCTCCATGCAGGCGCGTGAAGTTGCTATCGAGAGCCGTCTGCGCAACCAGGTTGAGGAAATCCTCAACAGCATCGTTGGTCCGGGCCGTGCTCGTGTTCGTGTTGCTGCTGATCTGGACCACAACAAGATCACGGAAACCACGGAAACCTTTGATCCTGATGGGCAGGTCGTGCGGTCGACCCAGTCGAAGGAAGAGGTTACCTCAAGCATTGACAATCAGGATGAAGTTACCGTTGGAAACCAGCTGCCGAACGCGCAGCAGAACAACCCCGGTCAAGGTGATCGTGATGACAGCAGCCTGACCGAAGAAGTCGTGAACTACGAAATCTCTCGTGCTACCCGCACCCAGATTATTGAAGCCGGAGCCGTCAAGCGCTTGTCAGTGGCGGTGCTGGTGGATGGTACCTATGTCCCCAATGAGGATGGGGATATGATATACACTCCTCGTGCGCAGGAAGCATTGGATCGAATCGCGCTCCTGGTTCGCTCGGCTGTCGGCTTCGATGAGACCCGCGGTGACGTGGTGGAAGTCGTAAACCTCCAGTTCGCAACAGCTCCGCAGCCAGAACTGGATGTTCAGGGCAATGGGCTGTTCGAGTTTACCCGTGCCGATATCATGCGCTTCGCTGAATTGGGCGTGTTGCTTCTGATCTCGGTCCTGCTGCTGTTCTTCGTGGTTCGCCCGCTCCTTCGCCGGATCGTGACGCCTGAAGAACAGGTGGCACAGGAACTCGTGATTGGTCCGGATGGGACCCTGATCGCCGATAGCGAAGCCTCGGTCGATGCTGACGATGTAGAAGACGAGATCCATATCGAATGGCTTGAAGAGGCGAAAGCCGCAGGGGCGATGCAGGCGAGCTCAATCTCGAAAGTCGGGGCAATGATCAATGACCATCCGACCGAAGCCGCGACGATTGTCCGCGGTTGGCTGGACGAGGCAGCGTAAGACATGGCGGCAGACAAACTACAGACACAACTGAGCGTTCAGGAGAACGGTCAAGAGCGCGAGCTTAAGGGAGCAGAACGGGCCGCCGTTCTGCTGCTTGCGTTGGGTGAAGAGCATGGGAAGGCGATCTGGGAACGGCTGGATGAAATTGAAGTTCGGCAGGTCTCGACCGCTATGGCCAATCTTGGGCCGGTTACGCCAGGCATGCTCGAGGGACTGTTTGTTGATTTCGTTCGCAAGATTTCGTCTCGCGGTTCTTTGACCGGGAATGTGGATGCGACTGAACGCCTGCTGACCAATTTCCTTCCCGGTGACCGCGTTGCGATCATCATGGAAGAGATCCGCGGTCCTGCGGGCCGCAACATGTGGGAAAAGCTGTCGAACGTGCAGGAGAACGTTCTCGCTAACTACTTGAAGAACGAGTATCCGCAGACGGTGGCCGTGGTTTTGTCCAAAATCGATTCCAATCACGCCGCCAAGGTTTTGGGTATCTTGCCGGAAGAACTGGCGCTGGAAGTAGTGAGCCGCATGCTTCGGATGGATGCGGTACAGAAGGAAGTTCTGGAGAAAGTCGAGCAGACCCTGCGTGTTGAATTCATGTCGAACCTGACAAACACGTCGCGCCGCGACAGCCATGAGATGATGGCTGATATCTTCAATAACTTTGACCGTCAGACCGAAGCACGGTTCCTGGCTGCACTGGAAGAAGACAATCGCGAAGCCGCTGATCGCATCAAGACACTGATGTTCACCTTCGACGATCTGTTGAAGCTTGATGCAGCCAGCTGTCAGACCCTTCTGCGGAGCGTGGAGAAGGATCGCCTTGCGATCGCGCTCAAGGGCTCGACAGATGCTGCGCGCGAGTTTTTCTTCGGCAACATGTCATCGCGTGCGGCAAAGATGCTGCAGGATGACATGGATGCATTGGGGCCGGTACGACTGCGCGATGTGGATGATGCGCAAACCGGAATGGTAAATATGGCCAAGGACCTGGCGGCCAAGGGTGAAATCATGATCACCAAGTCCAAGGGCGATGACGAGATCATCTATTGATGTGGCAAGACCTTAGAGCAAACTCCATGGGGCATATGACAAGTCCATCCAAATTCCTGTTTGATACGGACTTCACTGAACCGGATGTACCGGAAGTCGAGGTGCCGATGGAGCCGGAAATTCCCATGATGTCGGTTGCCGATCACAAGGCGGCGCTGGCAACCGCAAAGAAGATTGCCTTTGAAGACGGGCGGGCTGCTGCTGCCAAGGAGCTTGGCAGCTCGCAGGAACTGCGGCTGACAGAAGCAGTGCATGAGCTCGTTGCCATGAGCGAGCAGATCTTGTCGGACGCACAGACCCAAATGGATGCCCAGGAAAATGATGCCATCAGTCTGGCTTTCCTGGTTGCTCGGCGGTTGTGTGCGCATCTGTTGGCCCGGCAGCCTCTGGCTGAAACTGTCGCCCTGTTCTCTGAGTGTCTGGGTCCTTTGCGGCGGGCGCCGCATCTGGTGGTGCGTGTGGCGCCTCAGGATGTGGACCCCTTGAAGGCGAAGGTCGATCCGATCGTTCTGGAGAAGGGCTTCGAGGGTAAACTGGTGATCCTGGGCGAGGCGGAAATCGCCCGCGGAGATTGCCGGATTGAATGGGCTGAAGGCGGTATCCTGCGGGACCGAAAGGCTTTGGAAAAACAGATCGATACCAGTATTCGCGGATATCTGCAGGCCCGTTCTCAGGGACGCGCGCAGACCCGCCCGGCCACAGAGCCTGCCGGTGCCGACAAAGAGGATAAGGCACAATGAGTGAAGAAAAGGGACGCGGTGGTATTCCTCTCGATGAACTCGAGGCGCCGGGCCATGCGAGCGAACAGGACGAACAGCATGTGGCTCAGTCTGCGGCAGATCTTGAGGCTGTCTTCGATGTGCCGGTGCGGATCTCCGCCATTCTCGGCCATTCAAAAATGCATGTATCCGATCTGTTGAAACTGGCCTCGGGCACGGTTCTGGAACTCGACCGAAAAGTCGGCGAAGCCATTGATATATATGTGAATGACCGTCTGGTCGCCCGTGGGGAGGTTGTCCTGGTAGAGGACAAGCTTGGGGTGACCATGACGGAAATCATCAAGACGGATCGCTAGGAAAGTAGGACACGGCCATGAGACTCTTGATTGTTGGTTCTCTCGGCGGACAGCTAATCACCGCCTCCAAAATTGCCATGCAGCGCGGCGCGCAGGTAACTCACGCGGAGGATATCGAAGGTGGGATGAAGGTGTTGCGCTCCGGTCGGGGTGCGGACCTGGTTATGGTTGATGTCTCCCTGGACATCAGTGCTTTCCTCGATCAGTTGCAGAGCGAACGGATACATGTACCCATCGTGGCCTGCGGGGTGGAGGCCGACGCGCAGGCCGCCGTTGCAGCCATTCGTGCCGGTGCAAAAGAATATATTCCGCTTCCGCCTGATCCTGAGCTGATCGCGGCGGTTCTGTCTGCGGTAGCTCTGGAACGCGGAGATCTGATCTACCGTGATGATTCCATGGCGGCAGTCGTCAAACTGGCGGAGCAGGTGGCGCCGTCCGATGCCAGTGTTCTGATTACCGGTGAATCGGGAACCGGTAAGGAAGTGATTGCACGGCACGTGCATCGGAGTTCCAGCCGGGCCAACAAGCCGTTCATTTCCATCAATTGCGCCGCGATCCCCGAGCACCTGCTGGAGTCAGAGCTTTTTGGTCACGAGAAAGGCGCGTTCACTGGCGCTGTTGCCCGCCGTATCGGCAAGTTCGAGGAAGCGGACGGCGGCACGTTGCTGTTGGACGAAATTTCGGAAATGGAAGTGCGCCTGCAGGCCAAGCTTCTGCGGGCCATTCAGGAGCGGGTGATCGACCGGGTCGGAGGCTCTCGTCCCGTTCCGGTGAATATCCGTATTCTGGCGACCTCCAACCGGGATCTGGCCGAAAGTGTCCGACAGGGACATTTCCGGGAGGATCTGCTCTTCCGCCTTAACGTGGTCAATTTGAAGCTGCCGCCTCTGCGGGAACGCCCGGCAGACATTCTTGAGCTCGCGAGTTTCTTTATCGAGCATTATTCTGAGGCCAATGGCATGGCCTCTCGAATGCTCTCGGTGGCTGCGCGGCAAGCGCTTACTGTCAATCCTTGGCCTGGCAATGTGCGGGAGCTGGAAAACACCATGCACCGGGCTGTGCTGCTGGCACAGGGAGATGAGATCGGGGTGGAAGCCATCCTGATGCCGGATGGGTCGCCTATTACGTCAGGCAAGGGGCCTGCTGAACGTGCCGCTGCTGCAGCTGAAGCAGTAACGCGCGCCTTCGTCGGGCGTACTGTGGCGGATGTTGAGCAGGATCTCATTCTCGACACGCTTGATCACTGCCTGGGAAATCGGACGCACGCGGCCAAGATCCTTGGTATCTCCATTCGCACGCTACGCAACAAGCTGAACCAGTATACGGACGAGGGTGTTGTCGTGCCTGGTCCGGGTGAAGTGCGCTCGGCTTAAGCCGTGAGTTAGGTCTTGAAGGTCAATTATGGCGGATACGGCAGTCGATAATTCGGAAACAGGTGGCGTTCCCGTTCCCGTAGGGGGGGCAGGCGCATCTGCGGCTGGGAGTAGCACCAAGCCGACGTTCCAAAGTCTGCTCGACTCGCTGCGGCGGGGCGATACGGGGCTTGCCGTCGGCGTTCTGGTCATTCTGACCCTCATGATCCTGCCGATGCCGGCAGTGCTTCTGGACGTTTTTCTGGCGTTCTCGATCATCTTCTCGGTGTTGATCCTGATGACCGGACTGTTCATCCAGAAACCTCTGGAGTTCTCGTCCTTTCCGACGGTCTTGCTGATTTCCACCATGTTGCGGTTGGGGCTGAACATCTCCTCGACCCGGCTGATCCTGTCACGCGGGCATGAGGGGACTGCCGCCGCCGGCAATGTCATTCAGTCCTTCGGAAATCTGGTGATGGGGGGCAACTTTGTCATTGGAATTATCGTTTTCGCCATCCTTGTGATCGTGAATTTCATTGTTATTACAAAAGGTTCTGGCCGTATTGCGGAGGTCGCAGCCCGATTTACGCTTGATGCAATGCCGGGCAAGCAGATGGCGATTGATGCCGATCTGTCGGCCGGACTGATCGACGAGGACACGGCGCGAGCACGACGCAAGGAGCTTGAAGGCGAAAGTGCCTTCTTCGGGGCCATGGATGGTGCGTCGAAGTTCGTTCGGGGCGATGCGATCGCCGGGCTGCTGATCACCTTCATCAACATCCTTGCGGGTATCATTATCGGCGTGGCGCAGATGGAGCTCAGCTTCATGGAAGCCGCCAACAATTACACTTTGCTGACCATCGGGGATGGTCTGGTCTCCCAGATCCCTGCGCTGATTGTCTCCACGGCCGCCGGTATTCTTGTGTCGAAGGCTGGTGTTCAAGGGGCTGCTGACAAAGCCCTGGCTGCCCAGTTTACCGGCTACCCCAAAGCACTGGGCATGTCTTCGGCCGTCATGGTGGTCCTGTCGTTCCTGCCTGGTATTCCGATGGTTCCGTTTCTCGGTCTGGCCGGAATCGCCGGTTGGCTTGCTTATCGGGCTGATGATCGCAAGCAGGGCGAGGCTGCAGTCGTTGCACAGAAGCAAGCGGTTAAGGATGCGCCGAAACCGCCGTCCGAACCGCCTATCACCGATGCGCTGAAAATGGATGAATTGCGCATTGAGCTGGGCTACGCGCTTCTACCGTTGATCAACGGCAAGGATCCGAGCGGCGGCGATCAGCTCACCGAGCAGATCAAGGCGTTGCGGCGCCAGATTGCCGGAGATATGGGTGTTATCATGCCGCCAGTGCGCATCCTCGATAACATTCAGCTTGGTGCCAACGATTACATCATCAAGGTCAAGGAAGTCGAAGCCGGTAAGGGGATCCTCTACCCGAACCACTTCATGGTGATGGATCCGGCGGGCGGGCAGGTCAAACTGCCGGGCACGCATACGACTGAGCCGACCTTTGGCTTGCCCGCGACCTGGGTGGATGCCCAGTATCGCGAAGATGCATCCCTGCGCGGCTACACGGTGGTGGACCCGGCGACGGTTCTATCGACCCACCTGACCGAAACGATCAAGGCAAATGTATCTGAGCTCCTGACATACGGCGATGTTCAGAAGTTGCTGAAGGAACTGGAGGGTGAGCAAGCCAAGCTGGTCGACGATCTTATTCCGTCGCAAATTTCCGTTTCCGGGATACAGCGCGTCTTGCAAACGCTGCTTGCTGAACGGGTTTCCGTGCGCGATCTCGGAACCATCCTGGAGGGTGTTTCGGAGGCGTCCGGCTTTACCCGCAACACCAATACGATTGCCGAGCATGTTCGTTCGCGACTGGGGCGTCAGATTTGCGCCGCCAATCTCGCACCGGGTGGCTATCTGCCGTTGATCGCCTTGTCACCGCAATGGGAGCAGGCATTCCTGGAATCGATTGTCGGGGAAGGCGATGACAAGCAGCTCGCGATGCAGCCTAGCAAGCTGCAGGAGTTTGTCACGAAAGTCCGCGACGGATTTGAATCCGCCGCTCAGAAGGGCGAGGTTCCTGTGCTTTTGACGTCGCCGCAGACCCGGCCCTTCGTACGGTCGATCGTCGAGCGGTTCCGCGCCCACACCACGGTGATGAGCCAGTCGGAAGTGCATCCGCGGGTCAAGCTGAAGACGGTCGGGTCAATCTGACTTTGAGCATCAAAGGATGATGCTCGGGATCAAACCAGCAGATTGATCCGTGCCATGGCCGAGGCGTTGGAGCTATAGGCGCCTGCTCCATTCTGGATGGAATTGACCACCTGTCGCTGAACCGCAAACATATTGGTTCCGAAAACACCCTGAACTGCGTTTTGCCGCAGGGCTTTGCCATTATCGATTGCCTGACGCCGGCGTGCCGACCAGTTCTCGTTGAAGTCCTTCAACGACGTTCGCTCTTCTCGGGATCGATAATTGCCAACTGCTGCCATGATGAAAATATTCTGTGTCAAGACGGTTAACGTAAGGTAAATTTGTCGCAATTTGGAAAGCCGGGGTACGGGTTTTCGGCAGCAGTGATTGACGGGCATCATGCGGACCGGGTAGCTGAGGGAAAACAGTCATGGATGGACTCTCGATGATCAGCCTTTCCCTTAACGGTTACACAGATATTCCGAACGAGAAGGTCGCCTATGTGGTCACCTATCTGGAGATGCTGGAGCCGCCGAAAGTTGCGGCCAAGCCGCGTGGTGACATCACCATGGAGCGATGGGACGAGGTGGACATTGCTGCTTACCGCAGCCTCTATCGGGAGATCGGCGCCGAGTGGCTTTGGTTTTCGCGGCTTCAGCTGTCTTCTGAGAAGCTTCACACCATCCTGGATGCGCCAGTGACGGAGATCTATTCCCCGGTTCGCGACGGGCGACGCCTTGGGATCCTCGAGATCAATACTGCGGTGGATGGCGAGATTGAGATTTCTTTCTTCGGTCTGGTTCCCGATGCCATCGGTGATGGGCTGGGCCGCTGGCTCATGATGACCGGGTTGGAAATGGCCTGGTCTCGCCCGGGTATCGAACGTGTCTGGTTGCACACTTGTACAGGCGATAGTCCGCAGGCCGTTCACTTCTATCAAGCTTGTGGCTTCAAGCCATACAAGCGAGCGATCGAGGTGGTCGATGATCCGCGCAACGACGGGCTCTTCTCTACGGAAACAGCACGTCATGTTCCCTATCTGGGAGTCTGATGCAGCCCTTGTTGCGACTGCCCAGTGTGCTTTTTGCATGGGCGGTCGCAGTCCTGCTTTCGGCGTTAAGGTTCCGCCGGCCAATCTCAGGCGATTTTCAAGAGAGATCTGGAAACCTTTAACTGTTTGTCTTAACCTTCGTTAACCATCGCTCTTGGAATCCTGGTGGATGATCGGCATCGCGCGGTCGGTCCGGGATGTGTTCGGAGTAAGATTTGATTAACGTTCTTTTTGCGCGCGCAGGCTTGATTCGATCAGCCAAGCTGACGGGTCTGAGTCCACTGTCGGTGGCGCGCAGCCCCGACTCGGAGAAGATTGAGGAGCCTGAGACCTATGTCTGAGATGCCTGACAATATTGTGCCCCACACCAAGATGCGTTCGCTGCGTGACGCCATCCGCAAGGTGCAGCTGGGTGAAGTCGAGCGGACCGATGTGGTGATTGAGCTGCAAGATACCGAAAAGGCGCGCCTTGAACTGCTTGCCGAGGAGATGAAGGACGTCTTCCGTGAGATTCCGGATGATGATGACCAGTTTACTCTGCAGATTGCCAAGGGCTCGACTTCCCGGTTCTGGATCGATGTGACCAGTCATGTTGTCGTGGGCGGGGACCGTCGCACCTATCGCTTTCTCAAGGATACCCGGCTCGGTCGGGTTGTCATTCTGGAGACGGCCGAGGTGGATGACATGGCCGATTGTCTGACCGAGTATATTGCCGAGCGCATTCTGGAGCGTGAAAAGGCGATGGAAGGCGATTGGCTCAATGCGCGTTTGAGCCAGGCTGGTGCCGAAACCCAGCGAACATCATCGCGCGGCGAAAGCGGTAGTTTTTGGCTGTCTTTCTTCGCGACCTTTTTGGTTGGTCTGCTGACCGGGGCACTTGGGCTGCTTGGCTATGCCTGGTTCGCAAACCCTCTCTAAAACCGCCGGATTTCGTGCTTGAAATTCAAAAAGGCGCTGCAGCCAATTCGCTGAGCCCCCTTTTTTTGCGATGCCGATGGTTCCCTGTCTGGATTGCTTTGTCAGCCCGCAGGAATGACAATGGACGCGCGGTTTATGGTTTCCGGTGGCTGGTCGGCTTCGGTAAAACCACGTTCCTCCAGTTCACACGTCCAGCCGTCGTCTTTCCTGGCGATTGAAAAGAGATTGTAGCGTGCGCCAGGCTTTTTGCCGCCTGGAGAATTGGTGGCCGAGGGGACGCCGATAACCGGCACAGGGCCGTTTGGGCCTTCGACCTGGGCGCGACTGTCGATGTGCGTGTGCCCATGCAGGATAAGTTCCGCCCCGGCCCATTTGATTGCGGCACGAAAGCGAGAGGCATCTGAGAGACGCTTGTTCCAGTGTGTAGCGCGATGGAAAGGGGGATGATGGATCATCACGACCCGAAAGAGGTCTTCTTTTCCCAACTCTTCAAGCACGCGGCGGAGCCTTTTGGTCTGTTTGCTGCCTACGCGGCCTGTGGCAAACCAGGGACCAGACGCACGGGCGGTGGAAACGCCGACCAAGGCGATATTCCCGCGCCGACGCACATAAGGGAATGTCGGGTCGTCATCGGTCGGGGAGGTCCCTTCGCGCTGTGCTGCGTGGTCACCGATCATATAGGGCCGCCAGGCCTGCCGGGCCTTCTTGAGCGCGCCTGGAACATAGGCATCGTGATTGCCGGGAACCAGGGAAACCCAGTCGGGGCTGCCGACGTCGTCGAGCCACTGGCGGGCACCGATGATTTCCAATGGAAGAGCGATATTGACCAGGTCCCCGGTGACGGCGACATGATCAGGGGAATTCGCCTTCATGTCGTCGACAAGCTGATCGAGAATTGTGCCCTTCATGTCGCCGGAGCGATTTCGCTTCCAGTTCAGATACCCGATGAAGCGCTTGGAAAGCAGCTGAAGAAACTTCGGGGAGGGAAGGGGGCCGAGATGAGGGTCGGAAAGATGTGCGAGCTTAAACATGGCGGCATCATCAAATGAAAAAGCGCCGCGTCAAGTGAAATTGCGGCGCCTTGTCGAATGTCGATGGAAGTCTGGAAGGGGCAATGTGCCCTTAGTTGCCAGCAAAGGTGGTCAGGGTAGCGACAACGCGAGGGTTGCTGAGGTCCAGAGCAGGCTTCCACTGAAAGCTGGGACGCAGGCGACGTGCAAAGAAGGACTTGAACATGGATTTACTCGATATCTAGAGATCTGATTCTGCACCGGACTGACCGACAGGCCGATTTGAATGCACCAGGGACTGCATATTTTTGCGTCAAACACAGGCGCATATTTGTGCAATTCAGCTAGGCAGTCAGGATATAGATCTTCTCCATGTGATTGAGGAGTGTTGTTTTGGCTTGGCAGCCCTGCGTTAGGAGCAGGGGTGGGTGAAATGATGGCGTGACCTATTTTTGAGCAATTGTGAGCGGGCTACGATGCAGGGTTTTCTATTGAAGCTGTTCTCCATACTCCCCACAGGTTTGGTGCATGGCCTGTCGCAGATGCTGGCGCTGGTACGAAACGGCCACACTCTGGGCGTGCGTGTGCTGGTGGTTGATTCTGAGCGACAGGAGATCCTGCTGGTGAGGCACACTTATCTGAGAGGCTGGTATCTTCCCGGAGGTGGTGTTGAGCGCGGTGAGACAATTGCCGAGGCGGCAGTGCGTGAAGTGCGCGAAGAACTGGGTGTCAACCTGAGCGGGGCTCCTGACCTGATGGGGATATATCTCAACCGCAAGGGCCTGGGCCGGGATCATGTTGCCTTGCTCTTGGCATCCTCCTGGGCGTCGGGAAACAAGTATCTCGAAGCCAACGAGGAAATCGCCGAAGCACGCGTTTTCTCTTTGAATGGTCTGCCGGAGGATTTGTCTCCAGCAAGCCGTGCCCGGATCGAAGCTTATCGATCCGGGGCCTTTGCAGGTGGGCAGACGAAGATGGGAGAATGGAATCCAGCAGTGGACAGGGCGCCTTGAGTGTTTCCTGACGTTGGTGCGCTCATCCGGTGGACGTCAGGCGCTCCCTGCCATGGTCTTGCCAGAGATCCTGCTCCGGCCCGACAGGGATGATCCTTGTCGGGTTAACCTCGGCGTGAGACCCGTAGTAGTGGGTCTTGATCGTGTTGAACTGTACGGTTTCGGCAATCCCGGGCATCTGGTAGAGCTCGCGCATGAAGCCGTGAAGGTTCGGAAAGTCGGCAATGCGGCGGATGTTGCACTTGAAGTGGCCGAAATAGACCGGATCAAACCGGATCAGTGTGGTGAACAGACGCCAGTCTGCTTCCGTCAAGCTTGCGCCGAGCAAGTAGCGATTGGCAGCGAGACGTTCTTCCAGATCATCGAGGGTTTCAAACAGGGCCGTGACAGCCTCTTCGTAGGCTTTTTGCGTTGTGGCAAAGCCGGACTTGTAAACGCCATTGTTCACCGTGTGGTAGACGCGCTCGTTGATCTCGTCGATCTCGGGGCGCAGCTCTTCCGGGTAGAAGTCCAGTTTTGAACCGGTCAGCTGGTCAAAGGCCGAGTTGAACATCCGGATGATTTCGGCAGACTCATTGCTGACGATGGTCTCGCGTTTCTTGTCCCAGAGGATCGGAACAGTCGCGCGACCGGTGTAGTCGCCCTTGGCCTTTTTGTAGAGATGCCAGGCATAGTTGGCGCCATTCACCGGATCGGGATCACTAAACTCCCAGCCGTTCTCCAGCATGAGCGGCTCGACTGCAGTGACGGGAATGATGTCCTCCAGCTTCTTCAACTTGCGAAAGATCAGGCTGCGGTGGGCCCAGGGACAGGCATAGGAAACATAGAGATGATAGCGGTCGGCTTCAGCCTTGAAACCGTCCATGCCGGACGGCCCTGCCGACCCGTCGGCGGTAATCCAGTTGCGAAATGCGGCATCCTCACGCTTGAACTTTCCGCCATTACCTTCCGTGTCGTACCATTTGTCCTGCCATTTTCCGTCGACCAGAAGTCCCATGGGTTTCTCCTTGCATTTTGCTTTGCAGGCCTGCGTATGGTTCCCGCATCGTGTCGGAAAGAGACAGGCCTTTGTTTTTCAACTCTCTTCAGCAGATGGGCGTTCCGGACACCAGAGCAATCGCCTGAATGCACTGTTCACCTCAGTTTGACAGTTTCGGCCCGGTTGGAGGTACTCAAGTGCAGAAGGCCGATGAGCGGAAAAACCGACTTTACCTTTTTAATCAAGCCTGCTATCGCCTTAGCAGGTCTTGTCGACAGACAGTCGAACCAGGATCTTTGTCCACCTTCCAGGGTATGAATGAGCATGGCTCTGCCGGTCACATTGCGACGACGAAGCATCCGACGAGAAATCTCTCGTCTGCTTGCACGCGCATGATTGATGTTTCCCTGAAAGATTGAAAGACAATGGGATTTGGTCAAGCGCTCGAAATACACGCTTGACAGGATGCCTGATATGAAACCCTCCAATTGGTTTGTTCGTCTGGAAAACGCTGCGGATGCTGCGGTGGTTGAAGTCATGCAGGCGGAGGCCTTCGGGCCTGGCCGTTTTGCGCGGACTGCATTCAAGGTGCGCGAGGGCGTCGCCCATTGTTCCAATCTCAGCCTGGTCGGACTGTCGGGCGAAAAGATCGCAGGATCTGTTCGGCTGACCCCGGTTATGATCGGTGAGACGCAAGCGCAATTGCTTGGTCCTTTGACGGTCGATCCTGCTTTCAAGAACCGGGGCCTTGGAAAATTGTTGTTGCAGACGGTTTCCGACATGGCCCGGTCGCAGGGGGAAACCGCCATCCTGCTGGTTGGCGATGCGCCCTATTATGCCTCCTCCGGCTACAAACCAGTGCCATTTGGACGGATCAGGCTTCCTGGCCCCGTTGATCCGGCGCGGCTTCTCATTCTGCAACTGGATGACAGCGACATGCCGTCAGGCATGGTTCGGGCTGGCGGTCGGTCTTGAGCCAAGCGCTGCTCGGTAGGTGTCCTTTATAGCGGCAGCAAAGAGCCTTAGCGGCCCTCCCTGTACCAGGTCAGAGACAAGACACCGAGCAGCAGAGCCAGTCCCAGCAGGCCGGTCAGCAACGGATATCGATCTATGCCATTGAGGATGCTGGCATCCGTCTGTTTCAATCCTATCCAGCCATTTCCGGCGTAGGTTGCAGCATTTTTCAAGGCCGACACGCGAGGCAGGGATATGTCCCCAGCGGTATCGGATAGCCGGCGTGCGGTTCCGCCGGTCTGGGCAACTAGTGGCTCGATCTTGGCAGTGGTGGACAGAACATCCTGGAATTCGCGTGGGTTCTGCGGACCGATGTGAATGAGAGCGGTCTTGTCCCCCTCAGTTGCGGTGTAAAGGCCGGTCTGGTCGGTTTTAACTTCGCCTCGCCACAGGCCTGGATCGCTTTCACCGAGTGTCAGGTTTTGGCTTTCTCCGGACGGCGCCGTCAGTGTGACGTCAGAAATGGTCTCATTCAGGGTTTGACGTTCCACAGTGAGAACGTCACCGCGCTGGGACAGCCTGAGCGCTTCTTCTTCCAGATCGGGTTCTTGCATCAACCAGTGGGCCAAACGCCGCAGCAGCGGGACATGAGGACCTCCACCTTCAAAACCGCGCGCCCACAACCAGACATGGTCAGACAGGAACAGTGCCACACGACCCTTTCCCTCGCGGTTGAGAACGAGGAGGGGCATGTCTTGTGGACCAGACATGAGAGTCTGACCGGCGGTCAATTCTGTTTCCACCAGGCGGAACCATCGGCTCCAGTTTGGCGGTTCGCTTTCTGCCCCGGGCAGACCTCGTGTGACCGGGTGGCGCTTGCCCAGTTCTGCGAGTTCTGCCCGAAACGGGGTTTCCAGAATATTTCCGGTGGGTTCGGCCGGAAGGATTTGCGCCAGGGGCGTGCGATAAAGGCTGCCGCCCTGAGCGTAATCCGGGCCGCCGGCAAGCAGAACAGCGCCGCCATCCTCGACATAGCGAGCAATGTTGTCGAAGTAGAGCATCGGCAAAACACCGCGCCGCTCATAGCGGTCGAAGATAATGAGGTCGAACTCGTCGATCTTGACGGAGAAAAGTTCACGGGTCGGGAAGGCGATCAGCGAGAGCTCATTGATCGGGGTTCCATCCTGCTTTTCCGGCGGACGCAGGATGGTAAAATGCACCAGATCGACAGAGGCGTCGGACTTCAGCAGATTTCTCCAGGTCCGCTCGCCCGCATGAGGCGAACCGGACACCAGCAGGACGCGCAGGTTTTCGCGAATGCCATCGATGGTCACGACCGCACGATTGTTCAAAAGGGTTAGCTCGTCTTCAAGCGGAGCAGCAGAAATCTCAAAGATATTGTCGCCACCGTGGTCGATCTCGACAGGTAGATCCAGCTTCTCTCCTGCAACCACATTGCGTTTGGAAACGAGTGTTCCGTCCCGGTGAACCTCCAATGCGACCTGGGCTCCAGCCCGGGTCGACGGTCCCTGGTCGCGGACTTCAATGCGGATCATCTGTTCGGAGCCAACCAGACCGAAACGTGGGGTTTTGTGCAGGATCAGCCGCCGGTCAACCTCGACAGAGTGTCCGGTGATTAGGGCATGCACAGGTGCATCAAAGCCGAGATTGGCTGCCTTCTCCGGCACGTCATGCACTTGACCGTCGGTAATCACGACCGCGCCGCCTACCCGGTCAGGCGGTACGTCGGACAAGCCATCGCTGAGCGCGCGAAACAGCTCTGTGCCATTGCCGGATCCGTCGTTTCGAACCTCAATGCGGCGGATTTCAAATCCAGGCAGGCCGGCGAGACGGGTGGCCAGTTGCTCTGTCGCGGTTTCCGTCAGCTCTGCTCTGTCGCCGAATGTCTGACTTTGGCTTCTGTCCGTCACCAGTGCCACGACGGAGGAAAGTGGTTCTTTGTCCTCACGCTCGACCGCCGGGTTGGCAAGTGCGGCCGTCAAGGCAAGCATGGTAAGGACCCGCAGCGGCCAGCCGCGCAATCCCATCATTCCGGTGATGATGGCCACGAGAACGATGACGCCACCGCATAAACCCAGAGCCCAGAGGGGAACGAGCGGGTCGAAGGAAAGAGACCATGTCATCTTGTCAGTATCCCTTTCCGTTTATTGGCCGAGCCGCTCGAGCAAAGCCGGAATGTGCACCTGATCGGCCTTGTAGTTCCCGGTCAGGGAGTACATCACCATGTTGACGCCAGAGCGGAAGGCATATTCACGCTGCATGGGGTCGTCGGGCACGGTGGGATACAGATAGCGCCCCTCCTGATCCATCGCCCAGGCCGCAGCGAAATCGTTCCCGCTGATCAACAACGGGGTCACTCCATCGCCGGCGCGTACCGGACGACCGGTGCCAGTCTCTTCCAGACTTTCCACCCAGAGCGGGCTTGAGGCGTAGCGTCCGGGAAAACTGTCGAGGATGTAAAAGGCTTTCGTCAGAACATGGTCTGGCGGCACCGGTTGCAGCGGTGGAATGTCCAGGCCATCGAGGATTTCCCGCAGCTTCAGGGTCGCAGGCGAGGTGCCAAGGTTGGTTCCGGCGGTGATCTGGTCCTTGGTATCGAACAGGATGGTGCCGCCATTGCGCATAAAGGTATCAATGCGTGACATGGTCCTGGCGTCAGGTTTCTGGGCCGTGGGATCGATCGGCCAGTAGAGCAGTGAATAAAACGCCAGTTCATCCCGTGTGATGTCTACGCCGATTGGCGCGCCGGGCTCCAGCGCGGTTCTGTCGGAGAGATAACGGCTGAGGCCGTAAAGGCCGGAATCGCTGGTTGTGTCGATCTCGGGCTTGCCGGTGACCACATAGGCCAGATGGGTTTCCAGGCTGGCTTCCATGTCCCGCAGCTCGGTTGAGGAGGCTTGAGCGAAGGCTGGTTGCGCCTGCCAGAGAGGTGACAGGGCAAGCATACCGATCAAGAACACCGGAACCAGGCGTTGCGCCGCGCTGCTGCGCTGCTTCAAACGGCTTAGTCCACCGGCAAGGAGAATGATTGCCAGAGCATCGAGACAGGCAAGCAGGAAGGCGATGGTGAAAATCGACGCGCACAAATCCGTACTTTCCTGTGTTGGGTAAGACAGTCTTTCGACCTGAGAACCAAGCGCTTCCAGCTCCAGTGGTGACAAAGTAGCCTCGGGCCTGAGCAGGTTCAGAGCGCGGAAACCATCATCGGTGCCGTAAAGTCCGGGTGGGGAAATGCGCGAAGCCTGGATGAGATCGAAGCGGACAGCCTGAACCGGCGAGATGTCGGCAGGCGGGCTGGCAAAACTGCCCCGACCATCGAGCAGGCGCAGGGGCGGAAGGACATTGCGCTCTGTCGTCAGGTTGGTTGGATCTTCGATCGTCTCGTTGGATGCGGTTGCCGCTGCAAAGGCATTGGATACATTCAGCACCCGGCGCAGCATGTCGAGGAAGACGCCGGACAACGGCAGGTTGGACCATTCGGTGCCTGCTGTGACATGGAAGAGCACCACGCTGCCCAGGCCGAGTGCGCGGGCGGTCACCAATGGGGTGCCATCTTCCAGCATGGCCCAGGTCCGGTCCGGCAGGTCAGTGGAGGGTTCGGCCAGCACCTGGCGGGTGACTGTTGCCTCATCGGGGATCGGAATTCCGGCAAACGGACTGTCAGGCAAAAAAGGCGCCAGTTTTTGCGGTTGCTTCCACGACAGGGCTCCACCGAGGGAGCGACCACCGCTGCGCAGGCGCACCGGGATCAGGTCGTCCGTTCCGCCAGCAGTGCGGGGGCCGGAGAAGCGCAACAGCGTTCCTCCATTGCGAACCCATTCGCCGATCTTCTCGACAGAATCAGGAGGGAGGCGGCCAACATCAGCCAGAACCAGTACCGAAATCCCCTGGTCAATCAGATTCGGGATGGCGTCATCCAGATCGGCCTCTCTGGGCTCGCGTAAATCGGCGAAGGGGCCGAGGGCCCTTCGGAGATAATACAAAGGCGATAACAGAGGTTGCGCTCGGGCGCTTGAAGACTGACCTGATACCAACCCTACGACCCGACGGCGCCAGCTGTCGTCAACCAGTTGCACGGCGCCTGCTGCCCGTTCGCCCAAGATGTCCAAACGGGCAATGTCATTGCGCAGTTCGCTAGGCAGGTTGAAGGTTGCAATCGCCTCGGTTGCTCCGGGTGAAAAACTGACTTCTGCCTCGCCAAGTACCAGGCCCTTGAGATCGCTTGCGCGAATGCGGGCATTGGTGATTGCGCGGTCCGGATGGCGAACGACCGTGACGCTGAGCGCTTCTGCATTGTTGTTGATGCCCTTCAGGCCGAGTGGGACCTCAAGCCCCGTATAGACCCGCAGCGGCGTTGCCGCGCCAAGCTCTACAAGGCTTTGGGCAAAAGATGACGTATCGGCGGCATCCAACAGGCCCTGCGGAGTAGTGTTGTCGGAAAGCCAGATCACTGTGCCTGGAGGATTGGACGAAGCGGTCTTAGCAAGCCCTTCCAGAAGCTCTGTACGATCGGGTGACCAGGGGCGGGGCTCGAGCGCCCGCAGGCGCTCCAGAGCCTCTCCCGCAGAAGAGGGGGCCAAAGGCTGAGCGGTGCCCTCCGCGGTGGCGGCAAAAACCACAGGTTGCCCGATGCGCTCAGCTTGCTGCAGCAGGTCGGTCGCGAGTTCTCTTTGGCCGTCCCATCCTGCGGCACTGGTCCAGCCATTGTCGATGACCAGATAAAGTGTCTCGTCGCTCTCCGGCAGGCTGTTGGCAGGGTGCCAGACAGGCCCAGAGACGGCGAGAATGATCAGAGCTGCCAGCAGCAGACGCAGCAATGTCAGCCACCAGGGGCTGCGCTGTGGCATCTCCTCGTGCTTGTTGATATCGAACAGCAAGCGTAGCGGCGGGAAAGAGATTTCCTGAGGGCGCGGCGGTGTCAGCCGCAAGAGCCACCAGATACCCGGCAAAAGTAGCAGGCCCGTGAGCACCCAGGGTGCGGTGAAGGCGAGAGGCAGAAGGCTGCTCACACAACACCTCCAAAACCTAGAGCTTCTTGTGAGGTGCTTAGGGCGGCGTGGAGCACCAACAGGGGCGTGGAGGCCGATTGATCCGTATGGTGCAAGGTGTAAGTCCAGCCAGCCTTGCGGGCGATGTCGCGGATTTCCGCCTTGTGCCGCTCGAGTCTGTCCTGATATGCGGCACGCCAGCTTTCCGCTCGTCCGGCGGTCAGTTTCATACCGCTTTCCGGGTCGTTGAACTCGACACGGCCGCCAAATGGAAAGGTCTCTTCGATAGGGTCTAGGATTTGAACGATGTGACCACGCGCACCGGTGCTGGCGACACTGGCAACCCAACTTCGCAGGTCGTCGGCCGGATCGAGCAAATCGGCGAACAGCACCACGTCAGAGAAACGCTTGACGCCAGTGGTGTCTGGGAATGGCTCGGCTGAAGACATATGCGCAAGCGAATCTGCCAGACGCTCGGCAGCCTGGCGATCCGAAAATGGCCGCGTTATGCCGGGCAAGCCGATGCGCTCGCCGGAATAGGCCAGCAACTCAGCCAAGGCCAAAAGCAGTATCAGGGCGCGGTCTCTCTTGGAACTGGGGGCGAGCCGGGAGCGGTAGGCCATGGAGGCGGACAGGTCTGCCCAGAGCCAG
Source organism: Roseibium limicola (assembly GCF_017313085.1). Classification (GTDB taxonomy): domain Bacteria; phylum Pseudomonadota; class Alphaproteobacteria; order Rhizobiales; family Stappiaceae; genus Roseibium; species Roseibium limicola. The sequence goes on along the minus strand of NZ_JAFLNF010000001.1, from coordinate 332,866 downwards.
ACCGTGTGCGCTGCTTCCCATTCACGTTCGCGAACATAGAGATGATCGTCGCGGGCAGATCGACGCCAGTCGATGCGCTTGGCGGGTTCTCCCATGTTGAAAGGGCGGAATTGCCAGAAGCTTTCGCCCGGACCGGCGCGACGACGACCATGCCAACCTGAGGTGATGGAGGCTGCGATATGACTGGCGGCGACCAGTAGATCCGGCAGTGCATCGGAAACCGTACGCGCCTCGCCAACAATCGTCGGCCAGGCATCGGACTGTATGGAAGCATTGCCGCCAAATGTTTCCGGAGCGGCCCCCGGCTTGCTTTCAGGTGCAGTCATAGGCAGGCGCTCCCTTCAGCGTCAGGCCAGGGTCTCCTTCACCCGACGGATGATGTCGCGGACGGTGTGCCCATCGGCACGTGCGGCAAACGTCAGCGCCATGCGGTGCTGCAGGATCGGCTCAGCCAGAGCCAGAACGTCATCAACAGAGGGCGCCAGACGCCCTTCAACGAGGGCACGGGCCCTGACGGTCAGCATCAGGGCCTGACTGGCGCGAGGCCCTGGGCCCCAGGCAATCATGTCCTTGACCGGATCACCTGCACTTACCGGATCAGGACGTGCGGCCCGAACCAGCTTGAGGATGGCATCAACGACGGATTCACCGATCGGCATCTGCCGAACCAGTTGCTGATATTTGATCAGCTCGTCCGGTGTCATCGTGGTCTGCGGTTCGGCCTGATGAGCGCCTGTTGTTTCCAGCAAAATGCGCCGTTCCGCCTCCATGTCCGGATAATGCACGTCGATCTGCATCAGAAACCGGTCAAGCTGAGCCTCGGGCAGCGGGTAAGTGCCTTCCTGCTCCAACGGGTTCTGTGTTGCCAGGACGTGGAAAGGACGCGGCAGATTGTAGGCCTGACCAGCAACGGTCACATGATATTCCTGCATGGCTTGCAGCAGAGCGGACTGAGTGCGTGGGCTGGCGCGGTTGATTTCGTCTGCCATCAGCAGCTGGGAGAAGATTGGCCCCTGGATAAAGCGAAAGGCCCGACCGCCGTCTGCAGACTGTTCCATCACTTCAGCGCCGAGAATATCGGAGGGCATCAGGTCGGGCGTGAACTGAATGCGCCGTGCGTCCAGTCCAAGCACTGTGCCGAGTGTCTCCACCAGTTTGGTCTTGGCCAGGCCCGGGACGCCGACGAGCAGGCCGTGGCCGCCAGCGAGTACGGTGACCAAAGTCAGATCAACGACTTTTTCCTGACCGAAGATGATGCGGGCAACGTCTGCCTTCGCAGCCGTGATGCGTTCAAGTGCCTTTTCAGCCAGTTCGGCGATGGCTTCCAGGTCCGTTTCGCCCGGGCTGGTTGGGGGAGGGCTGATGATGCTCATTCTTCACCTTCGCTTCCGTTAAAACCATCTATTCAGGCGCGGCACCAAAGGGCATCACTGCGTCAGAATCACATGCCAAGATATAGGCGTGGCTCCGGTCTGCGATATCTTCTCCCTCAAGGTTCTGAAAAACATAAGTTTTCAAGTTCCTCGAGCCCTGTGTTCGCGTCTCATGTCCTTCAGCTTTTCAAGGTACTTTGGCCAAATGAAGGACACCCACATTCAGTGTGGCAGGTCTGGGAGAGCTAGATAAGCCGGAAAATATGTCCATAGGTAATCTTGAACCCGGTCAGGGGTCTTTATCCAGACTATCGCTTGATTCACAGCCGGGCGGGACGACATAACAGGATAACCACGATCAATTGGGAGGCTTTTGTGTCGGAAACGGACATGACATCCATGCCGGAAGGCTTGGCTGCACTTATGAAGCGCGCCGAGCCGATTTCGCGTGGGATTCCGCCGGTCGAGCGCTGGAATCCACCGTTTTGCGGGGACCTGGATATTCACATCGATGCCGAAGCGCGCTGGTCCTATCTGGGCTCGCCGATTGGTCGGGAAAAGCTTGTGCAATTGTTCTCCACGGTTCTGCGCAAGGACGAGGACGGATCTCACTATCTCGTGACCCCTGTGGAAAAAATCAGAATTCGGGTCGATGACGCACCATTTCTAGCTGTGGAAATGCATGTGGAGGGTTCCGGTGAGGCGCAGCAACTTACGTTTCGAACGAATGTCGGTGACGTGGTCGACGCGGGAAAGGGGCATCCCTTGAGTTTTCATCTCGATCCGGAAAACAACGGTCTGAAGCCCTATGTTCTGGTTCGGGGCCGCCTTCTAGCAAAATTGTCCCGCCCGTTGCTTTACGATCTGGCCGAACTCTTCGAAGAGCGACAGACAGACACTGTCCAGCAAGAAGGCGTGTGGAGCGACGGAACGTTCTTCGCGCTTCCTGAGGAGGTTTTGGCCGGTGTCTGACCATCTGGACGATAGGCTTGCCATGGTGAGGGAAAATGGGCCTGACGGTACGGTCTCTTATCAGGGGTTTAAACGGCGGTTTGTCGAGCGTGCGTCTTTGCAGCTTGAGCGCGACACGGGAGATCATGTGTTCAATCCCGACTTGCCGCCCTATGCGGCATGGAAAGGGGAACCTCGACGAGCGGCCGTTTTGATTCCGTTAATCGAGCGCCGAAACGAGGCGTATGTCATCCTGACCCTTCGCACGCCGCATCTGCGCTCTCATGCGGGGCAGATTGCCTTTCCCGGTGGCAAAATCGATCCAGAGGATGCCAACCCGACGGCGGCTGCCTTGCGCGAGGCGCATGAGGAGATCGGACTGGCGCCGGCACGGGTCGCGGTCTTGGGTGAGCTGGCGCCTTATCGCACCGGGTCCGGCTATCACATTGTTCCGGTTCTTGGCGAAGTTGTCAGCGATGTGCGGCTTGTCGCCAATCCTGCCGAGGTGGCGGATGTCTTCGAAGTCCCGCTGAGTTTTCTGATGAATCCAGAGAACCACCAAAAGAAAAGTCGCCCATGGGAAGGGCAGGAGCGCTATTTCTATGCCATGCCCTTTGAGAACAGGTACATCTGGGGCGTAACCGCTGGAATTCTCCGCTCTCTTTTTGAAACGGTATACGGTTGATGCTTAGGGTTATTCTATCTCACGCTGCTCTCTTTCTTCTCCCCTTCATCGGCTATGCGATCTGGCTATGGATAAAGAACAAGACGCAGACCTCAGAAACCTGGAGACAAGGGCCGATGCTGCATCTTGCCCTTGCCGGAACGGTCATGGTGATTGTTAGCCTGGTGTTTTTCTCCAGCTTCGAGCAAGCGTCGAAAGACGCAGATTATCGCCCCTCACGACTGGAGAACGGGGTTTTCGTGCCCGGCGGATTTGAATAATGGTTCACCCGGAGTTTGACCGAAGCTGGTTGCGTCTGTCGTCGGTGCAGCGTGTCTTTGATGTGTTGGAGCAGGCCGGGCAGGAGGCCCGTGTTGTGGGGGGCGCCGTGCGCAACAGTCTCCTTGGCGAGCCTGTTGATGATATTGATATAGCCACGACTGCGACGCCGCAGATGGTCATGGCACAGGCGGCAGAGCATAGCGTCAAGGCCGTCGGTACAGGAGTTGAGCATGGCACTGTGACGCTGGTCATCGAGGGCCGGCCATTTGAAGTGACCACCTTGCGAGAGGACGTTGAAACCTTTGGCCGCAAGGCGACGGTCCGCTTTGGCCGCGATTGGAGCCATGACGCACAGCGGCGCGATTTCACACTCAATGCCCTCTATCTCGATCGCCACGGCCAGCTGCACGATCCGCTGGGCGGGCTGGATGATTGTCTGGCCCGGCGGGTGACCTTCATTGGAAACGCGGAAACCCGCATTCGCGAAGACTATCTGCGGATTCTTCGGTTCTATCGGTTTCATGCACATTACGGGGCAGGCGCGCCTGACGCGGAGGGGCGTTCTGCATGCGCAAAACTGAAGGACGGCCTTGAACAGCTGTCGGCGGAGCGGATCTCCAAGGAGATTCTGAAGCTGCTGTCTGGAGCAGGAGCTGTGGCGTGTCTCACAATGATGGAGGAGGATGGCATTCTGCAGGCGCTTTTCGGCCGACGTTTGCGGGTCGCTGAACTGGAATGTGCGAGCCGTCTTCTTGAGGGCACATCGTTCCCTTGTGACCCGGAGCTCGGCCTGATCGTCTTGGCCATCGACAAGCCCGGCGAGGCTGGGCGGTTGGCTGAACGGCTAAGGCTTTCGAATGCGTTCGAAAAGCGCGCCCGATTGGCTGTGGAGGCCTCAGACGTCCTGCGACAGGCTGAGAATGCCAACGCCTTTGCGCATGGGGTGAAGCTGAGCCTGTATCGTTATGGGCGGCAGGCTTCGGCGGACGGACTGATTCTGGCCAAAATCAGTGGTGACACGTCAATTTTTGCCGGGATGCTGAAGCTTGTGAAAGAAACGCAGGTACCGGTGATGCCGCTCTCAGGCAGGGACCTGCTTGCCGAGGGGCTTGCTGCTGGACCCGAAGTGGGGCGCAGGCTGAAAATCCTGGAAGCCGAGTGGATAAAAAGCGATTTTTTGACCGAAAAAGCTAAGCTGCTAAATATTAAGTAGATTATCAAATTTACTATGTATTTTCCACTAGTTACATTTCAGTTAACAATAATTTTTTTAATATTAGTTTAATCAGCGCTCTTTGATAATGCATCTTCTACGTACATCGCATTGCCGGAAAAGCATGAAATCACTCGTCTATCTCACGGAGTCTCAAGGGGCTGGGTCACGGGTTCTCCAGGCCCTGAACTCTCTTTACGTGATTGAAGAAATAAGCGTTGCGAAAGTGACTGCGGATGATCTGAAACAGTCCGGGTTCCTTTTGATCGACCTTGCGGAGATGCGCGAAAGCTCTCTCGACCGCTTGCGCGCGCTTCTCCCTTTTAATCCTGACACGCCCTCTGCTGCCTTGATCAATGTGTTCAAGCGTCAAGAGGTGGTTCAGATGAAGGCACTCGGAATTCCGACTTTCTGGGATCGCGGCACGTCTGAAGAAACTATCATCGCAGATATCAAGAAGCAGTTTGGCAGCTACGGAATGCCGCAGCTTGAGCCTTCTGTTCCCGAAGCGACGGCCAAAGCCATCGAAGATGTTTGCCAGGTGTATGAGCGGCTTTCAATCGCCTATGCACTCGGAAAGCCTTTGCCGCTAAAGGCGGCCGGCAATGCGATTGAATCGGTGATCGGGGCGATCAACATGGATGGCCTTGCCGCGTGGCTCGATGCTGTTGAAGGTCACCATAGTCAGACCATCTGCCATAGCTTGAGCGTCATGGGGCTGGTTGTGCAGTTCAGTAAAATGCTGGCCCTGACGGATGTCGAGCGACTTCTGCTGGGGCTGGGCGCGCTGTATCATGATCTCGGCAAGCTCAAGATACCGTTGGCTGTGCTTGACAAACCCGGGGCACTGACGCCGGACGAGCGGGCTCTGATCAACATGCACCCGAAGTACGGCGAAGAGATTCTGGAACAACATCCGGAGGTTCCTCCGGTCGTGAGAGCCATGACGCTCAACCACCACGAATTCCTGGATGGCACAGGCTATCCGAACGGGCTGTCTGGTGATGCGATTTCTCGACCTGTCCGCTTGCTGACCATCTGCGACATCTTTTCGGCTCTCAGCGAAAAACGCTCGTACAAGGAACCAATGTCACCGCGTCAGGCCTTTGGGATATTGTGGGAAATGGGCGATAAACTGGATCGGTCGCTGCTCTCTGCTTTTAAAGATCTTATTCTGAGCGTCGATGTAGGCGCCGTTAAAAATCAGAGTTATGAGGCTGTCTGATTAGGCGTAGTCGATTTGAGTGGATTGTATGCCGTTACTTTTTGAATGGTTAGTATTATTATTGATAAATCTGCCTATACATTAATTTTGCGCCTGTAAAACTAATTTTTACATTGTTGTTGTAAGTTCCTTTTCTGTCTAAATGGAACTTATGCTGCTGCCATGAAGCCCATACTATTCGTTTCCCAGGCCGACACACCCTTGCCCAGGTGTCTGGAAGAAGTTGGCGTTGCCTTTAAACTGGACACAGTTGGCTTTGCCGGTTTTACTCCTGAACTTGTGTCAGACTGCGCCTTCGTGGTCGTGAGCATGGCTTTGGTGGAGAGGGACGACGCCGAACGCCTCCGAGAGGTGTTCAGTCAGGTCCATGATGTCCCACGGGCTGCGTTGGTCGACCCCTACAAGTCGCAACAGGTTGTTCAGGCAGGGTCTCTCGGGCTGACAGAGCACTGGGACAAGTCGACTTCAGGTCACATCATCCTGAGGAAGCTTCGCTCCAGCCTTAAGGCCTATGGTGCACCGGAACTCCATGCCAACGTGCCTGACGCTACGCGCAAAGGAGTGATGGAGGCGTGCATCGCCTATGAGGGCGTCGTTCTTGCCAATGCATTAAGCCGAGCTTTGCCTTTTCGTCAGGTGAGAGATGCTGCTTTCGGCATTGCGGAAGCTCTCCGAATGGACGGGTTGAGCGTGTGGCTCAGCGCCATTCAGGATCATCACAGCGCCACGTTCTGTCACTGTCTTATGGTGAGTGGCTTGGTGGTTCAGTTTGCAGAGTTTCTAGACATTCCTGAAGGGGAGCAGAACCTTCTGGGTGTCGGGGCTCTCTTGCATGATCTCGGCAAAGTAAAACTTCCCCTGTCGATTCTGGACAAGCCTGGACCGCTGTCGGAGATGGAACAAAACCTTGTTAGCCTGCATCCTGAATATGCTCAGGCGATCCTCGACGAGTATCCGGAACTGCCCCACATCGTGCGGGATATGGCGGTCTATCATCATGAGAATCTTGACGGCACGGGATATCCTTACGGCCTGAAAGGCGACGAGATTTCTCGCTGGGTCCGCTTGCTTTCCATCTGCAACGCATACGCCAATCTGATTGATACCCATTCAGGCAAGGAGGGGCTGTCTCCAGAGCAGGCGCTTGAGTCCTTGTCGCAGGGGAAGGGCAAGCTGGATATGGATCTATTGGGACGCTTCAGGGATTTTATACTGTCTGTCCCGGAAACGTCGTCTCCAGCCTTGCTCTATGCCAAACGGGCGCGCGCCTAGAAAATCTGTCTGGCGCGGCCTTCCGTTTTATGGGCTTGGCTTTTCTGCTGTCTTACGGCCACTTCACGACAGGCGGCATGGACGACAGGATCGACGAGACGTTGCCGCCAGTTTTCAGGCCGAATATCGTTCCACGGTCGTAAAGCAGATTGTATTCCACATAGCGGCCGCGGCGCACCAGCTGTTCTTCCCGCTCATCCTCCGTCCAGGGCTTTTCGAAATTGCCTCGGACTAGCTTCGGATAGATGTCGAGAAATGTCCTGCCGACATCCTGAGTATAGGCGAAATCCGCGTCCCAATTTCCGCTGTGGAGATAATCATAGAAGATGCCGCCGACGCCGCGCGCTTCATTCCGGTGCTTCAGAAAAAAGTAATCCTCGCACCAGGCCTTGTAGGCGGGGTAATCGGCGACCTCATGGGCATCACAGACATTTTGCATGGCGGCGTGAAATGCAACGGTGTCCGGATCTTCCTGTGTGCGTCTGGCGGCCAGTACGGGTGTCAGGTCGGCTCCACCGCCAAACCACTGGCGCGTGGTCACCACCATGCGGGTGTTCATATGCACTGCCGGGACATGCGGATTGTGGGGATGGGCGATGAGGCTGATGCCTGACGCCCAGAACCGTGGATCCTCGTTGGCTCCAGGGATCTGACCGCGAAACTCCGGCGAAAATTCGCCGTGTACGCTGGATATATGGACGCCGACTTTTTCAAAGACACGGCCCTTCATCATCGACATGACGCCGCCGCCGCCTTTGGCGCCACTGGAATCTGTGCGTTCCCAGGGGGTGCGCTCAAACCGGCCGGCGGATCTGTCGGCATAGGGGCCGTCTTTTGCGCCGATTTCATCCTCTAGGCCTTCGAAGGCCGCACAGATCTGGTCGCGCAGACTTGCAAACCAGGTCGTGGCTGTTTCTTTCTTGGTCTCGATATCTGCGGGGACTGGGCCGCCGCGCGTGGACTTGTCGTCTGCACTCATGTTGTCGCCTGTGGGTTCGCCTGATCGCAAGTCAGCTTCTGACCTGTGTATCTCGCGCCAGGATATTTTGCTGAGGTTTTAAGCGGTTTTTCCAACGGAGGCCACCCATGTTGGAAATGTGGCGGAAGATGCTGCTGCGCCTAATTCGGAAAGCCCTTGGTTTGACGCAGCGCTTCCGCCAGCACGATCGCCCCGGCGATTGCCACATTCAGGGATCGGGTATCTGGGCGCATGGGGATCGTGATGCGGGCATCTGCCGCATCGTGAACATCGTCTGGTACCCCGAGAGATTCACGCCCCAGCAGAAGCAGGTCGTCACTCTGGAATTCAAAGTCGGTGTAGAATCTATCGGACTTGGTGGTCAGCAGGACGATTCGCCTACCGGTCTCCCGGCGCCAGGCATCAAACTGCTCATGACTTCGATGGCGGACGAGTGCTGCCTGTGCCAGATAATCCATCCCAGCCCGCTTCATGCCCTTGTCTGAAAGGACAAACCCGGCCGGCTCGATCAGGTGGACAGTCTTGTCGAGGCAGGCGGCCAGCCTGAGCAGTGTGCCTGTGTTCTGGGGAATATCCGGTTGGTAAAGCACGAGATCCGGCATAAATAACTCTTCTGTGTCACATTGTCGTCTGACTGAGCAGGTCGCATGAGCTGCCTTTGAAAGCAAGGTACTGCCAGGCCGCGCTGCAAATCGCGCCTGCAGAGCTCAGCAAGTTTGCCGGTTGGTGATATAGGCCGGATTGGTAGTCAGGAGTTCCTTCCCCCGTGCGTTTGCCTCTCCCGTTTCGCTGGTTCGAAAACTGGCTGGACCCTTTCCGGAGCCCAGAGACCCAGCCGGTTAGAGCCGGCGTGTTTTCGATGCTATATTATTTTATCACTCAGGCGCGCTGGGCTTTTGTTCTGATGTTGGTCCTGGGTGGTGTGACCGCTGCAGTGGAAACCTCGCTTTACGTGTTCCTGGGATGGATCGTCGATCTGATCGCAACGGCGGACCGCGAGGGCTTTTTTGTCACGCATTGGAGGCTGTTGGCGGGGATGGCCTTTGTCATCATTGTGTTGCGCACTCTGGCAACGTCGCTGACAGCCCTGGTGGAAGAGCAGACAGCCGTGCCGCATTTCATAAACCTGGTGCGCTGGCAGTCCCATCAACAGGTCATGCGCCAGAGTATCAGCTATTTCCAGAATGACTTTTCCGGGAGACTGGCCCAAAAGGTGACCCAAAGCGGGATGGCGGCGAATGAATTCATGGTCAACCTGCTGCAGACAGTCTGGTTCATCCTGATTTATGCCTTGAGTGCCCTGGTGCTGTTGGGGCAATTGGATGTCGGAATTGCGGTTCTGGTCGCTGCCTGGCTGGTAACGGTTTCAGCGATTGCCTGGTATTTTGTACCGCGAGTACGTTTGGCGGCAAAAGCCACGGCGAATGCGGCTTCAGGCGTTTCCGGGCATCTCGTCGACACCTACACAAATATTCAATCCGTGAAGCTGTTCGGGTCGCGTCGAGGCGAAGACAGCGGGGCGCGGGCGGCCTTTGAGAACAGTATCGGCAAGACACGTGTTTTCACCCGGCTCCTGACCTCGGTGCGCAGTCTGATGAGTTTTGTCAGCGGCACAATGATGGTGCTGATCGGTGGAAGCGCGCTGTATTATTGGCAGGCAGGCGCCCTGACGACTGGCGATGTGGCTTTCACGCTCGGGCTCGTCTTTCGGCTGGCAATGTTGCTCAACCGCTTGCTGGGACAGCTGAATGGTTTGTTCCGCAATATAGGCACGTTTCAGGACAGCATGGAGACAGTGATCAAGCCGATCGCGGTTCAGGACCAGCCGGGAGCGCCTGAGCTCAAGGTGGCAACGGGCGCGATCTCCTTCGGCAATGTCGGCTTTCACTATGGCAAGAAGGGTGGCGTGATCGATGACCTAAGTCTCGAGATTGCTCCGGGCGAACGCATCGGTCTGATCGGGCCGTCGGGAGCCGGGAAGTCGACGCTGGTCAATCTGTTGCTGCGTTTCTACGACGTGGAGCACGGCCGAATTAAAATCGATGGCGTCGATATTCGTGAAGTGACGCAGGAAAGTCTGCGCCGCCAGATCGGCATGGTCACCCAAGATACCTCACTGATGCATCGCTCAATTCGCGAGAATATCGGATATGGCCGTCCAGGAGCGAGTGAGGAGGAAATCGTAGAGGCGGCTCGGAGAACCCAGGCACTTCGCTTCATTGAGGGGCTGGAGGATGTTCAGGGCCGCAAAGCGCTCGAGGCGAAGGTTGGAGAGCGGGGTGTTAAACTCTCTGGGGGGCAGCGTCAGCGGATTGCCATTGCCCGGGTGCTTTTGAAAAATGCGCCGGTTCTTGTGCTGGATGAGGCGACTTCGGCTCTGGATTCGGAAGTTGAGGCGGTGATCCAGGAGAACCTGCTTGAGCTGATGGAGGGCAAGACGGTCATTGCCATCGCCCATCGGCTTTCAACCATTTCCCGCCTTGACCGGTTGGTCGTGATGGAGGACGGGCGTATTGTTCAGACTGGCACTCATGATGAGCTCTTGCAGCAGGCGGGCAGCCTTTATGCACGGCTTTGGCAGCGCCAGTCGGGCGGGTTTCTGGCGGTTGATCAGATGACCGGTGGTCCTGGCGGCTAGAATGGGCGACTGCCAAATGCGGTGATCTGTCTTTGGGCCGATTCCGTAGAGTGGTAAATGCCACCATGACGCCTGACATATCTGGGTGTCGACGGATCCGAGGTCCAGTATGCTGCAATATGTCATCGCCTATATAGTGACCGCGGTCATTTTTTTCGCAATTGACTTTGTATGGCTTGGAAAAGTGGCCACCAATTTCTATTCCTCCAACATCGGCCATCTGATGCTGGACAAGCCCAACTTCGTTGCAGCGGGCGGATTTTACGCACTCTATATCGTTGGCATTCTGGTCTTCGCAGTTGTCCCGGCACTGCGCAGTGGCACGATCAGCACTGCCCTGATCTATGGTGCTCTCTTCGGTTTCTTCGCCTATGCGACCTATGACATGACGAACTACGCGACCCTGCGCGGGTGGCCTGTGGTCGTTGTGGTGGTGGATGTAATCTGGGGAACGATGCTGACGTGTGTGGCGGCAGGTCTTGGGACTATTGTGACCCGCGCTGTGACCAGCCATTAGAACTCTGAGCGATCAATGAGATAGGACCAATACGCGCAGATTACCGCTGTGATGTGCTGGCCTCAGGAGTGTGGCTGAATTGTCACGCGACGGGGAGAGGGGCATTTTGCAGGAAATCAAATCTTGCGCGCGCTGCGGCATTCTGTAGCATCCCTCTATTCGCTGATCTCCAGCGATGTCCGCGCATCGGATTGGTGTGCGGTTGGGCAGTCACCATGGAGCGCTCGCTCCAGAACCTGAGAGGAGAGTTTGAATGCATACGACAATCGCGATGTATCACCGTGGCTCTTCTCTCCGCGCACCAGATTGCGTGCTGACCGGCTTCTCTCGCCAGTCCTGACTGAGTCCTTTTCCTATCTGCACTTATTTCGTAGGCACTCGTTAAGCTCGTAGGCAGTCCGCGCATTGCCACAGCTGCGTCTGAATCCCGGGCGTCTCGAGGCCGTAAATTTCTTGCCTTATACGGAGGCAGTGCCATGTCGGCGCACTATCCTTTTGATCCGTTTGCCCTGAGCGAGCGGCCAGATATCCCATTTCCGCCGAGCAAAGTTCGGCGCGATAAAGTTACTTATTCCAAGGCGCAACGTCTGCGTCGTGCGGGTGTCACCGTTCTGGGTTCCATTGCTGCGGCCCTGGGGGTGGGGATACTGATCTTTATCCCCGTGCTGGTGTCAGAGTTTGCCCGGATTGAAACTCTCACCATTGAAGGTCGCGAGCAGTCTGCGACAGAGTTTGCCGCCAGCCTTGAAGCATTGTTCATGGGCAGCTTGATTATTGGAGCTGCACTGGTCAGTTTCCTGGCGGCTGCTGCGGTGGCCGGTCGCGATATGGACGTTGTGCTGCATCATTGGACCTATGGAAATCGCAGTCCTGACAGGTTTGCGCTTGGCGAGCCATCGCATCACGAGACGCTGGAGAAGGTGAGACATGTTTGAACGTTTCGAGAAGCTGATGGATCCCTTCGAGGAAACACCGCTTGAAGTGCCGCCGTCGGGCTTTGCGGCGTTCTGCTGGTACTACACAAAACCGGTCTGGCCGATCCTTGCTGGCGTTGCTTGCCTGGGCGCCATCATTGCCGTGCTTGAGGTCTATATCTTCACGTTCATCGGCGATCTGGTGACCTGGCTGGAGGGGGCGGACAAAGCGACCTTCCTGGAGGAGAACTGGCCGCAGCTGCTTGGCATGTCACTTGTGCTGTTGATCTTGCGGCCGGCAGTCGAAGTGCTTTGGCAGTTGCTCTTTCATCAGGGGTTGATGGGAACTTTTCCAATGTCGGTGCGCTATCGGGCGCACCGGTATCTCCTGCGTCAGAGCGTGTCATTCTATCAGGATGATTTCGCCGGGCGGATTGCCAACAAGCTGATGCAGACCTCTCTCGCGGTGCGAGAGGTGGTGAGCAAGTTCGCCGATATCCTGGTGTATGTCTGCGTTTACTTTACTGCGGCGGTGATCGTCGTGACTCGGGCAGATTTGTGGCTTGGGGTTGCGTTCATGGGGTGGTTTGCTGCCTATCTTGTGACCCTTCGCTACTTCATTCCGAAGTTGCGTGTGATCTCCAAGGATCAGGCGGACGCCCGTTCTTTGATGACCGGGCATGTGGTGGATGCCTATACGAACATCACCACGGTGAAGCTTTTCGCGCATACCGCGCGCGAGGAGGATTATGCCAAGTCGTCCATGGACCGTTTTCTACAGACTGTCTTTGGGCAAATGCGTTTGGTGACCAAGCTGAATATCGTTCTGGTGGCAATCAACATGGCCTTGCTGTTCGGCACAGGGGCCTTGTCTATCGCCTTGTGGCATCAGGATGCGGTCGGTACCGGACAGATTGCCATTGCGATTGCGTTGGTCCTGCGTCTGCAGGGCATGTCGCACTGGATCTTGTGGGAGCTGGCGGGACTGTTTGAGAATATCGGAACTGTCCAGGACGGCATCGGTACGATTGCGCGGGAACGTGAAGTGCAGGACCAGCCGGCCGCAGAGGACTTGATCGTGTCCAATGGGGAAGTCGCCTTTGAGGGCATTCGTTTCCACTATGGCAAGAGCAGTGGGGTGATCGATAATCTCAGCCTGAAGATCCGTCCGGGGGAAAAGATTGGCCTGATCGGGCGCTCAGGTGCGGGCAAGTCGACCTTGGTCAACCTGCTTTTGCGTTTTTATGATCTGGAAGGGGGGCAGATTACGATCGACGGTCAGGTGATTTCGCAGGTCAAACAGGACTTGATTCGCCAGAATGTTGGTGTGGTCACCCAGGACACGTCGTTGCTGCATCGCTCTATTTTCGAAAACGTGGCCTATGGCAAGCCCGATGCCACACGCGAAGAGGTGGTTGTGGCCCTCAAGCGGGCGCATGCCTGGGACTTTGTCGAAGGCCTGAGCGATCAGGTCGGGCGCATCGGGCTGGAGGCGCATGTTGGTGAAAGAGGTGTCAAGCTTTCCGGCGGTCAGCGTCAGCGTATCGCCATTGCCCGAGTGCTTTTGAAGGATGCGCCAATTCTCGTGCTGGACGAGGCTACCTCGGCACTGGACTCGGAGGTGGAATCGGCCATTCAGGAAAGTCTGTTCGAGTTGATGAAGGGCAAAACGGTCATCGCCATTGCGCATCGGTTGTCGACCATCTCGGCGATGGATCGGTTGATCGTTCTCGATAAGGGGCGAATCATTGAGGAAGGCAGTCACGAGGAGCTTCTGGGCCGTGGCGAACTTTACGCACAGCTGTGGAGTCATCAGTCAGGTGGATTCCTCGATTCATCGCTAAAACACCCCTAAAGGCGCAAGAGTCGAGCGGCGCGGCCAGTAAAAAGTGTCGCGCCGCTGCCACCAGCTGGGGCAAATCAAACTTTCGCGAAATTGCTGACTTGCGTTCCGAGGGGAAAAAAGGGCAGAAACAAGACGAGTGGCTGTCTTTTTCACACGACTGAGGAGTCGTGCCCGTCTGGCTTTGTAGACGAGCGTAGGCAGGTGAGAGGAAAAACGAGCTGCTTTCAAGCCGGTGCGGGAAGATGCCGCACCTGGTGACCGTTGAGACCTGCATGGTTCTGCACGATCATTCCGGCGAAGCTGGAATGGTCCGCCGAGCGATGGCGGGCTTTCGGTACGGGTTAACAGGTTTCGAGAGGACGCGACCTTGGCACATACGGATACGGCGGAACCCACTCGCCGCGAATTCCTCTATATAGCGACCGGCGCCGCCGGCGTCGTGGGCGCAGGCGCGCTGGCATGGCCCTTTATTGATCAGATGAACCCGGATGCCTCTGCTTTGGCTTTGGCGTCCATCGAGGTCGATGTGGCTGCTGTCGAAGAGGGACAGTCGATTACCGTGCAGTGGCGCGGTAAGCCGGTTTTCATCCGCTATCGTAATGCGGATGAAATCGAGTCGGCAAACAGTGTGCCTATCGGAGATCTTCCCGATCCCGAGGCACGAAATTCCAATCTTCCAGAAGGCGCAGAAGCGACCGACGTGAACCGATCTGCCGAAGGCAAAGAGCCTTGGCTGGTGATGGTTGGCATCTGTACCCACCTTGGTTGTGTGCCGCTTGGCGAAAGTGGCGACTTCGGTGGTTGGTTTTGCCCATGTCATGGCTCGCACTATGACACTGCTGGCCGTATCCGAAAGGGTCCGGCACCGGAGAATCTGCTCATCCCGCCGTTTGAGTTCGTGTCTGACACGACGATCAAAATCGGCTGACGGCAGGACTGAGAGGAGACAGCCATGGCTGGACATTCAACTTACGTACCGCAGAGCGCTGGAGCCAAGTGGCTTGAGAGCCGCCTGCCGGTCATTTCCCTTATTCGCGGATCCTTCGTGGATTTCCCGACCCCGAAGAACCTGAACTACTGGTGGACCTTCGGCGGCATTCTCGCTGTCATGCTGGTGGCGCAGATCCTAACCGGGGTGGTGCTGGTGATGCACTACACGCCGAGCACTGCAGCGGCTTTCGATAGCGTTGAGCACATCATGCGTGATGTGAACTTCGGCTGGATGTTGCGCTATCTGCATGCCAACGGAGCGTCGATGTTCTTCATCGCCGTCTACATCCATATCTTCCGCGGGATGTACTATGGCTCCTACAAGGCTCCGCGCGAAATCTCGTGGATCCTCGGCGTGATCATCTTCCTGATCATGATGGGAACTGCCTTCATGGGCTACGTTCTGCCTTGGGGTCAGATGTCCTTCTGGGGCGCCACCGTGATCACCAACCTGTTCTCCGCCATTCCGCTGGTGGGCGAAGCTATCCGCACCTGGTTGTGGGGTGGTTTTGCGGTCGACAATCCGACGCTGAACCGGTTCTTCTCGCTGCATTATCTGCTGCCGTTCATGCTCGTCGGCATTGTTATCCTGCATGTGTGGGCATTCCACACCACGGGTAATAACAACCCGACCGGTGTGCAGCCGAAGTCCAAGCAGGATACGGTTCCGTTCCACCCATATTATACGATCAAGGACCTGTTCGCGATTATCGTGTTCATGATCCTGTTCTCCTGGTTCGCTTTCTACGCGCCGAACTACATGGGCCATCCGGATAACTACATCGAGGCAAACCCGATGGTCACGCCGGCGCACATCGTGCCTGAATGGTACTTCCTGCCGTTCTACGCGATCCTGCGCGCAATCCCGGACAAGCTGGGTGGCGTTCTGGCCATGTTCGGTGCCATTGCGGTGCTGTTCATTCTGCCTTGGCTGGACACTTCAAAGGTTCGTTCGGGTTCTTACCGTCCGTTGTTCAAGCAGTTCTTCTGGCTCTTCGCCATTTGCGCTGTTGCTCTCGGATACCTGGGCGCAATGCCGGCGGAAGGCATCTACGTGATCCTGTCGCGTATCTTCACCGCCTACTACTTTGCGCACTTCCTGATCATCCTGCCCTTGCTTGGACTTCTGGAAAAACCGCTGCCGCTACCGGCTTCGATATCCGAAGCTGTCTTGAAAGGCGGATCGGGCAAGCCAGCCGGAGCGGTTGCCGCCCCGGAAATCAAGTGACCTCGAGCTGGATCAGGAGTTATTGAAAAGATGAGCACCATGATCAAAATGGTTCGGGTTCTTACAGCAGCAGCAGCCTTGGCTGTTGCTGCCCCGGCCTTCGCCGCTGGCGAAGGCCCGCATGTGGAGCGCCAGTCCTGGAGCTTCGCTGGACCCTTTGGCACCTTCGACCGTGCGCAGTTGCAACGCGGCTTCAAGATTTATCGTGAAGTCTGTTCTTCCTGTCATTCGCTGCGTCTGGTGAAATTCCGCAACCTGGCTGAAGAGGGTGGCCTCGGCTACTCCGAAGACCAGGTGAAGGCGATTGCCGCCGAGTACACGGTTGAAGATGGCCCGGATGATGCCGGTGACATGTTCGAACGTCCGGCTGTCTCCTCGGATGCATTCCCGTCACCGTTCCCGAACGAGAATGCTGCGCGTGCATCCAACGGTGGTGCCTATCCGCCTGATTTCTCGTTGCTGGCGAAGGCCCGTGCGGCACACCGTGGTTTTCCATGGTTCGTTTTCGACGCCTTCACGCAGTACCAGGAACTCGGCCCGGACTATATCTACGGTCTTCTGACCGGGTACGAAGAAGCGCCGGAAGGCGTGGAAGTGCCGGCTGGCAAGTACTACAACCCGCATTATCTCAGCGGAAACGCCATCGGCATGGCTCCGCCGCTCTCTGACGAGCTGGTGGAGTATGAAGACGGTACGCCAGAGACCCTTGAGCAATATTCCAAGGATGTTTCTGCGTTCATGATGTGGGCTGCAGAGCCGCACATGGAAGCCCGTAAAAAGATTGGCTTCCGCGTGATGGTCTTCCTGATCTTCTTTGCAGGTCTTCTGTATTTCACAAAGAAGAAGCTCTGGAAGAACGTGGAACATTAAGCCGATCTCCGGATCGGGGTGAAATGTGAAGAGGCCGCCGAAATCCGGCGGCCTTTTTGCGTTCTGCGGGCATGTGACCCTAGCCGCCAGGCCCGGGTTGCTCTCTGAACGAATGTGGCGGCCGCTTGCCAACTGTCCGATGTGATTGCAGCCCATGGCCTAAGCCGCTAAAGCAGATGCCATGAGAAAATTGCGCGTTATGGTCGTTTCAGGCCATTTCGCGCCAACGATAGAGAGCGAAGCCATGAGTGACAAAAGCATCCAGGACGAACTCAAGGACGCCATCCGCACCATCCCGGACTATCCGAAGGAAGGGATTCTTTTCCGCGACATCTCTACTCTGCTAGGCGATGCTCGGGCATTCCGCCGTGCGGTTGATGCTTTGGTGCAGCCGTGGGCAGGCTCCAAGGTGGATCAGATTGCCGGCATCGAGGCCCGTGGGTTCATTCTGGGCGGCGCTGTCGCACACCAGCTCTCCGGCGGTTTCGTGCCGATCCGAAAGAAGGGCAAGTTGCCGTATGAAACGGTCCGAATTGCCTATTCCCTGGAATACGGGATCGACGAGATGGAAATGCACAAGGATGCGATCAAGCCGGGGGACAAGGTAATCGTGGTGGATGACCTGATTGCGACCGGTGGCACGGCCGAGGCCGCTTGCAAGCTGTTGCAGTCTATGGGAGCGGACATTGTTGCCGCGTGTTTCATAGTCGATCTTCCGGAGCTCGGTGGGCGCTCCAAGCTGGAAGCTCTCAACGTGCCGGTTCGCACACTCGTCGCCTTTGACGGGCACTAATTCGATTAGGCACGTGTCTGGTCAGGGACGGTTAGGGCTGACCTATCTGACAACTTGCCGAACAAGGACAGCGCGGTATGCTGACGCGCTTGCATCGGCAGTTCCTTGGTATGTCCGGCGAGCCCAGTGGAGGAATTTGAAGATCTCATGAGCATTCTGATCAGAGCGCTGACGTCGGAAGACCGTTCCCTGATGTACTCGTTCCTGACGGAACGGTGGGCGGGTCCCGAAATTCTTCTGGGAGGAGAAACTGTCGATGCTTCCCAGTTGCCTGGCTTTATCGGCCTGAACAAGGACGAGATCGCGGGTCTTGTCACAGTGGTCAAGAGGGACGGGGAATGGGAAATCCTGACGCTCGATTCCGTCAGCCGTTGGGCGGGCACGGGCACCGAGCTTCTGGAGGCGCTTGTGGCCGATGCCCGCGAGGCCGGTATTACCCGGCTGACGGTGCGTCTTTCCAATGACAACCTCGATGCTTTCCGCTTCTATCAGCGTCGCGGTTTCCGCTTTGAAAAGATCGCGCAGGGCGTGATTGACGAAGAGCGTGAATTAAAGCCGGAGATCCCGACACGCGGAGAGTATGGCATTCCGCTGCATGACGAGATCCTGTTCGCTCGCGAGCTTTGATCGGTTCGGGTGGGCACAGCTTGGAAACGTAAAAAAAGGCCGGAAATCCGGCCTTTTTTGTTGTCTGCTCACCGTCAGAAAAGACGCCTAGTCGTTCTTGTCAGCAGATAGGGTGAGACCGCTTTGGGCGGCAACGAAATCCGCCAGCATCGGGACGTAGCGATCGCCTTCGCCGATGGCTTCCATTGCGGCGAAGTTGTTCTTGATGACCGCCTGCATGGGGTTCAGAGCACCGGCTGCATTGGCCATGCTTGACAGATAGCGCATGTCCTTGTGGGCATTGCTGATCGAGAACTTATGTGCGTTCTCATCCTGCTCCAGGGTCCACTTCATGAAAGTTTCGTAGAAGCCATTGGCCATCCGGCTTGGGGCAATCACGGCGTTCACCTGCTCCGGGCTCAAGCCGGATTTGCGGGCAATGGCCAAGGCTTCGGAATAGAGCGAGGCATAACCCATGGCGATGAAGTTGTTGATCAGCTTCATCTTGTGGCCCAGGCCGACTTCTCCCAGGTGATTGATTACCCCGGCCCAGCATTCCAGAACAGGCTTGATCCGGGCAAAGGTCTCTTCGTCCGCCCCGACCATTGTGTCGAGGGTGCCGAGTTCAGCTTCCTTCGGGGTGCGGGATAGGGGCGCATCCGCAAAGTGCATGCCTGCTTGCGAAAACTCCTGTGCCAGTTGAAGCGTGGAAACGGGATCCGATGTAGAGCAGTCGATCACTGTCAGTCCGGCCTTTCCCGAGGCGAGAATGCCTTCCGGGCCACGCACAAGAGCCTCAACCTGAGGCGTTCCCGTTACGCAAATATGCAGGATATCGCAGGCCTGTGCCAACTCTCTGGCCGACGCGGCTTCCTTCGCTCCAAGGGAGATCAGGTTCTCGACGGGCTTGCGGTTGCGGTGCCCCATGACAATGAGCGGATAGCCCTTCTCTACGATGTTCTTGGCCATGCCGTGGCCCATCAGTCCGACGCCGATGAAGCCGATCACAGGTTTGGTCATTGCGTTTTCTCCTCCCGAGTACGCGTTGGTCTGTTTGGTGCCCGTTCAGCCCTTCACGTATTTGCGCCAGTCGTGTTCTTCCTCAAAACCAAGGACGTCCTTGATCTTCTTGTTTGAAAACAGCGCCTCGTGTTCGCCCAACTCGCGCGACAGCGGCACATCGGGGAAAAAGCGCTTGAGGATTTCCGTGTTGGGAATGTTGACTGAGTTGGTGTCATTGCCAGCGTTGAAGATCTGGAAACCGAGACCGTCCTTCTCCAGGCATAGATCGACGATTTGGCCGAGGTCACGGGCATCAATGTAGCAGAAGATGTTACGGCGACGGACTTCCGGATTTTCGAAGAAGCTCGGGAACATGTCGTATTCGTGCGGCTCTATCACGTTGCCAATCCTGAGAGCGTAGATGTCAAAGCCGGAGCGCCTCTGGAAGGCGCGGGCGGTGACCTCGTTGCACACTTTGGAAAGCCCGTAGCTGTCCATCGGATCGACATCGTAATCCTCCTCGACCGGCAGGACTTTCGGGTCTGTCGTTCCATCTGAGAAGCAGACGCCATAGGTGGTTTCGGAAGACGCGATGATGATCTTCTTGATGCCGAGCTTCACGGCGGCTTCTATGACGTTGTAAGTGCCGACTGTGTTGACCTGGAAGGTCTTGTTATCCGGATTGATGAGGATGCGTGGCACGGCTGCGAAATGCACCACAGCGTCAAACGTCGGCACGCCTGTTCCCGGCTCCAATTCGTCAAAATTGGCGTAGCTGGTCATCACGTTGAACATCTCGCCCGACTGAGTGATGTCGGCAGTCAGATTGTCGACGCCAGGATGATCGAGAGGCGTCAGGTCGACATTGACGACCCGGTGGCCCTGCTCCAGCAGATAGGGCACCACATGACGACCGGCCTTGCCGCTACCGCCAGTAAAAAGAATGCGTTTGGGTGACTGCCGGATTTGGCCTGACATGAATCGGTTTCCTCCTTGATGAGCGTACATCATGCGTAATTCTGCGGAGATATCTACCTGCGTTGCCTCGTTCGGACGCGAAAGTGTTTAGCCCTGTGGACCGTGCTCAAAGCGGCCAGACGACAAGGATGGCTGGAATGGAAAGGGTCAGAACCAAAAGTTCCAGTGGCAGCCCCATTCGCCAGTAGTCGCCGAATCGATAGCCTCCCGGCCCCATGATGATGGTGTTGTTCTTGTGGCCGATTGGCGTGAGGAAGGCGCAGGAGGCGGCAACGGCGACACCCATCAGGAAGGCGTCGGGGTTCACATTCAATGCGGTAGCGACCTGCACGGCGATTGGTGCCGCGATAAGACATGTTGCGACGTTGTTAAGGAAGTCCGAGAGGGTCATCGTCACGACCATGAGAGCTGCAAGCGCGACCCAGCTGGGCATGCCATCGGTTGCCTGCACAATGGAGTTGGCCACAAGCTGGGCGCTGCCTGACTGCTCAAAGGCGAGCCCCAGAGGAATGAGAGAGCCAAGCAAGACGATCACCTTCCACTCGACCGCTTCATAGACCTCACGACCGCTTACCAGCTTCGACAGGGCGAAGACGCCGACACAGATGGCCAGCGCGAGCTCCAGGTGCATCCAGCCCATTATCGAAGCTGCAATCGCCGCCGCGAAGCTGCCGATGGCCAGGAAGGCCTTGTTACGTTGAAGAACATCAGTGGTGCGGCCCTCGAGCGGCAGAACGCCAAGCCATGTGATGGCGGAAGCGAGCCGTTCGGATGGCCCCAGAAGCAGAAGTACGTCACCGGGCAGGATGGGCATATGCCGCACCCGGCTGTGCAACGTGCGGCCCTGACGTGAGATACCGAGGAGCGTCACGCCATGACCGTAGAGCAGGGACAGGTCGAGCGCGCTCTGGTGCGCAATTCGGGCACTGTCGGGGACAATGGCCTCCTGCAGGGACAAGCTGTTGCCTGTCAAGCCCGCCTTGTGCTGCTCAGAACCGGCAAAATCAAGCTTTGCTGCGCCCATGAAAGCTTCGATGCCTTTCGGGTTGCCTTCGACCACGAGATAATCTCCGGGCTGAAGGACCTCGCGGCGGGCGAAGCCGCGCAGACGGCGCCCATGCCGGATGACACCCAGGATATTGAGGTCATTCTCGTCGGCTGCAGGATAAAGATCCTGCACCGTGATGTCGCCTTCACTTGCAGCTTCGCCAACCTTGAGTTCGGCCAAATAGAGGCTGTCTGACTTTTCCAAGGTTTCCGGTGCTGTGTGCAAACGGCTCGGCAACAGGCGCCAGCCGATGAATGTCAGATAGAGAAGGCCTGCCGCGCAAACGATCAAGCCGACTGGCGCAAAGTCGAACATCGAAAACGACTCACCAAGCGAACTCTGACGATATTGGGCTATGACGATGTTGGGGGGCGTACCAATCATGGTGATCATGCCGCCAAGAATCGTTGCAAATGACAGCGGCATCAGGCTGACACCCGGCGCACGACCGTTCTTCTTTGAGGCCTCCAGATCCAGAGGGAGCAAGAGGGCTAATGCGGCGACATTGTTGATGACGGCGGAAAGTGCTGCGCCGAAGAGACCAAGAGCGCCAAGATGTAGTGACAGGCGTCCGGAAAAGGCCAGCAGATACTTAGCTGCAAATTCCACTGCGCCGGAGTTCATCAAGCCGCGTGAGACAATCAGCACCAATGCAATGATGATGACCGCCGGATTGGAAAAGCCGGAGAACATCTCCTCCTCGGGAACGAGGCCGAGCAATGCCGCCACGATGAGAGCGGCAAAGGCAACGAGGTCGAAACGTATGCGTCCCCAGACAAGGAGAGCGAATACCGTGCCAAAGAGGCTGAAAAGAGCAATCTGGTCGAATGTCACGGTGTGCCGAACTCCGGATGGGAAGAAGTTGAGGGGGAAGAAATGCGTTTGCGAGGCGATAAGGCACGGCGCTTCAGAGAAACATAGCGCCGTTGTCTGGTGTTGAGGAAGTTAGCCCCTTGTGTGAATTCTCTAATGGCCGTTTCGTTCCCGCTCCATCTCTTGCCGATTAGAGCGTGGTCAGCGAATGTCGTCCGTTGCAGGCTTCGATCTCGGTAAAAATGCGGATGCGACGTAAGGTAATTTTCATCCTCTCCCGTATAGGGTGCGGGATGAGATTATCTGAACCGATGGCGAGACGATGAGGCAAGCGAAAATTGCAGAGCCGATTGAGGCAGGCGCTTTGTCCGTACTTGCGATGGACCTCGACACGCTGAAGTGTGTCGAGACGACTGCGGAGAATTTCTCCGACTGGGGATGCCGGCTCTCGGGAATTGGGCTCGGTGTTCTCAATCGGAATATTGCGGTCAAGCTTGAGGGCGCGGACGAGTTTCAGAAGGGCAAGGTGACCGGGCGCAAGCACGGGTATATCACCGTTATCTTCCGCAAGGATGTTCATCCTCAACATGAAAAGCGTGCTGAGCGGCGATATGCGGTGACGGCAACCGCGACAGTTTGCGATCTGTCGCGGACATTGAGCCTGAAGTGCGTCATCACGGATGCAAGTCGCTCAGGTTGCCGTATTGAGGGGGAGGGGCTCGAGGCGCTGCCGGAGGAGGTTCTCGTCTACGTGGACAGTTTCGAGCGACCGGTGCGTGGCAATGTGGTCTGGACACAAGGGTCGAGTGCCGGCTTGCGCCTGTTCTGGGATGGCGCCAAGGCGTTCATCTGAAGGCAATTGCCCGACGCGCAGGATCGTAACAAAAAGGGCAGCGTTTTCGCTGCCCCTTTGGTTTCAGATCGTCGGCCACTCAGGTGACATTGACGACAAGTGGCGGGAAACCGTCAATCTGAACTTCCATCTTGTCGCCGCGGGAAACCGGGCCTACGCCGGAGGGCGTGCCGGAGAGGATGACGTCGCCAGCGGCCAGTTCGAAGTAATCCGAGAGATAGGAGATCATCTCCTGTACCTTCCAGATCATCTGGTTCATGTCGCCTTCCTGACGCAGCTCGCCGTTGACGTTTAGCGCGATGCGACCGTGATCCGGATGGCCAATCTTGTCGACTGGTAAAAGCGGGCCGGTGGGCGCTGAGCGTTCAAAGGCTTTGCCGATCTCCCACGGACGACCCATCTTCTTGGCGATGCCCTGCAGGTCGCGGCGGGTCATGTCGAGGCATGCGGCGTAGCCATAGACATGGTCCAGGGCGCTCTCGACCGGAATGTTGGTGCCGCCGGATTTCAAGGCGACCAGCAATTCAACTTCGTGATGAACGTCCTCGGATTTTTCCGGATAGGGAAACTCACCGGACTGATCCAGGTTGTCAGGGTTCTTCTGGAAGAAAAACGGCGGGTCACGATCCGGGTCATGACCCATTTCAATTGCATGCGCGGCATAGTTCCGACCGATGCAATAGACACGACGGACCGGGAAGGTGCCGCCCTCGTCGATCACATTCAATTCTGGAATCTTTGGGCTTTCAATTACGTTCATTACAGACGTCTCCCCCTGTCCTTTTATACGAGTTGTCAGGTGCTCTTGCACTCTAGTCAGTTATAAACCAATCGCAACCAATTTTTTAAAATGAGCAGATTTTGCCATTTTCTGATTATTATTTGCAATTGATCGACTCATATGCCTAACATTGGTCAACCAATAGAGGAAATTGCTTGTGCTAACCCGACCGGAACAGTCAGATCGAGAAGAAGCGATCACCGCGCTCAGGGACTTTATTGTCGAAAGAAGCTTCAAGCCGGGCGATCGCTTGCCTGCGGAACGGGAGCTGATTGTCGACCTTGGCATGACGCGGACAACCCTGCGAAAGGCACTCGATAGTCTGGAGCGGGAAGGGGCGATCTGGCGCCATGTAGGAAAGGGGACGTTTGTCGCTTCTCAGGCTGGTGCGGAAGGGCCTGACAGCTTTTCCGGTCTCGCGCAGCAGGTGTCGCCGGTCAAGATGATCCGCGCACGACTTTCGATTGAGCCGGCTCTTGCGGGCGAGGCGGCCTTCAACGCGTCTCGCGAAGCAATCATTCGTATTCGCACGGCGATGGAGCGCTCTGAAGCAGCGGAAACCTGGGAGGACTATGAAACTCAGGATGATCTGTTTCACAGGGCCATTGCCGAAGCCGCCGATAATATTCTGCTGCTGTCCTTGTTTGATCAACTGAACCGGGTACGTCGGGCCGTCGCCATTTCGAATGTCGTTAGGTCTTCGGTCCGTCCTGCGCGTGATCACACGAGTTTTGCCGAACATATCGCAATTGCAGAGGCGATTGAGGCTCACAATTCAAAAGCTGCCTATGACGCCATGCGCCGCCACATCGGCTCGGTGTCTGCGCGGCTTTTCGGGGAGGACTGACTTCCCGACCAGTTTTGGAAAGAGCCGAAAGAGCGAAAAGCCGAGGCCTTTCTGAAAGCCCGCGGGTGGCTGCACCCGCAACATGGGAGGAAACTATGACGAGCTTGCTTAAACGACTCGGCCTTGCGCTGGGAACCCTTACGCTTGCCTGCGGCCTGGGGACGGCCTCGCAGGCCGCGAAGATTAATATTGCACTTGCTGAAACGCCATCTGCTGAAATGGCGGCCTTCTTCGTAGCTCTGGACCGAGCCAAGGAGCAGGGTCTGGACTACGAATGGACAGCCTTTTCCGATGAAGAACTGGCAATCCAGGCCGTGTTAAGCGGTCAGATGGATATCGGTTTCGGCACGCCCTATGCGGCCATGCAGCGCTCCAAGGCACCGCTGCGCATCATCTTCCAGCTTTCCAAATTGAAGTTCTTTCCGGTCACTTCCAAGAAGTACGAGGCACTTGAGGACCTGAATGGAGAACCGATCATGCTGCACTCACGTGGCGGCGGAACGGATTCCATTGCCAACGTCATCGAGGACAAGGTCGGCATCACTTTCGGCGACCGCTCTTATGTGCCGGGATCGTCGAACCGGATCGTTGCCCTGATGGCTGGCCAGACGGACGCCACGATTGTCGATCTGTCGAACAAGAACAAGCTGATGAAGCAGGCGGGCGACCGTTTCAATGTTCTGCCGATGTTCGAAGTCGATGCGAGCGACGAGGCGCTGTTCGCCAATCTCAACTGGATCCAGGAGAACGAGAAGGAAGTTCAGATCTTCGTAGATGCGCTGTCCAGCGTCTGGCGGGACATGAGCGAGGATCCGACGATCATTGCCAAGGAGGTCGACCCTGAAGGGCCGATTGGCCAGCTACCGCCTGAAATCCTCGGAGATCTGGATGCCTTCTATGCCGATGCTGTCGCTGGTGGTCTCTATGACCCCAATGGTGGTGGGCGCAAGGCAGCTCAGGCTGACATGGAATGGTATTCACAAGCCGGACAGCTGGAGGGCGATCCCGCTTCCTTGAATATCGAAGATTTCTGGTACCTCGCGCCGCTTGACGCAGCGGCCCAGTAAACCTCACCGCCGGGGGCGCGTTGCCCCCGGCCGCATTCGGTTCTGGAGGGATAGAAACACAATGGTCAGCCGTTCGCTGCAACTCAAGATCCTGTCCGCGATCATCGTATTCGGCGCCTGGGAAATCGCCGGACGCATCCCGGTCAGCTATGCATTCCCGACTTTTATAGATTCCATGGTGGCGTTGGTGCGCATGGCCTTCGACGGCACGCTCCTTGTGGCCTACGGAGAGACACTCAAGCCGCTCGTTGTGGGGATCCTCATCTCTTCCATTTTCGGCATTGGCATCGGTCTGTGGATCGGGCTGAGCGAAAAGTTCGACTGGCTGTTTTCGCCGATCTTCATCGTGATGCAGGCCGCGCCGCTTGCGGCTCTGATCCCGATCCTGGTGATGGCCTATGGCATTGGCCTCACGTCCAAGGTTTTCGTCGTCTGCATCATGGCCATGCCGGTGATCGTGCTGAACACTGCGGGGGCTGTGCGCAATACACCAGCGTCGATCAAAGAGATGGGCAAGTCCTACCTGGGGTCGGACATGGATATCATTACGAAGATCATCTTGCCGTCGGCCTCGCCCGTCATCTTCTCAGGTCTTCGGCTTGGGGTCTCTGCCGGCTTCATCGGGGCCATTCTGGCCGAGCTCAAGATTACCCCAACCGGGGTGGGCGACATCATCACCTACAGCCGTTCGATTGCCGACTATCCGGCGATGTATGCGGCAATCTTCTCCATCATCATGCTCGCTGTCCTGTTCCTCAATCTGCTGGAACGGATCGAGGTTTATCTGTTTGAAGGAAATGTCCGTGGTTATGCCTCAGATTAAGGAAGCTGTGATGCAGCTGGACGTGTCCGGCACCGAGAATGCGGTGGTCGCACGTAACGTTTCGAAGAACTATGGCAAGGTAGAAGCTCTCAAGAACATGTCTCTTGAGTTTCCGCGAGGACAGCTCACTTCGCTGCTGGGGCCGTCTGGCTGTGGCAAGACGACATTGCTCAAGATCATCGGGGGGCTGCTGCAGCCGACGTCCGGTGAGATCGAGGTCAACGGCAAGCCGGTGAACGCGCCGGGTCCTGACCGGGCGTTTGTGTTTCAGGACTTTGCACTGATGCCTTGGGCCAACGTCATTCGTAATGTGGCCTTCGGGTTGGAATTGCGCGGTGTTGCCAAGTCGGAACGCGAAGCCATTGCAGAGAAATATATTGCGGATGTGGGCCTGAAAGGCTTCGAGAAAAGCTATCCGCATGAGCTGTCCGGCGGCATGCGTCAGCGTGTCGGTCTGGCAAGGGCGCTCTCCGTTGATGCGGATGTCTTGTTGATGGATGAGCCGTTTTCGGCAGTCGACGAGCAGACCCGGCGCAAGTTCCAGGAGGACCTGCTGCGTCTGGTTCAGAATGAGAACAAGACGTTCATCTTCGTCACCCATTCGATCGAAGAAGCGGTCTATGTCTCCGACCAGATTGCCATTCTGCTGCCGCGCCCGAGCCGGGTGTCGGAGATCATCCGCCCGACCGGGTTCAGGTCAATGGATGCAGACACCATTCGCCGTAATCCGGAGTATCTGGATATCGTTGATCGCATTTGGGCGTCCTTGCGCTCCTACGTGGAATAGGAGGGTAGCATGACAGTCTTTGGTATTCGCCTGCCAGCCATGTCCTCGCTCATTCTGTGGGCGCTGTTGTGGGAGATCGTCGGGCAGCTCGACCTGACCTTCTTCATCCCGCCGCTGAGCGAGGTGGTGGTCACGCTTACAGGCGTCATTGGCACCAGTTCCTTTCTCAAGGCCTTGTCGGAAACGGCCTATGCCTTTGCTATGGGGGTGTTCTTTGCGGTGGTGATCGGCATTCCTGTCGGCATCCTGATGGGCAAGAACAGGCTAACGGACGAGTTGCTGTTGCCTTGGGTCAACATGTTCCTCAGCGCGCCTCTGACGGCGCTGGTGCCCGTGCTCATGGTGCTGTTCGGCTTCGGCATGAAGTCGATCATCATCACGACCACACTGTTCGCGATCTGGATCATCATCCTGAACACACGCGCAGGCGTGCTGCAGATCAACCGGTCCCTGGTGGAAATGGCGCATAGCTATGGCGCAAAGCCGTTGGCTGCCTTCTACAAGATCTATTTCTGGGCAGCGTTGCCGGAGATCCTTGGTGGGGTTCGGATCGGGATCATCCGCGCGGTGAAAGGCGTGATCATCGGTCAGCTTCTAATCTCGATTGTCGGCTTCGGAGCACTGTTCGAGCTTTATGCGAGCAACTTCCTGATGTCACATTTCTGGGCTGTGCTGATCGTGCTCTTTGCCTTGGCTTTCTCGGTGTCAGAGATCCTTGCCTACATGGAACGCAGGGTCGCCTATTACGCGGCCAGCCGCTGAGCCAAAAGAAAACCGGCCGGGATGTATCCCGGCCGGTTTTAAAAATATTGAGGCTTTGGCAGAGCTTAGGTGTTGAACTTGAACAGCAGGACATCGCCGTCCTTCACCACATATTCCTTGCCTTCGTCGCGTGCCTTGCCAGCTTCCTTCGCCGGGCCTTCACCGCCCAGAGTGACGTAGTCGTCATAGGCAATGGTCTGAGCGCGGATGAAGCCGCGTTCGAAGTCGGTATGGATCACGCCGGCAGCGCCAGGTGCCTTCGTGCCATCGGTGATGGTCCAGGCTCTGGTTTCCTTCGGGCCCGCCGTGAAGTAGGTGATCAGGCCCAGCAGCTCGTAACCTGCGCGGATCAGACGGTCCAGGCCGGGTTCTTCCAAGCCGAGAGTTTCCAGGAACTCTTCCTGCTCTGCCTGATCGAGCTGTGAGACTTCGGCTTCAATCGCTGCAGAAATCACGACGGCAACTGCGCCTTCTTCCTCAGCCCGTGCCTTGACCTTGTCTGAAAGCGCGTTGCCCTTGTCGGCAGACGCTTCTTCAACGTTGCAGACATAGAGCACTGGCTTGGATGTCAGCAGGTTGAGGCCGTTGAGGATCTTGCGCTCGTCCGGATCGCTCAGCTTCATGGTGCGAACCGGCTTGCCATCCTGCAGCAGCTCAAGAGCGGCTTCCATGATCGGCACTGTGGCCTTGGCTTCCTTGTCACCGGAGCTGGCTTTTTTCTTCAGCGGCGCAATGCGACGCTCAAGGCTTTCCATGTCGGCGACCATCAGCTCGGTCTCGACGGTTTCTGCATCGGCCAGAGGGTCGATGGAACCCTCGACGTGGGTGATGTCGTCATCTTCGAAGCAGCGCAGCACATGGGCAATCGCGTCTACTTCACGGATATTAGCAAGAAACTGGTTGCCCAGCCCTTCGCCCTTCGACGCACCACGAACCAGCCCGGCAATATCAACGAAGGTGATACGGGTCGGAATGATTTCCTTGGAGCCTGCAATCTTGGCGATGGCGTTCATGCGGGAATCCGGAACGCCCACTTCGCCGGTGTTCGGTTCAATGGTGCAGAAAGGATAGTTTGCCGCCTGAGCAGCCGCGGTCTTGGTGAGCGCGTTGAAGAGCGTGGACTTGCCGACATTCGGTAGTCCAACGATGCCGCACTGGAAACCCATGGGTAATCGCTTTCGGTTCGAGGGCTTTTCTTTGCCGCTATGTGCCGGATGGAAGGGACAAGGTCAAGCATCGCTTGGGGTCTGATACGCAAAGAGCCGCCCGAAGGCGGCTCTGACAACATTGTATGCGATGGCAAGGTGACCCGCCTCAGCTGGAGGGGACCTGCACCATGTGCGGGAAGGGAATAGAAACGCCACCGGCGTCGAAAGCTTCCTTCACTTTTTTGATCATGTCCGTCTTCAGGCCCCAGAGATCGCCGGAGGCACACCACAGGCGCACCGAGATGTCGACCGAGCTGTCACCCAGATTGGTGACGCCGATCCACGGAGCGGGGTCGTCATGGACGCGCTCGTCTTCTGCGGCAAGCTTGCGGATGATCTCCATAGCCTCGTTGATGTTATCGCTGTAATCGATACCGAAGACGAGATCGCAGCGGCGGGTCGGGTGGACAGCATAGTTGGTGATCACCGACCCCCAGGCCTTGCCGTTTGGCATCAGGATCTGGACGTTGTCTGCAGTCGCAAGCTCGGTCATGAACAGGTTGATGTCCTTTACCGTGCCCGTGGTGCCGCCGATATCGACAAACTGACCAACCTTGTAAGGCCGAAACAGGATTAGCATGACGCCGGCAGCGAGATCGCCGAGGGTGCCCTGGAGCGCCAGACCTATGGCCAGAGACGCAGCACCGAGAATGGCAACGAGGGACGTTGCCTGGATACCAAATAGCTGCAGCACCGCAATGACAGTGATTACGAGAATGAGATACTTCGCGACCGAAGACGCAAAGGACCCGAGCGTATCGTCGATCCTCGGGCTGGCATTGACGCGTGACTTGATCAAGCGACTGACAAAGCCTGCCAGAATCCAGCCGACGGCCAGAACGACGACAGCTTTCACGGCGCTGATGATCAAGGGCAAATAGACGGTGACTTGCGCGACTGCGCTATCCATTGTGTCCATGGAAAATCCTTCAGATGTTCGGTCTCTGCCAGCTTGATCAGGTTCTTGGGAGGGCGGCGGCAGAGTTTCGTTAAACTCTTCGAAAGGATAGCCTGCTCGTTGTGGATCACAAGAGATAAATCAGTGTAATCGTTACGTGAAAATGCCGATCCTGGGGCTATTGCAAGCCGGCGGGGTCGATCAGAACATCCAGGCATCCGGCAGGTGCCGTGGGGGCTGCGCGTAGTAAGTCACCCAGACTGCTTTCTTCGTCGATCTCGCCGGACAGGTAGAACCAAAGTTCTGTCAGAAGGATGCGGGATCCGTCGTTGGTGCATTTGATTGTGACCCGCTCCCCTGCACCTCCCCCAAAGGCTTCATCAAAAGCGTTGCGAATGGCGGTGGCTGTTAGTTGGCGTCCGACGTTGGCTGTCAGCAGATCGACGGCGGCTGATCCATTGATAAGGCTCGTCAGATAGAGGGTGTCATCGTAGTATTCATCGCTGCCACCCGCACCGAAGTAGCACGTGCCGTGCTTGATCCACTCGTGGTGATGCAGATGACTGGCAGTGCCTGGCATAAGCACGCTCAGTTCGTCCGCCGTATCAAGATCAAGTTGTGGGGCAGGCAACTGGTGCCAGGTTGCGGGCGTATCCCTGGCGCGTACAGGAGAGCTTACGCCGCAATACTCCTTGCCGCGCGGCTGCGGCCAGAGACCGTGGATTGAAAGCTGTTGGCTTGCCGCAGGAAGTAGGCCAGCGTTGAGGTCCAAACATTCTGTCTTGGAGGGGCGGGTTTCGCAGAAGGCAGGTTGCCAGCTCAACGTCAGCAGATTTTGCGTCGACTCCGTTCCGCCATTTGTTATGGGGAGAGCGGAAGACGGGATTGGGCTTTCCGGCTGAGCTGGATTGAATTGCGAGGCGACGACATGCTTGCCGCAGGACGCGCTGATCCATCGATCCTCAGTGACAGGCGCGCCGGGAATTCTGACGAGAAAGAAGTCGCCATTGGATTTGTTCTGGCCCACGGCGTCGTATGCGTGGCGAGGTATGGTGAGGACATTGCCGGGGTTGGTCAGTTTGTTTTTAGACTGGTAGGCTTCGCATGGTTCGAAGGCAATGAAGTGGCCTTCCAGTTTGAACTGGGCAGTTGCTGGAGCGTTTGCGAGAGTACTGAGGGCTGTGACCAGTCCCAAAAAAACCTTAACGGACAACACCATATATCGCATGACTTTGCCTTCCAGCGCGTGTTTGTCGACGTAACACACCTTGGATTGTAGTGCGACGCGTGTGCAAGTTAAAGGCGTTGCTTTGCGTTAACTTGGATTCGCGACCAGTTTGCGATGACTGCGGGCGCTACTGCTGTCCGGCTGGGTCGATGATCGCGCTTCTGCAGCCGCCGCGGGCTTTTCGCGCATTCCGTGTCAACGTGCCGAGACCGCTTTCGGGTGAAATATGGCCATTGAGGTTGATCCAGAGCTCGCTCAGCAGAACTCTTCTGCCATCATTTGCACACTTGATGCTGACGCGATCACCGGTGCCTGGGCCAAATGCCTTGTCGAAGGCTGTGCGGATCGTGGAGGTTGAAAGCTCACGGCCGATGTTGGAGGTGAGCAGATCCACAACCGCAGAATGGTTTATCTCTTCGGTGAGTTGGATCATGTCGTCGAAATACTCGTCCGCCCCTCCTGCGGCAAGATAGCAGGTGCCATGCTTGATCCACTCGTGCCTATGTAAATCGCTGGCTGCACCAGGCATGAGCTGGGCCAGCTTCTTTGCGGTGGCTCGGTCAATGTCGGGCGCAGGCAGGTTGCGCCAGGACGAGCGATCAAGGGCCTTGTCGCGAGAAGAAACGTTACAATACTCTTTGTCGCGCGGCTGTGGCCACAGTCCATGGATGGAAAAGCGACGGGCAGCATTGGGAAGGCGGTTGTTGTTCAGGGCCTTACATTCACGCTTGCGCGGTCGGTCCTCGCAGAATGCTGGCAACCAGTTCAACACGAGCACATTGTTGGTCGATTCACGCGCGGGGGTGGCCTGCTTGCTGGGACGCTTCGTGTCAGGTGTGATGCTTGCCTTGCGTGAGGCTTGAGGCGTCCCGCAGACGGTGCTGATCCAGCGTTTCTCCTCTCCTGGCGCACCGGGGATCCGGATGAGGTAAAATTCGCCCTGAGGCTTGTTGAGCGCGAGGAGAGGGTAAATTTGGCCCTCAACCGTTTCCACCTTGCCGGGGTTGCTGCGTCGCTTGGCGGACTGATAGGCCTCGCAGGATTTGCTGGCCAGGATGTAACCGTCCATTTTGACCTGAGCCAGGCCCGGGGACACACTGAGGGCGGCTACAGCGCAGGCGAAGGTGAGGCACTTCAGCAAGTAAGTGGATTTGAAGGTCATGGCAGTTCCCTGCGACTGATTTCCGAAAGCCCCGCTTTAGGCCTTCGGGAGTGTGTGCCATACGTGTCGTAATGGCGAGACGAAGCTGGGTTCAATCCTTGTTGAGCAGCTTTTTCAGCATCTCTGCCATAGGGCCGGACTTTGGCAGGTTGGACGTGACCTGCTGCCGTGCCTGCCGGATGTGGCTCTGGGCTTTTGGCTTTTTCGGCGTGGCGCTTGGGACAGCTGCTGTGGCCGTCTTCTCAGCGGTTTTGGGTTGCTCGTCGGTGGATGGCTTTTTCTCGCGGCGGGTTTTTTCCGGTGTCAGCACCAGCGTCAGCTTGTTGGCAAACTGGCTGTCCTGACCGTCAGCGAGGAGCCCGGCGTTGTCGGCAATCTCCATCAGGAGCGGTTCAAGCCACTCCCGGTCACCCTTGGCGAAATCACCGAGGACATAGTTGGAGACCAGCTTTTTATCGCCTGGATGGCCAATACCAAGGCGAAGACGCCGGAAGTCGGCGCCGATGTGCGCGGTGATCGACCGCAGGCCATTTTGCCCGCCGTGGCCGCCCCCGGCTTTCATGCGGAATTTTGCAGCCGGAAGGTCCAGTTCGTCGTGGATCACGACGATGTCGGCCGGCTCAAGCTTGAAGAAGCGCATGGCTTCTCCGACCGAGCGCCCGCTGTCATTCATGAAGGTTGATGGTTTCAGAAGAAGAACTTTGTCAGATCCGAGACGACCTTCGCTGACCTGGCCCTGAAAGCGTGGCCGCCAGGGGGGGAAGCCGGAATTGCGCCGATGAATTTCATCGACGGCGAGGAAGCCGATGTTGTGCCGATTGTGCTCATATTTGGCGCCCGGGTTACCCAGGCCGACAATCAGCTTCATCCCAATGCCTCTTGCAGGTCTTCAAATACACAAAAACCGCTGACGGGTCAGCGGTCTGGAAGTGGGAAGGCGGAGAACCGTCTTCCCACGAAAAGCGTTTGGGGAGCGCACTATTAAGCTTCGCTCTCGCCTTCGGCTTCTGTTTCTTCTGCGTCGTCATTGTCGTCGGACTTCAGGCCAGCCGGAGACGCGATCGTTGCAACAGTGAAGTCGCGATCGGTAATGGTTGGCTCACAGCCCTTCGGCAGGGTCGTTGCAGAGATGTGGATCGAATCGCCGAGATTGAACGCCGAGAGGTCAAAGTCGATTGATTCCGGAATGGACGTTGCTGGAACGTTCATTTCCACAGTGTGACGTACGATGTTCAGCACGCCACCCTTCTTGATACCCGGGCAGGTTTCTTCGTTGAGGAAGTGAACCGGGATTTCAACGGTCAGGGTAGAGCCCTTGGTAACGCGCAGGAAATCAACGTGAACCAGTTCGTCACGAACTGGATGCAGCTGGAAATCCTTGGCGATAACCTGGTGCTTCTTACCGTCAACCTCAATGGTTGCGATATGCGTCAGGAATCCGCCCTTATGCAGAGCAAGGGTGGTTTCCTTCGCAGGAATCGTAATCGGCAGTGCCGGCTTTTTGTCACCATAGATGACAGCGGGAATAAGACCTTCGCGACGTAATGCACGAGCGGCCCCCTTGCCCACCCGGTCTCGTGCCGTTGCTTTCAGCTCGTAGCCGTTAGCCATGGCAAAACTCCTTCGGATGTATAAAACATGGACCGGCGTATCCTGTGGGCCAAAGGCCACGGATCCGGAATCGGTCCAGATGCGCCTCCTCCAGGGGTGCAGACGCAGGCGGTCCTATAGCGGAAACTCCGAGAGAGTGCAAGCTTCTGGGGATCCGCGCTGCTCTGTGATCTTTCGGAAAAGGACTGGCTTGGACGCGCTCGGTCGGTTCGACTTTTGCGCATGAAGATAGAGAATTGCGGATGACTTGCCATCTATTGTCGCTTGTATCGTCAGGATTGCGTCCGTGAGTGGGGAATAAGGTCGAAAAAAACGGGCGCGGGCATCCTTGCCCATTTCTGGCCCGCTTTTTCTACGACACGTTGGGTATCTGATAGAAACTGACGCATACCTCTGGGCGAAGCGTCTTAAAACAGGGGCCATCATGAAACGAGCAAGTGGAATTGGTTTGGCGGTTTCTTTTGCCGTAATAATCCCCTCAGGGGGCATACTTGCTGCGCATGCAAGTTCGGGGATGGAGCTGATTACGCCTCAGCAGCAGCTTGAACAGCGATGCGATGTTGAGGCCATGACGCGGCTGAACGCGGACAAGGTGATCGCCTATACGTTCGAGGATCCGGTCTATAGTGACCATTCGGTCACGGCTCCAGGAGCGGCGTTCCGTCGAAAGCAGAAGTGGTTCCGGCTGTCCTACAATTGCTTGACCGATCCCGATCATCAGAAGGTAGTGAAGTTCGAGCTGGAAGTGGGCAAACAGGTGCCGCGATCTTCATGGGACCAATATTATCTCTATCCGTGAGCCCTGAGCGCCACACGGACAAAAAAAGCCGGCCACTGGGGCCGGCTTTTTGTCGTCGAAGTGGGGCTGTCAGTCTCAGCTGAAAAGGCTGGAAACCGACTTTTCGAGAGCCGTCCGGTTGATGGCTTCGCCAATCAGGGGGGCAATGGAGACCGCCCGGATGTTGGGAGCCGCCGAGATCGCAGCCGTCGGTTCGATGGAATTGGTGATCACCAATTCCTTCAGCTTGGAGGCCGAGACGCGTGCGACTGCGCCCCCGGAGAGAACGCCGTGGGTGATATAGGCCGTCACCGATTTGGCGCCCTGCTTGAGCAGGGCTTCAGCGGCGTTGCAGAGCGTGCCGCCGCTGTCGACGATGTCATCGACGAGGATACAGTCGAAACCGCTGACCTCACCGATGATGTTCATGACTTCCGATTCTCCGGGCTTGTCACGACGCTTGTCGACGATGGACAGTGGAGCCTCGATGCGCTTTGCCAGCGCACGCGCGCGAACCACGCCGCCGACATCCGGGGAGACGACCATGACATTGTCGGAAGCGTAGCGCTCCTTGATGTCGCGTGTCATCACCGGGGCGGCAAACAGGTTGTCGGTCGGGATATCGAAAAAACCCTGAATCTGTCCAGCGTGGAGATCCAGGGTCAAAATACGGTCTGCACCGGCTTCGGTGATCAGATTTGCCACCAGTTTGGCGGAAATCGGAGTTCGACCGGAAGCGCGGCGATCCTGACGGGCGTAGCCGAAATAAGGGATGACGGCGGTAATCCGGCGAGCGGAAGAACGGCGCAGCGCATCTATGATGATGAGCAGCTCCATCAAGTGGTCATTCGCCGGGTAGCTGGTTGGTTGCACGACGAAGACATCTTCGCCGCGTACGTTTTCCTGAATCTCGACGAAAATCTCCTGATCGGCGAAGCGACGGACCTGACATTTGGCCAGCGGCACTTCGAGATATTTCGAGATTTCTTCAGCGAGGGCGCGATTGGAATTGCCCGCGACGATTTTCATTGGCCGCATGTCCTTCTGGTGCGACACCGGGCGCCTAAATCGTGCTTGATCGGATGGCGGCCGGACCGGATCCCTGATGAGTTAATGCCGTGCGTCGTTTTGTTGCGCCGGTCTGCCTTGGTGGGGCGGCGCGTTTTAACAACCCAGCCTCACTCCGACAACCATGAGTCTTGCCGGAATTGGCGGAATTACGATTTTAATTAACGGAAGACCTCAGTTAGCTGGCTCAAAGGCCATCCGCTGTTCATACGAACCGTTTTAAGTCTACCTGCTGTTCAACCAGGCGCTGATTTCCACAACAGTACGCTTTGCGATTCGCCGGAGAGCATCTCCGTCGGCCGCTTGCCATGGATCGCCTGAAACGCCGTCGGCGACTTCCGTTCCCGAAATCCGTTTCAGTCTCTTGCCGCTGCCATCAACCACGTCAAAGACGTAGAACAGCGTGGCGTAGGAGGGGGCGCCGGTGGCGGAGAGATAGCCGTTGACCCGGAAGGTCGAACTCGCTCCGACGCGACGAACCAGAACAAGGCCCTGGCGATGGGCTTCTTCCCCGATCTCTTGCGACAGCTCATCGGCGATGTTGCCGGGCGCGCCGGTGAAGGGTTCAAAGGCGAAGGTCATGCGACCGTCCGAAGCACGAGGCGTCGCTCCGGCTGGCTGCAGTGCCGGAGCCGGAGTGCCGATCAGCTTGGGCGGCTCTGGCCGGTTTTGACAGGCAACAAGAACGAAAGCGGTCGCGGCAAGAGCCGTCCAGCGAAGGAGAGTCGTATTAGGCAAGGCCACGCGAATGGTCCGGTCCGATCAAGTAAAACATGTTCCGATGCCGTGGGAATCGGCAGCAGCTTGGCGAAATCATTAAAAGCTTTAGCCCGAGTTGAGCGGCAGGTCGAGAGGAAGTCGGGAAAGACATTCCGCATTACCATTCGTGGTCAGGTAGCTGCGGCCGAGAGTGACGGCAGTATCGCTAGACGAATCCATCAAAACCATATGCTGGAAGAGCACCATGTTGGGTTCGATCAGCTCATTGTTATCACGGTAGGCCATCGGCGGATCCATCCAGCTGGGTGCAAAGCGTGCCCCGAGCGAATAGCCACAGGAGTTCAATCGATGCGGCATCATGTCATGCTCATCGATCACGTCGGCATGGGCTTTGAACAGATCCCCAAACGTGTTTCCAGGCTTCATGGCTTGCTCTACAGCGGCCAGAGCCTTCCAGGCAACCGCTTCCATTTCCTGAAAACGGGCTGATGGTCTGCCAATGGGAACTGTGCGCATCAGAGCCGCATGATAGTGCCGATAACATCCGGCCCACTCCAGGGTCAGCTGGTCGGTTTCCTTGAGGATACGGCGGCCGGACTGATACCGCACCAGCAGGGCATCGCGACCCGAGCCGATGACGAATTCATTCGCGGGGTAATCGCCACCACCTTCAAGAACTGTGCCCTGGAGAATGGAGAGTATGCGGGCTTCGTCGGCGCCGCCGTGAATTTCGGGGAGGGCTTTCTCGAAAGCCAGATCGGCGAGTTCAGCGGCCTTGCGGATGTAGACAAGTTCTTCTGGCGATTTGATTGCCCGCAGGCTTGGGACCAGCGGTGAGCAATCACACAACTCTGCGAAACTGTTCAGCTGTTCTGCCAGCGCGATGCCGACAGATCCGGTCATCCCATGGGTGTCGAACTCAACACCAATGCGACCGCCGAGCATGTCCAGTTCAAACAACAGATCCTTCAGCTGACTGACCGGATTGGCATCGCCAAGGTCTACCCATATGCGGATATCGGACAACGTGGAGGTGTGACGGGCCTGCCGCTGATCGGCAGAGCGCGTCAGTAGGACCATACTGCCGTCGCGAGTGACGACAAGGGATTGGAAGAAGCAGAAACCAAACGTGTCATAGCCGGTCAGCCAGTACATGCTCTCCTGAGCGAAGAGCAGCAGACAATCCAGCTTGTCCCTTTGCATGCGAGCCCGCAGGCGGGCCAACCGGTCAGCAAATTCTTCATCGGAGAAATGCAGTGCCATTGCGCCTCGCTGTGTCGATAGGGTCGGCTGGGTGTCTGAACTAACTGCCTGTCAGCGTGATGGCAGACAGCAGTCGGCCGTAATCCGGCTCACCCCGATGGGTGGTGCGGCGGTAGGAAAAGAACTGGGTCTCTTCTGCATAGGTGCAACGGCCGAGTGCACGTGCCGCTCCGACACCAGCTTCCTGTAGCTGATGGAGGATGAAACCGGGAAGGTCGAACATGAAATGTCCGGCTTTGTCGGAAGGGGAAAAGAAGCGTTCGAATATCAGGTTGTCAGTCAGGAATCTGGCCCTGAACTCTGGCCCGACCTCATAAGCCTTTTTGGAAATCGTGGGTCCAAGAACCGCAGTTACGTCGCTTCGATGGGCTCCGAGGGCTTCCATCGCGGTCAGTGTGTTTTCAACAATGCCGCCGATGGCGCCCTTCCAGCCAGAGTGTGCAGCGCCAATGACGCGGGCTTTCGGGTCGGCAAAGAGCACCGGGCCGCAGTCGGCAGTTGCGATGCCGAGCAGCAGGCCGGGGCGGTCGGTCACCAATGCATCTCCGTGACGGCTGTCGTCCCTGCCGAAGGGGGCGGTGACCGTCAGGACATCGGCAGAATGGATTTGATGAGGCGTGATGAGCCGCGAAACTGGCAGGGAAAAATGATCGGCGGCGCGGGACCGGTTTTCCAGAACATGCTCACGGACATCATCGGATCCGAGGCCAATGTTCAAGCCGGCATAGAGTCCGTTCGAAACCCCGCCCTGACGGGTGAAAAAGGCATGGCGAATGCCAGGGTGATCGAGCTCTTCAGCGACAATCATTCTGGTGCGGTCTCCCTGATCTTGTCTCACCGGCACGGTGTTCTGCCGTTGCTCTCTGGTCGACCCGGATGATGCGGCTACTTCAGCAGCTGATCAAAACGGGTCAAGTCGGGTGGCAGTCTGACTGATTGCCAGGACTTTGAAAAGCCGTCCCATTTGCTCCGGCGCCGCAAGGCGTTCCACAGCGTCTCGAATGGCGTCTTGCTCCTCAAGCGGAAGATTGGCGCCGAGCGCCCCAGCCCGCTCCAGCAGTCCGAGACGCAGGAGAAATTCTCCCTGCTCCAAAGGTAGCTGCGCATGGGCGCCGCCCACTGTTGCCGCGTGCTGCAAGGCCTCGAAGTTGACATGTGCGGTCAGGTCCGCTTCCCCGGGGCGGGCGAAGATATCGTCAAACTGATGCTTGTGCAGGGCCTGCAATGTGTCGCCTGGGGCAGTTCGCAGATAGCCGTAGTCAATGAGGAGTGCGGTGCCCCCATAAAGAGAGATGCGTTCCCCAATCGACTGCGCAATGGCGTTGGCGCTGGGCTGGGTTTCAACGATTGTGCCGAGCGGGCAGGTGCGCAGCATTGGCGGCAGAAAGTTCTGGTCCAGTGTCGAGGTGCCTGCGCCGAAGCTCAGCTCATCTTTATCATTCAGCCCGACCAAACGTTCCCGCCAGCCATCCGGGGTCTTGATGAACTGGTGAATGGGCAGGGCATCAAAGAACTCATTGGCAACCAGCAGCAACGGTCCGTCCGGCAGAGCTTCGAGCGTATCGTAGTGGGTCGGTGAGCGGGCTGCATCGGCTAGCGTCTGACGTTGGGTCTGGCGCAGCTCTTCGCTGGTTTCGACCAGGCACAGGTTTGCGGCGGCCATGAAAGCAGGCCGTAAGCGGGCGGTGCGCAGCACGTCGGCCATCAGGGTGCCGCGGCCGGGGCCAAGTTCAACAAGCTGGAAGGAAGTGGGGGATCCCATGGCTTCCCAGGCCGACAGGAGGAAGGCGCCGATTAGTTCACCAAACATCTGACTGACTTCAGGTGCGGTGATGAAGTCACCGTCGCGCCCGAAGGGCGGTCGAGTCATGTAGTAGCCGTCGGCAGGGTCTGCCAGGCAGGTCGCCATATAGTCGGCCACGGTCATCGGGCCGTGGGCTTTCAGACGGGCCTTCAGGCGTTTTTTGAGCGGTGTATCGGTCATGCGGCTGAAATGAACTCTTGCGGTGGGTTACGCTGCCTGAGCGGCACGGCGCTTTGACCAGATCATCAGTGCTGCTCCGGCCAGAACCATAGGCAGGGACAAAAGCATCCCCATGGTCAGGAAGCCGGAGAGATAACCGATCTGTTCGTCGGGGACGCGGTAGAGTTCGACGAAGGTGCGGGCCAAACCATATCCGCATGCAAATGCCCCAGCTGTGAACCCTGGTGACTTCAACGTCTGAAAGCGGTGCGTCAGCAGCCGGATGACGAGAAACAGAAGGATACCTTCCAGTGCTGCTTCATACAGCTGACTTGGATGGCGGGCTTCGGGTCCACCGGTGGGGAAGACGATGGCCCATGCCACGTCAGAGGGGCGCCCCCAGAGTTCGGAGTTGATGAAGTTTGCGATCCTGCCAAAAAACAGTCCGATCGGCGCGGCAGCTGCTGCAAGATCGAACAGTCGCCAGAGCGATAGCTTGCGGGTGTAGGCAAACAAGGTCATCGCTGCGACGGTTCCGAGGAAGCCGCCGTGGAAGGACATGCCACCGCTCCAGACCGCCGGAATTTGCATTGGATTGGCAAGGTAATAGGCTGGATTGTAGAACAGAACATATCCTAGACGCCCTCCCAGGATGATGCCCAGAGTGCCCCAGACGACGAAGTCATCCAGATGCAGCGGAGTTGGCCGAGGCCGTGTGTCCCACAAGCGCTCGTTAAGCACAAGCGAACGCATGTACCGCCAAGCCAGAACGATGCCGACAATATAAGCCAGCGCATACCAGCGCAGGGCAAACGGGCCAATTTCGAAAATGGCCGGATCGATCATTGGGAAAGGGAGCACGTAGAGCGGCATGTGGGAAGAGCTCCTGCAGTGTTGACATCAGCCGGATGCGGTTAGGGGCGTCGACTGGCGTCCCCCTTGAAGATGCCGGGAGACGCTGGCCACATCAGTTCACCTTGCGATAAATTGGCAAGAAGGCGATTGCAAGGGCGAAGCCTGCTTGAAGTTGGCTGCAAACGCACATAGGTGTTCTACTGAAAGAAAGGCCCTGTTGCGGGGCTTCAACCGACCTGTTCGCGAGGAGTGTGCCATGACACAGGGACCCAACCGCATGTTCGATGATTTTGCCAAGCTGATGACGGATGCTGCAGGTGTTGCGCAAGGCGCCCGGCGCGAAGTCGAAACTGCCTTCCGGGCGCAGGCCGAGCGTTTCATGTCCGACATGGACCTGGTAACGCGGGAAGAGCATGAAGCCGTCAAGGACATGGCCGTCCGGGCGTTGGATCGGGTCGAGGCCCTGGAAGCCCGTCTGGAAGCTCTGGAGAAGAAACCAGCTGGGCGCGTCTCCAAGCCAGCAGATAAGTCTGCCGGCTGATCTGCCTAGACGCTTTGCTGAATTGTAAGGGCCGCGTAACCGTCGCGGCCTTTGGCGTTGTGGCAAAGAGGGAGAGTGCCACGAGAGAGCTTTGTGGTGAGGAAATGCAGAATCGGTCGTGCGCATGAATGTCCATTCGACCTCGCGTCCTCCACAGCTCTGCACAAATTAATTTCTGCAGAGCCGTATCTCGGTGCTCAAAATTGGCCCTATACTCAAAATCAACAGGGATTCGTCGCGGCGGGAAATGCCACAGGGTTCACCGCCGGACTGCCGAGGGGATACTTCCGGCTGCCCGCCATTTGGACGACACTCCCCGTGTCCAAAGGGTAGCGGATCGCGAGAGGAGAGGTCCGTATGAGCCTCATCGAGTTAGATTTCGAGCGACCTGGCAATCCCGTCGATACCATTGAGACCGTCGCAACCATCAACGACTGGACCTTCGA
Organism: Roseibium limicola; assembly: GCF_017313085.1. Classification (GTDB taxonomy): domain Bacteria; phylum Pseudomonadota; class Alphaproteobacteria; order Rhizobiales; family Stappiaceae; genus Roseibium; species Roseibium limicola. Next base: position 291,003 of record NZ_JAFLNF010000001.1, on the reverse strand, counting down.
GCGGTCCGACGATGATGAAATCACCATATCGATGGGCGGCGTCTGGTGCGACTATCACGTCTCCTTTTCCTGGATGGAAGATGTTGAAGCCCTGCATCTGGCAGCGGCCTTTGACTTGAAGGTCACCGAGCAGCGCAAGGCTGAAGTATTGGCGTTGATGGCGCTGGTCAATGAACAGCTGTGGATGGGGCACTTCGATCTCTGGAGCCAGGAATCGGTGGTGATGTTCCGCCAATCTCTGCTGCTCGCGGGCGGTGCCGAGGCTAATCCGTCACAGATTGAAGGCCTCTTGGGCAACACTCTGGACAGCTGCGAACGCTTCTACCAATCTTTTCAATTTGTGGTCTGGGCTGGAAATAGTGCTACAGAAGCGTTGGAAGCAGCACTATTTGAAACAGCAGGCGAAGCATGATTTTTAATAAACAGCGTCCGTTCCTCCTGGTTGGTGCAGGTCGAATGGGAGGAGCGATGTTGGCGGGTTGGATCAAGCAAGGCGTCGATCCGGCCTCCATTCTTGTCAGTGATCCCCAGCCGGCGCCCGAGATGGCAGCTTTTCTGTCCGACAAGGGGATCGGTCACGTCACTTCCGTTCCTGAGGGACTGGAGCCGGCCATCATTCTGGTTGCGGTGAAGCCGCAGTTGATGAGCAAGGTTCTCCCGGGCCTCAAGTCAGTGGTGAAATCCGACACGGTTATTTTGTCGGTTGCAGCAGGCACTCCGATCTCGGTCTTCGAGACGGCCTTCGGGCAGGTCCCGGTGGCGAGGGCTATGCCGAACACGCCGGCAATGGTTGGGCGCGGCATCACTGCAGTCTATCCGACCGACCGTGTGACGAAGGCTCAAAAGGAGACCATCGACGAGTTGCTGGCGGCAGTCGGAAAGGTTGTCTGGCTCGACAACGAAGACCAGATCGACAGCGTGACTGCGGTCAGCGGCTCGGGGCCAGCCTATGTTTTCTGGATGGCAGAGTGCATGGCGGAAGCCGGCAAGGCACTGGGCCTGTCCAATGAAGTCGCACGCGCGTTGGCTGATGCCACGGTATCCGGGGCAGGTGAGCTGATGCATCAGTCCGATGACACGCCAACAACCCTGCGGCAGAACGTCACTTCGCCAAATGGCACAACAGCCGCTGCGCTTGAGGTTCTCATGGCGGAAGACGGCCTTAAGCCTTTGATGCAAAAGGCAGCAGAAGCAGCTCAGCGTCGTGCCAGAGAACTGGCCGCCGACTGAGATCTTCGGGTGCCGGATTTTTGCCTTATTCAGGCCGCTCTTCCCTTCGAGGATGAGCGGCCTATTGTTTTACAAGGCTTCTCGGGCCTTTCCCGGGTGTAATAAGGAGGTTCGTGCAATGGCCAATGCCAAAACAGCTCAGAAAATCCTGACAGCTTACATGGCTCTTCTCGGAGAGCATGATTACAACGATGTCACCCTGTCGCGGCTTGCTGAAACAGCAGATGTATCTCTGGCCACTGTGCGTGAAAACTTTGCTTCGCGAGCCGACCTGATTGCGGGTTTCGCTTCGATGATCGACCAGCAGGTTCTGGACGAAAGAGATCCGGAAATGGCGGACCAGCCAGCGCGCGACCGCCTGTTCGACGTGCTGATGACCCGTCTGGATAAGCTGGAGGCTTACAAAGCAGGTCTGAAGACGCTGATGGCTGCCGTGCGCGCTGATCCTGCCTTGGCGCTGGAGCTCAACAGTGTGGCTGTACGCTCTCAAACCTGGATGCTGACGGCCGCGGGGATCGATTTTAACGGCGTTCGCGCAAGGCTGGTGTCTCAAGGATTGGCCATCTCCTTTGCCAAGGTTCTGTGCAGCTGGCTGGATGATGCAGATCCGGGGCTTGCCCGGACGATGGCCAAGCTGGACCGCGAGTTGGACAAAGGGGAAGACTGGCTCGGCCGGATCAGCCGCGCCGAGAAGTTTGCCTGCAAGCTGCAGGCGCTTGGGTGCCGGTTGCAGAAAGCCGGTGATCGATGGCGCCAACGCCGACGTTCCGACTGGGCAGAAGATGATATGGCAGCCGGAACGAACCCGGGCATGGGGTCTGGCGTTCCCGGTGATGGCGAGGCAGCCCCTGCGGTCTAGCTGTCATTCGACACACTCACAAACTGCTATTTGAAAGGGCGTCTTGTCACCACAGGGCGCCCTTGTCATTGTCTGCTCCGAGCAAATGGGCAACTGCGGAGCGAACAGTGAGCGAGACGATTACTTTTGATGAGTTCATGAAGGTCGATATTCGGGTGGGGCAGATCGTCGAAGCTGAGGTTTTCAAGGAAGCCCGCAAGCCCGCCTACAAGATGATGATCGATTTCGGACCGGATTTCGGCGTCAAGAAATCTTCCGCCCAGATTACCAAACACTACGAACCGGAAGAGCTTATCGGTCGGCGCGTCGTGGCTGTGGTGAACTTTCCGCCACGCCAGATCGGCCCGATCCAGTCGGAAGTTTTGACACTGGGCGTGCCGGATGACGATGGCGAGGTTGTCCTGCTGGTGCCGGACAAGGATGTTCCGATCGGCGGCAGGATGTTTTGAATGAGCTTGATCCCCACGCTCCAGTCGGAGCGTCTGGTGCTGCGGCCTCAGACGGCAGACGACTGGCCAGCTTATTTCGAGCTTATGACATCGGAGCGGGCACGCTTCATGGGCGGGCCATTTGATCAATTCGGATCATGGGCGCTGTTTTGCCATGATCTGGCGCAATGGCAGCTGTTTGGCCATGGCGCTCTTATGGTTGCGCTGAAAGACGGCGGAACATGCGTTGGTCAGGTCGGCATCAATCACGGCCCGCTGTTTCCGGAAAAAGAGCTCGGCTGGATGGTTTATGAGCCACATGAGGGTAAAGGCTATGCCTCCGAGGCAGCGGAGACGTTGCGCCAATGGGCGTTTGAAACGTTGGGACTGTTGACGTTGGTGAGCTATGTCGACAAGGACAATGGCCCATCGATACGGCTTGCCGAGCGGCTTGGCGCAGTTCTGGATCCTGCAGCTAAGAGAAACGACCCGAAGGATCTGGTCTACCGTCACCCTCGGGTTGTTTAGGGGAGATTTGAAGCGTCGGCTTTACATCGGCAATCTGAGACGGGCCCGCAAGCCACCAAGTGGGCTGTCCTCGAGGTAGATTTCTCCGCCATGTCCGCGCGCAATGTCGCGAGCAATGGCCAATCCCAGCCCGCTGCCGGGCATATCCTGATTGCGTGACAGATCCAGCCGGTGGAAAGGGCGGAAGGCATCTTCCCGCTGTTCGGCAGGAATGCCCGGGCCATCATCGTCGACGGTGATGGTCAGCCAGCCCTGTTTCAAGGCGCCGTTGACCTGAACCTTTTCGCCGAATTTGGCTGCATTGGTGGCCAGATTGGCGAGGCAGCGCTTGATGGCATTGCGACGCAGCTGGACCATCGGTTCTCCCTCGTAGCGTGCCTGAATGTCGACCCCTGAAATTTCCGCTTCCTCTTCCAGCTCTTCCAGCATCAATGCCACATCAACTTCCTGAACTTCTTCGTCACCGTCTCCACGGGCAAAGGCCAGATAGTCTTCCAGCATGTGGCTCATCTCGTCGACGTCGCGGCGTAGGCCGTCAGTTTCCGGATTTGCTTCCAGCAAAGCCAGTTGGAGACGGAACCGGGTGAGGATCGTTCGCAGATCGTGACTGACGCCGGCAAGCATGGTCGTTCGCTGCTCGATCTGCCGTTCAATACGCCGACGCATTTCAATGAAGGCTTGCGACGCCTGACGGATCTCGCGAGCGCCGGAGGGGCGTAGCCGCTCTGTTGGGCGACCTTTTCCGAAACTCTCGGCGGCTTCGGCCAGTCGAACCACAGGTTTGATCTGATTGCGCAGGAACAGCATTGCGATGGAGACAAGCACCAATGATGTGGTGAACATCCAAACCAGGAAAATGTGCGAGTTCGAGGCATATGTCTGGCTGCGGCGGGCGAAAATCCGCAGGATATTCTCTTTCAGCTGGATCCGGATTTCGACAAACCGGGAGTTGCCGACCGTATCTATCCAGAATGGTTTGCCTATCGAGGTGCTGATCGCCCGGCTGAGGCCGAAGTCTATAACGTCGAAATAGGGTTTGGGTGCTGGGGAGGGCAGGGGTTCCAATGGCAGGATTGAAACCGACAGGCCAAGCACGCGTGACCCCATGTTTTCGATAAGGGCGTAGTTCTCGTCCTGCGGATAATTCTCCAGAACATAGACCATGGCCGCTATCTCGCGAACCACAGCTTCGGACATCCGTTGGGATACCAGTTCGTAGTGACGCTCCATGAACACGAAGACCAACACGGACTGCAGAATGATGATTGGCAGCAGGATGATCAGCAGGGCACGGGTATATAGCCGCTTCGGTCCAATTGCATGCAGAGCCCGGGCGATCAGCTGATATGGCAGAGCGATGGGCTTCAGCGGCCGGGGCAGGGCATGAAAAATGCGATTGAGGTTCGCCATGGGCTATGAAGGCCTTTCGCCTAGTCGCAAGCGAGCCGATAGCCGATGCCGCGCACGGTCTGAAGATATAGCGGGTTGCCGGGATCATCCTCGATCTTGCGGCGCAGTCGGTTGATCTGCACATCGACAGTTCGTTCGCCCATGCCGCTGTCGTCACCGACTATCTTGTGGCGTGGTACCGTAGCTCCGGGAAGTTCTGCGAAGATCGATAGGATCTGTTTTTCCCGGTCGGTCAGGCGTACGGGGGTTTCGCCGTTCTTCAACTCGCCTCGCGCGGCATTGTAAACATAGGGGCCAAAGTGGATTTCCGCTGGCGGCTCAGCCCTCTGCGGGCCACCGCGCCGAAGGATGGCGGAGATGCGCAGCATCAATTCGCGCGGTTCGAACGGCTTCGCAAGATAGTCATCAGCTCCGACCTCCAGTCCTGCAATGCGGTCACCTGCTTCTGAGCGAGCGGTTAGCATGATGATCGGGACCTGGGAGGATTTGCGTAACCCTGCGGCCAGCTCCAGCCCGGTCTCACCCGGCATCATGATGTCGAGGATCAACAGGTCGAAGCTCAGCCCTTCCATGAACTGGCGAGCTTCGCCAGCATTGGCTGCAGCTGTTACACGAAAGCCTTCGTCGATAAGGACCCGGCTCAGAAGGTCGCGGATGCGCTGGTCGTCATCGACCAGCAGGATGTGGTTTGCATTGTCGTCGGGCCGCATGACGTCACTTTTGTTCGGATGGGGCCGCCTGTCCCGGCCGTGCATATCGATCCGTCTTATAGATCATATTGGCGACTTCGTCGCGCACATCATCATTGATCATGGCATAGAGAAACTGGCGGACAATGTCGCTGCCGCCCTGGGGCAGGGAGGCAAGAGCTTTTTCAAGACGCACCGACTGGGGGGCCGCCAGAGCGCTGACGATGTGATGACCGCTTTCGGTTGTGTAAAGCAGCCGCTGACGCCGATCGAGCGGTCCTGGCTTCTGTTCAATGAAGTCCGAGTCGATCAACTGCTTCAGGACACGCCCGAGGCTTTGTTTGGTGATGCGCAGGATTGCCAGCAGATCGGTCACCATCATGCCCGGATTGCGGTCGACAAAGTGCAGCACGCGGTGGTGCGCACGGCCGAAGCCATAGGCGTCAAGCTTCGCGTCCGGATCCGACGTGAAATCACGGTAGGCATAAAACAGCAACTCAATCAGGTCGCAGTGAGGCATCTCACTGTCGTCTTCTCTGGGGAAAACGTTTGAGCCGTTTCGCACGCCTAGCCCTGCGTCCGGTGAGTCTTTGAAATTTACGTCAGTCATATTGACTTATTTCTGGTCGATTGTTACTCCGGTGACGCCCTGAACGAAATGTTTGATCGGCTACAGGCTATTTAGGCCTTGAAACAGAGCCGAATCCAATCATTCAATCAATTGCGTCGGGACACGATACCGATACTTGCTGCGCCGTGCAAAACCCGTGTTGAGCTTTTTAGCGGGCCTGGAGGAAGAAGCGCAGCCTGATTTATGAACAAGACCGGATTTATACCGGCAGGAGAGACGATAATGGCTGGCGTGCCTTTTGATCAGCGGGATGGCGACATCTGGTTGGACGGAAATTTCGTGCCGTGGGGCGATGCTAAGCTTCATGTGTTGAGCCACGGTTTGCATTACGCAAGCTGTGTCTTCGAAGGCGAGCGCGCCTATGAAGGCAAGATCTTCAAGTCGGCTGAACATACCACCCGCCTGCATGCATCCGCCTCGGTTTTGGGCTTCGAGATTCCCTTCACCGAAGCGCAGATCAACGAGGCCAAGGAAGCGCTGCTGAAGCGTCAGAACCTGACCAACGCCTATGTGCGTGCCTTCGCGTGGCGTGGCAGCGAAATGATGGGCGTCTCAGCTCAGCACAACACCATCCACACGGCGATTGCCGCATGGGACTGGCCGAGCTACTTCAAGCCCGAGGAGCGTTTGAAGGGTATCCGCCTGGACATGGCGACGTACCGTCGGCCTGATCCGCGGACAGCACCGTACAAGGCGAAGGCAGCTGGTCTCTACATGATTTGCACGCTGTCCAAGCATGAGGCTGAATCCAAGGGATATGCCGATGCGCTGATGCTCGACTGGCGTGGCCAGGTGGCAGAAGCAACGGGGGCCAACGTGTTCTTCATCAAGGACGGCAAGATCCATACGCCAACGCCGGACTGTTTCCTTGATGGGATTACCCGCCGTACGGTGATCGGCTTGGCCAAGGCTCAGGGGCTGGAAGTGATCGAACGGGTAATCATGCCGGAAGAACTGTCCGACTTTGAACAGTGCTTTCTAACAGGAACCGCTGCTGAAGTGACCCCGGTCTCAGAAATCGGGCCATATAACTTCCAGGTTGGCGCGATTACTCAGTCGCTGATGGAAGCTTATGATGCCACAGTTCGCGGCGGTGTCGCGGCACAGCAGGTTGCAGCTGTCTGATTATCGGAACGGCGGACTTTGCTTGAAATGACAAAGGGCGAGCCATCTGGCTCGCCTTTTTTGTGCGCACCCAGCCTCTTTGGCGTGGGCATCAATGGACTGCTTCTACGGCGACTGAATCTTCGTCGTCGTGATGCGCATTGAACAAGCGGCCCTTTTCGGCAATCAGGATAAAGCCGAGAGCGATCATACCATAGAGCGAGAAAGCGATTCCCAGGTAGAGCGTCGTGCCGTCGAACTGCTTGCCCATGATGTAACCGAGGATCGCTCCGCCGAGGGTGGTGACGAAGCCCAGAACGGAGGACGCGGTTCCGGCAATCGAGCCAAGTGGTTCCATCGCCATGGTATTGAAGTTGGCGCCGATGAAGCCAAAGCAGGACATCAGAAGAGCTGAGATGATGACGAACAGGATCAGGTTGTCCTGACCGGTGACGGAGGTCGCCAGCAAGGCAAAGCCAAGCAGGGTGAACGCGCATGTCGCCGCATGGGAAAGACGGCGCATGCCAATTGCGCCCACCAGCCGTGAATTCAGGAATGAGGCTGCCGACATGGTCAAGGCAATCGATGCGAATACCAGCGGGAACCAGACACCGAGTCCATAGACATCGACAAAGATCTGCTGGGACATGGTGATGAATGAAAACAGGCCACCGAAGACGAAGGTCATGGCCAGCATGTAGCCAAGGCTGGTGCGGCTGGAGACTGTCTTCAGATAAGCGCTGCCAATCGAGCGGACCTTTAACGGTTGCCTGTTCTCCGGCAGAAGGGTTTCCGGCAGGCGGATCCAGCACCAGACGAGCATGATGAGGCCGGCACCCAGTAACAGCGAGAAAATCCAGTGCCAACTGAAGGCCAGCAAAATGGCCTGACCAATTGACGGTGCAATGACCGGAACCGCCATGAAGATCATCATGACCAGAGACATGACCTGGCCCATGCGTCGGCCGCTGTAGCAGTCACGCACCACGGAAACGGCGATCACGCGGGTCGCTGCACAGCCAATGCCCTGAATGAGGCGCGAGAGCAGGAGCTGATCCAGCGTATTGGAGAGAAGTGATCCGACACTGGCAAGAGCGTAGAGCGCCAGCCCGGCCAACAGCAATGTTCTGCGACCGTAGGCATCGGAAATGGGTCCATAGAACAGCTGAGCGACGCCGAAACCGATCAGATAGGCAACGAGAATTTGTTGACGGTCGTTGTGGTCGACGATGTTCAGGGCCTGGCCAATATTTGGCAGGGCGGGCAACATGACATCCATCGCGAGGGCGTTCAAAGCCATGAGCGCAGCAATCATCACGACGAACTCGGCAAACGGCAGTGCCATTTTTGTTGAGGCTGGCTGTGCAGACTGCGCGGACATTCCTACTCCTGGGGCACACGTTTGGATAAACGGACTAGTTCGGAAATCAGATTCGAAGTGGCCCACAATCAGCGAAGAGCCGAGACTGAGGCGCTAAAGCCGCAGGCCAACCCAGAGCTGTTTTTATAAGTTTTTCTACTGTCGAATATTAGGAGGCTTTTGTGACTGAAGCGTTACTGTTCGACCCAGCGGTCAGCGTCTTTTTGGTCCACCGAACGGGCATTCACCCAGCTTCCATCGGCTCCATCCTTCAAGTGCTCCTTTTTCCAGAAAGGGGCCTTGGTCTTCAGGAAATCCATAAGAAAATCAGAAGCTTCAAACGCGGCGCGACGATGGCTCGAGGCGGCGACAACGAGAACAATCTGCTCTCCCGGACGAATCTTTCCGTGTCGGTGCACAACAGTTAGCCCGGTAAGTGGCCAGCGCTCAAGCGCTTCTCCGGCCAAGCGTCTGAGTTCGGCTTCCGCCATCCCTGGATAATGCTCGAGTTCAAGGGCGTCCAGGCGTCCGGCTTCATCGCGGCACAGGCCAACAAAGCTCACCAGCGCGCCGACGTCTGTGCGTCCGTCACTCAGTATCCGGGCTTCAGCGGCAGCATCGAAGTCTTCGAGTTGAACACGGACCACCGGAGTGACCGGGAGAATTTGTTGCGTCATTTTACCCACCGGTCATCGGTGGAAACAGTGCAATTTCCCGGGCTGCGCCCAGGGGGGCGTCAAGTTCCACATGTTCCTGATCCAGGGCAGCGCGAAGCGTCTCACGATCGGCAAAAGCAATGGCGTAGCTTTCGTCCTCGGCGCTCAGATGGTCAAGAAGGTCGGCGACAGTGGTTATGGAGCGAGGCAGCTCGCGCGTTTCATCATTGCGCCCGACTCTTTCACGGATTGAGGCGAAATATTTGATCTGCATGTCTTTCCCTCCAAGTCCAGTAGACCCGGTTGTACGACCTCAGGCACCCAGGGCGCTTTACTGGTCGTTCTCGATCAAATGGCCGATGCCGGCACGGAAATAGTCATAGCCTGTATATAGGGTCAGCAGCGCGGCAATCCAGAGAGCAACCAGACCGGCGATTACGGTGCCAGGCAGAACAGCTTCACCTGAAGGCCCCGCAAGCAGCAGGGCGATAGCAATCAGCTGCACGGTGGTCTTCCACTTTGCGAGCTGCGTGACCGGAACGCTTACCTGCAATTCAGCAAGGAACTCACGCAAACCAGATACCAGTATTTCGCGGCACAGAATGATAATTGCAGCGGCCAGAGACCAGCCGCCGATCGTGCCGTCGGAAGCAAGGATCAGCAGGCAGACCGAGACCAGAAGCTTGTCGGCGATCGGATCCAGCATTCGCCCGAGCGCAGACTGTTGTTGCCAAGCGCGCGCCAGATATCCGTCGAAAAAGTCAGTGATGGCGGCGATGATGAAGATGGCCAGGGCGATCCAGCGCGCCGTGTGACCCTCAAAATAGAAACACGCTGCGACAGCCGGTACAGCAGCGATCCGGCCGTAGGTCAGGATGTTCGGCAGACTGAGAACGACGCTCTTTTTCATGAAGGCCTTTTATGGGGCAAGCTCGGTTGTCGTGTGGTTAAAGGGGACACAAGCATGAGGCGGTGAGGCTGTCAACGCTGCGGGGCGTGGCTGTCGCGAGACACTCCAGACTAGTTGAAAATGGCGTCACCCTGCTGATCGATCAGCAGTTTCGCCTTGCGCAAGGTGTGCTCTGCGGCCTCGTCACGGCTCCCCATAGTGTCAGCGCGTAGAAAGGCATGGCTGCGGGTTTCGTCGTCGAAGGCCTTTTCAATTCGGCCGGCGATCTGCCACTGGCTGCCGTTCTGGCGCGGTTCCACGAAGATCTGAAAACCGTTATGGACTTCCGGCTTAACGTCCTGTTTTTCCGCGGTAGGAGCGGAAGAGGAAAACAGCCCTTTGAGCAGCTTCTTCAACATCGTCGGTCAGGTCCTTTGGCCGAGGCGTCGCACCCATGCGACTTCTTACAGGGTGATGTATCCCGGCAAGGATGGCACTTCAAGGGCGCTGCATGCAAGAACCCGTCTTGCTGGCTCAGCTTCCTTGCAGCGCCTCGCTAGAGGTCAGGTCCTGACCATCGTTGGCGGCGCTAATATCGGGAAAAGGGGGCAGGTCGATAGAACCGTCGCAGGTGAAATCACCGCTGCGGACTTCCCGCGGAGCCAATGGTCCGAGCGCCTCGAATAAGCTTTCCATGTGATGTTGGTACTTTTTCCAGCGGCCAATAGAAGAGCGGAAAATCGGTCGGCGTACCTGCACATCGGAGAAGGTGTTGACTGGCGTTTCTCCCCGGTAGAATGCCAGACACTCCTCCTGCCACTCAAGTCCGGAGAGGTCGATCAGGCGGCGGCTTTCCTCCTCCTGATTATAGACCAGCTTTTCATAGACAAGGCTATTGGGCGGGGTTGGAAGCACCTTCTGCCAGTGACTGACGAGCTTGGCATATTCCAGCACGTATTCGCCGGCTGATTTTTCATCCCGGGCATAGTTGTGAGCTTTCGACATTGCATGTGACAGCAGTGAAATGCAGATGTCGGCGGGGCTGCGCAACGTGTGAATGAAGGTTGCCTTGGGGAACAGCAACGTCATCAGCCATAGCATCTCGAAGTTATGAGGCATCTTGTCGGTGACGCGGCGGGTGCGTTTGTCGATGCTATCGAGTTCCTTCAGGTAGTCTCGAGCGAGTTTGCGAAATTCGCGTGGGCCCAAGTTGCGGATGTTTTGGGCAAGGGCTGCGGAGGGGCGACCCTTGAGACCAAGGCTTTCCTGAGCGTGGCGGAAATAACCCAGTTCTCCACCGGCGGTCACCTGGGAGTGACGAGCAATGATTTGTTCGACGAGGGTGGTTCCGGAACGCGGCATGCCGAAAATGAACACCGGACGGTCGCTGTCGTTGGCGGCGGCTTCCTGGCGCTCCTGAAAGAACTCCGGCGTGAAGAGCTCTTTCATGAAGGCGACGCGCTCGCGGTATTCGCCGATATCGAATGCGTCATAATGCAATTTCCGGGCAGCGCGGAAGTGATCGACGGCTTTCGGGACATCACCAAGGTCGGAATGGATTTTGGCCGCGGCCCAATTCAAGTCGGCAAGCTGCTGGGGAGGTTGGGGGACGGGCTTGTCCAGATGCTTCTCGATGTCGTCGAGAAAATCCGGGCGTTCCTTGTGCGACCGATGGAACGCGAGGCGGTGATAGGCGGCGCCCCATTCACTGCCAACCTCGATGGCCTTCTCGTAGTATTTGTAGGACGTTTCAAGATTGCCAAGGGAGACTTCTAGGTGACCCAGGCCGATGAGGGCATGGCCCTGGCTTGGGTCCATCTTGAGGGCTGTCTCGAAATTGGCGCGTGCCATGACTGGTTTGCGGCGCATGCGATGCACTTCGCCCAATTGGGCATAAAGTTCGGCCATTTTCGGAGCGAGCGAAATGGCCTTCTGCAGAGCGCGTTGAGCTTCTTCATAGTCTCCGGCGTGGAGCAGGCTCAGTCCGAGCAATTGAAAGATCTGCGGGTGCTTTTTAGCTTTCGCCGCTGCCGTTCTGAAATGATTGATTGCCTGGCCCAGTTCACCAGCCTGATACGTCACGATTCCAAGCGAAAAGTTGGCCTGCGGATGCCTTGGGTCGATCTGCAGAACCTCCCGAAACAGTTCAGCGGCCTGCTCAATTTGACCGGAGTGCTGAAGCGCAAGGGCCTGATCTGCAAGGCGTGCGGAAGGGTTCGTCATATGATCGCCGTATGAATTGGTAAGCCGGGGGCAGGCCTTCGGATAAACAGTAATGTAAACGGTATGGTTTACAATATGGCGTACTTCGGGTGAAATTGTGTCGAAAAGATGGAGTTTTGTAATAAATGCAATGAGATGTCGTTACGGTATTAATTTAACTTATTGAAAAATATCAATTTAATTATGTCGTCTTAATGTACAGGTTAAGGCCTCTGCGAACCGTCGAGCACAAAAATGTGATGTGGATGGTTCCCATAGAGTCCCTGGGGGCATGCCTCTCATGTCGTTGCAACTGTCAGGTTTACTTACCGAGATCGCCCTGGGTCCAATGATTGCGGCAGAGGGAGACGTAAGTTTCATTGCCGCCGATAACGACCTGTTTACCCTCGGCGACAATGCGGCCGCTTTGGTCGAGGCGGGCCACCATGGTAGCTTTCCGACCGCACCAGCAGATCGTTTTGATCTCTTTGAGATTATCCGCGAGGGCAAGGAGCGCGGCACTGCCGGGGAAGAGCTTACCCTGAAAATCGGTTCTCAGACCGTAGCACATGACGGGGATGTTGAGCTCGTCGGCCACACGCGCCAGCTGACGCACCTGGCTGTCGGTCAGGAATTGGGCTTCATCGACGAAAACGGCGTCCAGAGACCTATCTGAATGCGCGGTGCGAACATGGGTGAAGAGGTCATCCTCAGAGCGGAAGATATCCGCCTCTGCAGTCAGGCCGATCCGAGAACCGATGCGGCCACGGCCGGCTCGCTCGTCAAATGAAGCGATCAGCAGAAGCGTGGTCATGCCACGTTCCTGATAGTTGTAGGCGGCCTGAAGCAGGGTGGTCGACTTGCCTGCATTCATGGTGGAATAGTTGAAGTAGAGCTTGCCCATCAGCCTTGCGCATTCCTGAGATTCGAGACGGCATGAGTGTTTCCCGTTCACGGGAAGGGCTCAATCGTCGTCTTGGGTTATTCAAGGGTAATTGGGGCCGTCAGGTGTTCAGGCTGGCGAGCGGGCGCGTATCTTCAGGGCAATAGATCGACGATCAGAGGCAAGTGATCGGAGCCGATATTGGGTCCCAGCCTCACGTTGGAAACGCTCAGGCCCCTGCTGGTGGCAATGTGGTCGACATTCGCTCCGAAGAGCCAGCGCAGGCGGTAGTCATAAAAAAAGCGCGTGGTTTGGGGAAAGCCGCCGGGAAAGCGTGTCCCGAGATCGTGACGAGCAAGAAAATCCACGAAAAAAGCTGACCAAGGCGCGGTGTTCCAGTCTCCCATCACCAGGAGCGGGGTGTTATCGCCGGCCAGGGCAAACGCTTCAAGTTCGCCAGAAAGCATCTCGAAATAGGTCTGGCGATCACGGAACTGGCTGCGGGTTCGTGGGCTTGTTGGATGGACCGTGACCAGTCGAACCGTCCCGTTGCCTGTGGCGACCTTGAAACTAACGTATTCCCGGTCAGATGTTTCCCAGTGATTCCTAGTCTCGCCGGAGACCCGTGTCTCAGACAGGTCTTGCAAGGGATATCTTGAAAAGACTGTGAGGTCGCCAAGTGCGCCGGAATAGCGAAAGGGCGGGTAGGGAGGTTCGCCGGCAATGTCGTTTCTTCCCGTGTCGTTGCCGAGCATTTTTCGCTGCAAACCCCAGGCGCTTTCCTGAAGCAGGAGCACATCAGGCAAGGTTTCTCCCAGGAATTGCGTCAAGGCAGGGCTTCTCAGATAGGTGCGTTCCAGATTGATGCTGACAACACGGAGCTTTCGTTCAGAGGATGGGGTCGCTATCGACGCTTTGGGGAGTGAATAGATCCACCATCCGCTGGTGCCTGCCCATACGATCAGGCCGGCGGCCATGAGTGTGACAGCGGTCCGGTAGATCGTCGCGAACCTGTGCGGCGCCAGCAGCCCCAGAAGTCCGGCGCCGAAGCCGCAAACGGCCATGGCCATCCATAAAGGCTGAAAGAAGCTGAGATTGTCCGCCAACCAAACATGCGGCCAAATGAAGGGCGCGAGTCCAAGGCCGATCGACGCCAGCCCTCCAAGCACGCAGAACCAACTCAACAGCGCGAGCACAGCGCCGACAAAGCTTTTCAGAGAAGGAGTTTGGGCTCGCTGTTTCATATTTCCGGCGCGCTGTCTCTAGGGCTGGCGGTCTGGCCGATGAAGGCCGTATTTTCGGGTTCCTAGCACGTCGTCCTGTTCATGTCTTGGGCGCGCAGTCGCCACGCTCACTCGTGGAAGTGGTCATAGACAAGTTTGGCGATTGCCTCGGAGATACCAGGCACGCTGGACAAATCATCGACACCAGCCTTTGACACGGCTTTCGCGGTGCCGAAGTGGCGTAAAAGTGCCCGCTTTCGCGTCGGGCCAATACCGGCGATGTCATCAAGAGGGTTCTTGGTTATGTCCTTCTTGCGTCGAGCGCGATGCGTGCCGATGGCAAAGCGGTGTGCCTCATCACGCAGACGTTGGACGAAGTAGAGTACAGGATCGCGCTCGGGCAGCATGAAGCTGTCTTTGCCTGGGATGAAAAACTTTTCCCGGCCGGCATCGCGGTCAGGCCCTTTGGCGATGCCGACGAGAGGAACCCCGGTAATGCCGAGCTCTTTCAGGGTCTCGCGCACTGCGTTCAACTGTCCCAGGCCACCGTCGATAAAGACCAGGTCGGGCCATGCGGGAACATCGCTTGCATCTTTCTCTGTGCCCTCGGTCATCTGCTCTGGCTGGATGGCCCCTGGTGCCTCGTCGGAGTTCTCCTTCAATAGCCGCGAGAAGCGACGGGTCAGCACCTCACGCATCATGCCATAGTCATCACCGGGAACGATGTCCTGAGACTTGATGTTGAACTTCCGGTAGTGGCCCTTGGCGAAGCCCTCCGGCCCGGCAACAATCATTCCGCCGACAGCATTGGTACCCATGATGTGGGAGTTATCGTAGACCTCGATCCGGCGTGGTGTCTTTGCAAGTCCGAAGGCTTCGGCAACGCCCTCCAATAGCCGGGTTTGACTTGAGGTTTCGGCCAGACGGCGGCCAAGCGCTTCGCGCGCATTGGTCAAGGCGTGTTCCACCAGTTCCCGCTTTTCGCCGCGCTGGGGGGTTTGCACGGCGACCTTGCGTTCTGTCTTTTCGCTCAGCGCAGTTGCAAGCAGCTCCTGTTCCTCAAGAGTGTGGGACAGAAGGATCAATCGAGGCGCAGGCTTGTCGTCATAGAATTGGGCGAGGAAGCTCTCCAGTACAGAAACCTCCTCCAAGGACTTGTCGGCCTTGGGATAGTAGGCGCGGTTGCCCCAGTTTTGGCCCGTTCGGAAAAAGAACACCTGAATGCAGGTTTGGCCGCCCTCCTGATGAACGGCAAAAACGTCGGCTTCTTCCACTTTCTGCGGGTTGATGCCCTGCTGGGATTGGACATGAGAAAGGGCCGAAAGACGATCGCGGTAGATCGCAGCCCGCTCGAAATCCAAGTTTTCGGAGGCGGCCTCCATCTGTTTGACGAGATCGGTCTTGATTAAGCCGCTGCGACCGGAAAGGAATGATTTCGCTTCTGCCACCAGGCCGCTGTAGTCGGCGGGATCGATCTCGTTGGTACAGGGGCCGGCACATCGCTTGATTTGATAAAGCAGGCAGGGGCGGGAGCGGTTCTCGTAATAGCTGTCGGCGCAATTGCGGATCAGAAATGCCTTTTGCAACGCATTGATGGTCCGGTCGACAGCGCCCGCAGAGGCGAACGGGCCGAAGTAATCGCCCTTTCTCTTGCGGGCGCCGCGATGCTTGATGATTGCTGGCGCATCATGATCACCCGTGATCAGGATATAGGGAAACGACTTGTCGTCGCGCAGGAGCACATTGAAGCGGGGGCGCAGGCGTTTGATCAGATTGGCTTCCAGAAGAAGCGCTTCCGTCTCCGTTCGCGTGACCACAAATTCCATGCTCGCAGTCGAGAGGATCATCCGGATGATCCGGTTCGATTGCCCCTGCAGCCGGGTATAGCTGGTTACACGTTTCTTCAGGCTGCGTGCCTTGCCGACATAGAGAACGTCGCCATTTTCATCCAGCATCCGGTAGACGCCCGGCCCAAGCGGCAGGCGTTTTACCTGATCGGCGATCACTTCTACGCCCTTGGGCACCGGCGCGGGCATTTCCGTCCCGGGGCTTTCGAGCGAAGTGGTCTGTGGGATGTCGGTTTCTTCTGTCATGCTTTTCTGAGTTGGCAGTCCGGCCGTCTCCCCAATATGGGGAGTGGCTATGGCCTGGCCAAGGTAGGCGATTCTATGCGGGGAGGTGACGCGTGGACGAAGTTATCCGAATTATTCCCCGACGTCGGTCACATCCGGCGTACGCCATGCCAGATGTTGGCCACCGTCAAGAGCGATCATCTGTCCGGTGACGGAGGTGCTGGCCCAGAAATACCGGATGGTCTGGCCGAACTCGGAGGGAGAAGGACCGCTTTGCAAAAGCACGGAGCGTGACTGCTTGTCGAATTCGACGTCCGATTGGCGTTCATTCTTGAAGCTTGGGCCGGGGCCGATGGCATTGACGCGGACGGCCGGCGCCAGGGCTTGAGCCATGCGCTGTGTTGCATCCCACAATGCAGCCTTGGAGAGCGAGTAAGACAGGGCTTGCGGCGTCGGCTTCCAGACCCTCTGGTCGATCAGGTTCACCACAAGGCCTCGGCGGTCTGTTGGCAGATGACGTGCCAAGCCTTCGCTCAGAAATACCGGCGCGCGCGTGTGAATGGCAAAATGCTGGTCGAAAAGCGTCGGGTTGAGCGAGCCCAGACTGTCGTCTTCGAAAATCGAGGCATTATTGATGAGGACATCTGCCGGCCCGAATTTCGCAGTTGTGACGTCCATGAAGCTTGTCAGAGCATCAACATCGGTAAGGTCGGCAATCTGGATGAGGCAGTCGCCGCCGTCTGCTTTGATTTGATGCGCCAGCCTTTCGACCCGATCGCTGCCCTTGTGGGCATGCAGGACGAGGCGCCAACCGTGTGCGGCAAGATCCTCGGCAATGACTTTGCCAATACGACTGGAAGCGCCGGTCAGAACGGCAGTGACAGAACTGGAGCTCATGCGTGCAAACTCTTGGATGCGACCTCATGGGGCTTGATTGCCCCGATTTTGGCAAATGGGTTCGACGTCCTGTTTGTCACGACGTTGGACACCTGCCGTTTCTTACGCGGCAGAGGCTGGATCAGTTTGGTCGGGCGCCAGATCAGCTGGCCAGACCCATGCAATAGACCGCGTAGATATAGAGACCATAGCAGATGCAAAGGACGGCGCCGGTCGCCTTGCCCAGACAGATCCGCCAGTTGGCCAAACCCAGCAACAGCACGGCACAGGCCAGCATGACCCAGACGTCGAAATTCAGAATTTCGCGAGGGACTTCGAGCGGAACGATGGCCGTTGTAATGCCGATAATTGCCAGCAGATTGAAGATGTTGGAGCCGATGACATTGCCAATCGCCACTGCGCCCTGTTGGCGGATTGCTGCCATGACTGTTGTGGCCAACTCGGGCAAAGACGTTCCCAGGGCAATTACGGTCAGTGCGATGACAGCGTCACTGACGCCCCAGGCCGAGGCAATGCCGGTCGCGCCTTCAATGCTGAAATGGGCGCCGATCGGCAGACCAATCAGACCGATGACAATATAGACAGCGGCAAGCAGTGTGTTTTCCGGTACCCCGTCGACGTCCTCCAATTCTGTATCTGGACTGGAGAGCGAACAGGCCTTGGCTTCGCTGTTCTTCATCTCGCGGCGATGGCATAGGGTTACGCGGGCTGAATCCAGCAGGAACAGCGCGAGCAGCGCGAGCAGAACGATGCTGGCAACCCAGTTCAAAGTGCCAAGATAGCAAAGAGCGATGAAAACGCCGGAGACGAAAACCATGAAAATGGCATTGCGTGTGGCGCCATTTTCCCCGCAGGGCGTGGCGGCGATCAGTGCGGGCATGCCGAGAACCAGCAAGACGTTGGCGATGTTGGATCCCACCACATTGCCGATGGCGATGCCGCCGGCACCTTCGAGCCCAGCCCCGAGGGAAATGACCAGCTCGGGTGCGGATGTGCCGAAGGCCACGATCGTCAGACCAATCACCAGATTCGGAATCCCGAGTTTTTGCGCGACAGAAACAGAGCCCCTTACAAGAAGGTCGCCCGCGAAGATCAATGCAACGAGGCCGCCTGCGAGGCTCAAATAGTCTAACAGCATTCCGGGATCCGATTAGGGTTAGAGGTGAAAAGCGCCGACTTTCCGTCTTTTAAGCGAGGCCGGATGGTTGCTGGCCTTATACGCAATAGATTGGAGGAGGGGAAGGCGCCGACAAGGGGCAGAGCGAAAGATCGTTGAGCGAATTTCTCACTTTGTTTCCTTGCAACTTGCGAAACCTTAACCCGCTGTTCATCCTGCCGACGAAACTCCACATTTCATCACTAAAACTCCTTAATTCCAGTCTGGATCCGCCACAAAGTCGGATCATACCTCGAAGTTGGGTGAGGTTGGGGACATGCCAGATGGCTGTCCTGCTCTCAAACTGAACACTGGTACATCTGGAGTAATCGATATGAAGCGTCTTGCCCTTGTAGGAATGACGGCTCTTGTCAGCGGGCTGAGCGCACAGGCGCTTGCTGCTGATCTGCCCTATGCGTCCGATCCGGCGCCGACTACCTATTCTGACCCGGTCGCGGCTGCGCGGTTCGATTGGACCGGCGCATACGTCGGCGGTAACGTCGGCTGGGGTTGGGGAAACTTTGAAAATTCCGGCGCAGCCGACACTGAAGCCAATGGCGTTCAGGGCGGCGTACACGCTGGCTACAACTACATGATCACCCCGAACTTTCTGGCGGGTGTCGAAGCTGACTTCCAGCTTTCCGACCTTTCGGACACGGGCACACTGGGTGGCGTGACTGCCGAAACCAGCTCTGACTGGAACGCGAGCATCCGCGGTCGACTTGGTTTCACCTTCGACCGTTTCCTCGTCTACGGTGCTGGTGGTCTGGCTGTCGCCGACCAGTCGCTGAAGGTCGGAGGAAGCTCTGACGACGCGACTGCAATCGGGTGGACACTCGGTGGTGGTGTCGAAGGGGCTGTGACGAATAACATTACAGCGCGTCTGGAATACGTTCACCAGAACTTCGGTTCCGAGGATTTCAACATCAGCGGAACGCAGTATCAGTCCGAGCTGGACGACAATATCGTTCGCTTCGGGATGAGCTACAAATTCTAAGCATATTTGCGGGCAGGGCGGGGCACCGCCCTAGCCACAAATCATGAACCACTTAGGTGGTAACAAGGCCCGGTGCGGAAGCGCCGGGCCTTGTTACATTCAGATACACAACTCCACTCCACTTTCGCGCCGCACCAATGGTACAAGTTGCCTAGAGCCCTATGTATTTTCACTTGTTAAGCGGTGTTGCTGCAGACACTCTGGTTGCAGCCGGAAACAGAAGTGCATCGGGCTTGAGGGCTATGCCTGAGCGGATCAATTTGCCGGAGATCTCCGGACCGCGAGGCCGAGGGAGTTAGGAATGCGGTTTTTGGCGAGAGGCCTGATTGGTCTGATGCTTTTCGCGGCGACATTCGCCGCGATCGGGTTTGGTGTCTATCGGGTGGTCGAGAGCGTCTCCAGGGACGAGGTGCGTCGCCGACCGCCTGTGCAGGAGCGTTCCTATTCCGTCAATGTCGCCAAGCTGACAGCTGAGGACGTTGCCCCGACAACAGTGGTGTACGGACAGATCCGCAGCTGGCGGAAGCTCGAAGTTCGCGCTAGTTCCGAAGGCCGGCTTGTCGAGGTGGATGAAGATTTCCGTGACGGTCAGGCGGTGAAGGAAGGCGATCTTCTGGTGAAGATCGATCCAGCCGATGCCAAGTCTGGCCTGCTCGACGCCAAAGCCGCGCTTGCCGATGCAGATTCTCAGAAAGCCGAAGCTGAAGAAGCCGTTATTGCCGCCGAGCAAGAGCTGGAGGCGACCCGCAAACAGTTGGACCTTCGGCGTCAGTCACTGGATCGCCAGCGCCAGCTTCTGAAGAAAGGCTATGCGACCATGGTGCAGGTCGAGCAGGAGGAGCTTTCCCTGGCGGCCATGGAACAGTCTCTTAGTAATCGCATGCAGTCGATCATCACGGCCCGCAAACGCATCGGGCGGATGGATCTGACTGTGGAACGTGCCGATAACGTGCTGCGCGATGCGGAAAGAACTTTGGAAGAAACCGAAATCCGTGCACCGTTTTCCGGCACGCTCGATCAGGTCAATGCCACCCTTGGTCGACGCGTCAGCACCAATGACGCTCTTGCTGTTCTCATCGATTCGACTGCTTTGGAAGCCAGCTTCACTCTTTCCACCTCCGAGTTTTCCCGCTTTCTTGATGATCAGGGCAAGTTGATCCACGCGCCAGTGACAGTTGAGCTGGATCTGGGGGGCAAATCCATCAAGGTCTCTGGGCATCTGGAACGGGCAGCTGCCGTCGTGGCCGAAGGGGATGCGGGGCGTCAGATGTTCGCAAGTCTGACTGTGGAAGCCGGGACCATCCTGCGTCCAGGCGATTTCGTGACGGTTCGCCTGCAAGAGCCTGAGTTGACGCAGGTGGCCCGCGTGCCGGCTGCGGCTATCAATGCTGCCGGGGAACTGCTGACCCTGGATGACGAGCAACGGCTGGTCATCGTTCAGGCAAAATTGCTACGCCGTCTTGGTGATGAAGTGCTGCTGGCCGATGTGCCGTTTGGAACGACCTACGTTTCCGAGCGCCTGCCGCAACTTGGGCCAGGCCTGAAGGTCGCGCCGCGCGGTACGGAAGACACACAGGACGTGCCCTCACGGGAGGGTGGACGCCGACCCGTTGCCGCGGTGTCCGACACGAGCTCTGCTGGACAACAGATGGTTGCGCTGGAGGCTCCACGTCGAGACGAACTGATTTCCAAGGTCAACCGACGGAACATGCCGGCGGAGCGCAAGACTGAAATCCTCCAAATGCTGAACCGTCCGATGGTGCCCCAAAGCCTGATTGATCGCCTCGAAAGTGGTGGTCGTGGCCAGCCAGGTTAAGGAGACGACCATGCAGAGCTCTAAATCCTGGTCCGGCATTCTGGACTATATGGTCAACCATCGCACTGCGGCGAACCTGCTGCTCTGCATCATGCTTTTTGGCGGAATTACTGCCGGTCTCAACATTCGTACTCAATACTTTCCCGATATCGTTCGCGAGGAAGTTGATGTCTCCGTGACCTGGCCAGGTGCCGGACCGGAAGATATGGATCGCGCCGTTATCGAGATTCTGGCGCCGCAACTTCTCAGCGTCGAAGGTGTAAGTGAGGCGACCTCGGTTGCCCGTGAGGGACGGGCTTCCATCGAGCTGGAGTTCGAAGCCGACTGGGATATGGGCCAGGCCACCGACGAGGTGAAAGCTCTGGTTGATCAGGCCAAGTCCAATCTGCCGGAAGGAGCGGAAGAACCAGAGGTTACCCGCAGCAGCTTCCGCGACCGGGTGACCAATGTGGTCATTTATGGCCCCGTCGATGAGGAGCAGTTGTCGCAATTTGCTGAAGATCTGCAGACCCGCCTGTTTCAGGAAGGTGTAACCCGCGTCAGCATCTATGGCACGGCTGATCCGGTGATCCGGGTGATGGCGCGTGAAGGCGATCTGATCCGGCATGACCTTC
This sequence comes from Roseibium limicola, assembly GCF_017313085.1. Lineage (GTDB taxonomy): Bacteria > Pseudomonadota > Alphaproteobacteria > Rhizobiales > Stappiaceae > Roseibium > Roseibium limicola. The sequence goes on along the minus strand of NZ_JAFLNF010000001.1, from coordinate 269,359 downwards.
AGCTTCAAGATATCGCCAATGTTCTGGCCAACGAGATGGACACCACTCCGGCCGGCGAGGTCAACAACGGTGCTGCGCGTCTGCGCACGGGGCTTGAACGGCGCTCGGAAGAGGATCTTGGTGATATCGTGATCCGTACGCCAGCGCAGGGTGAAAAGCTGCTACTTCGAGACGTTGCCACGCTGGATACCGAAGGTGTGGAATCCGGACGCGCTTATTTTCATAAGGGCATGCCTGCCGTTGTCCTGAGGGTCGACCGCAATGCGACTGGTGACACCATCTCCATCCAGCGCCAGGTCGAAAAGGTCGTAGCCGACTTCCAGACAGTGTTGCCGCGAGGGGTTGTCTCCAGGCTGACGGAAACCCGCTCACAAGGTATTATCGACCGGCTCGATATTCTGATCGAAAACGGGCTTTTCGGTCTGGTTCTGGTCCTTGGCTTTCTCTTTCTGTTTCTGTCTGCAAGAACTGCTTTTTGGGTGGCAATGGGCATACCCGTTGCGATGGCGGCGACAGTCGGGCTGATGTTCGCATTCGGATTGACCCTCAACATGATCTCGGTTTTCGCCTTGATCATCTGTCTTGGTATCGTCGTTGATGATGCGATTGTGGTGGGCGAGCATGCCGACTTTCTGGCGCGCAAAGGCTATCCGCCGGCTGAAGCAGCAGCCTTGTCGGCCAAGCGAATGGCGGCGCCGGTGTTTTCAGCCTCTATCACCACGGTCATTGCCTTTTCCGGTCTGACCACCATCGGCGGTTTCTTTGGCACATTGATTGCGTCGATCCCCTGGGTGGTGTCGGTCGTGCTGATTGCAAGTCTGGTGGAGAGCTTTCTCATTTTGCCAGCGCATATGCGCCATGCCTTGTCGGAATCTCACAAGACCCACTGGTACGATTTCCCGAACAAATACTTCAACATCGGCTTCAACTGGTTTGTCCGTAAATGCTTTCGCCCACTGATGGGGGTGGTGATCCGGGTGCGCTATCTGGTGATGGGGCTGGCGATCATGTCGTTGCTGCTCTCTTCCCTGCTGTATCTCGATGGCACGGTGCAGTGGCGGTTCTTCAACTCGCCCGAGCGCAGTGTGATCACCGCCAATATCGCCATGCTTCCAGGTGCTACCCGTGAAGATACCAAGGCGATGGTGACGGAGATGCAGCGTGCACTGGATGCGGTGGATGCCGAGTACACAGAGCGTTACGGGCAGTCGCCGGTCATCTTCTCGTTGTCTACGGTTGGCGGCAACGAGGGGCGTGGCCTGAAGGTTGCCGAAAGCAAGGACACGGACCAGCTTGGCGGCTTTTCCATCGAGCTGATCGATCCGGACCTGCGAAGCTACTCGGCTTTTCAGCTGATTGGCGATTGGCAGCGGGAGATCCATCAGTCTCCCTTGCTGGAAACGCTGGCCCTGCGCGGTGAACGTTCCGGTCCTGGTGGCGATGGGATCGATGTCGAACTTTATGGTCCTTCAACCGAGAACCTGAAGGCCGCTGCGGAGTATCTGAAGCAAGTGCTTGGTGCCTACGATGGTGTCAGCGCACTTGAAGACACCCTGTCCTACGACAAGACCGAGTTGAACCTGAAGCTGACACCTCGCGGTGAGGCTCTGGGTTTCACGACGGATAATGTTGCCCGTGTTTTACGCGATCGGCTGTCGGGGATCGAGGTGGCTGAATTCCCTGTTGGTCGGCGCACAGCGACGGTGAAGGTCAGTCTACCGGACGAGGAAACAGACAGCGCCTTCATTTATGAAACGCGCGTACGTGCCCCCTCGGGCACTTATGTCGCTCTGAATGAGATCGTTAGTGTCGAAAGCAGTTTTGGCTTCGCTTCGGTCCGTCGTCAGAATGGCTTACGGACGCTGAAAGTGACTGGAAGCGTGTCGGAAGACGATCCGGAAGCAGCCAACCGGATCCTTGCGCGGTTACAGGACACGATCCTGCCGGAAGTCAAAGCCCGCTTTGATGTCGATAGCGCGGTGCGTGGCCTGGCGGAGCAGGAGAGGGACTTCCTGTCTGACGCCTTGCTGGGTTTCGGTATGTGCCTTGGTGGGATTTACTTGACCCTCTGCTGGATTTTCGCCTCGTGGAGTCGGCCACTCGTAATTTTGCTGATCATTCCATTTGGCGCGATTGGCATGTTGTGGGGGCATTACTTCCATGGTTTGCCGCTGAGCATGTTCTCTATCGTCGGCTTTATCGGCATGGCGGGGATCATTATCAACGACAGCATTGTGCTTGTAACGACCATTGACGAATATGCCGAGACAAAGCCCTTCCATGCTGCGGTGGTGGATGGGGTCAGTGATCGTTTGCGAGCAGTGATCCTGACCAGCGCAACGACGGTCTTCGGTTTGGCGCCTTTGCTTTTCGAGACCAGCCGACAAGCTCAGTTCTTGCTGCCGACAGTGATTACCCTGGCCTATGGTCTGGGTTTTGGTCTGTTTCTGGTGATCCTGGTGACGCCGGCGATGTTGGCGATCCAGAATGACTTCAGCCGGATGCTGCGATCTGGTCGGAGGCTTGCCAAGATACCGTTCCGTCGATCTCGCAAAGGCAATTCTGTTCCGGCAGAGTAAGCCAACCGATTGATGTCGCAGGTGAAATGCAAAAGGCCAGATCCGTGAGGATCTGGCCTTTTTAATTCTCAGGGGGGCGGCAATCCAAAAGATCTTGCCCATCGCTGATCTTGCCTTATTTCAAGGCTTCCGGGGTATCTCCCACCGGTGCTGGCGGCACTCTGGTCGCAGCGTAAGACGGAACGTTCTCTTCGAAGCTCTCAAGCCAGGAGACCAGCTTGGGATAACTCTGGCGCCATTCACCGGCAAAGCGAACGTCGAGATAGCCGAGCGCGCAGGCCAGCGTGATCGTGCCGATGTTTGCATCGGACTGTCGGCTCAGCGGTGTCGGGGGAGACGCTTCCAGCGCGTCAAGCGCACGGGTGACCTTGGCTGCCTGGTAGACCTGCCAATCTTCAAAGCGCTTGTCTGCCGGGCGGAAGCGTTTCTCGTACACCTGCAGGATGCCGGCATCCATGATGCCATCGGCAAGTGCCTGGAGGGTCAAGACCGGGAAGCGCGCTTCGCCGACGGGCAGGATCTTGTTCCCACCAGCCCGGTGGTCAAGATATTCCAGGATAACGCGGCTGTCGTAGAGCACGCTGCCGTCTTCCAGGATGAGTGCTGGTATCTTGCCAAGCGGGTTCTGCTGACGAATCTGATCATTGGGATCTGCGGTTTTCGTATCTTCCACCTGAAGCAGGGGCTTCAGGTTCAGGATGTCAGCTGCGATTTTGACCTTGCGGCCAAAAGGGGAGGCGGCGGATGAACGCACGACGAGCATATGATTGCTTTCCTGAAATCGGGTTTGTGAATGGCAACTCAGTCCGGGCGGACAGTTTGGCAATGACGACCATAGACACGCCAATCATCCATGCCAGGCTGACAGGCTTCAACACCCCAGGTTAGCCCCAGGAACCCGGCATTTTCCTCGACCATATAGTAAACGGTGCGGCTGCGACTGGCCGTTGTTTCGATGCGGGCGCTGCAATACCGGCGATTCAAAGTGCTCGCCTGATTGTTGTCGTCCATGCTCATCTCGTAAGGGCTTTCAAGAACGGTCAGGGTGTTGGTGTCCCTGTAGGTGCGTTCTGCGCGCGCGAGCTGCGCTTCGACCTTCGACATCACAGACGGTGTATCGCACGCTGGCAAGTCGGCGTGTGCCGCTGCGGGGAAGGCAAAGGCGATGGCCGTACATGCCGCTAGGGCTGCAGCTCGCAGGGCTTTTGTCGTCAGTGTTGCGGAAAAATCAGCAGTGAACATGCGATACGCTCCAATTCGGATCACTTCGGTCGCGCCTTGCTGAGCGCTGTCCATAGACCACAAAATGCTTCGGCAGGGGCACCGGACAAGGGTCTGAATTGATCGCAACGATGGCGCACCGGATTGAGCCGGTCAAGGCGACCCTCGTGCTGTGTGTACGGTTGAGAGTCGGAAATTCCCCGAGTGTAACAGGGATGCCTCAGCGCCCGGTTTGACTATTCGTCGATGATCTGCTCGAGCGACCATCCCGCCCCTGGAGTGGTACGGAGGACTTCGCAAAGTTCAGGCAGCAGGATGTTCATCTCGTTAGCCAGGGTGAAGGGCGGATTGATGATCGTCATTCCAGAGCCCATCATTGTCGAGTCCGGATTACTCGGGGCGACCCTCAGATCGAACCGCAGAACGTCTTTCAGGCCTTCGTCCTTGAAGGTCTGATGCATACGTCGGATGGAGCGCAGGTCCTTCAGCGGGTACCATATGGCGAAGGTCCCCGTTGTCCACTTGCGCCAGCCTTTGACGACGGCATTGGCAATCTGTTCGAACTCATCGGTCTCTTCATAGGCAGGGTCGATAATGACCAGGCCGCGCTTTTCTTTTGGCGGTAAAAAGCTGTTGAGGGCGAGCCAGGCATCGAGATGGATCGTCTTGACCTGGAAGTCATCCGCGAAAACCTTCGCTAGAGTTGCATAGTCTGCGGGGTGGAGTTCCGTCAGTGTCAGGCGGTCCTGATTGCGCATCAGGCGGCGGGCAAGCAGGGGCGATCCCGGGTAGACTTTCAGTTCACCATTCGGGTTTTCGGCCTGGATCACGTCCAACCAAGGCGCCAGAAGCTCCTGCGCTGCGGAAGAAAAGTCGGCGGCCATCACTTTGTCGATGCCCTGCTGCCATTCCCCGGTCTTTCTTGTCTCCACGGACGTCAAGTCATAGCGACCGATACCGGCGTGAGTATCCAGCACACGGAAGCCTTTTTCCTTGCGCTGAAAATAGAGGATGAGCCGGGTTAGAACCGCGTGCTTGAGGACGTCGCCGATGTTGCCAACATGATAGGCGTGGCGGTAATTCATGGTTGTCTCCAGGGCCCGGATGAAGTCCGGGTCAGCGGCCTGTATGGTCGGGGCGACTTGCTGTATTTGTGGCGTCAGCGTTTCAGATAGACAACGGCTTTGTCGCCCATTTCCGCCTCGCCGATTTCCTCAAAGCCCAAGCGCTTGTGAAAGCGCAGGGAGCCGGGGTTGGCCGGGCGGGTGTTGACTTCACAGCAGAACGGCACAGCTTCGGTCTCGAACTTGGCGAAGAGAGCTTGATAGAGCTTTTCGCCGATGCGGCGGCCGCGCTGATCTTCATCGACGCAAATGCGGTCGGTGTAGAAAAAGCGGTCCAGTCGTTCATTCAGCCAGAGATAATTGCGACTGTCGTAGTCCATTTTTTCGGCGTAGCACAGGAGAAAACCTAGCAGGGCTTCTCCTTCGGCAGCGACGAGACAGGTTCGGGCTTGCGCGATCTGGTCGACCAACTCTTCGGCGGAAAGGTCGTTGACGGCGGGAACAGCCTTGTTGTTCATGCTGATCAGGCTGGCGAGGTCGCCGGTGCGATACTCGCGGATGGACAGTCCCTCGGCAGGTGCGGCAACAGGGGACGACGGATCGGAAGAGGCCGGGCTCATGAAGGTGTCTCTGGTCGGGTGACTGGTCATGGTGTCCTACAGTCGGCCTTGCCGGTGCGGGTGCGCACCCAGAGCGGAGAGTGCTGCGGCCACGATATTGGCTGGTTGAGCTGTAGAATGTCCCGTTTACACAGGCTGGCAGCTCAAGGCCAGTGATTTCGTAAGAGGGAGCTTGCCAAAGGTAGCGACAGGACACGCAACCGGCTGCCGTCCTGAAGGAGGTGCCTCGGTGGCTTCGAGACCTGTCTCAGGCGATTGATCGCGAATATGCTCAAGAACACCGCAGCGCTTTTTTGCACCATGACACTCCAGGGGGAAGTCAGGCCTTGGGGTGTTGGGGGATGGATGCGTTCGAATTGAAGGAAGGTGAAACCGGTTCCGTACGGTTCAATAAATCAATCAGGTATCCTTCCCGGGGAGCCTGCGGAGCAGGCCAGTCCGGGAAGGATGTGATTTAAGACCGCAACAGCATTGGCAACACTCAGGCTGCGTCGTCGCTGCCGTCGTTGCTGAAAGCTTCGCTTGCCGGAGCTGCGCCATCGTCTTCAACGACCTGCAGGTCGACTGCCTTAGGGCCCTTGCCGCGCCGATCCGGCTCGGTTTCAAAGGAGATCCTTTGGCCGCTTTCGAGCGTCGTCATGCCGGAGCGTTCCACCGCGGAAATATGAACGAAAACGTCGTTTTCTCCGTTGTCCGGGGTGATGAAGCCAAAACCCTTGTCGGACTTGAAGAATTTGACCGTTCCGGCCTGACGCGGGCCACGTTCAGCAGGGGTATCGAATTCGGGACGTGGTGGCCGTGGACGGAAGCCACCTTCGCGATCGCCGCCACCATAGCCGCCTTCGCGTCGCTGGCCGCCGTAGCCGCCACCGCCTTCGCGGTTGCCGCCACCGTAACCGCCGCCACCTTCACGACCGCCACCCGGAGCACCGCCGCCATAGCCGCCTTCGCGTCGCTGGCCGCCGTAGCCGCCACCGCCTTCGCGGTTGCCACCACCGTAACCGCCGCCACTTTCACGACCGCCACCCGAAGCACCACCGCCATAGCCGCCTTCGCGTCGCTGGCCGCCGTAGCCGCCACCGCCTTCACGGTTGCCGCCACCGTAGCCGCCGTCTCGGCTGTCGCCACCATAACCGCCGGCACCTTCGCGCCGACCGCCGCGACGGTCACTGCCGTAACCGCCGTCCCGGCCACCGTCGTTGTAACCGCTTTGATTGCCGCTGTTCCAGTCAGGGAAACCGCCGCCAAAATCACTGCCGAAGTCTTGCGGACCACCGAACTCGCGCTTGCCGCCGCGACGTCCGCGCGAACGCCGGTCCGAATCACCATCGTGCATTACCAAATCACCTTAACTGTGTGCCTTCCGCTCATCGGCACAATAAGTCGAAATTCACCCGGAAATTACGGGTGTCCCCGGCTCGTGCGCAGTCTCACACTCGCCCACATGAAAACAGGATTAGGTGCCAATACGTCACCGCAACTCCCACTCCAGTCCACTGCACTTTTATAATAACGGCGGCTTGGTCAAAATCGCAAGTGAATCCTCAAGAATGGCGCTATTTACTTGCCGTTACGGCAGGCCAGGTGAGCGGCCAGTCTTGCAGTGGAGTTTCCTTGCCGTCACAGGTGGTACGGCTGGCTTCCTCGATCAGGGCGAAGCCGCTGCTTGTCCAGCGCCAACGGTTCCAGACACCGCAGTCGCCGATGCCTGAGCCACGGTAAAGCCCATCCAGCTCGCGCGTCGCGGCGTTCCATCGAAGGTTGTAGATCAGCTCTGTGGCGATGGGGCCTTGGTCGGACATGCGTGCGACCGGCAGTTGCCGGGTTTTGCCGTCGGCGACAGAATGCAAAGCGACGTATGGGGTATTATAGGCGTTGGGGGCGCCACAAGGCAGCAGATAGAGCTTGGTCTTTTCATCAATGGGGGCAATCACTGCATCGAGATTGGTAAAGATTGTCGGATCTATGTCGGAGCAGAAGCGGTTGGCGTCCCAGGCTTCGCTAACGGCTGCAGGCAAGCTCGCAGGATCGAGAACTGGCAAGGCGTGGGGTGCGTTTTTTGCGGCTGAGTTGCCTGTCAGAATGATGGCATTGCGCGTGTTTTGACGGTTTTGCTGCTCATCCAACCAGGTCAAGGAATGATGTAGCCCGGCAAGTGGAAGCCTGACGGTGACATTCTGGTCGCCGATCGGCAAATCCATGCTCAGAGTGGTGCCCGAAAGCATGGCGCGGATCAGACTGCTTGTGGTGGGGCCTGCCGGATACCAGAAGCCTTCACCGCCCAGTGGTCGAAATCCTGCCGGGGCTGATATGGCCTGCTGGCTCTCGCGGAGTTGAGCGATTTGGATCTCGTCAATTTGTTGATCGTCGACGGACAGGCTTATCGACTTTTCGCCGTTGAGTGCGGCATTTGCCGTGATGCGCAGAAGCGGCGGTGCCTCGGCAGGCCAATCGCGGACGATGCGCAGATCAACCCAGACGGACTGGTCACGCAGGAAGGTCGATGCAGTGCATAGACCAGAATTGGTGCAGTGAACGCTCCAACGCTCAAACGTTGGCGGAGTGCGTGGGCGAAGCTTGTTGGTCGGTTCGTCAGTCCCGGACGTCGCTACTTGTCCCTGTTCCGAGACAGGAGGAGGGGGCGCTGACTTTGAAGCGGTCGGCTTGGGATTGGCGGCTGGGGGATTGACAGGGGAAGCCGTCGTCTCCTCCGCGGCCACGATCACAGGCCCGCAAACAATTGCGGCCAGGAGGATCAGTGAGCGGAAGAGACAGAGTGACATTGGTGTTTGGCAACCTTCTATCGCTCGCGGCTATTGTTCGAGCGTTTCTTCTTGTACGAAACCCAGCACGGAAGGAAAAGGACAGATCGGTCAGAGGGTGAGCGGTTTCTGTCTTTACCCTCAGCTACTGTCGATCTGCCAACGTCTATTGTCGAAAGGAAGCGTTCTCAATGTCGAATTCCAACAAGGGAGAAGGCACTCCGTCGCAGGAGACCTTGCCGCCGGTTCAGATCCTTGTGATCCCGGTTTCCGCCTTTCAGCAAAACTGTTCCCTGATCTGGAACCCGGAAACGATGCTTGGGGCCGTCGTTGATCCTGGTGGCGATGTGCCGTTGATCCAGGATGCGATCCGAGAACATTGTGTCAAGGTGGAGAAGATCGTCATTACCCATGGCCATATCGACCATGTTGGTGGTGCCGCAGAACTGGCCGAGGCCCTCAAGGTGCCTGTGGAAGGTCCGCATGAAGCTGACCGAATGTTGCTCGCGCGGGTCAGCGATCAGGCAAAACAGTTCGGCATGCCAGATGTGCGCACTGTAGAGCCGGACCTGTGGCTGAAGGACGGCGACACCCTGGAAATGGCAGGTCGGGTCTTTCAGGTACTGCATTGCCCCGGCCATGCACCGGGGCACGTCATTTTCTTTGATGAGGAATTGCGCCTGGCGATTTCCGGCGACGTGCTCTTCAAGGGCTCTGTTGGTCGGACGGATTTGCCGGGAGGGGATCACGATACTCTGATCCGTTCGATCAAGGAGAAAATGTTGCCGTTGGGCGATGACGTCAGCTTCCTGCCCGGCCACGGACCGGCTTCGACGATCGGCGAAGAGCGCCAAACCAACCCGTTTTTGCGTTAGGTCGAGTTCGTCCTAACTTCTTCGTATGGGTGATTGAGGACCCGGCCGGTTCAAAGGATTTCTTCCAGGTCCTTGATCCGTTCGTTGACCAACCAGCCGTAATAATTCTCGCGCGGCCAGGGACGGCCGGAGCTGCGGAACTTGCGGGCTCTGCTCCATGGATCACCAAGATTATACAAAGTGGCGGTCAGACCTGGGTTTTCGGAGATATCCACGCGGGCAACGCTTTTATAAGCGTCGATGGAATCCTTGATGATGGCTGCCATGTAGTGCAGCGATTTGCTCGGGTCCATCGTTGCACTGTAAACATCAGAGGCGTTGCGGGCGTCCAGCTTGCGCAGGCCGGAGGTTTTGTTGACGCGATCGCTCATCTTCAGAACGGTCAGCGGGCTGAGCTGTCCCAGGCCAAAGCTCTGACCGGCAAACAGCGGCTGAAAGAAGGTCTCGTTGAAGCTTTTGTTGGGGTAGCGCTCCCCGCCCACCTTGCGGCGACGGAAGCTGCTGTCCCAGGTTCTTTCGTAGCAGCTCCAGAGACCATCGCTGTCCGGTGATCCTTTGCGGCAACCGTCAAACTCGGATTTCTCAACGAAATCGAGCACGTGCTCGCCATTATACTCGAATTCGATGTTCAGTCCGGCGTAGGACAGTGCCTTGATGTAGTAGGACTGGGCGCTATCGAGTGTGTTGTAATTGTAGGTGTGCTCGCCAACGATGGCACCAATCATGTGAATTGGATCAATGCCGTATTTGCGGGCGACCCGCTTGATAGAGTTGATCAGGCCGCGATCGCGGCGCAGGACAGCGACCACTTTCTCGAATTTTGCATCGTAGCTCGAGGCAAAGGCCTGGGTGCGGCGCGCCGAGGCAGAGGGAATGTTGGGTTGGGAGCGATAGCGGTTACCCTCCGGGACCATGCGTTCTCCCGCAGCACTCGCCGGCGTAACCACAGTGAAGTCGCCTGGTATGCCCATCGTTAGCATGGTGACGCCAAAGAGTATCGCAAGCCCTGAGACCAGATGGCGTTTGGACCGTCTTGCGAAAAGGCGGGTTGGTGCAACAAACATGTGGGCCGAGATGGCACCGAAGAAATTCCGCACTGCAGGCATTATTACTCCTCCTGACCCTGACTAGACCAGGGCGGCGGGTTCAATGGTTGGCAAAGGGCCGGTTCGTTCTACCGCGTGGACCGGATGCTGCCTTGCATATCTGCTCTGGCAGCTGTCTCATGTATTTGTTCTGGGACACGGATAAGGCAATGCCATGCTCCCATTTTTTCGATTCACAGAAATTCCGCGCAAAGAGAGCATTCCCCAAGGGTCGTTTCAAGCTCTCTCATGGAGAAGGCTCAGCTTATGGCAAGGCTTCTGGGGATAGTGGGAATGACAAAGGGCTGTTGAGAGAAAGCCCGGAGCCTGTGGCGGAATTACAAGGATTGCTGCAACCGGAGCGCTGCTGCAAGGCCTGCGCGAAGGCGTGGTCCCTGGAAACAGACTCGAAATTGGAGAAGACAGGGTGGTTGGCCAAACCGCTCCCCGGCCTAAACCGGTGTGTCGAAAAGCGCGCTTCTTGCTGTGCCTCCGCCTTGCCAGCGCAGTAGCATAACGAGGCAAAGGATTTTCAGGCAGCAGGGAAGTGTCGCGTAGGTGATATTCAGCAAAGGGCCAAGTCCCATTGGCAAGGCCTCGCCTGGTTGATAGCCCGCGAAGCCGAGGAGCGGCAGAACAAGGCCCGTCGCACAGGCCAGAGAAGTTTTGGTTGTGAGCGTGGTAACCGAAAAAAGCCGTGAGGCTTCCCTGCTTCCGGCGCTGTCATTGATGTGATCCGCAAGTATGGCGGGCGGCAATGCCAGGTCTGCCCCAAGAGCCAGGCCTGATAGGGCGCAAATCACGCCGTAAGCGAAGAGATCGCCCGGGCCAAGGAAGCTGGCCCATATGAAAGTGACGATGGCAACGCCCATGGAACCACCCCAGGCTCGATATTTGCCAAGCCGGGTTGCGACAAAGTGCCAAATCGGCATCGAGCCAGCGCCGGAAAGAAAATAGATCATCAGAAATGTGCCGGTCGCCGCTTCTGCCTCCAGCCTGTCGCGTATGAAGAACAACACCAGTACGGCAGGGATGGCACTGGCCAGGGTGTTCAAGCCATAAAGGGCAAAGAAGCGACGGCGCCAGGGATGACTGAAGATGTCCCGCCATCGAAGGAGCTTCTTGGCATGGTCGTTCTTATCCTGCTGCTGAGAGAGCAGACGAACCTGTGTCGTCCAGTAGAGCAATGCCGCTGTCGCGACAGCCAGAATGGGCAAATAGTACAGAGAGTAGAGGTGAAAGGCGCGTTGAGGGTTGCTGCTTACCCCTAACAGCGCTGGACCTGCAGCAGCAGTCAAAAGCCCCAGAAGCCCGATCGCCTCACGCCAGCTGGTAATCCGTGAGCGTTCGACTTCTGCGACATCCCACAGGCCGCCAAGCGTTTGCAGGAAAATGGTGACAATGGAAAAACCAGTCGTGCAAAGTAGTACGGAGAGCGCAAACCAGGTGATAGGCGCACTGTGATGCGGATGAAACAGCATCGTGAGGCCTGCGCCCAGCCCGACGACGCCACTCAGCAGCAAAAGCTGGCGGTGTTGCGGATAGCGATCGCCAATCAGACCAATCAGTGGGTCCTGCACGGCGTCGATCAGGCGCAGCACCAGAAGCACCAAGCCCAAGGTTGTCAATGGCACCCCGAGTGCGGTGGCGTAAAAGTCTGGTGCGTGGAGATAGATTGGTAAACCGGCAAAGGCCAACGGAAAAGCCATTGCTCCATGAAGGGCCAGCTGCACTGGAGAAGGTTTCAAATGCCGATTTTCCAGGCTTCTAGGATGAGTTTGGGTCAGGAGCTTTTCCCGATCAGCTTGTTTCTCAGTCGCTGATCCTGAGTGTGGGACCCCAGCCAGATGGAAAAGAAGTAGCGTGTAAACTCCCGGTCACGGATTTCTCCAAGCTTGCGATTCCCGGAATAAAACAGTGCGCTGCCATTCCCGGTTCTGAGCCCAGTTATGGACTGGCCCTTCTGGATATTTGGAAAGATGGCCTCCATTTTCTGTCGCCAGCTGTTCAGCTTGGCCTGATTGGTGACACCCTGGCTGCGGATCTCATCGATGGATCGTTCGACAATATCCTTGCCTTTGAAATTTCGCTGATAGATCAGCTTCAAAGCAAAAGGGCTTTGCGGATCATAGCTGCCATCGGGCGCATAGAGTTCGGCCTTGAACACGCGAAATCCGAGAAACGTCATGGTGCCCGAGCCAACCAGTTGGGCCGACGGTACGATCTTCTTGCCCGCGGAGCCGATATCTGCCGACGCGGGCGTAATCGCCGCGAAAGCACCAAGGGTCAGGCTGATCAGTATGGCCCTCAACCTTGTCCAGCTTCTGTGGTGTTTCGGATACGCTGTGGTTTGTGACGGCGAGGAGACGCGTTTTACAGACTGCATCATGAAATGCTCCTTGTTGGTTTCATGTCAGGGCGTCTTGGACAATATGTTTTTCTACGCGTTTGGTTGCCGATTGGACCGATCACGTTTTATTTGGTCCAAGGTGTTTCATTCTGATCGCATAAGCGAAAGCTCGCATGCTGAGCAGGTGCCCTTGACGCGGAAGTGGTGGCACCCTGATGGGGGCTGATTGGCGCAAGGGTGCAATGGATCGCTCGAGCAATGGCGTGATGACATCGCGGTGACTTGCAATTCAGTTGCGAGGCGTGGTGGACGTTTTGCGAGCTCACGAACCACTGACGCCGAACATGGCGTCCGTGATGAGACTGATTGAAAGACTGACATCAAATTTGCCATACTGGCTGATCGTTGGTGCTGTCGCTCCGCCTTATGCCGGTGCGGGCCATAGCAACCCTGCAGTATTAGGTGACCTCACTATGAGCGACATCAATCTCAAACCTCGCCTGAAGGCGAAGATCAAGACAGACCGGCCAAAGCTGTATCGTGTGGTCTTGTTGAACGACGACTTCACGCCCCGGGATTTTGTTGTCTCGGTGTTGAAGCTGGAGTTTCGGCTGGATTCTTCACAGGCTGAAATGGTGATGGTCACGGCTCACCAGAAGGGGGCCTGCATGGTCTCTGTCTATCCACGCGATGTGGCTGAAACCAAGGCCGATCGCGCGATCAACTCGGCTCGCCGATTAGGCTTCCCCCTGCATTTCACGGTCGAACCGGAAGCCTGAGAGACCATTGCACGATCGGAAGACTCTGATCTGAAGACGCAGCCGGGACAGGTGATCATCTTTAAAGGGTTTACTCCCCTCGCTACCAATCGAGCCCGCCGTCATGCCATGGCTCGACTATGGCATCCATACCGTTCCCATGCGACATCGAAAGGCTACGTGCGCGGCGCTGTATTGGCATGGATCCCCGAACAGCACTGGTCTAACACGAGGGGGACGGGAGAGGCGACTGGCATTGGTTGAGTTAGGCGCTGATCAGAGTGGGCAGTAGAGGGGTGAACCAAAGTCTGGTCGAACTCTACTGCCCGGGTCTTCCTGACTTCTTCGGCCGTCCCCGCCGTTTCTTTTCGTCTGCGGGGTCTTCGTAGGAGCCGGTACCGATCTTGCCGCGGCGCAAGGGTTGTACGTCTTCGTCGGACTGGATGACGGTGATCGGCTTGGTCGGCATGGGTTTGTCGGAAAGAGGCACTTCCGTACGGCCAACAGTCATTTCGTCGAGGGAGTTCTTGCGAACCTTGGAGCTTGGCGCGAGGCCAGCGTTCTTGGCCTTGGCTGCTTTTGCCCGGTCCGCAGCCGTTTCTTTCTTCTTGCCCGAAGCGCCTGATTTTGTCCCACCGGCGCCGAATTTCTTGTCGCCCTGATAGCCGCCGGTCTGACTGTCTATGGATGACTGTCGTGCCATGGCATCATCGGCAACTACCAGCTCGGTTTGACGCAGACGCTTGACCTCGTCTCGCAATCGGGCCGCGGTTTCGAAGTCGAGATCGCTGGCGGCTTCGCGCATCTGGCGCTCCAGGTCGTCGATATGGGCCTTGAGATTGTGGCCGACCAGGTTGCCGCCGTCGGCGAAGCCCGCCTCGACTGTGACGTGGTCCTGCTCGTAAACGCTCTCCAGTATGTCGCCGATGTTGCGCTTGACGCTCTCAGGTGTGATGCCGTGCTCGTCGTTATAGGCCTGCTGTTTTTCACGACGCCGGTTGGTTTCGGCGATGGCGCGCTCCATCGATCCGGTCATGCGGTCAGCGTACAGGATGACCTTTCCGTCGACGTTACGGGCCGCACGGCCGATGGTCTGGATCAGCGATGTTTCCGAGCGCAGGAAGCCTTCCTTGTCCGCATCCAGGATGGCGACCAACGCACACTCGGGAATGTCGAGACCCTCCCGCAACAGGTTGATACCGACCAACACATCGAAGGCACCTAGCCGGAGATCTCGCAAGATTTCAATCCGTTCCAGCGTGTCGATGTCGGAGTGCATGTAACGGACGCGGACGTCGTTTTCATGCAGGTATTCGGTCAGATCCTCTGCCATGCGCTTGGTCAGTGTGGTGACAAGTGTGCGATAACCCTTTGCTGCGGTCTCGCGCACTTCGCCCAGCAGATCATCGACCTGGGACGTCGCAGGACGGATCTCGATCTCCGGATCAACCAGACCTGTGGGGCGGATAACCTGTTCGGCGAAAACGCCGCCGGCTTCTTCCAACTCCCAACTGCCAGGTGTTGCCGAGACAGCGACGGACTGGGGCCGCATGGCGTTCCATTCCTCAAACCGTAGTGGACGGTTGTCCATGCAGGACGGCAGGCGGAAACCATATTCGGCCAGCGTCGCCTTGCGTCGAAAATCGCCTCGGTACATGCCGCCGATTTGAGGGATGGTGACATGGCTCTCGTCTGCGAAGACAATGGCGTTGTCCGGCAAATATTCGAACAGTGTGGGCGGCGGATCGCCCGGTGCGCGGCCTGTGAGGTAGCGTGAATAGTTTTCGATACCCTGACAGGAACCTGTCGCTTCCAACATCTCAAGGTCGAACTGGGTCCGCTGCTCGAGCCTTTGGGCTTCCAACAGGCGGCCATGGTTGTTCAGCTCGACCAGGCGCTCCTTCAGCTCTTTCTTGATCGACTTGATGGCCTGATCCAGGGTCGGCTTGGGGGTGACATAGTGCGAGTTGGCGTAGACCTTGACCTGCTTCAGCTCACCGGACTTGTTGCCGGTCAAGGGATCGAATTCAGTGATCGCCTCGATCTCGTCGCCGAACATGGAAATGCGCCAAGCCTGGTCCTCATAGTGGGCCGGAAAAAGCTCGATGGTATCGCCACGAACGCGGAAGGTGCCGCGCTGGAAGGCGGCATCATTGCGCTTGTACTGCAGAGCCACGAGATCGGCTATGAGCTGGCGCTGGTCAATGCGTTCGCCGACTTCGATGGCGAAGGTCATGGCGGTGTAGGTTTCGACCGAGCCAATGCCGTAGATGCAGGAGACGGAGGCGACGATGATGCAGTCATCGCGCTCGAGCAGTGAGCGTGTGGCGGAGTGGCGCATCCTGTCGATCTGCTCGTTGATCGAGGATTCCTTCTCGATGTAGGTGTCCGTGCGCGGAACATAGGCTTCCGGCTGATAATAGTCGTAGTAGGAAACGAAATATTCCACCGCGTTGTCGGGGAAAAAGGATTTGAACTCGCCGTAGAGCTGAGCCGCCAAGGTCTTGTTGGGAGCAAGGATCAATGCCGGGCGCTGGGTCCGTTCAATCACCTGCGCCATGGTGTAGGTCTTGCCCGAGCCGGTGACACCCAGAAGCACCTGTGTTTGCTCGCCGGTGGTGATACCTTCTACAAGCTCGGCGATGGCTGTTGGCTGATCACCGGCAGGTTCATACTGCGATTTCAGCTGGATCGTGACACCGCCTTCGGACTTCTCCGGTCGCTCGGGGCGGTGTGGTGTCCAGATTTTGCCGTTCTTGTGTAGGGGGTTGCCGGATTCAATCAGCGCAGACAGGGCTTCGACGGTTGCTGTCGCGCCCTGGTTGCCGGTCAATTCACCGAACTTCGATTCTGCTCGGCTCTTCTTCTTGGTTTCTTTCTTGTGGGCCTTGAGCTTGTCCTCAAGCTCTTCGGCCTCTTCAAGGGTCATATCCATGCCGGCGACCGGGTTGAGGCCCCCTGAGGCCCGCTCGCGGGCCGTGTCGGCCTTGCCCATGGATGTGCCCCTGGCCGATTTAACCGGCTTCGTCTTTGTCGGGCTGTTTTTTTTGGCAGCCTTCGGGGCCGGCTTTTGTGCGTCTACTTCCAATTCCTTCGCCCAATCGGAAATGCTGCCCGACAAGGGGGCGCCCTCAAAGGGGGGCTGTGGGGCTTCGCCGAAACCCTTGGGCTCTGGCGTTTCGGACTTGGGCTTGGATGGGGAGGAGGTCTTATTGCTCATGCAATGCAATATGGGACATGAGGTGTCAGGAGAAAAGGGGGTGTTGCGCCTTTGTTCCCTGAACAGAAAAGGCCTCCTGACAGCGGACTGTCAGGAGGCAAGTTGTAGGCAATGTCCACAGGCGCCTGGTCGACCCTCGGGCAAAGGGTGCGTGCGGTTTTAAAGCCTGCAGGCAGACTGGCATGGGTATCGATGGGGGTTATTCGGCAATCGCCAGTTCGAGAACGATGAGGTTGCCGTCAGAATCCATTTCATAGGTGGCCTGGATCATCTGACCAGGTTCATAGGCTTCGGTGTCAGTGTCTTCCGGCAGGATGAGGGTTGAGCCATCTTCCAGCACGATGATTGCGTCTTCATAGTCGACGGAGGCGACGATGCCGGTGATTTCTTCCGCCTGGGCGACGCTTGTTGCGGATACGGCCAGTACTAAAGCCAAAGCGGTAGACGTGATGAGGCTTTTCAGTGCGAAGGCGGATTGATGAAGAGAAGCTAGTGGCATGATCAAACCAGGAAAGAGTGCGCGGGAGCTATCCCGCATGGGACAGGGGCAGGTGGGGCCGAGAGAAGTAAAGGGGGCTGGGAAGCGCAGGCTCAGGGCGTGTGCTCCCCAAGAGGGACGGGCTCCGATTATGGTTGAATACGGATCGACAAGAGCTTGGAGACCCCGTCTTCAGATCCGATGTAGCTGACTGTGACGGTCTGCCCGGCCTGAATTGCGTCCGGAAGGATGATGTCGGATGGGATCGCCTGGAATTGGGTCTTGTCGGTCAGCACGAGCGTGCGGGAGACTGGATCCCAGCTCTTGACGCGGGAGGTTACAAAGTCTGCGGCCTGAGCCAGGCCAGAGACGAGCAGAGCAGCGGCAACCAGGCCGACTTGCGAGAACGCACGAAGGGTCATGTCCGAAATCCTTAGGATTGGTTCGGGAGGATATGGCTTTTCAGGAGGGCGGTCTCGGGCGCGGCTGCCAAGCTTGCCCTGAGAATCTCAGGGGAGGGGCTATGGCAGCGGCTTGGGTCCCTCTGACGGTTTCCTTTCCGATGGCGGGGGCATCAAAAAAGAGGTTGCCGGAGAGTGGCTTACGCTGGACGCGTTTGATCCGCTTGAAACAGAAGAAGCGCCTGAATTAAGGCGAAATTTGGGCGGTTAATCTTTCTGATCCGAATTCTTTTCGTAAGTTATTATTGCTTGAAAATACGTTCTCTGTGCCAAGCTAAATATTCTGAATGAGGCTGCAGCGAAGGTTCGGAGGGTACGATAGCTTTCATGTCCTTGTTTAAAATATGAGTAACATCATAATTGAGATATCTCGATTTTAGGATATCAAAAGAATTGGATAGTGACAGTAGTCCTCGGTCGAACATCCAGTGCACCGTCCCCGATAATGCAATGCCATTTTGGACGGAATCACTACCGCCGTCTGAGATGGGGCGTATATGTGCAGCCTCTACTTCTGGACGACCTTTTCCATTGATGAGTCGAAGCCCTATCAGGGCACATCGCCGATCATAAAGTTCACGAATATGTTTGCGAAACCGGATATCTCGAAACCTTCGGTTCGTCAGGTGAGATATCGTAATTCTTTCCAGCGGAAGATTTTCTTCGTACGCGGACAACTCTTCAAATTTCGCTTGCGGTTGATCCCCAAACCCGGAGAAGGTGCCCTCGTTCGCTTGACCATCTAAATCAATATCGTCTCGTCGATCTGGCCAGTGCTCTTTTTCTGTGAGCCCGGCCGAGCAAACCGCAGTGAAAACATCTGTATCAATAATGCGAACAGCTTGGACTCGATATCCGGGGTTAATTTCTCCACTTGGCAAAACGAAATTGGGTTCGAACCCACCATTAAACGAACAAGCCACTGGCTGATCGAAGTCGAGAAAGTCAGAAAGTTTCGCATAGAAATGATTGATCTTGTTCGGATCACGATAGATCGACGTAACTCGTGCTACTGCCGAATAATATCGACCTTTTTTCCCGAATTGGACCATCGTAAATGATCCAGTCGTTGACGGTTTTTTCTACACGAGAGAGATATTGCTTCGGGAAATGATATTGGGTAGCCGGGTCGTCATCATAAATGCTGTCTGGCTTGTGGTAAAAAACTGCGTTTGCCATAAAAAATCGAGCACCTTAGAAAAATAGATCACATAGCCTACGTAAATACCTTTCTGTGTCAAAGACTTATGCGTTGGAAAAAAGCGCCCCGCGAAGGGCCCTTGTTGTTTTGATGGTAAGAGACGCCTTGAATGACTGTTCGACCTCAAGCGGCGGCAACGTCCTTCAGGAAGGTTTCGATGCTTCGGGTCAGACCGTTGAGCTGTTCGTTGGCATCATCGGTGATTTGTTCAACCTGTGCAGCTGACTTGCGTGTCTCATCGGATTGCTGGGACACAATGCCGATGTTGTCGGTCACATTCGCGGTGCGTGCTGCAGCGTGGGTGATGCTGCCGGAGATCTCGGCGGTGGCACTTGTCTGCTGCTCGACGGAAGCGGCCATGGCAGTGGCTGTTTCGTTGACCCTGTCCATCATGCTCATAATGGCTGAGATGGCTTCAACGGCGCCGCGGGTGGAGGACTGGATCTCTGTAATATGCGAGGAAATTTCCTCTGTTGCCTTCGAGGTCTGAGTGGCCAGTTCCTTTACCTCAGACGCGACGACTGCAAAGCCGCGTCCTGCTTCGCCGGCACGAGCCGCTTCGATGGTGGCGTTCAGTGCCAGCAAGTTGGTCTGCTCGGCGATCTCCTGAATGAGGGAGACGACGCTGCCGATCTTGTCGGCGGCAACAGACAGGCCACGTACCTGCTCGGTCGAGGTGCGGGTGGCGCCGGTGGCTTTTTCAACCTGATCCAGTGTGTCGTGCACCTGGCGCCCAACTTCCTGCACGGAGGCGGTCAACTCTTCGGTGGCAGCAGCTACGGTCTGAACGTTGCTGGTCGCCTCCTGTGAGGCTCCAGAGACTTCCTCGCTTTTGGACGATGTGCTGGTGGCGATGCCACTCAACGTCTCAGCTGTGGCTTCCAGCTGAGACATGTTGCTGGAAACGCTGGAAAGTCCCTGTTCAATGTCACTGCGGAAGGACGTGATCAGCGCATCGATCCGAGCCTGACGCGCTGTTGCTGCGGCATCGGTTTTGTGTTGTTCAGCTTCCAGACGATGGCGCTCGTGTTCGCGCTTACAGAAGGTGCCGACAGCGCGGGCCATGTCGCCGATCTCATCCTGGCGGTGTTCTGCCGGGATTGTCAGATCTGTCTGCCCATCGCGGAGAAGGCCCATGGCGGTGGTCAGGCTGCGCAGGGGAGATATAATGCTGCGGGAGAGCATGTAGGCCAGCAGCGCACTGATGACGACTGCTGCAATCAAGGCTGCGACGATCTCAATCTGTGCCTTCTGGCCGGAGTTGACAGCGAGTTCACCGGACCGAGAACTGATCAAACGGGCTGTTTCGGCCAGACCGGTGACGGCGCTGGTAAAGGCTTCATCGGCGTTCTGCAGATGGGTTTCCACTTCAGCCACCCGTGCGAAGGTCCCCCCAAGCTGTTGCGACACCAGATTGGCGGTTTCGAGCAACGGGGTGACAGCTTCCTTTAGGGCGTTTTCGACTTCCCTGTCATGGGTGACAACCTGCGTCGCCGACTTGGTCGTGGCCATGTTTTCACTAACCGTGCTGATCAGGGCTGCTTCTTGGGCCAGCTCTTCGGCGGTCGTCGCATTCTGCTGCTTGAGGTAATTGGCGTAGAGGCTCTTCATGGAAAAGGCACTGCGCGCCAAGGTCTGGGTGTTGGTCGAGAGGTAGGCGAGCGCAGAGCTTTCGTCATTGAAGGACTTGAGATCGATCGACATTTCCTTCATCGGCGTACCGACCGCCGTGGCAAGCTGCTTGATATGTCCTGACAGAGTTGCAAGTTCGCGCGCAAACATGTTGGCATCTGCGGACGAGGTGCCTGCTTTGGAATGGGCTGCAATGGCCTTCGTCAGGGACTTTGTGGTTGTCTGCAATTCCTTGACCAGGGCCTTGGTTTCATCGGTCTTTACCGCACGACGAATGGCTTTGGCGTCCTTCTCGACCTGGCTGATCTGATCCAAAACCGTCTTGGCGATTGCGGCGTCAGGCTGGAGGGCGAGAATGGGCAGGTCCTTCTGCAACATCACGACGCCAACGCGCAGATTACTCATGCGGGGAACAACACCGGACAGCTTGTGCAGGCTTCCCTCGTTGACCATAGCGACGGCCTTGCGTCGTTCCAGCAACTTGCCGATGCGGTCAAAGGCAGTGTTGGCGTGGGTCACCAAGTTGGAGGTCAAGGTGTTTAGGTCGGCTACGGCCTGATCCCGTTCCTGCCGTGTTCTGGCGAGGTTTTCAAAGGAGGTGTTCAGGCCGCTGGTCAGGTCCGCCAGACTGGAGGTCTGGTCGGGCGAAATGATCGCCAGGTTTTCGGTCTGACTGGTGATTTTGGAAATGTTGGTGCGGACAGCTTCAGCTGACGCTTGAGTTCCGGTCAGTTCGAAGTCGCTCACGTCCGTCAGCAAGCCGGGCAACTGCCCCTGGATTTCGCTGGCCTCTTTTGCGGTGCGGACCGTATTTTGCACCTGGCTGGCCGCGAAAAGTCCGCTGGCTCCTACGCCGGCCGCACACAGGAACATGATCCCCAGACCACCCAGAAACTGAGTTCTCACTGAAAGCTGAAACTTGCCTTTTGAGCCAGACTGGGCGACAGCGGGTGGCGTGTGCGACTTGGCGACGGCTACTTCGCGTGACTTTCGTTTGAATAGCACTTTACTTCCCCACTTACGGCAGACAGGTGTGACTTCTCCCGGTTTAGAAGGTGCGCTGAAAGTCTAAAGGAAACGCCAAAGGTTTCGGAGCTTTCGAAGATAAAACGTTGAAAGTTCGCCGATTTTTTAGGCTTCATTGGTCAATTTGCTGATTTTTCAGGCTGACGTAAGGTAAAATAACCTATTTGGAAGCGGTCATGCTGGGCCCGAACGTTGATGACGTGGGGAGGTGTGCCCGGAATGGGGACTTCCGCATTCCGGGCACATGTAAGCTTGGCAGCAGACAATTTGCTTCATGGCTTGGCTTTGGGGCTGAAAGACAGTGTGCCCTAAGATTAATCGCCGCGAGGATACCTCTGGCGGTGTTCCACGTCGTTCAGGTCCATGTGATTGCGCATGTAGCGTTCGGAAGCTTTTTGAAGCGGCTGGTAGTCCCAGGGGAAATAGGCGCCGTTGCGTAGTGCTTCATAAACCACCCAACGGCGCGCCTGGCTCTGACGAACGTCGGCGTCGTAGGCTTTCATATCCCATGTGTGTTCCACATCCGCAGCCATACGGGTGGCGACCTCAAGATGAGCCGGGTCTCCGATCAGATTGTTGAGTTCTTGCGGGTCCTGATCAAGGTTGAAAAGCAATGGTGGATCAAGGTCGCAATGGATGTATTTGAAAGGCCCGTGGCGCAGACCGACCAAAGGCGCGTAGGACGCCTCGGCAGCATACTCCATCCGTACCGGTGTCTCGCGGACGGTGCCATTGGCCAGAGGAACCAAGCTTTCACCGTCCGTCCAGGGCATGATTTCGCTCATGTCGATGCCAGCAAGCTCGGCCAATGTCGGTAGAACGTCGAGGGTGCTGACCGGAGCTTCCACCAAACCTGCCGGCATTTGCGGCGCGGCAATCATCAGAGGCACCCGGGACGATCCTTCGAAGAAGCTCATCTTGAACCAGAGACCGCGCTCGCCGAGCATGTCGCCGTGATCGGAAACCAGCAAGATCGAGGTGTTCTCGTCGAGGTCCATGGCTGTGAGAGCATCAAGGATTTCCCCGATCTTGTCGTCGAGATAAGAGATGTTGGCGAAATAGGCCTGGCGTGACTTGCGGATGTTTTCTTCGGTGATGTCGAAGCTGCGCCAGTCGTTGGCATCAAAGATCCGCTTGGAATGTGGGTCGTGGGCCTCATAGTCCATCGCCGGGATTTCCGGTAGCAGGTGCTCGCAGTCCTTATAGAGATCCCAATACTTCTTGCGCGCGACATATGGATCATGCGGATGGGTGAAGCTGACAGTCAGGCAGAACGGACGCTCGTCCTTGCCTCGGCCATAGTCGTGGATCTTGCGAATGGCCTGAAACGCGACATCATCGTCATACTCCATCTGATTGGAAATCTCGGCGACCCCGGAACCGGTGACAGACCCCATGTTGTGATACCACCAGTCGATACGTTCGCCGGGCTTGCGGTAGTCTGGGGTCCAGCCGAAGTCGGCCGGATAGATGTCGGTGGTGAGACGTTCTTCGAACCCATGCATCTGGTCAGGACCGACAAAATGCATCTTGCCCGACAGACACGTTGTGTATCCGGCTCTGCGCAGATGGTGCGCATAGGTCGGTATGTCTGATGCAAATTCAGCAGCATTGTCATAGACACGGGTGCGGTGTGGCAGCTGGCCCGACATGTAGCTGGCGCGGCCTGGTGCACAGAGGGGCGAAGCTGTGTAGGCATTGCGAAAGCGAGTGGATCGCTCAGCCAGGCGCTTGAGGTTTGGTGCATGGAGAAACTCAGCGGGGCCATCCGGAAAGAATGTGCCGTTCAGCTGATCGACCATGAGAATGAGGATGTTCCTGGGCTGGTGCATGAAAGCTCCGTGCGGGTGGAAAGGCGTCTCCACGCAGTACAGCATTATTGATCAACCGATCAATGAAAATGCTTAGATCTCAAGGAGTGACATCTCGACTTCCTGTTTGGGCAGGATGGGTGAGCTCAGGTTGCGCCGCCGGCTGGGTCTCCCTTGGTCTTGTGTCCATCCGAATGGCCGAGGTCCTTCTCCGGCCAGACAAGGTCACGCAGGCGCTGCTTCAACACTTTGGCTTCCGGAAATCCGCCGTCGATCGTGCGATCCCAGACCGGTGTTCCGTCACAGGTGATGGTGAAAACACCCCCGGTGCCGGGGATCAGCGTCACGGCTCCGATCTCCTCTGAGAAAGTGGACAACGCTTCTTGTGCCATCCAGGCGGAACGGAGCAGCCATCCGCATTGGCGACAGTAGGTGATAATGATATGGGGCCCGGCAAGCTTGTCCATGTGGGTTCTCCTCGAGGGGAATATAGAAAGGTGAATGTGATTGGCATATTTTGACGCTCCTGTCAGTGCAGACGCCGACGACCTTCTCGTTTTTTGCAGGAAAGTCGTGTCTGATGACATGCCGTTGCGCCAACATCTTGGGCCGCTTCTAAGTGCTCAGCGCTTGGCAGGACTGACAAATCTGGTGTTTTGGATTTCTTCGGAGAATGGGGAGTTTGTGCTGCGGCTTCCTCGGCAGGAAGCGGCCGGAATAATCGACAGACACGCTGAATGCGCCAATCTGCAGGCGGCTGCAGACCTGGGTGTCACGCCGCGTCCGTTGTATTGTGACCCTACAACAGGACGCTTGCTGCTGCCTGCCATCCAGACGCAAGGAGATGCTACAGCCGAAGCGTTGGGGGGATTGCTCGCAGCGCTTCATGCCAGTTCGGTGAGCTTTGCCTTTGAGCGGGATCTTTTTTCCTATTTGAGAGAGCGTGCAGCAGCCTTGTCGGGAGCGGAGGAGTTGCAGGCTTTGAGTGCCCCTTTGTGTGGGCAGGTCGAGGCGCTGTTGGCTGAACTGGACACATGCCCGCTGGTGCCGTCTCACTTCGATCCGTCACCCGGCAACGTGCTGGTCAGTGGAGATGACCTCTACCTTATCGATTTTGAATATGCGGCCATGGCGCCGGCTGGCTGGGATCTCGCCTATGCCGTGCTGGAACATGAGATGTCGCGGCAGGAGGAGATGCAGTTTCTTCAAGCCTACGCGGTGCGGGCGCCGTTGCCGCCGATTGAGGAGGTCGAGCGTTACAAGGTGGTTTGCGACACTGTTTCCATGCTCTGGGCGCTGGGGCAGCACAAGGCGGGGAGCGATGCAGATGATTTTCTGGCATTCGCGGAAGCGCGGAGGGATCGTGCGCAAAGCCGACTGAAGCAATTGCCGGTATCCTGAATGGTGTCTATTCAGGCAGAGGCGTGAGAGCAGGCGGATGTTGACGCAGGCACATCTCGTAGGCGTCGTTCAGGGCGCCGCGCAAGGCCGGGTCATTGGGTGTTTGGACAAGCGGTTGCCAGCGACCGGCGTCAGCCAGATCGGTCTGAGTGCAGCGACAGGCAGCCTCGCAGGTTTTCGCGTCGCCATAAAGATCGGCGCAATTGGCCGTGCAGCTGCCGATGAAGCTCTCGACCGATCTGTCCGGAGCTCCAAATGTTGCAGCAATCAGCCAAACCGCCCCGTAAAGCATTGGCTGGTGGACGAGATAGATGATCAGGGATTTTTGACCCAAGAAGATCAGCAGGCGGCCTGCGATGCCTTGAAGTTTTATGTCGGCAAGCCTGATCCACAGATCTGTGGCGCGCAGCAGTCTGGTCAAGCCAATGCCGAGTAGGATCAGCCCCAGCCAGGGGCTCAAAGGTACGTAGTCGACAGCGCCATGATCCGGTGTGCCCAGACCTGTCCAAAGCCAGAGATCCCCGTCGAGCTGTGGCGTGTCGATGAGAAGTGGCAGAAGCCCGGCAAGCGCAGCAGCAACCAGGGTAACGAACGCGGGCAATCTGGTGAAGACAACGGCCAGAAGGCTGCCTGCGGCCAAGCAATGCAGGATCCCGAATCGTACGAAATTCTGATCGAAGGTGAACCAGGTGATGGCCGAGACGGCGCTTGCAGCCACGACAAGAACGACTTCGCGTTTCCAAAAGCTGTGCCAGCGAATACCGCCGTCATTGGCCAGCGACAGGGAAACGCCAGAGAGGAACAGAAACGATCCGGCGATTGAAGCGGCAAACGCGCGCCAGCTGGCATCGCTGGAGACCTGCCAATTGACATAAGCAAACCAGGAGAGATCCCACGACAGGTGATAGACGATCATCGCCAGGATTGCGAAGCCGCGAAGACCATCAAAAATCGCCAGCCTGCCGGAGCGGTTGTCCGCACCGTGAGGGGGGGGCAATGCCTTGCCATCGCTAACATGCGTCATCAGCGTGGGCCCTTGGAGATAGGCGCGCTGTGAGGTGTCCTAACCGTTGAAGGCGGACACGAGAATACTGAGAAACCCAATGCATCCGATGATCGCAATGACCATCGGCCAGGGAGAGGCGCGTCGTGCGGAGAGAACGTCATGTCTTGCCGGATCCTGAAGCATGGATAGCACCGCTCCTTCAATCTTCCGTCTTTCGATTACACGGCGGATCCAGGCGAAGCCTGATCAATGTCCGTGCGGGATGACAGGCCGATCCTGAAGGACAGTGCCCAGATGCGACCATTAAGGGAAGAGTGGATTGAAGGGCTGGGCGGTGAAAGATGGTAAATGGAAAGTTAAGTAGTTTTCCAGAGATTAAAGACCCGTTGCCGCAGGACTAGAGATCAAGGCTGTCCAACCCGGCTTCGAGGTGGTCGGCAAGTAGGGGCATGCCAAGAAGGTAATCGGCCGTCTTGTGTTTGCGATTGGCCTGACGGTGTTCCTGCGCATCCAGAACTGCTTGCGCGAAGTCTTCGGCTTCGTAATCGCCACGCCCGACCCAGACAATTGCGATGAGCTCTGAAGCTTCATCAACGTTGAGGTCCCCGATCAGCTCGCGCGCTTCCGCGTCCGACATGTCATCGTTTTCTTCTTCTGCCAGCCCTTCGTGATGATGCGCTCCTGTCAGAGTTTCTGCATCGAATTCGACTTCACCTTCATGGCCGTCTTCATAGCTGTCATCGATGCTCGATGCGGCCATACGGATCTTCTCGATCATGAAGCGGATGGAATCCGCAGACAGGGTGAGGGTGATGTCCATCGTCTGCTCCCGAGTGGGTTTCAAGGTTCTGCCCTGCTGAAATGATTGGGTTAGAAGTCGGTTCCCAATCATAATGCTTTCGAATTCTTGGGTTTTTACGGCTGCATTTACAAAAGTCGACCAAGGCCTACACTATAGCTCATGAAAAGGGGTTCGGCACGCTGGTCTTATGTCACCCTGAGGGGTGCTTCTCTTGTCGCCGCTGCATTGCTGATGGCGGAATCGCCTGCTGTTGCCGGGCCTGACTGCACGTGCCGCGGAACTGATGGGCAGCGCTACGGGCTGGGTCAGGTGATCTGTCTGCGGATCAACGGTCAGGATTTCATGGCCCGTTGCGAGATGAATCTGAACATCACCACATGGACACGACTGCAGGACGGTTGCCCCACCGCACGTTTTGGTGGGGCCGTGTCTCAAGGTGGCCGGGCGAATAGGGGGGCTGCAGGTTGGGGAAAGTCCACCCAGCGCGTTTTTCTTCGCTGAGCGCTTGAAAGATGCAAGACACTGTGTGGATTTTCCGCGAGGCGTTTAGCCGTTGAGATGCGCTGTTATCGCAGCCGGGGTCAGTTGATCGGGTGACGAGGAGAGTCGGCTCATTTCTGGCTCGGTGCCCCAAGCTGCTGCCAACGTAAGACCCAGAGCCATCAGCAGACCTAGTGCGATCGCTGCCACGAGCTTGCGGGCGTCGGCGATTTCAGCGGTTGCCTGTCTGGAACGTGCGGGCTTGTGCTTGCCGCTTTCTGATTTTGGCATCCATCGCTCGGCGCTGGATGTCAGGTCAACGTCCTGGGAATTGAGGACAGACGGGAAGGTGGCTGCTGCTGTCATGTTGCTTAAAGCATCTTCTGATGGTTGTTCAGGCGCCTCCTCTGGGAAATCGGTTTCCCGGAGTGGAAGCGGAGTGTCCCAGGCGTGATCCTCGAAGGATGTTGCTCTGGCAGCGGTTCGCGGGCTCATTACAGGGCTCCGGCCCGGCTTTCTTCGGGTAGTGGGGCCGGCCGGCTGCGGGCAATCTCGGCACTTTTGGCTTCGGCCTGGCTCAGGTCGTGGAAGACCTTTGAAGCGAGGACAAATGTTGTGATGCACATCAGCGCGAAAACGGCAGCCAGTGAGAGAAGAAGCGGTGTCTCCATGTTACTGACCGAGATCGTGAGAGGAGCAAGCGCGAGAAGCGCGCAACATGTGGCGCTGGCCAGAATGATCTCGAACCGACGCGCGCCGGATGTGGGCGAGCGCCGGAGGGATGTGTCAGTGTGGCTGACGTGTAAATTCTCTTTCATGGTGGCTCCCTTTCTGATCGCCTCTCCAGTTCCTGCCGCCCCTTGGGTCGGTCGGGGAACGGGGACTTGAAAGTCGCATCGAACAGATAGGAAATTGAGCGAGGAGTTGGCCTGCTGAGAGACCGCTTTCAGGCAGGACCTGTGTCATTTTGTGGTCGCAATGTGGCGGTCTTCATCTTGGTTTTTAAAAGGTAAATGCTGGCTTTTTGGCAATTCACCTTTCGGCAAAACGGCTTGCACGACAGGAGGGCTGCATCTGCGGTGGAAATTTTCCAAATTGGGACAAAAGAGAGCGTGGCATTCATAACTTTTTTGCTTTTCCAGCAGACAGTTGTACATCGGAAAATGATCTGGTGATCGCCCAATCGGAATAGTGGAAAGCCATGCAATTGGTGCCTAACAGTCTGCCGCAGACCGAGGCTGACGAAGAAGAAGCGGCTGAAGTCGCCGTGCCGCAATCAAAACGGCCTCATGGCCTGACGCTGGCTGGTCTTCAATTCTTTATCGCAGACATCAACCGGAAGTCGCTGATTTGGCATGAGATCGGATCTCAGAGCTTTGACAGCGAAGTACGCGATCTGCAGGAAGCGCCTTTGTCTGAGGCGCTGGGATTGCTGACTCCGGAAGACAAACGAACCATCTTGCGTTTGGTGCAAGGGGCTATCCGTGAGGGCAGTGCCGGACCATTCGACGTTGGCGGCGGGGCGGATCATCGCATCCCCGGCATTCCCTTGATGGCCTATCGCTATCAGGTTGCGGACGGACGGGTGTTGGCCATCTGCTTTCCATCGATCGGTGAGAGTGATGGAAATCCGGGACATATCGCACTTGGGTTGGCACCAATCCTTCAGCACTTCGTGGCCAGTACCAACAGGATTGTCTGTCTGGTCGATAATTTCGGGTATGTCCGCTATGCCAGCGAAGGCTTTATCCGGGCTTTCGGGGTTGGTGATGCCAAGTTGATCCTGGGGCGCAACATCGCTCACGTGCAGAAGCGGGTAGGGCGAACCATCGTTTCGCTGTGCCTGGCGTCTCTGACCCGCCGTGCAAGTGCGACGGGGAGAGGCAAGTTTCTGCTCCCGGCTGGCGACACGCTTGAGCTTTCCTACAACGCCATGCATTTCCGGATCGGTGGCAGTTTCGGTGGCGTGCTGTTTTCGGCCGGTCAAGTCGGCGGAGACATGGACTTTGCCAAGGTCTTTAATGTTGCAAGCGCCCCTATGTTGGTGATCAACACCCAGACCCGGATGATCATTGCGGCCAATCAATCTGCAATGAAGGCCTACCATCTGAGCCAGGAGGTGATGGACGGCAAGCCGATCACCGAAACCCTGCTGCATCCCAAAAGCTATGCGACGTTGTTGCAGACGGCGCAGCAGAACTCGGATGTGCCGCAGTCGGTGGTGGTCAATGCGCTTAACGGTCAGTCCAAGAAGAAGCGCCTCAAGGCGGTTCTTCTAGACGATGACAAGGTGCCGAAACTGATGCTTGAGGCGCGCTCCTGACGGTTCGACAGACGAAAAGCCAAACTTCAGGTTTCTTTTGATGAAAACGAGACGTCGCGGCGGTAGGCCTCGGCGTCCTCTTTTTGCCGGTTCACCATCTGTTGCCCTTGCAAGCCCCGTCCCGTGGGACTACGGTCCGCGCGCTTGGAATTTCCCGTCTCCCATGGAGGATAAAATGGGCTTTATCGCCGACGCGCTGGCGCGCGTGAAACCTTCCGCGACCATCGCAGTCACCAACAAGGCCCGCGAGCTGAAGTCTGCTGGGCGTGATGTCATCGGCCTGGGGGCTGGTGAGCCGGATTTCGATACGCCGGACAACATCAAGACCGCCGCGATTGCAGCGATCAACGACGGCAAGACCAAATACACTGCAGTGGACGGGATCCCGGAACTGAAGGACGCAATCTGCGCCAAGTTCAGCCGCGAAAACGGTCTCACTTATCAGCCGAACCAGATCAGTGTGGGCACTGGCGGCAAACAGGTGATCTACAACGCTCTGGTGGCGACCATCAATCCGGGCGATGAAGTCATCATTCCGACCCCGTATTGGGTGTCCTACCCGGACATGGTGCTGCTGGCGGGTGGTGAGCCGGTGATTGTCGAGGCCGATCAAAAGACCTTCAAGATTACGCCGGCATCGTTGGAAGCTGCGATCACGCCGCGGACCAAGTGGCTGGTGTTCAACTCACCCTCCAACCCGTCCGGTGCTGCCTATAGCCGTGACGAACTGAAGGCGCTCTGCGAGGTTCTGCTCCGGCATCCGAATGTCTGGGTCATGACTGACGACATGTACGAGCATCTCGTCTATGACGACTTCGAATTCACCACACCGGCCCAGGTGGAGCCAAGCCTGTATGACCGCACATTGACCATCAACGGGGTCTCCAAGGCCTATTCCATGACCGGATGGCGGATCGGCTATGCGGGCGGTCCTGCGGAGCTGATCAAGGCAATGGCCAAGGTTCAGTCTCAGTCCACGTCCAACCCGAGTTCAATCTCGCAGTGGGCTGCTGTGGAAGCGCTGAATGGTCCACAGGACTTCATCGCGAAGAACAACGAGATCTTCAAAGGGCGCCGCGATCTGGTCGTCTCGATGTTGAACCAGGCCAATGGCATCTCGTGCCCTGTACCGGAAGGCGCGTTCTACGTGTTTCCGTCCTGTGCAGGCACAATTGGCAAGACCTCACCATCCGGAAAGAAAATCGAATCCGATGAGGATTTCGTCACAGAGCTCCTGGAAACCGAAGGCGTTGCCGTGGTTCACGGGTCGGCTTTCGGTCTTGGTCCGAACTTCCGTATCTCCTATGCGACTTCGACCGAAGCGCTGGAAGAGGCTTGCACACGCATCCAGCGGTTCTGCGGTAATCTGAAATAATCGCGGCCTCAGTCGCTATGGTTTTAAAGGGGCGGAGCAATCCGCCCCTTTTTGTGTGCGGATCGAGCTGAAAGCCAATCTCAAAAAAATGCGGAACTAAAAACCGGTGTTTGGGTTTTCCAACCAACGACACGGCGGATCGAACAGGTCTCGTGTCAAAGCCGAGGTCAGATCTGGTCGGATTTGATTTTGGCAATTCTAAAACCGGCCAATCAACCCGGAGATTACATCATGACCCGCTTCGCAAAGATTGCGTTGACCCTTACGGCTGGCTCGGCCATGGCTGCAGCCTCCGCTCTCACCGTTCCGGCGATGGCTGCCGACAGCGCTCCAGGCGTTCAGGTTGGCAAACTGACCTGTGACGTTAAAGGCGAAAGCAATTTCGTTATCGGTTCCAGCGCCACGCTGGGCTGCAGCTATCAGCCGGTCAACGGTCCGGTCGAATACTACACCGGCACCGTGAATGAGTTCGGCATCGACATTGGCACGACAAACTCAGCGACCCTTGTCTGGGGCGTCCTTGCTCCGTCCGCTGATATGGAAACGGGTGCTCTGGCCGGCAAGTACGGCGGCGTGACCGCAGGCGCAAGCATCGGTGCGGGCCTGAAGGCCAATGCGCTGATCGGCGGCTTTGACAAGTCTATCGCTCTGAACCCGCTAAGTATCGAGACTCAGACGGGTGTGAACCTCACAGCCGGTATCAGTCAGCTGTCGCTGACGCCGGTAAGCTAAAACGATCCGGCTCCCAGGCAGGTTGGTTTGGTCGTGTGCCGGTCGAGCCACCCTGTTGGGACTTCCTATACGACCGAAACTCGGAACAGTGTTCCGGGTTTCCCGTCCAACTTGGCCGGTCCTTATGGACCGGCTTTTTTTGTTACGAACTGAGCTATCTTTGAGGTGAGCAAGACGCGCCTTGGTGCGTGTCGCAGGTGGTGGCGTCGGACTGGATTTTCTGTTGCCGCTGGAGCCGCTCGTTTTGATTCTCAAGCTGACGGGTCTTGAGACTATCGATCTGCCGTTGCTTGTTTGCATCCAGCTGTTTGCGTGGGTCTGGCAGCAGAGTGCGTGGGTCCGAGGTCATGCCCCACAGCTCGCGCGCCTTTGAGGTGTTCTGGGCCTGACCACTCTCCAGCCCCAGTGACAGACCGGCAATGATCGCAGCGACCCCTAGGATTAGCGCCATTAGGACCTTTGCTTGGTGCGAGGGGCGCATATTCAAGCTCCATTTATCTCAACTCGGCAGAAGGTACTTGTAAAATGGGGCGCGGATAAGAGAGATTTGTGTCCGCATGTGGCTGACACCAAATGCTGGGGCACTCTGGACGTTGATCACCAGCGCGTTATTTGCAGTTGAAATCACTTTGCTTTTTCCTGTGCCCTGAACAAGGAGCTCTATCCGATGAATGTGATCCAAAAGCCGTCGTGGCAAATTCCTGAAAGCGAAGCGACCCCGGAACATGTCTTCCACAACCGCCGTTCGTTCATGAAGGGCGCCGCGGCAGGGCTGTTGGGAGTGGGGGCCTTCGGAGCAGGCATTGGCTTTACACCAAGGCGTGGGCTGGCCGCGGAAGACCCGAGCGCAGGACTGTATCCGGTGCCACGTAATGAGGGCTTTACCCTGGACCGTGAGATCACGCCGGAAGGCATTACGTCCCAGTACAATAATTTTTATGAGTTCGGGACGCACAAGGAAATCTACCGCGCTGCGCAGGCGCTGGAGACGCGCCCCTGGACGGTTACCATTGATGGTTTGGCGGACAATCCAATGACGCTGGACATGGATGATCTGTTGAAAAAGATGCCGCTGGAAGAGCGGCTGTATCGTCATCGCTGCGTCGAGGCCTGGTCGATGGCTGTGCCATGGTCCGGCTTTCCGCTGGCGGAATTGGTGAAAATGGCGTCCCCGAAGGCGAGTGCGAAGTATCTGCGCTTTGAAACCTTCATGGACCCGGAGATGGCGCCGGGGCAAACCCAGGGCTGGTATCCGTGGCCCTATGTGGAAGGTCTGACACTGGCAGAGGCGACCAATGAGTTGGCCTTCATGGCCACTGGGATCTACGGCAAGCCATTGCAAAAGCAGTATGGCGCGCCGCTGCGGCTTGCTCTGCCTTGGAAGTACGGCTTCAAGTCCATCAAGTCGATCGTCAGGCTCTCCTTTGTCGAGGAGCAGCCTGTGGGCATGTGGGAGGCTATTCAGGCGTCCGAATATGGCTTCTGGGCCAATGTGAACCCAGGCGTTCCGCATCCGCGCTGGAGCCAGGCCTCTGAACGTCTGTTGGGTACCAGCGAGCGTCGCGACACGCTGATGTTCAATGGCTACGCAGAACAGGTGACGGCGCTTTATCCTGAATGGAAGACGGACATGAGCCTGTACCGTTGAGGTGGAAGCGCAGCAAATCTGTCTGGTGATTTAAGAGCTAAAAAGAAAGGCCGGCTCCTGGGGGAACCGGCCTTCTTGAGCGAGTGCAGGGAGGGGGGCGTACCTGCCTCGCATCGGGGGATGTGCACGTCTTGCCGTGCTCCCATGATCTGGGTGTTTCACCCGCTCACTTCCAGTGGTCTCAAGATTAAATATCGGCAAGGTTTAGCGTCATGCTTCCCGGGAAGGAGGTGTTGTGCGATGGGCTATGTCCGCAGGGGAGGTGGGTGCATGGTGCGCATGAGGTCGTGTGCAGGAATGTCCGAACCTGCCCGCGCGGCGATTGCCGCGTCGTCTGTTGGTTCGGTCATGGTGCTTGCGAGCCAGAGGTGTATTTGCAAAAAAAAAGCCGGACCCGAGGGTCCGGCAGTTTGAATTGATTCTCTGCCGAAGCAGAGGAATCACCTTCCAGAGGGGAACAGCTGGTAAGGCAACACTGGGAGGAGGTGTGTTGCCTGTGAACCAACAGTGATGCCTATATGCGGTGCACAAGCTGTGCAAACAAGAGGCACCCACGCAATCCTGCTATGCAAAAAGTTAATAGCTCGTTGGGAGGTATGCGAAATGGCCGATTTGTAACGGTTATGTGATGTAGCCGTATCAGTAATTTCAACAATTTGTGCCGATTTCAGTGTCTGAATTGCCTATTTGTGCAAAGCAAAATGCTTACGAAATGGGCGTGTTTAAATTAACGCCTTACGGTCTTTTCAGGTCGAATCCGGGTGTGGGCAATCGAAAGTCGTCAAGTTTCAAGGCTTCAAAGAGCGAATCGTCTTTGTCAGATGACTTGATGTTCCGCGACCGGTACAAGCCCGCAGGTGCGCGCCCAGCGCAAGTCTTGAGGTGGAAAGCATTGAACGGTGGGCTTTGTCAAAGCGCGGGGTCAGTAGGACCAGTTTTCAGCAGCGCTGACGAGGAAATCGCGAAAGGCGGTAATCCGGGCCGTGTTTTTCAGCTCTGAGGGATAGACGAAGTAGGTATCGAAGGATGGGACCTTTTCTTTCACATTGGTCAGAACCTGCACCAGCTGACTGTCCTTCTCGATGATATAATCGGGAAGAATAGCGACGCCGACGCCTTCCTGAACGGCGCGCCTGATGGCCACCAGGTTGTTGACCTTCAGGGCCGAGCGGCGCGGATCGAGAGCCGGACGCCCGGCCTTTTCCAGCCAGTTCATTTCTCTCAGATAGGCGGGGGCCTGCTCGCCAAAGGTGACGACGCGGTGGTTCTTGTCCAGGTCCTCCATGTCGGAGGGCGTTCCGAAGGCCTTGAGATAGCTCGGAGAGGCAAAGACGTGAAAGTGCACGGTGAAGAGCTTGCGCTGGATCAGGTCAGGCTGTGTCGGTTGACGCAGGCGAATTGCCACGTCGGCTTCCCGCATGCCCAAGTCGAGTTCGTCATCGTCGAAGATTAATTGCAACTCGACATCGGGGAAGAGATCGACGAAATCCTTGATCCGCGAAGTCAGCCAGGTTGACCCTAGGCCGACTGTCGTTGTGACACGCAAAATCCCCGAGGGCTTTTCCTTGCTGTCAGTCAGGCGGCCCTGAACGGCCTCAAGCTTCATCAGGACATCGCGCGCGGTGCGATACAGAAGTTCGCCTTGCTCGGTCAGTAGCAGCCCACGCGCATGCCTGTAGAACAGCGGAACGCCGAGGTCCATCTCCAGGGAGCTGACCTGGCGGGACACGGCGGACTGGCTCATGTTCAGCGTATCACCAGCATGGGTGAAGCTGCCGGCTTGCGCTGCGGCATGGAAAATTCGCAGTTTGTCCCAGTCCATCGTGAGGTCCCTGTCAGTCGGGCGTTAATCGGGCGCGTACTGTTGCGAATGTGACCGCGCCCGAGGGGTATCTTACCTTATTCAGCCGCAGTCTGGCTCTCAAGGTCATGTTCGGCCAGATATTTCTCGGCCTCCAACGCGGCCATGCATCCCATGCCCGCTGCTGTGACGGCCTGACGGTAGATGTCGTCGGTGACATCGCCGGCAGCAAACACGCCTGGAATGTTGGTCCGGGTGGAATCCGGCGCTGTTTCCAGATAGCCATTTGACTTCAGGGTGAGCTGATCGCGGAACAGGTCTACGGAGGGCGCGTGGCCGATGGCGATGAAGACGCCGTCGGTTTTCAGCTCGCTCAATTCGCCGGTCTTGGTGTTCTTCAAGCGCACGCCTGTCACCCCTTTCGGCATGCCGCCGCCGAGGATCTCGTCGAGAGCGTTATCCCAGACAACCTCGATGTTGGGGTGCTTGAACAAGCGGTCCTGCAGAATGCGCTCTGCCCGAAGACTGTCTCGACGGTGAACAAGGGTCACCTTTGAGGCGAGGTTGGCTAAATACAGGGCTTCTTCAACGGCCGTATTGCCACCGCCGACGACGACAACATCACGCTTCCGGTAGAAAAAACCGTCGCAAGTTGCGCAGGCTGAAACGCCGGCGCCCATGAACTCTTCTTCTGAAGGCAATCCGAGCCAGCGCGCCTGTGCGCCGGTGCAGATGATGACAGAATCGGCGGTGAAGATGGTGCCGCTGTCACTTTGGAATGTGAAAGGGCGCTTCGACAGGTCCGCCTTGGTGATGGTGTCATAGACAATGTTGGTGCCGACGTTTTCCGCCTGCTTCTGCATCTGCTCCATCAGCCATGGGCCCTGGATTGGGTCAGCAAAGCCCGGGTAGTTTTCGACGTCCGTGGTGATGGTCAGCTGACCGCCGGGCTGGATGCCGGCCACGAGTGTCGGCTTGAGCATGGCGCGAGCTGCATAAACAGCAGCAGTGTAGCCGGCCGGGCCGGACCCGATAATAAGGAGCCTGGAGTGTTCGGTCGTCATGCGTTCAAGCCTTTTTGTCGTCAGTCCGCGCGCTTGCGCAAACGGTCAAGGGAGCTGCCAGCGGGCCTGCTGAGGGATCAGCGCTTGCCGGGCATGGCGGTTCTTATGGCCGCTGCGATCAGCGGTGTTGAATCCATTGGGTCGTAGGTAGTGGTTTTAATGGGCCCCGGAAAGGGGTGTATAACGCCTAAATCACGTAAAGTCCCCAGAAACCGGTCGATTTTCGGATGGCCGCCGGTGGGGTGAAACACATGAATTGGTTTCCCCGTGGCGGCGGCCTCGCCAATCATATTGGTGCTGTCCGCCGTGGCGACGATGGCATCGGCATTGGCCAGATAGTGGGGCAGGGGGTTGGTGCCAGTTCCGTCCCAGAACAGATGACCGTTTTCATGGGCAAACTGTACCAGTGCTGTGTGCAGCGCCGGCGGTGTGCGCCGTGATGTGGTGATCATCAGTCCGGTGCTTTCCAAGGCTCCTAGTCGTGTCAGGGCCTCGAGCAGCGCCCTTTGAACCTCCAGCGGGAATTGGTGATGTCGGCTGTCTCCACCGACCAGAACTGCGACACGAGGAGCTTTCAGTGCCGCGATTTCCGGAGGAGCGGAGGTCCGCAAGGTCTTCAGATTTTCGGCGGTGAACCTGTGCGGTGCTGTGGGTGTGACAAGCACATTGAGCCCGCGCAGCGGATCATGCGCCGGAACCCAGATCAGGTCTGCGGTTTTCGTGCCAATGCGTGGATCCTTGAGGCAGACCGTGAATGTGTGTTCACGGCTGGCCTGCTTGATCACCTTCAAATATCTTACAGCACGTCGACCAGAGGCGATCGCAACATCCGGCCAGGGTGGCTGAAACGGGCTGTTGACGCTGCCTGGACGTTCGCGCGGATCAATCGGTCCGAACGGCAACCACCAGGAAAATGGCGGGCGGGGAGACACGTGCTTCAGCGCATAGTCGGAATGAAGTGCCTGGGCGACGCCGATGCACTGGCCCTCGTCACCGGCTTTTCCATCGGTCACGACCCAGCAGGTTAGCGAACGGCGGCTGGAGGTACTTGCTTCCGTCACGCGCGACCCCACGCTGCAGCTGAAGTGAGGGCGGGGGTGGCCCATCCGTTTCCGGCCGGGGGTGTCTGGGCATCGGTCAGACGAAAAAGCATGCGATCTTTCCATTTCGTGCGCAATTTTGTTAGACTCTTGCACAAAGACGCAAAAAACCATAACTGATCTTTGTCAATCGGTCTTCAGTTCCTTGTCGGAGTTAAATCCTGAGCGCCGTTTGTCTTCTTTGTGCGTGAGATGTCCTCACGCCCTAGCAGACGGGAATTACTGCCTCGTGTGACGAACCCGTCGCCGAGGAACTCAAGAGGAGTACCATCCGTGAAAGCACGGCTCGATACCATCGACTGGCATATCTTGAAAGAGTTGCAACAGGATGGGCGCATGACAAACGTCGAGCTGGCGCGCCGGGTCGGTATCTCGGCCCCTCCATGCCTGCGCCGTGTTCGCGCGCTGGAAGAGGCAGGCCTTATTCGGGGATATCGCACGCTGCTTGACGAGAAAGAGCTGGGCTACGATGTCACGGCTTTTGCCATGGTTGGGTTGCACTCACAGACGGAGGCTGATCTGCAGGCGTTTGAAGGTCAGGTCAACAGTTGGCCGATCGTACGTGAGAGCTACATGCTTTCAGGGGAAGTGGACTTTTTGCTGAAGTGCGTGGCTCCCGACCTGCAGACTTTTCAGAACTTCATCATTCGTGAGCTGACTGCGACCGCCAATGTCGATAGCGTTCGTACCGCCTTGACGATCCGCCGGACGAAGGACGAAGCCCTCGTTCCGATCAAGGACTAGTTTGGTTTTCGGTGTCACGGGACACCGGGCTGAAGCTGAATGCCCTTTGCTGTGTGTTTCGCATGGGGCCTGTCATCGCCTTCTAGACCTCATTGATCTCGACGAAAAAGACGGTTGTTTGACCGCCGCGACGCTCATAGCCGATCTTGCCGTCCATAGCTTCGATAAGGGCTTTGGAAATGCTAAGGCCAAGGCCGGAGCCAGTGGACTTGCGTGTGTTTCCCGTGTCACCTTGTTCAAATTTCTTGAACAAGCGCGGCTCCAGATCTTCGGAAATTCCGGGTCCGGTGTCTTTGACTTCGATCCGGAGTAGGCCCTCACCAGAGCGACTAGACGTAATGCGAACCTTGCTGCCATCGGAGGACGCCTTGATGGCGTTCGATAACAGGTTCGAAAGTACCTGCTCCAGGCGAAGAGGGTCGATATGCCCCTTGGCCTTTGGCACATCGTCAGCGAACTCGAGCGTAATGCCTTTTTCCGGCTTGTAGCTTCGCAGGGACTCGATGGCCATATCGATGACTGGTGACAGTCTGGTCGCTACCATCGAGATTTTCAGTTTCCCGGAATCGATGCGCTCATGATCCAGGATATCTTCGATCATTTTCAACAGACGTTCGGAATTGTTGGAAGCAATGCCGACGAGCTGCTGGGCTGGCGGGGGCAGGCTATCCCGGAAGTTGTATTGAAGCAGCTCAAGTGCTCCGGTAATTGCCGTCAAGGGCGTTCTGAGCTCGTGGCTCATTGTCGACAGGAACTCGGTTTTGGCCCTGCCGGCGCGCTCCGCTTCTATGCTGAGACGCTTGAGGCGGGCCTGCAGGCGACGTTGTTCCGTGACGGCAGACGCACTGTGAAGGGCGAACAGCACGCAGGTTGCGATAAACGCCTGCAGCACATAGATGCGTTCCGGCAGGCTGCCGTCAACCAGATTGACTGGCCCGGTTCCCTTGATGGAGAAAGCGATCGCAACAGCGGCGACTGTCAGACTGGAGATCGCAGCGCCCAGTATACCTGAATAAAATGACGCGATGAGCAGGGGGGGGAATGCCAGGAACAGAAGCGGCAACCCTTGCTGGCTGAAGATCGCGATGGAGACAGCCAGATTGAAGGTCTGCAGGCCCCAGAATACTGGTTGTTTGATCGAGAGAAATTCCTCGTCCGACGTGTTTGCCGGAAATTGCGCAATCAGGAAGGGGGTAAAAACCAGAAGCCCCAAAGCATCGGCGCAATACCAGATCTTGAGGACGTCAGGTATCGAGGCACCAACCGCGAAGTGCAGGAAAACGGAGGCGGCCATGGCCGAGATGGCAGGGGCCAGGATTCCGGCGCTTCCGACAAATATGAGTGTTTCTAGAGTTTTGCCGATATCTAGAGCTGGTTTGATACGCCATATGACCGCGGCTGCGACCAAAATCTCCAGCGTGTTCATCAAGGACAGGCCTATGCCGATCAAGAGGGTATCTCCCGACAGCAGGTTGGCGGCAAGATTTCCGACATATGCGGCGAGGAAATAGTTCCGCCAGTCTTTGAGCGGTGCTTGCAGAATAACGCCGAGCAAAAGGGCGTTCGGAAACCAGATCATGGCAATGCGACCGCTTTCGCGGGTCAGCAGAATGCCTGACATTGCAAGAAGACAGAACCCTCCGCCGACGAGCAGCAATCGACCCCAGAGGGGTAACCGGAAGAGCGGCGACAGAAGGGTTAGATGGTCGCCGTTTGCGATGGTAATTGTCGGCTTCCGTTGACTTTGCACGCTCTGCGCCCCTGTTCGCTTGCCATTCAAAGCGCAAGCTATACCTGCTCTTCTTGCTATCTAAACCGCAGATTTGTTTCTAAGGGGTAAAATAACTTTAAATATAACTCAGGGGCAACAACGTTTTTTTGTAAGTAATTGCGCTAAGTTGCATTGCGCTTGGTTTGATGTTTTTGTTTCTAGTAGTCAGGGGGGGGTAGCTAATATTTAGGGTCAAGGTGTAAGTTTATGGCTATTAAAGCGCTGCATGTCGACGACGATGAGGATATCGGTTTTTTGGTCCAGATGGGCTTGGAGATGTCTGGGGACTATGAAGTGCGCTGGGTCGATAGTGGCAAAGAAGCGCTGGATGTGGTCGAGGAGTGGGTTCCCAACCTCATCATTCTCGATGTCATGATGCCCGAGATGGACGGCCCGACAACGCTGAAGATGCTGAGGAAAAAGGCCAGAATGGCTGATGTTCCGGTTGTTTTCCTGACAGCCAAGGGCGAGCGGGAGTTTGACTACCTTCGCTCTATCGGCGCCCAGGGCGCGATTAACAAGCCTTTCAACCCGACAGCTCTTGCTGAGCAGTTGAAGGCTTACATCTAGCCAATCGTGTCCCTTGTATGCATAAAAGCGCCGCTATAGAGCGGCGCTTTTGCGTTTTTCAGACATTTGGCTTGGCTGATTAGAATGATTTCTTCGAACGAGAAGATTCAAAAATCAGGTGAACTGAACGTCTTCGATTTCGTAGGAGCGTGCACCGCCTGGTGCCGAGACTTCCACGCTATCGCCGATGGACTTGCCGATGAGGGCACGGGCAATCGGGGAAGAGATAGAGATCCGGTTCTGCTTCACGTCGGATTCCACGTCACCAACGATCGTGTACTTCTTCGCTTCTTCCGTGTCCTCATCAATGAGGGTCACGGTGGCGCCGAACTTCACAACATCACCGGAGAGCTTGCTCACGTCGATGATCTCGGCGCGCGAGAGCTTGTCTTCCAGCTCAACGATGCGGCCTTCGTTGTGGCTCTGCGCTTCCTTGGCTGCGTGGTATTCAGCGTTTTCCGACAGGTCGCCATGGGCACGCGCTTCGGAGATAGCTTCCACGATGCGCGGGCGCTCTGCAGATGTGCGTTCCTTCAGCTCAGTCTGAAGATTTGCATATCCGGCAGCGGTCATCGGAATTTTTTCCATTGGTCACAGACCTTCAGTTCCTTGGGTCCTGCTTTTCAAAAGGACCGCTCAACAAAAAACAACCCAGCCGGGAAAGACGCACTTTCCTGACCGGAGTTGGATGATAATAACCTTAGCCGAAGTAAGATTGCAAAGGCCTCACTTCAAGGGACCCGGCTTTATAGGCGACAATTCCCTTGGCGGCGGCTACCGACCCGGCAAGCGTCGTATAATACGGAACTTTTTGCAAGAGGGCGGCACGTCGCATGGAGCGGCTATCGGCCAATGCCTGAGCACCTTCCGTCGTGTTCAGAACCAGGGAGACCTGGCCGTTCTTGATGGCATCCACGATGTGCGGACGGCCTTCCAGAACCTTGTTGATCTTGGCGCAGTCAATGCCCTGTTCCTTCAGGAACTTCTGGGTTCCGCTGGTGGCAATGATCATGAAGCCTGCATCTTCGAGCGAGCGGACAGCTTCGACCACGCCTTCCTTGTCCTGATCTCGCATCGAGACGAAGACGGTGCCGGATTCCGGCACACCTGTGCCGCAAGCAATCTGCGACTTGGCGAAGGCGGTGGAGAACTTGCTGTCCAGGCCCATGACTTCGCCGGTAGAGCGCATTTCTGGGCCGAGGATCGTGTCGACACCCGGGAACCGCGCGAAGGGGAAAACGGCTTCCTTGACGGCGATGTGGTTCAGCTTTGGCTCCGTCAAACCGAAGGATGCCAGGCTCTCGCCGGCCATGATGCGGCTGGCAATCTTTGCAACTGGCTGGCCGA
Organism: Roseibium limicola; assembly: GCF_017313085.1. Classification (GTDB taxonomy): domain Bacteria; phylum Pseudomonadota; class Alphaproteobacteria; order Rhizobiales; family Stappiaceae; genus Roseibium; species Roseibium limicola. The sequence goes on along the minus strand of NZ_JAFLNF010000001.1, from coordinate 228,052 downwards.
TGGTCTTGGCAACAAAAGGCACTGTCCGCGAGGCGCGCGGGTTGACTTCCAGCACGTAGATCTCACCATCCTTGATGGCGTATTGCACGTTCATCAGACCGCCGACTTCCAGCGAAAGAGCGAGGATCTCGGTCTGACGCTTCAGTTCTGCAATCATCTCCGCCGACAGTGAGAAGGGCGGCAAGGAACAGGCGCTGTCACCGGAGTGAATGCCGGCTTCCTCGATGTGCTCCATAATGCCGCAGATGAAGACGTCCTTGCCGTCGCACAGGGCATCCACGTCGATTTCCGTGGCTCCCTCAAGGTAACGGTCGAAGAGCAGCGGGTTGGTACCGAGCAGAGTATTGATCTGGCCGGTCTTGTCGTTCGGGTACTTGGCCCGAATGTCACCCGGTACCAGCTCTGGCAGCGTGCCGAGCAGGTAGGAGTTCAGGGCTTCCTCGTCGCGGATGATCTGCATGGCACGGCCACCCAGAACATATGAGGGGCGTACCACAAGTGGCAAACCGAGTTGGCCGGCGATCAGACGACCTTGTTCAACCGAATAAGCGATTCCGTTTTCAGGTTGCTTCAGGCCCTTGCGGACCAGGAGTTTTTGGAACCGGTCGCGGTCTTCTGCCAGATCGATCATGTCCGGTGATGTGCCGAGGATCGGAACGCCGGCATCCATCAGAGCCTGGGCCAGCTTGAGCGGCGTCTGTCCACCGAACTGAACGATGACGCCGTGCAGGGTGCCGTTCTGTTGTTCCTTGCGCAGGACTTCCAGCACGTCTTCGCTCGTTAGTGGTTCAAAGTACAGACGGTCGGACGTGTCATAGTCGGTGGAGACGGTCTCCGGGTTGCAGTTGACCATGATGGTCTCATAGCCGGCCTCTTCCAGAGCGAAGGCGGCATGACAGCAGCAGTAATCGAATTCGATGCCCTGACCGATGCGGTTCGGGCCACCACCGAGAATGACAACCTTCTTCTTGTCGGTCGGCTCGGATTCACAGCTGAGGACGCCCATGAATGGCGTCTCATAAGTCGAGTACATATAGGCCGTCGGCGATGCGAATTCGGCAGCGCAGGTATCAATGCGCTTGTAAACCGGGTGCACATCCATGTCCGCCCGCAGCTTGGCTACCTTGCTTTCGTCCGTATCTGCCAGTGAAGCCAGGCGAACATCGGAGAAGCCCATGGATTTCAGCTCGCGCAGGGCGGTCTGATTTGTCGGCAGGCCGTGCTGGCGAACCTTTTCTTCCATCTCGACGATATGCGCCATGGCTTCCAGGAACCATGGGTTGATTGCGCTGGCCTCGTGAATTTCTTCCAGACTCATGCCAAGGCGCATGGCTTGCGCCACGTTGAGCAGACGGGTGGGGGTCGGGGTCGCGATAGCCGCGCGGATCGCGTTGGAATCGTCGCCTTGGCCGAGTCCCGGAATTTCGACTTCATCGAGGCCGGACAGGCCAGTTTCGAGACCGCGCAGGGCCTTCTGCAGGCTCTCAGAAAAGTTTCGACCGATGGCCATGACTTCGCCGACAGACTTCATGGCCGTGGTTAGCGTCGGTTCGGATCCCGGGAACTTTTCGAAAGCAAAGCGTGGGATCTTGGTGACGACATAATCGATGGATGGCTCGAAGGATGCCGGAGTGGCGCCGCCGGTGATGTCGTTTTCCAGCTCGTCCAAGGTGTAACCGACCGCGAGCTTGGCGGCGATTTTGGCGATCGGGAAGCCTGTGGCCTTGGAAGCAAGCGCAGATGATCGCGAGACGCGTGGGTTCATTTCGATGACGACGAGTCGTCCGTCGTCCGGGTTCACTGCGAACTGGACGTTGGAACCACCGGTCTCGACACCGATTTCACGCAGAACCGCGATCGAGGCGTCGCGCATCATCTGGTATTCTTTGTCGGTCAGGGTGAGCGCTGGTGCGACGGTGATCGAGTCGCCGGTGTGAACGCCCATCGGGTCGACGTTTTCGATGGAGCAGATGATGATGCAGTTGTCCGCTTTGTCGCGGACCACTTCCATCTCATATTCCTTCCAGCCGAGTAGACTTTCATCGATGAGCACCTGACCGACAGGGGAGGCCTCGATGCCGGAGCGTACGATGGTCTCGAACTCTTCCCGGTTATAAGCCACGCCACCACCGGTGCCGCCGAGTGTAAACGCGGGGCGAATAATTGCTGGCAATCCGATGTCGTCAATGGCCTTCAGCGCTTCCATAATGCCGGTGGCGCGATCGTAACCGGTGATCTTGCCCTGCTCATTCCGGATGGCCGGCGAAGAGGCGATGGTCGCTCGTGGGTTTTCCAATCCGATGGCATCCATCGCGGCGCGGAACTTTTCGCGATCCTCTGCCTTTTCGATGACATCAGCGCGGGCACCGATCATCTCGACGCCGAACTCTTCCAGTACGCCCATTTCTTCCAAATCGAGGGCGCAGTTCAAAGCCGTCTGGCCGCCCATCGTCGGGAGCAGCGCGTCAGGGCGCTCCTTTTCGATGATCTTGGCGACGATTTCCGGCGTGATCGGTTCGATGTAGGTGGCATCGGCCAAGTCCGGATCAGTCATGATCGTCGCGGGGTTCGAATTCACCAGAATGATGCGGTAGCCTTCCTCGCGCAGAGCCTTGCAGGCCTGGGTCCCGGAATAGTCAAACTCGCAGGCCTGACCAATAACGATAGGTCCGGCGCCGATGATGAGAATGGAGGAGATGTCTGTGCGTTTGGGCATAGAGGCTCGCAGCGGCCGGCACCTTACAGGAGCCCCCTGTAGGGATCGGCGCAGTTCTTGGATGAGTGACACTGTTGGCTGAGCGCGTCTTATATGCAAAGAAGTCCCGGGAAGGAACCCCAAGGAGGCGGATATTTTGTCTAGAACTCGGGTTGCTGGCAAAAAGTCCGCTTAAAGGGCGCCGCTTCGCTCAAAAACGCTGTTTCAAGGCCCGCTTTTCAGAGGCCTTACCCCGAGAAGTTTAGCGGGAGAGGCTGCTTTCCATCGAAATCTCCGATTCCCTCACTCAAGGCGAAACATGCCAGGCGAACTGGTTTGGGGATTTCCACCGGGCGACCATCTCGTCGGCCTTTTTCATAATACTGGATCATCCGTTTTTTCAGTCCCAGAAGATCGGCTGCATCTTTTTGCTTCAATCCAAGTGATTTACGCCAGGTTCGAAATTGTTCCGGTGTCATGACAGTGTCGGCAATTGAAGGCATGGCATCTTTCATCGGACGTGGTGTTTTGGCTCATTTCGTCGGCTCTGTATTTGAGGTCAAGCTCCTGCGGTGTGCAAGTAGGCGTCGCAACGGGAGGGCGAGTGCAGGCTACGTCAGGCCGATGGGGAAAAAAGATTGCCAAGGACATTATTAGAATTATCATTGTCATAAATCCCGATGAAGACCCGCTCTGCTAACCATAGGAAATGATTTGGTTAGCACATCGTAAATTGTGGTTTTCTTTTCGAGTTTTCAGGACTAAAAGTTCAAGTGGTTGCGGTTAGGGATTGGCTTAACGCGCTGTCTTATAAAGCGAAATAACGAAAATGCTGCAAGGGCTTCAAGAGCTTTCCCGCATAGAGAGCACAGCAGGTTGTGGCGGCGGCTCCGCCGGGGCTCGAATCCACGGCGGCGTTCTGTTGGCTCTTGATGCGTATGTCAGGCCGTTGGGATTTGATCTGAACGATCTCGTCAATGAGTTGGGTTTGAGCTTTGGAGCTCCCTCCCAGTGGCAGCAGCAATTCATTTCCCTGATTGATTTCTCTCAACTTCTCGATTTCATCTCGCGACGCCTGCATGACCCTTATGTGGGTTTGCACTGGTGCACGCGCAGTCCGGTTTTTCGTGGTCGGTTGATTGGGCTGGCGGCTCGATATGCGCAGACACCGCTCGATTCCCTTCAGCTGATCGCGCATTTCATGTCGGCAGCTCTCGATCTCAAGCAGTGTGAGGTGCAGGTGGAGGGGCGGGAGGTCTCGTTCGTCTGGTCCTTTTCTCCGCTTGTGGTTCGTCCGGAGCATCTGAGCGATTGCGTGGCAACGGAGATCGCTAACTGTTTTCGCAGTGAAGGTGCGCGTTCGGGCTTTGGGCCGCTGAGAGTTGAAGTGTGTCGTGCGAGGCCGGAACCGCGTGGCTACTATGCGAATGTCCTGGGGGCTCCAGTGCAGTTTGGCACTCGTGGCAATCGTGTGGTCTTTGATTTGGAGGTGGTCTCGCGTCCACGCGCCGGTGCGGATGCGTTGCTGTTCGATGCTCTGACAGAGCTTGTGGTTCGTCGGCTTGCTGACATGCAGCAGCACAAGGATTTCGTCACGCAGGTATGTGATGTGATCCTGGCGCAGATCGAGAATGTGGATCTGAACCTGGAATGGGTGGCCCGGGAAATCGGAATGAGCCCACGTGTCTTGCAGCGCAGACTTGCGGAGAACGGGGCGACGTTCCAGGGGCTCTACGATCGCATGCGTCGAGAGTTGGCAAGTGAGCTGTTGCGCAATACAGAGGTGCCGATCTCTGAAATTTCATATCGTGTTGGCTTCTCTGCGGTCGGGAACTTTACGCGCGCAGCCAAACGGTGGTTTGGACAGTCTCCGAAGCGGTGGCGGCAGGCTCAGGCGCCAGTTACGCACTGAGGTCAGTTGACACAGCATGCTGGCGGCTTAGATTGTATTCAATTTTTATGAATAAAGCTGGGTTTGGCGACAATCTAACCCTATAAATCCTGAGTATTCTCCTCGTGATATTTATCCGGAGGTGCTGATTTCCTTCAGGTTTGTTTTGTGATTTCCTCTTTATTACTTAGTATAATTTAATAGAATGACCTTCAATAATATTGATAATTAATATTTCTGTATGTTTCTCTTGTATTATCCGTCGCGTTAGGTTGGCAAAGGATTATATAAATATTACTTTTTAGCAAAGTTGGGTTGCGCGAATATTGCAATTTAGCCGCGTTTTTAGCTCTCTACGAACGAAATGCACAAAAAATGGCGTGGATTGAGAACCACAAGGTAGTAAGGTAGTGGCATAATAAACTTTACGTGATGGCTGAATGTTTCGGTCAAACTTCCGCTGATGAAAACGTGGCGGGAGTGTGATTGAGGCGATGTTCCCGGTGGGAGCTCGTCAATGGGGAGGTGGGCCCTTGTTGATGAGCGGGAGATGCTCAGATCGTCGCGTCACCAAAACGAAAAAACTCGGGCAATAAAAATATGAACTCTATAGCAACCAACATGGTGGTGGTGCCTGATATTGCAGGCCCTGTCATCGATCGGCCGGAAGAGGGACAGGTTCTGTCCATCTCTGAAATGTCGGACCTCTTTGACGTGACGCTGCGGGCGTTACGCTTCTATGAGGAGAAGGGGCTTCTGACCCCTATTCGTCGTGGCGCACGTCGCTTCTACGGGGCGACTGAAGTATCGCGTATGCGGATCATTCTGCAGGCAAAAAAGATCGGGTTGACGCTGGTTGAAATCCGCAAGGTGATCAGCCTGGTAGAAGGTGAAAAGCCGCGTCAGTCTCAGTTCGAAGAATTGAAAACGATCTGCGAAACTCAGCAAAGTTTGCTGCATGAACAGAAGGTTCTGCTCGATGAGCAGGTGTCGGAAGTTGATGAGCTTCTGGTCTCTCTGGACCGGTTGGTTCACGCTGGCTGATCGGCTGTTTGGGGGGGGGCGCTTTCCAGGCCAGCTTCGGTCGGGGGGCGTTGCCGGGGAACCGCCAGCAAGAGCGCTGCCTCCTGAAGTGTCGCATACCGGCACCGTAGAGTACGAAAAGCGTAGCCCATCCTCTTAGGTGGTGGTGCGCTCAGACAAAAAAGCCCGGCCTCTCAGGAAGCCGGGCTTTTTTGTCGTTCAATCAGTGACCGGGCTTGTTGGTCTGCCTCAAGCGTTGGTCTTGTGCTCGCGCATCATGTCGGTGAACCGCTGGAACAGGTAATGACTGTCGCGCGGTCCTGGGGATGCTTCCGGGTGGTACTGGACCGAAAAGGCCGGCTTGTCTTTGACCTTCAGGCCGCAGTTGGTGCCATCAAACAGGGATTTGTGGGTCTCTTCCACGTTGGCGGGCAGTGTCTCGGTGTCGACCGCAAAGCCGTGGTTCATCGAGGTGATTTCCACCTTGCCTGTTGTGAAGTCATGCACCGGGTGGTTGGCGCCATGGTGTCCCTGATGCATCTTGATCGTCTTGGCGCCGAGCGCCAGGGCAAGCATCTGGTGTCCGAGGCAAATGCCGAAGGTGGGGACACCAGCATCGACAACGCCACGGATCGTGTGGGCGGCATAAGCGCCCGTCGCAGCCGGATCTCCCGGGCCGTTGGACAGGAAGACGCCATCCGGCTTCTGGGCCAGAACTTCATCTGCAGAAGAGCTTGCTGGCATGACGGTGACTTTACAGCCGGCGTTCGACAAGAGCCGCAGGATGTTCCGCTTCACGCCGAAGTCCAGCGCGACGACGTTGAACTCGGCGGCTTCTGACTGGCCGTAGCCTGCATCCCAGACCCAGGGGGTCTCGGTCCAGCCATGGGCGCCCTTGGCCGTCACGTCTTTCGCAAGGTCGAGGCCTTCCAGGCCAGCCCACCCGGCGGCTTTCTGTTTCAAGGCGTCGATGTCGAACTTTCCATCTGGTGAATGAGCGATGACCGCATGGGGCATCCCTTTCTCACGGATCAGCTTGGTCAGTGCGCGGGTGTCAACGCCGGAAATGCCGACCAGGCCGCGTGCCTTGAGCCAAGCGTCCAGATGACTTGCGGAGCGATAGTTGGATGGATCGGTGATACTGGCGCAGATGACGCAGCCGCGTACGCCGGTCTGTGCAGCCATATCGACGGTTTCAACGTCTTCATCATTGGTCCCTACATTTCCGATATGCGGAAAAGTGAAGGTAATGATCTGACCGGCATAAGACGGATCGGTCAGGATTTCCTGATAACCGGTAATTGCGGTGTTGAAGCAGACTTCCCCGACCGCGTCGCCCGTGGCGCCGAGGCCTTCGCCTTCAATAACGCTTCCATCGGCGAGCACAAGCAGGGCGGTCGCTGGTTTCACGGACCATGCGTCGGCAGTCGTCATGTCTTGTTTCCGATATTTGTTGGTGACATCATGCGCTGCAGAGAGGCGGGAGCGCTCGGGCCTTAAAAGCCCGTCCAAGGATGCCGTCTGCATTAAGTGCCGGACTTTATTGGAATGCAGGCAAATCGTCAACATTGGCTGATTTAAAATTAGCTTTTTACTTTCAATAACTTGTTATATTGCGGGTTGCGGTGCAGCGAATTGCACACTAGTGTCGCGATATGCGGCTGGGTGGAAATATGTTGAAGCGCGATACAATTAGCAGTGCGCTCAAGCAAGCGCTGGTCGGTACGGACAAGTGCCGTTTGACGACTTTGCGGCTGATCCAGGCCGCAATTCGAGATCGTGACGAGGCGGCCAAAGCCCATGGAGGTGATGGCGTCGCGGACAGTGATATCGTTGAAATGCTCCAGACCATGGTTCGGCAGCGTGATGTTTCCGCGCGCGAATTCGAGGAAATGGGGCAGCTGGATCTTGCTGAGCAAGAAAAGCGTGAAAGCCAGATCATTCGTGAGTTTCTGCCCCGACAAGTCGAGGGAGATGCCATGCAGGCGCTCTGTGCGGAAACCGTTACTGATCTGGACGCTCACGGCCTACGAGATATAGGGCGCTGCATGAGCGCGCTGAAAACCCGATATCCAGGCCAGATGGATTTCGTCAAGGCGTCCTGCGTCGTGCGGGATCTGTTGCGTGTGGGAAGTAATGGGTCTGCCCTCGCTTCAAATGGAGCCGCAGACACCCGTCCGGCAGGGGATGGCGACGAGAGTGGAAAACTCTCTTAAAATTCCTGCCAAGTTATTCACCACGGGTCTCAACTCGTGGATTATACCAGCCTTTCTCCTTCTTTTTGACAATAACCGCCTCTTGATTGGGTGGCTCTGCTTTGGCTGTTTGTCCAGAGTGGTTGCGAGGGGGCTGGTGTTGGTGCGATCATCGCATCTATAAGCAGCCCTTCGCACCTTGTCCCTAGATCCATGATTGCGGCTTCGGCTGCCGAGACCGACCTTATGCGCTTTGATAACCGCCTTCTCGATGACATTCGCGCCAGATTGACCTTGTCAGATCTGGTCGGTCGCCGGGTGAGCTGGGATCGGCGTAAAACTCAACCGGGCAAGGGCGACTATTGGGCGTGTTGTCCGTTTCATGAGGAAAAGAGCCCGAGCTTCCACGTCGATGATCGACGCAACCGTTACAAGTGTTTTGGTTGCGGGGCGTCTGGTGACCACTTTCGCTTTGTCATGGAAACGGAAGGGCTGAGCTTTCCGGAAACGGTTGAGCGGCTGGCTGAGCAGGCTGGTGTTGCCATGCCGGCACCCGATCCGCAGGCGGCTCGACGTGAGCACAAGCGAGCGAGCCTTGTTGACGTTTGCGAACTGGCGGCCCGTTATTTTCAGGAGCAGCTGGCCGGACCGAGAGGTGTGGAGGCGCGGACTTACGTCAACAAGCGCGGGCTTACACCGCAAACCCTATCGGAATTCCGCTTCGGTCTTGCGCCGGATAGTCGTGATGGCCTGAAAAAATACCTGCTGGGAAAGAATGTTCCTGAGGAGATGATCATTGAGGCCGGGCTTGCGATCAAGCCGGAAGGCGGGCGCCCGTCTTATGATCGGTTTCGTGGCCGTTTGATGATCCCTATCCAGGATGAGCGCGGTCGTGTGGTCGCCTTCGGTGGCCGGACGCTGCAGCCCGATGGCCAGCCCAAGTATTTGAATTCTCCCGAAACGCCGCTGTTTCACAAGGGGGTCATGCTGTTCAATGCCCACAGGGCGCGGGAACCTGCCTACAAGTCTGGCCGGGCGGTTGTGGTGGAAGGCTATCTGGACGCCATCGCATTGCATCAGGCAGGGGTCCACGAGGTGGTGGCCAGTCTGGGCACGGCTTTTACCGAAGATCAGATTCTGCGTCTTTGGAAATTTGCGCCCGAACCTATCGTCTGTTTTGACGGAGATGCTGCAGGCGTGTCTGCAGCTCATCGTGCGATCGACCGCATTTTACCTGTTCTCTCCAGCGGGCATTCGTTCCAGTTCAGCTTTTTGCCGGATGGAATGGATCCTGATGATTTGATCAAGGAAAAGGGGCTCGCAGGCTTTGAAGCAGAACTGGCCGGGGCTCAGTCGCTGTTTGAAGCGGTATGGGAGAGGGAGGTTTCCGTTGCACGCCTTGATACGCCCGAGCGCAAGGCGGCTCTGGAAAAGCGTTTCGGGGAGCTGACCGGCGCGATAAATGATCCTTTGGTGCGTCGTGGCTATCAGCTCGACATCAAGTTCAAGCTGTCGAACCTGTTCTTTCAGGCTGCGCGAGCACAGCGGCAGTTCGGTGGAACTGGCGGCAATGGCGGCGGCAAGCAGGGCTACGGACAGAACAAGTCGTTTGGTCAGGGCAAACCATATGGCACCGGCCAGGCTGTGGGCGGTTCTCATCTGCCAGGTGGTGGGCGTGTGCAGGTCCCGCTTGGGCCGCATCACGGCACGGAACGGATGATTTGTGGCTTGTGCCTCAAGTACCCGTATCTGCTCGATCAACATTTGGAGCGCGTGGCCGGGATCGGGTTCTCAGACCAACTCCACGCTCGGTTTCGGGATGTCTTGTGTCGAATGGCCGATCCAGCGCAGGCATTGAGTGCCGAAGCAGCCTTGCGCGAGTTCGATGAGCCACTGCAGCAATTGCTGGCGGAGGTGACGGAAGTTTCAGCTGAAGACGGACGCGCCCGCCCGACTGGCTTCTCTGCTCTCGTGCAACGGTTTCCACTGTTGAAAAATGATCCGCCGGAAGATTTCGTTGAAGCTGTCTTCCTGCATTTTCTGGACGTTCTGGAGCTGAAGCGTCTGGAGAAGGTCTTGGAAGAGGAAATGCAGGCGGCCGAGGCCGATCTTGATGAGACGGGTTGGCTGCGCATTCAGGGCTTGTCTCAGGACCTTAATCGAAGTCGCGAGGAATGTACTCGTGACGAAGGCGAGCTGGCAGAACGGGGCAAGAAGCTGCGGCAGAAACCGGCTGCTGCTGCGCCGATGCAGCAGTCCGTAAACTTAGCTAGCCGCGCGCAAGCCAGCAGTCATGGGGGGCTTAACGTTCACGCTGCAACGGTTGGGCATCCCTCCGACGCCCAACAAGGTCGTGCCGTCGCGCCTGCAGGAGAATATCCTGGAGATTATTCAGGTGACTACCCGGAAGCTTATTCTGGAGACTATCCGGCTGATCAGTACGGTGATTATGCAGGGGATTATCCAGCTGAATATTTCCCCGATTCTCAGGAGGAGGGGGCTGCGCCGCGCCCAAACGCTTCTGGTGAAGGGGATACCAAGTCCAACGAGAGCGTCGGTCCGGCTTTTGCCGATATCCCCCCCCCATTTTGAGGGACACAAAAACCGGGTTGGTGATCGTCGTGCGTGGGTCGGCGGCGATAGATTCTCTACTGATTTCTTGAAGCTGGCCTGAGACGCTCACGTTGAGTGGAGCGAGATTTCCCGTCTTGAGGGTCCTTAGGCAGGTAAATATACCCAATTGAGGAAGTTTTTGAGCCAATCTGATTGACGAATCGCGAATCGCCCTTGCGAATCCCGAAAGGCGAGCTAAATAGACATTTGCAGCACATTGCGCCGAGGACAGGCTATAGAGCCCCCGGCCAGAAGTCTTGACCAGGCTGCAAACCCATAGAAGAACGACCAGGCATTGCCAATTGGCACGCTTGGGAAGCGAAACCGTGTGAGCATCCGGGTGATCTGTATCTGGTAGGAAAAATTTTCACGGTTAATTGGGACTTAAGGGACACGGCTTACAACCCATTCTCAGACCTGACTTGACGAGACGGTCCGTACGGCTTGCGCAGCTTAATGATGCGTGCGCGCTGACGGCCAGGGTTTTGAGCAGAATTTTTGACGCGACGCGGCGGCGCGGGCCGCGAGTTGGAGCAAAATATGGTATCGAAGGCGACGCAGTCGGAAGACACCCCGGAAAATGCTGCGGACGGTCCAGATGGTCCGCTTCTGGATCTGTCTGATGCAGCCGTCAAGAAGATGATCAAGGCGGCGAAGAAGCGTGGGTACGTCACCTATGACGAGCTCAACGAAGTTCTTCCCTCCGAGCAGGTTTCTTCCGAGAAAATTGAAGACACGATGTCGATGCTGTCCGACATGGGCATCAACGTGATCGATTCCGACGAAGTTGACGAGAACGCTGCCGAGGAAGTTGACGGTGGCGAGTTGGCGACGGCGGGTCCGACCGCGGTAGCGAAAACGACGACGACAAAAGAACCGGCTGACCGGACGGACGATCCCGTGCGCATGTATTTGCGCGAGATGGGATCTGTGGAATTGCTGTCGCGCGAGGGCGAAATCGCCATCGCCAAGCGGATCGAGGCCGGTCGAGAGGCGATGATCGCCGGGCTTTGCGAAAGTCCCCTGACGTTCCAGGCCATCATCATTTGGCGCGATGAGCTGAATGAAGCTCAGGTTCTTCTGCGTGACATCATTGATCTTGAAGCGACTTATGCCGGACCTGATGCAAAGGCCGGCCCAAGCGCCAACGACGATGAAGAAAACAGCGAAGACGGTGAGTTCTCCGAAGGCAAGAAGTCCGAGGATGGCGAAGACCAGACCTCTGGCGAGGACAGCGACGACGACGAGGACGACGACGAGTTCGAAGCCAATGTCTCCTTGTCCGCGATGGAAGCGGAACTGAAGCCGCAGGTTCTCGAAACCTTCGACAACATCGCCGATAATTACAAGAAGCTGCGCAAGTTGCAGGACCAGCTGGTCGAAAACAAGTTGGCCAACAAGAGCCTGTCTCCTTCTCAAGAGCGTCGCTACAAGAAGCTCAAGGACGACATCGTTATTGATGTGAAGAGCCTGTCGCTGAACCAGAATCGTATCGATGCCCTGGTGGCTCAGCTTTATGACATCAACAAGCGTCTGATGGGCTACGAAGGCCGTCTGCTGCGTTTGGCTGATAGCTACAAGGTCGACCGCACCGACTTCCTGAAGCAGTACCAGGGCTCGGAGCTTGATCCAAACTGGCTGCGCAAGGTTGCGAATCTTTCCTCGCGTGGGTGGAAGAACTTCGTTGCCAAGGAAAAGGATAACATCCGGGATCTGCGTCAGGATATCCAGACGCTGGCAACCGAGACAGGTCTCGAAATCATCGAGTTCCGTCGCATTGTTGCCATGGTGCAGAAGGGCGAGCGCGAGGCACGTATCGCCAAGAAGGAAATGGTCGAGGCCAACTTGCGTCTCGTGATTTCAATCGCCAAGAAGTACACGAACCGTGGTCTGCAATTCCTGGATCTCATTCAGGAAGGCAACATCGGTCTGATGAAGGCGGTCGACAAGTTCGAGTATCGTCGCGGTTACAAGTTCTCCACCTATGCTACGTGGTGGATCCGGCAGGCGATCACTCGTTCGATCGCTGATCAGGCGCGTACAATCCGTATTCCGGTGCACATGATCGAGACGATCAACAAGATCGTCCGGACATCACGCCAGATGCTGCACGAGATCGGTCGTGAACCTACCCCGGAAGAGCTGGCTGAAAAGCTGCAGATGCCGCTGGAAAAGGTTCGCAAGGTCCTGAAGATTGCCAAGGAACCTATCTCTCTCGAAACGCCAATCGGCGACGAGGAAGACAGCCATCTGGGCGACTTCATCGAGGACAAGAACGCAGTTCTGCCCATCGATGCAGCGATTCAGTCGAATCTGCGCGAGACCACGACCCGCGTGCTTGCCTCGTTGACCCCGCGTGAAGAGCGCGTTCTGCGCATGCGCTTCGGTATCGGCATGAACACCGACCACACCTTGGAAGAGGTTGGTCAGCAGTTCTCCGTGACCCGCGAGCGTATTCGTCAGATCGAAGCCAAGGCATTGCGCAAGCTTAAGCACCCGAGCCGGTCCCGCAAGCTGCGGTCGTTCCTCGATAGCTAAGCGATCTGTCGGTCAGCCATAGAAAAGTTAGAAAAACCCGGCGATTTCGCCGGGTTTTTCGTTTAGGTCTATGTGGATGGGAACAGCGGGGGCTGCTGACCATCCGGGTGTCGAACGCATGGAACAAACGCGTAGCTGGCCCGGAATGGCACGAAAGAGAGAATGGCCAACTTGTCCTCCGAGGCATCCTTGTCGACTGTCAGTCTCGAGCCGGAGGAACATACTCCGCAGCCAGCGTCTGCAAACCGGTGGCTGTTTCCGGTGGCGCTTGGCGTGTCCCTGCTTTTGCACACTGTCGTTGGTTTCGCGCTGATGAATGATGTGGCGGAGCCTATGTCCCACCGGGCTCCGAAATCTCTTGTGGTCGAACTGGTAGAGCCTCCGGTTCCATCTGAAGCAGAAGTGCTGCCAGAAGAGCGGCCGGAAGAACTTGTTACGCCTGAGCCAATTCCGGAAGAGCCAACGCCGGAAGAGACAACCGAGCAAGTGCCGCCTGACGTGCAAGAAGAGCCGGCCCCTGCTCCTGAAGAGCCAGAGCCTGATACTGTCTCAGAACCACAAGCCGCGCCGGCAGAAGCTGCAAGTGCCCCGCCGCAGTCAGAACGCGTCTTCCAACCAGTGATGGAATTTGGCGAGGAAGATCTTGCAGCGGATGCGGTGACTGAGGGTGTGGATCCGCAGGGTGAGGAGATCCCTGCAGAGGACTTTGCAGAAGATGCGCCAGAGAACCCGTCCGATGAGCCGCTTGAGGAATCGACGGAAGAAGGCACTGAGACCGATGAGGCGCCGGGAAGCCCTGCTGAGGTGGAGGGCGATCTCGACGCTGAAGTGGAGCCTGAGCTGGCCGAGGTAGAGCCAGCTGAAGACGTCGCTACAGCTGAAGCCGAGGAGGCCAAGGTAGAGGAGGGCGTCGAGACGCTTGAAGTGCCAGAAATGCCAGACGAAGCAGCGATGGATGGCACCTCTGAGACGCCGGTGCCGCTAGGGGAGTCGCAGATTTCCGAAGAGCTTGCGGCTAAGCTCATTGGGATTAGCCCGCCGAAAAAGCCGGTGGTCTCAGAGCGGCCTAAGTCTGTTTCTGGAACAGCGCAGAACGCCTCGGGCTCGGCCGGGACGTCAGAAGGGCAGACTGCCGGCAGGCAGGACCGTGGCGGGCAACCACCGTTGGCGCGGGCACGGGAATTGTTCTCCAATCAGATTCTCGGCGATATTCGCACCCAGACCGCGATGCGCGGCATGTCCCCGGAGCAACGATTAAACCTTCTCTGCATGACCGAGCTTCAGGCCCAGCTAAAAAGCTTTGACCCTTCTCGCCCGCCGGACATGCTGCCCTCGTTCCGTCCGCAAGGAGGAAATGTACTGGAACCGATACGCGCGGCTTATCGCTCGCGTGGCACCTGGTATGATCTGGGGTTTCGATGCGAAGCGGATCGGGACGTTACCCGGGTGGAAACCTTCTCGTTTCGAATTGGCCCACCGATCCATCCGTCCGAATGGGTCGAGCGTGGGCTTCCTGCGAACTGAGTCTTTCTTTACTCAGCCTAGTAGCTCGCGCAGGGCATTGAGGAAAATCTCTGCGCCGAGGGGGATCAGTTCATCCGGGAAGTCGTAGTCTGGATTGTGCAGAGCCGGACAGGACACTCCAGCACCAAGAAACAGCATGGCAGATGGGCAGAGGCGCCGGAAGCGACCGAAGTCCTCTGATGGGCGCCAAGGGAGGCCGGTGCTGTCCCAGTTTACGCCGCAGGCGTCCATGGCACGTGCCAGCACGGCTGTGGCCTCTGGAGCGTTCTCACAGTGATGAAAAACGTCGTGATAACTGAAGGATACTTCAAGGTTTGAGATCTCGGCTTGTTTGCGGGCTGCTGCCTCTGCCTCCTGGCACAGAGCTTCCATCTGGTCATCGGTGAGCGTGCGCAAGGTTGCCCAGACTTGCCCATCGCCCGGGGCAATTCCGAAGGCCGGTTCGCCGAGCTGGGCGTGGGTGATGGTCACCAGGCGAAAATCCGGATCCGCTTGCGTGCCTTTGGAACACCCGCTGAGAATTGGCATTAGGGCTGAGACCGCCGGCATCGGAGAAAGACCGGTCTCGGGTTGCGAGGCATGTGCCGTCTTGCCCGTGAATTCGATCTTCAGCCCGCGAGATGCGCAGTTGACCGGGCCGCTCTTCAAGGCGGCTCTTCCAATCGGCAATCCGGGGCAATTGTGCAGAGAGAGGGCAAGGTCTGGCGCGAGAAGCGCGAAAGCCTCGTCGGACAAGACTTTTGCGGCGCCAGAGCCATCCTCTTCCGCTGGCTGAAACAGCAGGACCGTACGGCCCTTGGCAGGGCGTCTTTCGGCGAGGGTCATCGCGACTGCTGCCAGTATCGCCATATGGCCATCGTGGCCACAGAGATGACCCTTTCCAGAGATCGTGGATCGATGGGCAACATCTGACTTTTCCTGGATCGGCAGGGCGTCCAGCTCACAGCGCAGCAAAATGGTCGGGCCAGGCGCGCTGCCTTCAAAGACCGCTGCCAAACCGTGCCCGCCCAGTTGGCCGACGAGCCTGTTGGGGGTGAGGGTTGTCAGGAATGCGCGAATGCGCTGAGCCGTCTGCTCTTCTTGGCCTGAAACCTCGGGATGCTGATGAAGATCGTGGCGGAGTGCGACAAGCGCTGAGAGGTTGGCAGATGAAAGGGGCATCGGTCTCTATCCAGGACTGTTCTGCCTGCAGTTAGAAGAAAAGCCTCAGGCGAGGCAAGTGCCGGGGCAGGATGGATGCCTGACATCATATGGATTGGCTGGCTTTGTTCCATGTGGGATGTTTCCACTTGGTGGCCGTGAGGCCGGTCTGATTCTCTTTGCCTGAGGTATAATGTCGTGACCTTCTTGAAACCCCATTCTGCTCTCATTCTCAGTGTGTTCCGCATTGTCGTCGGGGCTGCATTCCTGCAGCATGGAACGAGTAAGTATCTCAGCTTGCCGCCGACGAAAATGTCCGGCATTGATCCGTTCTCCATGGGTGGCGTGGCCGGAATGATCGAGCTTGTCTGTGGTGCCTTGATCGTGCTCGGACTGCTGACGCGTCCAGCGGCGTTTCTGGCCAGCGGAACCATGGCGGCTGCTTATTTCATCGCTCATTTTCCGCAGAACTTCTATCCAATCCTGAACGGTGGCGAGCTGGCTTTGGTTTATTGCTTTGCCTTCCTCTACATCTCCGCTGCGGGCCCAGGTCCGGTAAGCCTTGATCGGATGTTGGGTCGCGCCTAAGGCTCCAGAACCATGAACAAACTGGCAGTCTGAACTGCCGAATATAAGAGGTCTCAAAGCCCCGCGGGAACGCGGGGTTTTTTGTTTGGGTGATGCCTGCTGAGGCCTGAGGAGCAAATGAGAGCTTGCAGAATTTCATATATAACTATAAAACTAGTTTTATCGATTATAAGTGGGGGTTCTGGTTGTGAGCGCAGAAGCAAATGTTCTGGTTGACCCTCTGGCTATCCCCGTTGATTTGAGCCTTGAAGAAGTGGCGCAAGGGTTTGCTGCCCTTGGGTCGGAAGCGCGATTGGCAGTTGTTCTCTGTCTGGTGAAAGCCGGCACTGGGGGATTGACCATCGGGGATATTCAAGAACGCACCGGGATGGCGCCTTCAACTCTGGCGCATCACCTTCGCTTTCTTTCTCAGGGTGGCTTGATCCTGCAGGAAAAGCAGGGGCGGTCAGTTGTGAACAGGGCGTCGTTTGATCACCTGGCGGCGCTGGGCGGGTACCTGCTGAAGGAATGCTGCGCCGACGAGCAGAAGTGCGGCGAGACAGAGCATGGAGACGATCAATGAGTATCGCGTCGAATGGAAACGCCTGTTGTGCTGAGAAATCCCCGGTCTCGATTTCGGCAAGAGCCGAGACGCCGTGTTGCGGCGCTTCAACAGGGGCTGCGCAAGCTGAGGCCAGTGCAGATCGATCGCTGCATTCTATGCTTGCTACGTCACTACGCACGGCACTGCGGATGGCACGCTCGCCGTGGGGGCTGATCGTTGTCATTCTGGTCGCCGTCTTAATCCTCGATGCTCCGCGCTTTCCTGACATTGGGCAATTTGCCGTAAATGCTTTTCTTGGCACGCTGCCCTATGTGGTGTTTGCGGTGGCGTTGATTGGCTGGCTGAAGGCCGCCGGTGCTGAGGCTTATATCGCCAGGGCCTTCGAAGGGCGCGAGACGCAGGCAATTGTGCTGGCAGCGCTTTTTGGCGGCCTTGCGCCATTCTGTTCGTGCGAGGTCATTCCGTTTGTTGCCGGACTTCTGGCCGTCGGGGCTCCTCTGTCGGCGATCATGGCATTCTGGTTGTCGTCTCCGCTGATTGATCCTCCGACACTGTTGATCACCGCTGGGGCATTGGGCTGGTCGTTCGCAATTGGGAAGGCAATCTTTGCCGTTACCCTTGGCCTTTTTGGCGGGGCGATTATCGCCTTCGGGACGCGGGCAGGGGCGTTTGCCTCTCCATCACGCAATACCACGCACAGTGCTTGCGGATGTGGTGCCTCGCCGATTACAGGCCGTCCTGTCTGGGGCTTTTGGAGCGACGCAGTGCGTCGTCGTACGTTTGGCACTGAAATTCGCAGCAATGCGGCGTTCCTGATCAAATGGTTGGCCTTCGCCTACGTGTTGGAAGCGCTGCTGGTCGCCTATGTTCCGGCTGACCTGATTGCGCAGGTTGTGGGCGGTGAGGGGTTCGGCACCATCGTGATTGCGGCTCTTGTCGGGATGCCGGCCTATCTGAACTCCTATGTCGCGCCGCCATTGCTGTCGGGTCTCATCGATCAAGGGATGGGTGTCGGGGCCGCCATGGCGTTCATGATTGCGGGGGCTGTCAGCTCCATCCCTGCCATGGCGGCGGTCTGGTCTCTGGTGCGCCCTTCGGTGTTTGCGGCATACCTGGGCCTTGGCGTGGTCGGGGCGGTTCTGTCCGGTATTGTTTTTCAAATGGTAGTGTGAGCGATGAACATCCAGACCGACTTGACCTCAGGTGCTGCAGTCCGGGTCAAAGTGAATGTAGCGCCGGGTGAAACCCGAAACCTCCTGGTACCTCTGGGGATTTCTACGCCTGATCAACAGCCGCTTGGGCTGGAAGTTTCAGATGGTCATTTGTCGCTGACGACGGAAGGCAATACCGGGCAGCGGGTTGGCTTGATCCGACCAGCACCAGATGCAACGGCAGTCACGCTGGACTACCGCTTCGGATGTCACCCATCGCAGTATCCCGAGAGCCTCTTTCGCGCCCACGACAGCCGATTCTCGCGCGTGGCAGCAGATCTTTTGCAGGCAACCGAGAAGGCAGTGCGCAATGCGGGCCAGGAGGCGGTGGCCAAGGTCGTGGCTGCAGTCCATGCGCGGTTTGTGTATGGCCACCCCGAGGTGCGTTTTAACGATGGCCTTGACGAGATCCCTTATTTGGCTTGTGGGGTGACCGAAGGATCGTGTGTCGACATTAACACCTATCTGGTGGCGTGCCTGCGTGCGGCAGGTATTGAGGCGGGCTATGTCACCGGGTACTTTTTTCCAGCGGAGAAATCCGGGACTTGCGTCGACATGCATTGCTGGGTGGTCAGCCGCTTCAACGGCGTGGTTCAGGAATGGGACATCGCGCATCATCTGAAACTGGGAAAGAGCCCCGTGGTGGCTGGATTGAATCCGAAGCCCGGCTGCCGGGTGGCGCTGTTTCATTCAATGGGATTGAGTTTCAAGAAGCTTGGCGTAAGCGATACAAAGCTTCTCGCGGAGCCGGTCTGGGTCGGCGATGATGGCCTGATGAGCCGCGTTGGCGGAGATGGTCTGACCATTCAGATGACGGAAGGGTTTATGCATCAGCCTTTCGCCCGGCAAAGCTGATTGCCCGGTCAGCCGACCGAGAGGCGTCTCTAAAGATCAGAACGCCGCCCAAAAGAACATCAGGAATGCCGCAGCACTGTGCTTGTCTGCCGGCACGGTTGAGGGCACTCTTTGGCTTCCCAAACCGGCACTTTGCCGAATTGAAACCTCTCCCTGGAGCCCTGAAATAGATGTCACAGAATGATGCGCGCCGCCTTCTCGATCAATATTACGCGGCCTTCAATGCCGGTGACGTTGCCGCCATGGAAGCCCTGGTCACCGATGATATCGCTCATGATGTCAATCAGGGTGATCGCCGAACAGGCAAGGCGAAGTTTGTTGAGTTCAACGCGCATATGACCCGCTGCTACAAGGAAAACCTGACTGACATCGTCACGATGGTTGCCGAAGACGGGTCACGTGCAGCGGCTGAGTTTACCGTTAATGGGGCTTATCTTGCCACGGATGAAGGCTTGCCGGAGGCCGATGGCCAGACTTATCAATTGCCGGCGGGCTCCTTCTTTGAGATATCCGGTAGCAAGATTTCCCGCATCACCACCTATTACAATCTGGAGGACTGGATTGGGCAGGTGAAGGGTTGAAGGCTGTTGAAGACCCCCGTGACAGAATGACGTGGTGACAGGATGGCGCTTGCCAGTTGAGGCGAAAGCGTTAGCCTGTTCTCCACTTCACATTCTATCATTTGGGCATCTTCATGAAAGTCGTTGTCGTCGGCGCCGGGATCTCCGGCCTGTCCACCGCCTGGTCTCTTGTCAAACAGGGCGTGGACGTCACGTTGCTCGAGCAGGGGCCAATTCCGAACCCGCTGTCGGCTTCCGGTGATCAGCACCGGATCATCCGTCGAGCCTATGGCGGGCAGGGCGGCTATCAGCGGCGCATCTCGTCGGCTTATGAAGCCTGGGACGAGATGTGGCACGATCTGGGGGCCCGTCACCTGGTCGACACGGGCTTTCTGCTACTTTCTCAGGTTGCGGGCGACGAGGGCGAAGAATACCGTGATGGCTTGCTGGCCGAAGGCTACAAGCTGGATGAAATGACTGCCACAGAGACGGCTGAGCGCTATCCGTTCCTGGAGGCTGCGTCACTGCGTTTTGGTGCCTATCATCCAGAAGGTGGCGTGCTGCTGTGTCAGCAGATTGCCAGAGGTTTGCGTGACTGGTTGATGGCCAAAGGCGCTGATGTGCGTGAGCACACAAGGGTCGTTTCTCTTGATGCAGACGCTGGCGCAGTGCGCACGGAAACCGGCGAAGAGTTCCGTGGCGATCATGTGGTTGTTACGGCTGGCGCCTGGGTTCTGGGGTTTCTGCCGGAGCTTGCTACGACCCTGACGACCTATCGCACGGCTGTTGTCTATCTGGAGCCGCCGGCGGACCTTAAAGCCCACTGGGAGGTTGCGCCTGTTGTGCTCGACATCGGAGGCAAGGTCGATGGCTACATTCTGCCGCCGGTTTCCGGCACGGGTCTCAAGTTCGGTGCCGGGTATCATAAATTCGCCTCTGGCCCGAACGACAACCGCGCGCCGACCCCCGGGGAGGGCAACGTGGTGCGTGATCTCTTTGCGCCGCCAGTTGCTCGCATTCAGGAGTACAAGTCTCTGGACGTGGTGACCTGCGCCTACACTTTTACCAGTGATGAGCATTTCTTCATGCGTCCCGGCGCCCGCCTGAGTGTTGTTTCTGCCTGTTCCGGTCATGGCTACAAGTTTGGCGCTGTTGTCGGCCAGAAGGTGGCACGTGGCCTGTTGGACAATGACTTGGAAACCACGCGTATCTGGCTTGAAGCGCGAGACTGATCCTTTTCGGAAAAGCTCTCGATCTGGTATTTAAGGGCAGGTTTTCGACGGAAGACTTTGGTTTCATTGATTTCTGCCCTCTGACGACTTGATTTTTTATGCCCCTCGCTCAAAGCTAGGAGTTTGGGAGTATGTAAGATCATGTCAGTGGAAATCAGGATCCTGACCGGCGATGCGCTGAGCGAGGCTCTCGAGGATCTGGCTCGCCTTCGCATCGAGGTCTTCCGCGCCTGGCCCTACCTCTATGAGGGCTCGATGGACTACGAAAAGGGCTACATTGAGCGCTATGAGAAGACCTCAGGCGCGGTTATCGTCGGGGCCTTCAGCGATGGGCGGCTGGTTGGGGCTGCGACGGGCGAACCGCTGGAGGCGGAAGTCATTCAGTTCCGTGGCCCGTTTGAGGACAAGGGGCTGAACCCGGCGACCATCTTCTATATGGCGGAATCCGTTTTGCTACCCGATTTTCGTGGCCAGGGTATAGGGCATCGCTTCTTTGATGAGCGGGAGGCGCATGCGCGCAAGCTGGGGTTCACCGAAGCAGCCTTCTGCGCCGTCATTCGCCCGGATAATCATCCTCTGAAGCCGGATGACTATCAGCCGCTTGATCCGTTCTGGAAAAAACGTGGCTATGACAAACTGAATGGCGTTCGGGTTCATTTCCCCTGGAAGGATGTCGGGGAAGCGGACGAAACCGAGAAGCCGATGCAGGTCTGGATGCGGGAACTCTAGAGCAGTCAAACAGGCTGGACCTATCAGAAAAGGCGGCCCTCAAAGGAGCCGCCTTTTTTATGACTTGGTGTGATGCCCGGTCTTATTTGGGCTGGATCAACTCGAACCGTATGGTGACACTGGCAGAGAGGGTTTCCTCGCCGGCCTGGATGGGAACATCTGCCCGCATCATGGCCATTTCGGCTTTGTACATGGGGGCCGGGCCACCGCCTGCGCTCTGCTCGGTGATCAACAGGATCTTGCCCAGTTGCGCGCCTGCGGCTTCCGCATAGAGCTCCGCCTTGGCACGTGCGTCCTTGACGGCGGCCTTTCTGGCGTCATTCAGCGGTGCTTCCGGGTTGGACACTTCAAACGAAATGCCGCCCATCTCATTGGCGCCGGCCTTGACCACCTGATCCAGCACAGAACTCAACTTGGCAAGGTCGCGCACCTTGACGGTCAGGCCATTGCGCACTTCGTATCCGATGATCTTCAGCGGCGCATCGGGGGTCTCACGGCGGTCGGCATAGCGTGGGTTGATGGAAAAGCCACTGGTCTGCAGATCGCGCTCTTCCAGTCCGATTTTCGTCAGACTGGCGATGATTTTCGAAAGCTGCTCGGAGTTGGCATCGAGTGCTTCCGGGGCGCTGTCTCCAGGCGTGACGACACGCAGGTTGAGGGCTGCAATATCGGGCACCAGGCTGGCGGTTCCCTGACCGGTGACGAGGATGCTCGGGCTGGCTGTTGCAGTTGCTGCTTCGGCTTGTGCCTGATTGAGAAGGCCGGCGAAGGCGATGACGGTCAGGCCCGTTGCCACGGCGAATGGCGTGATCCGAGCGCGTATGCGCTCCAGCGTGGTCTCTGCGGCGGCCGTGGGCTGTTTTTGTGGCGGGGGGGAGTAGGGAAAGCGGACCTGCATTTTGCCTCGCGGGGTCTAAAGCCTAAATTCAAAAGAGTGACCTCACCTTATTCTGATGATTGCGGCAAGCCCGTGGCGGGGGCTGCATCCGGTGCTCAGTCCCCGGTTCAGGGGCGTGGATCAGGTAGTTGGATGACGTTTGCCCCGATCCGGCAGAGCCGTGGTGGCATTGAGACTGGCGGGCAGGGGGCGCTGTGCAGTTGGGTGCTGCGCAATCGCCGTCGATCCCTGCCGTCTTTTCCAGTGCCTTTTCATCATGAACCCGCGAGCAACGGTCAGCGACACTAGAGACAAGAAAACAAGTGGGGGGCAATCGAAGGGCCCGTCCGGTTTCATGGAGGGCGCCTATATGGAGAATTGCCCTTGTTGAGGCAGTTTGTTGTGAGCTCCGACGGATCTTCGCAGCCTCTTTCCGGCAAATCCCTTGCAGGCAATTGCGGCTTTGGTGTAGGGACTTTTCTGACCGCCGTGCGCGCAATGCGCCGCAACTGCGCTCAGGGCCTGTAGCTCAACTGGTTAGAGCCGTCCGCTCATAACGGATTGGTTGGGGGTTCGAGTCCCTCCGGGCCCACCATTTCCTTTAAAATCAATGCCTTATTTGCCTGTAGCTCGCCACGCAAAACTGGAATGTTTGACACGGCGAACTGGAATTTTCACTTTTTTGGGTGGTTTAACTGCGCTGGGCGGTGAAATCAGCCTTTCACTACCCATTTTCCGGCCTTAGGGCCGTTGCTGAGGCGTTTTTCGAACAGCGCTTGAAGATTCTTTAAACCACGCTAAATCGCTATTTGAAGCATCAGATGAATACGGACAAAAGATATTCGCTGCGATAAAACGAAGGCGCGCCTCGGGCCAGACAACGCGCCTTTTTGATAAGCTCGATTTTTCCGCCCACGATATGCCTAGGTGACCTGTGAGAGCGCCTAAACAACGAAACCGTAGACCTCCTTCGCATCATGACGTTAACACTGGTCGACAATCGAACTTGGCTTGGTAAGCTGTTAGGGCGTTCAACTAGGGACAGGTGAAACATGTTTGGGTTTCTTAAACGGCGAAAGCAGCAAGAACTCGAATTCATGGAAGGCCTCATACGTGCCGCTGCTGAAGGCGACAGTCGCGCCAAAATAAACCGTGCGTTGGGGAGTGAAGGAGTTCAATTAACTCCAAAAGAAGACAATCACCAATATTCCATTCATGCTTCAGCCGCCATCGTGCGTCTCATTGCAAAAGAAGCAGGCGTTCCAATTGGCGTCAATGGCAACGAAGATGACAATTTTGTAGCGGGAATATTTGCCTTCGTAGTCAGCAATCATGTTTCATACATGATAGGCGCGCAGTTCGAGATGGTGTCGAGCATAGTGATAATCGACCTTCTCGGGCAAGACGCCGCAAGTCAAGTGAACGATCTGGCAGAATCCTACAATCGGATGTCGCAAGAAGGACGGGTGGTTGAAGCCATTGGCCAAAACATAGTGAAGTGGATAACAGATCCGACTGACGAGCAATTTTCTAAACTTGCTGCGCTATACAAACTCTGCCGAGAGAACACCTAGCAAGAGAATGGCTAGACTTGATTACCTGGCCGCGATTCCGAGCGCGGTCATCGGCATCCCTGCATGCACCGCAATGGGGTGCAATACAGCCCTTGTATTTGACTTCTTGTTTGCCAAATCCTGCCAACGTCGGCATTGGGCTCGAAGCAGTCATTAGCTGTGGCATGCACCAAGGACAGCTGTCGCGCCAATACCTAATTTCTTTCTCCTGCGGCACTATCGGCAGAAAATAGTGCAGCACCACTTTCACGGCGTCGCCGGTAAAGTTCCCGCTATTGGCCGTCAGCCTGACCTGCGTATCCGAATAGAACGCCTGCGGCCCGATCACCCCTGCATTGTTGGAGCCTTCCGCAATCTCGAGTGATCCGCCGAACTTGGATGTCTCACCCGAGACCCCGCAGTCGTAAGAGCTGGCACCTGTAATGGTCGTCGTGGTTAGGGTCGAGACGCCGAAGATGATGGCCCGGTTTGGAATTACGATCGACGTATCGACACTGGCACCGGACAGGCCGGTGAGATTTTCGTGATGGAGCCCGATCCGTTCGCGGCTCGGGCTTGTGGCCATTAAGGTGAGGGTCGGCCTTTGCTCGGGTCCGTGGGCAATTCTCAGGGATCGGGCGGAATGTCTTGCACTCTGCTGAAGGAGTGGGCATGAAGGCTTTGTGTCAAATTCATTCAATCATTCGCCCCTGTCTCTGACCGAACTCGGTTGGTCCGCGTTCTTTGACGAACAGATTGGGCCTGACGAAACGGGCCTTGCCCGGGCGCGTGTCGCGACCGTCCATCGGTCTCGCATGACGGCTCAATCGGAAATCGGCCTTGTGAAGCTGGGTCTTCCTGTCCAGAGAAACACAACGGGCTTTGCTGTCGGGGACTGGGTGCTGATTGAGCCGGGGACGCACATGCTGGTGCGCCGGCTGGAGCGCCAAACGCTGCTGCAGCGCCAGACTGAGGGCTCCCATACGCCGCAGTTGATTGCTGCGAATGTGGACACGCTTTTCATCGTCACGTCTTGCAACGAAGATTTCAATCACGCCCGGCTGGAGCGCTATCTCGTGCTGGCGAATGAGGCCGGAACGACGCCGGTCATTGTTCTGACCAAGGCCGACCAAATAGATGATGCGGCGCCATTTCTGCAAAAGGCTGCAGAACTGCAACGCGCGCTTCCCGTGGTGGCATTGAACGCGAAATCGGATGAGGCGATGACCGCCTTGGCGCCGTGGTGCGGCGCAGGGCAGACAGTTGCGTTGGTCGGATCCTCAGGGGTGGGCAAATCAACGCTGCTGAACACCCTGGCAGCCAAGTCGCCGGAGGCAGCACAGGCCACGGGCGGCATTCGCAAGGGCGACGACAAAGGCCGTCACACAACAACAGCGCGCTCGCTGCACCCGATCGTCGGAGGCGGCTGGCTGATTGACACGCCAGGAATGCGCACACTGCATGTCGGTGAAATCGCGGTCGGTCTGGATATTCTGTTCGCAGAGATCACGGAACTTGCGCCCCAGTGCCGCTTCAGAGATTGCAGTCACACGCAGGAGCCGGGCTGTGCCGTCCAGGCTGCGGTCGCGGCTGGCACGCTCGATGCGGAGCGCCTGTCCAGATGGCGAAAACTCGTCGAGGAAAACCGCGATAACACCGTGACGAAATCCGGCCCTCGCGGCAACAAGACCCCCGAGTTTCGTGGCAAACGGCGATAGCCTCTGGCGGGTTCGCACACTTCACCAATGCAACACCATTTCTACCTTGCTGGGCCCTGCATGGGTGAGCGCGATTCTGTTGACCGCAACCTTGACTCAGCAGGGGGCGGGTTACCCATATCGGGGATCGAGTGCCGATGACAGAGGCCGCATCAGGGCTGCAAACTAACGCCTAATGCCATCTCGGGGCTTCGCCCTTCGGCTGGTGCTGGTCTCTGAAATCCGGGCAGGGTATCGTCTGTTGCTTGGTTTCTGTATAGGCCTTGGCGACGAAGGGTGATGTCATGGCTCGGAGCAATGTGCTGTAGTTGGGTTGGAAGCTGATTTCTGAGCCGATCTTTACTTCATGTTTGCTGGTGTTCAGCATGAGGTGATCGCTACTGGCGGCCAGTATGTCGATGTCCGGAGGGGGCGTGAGGCCCTGTGGGTCAACATCCTGGTGGCCAATCGCTACAATCGATTGGGTGATTGTGCCGATGTCCTGGAAAGTGGCGCTGCTGCCAAAGGTGGTTTGTGCGATTGTTCCCCAGGGCTGAGAGGGCTTTTTCTTGGACTCGATGACTTCTGCGACCAGAGCGATGGCATCGGTGTAGAGGCCGGGGATAGGTTGTCGTTGGAGCGGGTCAAGTCCGAGTAAGATTGCCTCGCCCAGCCGTATGTTGTTGATGCGGCCGATGCTTGCTCCTGATAATGCCCATTGGAGATTGCTAGAGTTGCCGCCTGAGACCATGCGCATGGCTGAACCGCATTCTGTTTCGATCACGTCGGCCAACCGTGATAGCACGCCCATGTTTCTGCTGTCGGGCGATACTCCGCTTCGGCAGGCGAGATTCGTACTGATCCCGTTGAGGTCGATGTTCGGGAAACGCAGTGTCTGGCGCACGGTTTCGACCAACTCTGCCGGCATGATACCGTCTCTGAGGTCTCCCAGCTCCACCATCAGCAGGACACCGTGTCTTCGGTTGGCCTTTCGGGCTGCGGTCGAAAGTGCGCTGATCACATCGAGTTCGGAATTGAAACTCATAGTTGCGTGCCTGACGACTCGCTCGACCTGGCTGAGCATGGGCGACCGCATCAGAACCGCCGGCGTGGCTATGCCGCTGAGGCGCAGTGTCTCGATATTTTCAATACGAGAGTCGCCCAGGGTTTTAACGCCAGCGGAGAGTAATGCTCTGGCGAACCGAGGCTCCCCCATGCAAGCCTTGGTAACCCCAGTGACGGAGATGCCACGATGTCCAAGTCGTGAAACCAAGGCTGACGCATTGTACTGGATTTTGTCGAGATCAATTTCCAGCCTTGGCGACGTCACTTGGTCGCCGCAACTTGCGTTCTTGCAAGCTCAGGAAAGGACGCAAGGACCATGTCCACGAGATGGTCTGTGGGGCGGGTCAGGGCGTCGCTCACCGGAATGCCGAGCTCGGCTTCATAGGCGGTTATGGCGGCGGTTACTTCCATGTCCAGCATGTGTTCATGGTTGATCGTCAGACCAATGACCTTTGTGTCGGAAAATGCTTCGATCAAATCGATTTCGGACCGCGGTGTCGGCATCGCCATTTCTTCAAAGTCGCAGCGATGTGACCGGCGCGGCGCATGCTGTAAAATGACCCCGTCAGGCACGCTGCCTCTCAGGATGAATGCCGATGTGCAGAAAGCAGGATGGCTCAACGCGCCTTGTCCTTCGATGACAATGACGTCCGGGCTTTCCCCTTCAAAAGCCTCGATGATGGTTGCTTCCAGTTCGCCGCAGCAGAACTGAGACGGCACGGCATCAAGTGCTACACCGTATAGCGATCCCTGGATTTTTCCGGTTTGCCCGGTGGTGACCAAAACGGCTTTGATGCCCTGTTCGTTCAGAGCCGTGGTCAAAATGTTTGCCGTGGTCCGTTTGCCAATGGCGCAGTCTGTCCCCAGCACCGCAATGCGGCGGCAGGTGATATCTTTGATCCGACCGGTGAACAGGCGCAGGTCGTTCTTGGGGCGTGGCTTGCGAATATCCAGGATCTTGACGTCCGCGGCTTCGGATGCTGCGACAAACTCCGGGTCGTCATTGAGGAATTCATGCAGGCCGTTGACGATGTTCATGCCGCGGCTGATCGCGTCCAGGACGATTGCACGTTCAGCTGTGGACAGGCGTCCTGTTGCTGGCGCCATTCCATAGATGAAGTAGTCCGGCACGCTGCCAGCATGCTCAAGTGCTGCATTGAGATCGTGAAGAATTGGGATTGCGTTGGGCTTGTCGTCGAGAACGCTGCCAGCGTCCAGGCCAGCGTTCTGGCTGTCGATAATCGACAGGATCTTGTATTTTTCTGAATGGCGCACGAGCCCATTGGCTGTCTTGCCGTCTGGCAAACCGAAGTTGGCTTCACAATAGACAATTGCTGTCGTGGCGGGCTTTTCTGGGCGAAGTGCGGTCCTGGACGCCGGATCAACGACCTTCGTGAAGGGGAGGTTGATGACCTTGCTGGAGCCTTCGGACATGATGTTTTGAACTTTCGTCATGACTTCTCCTGAATGAGGGTCTTCAGCCTGAGAGGCTTGCGAAGGACCACTGGCGCCTTGGCGTGTCTGGAGGACACTGCGAAGGGGCTTTTGAAGTAAATTTCGTGAACTTGCGAGTTCGCCGTCAGGCAGTTGGTAACGCGGCCCTAATGACCCGTTGCTCCAAGGTTACTTGCCGGAAGACGCGGTTTTGCATCTGAGCTGAATGCCGTTTCAAACCAGCGGATACAGCTGAACACGCATCTGCAGGCATTCCTGTCAGAGGCGAGATGCTGTGATGTCTTGAAGTATGTTCGAAATTTTCACGAACGCCTTTTTGTTCCCGTCAGTAAAAATATTTGAACTGACGGGAAATTTAGTTCTTAACTAAATTTAGGTGGCGTTATTATTTGAAAATTACATGCTAATTCTCAATTCCACAATGGTGTAAAAATGTGCGAATGTCTATTTTTTAATAAATTATATTTTCGATAAATCGTTTAATTAGTTTTACTTGGTATTTGTAGGTGTTTTTCTCTTGGTTTTGGGGCGAGTTTCCTGAGCGTTTCTGGCTATTCTTGAGAAACCCTGACGCTCTGGTAAATCGTATCTGCCCGTCGATCAGTCTCCATGAAGGCGACGTCACCAGCGTCCCTGCCTGCTCCGATTACCACCAGCCCTGCAGCAGAGCTCATCCGCGTGGCGTCCAGCAGATGCCATGCCCCGTCCAGCCAAACCTGGGCGACCGCATGAAAATCCGGCGGGCTGACTTCGGCAGCGTAAACGGAGGTGTAGCGGGCCGGAATGCTGGCTGCGCGCGCCAGAGCGCAAACCAAATGGGCATAATCGCGACAGACCCCCTGGCGGGTCGCGAAGGTATCAATCGCGGTCGTCTCGGAGTTTGAGCTCCCGGGGACATAAGTAAGTTCCGTGGCCACCCAATCGACCATCGCAGCCACCTTGGCGCCACCGCTGAGATGGCTGAACTGTTGTTCGACAAATTCCGTGAACAGGTCCGACGGGCAGAAGCGCGAGGGACGCAAATACGTCAGGACGTCGCTTGTAAGGGAATGCCAAGGCATTGCTGGAAGGGACTCCAGCACGGAGGTGGAGCGGGTTACATCGACCTTGGCGCGGTAGTGGAGTTTAAGCCGTTCGCTGGTGACGAAGGCCCAGACTCTCTGGCCTACCATGCCTTCTCCGTCGATCCGCTGCAGTACGGCAGTCTCTATTTCCAGTTCGCTCAGATGGATAAATTGCTCGTCTGTCTGGGCGGCTTCCAAGGTCAGCAGAACGGCTTCCCCACCGGAGAGCTGATAGTCCATGGTGACTTCAATATCTATGCGCATGATGTTCCATCTGTTTCGCGCTGCGAAATTGCAACTAGGCGTTCGGCAGTGCTCACGTGAGACATTGGACAGGCGGACGCCCGAAAAGGCCTTTTCCTAAAAAGTGAACGCATTGCATGCTGCTGGCGTTGCACCGTAACACGTTTGGTTCTTATTGGATTTTCGCGATGGGCTGAATTGGCCTGCTCGATTGTCTTGGTCACAGACAGCTCCTGTCACCCCGCCTTCAAGCGCGGAGGCTGCGACAACGGGGAGCTGGTATTGGTTGCGTCTAGGGTATTAAAACCTAGATAGATAATGATCCTCTGACGCCTGACGTGCCATGCGTCATGATCCTGTGGTGTCCCAGAAACCGACCGGTGGTTAAATGACCGTTTCCAGCCAATCGCCCGCTTCTTCCTCTAACGTTACTGGCGGCCCATGTTGTGGAGGTCACGGTAAGGGTAGCTTGCCTGAAGGCGCAGATGCCGCGACCGATCCGGTGTGTGGCATGACGGTCAAACTTGGTATCGGCAAGCCAAGCCTGACCTACAAAGGCGAAGATTATCATTTCTGCAGCTCTGGTTGCCACGACCGGTTTGACGCGGACCCATGGTTCTATCTTTCGGGGAACAGCAAGAGGGTGGTCAAGAAGGCACCGGACAATGCGTTGTTTACCTGCCCGATGGATCCGGAGATCGTGCAGGAAGGGCCCGGCACTTGTCCCATCTGTGGTATGGCGCTGGAGCCGATGAGTGGTGTCTCCGATGAGCCAAATCACGAGTTGATTGATTTTACCCGCCGCTTTTGGGTCAGTGTTGCAGCGGCCGTTCCGTTGCTTCTTCTGACCATGGGGCCGATGATCGGTCTGCCTGTGCGCGAGTGGATGGGCGAGCGAGCGGCCATTATCGCCGAATTCCTGTTGGCGACGCCTGTTGTGTTGTGGGCCGCAGCACCGTTCTTTCAGCGCGGTTGGACGTCGCTGAAAACCCGGCACTTCAATATGTGGACCCTGATCATGCTTGGGGTCGGGGTAGGCTATGCCTATAGCACTGTGGCAACTTTTCTGCCGGGCCTCTTCCCTGAAACGCTGCGTTCGCAGGGCGGGCATGTGCCTGTCTATTTCGAAGCGGCGGTGGTGATCATTGCTCTCGTGTTCGTCGGGCAGGTGCTGGAATTGCGCGCCCGCGAAAAAACCGGTGACGCGCTCAAGGCCTTGATGGACCTTGCGCCGAAGACCGCTCGGCGGGTGACGCCTGAAGGCGACGAATATGACGCTCCGCTGGAAAATATCATCACTGGGGATCATCTGCGGGTCCGGCCGGGAGATCGTGTTCCGGTGGATGGATGTGTGCTGGAAGGGGGATCCTCCGTCGACGAAAGTCTGGTGACGGGAGAGCCGCTGCCCGTCGAAAAGTCACCGGGTGACAAAGTGACTGGCGGTACACTGAACAAGAGCGGCGCTTTCGTCATGGCAGCAGAAAAAGTCGGCGAGGAAACCCTGTTGTCGCAGATCGTCGCCATGGTATCGGCCGCGCAGCGCTCTCGCGCGCCGATCCAGGGGCTGGCAGACAAGGTCGCGGGCTATTTTGTGCCCACTGTCGTCGGTGTCGCAGTCCTGGCATTTTTGATCTGGGTGCTGGTGGGGCCGGAGCCTGCCTTGACCCACGGCATTCTTGCTGCTGTCTCGGTTTTGATCATTGCCTGTCCATGTGCGCTCGGTCTGGCGACACCCATGTCGATCATGACGGCGACGGGGCGTGGGGCAAGGGCAGGCGTTCTGATCAAGGATGCAGCCGCTTTGGAGCGCTTTGCGGCCGTTGATACGCTTGTGGTCGACAAGACGGGAACGCTGACCGAAGGCCGCCCGGAGTTGACGGACGTCGTCACGGTTTCCGGGCAGAATGAAGCGAGAATCCTCGGATTGGCGGCCTCTCTGGAGGCTGCCTCCGAGCATCCGCTGGCCGAGGCCATCGTCAGTGGAGCGAAAGCGCGGGGTGTGGATCTCAGCAAGGTCGAGGATTTTGAAGCGCTGACCGGCAAGGGCGTACGAGGTCGCATCGGAGTACAGTCCGTGGCGCTGGGCAACGCAACCTTGATGCGGGATCTCGGCATTAACGCCAGTGCGCTGGAAGGTGCTGCGGATGATCTGGCGCAGGCCGGCAAGACAGCCATGTATCTGGCTGTCGATGGGCAGCTGGCCGGGGTGGTTGCGGTGCAGGACCGTATCAAGGAGACCGCGGTCGAGGTTATTCGTGAATTGCAAAAGTCCGGTATTCGGATGGTCATGGCGACCGGCGATACGCAGCGGACGGCTCAGGCCGTTGCGGATCAGCTGGGGCTGGATGATGTGCGTGCGGGTGTGCTGCCTGCAGACAAGAAGGCACTGATCGACGAGTTGAAAGGGCAGGGCAGGATTGTTGCCATGGCTGGCGACGGGGTGAACGATGCACCTGCACTGGCTGCTGCTGATGTCGGGCTGGCGATGGGGACCGGAGCGGATGTAGCTGTGGAAAGTGCTGGGCTGACGCTTCTCAAAGGCGATCTGACGGGCCTTTTGAAAGCGCGTCATCTGGCAGAGGCGACGATCCGCAACATTCGTCAGAACCTGTTTCTGGCTTTTGTCTACAACTCTATCGGGGTGCCAATCGCTGCAGGGGTCCTTTATCCGTTCACGGGCTCTCTGCTCTCGCCCATGTTGGCGGCCGGGGCGATGAGCCTGTCTTCGGTCTCGGTCATCTCCAATGCGTTGCGGTTGCGACGGGTGAAGCTCTGAGGCATCGTTGGTCGCGAAATCGGACGTATTTGCTTGAGGGAGAGCATCTGAAATGAAATTTGCGAATTGGATCGCAGGAGCCTGCTGCTGTGCCACTGTTCTGGGTGGCAGTCTTGCGCTGCTGTCTGCACCGGGTTTTGCTCATGGCGGCGCAACAGGTGTCGTCAAGGCACGCATGGACCTGATGGGAGACCTGGGCAAGGCGATGAAGAGCCTTGGCGGCATGGCACGCGGTAAGACAAGCTATAATGCCGAGGAGGCCATGATCGCCGGCGAAAGCCTTAATGCGCATGGCGGGAATGCTTTGACCGATCTGTTCCCGGAAGGCAGTCTTGAAGGACCCAGTGAAGCCCGGGAGGAGATCTGGACCGATTGGGATCGCTTTGCACAGTTCGCCGATCAGCTTCAGGCTGCCGGTAAGGGAATTGCCGCGGCTGCTGCGCTGCAGCCGAATGCAACATCGTTGCCCGATGACGTCAAAGCCGCCTTCGGCCAAGCGGCAAGTTCTTGCTCAGGCTGTCACAAGGCTTTTCGTCTGAACCGCTGAGTGCGCGACAGACCCTGGACCTCACTCAGGTTTCGTCGTGTCGGTTTCGGGGGAGGAGATGCGCTCTTGCTTCGGCTCGACAGGTCCGGTGTATGTGATCAGGAACGTCCAAATCGCATAGCCTCCGATGGCCGCTGTGATCCAGCCCCAGGTGGTGTTTCCCATATAGAACTCGAACGAGGCCCAACCGGCGCAAATAACAACCACGGCAATTCGGCGCCAGAGCGGACGGAAGAAGGGGTGTTCGCTGTCTTTCATGGACGTTCCGGTTCCTGATCGTTGAATTCGCGAGCGCTACTGCTGATCGCAAGGGGCGCGAGCTTGCATTCTGGACCACCAGATTGCAAGGCCCCCCAAAGCTTCACCTAGAAAGCCGCTGCGTCACCTTTATGGCAAAATTTTAGTCACTTGGCTAAGTGCCTAATTTTTATGTTTTGGTCTTGAAACATCAAAGCTTTCCGTCGATTGTCGGGCCCTGTTGCGTTGGTCGGAAACCCTAGCTTCTTCTTGAGTTACTCAATCCATGTCCTTGTCCCTAGATCTTCTCACTGCCAATGACCGCAAGGGGCAGCACGCTGCCTCCTACTATGCGGCAACCGCCACCCGCCAAACTGATCACCCTGCGCTTGCCGGAGACACCGTTTGTGATGTCTGCGTGATTGGTGGGGGCTATACGGGATTGTCCAGCGCGCTGCATCTTGCCGAGCGGGGATATAAGGTGGTGTTGCTCGAGGCAAACCGCATCGGCTGGGGCGCGTCCGGGCGCAATGGCGGTCAGGTCGGGACGGGACAGCGCGTCGATCAGACGGTTCTGGAGAAACGCCACGGCCTGGACCAGGCAAAGGTGTTGTGGCAGCTCGGACTGGACTCCATGGATGTGACCATGGACCTGATCAAGCGTCATGGCATCGCCTGTGATTACACTCCGGGTGTGTTGCATGCGGACCACCGCAAGGATTTCGTTCCCGAGACTCGCGACTATGTTGAGCGCCTGCAGAGCGTCTATGGCTACGACAAGATTCGTTTCATCGACGAAAACGAGATGCATCAGATGGTCGGGAGCCCGGCTTATCACGGTGGATCTCTCGATATGGGCTCAGGCCATGTTCATCCGCTCAATCTTGCGCTGGGTCTGGGGGCTGCAGCAGAGAAAGCCGGGGCAACCCTGCATGAGATGACGCGGGTTGAGGGCTATGAAACCTCTAGCGATGGCGTCATGGTGACGGCTGCAGGCGGGACGGTGAAAGCGAAACATTTGGTCTTGGCCTGCAATGGGTACCTGGGAAAGCTGGACCGTAAGACTGCTGCCCATGTGATGCCGATCAACAATTTTATCGTGGCCAGCGAACCCTTGTCGGAAGACGATGCCAAGGCATTGATCCGGGATAATGTTGCAGTTGCCGACAGCAAGTTCGTGATCAATTATTTCCGCCTGTCTGCGGACAGACGCATGCTTTTCGGTGGTGGAGAAAGCTATGGCTACAAGTTCCCCGATGACATACGCTCCTTCGTGCGCAAGCCGATGTGCGAGATTTATCCGCAGTTGAAGGATGTTCGCCTCGACTATGGTTGGGGCGGAACCCTGGCGATTACCGTGAAGCGTATGCCGTATTTTTCACGCGTCGCACCAAACGTTCTGAGCGCCGGAGGCTACTCCGGGCACGGCGTGGCGATGGCGACGTTTGCCGGCAAGGTCCTGGCTGAAGCCATTGACGGGACGGCGTCGCGCTTCGATGCCTTTGCAGATCTGAAACTGCCGTCCTTCCCAGGCGGTTCAAACCTTCGCCATCCTATCTTGATGTTGGCGATGAGCTGGTTTGCCCTGCGCGACAAGCTTGGGATTTGAATGCATGACGGTCGGTGAACGTGAAGACATTTCCATCGGCAGCTTCTGGGAAGCAAGCGTCGGGCAGATCAAGGAAGATCGTCAGCTGGTTGGCGAGGCGGTGTTTGATGTGGCGGTTATCGGTGCAGGTATCACCGGGCTGAGCGCTGCCCTGAAGCTGGCAGAAGCCGGAGCATCCGTTTGCGTGCTTGAAGCGCGTCGCGTTGGCTGGGGTGCGTCAGGTCGCAATGGCGGCTTTTGCTGTTTCGGCGGCACCAAACTCTCCGAACAAGAGATGGTGCGTAAATTCGGCGAGGACGAAGCGAAACGTTTCGTCGCCTATCAGCTGGAAGCCATCGAGACTGTATCAGACCGGCTCAACCGGTTTGGCATGGATGTCGACCGCCACTCATCCGGAGAGATGATCTTGGCGCACCGGCCTCGGGACGCTGCCGGGTTTCAGGATGATGCGGACTATCTCAACAAGACCTTTGGGCTTGGGGTGCGGGTTCTCGGCGTCGATGAGCTGAACGAGGAGGGGATCTGCGGTCCGGAATTCCATGGCGGGATGCATATGCCGCATGGGTTTGCCTTGAATCCAATGAAATACGTTCAGGCTCTGGCGCAGGCCGTGCGCGATGCGGGGGGGCGGATCTATTCTCACACGGAGGTTCTGGGGCTGGCGGAAGAGCGCGACGAGTGGCGGGTGTCTACGCGCTTCGGCGGGGTGCGCGCCACACGGGTGGTGCTGGCCGGCAACGGCTATTCGCGCGAACAGGTGCCGGAGTGGCTGGGCGGACGGCTGATGCCGGTCATGTCTTCGGTGATGGTGACCCGGCCTATGAGTGATGATGAACTGGCAGCCCAGGGCTGGACCAGTGACATGATGTCTGCCGATAGCCGAATCCTGCTGCATTACTTCCGTCTGATGCCTGACAACCGGTTTCTCTTCGGTACACGTGGGGGCATCTTCGAGACGCCGGAAGCGATGAAGACGATGCAAAAGCGTGGACGGGCTGATTTCGAGAGGATGTTCCCGTCCTGGGCGGATGTGGAGACGGAGCATGCCTGGCATGGGCATGTCTGTCTGGCCAAGGATCTCACAGCCTACGTTGGGCCGATCCCGGAGATGGCTGGCGTCTTTGGCGCGATGGCCTATCACGGTAGCGGCGTGGCTATGGCCTCGCTCTCCGGCGAAAAAGTAGCTGACATGATCCTTGGCAAGATCCGCGCCGACGATTTGCCGGGTGTGATCAGCAAGCCGTTTTCCAAGTTCCCGTTCCCAGCTCTGCGTCAGCTCTACCTGCAAGGGGCTTACTGGTACTACGGTTGGAAAGACCGCTAGCAGCTGACCTACTCGGCAGCCTGAACTGACGTCAGAACGGTCACTGTCAGCTTGGTGCGCAGGTCGAACCCCAGACGCTTGTACAACTTGATGGCGCCGTCGTTGTCGGCCCAGGCATGCAGGAAAGGCCTGTCACCGTGTGCCAGGATCTGCGCTGCGACATAGTCGGACAGGGCGGCTGCCAGTCCCTGTCCGCGAAAATCTGGATGAGTGCAAACGCCGCTGACTTCCACGTACCCCGGCAAGGCCAAGCGTTGGCCCGCCATTGCGGCCAGACGCCCATCAATTCGCACACCCCAGAATTGCCCCATCTCCGGCGTGCGCGCACGGAATGGGCCAGGCTTTGTCAGCGCGGCCAATGCGGTCATCTCAGCCCGATCATCTAGGCCGAGTGCGGCGATGTCGGTGCGCGGACTCACACCCACTGCGGGGCGGGACTTGAGCATCTGGACGCCTTGGGCTTGCAAGGATATATGGCAGCATTCCGGGATCAGGCAGGTTGGTACTTGCATCAGGAAGATTTGATCATCTGGATCCTTGGGGTCGAGCAGATCGCCGAGCGCTGCATAGCTTTCCGGCGCATCGTCCGAAGTCGCGGCAAATGGTGAGACTTCAGCGAGAAAGCGTTTTGCCGCCGTACCGCCGGTGGAAAGGCCAAATTGTCGACTTTCCAGGGCGCTCCAGACGGGACGGTCGAGAACATGAGGCATTTTCAAGGGTCCTGGCGCCAACAGACGGCATTTTCTGGACTGCTAAGAGAGCAGGCCACGCTTTGCGAGATTGGTAAACAATGCGGCAGTGCCGAATGTCCAGGGTGCAATCGCATTTGTGTGGTCGACCCAGTTAACCAAGGTGCCAAGCGCTGGCGATGAGATGTTGACCTGATCGCCGATCTCGTGGGTGAAGCCCTGGCCGGGAGCGCGCCGATCCTTTACCGGCGCAAACATCGTGCCGAGGAAGAGCATTGCCCCGTCCGGATACTGGTGATGAATGTTCAGGGTTTGCGAGGCCAGATCTGCCGGGCTGCGGCTGATCGCCGACATCTGCGACACGCCTTCCATTTCGAAGCCGTCGCTCTCACCGGTGACCTTCAGAGAGACTTCGATCTTGCCAACATCTTCCAGTGTGAAGTTGGCATCGAACAGACGGATGAAGGGACCGATGGCGCAAGACGCATTATTGTCCTTCGCCTTGCCAAGAAGCAGAGCCGAACGTCCTTCGACGTCGCGCAGGTTGACGTCGTTGCCCAAGGTCGCACCGACGATGGTGCTGTCTGAGCGAATGGCCAGAACCACTTCCGGCTCCGGGTTGTTCCAGTCGGAGATCGGGTGGATGCCGACTTCTGCTCCACAGCCAACCGAAGACATCGGGAGCGCTTTGGTGAAAACTTCCGCATCTGGGCCGATGCCGACTTCCAGGTATTGTGACCAGAGGTCCAGATCTTGAAGCAGGCGCTTCACTTCGGCTGCCTGTTCCGAGCCAGCCTGAACCCCCTTCAGGTTTTCCCCGATGATGGGCTTCAGTTTGCCACGGATTTCCTCGGCGCGTGCCGGGTCTCCCTTGGCCTGTTCCTCGATCACCCGTTCCACCATGCTATCAGCGAAGGTTACGCCAGCAGCTTTCACGGCCTGCAGGTCGCAGGGAGCCAGCAGACTGCCAGCTTTGCCAGAGATGAAATCGTCCAGTGTGCCGATGACCGGGAACCGGTTCATGTCTGTGAGTGTCACTGCCAGGTCTGGCAGCTCCAGTAACTGCGAGGTCGTCAGGGCAAGACCGCTGAGATCCCGCAGGGAAAGGCCGTCAACCAGAACCGGCGAGGGGCCGTCCACATCCTTGCGCCAGACGCGACCAATCAGAAGGGCATTCTCATCCAACGGCAGTATATCGGAGGCGGTAAGGGGGGCGCCGGTGTGGTTGGTCATGGTGTTTCTTCCCGTAATTTTTTGTCGGCCCGACATGAGTCTCCGGAAATCTACGGATGTGTCTTGGCTGCCGCAAGGGCTGGTTGGTGCGAACTGTGTCTGAAGGTAAAGGAAATGTCTTGAAACAGACTTTAGCGAGAGGTCGCAAAACCTTCCAGCAGGGAGGGAATGTCGTCCTGTCCAGGGAAACCCTCGAAACTACGTTCGACAGGCAGCTGCACCCAGCCAAGTTTTTCCGAGGTCATTGTTTCCATATATGGCTTGGTCCACTCGGGAGTTTCCAGCAACGTCGAGCGAACATTGATGATTTCCGGCATGGCGCTGATGCGGGTGAACATCCATGTCATGCAGTCCGGACAGAAGAAATGCGCGTTTTCGTCGCTCTTCATGCCGCCCTTGACCGGCGTGCCTTGTGTGACCTGAAAGGCCGGTGCGGGGAAGATTGCAGTCAGGGAATAGGCGCTCGACGCCATCTTTTGACAGCCCTTGCAGTGACAGGCCGACGTCACCATTGGCGGGGCGGAAACCTCAAAAGTGGTCGCGCCGCAACGACAAGCGCCCTTCATTGAAATGCTTTGATCAGTCATTGCCTTGTCCTTCCTCGGTTTCCTCTGCTTCTATGGCTAGCCTATCAGGTCCGGCGCGTCATCCTGCTGGCGAAGAGAATGTGTTTCAGTTGGCTGTCTAACCTGCGCCTGGAAGCCGGTGGCGGGCACAAGCGCCATCGGGATTGGCAGTGACACGCTCTGTTTCGAAGATGTGCAAAAGGTTGGCGCCGGGGTGGGTCTGATGAAACAGGTCCGGTGGCTGAAGAGTCATTTTGGATGCCGATGCAAATATTGTCGGCTGCCATTGCCCCGGCATCCAAACTCGCCTAAAACTCCGGCCAGAAATCCTAAGAATCCCGACAGTTTCAAACGACGGAGACGCGGAGCCCCATGGCGCGCCAATTCATCTATCACATGCACGGACTGTCCAAGTCCTACACCGGGGGCAAGAAGGTCCTCGATAACGTTCATCTGTCGTTCTATCCGGACGCCAAGATCGGTATTCTGGGCCCGAACGGCGCCGGTAAATCGACCCTGCTCAAGATCATGGCCGGTCTCGACACGGACTTCCAGGGTGAAGCTTGGGCTGCCGAAGGTGCCCGCGTGGGCTACCTGCCGCAGGAGCCGAAGCTGGACGAGAGCAAGACGGTTCTCGAAAACTGCATGGAGGGCGTTGCCCACAAGCAGGCCATCGTCGATCGCTACAATGAACTGATGATGAACTATTCTGATGAGACCGCCGATGAAGGCGCGAAGCTTCAGGATATCATCGACAGCGAAGACCTGTGGAACCTCGACAGCAAGGTTGAGATGGCGATGGAAGCTCTGCGCTGCCCGCCGTCCGATTCAGGCGTCGCCAACCTCTCTGGTGGTGAACGCCGCCGTGTCGCGCTGTGTCAGCTGCTGCTGTCCGAGCCGGACCTTCTGTTGCTCGATGAGCCGACCAACCACCTGGACGCTGAAACCGTGCATTGGCTGGAGCGCCACCTGCGCGAGTTCAAGGGCTCCGTACTGATCATCACCCATGATCGCTACTTCCTTGACAACGTCACCGGCTGGATCCTCGAACTCGACCGTGGGTCGGGTATTCCTTACGAGGGCAACTACTCCGCCTATCTGGAGAAGAAGTCCAAGCGCATGATCCAGGAAGGCCGCGAAGACATGGCCCGGAACCGGGCTATCGCCCGCGAGCGCGAGTGGATGGGCATGTCGCCGAAAGGCCGTCAGACCAAGTCCAAGGCACGTATCAAGGCGTTTGATGATCTTCTGTCGGCTCAGGAAGAGCGGGTACCGTCCATCGAACAGATTCTGATCCCGGTCGGCGAGCGTCTTGGCGCCAACGTCATCGAGGTAAAAGGTGTTTCCAAGGGCTTCGAAGACCGCCTGCTGATCGACGACTTGTCATTCAAGCTGCCACGTGGTGGCATTGTTGGCGTGATTGGCCCGAACGGTGCCGGTAAGTCGACCCTGTTCAAGATGCTGACTGGCCGGGAAAAGCCGGATTCAGGCGAGGTCATCGTCGGTGAGAGTGTGCGTCTGGGCTATGTTGACCAGTCGCGCGATGCTCTCAACCCAGACAACAACGTCTGGGAGGAAATTTCCGGTGGCGCAGAGGTGATCTACCTCGACGACAAGGAAATCAACTCCCGGGCCTATTGCTCATCCTTCAACTTCAAGGGCCCAGCCCAGCAGGCGAAGGTGGGCGATCTCTCCGGTGGTCAACGTAACCGTGTGCATCTGGCCAAGGTTCTCAAACAGGGCGCAAACGTGCTGTTGCTCGATGAGCCGACAAACGATCTGGATACGGAAACCCTGGCGGCTCTCGAAGACGCCTTGGAAAACTACGCCGGTTGCGCCGTGGTCATCTCGCATGACCGTATGTTCCTCGATCGCCTCGCCACACACATGCTCGCTTTTGAAGGCGACAGCCATGTTGAATGGTTCGAGGGCAACTTCGAAGACTACGAGAAGGACAAGGTCCGTCGCCTCGGTGCCCATGCCGCCGATCCGCGTCGCATCAAGTACAAGCCGCTGACACGGTAATGGCTTGAAAGTTGAGCGATTTGAAAACCCCGGAGCAGCGCTTCGGGGTTTTTGTTTTTGATCAGTTGAGTTTTTGGAAATTGACCAGGACATTCCTCCGGAGCACTCTGTGGGCCTCAAGAGGGAGACATTTTATGGCCAAACGGTTTGAGACCCTGTCGGACGGCTTGCGTGACTGGATCGAACGGCAGCATATCTTTTTCACGGCTACGGCGGCGCCTTCCGGACGCGTGAATATTTCGCCACGACCAACAACTTCATTTCGCGTACTCGGTCCCAATCAGGCGGCCTATCTGGATCGCACCGGCAGCGGCAACGAAACGGCCGCTCACATTCGCCAGCTCAATCGGATAACGATCATGTTTTGCGCTGTTGAAGGTCCGCCGTCGATCCTTCGACTGTTCGGGACGGCGGAGGTTCTGTCGAGGGGCAGTGCCGCTTATGAGGATCTGTTGGCATCGGCCTATGGCGGCGAAGAGCCCTCGGGCGCCCGACAGATTGTCCGGATTGATTTTGATCTGGTGCAGACGTCCTGTGGCTATGGCGTGCCGCTTTTTGACTACCAGAACGAGCGCGCGTCCCTTGAGAACTGGTCAAACGCGAAGTCGGCGGAGGAACTTGAAGCCTACCAAAGACTCAATAACCAGACCAGTCTCGATGGATTTCCGAGCGGTATGTTTGAAGACAGCTAAAGCCAGCCCGCGTCATAAACGCGGGCTCTCAAGCTCGACCAGAGAACCGAACAGAGCTCAGGATGAACTCCAGGCGCCCAGAGTTACTGTAACCGTTCCGCTTGAAATGTTGCCAATCGTCTTGGACGGTACATTGGGGCCTGAGTAGGGGCCGATGGGGTTCTCATCCATGCTGAAACCGTAGGCTGCCCCACCATAAAAGATCGGTTGTTGTCCGGACAGGCGCGAGTCGTTGCCCTGTGCATCGCTGCAATGCAGGAACTTGGCGTAGACATGGGTTGGCGCTCCGGCCGGATACCAGCTTGAGGCATCGTTCCAGGCGGTGGTGCTGAAGCCGCTGTCGCCCGTCAGGCTGATGTCTGCGACAGCCACTCCGGCCAGGGCAACACCGCGGCAGATCGCTTCCCAGATGCAATCCTGCAGAAGTCCGGCGTCGCCGCTGCTGCCTGCCGGTGTCAGGTCGCCAAAGGCTTGTTGGAAGACATATTGCGCACTCTGAAGTCCTGGGATCGGGCAATAGAACTGATAGCTGTCGACGCCGTTGCTCAGGCTGAATGCTGTCGTGGTGAAATTTGTCATGGGATTGGTTGCGGGCGCACAGCTTCCTGAATAAATATTCGGGACGGCGGCTGAACCCAGATTGATGCTGAGCATGTTGCCGGCCTTGAAGACGTCAGCCAAGGTGCTGTCCCAGAATGCTTCCAGCGGGTCATCCGTCGTCACGGTATAATTCTGCGACTTGCTTGCCAGCATGTCGTTGGGATCGCAGATGGCAAAATACTGTTTGTCGATCAATGGCGGGGTGTAACTCCCGCCGGACAGGGCCTTGTCATAAAGCAATTCACTGTAACCTGCAGCTTGCGGGTAGGCCTCCGCTTCCTGAGCGACAAATGCCTTGAACGCCTTTGCTATCTGCGCCCTCGAGACGCTTTCTCGAACGCCATAGTCGGTTGATGGGTTCTCCTCGCCTGCTGAAGCTCCAGCCCCTTCCGTGTCGGATGTCGAGAAACGCAGGTTTAGGCCGAAGCCGCTGACGGCGCTCAGGTCGAGTTGGGCATTCATCCCGAATTCAAAGACATCAAATGGACCGGGAGCGGCAACGCCAGGTGTCACAAGCGAGGGATATTGCGTGTAGGCGACGGGTGCTTTGCTGCTGACTGTCAGAGCCGTCGGCTGGTTTGGAGCAATAACAAAAAGCAGTCGATCATTGCCATTGGTTGCAACGTTCAGCGTGAGGTTGGGAAGCGTTGAGACCTTGAGAAACGGTACGGTCGTGGCGAGCGGGGTTTTCACCACGAATGTGCCGTCGGGCTGGAGGACGGCAAAATTGTCCGAAGAGGCGTTGATCCAGCCGGCAACCCAGGCTGAGGCGACGTCGCCGAGGCCGCTATCATCCTTGAGGGAAATGGTGATCGTCATCCGAGAAGCTCCTTGTCCAGCATTACATCCTCGATAGGACGCTTCAGCAGGGTTTGGCGTGATCGGTGATGCGACTGTTCTTGAAAATACATCTCTTAGTTCAGGGTGATGATGTGGCTATTTCGAGGTTTGGCTTTTCAGACGGAGGAACAAGGGGGTAGAACAGGCAAAAGTCAGCCGACTGAGGAGCCTCCCGAATGAGTGTTGTCGATGCGTCTTCCAAAGATATGGATGCCGCGCTGGGTGCGTTGAATATTATTCCGGCGTGGCGCCTCGTCGGGCGCGTGGCGGAGGTGTTGCAAACAGCCAAGCCTGATGATTTCAACACCTTTGCGTGCGATAGCCTTGAGCTGGGGCTGGAGGGCATAACCGGGGATCGGCATGGCGGATTCTCACGCTTTTCTGGCGGACGCGAGCCCTACTATCCGCGCGGTACGGAGATGTGCAACGAGCGTCAACTTTCGATTCTGGCACCAGACGAACTTGGGCTTATTGCTGAACGGATGGATATCGACCGGCTGGAAGCGGGGTGGATTGGTGGAAACATCGTCATTGAAGGAATGCCGCATCTGAGTCTGATCCCGCCGCGGACACGCCTAGTGTTTGCCGGCGGTGCTGTTGTGCGGGTCGATGGTGACAATGTCCCTTGCCGCAGTGCCGGGAAGTCGATTGCGGCCCAGTTTGCCGACCGAAGTGGTTTGGACCTTGCTTTTCCAAAGCTCGCCCGGCGCCTGCGCGGGCTTGTCGGCTATGTGGAAAAACCGGGTACGATTTTACCTGGTGAAGAGGTGACGGCGCACATTCCCGAGCAATGGATATATCAGCCGGAG
This sequence comes from Roseibium limicola, assembly GCF_017313085.1. Taxonomy (GTDB): domain Bacteria; phylum Pseudomonadota; class Alphaproteobacteria; order Rhizobiales; family Stappiaceae; genus Roseibium; species Roseibium limicola. The sequence goes on along the minus strand of NZ_JAFLNF010000001.1, from coordinate 184,813 downwards.
TCCTAGGCTCCTTGGTATGCCAGTGGAGCGGGTTGGGGGGCAGGTCAACTTCCAGGCTCTTCTTCCAGCTCCAACTGTCGAGAGCTGCCCCACCCCAGCAGCACATCATTCATGTCGTCGACGACGAAGAATCGGGCTGAGTCCCGGTCATAGTCATCGTCCAGAAGCTGGTCATAATCGGTATGGACATGGCGGATGTAGGACGTCGTTGCCTGCCAGATGGCGATAGACGGGGGCAAATGGCGCAAATGTGCTGCCAAGGCTTTTTCCAGAATAGGCTCCGCGTCAGCCATGGGCACGCGGGGAAGAAGGGCTCGCAGGGCCTTGCGCATGTCCTTCTGACGTTTGGTTCCGCTCATCTTATCCGTTTCAAATTGGTATTTCTGAGCGTCAGCCTCGACCGGCCGTGGATTGATGTCCAGTGTGCCAGGGTGTTTTTCCGCTGTTGAAGATAGTGTCGCGCAGCATCCTGCCCCAACACGTCCTCCAGCAGATCTGGCGGCAGAGACTGAAAGGCCCTGCGACCTGTACGGGCTCTCAGGTATGCCCTGATGATCTTAAAGAGACGGGCGCTCCAGCCCAAAGTGCCACCAGGGCGCAGATGACCGCAGAGCGACTTGAACTCGCTTCCTGCTGATGACGGGCAGGGCATGACGTTCTCCTATTAGATAAGTTTTTTCTTTTCTAATTCTGCGCAGGCTTCTCCGTGCCTGGCAATATGAAAAGCAAAAACTTTTTTTATGAGGGCGTGCATGCTACAAGAGCTCATGTCTGATCGAACCAAAACGCGCCTTTTGACGGCCCTCAAAACCTCCGGACCACAAACTGCTGCGGATCTGGCGAAGGGCCAGTCCGTTACAGCTGTGGCAGCCCGCCAACATCTCGACAGCTTGCAGCAAGAAGGTGTGGTGGAATTTCGGGACGTGAAGTCGGGGGTCGGGCGCCCCAAGCGCATCTGGCGGCTGACATCAGCCGGTCATCAGCAGTTTCCCGACAACCATTCACGCTTGATCCTCAGTTTGCTGGACGGTCTGCGCTCCCAGCACGGGGAGGCGGGGGTCGAAGCGCTGATTACACACCGGGAGAGGGAGATGCAGGTGGCCTATACACAGGCGGTCTCCGATCAGCCCGACCTTGAGGCCAAGCTTCAGGCGCTGGCTGAGCTTCGTTCCAGCGAAGGCTATATGGCCGAGGTGCTGCCGGTGGAAGGGGAGGCATCAAGCTTCCTGTTGATTGAAAACCATTGCTCCATCTGCGCTGCCGCCAGTGCTTGCCAAGGCTTCTGCAGGTCCGAGATGCGCCTCTTTCAGGATGTTCTGGGCGACGGCGTTGAGCTGCAACGCACCGAGCATCTTCTCAGCGGCAACCATCGCTGTGTCTATAAGGTGCGCCAGAAGAACCTGGCTGCCGCCTGAACTATTGATGGTGACGCGTAGTCGTGTCGCATCGCATTGCGGGCCCACCAAGCGGCCCTTCGGCTCACCGATCCCAACTCAGCGCTGCGCTTTGACGGGATAACGAAGAGTGGGCAGGTAGACAGTGGCTGATGATGCTCTCAGACACGAGATCCTCGACCGTTATTCCGCACGCAACGAAAGCGGAGATGCGGGATCGGTGAGCCTGAAGCCATGCAGGTATGTAAGCTCGTTTGTTCCGTACGTTTGAGGCCTTGCTCTTCGGGCTGGTGGTAAACGCGAAAATCAGGAGGCTGCGGGTTTTTCCAGAACGAGCCAGGTCCAGGAGACGCCGTTTGCCTTGTTCCAGTCACCTTGAGATGGGGCGGCCTTGGCGCGTAAAACTCTTAGTCCAAGTGCGTTGGCCCAGCTCAGCAAAGCGTCTGTTTCGATTGGGAAATTGATGTGATGATTGGCCGGTGCACCGTGGCGCAAAGCCATGATGATCCGTCCACCGGACCGCAGCAGCTGGGCAAGCCGCTGGAATCCTAAGGCCTGGTCAGCTTCATCGAGATGTTGCCAGACGCCGGTGACCAGGATCAGGTTAAACAGGTTGCCATCTTCGAGACTTTCCAGATCCGGCAGGCGGTCGTCGAGCCAGGTGATTGGGATGCCCCGGTGAAGCTTCTGTCCGGCAGAGCGGAGGTTCTCAGCTGGTTCCACTGCCGTCACGCGAGCCCCCTGTGCCGCGAGCCAGGCTGCATCCCGCCCGGACGCAGCCCCCAGATCCAGTATCTTCAATCCCTTGAAGTTTATTGGAAACAGGTCGAGCACATACGCGTAAAGCTTTGTTGGATCGATGGCTTCCGTTGCCTTGATCCAGCTTTCATCAACTTGCTCATAGCCTGTGATGGCGTCTTGGGACATTGGCGGGGTCTTTCGGCCTGGGTGCTTTGTTGGAATGGTGGTGATGTCGAGAAAGGTGGTGTGGTGCTTGTAGCGAGAGATTTCAGAGGCCGCGAGCTTGCATCGCTACATTACCCTGCCAAACGACAGCCAGCCTTGCCGACTGTTTCCCGCAAGGTGTCCAGCAGGATCGAAAAATCCTGAGCGCGGGGGGAGGATTTGCGCCAAACGAGGCCAACTGTGCGGGCAGGCTGAGGGTCTGCGAAGCGCTGCAGGGCGACGCGGTCGTCGCGAACTTCGAAGTCGGCGCAAATCTCTGGAAGTAGAGTGACGCCGTAGCCGGCGGCAACCATCTGCATGACCGTGGCAAGCGATGTGGCGCCGAGCGTGTTGCCACCGGCGGTCGAAATGTTCTGACAGTAGTTCAAGGCCTGATCGCGCAGGCAGTGGCCTTCTTCCAACAGCAGGATGTTTTCACTCTCCAGCTCTTTGGGATGAACTCGGTGGGCAGGATCCCTGCCGGGCGTCGCTTCGCGGGCCAGCAGAAAGCGATCGATAAACAGGGGTTCGGAAATGAAACCGGCGTTTTCCGTCGGCAGGGCGATGATGACGGCGTCGAGCTTACCCTCCTGCAGTTCGCCGGTCAGGGCCTGGGTCATGGTCTCGCGAATAGTAAGGCGCAAGTCAGGATGTGCACTGGTCAACACAGGCAGGATACGCGGCAGCAAATAGGGGGCGATGGACGGAATGATACCGAGGCGCAATGGGCCCGAGAGTGGCTTTGCCGCCTGGCGGGCAAAATCCGTCAGATCCTGAACGTCTGTGAGAATGGCGCGGGCACGGGCTGCAATTTCCTCACCCTCGCGGGTCAGCCGTACCATGTTGGGCAAGCGCTCAAACAGTTTTACCCCGAGGTCTTGCTCCAGATCCTTGATCTGCATGGACAAGGCGGGCTGTGACACAGCGACAGCCTCCGCTGCCTTGCGGAAGTGCAAATGCGAGGCGAGGGCATCGAGATAGCGAAGTTGGCGCAAGGAGATCATGATCATCAGAATAACTGATCAAGTTGGTAAATCAATACAATCAATTGTTATAGGAACGATTGCTCCGCCCAGCCGTCTTTCTGTTGAGAGAATGGGAAAGGAGACCTTCATGAGCAACAATCCAAAATTGACGACGACGTCCGGAGCGCCGTGGCCAAACAATCAGGATTCCGTGACTGCAGGGGAGCGTGGCCCGCTCCTCATGCAGGATTATCAGCTTCTGGAAAAGCTGGCGCATCAAAATCGCGAGCGTATTCCAGAACGAACAGTCCACGCCAAAGGATGGGGCGCCCACGGGGTACTGAAGATCACCGCCGATCTGTCCAAATACACCAAGGCCAAGGCCTTGCAGGCAGGCGCTGAAACGCCAATGTTGGCGCGGTTTTCAACGGTTGCCGGCGAATCCGGCGCAGCCGATCATGAGCGCGACGTGCGTGGCTTTGCGCTGAAGTTCTATACAGAAGAGGGCAACTGGGATCTGGTGGGAAACAACACGCCAGTGTTCTTCATTCGCGATGCCTACAAGTTCCCGGATTTCATTCACACACAGAAGCGGCATCCGAAGACAAACATGCGCTCGCCGACGGCCATGTGGGACTTTTGGTCACTATCGCCGGAGAGCCTGCATCAGGTGACGATCCTCATGTCGGATCGTGGCTTGCCAGTATCGCCGATGCATATGAACGGCTATGGATCGCACACCTATTCGCTGTGGAATGACAAGGGCGAGCGCTACTGGGTGAAATTCCACTTCAAGACCGAGCAGGGCAACAAAACCTATACAAACGAGCAGGCCGAACGGATCGTCGGGCGCACGCGCGAAGGCTATCAGGAGCAGTTGTTCAATTCTATCAAGGATGGCTATTTTCCACGCTGGAAAATGCAGATCCAGGTGATGGAGGAACTGGAGGCGGAGAACTGCGCGTTCAATCCGTTTGACCTGACCAAGGTGTGGCCGCATGCGGATTTTCCGTTGATGGACGTTGGCTATTTTGAGCTGAATCGCAATCCGGAAAACTATTTCGCTGAGGTGGAGACCGCTGCTTTTGCGCCATCGAATATTGTGCCGGGTATTTCCTGGTCGCCTGACAAGATGCTGCAAGCGCGTATCTTCTCGTATGCAGATGCCCATCGCCATCGTTTGGGCACGCACTATGACCAGATTCCAGTGAACCGGCCGAAATGTCCCGTCCATCACTACCACAAGGATGGAGAGATGAATGTTTATGGCGGCATGAAGACGGGAAATCCGAACGCCTACTATGAGCCTAACTCGTTCAATGGTCCGGTCGAGCAGCGCGATGCTCAGGAGCCGCCGCTGCGCGTTTCCGGTGATGCGGAGCGTTACGATCACCGCACTGGTCATGATGACTACAGTCAGCCAAGGGCGCTGTATGAAAAGGTCATGACCCAGGATGAACGTGACCGGCTGCACGGCAATATGGGTGGCGCTCTTGTTGGCGTGCCAACCGAGATCGTCGAGCGCTGGATGGGACACCTGAAACAGGTGCATCCGGATTATGAAGCCGGTGTGCGGGCCAAGTGGGAAGAGAAGTCCGCTGAGGCGGGCTACGATCCGAACGGGCTGCCGATCACGGGTGATACACCGCATGAGGCCGGGGACGAGACCCCGCACGAACCCACAATTGCCTCCGAATAAGGCTGGTATTGGATCAAGAGGAGGGGCGGCATGATCGCCCTTCTTTTGCGAATTGCCTCTGGCGTGATTTCTCCGATTCACGTTCTTTGAATGGCCACTGCGATAAAAGCCTCATTTCAGGCGGACTGCTCGTAATCAGAAAAACTGATCACAGTTTAGAATCAATACAATTGGACCTGATCAATCTCTCTCGTCATAGTGTGCCCAACCTGCAGTGAAACGCAGGATGCCTTGCGAACTTCCGCAATGATGCTGCCGATAGCAACGTCACACGGAAGTCAGTTACAAGGTCCATAGGATTCGCTTGCCAGGGACAGGTGCTCACAGAAGTGCGGTCTGGCGGCGCGCAGAGGGTGGCGTATGCGTTCGGGAGATGAGCGCGCAGGCTATAGCCCCAAAAAGACAATTTGAAAGAATATCGGAGAGAGAGATGGACGCCAAGCTGAAAGAAGTGAATGACAGTTCGGGCAAGTGCCCGGTCATGCACGGCAGCATGACTGCGACCGGCACGACAAACACCGAATGGTGGCCGAACGCGCTCAACTTGGACATTCTGCACCAGCACGACACCAAGACCAACCCGCTGGGCAAAGACTTCAATTATCGCGATGAGCTGAAGAAGCTCGACATTGCCGCGCTGAAGACCGACCTGCATGCGCTGATGACCGAGAGCCAGGAATGGTGGCCGGCTGACTGGGGCCATTACGGCGGCCTGATGATCCGGCTGTCCTGGCACTCTGCCGGCTCCTACCGTTTGGCTGATGGCCGCGGTGGCGGTGGCACAGGCAACATCCGCTTTGCGCCTCTGAACTCCTGGCCGGACAACGTCAGCCTCGACAAGGCGCGTCGTCTGTTGTGGCCGCTGAAGAAGAAGTACGGCAACAAGATCTCCTGGGCCGATCTGATCGTCCTGGCCGGGACAGCTGCTTATGAAAGCATGGGTCTGAAGACCTTTGGTTTCGCCTTCGGTCGTGAAGACATTTGGCATCCGGAAAAGGACGTCTACTGGGGTGCGGAAAAGGAATGGCTTGCGCCGTCCGATAACCGCTACGACGACGTAGAAAAGCCGGAAACCATGGAAAACCCGCTGGCTTCCGTTCAGATGGGTCTGATTTATGTGAATCCGGAAGGTGTCAATGGCACTCCGGATCCGTTGAAAACGGCTGCTCAGGTGCGTGAGACCTTTGCCCGTATGGCCATGAACGACGAAGAAACCGCAGCGCTGGCCGCTGGTGGTCACACTGTCGGCAAGGCACATGGTAATGGCGATGCTGCAGCTCTCGGCGCTGAGCCAGAAGCTGCGGACATCACCGATCAGGGACTTGGCTGGTCCAACCCGCATCAGGCCGGCAAGGCCAGCGGTGCTGTGACTTCCGGTATTGAAGGCGCCTGGACGACCGAACCGACCAAGTTCGACATGGGTTATTTCGAGCTGCTGTTCGGGTACGAATGGGAGCTGACCAAGAGCCCTGCAGGTGCCCAGCAGTGGCAGCCGATCGGTATCAAAGAAGAAGACATGCCGGTGGACGCGACCGATCCGTCGATCCGCCGTATGCCGATGATGACGGATGCCGACATGGCCATGAAGATGGATCCGGCCTATCGCGCCATCTGTGAAAAGTTCATGGCTGATCCGGCTTACTTCAACGACACTTTTGCCCGCGCCTGGTTCAAGCTGACCCACCGCGACATGGGGCCGAATGTTCGGTACTATGGTCCGGACGCGCCGACGGAAACCCTGATCTGGCAGGATCCGGTTCCAGCTGGCACCACCACCTACGACATTGGTGGCCTGAAGACCAAGATCGCCGAAAGCGGTCTGACGATCTCAGAGCTGGTATCCACGGCATGGGACAGTGCCCGTACATTCCGCGGATCTGATCTGCGTGGCGGTGCCAATGGTGCCCGTATCCGTCTGGCTCCTCAGAAAGATTGGGAAGGCAACGAGCCTGCCCGTCTGGCGAAGGTTCTCGGTATTCTGGCGCCGTTGGCGGCTGAATTCGGTGCTTCCATTGCTGACACCATCGTTCTGGCGGGGAGCGTCGGCGTGGAAAAGGCCGCCGCTGCTGCTGGCGTCGAGGTAACTGTTCCGTTCGCTCCGGGTCGTGGCGATGCCACCGACGAGATGACCGACGCAGCCAGCTTCGCTTCGCTGGAGCCAATTCACGACGGTTACCGTAACTGGGTCAAAAAGGACTATGTCGTCAGCCCGGAAGAGCTGATGCTGGACCGCACCCAGCTAATGGGTCTGACTGCGCATGAAATGACGGCTCTGGTCGGTGGCATGCGTGTGCTCGGCACCAACCACGGTGGATCCAAGCACGGCGTGTTCACAGACAACGAAGGTGCTCTGACGACCGACTTCTTCGTGACGCTGACTGACATGGCTTACACTTGGAAGCCGGCTGGCAAGAACCTGTATGAAATCCGTGATCGCAAGACGGATGCAGTCAAGTTCACGGCGACCCGGATGGATCTTGTGTTCGGTTCAAACTCGGTACTGCGAGCCTATGCGGAAGTCTACGCGCAGGATGATGCGAAGGAAAAGTTCGTACACGACTTCGTGGCAGCCTGGACCAAGGTGATGGACGCCGATCGCTTCGATCTCGAAGCTTAAGCTTCAAATCCACTGACATCAGAGAGGGCGGCCGAGAGGTCGCCCTTTTTGTTTCCTGGCTTAGGAAATATGCCGATCTCCGGTTGCGGCGAGTGATTTCACATAAAGGTTCTCCCGTGATTTTTTAACGATTTCCCGAACGGAAATTAGGGCGTTCTATGCATTCTTGCTCGTGAATTATCATTACGAAAACAATAGTTTAAGGCTTTTTTATCGGGGTTTCGAACAGTTCTATGAAATATTTAAATGAATCTAATTTTATTCCGTATTTTCTGGTTCAAGGCTTCTTTAAAGCTCGCAGGCATTCTCGGCACAAAGTAATCGAATGTGGATGCCAACATGACTGAAGCGATGAAAACCGAATTGGTCAACTTCAAGGCCCTGGACGCAGAGAAGAATGCTTCTCGCTCCTCCGAGCTGGCGCGTCAGGTCGCGACCCTTTTCTCCTATACATCCGACCGCTGTTCCGCTGAGCAGGTCGATACCTATGACAAGGTGCTCTATCGCCTTGTGGGGATGGTTGAAGTGGAGGTTCGACAGTTTGTGGCCGAGAAGATGTCTCAGCTTCGTCGTGGACCGGAAGAGACACTGCGACTGCTGGCAGGCGATCAGATTGAGGTTGCGGCTCCGATCTTGCGCGACAGCCCCATGCTGCGTGATCTGGACCTTGTGTCGATCGCGGACCGTCAGGGCGACAGACATCGGATGGCCATTGCCCAGAGGGAGGTTCTTTCCGAGAAAGTGACCGATGTTCTGGTGCGACGTGGGGACATCCTGGTGCGCCGAACGGTCGCCAAGAATGCTGGCGCTCTCTTTAATGACGGCACTCTTTGCGCTCTGATTCACGATGCAGCCTCCGATGCCAGCATGCAGGAAATCCTGAGCGATCGTCTGGATCTTGCCGATGGGCATATCCATCAGCTGATCTCAGTGGCGGGAGACAAGGTGCGGTGCAAGCTGCTCCAGCGCGGGCGTCCTGAAGAAGCAAGCCGCTTGAGCGAAGCTGTCGATACGTTGGCACTGAACATGAGCAACGAGTACTGGCTTGGCCGTTACGATTTCGAGACGGCGCAGAACCGAGTGCTTGTTCTGGCGAAACGTGGAATGATCAACGAGAGTGCCTTGCGACGCTTTGCCAACGAAGACCGGTTCGCAGAGGTTGTGGCTGCTTTCGCCTGGATCTCACATTGCGGGTTGGAAGAGGTTCGACACTGGATGGTGCGTCCGGATCCGGAACCGTTCCTTGTGGTGGCGCGTGCCAATGGCCTGACATCTATCACTGTCAATCAGCTTTTGAATATCGGACCATGGCGTCATCGCCTGTCACCGGCTGAGCGTCGCAATGCGGTGGCAGCCTTCGATCGGATGAGCATTTCCGACGCGCGCCAAAAGTTGGCGCTTTGGAACGGAATCTCAATTAACTGACTGTTTTCCTGTATGAATTCACAGCGGCAACCTGGAAACGGGTTGCCGTTTTTTGTTGTTTACTCAGGCCCTCCAGAACGGTTTGGCGAGTTCCTGTGCGAGGCTTTTGGGAGAGTATCCCGCATCCAGCACCACCGAGGTGGGCTGATCCCGCAGTTCTTGCCGGAGAAGTCGTCGTTTCAGATGCCGCTGCCGCCAGACCTTCAGATGGCCAACGAGCATGTCCGGTTGCCGAGTTTCGTGAGGAAAGCTCTTCTCATCGCATCTGCCCTGTAAGGCCCGAATCGGGAATGAAAGTATCTTGGCCTGTTGAAGGACTGGTTGTGAATCGTTTTCTTTTCTTAATGGTAGTGCCATTTCAGGTCTCCTTTTGACTTGCAGAATGCGCCAGTTCAGGCTTTCTGGAAATCGAGTAATTTCCTCCTATTGGTGAGCAAAAGGAACGTATTGATGCGGCGGCTTCCTCCTCTGTCTTCTTTGCCGGCTTTTGAAGCCGTGGCCCGGCTTGGTTCGGTGAAAGCGGCAGGGGAAGAGCTGGGTCGTACTCACGGGGCTGTCAGCAAGCAGATCGCAACGCTGGCCGAAGACCTGGGTGTCGCGCTTTTTCGCAAGGAAGGGGTCGGCATCCGGCTCACCCGAGAGGGGGAAGAGTTCGCTCAATCCGTCTCGGGGGCACTGGACCGGCTGGCACAGGCGCGAGATAGGATCCGCCTGAAGGGGCAAGAGCAGGTAATTGAGATCGGGCTTAGTGCGACTTTGGCGATGCGGTGGCTGATCCCACGCATGCCGAGCCTTTACCTCGAAGTGCCGGGAATGGAGTTGAGCTTCCGCATGACCGGTTCCCAGATCATTCCGGACCATGAGATCGACGTGGCATTGACCTTTGATAGGCTCAGCTGGATCGAGGGATATTATACCCGTTCTGATATTGTGCGGCTTGGAGACGTGGCGTTCGGCCCGGTGCATGCACCGGGCTTTGAGCTTGTGCAGGATGGCGTGGGTTATCATTGCGCCAAGCGTTATTTGCAACAGGTGGCGCCGGGGACGTGGGATGCCTGGAGCGCGCTGACCGGAGTGCAGGTGTCTGCTGATCAGGAGCAAACCTATCCGCATACCTTTCTGGCATTGGAGGGGGCCGTCGCCGGACTTGGCGCGGCCATGAGCGAACGGCGCCTGGTGGCTGAGGAGTTGGCGACAGGGGGACTTGTAGCGCCTTTTGGCTTTCACACCGTCGATAAAGGGTTTGGGGCCATCGTGACAGAGCGCGGGCGAGGCAAGGCAAAGGTGCAAGTGCTGCTGGACTGGTTGGGCCGACAAGCAGCGTCTGACTGAGCGGCGTCTTCCGAAGGAGCTTTGGACGAAGAGTTGGGAGATGGGCTTGAAGTGTGATTTGTCTTCGTATAAAGATATCTTTATATCGAATTTCGAACACACGGATGGCGCGACGCTCAATGGCAGAGCAAGGAACATTTTCCATGGAGACCGGCCTCGCAGCCCTCAGGGCTGTGGGGGAGGAAACCCGTTTGCGGCTGGTGGCCTTGCTGGCGAAGAGCGAGCTGACGGTGAAAGATGCGACGGCGATCCTCGGTCAGAGCCAACCGCGCATCTCCCGGCATTTGAAGCTTCTTGCCGAAGCGCAGCTGATCAAGCGTTATCCGGAAGGCTCCTGGGTCTATTACCGGCTGTCGGAAGGTGCTGAAGGTGCGTTCGCCCGGGATCTGGTCGCCCGGTTGAGCGAGCACGATGAGGTGCTGATTGCCGATCAGGCGCGTTTTGAGGCTCTGCGGAAAGCCAAGGCCGAAGAGGCCGCGACTTATTTTGCTTCAAAAGCCCAGACCTGGGATCAGGAACGCTCCCTTCATGCGGCGGATCACGAAGTTGAGGAGGCCATGCTACGGGCGCTTGGGGATGCGGACTTCCGTTCGTTCCTTGATCTTGGAACAGGAACTGGACGTCTGCTGGAGTTGCTTTCCAGTCGTTACGAGACGGCTCTTGGCATCGACGCGTCGCATGACATGCTGGCCGTGGCACGTGCCAATCTGGCGCGCAACGGCCTGAGCAAGGCGCAGGTGCGTCACGGCGATATCTATGCCTTGAGCGTGCCGCCACGTTCTTTCGATGTCGTGGCGGTGCATCAGGTGCTGCATTTCCTCGATGAGCCTGCTCGTGCTTTGGCTGAGGCAGCACGCGCGCTGCGTCCCGGTGGGCGGCTTCTGATCATTGATTTTGCGCCGCATGGACTGGAGTTCCTGCGCGATGAGCACGCGCATCGGCGATTGGGCTTTGCCCATGAGCAGATGCAACGCTGGCTTGAAGGACTAGACCTGGAATTGGAACAGGTCACCGATTTGGCGCCTACGGCGCAAGAAACCCAAAAACTGACAGTCACATTGTGGTTGGCCCGAGATCAGCGTGTCATCACCGACATGCCCGTGGTCGATCCGAACCGAGAGGTTGCCTGAGCCATGAGCGAAGCACACACCCGTCGCCGCTCCCGTGAGAAGACCGGGCCCGATATCACTGCCTCCTTTGAATTCTTCCCTCCGAAGTCGGACAAAATGGCTGAGACGCTATGGGCGACCGTTCAGCGTCTGGAGGCTCTCAAGCCTTCTTTCGTCTCCGTCACCTATGGTGCGGGCGGGTCGACGCGTGAGCGGACCCATAGGACCGTGGACCGGATCCTGAAGGAAACGGGGATGCTTCCGGCAGCGCATCTGACCTGCGTCGGGGCGGCCAAGTCGGAAGTCGACGGGATTGTTCAGGATTATTGGGACATGGGCGTGCGGCATCTGGTGGCGCTGCGCGGCGATCCTTTGTCGGGCATTGGCACTCCTTATGAAGCGCATCCGGAAGGCTACGCTTATGCGGCCGATCTGGTTGCTGGCGTGAAGAAAATCGGCAACTTCGATGTGTCCGTTTCCGGCTATCCGGAACGCCACCCTGAAAGTCGAGACTGGTCGGTGGAAATCGACAATCTGAAGCGCAAGGTGGATGCGGGTGCAGACCGGATCATCACTCAGTACTTCTTCGATAATGATCTGTTTGAGCAATATCTGGAGCATCTGGGTAAGGCGGGGATTACCATTCCGGTGGTTCCTGGCATCCTGCCGATCCAGAACTTCCATCAGACAGTCGCCTTCTCGAAAAACTGTGGTACCACGATCCCCGACTGGCTGGCCCGTCGCTTTGCCGGACTGGATGATGATGCGGATACGCGCAAGCTGGTGGGAGCCGGTGTTGCCTGCGAACAGGTGATGGACCTGGTGGACCGCGGCATTACGGATTTCCACTTCTACACAATGAACCGTGCCGATCTGACCTACGCACTATGCCGACAGCTCGGCCTGGGCGGTGATGAGAACGGACAAGAGGCCGCCTGAAGCGGACAGAATTGAAGGGCTGGACCCACGAAATGAGCAAGAGTCACCTGTTTGACGACCTGCGGAACGCCGCGGCCAAACGCATCCTCGTTCTTGATGGAGCGATGGGTACGGAAATCCAGAACCACCGGTTTTCCGAAGAGGATTATCGCGGTGCGCGGTTTGCCGACTGGGCGCAGGACGTGAAGGGCAACAATGACCTTCTGAGCCTGACCCAGCCGGATGTGATCCGCCAGATCCATGTGGATTACCTGGAAGCTGGTGCCGATATCGTCGAGACCAACACGTTCTCCTCCACCACCATTGCCCAGGCCGATTACGGCATGGAGGCGTTGGCCTATGAGCTGAATGAAGTCAGCGCGCGCCTGGCCCGTGAGGCCTGCGATCTGGTCAGCGCGAAAGACCCCTCGCGGCCGCGCTATGTCGCCGGAGCGCTGGGGCCGACCAACCGGACTGCGTCGATTTCGCCGGATGTAAACAATCCGGGGTTCCGTGCTGTATCCTTTGATACTCTGCGGATTGCCTATGCGGAGGCTGTGCGTGGCTTGATCGCTGGTGGCGCCGATATCATTCTTGTCGAGACGATCTTCGATACCTTGAATGCGAAGGCAGCTCTGTTTGCCATCGATGAGGTTTTCGCGGAAATTGGCTACAAGTTGCCGGTGATGATCTCTGGCACGATCACGGATCTGTCGGGACGGACACTCTCCGGTCAGACACCGGAAGCTTTCTGGAATTCGGTCAACCATGCTAAGCCAATCACCATCGGCTTGAACTGTGCGCTGGGCGCAAAGGAAATGCGGGCTCACGTTGATGAGCTTTCGCGCATCTCCGACACGCTAGTCTGTGCCTACCCGAATGCCGGTCTGCCGAATGAGTTCGGGGAATACGACGAGAGCCCGGAATACATGGCGAGCCTGATCCGCGATTTCGCAGAGGCCGGTTTGGTCAATGTGGTCGGCGGCTGTTGCGGCACAACACCGGCGCATATTCGTGCGATCACTGAAGCGGTCGAGGGGCTTGCACCTCGCAAAATTCCGGATATTCCGGTTCATATGCGCTTGTCTGGTCTTGAGCCTTTCGTGCTGACGCCCGAAGTGAACTTCGTCAACGTCGGTGAGCGGACCAACGTGACTGGCTCAGCGCGCTTCCGTCGTCTGATCAAGGAAAATGATTACGCCAGCGCCTTGAGCGTCGCACGTGACCAGGTGGAAAACGGCGCGCAGATTATTGATGTGAACATGGATGAGGGGCTTCTGGACTCTGAAGAGGCCATGGTCACCTTTCTCAACCTGATCGCTGCGGAACCGGACATCGCCAAGGTGCCGATCATGATCGACAGTTCCAAATGGACTGTCATTGAGGCCGGCCTGAAGTGCATTCAGGGCAAGGGGGTGGTGAATTCCATTTCCATGAAGGAAGGCGAAGCGCAGTTCATCGAACAGGCAACGCTTGTCCGCCGCTATGGCGCCGCTGTTGTGGTCATGGCCTTCGACGAAAAAGGTCAGGCTGACAGCTACGAGCGGAAAATCGAGATCTGCGCGCGGTCCTACAAGATCCTGACTGAGCAGGTCGGGTTGCCGCCTGAAGACATCATTTTCGATCCGAATATCTTTGCCGTCGCAACGGGCATCGAAGAGCACAACAATTACGGTAATGACTTCATCGAAGCGACCGGCTGGATCCGTCAGAACTTGCCGCATGCTCATGTGTCGGGTGGTGTCTCCAACCTGTCGTTCTCCTTCCGCGGGAACGAAGGCGTCCGTGAGGCAATGCATTCGGTCTTTCTGTTCCATGCTATTGCCAAGGGCATGGACATGGGGATCGTCAACGCGGGGCAGCTGGCTGTCTATGACAAGCTGGACAAGGAACTGCGCGACCTTTGCGAGGATGTGGTCTTGAACCGCACGCCGGACGGGACTGACAATCTGCTCGAAGCTGCTGAACGCTGGAAAGGCGAGGGCGGCAAGAAGCGGGAAGCTGACCTCACCTGGCGAACGCTGGACGTTGCCAAGCGCATGGAGCATGCGCTGGTCAACGGAATTGCCGATTATGTAGAAGAGGATACGGAGGAAGCGCGTCAGGCGTTCGATCGTCCGCTGCATGTGATTGAAGGCCCGCTGATGGACGGCATGAACGTCGTCGGTGACCTTTTCGGCTCCGGGAAAATGTTCCTTCCGCAGGTGGTAAAGTCCGCGCGCGTTATGAAGCGGGCTGTGGCTTACCTGATGCCCTTCATGGAGAAGGAAAAGGAAGAGCTTGGCATCACCGGTATGTCGTCCAACGGCAAGATCCTGATGGCGACGGTGAAGGGCGATGTGCATGACATCGGCAAAAACATCGTCGGCGTCGTGCTGCAGTGTAACAACTACGAAGTCGTGGACCTTGGTGTAATGGTGTCTTCGGCTCGCATCCTCGAAGAGGCGAAGAACCATAAGGTCGACATCATCGGTCTCTCCGGCTTGATCACGCCGTCTCTGGACGAAATGTGCCACGTCGCATCCGAGCTGGAGCGCGAAGGCCTGGATGTGCCGCTGCTGATCGGTGGCGCAACGACAAGCCGTATCCACACGGCGGTGAAGATCCATCCCAACTACAACCGTGGTCAGGCGATTTACGTCACCGATGCTGGCCGGGCAGTCGGCGTTGTCTCCAAGCTTCTGAGTGAAGGCGGTCGCGATCCCTACTATGCTCAGATCCGCGAAGAGTATACCCACATCGCCGAAGAGCATGCCCGCTCACGTGGTGGTGGCGAACGTGTGTCGATCATCTCCGCACGGGAGAACCGTCTGAAACCGGACTTCGCCGGCATCCCCCCAATCAAGCCTTCGTTCTTTGGCACAAAGGCGTTTGACGCGTTCCCACTCGAGGAACTGGTGCCTGTCATTGACTGGACACCATTCTTCTCCACGTGGGAAATCAAGGGCCGTTATCCGGCGGTGTTGACAGATGATCGTTACGGCGAAGCTGCACGCTCGCTGTTTGATGACGCACGCCGGATGCTGGATGAAATCGTCGAGAAGAAGTTGCTCACAGCGCGTGGTGTTGCTGGTCTCTGGCCTGCTGCTGCACGCGGCGACGACATCGTTCTCTTCGAAGACGATACCCGGCAGAGCGAAAAGGCAATGCTCTATACGCTGCGCCAGCAGATGGTGCGCAAGGCGGGCGGCCGTTCAAATGTTGCCATGAGTGACTTCATTGCGCCCGAAGCGTCCGGCATTGCCGACTACATTGGCGGCTTTGCGGTGACCGCGGGGCACGGTGAAGAAGAGCTTGCAGCGCGCTATGCAGCGGAAAACGACGACTACAATAAAATCCTGAGCCAGGCCATCGCCGACCGGCTGGCTGAAGCCTTTGCCGAGAAACTGCACCAGATCGTCCGCAAGGAACTCTGGGGCTATGGCGCCAGCGAAACTCTGAGCAACGAAGAGTTGATCGAAGAGAAGTATCAAGGCATTCGTCCCGCTCCGGGCTATCCAGCACAGCCGGATCACACGGAAAAGGAAACCCTGTTCAAGCTGCTTGATGCGGAAGCCCAGACCGGTATTCGACTGACAGAGAGCTTTGCGATGTCGCCTGGCTCCTCAGTCTCGGGGTTCTACTTTTCGCACCCGGAAAGCCACTACTTCGGTGTTGGCAAGATCGAGCGTGATCAGATCGAGGATTATGCCAGCCGCAAGGAGTGGACTGTCGAGCTGGCAGAACGCTGGCTGGCGCCGATCCTCAACTATGATCCTGCAAGGCGCGTCGCTGCAGAATAAACGCAGTGACCGTTTTTTGCCGCCATTCTGAAGGCTCCGCAGCGCTGGCTGCGGAGCCTTTTTACTTATCTGCCATCGTCACCGGCGACGATGAAGGAAAAGCTGCGGTTGATCAGGTTTCCGGAAGAATCTCCAACCACGGCGGTCGCACCTTCTGCGTCGAGCAGGGGAAAGACGATGTTGTCGAGTGGAATTTCAGAGGTTTTTCCATAAAGGACCTGCGATCCTGTGATGGCGGGAACGCTAGGGAAGGTGCTCTCAAACACAATTTGATACACGCCGGGAGATACGTTCGCGACTTTGAATGCTGGGTTGCCATCCCGGTCCGTGCTGCCTGAGAGCATTGCTCCCGCCTCGCTCACTACACCCCAAATCGTGGCCATTGATCATCTCCTGCTGATGCTTGTGAAAGGTTCACATGCAGGGACGTCGGGGGCTGGTTTGTGTGACGGCACAAAGGTCATGATTGGTTGGCCATGCAGCGTAGATGTGCATGACCGATTCGGCTGATGATTTGGTTACCTAATTTTAAGAGGTTGGAGACACAATAAATCCGGAGCTCGCTATGAGCGATTGCTCCGGATCATGTGTTCAGATTTGGCAGTGCCTTCAATTCGGCTCAACCCGAAAAAGGCCCATTTCTGGGCATAACGCGGTCCAATAGGCGCTTTGGAAGTGCGCCTGCACAGACGGGGAAGTCTATCAGACGATCCCCAGAACGATGGCTGCCAAGAAAGCGAACGCTACTAAGAAAGCGATCATATTCAGGTTGCGTGTCAGTGTCATTTTGGCCTCCCGGTTTCGTCGCAAAACCTCGGCAAGTTTATGAGAGCTTGACGGTGAAGCGAAGCAAAAAAGTTGCTGCGCAGCGGGAGAGTACGTCCAAAATGACTGTTTGAATCCCCATTGTTAGAAATTGATTTTTAGTATCAATGTCATGCATCTTGTGCGCTGCAATGTGATTGATGTCGTAAAAGTTGTTTTATTATTCTACTTCGCTTTAAAGGCGCTTCGATCGTTCGATTGTGGATACGAAGTAATACGCAGTCTCTTCTTCAGATTTGTGAACGATTTTTTTCCATTTAGTTTGTTAAAATTGCATATATGGAGAAAGAGCCCTTCCACCTAGATGGGCTAACTTAACGGAAGGGTGTCATGCTGAACCTGAGCATGTTTTCCGATCTTGCCAAAGACGGAAGTAAAAATGGCCGGAAGAATCTGATTACTGCGGTAACCGATTTGTTCCTGGCATCGAAGAATACGGAGGCTGAACAGGTCAGTCTTTTGTTCGGCGATATTGTCATGCGCGTGCTTGGCGAGCTTGAAGAAGAAACCCGGATGGCGCTTTCACAAAAAGTTTGCTCCCACCCAGCTGCCCCCAAAGACCTTATTTCCAGTCTGGCCAAAGACTCCATCGTCGTGGCCAAGCCGGTGCTTGAGCAATCTCCTGTCCTTACGAATGAGGAACTGGCGGGCCTGGCTGAGTCAGAAAGCATGCAGCACCTGGGGGCCATCGCGGATCGGGAGGGCCTTGATGAGCAGGTCACCGAAGCGCTTGTCAATCATGGCGATGAAGAAGTTCTGACGAAGGTCGCCAACAACTCCGGGGCGCGAATGGCGCAGCAAACCTTCACCCAATTGGTTGAGAAAGCGCGTTCCAACACACCGCTGCTTGAAGCCCTGGTGAAGCGGGAAGATCTTCCGGAAGCCATCATCAAGAACCTTGGTGATATGGTCAGTGACGAGCTGCGTGAGCGGCTTGGCAAAGGCGGAGAGAATGAGACGCTGGCGACGACGCTTGCTGGACGCGCAATGGAAGAGGTCAAAGCACGTGCCAGCCGGGTTGGTCAGAGCATGGAGCAGGCCAAGAAGGTCATCATGGCAGTCCGGGCCAAGAAGACTTCTCTGGAAGATGCCGTTGGCCTGTTTGCAAAGGGCGACAAGGCAGCCGAACTTGGAATTTTGCTGGCGACCGTGAATTCCCTGCCGGCTGCCTCCATCTCCAGTCTGATCTACGCAAAATCAGACAAGCCCCTGATCATTCTGTGTAAAGCCAATGATCTCGATGTGTCTGCTTTCAAGCATATTCTGACGATGAGGGCGCGCCGATTAGGAACCGGCGTGCATGAGTTGAATGATGCTATGAAGCGCTATGAAGCCTTCACCGTCGACTCTGCAAAAACCGCGTTGGCTGGCTTGCGCGCGAGCCTGGCCGGTCCACCAGATGACCCGGAAGAGGAAGAGACGGCCGATGCGGGTGTTTTCCTGACCAAGCGCAAACGTCCAGCCGTACAGGGTTCCTGACCCCACTCTTTTTCCAGGCCCTGACTTGTTTCAGGACTACCGGGGATTGCCTGCGTTCTTGGGACTTCAGTTCCTCTGAAGTTTCAAGGACAGCAGTGCTGCTGCCATGAGTAGTGCGCCACCACCTTTTTGCACACGTGCCAGAACCTTCGGCTTTTTGAGCCGATGGCCCACTTCGGCTGCTGCCAGGGCATACAGGCTGGCATTCGCCACTGCGAGCACGACAAAAGTTGTTCCAAGCAGAAGCAGCTGCGGCGCTGCGGGAGCGGTGGGCACTACGAAGTGCGGCAAGAAAGCAATGAAGAACATGATGCTTTTGGGATTGAACGCGGTCACCAGGAAGGAATGTGCGAAGACCTTTTGAGGTGTGACTGGCTTCTGCGCCTGCTCCTCTGTGTCTGGGTTTGCTGGTCTGGTGTTCCACAGCTTGAAACCCAGCCACAGGAGATAAGCTGCTCCGGCCCACTTCAAAAAGGTAAAGAGAGTGGCGGAAGCTGCCAGCACGGCCCCCATGCCCATCAATGATACGGTGGCGGCAGTCGCATCACCCAAACCAACTCCTAGGATGCTGGCAATTGCTGTCTTGCGACCCTGGGTCAATGCATAGCTGACAACCAGCATGACGGTCGGACCTGGGATGGCCAAGACGATGAGTGTTGCAACTACATAAGCCGCGAAGAGTTCAAACGACATGAGGGCTTTCCTGAAAGGGTCGAGATATATGTCGTGGCAATCTATCGCAGCCGTTAGACCAAGGCTATCAGCTCTTGGCTTGCGAACCGTGGTGGCTTGCACCGGAGCTGTCGTTTTAGGGATGGCAAGTGCCGCGGTACTGCCGGCATACGGTCAGCCGGTCCCGCTGGAAAAGCCGGCTGCAGCGCCGTTCTCAGGTAGCGAGACTGACCACATGGTTGATCCGGCCGATCCGATTTCTCCTGTCGCAAAACCTTCCAAGTTTGACACAACTTCTGCGTCGCAGAGCCAAAGCACGCCCTCACGCCCTCTGAACCCGTCATTGAAGCGGCGGCTTGATCCCGGCGAGTACAGCGCTGAATCTTGTGAGATTGACGGGGTGGATTTGAAGGTTCTACCTCCGATTTCGGGCAAGGGCGCCTGCGGCGTGCCCTCTGCGGTATCCTTACGTTCTGTCGGTACATCCAGCGAAATGGATCTGAGCGGTCATCCGGCAATCACCTGTGAGTTTGCTGGCAGTTTTGCGCGTTTTGTTCGCAAGGGCGTTCAACCAGCTGCCCGACTGTATCTGAAAACGCATGTTGCGGAGTTGGAAACAGGGCCGGGGTATGTTTGCCGACGCCGGAATAATCGGCCGACCGGTAAAATCTCTGAGCATGCCTTGGGCAAGGCAATCGACGTCATGGGATTTAAGCTGGAGGATGGAGGCGCAGTTTCTGTCGAGCAGGACTGGGCCCAAGACACTCCCAAGGGGCGCTTTCTCAAGGCAGTGCACACGGCGGCATGCTCTGAATTCACAACGGTCCTGGGCCCGGATGCTGATGCCAATCACCGTAATCATTTTCACTTGGATATCGGCTGCCACGGCAAAACCTGTACCTATCTGATCTGCCAATGAACTGTTTCTGAGGTAGACAGAGAAAGGCCCGGAGCGGAGAACCCCGGGCCTTTCATTATTGATGGTGTCTGTTCCGTCCTTACTGACAGAATTTCTGCTCACCGCCATAAGTGGTGAAGGTGCCAGTGTTCGGGTTGAACGAACGATACTTGCTTGAGCAATAGCGGTACCAAGCTGGGCTCCAGGGTTGGTAACCCATGGTTGCTGTTCCTGGAGCGGGGACCGGAGCAGAGTAAGTGTTCCGCTGATTGTTGGCGGCTCCGGCAATCAGTGCACCGGCTGCCAGGCCAAAGATGCCTGCGGCAACTGCTGCACCGGGATCAATCCGGTTGTTGTTGTGCCGGCGTGGCTGATAGTTGTGGTGACGAGAGCCGCGATCGTGATCTCTCCAGCCATGGCGGGAGCCAGCTTCGGCGGCGGAAACAGCCGGCAGCAAGAAGGTACCGGTCAAAAAGACTGCAATGATTTTCTTTGTTTTGGTCATGATATCCTCCTTCAGGGGATCGGTTTGGCTCTTGATGTCTCGGGGGGCAGTGGGTTCGCTGCGCCCCGTTGTTCATGCAGCCAATATGGAGGTGAACGGCTGAACCGGTTCTGAGATCCCTGTTCATCTTCCATTCATGTGAATGAAACCGGCTTTCTAACGGCCGCCACGGCCGGTATAAATATTCCCTAGAGGGAGTTGGCCGAGGGCGCGAAGAGGCCGTTTTTAAAGACGAATTCGAGAAATTCGCCGGAGCGAACGTGATGAATGACGACCTGAAAACCGCGTCCGGAGCGAGTGAAAGCTCCTCTGAAAAAAAATCTAAAGATGTAATTTTGCCGACAGATTTTGAGGCAAAACGCATGGGGCGAGGCCTTTTGCGCCTTCCACGCCATGGCGCTTTGGCGACCTTGGAGCCGGAGAGCGGTCATCCTTTGGCCAGTCGGGTTGCGCTTGCCACCGATTTAGATGGCACACCGATCATTCTGATTTCCCAACTTTCCGGCCATACCAAGGCGCTCGCTGCGGATCTGCGCTGTTCGCTGCTAGTGGGCGATGTGGGCAAAGGTGATCCATTGGCACATCCACGGATGTCCGTGGCCTGCAGCGCGGAGAAAGTCGAGCGAGGGTCTGATATGCGGGAGAGGGTCAAACGCCGATTTCTTGCCAAGAACCCCAAGTCGGATCTTTATGCAGAGTTCCTTGATTTTGATTTCTTCCGATTGCAGGTCCTGGGCGCCAGTCTGAATGGGGGATTTGGGCGCGCCTACGCTCTTACCACGGAAGACCTGATCCTCAGCTCTGAGGCGTGTGCGCAGCTTTTGGAACGTGAGGCTGGGGCGATCGCGCACATGAACGAAGATCATCGGGATGCCATCAAACTCTATGCGGAAGTTTTACTGAAAGCGGGCGATGGCAATTGGCTCATCAGTGGTCTGGACCCAGAAGGCGTAGATCTGAGGCATGGCAACCGAATAGAGCGGCTCTGGTACGCCGATCATCTGGAAGGTGATACCGAGATGCGTATGGGCCTGGTGGCGCTGGCGAAGAAGGCGCGGGCCATGCAGGAGAGCGCTGCGGGCTGATTGACCTGTCCTTGAACAAGCACAAAAGCCCGTCAGCAATTGCGTGACGGGCTTTTCCTTGTGGCAGCGGTGGTGCCTTTAGGCTGCGCGGATGTTCAGAAGAAAGCCATCCAGTTCGGATTGAAGCATGGAACTCTGACCTGAGAGCGAGCCGATTGTTGCTCGCAGTTCTTCAGCAGATGCACTGGCACTTGTCGCAGCCAGGCTGACATCGTTGATGTTCATGCTGATATCCTCGCTGCCGGTGGCGACTTCATTGACATTGCGGGCAATTTCGTTGGTGACGGCGGATTGTTCTTCCACGGCGGCGGCAATGGACCCGATCTGATCTTTCATCCTGAGGATGGCTCCGACAACGTCTGTAATTGCCTGTCGGGTTTCCGATGATCCATGTTGGAGGGCCTCAACCTGACTTCGGATGTCATCGGTCGCTTTGGCCGTTTGTGTTGCCAGTTCCTTCACTTCAGCTGCCACTACGGCGAAGCCTTTGCCGGACTCACCGGCGCGTGCCGCCTCGATGGTTGCATTGAGGGCCAGGAGGTTGGTTTGTCCGGCAATGTCATTGATGAGATTGACGACCTCGTCGATCTTGCTTGCGGCTTGCGTGAGATTCTCGACGTTACGGCTGGAGTCGGCTGCCTGGCTGGAGGTCTGGGCGACGACGGACATGGCATCCGTAACCTGCCGGCTGATTTCCTGAATGGAGCTGAACAATTCCTCTGAAGCACCCGCAACCGACTGGATGCCCGTGGCGGACTGATGCGCTGCCGATGCAACAGCATTCGAGCGTTCAGAGGTTTGTGTGGCCGTGGCAGCCATGCTTTGAGCTGTTTCCTCAAGATCACGAATGGCTAAGGCAATGCTGTCGGAAACGGCTTTCACCGTTCCTTCAAGGTTGTCTGCCAGGCGCAGTGTGGCGTCACGTTTTTCCGTTTCGATCCGCTTTTCTTCTTCGATGGCCTCCAGACGCAACCGCTCGATTTCGATCATCGTGGTCTTGAAAGTTTCAAAGGCCTTGGCCAAGGCGCCGATTTCGTCCTTGTTGGTGACGGTGACACTGACGCTTGTGTCTCCCCTGGTGAGGGAAATGAGGGCTGCCGTAACCGCCTTGAGAGGACGTGCTATACGCCAATTGGCAAAGAGAACCGCGAGGGTCGCCCCCAACAGGACAGACACGATGGCGATGATTACCATCCGCCTGATGCCGGTTTGTTCATGTTCGACGGCCAATCGGGCAGCTTCCAAGGTGAATATGTCCAGCGCGCTTTGAAGCTGAACCAGCTCTGAATCCAGGCGGGCTTCTTCTTCCTCGATCAGCTGGGCAAGTCGCGTTGCTTCTTCCATCTCATTGGCATCGATGGCCTTGATGATGGAAAAGATATGCTCCTCAAAAATGGCATATTCCCCTTCAATGACGAGGATTTCGTCCAGGAAGGCACTGAACTTCGAGCGATCATAGTCCGTTTCGGCATGGGCAAGCGCTGCGCGGGTGAGTTGCTCGCTTTCCTTGAGTTCGTCTTCCACCCTCAGCGTCAGCTTTTCGATTTGCTGTTCCAATGAGTGCAGCTGGGCGGCTTCATTTTCGAGATGGATGTTTGCTGTCCGGAGCATCTTCTCCAGTAGAACCTGCTGTTCGAGTTGATGCGAGGTTACTGTGTTGACCGTCTTGGTCAGCGGGATGTTGTTTTCGGTTATGGAAGCAAGCTCATGCCCGATCTTGCTCATTTGGCCCACGCCAATCGCGGCGACGCACACCGTTGCAAGACTTACGAGTGCTACCAGGTACAGGATCTTGGCGGAAACCGAATGCAATGCAATGGAAAGCATAATTTTTTGCCCGAACGGTCTAAGGGTTGAGAGCGTGCAATTGAATGAGACGCCTGCAACCAGAGTGATTTCGAGCGGTTAATAATTCTTTGTGTTTCGACGTTAAATTTTTACAAGTCTATGTTTTTAATGGCTAATGATGTTCGTTTTAGAGTTGTATTTTTTCCTTGTCATAAATGACAGGTGTCTTTGGCTGTCGTGAGTAAGGGTAATTACGTATGTATTTTGCGATGCAGCATAGTGCGGCCGTAGAAGCTTTCGAATTTCTACTTATACGCGTGCTTTCGGTGGTGTCCGGGTGAAGGTGTGAGGTCTCATGCCTTTTGCTCCAAGGAGTACGCATGGCGCATTGACCGAACAGACTGACTTCAAGTTCCAGACGAATAAAACCCGCCGATGATCTCGACGGGTTCTTCTTATAGAGAGCATTTTTGCAGTGCTGCCTGATCGCCGATGCCGGACCATCAGGGACAGCAGACTGCCGGGTAAGGCAGTCTGCTCAAGTTAAATGTCAGGCCTTGCCCCAGCCGCCTGCGGTCGGGGTGATGACTGTCACGGCCTCGCCAGCCTTCAGAATGGTCTGATCGCAGCCATCAAGGACCTCGACCTGCCCATTCAGACGGCGGACTTCTGTGCGGCCCAGTTCGCCGTTTTCGCCGCCGTTCATGCCCTTCGGTTCAATGGTCCGGTGAGAGGCGAGGATGGCGCAATCCATTTCCTCCAGGAACCGCAGCGTCCGGAGTGTGCCGTCACCTGCCGACCATTCACCCTTGCCGCCGGAGCCTTTGCGGATGTGAAAGTCCTCCAAAAGAACCGGGAAACGGAATTCCAGTACTTCCGGATCCGTCAGGCGGGAGTTGGTCATATGCACGTGGACGCCGTCGGTGCCTTTGAACCCGGGTCCTGCTGGTGAGCCTGAGCAGATGGTCTCATAGTACTGATAGGTGTTATTGCCGAAGGTCAGGTTGTTCATCGTGCCCTGGCTGTTCGACATGGCGCCCAGGGCTGCGAACAGTGCATTGGTCACATGCTGGGAGGTCTCTACGTTACCGGCAACGACGGCCGCCGGGTATGATGGGCGCAGCATGCAGTCATCCGGCAAGATGATGTGGATCGGCTTGAGGCAGCCCGCATTCATCGGGATATCGCCATCGACCATCACACGGAAGCAGTAGAGCACAGCCGCGCGGGTGACAGGCTCGGGGGCGTTGAAGTTGTTGAGCTTCACGCCTGACGTGCCGGTGAAATCGACGGTGGCTTCGCGTTTTTCCTTGTCGACGGAGATCTTGACCTTGATCACGGATCCCTGATCGGTGGGATATTCGAACTCACTGTCGGTGAGGGCAGAGATCACCCGGCGGACGCTTTCTTCAGCGTTGTCCTGAACGTGGACCATATAGGCCTGCACCACGTCCAGACTGAAGTGGCCGACCATCTTGCGCAGTTCCTGAATGCCTTTTTCATTCGCGGCAACCTGGGCCAGCAGATCGGCGACATTCTGGTGAGGGTTGCGCGCCGGAAACTTGTGATCGGTCAAGAGATCGATCAGATCCTGTTCGCGGAAACGTCCTTCGTCGACCAGCTTGAAGTTGTCAAAGAGGACGCCTTCCTCATCCACTGTGGTGGCACGCGGGGTCATGGAGCCGGGAGCCGAGCCGCCGACGTCTGCATGGTGTCCACGAGAGGCAGCCCAGAAGAGGATTTCCTTGCCTTCGTCGTCAAACAGCGGCGAGACAACTGTGATGTCCGGCAGGTGGGTGCCGCCGTTATACGGGGCATTGAGCGCGAAAACGTCGCCTGGCTTGATCTGCCCCTCGTTGAGCTTGATCACCGTTTCAACGGAGCGGTCCATGGAGCCGAGGTGAACCGGCATGTGTGGTGCATTGGCGACCAGAGCGCCGGTGGCATCGAATACCGCGCAGGAGAAATCCAGACGCTCTTTGATGTTCACTGAATAAGCGGTGTTCTGAAGGGTCACGCCCATCTGTTCGGCGATTGACATGAAGAGGTTGTTGAACACCTCCAGCATCACCGGATCAGCGTGGGTGCCGATAGCATCGGCGCGCTTCAATGCAACGACACGGTTGAGGATGACGTGATCCTTGGCGTTGATTTCGGCCTGCCAGCCCGGCTCAACAACGATGGTCGCATGCGGCTCGATAATCAGGGCAGGGCCCATCACCTTGGCGCCCGGCTTAAGCAGGTCACGGGTGTAAACCGTGCCGTCGTGCCACTGGCCATCACTGTAGAAGCGGGTCGCCTTGGCAGCTTCGGGTGTGTCGGACGTCAGCGATTGGTCCGGTTCGTCGATGCCCGCACCGCCACCGAAGGTTTCGACTTCTAGTGCTTCCACGACAACAGGCTTTTCCTCATAGGCGAAGCCGAACTGCTTGCGGTGCGCCTCTTCGAAATCCTCGCGCATTTGCGCAACACCGGCGAGTGCGACAGGCAGTGGTGTGTCGGTTCCGTCGTAGCGCAGGTGGGCAATGGCGCGGGTTTCGCGCTTGTCTGAGGTGATCGACTGGCGCTCCAGCTCAGCCTCGGTCTGTGCGGCGAGCGTGTCGCGCAGCGCTTCGAGTTCCGTCAGGAGTTGGTCGTCGAGGCGCTTGACGACGGCCTGCTGGCGGTCCGCACGAATGTCGGCCAGTCCCATGCCATAGGCGGAGAGAATGCCGGAGAACGGATGAACGATCACAGTCTTCATGCCGAGTGTGTCGGCGACAAGACACCCTGTCTGACCACCCGCGCCGCCGAAGCAGGTCAGTGCATAGTCGGTTACGTCATAGCCACGCTGCACGGAAATTTTCTTGATCGCATTGGCCATGTTTTCGACGGCGATCTTGAGGAAGCCGTCTGCTACATCTTCTGCCGACCGGCCGTCACCAATGTCGGAGGCCATTTCTGCAAATCTATCGGTCACCGCCTGTGAATCGAGAGGCTCGTCGCGGTTGGGGCCAAAGATCTTGGGAAAGAACTCTGGTGCCAGTTTGCCGGTCATCAGGTTGGCATCGGTGACGGTGAGCGGGCCGCCGCGGCGGTAGCAGGCAGGCCCCGGGTTGGCGCCGGCGCTATCTGGGCCGACCTGGAAGCGGCCATCCTTGTAGTGCAGGATCGAGCCGCCGCCGGCTGCGACCGTATGGATGCGCATCATCGGCGCACGCATGCGCACACCAGCCACTTCGGTCTCGAAAGCGCGCTCGTAGTCGCCGTCATAGTGGCAGACGTCGGTCGAGGTGCCGCCCATGTCGAAGCCGATGATCTTGTCAAAGCCTGCCATGCGGGAGGTTTCAACCGCCCCGACGACGCCACCGGCTGGCCCGGAGAGAATGGCGTCCTTGCCTTGGAACAGGTCCGCAGCGGTCAGGCCGCCGGACGACTGCATGAACATCAGCGCTGGGCCCTCGCCAAGCTCTTCCTGAACCTGGCTGACGTAGCGACGCAGGATCGGTGACAGATAGGCATCGACGACGGTTGTGTCGCCTCGCCCCACCAGCTTCATGAGAGGAGACGCTTCGTGAGAGATCGAGATCTGCGGGAACCCGACATTGCGAGCGATTTCACCCAGAGACTTTTCATGATCCGGGAACGCATAGGCATGCATCAGGACGATGGCGATGGAGCGGATGCCGGCATCATAGGCGGCCTGCATCTGAACACGGGCATCAGCCTCGTCCAGTGCAGTCTCAAGGGCGCCGTCGGCGCGAACACGCTCTGTGATCTCATAGACCTTTTCGTAGAGCAGTTCCGGCTTGATGATTTCCTTGGCAAAGATGTCCGGGCGCGCTTGATAGCCGATCTCCAACGCATCCCGAAAACCTTTGGTGATGAACAGAGCGGTGCGCTCGCCCTTGCGTTCCAGCAAGGCGTTGGTCGCAACCGTGGTGCCCATTTTTACATTGGCGATCTGGTCCGAGGGGATTGGTGCGCCGGTCTCGATACCCATCAGTTCGCGGATGCCTTGAATGGCCGCGTCGCGGTAGGCTTCCGGGTTCTCTGACAGCACCTTGTGTGGATGCAGGCTGCCATCGGGAGCCCGGCCGACGATATCGGTGAAAGTGCCGCCACGATCGACCCAGAAATCCCACTTGGCTGTCATTTCATCTTCCTTGCTCTGGAGATGCAGGATGGCTGTTTCGCCTCGTTTTGTCCCGCATGTTGTCTTTCAAGTGCCTATCGTTTTCAATTTATCGATAAAATGTCAACGTTAAAGCTTGGATTTATCCGTACAGATTGTTCGCAACGTCATTGCAGACCTCTGACCTCACCCTCTCAATCTGGCGGATTGTTTGATCCGGCAGGGTGTGATGTCACGGAGAGATCGTGCGTGGGTGCGGCTGATGGGGCGAGGTCTTCAAAGCGCAAAAGAGTGATGCCGCCGGCGCCCCAACCAAAGCCCTGCCAACGAAAGGTTTCTGCATAGCCGTCTGGCGCGGCGCTCGTGAGACCCTGCCATTCCGACTTGTTCAGATGGCTGGCAACAAGCCAGATTTTCTGTTGCGGATCTTCGGTTCGGGGAATTTTCAGGCTGTCGAGTGTGCGGATGTCGGTCAAATCTTCTAGGTAATAGCTGAGGGCGAGCGCGCTTTCGTGATTATAGACGTAGAGCGGCTGCAGCCGACCGTCGGAGACCGCGGTCTGACTTTCCCTGAAATAGACAAAGGCCGCCTCACGAAATTGCGGCTTCAGCTTGTCGAGAACGACCTGGTCCAATGGCGCAGCCGCAAGAGACAAGACAACGGCGATGAGTGCCAGCGCTCCGCCTCGTGGGAGCAGGGATCTGGCCCCAAGGCAGGCCAGCAGCAAGAGCCCGGGGAAGGCGGCGATCAGATAACGGTCGAACAGGATCGGCCGGAGCGTGATTGAAAGAGCGTAGCCGATGAGGACTGGGGCGATGGTGAAGCCGACAAGAGGGGGGAGGAGCCATTTGATAGTGGCAGGAGAGGCTGTCGATGGACGCCGCCTGAAAAGTGTAAGCAACAGTCCGATGCCGGCAAGCGCAACCAACAGCCAGAAGATCTGACTGTTGCCGGCAATCTCTCGCGCCATGGTTCGCAACATGTCGGCACTCGGATAGGCGATCCAGAAGCCATCGTACACAACAGTCTCGGCGCGCCCAAATAAGACCAGAGCCCAGGGGGTAAACAGCAGTGCGCTCACCGCCAGGGCGGCAAGCGCCTTGAAAACGGTTTTCCTGGAGAGAGCGCTTGATGAGGCAGGCAGGATTGCAAAGACTGCAAGCCCTGTGGCTGCGCCGGCGAGTCCGAAGGCGGCATATATATGTGTGCAGAGAAACAGCCCGCCTAAAACAGCCGACCTTATAAATCCGGCTGTGTCTGGCCGCTTGAGATAGCGGACAAGCGCCAGCATGACAGCAAGGCCAAGGGCGCAGAAGAGCGCATACATGCGCGCTTCGCCCGAATACCAGACATGAAACGGCGAGATTGCCAGAAGCGCAGCTGCGCACATTCCGGTGGCAGAACCTGCGATTTCCTCTCCCAGTCGATAGAGCAGCCAGATCGCCAACACGCCTGCGAGCAAGGATGGCAGGCGCAGGATCCTCTCACTGTCGCCAAACAGATGAATGAAAAGCCAGAGAATGAGATTGTGAAGTGGCGGGTAATTGTCGGCAGCGACCTTGGCGATCAGCTCTGCCAACGTACCGCGTGACTGCTCCCAGGAGGCCGCTTCATCATACCAGAGGCTCGTCCGGGTCAGCAGTGGCATCCGGATCAGCGTCGCGATCATCAGGACCACGGTCATGATCGTTCGTGGTGTGGCCTGCATCAAGCGGCTGAAGAACGGCTGTCCAGCTGTGGACGTATTGGCAGGTTCTTTACGGCTCATGTCGGCTTGATCCTTGGCGGGCGGACGTTTGGCGCGTAGTTCAGCGCAGGAGAAGCTGTGCGACCTGAATTTCGCTCCAGGTTATTCTGCCGTCGTCATGGCGGGTCAGTGGGGGAAAGTGACCCGGTACGATCGTCCGTCCGCGCCGCAAGACTTCCTGCAAAGAAGCGGCTGCGCGCTGCTTGGGGTCGATTTCCATATCGGGAATGCCGGACAGGGCTTCGCGTGCTGTTTTTACCGCATCGGCGGCCAGAACAACTGCGCCCGCAGAGCTCACAAGCTCCAGCGACATATGGCCCGGCGAATGGCCCGGGGTGGGGAAAGCGGTGACGCCGGGCAGGATTTCCACTTCGCCCTCGATCAGAACAAGCGATGTCTTGCGTAGAATGTCAGCGATATAGGGCGGGGTTGCCGGATCGTCGGGGAAAGGGGCTTGAATGTAGTCCCACTCTTCCTGGCTCAGATAAACCTGTGCGTCGGGAAACAGGTCGATGTTGAGGGCATGATCGAAATGCGCGTGGGACAGGATGACAATGTCGATGTCCGATGGTGCCAGTGATCTTTCTCGAAGCGCTGCGAGTAACAGTCGGCGAGTGGTAAAATGACCGCAGTCAAATAAAGCTCGTTTACCGCCGGCTTCGATCAGGACAATGGTTGAAATGCCGAGAAAGCAACCTTCCATGGCGAGGCTGGATCCAGGCACGAGAATGTCATAGCGGACGGACTCAACAGCTGCATCTTCACTCATTGACATCTCCTTCTGGCTGAATTGTCCCTGCGGGTACGAAGGGCTTGGCGATTCTGACAGGGTTTAGCAGATCTTCAGGGCTTTGCGCATATGAGAAGACGGCAGGTCACAAAGCTTGGGCAAAGGGATGGCAATGGTCAAGGCGGGGCAGGGGGGCGGACAGTCTCTGATGAACGAAAAGAGACAAGAGGGATTTGTTGCCAGGTTTTATCGCAGCGAGATCGCCAAGGCGGTTGCTGCCTTTGTCATCGTGATCTACATGGGTCGCCTCGGCTGGGACATCGCCAATATGTTCATTGGCGACGGCAAGCCGTTCTTTGCGGATTTCATCTCGTTCTGGACGGCTGCCCATAGTGCCGTCGGGGGCGACCCCGTACTGCCCTATCACTACGAGGATTTCTCGGCCCGCCAGAAAGAGCTGATGGTCTGGCATAAGTTTGCGTTTTTCTATCCACCTACCTGGCTTCTCTATATTCTGCCGCTTGGTTTCCTGCCTTACATGGCAGCAGTTTTGGTGTTCGTCATTCTCTCCGTCGGACTGGCTTGCTGGGCCCTCGCAGGCCTTGCGCAGTCGAGTTCCGTCGCTTTCTTTGCACTCCTCTGGCCTGGACTGTCCTTCGGGGTTTTGCACGGTCAGAACGCGATGTTGAACGTCGCTCTGTTCGGGGGATGCATTGCAGCCTTGGAGCGACGTCAGGAGATCCTGGCAGGTGTCTTGATAGGCTTGATGGCCTATAAACCACATCTCGGTGTGCTGGTGCCCGTGGCTTTCCTCGCTGGTGGTTATTGGAAGGCCTTTGCTGCTGCAGCGGCTACCACTGTTGCTGTCGCGCTGTTGAGTGCTTTGGTGTTTGGCCTTGAAACCTGGCAGGCTTTTCTCGATCAGGTTCCCTTTGCCAACACATGGCTGGTGGATGCGATGGTGCCGATGTCAAAGTTTGCGTCATTGTTCGGACTTCTGCGGCAGTTTGATGTACCCCTTGGAGTGGCAAGCGGGCTTCAGGCTTTGGTTTCCATCCTGGTTTTCGTCACGGTTGCCTGGATCTGGCGGGGCGCGCTGCCCGTTGCTATCAAGGGTGCTGTTCTCGTCTCTGCTGCTTGCCTGGCAACGCCGTTCATCCTCGACTACGATCTTGCCTTGTTGGCAATTCCGGTCGTTCTCCTGATGCGGCTTGGGTGGCCCGGAGGCTTCTTGCGGATCGAGGCGGAGATGCTTTTGCTTGCCTTCATCGCGATGTTCTTCACGAGTGGGTGGGGCCTTAGGCTCGACCATTCGGCGGCTTTCTTGCCGAATGTCCTGGTATTCGCAGCGTGCATTCGGCGGGCGATCCAGACGAACTCTGGCATAAAGACCGAACTTCCATCGCCTCAACTCTAGGCGGTATGATGAGATTGCGGGCTGTTTTGATATTTTGTCGATAAATTGTTGATGTTTTTTTCGCTGCGGTCTAGCTTGCTTGCAGTCCTGCCTTTCATCTTTGCGCTGGGCAGGAATCAAGAGGACAAAGTCCCGCTTCCAAGAGGAGAATACTGATGATTTTTTCGCGTCGTTCCGCATTGGCCGGTGCTGGCCTTCTGGCCGCTGCTGCCGTTTCCCTGGGTGGCATGAGTGCAGCTCAGGCTGAAACCAAGTGGGATATGCCGACGCCCTATGGCGAAAGCAATTTCCACACTCAGAACATTCTGGCATTCGCCCAGGACATCGAAGACAAGACTGGCGGCAGCCTGAGCATCCAGGTGCATTCCGCTGGCTCACTGTTCAAGCATCCGGAAATCAAGAATGCCGTACGTAAGGGCCTGGCTCCGATCGGCGAACTGCTGATCTCCCGCCTGTCCAACGAAGACCCGGTTTTCGGCGTTGATTCCGTGCCGTTCCTGGCAAACTCCTACGACAGCGCCTTCAAGCTGTACCAGGCCTCCAAGCCGGCACTTGAAGAGAAGCTGTCCGCTCAGGGCTTGAAGCTGCTTTACACGGTGCCGTGGCCGCCGCAGGGCATCTATTCCAAGAAGGACATCAATACGATTGATGACCTGAAGGGCCTGAAGTTCCGCGCCTACAACGCCTCGACCGAACGCCTCGCCCAGCTGGCCGGCGCCGTGCCGACCCAGGTCGAAGTGGCTGACCTGCCGACCGCGTTCTCCACGGGTCGCGTCGAAGCGATGATCACGTCACCGTCGACGGGTGCCAACTCCAAGGCATGGGATTACCTGGATCATTACTATGATACCCAGGCCTGGCTGCCGAAGAACATGGTGATCGTCAACGCCAGCGCGTTCGATGCCCTGTCTGCAGAAGAACAGGCTGCCGTTCTGGACGCTGCAGCTGAGGCGGAAACGCGCGGTTGGGAAGCTTCCAAGACCGAGACCGATGAGCAGACACAGATTCTGTCCGACAATGGCATTACGGTTGCAGCTCCATCCGAAGCTCTTCTAAGCGCGATGAAGGAAATCGGCGACACGATGACAGCTGAATGGGCTGAAAGCGCCGGCGACGAAGGTGGCGCTATCGTCAAGGCATTCCTCGACTAATTTACGTCGAAGCCTTTCATTCCCGCTTCTGGCCTCGTCGAGGCCAGAAGCATCCGATCGCCATTCCCCTCGCTATTACCGGAGCTGATGCCCATGCGCGCTGGTCTGGATGCCCTATATCGATTGGCACTGGGACTGGCGGCTGCCTGCCTTGTCGCCATCGCAAGCCTGGTTGTGCTGCAGGTCTTTGGCCGCATCATAGATGGGGTTCGAAAGATCCTCGGGTTCGAAATTCTTGGGCTCCTCGTTCCCTCTCTCGCAGAAATCTGCGGGTTCTTTCTGGTTTCCGCCAGCTTTCTGGCTCTCGCAGGCACGCTGCGTCGCGGCGACCACATTCGAGTCAGCCTTCTCCTGCAACATTTGCCAGTCCGTCTTGCCCGGTTTTTTGAAATCTGGTGCCTGGGCGTTGCGTTGTTGCTGTCTGGCTATTTCACCTGGCACTCGGCGCTGCAGGCGCTGGACAGTTATGCCTACAATGAAGTCTCTTTCGGCATGATCCCGATCCCTCTGGTGATCCCGCAGGTGGTGATGACGCTAGGCCTTGCCGTTTTCTCTATCGCCCTTCTGGACGACTTCATACATGCGCTGACTGGTCGTGACCTCAGTTATGATGTCGCCAACGAAGGCGAAGCCTGGGAGGGGGGAGACTGATGGATCTTTCACTCGTCGCTTTCTGTCTCGGCCTGGGCATGCTGGCCGCGCTTGCAACCGGTATCTGGGTTGCTGTGGCTCTCTTCGGTGTGGCCCTCACTGCAATGATGTTGCTGGTGTCGGCTCCGACCGGTCCGGTGCTTGCCACCACCGTGTGGGGGGCATCCAATTCCTGGGATCTGACGGCCCTCCCGATGTTTATCTGGATGGGAGAGATCCTGTTCCGATCGCGCTTGTCTGAGGATATGTTTGCCGGCCTGTCACCGTGGATGCGCAACCTGCCGGGCCGGCTTCTGCATGTGAACATTCTCGGTTGCGGCATCTTTGCGGCTGTCTCTGGGTCCTCTGCTGCAACCACGGCCACCATCGGCAAGATGTCTCTGCCGGAACTGCGCAGTCGCGGCTATGACGAAGTCATGGCTATCGGCACACTGGCCGGTTCGGGCACTCTGGGCCTGCTCATCCCGCCATCGATCATTCTGATCGTCTATGGCTCAGCAACTGAACAATCGATCTCGCGGCTCTTCATGGCCGGTGTGCTTCCCGGGGCAATGCTTTGTGTGCTCTTCATGGGGTATGTGGCCATCTGGGCACTGTTGAACCGTCACAGGATGCCGCCGCCGGAAGCGAAAGTTCCATTCGGCGAACGCATCAGGGCATCACGTCGGCTGGTCCCGGTGATTGCGCTGATTACTGGGGTGATCGGATCGATCTACGCCGGGTTGGCAGCTCCAACCGAAGCGGCAGCACTCGGCGTGCTGCTAGCGCTGATCCTCTCGTTCTTTTCGGGAACCTTGTCGCGAAAGACTTTTGGCGATGCGCTTCTGGGAGCTACCCGCACCTCCTGCATGATCGCGTTTATTCTGGCCGGGGCAGCGTTCTTGACCGTTGCCATGGGGTTCACCGGAATTCCGCGTGAACTTGCAGGCTGGATCGGATCTCTCAACCTGTCGCCGATGCAGCTGCTGGTGGCGCTGACCGTCTTCTTCGTTGTGCTGGGGTGTTTCCTTGACGGGATCTCCGTTGTGGTGCTGACGACCTCGGTGATCCTGCCGATGGTGGAGCAGGCGGGAATGGACCTGATCTGGTTCGGGATCTATCTGGTTCTCGTCGTAGAGATGAGCCAGATCACCCCGCCGGTTGGCTTCAACCTGTTCGTGCTGCAGGGCATGACGGGGCACAACATCTTCAAGGTTGCGAGAATGGCTCTGCCGTTCTTCCTGTTGATGGTGCTTGCCGTCGTTTTGATCGTGGCATTCCCGGGGATCGCCTTGTGGTTGCCAGAAAACATGCTTTCCAATTAAAGGAAGCAGCCGCTCCCGGTTCTGCGCTGGGGGCGGCCATATCTTTAGCCGAGTGGAGAACGACGTGAACGAGCAGACCAGGGATAGCGGCACTGCCCCCGAAACGCCGACCGTCGCGGCACCGTCCATTGGACCGGTGGTCTCATCTGCGCATCTAGCCTCGGGTGCAATGCCAGCCTTGTCGGAAATCGAATTCGGCGTGACGATGATGGTCAACGCTTATCACCGCTGGATGGTGCGCTGCATGGCGGCAACCGGTGCCGAGGGGCTTGGACCGCTCGATATTCTGGCGCTGCATACCGTCAATCACCGGGGGCGTCCAAAAACTCTTGCCGATATATGTCTGGTGCTCAACATCGAGGACACTCACACGGTGACTTATGCGCTGAAAAAGCTCGAGAAGATCGGTCTGATCGCCACGGGCAAGAGGGGCAAGGAAAAGACTGTTGCCATCACTGCGGAGGGCGAAAAGGCTTGTAACGAGTACAAGAATTTGCGCGAAGCCCTCTTGGTCAATCCGATGAAGGCGCTGGGTCTGGACGAGGCTGAGATTTCTCGCCTCGCGGCGACTTTGCGGCTGGTTTCCGGTCACTATGATCAGGCGGCGCGTGCAGCGGCCTCCATGTAACTTTCACCGGCTCTCCGCGCATTGCAACAAATCTGGTGCCGTTTGATGACCGGGTATTGCTCAGTGGCATATCTGGCATTAAACGCTTCGTTATTTCGTGTATTTTCGAAATGAATAGAGTCTGCCAACGGCTCTGTGTCTTCAATGCCGTTGAATGACGTGGAGCCGGCGATGGCAGGTTCCCGAGTTTTTGAAAGCGGTGCTTCAGGAGCAAGATCGTGCCGACCACCATCTACCACAATCCGAAGTGCGGAACGTCCCGCAATACCCTTGCAATGCTGAAAGAAGCTGGCGAGGATCCGCAGGTCATCGAGTATCTGATCACCCCGCCGAGCCGTGATGAGCTTGTCAGCCTGATTGAGCGTATGGGCATCCCGACGCGTGATCTTCTGCGCCAGAAGGGAACACCATACGACGAACTGGGTCTCGGTGAGGATCGTTGGAGCGATGATCAGCTGATCGATTTCATGATGAAGCATCCGATATTGATCAATCGGCCGATCGTCGTCACAGCGATGGGCGTCGCTTTGTGCCGTCCCTCAGAAAAGGTGCTTGAGCTACTGCCTGAAGGTGCGATTGCCAGCTTCACCAAGGAAGATGGTGATGTGGTTGGAGGACCCGGGGCGTGAGTGAGAGTGACTCCAGTGAAGCCACGTTTCCGGCGTTGAACGAAGATTTGCTTCCAGCCATTGATGAGGATCAGCTCTTTGGTGCTGCATCGCTGATACATCCCCCAAGGATCCTGATGCTGTATGGCTCCCTGCGTCAGCGATCCTATAGCCGGCTGTTGACGGAAGAGGCCGCACGCATTCTGCGACGGCTTGGTGCCGAAGTGCGGGTGTTTGATCCCTCCGGCCTGCCGCTGCCGGACGATGCGGAACCAGAGCATCCGAAAGTTCAGGAACTCAGGGATCTCGTTCTCTGGTCAGAAGCACATGTCTGGTGCTCTCCAGAGCGCCATGGTGCAATGACCGGTATCATGAAGGCGCAGATTGACTGGATCCCGCTGAGCATGGGAGCTGTTCGTCCGAGCCAGGGCAAGGTACTGGCGGTGATGCAGGTCTCTGGTGGTTCCCAGTCCTTCAACGCAGTCAATCAGTTGCGGATTTTGGGGCGCTGGATGCGGATGGTGACGATCCCGAACCAGTCTTCTGTGCCCAAAGCCTTTCTCGAGTTCGAAGAGAACGGTCGGATGAAACCTTCAGCGCTGTATGACCGGGTCGTTGATGTCATGGAGGAGCTGATGAAGTTCACGCTGCTGCTGCGCGGCAAGTCCGACTATCTGGTGGATCGTTACTCCGAGCGCAAGGAGAGCGCTGTCGAGCTGTCAAAACGGGTCAACCAACGATCTATTTGAGGCATGTTGCCTTGTGACCAAACGACAAAGGCCGCCTCATTGGGCAGCCTTTTCAATGTGATCTCTGTTGCCCTTCAGGAAGAAGAAGCGGCCTGTAGAGGCGAGGTTGACGGTCCAGGGCCTGCAGCGGAGGGGCCGGACGCCGCGAGACGTTGGCGAGCAAGCTCGACATTTTCCTTGGTCACCGGGGTGATCTCTTCACCCTTGATGATTGGATTGAATTGCCCGTTCACCTGACCAATCACGTCAGCGTCTGAGTGCCCCGAGGCCCGGCTTTCGCTTTCATACAGCAGGTCGGGAGCGGCATTGTTGGGTCCCATCTTTCCGACGTGGACACTCGGTGCATCGCTGACCTGACCTGGACGGCCATAAAGATAGCCTTGCACCAGATCGCAGCCGGCGGCTCTCAGCAGGATGACCTGGTCCATGTTTTCCACGCCCTCGGCGGTGATCTGAACATCGAGCGAGCGACCCAGACCAATGATGGCAGTGACGATGGCATCGGTGCTGGTTTCCTGGCCCAGCGTGCGAATGAAGGTCCGGTCGATCTTGATCTTGTCGAAGGGAAAGCGGCTCAGATAACTCAGGGATGAATAACCTGTGCCGAAGTCATCCATGGCAATGGAGACACCCATTTCGCGGATCTTGTTCAGGGTCTCGACCACGGCATCCGTGTTGGCGATGAGCAAGCTTTCCGTGATCTCGATCTCCAGACGCTCCGGTGCCAGTCCACTTTCAGCGAGAGCTTGGGCGACCTTGCGTTCGG
Organism: Roseibium limicola; assembly: GCF_017313085.1. Classification (GTDB taxonomy): domain Bacteria; phylum Pseudomonadota; class Alphaproteobacteria; order Rhizobiales; family Stappiaceae; genus Roseibium; species Roseibium limicola. The sequence continues at coordinate 147,509 of NZ_JAFLNF010000001.1, read as the reverse complement.
TTTCCTGCGGTTTGAATTGAGCGGCGGAAACATTCACGGCAACCCGGAGGCTCTTGTCTTCCCAGCCGGCGGCTTCATGACAGGCGTTGAAAAGCACCCAATCGCCAATGTCCTCGATCAGTCCGCAGTCTTCGGCGACAGGGATGAACAGTTCGGGCGAAATAGTTCCCTTTGTGGGATGATGCCAGCGGATCAGGGACTCATAACCCTTCAGCTTGTTGTCGCTGAGCGAGTATTGCGGCTGATAAAGGATCTGGAACTGGTTGAGGCGCAAGGCCTTCTCCAGTCCTTCTTCGATTTCCTTGCGCTTCTGGGCATCGGCATCCATGTCGGATGTGTACCAGGCAAAAGTGGACCGACCGCTGTGCTTGGCACGGTAGAGCGCCAGATCGGCGCAGTGCAGAACACGCGACGATCTCCAGCTACCGTCGCTGGCTCGAGCGATCCCGATCGACAGGGAGATCTTGATCTCCTTGCCGTCGATGTTGCAAGGGGCGACCGTGGCACGGTTCATGTCTGCGGCCAGTTTTGTCAGTCGCCCTACATCGGAAACCGATTTGATCATGACAGCAAATTCGTCACCGGACAGACGGGCCACGAGGTGGTCGCCAAACACAGAGCGTAATCTCTCAGCAATCACCTGAAGGAAGATATCGCCGGTGCCGTGGCCGTGGGTGTCATTGATTTCCTTGAATTTATCGACGTCGATCAACATGATTCCCATGTTGGTCGCCTTGGCGTGGACCAGCCTCAGGGCTTCGGTTAGCTGTGCGTTGAAGACGGCTCGGTTCGGCAGCCCGGTCAGGGCGTCATGATGCGCCATGTATTCCATGTGCTGGTTGGTCTTGACCTGATCGCGAAAGCGAACCCAGAGAAGAAATCCGGCAAAGAGGAAAGAGGCCAGGCAGAGGATGGCAACAATTGCGGTGCCAACTGTCGTCGTGAGTGTGTTGGCGGCGATGCGAGGGCTATGGTCAGCCAGAACGACGAGCGCGCCATTGATCTTTCCGCTGTGGAAGAGTGGCACCAAAACATAGGAGCGTTCACTGAAGACACCACGCCAATCGAGTGCCAGACGGGTCACCGGACCCGACGCTTTGGCCAGTTGGGCGATGGTGTGTTCAAGCGAGCCGGCGGGAAGTGCAGAGCTGGCCGTCAATTTGGCAAGAGGAGAGGCCGCCGGGAATTCCAGATCACTGATCCCGGCGGGGACAATGTCCATAATCTGCGATGGTTCAAGCAATTTTGATAAGGCAGCGCGCAGGCGACGAAGGGCTGCATCCTGCTCGGCTTTGGTCTCGGTGGGCACAGAACTGGTGGTTTCGCTGGGTGCGGCAGAGAGGCGCATACCACTGATTTCAGACTTTTTCCCACGTGCCTCGATGACGATTTTCAAGTCGCTACCCAGTCGCTGCTGCGAGAGGGCCTCGGGGAAGTTCGCTAGAGTTTCCTGAAGGTTATCCTTCAGGATCCAATAACTCATCAGTCGGTTGGAAGCATAGATTCCAAGCGCCAGCAGCATGACGAACGCAGCAGTAAATAAAAATATAAAAGTGTTTTTATTGACGGATACCGTCTTCATCCGAGCTAATCTCTAACCAGTGTCAATTGGGATCACTCTAGCGTGCAGAGGTTTAGCCAAGGTGAATATGTACGTTTAAATAGCTAGTTTTCGCAGGGGAATTTTTGCTGGTTAAATCTCGGCGAGCGACGGTAATATATGCACTGCGGAACGTGGAGTCCGCACAGGGCTTTGCAAGTCGGGGCCCTGCGGATAAAACGTTGTCTCGTTCGCCTGATTCAACGGCGGCGGTCTGGCCCTGGCGGGGAGCAGTTCCCTTGCTATCAGCCCGTATTCATGTGTCCGATCAGGAGTTTCCCCTTGAGCGTTTGGAGCAGTTTGGCAAGCATCGTCTCGGCCATCGGCTCCGGCGGTGCCCAGATTGTCGATCGTCTGGTTCAGCTTGTTCTGGCGAAACCTGAAGGCGCGAATACGGTCGGCTTTACGGTTGCGATGATCGCTCTCTCGGCGAAAATGGCAAAGGCTGACGGCATTGTCACAAATGACGAGGTTTTGGCTTTCGGCGAATTGTTCGAAGTTCCAGAGGGGGAAGGCCGCAATGTGGTGCGCCTTTTCAACCTGGCCAAGGAAGACGTCGCGGGCTTTGAAATCTATGCCAAAAAGTTGGCCGATCTGTTCCCTTATGACCGGATCACCCTGATCGATATTCTCGACGGGCTCTTTCATATTGCGAAAGCGGATGGCGTCCTGCACGAAGCTGAACTTGAATATCTGGCGCGGGTGGCTGAAATCTTCGGCCTTGATGCAAGGGAGTTCGACCATATTCTGGCACGACATGCCCGCCGTGATGGCGATCCCTACAAGGTGCTGGGTGCTGACCCTTCGTTGGACAATGAAGCGTTGAAGCGCCACTACCGCCAGGCCGTGCGCCAAACCCATCCTGACCAGCTGATGGCCCGTGGTGTACCGCAGGAGTTCGTGCGTATCGCCAATGACCGGTTGGCTGCTCTGAATGTTGCCTGGGATCAGATCCGGGCGGAAAGACAATTATGAGTATTTCGACTGATACGAGCGTCAAGGCGCGGGTTCATCCTTCGCCTAATCACGGTGCACGGCCGGATGGGGCGACCATCGCTATGCTCATCCTGCATTACACTGGAATGCCAAGCGCCGAGGCGGCCTTGCAAAGACTTTGCGATCCGTCGACGGAAGTGTCTGCGCATTATTTCGTCCATGAGGATGGACAGATCCTCCAATGTGTTCCCGAAAGCCGTCGCGCCTGGCACGCTGGCAAGTCGACCTGGAAGGGGGAAGAGGATATCAACTCCCGTTCGATTGGAATCGAGATCGTTAATCCCGGTCACGAATGGGGGTATCGGCCTTTTCCCGAGCAGCAAATCGCAGCTGTCAGCGATCTGGCGCTGGATATCTGTGCGCGTCACGGCATTGCGGCGTGGAACGTGCTGGCTCATTCCGATATTGCGCCGGACCGGAAAGAAGACCCGGGTGAGCTGTTTCCATGGGAGGCGCTGGCCCGTGCGGGTGTTGGTCATCATGTAGATCCAGCGCCCATCGGTGGCAATCTTTTCATGCAGGAAGGTGACGCGGGACAGCCGGTTGAGGCTGTTCAGTCGATGCTCGTGCTCTATGGATATGGTGTGGACGTCAGTGGTGAATTTGATGCCACCACGCGCCATGCGGTTACAGCATTTCAGCGCCATTTCCGGCCTGAAAAGGTAGACGGGATAGTTGATCAGTCGACCGTTGAAACGCTGCACCGTCTTCTGGCAGCTTTGCCTGGCTTTTAAGGTCATCTGCAAATCGTCTTCTGGTCCCGAGTTTTTCTTGGAACCAAATCGCGGCCGCAGCGTTTCTAACAGTGGCAATGCAGATGCGATTTTGCTTGAGCGAGATTTCTGGGAAGTGGTTTCCGGTGCCTGGCTAGTTTGTGCTCTGCAATATGGGTGGTCATAAAGCCGTCAAGCTGCGTCACAGAATGCGCTTGATTCTGCCTCTTTTTTGCCTGAATTACCGAAAAATACCGATATATTTACTATAATCGAGACGATTTTAACGAAATTCTTGAAATATTTCGTGATCAAAACGGGCTGATTTTCGTCTCATAAGCCCGTCACTTCTCCTGCCCCAGAAACGAATTCCTCACGTCACAAAAACAACAAGGGGCTCGGCTCGATGTTGCAGTCTAGCAAGAAACTCGCTCAGGCACTTTGCCTGGGTCTGGCCACGTTTGGCTTCGCTTCCACCGCAGTGGCAGCTTCCTCCGGTTCGCAGTTGGTACGTCCAGAACCTATTTCGTTAAAGAACTCTGGCACGCAGCAGGTGGTTCCATCCTACCAGAATAACCCGGGTGCTCCTGTTCGTGTGGTTAATGCTGGGAAGGCTGCTCGCTCCGAAGATGGCAAAACCGGCGGCACTGCAAAGACTGCTGAAAAGAAAACCAAAAAGTCCAAGCGTGTCGTATCGCGCTCAAAGGCTTTTGTTAAAAAACGCGCTGACTATTCTGCACTGATCCGTAAGGTTGCCAAGAAGCATGGCGTACCGCTTGGAATCGCCCAAGCCGTTGTTCAGGTTGAAAGCAATTTCAATCCGCGGGCGCGCGGCAGTGCAGGTGAAGTTGGTCTGATGCAGATCAAGCCGACCACCGCTCGTGGTCTTGGCTACCGAGGATCAACGAAGTCTCTCTACGATCCGGAAACCAACCTGGAGTGGGGTATGCGTTATCTGGCAGGCGCTCATCAGCGCTCCGGCGGCGACGTCTGCGGTACGATTTTGCGCTACAACGCGGGTCATTATGCCAAGCGCATGAACCCGGTCAGCGCGCGCTATTGCAAGAAGGTCAAGACCATTCTGGCTCACAGCTAAGCGATTATGGTCTTTCTGATGGTCCTAAAAAGCCCCGTGCTCTCCTGAGCGCAGGGCTTTTTTTATGACTCCGCTGGGTGAGGACTCTGCAGAAATTACCCCCCGCTGGTCTGCTGTTCATTCCAGATCGCCGGGACCTGTCAGGCGAATTTCTTGCGGGCGGCCTGAAGGCTGGCAGGAGCCGGCGTCGTCTCGGCGGTGTGCGGATCGGCGACAGGTTGGCCAAGTGCCGAGGTGACGGGCACTACACCGGCCCAGATTGGCAAATCAAGATCTTCTGCATCATCGCCGGGAGGACCGGTGCGTACCTTGGTGCTGACATGGTCCATAGAGAGCTTCAAGACGCCGGTGGCTTTCAGTTCTTTTGCCAGCATGGGGCGGCTTTCGTCCCAGCGGCCCGGAAGCATGTGATCGGTGATTGCGGCCAGTGCTTTTTCCTTCTCCTCCAGGTCTTCGACCAGCCGGGCGGTGCCATGGACTATGGCGCAGCGGAAATTCATCGAGAGGCTGAAAGCGGCCCGGGCAACAACCAGCCCGTCCAGAAGTGTGACGGTAAGGCTGGCAGGTACGCCCTTTGCCTGCGCCTTGACGAGCCGCGTGGTGGAGGCGCCGTGGACATAAAGCGTGTTGCCGACCCGGGCGTAAACCATCGGGATCACCATCGGATGGTCGTCATCAATGAAGCCCATATGACCGAGAAGACCCTGATCGAGGATCTGGTTGGCAATGTTGCGGTCGTAGTCGCCGCGTTTCATCTGACGGATCTTGGCGTAAGCCGGTCTGTCTTGGCTGTCTGGAATAGTTTGGCTGGCTGAAGGGGGAACTGTCTGGTCCATCGTGTGCCTTGTCGGGCTGGCTTGTTTCAAGCTGGGGAGGGAGGGGCACATACGTGCGGCGTTGCTCTACCTCGACTATGTGGATATAACCGGCCTTGGAAAAGGTCCGGAATTTATAAAATGAGCATACCAGTTTTGCCGGAAGGGCTTGTGCGCCTGGATCGGTCCATTGCGCTGCCCCTAAGTCAACAGATCTACCGGTCGCTGCGGGAAGCTGTGCGGGGCGGAAAATTGCTGCCCGGCCGTAAATTGCCATCATCGCGCCAACTGGCCGAGGGGTTGGGTGTTGCCCGCAGTACGGTCAACGCGGCTTTGGAGCTGTTGCAGGCGGAACAAATCATCGTCGTGCGCCCAGGGGCTGCGACGGTGATTGCCCGAGAGGAGCAACCTGAAGGGGCGCCTTCAGCGCTGAAGATTGGTGCTGGAGAAGGTTTGCGTCATGGATTGTCCTCACGTGGGCGCCTGCAAGCACAAAACCTTCGTGGTGAGGCTTGGCCCACTCGGCATGGTGCCCTTCAGCCTGGGGCACCGGCGCTGGATGTGTTCCCACATGATCTCTGGGCCAGATCGCTTCGCCGCGCGGCACGGCGTGCGCCCGGTCCGGAGTTGCTTTATCAAGCCCCGACCGGTCATCCGGAGTTGCGGCGGGTGTTGGCGGAATATCTTGCAGTGGAGCGCGGTGTAAAGGCAACGAGCGACCAGATCATCGTTACTTGCGGCATGCAGGCGGCCCTGTCGGCCCTGTCGCAGGCGATGGCAGACCCGGGGGACCTGGCTCTTCTGGAAGATCCTGGATATTTGGGCGCAAGGACTGCCTTTCATGGCGCCGGACTGCGGATCGCAGGCCTGCCGGTCGATGGGCAGGGGGCTGACGTCCGTGCGCTAACTGAACGCCCGGAGGCGCCAAAGCTGATTTATGTGACGCCCTCGCATCATTACCCTTTGGGAACCCGTATGCCGCTGCGTCGGCGGTTGGCGCTGTTGGAGGCGGTGCGGACACAGGGCGGGGTCATCCTGGAGGATGATTACGACAGCGAGTTTCTGTTTGAGGGTCGGCCAGTGGCGGCTTTGCAGGGATTGGCACGCGCTGGAGAGGTCATTTACCTTGGCACCTTTTCCAAGAGCTTCTTGCCTGGACTGCGATTGTCCTATTGCGTTGTGCCGGAGGCGTTGGCCGAGGATTTGCGCGCAGTTTTCAGGCACACGGGAAAACTCGCCAATGTCCATGCTCAGATCGCATTGGCGGATTTCATCGAAAGCGGCGAATATCGAGCGCATCTGAAGCGTATCCGTCTGGTTTACCAGGAGCGTGGCGGGAAGTTGGTGGAAGCCTTGAAAGCCCGGCTGGGCAATCGGATCAATGTCGAGAAGCCGACAGGGAATGTGCAGGTGACGCTGAGCTTTTCACAGACGGCGGATGACCTGAAGGTCGCCTCAGGCCTGCAGGAGCATGGATATGCGGTATCGCCACTCAGTCCCTGCTATGTCGACAGGCCTGCCATTTCTGGCCTGATCGTCGGATTTGCTGCGGCAACAGACCAGCAGATTGAGGGCTTTGTGGACGCGCTTTCCACGCGGCTCGCTGCTGGGCACGGGTGAGGGCAGCGGGCTCCATTGTTGTGCCGCGTGCAGGTCTGCGACCGAGATTGCTTGACCGAATGAGCAAACCCTCCTATGGCAGCGGCTGCCAGTCGGCCGGACAGCCGCTGCCGCAAGTGCCGAAAGGCCGCGGGGGAGGAAAGTCCGGGCTCCACGGAAATACGGTGCCGGGTAACACCCGGCGGGGGCGACCCTAGGGAAAGTGCCACAGAAAGCAAACCGCCTCGAATGCGTTCGAGGTAAGGGTGAAAGGGTGGGGTAAGAGCCCACCGCGCGGACGGTAACGGACGCGGCACGGTAAACCCCACCGGGAGCAAAACCGAATAGGGGCGACGCGGACTTCGGTCCAGGCCGGTTTCCAGGTCAGTTGCCCGGGTTGGTTGCGAGAGGCGTTCGGTAACGGACGTCCCAGATGAATGGCTGTCGCGTCCGCACTCAAATGCGGGCCGTACAGAACCCGGCTTACAGGCCGACTGGCATTTTCCATTCCTTCGCTACTCAACAAACGTTGCCGCTGGCCCTGTGCGCCGGGCTGAGCGGGAAACCTCAATTTCTTTCCACAGTTTTGCTTTTTCTCGTCTTTGGAAAACACAGGCTTTCCGGATGGAAAGTCGCTTGGCTCGGAATCCGATTCCTCTTTTGTGTCAAGCCTTCATTAACCATGTCCATGTCATATGTGCCGTTGCGTTAGAAAGTATCCGTAGTACCTGCAGGAATCCACGAGATTCCATTGACCTCCCATCAAATCCCATGGTATCCCATATATACCCAGAATGGGGATGATGAGCCCGTCATACGGGCGATTCAGCGAGAGGCTCTTTGGAGTGTCTTGCTCGGCTTTCGGTCGCATCCTTCTGTTTTGGGTTTCGCGGGCTTTGCGGGTTCTTCGATCCGCCCAGAGGGGACAGATGGCGGGCTTCGTTTCACACTTTACCAACCGGCTGGATGCCAAGGGTCGCGTTTCGATTCCTGCACCCTTCCGTGCGGTTTTGGCGCGGGACGGTTTCGAAGGCCTGTATGCGATTGCCTCTCCTCATTGCGGCGCGATCGACGCTGGCGGCAATGAGCTTCTAAGCGAAATTCAGGGTCGGTTGGATCAGTTCTCAAAACTCACGCCGGATCATGATGCCCTTGCAATGGCATTGTTCGGGGTTAGCGAAACGCCGAAAATTGACAGTGACGGGCGAATGATGATTTCCGACATGGTGCGTGAGCGCACTGGCATTACGGATCAGGTCACCTTCGCTGGTCTTGGTTACAAGTTTCAGATCTGGCAGCCGGAAAAGTTCCGCGAGCACCGAGCAGAGGCCTCGAAGCGGGCGCTTGCATTGCTGTCCGGGTTGGTTCCCGGCGCAGCGCAGCCAGGAGAGCCGGCATGAGTGCGGGCACAAGCAATGGAGCGGGCGGGGATGTAAATCTCTCGGTCGATGGCGGTGGATCTGAGCGTCACGTGCCGGTTCTTCTGGATTCTGTTCTGGCTTATCTGGCGCCCAAACCGGACGAGGTTATCATTGACGGCACCTTTGGCGCTGGTGGATACAGCCGGGCGTTTCTTGAGCGTGGTGCGCATGTCATTGGCGTTGATCGTGACCCGGATGCAATTGCTGGGGGGCAGTCCTTGGTTGAAGCGTCCAACGGACGGTTGACGCTGGTTCCGGGACAGTTTGCCGAGTTGGAAGCGCATGCTCGCACGCTTGGTCATGATGGCGTCGATGGTGTGGTTCTCGACCTTGGTGTTTCCTCGATGCAGCTGGATCAGGCTGAGCGCGGGTTTTCCTTCATGCGTGACGGACCTTTGGATATGCGCATGGAACAGGCCGGTCCCTCAGCGGCTGATGTTGTCAACGAGCTGCCTGTTCGAGATCTTATTCGCATCATTGGTCTTTTGGGCGAAGAAAAGCGTGCGCCAAGCGTTGCGCATGCGATTGAGCGCGCGCGACTTGAACGGCCGTTTACGCGCACAGCCGAATTGTCGTTGCTGGTCGAAAAGGTGCTGGGTCGAAACCCGAAAAAAGCTCAGATTCACCCGGCAACGCGCACCTTTCAAGCGCTCCGCATCTTTGTGAACGGCGAGTTGCATCAGGCTGCCCAGGCACTGCAGGCTGCTGAAAATATTCTCAAGCCGGGCGGACGCCTGGTCATCGTTTCCTTTCACTCGCTTGAAGATCGATTGGTGAAGAAGTTTTTCGCCGACCGCAGCAAGACACGGGGCGGTGGCTCGCGCCACCTGCCGGAGGAAGACGTGCCGCCGGCAACGTTTGAACTTCTCAGCCGCAAGGCTATCGACCCAACTGTCGAAGAGGCCGAGGGAAATCCACGGGCGCGTTCGGCAAAACTCAGAGCGGGTCTGCGCACCGATGCTCCGGCCCGCGACCTTGATATCCACTCCATCGGCGTGCCCCGGCTCGCCGCTTTCCACGGGCTAGGGGGCTGACCAGAATGGTTCGCTATCTGAACATCTTTTTCGTTCTGCTGGTGGTTGTCGGAGCCGCCGCGCTCTACGACATGAAGCTGGGAGCCAAGGACAGCGCTTCCCGCGTGGCGGAGTTGCAACGCGAGATCGAAGCGGAGCAGCAGTCTATTCGCTCGCTGAAGGCCGAGTGGAGTGTGCTTAACCAGCCGGATCGGCTGCAGGGCTTGGTCGACCGATACAATGATGTTCTTGAACTTGAGCCTCTGGATGCTCACCAGATTGTCAGCGCGGAAGAGCTTCCTCCGCGGCCGGTCATGCTTGAGCCCATTGGTGGCAAGGGTCCGCTCTCCGGCTACGCGGGTGCCAGTGCACCCGTGATTCAGTAAAGGCGCTCGTTAAGATGGCACACGTGAGCGAGGCCTCCAGCTTCCTGCAAGTTCGCAAAACCAAGCCGCGGGCAACCGTCGGATCGATCTCCTCTGGGGCAGTAAAATCCAGGGTTTATTTCGCCATTGCCGCCTTTGCTTTTGTTTATTTGGCAATTGGCGTTCGGCTCGTGCATCTCGCGCAATCGGAAGAAGCGCCTTCCAATGCCTGGATTTCTGCACAGGACAGCATTTCCGCCGCGCGACCTGATCTTTTGGATCGCAACGGCGAAATTCTCGCCACCGACATCAAGACTGCTTCACTCTTTGCTGAGCCGCGCCGCATTCTCGATGTTGATGAAGCGGTTGACGGGTTGATACGGGTTCTGCCGGATCTGAACCCGGAGGTTGTCCGCCGTCGTCTCGCGAGCCGAGCCGGCTTCGTCTGGCTGAAGCGTGAATTGAACCCGGCCCAGGCGGATCAGGTGCACAATCTCGGTCTGCCAGGCATCGGCTTCCTGTCGGAGAACCAACGGTTTTATCCTGGCGGCTCAACTGCAGGGCACATCATCGGTTCGGTGAATGTCGACAATCAGGGGCTGACCGGCATCGAGAAACACATCGATCAGTCCTGGCTTGCCGATCTGCAATCTGTCGGTTTTACGTCCGATCGTGGGCTTGAGCCGGTCACGCTGGCCATGGATCTGCGGGTTCAGCATGTGGTGCGTGATGAGTTGGTGAAGGCAGTCGACCGTTTCCACGCTATTGCCGGTGTCGGCATCGTTCTGGATGTGAAGACCGGGGAAGTGGTCGCCATGTCATCCCTGCCGGACTACGACCCTAATGATCGGTCGCAGGCGCTGGAGCAGAAGCGCATGAACCGGGCAACCGGCGGCGTGTTCGAGATGGGCTCGGTCTTCAAGTCCTTCACGGTCGCCATGGCGCTTGATTCGGGGAAGGTTTCCATCAACGATACCTTCGATGCATCCAAGCCAATCCGGGCTGCCGGCCGCACAATCACCGATTTCCACGGAAAACATCGGGCACTGACCGTGCCGGAAGTCTTTATCTATTCGTCCAACATCGGTACGGCGAAGATGATGCTTGCGACAGGGATCGACAAGCAGCAGGAATTCCTCGGGCGCTTGGGACTGACGAGCCGCCTGCAGACGGAACTGCCGGAAAACGCAGCGCCGCTGTTGCCGCCGAAATGGAACGAACTGGCGGCGATGACCATCTCGTTCGGCCACGGTATCTCGGTAACGCCCATGCAGACCGCAGTTGCGGCTGCGGCGCTGGTTAATGGCGGAACGCTGTTGCACCCGACCTTCTACCCACGCACCGAAGACGAAGCTAACTCCATGGGTACAAGAGTGATTTCCGAAGAAACCAGCCGGAGCATGCGGTATCTTTTCCGTCTGAATGTGCTTTCAGGTTCTGGGCGCCGATCTGAAGTGCCTGGGTATTTTGTCGGTGGAAAGACGGGTACGGCAGAGAAGGTCGAGAACGGCCGTTATGTGAACAACAAGCGCAGAAATTCGTTCTTGTCGGCCTTCCCGATGGATGATCCGCGCTACGTCGTTCTTGTGGTGCTTGATGAACCCAAGCCGGAGCGCGAGGGCATTCCAGCAACGGCTGGTATGAACGCTGCACCGACCGTTGGGGCCATCATTCGCCGCAGTGCACCGATGCTTGGTGTAATGCCGCGTTTTGCCAATGGAGATGAACCGATCGAAATATCCTACTAATGCCAATCACAGGGTGAGAAGAACCGGCGGGGTCGCAGCCGTTTTCCGGTATTCTCGTTGCCACAGATGACGACGCACAAACCGGACAACAGACAGAGATGGATCTTGACCAACTCGCCGCTGGCGTGAGCCTGCCGCAGGAGGCCCGAGCGCTTCCGATCCGTGGCCTCACGGCGGACAGCCGCAAGGTCGAAAACGGCTTCCTATTTGCCGCGCTCAAGGGCGCAAAGGTGGATGGCGCCCAATTCGCTGCGAAAGCAGTGGAGCAGGGGGCTTCGGCTATCTTGTGCGAGGCGGAGGCCGCGGAAAATCTGAGACGCAGTTTGCCCGACAACGTCGTGGTGCTGCCGGACCCAGAACCCCGTCGGGCTTTGGCGCTGATGGCCGCGCGCTTCTATGTGAAACAGCCCAAAGTCATGGCGGCTGTCACCGGCACGAGCGGCAAGACATCCGTTGCTTATTTCCTCCGTCAGATTTTTCAATCCTGCGGCCATGCCTCCGCAAGTCTGGGCACGCTTGGCACTGTAACGAATGATGGCCAGTCCTACGGAGGGTTGACGACACCTGATCCAGTCGCACTCCACCGGGAACTTGCGGCTCTGGCTGAAGGCGGTGTGACCCATGCTGCTATGGAGGCATCCAGCCATGGTCTGGATCAGCATCGCCTCGATGGTGTGCGGCTGGTGTCTGCCGGTTTCACCAATCTTGGCCGCGACCACATGGATTATCATCCGACAGTAGAGAACTACCTGCGGGCCAAGCTTCGTCTGTTCCAGGATTTGCTGCCTTCTGGCGGAACTGTCGTAGTGGATCCAGGCGAGAAATATGCCGACCGGGTGATTGCGGTGGCGAAGCAACGCGGGCTTCGACTTTTTACAGTGGGAGAGACCGGCAAGGACCTTATCCTCACTGGCTTGAAATCCTATCCTTCCGGACAACTCCTGACGCTGGATACCGCGCGTGGCCGCTATCAGGTCACGTTGCCGCTCATCGGTCGATTTCAAGTTTCGAATGCACTGATTGCGGCAGGTCTGGCCATCACTGCCGGGGATGATACCGGTTCGGTCATGCGGGCTCTTGAAAACCTGAAGGGGGCTCCGGGACGTCTGGAATTTGCTGGACGGACCTCAACTGGGGCAACTGTCATTATTGACTATGCCCATAAGCCGGATGCGCTCGAAAACGCCTTGGCCGCGCTTCGGCCATTTGCTGAAAACAAGCTGAAGGTTGTGGTGGGCTGTGGTGGTGACCGGGATCCCGGCAAGCGTGAGATCATGGGCCGTATCGCCGCCGAGCGCGCCGATGAGGTCTTCATTACGGACGACAATCCACGCAGCGAAGATCCGGCTTTGATCCGTGCGGCAATGCTGGCAGGCGCGCCTGGCGCAGCTGAAGTTGGCGACCGGGCAGAAGCGATCTCGGTGGCTGTTTCCTCACTGGTTGCCGGGGATGTTCTGTGTGTGGCCGGAAAGGGCCATGAAACGGGCCAGATTGTCGGCGACACCGTACTTCCTTTTTCTGATCACGAGGTGGTGAAAGCCGCCATAGCCGCAGGAGCCGGCCTTTCATGACTGCGCCGCTTTGGACCCGAGACGATTTTCTGGCTGCAACAGGCGGCGAAATGCGTGGCGACGTCGCGCAAGAAATCACCGGGATTTCCATCGATAGTCGAACGATTGAATCCGGCGAAGCCTATGTCGCGATCGTTGGAGACAGGTTGGACGGCCACGATTTTGTTGAAGCCGCACTGGATGCCGGTGCTGCTCTGGCACTGGTCGCGCGCGACAAGCTGGCAGATCTGCCGGAATCCGGGCGCTATGTCGTGGTCAACGATCCTCTGGAGGCCTTGCGGAAACTTGCCGCTGCAGCGCGGGCACGGACCTATGCGCGCATCGTTGCGGTGACCGGTTCGGTCGGCAAAACCAGCACCAAGGAAGCCTTGCGCTTTGCTCTGGACCGAACAGGCAAGACTCATGCATCCGTTGCGTCGTTCAACAACCATTGGGGTGTGCCGCTGACGTTGGCTCGCATGCCGGCTGACACGGAATACGGCATTTTTGAAATCGGTATGAACCACTTGGGGGAGATCACGCCTCTGGTCGAAATGGTGCGTCCTCATGTGGCGATCATTACGACAGTGCAGCCCGTGCATCTTGAGTTCTTCGACAGCGTCGAGCAGATCGCTCAGGCGAAGGCCGAGATCTTCTCCGGTCTGGAGCCGGGCGGCGTTGCGATCCTGAACGCGGACAACGATCAATTCGATCTGCTGAAATTCCACGCAAAAATGGCAGGTGTGACAGAAATTCGGACTTTCGGCGAGGATTCGGCGAGCGATGCCCTGCTGCAGAAAGTTTCGGCTCAGGCAGGGTGCTCCAGCATTCAGGCACGCATTCTGGGTCAGGAGCTGACTTACAAGGTGGGGGTGCCGGGCAAGCATCAGGTGCGCAACAGCCTGGCGGTCCTTGCTGCCGTGGTTGAACTCGGCGCTGACCTCGCACTGGCGGGATTGGCGTTGGCGGAGCTTCAGGCGCCAAAAGGACGCGGAGCCTTCAGCAAGCTGCAGCTGGGCGATGGCAAAGCCGACCTGATTGATGAAACCTACAATGCCAATCCCGCCTCCATGCGTGCCGCACTTGCGGTTCTCGGGGAGACGCCTGTTCGTCTGCCGGGTCGTCGAATTGCGGTTCTGGGTGACATGCGTGAGCTTGGTCCGGATGCAGAACGTCTGCATTGTGAGCTTCTGGCGCCGATCAAGGCAGCCGGAGTGGATCTGGTTTATTTGGCGGGCGAACACATGCACCATCTGTGGGAATTGCTGCCGAAAGGCGCGCGCGGTGGCTATGCGGAAGTTTCCAGCGGGCTGATCGACATGCTGATCCGGGATGTTCAGTCCGGCGATGTGATCATGATCAAGGGGTCTCTCGGCACACGCATGGGGCCGGTGCTAGAGGCGTTAAAAAAAGAATATGCTTCGACGGATGACGTCGAACTGGTTTGAGGGCTTGGGATGTTTCACTTTTTCGGCGAATTTGCCGACGCGTTTTCCGCACTGAATGTCTTCCGGTACATCACGTTCCGGACGGGTGGGGCCATCATGACGGCTCTGCTGTTCGTGTTCTTGTTCGGGCCGAAAATCATCTCGAGTCTGCGGTTGCGGCAAGGTCATGGTCAGCCGATCCGTGCTGATGGTCCAGAGGGTCACCTTCTGACAAAGAAGGGCACCCCCACTATGGGTGGGTTGATGATCCTGTCTGGTGCGCTCGTTGCCGCGTTGCTCTGGTCGGATTTGACGAACCCCTATGTCTGGATCGTGATTTGTGTGACCGTCGGTTTCGGCGCCATCGGCCTATACGATGACTATCTGAAAGTGACCAAGTCATCGCACAACGGGTTCAGTGGCAAATCCCGTCTGGCGTTGGAGTTTGCCATTGCTGGATCGGCGGCCTTTGCCGTGACGCTTCTGGACAACGAACCCTTTTCGACCTCCATCGGGTTCCCGTTCCTGAAAGAGCTGACGCTCAATCTGGGCATCTTCTTCATTCCGTTCGCAGCATTCGTGATTGTTGGCGCCGGTAATGCGGTGAACCTGACGGATGGTCTGGACGGTCTGGCCATCGTGCCGGTGATGATTGCTTGCGCCGCCTTTGCGCTGATTGCGTATCTCTCCGGCAATGCGGTGTTTGCCAGCTACCTGCAGATCCATCACGTTCCAGGCACGGGTGAACTGGCGGTTATCGCAGGGGCTGTAATTGGCGCGGGCTTGGGGTTCCTTTGGTTCAACGCGCCGCCGGCGGCCATCTTCATGGGAGATACCGGATCGCTAGCGCTTGGGGGAATGATTGGTGCCATTGCCGTTGCAACCAAGCACGAGATCGTTCTTGCCATCATTGGCGGCCTCTTCGTACTGGAAGCGGTTTCGGTGATTGTTCAGGTGCTGTCCTTCAAGCTGACCGGCAAGCGCGTCTTCAAGATGGCGCCGATCCATCACCACTTCGAGTTGATGGGCTGGACAGAGTCCCAGGTCGTGATCCGGTTCTGGATCATTGCTGTGGTGCTGGCGTTGCTTGGCCTCGCAACCCTGAAGTTGAGGTAAGCGATGATACCGGTTACCTGCTTCAAGGGACAAAAACTCGCGTTGTTCGGACTTGGCGGGTCTGGCTTGATAACCGCAAAGGCGCTTGTTGCTGGCGGAGCGCGCGTCACTGTTTGGGACGACGCACCAAAGCGTATCTCTGCGGCTGAGGCTGAGGGTCTTCCGGCGGAAGATCTGCGTGACTTCGACTGGGAGGGTGTATCGGCGCTGGTTCTGGCGCCGGGCGTGCCACTGACCCATCCAGAGCCGCACTGGATCGTCAAACTGGCGATTGAGCATGGTGTTGAGATTATCGGCGATATCGAGCTCTTCTGCCGTGAGCGTCGCCACGTGGGATCTGATGCGAAGCTCATCGCGATCACCGGGACAAACGGCAAGTCGACGACGACAGCCCTGATCACTCATCTGCTGAAGACGCTCGGGCAGGATGTTCAGATGGGCGGCAACATTGGTGTTCCGGTGTTGGCGTTGGAGCCGCTGGCAGACCATCGTATTTACGTGGTCGAGTGTTCGTCCTACCAGATCGACCTGGCACCCAGCCTGGATCCGGCAGTCGGCGTGCTTCTCAACCTGTCTCCTGATCATCTTGACCGTCATGGCAATATGGAAAGCTATGCCGCCATCAAGGAGCGTCTCGTGGCGGGTGCCAAGATTGCAGTCGTCGGCGTTGATGACGATCTGTCTGCGCAGATCGCCGGTCGGCAGGACCTGGCCTCAATGCCGGTCTGGCGGATTGCGGCGGAAAACCCAGTGTCGCAAGGCATCTATCTTGAGGGTACCGAGCTGAAGCAGGCTGCGGCGGGTGAAACGCGCTCAGTTGCAAACCTTTCCGACATTGACACGTTGCGTGGCGCTCACAATGGGCAGAACGCGGCTGCAGCCTTTGCGGCCTTACGGGCTCTCGATCTGCCGGAAGCCGAGATTGCGGAGGCCTTCGAGAGCTTCCCCGGCTTGCACCACCGCATGGAGCTTGTGGCCAAGACCGGTCACATTCTCTTCGTCAATGACAGCAAGGCGACCAATGCAGATGCCGCTGCGCGGGCCTTGTCCAGCTTCGATAGGATCTATTGGATTGCCGGTGGCAAGCCGAAGTCGGGCGGGATTGAGCCATTGAATGCGTTTTTCCCGAAGATTGCCAAGGCTTATCTGATCGGTGAGGCGGCTGAAATCTTTGCTGAAACGCTGAAAGATCATGCGCCGCTTGCGATGAGTGGGACGCTGGAAAATGCTGTTAAAGCAGCTGCCAAAGACGCTGCCAAGGATTCCAGGGGGGAAGTGGCTGTGCTTCTGTCGCCGGCCTGTGCCTCCTTCGATCAGTTTGCCAATTTCGAATTGCGCGGAGAGGCCTTCGCCAAGGCCGTCCGGGCTCTGCCAATCGTGAACCAGTCCAAAGAGGTCGCCTGATGGTTAGCCGCGCTGATCGAAGCCGTTTTGCCGAATGGCTGTGGACCGTGGATCATTATCTGCTGGCAGCTTTCATCTTGCTGATGGTTGGCGGTGTGGTTCTGTCTTTTGCTGCTTCCCCTCCAGTGGCAGATCGATTGGGGGTGGAAACCTTCTTCTTCGTCAAACGGCAGGCGCTGTTTCTGATCCCGGCACTCGGGATCATGCTTGCAGGGTCCTTGTTGACACCCCGGTTGGTGCGCCGTGTGGCGCTTTTGCTGTTCGCAGTGTCGCTTGTGGCTCTGGTGGCGACGCTCTTTCTCGGCATGGAAGCCAAGGGCGCCCGGCGCTGGATCTATATTCTCGGCTTCTCGCTTCAGCCTTCGGAATTCCTGAAGCCGGCATTTGTGGTGATCGTGGCCTTCTTCCTGTCAGAAAGCGGACGCCGGCGGGAAGTTCCCGGTGTGCTGTTCTCTGTCCTGCTGTTTGTCATTTGCGCGGCACTATTGATCGCTCAGCCGGATTTTGGCCAAACAATGCTTCTGGGAATGGTCTGGGCCGGATTGTTTTTCCTGAACGGCCTGCCATGGATCGCTATCGGCGGCTTGGGCGTTGCCGGACTTGGTGGCTTGGCGGCGGCCTATGCGCTCCTGCCGCATGTGACCAACCGTGTGAACCGCTTCCTCGATCCCGACAGTGGCGATACCTATCAGGTCGATACGGCAATGGAGTCCTTCCTGTCGGGCGGCTGGTTTGGTCGTGGACCGGGCGAGGGCACGGTCAAGCGCATTCTGCCGGACAGTCACACTGATTTTATCTTCGCGGTGGTCGGTGAAGAGTATGGCGCCATCGTCTGCATGCTCATCGTGTCAGTCTTCGCTTTCATCGTGATCCGGGGACTGCTCCACGCGAGCCGCGACCAGGATGCGTTTTCCCGTTTGGCGACCGCAGGATTGACAGTGCTGTTTGGTTTGCAGGCGACAATCAACCTGTCGGTCAATCTCAACATGATGCCGCCCAAAGGCATGACGTTGCCGTTTATCTCTTATGGTGGCTCGTCTTTGTTGTCGTCGGCCATGGTCGCCGGGGGCATTCTTGCGCTGACCCGTAAGCGTCCACATCCGCGTGGTGGTGATGTGGTGACGATCTCGCGCCTGTCACCTTCCAGCCTGCTGTAAGTCCTGAGCCAGAAAGGCCGGTTTTTATGACCAGAACAATCTTGCTGACAGCCGGCGGCACCGGTGGACACTTGTTTCCGGCGCAGGCGCTGGCGGGGGAATTGCAGCGGCGTGGCCATGTGGTCGAGCTTGCAACCGATGAGCGGGCTGACAAATATGGCGCGGCTTTTCCGGCGCGCAAGGTCCATTTGATTGCCTCGGAAACCCTGCGTGGAAGGTCGCCTGTCAATTTGGCAAAGACGGCGATTTCCCTGGCAAAGGGGACCTTGCAGGCGCGGGCTGTCCTAAAGAACCTGAAGCCGGAGGTGGTCGTCGGGTTCGGAGGATATCCGACGTTTCCACCGATGTTTGCCGCGCGTTTGACCAGAACGCCATCGATCCTGCATGAATCGAATGCCGTCATGGGGCGAGCCAACAAGATGCTGGCGGGAAGTGTCTCGGCACTGGCTACCAGCTTGCCGTTGGTCAATGCTGATCCGGAGCTTGAAGCGCGAACAGTCGAAACAGGCAACCCCGTGCGTGATGCGGTGATGGATGTGGCAGGTTCTGCCTATCCGGTGCTAAACGAAACAGGTCCCATTCATTTGCTTGTGTTTGGGGGGTCGCAGGGCGCGCGCTTTTTCTCCGACTGTGTGCCAAGTGCGCTGGGGCAACTGCCGCTGGCGCTGAAGTCGCGCATTCATCTGGTGCAACAGTGTCGGGCGGAGGATCTGGAACGGGTCCGGGCGGCTTATCAGGCGTGCGGTGTCGAGGCGAATTTGCACACATTCTTCCAGGACATGCCGGCGCGGATTTCCAATGCTCATCTGGTCATCAGTCGCTCCGGCGCATCGACTTTGAGCGAACTGACTGTCATCGGACGACCGTCCATTCTGGTGCCCTTGCCTGGCGCCATCGATCAGGACCAGCTGGCGAATGCTCAAGGGTTGGCGAAGGTTGGCGGTGCATGGCCGGTGGCGCAAAAAGATCTGACGCCGGAGCGGCTGTGCGAAGACCTCGTGCACCTGTTCGACAGTCCCAACATTTTGAAAACGGCCGCTGATGCTGCTCTTTCCCAGGGAAAGCCCGATGCTGTGAAGCGTCTGGCAGATCTTGTGGAGCGCGTTGCTGCCGGTGAAGCAATCGTAGAAGGAACACACTCATGAAGATGCCGCAGGATATCGGCCCGGTTCATTTTGTCGGCATTGGCGGCATTGGCATGAGCGGCATTGCGGAAGTTCTGAAGACACTCGGCTATCAGGTGCAGGGCTCTGATATGGCTGAGAACGCCAACGTGCAGCGCCTTCGAGAGAACGGCATTTCGGTCGCAGTTGGTCATGCGGCTGAGAATTTGGGTGAAGCAGAAGTGCTGGTCGTGTCCTCTGCCATCAAGAAGGACAATCCCGAACTGGTGGCTGCGCGTGAGCGGCTTATTCCGGTGGTGCGTCGGGCGGAAATGCTGGCGGAGCTGATGCGCTTCAAGCAGGCGATTGCCGTTGGCGGGACCCACGGAAAGACCACGACGACGTCGATGGTTGCAGCCCTCCTGGATGCGGGAACGCTCGATCCCACGGTCATTAACGGCGGTATCATCAATGCCTATGGCACCAACGCCCGGATGGGCGGAGGCGACTGGATGGTTGTCGAGGCGGATGAAAGCGACGGCACCTTCGTCAAGCTACCCGCCGACGTCGCCATCGTCACCAATATCGATCCCGAGCATCTGGATCACTACGGCGACTTTGCCGGTGTGCGGGCGGCTTTCCGGCAATTTGTCGAGAATGTTCCATTCTACGGCTTTGCCGTGATGTGCCTGGATCACCCGGAGGTGCAGACCCTCATCGGCACCATCGAAGACCGCCGCATTGTCACCTATGGCACCAACCCACAGGCAGACGTTCGTTTCACGGATGTGTCCATGGATGGCGGCAAGTCCTTGTTCTCCGTTACGATGACCAACCGCAGGACGGGGGAGGTGGTCGAGCTGGAAAAGCTGGTTCTTCCGATGCCGGGTCTGCACAACGTCTCCAATGCGACAGCGGCAATTGCCGTGGCCAGTCAGCTGGGGGTTGCGCCGGAAAACATTCGCAAGGGCTTGGCGGAATTCGGCGGGGTGAAGCGCCGCTTCACTCACACCGGTTCGGTGGATGGTGTCGAGATCTTTGACGACTATGGTCATCATCCAGTTGAAATCCGAGCGGTTCTGCACGCTGCCCGTGAAGCTTCCAAGGGCAAGGTCGTGGCCGTGGTGCAGCCGCATCGCTATTCGCGGCTTGCAAGCCTCTTTGATGATTTCTCCAACTGCTTCAACGATGCCGACACGGTGATTGTGGCCCCGGTCTATGCAGCGGGGGAACAGCCGATTGAAGGTGCCTTGCATACGGATCTGGTCTCGGGACTCAAGACCCGTGGTCATCGATCCGTGGTCGCCATCTCCGGGCCTGAGGAACTGGCCGCGCTGGTTCGGGAGAAGACCGAGGCCGGAGACTATGTGATTTGTCTTGGCGCGGGAAACATCACGCAGTGGGCGTATGCGTTGCCGGATCAGCTTGAAGCCTTGAAAGGAGCGTGAGGCGATGAGCTTTCCCGACCTGCTTGAGCGCTATCCCGATCTAGGGCAGGGGCTTTTCGGTAAACTGGTGGCCAATCAGCCACTTTCCGCCGTGACATGGTTCCGTACTGGCGGCCCGGCTCAATTGCTGTTTCAGCCGGCGAATGTGGAGGACCTGAGCGCCTTTCTGAAGAAGCTGCCTGAAGATGTGCCAGTTCTTCCGGTTGGCCTGGGCTCTAACCTGCTGATTCGCGATGGTGGCTTGGAAGGCGTCGTGGTTCGTTTAAGTGCCAAGGGCTTTGGCGGTATCGAAAGCCTCGGGGGCAATCGCCTGAGGGTCGGTGCGGCGGTGCCTGACAAGCGTCTGGCGGAAGCCGCTGCCAAGGAAGGGCTGGGCGGCTTTTCCTTCTACGCGGGCATTCCAGGTGCCATTGGAGGCGCTTTGCGCATGAATGCGGGTGCGCACGGTACAGAGACGTGCGAGCGGATGGTGGAGCTGGTCGCGCTCGACCGCAAGGGCGAGCGGCACGTGCTGACCAACAAGGACATGGACTACGCCTACCGCCACTCCGGTGCTTCGGCTGGGCTGATCTTCGTCGAAGCGGTGATGGAGGGCGTGCCGGCGCCGGAGGAGACGATTCGTCAGGACATGGCCGATGTGATCGCCCACCGGGAAAAGGCGCAGCCGATCCGGGAAAAGACAGGTGGATCGACCTTCAAGAACCCGGACGGCACTTCCGCTTGGAAGGAGGTCGATAAGGCAGGCTGCAGAGGGCTTACCATCGGTGGCGCACAAATGTCTGAATTGCATTGCAACTTCATGATCAACACCGGGGAAGCGACCGGCCAGGATCTGGAGTTGTTGGGCGAGACGGTGCGTAAACGCGTGTTCGAAACATCGGGCATCAAGCTGCAGTGGGAAATCAAGCGGCTTGGTCAATTCGGCTCCTCGGGAGCTGTTGAGCCCTTTCTAGGTGCAACTGAGGAGGCCGCTTGAGATGAGCGTCGAGGCAAACAAAGACAAACATGTCGCGGTCCTGATGGGCGGATGGGTGAATGAACGGCCGGTCAGCCTGGCGACGGGCACCCCATGTGCTGATGCATTGGAAAAGGCTGGCTATCAGGTCAGCCGGATCGATGTCGATCGCAATATTGCAGCCGTTCTGAGTGAATTGAAGCCGGATGTGGTGTTCAATGCCCTGCATGGTCCCTTCGGTGAAGACGGGTGCATTCAGGGCATCCTCGAGGTGCTTGAGATCCCTTACACGCACTCCGGTGTGATGGCTTCGGCGCTTGCAATGAACAAGGTGAAGGCGAAAGCCGTCATGTCTGCAGCGGGAATTAAAGTTACTGAACACTTAATTGTGAACCGTCACGAAATTGGTCCAAAGCACCCTATGAAGCCGCCTTATGTGATCAAACCGATCAATGAGGGATCGAGTTTCGGGGTGGTTATCGTCAAGGAAGATCAGAGCCATCCACCGCAGGAATTAAGGGGCGAAGATTGGCCGTATCCCGACGTTTTGATGTGTGAAAAGTACATCCCGGGGAGGGAGCTGACGTGTGCCGTTATGGGCGATAAGCCCCTGGGGGTCATCGACATTCTGCCGACCGGTCCAGGCTTCTACGATTATGATGCGAAATACGTGGAAGGTGGATCAAAACACATCCTTCCTGCAAAAATTTCACCGATTGTTTACCAAGAAGTACAGACACTGGCACTCAAGGCACATCGTGCGCTTGGTTGTCGAGGAGTGTCCCGTGCGGACTTCCGGTTTGACGAAAAACCAGACGGCACCGGCGAATTGATTTGCCTCGAAGTCAACACTCAACCGGGCATGACCCCGACGTCCCTGGTGCCGGAAATGGCGGCGCACTCGGACTTCAGCTTCAAGGCCCTGGTTTCATGGATGGTAGAGGACGCAAGTTGCTGTCGATAGGACGGAAAAATAAGCGGGAAACGCTGACGCAGCTGGAGGCCGATCTGGCTCCGCGCGGCCGTGGCGTTGCGCGTTTGTACCGTCAGCCGGTTTGGCGAGCTGCTGGCGTTCTGGCCGAATGTCCGCGCGGTGCCGGTACTTTGGCGTCAGCGGCTTTCCTGACCCTGGCTCTGGGCTACGGCATCGTGCTGGGCGGCCACGGCAAGGTTGTTACCAATGCTTTGCTTTCGGCCAGTGGGTTCGGAATCGAAGCGATCAAGATGTCCGGCCAGAGCGAAACGGACACTTTCCAGATCCTTGAGGCACTGGAAATTCAGGAAGGCTCTTCCCTGGTTCTGTTCGATGCGGATGGCGCGCGGGCTCGGCTGAACGACATCCCCTGGATCCGTCAGGCTTCCGTGATGAAGCTCTATCCGGGGACACTGCAGGTTTCGGTGGAAGAGAAAGTTCCTTACGCGCTTTGGCAGCGTGGTGATCATCTCTCCATCATTACGGATACGGGCGAAGTGATTACCGACCAGGTCGATGGTCGCTACGCCAATCTTCTTTTGGTCCTGAACCATGGTGCTCAGCACAAGGTTCAGGAAATCCAGGCAGCGCTCGACACTGTGCCGGGTCTTCGGTCCCGGGTTCGGGCTGCTGAGTTGATCGGTGACCGTCGTTGGGACCTGGTTTTGGAGAACGGCATCACTGTGC
The DNA here is from genome assembly GCF_017313085.1 of Roseibium limicola. GTDB lineage: Bacteria > Pseudomonadota > Alphaproteobacteria > Rhizobiales > Stappiaceae > Roseibium > Roseibium limicola. The sequence goes on along the minus strand of NZ_JAFLNF010000001.1, from coordinate 124,323 downwards.
GTTTGCCAGAAGAGCAGATGGACATGGCCTTGGCCGAACTGACGCGTATGGACGCGGAAAGCGGATTGTTGACCCGCGATATCACCATGGTCGACCTGCGGCTTAACGACAGGGTCGTCGTGAAATTGACACCGGATGCGATGGAACGACAAAAATCCATGAAGAACGGAACGGGCGTCATGGTCAAGCTGGAGCGCGACACATGAGCCGCAACGGGTCTTCCCTCTATTTGCCGCGCATGCGCCCGCTTCCGGGGCGCCGCGCCGTGGTCATGTCCGTTCTGGATGTGGGCTCGACCAAGATCTGTTGCCTGATCGCCAAGCTGACGCCGCGCGAAGAAGGTGACGTTCTGGCAGGGCGCTCGCACTCGGTGCAGGTTCTGGGCTTCGGCTACCAGCGCTCACGCGGCATCAAGTCCGGCGTTGTCGTCGATATGGATGCGGCCGAGCAGGCCATCCGCCTTGCTGTTGATGCAGCAGAGCGTATGGCTGGTGTGACGGTCGAAAGCTTGATTTCCAACGTCAGCTGCGGCCGCTTGCAGAGTGAAATCTTCTCGGCGTCGGTTCCGCTGGCAGGCGCCAGCGTGGCAGAGGCCGACATTCAGCGGGTCCTGACCGCAGGGTCTTCGCATTCGGTGACGGATGGTCGGGCAGTCACCCATGCCTTGCCGATTTCCTACAACCTGGATGGCAACCGCGGCATTCGCGATCCACGTGGCATGATCGGCAACAAGCTTGGCGTTGACATGCAGGTGGTGACGACAGAAATGCCGCCGGTGCGGAACCTCGAGCTTTGCATCAATCGCGGTCACCTGCATGTGGAGACCATGGTTGCCACGCCGTTTGCCAGCGGCCTCTCCACTCTGGTGGATGACGAGACCGAACTGGGTGTTGCCTGTATCGACATGGGCGGCGGAACGACCACTCTGTCTGTTTTCGTTGAAGGCCAGATGGTGCATCTGGATGCGATTGCCGTTGGTGGTCATCACATCACAATGGATATTGCACGCGCCTTCGCTACCCGGCTGCAGGATGCAGAGCGCCTGAAAACACTTTACGGCTCGCCGCTGACACTCGGCTCGGATGATCGTGACATGCTCACGATCCCACCGCTCGAAGCAGACGGCGATTTGCCAAATCAAATTCCCCGCTCAGCGCTGACCCGTGTGGTCCGGCCGCGAGTGGAAGAGATCCTTGAACTCGTGCGTGATCGTTTGACGGCCTCCGGCTTTGCCGGCCGGGTCGGCAAGCAGATCGTTCTGACCGGCGGCGCCAGTCAGCTCACGGGTTTGAGTGAAGTTGCGCGCCGGGTCCTGGGGCGTAACGTTCGTCTGGGCCGGCCGCTTGGCGTCGCCGGCCTCCCGGAGGCTGCCAAGGGACCGGCTTTTGCCACTGCGGTGGGCCTCCTCATATATCCGCAGGTCGCACAGATCGAGCAGTTTGAACCCAAAAACCGGCGTGCCGGTTGGCCTGGGCAAAGTGGTTATCTGGCACGTGTTGGACAGTGGATCAGGGAGAGTTTCTGACGATGAGCGCAGGACAGGAACCGCCGGCAACGGCTGACGAGATTAGGGAAGTAGAGGGCAACTCCAGAATGGAAGCCCAAGAGGGTCGCGAGGATAATATGACCATCAACCTGAAGATGCCCGACATTCAGGAGCTGAAGCCCCGCATTACGGTCTTCGGCGTCGGCGGCGCGGGCGGAAACGCCGTAAACAACATGATCACTGCCGGCCTTCAGGGCTGTGACTTCGTGGTTGCAAACACCGATGCTCAGGCGCTTGCCATGAGCCATTCCGAACGTCTGGTTCAGATGGGCGTTGCCGTGACCGAAGGTCTTGGCGCCGGCTCCCAGCCGGAAGTCGGTTGCGCGGCTGCCGAGGAAGTGATCGACGAGATCAACGATCATCTGTCCGGTTCGCACATGGTGTTCATCACCGCCGGTATGGGTGGTGGTACGGGCACAGGTGCTGCTCCGGTCATCGCCCGGGCGGCACGCGAGCAGGGTATACTCACGGTAGGTGTGGTTACCAAGCCGTTCCAGTTCGAAGGTCAGCGTCGCATGCGCATCGCTGACTCCGGCATCGAAGAGTTGCAGCGTAGCGTTGACACTCTGATCGTAATCCCGAACCAGAACCTGTTCCGGATCGCCAACGCCCAGACCACCTTTGCGGATGCTTTCGCAATGGCTGACCAGGTGCTGTACTCCGGAGTTGCCTGCATTACCGACCTGATGGTGAAAGAGGGTCTTATCAACCTCGATTTCGCCGATGTTCGCTCGGTCATGCGCGGCATGGGCAAGGCAATGATGGGAACCGGTGAAGCCTCAGGCGAAAACCGCGCCCAGCAGGCAGCGGAAGCCGCAATCGCCAATCCGCTCCTCGACGAAAGCTCGATGAAGGGTGCCAAGGGCCTGTTGATTTCCATCACTGGTGGCAACGACCTGACCCTGTTCGAAGTTGATGAAGCTGCGACCCGTATTCGCGAAGAAGTCGATTCCGACGCCAATATTATCCTCGGCGCAACGTTCGATGAGAGCCTCGATGGCATCATCCGCGTCTCCGTGGTGGCTACCGGTATCGACCGTGAATTGGACGCGGGTGAAATCACCCCTGCCGATACCGCTAGCTTTCGTGCTCCAGAAATAAAGTCTATTCCGAAGCCGGCCGCCGCCGCTCCGGTTCAGCGCAATGACGAAGTTGCAGCCAAGGCTGTCGCGACCTTGGAACGCGAATTCTCCATGCCGGAACCGGCTGCGATCTCTGCTGCCAGTGACCCGGAAGTGGAAATCAAGCCGTTCCGTCCATCTGCAGAGCCAATGACGACCACTGCGCCATTGATGGACCTGGATGACGAACAGCCTGCCGCCGTTGCCGATGACGCACCGGTCAGCAAGCCGTACATCCCACCTGTCGCGGAGCAGCATTCTCCGGCTCCGCGCATGCCCGGTCTGGAAGACTTTCCGCCGATCGTGCAGAACGAAATGAAGGCTCGACAGGCCGCCGCCGCCGCTCAGCCGGCGCAGGCTCCAGTTCAGCAGCAACCGGCTGTTCGTCAGGCTCCGGTCCAGCAGGCACCTGCCCAACAGGCGCCGATGCAGGCCGCGCCGGTCCAGACTACGCAGGCTCCGGCAGCTTATGCTCCGGCTGGTCAGCATGGTCATGAGGCTCACGATGATGAGCGTCGCCCGATGGGTCTGTTGCGTCGTCTGGCAAGTGGCCTTGGCCGCAAGGACGAGTTTGACGATGAGCATGACGTCTTCGGCGATCATGTCGCTCAGGCTCCGGCACAGGCTGCAGCTCCTGCACCTGCTGCGAAGCCGCAGGCGTCGGTTCAGGCTCCTGTCCAGGCACAGCGCCCACCGGCTCCACGGCAGGCTCAGCGCCCCGCTCATGGTGCCAGCGGTCAGCTCGACAACACCGGCCGCGCGCCTGCGCGTGCGCCTGACATGATGGATGACGACCAGCTCGAAATCCCGGCCTTCCTGCGACGTCAGGCCAACTGAGTCGTTAAGAGAGCAACTTCCCTGTCTCGGAGACAGCCCGGCCGAAAGGTCGGGCTGTTTTCGTTACGTCACCTGAGCGAGCTAAAATTACCCTATTGATTACAAGTGGTTGGGTTGGTGCCGAACGTTACAAAGCGTAACAAACCTTTATTTCAGGTTTGTCTGACCCAAGCGTATGTTGCGGTCAATCTAAGATCGTTAATAAAAGTTTAGAACTGCGCTCCGGTTTCGATCGTTAGAAACTTGAACATTAACCTTTAGCGCAAGGGCAAGGCTGGGTAGCATGACGCACCATATCGACCGACAGACCACCGTAGCGGATCAGATCACACTGACCGGCATTGGTGTTCATTCGGGGAAACCTGCGAGCATCACTCTGACCCCCGCAGATGCCAACAACGGCATTGTCTTCATTCGCTCCGACAAGGATGACGCCAAAGAGGTTGCCGCTCGTTGGGATCGCGTATCCGCCACGGCGCTGTGCACTGTTCTTGGGGATCCGGCTGGTCACGGTCTTTCTACCGTCGAACACCTTATGGCTGCGCTTTATGCGATGCGCGTTGATAATCTTCTGGTTGAGATCGATGGCCCGGAAATGCCGATCATGGACGGAAGTGCGGCTGATTTCGTCGAAGCCATCGAACAGGTCGGTTTGAAGCGCCTGGACCGTGGGCGTCGTTATATCAAGGTGAAGAAGCCGGTTCGTGTCGACACCGGTTCTGCCTGGTGCGAGCTGCATCCCCATAACGGTTTGCGCTTTGACATCACAATCGATTTCGATACGCCCCTGATCGGTCGCCAGGAACTGGATGTCGAGCTGACACCTGAGTTGTTCAAAACCGAGCTTTCGCGTGCCCGTACCTTCGGTTATGTGAAGGACGTCGAGAAGCTCTGGAAGATGGGCTTTGCGCTCGGGTCTTCGCTGGAAAACTCAGTCGCCATTGCCGATGACAAGGTGTTGAACCCGGAAGGTACCCGTTGGGCAGACGAGTTCGTGCGCCACAAGACACTGGATGCGGTAGGTGATCTGTCGCTCGCCGGTCTGCAGATCCTTGGGCACTATCGCTCCTACAAGGGCGGCCACAAGATGAACCATGCCATCCTGGTGAAGCTGTTTGAGGATGAAAGCGCCTACGAGATTGTCGAAGCGCCGGTGTTTCGTGACGTTGGCCAAGCCGAGAAAGCCGGGCTGGTCGCAGCGGCGTTGGCTCCCGACGTTTCCTGATATCTCGTCATTTGAAGAACGCGAGCCTGACTTGGCTCGCGTTTTGTTTTTTATTGTCGATTGCCCGCGGCGCCTGCCACAAAAAAGCTCAGAAATTCAGCGACGAAAGTCCGCTTCCAAAAGGGAAAGAAGTCTCTTGTCCGACAAGAGACTTGTTAATCGGGGCAGTCCTCGTCTATGTGCGGGGAGTATTGTTTTCGACCAATCCTATTGTCGGGATTCGTGTCATTGAATTTTTCGGTATGAGGAGAGTCTGGGGTGAAGGTCATTAAAGCACACCTGAAGGATTATAAACGCAGCATTGCTGCCATCCTGAAGGTTGCCCTTCTCACGTTCGCCGTGGGGCTTGCAGCGTGTTCGTCGAAAGACGACCTGGACGATCTGGAACTGAACGACACACCGCCGGAGGTTCTCTACAATGAGGGCCTTTCCCTGCGTGTTCAGGGTCGGCTTCGTCAGGCAAACGACAAGTTCGAGCAGCTTGATCGCCTCTATCCGTATTCCGAATTCGCCAAGAAGTCGCTGGTCAACATGGCCTATGTGAACTTCTCGCGCGGCAAATACCCGGAAGCCATTTCTGCGGCGAACCGGTTCCTGACGCTTTATCCGGGCAATGATGACGCGGCTTATGCACTTTACATCATCGGCCAAAGCTACTTCCGTCAGATGCCGGATATCACCCGTGATCAGGAAGCCACCGAAAAAGCGGCCTCGGCCTTCCAGGAGTTGTTGCAGCGTTATCCGGATAGCGAATATGCATCTGATGCCGAAGCCAAGTTGCGGGTTGCAGCGGATCAGCTGGCCGGTAAGGAAATGCAGATCGGCCGCTACTACCTCGAAAAACGCAGCTATGTCGCTGCGATTAACCGGTTCAAGGTTGTCGTGTTGCGGTATCAGACCACGCGTCACGTTGAAGAAGCGCTATTCCGCTTGACCGAGTCCTACTATGCACTCGGCGTTGTGAATGAGGCGCAGACTGCGGCTGCTGTGCTTGGTCACAACTTCCCTGATACCGATTGGTACAAGGATGCCTACTCCCTGCTGTCAAAGGGTGGATATGAGCCCTCGGAAAACCGCGGCAGCTGGATCAGCAAGGCGTTCAAGGGTATGACTAACTTCTAATTCCTTCGTTTTTGCGGAGCCTTCGTTCATGCTGGTCGCGCTGTCTATTCGTGACATCGTCCTGATCGACCGTCTTGACCTGGAGTTCGCCAAAGGCATGTCCGTGCTGACGGGCGAAACCGGTGCAGGAAAGTCCATCTTGCTGGATTCCCTTTCGCTTGCCATTGGCGGGCGCGGGGATGCCGGGCTTGTGCGCCATGGTGAAGAGCAGGGGCAGGTTACAGCGGTTTTCGATGTGGCCGGAGACCACCCGGCCCGCACGCTTCTGCGTGAAAACGGTGTCGAAGATGACGGCGACATCATCCTGCGCCGGATCCAGTCCTCCGACGGTCGGACACGTGCCTTTCTGAATGACCAGCCTGTCAGTGTTGGCTTGATGCGACAGACGGGCAGCCTGCTGGTCGAGATCCACGGTCAGCACGATGATCGTGCCCTGGTCGATCCCGAGATCCATCGGGAGCTGATCGACAGCTTTGGCGGTTTGACCAAGGACGTGGACAAAGTTGCCGAGGCTTTTGCAGCTTTGCGAACAGCTGAAAAGTCCGCACGGGATCATGCAACACGCATTGAAACGGCACGACGTGAAGCTGACTTTTTGAAGTCGGCTGTCGATGAACTGAGTGCCCTCGCTCCCAAGCTGGGGGAAGAGGAAGAGCTGGCTGAACGTCGCGCCACCATGATGCAGGTGGAGAAGATTGCCGGTGATCTGAACGACGCCTTCGAGACGTTAAACGGCTCCGCGTCACCAATCCCTGAACTGGCGAGCCTGCTGCGTCGTCTCGAACGCAAAGCGGATCAGGTGCCGCATCTTCTTAATGCTCCGGTGCGCGGGATCTCCATGGCTTTGGATCAGCTGGAAGAAGCGCGGAGTGGCCTTGAGAGTGCGCTTCGCGAAACCGACTTTGATCCACGAGAGCTTGAATCCACTGAAGAACGTTTGTTTGCCTTGAGGGCAGCGGCTCGGAAATTTTCCTGTTCCGCCGATGAATTGCCCGCACTTGCGGCCCGTATGGCCGAGGATCTGTCGGATCTGGATGCGGGGGAAGACAGGCTTGCTGAACTGGAAGGGGCCGTTACAAAGGCACGCGACGCTTATGATGCGTTGGCTGTCAAGCTGTCTGTAAAGCGAGAGAAAGCGGCGCGCAGTCTGGAAAAGACCGTTGCGGCGGAATTGCCGGCTTTGAAGCTTGAACGGGCGAAATTTATCGTAGCGACCACAAGCGATGCTTCGGTTCGTGCGCGCTCTGGCATCGATCAGATGGAGTTTCATGTGCAGACCAACCCGGGAACCCGTCCGGGTCCTATGATGAAGGTTGCATCAGGCGGCGAACTCTCGCGGTTTCTCCTGGCACTGAAAGTTTCGCTGGCCGACAAAGGCTCAGCTCCGACACTGGTGTTCGATGAAATCGACACAGGGGTGGGTGGCGCTGTGGCCGAGGCTATTGGCGTGCGTTTGGCACGACTGGCGGCAACGGTGCAGGTTCTGACAGTCACCCATGCGCCGCAAGTGGCAGCAAGGGCGGCTGGTCACTTCCTGATTGCCAAGGAAGCGACGAGCAAGACTCGTGTCGCAACCCGCGTGAGACGCATCGAGGATGATCTGCGCCGCGAAGAAATCGCGCGGATGCTGGCTGGCTCGACGATTACGGAAGAAGCGCGTGCGGCCGCAGGCAAGCTGATGGCTGAAGCCGGATCCTGAAATTCGTCATTGATGAGCGCAAAAAAAAACGGCGGCCCGGGAGGAGTGGGCCGCCGAAGTTTCATCGGGGGGAGGTCAGATGAAATTTAGTATGTGTTTCGCGTCCGGAGGTGGACGGTCGTTTATTCTGCTTTCAGGTTCGGCAAGGTCAACTCGATGCTGACATCGTCGTCCTGAAAGTAGCCCTGCGAGTAGAAAAATGCGCCGGCGATCAACGCGACTACGAGGGCGCCAGCGATGAACCATCCAGCGCTTGATCCCTTGCGGGTTTCTACAAGGCGTGTCTCGCGGTCTTGATAGGCCATGTCAGGTCTCTCCTTGGTATTCATTCCAGTTTCTCAACCGGCTTGTGACAGGACAACTCTTGAGCGGCTGAATTGGTTCCTTTATGCCGTTCACAAGGTAAACTGGGTCTTGCCGACCAACCCAGGCCTGTCCGACCTGTCAGCAGAATATGAGCGCCATGACCGACACTTCCGCCGCCGCAATCCCTGTTGAACATCTGACGCTTGAAGATGCCAAAGCAGAGCTGTTGCGGCTTGCGAATGAGATCGCAGAAAATGACAGGCGCTATCATGGTGAAGATGCGCCCACTATTTCCGATGCTGACTATGATGCCCTGCGACGTCGTAACAACCAGATCGAGGCACGCTTTCCGGAACTGGTACGAACTGACAGTCCATCGCAAAGCGTTGGGGCGGCGCCTGCCGAGGGGTTTGGCAAGATCACCCACAAGGTGGCGATGCTGTCGCTAGACAATGCCTTCGATGATGGGGATGTCAGGGATTTCGTCGGCCGGGTGCGCCGCTTCCTCAAATTCGATCCGTTGATGGGCGCTCTTGCGGTCACTGCCGAGCCGAAGATCGACGGGCTGTCGCTTTCCTTGCGGTACGAAAAGGGAGAGTTGGTCTCGGCGGCGACACGGGGAGACGGTTCGGTCGGCGAGAATGTCACCACCAATGCCCGGACGATAGGCGACATTCCGCACAAGTTGTCCGGTGAGGTCCCCGACGTGGTCGAGGTGCGCGGCGAAGTCTATATGGCACACACCGACTTCCAGGCGTTGAATGACCGCATGGCGGGCAATGGCGGCAAGATCTTCGCCAATCCACGCAACGCTGCAGCTGGCTCCTTGCGTCAGTTGAACTCCAAGATCACCGCTTCCCGGCCATTGCGCTTCTTTGCTTACAGCTGGGGCGAAATGAGCGATATGCCGGCGGAGACTCAAACGGGGATGGTCGAGGCCTTCGCCAGATGGGGGTTTCAGGTGAACCCACTGATGAAGCGCTGCGAGGCGGTGGAAGAGCTGCTGGAGGTCTATCACCGGATCGAGGAAGACCGAGCGACCTTGGGCTATGACATTGACGGGGTGGTCTACAAGGTGGACCGACTGGACCTGCAGGAGCGGCTCGGGTTCATTTCACGCTCGCCGCGTTGGGCCATTGCGCATAAGTTTCCTGCCGAGCAGGCTTTCACCATCCTAAATGATATCGAGATTCAGGTCGGGCGAACGGGGGCGCTGACACCTGTCGCGAAGCTGGAGCCAGTGACTGTCGGTGGTGTGGTCGTTTCCAACGCGACGCTCCACAATGAAGACTATATCAAGGGGATCGGTCAGGACGGCGAGCCTCTGCGGAATGGCAAAGATCTGCGTGTCGGCGATACGGTGAAGATCCAGCGGGCGGGGGATGTCATCCCGCAAATTGTCGACGTGGATCTGGACAAGCGTCCTGACGGCGCCAAGCCGTTTGAGCCGGTGGAGATCTGCCCGGCGTGCGGCAGCCACGCGGTGCGCGAGGAAAACCTGAAAACGGGGCGCCTGGACAGTGTGCGTCGCTGCACCGGTGGGCTGATTTGTCCGGCCCAGGCGACCGAGAAGCTCAAGCATTTTGTCTCCCGTAATGCCTTTGACATTGAAGGGTTTGGCGACAAGCAGGTGGACGCATTTTATACTGACGGTCTTGTCATGGCACCGGCTGATATTTTCACCTTGGAAGAGCGGGACAAAAGGGCCCTCACCAAGCTACGCAATCGTGAAGGTTGGGGCGCTGTCTCTGCGCGCAATCTTTTTGCGGCAATCAATGAGCGCCGAGAAATCGATCTTCACCGCTTCATCTTTGCGCTCGGCATTCGCCATGTCGGAGAAGGTAATGCGAAAATTTTGGCGCGAGGTTACGGATCGTGGCTCGCATTCTTCGAGGCGATGTCAAAAGCTGCAGACCATGCGACACCGGAGTGGCAGGAGCTGAATGACATTGATGGCATTGGTGCGATCGTTGCCGAAGCGCTGACGGAATTTTTTGCCGAGAGCCACAACCGCGATCAGCTGGACGCGCTTTTGCGGGAGGTCAGCCCTAAGGACGCGGAAAAGATCGATGCGGGTGACAGTCCGGTTGCCGGGAAGACCGTGGTCTTTACCGGGTCGCTGGAGCGGATGACGCGTGACGAAGCCAAGGCGATGGCGGAACGGCTGGGTGCCAAGGTGTCAGGTTCGGTCTCCAAGAAAACCGATCTTGTGGTGGCGGGTCCGAAGGCGGGGTCGAAGCTGAAAAAGGCGGAAGAACTGGAGATCGAGGTTATTTCCGAGGACGACTGGTTTGTTCTGGTCGGCGCCTGAAGGCGTATGCTTCTCCAGACTTTGACAGTCCCTGCGTCTGCGCACCGCAGTGCCCGCGATATGCATCCGGCGTAAGCTGTGGCTTACTGACGTTTGAAGAGGGGTAGGTTCATGGCGGTTGACGAGGATGACGCAAGTCTGTCGCCGGCGGAGCGGCGCGCCCGGATGAGCGCAAAAATACAGGCAGAAACCGGAATCGATTACGAGACGATCGTTCGTGTGGTCGACAGTTTCTACGTCCGGGTTCAGGCCGATGAGCTGCTGGGGCCGATCTTCACGCAACGGATCACAAACTGGAAGCCGCATCTGCAAACCATGTACCGGTTCTGGTCCTCGGTGGCGCTTGCGACGGGAGCTTACTCCGGCACACCCATGCCCAAACACATGGTACTGCCCGTCGATGCCACGCATTTTGATCGCTGGCTGGAATTGTTCGAGGCAACGGTCCGCGACGAATGCACGCCGGAAGGAGCCGATCACTTTCTTGCCCGCGCCCGCAACATTGCCTCCAGTCTGGAAATGGGTGTCGCCAGCTACAATGGCGCAATCCTCGGCCGGGGTGAGCGGTATTATAAGGCCAGGTGAAGATTGTTAAGTTTGAGAAGGCGGCTAATTGGCTGCCCGATAGAGCAAAATCATTGTCATAATCTGCGCGATTTGCAGCGTAAGTGTAGTGACTTCATACTCAGTCATAGTTTTTCTCTAGATCCGTGTTTAGTGAGAATGAAAATAAAGCACTCTGTCAGACTACGTTCAAATGGCATTCGTTTAAGTTGTTGTTTTTAATAAATTAATTTTATAGCTAGCTTTGTGGAAAGCCGCGTTTTTCGCGTCGTGTGCGGGCAAACGTTTACTTGCGTTTTGTTGAACTGCTAACTTCCCGCTTTCCCCACGAATTCCCGGCATTGTGCCTCGCCCCTGCCGCTTTTGTTGCTATAATGTTCCCTGATTGGAACGCAGAGAATCGACGCGAGCGCATATGGCTGACCCGAACGGGTATCACGACGACATCGAAGACACTTTTCCCGACGGGTTTGGCGGAGACGATGATTTTCCCGGTGACCGGCCGTCGCGGCAGGGAGGCGAGGCAGCTGAGCAAGCGCCGATGCCGGCTGCAGGCCCTGTTGCTGGCAGCGGGATTGCGGCCCGTGCAATGGCAGCGCGACGCGGCGCGCAAGCTGCGCCCGATTATCTGGAGGGCATGAACCCGGAACAGCGTCTGGCGGTCGAGACCCTCGATGGCCCGGTTCTGGTTCTGGCGGGTGCCGGAACAGGCAAGACGCGCGTTCTGACCACGCGCATCGCGCATATTCTGGCGACAGGTTCGGCCTATCCCTCGCAGATCCTGGCTGTGACCTTCACTAACAAGGCTGCGCGTGAGATGAAGGTTCGCATAGCGGGCTTCATCGGTGGTGATGTGGAAGGCATGGCCTGGCTCGGAACCTTTCACTCTGTCTGTGTAAAGATCCTGAGACGGCATGCCGAGTTGGTCGGACTGAAATCCGGCTTTTCCATTCTCGATACGGATGATCAGCTGCGGTTGATCAAGCAACTGATCCGGGCAGAAGGCCTTGACGACAAGCGGTGGACGCCGCGGGCCTTTGCCAACATGGTCGATGGCTGGAAGAACCGCGCACTGACCCCCAGTGAAGTTTCTGAAGCTGAGGGAAGCGCATTTGCGGGCCTTGGGCGCAAGCTCTACGCCGATTATCAGGACCGCTTGTCCATTCTGAATGCCTGTGATTTCGGTGACCTGCTGCTGCACGTGATCACGGTGTTCAAGAACAATCCGGATGTCTTGGCCGACTATCAGAGGCGTTTTCGCTACATGATGGTGGACGAGTATCAGGATACAAATATCGCCCAGTATCTTTGGCTTCGCTTGTTGGCACAGGGAAACCAGAACGTTTGTTGTGTCGGTGATGATGATCAGTCGATCTACGGCTGGCGCGGTGCCGAGGTCGACAACATCCTGCGGTTCGAGCATGATTTTAAAGGCGCTGAGGTTATTCGTCTGGAGCGAAACTATCGCTCGACGAGCCATATTCTGGCAGCAGCCTCTCATCTGATCAGCCATAACGAAGGCCGGTTGGGCAAAACCCTTTTCACGGATTTCGAGGATCCAGAAGATGTGAAGGTCAATGTGGCCTCCGTCTGGGATTCCGAGGAGGAGGCGCGCTCCATTGGTGAGGAAATTGAAGCTCTGCAGTCCAAAGGGCATGCGCTGAATGACATCGCCATTCTGGTGCGGGCATCCTTGCAGATGCGCGCCTTCGAAGATCGTTTCGTCACGCTTGGCTTGAACTACCGGGTGATTGGTGGGCCACGCTTCTATGAGCGGATGGAGATCCGTGATGCACTGGCGTATTTTCGCTGCGTGGTTCAGCCGGCAGATGATCTGGCATTTGAGCGGATCGTCAACACACCGAAGCGAGGGTTGGGTGAAGCATCCCTGAAGCTGGTGCACGAACTGGCGCGGACTGAACGCATTCCTCTGATGCAGGCGGGCTTCCAGCTTTGCCAGACGGAAGAGCTTCGACCAAAACCACGCGCTGCGCTGAAGGGTGTGCTCGATAACGTGGTTCGCTGGCGTGGAGAGCTTGAGAACGTCAAGCATACCGAGTTGGCGGAAGTCATTCTGGATGAAAGTGGCTACACGGAGATGTGGCGCAATGACCGGTCGGCCGAAGCCCCCGGTCGTCTGGACAATCTGAAGGAGCTGATCCGCTCCATGGAAGAGTTCGAGAGCCTTCCCGGCTTTCTGGAGCATATCTCTCTGGTGATGGATCGCGACAACACGGAAGACAATGATGCGGTGTCCATTATGACACTACATTCCGCCAAGGGGCTGGAGTTCGACACAGTCTTCCTGCCAGGTTGGGAGGAGGGGCTTTTTCCGCATCAGCGCGCCCTTGATGAAAGCGGCAAGGCCGGTTTGGAGGAAGAGCGCCGACTGGCCTATGTCGGTGTTACCCGGGCCAAGAAGCGGGCAACGATCTGGTTCACGTCGAACCGGCGCATTCATGGCCAGTGGCAGTCATCCATACCGTCCCGCTTTCTGGACGAGTTGCCTGCGGATCATGTCGAGATAGTCGAAAGCCAGTCAAACTATGGCGGCTACGGCGGTGGTGGCTATGGCTCTTCCCGTTTCGATAACCGGGATCCATTTCAGAACTCCTATTCAACGCCCGGCTGGGAACGGGCGAAAAAGGCCAAGGCAGCGCAGGGGGCGGCTTTGGGGCGGAACAGTAATTCCGGCGGCAGCGGGTTCAAGTCGGCGCGTCAACGCAAGGCAGGGCCGATGACGATTGAGGGGGAGTTGGTCGCGAAGTCCTTTTCGGAAAGTCCCTCGTCCTTCAAGCTCGGCGAGCGTGTGTTTCATCTCAAGTTTGGCTATGGCGCGATTTCGACCATTGAAGGCAATAAGCTGACAATCGAGTTTGAAAAAGCGGGCCAGAAAAAGGTCATCGACAGTTTCGTTGAGCGGCCCTAGGGGGGCGGTGGCTGGCCGAAAATCCCGCGTAGTTCGGCGTTTTGCAATTGCGTCGTGTTTTGGCTGAGTACTCTGGCACTGCAGAGAGCCTCAGAAGCATGTAAACTCATGAGTATACATTTCTGTTTCGGGAGTATCCGTACAAAACTACTGTTGGCTATTTAACGAGCTTATGTCGTTAGGTTATTTTATTTCTTTGCGTTAATCATAATGTTTTTCAAGTTAATTCAACTAATTAAAATGTTTCTATCCAATATTACTCAGACATAAAACGATACGAATAAGTACAATTTTTTTGATGAAAACAAATTTTCTTTCTGCATATTAGCGTGATGCAACGCACAGAACACATTTTGATCGTCGAGGACGATTGCGAAATCGGCGCTCTCATGGAGCGTCACCTGTCGGAGAATGGCTGGAAAGTCAGCCTCGCAGCCAATGGCGCTGAAATGGACCGGATACTGGGAACGTCCAGGATCGATCTGGTGATTTTGGACCTTATGCTGGGCGGCGAGGATGGCTTGAGCATATGCCGTCGCCTGCGCGGAAGCAGCACTTTGCCGATCATTATCGTTTCGGCAAAGTCGGACGACTTCGATCGGGTCATTGGCCTGGAAGTCGGTGCGGATGATTATCTGCCCAAGCCATTCAATCCGCGTGAACTCATTGCACGCGTCAGGGCGATGTTCCGACGTATGGAAATGGGGGCGGCGGAGCCTTCCGTCTCGGCCAAGACAATCCTGTTTGAAAACTGGAGAATGGACTGCACCACGAGAAGCCTGCACAATCCGGATGGGGCTGTGGTGTCTTTAACCCCTGCCGAATTCGACCTTCTGCAGGTCCTGGCCGAGCGACGCGGACGGGTGTTGAGTCGAGAGCAGTTGATTGATTTGACCCACGGCGGAAATTCACAGTCGAGTGGTAGCGGACGGAACATTGATATTCTGATCAGCCGTGTCCGCAGCAAGCTGGAGGCCGGCGGGGCGCCCTATCAGTTCATTCGCACGGTTCGTTCCGGTGGCTATGAGTTTGTGGCCGAGGTGACTGCCAGTTGAGTGATCACCCGGCATCTGAACTTCGCTCAAAAGAGCGATTGATGCGGCTTGTTCCCAGACGCATTGCGGTTCAAGTCACCCTTGTCATGGTGACGGCGCTTCTCGCCATGTCGGGCATTATCTTTCTTCTGTTCGTTCTGGTTAATCCGACCCCGCCGGACACGGCGCATGACAATCTGGTTTACGGGCTCGTTCTTTCAAAACTGGACAGCTTGCCAGCGAGCGAGCGACCCGACTATTTGCATAATCTCAAGGTGGATGGTCTGGCGGCGGCGTTCCATCTGCTGTCAGGCGAGCAGGCTGAAGCTTTGCTGGCTCATCCCGAGCAGGTCCCACTGCTTGATGGAGGGAGGTATGGCCGTAAATATGCGCCGGAAGTGTTGCCTTCAGGCGTCGAACTGATCCGCGAGATCCGGTTTGAGAAGCCAGAGGGGAAGGGGCCGACAAGCGAAGTGCTGTTTCAACTGGATGACGGCTCATTCGTGTGTATCTCCACCAAGCCGGATAACCAGCCTCCGCTGTTGTTCAATCCCATTTTCCAAGCGCTTCTGACTTTGGGTCTGGCGGTCGTTCTGCTGCTGACATGGGTCACGATCACCTTGATCCGTCCGCTTTCAGATCTGGCGCGTTCAGCTGCCAAGTTCGGACAATCCTCGACCATTCCGGTGCCTATCATTGAGCGGGGCCCTGCCGAAGTGCGTGCTGTCACGCGGGCCTTCAACCTGATGCAGGAACGCATCCAGGACATGATCTCGAAACGCACTCGGATGCTTGCAGCCGTCGGTCACGATTTGCGGACGCCCTTGACCCGGTTGAAGCTACGGATTTCGTTGTTGGATGACGAAGAGCAGAAACAACGCAATCTGGCGGATCTCGATATGATGGAGATTCAGTTGAACGGTGCGCTGAGCCTGATGCGTGGCGGGCTGACGGGCGAACGGGCAGCACCGATTGATGTTGCCAGCTTCTTGAAAGGAATTGCCGACCAGTACGAAGATATGGGGCGCAAGGTGCCGGTCTCTTCTCAGCCAGGCTTGAAAATTCACGCACGTCCAATCGAGTTGAATCGGGCCCTTACCAATCTTGTCGACAATTCTTTTCATTTTGGCGATGAGGTCGAGATAGAAGCTCACGGACGTGGCGATCATTTGGTTATTGATGTGATCGATCATGGCCCGGGCATTGCTGCGGATGCTCGTGAGCGGTTGATGGAACCCTTTGAGCGCGGCGATGTGGCACGAACATATGGGAAAGGGGCTGGCTTCGGTCTGGGTCTTTCTATCACCAGCTCCATTGCGCAGGCGCACGGCGGAGAGTTGGAGCTGCTTGATACGCCTGGCGGCGGACTGACCGCACGTCTACGCATGCCGCTTGGCTGAACGTCTTTCTTCTGGCTGTTTTTCTGAAGTCCCTGTATATCCGCGCCTAATCCATCAGCACCTTTTTTGACTGCCGACCGGCTGCTGCCGGGGCGGTGCGACCACAGGACAAGACATGCAGACCGTCAGGGTACGAATCGTCGCAGCGGAACTCGAAGCCAAGCGCATCGCGGATGTGCTGGAGCGCCTCTATGAGGACGAGGGCAATCCCGTTTCCATCTATGAAAGCACCGATGATGGCCGGGAGTGGACGGCAGAAATCTTGTTGTTTGAAGTCGAGCCGGATGAAGCGATTGCCGATGTCCGCTCCCGAATCGGGTCGGATGCATTTTCCGCGCCCGTCGAAGCTGATATTCTTCCTGAGCTGAACTGGGTGGAAAAGAGCCTGGAAGGCCTGAAGCCGGTCACTGCTGGCCGTTTTACGGTCCATGGCGGTCACGATCGGGATAAGGTTCCAGGTGGTGGCATCGGTATTGAAATCGAGGCCGCTCTTGCCTTTGGAACCGGTCATCACGGGACGACAGCCGGGTGTCTGGAAGAGATCGATCGGCTGTTCAGTATGCGCGAATATGATCGGGTTCTGGATTTGGGCACGGGCACAGGTGTTCTGGCTATTGCTGCAGCGCTGCGGTCAAGGCAGCCCGTTCTGGCTACGGACATCGACCCTGTCGCGACCAAGACTGCTGCCGCGAATGCGCGAATGAATGGAGCTGGTCATCTGGTTCACACCTTTACGGCCAATGGCATGAGTGATCGTCGCTTCGGTGAAGAGGGGCCTTTCGATCTGCTGATCGCCAATATTCTGGCGCGCCCCTTGATGCAAATGTCGCGTGATATCGCGGCTCATATGCAGCCGGTGTCGACGCTGATCCTGTCGGGCCTGCGTATCGAAGATGGACCACGCATCCTTTTCGCCTATGGCTGCCACGGGTTTCATCTGTCCAAGCGGGGCGAGAAGGAAGGTTGGCTGACACTGACCTTGGTGCGCGGTCGCCCTCAGGCATAAGGGAAGCGAAGGCGATGCTGCCGTTCGGGAAATTTCCGGGCGGGAGGCCGTCACCGCGTGCAGAAACAAAAAGAGCGCAGCCTGGGCCGCGCTCGTTTTTTCTGGAAACCTCAGCGGGCTTCCGGGCAGTTTCTACTCTGGTTCGGAGGATTAGAGCATTGCGCCCGTGCTGCCTTCACGTTCGAGCTCGACACGGTCATAACCGTGAGCCGCCAGCGTCGCATCGTCCAGGGACAGAAGGTAGCCGTTGACGAATCGACGGGCCTGCTTCTCACGTGCTTCTACCATACGACCGAATGCACGGCTGACGAAGTTGCCGGAAGAGCGCTGTGCGGAGCCGATTGAAGTGGTTGTTGCGATAGCCATGGTGTTCTCCATAGTAAATTGGGTGGAGGCGTTTCACTCAAGGCGTTCTCTGGCGCCAGTGGATGCCGTTTTCTTGTTGATCCGAATATGCCCCCTGAAGCCATGCATGAGTAGACTTGGAACTGCATGACAGCCTTGCGGTTTTCGCATGTGCGAAGTTAATGCTGCATCGCACTCTTGCGAATCTGCCGTTGGATAAACGGTTGGCCTTTGGACATAATCGTCTTGATCGCTTCTGTGCGAAGACCTAGCTTCTGTTCATGTTCCAGACTTTCGATGATCACAACGATCCCTCCTGCGGGGCGCCGCGTGCAGCGCTTCTCAGGGATGAGCTGAAAAGCCGTTCGCTCGATGGCTTTTTGATCCCCCGGGCAGACGCTCATCAGGGCGAGTATGTTCCGCCCCATGATTGCCGCTTGCAGTGGCTGACCGGGTTTGCCGGGTCTGCTGGCATTGCAGCGGTTCTTGGGGCCGAAGCAGCTATTTTCGTGGATGGACGCTATACCCTGCAGGTTCGCGATCAGGTGGACATGAATGTCTTTCCGGCCCGCCATTTGATGAATGAGCCACTGACGACGTGGTTGGCTGAGAAACTGCAGCCGGGCCAACGTCTTGGCTATGACGCGCTGCTGCATCCGATCAA
The DNA here is from genome assembly GCF_017313085.1 of Roseibium limicola. Classification (GTDB taxonomy): domain Bacteria; phylum Pseudomonadota; class Alphaproteobacteria; order Rhizobiales; family Stappiaceae; genus Roseibium; species Roseibium limicola. The sequence goes on along the minus strand of NZ_JAFLNF010000001.1, from coordinate 106,214 downwards.
TGATGTCCGCAGATTGAAGGCGGTTTGCAATAAGGCCGGTGCCGAACTGGTACCAGTCGAAGGCAATCCGCTCGACGCGGTCTGGTCGGACCGTCCTGAAGCCCCGAGTGGTGCGGTTTCCCTGTATTCCGAAAAGCTTGCCGGGCGCGCTGCGAGCGACAAGATTCAGGAAATCCAGAAGATCGTTGCCGCAAAAGAGGCCGATGCCTGTGCTTTGACGCAGCCGGATTCAATTGCCTGGCTGTTCAATATCCGCGGGTCGGATGTTACGCACACGCCGCTTCCGCTATCTTTTGCTGTCGTTCCAGTTTCCGGAAAGCCGCAGCTTTTTATTCGTGGCGAAAAGCTGTCGAACACTGTTCGCGATGCTTTGAGCGACCTGGCAGACATCGACGAAGAGAGTGCATTTCTGAAGGGACTGGGGGCGTTGGGGGCTGCGGGTGCAAGGGTTCTGGTGGATCCGAACCTTGCGGGGCAGGCGGTTGCTGAGGCAATTACCTCGACGGGCGGCCTGCTTGTCGAAGCGGCAGAACCCGTCCTGCTGCCAAAAGCGCGGAAGAACGCGCGTGAACTTGACGGTGCCCGAGCGGCGCATAAACGCGATGGTGCTGCTTACGTGCGCTTTTTGTGCTGGTTTGATGAGCACGCCGTCCATGGGGATCTCGACGAAATAAGCGCAGCGCAGAAACTGGAAGACTTTCGGGCACAAACCGGAAAGCTGAAGGATATCTCCTTCGACACGATCTCAGGGGCCGGCCCGAATGGTGCCATCTGTCATTACCGTGTGAGCAAGGACAGCAATCTGCCGATCCCTGTGGGCAAGCCGTTCCTGATCGATAGCGGAGCACAATACGAAGATGGCACGACCGACATCACCCGAACCCTGGCCGTGGGCGAGATGACCGATGAGATGAAGCGTCATTACACGCTTGTCCTGAAGGGCCATATCGCGATTTCATCGGCGCGGTTCCCGGCAGGGACCAGCGGTGCTCAGCTGGATGCACTGGCCCGCATTGCGTTGTGGAAGGCCGGCTTCGACTTCGACCATGGCACGGGCCACGGAGTTGGTGCTTATCTGGGCGTTCATGAAGGACCGCAACGCATCGCCAAGACCGGCGTTGTGCCGCTTGAGCCGGGGATGATCCTGTCGAATGAACCAGGCTACTATCCGGCAGGTGAATACGGCATTCGCCTGGAAAACCTGGAGATTGTAACGGAGCTGAAATCGGTTGAAGGTGGCGAGCGTCCGATGATGGAATTCGAGACGATCACTCTGGCGCCTTTCGATCTCCGGCTGATCGACAAGGGTTTGCTGACCCTTGATGAAATTGCCTGGCTGAACACCTATCACGCCTGGGTGCGCGAGGAACTTGCGCCGTTACTCGATAATCATGTCTTGTCGTGGCTCGAAGAGGCGACAGTCCAGATCTGATGTGCCACCTGGCCCGGCCTTAAAAGCCGGGCCGTTGTTTTCTGTGCCGAAAGATATTTCGACCAAACAGGGAGCGCAATGCTGTTTTAAGCGTTGACCTTTTTGAGAAAACGCTTTGTGCTTGTTTCAATTATTTAAGAGCCGACCTTAAGGTTTCTGCGGAGGTATTTCAGAAAATGCGTGTGCTAGATGTTCTCAAATCGCCGCTTTGGGCTGCCGAGCTTGCGACCGGAGCAAAGTCCTTTCGGCACAACCCTATTCTTGGGAGCAAACGTCTGAATGAGAAGGGTTTGCATCTGAAACGGGCGCTTCTAGCTGAGCGGATGAGTGACTGGCGTCGACGTCGGATGGAAAAGCTGGTTTCCCCAGAAGACCGTGCACAATATGCGCAGGACGGTTTCATCCGGCGAAGCGAAGTTCTCGACGCTGAAGAGATTTCCAGCCTGCGGGAGGAAGTGGAAAACACACGGTTTGAGGCTTACGACTTTCGCCAGGGGAATGCGGTGACACGGTTTATTCCCTTGCCGCCGGAGGTGTTGCGCGCACTGCCACATCTGCGTCGTTTCGTTACCGGAGACCTGTTTCAGAACTCCCTGAAATATGTTGCGTCGACAACCGCAGATCCCATTGTCTTTCTGCATGTGGTCTTGACCGATCCGACCGCTGGTGAGGTCGACCCGCAGACGAATTTTCACTCTGATACGTTCCATGCGACGGCGAAAGCCTGGTTCTTTCTCTATGACGTCCCGCTGGCGGAAGGCCCCTTCACCTATGTTCCAGGCTCGCATCGACTGACGCAAGAGCGGCAGGCGTGGGAGCTGGCGGAAAGCATCAGTGCAGCGCATTCTGCCGATGGTCATCACGCTTTGGGGTCATTTCGTGTCAACGGGGACCAGCTCCAAACCTTGGGACTGCGTGAACCGGTTTCGTTCGACGTGCCCGGCAATACGCTTGTGGTGGCCGATACGCATGGATTTCATGCACGTGGCAAGAGCGAGCGGCCATCCGTGCGGGTGGGGGTTTATGGTTCCTTGCGACGCAACCCTTATCTGCCCTTTACCGGATTTGATCCGCTGATGCTGCCAGGTGTTCAGGGGCGTCAGGCGCAGTTGCATATGGGCGAGATCCAGCTCAAGGCGAAACTCTTTAAACGCCGGCCGAGCCATACGCATGTTGGCAAAATCCAGTTGCGCGATCCGTCGCCAATTTAAGACTAGGCCGTTGCTCTAGTAGTGGGCTTCGGTGCTCTCATCAATCAGGGCCCGGTTGAAAAAACGGAGGGAGCGGACATGGCGTGCATGACCGACCACTCGCGTTGGGTCCTTTGCGTGGACAACGGGGAGGCTGGCTTCACCGCTCTCGTCGAAACTGCGCAGGGCTTTGGTCAGAGTATCGCCTTCCTGAAGGTATAGTCCGTCTTTCGCCGGGTCGAAACTGGCGTTTTCCTGACCTTCAGGCAACGGATCCATGAAATCACGCACCTTTACTTGATCGCGCAGGTAGAGATGGCTTCCTGCGGCAAGCGACAGGCCTCGAATTTCAAGCTGCCAATGGAAGTAGGATTTGCCCAGCAAAGCGTGAGTAAGCCCGACTGCAAAAGAAACCGTGAGCAACAGCGCAAGAGACAGCGCATAGCCGCCCGTCAGCTCGAAAACAATCACCGTGGTCGAGATAGGTGCGCCGAGCACGGCGGCAGCCACGCCCCCCATTCCAAGGATTGAATAGAGCCCCTCGCTTGAGGCCAACTCGGGGAAGGCCGCGGCGGCGATCAGTCCGAATGCACCGCCTGCCATGGCACCAAGGTAAAGCGCTGGCGAAAAAATGCCGCCCCCGAAACGTGACGCCAGTGTGATGGCGGTGGCCGCGGTCTTGACGGCCAGCAGAACCAGCATGAGTTGCAGCGATAGCTGATTGCGCAAGGCGGCATCGGTGGTCTCATAGCCAACCCCGATTATTTCGGGGAAGAACAGTGCGATTGCGCCGACCATCAGACCGCCAACCGCTGGGCGCAGCCAGGTGGGAAGCGGAACGTGGCGTGCCAGCCAGTCAGTGCCGATCAGCGAACATTGAAACAGGATGGCGACCGCGGCGCAGGTCAGTCCCAGTAGTGCGAAGGCCGGAAACTCCCAGTAAGAGGTCACTTGGTGTGCTGGAATGACGAAAGCTGCAACATCGCCAAACCAGAGGCGCGACAGGATTGCCCCCATGGCGGAGGCAATCGCCACGGGCGCGATAGCTGAAAGCGCGTAATGACCAAGAATGACCTCGTGCGCAAAGAGGAGTCCGGCTATCGGCGCGTTGAAGGAGCCTGATACAGCACTGGCGACGCCACAGGCCAGGAGCAGGCGGCGGCTGGAGGCTGGCAGGCTGGTGAAGTTGGTGAAGAGTGCGCCCAGAGTTGCGCCAAGATGGACCATTGGCCCTTCGCGGCCGGCGCTGCCGCCACTGCCCAGGGAAATCATTGTGATGAGGGCTGAGGAAAGCCCGGACCAGAAAGGCAATCCGTCACCTGCCTTGGCGCGCGCCTCGATGACATCCGCAACCGAGTAGGTGCGCTGCATGGGTTGGAGGTATTTCAGCAAGAGCCCGACGAGGAGCCCGCCAACAGCAGGGGCCAGCAAGATGACCCAGGGCGAAACCCCAGCTGCGGCGGTGACGACATGCTCCGATCGGGTGCCGAGCCAGAGAAGCTGGATGAGGCCGATGCCTTCCCGGAACAGAATGGCAGCGATGCCGACGAGAACGCCGATCAACGGCGAGATCAGCCAGACCTGCGGAAAACCGTGCTCCAGATAGCTTTTGAGGTTTACCCGGATTGTGGAGCGCATGGTCGCCCAGCCGATCCGCAAAGGAGCGCAGAAACGTGCGACACGGGAGCCAAAACTGGATTTGTAATCGGGCATTGCGGTTGGCTTTGGCCTGTCAGAGCATCTTCGTGCGGCAGAAGGTTAAAAAGATCATCTCAGACAGGCTGCGCCAGACCGAAGGCAATCGGCAAGAAATATTGTCGGGATTCCCCTTGATTTTCATCAGCACAAGAGTCAGGAGGGGAACACTTCTCCTGTTTGAACCGTTTCACAGCGGCACTTGGTTCTGATTTTTCAGGCTGACAGCCCGTATTCTGTTCGCTCAGCGCTCATCCCTGTTTCTCACGCCAGACCCAAGAAAGCTGGGTACAATGTCTGCAACGCGACCCAATACCACCAGCGAAGATTTGGAGGGGGCGCAGAGCGCCCTTCCTGAAGCCCGAACGTTTTCGACCCCCATTATGTGCCTGCTTGCCGTTGCCGTCGGCATCGTTGCTGCTGTGGGGGCGACGGTTTTCCACCACCTGATCAACCTGGTGCATAACCTCTTTTACTACGGCACTCTTTCCATCCACTACGATGCCAATCAGTTCGAAGCGCCGAGTAGTTTCGGTCCGCTGATCATTCTGGCGCCGGTCATTGGCGGCCTGATCGTGGTGTTTCTGGTCCGCACTTTCGCTCCGGAAGCCAAGGGGCACGGTGTGCCTGAGGTGATGTTTGCGATTTATCACAAGAAGGGCAACATTCGCGGCGTCGTCGCCGTGGTGAAGTCGCTTGCGTCTGCCATCTCCATTGGGTCTGGCGCGTCCGTGGGCCGGGAAGGTCCGATCATTCAGATCGGCGCTTCTTTCGGTTCGACGATTGCCAGATATCTGAACATGACGCGGTGGCAGAAGATCACACTGCTTTCCGCGGGGGCGGGTGCTGGTATTGCCGCCACGTTCAACACGCCGCTGGGCGGAGTGCTGTTTGCTGTAGAGATGCTGCTTCCGGAAGTCAGCAACCGTACGTTCCTGCCGGTTGTGGTCGCCACTGCGACCGCCACTTACGTCAGTCACATGGTTTTTGGTCTCGACCCGGCCTTCCTGATGCCGCTTGCAAGCTTGCAGATCAGTGAGGCCGTGGATCCGGTTCAGCTTGCAGCTTATGCAGCACTGGGCGCTTTGGCTGGTGTCATGTCCTGGGCCTTCATCCGCTGCCTTGCCTATGCAGAAGATCTGTTTCCGGCTCTGGGGATCAACGATTATCTGCAGAACATCATCGGCATGGTGATGGTAGGTGGTCTGGCATATGCCTTCTTTACGTTCACCGGCCATTACCACACTGCAGGAGTGGGCTATGCAACCATTCAGGACATTCTGAACGGTTCGCCTTACACGGTTCTGTTGCTCGGGCTTTTGCTGTTTGGCAAGGTCTTTGCCACATCCGTCAGCCTTGGTGCTGGAGCCTCGGGCGGGGTGTTTTCGCCATCGCTCTTCATCGGTGCTACTTTGGGGGGGGTGGTCGGTGTCGTCGGTGGCATGCTGTTTCCGGACAACGGCTTTCAGGCGGCTGAATTTGCGGTTGTCGGGATGGCTGCTGTGGTTGGTGGCGCAACGGGTGCCGCTATGACGGCAATCGTCATGCTGTTTGAAATGACCCGCGACTACAACATCATCGTGCCTCTGGTGCTGGCTGTGGCCGTTGCCGTTGGAGTTCGACGCTGGTTGGTTGCGGAAAATATTTACACTATCAAGCTGCGCAATCGCGGCAAGGTGGTGCCGTCCAACCGCCATACGAACATGTACCTGGTTCGTCAGGCCAGGGAACTCATGGCGACAAAGGTCAAGATCCTGCCTATCGATATGCCGGTGAACGATGCGCTGCAGATCGTCATGGACGAAGAGATCGAGCATGTGATCGTGGCAGAAGGCGCGCGGATCGCTGGATATGTACGTTTCGGATCCGTTCCGTATGTACCGGATCGTTACGCCGGGCAGACGTTGAAGGATCTGGTGCGGACCGATTACGTCGTATCGCCGAAGTTCTCCATTCTGAATACGGTGATTTCGCGCATGCATCAGCGTGGCCGATCTTACGCTATCATCACCGATACGTCGTCGCGCGTGCCGCGTCCGGATGATGTCGTCGGGGTGATCGACCGTACGGAAATTGCCGACGCAGTGATTTCCAATCACTACGCATGACCTCAGCCGTGGGGAGTTTTGCCTTCCCACGGCCTCATTCCGTCTATTGTTGCGACGGAAACTTGCGGAATCTTTTGACCTTTTCCCATTTGGCTAACATATTGGCAATTCAAGCAGGATGATTGCCAGCCAAGGTGCCCGTTATCGAGGTGCCCCGGGCTGTGACGGATCTTTGTCCCTCGGGCTCTCTGGCTCTTATCCAGTTCAGAAAATTGAATTCCAAAGGGAAACATCATGTCTCTGGCCGATCTCCAGACCCCTGTTGCGTACAGCTCCGCCAGTGTGGCGGATGTCGTAAATGACCTCAAAGAGGCTTTCGGCGAGCGCTGTTCGACCTCTCAGGCAGTTCGCGAGCAGCACGGCCATACGACGACATGGTTGAAGAACCAGGCACCGGATGCGGTGGTGTTTGCTGAAAGCACCGAGGAAGTGGCGCAAGTGGTGAAGCTCTGCGCTGCCCATAAGGTGCCAGTCATCGCCTTTGGCGTCGGCACATCGCTTGAAGGGCATGTGAATGCGCCGAGCGGTGGTGTCACCATCGATCTGTCGCGGATGAACGCCGTGCTTGAAGTCAATGCGGAGGATCTTGATTGCCGGGTTCAGGCCGGAGTCACGCGCAAGCAACTCAACAGCTACCTGCGCGACAGCGGTCTGTTCTTTCCCATTGATCCAGGTGCTGATGCGACTATCGGTGGGATGGCGGCAACACGCGCCTCTGGCACCAATGCGGTGCGCTACGGCACAATGAAGGACGTCGTCCTCGGGTTGACGGTCGTTACGGCCTCCGGTGAAGTCATCACAACGGGTGGGCGGGCACGTAAATCGTCTGCCGGCTACGATCTGACACGCCTGATGATCGGTTCTGAGGGCACACTTGGTGTGATTACCGAAATCACCTTGAAACTGTTCGGCCAACCGGAAGCGATCTCTGGCGGCATCTGTTCCTTTCCCAGTATCAAGTCGGCGTGTGACGCGGTCATCATGACGATCCAGTGCGGCCTGCCGGTCGCCCGGATTGAGCTTCTGGATCCGCTTCAGGTTCGTGCCTGCAATATTTATTCGAAGCTGGACTTGGCTGAAGAACCGACCTTGCTGCTGGAGTTTCACGGCAGTGAAGCGGGAGTGCGCGAGCAGGCGGAAACCTTTGCCGGGATCTCCGAGGAATTCGGCGGATCAGAGTTCCGCTGGGCGACCAAAGCGGAAGACCGGACGGCGCTTTGGCAGGCGCGCCACGATTCCTACTGGGCCTCTTTCACACTGCGTCCTGGCGCTAAAGGCGTGGCAACCGACGTCTGTGTTCCGATTTCCCGGTTGGCAGAATGTGTGACCGAGACACGTGCCGATCTGGACCGAGAAAAGTTGCTGGCGACAATCGTAGGCCACGTCGGTGATGGAAATTTTCACGTTCTGGTGCTGGTAGATGAGGAAAACGCGGAAGAAGTCGCAACTGCCGAGGCATTTGTGGGCCGCTTGAACTCTCGTGCGATCGACTTTGGCGGTACCTGTACTGGTGAACACGGCGTGGGCCAGGGAAAGATGAAGTACCTGCGGAAGGAGCACGGTGCCGCAGTTGATGTGATGCAGTCGATCAAGAGCATCTTGGATCCGGACAATATACTCAACCCGGGAAAGATCATGCCGACGGCCTGATCTCGTGCGGCTCGTGATAAACTAACTTCTATAGAGGTTTTGCATGCTCGCTCCGATTCCACTACCAAGGTGGAAGGATGCTTTGAGCGGGACGGAAGGAGAGGGTTCTGAACTCGGTCTTTATTAGCGTCGGTATGGCGATCATTCTGGTGCTGGTAACTGCACTGGTAGCGCCCTTTTTTGTCGACTGGACAGTCTACAGATCGAGTTTCGAAGCCTATGCAGAGGCGGCGCTCGGTCACAAGGTCACAGTGCTGGGGGAGGCGGACATGTCGATTCTGCCGTCACCGACAGTGACGTTCACTGACGTGCGCGTCGGTGGGGCGGAAGATCCTTTGTTGGTTATCTCGCGGTTTCAGATCCGCATGGAGCTTCCTCCTCTGCTCAAGGGTGAATTCCGCATCCTCGACATGACGCTGGATCGTCCGCATCTGACCATTTCCCTGGATGAGGACGGGCGACCTGACTGGCTGACAGCGATGCAAAGCGGTGGAGCGCTTGCCGATATCGCAGCCGATGATGTGGCGTTCGAGAACATTTCCATCACAGATGGCGCGGTGACGGTTGTCGATGCACGGTCCGGTATCACGCACACGTTGGATAATGCCGAACTGACGGTGAAGGCACGCTCGCTTGCCGGCCCATTCCGTATTGATGGTCCCGTTGAAATCGCGGACGAGAGATATTCGCTATCGCTTGCGACCGGTCGCAAGCAGGCTGACGGCGCCTTGCGGGTGAAAGGCACGATTACTCCTGGGCAAGTTTCCATGTCGGCCTCGATTGACGGCATTTTGTCGTCACTTGAAGGCATGCCGCGTTTTGACGGTGGTTTTCAGCTGAAGGGTATCGAGCAAGGCGAAGATCAGCCTCAGGTCGTCTGGACGGCCAATGGAACGTTTGAGGCTGATACGGCGCATCTGACGGTGGATAAGGGCGAATATCACTTCGGTCCGCAAGAGCGACGCTCCGGTTTCGACGGTCGTCTTGAAATGGTCTACGCGGGGGATCGTCATTTCAATCTGACAGCACGCGCCAAACAGATCGACCTGGACCGCATCTATGGTGGCGGGCCGCAGGATCCGGTGAATCTGAGCGAGGCAAGCGCCAAGGTCATCGATGTTCTGAAAGGTCTCCCAATCCCGGACATGAAGGGCACAATCAGTCTTGATATTCCTGTCGTTGTCGCGGGTGGGGAACTGCTGCAGGAAGTGAAGGCTGATCTGGAAACCCGGCCGGGCGGATGGCACATCAGCCGGTTGGCTGGGCGCATACCGGGCCGCACGACGATCGCGACTGAAGGCGATCTGGTTGTTCGCAACAAGTTTTCCTATCGCGGGTCGGTTTCGCTGAACTCCGAGCAGCCCGGTGCCCTGGCTGCGTGGCTGGGAGAAAATGCAGACGGCTCGACCCGAATCCAGCCAATCTCTCTGGAAGGGCGGGTCAGTCTGGTGGATACGGGCGCTGCTCTTGAGAACTTGCGTGTTGAACTGGACGATGCGGTCATCACGGGCGGTCTTTCCTTCCGCAAGCCACACCAGGGTCGGGATGAGTTCGGTCTGTCTCTGGTGGCTGACCGTTTGAATATCGATCAGGTCGAAGACATGCTGCGGTTGGTTGGTCCGTCTGCCGGGGGGGCAACGTTCTGGAACAATACCAATGTCTCCCTGATGGTGCGGGCACGCGAAGCGATTGTGCGCGACGTTGCGGGCAAGGACCTGGCCTTGCAGGCGTCATTTTCTGATGACGACCTGAAGATCGACAGATTGTACGCCGGAGATCTGGCGGGCGCCGAGGTCGATGTGTCCGGACGGGTGGAGAACCTGTTCAGTGCCCCGGTCGGCTCGATGACGGGGTCCCTGAAAGCGAGTGATCTGGATGGTCTGGTTTCGCTTCTGCGCAGTGCTTGGCCCGATGCCGGGCTGCTGGCGCGGTTGGAGCGAGCTTCGGAATATCTGGTGCCTGCGGAGTTTGAAGGCGAGTTCAAGGGAAGCGGAACGGCTGAGGGCAGTAGCCTGCAGTTCGATCTTTCGGGGACGGCTGGCGGTGTCGAGACGACGCTGCGGAGTTCGTTTGAAGGGCGGGTGGACGCATGGCGCAACGCCGACCTTGACATGAAACTCGATCTCAAGAGCGCTGACGGCGGGCAGATCCTCCGACAGATTGGCCTTGAAATTCTGCCTGTTGATGAGCTTGGGGCGGGCGATGTGACGTTGGAAGCCATCGGTCGCCCTGATGACGGGGTCGAGTTGCGGATGACTGCGGCATCTCCAGCCGCAAGTCTGAGCGCCGATGGTTCCCTGCGCTGGCAAAAAGACAAGGATGCGAATTATTCCCTTCAGGGTACCCTGGCGATGGATGATCTGGCTCCTTTTGCCCTGCTTGCGGGACGGATGATGCCGGTGATGGCGGGAGATATCCCGGTCGATCTTCGGTATGCGCTGGACGGCCATGGGGACACATTGGCGTTCCGGGACATTTCAGGACGTGTTGGCGATGTGACTTTGACTGCGAATGCCGAAGGCAGCCTAGCGCCATCAACGGGAGAAAGGCTGCGTCGGTTCAAGGGGCGGGTCGATCTTTCTGCACTTGATCTGATGTCGTTGAGTGAAATCGTCATTGGAGCAGACCAATGGGCTTCCGTTGGCGATGGAAGCAGCGTCTGGCCATCCGTCGCTTTTGACCGTCCCTTGCTGACGTCGCTGGATCTCAATCTGGACATAACGGCCCAGTCCATGCCACTTGGGCTAGGAGAGGCTGCAGGCAATGTCTCGGCTAACCTTCGGCTGAAGCCGGACGAGCTGCGACTGGACGATCTGACGGCGACATATGCGGACGGCCGCCTGAGTGGACAACTGGCGTTGCGTCGATCGGGAGCCGAAGGTGCTCTTTCCGGACGTTTGAAGCTTGAAGCGGCTGACCTGTCACGTCTCGTCTGGGCCTCGGAAGGACGTTCAGTTGCAACGGGAAGCCTGGATCTTCTCGCCGATTTCGAGGGCGTTGGGCGCTCGCTCTCAGGCATTGTTGCGGGCCTGACCGGAGGCGGCACACTCAAGGTTTCGGAGGGGGCTTTGCGTGGGCTCAACCCGCAAGCCTTTTCTCTGGTGATGCGTGCGGTGGATGCGGGCCTGGATTTGCAGGATACCAAGATCCGTAACGTTTTCCTCAGCCATATGCAGGCGGGGACCTTGCGGTTCAAGACGCTGGAAGCAGCGCTCGGTATTCTTGGCGGGCGTGTCAGTGCGCGAAATATCGCGGTTGATGCGCAAGCCGCCAAAATGTTCGGTTCCGCTCTGATCAACCTCAATGAGCTTTCTCTTGATAGTGATTTTTCCCTGACTGTGGATGCGGGTGACGAAGCCGTCATTGGGGCCGAACCTCAGGTTGGACTGTTGTTCAATGGCCCATTGGACGCACCAGTGCGCTCTGTAGACGTTGCGCCGTTCACGGCTTATCTGACTTTGCGAGCGTTTGAGCGCGAAGTGGAGCGAGTGGAGAAATTGCAGTCTGAAATTCTGGAGCGCCAGAGCCTTGATCGGAACCTCAAGCGGCAGTCGCAAGAGCGACGACGCCGGGCGAGGGAGGCCGAGGAAGAAGCCGCACGCGAAGCTGAACAGGAAGCCTCACAGGCTACTGCGCCGTCAGAGGAGAGCTCGGGTGGAAATGCTGTTCCGGAAGCGTCGGAGACGCCTGCCGGACCTGACGGGGCTCAGTCGGGCGAATTGACGCCTTCGCCGATCTCTTCTGAAGAAACTGCGGCTGATTTTGCCAATCGAATTCGGCAGGTGATCGGGCGGCAAGCGAATGACAATCAGGCTCAATCCGGCAATGAAGCGAGTGGGCGGACAGATGACGGGGCGTTGAAACCTCTCGATCCGCCGCAGACCGTTGAAGACTTGATCGCTCGGGAAATCCGCCGCTCTACGAACTGACGCAGGAGGTATGGTTAGGAACTTTTCTGAAGCGCGTATGTCAGGGCGTGGACCCTCACGGCGGATGAGAGTGAGTTCTCTGGATCTCGTGCGACGTCGATTTCGGCAATCAAGGCCGAGACAGCCATGACCTTGCTCTCGGCGATCTCATCAATGACCTGCCAAAACTCACCTTCAAGTGCCAGGCTGGTTCTATGTCCATGGAGAGAGACGGAGCGCTTGTACAACGCCATGAGGAGGCTCCTGGGCGTCTTAGACCGGCGTGCGGAAAGGTTCCTTAGACGTCGTCGGTGTCACTGGGCGCGCGCTCAATCCGATGCGCCTCCAGCCTGGACCGGTCAAGCGCGTCAGAAACCTGACTTAGGTTCTTGTCCGCTTTTGAACGACCGAACTTCTGTCGATTGTTTTCGGCCAGCCGTTCCTTATCCGACCGAGACTTGCTTTTGCGCGCTTGGCGAAGGTTGATGATCTCCGCAGTCATCTGAAGAATCCTTGAGACCGTTGTGGATCAGGGTTTCTTGCGGAACGCATCCAGAGACACGACTTCACCGCCGTTGTCGCTTTTTTCTGCATTGGCCGCGATTTCTTCGCTTTCCGTCTTATCAACGGGCTTGGCTTCCACAGGTGTGGCGTTGGCAAGGGTTGCGTCCGCTTCCTGCTCGGCGCGGGCCAGCTCTTCAACCGCTTCCAGCAGCTCTTCCGGCAATTCTTCTGCCGTCTTGCCCGGATCGAACTCCAGCGCAAACTGAACTGACGGATCAAAGAAGCCTTTGATCGCGGAATAGGGGACAACGAGCTTTTCAGGCACGCCGCCAAAGGACAGGCCGATTTCGAAAGCATGTTCGCCGACGTTGAGATCCCAGAACTGGTGCTGGAGGACGATTGTCATCTCCTGCGGATAGCGTTCCTTCAGTCTCTGAGAAACGCGCACGCCAGGGGCGGTGGTCTCGAAAGCCACATAGAAGTGGTGCTCGCCTGGCAAACCAGTGCGGTTGACCTCGGCCAGAATCTTCTTGACCGCGCCGCGGAGCGCGTCCTGGATCAGAATGTCATATCGGAGGAGGTCTTCTGCCATCTTCTCTTCATCGTCGTGGAACGGAATCGGTCGAAATCTGGAGCAGCTTGCCGTGTTGAAGCTGAAAAGGAAAGTCTTGGCTTGCTCCAAGGTTCCTTATAGTGGGCAAAAGCTGGTCTGTCCCTGATATTGGCGGGAAATCGCAAAAGTTTGCTGAAGATCGTTGATTGAAAATGCTTCCAGACGCATCGCAATGAATACGCGTGGAGAGCCAGAGGATATCTCGGGTCGATCATGTCTTTGAAATAAGGAAATGAGTGGAGGCTTCTGTTGCCAGGTGCCTCCGAACCCCGCCTACAGGTGCTAACCCAGTAGGGCTTTAAGGACTACCGGCACTGCATTACGCAGCGACAGCGTTGTCCATAGCATAGTTGTCATTTGCAACTACAAAAGTAGCCCGATAACGGTGGTACAATACCGAGCAAAAGCACAGTCTTTACGCCCTCGTCGATCCTATTTCGCCCCCGCCGAAACGCACTGTTTGCAAGGCCTTGCAATTCAATGCGCTTGGGTGGAGGCGCCGGGTACCGCCCCCGGGTCCGATAGGTTTATTTCACTGACCATTTATCGCCATATCCGGACAGGCCGGCACGCCTGATATAGGCTGATGTTCCGGCAAATGAAAGAGGGGGCAGTTAAATTTGGCTTGGCTTCTGGGGACGGATGCTAGGTCGAATGGTGAGGCAATTGGCTGGGGACGACACGGAAACGACCAAACAGGCGCCTGTTCAAGTTGGCCTCATGTCGCCAGAATGCGCCAGCTTTGAGCATCGAGACTGAATAGTTAGGGAGCGGCCGCATGGATCAGTATCTGACCCTGATGCGCAGGATTCTGGATGAGGGGATCGACCGGGGAGACCGCACGGGCACCGGGACACGTTCCGTTTTCGGTCACCAGATGCGGTTCGACCTAGGTCAGGGCTTTCCCCTGGTCACAACCAAGAAGCTGCATTTGCGCTCGATCATCCACGAGCTTCTTTGGTTTCTGGCCGGTGATACGAACATCCGCTACCTGCAGGAAAATGGCGTCAAGATCTGGGACGACTGGGCCGACGAGGCAGGCGAGCTCGGGCCTGTCTATGGGTATCAATGGCGGTCCTGGCCTGCGCCTGATGGTCGTCACATCGACCAGATTGCCAATCTTTTGAAGATGATCCAGAGCAATCCTGAGAGTCGACGACTGATCGTTTCGGCCTGGAACCCGGCGCTAGTGGACGAGATGGCGCTACCGCCGTGTCACGCGCTCTTCCAGTTCTATGTGGCGGATGGAAAACTCTCCTGCCAGCTCTATCAGAGATCGGCTGATGTGTTCCTTGGCGTCCCGTTTAACATCGCGTCCTATGCCTTGTTGACGATGATGGTTGCGCAGGTCTGCGGGTTGAAGCTCGGCGACTTCGTTCATACGCTCGGCGACGCTCATCTTTATCATAATCATCTGGACCAGGCAGCGGAACAGCTTTCGCGTGAGACACGCCCTCTGCCTGTCATGACACTCAACCCGGACGTCGATGACCTTTTTGCCTTCAAGTTCGATGATTTTACTCTGAGTGGCTACGATCCGCATCCGCATATCAAGGCGCCAATTGCCGTGTGAGGGAGAAGGGAGTAGGCCTGTGATCCATTTTGTTGTCTCTCCCTTCCTGCCTTGGATCTCTCGTGTCTAGCCAACTGCTCCGCTCGCCCGCGCAAAAGGCCAATATCGTTGGTAGTCTGTTCATGGTCGTGGCCATGGGGCTGTTTGCGCTTGAAGACACCTTTATCAAGGGGGCTGCGGCAGTTCTGCCAGCTAGTGAAGTGCTGTTGATCTTCGGCCTGGGCGGGGCGGTTGCCTTTGCCGTCTTGGCTTTGATCCGCGGAGAAAGCTTGTTTACGCGGGATGTGGTTTCACCACCGATGCTGATCAGGTTCGTCTTCGAGTTCACCGGACGGCTGTTTTACGTGCTTGCCCTGGCCTTGACGCCGCTGTCATCGGCGACGGCCATTCTGCAGGCGACGCCGATTGTGGTTGTCATGGGGGCAGCGCTGGTCTTCGGGGAAACGGTAGGTTGGCGCCGCTGGACAGCAATCGCGATTGGGCTGCTGGGCGTGATGATTGTCCTGCAGCCGGGCGCCGAGGCTTTTTCGCCTCTGTCCATTCTGGCTGTTGTCGGCATGATCGGATTTGCCGGCAGGGATCTGGCCAGCCGGGCTGCCCCTGCGGCGCTTTCGACCAATGCACTTGGGTTTTACGGCTTTCTGACAATCTGCGTTGCTGGACTGGCTTATTCTGTTTGGGAGGGCGCTCCTTGGGCCGTTCCGGACAGCGCTGCCTCAGCCGCCTTTGCTGCGGCCGTGGGTTGTGGTGTGCTCGCCTACAGCGCCCTGATGAAAGCGATGCGGACGGGAGAAGTGGCCAGCGTCACACCCTTTCGCTATACGCGTCTGCTCTTTGGGGTTGGGCTTGGTGTCCTTGTTTTCGGCGAAGACATGGACAGCATGATGATTGTCGGCTGCCTGTTGATCGTGGTAGCGGGCCTGTTCATCTTGTGGCGTGGCCAGAAGGTCAAACAGGACGCGGCCTGAAGTCGCTGTATTCTGTTCAGCGACCGGACTTATGCGCTTCAACGAGAGCCCGATACCAGTGCGCACTGTCCTTCAGGGTTCTGACTTGGGTGGTATAGTCGACATGAGTGATGCCGAAGCGCATCTTGTAACCTTCCGCCCATTCGAAATTGTCCATCAAGCTCCAGAGGAAGTAACCTTTGAGCGGAATATCGGTCGAGGCGGTTTCGGCGACCACGGCAAGATGCTTGTCGAGGTAGTCGATCCGCCTTTGATCGGCAATTGTGCCATCAACCGGCTCGTCGTTGTAGCAGGCGCCATTCTCGGTGATATAGCAGGGCGGAAGGTCATAGCGCGCATAGACCTCGCGTATTAGATCCCCCAGCCCTGTCTCAAAGACCTCCCAACCGATATCCGTCAGGGGAACATCTGTGCTCGGAGGCACAATATTTGCCTGAGGGTAGGGGGCGGTGGGCGTGGCGTCATGCTGGACGCGCATGGGTGTGTAGTAGTTCAGGCCCCACCAGTCGAGCGGTTGATTGATGGTCTCCATGTCGCCGGCTTTAATGCGCATCTTGTCGCCAAAGGCATCCAGGACGCCTGCGTCATATTCCCCCTTGAAGACGGGAGAAAGATAAATGCCGTTGTTGAAGGCAAATGCCCGCTCTGCTGCTGCCTTGTCCTCCGCACTGTCGCTATGGGGATAGACAGAATGCAGGTTGAGGACTGTGCCCATCGGCAGGTCTGGACGAATAGCACGAGCAGCCTGGACCGACCTTCCATGCGCCAGATTGACCACATGGGTGGCGGCTGCAAAGGCTTCAATACTAGCCTCACCCGGTGCATGAATGCCGTAGAGGTGGCTTAAGTGGCAAATGCACCAAGGTTCATTGAATGTGGCCAAGGCATCGAAGCGGTCGCCCAACCGACGGACGACGACGTCCGTGTAGTCGGCAAAGGCATCAGCTGTTGAACGGGCAGTCCAGCCACCATCACCACTCAGGCCTAGTGGTAGGTCCCAGTGATAGAGGGTCGGGAAAACCTTCAGCCCTCGCTCCAGCATGCCGTCAATGAGCCGGTCATAGAACGCCAAGCCCTTTTCGTTCACTGGACCGCGTCCATCGGGGAGGACGCGTGGCCAGGCGATGGAGAAGCGGTAGGCATCTACGCCAAGCGATTTGATCAGATCAAGGTCTGCTTCCCAAAGATGATAATGATCGCAGGCAACATCGCCGGAGTGCTGTTGATAGACACGACCGGGCATCTTTGAAAAGGCGTCCCAGATGCTGGGACCCCGGCCGTCTTCGCGCGCTGCGCCCTCGATCTGGTAGGCTGCAGTCGCAACGCCGAACAGAAAGTCATCGGGAAATTTTTGGGCAAGTGTCTTGGCGAGGGAGGTGGCGGAAGTCATTCAACGGCATCCCTGATGTGACGCTGGAAAAGTGAGGCAGAAAGGAGCGGCTTTCCCGCTTGTTTCACATTCTGTGTAGCACCGCTTTGGGGGGGGACGCATCCCGCAAGATGTCTCGGATAGCCTCATTGTTCTTACCGAGATGCAGGCGCGCCAAGTGCGGGAAACGGCGCGGGGCAGACGGAGAGCCAAGTTTGGCAGGAAGAAGGAACAAGAAGAAGGACTTAAAGCCGTCGTTAGAAAGAAAATTACCGAAACCCGCCATTTTTTTGGCGTTTAGTCTTGCCCCGTTGGTCTGGTTTATGCCATGTCCTGCGCAGTCTCAGCCCCTCCCGGGGCTCTAGGGCCTCCCTCCAGGGACACCCCAGAGGAACTTCCCCAAAGGACTTCCCATGAAGCTTCTTGCTCATTTCATCCGCTTTGTCAGCGGATTGAACCATTTTATCGGCCAAGCTTTTTCCTGGTGCGCGTTGGCGATTGTTCTGGTCTGTTTTTCCGTCGTGGTTCTGCGCTACGCATTTGCCGTCAGTTTTGTCTGGATGCAGGATCTCTACATCTGGCTGAATGGCGTGATGTTTACTGCGGTCGCGGGATTCGCACTGCTGCGTGACGACCATGTGCGCGTCGATGTGTTCTACCGGCACGCCCGTCCTGCGCGTAAGGCGGCGGCCGACATGATCGGTGCCGTCGTCTTTTTGCTGCCCTTCACGTTTGTGGTCCTGGCTTATTCGTTGCCCTTCGTGTCGCGCTCATGGCGCTACACGGAGGCATCAGCCAACGTCGGCGGCATGCCGGGTCTCTTCGTGCTCAAGAGCTTCATCGTCGCCTTCGCCCTGCTGATCGGTTTGCAGGGTCTGGCCATAGTCGCTCGCTCCATTCTGGTGCTGAGTGGCCGTGATGACATGGTGCCGGAACGCTTTGCCTACACAACAGAAGAAGAAACACACGAGGCGGCTGTCTGATGGAACCCTCCCTGCTTGGTGAGATCCTCTCGGGTCTCATGTTCTTTGGTATCATCGGGTTCCTGCTTCTGGGCTTTCCCGTTGCCTTCACGCTTGCCGGTGTATCGCTGCTGTTTGGCGCGGCTGGTATGTGGTTCGGCGTTTTTGATCCGTCCAACTTCGGCAGCCTGCCGAACCGCTATATCGGTTTCATGACCAATGAGGTGCTGGTCGCGGTGCCGCTGTTCATCTTCATGGGTGTGATGCTGGAACGGTCGAAGATCGCCGAGCAGTTGCTGATGACCATGGGCAAGTTGTTTGGTAATCTTCGCGGAGGTCTAGGACTGTCGGTGATTATTGTTGGTGCCATGCTGGCAGCTTCCACCGGGGTGATTGGGGCGACGGTCGTGACGATGGGCCTGATCTCCCTGCCGGCAATGCTGCGCGCCGGCTATAGCCCGAAGCTGGCCAGTGGCGTCATCTGCGCCTCCGGGACGCTTGGCCAGATCATTCCGCCATCGACGGTGCTGATCTTCATGGGGGACATGCTGTCTTCCATCAATGCACAGGTGCAGATGGAGAAGGGCAACTTTGCGCCCACTCCGGTTTCTGTCGGGGATCTGTTTGCGGGTGCCATGCTGCCGGGCCTGCTATTGGTCGGGCTTTACTGCGGTTGGGTGGTGGTCAAGGCGATCACGGATCCGGACTCTTGTCCGGCGACACCAGTGCCGCCGGAGGAAAAAAAGGGCCTGGCACGGGAGGTGCTGTTTGCTCTTGTACCGCCGATGCTTTTGATTTTGGCGGTGCTCGGCTCCATTCTGGGTGGTGTTGCCACGCCGACTGAAGCGTCTTCCGTCGGAGCTGTCGGGGCCATGGTTCTGGCGGCAGCGCGCATGCGTTTGAGCTACCAGATCCTACGCGAAACCATGGTGGCGACGGCGACAATTACCTCCATGGTCTTCATCATCCTGTTCGGGGCATCGGTCTTTTCGATCGTTTTCCGGATGCTGGGAGGCGAGGCGCTGGTGCATGAATTCCTGAACAACCTGCCAGGTGGTCAGGTGGCGGCGCTGATCCTGGTGATGGCGATCATGTTCCTGCTCGGGTTCATTCTCGACACTTTCGAGATCATCTTCATTGTTCTGCCAATTACCGCGCCGATCCTGTTGGCGATGGATGTTGATCCGATCTGGCTTGGGGTGCTGGTGGGTGTGAACCTGCAGACGTCGTTCCTGACGCCGCCTTTCGGATTTGCACTGTTTTACCTGCGCGGGGTCGCGCCGTCGTCGATGGCAACTTCTGACATCTACAAAGGGGCTATTCCCTTCGTGCTGTTGCAGATCCTCGGCATGGCGATCCTGTTCATGTTCCCGGAGATCGTCACCTGGTTGCCGACGGTGCTCTGAAGCCGCACGGTTTTCAGTAAAAAAGCCCGGGCAGAATTCCCGGGCTTTTTCCGTTTCAGAAGGGTTGATCTGTCAAATCAGAGGTCGAAGTACTGCTTGCGTGTCTGGATGTAAGAACCTTCGTTGTTCTCTGTGCGTGTGCGCACCAGGCGCAGTGCATCTCGGAAGCTTTCAGCAGCCTTCTTGGTCAGCGGATCGCTGGAGTTCAGCAGCTCGCCATGGATTTCAAGTGCGGCGGTTGCTGCGGCCTGCTTGATCTCTTCCGGGAATTCGCGCACCTGAACGCCATGGTCGTCCACCAGGGTTTTGAGGGCACGTGGATCGTTGGCAAAGAAATCGTTGCCCATCTGGTCGCTTTCGGCCTGACAGGCGGTCTTGACGATTTCCTGCAGGTCAGCCGGCAGCGCCTGGAACTTTGCCTTGTCCATGGCGAGTTCGGTTGCCATGCCCGGCTCGTTGAAGGACGAGATGTAGTAGTTCTTGGCAACTTGGTAAAAGCCCAGAGCCAAATCATTGTAGGGGCTGACGAATTCGGCTGCATCGAGAGCGCCGGACTGCAGCGCCTGGAAGATTTCGCCGCCGGCAATGTTGGTCACGGTAACGCCGAGCTTTTCCCAGACCTTGCCGCCGAGGCCAGGTGTGCGGAAGCGCAGGCCTTTCAGGCTGTCGAGGCCTGTCAGCTCTTCGCGGAACCAGCCACCAGCCTGGTTGGCGGTGTTGCCGGAAATGAATGCCTGAAGGCCGAACTGGTCGTAAACTTCATCCCAGATTTCTTGACCGCCGAGGTTGTTGACCCAGGTGGACACTTCGCGATGGGTCATGCCGAAAGGCACACCTGTGAAGAAGTTCAGGGCCTGCGACTTGTTCTGCCAATAATAGGAAGCGGAGTGGCACATTTCGGCGGAACCATCGATGACGGCATCCAGCGACTGAAGCGCAGGCACGAGCTCGCCAGCGGAGTAAACCTGAATGGTCAGGCGGCCATCGGAGGCCTTGGTGATGCGGTCGGCCAGCCGCTGCGCGCCGACGCCGAGGCCAGGGAAGTTTTTCGGCCAGGTGGTAACCATGCGCCAGGTGATCTTGTCTGCGGCAATGGCCGGTGCAGACAATGTGGCGGCGCCTGCAGCACCCGCGCCGATGGCTGCGGATTTGATAAACGAACGACGATCCATGGAAAATGTCCTGTGAACGCTGAAAAGCATTGTTTTGGAGGGATCCGGGGCGTGGCCCGGATGCTTGGGAGGTGTCGGAAAAAATCACTTCCCCGGAACCGTGTCTAGGGGGTATACGCTCAAGTGTTCTTGCGATTTTTCTTAGGTTCAATCCGGCTCAGAATAACGTCAATAGCACTGACATTTTTACGCTGATTTTCTGGGCGTGCTTATAATTGCATCTTTGCCTGTGATCGATCGGTCTGGTTGCGCGACCCCGAACGAGTGCGTATGACAACGGCCTGTTCAAACGGAGTTGCCATGACCGAGATCGTTCTTATCGCTGCGATGGCCAAAAACAGGGTAATTGGCGCCAATGGCGACATGCCTTGGAAGATCTCTTCCGATTTGAAGCACTTCAAGCAGCTCACCATGGGCAAGCCAATGATTATGGGCCGCAAGACCTTTCAGTCATTGCCGGGCATGTTACCGGGCCGACCGCATATCGTTGTCAGTCGGGATCCGAGCGTTCAGGCGGGGCGCGCGGAGATTGTGACCTCACTTGAAGATGCTCTGGCCCGTGCGAAGCAACTCTCGGAGGCGCTTTCTGTCGGGCAGGTCATGGTGATCGGCGGAGGGCAGATCTATGCGCAAGCGCTTGCCCTGGCTGACCGGGTGGAGCTGACCGAGATCAACGCCGTTCCGGAAGGCGACACCTTTTTCCCGGAATTGGACCCGCAAAGCTGGCAAGTTACGAGGCGTGTGGAGGGAGAACGTGGCCCATTGGACAGCGCTGATTTTCAGTTCGTGACCTATGAGCGCAAGGATTTTCAATCATGAGTGTGGAAACCACCGAACTTGTTCTTGTCGGGCGTTGGTCGGCTTTTGATCGCATGAGCGGGAAGGAGGTGCATGACATGCTCAGACTCCGGCAGGATATTTTTGTCGTTGAGCAGGGCTGCGCTTTTCCCGATATCGATGGCAAAGACCCGGAGGCACTGCATTTCAGACTGTTCGACGAGGTTGCTGATACTCTGGTGGGGGCGTTGCGTGTCTTCTTGCCGGAGGCTGGCTCGCGGGTAGCGCGTATAGGACGCGTCGTGATGCGTGCGGAGTACCGTGGCGGTGGTCGCGGCCGGATGCTGATGGAAGCCGGACTTGCAAAAGTGCGGGAACTTGTGCCTTCAGCTGAAATTGAGTTGTCTGCTCAATCACACCTTCATGCTTTTTACGCCGGTTTGGGGTTCAAGTCCTGCTCGCAAGAGTACCTCGAAGACGGCATTCCGCATGTGGACATGGTCTTGCAACCATGAATGCTGCATTTGGCCTCAGGAAACACTCCGAAACACCTTGAAAAGCTTGGCAAAACGCACCATGTCCGCGAGAGGTTTTCGCCGGACTGGGAAGGGGAGACTACGCGGCTTGATTGAAAGCCCTTGGTAACTTCCCTATAACCGGCGGTGAGTCAGAACGGAACTTATGAAACCGGCAAGCTGGGTGGGAACAACAGGTTCTCTCGCAAGTTGCGTGTCGGAACCTTGGGAAAAGGAAACGTGAATGCCTTGGAGCAATCAATCCGGAGGCGGTGGCCCATGGAAGGGCGGCGGCAACAACGGTGGACCATGGGGTGGGGGCAACAATAACGGCCCTTGGGGTGGTGGCCCGAACCGCGGTGGCGGTGGCGGCGGCGGCAATACCCCGCCCGATTTGGAAGAATTGCTACGTCGTACTCAGGATCGCATGAAAAATGTCATGCCGGGTGGCGGCGGTCGTGGTCTTGGCGTAGTCGGTGGTCTTCTGGTCATCGCTATCGTTGCGGGCATTTGGCTGTTCACTGGCCTTTACCGGGTCGAAGAAGGCGAAGTCGGCGTCGAGCTGGTGTTTGGTGAAGTCACCAATCAAGCTGGAACAGGCCTTAACTACAACTGGCCGTACCCGGTTGGCGCCGTCTATCTTCCGCAGGTCGCCTTGCAGCGCGAGCTGACGGTTGGTGTCGAAGAATTTGTGACCGGCAGCCAGGTTCGTTCCCGTGATGTTCCGCAGGAAAGCCTGATGTTGACTGGCGATGAAAATATCGTGGATGTCGGCTTCAAGGTTCAGTGGCGTATCAAGAACACTTCTGAAGGCATTGCCAACTTCCTGTTCAATATTCAGAATCCGGAAGGCACTGTGAAGGCCGTTGCTGAAAGCGCCATGCGTGAAGTTGTCGGGCGTTCGCAGATCGACGCGATTCTGACTGCCAACAAGCAGGCCATTCAGGAAGATGTCCGTACCCTGATGCAGGGGACGCTGGACACCTACCGCGCCGGCGTTGAAGTGACAGAAGTTCAGATGCAGCGCGTTGATCCGCCTCAGCAGGTCATTGATGCATTCCGTGATGTTCAGGCGGCTCGTGCCGACCAGGAGCGTATCCAGAACGAAGCTCAGTCTTACGCCAACCGGGTTGTCCCGGAAGCGCGTGGTGAAGCAGCCCGTATTCTGGAAGGCGCGAACGGTTACCGCGAGCAGACTGTAGCTGAAGCGACCGGTGAATCCGAGCGTTTCACTCAGATCTATGACCAGTACAAGAACGCTCCTGCTGTTACGCGTGAACGTATGTATCTGGAAACCATGGAGAAAGTTCTGGGAGCCAACAGCAAGGTCATTATCGACAGCAAGTCCGGTGGCCAGGGCGTCGTGCCATATCTGCCGCTCGGTGAACTGACTGGACGGTCTTCTGCCAATCGCACTGGAGGGGCTCAATAATGCGTAGCGGTTTTCTCGCTGCCCTGGTCGCCATCGTTGCGGTGGTGCTTTACATGGGCGCTTTCATCGTCAATCCGACCCAGCAGGCTCTCGTCCTGACTTTCGGTCGAATCGACACGGTTATTCAGGAGCCGGGCCTGAACTTCAAATGGCCGATTGTTCAGAACGTCGTTTATCTCGACAAGCGCGTTCTTGATCTTAACGTGCCGACCGTCGAGCCGAACCTGGCCGACAAGAAGCGTATCGTTGTTGATGCCTTCGCACGTTACAAGATCTCCGACCCGGTCCTGTTCTTCCAGCGAGTGCAGACCATCAACGCGGGTAATCAGCGTCTTTCGACGTTCCTGAACTCGGCAATCCGTAACGAGCTTGGTAAGGTCTCCTTCGACAAGATCGTTCGTGACGACCGTGACGGCGTGATGCAAATCATTCGAGACAACGTCAGCGTGAAGGCCGAGGAGCTCGGCATCGAAGTGGTGGATGTGAAAATCCGTCGTGCCGATCTGCCGGATGCAAACTCGCAGGCGATTTTCGCCCGTATGCAGACCGAGCGTCAGCAGGAAGCGACGCAGATCCGTGCACAGGGTGAAGAGCAGGCACGCCGTATTCGCTCGCGGGCGGATCGTGATGCCACGGTTCTTGTTGCTGAAGCCAAGCGTGATTCTGAAATCACACGCGGTGAAGGCGATGCCTTGAGAAACCGTATCTTTGCTGAAGCGTACAACGCTGATCCGGACTTCTTCGCATTCTATCGGTCGATGCAAGCCTATGAAACGGGTTTGCAGCAGGGCGAGACAAGCCTGGTCCTGTCGCCGGATTCCAGCTTCTTCCGCTACTTTAACGATCCGGCTGGTACAGCAAGGCTCGGCGCTGGTGAAGCAGACGCTGCGGTCACTGCTCCGGTTGAAACAGGCTCTTCGGCGGCTCCTGCTGCCCAATGAGCGATTTTCTGACGGCCTTGGGCCTGGTGCTGGCGCTGGAGGGTACCCTCTATGCGCTGGCGCCAGGCCGCATGAAATCCATGATGCGGGCCGCACTGGAAAGCACCGATCAGGCACTGAGACTTGCAGGGGTTGCGGCCCTTGCTCTCGGTGTTTTGATCATCTGGCTTGTGCGCACGTGAAAAATCCGCTGCCCATTCTCGGGCACGCCGATGGCAAAGCCAATTTTCTCCACTACACTCAAATTGACTGAAGTGGCTGTCCTGTAAGATGGCTGCAACAGACGAAGCCTAACCTGATCGGCGAAGATCCCTTCCCGGGATCGTGACGTCGACTGCCGGATGGAGGAACCGAATGGGGTTCGAAACACTCGAAAGCACTCGAACGCTGGTCCTGACGAAGGTCTTCAGCAGCCTGCGTCCGGTGGCAACTGCTGTCGCAACGGCAATTCTGGTGACGACGGCTACCCTTCAGCCTGGTTTGGCTCAGGGGCCGGTTTCCGTTGCTGATCTCGCAGAGGATCTGGCCGATGCAGTCGTCAATATTTCCACGTCGCAGACAGTGCAGGGCCAACGCTCTGTTCCCTTGCCGAAAGTGCCGGACGGCTCTCCTTTTCAGGAGTTCTTCGAGGAATTCTTCAATCAACAGAACCAGGATGAGGACCGCCCTCGGCGTGTGCAGTCGCTTGGCTCCGGCTTCGTGATTGATGGCACCGCCGGTATCATCATCACCAATAATCACGTTATTGAAGGGGCTGACGAGATCGTCGCCAACTTCAATGACGGCACCAAGTTGACTGCAGAGCTGATCGGGACCGACGAAAAAACCGACATTGCCGTTTTGAAGGTGACACCGGAGAAGCCGCTGGTCGATGTCAGTTTCGGCGACAGCGATGCGATCCGTGTTGGCGACTGGGTGATGGCCATCGGCAACCCTTTTGGCCTAGGTGGTACGGTGACGGTCGGGATCGTTTCGGCGCGGAACCGCGACATCAATTCCGGTCCTTATGACAATTTCATTCAAACAGATGCCTCCATCAACCGAGGCAACTCGGGCGGTCCGCTGTTTGACATGGATGGTCGTGTGATCGGTATCAACACGGCGATCATTTCACCCTCAGGTGGCTCTATCGGTATCGGCTTTGCTATTCCGGCCAAGACCGCGACCCGGGTAATCGCGCAGCTGCGTGAATTCGGTGAAACCCGCCGTGGCTGGCTCGGCGTGCGTATTCAGGAAGTCACAGACGAGATTGCCGAGAGCCTGGATCGGGGGGCTGATACCTCTGGGGCACTGGTTGCCGGAGTGACCGAGAATGGTCCGGCGGAAGCCGCCGGGATTGAGCCAGGTGACCTGATTCTGGAGTTCGACGGCAAGCCGGTTCCGACCATGCGGGAACTGCCAAGAATGGTCGCGGAAAGCCCTATCGGTAAGGGTGTGGACGTGTTGGTGCTGCGCAAGGGTGAGGAAGTGTCCCTGCAGGTTGAGCTGGGCCGCCTGGAAGAGGCTGCAGTGGAAACTGATGAACTGCCGAAGGATTCCGTTGTCGAGGACGATCAGCCTGTCGAGCGCGAAGTTCTCGGCATGATCCTGAGTGATATCAACGATGAAGCCCGCGAGAAGTTCAGCATCGCGGAAGATGTCACTGGCGTTCTTATCACAGAAGTGGCGCCTGGGAGCTCGGCTGAAGAGAAACGCATTCAGGGTGGTGACGTGATCAAGGAAGTGGCTCAGGAGCCGGTGGAAAGCGCGCAGGACGTGATCGATGCGGTTGAAGCGCTGCGGAAAGAAGGCCGTCGCCTGGCGCTTCTGCTGCTGTCCAACGAGACTGGTGATCTGCGTTACGTTCCTGTCCGTATTGAAGACTAAAGCCTGCTGGCTTTCTCCGTCGTTGAAGACAAAACAGCCGCTCCTTTCGGGGCGGCTGTTTCTGTATGGACTGTTGGACGTTGAATGGTCCTGCTGGCGATTAGCCAAGGTTGAAGTCGCTGAGCGCATAGCCTTGCATGTAGAGGAGAGCGGTCAAATCTCCGTGCTTGACGCTCAAGTCAGCTGCCGCGGCAACTGCTGGTTTTGCACGGTAGGCAACCCCCAGGCCCGCGCGCTCGATCATCGCCAGATCATTGGCGCCGTCACCGACTGCAAGTGCATCAGAGAACGCCAGTCCCTTTTCGCTGACCAACTCCTCCAGTCGTTGACGCTTGGCGTCTCGACCCAGTATCGGTTCCTGGACCTTGCCGCTGAGTTTTCCATCGCGCTCCAGAAGCAGATTGGCCTGGTTCTCGTCAAAACCGAGAAGAGTGGCGATTGCCGAGGTGAAATGCGTAAAGCCGCCTGAGACGAGCGCGCAATAGGCGCCATTTGCCTTCATCGTCTGGACAAGAGTACGGCCGCCGGGCATCAGCTGGATACGTTCGCTCAGAACCTTGCCAATAGAGGAGACCGGCAAGCCGGCCAACAGGCCGACGCGTTCCCGCAAAGCCGGGTCGAATTCCATCTCACCGCGCATGGCTCTTTCGGTGATTTCGGAGATCTGGTCTTTCAGCCCGAGCTCGGCTGCCAGTTCGTCAATGCATTCCTGACGGATCATGGTGGAATCCATGTCCGCAATGAGCAACAGCTTGCGTCGGCCTTCGGCTTTCTGCACAAAGACGTCAATTGGCCGCTCAGAGAGGGCGGCCTTCAGCTGTTCCGTTAGGGCTGCCTGATCGCCTGCGATGCAGGCAAATTCAGCGGCAATTCCGGAGTTCAAGATGCGCGGATCGCCGGAGCCGGGCAACAAGACCTGGATTTCTTCCAGAAAGGCACCCGTGACAGCCGGGGTCATCGGATTGGAAACGAAAGTGGCAACAAGGGACATGTGCGGGACCTTGAAAGACATGCAGGAAGGGGCGGCGAAAACACCTCGTGCCGTTCTGATAGCCGGGCCGACCGCCAGCGGCAAGTCGGCTTTGGCGCTCAAGTTGGCTGAACGGCAAAATGGGGTGATCGTCAACGCGGACTCCATGCAGCTGTATAAGGAACTGCGCCTCGTCAGTGCCCGCCCGAGCCGCGAGGAGGAATCGCGGGTCCCGCACCGTCTCTACGGGGTTATCTCGGCTGCACGGCAGTTCTCCACCGGAGCGTGGCTGGATCTGGTTGGCGCGGAAATCAATAGAATCGAGCAGGAGGGCAAGCTGCCGGTGATCGTTGGCGGAACCGGGCTCTACTTCAAGGCACTGACGGAAGGTCTGGCAATCATTCCGGAAATTCCCGATGAGATTCGCGCTGCATGTCGGCTGCTGGCTGATGTAAAAGGTGTCGACGGAGTGCGTGAACGGCTGGTGTCGAAGGATCCGCTGGCTGCTGAAAATCTGATTGATCTGCAACGGTTGACGCGTGCGCTGGAAGTGGCGGAAGCAACAGGAAGGCCCTTGGCTGAGTGGCAACGGGATGCCCAGAGCTCGGCACTTCTGCGGTTGGTGGATTGTCGTAGCTTTGTGCTTGGACCGCCGCGTCCATGGCTTCACGCGCGAATCGCTCAACGAGCAAGCCTGATGCTTTCGGAGACAGGCGAGGCGGAAGTGCGTGCTCTCTTGGAGATGAGCCTGCCGAAAAGTCTGCCTGCGATGCGCGCCATCGGAGTGAGAGAGATCGCCGATTTGTTGCGGGGCACAACGGACCGGGAGCAGGCTCTTCACCATCTGACAGTGGCCACGCGGCGCTATGCCAAGCGCCAGGAAACCTGGTTTCGCAATCAGATGCCGAAGTGGCCGCGGGTTGATCCGACGGATACCGTAGCCTTGGAAACGGCGTCAAATCAGTAGTTTTTCGTAGCTTTGACGTGATCAGATCTGTCCGATGATGCGCCAGAGGACCATTGCTCCCGACCATCGTTATTACAATCAATGCGGGAGTTTTCCTTGTATTGGGAGAGCGAAAATGACGTCCAGATTTTGTGCGCCGCACTGTGGAACATTTGTCTAAATCCAAGAAAACGTATAAGAATTTTTGATGACGGTCGGCTAAATGTGGCATACTTGCCATGGTTCGGGCACAATCTAGGATTAGTGAATTCGATACCTACACAGAGGGAGAGAACGCCTTATTCAAACTGAATTGGCGTCCTAGTACAAGCTTAGGCTCTTCTCCTCTTCAGCCTGCTTTGGAAGAGTCCAGAAAAAGGATCATCAGGCAGTGAGCGGAAAGTCTCGCCAGAGAAGTTGAAAAACGTTCATGACCCGCACGGGGTGAACTCATCACGTGGCAATTGGTGAAAGTTCAGTTGCAGGTTGGTTGGCTCGCATGAGCTATCTCAAGGATCTAATTCTTCCGTTGGGGTAGTTTGTGCTTGATAACGAGTCGCATGTGGACTTTATGAACCACGCGCCTTCAGGCGCTGCCGTGGTGACAGAGAAATGGGAGATTGTTGTGCAAGATCTAATTGTAAGGGGAAAGGGCTTTTCACTGGAGCCATTTTCAACTTCGGATCTGTCGCTATTGAGCACACTCCACGCCAAGTCTGATGCCAACCGGTTCCTGTCGCGAAGCGGTAAGGGGTGGTCACAAGAGCGAACCTCTGAATGGCTTGAGAAGGCTCTGATTGATCAGGACCGGCATGGCTTTTCACCCTTCAAGCTTGCGCTGGATGACCAGAGCTTCGCTGGATGGGCTGGCTTCACCGCTCTGGAAGAAACCTCTGAAATTGCCCTGCATTACTGCATCGACCCTGACGTCCAGGAGCTCCATCCGGAGTTGTTGGGGAAGGTGTCGGCTGAGTTGATCGAATGGTTTTTCGAGACAACCTATTTTTCGCATCTGGTGGATTGTGTGCGCACCGATGATCGGGAGGGCCGGATTCTGGCTCAGTCGCTCGGGTTTTCTTATCGCGAAAGTCGGCGGATCTTCGATATGCCTTGCGATGTATTCCAGCGGCTGAGCCCGTCGATGCAGACGCTGGTGGCAAGCGCCTGATAGGGGCGAGTTTCTCTCAATTGCGCATTAAGCGCCAATTTTTGGCAATGCGAGTGCCGTGGCTTGAATGCCTCGACATTTTTTGTTGTCACCTTGCACAGCTGTTCAATTCGCTTCGCCTGTCAGCGGGTTCGTGCTGAGCTCCATCACACGTGTTGCTGTCAGAGAGACAAGACATTCAGTGTGAAGAACAGGAGCAACGGTGCCGCCTCGCGCCATATCGGCGCGTCGGATGCACTCTGCGTCCCGGTAGGCAATCCAGCCGCGTTGTGCATCGCGCAGCTTGAGCTGCCCGGTTTTATCAGTTGATGCCTTCAGGCCCTGATAAACGCGGTTGAGATCGCCATCCACCAGATTGAGTTGCAATTGCGCGCATTCGATCATATCGCGTGTCGTGATCGGGTTTTCGCAGGATTGCGCAAGCGCCGGAACGCCCGAAAGGCCGAGCGTTGATGCGCAGAAGGCAAGGCGAAGATAGTGTCGAGCTGTCATGATAGCGCGAAGTCCTTTGCAATTCGGCAGCCAACCTTATCCGCAAAGACAATCCTGCGGGCTGTGATCCAAGATTGTGCGATCTGAACACGCGGACCGATCAAGTCGGAAGCCTTTATTTCGGGGAGTGGTGAAATAGCCACGCAAACAAAGAAGGCCGCACTCTGAAGCGCGGCCTTTGTCATATCTTGTCGGGCTTAATAGGTGGTCCAGATTAGCTGGCCTTCAGGGCACCCGGATTATCGGCCGACTGGCGTACTGCCAGCTTGTTCATGGCAGAAACATAGGCGCGAGCCGATGCGACGAGTGTGTCGGTATCGGCCCCCTTGCCGGTGGCGATACGGCCATTGGCTTCGAGACGAACAGACACTTCGGCCTGGGCATCAGTGCCTTCGGTCACGGCATGCACCTGGTACAGCTGCAGCGTGGCGTCATGAGGCACGATCGCCTTGATGGCATTGAAGGTCGCATCGACTGGACCGTCGCCGGTGGCTTCGCGTGTGTGGTGCGTGCCGTTGACGTCCATTGTCAGGATGGCCTTTTGCGGCCCACCGGTGCCGGCAATAACGGTCAAGGACAGCACCTTGGTGCTCTCGCTTGCGGTTGCAATCTCGTTTTCAACCAAAGCTTCGATGTCTTCGTCGTAGACGTGCTTCTTGCGGTCGGCGAGGTCCTTGAAACGACGGAACGCATCCTGCAGCGCATTGTCGCCCAACTCGAAGCCCAGCTCCTTCAGTTTGTCCTTGAAGGCGTGGCGGCCGGAGTGCTTGCCCATGACCAGGGAGGTGGCTTTCACACCAACATCTTCCGGACGCATGATTTCGTAGGTTTCGGCATTCTTCAACATGCCGTCCTGGTGGATGCCGCTCTCGTGGGCGAAGGCGTTCTTGCCAACGATGGCTTTGTTGTACTGCACCGTGAAACCGGAGGCGCCAGCGACCAGCTTCGAGGCGCGGGTCAGGAACTTTGGGTCGACCTTGCAGTCATAGGGCAGGGCATCGGAGCGGGTGCGGATCGCCATGACGATTTCTTCCAGCGCTGCATTGCCGGCGCGCTCGCCCAAACCGTTGATCGTGCATTCCACCTGGCGCGCACCACCGGCAACACCGGCCAGGGAGTTGGCAACAGCCAAGCCCAAGTCATCATGACAATGGACGGAGAAGATAGCCTTGTCGGAGTTCGGAACACGCGCGATGACATCGGCGAACATCTGGCGATACTCATCTGGTGTGGTGTAGCCGACCGTATCGGGCAGATTGATGGTGGTCGCGCCGCACTTGATGGCTGCTTCCACGCAGCGGCACAGGTAATCAAGTGGGGTGCGGGTGGCGTCCATTGCGGACCACTCCACATCATCGATCAGGTTGCGTGCGCGTGCCACCGTATCAGTGATGATGTCGAGAACCTGCTCCTCCGTCTTGTTCATCTGGAATTTCAGATGGATTGGCGAAGTGGAGACGAATGTGTGGATGCGGCCTTGTTCAGCGTGCTTCACGGCTTCGCCACAACGGTCGATGTCAGCATGAATGGCGCGTGCCAATCCGGCGATGACTGAGTTCTTTGACTGCTTGGAAATCTCGGAAACGGCTTCAAAGTCGCCGTTGGACGCAATCGGAAAACCGGCTTCGATAATGTCAACGCCCATGCTGTCCAGAATATCGGCGATCTGCAACTTTTCTTCCAGAGTCATGGAAGCCCCAGGCGATTGCTCCCCGTCACGCAAGGTCGTGTCGAAAATGCGGATCGGGTCTTTTGCAGGGGTCTGTTGGTTGTCGGTCATCGGTCTGGTCCTTCCTTGAAGATCCGCTGCCGGCGAGAGGCTTGTTCAGCTCTGCTCTCGGGCACGGCGCGCGATCATATGTCTTTGATCTGATAAATGCGCTTCATCCCCCAAGTGTCCGTCCCGCAATACACGGATCAGCCGACGCTCAGGGGCATCTAAGTAGAAGGAGGTCACCAATCAGGAGAAGGCCGCCGCGCAGGGTCTGCACGTCGCTGGAGAAGCCGGTCATGTCGCGGGTCGCGATCATCAGGTGTCTCGGGCCTTGGTCTGCTATCACTCTAAAACCTGCTCAGGATGGCGGGCGAAAGTGACTCATCGGTTGATGCAAGTCTGTGTAAGACAGGTTTATGTCTCGTGCAACCGTGTTTTTGAAATTTTCAGTCTCGCCTGCCATGGAACTGTCTTTGCAGGGCAGGCGAGCTGAGGCTTCAATTCGAGATGCCACCCAAAGCAATGCCCTCGCGTCTCGGGTCGGCGGCTCCTTCGAGGGAGCCATCGGCATTGATCGCAATGGCGTGGAGGCCGGAGTTCAGGTCGCGAATGTTGACCTCGTAGCCCATGGCTTCAAGCGGTGCGGCGAGAGTTTCAGCCGAAGTGCCAGATTCCAGGTCATATGAACCGAAGCGGTTAATCAGATGAGGAAGTGAGACGACTTCTTGCAGGTTGAGGTCCGACGCGGTTCCGGCCCCCCAGGAGAGCCAGGCGATCACGCTGTTGGCGACATAGCCGATAATGCGGCTGCCGCCAGGGCTGCCGATCACCAGAACCGGCTTTCCGTCCTTCATCACGATTGTCGGTGCCATCGACGAGCGCGGGCGTTTGCCCGGCTCCACCCGGTTGGCGATTGGCACGCCGTTCGTGTGGGAGCGAAAGGAGAAGTCCGTTAGCTCGTTGTTGAGCAGGAAGCCGCGGACGAAAAGCCGCGAGCCGAATCCGTTTTCGATGGTGGTGGTCATGGAGAGCGCATTGCCCGCCTGATCGACGATCGAAATATGAGATGTGGAGGGAAACTCCAAGGCTTCATCGTCGGCCAGCAGCATGGCGTGATCCCAAGGCGGTGTGCCGGGGCCGACGCTTTCCAGCGCTGTGTTTGTATCAAGTTGCTCTGCGCGTGACTTCAGATAGTCGGCATCAACAAGGCCTTTTGTCGGCATCGGTACAAAGTCACTGTCGGCCATGTAGCGGCCGCGATCGGCAAACGCCAGACGCGACGCATCGCCGATCAGTCGCCAGCTTTCAGGATCCTGCGGGCCCAGATCCGAGCTGAGGCGCGGGCCGATCATTCCGACGATCTGCCCGACGGTCAAAGCCCCGGAGGAGGGCGGGCCCATACCACAGACGTCAGTGTCTTTGAAATTGGCGCAGACTGCAGGACGTTCCTTGACCTGATACAGAACCAGATCCGTCGCGCTCAGCACACCTGGATTGTCCTCTGCCCCGGTGATGGTCGAGACGATGTCGGAAGCAATCTCGCCCCGGTAGAAGGCATCGGCTCCCTGGGTGGCGATGGCAGTCAACGTGGCGGCATAGGCCGGGTTTTTCAGGGTGTCGCCTGCGGTGATGGCTGTGCCGCCTGGCAGGAAGTAGGCGCTGGTCGCTTCAAAACGAGAAAGTCGCTCAGTGTCCGAGGCGACGAGTTCTGCCAGGCGGGGTGACACTGTAAAGCCTTCTGTCGCAAGTTGGATGGCATCCGTGAAGAGAAGGTTCCATTCCAGTTTGCCCCATTTCTGGTGGGCAGTCTGCATCAGCGCCGGCGTGCCGGGCGTTCCGACAGAACGACCACTGACGACCGCATCGAAGAACTTGAGCGGCTCGCCGTTCTCATCCTGAAACAACTGCGGAGTCGCTGCCTGCGGAGCGGTTTCGCGGCCATCGAGCGTGGTGAGGCTGTTGCTTGCGGCATCGTACCAGACGAGAAACGCACCGCCTCCGAGACCGGAGGATTGTGGCTCAACCAGCCCGAGAACGGTTTGGACCGCGATCATGGCATCGGCGGCAGAGCCACCTTGGCGCAGAATGTTGGCTCCAGCTTCGACTGCAAGCGGATTGGCAGCCGAGATCATCCAGTCTTTCGCCGATGTGGAGAGGCCTTGTGCCTTGCTCTCCAACGCATCTTGAGCGGCGGGAGACAGGCTGGAAAAAGCCTTGGTCGTCTGAGAAGCCGCTTCGGGTGCTACCGCATCTGCAGCCTGTTGAGCAGAGGCAGCTGCAGTACTGAGCCCGACCAGTGCTGAGGAAAGCAGGGCGGAGAAGATTAACGCCGTAAACGGCCTGGAGTATCTGGTCATGGTTTCGGCGTTCTCCCGTCAGCTTGTCATTGCTATCAAGACTAGGGGAGGACGCCGTGCTTGGGAATGCCGGATTCATAGCTCCGGCGGGGCAGGTGTTACAGGTTCATGCCGCCGGAGGCTTCGATCCTCTGGCCGGTCATCCAGCCCATGTCGCCTGCAAGGATGCTGGAAATTGCACCTCCGATATCGTCTGGCAGGCCGACGCGACCCATGGCTGTCATCGAGGCGACGGCCTTGTTGATGTCGGCGTTGTCACGAACCGCCCCACCACCGAAGTCGGTCTCAATGGCGCCAGGCGCAAAGGAATTGACGGCGATCCGACGTGGGCCCAGTTCCTTGGCGAGATACCGGGTGAGCACTTCAACGGCGCCTTTCATGGTCGCGTAGGCGGCATAGCCGGGCAGGGAAAAGCGGGCGAGGCCGGAGGAGATATTTAGAATGTGCCCGCCATCTGCAATGATCGGAAGAAGCTTCTGGGTGAGGAAGAACACGCCCTTCACGTGCATGTTCATCATCAGGTCGAAGTCTTCTTCTGTTGTTTCGGCGAAAGGTTTGTTGATGCCGATGCCCGCATTGTTGACGAGGTGGTCGATCTGCCCACGTTCCCAGGTCTCATTCAGCGTCGTTTTCAGCTGATCTGCAAAACCTGTGAACGAGCTGGTGTCGGTGGTATCGAGTTGAAGGGCAACCGACTTGGCGCCTTTTGCAATGATTTCCGCGACAACTTGTTCGGCTTCGGCTTTCGACGACTTGTAGGTGATGATCGTGTCGACACCCTTGTCGGCCAGGTGCAGGGCAGTGTTGCGACCCAGGCCACGGCTGCCACCGGTGATGAGAGCGATTTTGGAATGAGTGGTCATGATAAGTTCCGATTGAGTTCGGTGTTGGCGATGACCATGAGATAGGGGAGGGAATGTGTTTCTGCCTGCCGCATTCTCTACTTCACTTGCCTATTCCTCCAAATGAGAACAAACTGCTGTTGTTCTTGGCCTCCAGCGAAGGCAAAAGCGCGTCAGAGACTGGAGACCTGTAATGAAACTGGAAGAGCTGGCGCAAAAGGTGCTGACCTACGCTGACGGCAACGGGGCGGGAGATCAGCCGCTTGTGACAAATTGTTCGTCCTTGCAGGTGGTTCGTCAGCGGGTGCCAACAGAAATTTACCCGGTCCTCTACCAACCGATTTTCTGCCTGGTCCTGCAGGGGGAGAAGACAACCTGGTTCGGCAGCGAGGCGGTAAGCTTCGGCAAGATGCAGTCGCTGATTGTCGGACTGGACCTGCCGACACAGGCCAGGGTCTCCAAAGCCAGCCGGACCGAGCCGTATCTCGCGCTGGCCCTGATCCTGGACTTGGCACAAATCCGCGAGCTGGCGCTTGAGCTCGGCTCAGAGAAAGAACAAGCTGAGTCCCGGAGTGCGGTCGCAGCGGCCTCCGCGGATGAGGCAGTTCTCGATGCGATGGGACGGCTTTTTGCGCTGACAGAACGGCCGGAAGCTCTGAATATCCTGGCGCCTTTGATCATCAAGGAAATTCACTATTGGCTGCTCAAGGCCAAACACGGCGCCATTTTGCGCCAGCTGTCGACGCGGGATAGTCAGGCGGCGCGGGTGGCTCAGGCCATCACCCATATCCGTCGGGACGTGGCTGCCAGCCTGAAGGTGGAAGACCTGGCCCAACTTGCCGGCATGAGCCCGTCTTCTTTCCACGGCCACTTCAAAGCGTTCACCGGCATCACGCCCATGCAGTTCCAAAAGCGTTTGCGCCTGATGGAAGCACGCCGGTTGATACAGCTGGAAGGAGTTTCCATTTCGGCCAGTGCCTTTCAGGTTGGCTATGAAAGCTCCAGTCAGTTCAGTCGCGAGTATTCGCGCCAGTTCGGGCAGCCGCCCCGGCAGGACCAGGCTGATGCGAAGGCTTTCATCTCGGGGCGGATCTGATCGCGAGTGCTCCCTGACAAAGACGACTGGCGGGCTTAGATATAAAGCTCTCCGCGGGCGACGACTGTTGCCTGGCCGCCGATGCGAACGGCATGCATCTTACGCGCTTCGATGTCGATTTCCAGGTCAATCAATGACGGACGCCCCATTACGTAGCCTTGTTCGATGCGGATGAAGTGGGTGCCGTTGGGCAGGTCATCGAAGTAATGGATGGCGCCTGCAAAAGCGCCAACTGCGGATCCTGTTGCCGGATCCTCCGGAATGCCCATGGTTGGCGCAAACATGCGCGCATGGAAACCGCTGTCATGTACACGGGTTTCGCGGCAGTAGACGAATGCGTCTTCGGAAGTCGCTTCCCGGAAGGCCTTCTTCCATTGGGTCATGTTGGGCTTGGCGCGTGAGAGCGCGTCCAGATCACGAACCGGTACGAAGACAAAGGGGACGCCAGCCTCATAACATGATGGAGCGTGGTTTTCGAAGCCGATGTCCGTCGGCTCCAGCCCGAGAGCTGCTGCAATGGTGTCCCGGTTTTCAGCCGGGCCAGCAGGTCTGGGAAGCTGCGGTAGGTCAAACTCTGCAAAGCCCGCAGCGTTTTCCTTCAGGACGACGCCACAGCGGACCGCGCCGATCTTTTCCTTCAGCACGACCATGGAATCCTGCTCGCCGGTGATTTCGCCGAAGCGTTCCATGGCCAGCAGAATGGCGGTGCCGACTGTGGGATGGCCAGCGAAGGGGAGTTCGCGTCCGGGGGTGAATATCCGGATGTTTGCCGAGTGCCCGGGATTATCCGTGGGGAGAACAAAAACCGTCTCCGAGAGATTGAACTCTCGGGTGATTGCCTGCATCTGTTCGTCGCTCAGGCCTTCGGCGTCGAGCACAACTGCCAAGGGGTTGCCGGTGAGTTTCTTGTTCGTGAATACGTCGAGAATGGCGTAGCGGCGGCCCATAAGCGGGAACTCCTTAGGCTTTCTGGCGGGAGTAAGGGGCGGATTGGCGGCGACTGTTGCACGATTTGGCGGAGCAGGGCCAGTGGTCAGATGTGCGAAAGCCCCCATGCAGTCTTAAATATCGTAAATAGGGGATTACGCGTTCTGCGGTTGCCCGATCGGTAGAATGGCCTTGGCAATGGCTTTTGCCCAGGGTTGAAGCCCTGGTTGGGTCAAGTCGGCCTGACTACGCAGAATGACAGCGTCCTTCAGCTCTTTTTCTTCCGTCGCGAAGGAATGCTGCAGGATGTTCTCGCGCACGGTTTCCGCCGTTTCGTTGACTTCCAGAATGGCAGCGACACTGATCATTGGTCCGAAGAAGATTGCCGTGGTGTCTGTGTGGGTCACATCAGCGGAGGTCATTCCGGTTTCTTCTTCGAGTTCGCGAAAGATCGACCCGAGCACTTCGATTTCGCCTGTGTCGGGATTAATGTCTGATGGTTCGAGACTTCCGCCGGGCGGATAGATTTTGCCGGGGTTGGCCGTGTGATCGGCCATCACTCCAAAGACGAGCGCCCCGTCGGAACAACGCAAGACAGCTGACCCGAACAGGTTGTAGGTGGCGAGACTGGGGAAACCCCAATCCCGCCAGGCCAGAAACGCGGCGAATGAACTCTCTTGGCAGGTGCCATTAAGGTGACCATCCTGAAAATTTAGATCGGTGACCTTCAGGGTTCGGCCGTTCCAGAGATGCGGGTTCTTGCGGGTGACATCCTGCCAATGCGCCGAGATTGCAGACTCGTTGGATTGCTCAAAGCCCCAGTCGGCTTCCGTGCTCATCTTGAGCTTGATGGACTTCAGAGGAAACGCCGGGCCGGATAGGCGGCGCTCGAAAACGGGTATCGCGCCGGTAGGAGACATGGGGCTGGGACGTGTGCCGGTCTGCTCAAAACCCTGACGAACATAGAAGGGAGCTGCGAAATGGTCGCTCTCTAGCTTGAGGCGTTTTACACCCTGGATCCTTGCCTGGTCTTCAATCCGGGTCAGGAGCAGACGGCCAATCCCTTGAGTGGTGGCCTCGGGCGCAATGAACAGGTAGTCGAGGCAGAATGTCTCTCCTCTTGCAAACCCTCCAGCGAACCCGACAGGTTGGCCATCCCGTTCTGCAACCAGAAAAACGCCACGCTCGATATCTTTTGCGGTTAAGCGAAAGGCACAACGAAAGTTTTCCATCTTTTCTTCCGGATATCCCCAGGACGCCTTGGACCGATGCAGGATCGCGGTGAGGCGATGTTGGTCGGCTGAATGCGCTGGGCGGATCTTGAGCGTCATGTAAGCGATGGTCCTGTACGGAAAACGGGAGAGTTCGAAATGCTGCCGGATCGGAGTTTCTCAGCTCAAGCTTAGTTCTCTTGATGTTGCGCTGCAAAGGGGATGGCGGAGTTTTAGATGGCCAGATCGCTTTTCTTTTGCTGTTGGTTTTGGCAAAGTCGCCCCTCTCCTTGCCTTGCTCCCTTGCCGGGAGCGCTTGCGGCCCCACATGTCGCAGGACTGCTTTACGAAAATCGGAACTCTACCCGAGGATTTTCCCGTTCACATGACTCCCATCATTTCCATTCGCGATCTTGAAAAGACTTACTCCGGGGGTTTTCAGGCGCTGAAGAGCGTTTCCCTCGACATCAATGCAGGCGAGGTCTTTGCGTTGCTGGGGCCTAATGGCGCAGGCAAGACCACGTTGATCAGCACGATCTGCGGGTTGGTGCAGCCATCGTCCGGGCAGGTTTTTATCGGCGGGCATGACAATCAGACGTCCTATCGTCAGGCACGCAGGCTGGTCGGTCTGGTGCCACAGGAAATGCCGACAGTGCAGTTTGAGGGTGTACGTGATCTGGTCCGCTTGAGTCGTGGTCTGTTTGGCCTTGCGCCTGATGAAAAGCTTCTCGAAGAGATCTTGAAAGACCTCAGCCTCTGGGACAAACGTGATGCGGCGATGAAGGAACTGTCAGGCGGAATGAAGCGCCGGGTTCTGGTGGCAAAGGCGTTGATCCACCAGCCGAAGATCCTGTTTCTTGACGAGCCGACCGCAGGCGTTGATGTCGAGTTGCGCCGGGATATGTGGCGTATCGTCAGCCGTTTGCGCGACAAAGGGGTGACGATCATCCTGACCACCCATTACATCGAAGAGGCTGAAGAAATGGCCGACCGTGTGGGCGTTATCAACAATGGCGAGTTGATCCTGGTCGAGGAGAAGGCGGCGCTCATGAGCAAGCTCGGCCGCAAGGAGCTGATGATCGAATTGAGCGACACCCTTCCGGAAATTCCTGAGTCGCTAAAAGGCTACGGACTTGAACTGGGCGCCGAAGGTCGAAGCCTGCGCTACACATATGATGCTCAGGGCGAACGGACAGGTATCACAGGGCTCTTGAATGCACTGGCTGAAGCTGGTTTGCGGTTCGACGATATTCATACAAAGCAAAGCTCTCTCGAAGAGATCTTTGTCGATCTGGTAAGGGCAAACTGATGAACTTTCAGGCGATGAAATCCATCTATTTTTGGGAGATGGCGCGCACGCGGCGCACTCTGATGCAATCGGTGGTCTCTCCGGTCCTTTCTACCTCGCTCTATTTCGTGGTTTTCGGAGGCGCCATTGGCTCACGTATCTCGGAAGTCGATGGGGTGTCGTACGGTGCCTTTATCGTGCCCGGGCTGATTATGTTGTCACTGATGACCCAAAGCTTGTCGAATGCGTCGTTCGGCATCTATTTCCCACAGTTCACCGGCATGATTTACGAAGTGCTTTCCGCACCTGTCTCCTTTCTGGAGATCACTGTTGCCTATGTGGGGGCAGCGGCGACGAAAGCGATGATCGTGGGGCTCATCATCTTCCTTACCGCCGGTTTCTTCGTGCCAATCGAGGTCCAGCATCCAGTCTGGATGGTGACGTTCTTCCTGCTCACAGCCATCACCTTCGCGCTCTTCGGGTTCATTATCGGAATCTGGGCCGACAACTTTGAAAAGCTTCAGTTTCTTCCGCTTCTGATTGTGACGCCGCTGGCGTTTTTGGGTGGTAGTTTCTATTCGATCGACATGCTGCCGGAAGCTTGGCAGAAGGTCGCCCTGCTCAATCCGGTGGTTTATTTGATTTCCGGTTTCCGCTGGAGCTTCTATGGGCAGTCAGACGTCAGCCTGGGTCTTTCCATCAGCATGACGATGATCTTTCTCGGCGTCTGTCTTTATGTGGTGCGCTGGATCTTCAAGACCGGCTACAAGCTCAAGCCTTGAGGAGAGAGACTATGGGGCTCGACGGTTTCGGTGCTGCGCCACATGCGGAGAGACGGAATGGCCTGAAGGTTTATCTGCGGATTGCGGTCATCAGCCTTGCGTCTCTGGCGCTCGTGGCTTGCCAGAGCACGACAGGCGCGAAGCCTGGATCGCCGTTGCCCGCTTCCGACACGCATTCGAGCGTGCAAACCCCGGTTGCCCAGGCTTCTGGCGTTGCTGCAATTGGTTACGCTGCGCCAGCGCTGACCGCAGAGACACGTGGCTATTCGGAACTTGTCATCGATATGAGTACGGGCCGGGAGCTTCTCGAGTTGAATGCTGATGCACCCCGGTTTCCTGCCAGTTTGACCAAGATGATGACGCTCTATCTCCTGTTCGAGGAGGTCAACAGCGGCCGGCTGTCCATGTCTTCTGCCCTTGCTGTTTCGGCTCATGCACAAAGTCAGCCTCCCGCGAAGCTGGGACTGAAAGCTGGCGATACCATCACGGTGGAGCAGGCGGCACGAGCGATGGCCGTGAAGTCGGCAAATGATGTTGCTGTGGTGGTGGCCGAGGCAATTTCCGGCTCGGAGGGGGCTTTTGCACGCAAGATGACGGCCAAGGCGCAAGCGTTAGGCATGCGCTCTACCCGTTTCAAGAACGCCAGTGGTCTGCCTGATGCAGGTCATGTGAGCACGGCTCGTGACATGGCGAGGCTCGGTCTGGCGTTGAAACGGCGATTTCCGCAGTACTCGGCTTTTTATCGCGCTCGCAGTTTTGAGTTTGAAGGCAGGACCTTCGAGGCAACCAACAATCTGATCGGGCGGGTTGCAGGGGTGGACGGGCTGAAGACCGGTTACATTCGGCTTGCCGGTTATAATCTGGTCGCGACTGCAAATCGCGGTGGGCGCCGACGGCTCGTCGTCGTAATGGGGGGGAGCTCAGAAAAAGTCCGGGATGACCGTGTCACGGCGTTGCTGGACGAAGCGTTATAGCCCTCAGAATACCCGATGACTTCGGCGGCCCAATCGGTTGGTCCTTTACTCAGGCTGCCTGCGTGATCGACACCTGATTCCGACCGGCATGCTTGGACCGATATAGTTCCTTGTCGGCTGCTCGGAGGATCTGTTTTGGGGTAAGCCCTTTTCCGATGCCAGTGTAGACACCTGCCGAGAGAGTTACATGAACGTCATGCCCGGTCAGGCTCATCGGTGCCATGGCGATGGAATGCCTGATCTTCTCTGCCTGTTTCGTAGCTTCTTCAGCCGTTGTGTTTGGCATCAGGACAGCGAATTCCTCTCCACCCAAGCGTGCGAGGCAGTCCTTCTCGCGGATGCTCCATTGCATCATGTCAACGCAATGCTGCAGCACTTCGTCTCCGGCGTCGTGGCCGAAGCGATCATTGATCGACTTGAAATGATCCAGATCCACCAGAAGAAACGAGAAGGGCCGACGGTTGGGCTTTTCAAGAAGCGCTTCCAGGCGATGCATCATTTCGCGTCGGTTGAACGCTCCCGTCAACGGGTCGCGGATGGCTGCTTGACGTTGTTCGTAGAGCTTGCGCTCGAAAGCCACGGCGAGAGAGAAAGCCCCGTTCGTCAAGGCAAATACAAGCCAGAGCATGCCGTGAAGGGCATCGGGAGCGAGCATCTCGACAAATGTCGATGGCTGCGCTGCGACGAACAGGCTCTCGACCGAAAGAGTGATGAAGTCTACCGCCGCGAGAAGGTAGGTCAGGGAGAGAGCTGATCTGGAGGAAAAAGCGGTAGCGCGTTTGCGACTGTACTCATACGCCACCGCAAGTGCGATCCCGGAGAGAATGATGCCGGGGGTGACGCTGTAGATGACCTGGTAGCCGGTGATAGCGCTAAAGGCACCAGCTACTGCAAGAAGCCCAAGCGGGAGAAACAGCCAGAATTGCGATACCTTGTGACCATTGAACTCGCGTGCGCCTTTCCAGAATAGGGCGATACCGCTCAGACCCAAGAGCACGAGCGGGAGCTGGCGGGAAAAGGATGCGTCCTCTGGAATGATAAACTTCAGTGCGAGGCACAAGGCGAGGCTGATGTTGGCAATAGTCCACGTGCGCCAGAAGGTTTGATCCTTCAGCTCATGAAAGGCGCCAACAAAGGCAACGGAAAACACTGCCAGCACCAGCGCAGTGGCGATAAACAAGGTATGGGGGTCCATGAAGAGCCAGTTCTCTAAGGCGATCAGATGCGCCAGTGAGGTTGCTGGTAAGCTAGGCGCAGGCTGTTTCCAAAAGCTTACAGTCTTCGTTAAATCTTTAACGAAATCGTGGAAATTTCGGTGAGATATACAGGTTGAATCATATATAGTGAATGCAGGAATTCACTATATTTTTTTAGTGGTTTTTGCGAGTTGAGGCCGTCTCTTTTTACAGGTCTCGATCTGCGTTCAACTGTTCGTGTGTGGAGAGTGGGGCAACAGTCCTTAAGAGAGCTCGGGTAAAGGTGTTTTGCCGTCGTCCTTTCGGGAACCGTCAGTTCTCACCGGCGTTCTCAGATTGCACCCGTCCAAAGCATTAATATAGTCGGCTGTCTGTTCCAATGGGGTTCCATCCATCCAAATGATACCAAAGCATTTTCCGACGGATGACGATATGTCTCGGGCCGTTGCGGAATTTCCATGGGAGACAACCCCACTGGGGCCGATGGCGGATTGGCCGCCAGCCCTGAAGATTGCCTGTGGAATGATGCTGAACTCCCATTTCCCGAAGGCCATTGCCTGGGGCTCGGACCTCACAACGATCTACAACTCAGCCTTTGCGCCCATCCTGGGAGAGAAGAAGAATTCCCTGGGACGCTCCTTCGCTGATATCTGGGCAGAGGCCTGGGATGACATTGAGCCTATTGCCGCAAAGGCGATGAATGGATCGGCGACCTTCATTGAAGACTTCCCGCTCGTGATAAACCGCCATGGCTACGATGAAACGGCGTCCTTCACCTTCTGCTATAGTCCTATCTATGATGAGCGTGGAACCGTTTGCGGTTTTATGGATACGGTCATTGAAACCACCGCCAAGGTTGAGCAGCAGAAGCGGACGGATTTCCTGAACAGGGAGCTGCACCATCGCATCAAGAACATGCTGGCATCAGTGGCGGCAATCGCCAATCAGACCGTGCGCGGCTCGATCTCTATCAATGACGCGCGTGTTTCGCTGCAGCATCGTATTGCGGCCCTTGCCAACGCACATACGAAAATCCTCGACGCGCAGTCTCGCAAGGTCGATCTGGAAGAGATTGTTCGTGCGGCATTGTCCCCTCATTTGGGCGACGGACGGGTGGTGACTTTTGAAGGTCCCCGACTGGATCTCGACGAGCGGCAATCCATGGCTCTTGCGCTGACTGTCAATGAGCTGACGACCAATGCCGTTAAGTTCGGTGCCTTCAGCCAGGGGACGGGCTCGGTCATGGTGACCTGGGGAGTTGATACAACGGCGGACGAAGGCAGGGGTTTTTTCTTTGTCTGGGCGGAACGGGGAGGGCCTGCTGTGGCGCCTCCTTCAAAGGAGGGGTTTGGCAGCATTCTGCTGAGCCAGATTGCCCCCGTTGATTTCGGCGGCGAGGTCTCGATGGAGTATGGCGAAGGGGGCTTCGTCTACCGCCTGTTTGGGGATCGTGACAAACTGCCTGTCCATTGATCCAGCTCAGTTGAAACGATGCACAGATTTGAAACAGAAACGGCCCGCTGAAAACAGCGGGCCGTTTCGTATTTTTCTGACTGCGTGAACCTTGGTTTTTGGTCTTGTCGACGAGTGCGCCGGATTCGATCCCCCACGCCTGCTTTGAGCAGGCGCTGTACTTTGATGTCCTGGATCCAGTCCGGCGCTCGCGCAGTCTTAGTTCTTGGTCTTGTCGACGAGTGCGCCGGACTTGATCCAGGGCATCATGCCGCGGAGCTTTTCGCCGACTTCTTCGATCTGGTGTGCATCGTTCAGGCGACGAGTTGCCTTGAACTTGGCAGCACCTGCACGGTATTCCTGCATCCAATCAGAAGTGAACTTGCCGTTCTGAATGTCGGTCAGGACGCGCTTCATCTCGGCCTTGGTTTCCGACGTCACGATGCGTGGTCCAGTGACGTACTCGCCCCACTCAGCGGTGTTGGAGATCGAGTAGTTCATGTTGGCGATACCGCCTTCGTAGATCAGGTCGACGATCAGCTTCACTTCGTGCAAGCACTCGAAGTAGGCCATTTCCGGAGCATAGCCGGCCTCAACCAGTGTTTCGAAGCCAGCGCGGATCAGCTCGACGAGACCGCCACACAGAACAGCCTGTTCGCCGAATAGATCGGTTTCGCACTCTTCTTTGAAGGTGGTTTCGATAATGCCGGAGCGACCGCCACCAACGCCACAGGCGTAGGACAGGCCGAGGTCATGGGCGTTGCCCGATGCGTCATGATGAACAGCGATCAGGCAAGGCACGCCGCCGCCCTTCTGGTATTCGCCGCGCACGGTGTGACCTGGGCCCTTCGGGGCGATCATCAGAACGTCAACAGTGGACTTGGCTTCGATCAGGCCGAAGTGAATGTTGAGGCCGTGTGCGAATGCAATAGCTGCGCCGTCGCGGAT
Source organism: Roseibium limicola (assembly GCF_017313085.1). Classification (GTDB taxonomy): domain Bacteria; phylum Pseudomonadota; class Alphaproteobacteria; order Rhizobiales; family Stappiaceae; genus Roseibium; species Roseibium limicola. The sequence goes on along the minus strand of NZ_JAFLNF010000001.1, from coordinate 61,770 downwards.
GTTGGCTTCGATGTGATCCTTGTAGATGTCGGCCTGAAGTTCATCAGGCGTGGCCATCATCATCAGGTCGGCCCAAGCAGCTGCTTCCGCTACTGTCATGACCTTGAAGCCATCAGCTTCAGCCTTGAGAGCAGTGGTGGAGCCTTCGCGCAGAGCAACGACGAGTTCCTTGGCACCGCTGTCCTTGAGGTTCATCGCATGGGCACGGCCCTGGGAACCGTAACCGATGATGGCAACCTTCTTGGATTTGATCAGGTTCAGATCGGCGTCGCGATCGTAATAAACACGCATGGGTTTTCCTTTCTCCCGTTTACCCCGAAACCCGACTTATTGCCGTCGGTGCCCGGAAATTTCTGTGAAACTGTGATCGGGCGTCAGAGGCTGACGCCGAAAAGCTTGTAAAAGCGATCTACCGCCAATTGTGCCTGGCCCTTGAGATCGCGTTCCTGCTCGCTGGCTTCATCGCCGAGCAACAGACGGATGTGAACGTCGCGAACCGCTAGGCCGTAAAGCACCTGATAGGCCTCGGTCGCATCGTCGAAGCGCAAATAACCTCGATGGCGTCCTGCCTCCAGAAGCCCCCTGGCCTTTGCTGCGATCATGCGCTTGCCGCGGACCAATAGCAGATGGCCCAGCCGGTTGTCTTCCCGTTTGGACTGACCAATGGAAAGACGATTGAGGGCCACCGATGTCTCGCCGAAAAGCACGGCAAGCAGTTCGGTGGCGAAGTCCACCAGATAGGCGCGATAGGTGGCGCCATCAGCCGTCGCGCCACTTTCCGGCGGGAAGTGAACCTTGCTGGCCTGATAGGCAACCACAGCTGCCAAAAGGCCGTCTCGATCGCCGAACCACTTGTAAAGGCTCTCTTTTGAGCAGTTGGCCTTTCTGGCCAGGCCGGCTGTCGTCAGAGCCTTTTCACCGCCTTCAACAAGCAGCCCCAAAGCACATTCAAGCACCGCCTCCTGACGAGGGGTGAAATCAATATTCTCAAAATCTTGATCGGTGAGTGCTGCTGTAAGGGACATCGTATTCACGGGCGATAGTGTTTCTGGTTAGCGATATTTCCGGACGGTCCGGGTGGAATGCTGCGTGGCGCAAACAGATGCGTCAATTCTTGTACCGTACGGTACGGTACTGCTATTTACCGACGTTGATTTGGGAGGTCAAGATGGAAAATCATGATCTTGAGAACTCATCCAATGCCGCGCTGGAGCGACGCTTGGGGGAGCCGGAAAAAATGTGTCTCACAGGAAATGTCATTGATAACCCGCACAGGTCTGCGGTTTTTGCTGTGGGATACGTAGTCAAATTGTTTACCGGCATAGGGAAAACTGATTGCGCGTTCTTGCGGATAGGCGCTTCGACTGAGATGATTCATTCTATCTGCTGACAGCAAGGCAACCGAGTCGCCACCGGATGAGGGTCCGGGACTCAGAGTTGCCAAAGCGGTAGAGGGGCATATGACCTGGAACCATCGGATCACCGCCGAGGGGACACCCTGGCGCACCAGATCCTGGGCGAGAACCGGGGTCGTACTGGCAGTTTTGGCCAGTGTGACTGTGGGGCTTACGTCCGGCCGAGACGCTATTGCAGCCGGAGCAGTTCAGGAGAAGGCTTTGAAGAGCGCCTATAAGCTCCTCAAGCTGAATGGGTCACTCGTGAAATGGGGCCGGCCGACACTTGGGAGCGGGGCTGTCGTGACCTATGCCTTCCTTGAAGGACCTGTTCGCGATAGCAAGGCACGCAATTGTACGGCGATGACCGGGTTCAAGACCCTGAGCTCACGCAGTGGCTTCACCCGACAGGAAATCCGCTCAGCCGCTCGCTCCGCATTCAAACGCTGGTCGAATGTCGCAGACTTGCAGTTTCGTGAATCAGCCTCAGTCGAAATGGCCAACATCGTTATCGGTAGCCAGATGATCCCGCGTGGTTATGCTTTTGCAAATGTGCGCCAGATTGAAAGCGATGTTGCAAGGGGACCTGTCAGCTTTATCGGTAATGAAGTTGGTGGCGAGCGCGCGCTTAACCGGGTGCAGCCGCTTGAGGGCGTTATCACGACGAATTCGCGTCGACGTAGCCGGCCCGTTTCCGTTATCGAAAAATCCGCCGTTTGCCTGAACCCGGTTCATGACTGGAAGCTCGGCTTTGACGGAAATCTGAAGACCTACGATCTGACCCACACATTTACGCATGAAATTGGCCATGCGATTGGCCTTGATCACCCGGCCCGTCGCGGATCCCTGATGCATTTCAAGTACACGGAAGCGCGCAACGGCTTATCTGAAGGTGATATTGCAGGTGCTGTAGCGCTCTACGGTCCGGCGCGCTAGCATCAAGCCTCGCTGGAAAAGCTATGGTATTTCCGGCAGGCGGGCTAGGCTGTCTTCTTAACCACTTCATTGCGACTTGGTCGGAAGGGGACGTCATATGGATGGCAATTGGAAGATTTTCAGGGCCGCTGGTTTGAGTGTGTTTCTGACCGGAGCGCTAGGTAGCGGGTGGGCTGCAGCAGCGGAAACCCGTTGTGGCTGGATACAGAATCCAACGCCGGGGAACTGGTGGTTCACCGATGCGGACGAAACCTGGACCATTCGTACTCAAGGAACTCCGTGGGAACCGTTGGGCATGGATCGGATTGGCGACATTTCCGCTGGTGACTACCGAAAGTCAAACGGCAACTATGGCTACGGATGTGCCTGTGCTGAGGCCGATACCTCCATTTACGAAGGGGAACCCTATATTACGGCCATTCACTCCTTCACCCAGATTCCGTTGTCGCGATGTGACAGTGACCCGGCGCTGGCGCAGTAGTTTGGTAAGTGCCCCTGATTGCGCCGGAAGAGATTAACGGCTGGCACCTGCCAATGCAGCGCCGAAGCCGATGAATAGACCGCCGGTGAGGCGACGGGTCATCTTCAGGCGTTTCTCTGAGGTGAGGAACCTGCGGACTGAGTTGCCAGCAAAGGCAATGCCTGCATGGTTTGCCCAGCATAGTGTTGCATAGGTAAACGATAGAACCGCAGCCTGATCCAGATGAATTCCGTCTTTGGCCATGAATTGCGGGAACAATGCAGTAATAACCAGGATTGCCTTGGGGTTGGTCACGGAAACCAGAAATGCCTGCAAAAACAGGGCATGGTAGCTTTTTCGTGGACTCAAGGCGTCATCCAGCGCGTTGAAGCCGGATTTATCTCGCCAGACCTTGATGCCGATGTAAATCAGATAGGCAGCGCCGATCAGCTTTAGTACGGTAAAAGCGGCGGCTGATGTTGCCATCAAAGCGCCGAACCCGAAGGCGACCGAGAGCCCGATCACAACCAGTCCGACAGCGTTGCCTGTGGCCGATGCAAGCGTTGCGTTGCGCCCGAAGCGCAGAGTGTTGTGGATTGCCAGCATCACACCGGGGCCGGGTGAGACCGCAGGAACCAGCGCGACGAGTATGAAGAGGAGCCAGGTTTCGAGGGACATGGTCAGAGTTCGCCCATCGAGGCCCGGAAGCGCTTCACGCTGTCTGCGAAGCCATGGATCAGGGCATCAGCCGTGAACCCGTGACCGATGGACATCTCGCGAATGAAGGGGGCTTTGGCGAGGAGCGCAGGAATGTTTTCAACCGTCAGGTCATGCCCAGCATTGACGCCAAGACCAGCCGTGCGAGCGACCTCTGCTGTCTCGACCACTTTGGCCAGTTCTTTTTCGGCTAGATCCGCATTGTCGTGACAAGCGCCATAGGGGCCGGTGTAGATTTCGATCCGCTCAGCTCCCAAGGCAGCAGCGCGGGCCGGCGCTGCGGGATCAGGATCGCAGAACAGAGAAACCGTGATGTTCCATTCATGCGCGGCCGCAATCGCTGTCGTCAGACTGGAGAGGTCCTTGTCGAATTGCCAACCGTGGTCGGAGGTGGTCTGGTCTGGATCGTCGGGCACAAACAGAACCTGATCTGGCCGGGCCTGTTCCACGAGCTTCATGAAGTCTTCGGTCGGGTAGCCTTCCAGGCAGAGTTCCTTGTTGGGGAACCTGTCCTCGATGAGTTCGGCGAGGTCAAGAACGTCTGTCTTGCGGATGTGGCGCTCATCCGGACGAGGGTGGACGGTAATCCCCTTCGCCCCGGCCTCCATGGCGATGGCGGCCAGCCCGCAGACGCTCGGCCAAGGGAGATCCCTTCGGTTGCGAAGCATCGCGATGGCGTTGACATTCACGGAGAGGCGGGACGTAGACATGAGAAATCTCGAAGTGTTTCAAACGGATAGATCTGTCAGCTCAGGCGCATCAACCAGGGTGGGAGCGTCTTCAGATGACAGGTGAGGAAGCAGGTTCCAACTCCCAAGCAAAATCGAGCCGATTTTCAGTCGAGTCAAATGGATAATTGTCTCTAAGGACAATGAAAATGACGAATCGCGTCCAATATGACGGAGCGCAAAGGCCTTGCCATGCCGGCATTGGCGAAGCGCAGATTGCGGCTTCCACTGCGGACACGTGAAGGCTTTGGGGGAATGATTGGAAAACGCCCCAAACGGCTAGAGGGCAGTCTTGTCAATTCGTCACAAGTTGCTACAGCAAGATATGGCAACCACAAATGCACTTCTCCTATTAGCTCAGGCTGCGGTCTATTTCACCGTTATGATGTCGCTTCTGCGCGCCCGCAAGGTGATCGGTATCGGCGTTTTTATGTGTGCTCTCGGGGTTATGCATTTTCTCGAAACATATCTCGCCAGCGTGTTCTACATTCAGCTCCCGTTTGGAATTGTTTCGCCTGGATCAACGATCCTGTTCTCGGGCAAGCTGCTGATGATCTTGCTGCTGTATATCCGCGAAGATGCAATGGTGGCGCGCCAGCCTATCTATGGCTTGCTGATTGGCAATTTTCTAATTGTCGCGTTGGTGATGGTGCTGCGCAATCACGATACAGTCGCAGTGACGGGGGGACGGCTTCCTGACATTGCCTTCGTCGATGAGATGGGCTGGTTGATGATATGGGGGACGATCCTTCTCTTCATCGACTCGATTGCAATTATCGTTCTGTATGAGCGCGTAGGATCCCTGTTCGGCAAGCATCTGGGCTTACGGATTCTGGTCTGCGGTGCCGTCGTTCTGACGTTCGATCAGGCGGGTTTCTTCCTGGCCCTGCATTATGTGTCGGGAGCACCACTTCATGTCTTCTGGGGTGGCTGGATTGCGAAAATGTTCGCGACGCTGCTCTACAGCGGCTTTTTCGTCATCTACCTGCGGTTTTTCTCCAGTACCTCGCATTGGTTTACCGATAGATCATTCAGGGATGTCTTCGAAGTCTTGACGTATCGCGAGCGCTACGAGCGTTTGTTGGAACAAACCAACCACGATCATCTGACGGGCACTCTGCACCGTCGGCACTATGATCAAAATGCGCCCGAGATCCTCGCTACCAGCCTGGCGGAGCGCCGGGCCTTGTCGATGCTGGTCATTGATATCGATCACTTCAAGCAGGTGAACGACCGGCATGGGCATCAGGTGGGAGATGAGGTGTTGAAGAAGATTGCCGCACTGCTGATGGAAAACCTGCGCGCCGGCGATCATCTATATCGCTTCGGTGGGGAAGAGTTCGTTCTGCTCTGTGAGCGGCTGCCGGCAAGCGGTGCGATTTCTCTTGCCGACAGGCTTCGCGGGGTCATTCAGGATTACAGCAAGACGTCTATGCCGACGGCAGTGACAGTCAGCATCGGGGTGGCGAGTGCGCCACAGGACGGAAGTAGCGTGGAGGAGCTGTTTGCGGCTGCCGACAGCCGTCTCTACGATGCAAAGCGCGCGGGCCGGAACAGGGTCAATGGTCCAGACCCTCAGACCTAAGCGTCAATTTCAGCTTAAGTTGATTTGATGCTTGAGTGCGGTCGTGTGAAGCAAAAGGCAGGGCTACAGAGGCCGGCCACCCTCGTTCTCGTCCTTCGTGAGCGCCTGCCAATATCAGTGCTGCGTTAGAGGACGATAGACGCCATCCGGAAATGAAAAGCCCCGGTGTTGTGACCGGGGCTTTGAACTCGCAGCGTCGGCGTGGTCGGGGCTTAGACCCGGTTCAACAGACGTGCGCGAATGGTGTTGGGCAGCTTGCGGATCTCTTCCAGAATGATTTCTGAATCGGCGACCTGGCTGTCCACGTCCACCACCACATAGCCGATGTCCTTGTAGACTTTCAGGTACTGGCCGGAGATGTTCAGCTCATGACGGGCGAAGAGGTCGTTCAGCGTCCGCAGCGCTCCCGGTGCGTTCTGGTGCACCTGGATGAAGCGGGTTGCATCGGTGCCTTTCGGCAGCTGCACTTCGGCGAAGTTGACGGACCCGATGGTCGAGCCGACATCGGAGTATTCCACCAGCTTCTTTGCCACTTCCTCGCCAATGCGCGACTGGGCCTCCAGAGTGGAGCCGCCAATATGCGGGGTGAGGATGACGTTTTCCAGCCTACGCAGCGGCGAGAGGAACTCGTCGTTGTTGGACTTGGGTTCGGTCGGGAACACGTCGATGGCAGCGCCAGCAAGATGATTGGATTTAAGAGCCGAGGCGAGGGCGTTAATATCGACGACCTTGCCGCGCGCATTGTTGATGAGGAAGGCGCCCTTCTTCATCTTTGAGATATGTTCGGAGGTGAACATGTTGCGGGTTTCTGGCGTATCCGGCACATGCAGGGACACGACATCAGACTGAGCTAGCAGCTCGTCCAGGCTCTCGGCGGGCATCACGTTGCCATGCTGAAGCTTGTCGATCAGATCGTGGTAGATCACCCGCATGCCCATGGCTTCCGCCAGGTTGGACAGCTGCGTACCAATGTTGCCATAGCCGACGATGCCCAGCGTCTTGCCACGCACCTCGTGGGAGCCTGCGGCCGTCTTCAGCCAGCGGCCTTCATGGGCGGCGGTCGACTTCGGGAAGATGCCGCGCATCAGCATGACGATTTCGGCAATCGTCAGTTCTGCGACGGATCGCGTGTTGGAGAACGGCGCGTTGAAGACAGGTACGCCACGCTTCACGGCGGCTTCCAGATCGACCTGGTTGGTGCCGACGGAGAAACAGCCGACGGCCACAAGCGTCTTGGCGGCTTCAAGAACTTCTTCTGTCAACTGCGTGCGAGAGCGAATACCGAGGATGTGGACACCCTGCAGCCGATCGATCAGCGCCTCCTTGTCGAGGGCGGTCGGCAGAACTTCGTAGTTTGTATAGCCGGCTTTTTCCACAATCGCGGTGGCGGTGGGGGAGATCCCCTCCAGCAGCAACCAGCGAATTTGGTTCTTCGGTCGGGACAGACCGTTAATCATGGCTCTATGCCTTTTTTCGGTTCGCAGTGGGTCAGTTCGCAAGGGTCTGGAACTGGTGCGAAAAGTGGCTCCGGGCAGAGGGATAAGGCCCGGCTCAGTCAAGCCGGATCCGTATACGCTGAAAGGGATATGCCGACAAGGGTGGAGAGTGACGGGAAGGGCGTGGCCAGCTTGCCTCAAGATTAAAGGTGCACCTTGACTGCGCCTCACGCCGTTATAATGGGAAGCTGGAGGCGGCAGCGGTGGTGGCAGTTGAGGTCAATGCGATGTCCTTTGTCTGGCCGGGGTGATGCTGAAACGATGCCTGTTTCAAGGTGATGTTTCGTCATGCCATGGCGTCACCATGGCATTTATGCCGCTTCGTTGGTCTTACAGCGAGCTAGCCAGGGAAGAACCTCGGGGCGGGGTCCCTAACGCTCTTGTGAACCGGGAAGCCATTGTCAGAAATCAGCTGTTCAGGTAGCCGGGATCGGTAGAAAAAACCAGTGATTCCGGAGCAATTGCCGAATGCCGAACCTTTCCCCACAGCGGGCTGATGTAAATTTTGCCTGCGTTGGTTGTGGTAAGTGTTGCACAGGCCATCATGTGCCGCTGACACTCGGCGAGGCGCGACAATGGGCTGCTGACGGTGGACAGATCGTCATTTTGGTTGAGGCGCTGTTGGAAAGCAGCTTGGTGCGACCATGGGGCAAGGAGTTGGCCCATGTTGTCAAACGATCGCAGGAGGTTCTCAGCGGCCAGACGCAGGCGCATGTCGCCATCAACCTTGCTGCCTTCAATCCGGCAGAGTGCATGCATCTCGATGACGACAAGCGATGCAGGATCTATGAGCGGCGCCCGCTAGTGTGCCGGATCTATCCGATGGAAATCGTCCCGGATCTGGTGATGCTGCAAGAGGAAAAGGATTGCCCGCCTGAGGCTTGGCAGCAAAGCGAACCGTATTTGCGCAACGGATTGCCGGCCGACGCGGAACTTGCGCGATTGATCGTGCTGTCACGGCAGACGAATTATGAGCAAGTGTCCTTGCGTGCAGCGATTTGTGCCGAACTGGGGATTGGAACGGCTGCGCTGAAGGGAGATGGGTTTACCGCCTATTTTCCGGATATGACGCGTTTCGCAGATGCGCTGGACAAGGTGTCCTCTGCGCGTGAGGTGGTGGTTGGCGAGTGGGATTTTGCGGCTTCATCCGTCGAGATTGCCGAGCACCTTGCTGCCCAGGGGGCGGCCTTGACCCAGTCCGCGAACTCCGGAGCCTTTCAGTTCATTCCCGTGACTTCTGCTACATAGGAAATTTGCGAAGCACTGAACCCGTCGAAAAAAAGCCTGCCGTGGTTCCACGACAGGCTTTTTTGCTTTTTCAGTCACAAAGACCTGAACGATCAGAGACCTTCAGGTCCGCGTTGGAGGGCTGCAACGCCGGTGCGGGAGACCTCGGCCAGGCCGAGCGGCTTCATGATGGCGATGAACTGCTCGATCTTGGAAGTGCGACCGGTAATTTCGAAAACGAAATGTTCGGTCGTGGCGTCGATCACCGTGGCGCGGAAGGCATCGCCGAGACGCAAGGCTTCCAGGCGCTTTTCGCCTGTGCCCGTCACCTTGACCATGGCCAGCTCGCGTTCCAGTGGCTTGTCCTGGCTGGCAAGCTGGGCTTCCACAGTCAGATCGGTGACCCGGTGGACAGGCACCAGACGATCCAGTTGATGGCGGATCTGTTCAATCACCATAGGTGTGCCGGTGGTGACGATGGTGATGCGCGACAGGTGTTTCTCGTGCTCTGTCTCCGACACGGTCAGGCTATCGATGTTGTAACCGCGACCGGAGAAAAGGCCGATGACCCGGGCTAGAACGCCCGGCTCATTGTCGACGATCACCGACAGGGTGTGCGTTTCGATCTTGTCGCTGACTTCCGCCATGAAGTAGATCGACGGGGCGCCTGGATTGGATTGTGCGTTCATTGTGGTGTCTCCCCTCAGACCAGCATCTTGCCGGCATCGTCGATGGCGTTGGCGACCGCTTCGTCGGTTGCCTCATCAGGCAGCAGCATTTCATTGTGAGCCTTGCCCGACGGGATCATCGGGAAGCAGTTGGCCAGGTTGGCAACGCGGCAATCAAAAATCACCGGTTTGTCGACGGCAAGCATCTCGTCGATGGCATCGTCCAGTTCATGCGGCTTGTGAACGCGCATGCCGACGCCGCCGTAGGCTTCTGCCAGCTTGACGAAATCAGGCAAGCTGTCCGTGTAGGAATGGGACAGGCGGTTGCCGTGGAGTAGCTGCTGCCACTGGCGGACCATGCCCATGTACTGGTTGTTCAGGATGAACACCTTGACCGGCAGGCCGAACTGAACGGCTGTCGACATTTCCTGAATATTCATCAGGATGGAGGCGTCACCGGCCACATCGATGCAGAGAGCGTCGCGGTGAGCGACTTGCGCGCCGATGGCAGCAGGCAGGCCATAGCCCATGGTGCCGAGGCCGCCGGAGGTCAGCCAGCGGTTGGGCTCTTCAAAGCCATAAAACTGGGCTGCCCACATCTGGTGCTGGCCGACTTCCGTGGAGATGAAAGTCTTCCGATCCTTGGTCTTTTCATACAAACGTTGCAGCGCATACTGCGGCATGATCAGATCTTCGCTGGGGCGATAGGAGAGCGACTTGCGAGCCCGCCACTTGTCGATCTGGCTCCACCACTCCTTCAACGCCGTTTTGTCCGCAGTCAGGGAGGAGGCGCGCCAGATGCGAACCAGATCTTCCAGCACGTGACCGACGTCGCCGATGATCGGCAGGTCGACCTTGACCACCTTGTTGATCGAGGAGGGGTCGATGTCGATATGGATCTTGGTGGCGTTGGGCGCAAAGGCATCGAGGCGGCCGGTGATCCGGTCGTCGAAGCGCGCACCGACGCAGATCATGACGTCGCAATCATGCATCGTCATGTTGGCTTCGTAAGTGCCATGCATGCCGAGCATGCCGAGCCAATGGTCACCGGAGGCCGGATAGGAGCCAAGACCCATCAGAGTCGATGTGATGGGGAAGCCGGTGAGCTGAACCAGTTCTCGCAGCAACTGGCACGCCTGCGGGCCAGAATTGATAACCCCGCCGCCGGTATAAAAGATGGGTTTCTTTGCCTTCGACATGAGGTCTGCCGCAATGCGGATGGCCTGTGCATCGCCCTTGAGCTGAGGGCGGTAGCTCTTGTGGCTGGCAGCCGGATTGGTCGTCGGTGCCTGATAGGTGCCGGTCGCGAACTGAACGTCCTTCGGAATATCAACAACAACCGGACCCGGACGGCCAGACGTGGCGACATAAAAGGCTTCGTGAAGGACACGTGCCAGGTCGTCGACATCGCGAACCAGCCAGTTGTGCTTGGTGCAGGGGCGGGTGATGCCAACAGTGTCGCACTCCTGAAAGGCATCTGTGCCAATCAGATGGGTAGCCGTCTGGCCGGTGATGCAGACCAGCGGAATACTGTCCATCATGGCATCGGTCAGGGCCGTGACCATGTTGGTTGCGCCTGGGCCGGAGGTGACAAGAACAACGCCGGGCTTTCCGGTGGAGCGGGCATAGCCTTCGGCGGCATGGCCGGCACCCTGCTCGTGACGCACGAGGATGTGCTCCAGGCCGTCCTGCTGAATGATTTCGTCGTAAATCGGGAGCACGGCACCGCCCGGATAGCCGAAAATCGTCTCAACACCTTGGTCCTTCAGCGCCTGGATCACCATTTCAGCGCCGGTCATCTCCCGTGTCATTATCGCGTTCCTCAAAACTTGGCTTTTTAGTGTGCGCCCTTTCGACAGGGCTTTGCGATCAATCTCGTTATTTCAGTTCTTCATGTCCAGTGGCCGGACAGCTGTGCGAGGGAGCGTCATCGGAATGGAGGGGGAAACGGGCAATAAAAAAGGCCCCGTTGGGACCTGATGTTGCGCGCCTACCTGTTCCGAACGGGTCAATCCGTTCCGGTGGCGCGCTTTCCTACTACTAGAATGACGGACGTGGACATGTCAGTCGTCTCTCACATTGCTGTTGTGTTCCATCCTGCGATGGACCTTTGAACACGACAGGGTTCACCGAAGCGCGCCCTGCTCAAGCCTCCGGATCAACTGGCTGCCTGATGCTCGGCAAATTAGTCAGGCAGGGGAGAGTGGTCAACCCTTAAATTTAAGAAAGTTACCATATTGGAGCCTTGGCTTTCTGAAAATTACCGAAACTCTCTGGGGATGCCATCTGGAATGGGCGGTTTTCTCGTGGTTCAGCGCGAAATTCTCTTTTGTTGTCAAAGTGTAAGAGGGAGATTACCAGCGGTTACCCACAAAGGCGAAGCCTCTCGTCATAAAAAAATCAACTGGGGGATTGCGCCCCGGGAAAGGGGCCTATATACACCGCCCATCGACGCGCTGCGGCGCGCTTCGACACCGCCTCACCAAGCGGTCACGGTTTGCTCGAATGCAGATCTGTGGGTGTATAGCTCAGTTGGTAGAGCAGCTGACTCTTAATCAGCCGGTCCTGGGTTCGAATCCCCGTGCACCCACCACTTCTCTCATTTTTCATTTCGTTGCAGATGACTTGGGCGCAGTTTTGCGTTCATGGGTTTTGCGTTGTCGACGCTGCCCCGTTGCCATGTCTGTTGCGCGCACGTGAAGTGTGATGCACTTTCAGCTGAGCTGGCTTGCCTGCTCTGCTGCTGCTTCTCTTCAACATCCCTGTTCACCTTCCATATGGAAATACAACCCCTCAGCAATCTTTGATTGTATTTCTGAACATTCAACCCTATGTTGAATGTTCTTGTTGTGTTCCTTTCTCGGCGTTCTGTCATCTGTGATGATGCGTCGGCTTACCCAGAAGTCTTTTCTCTGAGCTTGCGGTTAAAAAATAGATGGAATTTATTCACAAGAATTAACTCCTAGCGTCATTCTGTATACCTGCCGATCACCGCAAACAAATATGTGGGGTGCCATGATCTACGAAGCCTGGGTGAGGGATATACCTGTTACTTCTGCCCGTGGTCTTTGGCGAAGTTGGATGAGCGATGCTCTCGTCTTGCGGCGGCGCGCTCTGCGATTGACCCGAGGCGATCGGGACGAAGCCGAGGATCTCCTCTCTTCTACCCTGATCAAGGCGGTTACCCATGTGGAGCGCCATGGAACCGACGTTCTGGAGCCACGTGCTTTCCTGCTGTTTGCGATGAGGAACGAACACATCAGCCGAATTCGACGGCAGAGCCCAGAACGCACGATGCGTGATTTCAAGACCGATGTGCACCAGGATCATATCGCCGGATTTGCCGACACAACTCCCGATCAGGAGAACCTGCTGCGCTATCAAGAAGCTTTGCAGAGGGTTTTGCTAGCGGTGGAATGCTTGCCGGAGGAATTGCGACAGGTCTTTAGCTTGCGATTCCTGGATGAGTGCAGCTACCGGGAAATCGCGAACCATCTGGAAATTACGGAAACGCTGGCCCGCAAACGTGTCCAGCATTTGCGGGAAAAACTGCGCCATGCACTGGGCGAGGACCTGGATATCTGGGCGGGAGATCTTTCCGACCGTTCACAAGTCACCGGTTAAGGCGTCCATTTAAACATGCGCGACGGATCAGCTTGCTGTCCGGTGGTTGGAGAGACATCTTCCGCCAGCAGGAGGGCTGTGCCTGAGGCGCCCAGATCAGGCGGAACAACGAGATGGCCGACCATGTCAATTCTCAGATTACCGATGCGGTCACCCAGACCAATGTGAAAGTAGTGGCAGAAGCACCGGCACAGGCGATTGCCAGCCTGTATCAGGTGTCCAGTCATGCATCCGGGCTTTCAATTCAAAACGCGGTTCATTCCCAGCAGGCGATGAACCAGATAACGACGGCTGTCGTCTCCAAGGCGGTCCAGCTCATCATGGATATCGGCGAACCGTCGATCAAGTAGTCCGGGATGCAAGCCGGGTGTTTGGTGAGTGTTGGGAGTTGCTACAATGGGGCTGTTTGGATGGTTTGGCCGAAGTGCGCCACGGCAAAGGGCTGGCGGACAGTCGGAGCCTGCTGCCTTCGGTCGTGAGATTTCCGCTGGTGACGTGGAGGCTACACTTGGAGCCGCGGCCAGTGGAGCGCAAACTGTCGGTGAACCGCAAAGGCGTGCAGTAGAGCAAGAGCGGCTGAACATGCCGAAGCTGTCGCGCGGGGGCGATGGCCGTCTTCATCCAGGCCGTCTCAAACTGCGACAAAGCCAGGACACCATAACGAGCCAACCGCGAGGAGCCCGTCCCATGACGAAACCGGAACCATCGCCGGATACGTCCGCCCTGAACAGCCAAATTGTCCAGGCGGTGCAGTTTTCCAACGCCGAGACGGCGGCCGCAGCACCAGAGATGGTGAAACTGGGCCCGGAGATGATGGTGGAGACCACAACAGGTCTCGCGGTTCAAGATGCTGCCAATTACATGAATGCCATCATGCAAATTGCTGTCGCCGGCCAAGCCGTGGCGATCAAACTGGCGGCGGAGGGGCCGAAGGAAGCGCCGACGGTGACCACGTTGATGCAAGACATCCAGACGATGGTGCAGGGCGCAGTCACTGTTTATGGGTCTGTCGCGTCAACTGCAGGAACTGCCAACAGCACCGTCATCGGAGACCTGGAAGGTTAGGGAAACCATGCGTCCGAAACCTCACATGCTGTTCGCTCCGGAGGGCGACGGGACTGGTGGCGGTCATGCAAATGATGGGCCTTCAACGGAGCAGGACATCTCACGTGATGCGGGGGACGAGCTTCAGCCTTTGCGGGACGCTGTCGCCGCATTGCCGCAACAGCAGAGATCTCGGGTTTTCAAGATGGTTCTGCAGATCCTCGGGCCGAAGCGTAGCGCGAGTGTTCTGGAGCGTTTCAGAGGTCGGAGCAAAGTACCTTCTCCAGAGCGGAAACCCGAAGATGATGACGGCAATACCGATACAAGCGGTCAATAGGAGCATGAAATGGACCAGCTGACGAAAGATCTGGAAGAGGCGCTGATTGGGCGTTTGGGAGCCTGGCAAGAGGCCTTGTCGGAAGAACCACGTCGGACGGACGATGTCAGTCTGTTTTGTCTCTACCCGAAGCTCCTCTCCTATATGGCCTGGACCTGCGGAACGATGAGTGAGGCTGACAAGATCAGTGCGGCATTGCTGCACCGAGAGAAAAAGCTCTCCAACGGTGGGGCCTTGATTTCGGGGTGTTCGACGGGCGGGCATTTTGCGGCTGCGTCCTATGGCGCTGGCTGCTGTCCCTGTTGCGGCGGATCTCATGGTTCTCCGGTGGAGTGCTGCTCGCCAACAGATGATGCCGATAATGAGGATGATGTCAGACCAAGCCGCCGGTCCGATCCTGGCGAACGCTCTGGGTCTTCTGGGCAGTCGCGTTCCGCCGGTCGTTCAGAAACGCCTCCGCCTGACCGTACCTCTGAGGCGGAACAATGCCATCAACACGAGGTCATTCACCGCGAAACGCGGATTGTCGAAGAGACTGTGATTGAGGAGATGGAGAATGACGAACGAGACACCTGCCGCAGGGATGAGGGACGCGGCCGAGGTCGCGGCGGCGGCCGCTGCTGAGAAGCGCAGAACCCAGCAGAAAGCCCAGGCCAGTGCTTTGACAGACCCTCCCGCGAGCGTGGCTCCGGGGGAGGTGCCGCACGTGAGCGCTGTTGCCCAGGGCCAAGAGCAGGCCAGAGACCAGGGCAGACATCACGCCAGACACCAGACTGCAGCTACGGCGCAGGATCGCATGCAAAAGCTGGTGGCTGCCGCCGTTGCAACCACCCGGCTTCGGGATGACTACCAGCTGCATGCGGCCAAGCTGCCACTCCTCTTGGAAGTTGCAGCTGAGATTCAAAAACACAAGGACGAGGCCGATCACGCCGCGGAGCAGGCGTATGCCAAGACCTTTGCGGTTTTGGAAGGCTTCTGCGAGAAAACCGGCAAGCTTTCGGATGCCATGCTGGAACAGCATGAGGCTGTTAAGGACATCGTCGACAATCCGCAGGACTTGCCAGAATTGCTGCGCAGTGGACGGACGGACTTCATTTCAGCGCTTGCTCGACACGGGCCGGTCGAACCCTCTGGCCAGCCCCAGATTGGGGGACAATCCGTCGACAGCGTTCTGACAATGCTCAAGGCGGCTGAAAACCAGGCGCAGGGCCAAATGAGTGACATGACAGCAAGGCTGCAATCGATGGTCGCTGCGGCAGTTGAGGAAAAGACTTCTGAAATTCGCCAGTTTGTTGAGAGCTTCCAACAAGCTGAAGCGGGTAAAAGAACACGGTAGCAGGGGGGGGGCGGAGCGGAGTTCGTTGACCTGATTGACCGGCCTTTCGTCAAGAGGGGCCGGTTTTTTGTTCGCGTGGGCCAAAAAGCTCTCCAATAAGCGCTTTTTCCGGTCACGCTTTGCAGTCTTCGGGCGTCCTTAGAGTGTCCTTTGCCGGTGATGAGCCCGGCCAATCTTAGGAGATTAGAATAATGGCTGAAACACTCGTGAACCCCATGGTCACCGATGCCGTCACCCAGTCGAACGTCAAGGTGGTTGGCGAAGCCCCGGCTATGGCGATCAGCACGCTGTACCAGGCGATGGCCCATTCAACCGGCATCCTCTTTGAGAATGCGGTCGCAGCAGCACAGCAGCAGAATATTTTGGCCCAAGCGGCATCCAACATGGGGGTGATGCAGATCTACAGCCTGGACACCACGGCAGTGGCAGGCGCCAGCGAAAAGGTTGCCCAGACAGGCGTCTCCGACAACCTGAGCAGCTTGATGACTGTTCTGAGCGCTTTTCAAGGCGGTCGTTGATCGAGCGTCGGGCCAGCCGAAGCAGGCGAGGCCGGACTTTCGTTCCTATTTGGAGAGGGGAGTGCATCGGCCATCGAGGCACTCCCATATTGGCCCCATCCTTCCCATTTAATGTTCTGCACGGCAGGTCGGTGAAAACCGCCTGCCGTGCATTTTTGCGTCAACTGTGCCGAATATTCGCCTATTCCGCGCCTTTTTCGGGCTTCGCTGGCCGTTGTGTCCAATAAGGCTCAGGAATAACGTCCCAATTGGCGCGTTGAGCCGGCTGTAGGCCCCGCCTATCAACCTTTCCTTAATCCTGTGAGGGGAATCCTGAAGGCAGGCGATAATCCGCTCCGGCAAACCGGGGCATCTTTGTACAGGGCAGGCTTTTCCAAGGTACTCGGCACTTTTGCCGGGATCAGTAAGGAAGGATGTGCCCGATGGCCACCGTAAAAGCCCCTGTATCCGTAACTGCCGCACCAGGCGATGCCATCGCGTCGGTTGACATGTCTCCCGCCGTGGCGATGGCAAGTCTGTATGTGTCTGCTGCTCACTCCAATGCCATTCTCTATTCCAACTCTGTTCAGCAGGCGAAGCTCGGCAATGCCAGCGCGGAGCTGGCTGTGTTGGGCGGGTTGATGCGGCTTTATGATGATGGCGAGGTCGGCGGCAAGGCGTCCATAACCGAAGCCAAAAATGACCTGTCCGATCTGGTCAAGCTTCTGAATACGCTCGGTTGAGACTTCCAGCAGTCGGGATTTGGCGCAGGTCTTGCGACAAGATGGCAAGCTTGGGCGTAAAATTCGGAACATTGCGGACTTTCGTGCCCGTGCCGGCAGGAGTATAAGCTGGCGCAGAATGCTCCCGGAATTCCGGGCGGCTGCTTGAATGTTCCCCAATAGGCCTGAAACCTGATCCATGTCGAAGATCCTGATTGTTGCTCTCTACAAGTTTGTTCCGCTTGATGATTTTGAAGCCATGCGTGACCCGCTGAAGGCGTTTTGCCAGGAACGGGATGTGCGCGGCAGTATTCTTCTGGCGTCAGAGGGGCTCAACGGGACGATTGCGGGACCGGAAGAGGGCTTGCGCGAGGTGTTGGCGTACTTGCAGTCCGACCCGCGAATGAGCGAGCTGGAATACAAGGAAGCCTGGGCCGACCGGCATGTCTTCAAGCGTATGAAGGTGCGTCTCAAGCAGGAGATCGTCCGACTTGCGGTCGATGGCATTGATCCGAATGACGTTGTCGGGACCTATGTGCAGCCAGAGGACTGGAATGCGCTCATTTCCGATCCTGAAGTTGTCGTCATCGATACCCGCAATGATTACGAGTTTGCGTTCGGAACGTTCGATGGTGCGATGAATCCGGAAACCCAGTCCTTTCGCGAGTTCCCAGAGTGGGTTCGCAAGGCGCAGGAACTGGAAAACAAGCCGAAGATCGCAATGTTCTGCACTGGCGGTATTCGCTGCGAAAAAGCGTCGTCGCTCATGCTTCAGCAGGGCTTTGATGAAGTCTACCATTTGCAGGGTGGAATTCTGAATTATCTGGAGAAAGTTCCGGAAGAGCAGAGCCTGTGGAAGGGGGAATGCTTTGTCTTTGATGATCGGGTATCGGTTGACCACAAGCTGCAGCCGCGCTGGGGCGCATGGGTGCCTGAAGAGGCCAAGCATATCATCAATGACGATACGGACTACGATTGAGCCAGCCTTTTCCTGTTTGAGGCTTTGACCTAGGGGCAAGTTTCCTTAAGTTGAAGGTGGATGTGGCGCCCGAGGCCAAGGGGGTGCGCAAGAATGCATGCATCGCAAACAGGGAAAGGACTATCCAGTCGTTTTCGGCTGGTCACAGGGGCCGCATGTGCCGCGCTTGTTTTTCTGGGGGCAGGAGCGGCAGTCGCTGGAAAGTCCTCGTGCTACGAGCAGGTTACTGTTCCGCCGGTCTATGGATATGTCGAGAAACGCGTGCTGGTTCAGCCGGCGCACTCGGAGGTCGTTGTGACACCGGCGGTTTATGGGGTGAAGCATCGTCGTGTGGTGGTGAAGTCTGCCAAGTCGTTTTACCAGAAGATCGCACCGATTTATCAGACCCGGTCGAGGCGTGTCATGGTGCAGCCTGCATCGGTACGCTGGGAATATCAGTGGCGTCATGGCAGACAGGTCCTCTGCAAGATTCCCCATCCCCCGGTCTATCAAACGGTGCATGAGAAGGTTCTTGTGCGACCCGGCCAAAAGGTCCGTGTGACCGAACCTGCGGTTTACGGAACCGTTCAAGAAAGCGTTGTGGTGCGGCGGCCAAGCCGGCAAAAAGTCCGGCACCCCGCAATCTATAGAACAATCAGTCAGAGGGTGCAGATTCAGCCGGCTCGGGCCGAATGGCGGCCTATCCGTTCACGCTGCCAGAGCTGATGACTTGACGATTCTCGTTCACAAAAAAGCATGGCTGATATGAAAATGGCGTCAGGAGTGCTCCTGGCGCCATTTTGAATTCAATCGTCACTCAACGGCTTCAAAGGGATCTGAAGCGGTGAGTCGGAAGACCCTTGTGGCCATGTCCTTCCACCAGGAAGAGCGAACCGGACAGACTGTCGGGGCCTTCGCCACCAGGCTGCAGGCTGGTCACTACCAGCTGGTCGAGATTGGTGCCGCAAAAGCAGGGCATCGTCGGTTTCGGAACCGGCATCGCGATTGCGTGGATTTGGCTGCCATCTGGTGCAAAGCAATTGAGTACACCAGCGGAAACGCCGGCACTCCAGTAGTTGCCCTCAGTGTCGATAGTGGCGCCATCGGGGCGACCGGTTTCATTGGTTTGCTGGACATAGAGCATCTTGGCGCCCAGAGAACCGCTCGCCGGATCGAAGGTATAGGCCTCGACCCAGCCGGGGCTGGAATCCGAATGGTACAGCCATGTCCCGTCCGGTGACCAGGCGAGGCCGTTGGAGACCTGCAAGCCGTCACGGATATGGGAGACTTCGCCTGTTGCATCGACCCGGTAGAGGTTGGCAATCGGTTCGCGCGGGCTGGAAGTGTCCATGGTTCCGACCCAGAAGGCACCGTCCGGACCAACCTTTCCGTCGTTCAGGCGGGTTTGTGGCAAATCAGATTCGATTTCTGCCAGTGTGGTCTTCTCGCCGGACTGGGGATCAAACAGGATGATCTTGTCCCAGACAGCGACGATCAGCCGTCCGTCATCGGTCAGCCCGAAGGAGCCAACTTCATTGTCGAAGGAGTAGGTCTCGATGGACTTGCTCGTCCAGTCCATCGCCTGAATGGTGTGGCCTTGAATATCGGCCCAAAGCAGTTTGTCGGTTTTCTCGTCCCAAGTTGGACATTCAGCCAAACTGTAGGCCGTCTCGATGAGACGCGAAATATGAAAGGTCACCTGTTGCTCCGGTGGTGGCTCAAAACGAGCGAACTATAGCCCGAGGGTCTGCGCCCGTCGACCAGCTTGTTGTGTCGGGGAAGGCTCACTACAGCTGTCGCAGCAGAAGGCCCTCATGCAGGTCAAACCACTTCGGCACGGTAACGGTTCCATAGCACCGTGAGGCGCGTAGACCAACGGGTCCGGAGTTGTGGCTTCTGAGGGAAAGGCGTCTAGGGGCACCTCACCTTGTAGGTCGTGCCATCCTGGTCGCGGGCAATGCAGTTACGCGGCGAGGTCACAACGCCAATCAAGCCACCACCAATGGCGCCGAGGGCTGCACCAGCCAGAGCTGCACCTGCCGTCGAGCCAGCAACGCCACCAATAACGGCACCACTTGCTGCACCGAGACCGCCGCCGATGAGCATGCGGTCACGTTGGCTGTCCGTATTGGATATGCAGCCGGAAAGGCCCATGGCAAGAGCAAGGGCGAGAACGGTTGAACCAGTCAGATGCTTCATGTGTCTTGTCCATCAGGAAAAACGAATCATCCGAAGTGTACAACTGATCCCGCCCTTGTCAGGACTGGTAATATTAAGGGCATACGACCCGGTAAGCACGGCCGTACTGGTCGTATGCAACGCAGTTCTTCGGCGTGGTAGCCGAGCCGACAATGGCTCCACCAGCAGCACCGATTGCTGCGCCGACAAGTGCCGGCCCAACGCCGCCGCCAGCTGCTGCACCAACGACAGCACCGGTAGCGCCGCCTAGACCTGCGCCTACCAAGGCACGATCGCCCTGGCTGTCAGACTGACATGCAGCGAGGAACATGGCGGAAACGCCGATTACAAGAAGTCTCTTCATCGAGAATCACTCCAATTACCCAACGTGAATTTCCCGGATAATGGTTCGAGATCGGCGTTTTGGCAATCATATTACGGGCAGGAAACGCGGTAAGGGTTGCCTGCGCTGTCATAAGCGACGCAATTCTTGGGTGTTGTTGCAGAGCCGACGATTGCACCACCAGCTGCACCAATTGCTGCCCCGGCAAGAGCGCCGCCTGCTGTTCCGGATGCGGCTGCTCCAACCGCTGCGCCGGTTGCGCCGCCAAGGCCTGCGCCAACAAGAGCACGGTCGCCCTGGCTGTTCGACTGACAAGCGGCGAGCATAAGGGTCGCAGCGCTAACGATCAGGATCTTTTTCATGTCTCGGGAACTCCCATTGGTCTTCATAAGTAGCTTGTTACCAGCTCAGTTGACCCCAACTCATGTTTGCGGCATCGATGGGGCAGCCGGTGTTCCGGGAGAGTAACGCCCGATCTACGCGGAAGTTGCGTCGCTCATGAGAAAGACCGCCTCCTGGAACCAGGTTTCGGCCTTATCTCATTGTTTCAAAAGTTTAATTCGACTTCTGAAAAAGCGCCAGAAGACCGCGTGTCGAGCTGTCCTTGCCTTCGGCTGAAATTTTTCCCTGAAGCATTGGTTGAAGTGCCAGAGCGAGTTCCTTGCCCAGTTCAACCCCCCACTGATCAAAGGAATTGATTCCCCATATCACGCCTTCCACGAAGACGCGGTGCTCGTAGAGAGCGATCAGGCGGCCCAGGGTGAAGGGCGTCAGGCTTTCGTGGACCAGCGTTATGGAAGGTCGGTTGCCTGGAAACACCTTGTGCGGGGCAAGGGCTGCGATCTTGTCAGGTCTCATGCCTTTTTCGGTCAGCTGTGCCGTCGCTTCTTCCAGGGTTTTTCCGAGCATCAGGGCCTCCGATTGCGCCAGACAGTTGGCGACCAGAAGTTCATGGTGATGGCCGAGGTCTGCTTCATGGCCGTTGAGTGCGATGATGAATTCACACGGGATCACCGTCGTGCCTTGATGGATCAGCTGGTAGAAGGCGTGCTGGCCATTCGTGCCAGGCTCGCCCCAGACGAGCGGGCCTGTCTGTTCGTCGACCGGAGTGCCGTCGAGTTTTACCTGCTTGCCATTCGATTCCATGTCGAGCTGCTGCAGATAGGCCGGGAGGCGCGACAGGCGCTGGTCGTAGGGGAGAACAGCACGGGAGGAGTAGCCGAGAACATCGCGGTTCCACACACCGACCAGTCCCATCAGAACTGGAAGGTTCTGGTTCAGCTCGGCATCCTGGAAGTGCTTGTCCATTGCGTGAGCGCCGGCCAGGAAGTCAGCGAAGGCATCCGGGCCGATTGCGAGCATCAGGGGCAGTCCGATGGCAGACCACACCGAATAGCGCCCGCCGACCCAGTCCCAGAAACCGAAAACGCGGCTTTCGTCGATGCCGAATTCGCCGACCTTTTCCAAAGCGGTGGAGACTGCGGCAAAGTGATCGCCGACGGCCTCTTCGCCCAGCGTTCCCGCAATCCATTTCCGCGCGGTTTGCGCGTTGGTCATGGTCTCAATGGTGGTGAAGGTTTTGGACGCGACAATGACCAGAGTGGTTTCCGGGTCCAGAGCGTCGAGCGTATCGGCGATATGAGCGCCATCGACATTGGACACATAATGCAGCGCCGGGCCATCGTGATAGGGGCTGAGGGCGAGTGTCGTCATTGCTGGGCCAAGATCTGACCCGCCGATGCCGATGTTCACCACATCGGTGAAGGCCTGACCGCCGGATCCGGCGATTTCGCCGGAGCGAATGCCATCGGCGAAAAAAGACATGGCGTCGAGTACACCCCGGATATCCGGCATGACATCCTTGCCACCGACCACGACGGGATCATCAGACTGGTTGCGCAGAGCGGTGTGCAAGACTGCGCGGCCTTCAGTGCCGTTAATCTTCTCGCCGGCAAACATCGCGTCGCGGCGCTCTGCGACCCCTGCGTCTTTGGCCAGCTGAAGAAGGAGATCGAGAGATTTCTGGTCGATGATTGATTTCGAGTAGTCCAGCAGCAAATCCTCAAACCGGGCGGAGAACTTGTCGAAGCGCTCAGCGTCGGCTGCAAACATCTGCCGCAGGCTCTGCTCCTGGAGGCTTTGTGCGTGGGTCTTGAGGGCGCCGAAACGATCTGGGCTGGCCATGGGATGTTCTCCGGTCTGGGCGTGAAATGTCAGCCTGGGAGAGAGGCTGCGATCATGAAAAACTGCTTAGCATGCAATGCAATAAAGCCCTAGAGGCGGAGCCTATAATTTCGCGGTCAACGGGCCTCAAACCGAATTTCTACTGCTTCACCAGATTGTCGGGAATGCTGGACTTCAATCGATTTAGCTCGCAGCCACTCCAGAGCGGCCGCGAGCTGTTGGGTCAGGTCAGTTGATTGGCGCGAGAAGTTCGGGCGCTGTTACCAATTGGCGTACGCCGTGGGAGTGGTCTTCCTGGAAGACGTTGCCAGATTTGGCCCACTCGTTGAGCGAGTTTATGTCGAGCTTGGCGCATTGGGGGCGCACAGACCATGTCACCTGGAAGGGCGAGCAGATCTCCTGGGTGAAGCTGGTCCCGGTGGTTGATCCTGCAAAGACCACCGGCTCGCCGGTACCTGCGGGCAGGGCTTTGGGTTGGTGCAGCCCGGCGACCAACTGGCCGCGGTAGGTATAGTCCATGAAGTTCAGGGCACTCTTGTTGTTGGCGACCAGGAATACCTGCGATTCCACGCGCAGTTCGGGATTGGTGCAAGCCTTGGTCAGGCAGGAGCCCAGGCCTTTGCCAGGTGTCACCTGACAGGAGGTGTAGACCCAATGGACTTCGATCGTGTCGCCGGGTTTTACCCCATGGTAGGCCATTGCCGCATGATCGGGTTCGACCAGTTCGGCATCCGTCAGACGCTTGGAGTCGTTGCACTGGTAGCCTCCGTGATCGCCGTCACCGGCGAAAATGGTGAAACCTGGGCCCTTGTGCTCTGCGTTGGTGTGCGTGTGGATGTTGCAGAGGTTCAGTTGTGTTGGTTCAGGGGCCCGGGAAAAATTAATTGGATTGCTTCCGGTGGTGTCGGATATGTCCCGAGGCGTCTGGGGTCCAAACCCCTGGCACAAGTTGGCTGACAAGGCGGTGGTCGCCGCGAGGCTGAGGCTGAAGATGCCCAAGCAGAATGTTATTAAATAATGCATTTTTTCATCCCTTAAACGACGCCATGATCGCGGCGATGCTCTTTTTGGAATCGGTGTTTACGCAAACGCGCAAAAGACTACCTTGAAAAAATCAGCCTGGCTTTATGTCAAACTTGACGGTGTTTGGCGAAAAATCGCCGGAAACCGTTGGCTAAGCACTTGTTCATGTGTGTTAATATTGTGGAAACTGATCTTCCATAAAACTACCAATAGTCTTTCTGGGAGCGTTTGCCTTCATGCCGTCAATTGAGGCCCTGCACGAGCGAGAGCAAAGCGGCGAGCCGGTTCTCGTTGTTGACTTCGACAATTTATGCTGCGTTGAAGCCACTGTCGAGAATGTCAGCGAGTGGGGGTGTCGCCTGTCGGGTCCCGATATGGGCGAGCTCCGCAAGAATATTGGCATTCGGGTTCCAGGTATCCTGAGGCTCATCAGGGGACAGGTGACGGCCGTAAAGGGCGAACTCGCCTCTATTATCTTTCCGAAAATCGAAGAAAAGCTCTCGGACAAGCGGCGGGAACGGAGGAATACCGTCAAGATTCCGGTGACAATCAGTGACCGGGAAGGCGTGACCGAAATCAAGGGCACCATCATCGATGCTGGTCCGAATGGCTGCAAGGTACTGGCGAAGGATCTGACCAGCCTGCCGGAAGAGGTCGTTCTTCATATCAAGAAATTTGAGAAACCGGTCCTTGGCGAGTTCGCCTGGCGCAATTCCACGTCCGCAGGTCTGAGACTTGTCTGGGAAGATGGGGAAATGCCAAGCGAATAACGGAGGAGGCTTCCGTTATCCTGGTCTGGCGTGTTGGTGCTGCCTTGCGCGGCCGCCTCTCTACGACAAGCGGCCGCGCTCAATTTATCTGCCTGTCAGAGCCGCTGCAGCCCGGGCACGCTCTTCAATTCCAGCCCAATCTTCATTCGCAATGGCCTTGGCATCCGCAATCCAGGAACCACCAACGCACAGAACATTCGGCAATCCCAGGTATGTGGGCGCCTTGTCCAGAGAAACGCCGCCGGTCGGGCAGAATTTTGCGGCAGCCAGTGGCGATGACAGGGACTTTAGATAAGCCGCTCCACCTGCCTGTTCTGCCGGAAAGAATTTCAGCCGCTCGTAGCCGCGTTCCAGCAGGTACATCACTTCCGATGCAGTTGCGGCGCCAGGCAAAAGGGGCACATCGGCAAAAGCATCGGCGATATCGAGCAGCGTCGGCGTGGCGCCAGGCGATACGATGAACTGGCTGCCGGCGGAAATTGCCTTTTCATATTGAGCGGCAGTCATCACGGTTCCAGCGCCAGGGATGGCTCCTTCGACGTTGTCTGCAACGAGTTTGATGGCTTCCAGTGCGCGCTCGGTGCGCAAGGTGATTTCAATAACCGGCAGACCACCACGCACCAGAGCTTCGGCCATTGGCACGGCTTTGGCGGGATCCTCCACGATCAGAACGGGGATGACCGGAGCTGCGGTCATGATGGCTTCGGTCTTTTTGATATTCTGGGGCATGTTTTTTCCTTGAAATCGGCTTGCGGGATCAGTTCCCGAAAACATGTGCGCCGGCGTCGGCAGCGCCGACATTGGCGCGGAAGGCGGCAAAGAGGTCACGGCCAATGCCGAACTGATGGCCGCTCAGATCCTGGGTCGCCAGCTCACGCGCGTTGAACTCTGCCTCTTCGACAAGCACCTTGAGTTCTCCGGTGGTGGCATCGACAACAATCATGTCACCATCCCGGATCTTGGCAATAGGGCCACCGTCGGCTGCTTCAGGCGTTACATGAATAGCGGCCGGTACCTTGCCGGAAGCGCCCGACATGCGGCCGTCTGTGATCAATGCGACCTGATGGCCACGATCCTGCAGAATTCCAAGAGAGGGCGTGAGCTTGTGCAGCTCTGGCATGCCGCAGGCCTTAGGCCCCATGAAGCGCACAACAGCAGCCACATCTCCGGTGAATTCCTTGTTGGCAAAGGCCGCCAAGAATTCCTCCTGGGTGTGGAACACGCGCGCAGGAGCCTTGATGATGTGGCGTTCCTTGGCGACTGCTGACGTCTTGATCACCGCCTTGCCGAAGTTGCCGGAGAGAACCTGCAAACCGCCTGTCGGTTGGAAAGCCTTGTTGAAAGGCGCCAGAACGTTCTCGTCGCCGGAGACCGCCGGAGCAGCTTCACGAACAACATTGCCTTCTTCATCAAGCTTGGCCTCGACGGTGTAGCCGGAGAGATCCGTGCCGTAGACGGTTTTGACGTCCTGGTGCAGGTAGCCTTCGCTTAGAAGTTCACGGATCATGAAGCCGAGGCCGCCTGCGGCCTGGAAGTGGTTCACGTCGGCTTTGCCGTTGGGATAAACGCGGGCCAGCAGCGGTGTGACATCGGACAGATCGGAGATGTCGTCCCAGGTCAGCTTGATGCCGGCGGCATTGGCCATGGCCACGAGGTGCATGGTGTGGTTGGTCGAGCCGCCGGTGGCATGCAGGCCGATGACCCCATTGACGATGGCTTTCTCGCTGATGACTTCGCCTGCCGGGGTGAACTCATTGCCAAGGGCGGTAATTGCCAGCGCCCGTTTGGCGGCTTCCCGGGTGAGGGCCTCGCGCAGGGGCGTGCCCGGATTGACGAAGGAAGCACCGGGCATGTGCAGGCCCATGATCTCCATCAGCATCTGATTGGAGTTCGCCGTGCCATAGAAGGTACAGGTGCCGGGGCCGTGATAGGACTTGGATTCGGAGGCGAGAAGCTCATCGCGCCCGACCTTGCCTTCTGCAAACAGCTGGCGCGTCTTGGCCTTCTCGTCATTCGAGATGCCGGTGGTCATCGGACCGGCGGGGATGAAGATCGCCGGGAGGTGCCCGAAAGACAGGGCGGATATCACCAGTCCGGGAACGATCTTGTCACAAATGCCGAGATAGACGGCCGCGTCGAACATCTGGTGCGACAGGCCGACTGCCGCAGACATGGCAATCACGTCGCGGGAAAACAGCGACAGCTCCATGCCTTCCTGGCCCTGGGTGACACCGTCGCACATGGCGGGTACGCCACCGGCAACCTGAGCCACCGCATTCACTTCATGAGCCGCCTGACGAATGATATCGGGGAAGTGCTCGTAAGGCTGGTGGGCGGAGAGCATGTCGTTATAGGCGGTGATGATGCCGAGGTTGGGCACCACGTCGCCAGCCAGCGCCGCCTTGTCGGAAACGCCGCAGGCGGCGAAACCATGGGCCAGGTTTCCGCAGGATAGGCGGGAGCGTTTCGGGCCCTGTTCAGCAGCCGCATGCAGCCGGTCCAGATAGGCAGAGCGTGTGTCATGACTTCGTTTGGCAATACGTTCGGTGATCTCACCAATGCGCGCGTGAACTGTCATGGTGTTTCAGGTCCTCTCCTGTTCCAGGACTCAGCCTGACGGGGCAGGGAAGGTGCCGTCAAGGCTTTGCCTGAATTCGACCATCTCAAGGTCGCTTGCAGACGATTTAATCGATTTAAATGTCTGCTACAAGACAATGGCGGCGCGTCCCGCCCCCAATCTTGAAGCAGTCGTAAAGAGCGATGGCTGGTCCCAGCATGTGCATCGGGACCAGCGCAGGCGATGTCTGGGGCTAGCCCTCTTCGGACCAGGTGCGTCCGTCTCGTTCGATCAGTGCGATTGAAGCGGAGGGGCCCCAGGTGCCGGCGGTATAGGACTTCGGCGTGTCCTTTGAGTTTGACCAGGCCTCAAGGACCGGATCGATCCAGGCCCAGGCCGCATCGACTTCATCACGTCGCATGAACAAGGTCTGGTTGCCGCGGATTACGTCCATGATCAGACGTTCGTAAGCATCCGGATTGCGTACCTTGAAGGCTTCGGCAAAGCTCATGTCGAGCGGCACCTGTCGCAACCGCATGCCACCGGGGCCCGGGTCCTTGATCATCACTTTCATCTGCACCCCTTCGTCGGGCTGCAAACGGATGATCAGGCGGTTGGCGGAGATGTCTCCGGCCTCATCGTCAAAGATCGAGTGCGGGATCGGGCGGAACTGCACCACGATCTCGGAGACACGCTGGGCAAGGCGTTTGCCGGTGCGCAGGTAGAAGGGAACCCCGGCCCACCGCCAATTGGCGATCTCGGCTTTCAGCGCAACAAAGGTTTCGGTTTGGCTTTCCTCGCCCAGTTCGTCGAGATAACCCTCGACGGCGCCACCGGCTGAAGCGCCTGCGCGGTACTGCCCGCGAACGGTCAGCTTGTCGTAGTTGCCGCTGGTGATCGGCGAAAGCGCCTTGAGGACCTTGAGCTTCTCATCGCGAACGCTGTCGGCATTCATCGATTCTGGGGCTTCCATGGCAACCAGGCAAAGAAGCTGGAGCATATGGTTCTGCACCATGTCGCGCAGCGCGCCTGCTGTGTCATAATAGCCGACGCGATTGCCAACGCCGAGGGCTTCGGCAACGGTGATTTGCACGTGATCGATGTGGGCAGCGTTCCACAGCGGCTCGAATAGGGCATTGGCAAACCGCAAAGCCATCAGGTTCTGAACGGTTTCCTTGCCAAGGTAATGATCGATACGGAA
This sequence comes from Roseibium limicola, assembly GCF_017313085.1. Taxonomy (GTDB): domain Bacteria; phylum Pseudomonadota; class Alphaproteobacteria; order Rhizobiales; family Stappiaceae; genus Roseibium; species Roseibium limicola. Next base: position 33,785 of record NZ_JAFLNF010000001.1, on the reverse strand, counting down.
AATCTGGTGTTCTTCGAAGACCTTCCCGACTGTCTCGTTCAAGGCCTTGGCCGAAGCGCCGTCCTTGCCAATCGGCTTTTCGATGACGACCCGAGATTTTTCAGTAACAAGGCCGGTAGCACCGATGCCTTTGCAGATCGTGCCGAAGAGATCGGGACCGACGGAGAGATAAAAGGCGCGGATAACATCGGGGCGATCGTCGAGAACGGCCTTCAGATCGTTCCAGCCATCGCCTGAACCAAGGTCAACCTTGACGTAGACGAGAAGTTTCAGGAAGCGTGCGAGTTTGTCCGCTTCGACATCAGAAACGTGCTCGTTCAGGGCCTCTTCGGCCCAGTTGCGGTATTCGTCCGTTGAATAATCCCGACGAGCGGAACAGATCACTCGGGCCGCTTCCGGCATCTGACCGTCCGCGAAGCGATGATAGAGGGCAGGCAGCAACTTGCGATGCGCCAGATCTCCGGAAGCTCCGAAGACAACCAGATCGAATTCGTCCACTTCAATGACGCGTGCCGACATGTTCGTGCGGTCCTCATTTGGAAAAGAGTCGCTGGGCTTTTAAATCGGTTTAATCCGTCTGTCAGCAGCTCATCGCACTTTTGCCGGGTTTCCCAACGCGATCCCGGCAAACAGCGCGGCCAAGGCTGCATGACAGCGCTGCAGTGCGCTGGCCGTTTGTGCGAGAAAAGACGGTTCGCAGGCACTTCGTCAAGGCTGCTTCTTCATCGGAGCTAGTGTGAGCGCCGTTTTGCCTATTTGTTTTGCAGAAAAAGTTGTGCCTGCAAGGCCTTGGAGAACCTTGCGGGCTTTTCGGCAAAAGTGATCTCCGATCAGCCAGCAGTCGTTCGGCTTTGCTCGGTCAGGAGGGCAGATCTCGGTGCATATCGTTCCAGCAAGGGAAGGGCCGCCGCCGCAGTCAGGGCAGCATTTTCGCCGAGATATCCGAGCCGGATATCTTTTCTTGGCGCGGAGAAGTTGGATTGGGGTGTCAGGCTGGTGCTCAAGGTGCGTACGAACCTGTCCATCTGTGGGCGGGTGCCTGTTCCATTCACCAAGACGGTCTGCAGGTTCAGCATGTCCATCAGTGCGCTGAGCGGCTGGGCCATGGCTCTAGCGCAAGTTTCTGGCCAGTCGTCTCGGTGTGCCGGCTGAGGTTGGGCTGGTAGCTGGTTGCCGGAGAGTGTTGTGCTGGAATTCGGTACCTGGCCGGGACTGCTCATGGCCTGGGGGGCAGTGTTTGGCCGGGGCGCTGGAAGTGCGCCTGAAAAGCTGGGCAGATGCATGAGGTCGGCGGGAGAGCCGCCAGCACGACGCAAAAGGTCATCCCCTACCAGAAAGGTCCCGGACAGACAGTCTCCAACAAAGATATGGGCGAAGTCGCTGTGGATTTTTCCGAAGTAGGCTTCTGCGCGGGCGGTGGCAATGCGGTCCTCTTCAAGCAATGTCCTGTAGCCGGTCCGGTCGTGGAGGGCCTGACAAAGCTGGTCGAGAAAATCCTGCAAGCTGTCGTTTCCGGTTTTCTGGAGTCCTTCGTAGCTGAGCCCGATGCCTGCAATGCGGGAAGACAGGGCGGCGCGGTAATCCTTGAGCAGGGCAGAGATCTGACGGGATAGAAACTCGGCGGTTTCTTCGGCAGAGAAGGTGTGCAGCTCCGTCGTGTTAGAGGAGATCAGGCTGCCGGCGAAATCAATGAGGCCGACGTCTGCCCGCCCCGGTGTTATGTGAATTCCCAGTCCGTAAGCGCCAGTCGCGGCTAACTTTAGCAAGGTGGCTGGTTGTCCTCGGCTGCCATCACGGATGCGGCCGACTTCCTGGATCAGGCCATCCTTGTCGAGCGCGCGTATGATACCCCCGATAGCAGCGTTGGTCAGGTGTGTGGCGCGCGCCAAGTCGGCCTTGGAGGCTTTTTCCCTTTCGCGAAGCAGATGCAGGACGACGCACTCGTTAAAGCGCCGAACATGTGCCGAATTTGAGCCTCTGCTGTTTTTAAGCTCACTCAATGACTTCTTCTCCCAATAGTCGTTCGATCAAGCTGTGTGTTCAGTGCCGGAAAGGAATTTCCGGTGCAGGAAAAGTCAGCGTTGATGCCGAAATATGGCCGTTGAATTCCGCCTGCTTAAACGTCTTGGGCCATTTCGTTGTAGCCCTGCGCTTCCTCTCCCGATGATCCTCCACTTCACCGTTACGAGTTCTGTTCCTTAAAGTAAGGTAATATAATTATAGGTCAGGTCTACACTTTGTTTTGCGGTTTGGGAGTTTCGGCTTGTTATTTTAAGCAAATATGACAGTTTATTTAATAAATATGCTTAAGTTAAGTGTTGTGTGTGCAGGCTAGCTGCTTGCAACTGTTGGGGATTTCCAAGCTCTCACTGGACATCTGTAGGAAGGTGGTCTTGATGGTAGGAGCAGGATGAAAAACAGCATCGGAAGAGCTCATGACCACGACCGACACCCAGGCCTTTCTGGGAAGAGCAATTGCGGCAGGCAGCGGTGTGGAGCCGGCAGACCTCGTTCTCAGGAATCTGCGGGTGTTCAACGTATTTGATGGATCTTTCCGCGAGGGTGACGTTGCAATTGTTGGCGACCGGATCGTTGGCGTCGAGGACCGATACGATGGCGCGGAGACCTTCGATTGCGGCGGCCGCATTGCCGTTCCCGGGTTTATCGATACACACCTGCATGTCGAATCGTCGCTGGTCACGCCTTTTGAGTTTGATCGATGCGTGTTGCCCCATGGGGTGACCACGGCGATTTGCGACCCGCATGAAATCGCAAATGTGTTGGGCTCCGAAGGCATCCAATACTTTTTACGTGCTTCTTTGCAGACGGTCATGGATCTCCGGGTAAACCTGTCGTCCTGCGTTCCTGCGACAGCTTTCGAAACAGCTGGCGCCTGTTTGGAAGTGGAAGACTTGTTGCCCATGCGTGACCACCCAAAGGTCATCGGATTGGCGGAATTTATGAATTTTCCGGGCGTTCTGGCGCGGGACCCAAAGGTTTTGGCGAAACTCGCAGCCTTCCAGGATTGTCATATCGATGGCCATGCGCCGTTGCTGGTGGGGCAGGGGCTGAATGGCTATCTTTCTGCAGGGATCCGTACGGATCATGAGGCGACGACTGCCGCGGAGGCTTTGGAGAAGCTGGCGAAAGGGATGCACATCCTGATCCGCGAGGGGTCTGTCTCCAAGGACCTAGATGCGCTTGCTCCGATTCTGACGCCGGATGTCTCGGCCTTTATTGCTCTGTGCACCGATGACAGAAATCCGCTGGATATCGCGGAAGAAGGTCATCTGGACTGTATGATCCGCCGTCTGATTGCCAAGGGCATCAGGCCTCTTGATGCTTATCGAGCGGCCAGCTGGTCGGCAGCGAATGCTTTTGGCTTGAAAGACCGTGGTCTGATCGCGCCTGGGCGCCGGGCGGATATTGTTCTCCTGGACGATTTCGAAGACTGCCGGGTTGGAGACGTCATAAGTGGCGGGCGCATCGTGCGCGAAGAGCTTTTTGCTGCGCGTGAAGAGATTGCCCCTGTCGGACTGACCAGCGTTCATGCCGACAAAGTGGACAGTTCTGCCTTTGAGATTCTGGCTGAGAACTCTCCGGCCAGGGTGATTGGTGTCGTGCCGGGGCGGATTATCACAGAAGATCTTTCAGCAACGCTGACGGTCAAGAACGGGCAGGCACAGATTGACGTCGGACAGGATGTTCTGAAAGTGGCGGTTGTTGAGCGGCACAAGAATACCGGCAATGTCGGCAAGGGCTTCGTCAGCGGGTTCGGCATGACCAGGGGGGCGATTGCGTCCTCTGTCGGGCACGATAGCCACAATATCTGCGTGGTCGGTGCGAATGAGGCTTCGATGGCTGTTGCGGTCAACCGGGTGATCGAACTGCAGGGCGGTTTCGTCGTTGCGGACGACGATGAAGTGACTGCGGAATTGGCCCTGCCGCTGGCCGGCTTGATGAGCCTTGAGTCGTTTGAGGTTGTCAGAACGCATCTTGAAGACTTGCGGGCCGCCGCCCGGGAACTGGGCTGCACCCTGCCGGAGCCGTTCTTGCAGGTGGCTTTTCTTCCTCTGCCGGTTATTCCGCATCTGAAGATCACCGACATGGGGATGTTCGATGTAAATCGGTTTCAGCTGATCGGCACCTGACGCCACCTGGTGCCTATACACTGCAGGGTTCAGATTTCATCCACAGGGGCGGTTTGAATAGCTGCAGTGCAGCATAAAAAGTCAGCCGGGTTCCCTTACGTTGCTGGTTGACGTTTAGGGAAGCCTGTGGCCATCTCGATGAGATAAGGCCCTTCGGGAGGAGGGGTCCCTGCAAGCTGCGTCACCGCAGTCTCTGCTGCTGATGATCACAAGAATGCCGCGTTTACACGGCAAGTATCAGCGGCTTCAGGGAGAGGAGGCGTTTTGATTGGAGAACCAGATGACTGGTGCGGAGGAGTGGTGCGCTGCCTTTAAGGCGCGCCCGGTTCATGAATACCTGGAAGAAACGGTCAAGCAGTTCGGCGATCGTCCGGCGGCCGACTTCATGGGCAAGATCTGGACCTATCGGGACTATGGTGTTGCCGTCGACCAGGTGGCAGCCGGGCTGCAGGGCCTTGGAGTCAAACCTGGCGTGAATGTCGGTCTGTGCCTGCCGAATGTCCCATATTACAGCATCTTCTACTTCGCCATTCTGAAGATCGGTGCGACGGTCGTGAACTTCAACCCGCTCTATGTCGAGCGTGAGATCGCCTTTCAGGCGCGCGATGCGGATGTGCGCATCATGGTCACGATGGATCTGCGGCTGATCTACGACAAGATCGAGGCAATCCGCAAAGAGAAGGTTCTGGACAAGATCATCGTCTGTCCGATGACCGAGATCCTGCCTCAGCCGAAAAAGCTCCTATTCGAGCTCTTCAAGGGCAAGGAAGTAGCGGATGTCGCTTCCGATAGTGGGCATGTCCATTATGCAGAGTTGCTGAGTGCCGGTGGACAGCCGACGCCGGTTGAAATCGATCCGGAGAAAAGCATTGCGGTGCTGCAATACACCGGTGGGACCACGGGCGTGCCGAAGGGGGCCATGCTCAGTCATGCCAATCTGAGTGCCAATATCGAGCAGATGGTCGATGTCTTTTTCTGTGCCGAGAAAGGCAAGGAGAAGATGCTGTGCGTTCTGCCATTCTTCCACGTTTTTGCAATGACGGTGAGCCAGAATCTGGCGGTCGTTCTGGGTGCTGAAATGGTGCTTCAGCCCCGGTTTGAATTGAAGGCTCTTCTGAAGGCGGTCAAGCGCAAGAAGATTTCCTTGTTTCCCGGTGTTCCGACGCTCTTCACGGCCATCAACAATTCCCCGATGACAGCGAAGTATGACCTCAGCAGCATCAACATTTGCCTGTCCGGCGGTGCGCCTCTGCCTGTTGAAGTGAAGTCGGCTTTTGAGAAACTGACGGGCTGTGTGCTCGTGGAGGGCTATGGCCTGACAGAAGCCTCGCCGGTCTGTGCCGTCAACCCGCTGGACGGGTCAACCGTTGCCGGGTCGATCGGGCAGCTGGTGCCTGGAACTGCTGCGGAGTTTCGCGCACTGGACAATCCGGAAGCCTCTGTTGCACCGGGGGAGAAGGGCGAGCTGTGCCTGAAGGGTCCGCAAGTCATGCTGGGCTATTGGAAGCGACCGGATGAGACCTCCAACACTATCGACGACCGCAGCTTTCTGCATACGGGCGATGTGGGCTACTGCGATGAGAATGGGTTCATCTATCTGGTCGACCGTATCAAGGATCTCATCATCTGCTCGGGATACAACGTCTATCCGCGGGTGATTGAAGAGGCGATTTATCTGCATGAAGCAGTGGAAGAGGTGATCGTCATCGCCATTCCGGATGTCTACCGTGGTCAGTCTCCGAAAGCTTTCATCAAGCTCAAGGATGGCGCACATGCGGATATCGAGGAGATCAAGGTTTTTCTCAAGGGCCATCTCAGTTCGATTGAGCTGCCACGAGAGTATGAGTTCCGCGATAGCTTGCCCAAGACAATGGTCGGCAAGTTGTCAAAAAAGGAGCTGGTGGAGGAAGATGCGAAAAATCGGGCGATGGCTGATTCTGCCGCATGAGACAGGTTTGCTTGCTTTTGCGCGCAATATTGCTTAACGGACGGAGGACGATTACGGAAACCCTCCATGCTTGAAAACTTGCCACGTTTTCTCACGACCCGCGAATTCGCGGATCTCATCCGCGTAAAGGAACGCAAGGTCTATGACCTTGTGGCGACCGGGGATGTGCCGCACAGTCGTGCGACCGGAAAATTGCTTTTTCCGCGAGAAGCGGTTCTGGCCTGGATCGAGCGCTGCGGCGAGGCTCTGGTCTCCGAAAGTGAAGCGCCACCGGTCATGCTGGGATCGCATGATCCCTTGCTGGAATGGGCAATCCGAGAGAGCGATTGCGGACTGGCTTGCCTGTTCGATGGTTCACTGGATGGACTGGCGCGCTACGAGCGAGCAGAGGGCATTGCTTCGGGTTTACATGTGCCGAACCAGTCGGGCGAAGGCTGGAACACGGAACAGATTCTGACAGGGTTCAGTTACAAGCCCATCGCCTTGATCGAGTGGGCCAAGCGCTCGCGCGGGCTTATTCTACCGCCGGGCAATCCATTGGCTGTTCATTCAGTCGCCGACTTGCGGGGCCGCAGGGTTGTCCGCCGGCAAACCACTGCTGGCAGCCACATTCTACTTCTACGTGAGCTGGAAACTGCCGGGATGGGGCCTCAGGATGTCATTCTGGACGGATCCATTGCCCGCGACGAGCGTGAAGCGGCGCAGGCCGTGTTCACTGGTGAAGCAGATGCGGCGTTCGGCCTGGAAATGGCTGCACGACAAAGTCGATTGTCCTTTGTTCAAGTTCGCCAAGAGCGCTTTGACATTGTCATTGGCCGGCGTGATTTTTTCGAAATGCCCTTTCAGCGTCTGCTCAGGTTTGCCCGGACGGACCGCTTTCTCGAAAAGGCCGAAAGTCTCGGTGGATACGATGTGACCGAGCTCGCATCGGTGCATTTCAACGGCTTTTAGAGCGGTCTGAACAGCCGCAAGTCTAGTTGTTGTAGCCTCGCCCTTCGGCAGCGCGAGCCAGCTGGCGGCCCCGCACGGCTTCACGCCGGATGGTGTAGAGGCTTGCCAGAATAATCAGCCCGGCTCCGATCAATGTCGTTGCGCTGGGCCATTGGCCGAAAACCAGAATGCCAATTGCACTCGCATAGATCAGCCTGGAGTAGTCCAGGGAGGCGATGGCTGTTGCTTCACCGGCGCGGAAGGCACGGATGTTGCTCATTTGGCCAGCCCAGGAGACAATTCCAACAGCAGCAAGAAGGCCCCATTCCTCGAGTGTCGGCGTCGACCAGGTGTAGATAGCCGGGCCGGTCATGAGGATGCCGACGCAGACTGCCTGATAGGTCAGAATGGTTGTCGGGCTGTCGGTGCGTGTCAGAAAGCGAATGATGATGGACACCAATCCGGCAGCTGCCGCACCGATGATGGCCAGCAGCGCATTCGGGTCGACGAGGCCTTCGCCACCTGGGTTTAGCATCAAGAGAACCCCGAGGAAGCCGGCGATGGTCGCACCCCACCTATGAATACCGACGGTCTCTCCGAGGAAGAAGATCGCGAAAATCGTGATGAAGAAGGTCTTGGAGAAGCCAAGAGCTGTGGCATCGGCGAGTGGCAGTTCAATGACTGCGGTGAAGCCACACAGCATTGCAATGGTCGCGAAGAACACGCGGGCAGCCTGCAGGTCTGGACGCTTGGTCTGCAAGGAGTGCGGCAGGTTGCGGATAATGGTCGGCGCCACGATCAGCGCCATGACGCATTGGCGCACGAGCAGGATCTGGAAAACACTGAGGTCGGAGCCGAGCAGCTTGATCAGGGTCGACATGATCGTGAAGAGGAAGGCAGCTTGCAGGATCCACAAGGCGCCGATGGTATTGGGTGGCAGTGCGTTCAGGAGAGCCCTCAAGGTGCCAGACCGTCTTTGGCCGTGAACCTCGCTCGTGTTTGGGCGAGGAGGGGCAGGGTCTGAACCGTCAGCGGTCATACGGGAGGGTCCTGAAGGTTGGCAACTGTCCGACCACACCCGAGATGTGGACTCGCTCACAGTTTTGATAAACGTGTGTAGCGCGATTTGGTTGCGTGGGTTTTAAAAAATATTTTTTCGCAGTCTGCCGGGTGCCAGCCTGCTTGCCGAGCGGCGGCTGGCGTTATAGCCAATAAGACTGGTTTCAGGTTGCGGGAGGCGGTCATGCAGAAAATTCAGGTTCAGGGTGTGCATCACATCACTCTTGTGGGGGCGGATCGGCAGACGTCCATCGACTTCTGGGAGGGCCTTTTGGGGATGCCTTTCGTTTTCGAGCAGCCCAATCTGGATAATCCCAAGGAAAGCCACCTCTATTTCGATCCGGGTGACGGACGGTTGATCACCATTTTCACCAATGAAGATCGTGGGCGCCCGGCTGTTTCAACACCTCAGGAAATTGGCTGTGTGCATCATCTGGCGCTCTCCGTTTCGCAAGCGACCTTCGGACAGATCGTTGAACGGCTGGACGCTCATGGGGTCTCGCACAGTGGCCCCAAGGATCGCGGGTTCATGGACAGCATCTATTTTCGCGATCCGCTGGGCTTTCTTGTCGAGCTCGCCTCATATCGGTTTGAGCCGCCGGAAGGTGTGCCACATGCAGAGGTTTTGCTGGAGGCGCACAAGATCCGCGTTGCCAAGGGGGATTACAATATTCAGCCTGTGCATCTGGCGGATGCCATCGAGGCACTGACCCTTCACCGCCGTCGCAGCCTCTCGGATGATCGAGCTCCGAAAGCCCCGTTCAGCGGAAACTGACCATCATGATTGCCCTTGCTTTTGCCGTGTTTTCCTAAAAACTATCTCGGTGGTGAAACAGTTTTACCGCCGTCCTGCCCCGGCAGGAAAGGCAGGGCTGGCGGCATTCGGGGTGCGTAGGGTAAGCTCATCCTCAACATGCCAGGGTTCTTAATCCTCGGCTTTCATCGACTGATTTTCCCAATCACAAGGACTTCGCCTCATGAATCAGATGGCTCCGCAGAAATTTGGGATCGGTGCGCCGTTGCGCCGTAAGGAAGACGCGACACTGATCACAGGGCAAGGCATTTACACCGATGATCTGACTCCGGAGGGCTGTCTGAGAGCCTATGTGCTGAGATCGGCTATGGCCCATGCGAAAATTTCGCTGGCGGGTGTGGAAGATGCACGCCGCTCTCCGGGTGTGGCCATGGTTCTCACAGCGGCAGATATCACGGATATCAAGCCGATGCCGACTCGCGCTGTGATGGAGCAAAAGGACGGCTCCAAGCATGCGGTTCCGCGTCACGAAGTTCTATGCAGTGACACGGTACGGTTCGTCGGAGATGCGATTGCTTTTATTGTGGCGGATACTATCGAGCAGGCGCAGGACGCGGCGGAGCTGATTGAGGTGGATTATGATCCGCTGCCGGCCGTAATTGGCATGGATGCGGCACTTGCTGCGGATGCGCCCCTCATCTGGCCAGACCTGGGCAGCAATGCCGCCTTTGTGCTGGGCCGTGGCGACGAAACCGAATGTGCAAAGGTATTTGCTGAAGCCGATCAGGTTGTTGCCATCGACATCGAGAACAACCGCTTGATTGCCAACTACATGGAGCCGCGCGGTTGCGTTGCCGAGTTTGATGTCGAGACCGGGCGCTTCACCCTGACTGCCGGCACCCAGGGCGGCCATGGAATGCGCAATGTGATCTGTGAGCATATTCTGGGCATCGAAGAAGACCGGCTGCGAATCGTCACTCCTGAAGTGGGCGGTGGGTTTGGCACCAAGATGTTCACCTACCGCGAATATCCGCTCTCCCTGATCGCCGCTGAACGGCTGCAGAAGCCGGTCAAGTGGATCGGTGAGCGGATGGAGCATTTTGTCACTGATGCGCATGGACGTGACAATTCCGTTCATGCTGAACTGGCGCTGAATTCCGAGGGATGCATTCTTGCGCTGAAGGTCGATCTGAAAGCCTCGATGGGCGCTTACTTGCATCAGTTCGCTCCTTTCATTCCATTCGTCGGAACGTCGATGTCCACCGGGCTCTACGATATCCCGACGATTGGGGTCACGGTCACCGGCGTCTATGAAAACAAGGTGCCGACGGATGCCTATCGTGGCGCCGGGCGCCCGGAAGCGGCCTATTTGATCGAACGTCTAATCGATAAGGCTGGCGATGAAACCGGATTGGGCCCAGTGGAAATCCGCAAGCGGAATTTCATCCGTCAGGACCAGCTGCCCTACACCACCGCGACAGGGCGCATGTATGATACAGGCGATTATGAAGGTCATTTGCTGAAAGCCTTGGAGGTTGCGGATCATGCCGGGTTTTCCGCGCGTCAGGCCGACAGTGTAGCAAACGGCAAGTTCCGCGGCTTCGGCATCTCCAGTTACATTGAATGCTGTGCTTTTCCCGGAGGGGAGGAAGCAACCGTCGAGCTGAATGGCAACGGCACGGTGACCTTGCTGATTGGCACCCAGACGAACGGGCAGGGGCATGCAACGGCCTATTCTCAGGTTATCGCCGAGCAGCTCGGGCTCGAGCTGGAGCAGATCGAGGTCATCCAGGGCGATACCGACCGCGTGCGCCAAGGGGGAGGGACCGGCGGTTCCCGCTCCATTCCGCTCGGGTTGCCGTCAGTCGATCAGGCCAGCCAGTCGCTGGTAAAACAGATCAAGGAACTTGCGGCGGAAGAATTGGAAACCGGCGTCGAGGATCTCGATCTGATCGATGGCCAGGTCCGGGTCGTTGGAACGGACCGCCAGATTTCACTCGCGGATGTTGCAGCCAAGGCCCAGCAAAAACTGTTCGGTCGAGAGGAAGTCAAGCAGGCTGAAGCGACCTACCCAAATGGCACGCATATCGCCGAAGTGGAGATCGATCCGGAGACCGGCGACGTCTCAATTGATGCCTACGTGATCGTCGATGATTTCGGCGTCACTGTTAACCCGGTACTGTTGGTTGGGCAGGTTCATGGAGGAACAGCGCAGGCGATAAGTCAGGCTCTATGCGAGCACACGGTTTACGATGAGGAAGGGCAGCTTCTCACAGCGTCTCTGCTTGATTATCACTTGGCGCGTGCTGCCGATTTACCTGATTTCTCGTTTCAGACGAGAAATGTTCCTTCCACAACCAATGCTTTGGGCATCAAAGGGGCTGGAGAGGCCGGTACGATCGGTGGATGTGCCGCAATCATGAATGCGGTTCAACGTGCATTGAAAGACGGTGCAGGTGTCAACCATATGGATATGCCAGCCACTCCCTTGCGGGTATGGGAGGCGATCCAAACGGCTCGGATCACGTGATGATGACGCTGCGATAACAACATGTTATCTCTGAATAGTATTGTCACAAATTACAATTCAACCGGATGATGCCTCGTCATCCGGTTGTTTTTTGAAAGTAAGCAGACCTTCGAATTTTTACCGGCACGCATTTTTAAGAGTTAACCCCGCATTCACCATCGTTATTGAAATCTGTATTTATACTTAGGGAATAAGGGTTTTTCACAGCATCCTTACCCTAAGATATCCCGTATATTCCTTTATTAGGTCGTGAGAACAGATCTCACGAATAACGGGCTTTGGAACAGCTAAATGATTTCGGTAATTTCCTGCATCGTGTTTGAGCACGACTTTGCATTCGTGCTGATGGCGGCATTGGTCTGTGTATGCGGGTGCTTGCTGACAACGAACCTCTATGTTCGGTTGCGCAGCAGCGTTGGAGCGCGGCAGTATCTTTGGTTGTTCCTGGCAGGATTGGTCGGGGGGGCAACTGTCTGGACGACGCATTTCGTTGCGATGTTGGGCTATGTGGTTCCTTTCGACCGGACCTTCGAGCCGATGTTAACGCTTGTCTCCCTGACCACGGCGATCGTAACCGCCAGCTTCGGTTTCTGGATTACCAGCCTGATGAACAACCGGTTTTTCATCGGGTTTGGTGGCATGGTGATCGGGATGGGGATTGCCGTCATGCATTATCTCGGCATGGCTGCCTATCAGATACCTGCGCTTCTGGACTGGGATGAGACCTATGTTGTCGCCTCGGTTTTTCTGGCTGCAGCTTTTGCGGCTGCTGCTACGCTTACAGGGGCCGAAGTTGAAGGTCGCAAGGGCGTAGTGCTTTCGAGCTTACTCATGGTACTGGGCATCGTCGGTCTGCATTTCACCGGCATGACGGGTCTGACAGTCCTCCCGTTTCGGGGGCTTGATGTGCCGCTGCAGACAATTTCCGATCAGTTCATGCTGTTCTCCGTCGTTGGGGTCACCGGAATTGTTCTTGCTTCGGTTGCAGCAGCGTTCCTGATCGAAAGCCAGGGGATGGAAGAGGCGAGCCTGACCTACAAGCATCTGGCGCTTCATGACCCTTTGACAGGAGTTCCCAACCGATTTCATTTGCGCGAACGTCTGAATGAAGAATTACGTCAGCTCACAGGACGCAGCTCCGGTGGTCTCGGGGTAATTGCAATCAATCTGAACCGCTTCAAGGACATCAATGATTTGCATGGTCATGCGGTGGGCGACATGGTGCTGCGGGAAGTCGCAAAGCGCCTGAGCGGTGTTCTTGGGCCTGGCGAATATGTTGCGCGTATCGGGGGCGATGAGTTCGTTGCCATAAAGGTTGGTGTGCGAAGCGCCGATGAGCTGGAGCCATTTGGGGAACGCCTCAAGGTGGAAGTCAATCGTCCGATCCTCTGGGACCACAACCGTATTTCCCTGACTTGCAGCTTGGGCGCTGCCCTCGCGCCCCATCACGGGCGTGAGGTGGAAGAACTTTTGGTCCGTGCAAATCTGGCGGTTGAAGCTTGTGGGAAGCAGGCTGGTGAAGATTTCATTATCTTTTCCAGCAAGATGGAAGAGGAATCGCGGCACCGTGCTGCCATCGCAATCGACCTTCGCTCTGCGGCGCAAAACGGTCAGTTGGAACTGCACTATCAACCTCAGAATGAAACTGCGACTCGTGGTCTGCAGGGCTTTGAGGCGCTGGTGCGCTGGCGGCATCCCGAGCACGGGTTGATTTCCCCGGTCGAATTTATTCCGGTGGCGGAAGAGACTGGCCTGATACTGGAAATTGGTCGTTGGGTGCTGAATACCGCCTGTATGACTGCCGCCAAGTGGCCGGACCGCTTCAGCGTAGCGGTGAACGTTTCCGCCTTTCAGTTGGCGCAGGACACCTTGCCGCTTCAGGTTGCCTCGGCGTTGGCCAAATCAGGTCTGGCTCCAAGCCGCCTGGAAATTGAGATCACCGAAAGTGGCGTCATAACCGACCAGGCACATGCGTTGGAAATTGTCATGGCTCTCAAGGAGCTGGGCGTCTCCGTTGCCATGGATGACTTCGGAACCGGATATTCCTCGCTGTCGACCCTTCAGAGCTTTCCATTCGACAAGATCAAGATCGATCGCGAATTTGTCAAAAGCCTCGGCGACAGTCAGCAGTCGTCTGCCATCATTCGCTCGACCATTCTGCTTGGGGCAAGCCTCGGCATTCCGGTCCTGGCGGAAGGGGTGGAGACGGAAGAGCAGCTTGCCATCCTCAAGATGGAAGGCTGTAAGGCGGTGCAGGGGTATCTGTTCGGACGGCCGCAGCCGGAGGCCGAAGCTGAGCGTCTTATCGATCTTGACGGCCAACGGCTTCAGGGCAATCAGGTGACGTCGAACCGGGTCGTTCCACTCCGGGCCTGAGTGTTGCGGACTCCCGCCTTCGTTCATACTTTCGAAACATGAGACATTCTGATATCGAGCCGACCTTCTATGGGCTCCCTGCGGCTTGACGGGGGCAGGGACTGAGCCTATCGGTCACATGTATTCGGCTTGTTTTCAGCAGGCAGGGCAGGCATTAGGCGTCCTCGGAGCGAGAGGCAGGCGATCTTTGCGAAGAATGTCTGCCTTGTATCCTTCCGCAGTGGACGACCCACCTGTTACGTTTCCGGTTGAGTGGTTCCAGGGGACGACGCCCCGCTCCCCCGGACATTCATGCGTCGGCCCTATGGACCGTTCCCATGCAGCCGTCGGGCGCATCTTCCACCTCTTCCTCCACCGAAACCAAGGTTTCAGAGCTCTCGAAAACTTCCGGTCTTACCCGGAACGCACCGATGCTCGGCATTTCGCTGAAGGTTGGTTCGACCATGGTCTTCGCGATCATGATTGTCTCTTTGAAGATGACATCGGAGACGGTGCCCATTGGTGAGATTGTGTTTGCCCGTAATTTCTTCGGCATGTGGCCAGTGTTGCTGATGGTGATGGCCCGTGGCGAACTGATGGAGGCATTTCGTACCACCAATATCGCAGGCCATCTGGGCCGCTCAATGGTGGGCATCACGGCAATGGTTTTCTCGTTCACCGCTTTTGCACTCCTGCCTTTGCCAGATGCGACTGCCATCGGATTTGCGACGCCCCTTATTGTGGTCGTGCTGGCGTGGGCTGTGCTTGGCGAGACGGTCCGGATCTATCGCTGGAGCGCGGTTCTGATCGGCTTTGGTGGTATTATCGTTATTCTGTCCCCACATCTGGGGCAGGGGGCTCTGGAAGGCAAGGAAGCAGTTGGTGCCCTGTGTGGCGCCCTGGCAGCCTGCTTTGCTGCGATGGCGATGATCTTTGTGCGCAAGCTGTGCGAGAGTGAAAAGACATCAACCATTGTCACCTGGTTTTCTGGCTGTGCGACGGTGCTGGCCTTGCTGACATTGCCGATCGGATGGATCTGGCCGTCGCAGGCCTGGATAATGCCGGAAGCGCCGATTGCCTGGCTTTTGGTGCTGGTTGGTCTCGCCGGTGGTGTCGGGCAGATCCTGCTGACCCAGAGCTATCGTTTTGCAGACGCTTCGACCATTGCGCCCTTCGACTATACCAACATGATCTGGGCGATCCTGCTGGGGTGGTTCCTGTTTTCGGAAATCCCGGTTCTGGAAGTCGTGCTTGGGGCCGGTATCGTGATCGCAGCAGGGATCTTCGTGATCTACCGGGAGCATCGTCTCGGGCTGGATCGCACCAAGAATCGCCGCGCATCCACGCCGTCGCGCGTCTGAGACAGAGCTGCAAAGTCGATATGACAGTTAGTCGCCCGGAATTGATCCGGGCGGCGTGCCCCCCTGCCTAAAACGCCTTGAAGGTGATGATTGTCCGCGTATCCACAATACCTGCAATCGGGTGCAGCTTCTGATTTACGAAATGTCCGATGTCCTCGCCGTCATCGATGTAGATCTTCACGAGAAGGTCCATATCACCGCTGGTAGAATAGATCTCGCTGGCGAATTCGGCCATGGCGATGGCGTTGGCGACTTGATAGGTTTCACCAAGCTTGCATTTGATCATTACGAAAAAGGGCGTCATTTTAGGCTCCCGCTTCCCAGTTTTCATTGCCTTTGGACATGACCTATTCGGGATGCGCCGTCAATCGCCGCGTCTCGCGGGGGCATGCTGCGTGGGGCTTGCAAATCCTCAACCGGCTTGCTAGCACTCGGATCCAACGTAATCTCAAGGGGGTGCCCGGCGTAAGTGTCCGGGCTGAGAGGCATCGGCCAACTCCTGGAACCTGATCCGGCTCGCACCGGCGGAGGGATTTGAGATGGCTACTGGCCAGGGGCTTATCGCCCGAATTCCTGTTTTGATTTGGTCCTGTGCCGTTCTCCCGCTTGAGGAGGGCGGGCTATGATCAAGAGTGATATTTCCAATCCGTTTTCCGCTCAGGTGGTGGCCGAACTGCTGGAGAAGCTTCGCCAGACGACGCCGCGTGTTCATTGCATCACCAATGCGGTGGCGCAGGAGTTAACCGCCAATGTGTTGCTGGCGACAGGTGCGCTGCCGTCCATGACCATCGCACCGGAAGAAGTTGAGGCTTTTGCCGCCAGTGCAGATGCGCTGCTGGTCAATCTGGGAACCTTGGATGATGTTCGCCGGGCGGCAATCCCCAAGGCGTTGCAGGGAGCACGCGCTGCTGGACGGCCTGTGGTTCTCGACCCGGTCTTCATCGAGCGGTCACCAGTGCGGTGTGCCTATGCGCGTGCGCTTTTAAGCGACGCAGAGCTTCGCCCGGATATCGTCAAGGCGAATGCCGGTGAAGTGGCTTGCCTGCCGGAGCTGGCTGATTTGGTTGAGGCCGGTTGGCTCGTCCTGGCAACAACTGGGGCTACAGACAGGGTCTCGGCTGGACGACATGTTGTCCCGAGCCCAATCCATCTTTTCAACGGGACAGAGCTTTTGGGCCGAGTAACCGCGACAGGTTGCGCCCTAGGCGCCCTGATCGGGGCTTTCGTCAGTGTGGCAGACAATCCGGACATTGGCGCAGCGGCGGCTATCTCCGTTTTCAATATCGCAGCTGAACGTGCTGCCGAGCACGCTGGGGGCCCCGGCAGCCTGATGCCGGCATTGCTGGATGAGCTTTATGCCTTGCAGCCCAAGGACATAGAACTGCGGCTCAAGTTTTCACTTCAGACTTCAATGGAAAATCGACAGGAGACGGTTATATGACCGCGATTGCCGTAACGATTGCCGGATCTGATTCCGGTGGTGGAGCGGGTATTCAGGCCGATCTGAAGACCTTTTCCGCAAACCGTGTCTACGGGGCAAGTGTCATCACGGCGCTGACTGCCCAGAACACGCTTGGGGTCAGAGCCATCCATGATGTGCCGCCAGACTTCGTGCAGGCGCAGATCCGCTCGGTCTATGGCGACCTGAAAGTCACTGCCACCAAGATCGGTATGCTGTCGCGGCCTGAAATCATTATGGCGGTGGCGGAGGAGCTTGCGCGGTTGAAAGCAACGGCCCCATCTGGATGCGGACCGATTGTGCTTGACCCGGTAATGATTGCGGCGTCTGGAGATCCTCTTCTGGCCGAGGAGGCTGTGCAGGGGCTTATCGACCATTTGATCCCCCTGGCGGATCTGATCACGCCCAACCTTCCCGAGGCCGCGCGTCTTCTGGGCTGCGATATTGCAGGTGACAAGGACGCGATGGAACTGCAGGCCAAATCCCTGCTGAAGCTTGGGGCGCAAGCCGTCCTGCTGAAGGGCGGACATGGGGCAGGGGATGCGAGTTCGGACCTCTTCCTCAGTGCCTCCGGTCATTTCTGGCTTGATGCACCGCGCATTGACACTCAAAACACGCACGGTACCGGATGCAGCCTGTCCTCGGCGATTGCAGCGGGTTTGGCATGTGGCGAGTTGCTAGAGACGGCCGTGCGACAGGCCAAGATCTACATTACAGGGGCGATTTCTGCTGCCGACCAGCTGTCCATCGGCTCCGGGCATGGCCCCGTCCATCACTTCTATCAATTTTGGGAGACATCCGATGAGTGACCAAAAGAAGTTTGGCCTCCCTGCACGGCGCGCCTTTCTAACCTCCGGGGCTGCTTTTGTCGGCGGTGCGGCGGCAAGCCTGACGGGAGGAGGAGCGTCGCCTGTGATGGCTCAGCCCGTGGGCGAGCCCGTGCGCTGGCGGTTGGTGACGTCCTGGCCGCGCAATCTTCCCGGTCCCGGGGTGACGGCGCAACGGATCTGCGACCGGGTAAAAGAGATGTCGGGCGGTCGTTTCCTGATCACGCTGTATTCGGCCGGTGAGCTGGTGCCAGCCCTTGGTGTTTTTGATGCGGTGTCGTCAGGGGCCGCAGAGATGGGGCATAGCGCGTCGTTTTTCTGGCAAGGCAAAATGCCGGCAAGTGTCTTCTTTACCGCGTCTCCCTTCGGGCTCTTGCCGCAGGAGCACATCGCCTGGATAGAACGTGGTGGCGGGCAGGCGCTGTGGGACGAGCTTTATGCTCCCTTCGGAATCAAGCCGGTGATGGCGGGGAATACGGGTGTCCAGATGGGCGGATGGTTTACCCGTGAGATCAACGAGCTCGACGATCTGAAAGGGCTCCGCATCCGGATGCCGGGGCTGGGTGGTGAAGTGATGCGCCAGCTGGGCGCGACGCCGACGACCACAGCACCGGGCGAAATCTATCAGGCACTTAGCCGTGGTTTACTTGATGCAGCTGAGTTTCTGGGGCCGTGGAGTGACCGCTCGATGGGATTCTATCAGGTGGCGAAATATTATTATTCGCCCGGCTTCCATGAGCCCAATGGCACCGGGGAGGCGCTGTTCAATTCAGATGCTCTTGATCAGTTGCCAGACGATCTGCGCGCCATCCTGAAGGAAGCCTGTCGGGCTGAAAATGGCAGGGCGCTTGCAGAAAGCGATTGGGAGAACGCCCGTGCCCTTCAGGTGCTGCAGGAGGAGGACGGTGTTGAGATCAAAATCTATCCGTCTGAGGTGCTAAGTGCCCTGCGTAGGGAGACTGCAACGGTCCTCGAAGCGTTTTCTCAAAAGGACGAGATGAGCAGCAAGGTTTACGCCAGCGCCACTGCTGCGCGGGAACGTCTCGGCCCTTGGATGGCCGTTTCGATGCAGGCGTTTATGAATGCCCGGAGCCGGGGAGAGTAAGTGTGAGTTGGACCCTGTGGGGACGGCTGTAATCGATCAAGAATCAGCCGAAGTCCTTTCCCGTTTGACGTGTGTTGAGTTTCCATTGGAAGTAGGTGTCTCTTGTTGGCTCTCCGTGAGCTTGGCGAAAAAGTCTCTCGCTATGCTCACGATTTTGACATTCAACTGCCGAAAGTTCCGTTTGCGTCAGTTAACAGTCATCTCAGGTAAAGCGTCTTTGTCCACATGACGTTAGGAGATCGAGCTTCAGTTCCGTGTCATTTCCGCAACGTTTCATGGAAATCGTCGGACATGAACCTGGCCTTTTAAATTGCCTAAATTTTAATCATTGTTGCGAGGCTTGTTGGAATTGGCGGCCCAATCGATTGATTTGCCATGAAACTGTTAGGTTGTATTGCGGGGCTGCTCCGTTTTGCGCGCTGCAACAACTACATTTTGCGCTGCGGTTACAATGTAGGTGGCAGGTGTCTTTCGAATTCATCGGTTGAACCTTTGTTTTGCGGCTAGCACAAAAGGTTAGATGAATTCTGCGTGGGAGCGAGGATATGGGGAAAATGATCAAGTCTTGGGCCGTTGGTAAGGGCCTCTTGTTGAGCGCCACTGCTCTGGTTGCCGTCATAGCTGCCTCAAGTGCGCAGGCTGGCGGTTTCGCACTGCGTGAGCAAAGTACATATTATCAGGGCATGTCTTTTGCCGGGAACGGAACGACTGGGCCGTCCATTTCCTCAATCTTCTGGAACCCGGCGACGATCACCGGTGCCAGTGATGGTCTGACGATTGAAGCTCATAATGCGTTTATTTTCCCGCGGGCAGAGCTTGAGGGCACCAGCACCATCGGGGCAGCAACACTGCCCGTCGACAGCGGTGACTTTGTCGGTGACGCTTGGATCGGTTCCAATTATTTGTCGTACAAAGTCAGCGACGAGATTTATCTCGGAATGGCAATCAATGCGCCTTTCGGCCTTTCGACCAAGCCGGACGATGGCAATTGGGCTGGAGCTGGCTACAATCGGTCCTCGAAAGTCTTTTCCCTGAATGCCAATCCAATCGTTGGGTTCAAGGTGAACGAGATGTTCTCCGTGGCTGTAGGGGCTCAGATCCAGTATCTGGACGTCCGTTTGACCAATTCGGCTGCTCATCCGCTCGCATTGAACGCAACGACGGCGCTTGAAGGCGACAGCACTTCTGTTGGTTGGACCGCCGGCGTTACCTTCACCCCGATGCAAGGTACGGAGATTGGTCTGGGCTTCCGGTCTGCAGTTGGCCACGACTTGAATGGCACTGTATCGCTTCCTGTTGCTTCCGGTGGCTTAGCCGCGGGCACCTACAATATCAACACGAAGCTGATTACGCCGGAGGTTGTCACGCTGTCTGCCAAGCAGTCTATTACTGATAACTTCCGTTTGCTTGGAACGTTTGAGTGGAGCAATTGGAGTCGTTTGGAGGCGCCAAAGGTTCTTCTTTCGGACTTTGGAAATGCGCAGCTGACAGCGCTGCCGTTCAACTATGATGATGGTTATTTCCTGTCAATCGGTGGCGAATTCGACTTCAACGACCAGATAACGCTTCGTGCTGGTGCGGCTTATGAGTGGTCCCCAGTGAGTGATGCAGTGCGCTCGGCCCGCTTGCCGGATAATGACCGCATCTGGGTTTCTGCTGGCGGTAGTTACAAGATGAAGGAAAATCTGTCCTTTGATGTTGGCTACACGCATATCTTTGGCACCAACACCGACGTGAACATCGTTCCAGGTCATCAGGACTACTCGGCGACAAAAGGCAGCCTTGTCGGAAGCGTTGAATCTTCGGTCGACATTTTGTCTGCTTCACTACGATATACTTGGTAATAATCTCGTCGTTCCTGCCTGACATAAAAAGCCCCGCAAAATATTGTCCTTGCGGGGCTTTTTCAATTTCGTGAACTCCTTCCAGCCCTAGAAAGCAGCCTGATAGAGCCCGCCATCCAGCAGGACATTTTGGCCGGTCATGTAGCCGGCATGGACGGAGCACAGGAAGGCACAGGTCTGGCCGAATTCCTCGGCGGTGCCGAAGCGGCCGGTCGGGATCTCTGCTGCCTGTTCGGCACGCACCTGGTCGATGCTTTTGCCGCTGGCCGCAGCGCTGCGCTCAAAGCCTCCTTTGAGGCGGTCCGTGTCCATCTTGCCGGGAAGGATGTTGTTGACGGTGACGCCGCTGCCGGCGATCTGACGTGCGACACCAGCCAGGAAGGCAGTGAGACCGGCGCGGGCGCCGGAGGAAAGATCCAGACCTTCAATCGGCATTTTGACCGAGAGCGATGTAATGTTGACGATGCGCCCGAAGCCCTGGTCCATCATTGTCGGCAAAACCGCCTGAATAAGCTCGATCGGGGTGACCATGTTCTGCACCACGCCATCCAGCATCGACGGGCGGTCCAGCTCAGTGTAGTCGCGGCGTGGCGGGCCGCCGTTGTTATTGACCAGGATGTCAGGTGTCGGACATGCGGCCAGCAGCGTCTTCTGCCCTTCAGCTGTGGATACATCCGCGACGACCGTTGTCACAGAGACCTGAAATCGGTCGCGGATTTCCTCGGCCGTGGCGGTGAGTGTAGCCTCGTTGCGCCCGTTGATCACGAGGTCACATCCGGCCTCGGCCAGGGCCATGGCGCAGCCTTTTCCCAGTCCGCGGCTGGAGGCGCACACGATGGCCTTTCGGCCTCTAAGTCCTAGATCCATTGTCTTTTTCTCCCCTGATGCCGGTGATCCATGTGTGGCGTATTCGCGCCGAACCTTTGTCTGTCTTAACCGGCCTTTCGGCCAAGGGCAAACACTGGAGTTCAGGAAATAAAACCGGGAAGATTTGTGACATTAACCTTGCGGAAACGGGCGGGTGAACTGTCATAATAGTGAAACTTGAATCGCGTCTAAAGCCTTCAAAAGATCGACTTGGAGTAGGTCAATGGCTCAGGAAGCGGAATCCAGCCACTATAGAGCTTTATTTATCTCGGATATTCATCTTGGAACTCGCGGATGTCAGGCGGAGTTGTTGCTGGATTTCCTCAAATACAACGAAGCAGAGACGGTTTATCTGGTTGGCGATATTGTCGATGGTTGGCGGCTCAAACGCTCGTGGTATTGGCCACAGGCACATAACGACGTTGTGCAGAAGATCCTTCGCAAAAGCCGCAAGGGCGCGCGCGTCGTTTATATCCCGGGCAATCATGACGAGTTTCTCCGTAATTTCCTCGGAACGCATTTTGGCGGTGTGGAAGTGGCGGACAGCATTGTGCATGAGAGCGCAGATGGACGGCGCTATCTGGTCATCCATGGGGATCAGTTTGACGTGGTCATTCGTCATGCCAAGTGGCTCGCCTTCTTCGGTGACAAAGCCTATGAGACCGCGCTCTGGGTCAACACCTGGATGAACAGGGTTCGCCGGAAGTTGGGGCTGACCTATTGGTCCCTGTCGGCCTGGGCGAAACTCAAGGTGAAGAACGCCGTCAGTTTTATCGGCCGGTTCGAGGAAACCCTTTCGGAGGAAGCGCGCCGTCAGGGTGTTCACGGCGTGATCTGCGGCCATATCCATCATGCCGCTGATCAGGACATGAACGGAATTCACTACATCAACACAGGAGACTGGGTGGAAAGCTGCACTGCGGTCGCCGAACATCATGATGGAACTTTCGAGGTCATTCGATGGGTCAAGCCTACCCAGATCGAGGCCGTGGAAGATACGAAAGCCCGGTCGGTCGCAGCATGAGCTCGATTCTGATTGTCACGGATGCCTGGCACCCGCAGATTAACGGCGTTGTCCGGTCGCTTGAGCGTACCGCTCTCGAGCTGGAGAAGGTTGGTGTGCGGGTGGAGTTCCTCTCGCCGCAGGTTTTCACCACATTGCCGTGCCCGACTTATCCGGAGATCCGTTTGTCGCTGGCCCATCGCGGCATGGTGCGCAAGCGAATTGATGCCTTTGCCTGCGATCACTTGCACATTGCGACAGAAGGCCCGCTTGGATTGTTGGCTGCCTCTGTCGCCAAGGGGCGCGGTGAGGCTTTCACAACCAGTTATCACACCCGGTTTCCCGAGTACCTTTCAGCGCGGTTGCCGGTGCCACTGTCTTGGTCCTACAACTGGTTGCGACGGTTCCACAATTCGGGGCAAGGCTGCATGGTGGCCACACGGACGCTTGAGAATGATTTGCGTGAGCGTGGCTTTACCAATCTCGTGCGTTGGTCGCGCGGTGTCGACGAAACCGTCTTCAAGCCGTTCGATGGCTCGGTACTGCCGGATGCCCTGGAAGGGCCGATTTTCATGTACATCGGCCGTGTCGCGGTGGAGAAGAATATCGAAGCCTTTCTGAAACTCGACCTGCCGGGAACGAAAGTTGTGGTGGGTGATGGTCCGCAGCTGGAAGCGCTGAAGCGAGATTATCCGAAGGCTCACTTTACAGGGGCAAAGACCGGCGAGGATCTGGCGCGCCACTACGCATCGGCCGACGTTTTTGTCTTTCCGTCACTGACAGATACCTTTGGCAATGTCTTGCTGGAAGCCATGGCCTGCGGTGTGCCCGTTGCGGCATTCCCGGTCATGGGACCGTTGGATGTGGTGGGGGAAACCGGGGCAGGTGTCTTGTCTGAGGATCTACGCGAAGCCTGCGTGGCCGCGCTGGATATTCCGCGGGATCATTGTCGACAGGTTGCGCTGAACTACACGTGGTCGGCGAGTGCGCAGCAGTTTTTGGAGAATGCCCGGCGTGCGCATGATCTTGTGCCGCCCCGTGCAAACCTTGTTGGCGCGATGTGACTGTTCGGCCCTGAACAGCTTTACCAATAGAGTTTATCTGGAGTAATATCAGGACCTTCCTTCCGGTGGCGGGCCCTGCATGCTTCCACCCTTTCCCGCTAAGTTATCAGGTGACGGTGATGAGCTCTTTCGTTCGGCATGAAGATATCCTTGAAGCCCGAGATGGACTTCGAGGCCATGCAGTTGAAACGCCTTTGTTGCGTTCGCCGATTCTGGACGAGATCACCGGGGCGACGGTCTTGATTAAGCCTGAGTGCCTGCAGCGCACAGGCTCTTTCAAGTTTCGAGGAGCCTACACTGCGCTGCGACGCATTCCGGAGGCAGAGCGGAGCAAAGGTGTGGTCGCCTGTTCCTCCGGCAATCATGCGCAAGGGATTGCGGCGGCGGCCCGGATTTTCGGGGTGCCAGCGACCATCGTGATGCCGGCGGACGCACCTGCCATCAAGCTTCGGCGGACTGCGGAACTTGGCGCCAAAGTCGTCACCTATGACCGCGCTAGCGAAGACCGCGAAGCCATTGCCAACCGAATATGCGCCGAAACCGGTGCCCGGTTCGTGCATCCCTTCAACGATGCTTCGGTGATTGCTGGTCAGGGCACTGTTGGTCTTGAGATTGCCCAACAGGCGACGTCTCTCGGCCTGGCGCCGGATGCCGTTCTGGCATGTACCGGGGGAGGCGGCTTGTCGGCTGGAATTGCGCTTGCGCTGTCGCATGAGCTCCCTGCTGTACGGTTTTATCCAGTCGAGCCTGAGGGTTTTGATGACTATGGCCGCTCCCTGCTCGCAGGCAAACGCCTGGCGAATGAGCGATTGTCTGGCTCGGTCTGTGACGCTCTGTTGACGGAGATGCCCGGAGAGATCGGGTTCGCCATTTTGTCCTCCCTGAAGCAGGCTAACCGGCTTGGCCACGGGCTGGTTGTCTCAGATGCAGAGGCGCTGGAGGCGGTTCGCTTTGCGTTTCAGGAGCTGAAGCTGGTTGTCGAGCCTGGTGGCGCAGTGGCGCTTGCTGCACTTCTATCCGGCAAGGCGGACTTCAAGTCCAGGACGGTTGCTGTCGTATTGACGGGTGGCAATCTGGATGGGACCCTGCTTGCTGGTTTGGTGTGAAATGCTGGTGCGTTTCACTGCATGCAGGCCTCTGATTTTACAGCTGTTAGCGGTTTATTGACCAGAACGGGAAATATTGTGCCTTGAGAGATTGCCGGAATTCCGGCTCCAACGGGAGCACATGGTGCAAATGACGCGTGAAGAGCAGCTTGCCTTCTATCAGATCACATCAGCCGATCTGGAGATCGCCAAAACGGTTTGGCCCAAGATTGACAAGCTGTTGCCGCAGTTGCTTGCAGATTTCTACAGGCATGTGAAAAAAGTGCCGCATCTTGATGAGATGATCGGCGATAAGGAAGCGGGACTGGTCACGGCTCAGATCAAGCACTGGGGAGAGCTCTTCTCTTCCGGCCTGAGCGAGGCCTACTTCGCAAACTCTGCAAAGATTGGCCACGCGCATGTTCGCATCGGGTTGCACCCGACGTGGTACATTGGCGGATATTCCTTCGTGATCACGCGACTTTCCGAAGTTCTGGGCACATCTAACCGCTTCAGTGGTCCGCGGGTGGCGCGTCAGATCGCTGTCGTCTCCAAGTTGATTTATCTCGACATGGATGTGGCCCTGTCGACCTATCATGACGAGATGATGCGATTGGCCGACAAGCGAGAGCAGGACATCCGTGCAGCCATCGGTGATTTCGACAGCATCATGGGCGAAGCGATGGGAACGCTCGGCGAAGCCTCGAATGCGCTTGCCGGCACCGCGTCCAGTCTGGGTGGGGTGACCGAACAGGTGAACACCAAGGTGACCCACATGGATGAAGGCAGTCAGCAGACAGCCCGTACCATGACGTCCAGTGCTGCCGCGACCGAGGAAATGTCCGGGGCAATCGTGGAGATTGGCCGTCAGGCGACCCTGTCGAGCGATATTGCGCGTGAAGCGGTGGAAGGTGCAACGCGGACGAACTCGTCCATGCGCACTCTGTCGGATGCAGCCGACAAGGTTGGATCGGTAATCGGGCTGATTTCGGAGATTGCCGAGCAGACAAACCTGCTGGCACTGAATGCAACGATCGAAGCTGCGCGGGCCGGGGAGATGGGCAAGGGCTTTGCTGTCGTGGCTGCTGAAGTGAAGGAACTGGCCAGCCAAACAACCAAGGCGACAGAAGAGATCACTCAGCAGGTCGCCAATATCCAGCAAGCAACCAAACAATCGGTATCCGACATCGAGCAGATCACCGAGACCATTGCAAAAGTTTCAGAAATCGCGACCAACATTGCGTCAGCTGTTGAAGAACAGACAACGGCTACCAACGAGATTTCCCAGAACGTTCAGTTCGCTGCGCAAAGCTCTTCCGAGTTTACGGATGGGATTTCATCGGTACGGGCTTCGATCTCCGAGGCAGATCAATCTGCGGGCCAGATTTCTTTGATGTCGGAAGACCTGAAGGCTCATGCCGAAAAGCTGACCGAAGAAACCAAGAGTTTCTTCCAGAAGGTCCTCGCTAAGTGATGTGCATCGACTAGCCCTCGTGACTGGGGTTGTCAGCAGTACAAGAGAAAAGGGCCGGATCTTGGATCCGGCCCTTTTCTCTTGTGATTTCATTCAGCTGAGGATCAGTTGAAAAGCGCTTGTCGCTCGGCTTCGGAAAGTTCCTTGAGTGGATCGTTTTCCTCGTCCAGTGCAATTGCAGCTTGCTCTTCAGCTGCTTCCCAATCGTCGTCGGCAGCGGCCTCAACTTCCTGGTCGAACAACTTGTCGATGGCGGTCTCATCGAGAACTCCAGAGTCAGGACTTGCTTCGTCTTCGTCTGCTGAGAACTCCGGAACATCCTCTGCCTCGGCGACGGCATCTGCAACGTCAGAGCTGGCATCTTCCAGCTCTTCAACCGCATCTTCTTCTGAAGGAGCGTCGCTAACGGCAGCATCAAACAGCTTGTCGATATCGTCAGCATCGAGAACCTTGGAGGCTTCTTCGGTCTCGCTGGTGGAAGCGTCGTCGTCACCGATGTCGATGCTGTCGAAGTCAAAGTCCGAGGAAACGGTTTCTGAAGCGGTCGGGTTAGCTGCCCTCTCGACTGCATCGAAATCCGCTTCGGCTTCGGCGCTCATCGCGCTGTCGCCACTCAGGAGCTCGTCAATATTGGCCTGCGATGTACCACGGCCGGCGTGCTGTGGGCCATTGAGCAGATGTGCATCTGGACGATGATCGACGGGGGACATGTCGGTGGCCGCTTCGGTCTCCTCAATGCCCCAGATGTTGATCATGGTGTTGATGCGGCTCTCCAGATAGCGCAAGACCTGGACGACCTTGTTGGTGCGCTGGCCAGTCAGATCCTGGAAGGAACAGGCCATGAAGATTTCGGTCGACTTGGCATCGATCTCGTCACAGGCACCGGAGTCTGCGCCCGCCTCGCGCAGGATCCAGGCTTGTTCCTGTATCTGCTCGGCTGCTTCCAGAATGGTCTGGGTGGCGCTTTCCGTCTGGGTGATGATCGCATCAAGTTCGTGAGAGGCATCGACGAAGCGATTGCTCTCCTGCTCTTCAGCCTTGATGTTGGAGATCTCGTTTTTCGTCCGTTCGATCGCCTCATGCATTTCGGCAATATCGACACGAATCCGGTCAAGGTCCGGCACCCGCGTCTTGCGGGTCATATTCAGTTCAAGACGCTGGATCGCGGACAGGATTTCTGTCGTTTCCGGCGTTTTGTTGCGCTTCAGAAACTGGTTCAGAAACCGGCGTCCCCTCTGGGATTCCAGAAGGGTCTGTTCCAGTGTCGTGTACTCAGCGTCGTCGAGCGGAGCTGAATCTTCTATGGCTTCTGCAGTCTGCATTGATGCTTTCTCAGCTTGCCTAAATTTCGGTTTGTGCCGTAACCCGGACGACAGTATGCAGAACGTTACCGCTAAAATTCTTAACATCTCTTTAGGCGAAAGCA
Organism: Roseibium limicola; assembly: GCF_017313085.1. Taxonomy (GTDB): domain Bacteria; phylum Pseudomonadota; class Alphaproteobacteria; order Rhizobiales; family Stappiaceae; genus Roseibium; species Roseibium limicola. The sequence goes on along the minus strand of NZ_JAFLNF010000001.1, from coordinate 6,543 downwards.
GGACTGGCAGATGAGTTCAGGTAGTCGCGGACTGGGGGCTCGCATTTCCGGGCTCTTTGCCTGTCATTTTCTCGGGTTCGGGTTCTTTTTGCCGTTCTTTCCGCTGGTTCTACAGGCGCGTGGCGTCGAGCCTGCCCATATCGGATATGTGTTGGGAGGCGCGACAATCTTGCGGATTCTTGCCAGCCCGGTGCTGAGCAGCCTCTCTGACAGAAGTGGCCGGCGCCGGCGGTCTATTTTTCTCTATTCCTTGTTTGGCGGGGCTGCACTTCTGGTCTTTCTGGCAGCGGATGGAATGCCGCTGATGGCCCTGGCCGTCGCGGTGATGACCATCTTTCAGGCACCGATCGTGCCGTTGAGCGAGGCCTATGCGCTCAGTGCCGTGAAGCATCACGGTTTGGATTATGGTCGCATGCGCTTGTGGGGGTCGGTGGCCTTTGTCGCCGGCAATCTTGTCGGGGGCTGGATCGTCCAGGTGTCGCAGGGGGTGCTGATCGTCGTAGGCATGCTGGTGGGAAAGGCTGCGACCGGATTGATGGCGATTGCCTTGCCCAACCCTTCAGAGCCTGCATCCGCGTCGGAACATAGGGATAGTTCAGCTGTGGCCGAGGATAAGGAGAAGCCACGTATATTTGCATCGCCGGTGTTTCTGGCAGCTCTCTTGTGTCTGGGGCTGATTGAGGGGTCTCATGCGGCCTATTATGGCTACAGCAGCCTGTTTTTCGGTCGTATCGGCATCAGTGACAGCCTTGTTGGATTGCTCTGGGCGATTGGAGTGATTGTCGAGATCGGAGTGTTCGCAGTCATCGGGCGCGCAAGCCTGCATATGTCTCCACTGATCATGGTCCAGATCGGTGCAGGAGCTGCACTGGTCCGTTGGACGCTGTTTCCGCTTGCTGAAAACGTTTGGGCAATGGTGCCGTTGCAGTGTTTGCACGGCCTGACATTCGCGGTTGCTCACTTCGGCGCAGTGCGGTTTGTTGCCGGTTTGGTGTCGGAGAAATGGTCTGCCACCGGGCAGAGCTTTCTCGCTTCCGCCAGCGGAGTTCTGATGGCCGCCGGCATGGCTGTCAGTGGACCTTTGTATCGGCTGGATCCGTCTTATCCGTTCTGGTTGATGGCCGTGTGTGCGACTGCTGGCTCCATCGGACTGATTGCCATGCGGGGCGCTTTGGTGCGCCAACAGCAGAAATATGGATGAAACCTGTGTTCGGGCCCCTTGATAAGGCTTGAAACGGGTTGCACGGCTGGACCATTAACCACTTGGTAAGCTATAGGTTCTTTTCGAAACGATGCGATCGGATTAAGTCTCCCCATGGCGTTCAAGGAAAACAGCACGGCTCCGACACTTGAGATGTCGGCTGAGGGTGATGTCCCTTGCCTGCGCCTTGCCGGGGATTGGGTCATCAATCGCTTGACCGATTGCGAAGCCGTGTTGGCTGATGCAAAGGTGCCGGGTGAAGGGCGCGTGCGCCTCGACCTGTCCGGGCTGTCGGGTCTGGATACCAGCGGAGCCTGGGTGCTGCATCGGTTCCGAGGCGCGCAGGAGTTCAATGGACGCCGGGTGCAATTTGACGGACTTGATGACAAGCGTGCCATCCTGTTTGAAGAACTGGAAAAGCATCATCCTGCCGTTCTGAAATCGGAAAAGCATTCGTATTCCCTGGCCGATATGATGGAAGCCTGGGGGCGAAATGCCATCGAGGCGATGCGCGATGGCTTGGCCATGCTGCATATCCTCGGATCCCTGGGGGCTGTTCTGGCAGCGATCCTGGTTCAGCCGAAGCGATTGAGAAGCGTGTCTGCTGCAGTTCAGTTCGAGCGCACTTGCATCGGCGCGGTGCCGATTGTCATGCTGATGAGCTTCCTCATCGGGGTGATCATTTCGCAACAGGGCGGGTTCTATCTGCGTCAGTTCGGCGCGGACCTCTACGTTGTTGATTTGGCTGGTGTTCTGGTATTACGCGAGATCGGGGTCATTCTGACAGCGATCATGGTGGCCGGTCGCTCCGGCTCGGCGATTACGGCGGAAATCGGCGCGATGCGGATGCGCGAAGAGGTCGATGCGCTGCATGTCATCGGAATGCAGGTGACGGAAGTGCTGATCCTGCCAAGGGTTCTTGCCCTGATGCTGGCGGTTCCCGTTCTGACGTTTCTGTCGGATATCGCTTCGCTCTTCGGGGCCGGGCTGGTCGCCTGGGCCTATCTGGATATCAATCCGCAGCCTTTCATGACGCGGCTGCAGGAGACGGTGACTGTTCAGACCTTTGTGGTCGGCTTGATCAAGGCGCCATTCATGGCCCTGATCGTGGGGTTGATTGCCAGTGTGGAAGGCCTCAAAGTGGGCGGATCTGCGGAATCTCTTGGCAAGCGCACCACCATGGCGGTGGTGAAGGCTATTTTCCTCGTGATTGTGGTCGATGGTATTTTCGCAGTGTTTTTTGCAGCGATCGGAGTGTGATGAGCGCCGAGCCTTCCCAAAGCGTCCGCCCCTCCGCTCAGCTTGCAAGTGGCACGCCGAAACTGCAAGGGTCTGCGCAGATCGAGAAGGATTCGATCCTGTCGGTGCGTGATGTGACCGTCGGGTTTGGCAACAAGCTAATCCTGGATGGGCTGGATCTGGATGTGGTGCGCGGTGAAATTCTCGGCTTCGTCGGGGGGTCAGGTACTGGAAAATCCGTCCTTATGCGCACGATCCTCGGCTTGAACAAGAAGCGCCGTGGAAGCATCGAGGTGTTCGGTCGGAACATGGACACCGCAACCGAAGGTGAGATGACCATGGTGCGCCGCCGTTGGGGCGTGCTGTTTCAGCAAGGAGCCCTCTTTTCCTCGCTGACGGTCAAACAGAATATCCAGGTGCCGATGCGCGAACATCTGCACTTGTCTCAACGTTTGATGGACGAGTTGGCTATTCTCAAGCTCGATCTGGTCGGGTTGAACCCGGATGCAGCCGATAAATTCCCCTCTGAACTTTCCGGGGGGATGATCAAGCGAGCCAGTCTGGCCCGGGCGCTTGCCCTCGATCCAGATCTGGTGTTTCTGGATGAGCCAACGTCTGGTCTCGATCCGATTGGCGCTGCCGCCTTTGACGGGCTGATCGGTCAGTTGAGCAAAACGCTGGGGCTGACAGTTTACATGGTCACCCACGACCTCGACAGTCTTGCGTCCGTGTGTAACCGGATTGCAGTGCTGGGTGACAAGAAGGTGCTGGCAATCGGCACCCTCGACGAGATGATGAAGAACGATCACCCCTGGATTGAATCCTATTTTCGGGGCGAACGGGCCTTGCGCCGGGTTTAAGGAAGACGATGGAAACGCGCGCGAATTATATCACGATCGGTGCCTTCATGATGGCCACGCTGGTAGCGGCATTCGTCGTCGTATACTGGTTGGCTGTAACGGCTGAAACACGTGATAATGATTTTCTGAAAATCGTTCTGCCGGCGCCAGTGACCGGGCTGAGCGTCGGGGGCGATGTCTATTTCAACGGTATCAAGCAGGGGGATGTGACCTCGCTTGATTTCGACAGGGACGATCCGAAGGTTATTGTCGCGACGGTTCGTCTGAAGCCCGGTACCCCAGTGCGTGCGGACAGCACCGCGTTCCTTAATTTCCAGCTGCTTTCCGGTGTCGCTTATGTGGAGTTGAATGGCGGAACGTTGGATTCTCCGATCCTGTTTGATCATGGAAGTGACGAAATTCCGGTTATTCGTGCCGGTCGGTCGGCCTATGATGACATCGTGGCTGGCGCGCGCGATGCCATTGCTAAGGTCGACAGCACCATGGAGACCGTTGACGGCTTCATGAAGACGAACACCGTGACCGTCACCAAGACGCTGGACAACGTTCAGACGTTTACCGAGGCGTTGGCGTCCAATTCCGAAGGCGTCGAGACCTTCATGTCGTCGATTGGCTCTGCAAGTGATGCGTTTTCCAGCCTTGCCAGCCGCTTGAAAGGCGTTGTCGACGAGGCGGAGCGGATCCTAGCGTCGGTTCCCTCTGACAAGGTTGGTGAAATCGTCGGTGGTCTGTCGGAGTTTTCCAACAGCCTGGGCGAGGCCAGCAAGGGCGTTGACCAAGTTGTGGTAGAAGCGCAGTCCGCGGCAAAGGAAATTCAGACCTTCAGCAAGGGCTTGAATGCAGGCCTTACCGATGTGCGCGCCATCGTGGCGGCGGTCGATCCCAAGCAAGTCGATCAAGCGGTGCGCGGCGTTGCGAGTCTGGGTGAGGTTCTGGAAAACCGCCAAGACGATCTGGACAGTCTGGTTGTTTCGTCAAAGGACACGATGGCAAACCTGAAGGCAATGTCCGCAACGGTGGCCGAGCATCAGGAAGACCTTTCCAAGACGCTGAAGCAGGCGGCCGCGCTGATGGAGAAGCTCAACGATATTGCCGCCGACGGGAAGGGGGTTTCTGCTTCGCTTGACCCTCAGAAGATTTCTCAGATCGTGGCATCTGTCGAGAAAGTCACTACTGGTCTGGCCGATCAACAGCACGGGATAGACGCGATCCTGCAGTCTGCCCAGCGGTCGGCAACCAATGTTGAGCAGCTGAGCTTGACCCTGTCCAAGCGTTCGCCGGATGTCGACAAGATCATCAGCGACGCCAAGGATATCGCTTCAACTCTGAATGGCACCTCTGAAAAGGTCGATGACATCGTCGGCAAGGTGAGCGCCATGGTGGAGGGGGATGGCGAAGGCTTCGTGGATGAGGCAACGCAGGCTGCGGCCTCGATCCGCAAGATCGCGCAGGCCTTTGAAGGCCGGGCCGACAGTATTGCCGGTGGCTTGAACCGGTTTGCGAGCAAGGGGCCGGAGGACTTCGGCAATGCGATGTCGCAGATCAACCGCACATTGATCTCGATCCAGCGGGCGGTCGAAAACTTTGACCGGGCGCCCAATCGGATCATTTTCGGTGGTGAAGATGTTCCCACATTCAATGGCGGCAGACAGCGGCGCTAAATGCAGCCGCAAGCGGATTGGCAAACGAATGCAGGAAGACCAAGTTAGGATAGATGACGCAATGGGACTGGGGAACGTATCAGGATGACAGATCGGGGCGGTTCAAAAAGCACCACCCGTCGTGGGTTTCTGACCCTGGCTGGTCTGGGGACGGTCGCGTTGGCCGGTTGCACCAGCACTACACCTGCAGTTCTCTATGGGCTGACGGCGGTTCCCGAGCTGGAAGTGCGTCGTCGCCGTGGCGTGCAGGTTCTGGTGGCGCGCCCGCGCGCTTTGAAGGCGCTGGATACAGATCACATTGCCGTGGTTCAGGAAGGTCAGCTGATCAGCTATTTCCCGCAGGCTGCGTGGAGCGATGCCTTGCCGAATGTCGTGCAGGCGAAAATTGCAGAAGCCCTGCAGAACACCAATGCTTTGCGCGGGGTTGGTCTGCCGGGTGATGGGCTGCTTATCGACTATCAGCTGCAAAGCGATATTCGAACCTTTGCACTTCATACGGCAGGGTCGGACCGTGGTGTGGTAGAGATCGCCGGGCGTCTGGTCAATGACAAGAATGGGCGCACCGTGGCGAGCCAGGTCTTCAAGGCAGAAGTGGCTTCCGCTGGAGTGGGGCCGCAGCAAGCCGTTGCTGCGCTTGATCAGGCTGCAACCCAGGTTCTGGCTGAAATGACGACATGGGTGCTCTCAAAGGTTTGAGGCCTGGCCGCAAAACGCGGACGACAGTTCTTTCATGGATTTGGAAAAGGGGCGCAACGCGCCCCTCAGACTGCTGACAAACCCGTCGATTTCGGCGGGTTTGTTTTTTGAGCTTTTGCTTTGTGGCGATTGTCCGCGTTTATGGGTTTGTTTTTTGCGGGCTTGCCTGTGTCACGCGGGGGCTTGTTCGTGGGCTTTGGTGAGGGCCATAGCGATCTTCTTGATGTTTTGGGCGGCGGCAGCGAGCAGGCACTGGGTTTTGACACGGACCAGGCCCCGGAACCTGGCATAGCGATGGCCATGCAGCTGCTTGGCATCTGCGAAGGAACGTTCGACCGTTTCCTTGCGGCGCTTGTAGATAGCCTTGCCCCAGGCTGTCAGGCGATGGGCATCCGCACGCTCGCGGGCGTCCTGCCAGACATGGCGGGTCAGGGTGCGCTCGGCCTTTGCATTGGACGTGCAGGAGGCCAGCAGCCGACAGGTTTGGCAGACGGCGGGGTCGGAGCGGTAGTGCTTGTAGCCGTTGCGGTCTGTTGTGGCATAGGTCAGCCGCTGGCCTTGCGGACAGCGGTAGCCATCGGCTTGTTCCTCGTAGGCAAAGGCCGACTTGCGCATCATGCCCGGTCTTGGAGGCAGAGGCCGCCGGTAGCCGGTCACACCCAGAATGTCCCGCTCTTCCAGCCCCCTGGCGATGCCCGTGGTGGCATAGCCCGCATCCAGACCAACCGCCGTCACGTCAAGGGCGAAGCGCTGCCGCTGGCGGTCCAGCCGGGCAAGATAAACAATGCTGTCGTGCACATTGGCAGGTGTGGCGAAGGTGTCCGTGACGATCCCCAGCTTGGCGTCCACCGTGCGGTGGTCCAGGTAGAAGAAGCCCTTGGGCTTG